>NZ_JBBCRA010000001.1:0-2768685 GCF_037149655.1 Microbacterium sp. USHLN272 | reverse complement strand
CCACCACCGCACCCTCGACACCTCCGGCTGGGAGATACGTATGCACAACGGCACACCCCACGTCCGCGGACCCGCCTGGTGGGACCCCCACCAACGCTGGCGAACACCCCGGACCGCACCGCGGACTGCCACCGCCACCACCGCGACCGCCACCACCACGGCCACTGCCACTGCCACGGCCACGGCCACTGCGGTCAGACAACGAACTCGAACACCGATGCGCGCATGAACGAGCGCGCGACCTGTCACGCGCCTGACCGGTTGTCAATCCCGTGGTCGCCTCGCGCGGGCGGTGCGAGGGTGGCCATTCCAACGATCCCCACAAGGAGAGGAAGACGCCATGAGCGCGGGAGACGACATCAAGAACAACGCCGAGAAGCTGGCCGGAAAGGCCAAGGAGGGCGCGGGCAAGCTCACCGACAACGAGCGCCTCGAAGCCGAAGGTCGCGCAGACCAAACGAAGGCCTCTGCCAAGCAGGCGGGCGAGAACGTCAAGGACGCCGCGCAGAAGGCCGGCGAGAACGTCAAGGACGCGTTCGACCGCTGAGACCGAAGAACCCCGCTCCTCGGAGCGGGGTTCCGGCCCTCCGGCACGACGTCCGGACGCAGAGGAGGCCCGCCACTCGGGCGGGCCTCCTCTTTCTGGTCTAGCTGCGGCGACTGCCGGTGATCGATCGGATGAGCCATGCGATCACGGCGATAGCGAGGAGCACGAGGCCCACCCACAGGAGGAACTGCAGAGACTGCACGAGTCCTCCGGTGATCGCGAGAATCACGGCGATGACGATGACGATGATGAGGAGGATGTTCATCGTTCTTCCCTTCTGTTCGAGGCGGGCGCCCCGAATTGCTGTAACCCTCACGCTAGGGGTCGACGCCCGCCGGGGCAGAGGGGGTTGACGCGGACGCCTCCGGAATGCCAAGGGAATCCGAAATGCCAAGGGAAACAGAGGAGAGGACGACATCATGCCCGGACGACGCAACAGTTCACTGAAGGATCCGGAACTCTACGAAGAGCTCCGCGACGACGGCGCCTCGAAGGAGAAGGCCGCCCGCATCTCGAACGCGGCCGCCCGTGACGGCCGCAAAACAGTCGGCAGACGCGGCGGGGAGAGCGGCGACTACGAGGACTGGACGGTGTCCGAGCTGCGCGCCCGAGCGAAGGAGCTCGGAATCACCGGCTACAGCGGCAAGCGCAAGGCCGAGCTCATCTCGATGCTGCGGAACCACTAGGCGGTCTCGGTGGCGCGCTTCGGCATCGAGGAGGAGTTCCTGCTGGTCGACCGGAGCACGCTCGTGCCGCTGGCCATGGCCGACGGCACTCGGGAACGGCTCGCACCCGAGGGCGACGGGCGGATCCTGCCCGAGTTCCTCACCTCCCAGTTCGAGTGCGTCACCGATCCCCTCTCGTCGATGACGGATGCTGCGGCGCAACTGCGTCACCTGCGCGCTGCACTCGCGGCGCACGCCGCCCCGCTGGACGCCGTGATCGCCGCCTCCGGCACGCCGTTCAACACCACGGGGCGCGCGACGATCTCCGCGTCGCCGCACTACGACCGCGTCTCGGCGCAGCTCGGCGCGATCGCGCGCGGCCACGAGGTGAACGGGCTGCACGTGCACGTCGAGGTCGCGGATGCCGAGGAGCGAGTGCGGGCGCTCAACCGTCTGCGCGGCTGGTTGCCGGTGCTGCTCGCCCTCACCGGCAACAGCCCCTTCGCCGAGGGGGCGGCGACCGGTTTCGCGAGCTGGCGCAGCATCCTGATCCGTCGCCTGCCCGCGACGTGGACGCCGCCCTGGTTCCACGACCTCACCGACTACGAGGGGCAGGTGGATCGGCTGATCGCGCTCTCCGCGATCCCCGAACGGTCGTCGCTGTCGTGGGCGGCACGGCTCTCGGACCGCTTCCCCACGGTCGAGTCGCGCGTGTGCGACGCGCAGCTCTCGATCGACGACACGCTCTTCGCGGCCGCTCTCACCCGCGCGATCGTGGTGGCCCACGACGGCCCGGCGTCGGCGGCCCCGGTCGAGCAGATCGACGCCGGGCTCTGGGTGGCCGCGCGGCACGGCATGGCGGCGACGATCACTGATCCCACGACGGGCGAGACGACGGATGCCTGGGCTGCGACGCACCGCCTGCTCGACGTCGTACGGCACGCGCTCGAGCGGCTCGGCGACGCGGAGTTCGTCACCGCCCACATCGGCCGCCTCCGGAGGGAGGGAACGGGCGCCGAGCGCCAGCTCCGCGCCCACGCGCACGACGGCCTGCGCGGCCTCCGACGGCTGCACCTCGCGGGGAGCGACACCGGCGAGTTCACCGGAGACTTCGCCACGGAGCCCGCCACGGATCCCGCCGCAGAATCCGCCGAGGACTCCGCCGCAGGATCCACCGAAGAGGAGTGAGTTCCCGGCATCCGCCCTCGACGTCCGTGGCCGGGAGTAGCCTTCGCCTGTGGCATCCTTCTCCGGCGTCCAGCGCCTGGTCATCTCGATCGCGGTCCTCGCGTCTTTCGTGACGTTCCTCGACGGCACCGTCGTGAACGTCGCGCTGCCCGCGATCAGCCGCGAGCTGGGCGGCGGCATCACGACCCAGCAGTGGGTGGTCGATGCGTACCTCATCACGTTGAGCGCGCTGATCCTGCTGGCGGGGTCGGTCTCCGACGCCTACGGCCGCGTGCTGGTGATGCGCGTGGGGCTCATCGCTTTCGGAATAGCCTCGATCGCGGTCGCCGCGGCCCCTGACCCGCTGGTGCTCATCATCGCCCGCGCGGCGCAGGGCGCGGCGGGCGCGCTGCTGGTTCCGAGTTCGCTCGCCCTGATCACCGCGACCATGCGCTCCGATGTGCAGGCGCGCGCGATCGGGGTGTGGACGGCGTTCACGACGGCCGCTCAGCTGGTCGGCCCGCTCATGGGCGGACTCTTCGTCGACTACCTGTCATGGCGCTTCGTGTTCCTCATCAACGTGCTGCCGATCGCGCTGAACCTGATCCTGCTGTCGCGGCTGAAGCTGGCCGAGAAGCCGAGCGGTCGCCGCGTCGACTGGGTCAGCGGGGCGCTGTGCGCGATCGGCCTCGGCGCCGTGGTGTTCGCGCTCATCGAGCAGCCCAACTACGGCTGGGGCTCCCCTGCCATCTGGATGCCGGGCATCGCGGGGGCCGCCCTGTTCGCGTGGTTCCTGCTGCGGCAGCGGGGCTCGGCCTCACCGCTCATGCCGCTGTGGCTCTTCCGCGTGCGCGACTTCGGCTGGGGCAACCTCGCCACCTTCTTCGTCTACGCCGCGCTCTCGCTCAACGGATTCGTCGTGGGCGTCTACCTGCAGCAGGGCGCGGGGCTCAGCGCCACCGCCGCCGGTCTCGCGAGCCTGCCCATGACGATCCTGATGATCCTCATCAGCTCGCGGGCGGGCGCCTGGGCCGGGCGATTCGGTCCGCGCATCTTCATGACGGTCGGCCCCGCGATCATGGCCGTCGGCGCCCTCATGCTGCTGCTCGTCGCCGAGGACTTCGACTACTGGTGGCAGGTGCTGCCGGCCATGATCGTGACGGGTCTCGGCCTCGCTCTCACGGTCGCCCCGCTGACCGCCGCGATCCTCGGCGCGATCGATCAGGAGCACTCCGGTATCGCCTCGGCCGTCAACAACGCCGTCTCGCGCGTCGCCGGCCTCCTCGTCGTCGCGATGCTGTCGACGATCGTCGGCGGCATGCTCGACCTCGACGGGTTCCACAGCGCGGCCTGGGTCACCGCCGCGCTGCTCGTGCTCGGCGCGATCGTGTCGTGGATCGGCATCCGTCGCAATCCCGCCGAGGTCGAAGACGCCGTGACCCCGACATCCGCCCCGTCCCCGGCAGCGCCCGCGGCCTGAATCAGGCCCTGCCTGCCTGCCTGCCTGCCTGCCTGCCTGCCTGCCTGCCTGCCTGGACCACGCTCTGCTGCGTGATTCAGGCTTGCCCGCCTGCGCAGGATCTCGGAGATCTGCACCCATTTCGCACGAACGCGGCCGATTCCCTGCGGGATTGCGCGAATCTCCGAAACGACGCCACCGCCTCTTCCGCACGTCGGGATCGACAGGTCGGCCCGGAGAACCGGGGCGGCGACCCGTCGATCCCGCGAGCGGGGCGACGCTCAGGCGCGGCGACGGCGGCGCAGTGCAGCTGCGCCCGCCGTCGCGGCACCGGCGGCGAGCAACCCGCCGGCCAGGAAGAGGGCGGCGGCCGGCACGTCCCCGCCGGTCGTCGCCAGATCGTCCTGGGCGCCTGCGTCGGATGCCCCGCCCGACCCCGTTCCGGAGCCGGAGCCGGAGCCCGAGCCGTTTCCGGGGGTGCCCGGATCCACAGGGTCGACAGGATCCACCGGGTCCACCGGGTCCACCGGATCGACCGGGTCCACGGCATCCGCGACGGCGATCGGCGCGCTCTCGACGGCCGCCGCGTCCAGTGCGGTCACCACCCAGCTCTCGCCCGCCGCGCGAGCCGCGGCGTCCGCATCGCCAGCATCCGCACCACCGGCACCCGCATCGCCGACACCCGCACCACCGGCATCCGCATCGCCGACACCCGTGGGCAGCGGATACGCGAACTCCGCCGCACCCCCGGCCCACACGGTGTCGACCAGCGTCCCCGGAGCGGCCACGATCTCCTCGGCCGTCCCCGTGCCGCGGTAGATCGCGTACTGCCGGGCCTCCGCCGCATCACCGGCCGCCCAGACGAGGGCGCCATCCTCGACCGCCACATCCGCGGGCGACGCGACCGAACCGTCGGACAGCCACGGCTTCGCGGGCACGATCGTCGGGTGCGCGAACGCCTCGCCCTTCAACAGCTCGATCGCGGTGTTCTTCGCCTGGTTCCGGGGCTGCTGGTCGGCGGGCAGCGCGGCGATGTCACTCGGCTTCATGTCGTTGTAGCTGAACAGCACGCTGCCGTCGATGCCCTCGAGCTTCTGGTTGAAGCGGATCTGGTTCGGAACCTCTTCGGGGTTCATCCACGCGGCCTCCCAGCCGCCGTTGTTGACGTGCTTGTAGAGCGCGTGCCCGACGTAGATCTGGGTGCGGCTCTCGGCGGCGGCATCGCTCCACCACTGCGCGAGCTCCCCGTAAGGGGCTGCCGCCTGGTCGAAGCTCCAGTAGATCTGCGGGGTGAGGTAGTCGATGAGCTCGTCCTGCACCCAGCCGCGGGTGTCGGCGAAGACGGCGTTGCTGTAGGTCTGCGACGACCCGACCGGGGTGTTCGACCCGGCGGGATCGAGGGCCTTGTGCTCCCAGATGCCGAAGGGGCTGATGCCCAGCTGCACGGCGGTGCCGGCATCCGCGTTGTGCGCGTCGATCGCGCCCGCCACCTGCGTGACGAGACCGGTGATGTTGTCGCGACGCCAGGCCTCGATCCCGTCCTGCGTGTCGGGGTAGCCGGCCGTGAGCCCGAATTCCTCGAAGGTCGCGCGATCCTCGCCCTGGGCGCCGAAGAAGACGTTCACGCCGTCGACGGTGATCCGGTACGGGTAGAAGTAGTCATCGAAGTGGATCGCGTCGACGTCGTAGTTCTCGACGATCTCGGCGACGGATGCCGCGACGTACGCGGGCACCTCGGGCTGCCCCGGGTCGAGGAAGAGCTTCTCCTCGAACGACAGCACCCAGTCGGGATGCTGCACCGCGAAGTTGTCGTCGGCCAGGATGCCGGCGCCGTTGAGCGCGGCGATGTACTCCGGGATGGTGAGGGCCTTCACCTCGTCGGCGGTGAGGCCGAGGGCCGTGAGGATCGCGGGCGCGGTCATCTTGGTGTTGGTGACCCGGTAGGGGTTGAGCCACGCGTGGAACTCCATGCCGCGGGCGTGGGTCGCGTCGACCATCTTCTGCAACGGGTCGTAGCCGGGGTCGGTGCCCTGCGGGCCCCCGAGGAACTCCGACCACGGGTTGAGCTCCGAGGGGTAGTACGCGTCGAGCAGCGGACGCACCTGGAAGATCACGGCGTTCATGTTCCACGACGCGAAGTCGTCGAGCACGGTGGCGTACTTCGCGTCGAAGTCGGCGGCATCCGCGGGCTTGCCGAAGTTGAGGTTGCCGATCGTGCCCACCCAGGCGCTCGAGAAGCGCCGATTCTCGGGCTCGAGCGCGCTGGGGATGGCGACCTGTTCCCCCGAGCCCGGGAAGATCTCGACCGGGTCGGTGCCGTAGCCGTAGGCACCCGAGGCGTCCTTCACGAACTTGTACAGAGGTTCCTCGTCGGGGGCGGCGGCGACGGCCGCGGCCGGGAGGGCGAGCATCAGCAGGGCGGCGGTCGCGGCGGCGGTGGATCTTCTCAACATCGAGTCCTCGTTCACTTCGGCGTTCACGGTGATAACCATTTCCACTCTCAGCATTGTTAGTGGAACTAACTAACAGCGTGCCACAGCATCCGCCCGATCACCACCCCCGCTCACGCAGAAGGGGCCCGCAGCCGATGGCCGCGAGCCCCTTCGAGACGAGCGATCAGCTGACGGGGCTGAGCGTCTTCGCGATGTGCGTGTGCACGGCGGTGAGCCACGAGAGGAGGAACTCGGTCGTCGACTCGTCGGTGACCTCGCCGTCGTCGGTGATGAGCCCCTCGCGCATGTGCACGTAGGCCTCCGGCTGCGCGAGTTCCGGCGACGCCAGGAAGGAGAGGATCGAGCGCAGGTGCTGCTGCGCGACGGCGGTACCGATCGCGCCGACCGAGGCGCCGATCACGGCGGACGGCTTGCCCGCGAAGCTGTTCTGGCCCCACGGGCGGCTCGCGGTGTCGAGCGCGTTCTTCAGCACGCCCGGCACCGAGCGGTTGTACTCGGGGGTGATGACGATGATCGCATCGGAGGCCTCGATCGCCTTCTTGAACGACGCGGCCTCGGCCGGGATCGCACCGTCGTTGTCGGCCGAGTAGAAGGGCAGGTCGACGAGCGGGATCTCGGTGAGGTTGAGGCCCGCCTGCGGCGCGAGCTTCACGAGCGCCTTCGACAGGCGGCGGTTGATCGAGGTCGAGGAGATGCTGCCGACGAGGAAGCCGACGTCGTACGTGGTGGTCATGAGGGGTCCTTCCCAATTACATGCAATTGCATGAACATGAAACCACGTCCGCGGCATCCGCATTCCCGAATCGTCCGAACAGGATCGCCCAGTAGATTTGCTCACATGCGCTCCCGCCCCACCTCCGCTCTCACGATCGCTGTGCTGACGGTCGCCGCGCTCACGGGGTGCACCACCACGGACGCTCCGGCATCCGGATCCTTCAGCGCGCCACCCGCCGGCGCCGCGCCCGACTACCAGCTGGGCGGCGCCTACGCACCGGCATCCGGGGTCGGGATCGTCGGGCGCGATCGCGCGGCCGAGCCCGCCGACGGCGTGTACTCGATCTGCTACGTCAACGGATTCCAGACGCAGCCCGGCGAACTCGACCTCTGGGACGACGACCTGCTGCTGCAGCGCGACGGCGCACCGGTCTTCGACCCGGACTGGCCCGATGAGGCTCTCGTCGACACCTCGACGCCCGCGCAGCGCGAGCGCATCGCCGCCCTCGTCACCCCGTGGATCGAGGGATGCGCGGATGCCGGGTTCGACGCGGTCGAGTTCGACAACCTCGACTCGTACACCCGGTCCGACGGCGCCCTCACCCTCGAGGGGAACCTCGCCCTCGCGGCGCTGCTCGTCGACGCCGCGCACGGCGCCGGTCTCGCCGCCGGGCAGAAGAACGCCGCCGAGGATGCCGCGATGCTGCGCGACGAGGCAGGATTCGACTTCGCCGTGACCGAGGAGTGCGCCGCCTACGAGGAGTGCTCGGCGTACACCGATGTCTACGGCGAGGCGGTGATCGACATCGAGTACAGCGACGAGCTGCCCCGCACCTTCGCCGAGATGTGCGCCGACGACGAGTCGCCCGCCTCGATGGTGCTGCGCGACCGGAACCTCGTGACCCCCGACGACGAGGCGTACGTGTTCGAGACCTGCGCCGGCTGATCTCTTCGGTGCGGGCGGACCTCTTCGGTGCCGGCTGATCTCTTCGCTGCGGGCCGCGCCGATACGGTGGGGGCATGCCCACGGATGCACGCGTGATCGCGATCCTCGAAGAACTGCCCGACCTCGCAGATGCCGGCGAACAGGACGGACGCCGGTGGTTCGCCCGCTGGAACGAGGGGGCGGTTCGGCTGCTCGACGATCAGCTGAGCGAGGTGAACGGCCGGGCTCTCGCGCTCACCGACGAGGTGCGTGTGCGCGCGGCATCCGCGCTCGATCGCCTGGTGCTCACCGCCGGTGGCGACACCGTCCTCGTCGGCGACGACACCGTCACGGTCGCGGGCCTCTCGATCGACGCCGCCGCGTTCGTCGGCGATCTCGTCGTCGCCACCGCGCCGGGTGACGACGGCGGGCATCGGGTGCTGCTGCTCGACCACGCGACGGGGGCGCTGCTCGATGAGCAGGCCGTCGACGCCGACGATGCGATGGCCGTCGTGCACCGGCATCCGATCGATCCGATCGCCGTGATCGAGCTGGCGATGGGGCAGGACGGATGCCTCGCCCTCCGCGTCGATGTCGATGTCGATGCCTCCGCTCCGACGGGGCCGCAGCTGCGGCTGACCGAGATCCTCTCAGGACACGACCCGGTGATCGCCGGCTTCCGCCCCGCCGGGGACCGGCTGCTGATGGCTCCGTACCCGAGCGATCCCGAGACCGCCCGGGTGTTCGCGTGGCCGTCACTCGACGAGATCGGTCAGGTGTCGGCCGCCGACATCGATGCGGAGTACGGTTTCGGACTCGCCGCCTGCTGGGTCGACGACGACCGGGCGGCGCTCGTCGCACCGGAGGACGCGCTCGTGCTCACCGGTCCGGCGCTCGACTCCGCCGTGCGGGTCGACCTGTCGCAGCTGCTCGGCGACGACGCGGAGATCGAATCGCTCACCCCTCTCGCCCCCGGCCGCATCGCCGCGGGTGTCTGGACCCCGGACGGGCGATCGACACGGGTGATCGAGTTCGCGGCCCCGCGCGAATGAGACGAGCGACACCCTTTCGTCCGCCTGTCAACGGGCGGGTGCCGATCGAGACGATGCGCGAGGCTGGGCATCCGCCCGGATCGACCGGCGGCCCGTCGACGAGAGGACACCCCATGAGCGACCCGAAAGCGTACCCCGACGACAGCGGCCCCTACGACGCCGCCGCGGATGCCGCCGCCGAACCCGCCGACGACGGCAAGGTCTTCACGGCCGACGAGGGCTCCGATCACGGCGCCCCGCACGACGGGGAGCAGGATCCGCTCGATCAGAGCGACAGCCTCGAGCGCTGAGACGCGCATCTCGCTGAACCCCGCGCCGCGCTGAACGCCGCGCCGCGCTGAGTCCCGCACCTCGTCGAAACCCACCGGACGCGACGAGACCCACCGAGCACGTCGGTGGGTCTCGATGCGTCCGAGCGGCACCGCGAGGGTGCCGAGGGTCAGATACGGTCGTCCTCGACGACCGTCGTCGTGCCACGGGTGCGACCGCGGCGGGAGACCATGACGATGATTCCGATGATGGCCGTGATCGCTCCGGCGGCCATGAGGATGTAGCCGACGAGGTCGAGGTTCACCCAGTCCAGCTGCACGTTCAGTGCGAACGCGAGGATCGCGCCGATCACGAAGAGGACGATTCCGGTTCCGATGCTCATGAGAGTGCTCCTTCCGGCATCCGACGATGCCGTCGCGCCTCATGCTCCCGGAATACCCCGGGCTCCGGAAAGGCCTTGACTTCGGCGCAGGCGTCGGGGTGCCCCGCGACGACGGCGCCGGATCCACGGAGACCGCGGCTCACCCGTCTTCGCGCCCGAGCATCCGGAAGTGCCGTTCCAGCATGGTCCGCGCGCGAGCACCCGCATCGGAGTCCGTGCTCCACAGCAGACGCAGCGCGAGCCCGTCGAGCAGCGCGTGGAGACGGTCGCCCTCGAAGGCGGCGTCGACCGACGCGGGCACCTCGCCCGCGCGCACGAGTTCTGCGATGGCGGCGTCGCACACCCGCCGCACCCCGCCGCTGAGCTCGCGCACCGAGGGAGCCAGCGAGCCGTCGGTCAGCGCCAGGCTGCCCAGCTGGAGCTGGACCATCAGCTCGGTGCGCCGCACCTCGTCGAGAGGGAGGAGTTCCTCCAGCATCGCGATCACGCGGCGCCCACCGTCGCCGTCGAGTCGCCGCAGGCGATCGGCGACAGCGGAGCGGATCCCGTCCAGGCAGAACGACCGCAGGGCCGCCTGCGTCGGGAAGGCGCGGCGGAGGGATGCCGTCGCGAGCCCCGCCTCCTCGGCGACCTTCCGCACCGAGAGCGCGACGAGGCCGTCCCGCGCGAGCACGCGCATCGCCGCCTCGCCGATCTCACGGTCGCGCTGGGCGTGGTCGATCAGCTTGGGCATGTCCTCACCGTACCGGGGCGGCCTCCGCGGGCGCCTTCTTCGGCCAGAGCGTGTAGCTGACGGCCCAGATCACGTCGACCGCCAGGACGATGCCGAGGATCCGGAAGAACCCGACCAACTCGGCCGTGCGGTCGGGAGCCGCCACGATGGCGATGAGTCCCCCGAGGATCGCGGCCGCGATGGCGACCGCGAGCACGGTGCGCGCCACGTCCTTCCAGCAGGCCACCGTGTACGCTGCCCCCGTGAGCGGAGCACGGCGCGGTGCCCCGCGGAACCGCGTCGCGAACTTCGCGTCCAGCCACGCGATCATCCGATGCCCGTAGGCGATCGAGATGCCGATGTAGAGGGCGGCGAGACCGTGGTGCCAGGATGCCGTCGCCCCGCCGAGGAGGTCGACCGTGACGAGCGTCAGGAGCACGAGATCGATGAGCGGTGCGGCGACGAGGAATCCGACGCCGAGCCTCGGCCGGCGCAGCGGGTACCGCGCGACGAGGCCGGCGACGATCGCGACCCAGAACGCGATCTCGCAGGCGATGATGGCGACGAGGATCACCGGCGCGGACCCGGGGTGCGTGTGCTCATGGCATTAAGTTAGCACAGTCGTACTAAAACGTCGGCAGGCAGGTGCCGGTGCCGCATCGACGCCTGACGCCTAGGCTCGGCGGGGCGCGGCGGTGGAGGCCCGCACGATGAGCTGCGAGCTGAGCGTCGCGGCCTCTCCGACCACGGCGCCCGCGATCGCCTGCAACAGCAGGTCGACGCCGAGGGCGCCGCTGCGCTCGATCGGCATCTGCACGGTGGTGAGGCCCGGGGTCACGGCGCCGGCGAGATCGATGTCGTCGATGCCGACCAGGCTCACGTCGTCGGGGCAGGTGAGCCCGAGGTCGAGGAGTCCCGCCTCGAGGCCGATCGCGACGAGGTCGTTGTAGGCGACGACGGCGGTCGCTCCGCTGGCCGCGGCGAGCGCGGCGGCGGCGCGGCCTCCCTGGATCGACGCCTCGTGGTGGCTGAGCCGGGTGAGACGGATGCCGTGGCGATCGCACGCGCGCTCGATGGTGTCGTATCGACGGGCGTCCGCCCACGAACCGCGGGGACCGGAGGCGTAGGCGATGTGCTCATGCCCGAGCGCGAAGAGGTGCTCGATCGCCTGCGCGGGGCCGTGCTCGGCATCCATGAGCACGCTGGGGATGCCGTCGATCTGCCGGTTGACGACGACCGACGGGGTGCCACCGATGAGGGCTGTGACATCGGCATCGGGGAGGCGGGGAGAGCAGAGCAGGATGCCGTCGAGCTTGCGGGCCTGCTCGATCTGCTCGCGCTCGCGGCGCAGGTCCTCGTCGGCGTCGAAGAGCACGATGCGATGCCGCCCGTGCCACGCCTGACCCTGGACGGCCTTGAGGAGCTTGCCGTAGACGGGGTTGGCGACGTCGGGCACGATCACACCGAAGGTGCGGGTGGCGGTGCCCGCCTGGGGGTTCGCGTAGCCCAGGTCGGCGGCCGCCTCGAGCACGCGTTCGCGGGTGGAGGGGGCGAGACGGTCGGGTTCTCCGAAGGCGCGCGATGCCGTGGCGATCGACACGCCTGCGCGCTTCGCCACGTCCGTCAATGTCGCTGCCACGTCCACCCCTCCGGTTGCCGCAATCCTATGGCACGATCCTCGTCATGAAACTGGCTTGACAAGTTTGTACAACTCATACACACTGCTTTACATGACGATCAACGCCGATCTCCGGATCCTGAGCCGCGCCACCCCCGCGGCCACCGCTCCGCTGGTCACCCCCTCCGGCACCGGCATCCTGCACCTGGGTCTCGGCAGCTTCCACCGGGCGCACCAGGCGATGTACACGGCCGCCGCCATCGCCCACGACGGCGGGGACTGGGGCATCATCGGCGCCGCCTCCCGCTCACGCACCGTCGTCGACGCGATGCACGCGCAGGACTTCCTCTACTCGGTCGCCACCATCTCTCCCGCGGGAACGAGCCTCGCGATCCCCGGTGTGCACACCGACGCCTTCGTCGCCGGCGACGAGCCCGAGCGCGTGGTCGGCCACATCGCCGACGCCGGCATCCGCATCGTCACGCTCACCGTCACCGAGAACGGCTACAGCTACTCCCCCGCCACCGAGCACCTCGACCTCGACGACGAGACCGTGCGCGCCGATCTGCGGGGCGGCGCGCCGCGGTCGACGATCGGCCAGCTCGCCCGCGGCCTCCAGGCCCGCGCCCGTGCCGGCGCCGAGCCGATCTCGATCCTCAGCTGCGACAACCTCGCCGCGAACGGCAAGCACACCGAGAAGCTCGTGCGCGAGTTCCTGCAGGCTCTGCCCGACGGCGAAGCGTCCGACGCCCTCGACTACATAGACCGCGCCGTCACCTTCCCCTCGAGCATGGTCGACCGGATCGTGCCGTCGACCACCGCGCGACTGCGCGACGAGGTCGCCGGCCTCCTCGGTGCGGTCGACGGCATCCCCGTGCCGGGCGAGCCGTTCACGATGTGGGCGATCGAAGACGCCTTCGCCGGCGGACGCCCCGCCTGGGAGGCCGGCGGTGCCGTCTTCACCTCCGAGGTCGCCCGCTACGAGCAGATGAAAGTGCGTCTGCTCAACGGCACGCACTCGCTCATCGCCTACCTCGGCGCGCTCCGCGGAGTCGGCACGATCCCCGAGGCGATCGGCATCGACCGGATCGCGGATGCCGCGCGCGGCGTCATGCGCAGCGAATACGAGCCGTCGGTCGACGTGCCCACCGGTGTCGACATCCGCGCCTACGAGGCCGAGCTGTTCGAGCGCTGGGGCAACAGCGCGCTCGGACACCAGACCCGCCAGGTCGGATCGGACGGCTCGGTGAAGCTGCGCCAGCGCATCCCGGAGCCCGCACTCCTCGCGCTCGGGCAGGGGCGGATGCCGCACCTCATCGCACTCACCGTCGCCGGCTACCTGTCGTGCCACGCCCCGCTCGGCGGTTTCGACCCCGGCGTGCACGCGGCCGCGATGACCGACCCCGCGCGCGAGCACCTCGCCGCGCTGGCCGCGGGCGCACGCGACGGCGTCGACCTCGCCCGCCGCGTGATCGTCGACCAGCGCCTGTTCGGCAGCGAACTCGCCCACCAGGAGGCCTTCGCCGCACGCGTCGGCGAACTGGTCGACACGATCCGCCGCAGCGGCGTCGACGCTGCGATCGCCGACGCCCTCTCCGCCGCGGAAGAGGGCAAGCTCGACAACGACACGAACGCCACGAAGGAGGCCCGCCGATGAAGTCGCTCGTCATCCACGGCAAGGAAGACATCCGCTGGGACGACCGGGAGATCCCGGAGCCCGGTGCGGGCGAGGTGCGACTGCGCGTCGGCTTCGTGGGCATCTGCGGATCCGACCTGCACTACTACTTCCACGGCGCCAACGGCGAGTACACGATCCGCGAGCCCCTGGTGCCCGGACACGAGCTCTCGGGCGTCGTCGACCTCGACCCCTCCGGTCGCCTCGCCCCGGGCACTCCGGTGACGGTGCACCCCGCCCGCTACGGAGCATCCGTCCCCGGCCTCGAGGACCGCCCGCACCTGCGCCCCGGCGGCGACTACCTCGGCAGCGCCGCGGCGAACCCGCACCGTCAGGGCGGGGCGTCCGAGTACCTGATCGTCGAGGAGCACATGATCCGCGTGCTGCCCGACGGCCTGCCGCTCGAGCGCGCCGCACTCGCCGAGCCCCTGGCCGTCGCGCTGCACGCCGTGGGTCTCGCGGGCGATGTCAGCGGCAAGCGCGTGCTCGTGATCGGCGCTGGGCCCATCGGGCTGCTGGTGGTCGCCGCGGCCGTGCACGCTGGTGCCGGCGTCGTCGGCGCGAGCGACGTGCGCACCGAGCCCCTCGACCGCGCGCAGGCGCTCGGCGCGACCGAGGTCGCCCTCGTCGGCCGCGACACGATCGAGAACGAGTCGTACGACGTCGTCTTCGAGTGCTCGGGCGTGGGCGTCGCCCTCACCCAGGCCGTGCGCGCCACCCGTCGCACCGGAACGATCGTGCAGGTCGGCATGCTCCCGAACTCCGACATCGGCGTGAACCTCGCGCCGCTGCTCGCCAAGGAGCTCACGATCCGCGGCGCGTTCCGCTTCTCGACCGAGATCGACGACGCCGTGCGCATGCTCGCGGAGTCGGATGCTCTCGACCCCGTGATCTCGCACGTGCTCCCGGCATCCGATGCCGTGAACGCGTTCACGATCGCCCGCGACTCCTCCGCCTCCGCGAAGGTGCTGCTCGCCCTCTAGCGCTCTCTCCCGTTACCCGCGGCTCCGCCGCATCCGACACCCCCCTTTCTGGTCCGAAGGAGTACCTCCCATGTCAGACGCCACCACGACGGCCCCGGCCGCCGATCCCACCGCGAAGAGGTCGGTGCGCGACCTCGTCCGCGCCGCCATCTCGGGGTGGCTCGGCACCGCGCTCGAGTTCATGGACTACCAGCTGTACTCGCTGGCAGCCGCGCTCGTCTTCGCCGATCTGTTCTTCTCGTCCGAGAACCCCGCCGTCGCGGTCGTCGCCGCGATGGCCACCTACGGCGTCGGCTACGTCGCCCGCCCCGTCGGCGCGTTCTTCTTCGCCCGCCTCGGCGACAAGACCGGCCGCACCAAGGTGCTCTTCTACACGATCCTGCTCATGGGTCTCGCGACGACGCTCATCGGTTTCCTGCCGACGTACTCGCAGGTGGGCGTGCTCGCGCCGATCCTGCTCGTGCTCCTGCGCATCGCCCAGGGCTTCGGTGCGGGAGCCGAGATCTCCGGCGCCGGCGTCATGCTCGCCGAGTACGCCCCGGCCAAACGCCGCGGCATCATCGCCTCGCTCGTCGCCCTCGGCACGAACTGCGGCACGCTGCTCGCGTCGGGCATCTGGGCGATCCTGCTCGTCGCCTACAGCGAGGACGAGGTCATCGACTGGGCTTGGCGCATCCCGTTCATCGCCAGCGCGGTCATCATGCTGTTCGCCATCTGGGTGCGCTTCAACCTCAAGGAGACCCCGGTCTTCGAGGAGCGCGACGACGTCGTCGACGGCAAGGCCCTGTCCCGCGAGGAGACGATCCAGCTCGCCACCGAGACCGGAGACATCCGCACGCTCGAGGCGATGCAGCGCAAGCCGTGGAAGGCCTTCTCGATCGCCCTGCTGCTGCGCTTCGGTCAGGCCGGCAACTCCGGCATGATCCAGACGTACCTCATCAGCTACATCACCGTCGTGCTGCTGCTCGACCGCTCGATCGGCGTCAACGCCGTGATCGTCTCGTCGCTCGTCGCCTTCATCACGGTGCCGCTGTCGGGCTGGCTCGGTGACCGCTTCGGCCGCAAGCGCATGTACATGGTGTGGGCGATCATCGCCCTGATCGTCATCGTTCCGACGATGCTCATGATCAGCAGCAAGGACACCACGCAGGTCTTCATCGGCTACGTGGTGCTGCACAACCTCGCGGTGATGAGCTTCGCCTCGCTCGAGAACCTCACGCTCCCCGAGCTGTTCGGAGCCCGCAACCGCTACACCTACACCGCGATGGCCCGTGAGATCGCGGCGATCATCGCGACCGGCGCCGGACCCGTCATCGCCGCCGCGTGGGTCTCGGCCGTCACCGGTTCGTTCATCCCGATCATCATCATGCTCGTGTTCTTCACGCTCTGCGCGCTCGTCGCGTCGATCTGGATGCCCGAGGTCGCCGGTCGCGATCTGACCGATCCGCGCGACGCGATCTGATCGCACCGCGCACCACGACCCGGGGTGCGGCCGAGACCTTCGGCCGCACCCCGCACCACACCTATCACGCCCCCGCACGACACCCCGCTTCACCAGGAGAACCGAGAACGCCATGACCATCGAGCTCGTCGACGTCAACATCACCAGCCCCGGACGCAACTTCGTCACGCTCAAGATCACGACCTCCGACGGCATCACCGGCCTCGGTGATGCGACCCTCAACGGGCGTGAGCTCGCGGTCGCCTCGTACCTCGCCGACCACGTCGCCTCGATGCTCGTCGGCCGCGACGAGGATCGCATCGAAGACACCTGGCAGTACCTCTACCGCGGGCCGTACTGGCGCCGCGGCCCGGTCACGATGGCCGCGATCGCCGCGGTCGACATGGCCCTGTGGGACATCAAGGCCAAGAAGGCCGGCATGCCCCTGTACCAGCTGCTCGGCGGAGCCAGCCGCGAGGGCGTGCGCGTCTACGCCCACGCCTCCGGCACCGACTACGCCGCCCTCAAGAACGCGATCACCGGCTACGAGGAGCTCGGCTACACGGCCGTGCGGGTGCAGACCGGTGTGCCCGGTCTCGGCCAGATCTACGGCGTCTCGTCGTCGGGCCCGGGCGTGCGCTACGACTACGAGCCCGCCAAGCGCTCGGGCGACCGCCCCAGCGAGGAGCGGTGGGACACCCGCAACTACCTGAACCACATGCCCGGCGTCTTCGCCAGCATCCGCGAGGACTTCGGCTCCGACCTGCGCATCCTGCACGACGGGCACCACCGCATGACCCCGATCGAGGCGGCGCGCTTCGCGAAGGACATCGAGCCCTACGACCTGTTCTGGCTCGAGGACTGCACCCCCGGTGAGGACCAGACAGCCCTGCGCCTGGTGCGCCAGCACTCCACGACGCCGCTCGCGATCGGCGAGGTCTTCAACTCGGTGTACGACTACCAGACCCTCATCACCGAGCGTCTGATCGACTACGTGCGCTCGGCCGTCACCCACACCGGCGGCATCACCGCCATGAAGAAGCTCCTCGACTTCGCCGCGATCTACGGCATCAAGTCCGGCATCCACGGCCCGACCGACATCTCGCCGGTCGGCATGGCCGCAGCGCTGCACCTCGACCTCGCGATCCACAACTTCGGGATCCAGGAGTACATGCCGCACAACGCCCAGACGCTCGAGGTCTTCCAGACCTCGTTCACCTTCGACAAGGGCTTCCTGCACCCGGGCGACAACCCCGGCCTGGGCGTCGAGCTCGACGAGGATGCCGCGGCGGGCCACGAGTACACCAAGGCGTACCTGCCGGTGAACCGTCTGCTCGACGGCACCGTCCACGACTGGTGACGCGTTCATGACGGGCGACGATCGCGGGGTGGTCACGCTCGGCGAGAGCATGGCGCTGATGCGCGCCACCGAGATCGGTTCGCTCCGGCACGCCAGCGCGATGGCGCTCGGCGTCGGAGGAGCCGAGAGCAACGTGGCCATCGGGCTGCGCCGGCTCGGGGCATCCGTCTCGTGGCTCGGTCGGGTCGGCGACGACTCGCTCGGCGACCGGGTGCTGCGCGAGATCCGCGCCGAGGGCGTCGACGTGCACGGCATCGTGGACGCGGATGCCCCGACCGGACTCATGGTGAAGGAACGGCCGTCCGCGGCATCCACCGCCGTGCACTACTACCGCGCGGGCTCGGCCGGATCGCGACTGCACCCCGACGACCTGCCCGCGGAGTGGGTCGAGCGCGCGGCGATCCTGCACGTCACCGGCATCACCCCGCTGCTGTCGAGCTCGGCGCGCGAGACGCTGCGGGTCGCGGTCGACCGCGCGACGGCCGCCGGGGTGGCCGTGAGCGTCGACATCAACTACCGCTCGGCTCTGGCCCCGGTCGCCGAGGCGGGTCCCCTCCTGCGGGAACTCGCGGAGCGCGCCGACCTCGTCTTCGGCGGCGCCGAGGAGTTCGCGGTGCTGTACCCCGAGGCATCCGAGACGGACGCGGCAGGACTGCTGCACGCCGCGGGCGTCGAGCACGTCGTGCTGAAGCAGGGCCCGGACGGCGCGACGGTCTTCACGCCCGACGGCACCTGCGCCGGCCCCGGCTTCACGATCGACGTGATCGACACGGTCGGTGCAGGTGACGCGTTCGTGGCGGGGTATCTCAGCGCGCGGCTCGAAGGACTCGACATCGCCGGCACTCTCCGGCGCGCCAATGCCTGCGGTGCGATCGCCTGCCTCGTGCCGGGCGATTGGGAGGCCGCCCCGACGATGCGCGACCTCGGGCGGTTCCTCGACGGCGGGGGCGACCCCGTCCGTCGCTGAGCAGACCTCAGCCCGCGGATTCCTCGGGCGTCTCGAGCATCTCGTCGACGAGGCTGATGCCGCCCGAGGAGTTCGCCGACATCATCAGCTGCTCGATCCACTTCAGGTTCAGCTGCGGCGCCTCGGAGTCGTCGAAAGTGAAGCGCAGCGGGATCGACGGGTGCAGCCAGATCGTCGACCGCCCGTTCTCGTCGCCGTCGCTGTGCCGCCACGACAGCGTGAAGCTCTCGTTGCGGCGCAGCTTCGTGGCGATCGCCACCTTGAGGTGCGCGAGCGCGCGGTCCTCGATGCGGATCGGGGAATCGGAGCCGCCGTAGTGCAATGAACCCATGGTCGAAACGATAGTCGCGGTCGCACGACGTCGGCCGGAGCGACGGCTACCAACGGCATCCGAGTCGCGCAACCCCCTCAGGATCGGCCGGGATCGGGTCTACCGTCGAGCGCATGGACGAGCCGAGGACGAACACGAGAGCACGCATCGACATCGATGGCCGCGAGTTCCTCCTGGACGGCGACCGCGACCTGTTGGAGCTCATGGGGCGTATCGAAGCCGCGGCCCGATCGGAGCCCACGTTCGTCGACATCTCCGATCGCAACGGGCTGGTGAGCGTGCTGGTCTCGCCGGGCGCTCGCGTCGTCATCTCGGTCGAGCACGTGAGCTCGGTCGCGCTCGTGGAGGAGGCTCCCGTGCACCCGATCGCCGACTGGGATCTCTGAGATCAGTTGATGATCTCGGCGCGCTCGTCGCCCTGCAGCGCCGCGAGCTTGCGCCGCCACTCGGCGAGCGCCTCGGGCGCCGACCGCACCCAGTCGTCGACCTCGCGCACGACCCGCAACGGGGCGGCGCTGCGATAGGAGCGAGTGGGGTTGCCCGGGAACTTCTTGTCGGTGACGTTGGGGTCGTTCTCGAACTCCCCGGTCGGCTCGACCTCGTACACACGGGGAGCACGGTCGCCGGGGGCGAGCTCGGCTGCAAGACCCGCGCCGTTCGGCATCGCCGTGAAGTAGATGTGGTTCATGACGATCTCGGGGCGATAGTTCGAGGGGAACCCCGCGGTCAGCAGATCGCCCGGCCGCAGATCGGCCTTCGTGCCGTGGAAGAACGGTCCGTCGTCGAGTGCGTCGCTCACGCCGACAGCCTATGCCGGAGCTCTCGCCCACCGATCGTGACAACCGTCAGCGCCCGACGGCGACGATGACGGCTCCGATCGCGACGGCCGCGCCGACGACGACCGCGCCGAGGGGGAGGACGTGCGAGAACCTCTCGCCGCGCCCGACCGAGCCCGGATAACGACGCGTCGCCTCGGATGGGGTGAGCGGATCCGCGATCGTGACGGGAGCCCATCCGCACCTCGCGAGGTCCGCGACGACGGCCGCATCACGCGGGGTGAACGTCGCGACCACCGCACCCTCCCTCCGCAGGACGACCCGTGGTCTCGGCGCCGTCGCCACGCGTGACGGCAGGATCAGGTCGGCGAGCACCACGACCTCGTCCACGTCCGCGATCTCCACGACCCTGCGACGGCCCCACACCCGCCGGATCACGAGGCCGTGCGCATCGACCGTCGCCTCGACGAAGGGCACGGTGAGGACGGCACCGACGACCCACAGCACGGCGGCGATGCCGCCGATCGCCAGAAGGATGCCCAGCCCACCGGCATCCGATCCCGTGCTCCGCCACGCCACACCTGCCCCGACGAGCGCGGCGACGCACACCGCCCCCGTGATCGCGAGGAAGACACGACCAGCCAGCACCGACACGGGCACCGTCCTCTCTGCGGACGACCCGATCGCCGAGGCATCCGTCCTCACCAGCATGACGGATGCCCCGCACTCATCGCTGCGGCAGCTCGACCGTCTCGTTCTCGCCCTCGTAGGGCTCGCCGGTGATCTTGGACTTCACGAAGCTGAACAGCGAGGCGATCTTCCCGCCCGGGCTGTCCCAGTACTCGGCGGATTCGGCGGTGAACTTCAGCAGGCCCACCTCGGGGTCGTCCGGCCCGTTCGTGAACCAGGCTTCGACCGTGGGGCTCCAGAGCTCGCGCACCTTCGCCGGGTCGTCGACCAGCTCCGCGGTGCCCGAGAGCGACACCCACGAGTCGTTCGAGCTGAGCGAGACGCCCACCCGCTCGTCGGCCTGCGCGTCGAGCACGAGCGTGGCGCTCTTCGACACGAGGAACCACAGGTCGCCGTCGAACTCGGCCTCCTGCACGGTGAGCGGATGCGAGACGAGTCGCCCCTCGGCGTTGCGCGTGGTGAACATCGCGAAGCGGAAGTCCTTGAGGAGCTCGGCGACCCGCTGGACGGGTGTGGTGTCGGTCATGAGAGTGTCCCTTCTGCGCTGTCCGCGGCCGGTTCCGGCGACGTCCCGCCATCATCGACCGAGGGGATGCCATGAGCGGAGGGGGTTGCGGCCGAACGTCGGGAGAGCTAGCCGCTCTGACAGAATGAAGGGGACGCATACGCGACCACGAGAGGACCGCCGGGCTGAGATGAGCGAGTCGGCAGCGGATGCTCTGCAGGAGAGTCTGGACGCGGCGCGTTCCCACGGCGACTGGACCGGGGTCGTCGGCCTCCTGGGCGCCCGATGGAGCGAGCTGTATCAAAGCCACCCGCAGCTGCTCATCGACACGATCACGTCTCTGCCTGCCGACGTGATGGACGCGAATCCACGCCTCCGCCTCGCCGAGGAGCATCTGCGTCGCTCGTCGACCCGGCAGCGGACGACCCGCGCGTACTCGGACATCCTGACCGACGATCCCAACGCGCCGCCGCTCGACCGACTCGCCGCGCTGACCGGCCGCCTCGCGGTCGCGCGCACCGAGGGACGACTGGCCGATGCGGCCGCTGCGGCCGACCTCGCCGTCGCCACTCTGCGCGGCGTGCCTGTCGAAGTCGTTCCCACGTTCGCCAACGCCCTGCCCGAGCTGCACTACCACTGGGGCCTGACGTACTTCCTCGCCAGCCGCTTCGACGAGGCACTCGAGCAGTTCGCGCGCAGCCACGACTGGGCGAGGTCGGTCGACAATCTGCTGGTGCGCACGACGGCCGGCGGTGTGAGCGCGCTCATCCACGCCCTGCACGGCCGCGATCGCGACGCGCAGCACTGGCTGGACCGGCTTCCCGAGACGCCGGACGACGCATGGTGGGCGACGGATGCCCCGACCGCGGCGCATCTCGCCGACGCCCTGCTGCACATCGACCGGCTCGACACCGACACCGCCCGCGAGATCCTCGACGGAATCGACATCCGCGTGGCCCCGTCGCTCGACCTCTGGGGACCGTACTTCGCGCTGCGCGCCTTCATCGTGACGGAACGACGCGACGAGGCCCAGGTGCTGCTCTCCGAGTTCGACTCGTTCGTCGCGGGGCTGGCTCCGGAGTACGCCCGGGTGCCCGTCAATGCCGAGTACACGCGCCTCGTGCGCTACCTGCTGCTCCAGCTCCTGCACCAGCCCGAGCGCGCGGCCCGCGAACTGGGCATCGACACTCTCGATGCGCGCGCGAGCATCGTCGTGCAGACGGGTGCGGCGTTGCACGCGCGCCGCGCACTGCGACACGAGAAGGCCGCCGCGGCACGGCGACTGATCACGCCCCTTCTGCAGGCGTCGAGCGCGCGACCGCGGGTCGTCATCGCCGCGCTCGCTCTGGCCGCGGAGACAGCGGGGGCTGCGCAGCGCACGGACCTGCTGCAGCGCGCGGTCGCCCTGGCGACGTGGAACTCGGTGTACTCCGCGTTCCCCCCGGCATCCGTCGAGGTGCGCCGTGAACTCGCCGACCTGCTCGACGAGAAGGGCGAGCCCGAGATCGCGGCCCGCCTGCGCGGGGTGTCCGAGACGCTGTCGGTCGCCGGGACCGATGCCCTCACAAGACGGGAAGCCGCCGTCGTGGCGTCGGCGCTGGCCGGGCTCTCGAACACCGAGATCGCCGCGAAGCAGCACGTGAGCGTCAACACGGTCAAGTCGCAGCTGCGCGGCGCGTTCCGCAAGCTCGAGGTCTCGAGCCGTCAGGAGCTGATCGAGCTGTTCCAGCTCGGACGCTGAGCCGGGACGAACGCTGAGCCGGGACGGATGCTGAGCCGGGACGGATGCTGAGCCGGGGCGGACGCTGAGCCGGGACTCAGGTGCACGGGATAGCGTCGACGGGTACGACCACCGCGATCCCCGACACCTGAGGACACGATGAGCCGCATCGCCCCCGCCCTGGAAGCATCCGCCCCCGCCTACGACGGTTTCGTCGGGTGGGTGCTGAGCCTCATCGAATCGCTTGGGGAGGTGGGCGTCGGCATCGCGATCCTCATCGAGACGTTCGTGCCACCGATCCCCTCGGAGGCGATCCTGCCGGTCGCCGGGTTCCTCGCGTACGAGGGCCGGATGAGCGCGTGGGGCGCGTGGGCGGCGGCCACTCTCGGCGTGCTCGTCGGCGCACTGATCTGGTACGCGATCGGCGCCGCGGTCGGGCGCGACCGCACGCGTCGGATCGTCGGGCGCATCCCGCTGCTCGACTACGACGACTTCGACAAGGCCGAGGCGTTCTTCGCCCGCTGGGGCGGCGGGGCGGTGCTCTTCGGACGCTGCGTGCCGCTCGTGCGATCGTTCATCTCGATCCCCGCGGGCATCGAGCGCATGCCGCTGTGGAAGTTCACGCTCTACACGCTGATCGGTTCAGGCGTCTGGAACGCGATCTGGATCGGTCTCGGCTTCGCGTTCGGCCCGGCCATCAAGCCGGTGCTCGAGGAGTGGAGCGGCCTCATCTCGAACATCGCCGTCGGGGCGATCGCGATGCTGGTGCTGGCCTTCATCGCCGTGCGCATCCGGCGGCGGCTGCGCGAGGGCGCGACGCGACGGATGCCGCAGCCCGACGCCGACTGAGCCCTCCCCGAGTGAGCCCTCCCCGAGCGCACCCTCCCCGAGTGCATCGATCGGTGCGAAATGTCGGTCATGGCGCCTCTTCGCCGACGTTTCGCACCGATCGATGCACTGCGGGTCAGGCCTCGGCGGTGCGGGCGGCGCGCTTCGCGTCCTGGAACACCCGGATCGCCTCGTAGCGCTCCGCCGAACGCGCCTGGCGCTTGGCGGCCTGCTCCTGACGGTTCTTCGGGGGCGCCGAGGTGACGAGTCCGTCGAGCAGATTCCGCACCGAGCGCTCGATCTCGGCGATCGCCCGGTCGAACACCTCCCGGTTCGCCCGCGACGGGGCGTTCGTCCCCGAGATCTTGCGCACGAACTGCAGCGCGGCGTCGTGGCATTCGTCGTCGGATGCCGGGGGCTCGAGGTTGTTCAGGGGGATGATGTTGCGGCACATGCCAGCCAGGCTAGATCGCTGAGCGGCGGAGTCAAGGGGTGGCGGCGCGGCCACGGCATCCCGCGCATCCGACGCGCCCACCCGTTCGCACGGGTCTACCCCTCCGAACGGGTGGTTAGCCGCGCGCGATCGCCGCGAGCTCGACCCGCGAGGTGGCCCCGGACTTGCGCAGCAGGTTCGAGACGTGGAACTTCACGGTGTTCTCGCTGACGCTGAGCGTGTGAGCGATCTCGCGGTTGCGTCGACCGGCGGCGATCAGCCGCAGAACGTCGCGCTCACGGGGACTGGCGTCGATCGCGGCGGGCAGGTCGCCGGCATCCGCGGGTGGGTCGAGGGGCAGGCGGATGCCGACCTCCGACCCCCAGCCCGGGGTCGCCGACACCGAGAAATCGCCGGCGAGGGCCGACACCTGCTCGCCGATCGAGCGCAGCGTGTCGTCGTGGGTGGTGAGGTCGCCGCGGCCGTCGTCACGGATGCCGATGAGCAGGTTGAGGCCGTCGCAGTCCCACTGGATGCGCACGCGCCGGGTGTCGCCGCGGTCGACGATCGCCAGCACGGTGCTGCGCACGATGGCTCGTGCGGAGTGCGCGATGTCGCCGGGGAGAGCACGCCCGTTGGCGGGCGGTTCGACGAACTGCACGTCGAGCTCGCTGTACCGCACGAGTGGGCGCAGGTCTCCACGCAGCCGTTCGAACGCCCCGGTGACCGGCTCGAGGCCCGCCCCCTGCTCGTCGTTCAGAGTGCGCAGCCCCACGAGGGCACCGGCGGCGACATCGACAGCGATCGTGCGCGCCGCCCGGTCGTCGAGGCGGGTCGAGCGCAGCGTCGCGAGCAGGGACTCGAGCGTGAGCGCGTACCGGTCGCGCTGCTCGGCGAGCGCGCGGGAGTGATCGGCGGTCAGGCGGCGCGACGTGGACTGCGCGGTGCGGTCGGTGCGGTCGGTGGCGCTCATGGGCACCCACTCTATCCCGCCCCCTCCTTTCAGGTAGGGGGAACGGTCCCGAGGCAGGAGCGCCCGACGATCGGATGCTGGCGAGGCTGGGTACATGCCCCTCACCGCCACCATCTCCCCGGGAGCGGCGATCTCCCTCGTCGCCAACGAGCTCCTGCACGCCGCCGAGCGCACGAGCGTCGCGAACGCACGACAGCTCGACGACCTCGCCGCCCTCCTCACCGACGCCGACCGCGTCTTCGTGATGGGCGCGGGCCGCTCGGGACTCGCTCTGCGCATGACGGCGATGCGCCTCATGCACCTCGGCCTCGAGGTGCACGTGGTCGGCGACACCACCACGCCGGCCATCGCGGCGGGCGACGTGCTGCTCACCGCGAGCGGCTCGGGCACCACGGAGTCCATCGTGCGCGCGGCCACCCGCGCCTCCGAGATCGGCGCACGCGTCGGCGTGATCACCACCGCCGAGTCGTCGCCCCTCTCCGACCTCGCCGACGTGCGCGTGCGGGTGCCTGCGGCGCAGAAGCTCGACCGCAGCGCCGAGGCGTCCGCTCAGTACGCGGGCGGCCTGTTCGAGCAGATCGTCGTCGTGATCGGCGACGGGCTCTTCCACGCGCTCTGGCAGCGCCAGGGATCGAGCGCCGACGAGCTGTGGCCGCGGCACGCGAACCTCGAGTGACCCGCACCGCCCCTCACCCCTCGAACCATCCCCAGAAGAACGGAACACCCATGAAACTGCAGTTCGCCATCGACACCCTCAGCACCGAGAAGGCCCTGGAGCTGGCCGCGGCCGCCGCGGCGCACGTCGACATCCTCGAGCTCGGCACGCCCCTCATCAAGAGCGAGGGCCTGTCGGCGATCACCGCGCTCAAGGAGGCGCACCCCGACAAGGTCATCTTCGCCGACCTCAAGACGATGGATGCCGGCGAGCTCGAGGCCGACATCGCCTTCGGCGCGGGCGCCGACCTCGTGACCGTGCTCGGCGCCGCCGACGACAGCACCATCGCCGGCGCCGTGAAGGCCGCGAAGAAGCACGGAAAGGGCATCGTCGTGGACCTGATCGGCGTCGCCGACAAGGCCGCCCGCGCCCAGCAGGTCATCGGCCTCGGCGCGGAGTTCGTCGAGATGCACGCCGGCCTCGACGAGCAGGCGCAGGAGGGCTACTCCCTCGACAGCCTCCTCACCGACGGCGCGGCATCCGGCGTCGCGTTCTCGGTCGCGGGTGGCGTGAATGCGTCGAGCATCGCCGCGGTGCAGGCATCCGGTGCGCAGGTCGCCGTCGCCGGCAGCGCGATCTACAGCGCCGACAACGTCGGCGACGCGGCGGCAGCGCTGCGCGCGGCGATCGTCTGACGGTCTCCCCACCCCTCGCGCGCCCTCTTCCGAGCGCATCGATCGGTGCGAAATGTCGACTTCCAGTCCCCAGAATCGACGTTTCGCACCGATCGATGCATTTCCGGATGCCGTCGGGCCAAGAAACAGCGCCGGATGCCGTCGGGCCTCGAAACAGCGAGCGGGATGCCGCCGGGCCTCGACGTGCGCGCGTCAGGCCTCCGAGCGCGAGTCCTCGAGCGACGGGTAGTCGGTGTAGCCCTCGGCGGTCGAACCGTAGAACAGCTCGGGGCGGGGCTCGTTGAGCTCGGCGCGCGTGCGCCAGCGCTCGACGAGATCGGGGTTGGCGATCACGGGGCGCCCGGCGGCCACGGCATCCGCCCATCCCTCGTCGACGAGTTCCACGGCCTCCTCGCGCGTGGTCGGGGTCGCGAAACCGGAGTTGACGATGAGCGGGGCCTTCGACGCCGCCCGGATCGCCTGCACCAGATCGGCGCGCGGGTCGGCGTTGAGCACGTCGACGAACGCGAGTCCGAGGGCGGCGAGACCGTTCGCGACGGCGGTGTAGGTCGCCCGCACGTCGGCGTCGTCCTCTTCGAGCACGCCCTGGATGTTGTGCTGGGGAGAGAGACGGATGCCGGTGCGCTCCGCGCCCACCGCCGCGGCGACGGCGCGGGTCACCTCGACGGCGAAGCGCGCACGGTTCTCGGGGGATCCGCCGTAGGAGTCGTCGCGCACGTTCGACACCGGCGAGAGGAACTCGTGCACGAGGTAGCCGTTGGCGCCGTGCACCTCGACCCCGTCGAAGCCGGCCGCGATCGCGTTGCGCGCCGCCTGGGCGAACTGCTCGATGACCACGGGGATCTCGTCGAGGGTCAGCGCGTGCGCGACGGGCAGGTCGACCTTGCCCTCGGGCGTGCGGGTCTGGCCCGGAGCGGCGAGCGCACTGGGGCCGACGACACGGTCCTCGCCCGAGATGAGCGGGTGCGAGACGCGTCCGCCGTGCATGAGCTGCATGACGATCGTGCCGCCGGCCGCGTGCACGGCGTCGGCGACCCGACGCCAGCCCTCGATCTGGGCGGGCGTCACGACGCCCGGCTGACCGGGGTACGACTTGCCCTCGGCCGCGGGCCACACACCCTCACTGATGATCAGGCCCTGGCCCGCGCGCTGGCGGTAGTACTCCACCATCGTGTCGGTGGGCACGCCGGCGTCATCTGCGCGCGTGCGGGTCAGCGGCGCCATGACGACGCGGTTGGACAGGTTCAGGGCACCGAAGACGGCGGGATCGAAAAGACTCACACCGGGAGTCAAGAGGCGTCGGCCCCTCCGTATTCCCGATGGCGGTTCCCGATGGCGGTGCCCGATAGCGGCGGGATCGGCGGGCGTCAACCCGATGCGCCACTCCGCGCCGCCCGCCTACCGTGGGACGAGACGATCACGCCGAGGATCTCGACGACGATCGGCACCACGGGAGACGGGAACCGATGCAACCGCCGCGCACGCTGACCACCTCGATCGTGATCCCGGTGAAGGACGACGCGGATCTCCTCGCCCTCTGCCTCGCCGCCCTCGCCGGTCAGACGACGCAGGCGGACGAGATCGTCGTGGTCGACAACGCATCCAGCGACGCATCCGCCGTCGTCGCCCGCGCGGCCGGTGCCCGCGTGATCACCTGCGCCGACCCCGGCATCGGCGCCGCCGCGGCCGCCGGGTACGACGCGGCGACCGGCGATCTGATCCTTCGCCTGGATGCCGACTGCGTCCCGGGCGCGGGATGGGTGGACGAGGTCTCGCGCGCTTTCGCCGCCGCGCACGACGTCGCCGCGTTCACCGGTCGGGCGCACTTCACCGACGGCCCGAGCGCTCTCCGCGCTCCCCTGGCCGCGCTGTACCTCGGCGCCTACGCGGCCGTGACCGGGCTGGCGCTCGGACACCGCCCCCTGTTCGGTTCGAACCTCGCATTCCGCCGCGACGCCTGGCTCGCGGTGCGCGACGAGGTGCACCGCCAGGACCCCGAGGTGCACGATGACCTCGACCTCGCCTTCCACCTCGGCGAGAGACACCGCATCCGCGCGCTCCCCGGACTGTCGATGGGCATGTCGATGCGCCCGTTCACCGGCGGCCACTTCGGCCGGCGCGTGCACCGCGGCATGCGCAGCGTGCTCGTGCACTGGCCGCACGACTTCCCGCCGCTGCGGTGGGGACGGATGCTCGCCCATCGCACCCGCCGACGCACGTCGTCGCTCCGCGGGAGCCGCCGATGAACGCCGACGCGACGCTCATCGGCCCGACCGCCCCGCCGGAGCTGCACGTGATGACGCTCAACGTGCGCCGCGCGATGGAGGGGCCGCTGATCGCGCGCGCCGATCGCTGGAGCACGCGTGCTCCCGCCGTGCATGCGCTCCTCGCCTCGGAGCGCCCGACGCTACTGGGGCTGCAGGAGGCGCTGCCCCGCGTGATGCCGTCGATCCGGAGAGCGCTCGGCGACGGCTACCGGTCGCTGGGACGCGGACGCGGACGCGGGGGAACGGGAGAGGGCACGCCGCTGCTCTACGACGGCACGCGCCTGCAGCTCGTCGACGGCGGCCAGCGGGCGCTGTCCGACCGCCCCGACGTGCCGGGGTCGACCGGGTGGGGCAACGCCATCCCGCGCATCGCCGTGTGGGCCGAGTTCGTCGACCGCTCGACCGGAGCGCGCCTGCTCGCCGTGAACACGCACCTCGACCCGTTCTCGCGGCGATCGCGGCGCCGATCGGCCGCGGACATCGCCGCCTTCGTCCAGGAGCGGGGCATCCCCGCCGTCGTGACGGGCGATCTCAACGCCGATGTCCGCTCGGCCTCGGTGCGCGCGCTGTTCGACGGAGAACGGCTGACCGATGCCCGGGCCGTCGCCGACGTGCACCTCTCCCCGCAGTGGGGGACCTACACGCATTACCGACGCCCCCGGGTCGGGCGCCGCATCGACGCGATCGCGGTCACACCCGGCGTGCAGGTGCGCGCGGTGGGGGCGAACGCGTGCACCTTCGACGGGGTGCATCCGTCCGACCACCTCGCGGTGCAGGCGGTGATCCGCGTCGGCGCCGTCGACGCGAGCAGTGCGAGGAGAACGACACGATGAAGGAAGACTTCCTACGCCCGCCGCGCACCGCGGCGGAATGGGCGGCCGACGGCCTGCGCGTCGTGGGGGTGCTGGCGGTGATCGCCGCGGCGGTGTGGCTGAAGCCCACCGATGCGGGCATCGCCGCCCTCACGCTGCCCGCCCTCATGCTGCCGCGGATGCTCGGACTGCGGCCCTGGTTCGACGTCGTGACGTGCGTCGTGGTGCTGGTCGCCGCGTGGAGCAACGTCCTCGACCTCTACCGCACGATCACGGGGTGGGATCTGCTCCTGCATGGCGTGTGCACCGGCGTGCTCGCGATCGTGCTGGCCGTCGTGATCGAGCGCACCGGGGTCGCCGCACTCACCCGCGACGCCGGGGTGCGACCGCGCACGCCGCTCGTGATGCTGCCCCTGCTCGCCCTCGCCATCAGCGCGGTGTGGGAGATGATCGAGTGGGTGGGATGGGCCTTCCTCAGCGACGACATCTTCGTCACCTACCAGGACACGATCGGCGACATGGTCCTCGGCGGAGTCGGCGGCGTCCTCGCCGGTGCGCTTCTCGCCTGGACTCGGGTGGAGCGGAGGGGCGCGCCGACCGTCGCAGCGTGAGGAACCACCGCAGCGTCCTCAGGACCCCCCGCACCGCGCCGCTGCGCACGTGAGGATCGTCCCCTCGAACGAGCTCGGCGCGGTCGACGCCGACCGACGCGCACCGACCGCGAGGAGCGGACGATCCCGGTCGTCGACGGAGAGAGCGAATCCGCCGGTGGATCCGGCACCCGAGGGACCGAGGCCCGTGAGCGGGACCGCCGTGCGATCGCGGCACGCCTCGTCGTCGCACGAGACGAGCGCGACGTTCGCGTCGCGGTCGATCGTGCCGATGAGCGGGCGCCCGCTCGTGTCGATCACGAAGGCGGGAATGTGCAGGAAGGCGAGGTGCTGCGCGACTTCCGTGACCACGGCATCGGCGCACACTTCGTCTGCGCACGAGAAGAGCCGCAACACGTCACTCCCCCGGGCACGCGACAGGATCACGGGGGATCCATCGGCTCCGCGCTCCACCTGGGCGCCGTAGGCGAAGTCGAAGTCGTGCTGGGCCTGGTCCGCCGTCGCATCCCCACCCGACGCATCCCCACCCGACGCATCCAGCGTCTCGACGGTCCACGCGCCGTCGACCGTCGCGGTCAGGAGACGGAGCGGACTCCCGTATCCGTCGGCCTCGCGCTGCACGAGCGTCACGGCGGCGGATCCGCCGTCCTCCGCGGCCACGACGTCGAGCGTGGTCGCATTCGTCGTGCTCAGGGCCCACTCGACCGAGAGCTCGGTGCGGGCACTGCTCGAGCATTCGGCATCCGCGCAGAAGTCCAGCGCCAGCGTGGCGTCGTCGCCACTCCCCGGCGGGCGGATGACCGAGGCGATCACGGGCAGCGCACCGCGAGAGTCGACGGCCACCGCCATGCGGGACTCGTTGCTGCGCGCGAAGACGGAGTCCCCACCCTCGAACACGGCCTCGACGCTCGAGAGCGTCCGCACCTCACCCGGCAGACCGCGCTCCGGTGCGTCGTCCGATCCGCTCGCCCCGGACATCGTCGACCATTCCGCGAGTTGCTCCGTGGAGCTGTGGGTCACGCGCAGTTCGAAGCTGCCGGAGGAATCGCCGGCACCCTCGACCGGTATCCACGACGCCGAGAGCACCCCGCCGTCGTCGGCGCTCGCGATCGCGGACGGGAGGATCGACGCCATCTCCCGAACGGGACCGCACGCGTCGTCGTCGCACGCACGCACCGTCGCGTCCTCGCCGCCGAGACGCGAGAGCAGCACGCTGCCGCCCTGCCACCCGACGATCTGCGGCGACGTCCACACACGGTGCACGTCGGCGGCGGCGAACGCCGGGACCTGCCACGGATTCAGCGCGACCAGCGCACCCGCGAGGACCGCGGGAGCCAGGAGGACGGCCACGCCGGGCAGCATCCCGCCGCGGCCGGTGCGCGCGGGTGACCGCTCCGCACCCACCGCCCCCTCGTCCGGGGTGAGTGGCGCGTCGGAGCGCAGCGCGGCCCCGCGCACCGCGACCGCAGACAGGAGCACCTGGACCACGGCGGTGGAGACCAGCGCCAGCCCCGCGGTCACGACCGGAGTCCACCAGCCGGGCGGGAGCGTCGACGCCAGCCACCCGGTGACCAGCACGATGATCCCGGTCGACACGGCGGTGAAGACGAGGGCGAAGCGCGGACTACCGAGCGGCTCGGCCGCGCGCCCCTGGAACGCCCGCGGTGACCGCCATCCTGCCGCGAGCGCGGCGCCGATCGGATGCGTGCCCGCGACGAGCAGCGGCCACGCGAGCGCCAGCGGGGCGAGCACGATGACGGCGATGAGCAGCACGATCGCGGCGACGATGCCCAGCACGGGCTGGACGCTCAGGAGGATCGAGACCAGCAGGAGCACGCTCGCCGCGACGAGGGAGACCGCCGCTGCGATCGCCACGGCGCCCGGACGCCGAGCGGCGCGAGCCCACGCTGCTCGCGCCGAGAGACGGCGACCGTCGACGCGGGCGAGAAGCGCGGAGGTCGCGGCGGTGAGGCCGAAGGCCTGGGCGAGAGCCAGGACGACGGTGAACGCGGCAGCGCCCACGAACGCACTCGGGCTCGCGGCCACGAGGGCGGGAGCGTGGTTCACGATCGACAGGTCATCGGCCGCCACCGTGGTCGCGACGCCTCCGGCGACCACGGCGGCCAGTGCCGACGGTACGGCGTATGCGAGCAGCGGAGAGGGATCTCCGAACGCGAGAGACACCGCCCGCGCGGGCCCGAACATCCGCCGCGTCGTCGATGAATCCTGCATGTCGCCCCCGCTTCGTCACCGCTCACCGCGTCCGGCGAGCCTCCGAGAACCGTATCGGGGGGCCGATTCCCGCGCGATGGAGAGGAATGCCCATACGCCGGAAGATTCGGGAGGCCTCCGGAAGATCCAGGAGGCCTCCCGAACGGATGCCGCGGCTACGGCACGAGCGTGAACCTCACCTCCGTCGCGTTGCCCGCCACGTCGTGCACGGTGAGCACGTTCTCGCCGAGCACCGCTCCGAACGACCCGGGCTTCACGTTGTTCAGATCCGACCAGACGTTGTCGCTCAGGTCGGTGCCGGTGTCGTTCACCGTCACGCGGTCGATCTTGAAGGCGTCGTTCAGTTTGAACGACACCTTCGAGAAGACGCCGTCGGCGCCGATCGTGAACGCGGAGCCGGTCTTGGCCGTGACGGTGGGCGGCGTGACGTCGAGCGTGAACCGCACGGTCGTCTCGTTGCCCGCCGCGTCGCGCACGACCAGGGTGTTCGCGCCCTCCACCGCGCCGAACACCCCGGGCTTCACACCGTTGAGGTCGGACCAGGCGGCATCCGTCACGTCCTTCTCGACGCCGTTGAGCGCGAGGCCTGCGACCAGCCCCTCGTCGTGCAGCTTGAACGAGACCTTCGAGTAGACGCCGTCACGGCCCACCGTCGCCCCGGCATCCGTCTTGACCGTCACGGCCGGAGCCGTGGTGTCGGTCGCAGCCGCCGTGACCGTCAGGTCGCGCAGGCGCCCGAAGTTGTCGAACGAGCCGAAGCCCACCCGCCCCTCGGGGAACGTGGTGTCGGTCGCGGTGAGCAGCGGGGTGTCGAGTCCGTCGAGGTAGACGGCCACCTCACCCGTGTCGCAGCGCACCACGCGCACGTCGTGCCACTCCTCGTCGGTGATCGCCGGCGGGGCGCCGACCGTGCCGTCCCACTGATCGTCGACCCGCACGCGGTCGGCGTTGTTCACGGTGAAGATGCCGTTGTGCGGGTAGATCGTGTTGTCCTTCGACAGGTGCACGTACGAGTACTCCGTGTCGGACTTCCACCCGAACACGATGATGACGTCGCGGTTGTTGACCGACGCCTTCTCGTCGATGCGCACCTGGGCCGAGAGGTCGAACGACCCGAGCTCGGGCCCCTCATTCAGCACGGCGTACTCGAAGGGACGACGGATGCCGTCGTTCGGGTTCGTGCCCGCCTCGGTGAGCACGATCTGATCGCCGGGGAAGTCCCACTTCGCCGGCGTGCGCGGTGCCCAGTTCTCCTCACCCATCACGTCGGTGATCACCTGCCCGTCCGGCGTGCAGGCGGCGGGTGCCGGAGGTTCGACGGGCGGAACCGCGTAGAGCGCGTACTGCGCCGCGATCTGCTCGGCGGTCGGCACCGTGTCGAGCAGCATCACGTCGTCCATGCGACCGTGGAACGGGTTGGCCTCGCGCGTGTTCTGCGGGAAGCTGCCGCCGATCTTGATGCCCGCGGGCGTGGTGTCGCTCGTCGCGCCCCCACCCCACGGGTTCGCCGCGGTGTACCGCCCGGCGAGTTCCTCGCCGTTCATGTACAGCTTCATCTCGCCGCCGGCGAAGTCGAAGGTGGCGGCGAGATGCACCCACTGCCCCTTCTTCAGGATCTCGTCCCACGGCAGGTCGGCCGCGAACGTCCACGACCCCGCCCCGTCGACCCGGCGACCGAGGGCGACGAGCTTGAGCTCGCCGTCGACCGTGATGACCTCGAGCAGCGCGCGCACCGCATGGCCGTCGGAAGTGCCGGTGAGCACGCCCGCGAGACCGATCGCGTTGTAGACGTCGTCGGGGTTGGCGGTGCCGGAGTTCAGCGCCGGATGATCGCCGGTGGGCTTGAACCAGCCCATCACCGAGATCTCCTCGGCACCGGCGAAGTCACCGAGCGTGTCGACGCCCGCGGCGTCGTAGACCCCGGCCTTCCAGTCGTCGTTCGAGGCCGTGGTCGGGCTCATCTGCTGCGTCTGCAGCGCCTTGCCCGCCCCCGGGTACGCCCGGTCGGCGACTCGCTGCTCGACGCCGCCGTTGATCAGCGCGATGTCGGTGCCCGAGCGCCCCTGGTCGACCTCGACCGTCGGGTCGGCGCCCGGGTGATCGAAGTCGTGGTGGGTGACGACGTTCGGCGCCAGCTCCGGCAGCACGAACGGCGACGACGGGCCCGCCTCGCGGGCACCGGTGACCTTCCAGATCTTGCCGTTCGCCTTCGAGACGAGGTACAGCTCCCCGTCGGCATCCGATCCGAAGCGCAGATCGACGCGCGTGTCGCCCACCAGCTCCTGGAAGGTGGTCTCCTCGCCGTCCTCGAACACGCGCAGCTGCTCGATCGTGGCGAGATCGTCGATGTCGCCCGCGTTGCGGACCATCTCGTCGGCCTGCGTCGAGAGCACCCATCCGCGCACCAGATCGGTGAACAGGTACCGGCCCTGCAGCGCCTCGATGTCACCGTGGTAGACGAAGCCGCCGTTCACGGCCACGCCCGCGTCACCGGTCTGGCCGGGGTCGCGGTTGTGGTCGTAGGCGGCGACCGGGTAGGTGAAGCCGAACTCGGCGTCGTTCTCGGGCAGCGGGAAGATCTGCCGGTTCTCGGCGAGGAACGAGCCCTCGCGCACCGACCAGCCGAAGTTGTCGCCCGGCTCGACGGCGTAGATCGACTCGACCTGCCACTCGCCGATGTGGGCGAGGTACATGGTGTGGTCGCCCTCGGGATCCCAGCTGATGCGGTGCGGGTCGCGCAGACCCACCGCGTAGATCTCGGGCAGCGCGTCCGCGTCGTCGAGGAACGGATTGTCGGCGGGGATGCCGTATGCGCCGTTCTCGCTGTCGTCACCGGTCGGGTCGATGCGCAGCACCTTGCCCTGCGGGGTGGCGAGATCCTGCGGGTTGCCGTTTCCGACGCCGTTACCGCCGTCGCCGACGAGGATGTACAGGATGCCGTGCTCGGCGGTGCCCTCGGCGGCCGTCGGGTTGAACGCGATCTGCTGCACCGTGTGCACGCGTCCGCCGAAGGGGATGCGCATGACCTCGCGGTGCGTGCCGGAGAACGTCTCCGCCGAGGGGTCGGATGCCGTCCACTCGGTGATCACGCTGTGGAACTGCGTGTTTCCGTAGGCCGGGAAGTCCGGGGTGTCCTCGGTGAGCGCCGTGCCGCCCTCGGTGTGCACGGTGTAGAAGAGTCCGTTCTCGGCGAAGTCCGGGTGGAACTCGGCCGCGCCGAGTCCGGTGCCCAGCCCTGCGCTGTTGTGGAAGTTGTCGACGAACTCGTCACGCACGTTGAGGTACGGCACGTACTCGCCCGTCGCCTTGTCGACGAGGTACAGGATCGCGTTGTTGTCCGGCACCATCAGGCGGCCCGAGTCGTCGGGGACCTCGTCGAGGTGCGTGATGCGGTTGTGCCGAACCAGACGCGGGTCCTGCGTGGCCGGGGTCGTCGTCGACTCGGGCAGCTGGGCGAGCTCGGTGACCTCGATGCCCAGGCTCGAGAGCTCGGGGTCGGGCAGCGGGTTCAGCAGCGGCTCGGCGGGCGTCTCCCCGGGAGCACAGTCGCCCTCGTTCCCGGTGGCGATCGCGAGGTTCTCCCCCGTCGTGTCGACCGCGACGTCGTCGAGCAGCAGTCGCCCGGTGCTGGTGGCGCCGTTCTTCCAGAAGAACCGGTCGAGGTCGCCGTTCACGGCCTGACGGAAGCCGAACTGCTGCTCGGTACCCTCGGGCAGGCGGGTGATCTCGTCGTAGGCGCCGCCCTGGCTGTAGACGGCGACCTTGTCGGTGGCGTTGTCGGCGACGATCCAGACGCACTGCCAGGCGTCACGCGACCAGACGCCGGCGGACTTGAACGCGTTGCCGTCGCGGACGCGCAGCACGTCGTCGTTCTGGTTGTTCACGTATGCGCGGCTGTGCGTGTAGTCGTTCGGGGCGTCGACGTCGGTCAGGCCGAACGAGGTGTCGACGCTGCCCGTGCGCAGGAAGCGGAAGAACAGGGTGCCGGTCGTTCCGTCGGCGATCGCCGGGATCTCGCGGAACGCCTGCTGCCCGCCGCCGACCGACTCGACGACCTGGTTGTTGCCGTTGAGCGGATCGGCGACGACGCGGGGAGCAGCGGATGCCGTCCACCCGTCCTGCCCGTTCAGCGCCGTGCGCTCGTAGCCCTCGAAGTCGATCACCTCGGGGAACGTGGCATCGGCCGTCGCGGGGGTGGCGGCGAGCAGCGTGCCGATCATGGCCGCGGCGATGGCGGCCGCCCCGGCTCTCCGGTGGCGCCTCCCGCCCGGTGGTACGGCATCCGTTCGCCGGTGCGCGCTCGTCGACCGTGTGTTTCGCTTCTGCATCAGAGACCTCTCAACGTCATCGTCGTGTGGTGTCGTGCCGGTGTGGTGTCGCGCTCCTCCCCGGGGCGGCACTGCAGAGGGGAGGGCGATCAGCGGTACGGAAGCGCATGCGTAAGCGCTTTCGCAACCGCTTTCGTCGAGGCTAGCGCGCAGGCGTGGGGGAGGCAAGGGTCATCTGTGCCGAGGGCGGGGACGCTTCGACAGGCTCAGCGACCCGGCTTCACGCCACTGGGTCCCCGAGCCTGTCGAAGGGCCCCACCCCGACGCACCTACTGGGTCCCTGAGCCTGTCGAAGGGCCCACCCCGAGGTCAGCCCAGCGAGCGCGCGAGCAACGCCCCGGCGGCGTGCAGCCAGCGCGCCGGGTCCTGCATCGCGGCCTCGCCCGACCCCGCGAGCTCGGTCAGCGAGGCATGCGCGGCGAACGCCGAGGTGTCGGCATCCGCATCGATCCGCCCGGCCACGAGGAGAGCATCGACCCCGGCGTCGACCGCAGTGGCCGCGACGTACGAGGGCACCTTGCCGGCTCCCGACTGCCCGTCGAACGCGCCCTCGCCGGTGATCACGAGGGTAGGACCGACAGCGGATGCCTCGGCCAGCGCACCCGGGAGCCCCACCAGTTCGCCGACCTCGGCCGAACCGGCCACGAGTCGTGCACCCCAGGCCAGCAGGCCGAAGCCGGTGCCCCCGGCCGCGCCGGCACCCGGGGTCTCGGGATCGACGGGCAGCAGGGAGGCGAGTCGCGCGAGCGCCGCATCAGCGCGCTCGATTGCATCGCCCGCGAGCCCCTTCTGCGGGCCGAACACCGCCGCCGCCCCGAGCGGACCCACCAGTGGATTCGTCACGTCGCTGAGCACGAGAACGCCACCCGGGGGCAGAGCGCGCAGCCCGGTCAGATCGAGGGACGCGAGCTCGGCGAGCCCGCGGGCACCGACCGCGATCGGCGCCCCGGACGCATCCAGGAACCGCGCGCCCAGCGCCGTCAGCATCCCGGTCCCGCCATCGGTCGACGCACTCGACCCGATCCCGAGCACGAGGCGCGAGACCCCGGCGTCGAGGGCGGCGGCGATCGCCTGTCCGAAGCCGAGCGTGTGCGCCTCCTCCCCGATGCGCCGCTCGCCGAGCAGTTCGATGCCGCTCGTCGAGGCGAGTTCGACGACGCCCGTGCCTCCCGGGGCGTCGGGCGTCGCCGGCAGCCTCAGCCACGCGGCATCCGTGGGCGCACCGTCCGGACCCGTCACCCGCACCGGCACGCGCACCGCACCGTCGACCGCGGCGGCGAAGGCATCGACCGTGCCCTCTCCCCCGTCGGCCATCGGCCGCAGCACCACACGATCGCCGGGGCGCACCGAGCCCCACCCCGCGGCGAGCGCGGCGGCGACGTCGGCGGCACCGATCGTGCCCTTGAAGCTGTCGGGGGCGAAGACGACGGTGTGCACGCTCTCGACCCTATGCCGGTCGAGAAGGGGCCGGTCGAGAAGGGGCGGCGCGAGAGTCCGCCGGCGCGAGGAACGGCGAGACGCTGCGCCCGAACGTCTCGGCCGTGCGCCGCACGACGGCGGCCGGATCGTCGGCCCAGATGTCGGCGTGGAAGATCTCGACCTCGACGTCGCGGTCGTACCCGGTGGCGACCACGGCCTCGGTGAGGGTGCGCAGGTCGATCACGCCCTCGCCCGGATAGTGCCGGCTGAGCAGCACGTCGGCGGGCAGCGGGGTCTTCCAGTCGCACACCTGATAGGTCGCGATGCGCCCCTCGCGGCCCGCGCGGGCGATCTGGGCGAGCACGTCGGGGTCCCAGAAGATGTGGAACGTGTCGACGGCGGCGCCCACCACCTGCGCGTCGAAGTCGGCGGCGATGTCGAGCGCCAGTCCGAGCGTCGAGACCACGCAGCGGTCGGTCGCGTACATCGGATGCAGCGGCTCGATCGCGAGCGTCACTCCCGCTTCTGCGGCATAGGGCGCGAGATCACCGATCGCGTCACGCACCCGTTCGCGGGCGCCCGCGATGTCACGCGACCCCTCGGGCAGACCGCCGGCGACGAGCACCAGCACGGCGGTCGATCCGGCAGCACCGGCGGCGGCGAGCGCCGCGGTCTCGTCGATCGCGACGCGGTTGTCGTCGAGCGAAGCACGCCGGGCGTCGCCATCGGGCACCGTGAAGAACCCGCCGCGGCAGTGCGTCGTGAAGCGCAGTCCCGAGTCGGCGAGCATCGCCGCCGCGGTCTCGAGCCCCACGGCCTGCACGGGCTCGCGCCACAGGCCGATCGCCTCGATGCCGGCGTCGCGCGTGACGTCGAGGGCGGTGCGGAGGTCGGCGTGCTTGATGGTGGCCTGGTTGATCGACAGACGGGGATCGGGCGCGGTCATGCGAGCACTCCATTCATGCGAGAACACCGTTCAGATTCAGCAGCGCGTGCCAGCGGCCGGCCGCGAGGTCGGGGTTCTCCAACGCGCGCGCCTCGTTCGCGAGCTCGACGATGCGCGACAGGTGCGGCAGGCTGCGCGCGGAGTGCAGGCCGCCGACCATCTGAAACGCGGGCTGGTGACCGTTCAACCACGACATGAACGCGACCCCCGTCTTGTAGTAGAAGGTGGGTGCGGCGAAGATCTGCCGGCTCAGCGCCTCGGTCGGGCCGAGGATCTCGAGGTAGCGGCCGGGGTCGCCGGCATCCAGCGCCTGGATCGCCGCCGAGGCCGACGTCGTCAGCGCCGCGAAGGCTCCGAGCAGCGCGTCGGAGTGCCGACGCGGCTCGGCCGCCTCGCTCACGGGCTGCGCGGCGTCCGGCACGTCCGCTCCGCCGATGAGGCCGACGTAGTTGAAGTCGTCGCCGGTGAACATGCGCACGCCGTTCGGCAGGCGGTCGCGCACGGCGACCTCGGATGCCGCGTCGAGCAGGCTCATCTTGACGCCCGACACCTTGTCGGGGTTCTCGCCGATGATCTCGATCAGCACATCGGATGCCGCGCGCCAGTCGTCCGAGCCGAAATACCCCTGCAGTACGGGGTCGAAGGCGGTGCCGAGCCAGTGCAGCACGACCGGGGTCGTCGCGGCCCCCAGCACCTCGCGGTACACCCGGCGGTAGTCGTCGGCCGACCGGGCGGCGCGGGCCAGGTGGCGCGACGCCATGATCACGGGGCCGGCGCCCTGCTCCTCGGTGAAGTGCAGCTGCGTCTTGTAGGCGTCGATGACGGCATCCACCGTGATCTGCTCGTCGTCGACGTGGTCGGTGTTGACCCCGACGACGACGGCGCCGCCCTCCTCGCGGGCGACCGCGGCCGAGCGCGAGATCAGCTCTCGGGTGGCCGCGGCATCCAGTCCCATGTTGCGCTGGGCGGTGTCCATCGCGTCGGCCACGCCCAGCCCCCACGCGTAGGCGTGGCGGCGGAAGGCGAGCGTCGCATCCCAGTCGATCTCGGCGGGACGCCCCGGGGTGTTGTCTCCCGCGACCTTCGGCACGACGTGCGCCGCGGCGTAGGCCACGCGGCTCCGCAACGGGCCGTCGGGGCGGGTGTAGGCGGGCGCCTCGGACAGCTCGACCTGCGAGGTCGAGCCGTCCGGGGCGAGCAGGGTGAGCGCGCCCATGGTCGTCACCCCTCGGTGAGCGGGGTCAGTTCGATCTTGCGCCCCTCGCGCGACGACGCGAGTCCGGCCTCGGCCAGCTGCACGCCGCGGGCACCCGCCAGCAGGTCGAACGCGTAGTCGGTGCCGAGAACGTACGACTCCAGGAACTCCTCCCACTGCTGCCGGAAGCCGTTCTGGAAGACCTCGTTCGTCGGCACGCCGGCCCAGTCGGCCGCGTAGTCGTGGTCGTCGGCGAGGTCGGGGTTCCACACCGGCTTCGGGGTCGCGTTGCGGTGCTGGATCTTGGCACCGAAGAGCCCGACGACCGCCGAGCCGAGCGTGCCGTCGACGTGGAACTCGACGAGTTCGTCGCGGTTGACGCGCACGGTCCACGAGGAGTTGATCTGCGCGATCGCCCCACCCTCGAGCTCGAAGATGCCGTAGGCCGCGTCCTCCGCGGTGGCGATGTAGCGCTCGCCGTGCTCGTCCCAGCGGTCGGGGATGTGCACGGCCGCCTGCGCGTAGACGCTCTCGACCGTGCCGAACAGGTTCTCGAGCACGTAGTTCCAGTGCGGGAACATGTCGACGATGATGCCGCCGCCGTCCTCGGTGCGGTAGTTCCAGCTCGGGCGCTGCGCGGGCTGCCAGTCGCCCTCGAAGACCCAGTAGCCGAACTCGCCGCGCACCGAGAGGATGCGCCCGAAGAAGCCCGAGTCGATCAGTCGCTTGAGCTTCTGCAGACCGGGGAGGTAGAGCTTGTCGTGCACGACACCGGTCTTGACGCCGGCCTCGCGGGCGAGGCGGGCGAGTTCGAGCGACTCCTCGAGCGACTCGGCGGTCGGCTTCTCGGTGTAGATCGTCTTGCCGGCCGCGATCGCCTTGCGCAGCGCCGTGGCGCGCGCCTTCGTCACGAGGAAGTCGGCGTAGATCTCCCACTGCGGATCGGCGAGCGCCGCATCGAGATCCGTCGTGTAGTCGGCGATGCCGTGGCGCTCCGCGAGCTCGGCGAGCTTCGTCTCGCTGCGGCCGACGAGGAGCGGCCGCACCGTCACCCTCGTGCCGTCGGAGAGTTCGATGCCGCCCTCGTCGCGGATCGCGAGGATCGAGCGCACGAGGTGCTGGCGGTAGCCCATGCGTCCCGAGACGCCGTTCATGATGATGCCGATCTCGCGCGTCTTCGCGGGAGCGGATGCGGGAGCCTCGGGAGAGGCGGTGGTGGTGAGTGACATCTCGTTCCGTTCTTCCGTCAGGGTGCTGTTCATGCGAGTCAGTTGCCGGCCGCGGCGGGCTTGCCGCCGAGGTAGAGCGCGGCGAGGGTGGGGTCGGCGAGCAGTTCGGATGCCGGGCCAGAGATGTGCACGCGACCGAGGTCGAGCACACAGCCGATGTCGGCGGTCTCGAGCGCCCGTCGCGCGTTCTGCTCGACGAGCAGCACCGCGGTTCCGGCATCGCGCATGCGCACGATCTGCTCGAACACCTTCTCGGTGGTCTTGGGGTCGAGGCCCATCGACGGCTCGTCGAGGAGCACGACCTTGGGGCTCACCATGAGCGACCGGGCGAACTCGACCTGCTTCTGCTGGCCGCCCGAGAGGAGCCCGGCGAGCTGCTTCCACCGCTCCCCCACGATGGGGAAGAGGTTCTGCACGAACTCCACGCGCTCCTGGATCACCTTCTGGTCCTTGAGGGTGAAGGCGCCGAGCATCACGTTCTCGCCGACCGTCATCTCGCGGAAGACGCTGTGGCCCTGCAGCACGTGGGCGAGGCCGTGGCGCAGCATCGACTGCGGGCCCTCGCCGGTGATGTCGCGGCCGTCGACCTCGATCTTCCCCGAGCGCGGCTTGAGCATGCCGCTCGCGACCTTCAGCACGGTCGACTTGCCGGCGCCGTTCGGCCCCACGAGGCAGACCACCGATCCCGGCGGCACCTCGACGGTGAGACCGCGCAGCACGAGCGCCGCCCGGCCGTACCCGGCCTCGATGTCGCGCAGCTCGAGCAGGTTCTTCGCTTCAGACTCCAAGGTAGGCCTCCAGGACTCGCGGGTCTTGCTGGATGATCTCGGGGGTGCCCGCGGCGATCGGACGCCCGCGGTCGAACACGATCACGTGGTCGCACAGGCTCATGACCATCTCCATGTTGTGCTCGACGATGATGAAGGTCTTGCCCTCCTCATTGAGCTCGCGCACGAGGGTCGCGATGCGCCCGATGAGGGCGGGGTTCACGCCACCGGCGGGCTCGTCGAGCATGATCGTGTCGGGCTCGCCCATGAGCACTCCCGCCAACTCCAACAGCTTCTGCTGGCCGTAGCTGAGGTTGCGGGCCTCGGCGTGCTCGAGGTGATCGATGCCGACGCGCCGCAGCCAACCGCGGGCCCGCTCCAGCTCCTCCGGATCGTGCGCCGAGCGCAGCTGCTGGCGGATGCTCGTGCTGCGCACCGCGACCAGCAGGTTCTCCATCACTGTCATGCGCGGGAACACCCGGCACAGCTGGAAGCTGCGGCCGATGCCCGCACGGGCGATGCGGTCGGGCGACTTGCGGGTGATCGCCTGCCCCCGGTACCGCACCTCGCCGGAGTCCGGCTTGATCATGCCGGTCACGCAGTTGAAGAAGGTCGTCTTGCCCGAGCCGTTCGGCCCGATCAGCCCGTTGACCTTGCCCTCCTGGAAGGTGACCGTGGCGGCGTCGACCGCGGTCACGCCGCCGAACCTCTTGGTCATCTCGACGGTGCTGAGGCTGTCGAGCGTGGTGGTGGCGGCGTTCATGCTGACGTCTCCTTCGCCGCGGCATCCGCTGTTCGCTTCTCGTTCTGCTCGAGGAGCTCGCCGGCGGTCACCTCGCGGATCGAGGCCTGGTCGGATTTGCGGGTGACGAGGTTGCGCACCGCGGGGATGACGCCGTCGGGCATGAAGAGCACGACGATGCCGAGCAGGATGCCGGTGGCGATGAGGTGGAACTGCGTGTCACCGAACTCGAGCTTGAAGTACTCGAGGGCGACACCCACGACGACGGCTCCGAGGAGCGGGCCGAAGAGGTTGCGCACCCCGCCGAGCAGCGCCATGAGCACCATGTACGAACCGATGAGGATCGAGAACTGGAAGATCGGGTCGAGGTCGCCGAACCACAGGGCGTAGAGCCCGCCGCCCAGCGACACGAACAGCGCCGAGAGGATGTAGGCGATGAGCTTGTAGCGGGTGGTCGGCACGCCCAGCGACTGCGCCTTGTCCTCGTCCTCGCGGATGGACTTGAGCGCGGTGCCGAACTTCGACCGGTCGATGATCCACCACACCAGCAGCGCGAACGCGAGCAGGGCGACGAACAGGTAGAAGAACACGCGGTGGTGCTCGGGGCGCAGCATGCCGGGGAACGGACGGGGGACGTTGAGTCCCTCGGAGCCGCCGGTCACCTCGCGCCAGCTCTGGAAGACCAGCAGCATGATGAGCACGAAGGCGATCGAGACGATCACGAACGACGCTCCGCGCACCCGGAGGGCGGCGATGCCGATCGGGATCGCGATGACCGCGACGAGCAGAGCGGCGAGGATCCAGGCGACGAAGCCCGGCAGCGCCAGGTACTTGATCAGGAGCGCGGTGCCGTAGGCCCCGAGCCCGAAGTACGCGGCGTGCCCCAGGGAGATGTACCCCGTGAACCCGCCCATGAAGTTCCACCCCGTCGACAGCACGGCGTAGTTGAGGATGACGACGCCCGCCGACAGGATGTACGGGTTCGGGGCGATGGTCGGGAACGAGAGGATGAGCGCCGCGCCGATGACGAGAGCGGCGAGCTTGATCCACGTCGTCGAACGACGACGGGTGGGAGCGGGCGGAGCGATGACGACCGTCTCGGTCGCGATCGGTTCGCGGCTAGAAACGCTGGGCAAGACGACCTCCGAAGAATCCTTGCGGGCGGAACATCAGCGTGGCGAACAGGGCGACGTAGAAGATCGTCTGCGCCCACGTGGGTCCGAGGGGGAGCTGCAGCAGGCTCTGCGCGACTCCGAGGACGAGCGCCGCGATGGCCGCGCCCGGGATGCTGCCGAGACCGCCGACGACGATGATCGCCATGAGCGGTCCGATCCAGTGCCAGTGCAGCGACGGGTAGATCGTGGCGTCGAGCGAGAGCGCCGTGCCGCCGATCGCGGCGGTCGCGAGGCCGAGGCCGAAGCCGTAGCCCGCGACGCGGTCGGTGTTGATGCCGACCAGTCGCGCCGCCTCCGGATGCTGGATCGTGGCGCGCAGCGCCTGCCCGAACCGCGTGTACTTCAGCAGCACGAAGAGGCCGGCGAGCGCCACGGCCGCGAGACCGAACGCGATGAGCTTGACGACCGGCACCTGGGCGCCGAAGAAGTCGAGGCTCGCGCTGGCGTACGGCAGCGGGATGCGCCGCTGGGTGCCCGAGAAGAAGAACCCGAGCGCCCCCTCGATGATCAGCGCCACCGCGAAGGTGAGCAGCACCGACATCATGGTGAGCGTCAGGGGCTTGAGCCGCGACACCAGCAGACGCTGCATCACGACGCCGGTCACGAAGAACAGCGGCACGGTGACGACCAGGGAGATGAGCGGGTCGAGCCCGGTCTCGCGGTTGAACCACCAGGCGAGGTACGCGGCGAGGATGAGGAACGCGGAGTGCGCGATCATCACGACGCGCATGATGCCGAAGTAGAGGGTGAGGCCTGCGGCCAGGAGGGCGTAGAGCCCTCCCAGCAGCACGCCGAGGATCAGGCTTTGAAGTAGCAGTGCTCCACTCACGATGTGCGGATCACCACGTCGGCTTCGGGAAGAGGAAGTCGGTCTCCTTGACGTCCTCGGGGAGGACGATGCGGATCTCGCCGCCGACCCACTGCTGGATGAGGTGGGCGCCGGTGGGCTTGCCCGTCTCGTCCCAGCTCAGGGGGCCGACCACGGTCTCCACCTCGTTGTCACGGAGCCAGTCGATGAGCTGCTGCTGGCACTCGCCCTGTTCGGCGCAGCCGACGGCCTCGACGGCCGCGGCCACGACCTGGCCGGTCGTGTAGGCGTTCGCCTCGTCCTCGGCCGGCGGGTTGCCGTGCATCTCGGTGTACTTCTCGACGAACTCGATGTTGCTGGGGAACTGCGAGTCGGGCGAGTAGCCGGTGGGAGCGAGGATGCCCTCGGTCGCCCCGCCGATCGCCGCGGCGAACTCGGGGTTGGTCGGAGCGGTCGAGAACGCGGCGAGCTCGGGCTGGTAGTTCAGCTGCTGCAGCGCGATGATCAGGTTGACCGCGTCCTGGTACTGGGTGCCGCCGATCACGATGTCGGCATCCGACTGCGCGATCTTCGCCGCGATCGTCGAGAAGTCGGTCGTGTTGGGCGGGTAGACCTCGTCGACGAGGATCTCGACGCCGGCCTCCTCGAGCTTGTCGCGGAGACCGTAGGCGGTGCCCTGCGCGAAGGGGTCGTCCATCGCGGCGACGGCCGCCGTCTCGGGACGCTGGTCCTCGGGAAGGGCGAGCAGGTAGTCGGCGAGGTTGTTGTAGTGATCGTTCGCGATCGCGGGGGCGGCGTAGAAGAGGTTGTCGAAGCCCTGCTCGAACACCTCGGCCGCGGCTCCCGCCGGCTCGACGAAGAGCATGCCGTACTCCTGCGCGACACGCGCCGAGGGCACGACCAGGCGGGTCGAGAACGGGCCGAAGACCAGGTCGACGCCGTCCTGCGCGATGAGCGACTCGTAGTCCGAGACGACGCGGTCGGCGTTGGACTGGTCGTCGAGGATCTTCAGCTCGACCTGGCGACCGAGCAGTCCGCCGTTCTCGTTGATGATGTCTCGCCAGGCCTCGTAGCCCCGCTCGACGCCCTTGCCCGGCTCCGAGAAGTCGCCGGTGAGCGGCAGCGAGATGCCGATGACGATGGGGTCGTCCGATCCACCCCCTTCCGACTGGTCACCGGTTCCGGAACAGGCCGAAACCGTGAGGGCGGCGATCGTCAACGATCCGATCGCTGCGGCAATCCGTCGACCTTGGCGGCGTGCAGTCATGCGGGTGTCTCCTACGTCATCGTAAGCGAAAGCGCTTTCGTAAGCGCTTCCGCCACTATACTTGCGTGGAAGAACGAGAGCAACCCACAGCGCGATCAGCGTCGATTTTGCTCCAGGGGGAGGTTTTCGTGAAGCGTACAGGTACGCCGCGACTCGTGGACGTCGCCGAGGCGGCCGGGGTCTCCCTGGCGAGCGCCTCCCGCGCCATGAGCGGGGGTTCGGGCATCTCACCCGAGGTCGCCGCCCACGTGCGACGCGTCGCGCAGGAGCTCGGCTACGAACCCAACCTGCACGCTCGCGGCCTCGCGGGCGGGCTCGTGCCGACCATCGGACTGCTGGTGCACGAGATCGGCGACCCCTACTTCTCCGAGATCGCCAGCGGCGTCATCCGCAGCGCCACCCTCGAGAACCGCTCCGTGCAGATCGCCCAGGCCGACCGTACCCCCGAGAGCGAGCTCGCCCAGGTGCAGGCGCTGCTCCGGCAGAGAGTGGGGTCGATCATCATCGCCGGCTCCGGGTACGCCGACCCCGAGCACGAGCAGAAGATGACCGCCGCCCTCGCCGAGTTCGCGCTCGCCGGCGGCCGCGCCGCCGTCATCGGCCGCCACTACCTGCCGATCGACGCCGTGCTGCCCGACAACCACCGCGCCGGCGTCTCGGTCGGCGCGCACCTCGCCGCGCTCGGGCACCGCCGCATCGGCGTCGTCGCCGGCCCGCTCGAGCTCAACACCGTCGCCGATCGCATCGCCGGGCTCCGCGAGGGCATCGCGGATGCCGAGGTCGAACTCACCGTGGTGTCGAAGGAGTTCACGCGCGAGGGCGGTATCGCCGGCGCCCGCGAACTCGTCGACGGCGAATTCCGGGACCGCGACCTCACCGCGATCGTCGGCCTCAACGACGCCATGGCCATCGGCATCCTGAGCGAACTGCGCCAGCAGGGCATCCGCGTTCCCGACGATCTGTCGGTCGTCGGCTTCGACGACATCGCGGTCGCCGCCGACGTCGCCCCCGCGCTCACCACCGCTCGCATCCCGATGTTCGAGATGGGGCAGCACGCCGTCGCGCTGATCCTGCGCCCCGCGAGCGACGAAGCCCGCACCGTCAGCACCTCGCACGAGCTGATCGTGCGCGCGTCGACGGCGCCGCCGCGCGGCTGACGCCCCTCGCGCCCCGGAACTCAGCCGTGCGGCCAGCGCGGCACGACCAGCGGGCTCCCCGACTCGGGATCGGCGATCACCCGGGCGTCGAGCCCGAACACGTCGGCGACGAGCGCCTCGGTGATCACCTCACCGGGGGCGCCGGTCGCGACGACCTCGCCATCCTTCATCGCGATCACGTGATCGGCGTAGCGCGCGGCCTGGTTGAGGTCGTGCAGCACGGCGACGAGCGTGTGCCCCTGCGTGCGGTTGAGCGTGCGGCACAGTTCGAGCAGCTCGATCTGATGACTGACGTCGAGGTAGGTCGTCGGCTCGTCGAGCAGCAGGATCGGCGTCTGCTGCGCCAGCGCCACCGCCATCCACACGCGCTGCCGCTGCCCGCCCGAGAGCTCGTCGACCATCCGACCCGACAGATGACGGATGCCGGTGGCGTCCATCGCCTCGACCACGGCGGCCTCGTCCTCGGGCGACCACGGCGCGAACAGGCGCTGGTGCGGGTACCGCCCCCGCGTGACCAGATCGACGACGCGGATGCCGTCCGGCGCCACCGGTCCCTGCGGGAGGAGGCCGACCTCGCGCGCCACGTGCTTGGTGGGCAGATCGTGCAGGCTCTTGCCGTCGAGCAGCACGCTCCCCCGGGTCGGGGGCAGGAGCCGCGTCAGGCTCTTGAGCAGCGTCGACTTGCCGCAGGCGTTCGGCCCCACGATCACGGTGAACGCGCCGTCAGGGATCTCGACGGACACATCGGCGCACACGAGCTTGTCGGCGTAGCCGAGTGCGGCGCCATCGACCATCAGTCGGGTCATCTCTTCTTTCCCTCTCGCAGGAGCAGCCACAGGAAGTACAGTCCGCCGATCGACACCGTGACGATGCCGACGGGCAGGGGGGAATCGGGATGGATGCGCTGCGCCACGACATCGGCGAGGAGCAGCAGCAGCGCCCCCACGGCGGCGGTCGGGCCGAGCGCGAGGCCGTCGGAGCGCACCACCCGGCGCGCGATCTGCGGGGCCGCGAGCGCGATGAACGAGATCGGTCCGACGGTCGCCGTGGCGAGGGCGGTGAGTCCGACGCCGATCACGATCGCCGCCACCTGCACCGCGCGCACGTTCTGGCCGAGGGCGGTGGCGAACGGCATCCCGATCTGCATCAATCGCATCGGCCTGCTCAACGCCATCGCGGCGATCAGGAAGACCGCCGATCCGCCGAACGCCCCCAGGAACGTCGCCCACGAGACGCCCGACAGGTTGCCGGCACCCCACAGGCTCGCCATGATCGCGTCTTCGACGGTCGCCGTCAGCAGGATCCACACGTTCACCGAGGCGAGCATCGCGCTGACCGCGATCCCCACGATGATGAGCCGCACCCCGCGCACCGCCCCGCGCTTCGACGAGAGCAGGAACACGAGGAACGCGGTCGCCACACCCCCGGCGAGCGCCCCGGCCATGGTCTCGACCGAGCCGCCGCCGAGCAGCAGCATCACGACGATCGCGCCGGTGTACGACCCGGTCTGGAATCCGATCACGTCCGGCGAGCCCAGCGGGTTGCCGGTGAGGTTCTGGAAGATCGCGCCGCTCATCGCCAGGCACGCGCCGAGCAGCACCGCCATGAGGATGCGCGGCGCGCGCCACTCGAGCACGACCATCGAGGTGTAGGCGTCGCCCTGGCCGACGAGCGCCGTGAGCGCCTCGATCGGGGTGATCTGCGCGGAGCCCGAGAACACGGCGAAGACGGCGAGCAGCACGATCGCGATCCAGAGTCCTGCGCAGATGCGGGCCGAGCGCGCGTCGACGAGCAGGAACGGGCGGGAGCGCGGACCGATGCGGTGCACGCGTCGGCCGAAGTCGAGGTCGGTCATCGCCTCACACCTCCGAGACGCGGAAGCGCCGCACCATGTAGATGAGCACGGGTGCTCCGATGAACGCGGTCACGACACCCACCGGCACCTCACCCGCGGTGATGACGCGGCCGAGCACATCGGCGAACCCCATGACGGTCGGCGCGATGAGCACCGAGTACGCGAGGATCCACCCCTGGTGCGGGCCGACGATCATGCGCGCGAGATGCGGGGCGAGCAGCCCGAGGAAGCCGATGGGCCCGGCCGCGGCCGTCGCGCCGCCCGCGAGCAGGGCGATCGCGACGAGCACGACGAGACGGATGCGGTTCGGATGCGCACCCATCGCCACGGCGGATGCCTCGCCCAACGACAGCACGTCGAGGGAGCGCGAGCTGAGCAGGGCGATGACGAGGCCCACGACGATGAACGGCACGATCGCGAGCGTCGCCTCGAGCGGCTGCGAGGCCGTGGTGCCCGCCGACCACCCGCGCATCTTCTCGAGGATCTCGGAGTGCGTCAGCAGCACGGCCGACGAGAACCCCATGAGCACCGCGCCGAGCGCGACGCCCGACAGGGTCATGCGCACGGGGTTGCCGCGGGCGGTGCCGGTGTTGCCGATCACGAAGACGAGCACCGAGGTGATCATCGCCCCCGCGAACGACCACCACATGTACTGCGAGATGTCGGTCGTGCCGAAGAACGCGAGCCCCACGACGACGGCGAGCGAGGCGCCCGCGTTCACACCCAGGATGCCGGGGTCGGTCATGGGGTTGCGGGTGACGGCCTGCATGAGCGCTCCGGCGACGCCGAGCGCCGCCCCCGCGACGAGGATGAGCACGGTGCGCGGAACGCGCGAGAACCAGACGGTCTGCGAGATCGCGTCGGCGGGGTCGGGATGCAGGAGGGCCTGGATCACCTCGGCCGGCGGAACGGCACGAGAGCCGACGAGCATGCTGGCGGCGAGGGCTGCGACGCAGAGGATCGCGAGCGGTACGAGCCCGACCCAGCGCCGCCCGGCGGAGGAGCGGGCGGCGGAGAGGGGCGAGGAGCGGGGCGAGGGCGGGCGCGGGTCCGCCCCGGACACGAGGGTGTTCGGGGCGGGCCCGGATGCCGCGGGCTGCGGGTTCATCCGGCGGTCAGGAGACCTTCGTCGACGACGATACGAGGTCGGCGACGTCGTTCAGCCAGGCCGCGTACGTCGTGGCCGTCATGGCGCCCTTCGAGCTCCAGGCGCCGAGCTGGTCGGCCTGCACGGCGGGCAGCGCGTCCCAGAGGTCGGCGGTGAAGGAGAAGTCGTCGCCGTAGCCCTCGATGAGCAGGATGTCGGCCGGGTAGGTCGAGGCATCCTCCCAGGCGACCTGCCCCCACGGGTTGCCGGTCTCGGGGGCGTCGGCGCCGACGATGGTCGCGCCGAGTTCTTCGAGCAGTTCGGCCTGGGCGAAGCCGACGCCGGTGTACAGCATCTCCTTCGCGGGGCTGGTGAGCATGATGTTCAGACCGCTGCCGGTGATCGCCGCACTGAAGGCCTCCTTGGCGTCTTCCAGGTCGGCGTCGGACTGCACGATGGCGTCGGAGGTGACGTCGGCACCGAAGAACGCGGCGATCGTGCGGGTGTCGGCGATGCGACCGTCGATCGTCTCACTGCCAGGCAGCGGCACGAACGGGGCGACGCGAGTGATCTGCGCGTTCACGTCCTCGTCGAACCACTGCCAGCCGTCGGCGGTGCCCTGGCCGATGATCGCGTCGGGGCGCAGCTCGGCGAGCTTCTCGACGTCGATCTCGCCGTCGGTCCCGATCTTCGGGATGTCGGAGATGTCGGCATCGCCCATCACGAAGGGGTTGTCGCACTCGTAGCCGAAGAGGGCGACGGGCTCGATGCCGTACTCGTGCAGCGAGCTGTAGGCGTAGCAGTCCATCACGATGCTCTCGGGCTGCGCGGCGAAGTCGATCGACAGCCCCTCGAGCGAGGGGTGTTCGAGGGTGACGCCCTCCCCCGATTCCGGTTGTTCCGCGGTGTCTCCGGTCGAGGCGCAGGAGGCGAGGAGTAGGGCGGAGGCGGCGACGAGGGCAGCGAGAGAGGACCGGCGGAGCACGGCGAAGACCAATCTGTCGGTGGAAGGGGGAGCCCTTCGACCGTAACAAGGATTTAGTTAGGGTAGGTAATCCTAACTAAATCCTCGGGCGTGTCCCCTCGGCATCGCGCAGGCGGCCGTCCCGCCCGGGAGGCGGTGCCGGAAGCGGGCGACGAGTGCGTAGCCGAGCGCCGCCGCCCACGCGAACGGCGGGGTCACCAGCATCCGTCCGAGGAATCGCATCCACCGGCCGGGCTGCATCCGCAGCAGTGCAGCGAAGGCCCTGTGCCCGCGGAACCGCTGCTCCCCCACGACCAGCCAGACGTAGCGCGTGACGTCGTGGTTGCTCAGGCGGAGCGCATCGAGGTCGAGCCACTGCCAGGGCTCGGCGTCGGGGAAACGCGCGAGCCGTTTCTCGAGCACGCTCACCGCGGTCGTGCAGAACCCGCAGTCGCCGTCGAAGACGAGCAGGGGTCGCGAGCGCATGCCTCCGACCCCATCACAGCCCCCGCGGGTTCTCAACCCCCTGGCCTGCGAACCACCGGGCAGCGGATGGTGAGGTATGAGCCACAACCCCGATGACATCAAGCAGCCCCTCGACCATCTGCCCCCGCTCGATGAGCGCGATAAGGCCGTCGAGATCGACGAGCCCAGCTACCCGACTTCGAGCGAGCCCGCCGAGCACGGGAGCGTGTCGCCCGACACGGCCGCCGAGCCCGGCAAACCGAACCGGCACGGCGTCGACAAACTGCCGCCGACCTCGCGCTGAGACCCCCGCGATGGGCGGAGTTCTCGGCGTCGGGCGGATGTTTGTTCCCGGAATCTCCGCCCCTCACGGAGTTCTCCGCCCATCGCGGAGGCAGCGGGGAGGCGGGGCGGAGGCGAGCAGCTCCGCCTCAGGCGTCGATCACGAGCGTCGGCGACAGCGCCCGCGAGACGCACGGGTACATCGTCATCGACGCGTCGTCACCGGTGAGCGAGTCCCGATGCTCGGGGATGCCGTCGAGCACGGTCACCGCGCAGGAGCCGCAGATGCCCCGCAGACACGAGCCCTCGACCGGCACGCCCGCACTCTGCAGCGCGCCGAGCATCGAACGCTCGGCCGGCACCTCGACCGTGACGTCACTGCCCGCGCAGACCACGGTGAACGCCTCGTTCGGCCGGAACTCGCGCGGCTTCGGCTCGAAGCGCTCCACGTGCAGACTCGCACCGCCGGGCAGGGCACCCGCGAGGTCGTCGAGCGCATCGACGAAGCGCTGCGGTCCGCAGGCGTAGACCGCGGTGCCGGGCGCGAGGCCCGCGTAGAGCTCGGCCAGATCCATCCGCCCGGCTTCGGCGCCGACATGGATCGTGACGCGATCGCCGAGGGCAGCGAGATCGTCCGCGAAAGCCACGTCCTCGCGCCGACGCACCAGATACGTCATCCGCCAGTCGGCATCCTCGGCGGCCAGATGCCGCGCCATCGCCAGGATCGGCGTGATGCCGATGCCCGCCGCGAGCAGGTGGTACGCCGGAGCATCCGACAGGGTGAAGAGGTTGCGGGGCGGGCGCACCCACACCCGGCTCCCCACCCGCAGGAACGAGTGGATGTAGTGCGAGCCCCCGCGCGAGAACTCCTCGCGCAGCACGGCGATCCGATAGCCGTGCGCATCGGCGGGGTCGCCGCACAGCGAGTACTGGCGCTCGTGCCGCGTGATGAGCTGCACGTCGACGTGCGCCCCCGGCTGCCACGGCGGCAGCGCGGTGCCGTCGGGCGCGGCGAGACGGAGGCTGACGATCGAGGGCGTCTCACGGACGATCTCGCTCACGACGAGGGGGAGCATCCCCGCACGGGACCGCATTCAGTACAGGTTCCGGTAGGCGCCGGCCATCGCGTCGTCGATCACGTCGCCGACCGAGGGATCGAAGCCCGACATGCTCGCCCAGATCGTGCCCGAGGTCGGCACCTCCTCGGCGAGGTCCTGCATCTCGGCGTCCCAGAGACCCGCCCGCACGAGCGCGCGCCCGCAGTGCAGGTACACCTGCTCGGTGCGCACGACGATCGCGAGATCGGGAACCGCATGGTCCTGCTCGAGCATCGCCAGCAGCGAGGGGTCGTTCGTGACGGTCGCCGTGCCGTTGATGCGCAGCGTCTCGGTCATGCCCGGCACGAAGCACAGCAGTCCGATGTGCCCGTTGTCGATGATGTTGGTCATCGAGTCGGCGATCTTGTTGCCGAGCCGGTCGGGGATCACCAGGGTGCGCGGATCGAGCGCCCGCACGAAACCGGGATAGTCTCCGCGCGGCGAGCTGTCGCAATTGCCCGCGGCATCCGCGGTCGCCAGGCTGCAGAACGGCGAGTGCGCGAGGAAGGTCAGGCAGTTCTCGTCGAGGAAGTTCGTGATCTTCTGCGTGGTCGGCGCCTCGGGTTCACCGAGCGTCGACCTGAGGTACGCCAGATCGACGGAGGGGAAGTCGAAGCTCTCCATTCCTCCAGGCTAGCCAGGCGGATGCCGGTCGTCACCGTCGCGACGCCACAGCGTCGCCCCCACCGGCTGTGCTGAGCGCCCACCCCGATAGCGGACGAGACGGGCCTCAATCGCCGAAGGCGGCCAGCAGTTCCGAGAAGCGATCGAGGTCTTCGGCCGACCAGCGGCTCAACCGCTCGGCGAGGCGCGCCTCGTAGCGAGAGCGGGCGAGCGCGACCCGCTCCTGCGCGAGATCGGTGGCGACCAGCACACGGGCCCGGCGATCGTCGGGGTCGGGAACGCTCTCGACCAGTCCCAGCTGCTCGAGCTGGCGCACGTGACGGCTGACGGCCGACTTGTCGGTCTGCAGGCGCTCGATGATCGCGCCGGCCGAGGTCGCCTTGCCCGTCGCGATCGACGTGAGCACCTGGTATCCGAGGGGCTGCAGATCCGGATGCACGGTGGTCGCCGCCTCGCGCCAGCTCACCCGGATGCGCGCGAACAGCCGACCCAGCTCGTGCTCGACGCGCGAGACCGCCTGGTCGATGTCGACGCTCCCGGGCTGCGTGCCGGGCTGCGCCGCGGACTGCGCGGCGGGCGCGCCCTCGCGGGCGGGTTCGTCGGTCGAGGCGCTCATGATCGCCAGCCTAACGGCGGCGCACGACGAAGCCCCGCCGTCGACCGCCCGGCGGGGCTTCGTGCGTCACACCTCCGACAGCAGCCGGAAGACCTTGGATGCCGCGTGGATCTCCTCGGGCGTGAGCTCGGCGACCACCGCGCGCAGCCGCACGCCGTGGTCGCGGCGCAGCTCGGCGAGCGCCGCACAGGCCGACGGCGTCGCCGTCAGCACCCGCAGGCGCCCGTCGCGCTCGTCCGGACGGGACTCGATCAGACCGAGATCTTCGAGCATCCGCACCTGGCGGCTCACCACCGACTTGTCCATCTCGAACCGCTCCGCCAACTCGTGCGCGCTGACGGAGCCGGCTCGATCGATGAAGGTCAGCAGCTTGTACCCACCCACCTGCAGCTCGGGCGATATGCGGGCGGCGGACTCCCGCCACAGCGTCCGCGTGCGGGCGAAGATGAGGTTGAGGTGCGTCTGCAGGTCACCCAGCGCGGTCTCCGCGTCGGGCGATGCGACGGCATCCGAGCCGATCATCTCAGCCCCTCGACTCCCGGCCGTCGCGTTCGAGAACGGTCGTCACCGAACCGGTCGACGGAGCAGACGGAGAGGAGGGAGAAGCGGATGCCGTGCCCGCGATGCGGATCGCACCGGTCGACATCGTCGCACCGACCTCGGCCTCGGAGACCTCGAGCACCGACTCCTCGGCCTGCTCGCGCAGCTGCTCGGCGGCATTCTTGGTCGACAGCGGCTTGTTCTTGAGGAACGCGATCGCGATGACGGCGATGACCGCGAGCGGGATGGCGATGATGAAGGCATCCGCGATGCCGTGGCCGTAGGCCCCCTCGACGATCGCGCGGATCGTGTCGGGCAGCTGACCGACCTTCGGCACGTCACCCGAGGCGAGGTGCTGCAGCGCGTCGATCTCGCCCTGCGTCGACGGCACGAAGTCCTTCAGCGAGTCGGTCATGTACCCGGCGACGCTCGTCGAGAGCAGCGAGCCCATGACGGTGACGCCGATGGTGCCGGCGATCGTGCGGAAGAAGTTCACGTTCGACGAGGCCGCACCCAGCTGCTGCGGGGCGGTGTCGTTCTGCACGATGAGCGTGAGGTTCTGCATGACCATGCCGAGACCCGCGCCGAGCACGAACATGTACACGGCCACCAGCGGGAACGGGGTGTCGTAGCGCAGCGTCGACATCAGGCTCACGCCGATCGTGGTGAGCACGGAGCCCGTGAGCATCCATCCCTTCCACTTGCCGAAGCGGCTGACGAGCTGGCCGATGATGATCGACGCGCCCATCTGGCCGATGATCATCGGGATCGTCATGAGACCCGACTCGGTCGGCGTGGCGCCACGGGCCAGCTGGAAGTACTGGGCGAGGAACACCGAGGTGGCGAACATGGAGACGCCGATCGCGATGGACGCGATGACCGAGAGCGTGAAGGTGCGGTTGCGGAAGAGCGACATCGGCACGATCGGTTCCTTGACGAAGAACTCGACGGTGATGAACGCGGCGATCGCGACGCCGGCGATGACGGCGAGCATGATGCTGGTCGACGAGTCCCACTCGAACTGGCTGCCGCCCATCGAGACCCAGATGAGGAGGGTCGAGACGCCGACCGCGAGCAGCACGATTCCGAAGTAGTCGATCGAGACCTTGCTGTCTCGCTGCGGCTTGGGCAGGTGCAGCGTGAACTGCAGGAGCACGAGGGCGAGGAGGGCGAACGGCACGCCGACGAAGAAGTTCGAGCGCCAGCCCCACACGTCGGTGAGGAGTCCGCCGAGCAGCGGGCCGCCGATGGTGCCGAGGGCCATGATGCCGCCGACGACGCCCATGTACTTGCCGCGCTCACGCGGCGAGATGATGAGGGCGACCGCGATCATGACGAGCGACATGAGGCCGCCGACGCCGATGCCCTGGATGACGCGCACCGCGATGAGCATGTTCGTGTCGGTCGAGAATCCGGCGATCACGGTGCCGGCCGTGAAGAGGATGAGTGAGATCTGCACAAGGATCTTGCGGTCGACGAGGTCGGCCAGCTTGCCCCAGATCGGCGTGGAGACGGCGGTGGCGAGCAGGCTCGCGGTGATGACCCAGGTGTACTGGGACTGCGTGCCGCCGAGGTCGGCGATGATGACCGGCATCGAGGTCGACACGACGGTGCCCGAGAGCACGGCGACGAACATGCCGACGACGAGCCCGGAGATCGCGGTGAAGACCTCGCGCGGTGAGCGCACGGTGTCGTGCGCGGGTGAAGAGATGGTTGTCACAGGGGAACGCTCCAGCGTAGAAAGTTGATAAGTGTCAACCATACGCCGTTAGTTGCAAAAGTGCAACTGTTGACGGGAGGCAACCACCCGCCCTGCGATCTACCCCGCGGCCACCCCCAGGATCCGCTGCAGGGTGTCGGCGGTGACCCGACGCCGTACCGGGCCGTCCTCCACGGCGAGCTCCGCGATCGTCGTGCGTCCGCACCCCGTCGCCGCCGCGATCCGCCGCAACGACCAGCCGCGCGAGCGCAGGTCGCGGATGCGCGCGGCCGCCGCCCCGGAGTCGAGGGTCTCGGCCCGCGGCGCGACTCCGGCCGCGCGGGCGAGGCTGCGTCGATGCTCGGCCCGGGCCTCGGCGCACGAGACGCCGTCATCGCCGCGCGGGCACAGCCGCCGGTCGCGGCACCCCATGAAGTAACCGTTCGGGGTGCCGTGATCGATCGGCGCCCCCTCCCCCGCCGCCCGGCGCGAGACGTAGTCGTGCACGTAGCGACGACGCGACTCTGCGCAGGTCACCGCGCCCAGACGCCGGTTCGGGCACGGCTGCGGGTCGCGGCATCCGCGGGCATAGCCCCAGGGCGTGCCGTGCACCTCGCGCACACCGCCCGGCGAGACGACCACCTCGTCGACGTCGCCCGAGCGCGGCACGGGCTGATCGAGCGGCATGCGCGCCAACCGGTAGTCGCCGCGCCGCCGCAGCGCCGCCTCGGCGCACGTGAGGATGTCGGAGTCGGGCCCCATCGGGCACATCGCCCGGGTGCGGCATCCCGCTTCGTAACCGGCGACGCTGCCGTGCGGCGCCGACACCCAGACCGCGCGCCCGCTCATGACCGTCGGGCGGCCGGTTCGGCTCGGAGCACCCGTTCTGCCGCACCGATGATCTCGTCGACGCTGCGCCGCGCGTCGATCGCGAATCCGTTCTCATCGCCCGCGAGAGGCTCGAGGGTGTCGAGCTGCGAGTCGAGGAGCGCGAGCGGCATGAAGTGCTCGGAGCGCACCAGCATCCGCTGGGCGAGCACGCGCTTGGTGGTCTCGAGGTGCAGGAAGAACACCTCGGGCGCGTGCGCGCGCAGCACGTCGCGGTAGGCGACCTTGAGCGCGGAGCAGGCGATCACGAGCCCCGGCACGCGATGCCGGGCGATCTCCTCGCCGACGGCGTCGAGCCAGGGGGCGCGATCCTCGTCGGTGAGCGGGATGCCCTGCGACATCTTCTCGACGTTGGCAGACGGATGCAGGTCGTCGGCGTCTCCGAACGGCAGCCGCAGCCGGTCGGCCAGGGCGGCACCGACGGTCGACTTGCCGGAGCCGGCGACGCCCATCACCACGACGAGCGGACGGGAGGCGCTCAGCACGCTCATCACGCTCATCACGCCTTCCCGAACTGCAGCAGCACCTTGCTCGACACCGTCGGATCGGCGGCGGTCGCGAAGGCGTCGGCGGCGGAGCGCCAGCGCTTGACGTGACTGATCACGGGCGCGATGCGCAGCGTGCCGTCGGCGAGCGCCGCGATCACCTCGTCGATCTCGTCGTTGAAGCGGAAGGAGCCGAGCAGATCGAGCTCGCGGGCGATCGCGAGCGCGACCTGCACGGGCTGCGGACCGCTGGGCAACAGCCCCACCATCGCGACCACGCCGCCACGGGCGGCACCACGGATCGCGGTGTCGAGTCCCTGCGGACTGCCGGACGACTCGATCACCACGTCGGCGTCGATCGCCGCGACGTCGGCGGTATCGGGCTGTTGCAGGACGACATCGGCCCCGAGCTCCCGGGCGATGCGCAACGGGCGCTCGTGCAGATCGACGGCGGTGATGTGCCGCGCGCCTCGGGCCCGGAGCACCGCGACCGCGAGCAGTCCGATCGGACCGCATCCGACGACGAGCGCCGAGAGGTCGGAGACGTCGCCGATCCGGTTGACGGCGTGCCAGGCGACGCTGGCGGGCTCGATGAGCGCCGCCTCCCGCAGGTCGATCCCCTCGGGGAGGGTGCGCAGCATCCGCGTGGGCATCGCGACCCGGTGGGCGAACGCGCCGTCGCGGTGCGGGAAGCGCGCGGCCGAGCCGAGGTACCCGCCGCCCGCGATGTTGGGGCGGTCGATCGGATGCCGGACGTGCTCCTGCGCCGGGGTCGCGGGATGCACGGCGACGCGCGCGCCCTCCCACGGCCCGCTGCCGTCGGCGGCGGCCCGCCGGACCACGCCGACCACCTCGTGCCCGAGCACCATCGGCGCGCGCAGGATCGACTCCCCCGCGGCTCCGTGCTTCCAGTAGTGCAGGTCGGACCCGCAGATGCCGCCGTAGACGATGTCGATCACGGCCTCGTCGGGGGCGGGCACGGGCTCGGCGATCGGGTCGATGCGCAGGTCGCCGGCCTCGTGGATCACGACGGCGTGGAGCGCGGCGGCCATCAGACGACCGCCGTCATTCCGCCGTCGACGAAGACGACCTGGCCCGACACGAAGCGCGAGGCGTCCGACGAGAGCCACACCACGGCACCGCCGATGTCCTCCGGCTCGCCCCAGCGCCCGACCGGGGTGCGTCCGAGCACCCAGGAGTTGAACGCGGGGTCGTCGACGAGCGCCTGCGTGAGCTCGGTGCGGATGTACCCGGGGGCCACGCCGTTGACGCGCACGCCGCTGCCCGCCCACTCCGCCGTCATCGCCTTGGTGAGGTTGCGCAGCCCGCCCTTCGCGGCGGTGTACGCCCCGATCGTCGGGCGGGCGAGGTCGGTCTGCACCGAGCAGATGTTGACGATCGCACCGCTCCCCCGCGCCACCATCGCACGGGCGGCCGTGCGCCCGACGAGGAAGGCGCTGGTGAGGTCGGTGCGGATGACGCGCTCCCAGTTCTCGAGGCTGACCTCCAGCAGCGGCTCGCGGTGCTGCAGGCCCGCGTTGTTGACGAGGATGTCGAGGGGGCCGGCGGCCTCGATCCCGCGGATGCCGTCGATCACGGCCTCCTCGGCGGTGACGTCGAAGACAGCCGTGGAGACGGCATCCGCTCCGAAGTCCCGGGCGAGGGCGTCCGCCGTCTCGCCCACCGTGGAGGTGTCGCGCCCGTGCACGACGACGTGGGCGCCGGCCTCGAGCAGCGAGCGCGCGATCGCGAGCCCGATTCCGCGGCTGGAACCGGTGACCAGGGCGCGACGCCCGGTGAGGTCGAAGGGGGTGCTCATGGATGCTCCGTCCCGATCAGTAGAACTCGATGGTGTCGACGACGTTGCGCTGTGGCGTGCCGTCGAGGAGGCGCGTGGCGTTGTCGGCGAACAGTTCGGCGATGCGCCCGTCTTCTCGGGCGTCGAGCGCCGCGGTGTGCGGGCTCACGAGCACGTCGGGGTGCGACCACAGGGGGCTGTCCGACGGCAACGGCTCGACCTCGAACACGTCGAGCGCGGCGAAACCCACGGTTCCGGCGTCGAGCGCCTCGAGCAGGGCGGCCTCGTCGATGACCGTGCCGCGTCCGACGTTGACGAGCGTCGCGCCCGGGCGGAGCGCGGCGAAGAAGTCGCGGCCGACGAGGTGGTGCGTGGCGTCGGTGCCGGGCAGGGTCGCCACGACCGCGTCGACCTCGGGCAGCACCTCGGCGACGTCGTCCGGGTGGATGACGCGCGAGACACCCGGAACGGATGCCCCGCTGCGCGAGGTGCCGATCACCGTCGTGCCGAGGGCGGCGAGCTGGCGTGCGACGGCCTGCCCGATGCCGCCGAGACCGAGCACGAGCACCGTCTGGTCGGCGACCTGCGACATGACCCAGCGGCCGCTCCACTCGCGCTCGCGCTGCTGGCGCTGCAGCCGAGGCAGGTGCTTGGCGCCGGCGAAGACGCCGAACACCGCGAACTCGGCGAGCGCGTCGCCGTGCACACCGGCCGAGGTCGTGAAGGTCACCCGCCGCAGCTCGTCGTCGGTGAGCTGCGCGGCGCGCACCTGACCGCCACCACCGGCCGCCATCGTGTGCACCCAGCGCAGTGCCGGGTTGGCGCGCACCGTGCGGGCGAGGGCGGCGGGGTCGACGTCGGGGATGCCGTACAGCGCCTCGGCCGAGTCGATCAGCGCCTCGTAGGCGGCCTGCTGCTCGGGCGTGCGACGGAACGACGGGTCGCCGGAGAAGTCGGCGGGATGCCGCATCGGCGGCAGCAGCGTCTGATCGACGACGAGGTCGATGCGAGGCTCGCGGGCGACCAGCAGGTCGCACAGTTCGGGGGCGAGGGGCGCGGCGACGACGACGCGCAGGCGGTCGCTGGCCGTGGCGTCGCTCATCGCAGCGCCGCCACGGCTTCGGCGATCTTCTCGACCGCGGCGGTGATGGTGCCGAGGTCGGTCGCGAACGAGATGCGGAAGAAGGGCGAGCTGCCGTAGGCGGAACCCTGGATCACGGCGACGCCGGCCTGATCGAGCAGGTAGAACGTCACGTCCTGGTCGTCGGCGAGCACCTTTCCCTCGGAGGTGGTGCGGCCGATGAGTCCCGCGCAGTCGACGTAGAGGTAGAACGCGCCGTCGGGCACGAGCGGGGTGAGTCCGTCGATCGCGCGGAGACCCGCCACCGCGACGTCGCGACGCTCGCAGTACACCGGCACCGACTCGACGATGAAGTCCTGCGGACCCTCGAGCGCGGCGGCCGCGGCGGCCTGGCTGATCGACGACGGGCACGAGGAGGTCTGCGACTGCAGCGTGTTGATGGCACCGACGAGGGCGGGGTCGCCCGCCGCATACCCGAGGCGCCAGCCCGTCATCGCGTACGACTTCGAGACGCCCGACACCACGAGCACGCGGTGGCGCAGGTCGGGGGCGACCGCGGCGAGGCTCGGGGCGGGGATGCCCGTGAACGAGATCTCGCTGTAGATCTCGTCGGAGAGCACCGACACCGCGGGGTGGCGGCGCAGCACCTCGGCGAGGGCCGACAGCTCCTCCTCGGTGTGGATCGCACCGCTCGGGTTGCCCGGGCTGTTCAGGATCAGCCAGGTCGTGCGGTCGGTGATCGAGGCCTCGAGCTGCGCGGCCGTGACCTTGTAGCCGTTCTCGGCCGACGTCGGCACGATCACGGGGGTTCCCTCGTTCGCGCGCACCATGTCGGGGTACGACACCCAGTACGGCGCGGGGATGAGCACCTCGTCGCCAGCATCCACCGTCGCCATGAGCGCGAGGAAGATGACCTGCTTGCCTCCGCCGCCGACCGTGATCCCGGCATCCGAGTACTCGATGCCGTGCGTGCGCTGCAGCGCGCCGCGGATCGCCTGGCGCAGCCGTGGCGTGCCGTTCACGGGCGTGTACTTGGTCTCGCCGGCCTCGATGGCCGCGATCGCGGCCTGCTTGATGTGCGCGGGGGTGTCGAAGTCGGGCTCGCCGACGGTGAGGTCGAGGATGCTTCGCCCCTGACCCTTCAGCTCGCGCACGCGTGCCGCGGCCGCCGTGCTGGGCGAGGGCTTGATGCGTCCGAGGCGCTCGGCGGCGCGGAACGACGACGCGGGGGTCTCGGTGCTGGCGGTCACGATGCGTCCTCGATGTCGGAGGTGAGGCCCTTGGCCTTGAGCACCTCGGTGAGGTTGCACAGCTCGATGGTCGTGCCGCCGGCCCAGTACTTCGTGATGAGCTCGGCCTCGTGCGCGTCGCGCGCCGCCGACAGCTCGGCCGCCTCGCGCACCTCTTCGCGGCGCACGACGACGATGCCGTCGGCGTCGCCCTTGACGATGTCGCCGGGGCGGATCAGCTCGCCCGCGAAGACGACGGGCTGGTTGAGCGCCCCGAGGGTCTCCTTGACCGTGCCCTTGATCGAGACGCTGCCCGAGAAGACGGGCAGGCCCAGCTCGCGCAGCTCCTGCGTGTCGCGCACACCGGCGTCGGTCACCAGCGCCGCGATGCCCTTGGCCTTGCAGGCGTTGCCGAGCACGTCGCCGAACATGCCGGCCTCGGCGAACTCGCCCGCCGAGACGATGAGCACGTCGCCGGGCTGCGCGTAGTGGATGGCGACCTGCAGCATGAGGTTGTCGCGCGGGGCGCAGACGACCGTGAACGCCGAGCCGACGAACGACATGTCGCGGTCGATGGGCGTGATGTTCGAGTTCAGTGCGCCGCGGCGACCCTGGGCCTCGTGGATGGTCGCGGCGGTGAATTCGCCCAGACGGGCGATGTCGGATGCCTCGGCGCGCTCGATCTTGGTGGTGACGTGAACCATGGTCTCGTTCCTCTTTACTCTGCGTTCTCGTTTACTCGGCGCTCGCGGCGGTCGCTGCGGACTGCACGAGCTCGGCGTCACGGCGGTCGAAGGTGAGTCCGCCCGGCACCTGGAAGGTGGGCATGAGCTCGATGAGCCCGATGTTCACGTGCGAGGGGGCGTCGACCGCGTAGTCGATGGCCGCGACGATGTCGTCGACCGTGAGCGACTCGAAGCCCTCGTAGTAGGTCGCCCAGGCGGCGGCATCCGTCTCGGGCGTGCCGCCCAGGTTGCGCGAGAAGATCTCGGTCTCGATGCGGCCCGGGCTCAGCTCGGTGACGCGCACCCGCTTGCCGAGGGCGTCGTTGCGCAGCTGGCGCGACAGCTGGTGCACGGCGGCCTTGGTCGCGTGATAGGCCGTGTGGCCGAAGAAGTTGTAGTGCCCGGCGATCGACGAGATGTTGAGCACGTGGCCGCGGTCGCGCTCGACCATGCCCGGGTAGAGCAGGCGCAGGATCTGCATGACCGCCGTGAGGTTGACCTCGACGAGGTCGTCGAGGTCGTCGGCCGAGGCGTCGAGGATGTTGCCCGCGCGGCTGACGCCGGCGCTGTTGAGCACGATGTCGGCTTCGACCCCGTCGAGCGCACGCGTGAGGGCGGCGGTGTCGCGCACGTCGAGCGCGTGGGTGATCACGCCCTTCTCGGCGAGGGCCGCCAGCCTCTGCTCGTCGCGGGCGATCGCGTGCACGGTGAGACCCTTCGCGAGGAAGAGGTCGATCGCGCCGCGGCCCACGCCGCTCGTCGCGCCGGTGACGACGGCGGTGCGGTAGTCGGAGAAAGTCATAGGAGGGTCCTTCCGGTGGTGGCTGTGGAGAGGGCGTCCAGCGCGTCGAAGACGGAGCGGACGCGAAGGCGGAGCGCTTCGAGCTCGACGAGCTCGGCGCGGGCACGGGCCGCGGCATCGGATGCCGAGAGCCGCCGGAAGCGGAGGTGCTGCCCCGGGCGCACCTGGGCGAGCACGTCGAGCGAGCCGGAGGTGACGACCGCGAGCACCGGGTACCCGGCGGTGACGCCCCGCCCGCGGTGCAGCACGAGCAGTTCATCGCCCGGCGGAACCTCGACCGCCCCCACGGGAACGCCGCGCGAGAGCACCTCGCCCTGCGTCCGCCGCTCGGGCAGCGGCCCGGTCATGCGCAGCCCGATGTGGTTGCTCTTCGGGGTGACGAGATAGGGCTGGGCGAACAGTCGGTCGGCGGTACCCGCGAAGTCGTCGAGGTCGGGGCCGTCGGTGACGTCGACGATGAAGCCCGTGGGCAGTCGCGGCACGTCGAGGTCGTAGAGCTCGGCCGTGAAGTGCGCGTTGAAGACCGGCGCCGTGGCGGTGCGCAGCGCGATCCGCTCGCCGACCACGAGGCGCCCGCCGAAGCCGAGCACCGAGTCAGGAGCGCAGCTGCCGAGCAGCTGCGGCACGTCGAACGACCCGCGCACCGCGAGATAGGAGCGCAATCCGCCCTGGATCTGCCGCAGCGCGATCGCCTCGCCCGCGCGCACCGAGACCGGCTGGTTCGTGGGCCGGCCGACGCCGTCGACGGTGAGGTGCCCGTCGGCGCCGGAGACCGCGATGAGGATGTCGATGTCGGCGACGAACTCGGCGTCGAGGGCGGTGATCTCGAGCACCGGGGCGGTCTCGGGGTTGCCGACGAGGATGTTCGCGATCCGGGCCGAGCGCTGATCGAGGGCGCCGTTGACCGGCACGCCGAAGCGGGGACCCCGGCGCCGCCCGAGGTCGGTGACCTGGGTGGATCCGGCCTCGATGACCGTCAGCGCCCCGGCGTTTACCGCATCCGCGTTCCCCGCCCCGGCGTTCACAGCGCCACCATCCGGGTGCCGAGCAGGGCGTCGTACTCCGCCTGGTCGATCGCGCGGAAGCGGATCAGGTCGCCGGGCTCGTAGGGCACGAACGGTTCCGCCGCGAGGTCGAGCACGACGAGCGGCGTGCGCCCGATGAGCGGCCAGCCGCCCGGGGCCGCGGCCGGGGTGATCGTCGCCTGGCGTCCGGCGACCGACACCACGCCCTGCGGCACGTGCGCCCGCGGGCTCGCGAGACGCGGAACGGGCAGGGGGAACGGCGGGCCGTCGAGCATGGGCGAGCCGCCGGGAGCACCGAGGCAGCGCACCACGTAGGTCGGTTCGGAGTGCAGGCGGATGACGTCGGCGACGCTGAGGCCCTGGGCATCGGCGACGGTGCGGAGGTCGAGCTCGCCGTCGGTGTCGTAGAGCACCGGCACGTCGAAGGTGCGCGGGCTGTCGGTGAGCGGGCGGTCGTGATCGAGGCCGTCGACCACGTGCTCGAGGTACTCGCCGAGACGCTCGAGCGACACCTCGGCGGGATCGATCTCGATCAGCGCCGCGTCGTAGGTGGGGATGACGCACTCGACGCCGGGCACGTGGGCCGCGTCGACGAAACGGGCCAGGTGGTGCACGAGGCGCCAGCCCGCTTCGCGGTCGGCGAGGGTGCTGGCGACGCGTAGCGCGGAGTTGCCGCTGGGCGAGATGACGACGGATGCCGATGACATGGGATCGCTCACTCCAGCCAGTCCGCGAGCGGGGCGATCTCGACGCCCGCCGATTCGAGGCCCGCGCGGATCTGGCGGGCGAGCTCCACCGCGCCGTCGGTGTCTCCGTGCACGAGCACCGTGTCGCAGGCGACGGGGATGAGCACGCCGTTACGGCTCTCGATCACGCCGTCGACGACCATCCGCACGGTGCGCCGACGGATCTCCTCGGCGTCGTGGATCACGGCGCCGGGCTCGGTGCGGCGCACCAGGGTGCCGTCGTCCTCGTAGGCGCGGTCGGCGATGCCGACGATGCCCACGCGCAGACCCGCGGCCCGGGCGGCGTCGGCGAGCTTGCCGTCCTGGGCGAGCACGATGAGCTCGGGGTCGAGGCGTGCGGCGGCGGTGGCGACGGCATCCGCGTAGTCCTCGCGCACCGCGACGAGGTTGCCGAGCCGGCCGTGCGGGGCGAGGTGGGTGACCTGTGTGCCGTGGAAGGCGGCGATCGCCTGCAGCGCACCGAACTGGTAGAGCACGTCGGTGCGCACCTCGTCGGCCGTGAGGCCCATGTCGCGACGCCCGAAGCCCTGCAGATCCGGGAACGAGGGGTGGGCGCCGATGCCGACGCCGCGCTGCACGCAGGCGCGGACGGTCTCGTCCATGATCTGCGAGTCGCCGGCGTGGAAGCCGCACGCGATGTTGGCCGAGGTGAGCACGTCGAGGAGGGCGGCGTCGTCGCCCATCCGCCACGGGCCGAAGCCCTCACCCAGGTCAGCGACCAGGTCGATCCTGCGGGTCATCGCCAGCTCCTCTCGTCGTCGATTCCGCCGTCGGGAAAAGGCTAGGACGGTCGGCACCGGAGGGTGCAGGATCGTGCCGCTTCCGTGCCGGATACCTCGCTCGAATCCCGTGATTCTCGGGCATTCGGTTCGGCCCGTTGGCAAAATCCGTGCCAGCAATGGGTACCGATGACGGCGCCGCTTCGCTACCATCGAGCCATGGCCGTTCCCGCCCGCCGCGTGCAGCGCCGCGTCACCCTCACCGAGATCGCCGAGGCGCTCGGCGTCGCCCCCTCGACGGTCTCGCGCGCCCTCTCGAACCCCAACCGCGTGAGCCCGACGATGTACGAGCGCATCACCAGCAAGGCGCAGGAGATGGGCTACACCTCGGCGCTCCTGCCCGCCGCCGAGAACCGCCTCGCGCGCGGCACGATCGCACTCGTGCTCCCGAACCTCACCAACCCGTTCAACCTCGACGTGACCCGGGGCGCTCAGGCGCAGATCCGGGCGGCGAGCTACCTGCACCTGCTCGTCAGCACCGAGGAGTCGCTGCCGATGGAGGAGCAGTGGCTGCGCGAGCTCGCCCGCACCGTCGACGGCATCGTCGTGTCGTCGCCGCGCATCGATGACGAGGCCCTGCGCGCGGTCGCGCAGATCGCGCCGACCGTGGTGATCAACCGCCAGTCCCCCGGGCTCTCCGGCGTCGTGATCGACACCCCCGCCGGCCTCGCGCAGGCGGTGCACTACCTGCACTCGCTCGGACACACCCGCATCGCCTACGTGCGCGGCCCGCACGGCTCCTGGACCGACGGCACGCGCTTCGATGCGATCACGGCTGCCGCCGAGGAGGACGGCGTCGACCTCGTCGCCGTCGGCCGCTACCACGTGACCCTCGCGAACGGGGCGGCCGCAGCGGATGCGGTCGTGCTCACCCGCGCGACCGCCTGCATCTTCTTCAACGACGTGCTCGCGATCGGGGCGCTCGACCGGTTCCGCCAGCTCGGCGTCTCGATCCCCGACGACCTCAGCGTGGTCGGCTGCGACGACATCTTCGGCTCGTCGTTCTCGCATCCGCCGCTGACCACCGTCACCTCGCCGGGTGAGAGCGCCGGTCGCGCCGCGGTCGACATGTTGATCGGCCGCTTCGCGACCCGCGATCGCTCCGACCGCATCGACCACATCTCGGCGCACCTCACGGTGCGGGCATCCACCGGCCCCCGCAAAGCCTGACGCCCGCTCCCTCCCGCTCCTTCTTTTCTCCGTGAGGGGTCAAGACACGCCTTGAACGGATGCCGCGTTGCGGCGTGTCCTGACCCCTCACGGCTTCCCGGGTGCTCGAAGGGCCCGGGATGCCGAAGCATCCCGGGCCCTCGAGGCATCCGTCGTCAGGGGACGAGGATCGACGCGGTGACCGCGTCCTTCTCCTTCTGGGTCTGCTGCACGTCGTCGACCTCGTCGAGCGAGTAGCGACGGGTCTCCTTCGCGGTGAGCGCAGCGATCACGGCGATCGCCATGAGTCCCAGTCCGAGGAGGGCCGGTCCGAACCAGTTCTGCAGGTCTTCTCCGGCGAGCGCCGTCGACGCCACGGGGCCGATGGCACCGGCGATCGCGAAGCCGATCTGCGTGCCGACCGCGAGACCCGAGACGCGGACGCGGTTCGGGAACATCTCGGCGAAGAACGCCGGCCACGCGGCGTTGGCCGTGGAGTAGAAGAACCCGTTGCAGAGGATGCCGAGGGTGAAGATCAGCGGCCAGTTGCCCTCGCTGATCGCCCACAGGTACGGCACGGTCGTGACACCGGCGCCCACGGCTCCGATGATGAAGACCGTCTTGCGTCCGATGAGGTCGGAGATGTACCCGGCGAACGGTGTGTAGAGCAGGGCGAGCAGGCTGGCGAGCACGGGCACCCAGAGCATGGTCGACTTGTCGAGGCCGTATCCGGTGGTCGCGAACGCGACAGAGAACGTGGCGAACAGGTAGCTTACGCCGGCGATCATGGCGCAGGCGGCGACGCGGATGATCGTGCGCCAGTGGAAGCGCAGCACCTGCTTGATCGGCGGCAGCTGCGCCTTGATCGCCTGGGTCTCGACGAACGACGGCGGCTCTTCGAGGTTGCGGCGGATGAGGTACGCGACCACGACGACGACGGCCGAGAGCCAGAACGGGATGCGCCAGGCCCAGCCGAGCAGGTCTTCGGTCGGCAGCGCCGCGAAGGGGATGAAGACGGCGGTCGCGAGCAGGCCACCCGAGGCGGAACCGCTCGTGACGAAGCTCGTCGTGAAGCCGCGGCGGTTGTCGGACGCGTGCTCGAGGCTCATCGAGATCGCGCTGGCCTGCTCGCCCGAGACCGACAGGCCCTGGATGATGCGGATGACCACCAGCAGGATCGGGGCGAGGATGCCGATCTGCTCGAAGGTCGGCAGGCAGCCGATGATGAACGTGCAGATGCCGATGCCGAACAGCGTCAACATCATGACGAACTTGCGGCCGAAGCGGTCGCCGAGCGGGCCGAGGATGAAGGCGCCGAGCGGGCGGACCACGTAGCCGACCGCGAGCGTCATCATGCTGAGCAGCACGCGCACACCCTCGGGGAGCTCAGGAGGGAAGAACAGCTGATTGAGCACGAGCGCTGCGGCCGTGCCGTAGACGGCGAAGTCGTAGTACTCCAGGGTCGTGCCGACCCAGGAAGCGATGGCCGCCTTCGCGGGCGTCTTCTTGGGAATTGCAGTATTCGTCATTTCGCCTCCATTGGCGGACTCTCAACAGGTACCACGATCGAGCGTCAGGCGCCGATGTCGGGGGTGCGCGGGTCCGCTAGCTGATTCATGGGCGGCGCTTTCGCTCGCTTGAGGGAACTGTATGGATCGCCGATCCGACAAGACAAGCGATGTGCCACAGATGTGCCACGTGTCCCTTGTGATACCGCGCTTTTTCGATGGGTGCGTCATGTGATCGTCACGAACTTGCCACGAGATTTGCCAAGGATTGCCCGCTCTCGGCCCCGCGTCAGAGGCGGGCGCGGGAGCCGAGACGTTACGCTCGAACCGCTACAGCCGACGGGGAGGGTCGCTTCATGAACGCAGCACCGGGATGGTACGACGCGGGCACGCCGGGGCGTGTGCGCTGGTGGGACGGCACGCAGTGGACGGCGCACGAGGCGGATGCTCCGGCTGCCGTCGCGGCATCCGCACCGCCCGTCGGCCCGACGTCGACGATCGCTGCCGGCCCCCTGCCCGGCTGGTACGTCACCCCCGCCGGCCCCGCCCGCTGGTGGGACGGGAAGAAGTGGACGGCGATGCGCACGAAGAGCGACGGCTCGCACGGCACGGACTGGGCGAGCACCGAGCAGGTGGGTTTCGCCTGGGCGTTGGGGGCGGTCTTCGCCTCGCTGGGCGCCGTGCAGTTCGTGCTCGGCACGCTCGCTCCCGGCGTCTCGTTCGCCGGAATCCCGATGCTGCTCGTGGCCGCCCTGTGGTTCGGCATCGCGATCCAGACGACCGCCGTACTGCGCATCCCGGTGCCGACCTCCGCCCCGCTGATGACCGAGGCGTTCCGCCCGCTTCCCGGCGAGCAGGAGGGCGCCGGGGCCGGCTGGTACCCGATCACCGGCACCACCGGTCGCTGGTGGACCGGCGCGCGATGGAGTCAGTACACGAACTCGAAGTACGGCATCCGCCCGACGTTCCACGCTCCGCAGGCTCAAGCCGCCCTGCGCTGGGTCGGCATCGGGGTGTTCGCCCTCGCGGCGATCGCTCTCATCATCGGGGTGTTCTTCATCATCGTCGGGGCGAACGATCCGTCCGACTATGCGTCGTCGGTCATCGGCTGGGTCACAGCGGTCGGTGCCGTGGTCTTCGCCGGTCTCGGGGCCGTCGTCTTCGCGATGACCCGCTACCAGACGCGCCTGCTCTTCCCGCCGAGCGAGCCGCCTCGGGTGTGACCCCACCCGCGACGCCGGGCGCGGTCACCGTGCGTTCGTGGACAGCTCGTCGCGGAGCAGCGCCGCCCCCGCGCTGAGCGCGCTGAGCTTGCCGAGGGCGACGTCTCGCGGCAGGGGCGCCATGCCGCAGTTCGTGCTCGGCACGAGCTTGTCGGCGTCGACGAACGCGAGCGCGTCGCGCAGGGTGTCGGCGACCTGCTCGGGCGTCTCGACCGTCGTGCTCGACACGTCGATCGCGCCGAGCATGACCTTCTTGCCGCGGATGAGCTCGATGAGGTCGAGCGGCACGTGCGAGTTCGCGCGCTCGAGCGACACCGTGTCGATGATCGACTGCTGCAGCAGCGGGAACGACTCCTCGTACTGGCGCCACTCCGATCCGAGCGTGGCCTTCCAGTCGTTGTTGGCCTTGATGCCGTAGCCGTAGCAGATGTGCACGACGGTCTCGGCGCGCAGTCCCTCGGCGGCCCGCTCGAGCGTCGCGACGCCCCAGTCCTTGAGCTCGTCGAAGAACACGTTGAAGGCGGGCTCGTCGAACTGGATGACGTCGACACCGGCGGCCTCGAGCTCCCGCGCCTCCTGGTTCAGGATCGTCGCGAACTCCCAGGCCAGCTTCTCGCGGCTCCGGTAGTGGCGGTCCGAGAGCGTGTCGATCATCGTCATCGGGCCGGGCAGGGCCCACTTGATCGGCTGATCGGTCTGCTGGCGGAGGAAGCGCGCGTCGTCGACGAACACCGGCTTCTCGCGGCTCACGGCGCCGACGACGGTCGGCACGCTCGCGTCGTAGCGATCGCGGATGCGGACCGTCTCGCGCTGATCGAAGTCGACGCCGCTGAGGTGCTCGATGAACGTCGTGACGAAGTGCTGGCGGGTCTGCTCGCCGTCGCTGATCACGTCGATGCCGCGTCGGGTCTGTTCCTGCACGGCGCTGCGCAGGGCGTCCTGCTTGCCCTCGGCCAGGGCATCGCCCTCGAGCTTCCAAGGCGACCAGAGGGTTTCGGGCTGCGCGAGCCAGGAGGGCTTCGGAAGGCTGCCGACGATCGAGGTGGGGAGAAGCGTGTTCATATCGGGTGATGCTCCGCGGCTCACGCGGCCGCGACCGGGTAGCCGGCGGCCCACTCGGCGAGCACCTCGCCATGCGGCTTCATGAAGTGCTCCTCGGTGTGCTTGCCCTGCGCGAGCGCGAGCTGGCTGCGTTCCTCGCGGTCGTAGGCGATCTGCGTCGACGAGTAGTCGTTCTGACCGAGGCTCGGCCGGTAGATGCTCGCCGCCGCCGAGTTCGCGTTGTAGATCTCGGGACGGTAGATCTTCTGGAACGTCTCCATGGTCGCGATGGTGCCGCTCAACTGAAGGTTCGTGTAGTCGTTCAGCAGGTCGCCCTCGAAGTAGAACGCCAGCGGCGCCACGCTTCCGGGAGGCATGAAGTACCGCACCTGCAGACCCATCCGCCCGAAGTACTCGTCGGTCAGGGAGTGGTCGTCCTGCAGGTATTCGACGCCGAGCACCGGGTGGTGGTTCTCGGAGCGGCGGTACTCCTTGCTCGTCGAGACGCTGATGCAGATGACCGGGGAGGTCGTGAAGCGCTCGCGGTAGGCATCCGAGGCGAGGAAGCGGCGGAAGAGCTTGCCGTGCAGACCGCCGAAGTCGTCCGGCAGCGTGAACGTTCCCGCCGCCTCGGTCACGGCCGGCAGCAGCACGCTGAAGTCGTAGTCGCGCACGTAGGACGAGAAGTTATTGCCCACGATCCCGTGGTGACGGCGGCCGGTGAGGCGATCGACGATCTGGATGTCGAGCACCTCGAGCAGCGGGAACCGCTGGTCCTCTCCCTCGGACTCGAACTCCAGCCCGGCCGAGATGATCTCGAGCTCGAGCGTGTAGCGGTCGCGGGCCGGGTTGTCCCAGTGGGCGAGGTCGTTGAAACGTCGGTCGATCATGGTGAGCGCGTTACGCAGGTTCTGCTGACGGTGCTCGCCGCGCGCGAGGTTCGCGAAGTTCGTCGTGATGCGCGAGTCGTCCGACGGCGAGTAGTCCTCGTCGAAGCGCGTGGTGGTGATGTGGAACGTGAAGTCGTTCGCCATGAGAGGCCCATCTGCTGGATGATCGGCCGAGAGGCCGGGGAAGTCTGTAGCTCCATCGTGCAACCAGACACCGGTTATCAGGTAACTCGCCTGGCCTATGCATCCATATAGGCTCTCCCTATGGCTCGCTCATCCAGCGGAATCACCCTCCAGCAGCTCCAGTACTTCGTCGAGGTCGCGGCGGAGGGCTCGATCAGCGCGGCCGCCGACCTGCTCTACGTCTCGCAGCCCACCATGTCGGCCGCGATGAAAGACCTCGAGTCGCGGGCGGGGCGCACGCTCCTGCTGCGATCGGCGCGCGGTGTGACGCTCACCACCGACGGCGCGGAGTTCCTCGGTTACGCACGGCAGGTCACCGAGCAGGTGGAACTGCTCGAGCAGCGCTACCTCGGCCGACCGCCGTCCCGGCGCCTGCTCGGCGTCTCGGCGCAGCACTACTCGTTCGTGATCGACGCGTTCGTGCGGATGGTGAAGACCAGCGGCGCCGCGGAGTACGAGTTCTCGCTGCGCGAGACGCGCACGTGGGACATCATCGAAGACGTCCGCACGCTGCGCAGCGAGATCGGCATCCTGTATCGCAACGACTTCAACCGCAGCGTCATCGACAAGCTGCTGCGCGACTCGGGGCTCGCGTTCCGCCCGCTCTTCCTCGCCGACCCGCACATCTTCATCTCGCGCAAGAACCCGCTGGCCGCCCGCGAGCGCGTCACCCTCGACGACCTCGCCGGGTTCCCGCGGCTCACCTTCGACCAGGGCGCGAACAACTCGTTCTACTTCGCGGAGGAGATCCTCTCCACCCTGTCGACCCCGCAGGAGATCCGCGTCTCGGATCGCGCCACCATCTTCAACCTCATGATCGGCCTCGACGGCTACACGATCTCGACCGGAATCATCAGCGACGACCTCGACCCCTCCATCGCCGCGATCCCCCTCGACATCGACGAGCGCATCGAGATCGGGTGGATCGGCCAGTCCGCGATCCCCCTCACCGAGCAGGCGCAGCGGTATCTGGAAGAACTGCGCGCCGTGGTCTCGGACTTCGGGGTGGAGTTGATCGACTAGGCGCTCGAAGACGGGGCCGCCCGGACACGACGATGGCCAGGACCCTCATCGGGTTCCTGGCCACCGTCGCCCGGGGGGGGGTCTATCAGCCGACGCCGTCCATCGCCGACGTCTCGGTGTTGCCGATGCGGGCGATCACCTCGGGGCGACGCGCCTGGAGGAACCAGTAGCGGCTGAGGGCGGCGAGCACGCAGACCACGAACACGTAGGGGATGACGTTGAACGGGAAAGCGGGCACGGGGAACACGTTCGCGAAGAACACGTAGGCCATCGTGACCACGGCGATCGTGGCGCAGACCCAGACGAGGCCGTTGCGCATGCCGGCGCGCTGCGTGTAGACGACGCAGGCGATCGCGACGAGCGCGTACGCGACCATGTAGCCGTAGGTTCCCCAGGTGTTGACCCACACGAGGATCTCCATGGGGTCGGCTCCCGCGACGAGGAACACGATGTCGACGACGACGGCGAGTGCCCCCGCGGCGAGCAGCACCCGGTGCGGCGTCAGGTGGCGGTCGTGCGTGCGACCGAACCGCTCGTGCACCACGCCCTCCTTGCCCATCACGTAGACGATGCGCCCGATCACGTTGAGCGGCGCGACGACGACGGCGAAGAACGACGCCGCGACGCCGAAGGTCAGCACCGGCGCAAACCACAGCGGCATGCCGATGAGCTCCGACATGCTCTCGAGCGGGCTCGCCGCGGTGGCCAGATCGTCGCCGAGGACGGCGATCTGCGTGTACGCCGCGAAGACGTAGAGGATGCCGACGGTCAGCGCGCTCCACATGATCGCGCGGGGAATCGCCTTGTAGGGGTTCTTCGCCTCACGACCGAGCGCATCGGCGGACGAGAACCCGACGAACCCGAGGATGCCGAGCACCATGCCGGCCGCGATGCCCTGGAACGACGAGCCCTCGGCGATCAGCTGGGCCGGATCCCAGGCCGCGGGCCCGGCCCACACGAGCGCCGAGATCAGCAGCACGAGGATGATCGCGACCGACAGAAGCTCCAGCACCAGCGAGACGCGTGCCGACAGTCGGATGCCGCGGATCGTGAACAGCGTCGCGAGCCCGCCGAGCACGACGGCGAGCCCGATGCTCCAGCCCAGCCCCGAGGCGGGGATGCCGAGGAGGGTGAGGAACTGACTCATGTACGACACCGAACCCATGAGGGAGGCGGCGGCGATGCCGAAGCATCCGATCAGGAGCGTCGCGCCGGCGAGGTACGCGCCGGCCGGACCGAGGCCCTTCGACACGTAGGTGTAGAGCGATCCGGCCGAGGCGTGCTTGCGCGCGAAGACCACGACGCAGTAGCCGACGCAGAGGATCACGATCGTGGCGAGCACGAAGGCGTAGATCGTGCCGTTGCCGGCGCCGAGGAAGATCGCGGCGGCGGTGAACGCAATGACCGCGCTGGGAGCGATGTTGGCGATCGCCTGGGCGGCGAGCTCCGGTCCGCTCATCACGCCGCGGCGCAGCCCGGCATCGATCGGGACGCCGGCGGCGGGGCCGGGCGGGCTCTGGGGGGTGGTCGTGGTCACGGGGTCTCCTTCGTATCGGGGTCGGCGGAGTAGTGCAGGGAGGGAAGGGAAGAGGTCAGGGGATGAGGAGCGTGCGCAGGGCCTGGCCGGACTCGAGCTCCTCGAACGCCTCGGCGGCTTCGGCGAGCGGTCGGCGCGAGGAGATGAGCGGATCGAGGATCAGCTGACCGTCCATGTACCGGTCGACGAGCGCGGGGATGTCGATGGCCGGGCGCACCGAGCCGTAGTTCGAGCCCAGGATGCGCTGGTCGGCTTCGGCCAGCACCAGCGGCTCGAACGAGGCGCGCGCACCGGTCGGGGGAAGCCCCACGATCACCGCGGCTCCGCCGAGGCCGAGCATCTCGATGGACTGCTCGGTGGTGACGGTGCGACCGATCGCGTCGAAGGCGTAGTCGACGCCGTCGGGAAGCAGCGCGCGCAGTTGGGCGACGGCGTCGCCGTCGGGTGCGACGATCTGGTCGGTGGCGCCGAACTGCGCCGCGAGGCGGGTCTTGTCCTCGCGCACGTCGATCGCGACGATGCGCTCGGCCCCGGCGAGCCGCGCGCCCTGGATGACGTTGAGGCCCACGCCGCCGCATCCGATCACGGCGACGAGCGCTCCGGGTTCGACGCCCGCGGTGTTCATCACCGCGCCGACGCCGGTCGCGACCGCGCATCCGACGACGGCGATGACGTCGAGCGGTGCGTCGTCGCGCACCTTGATCGCGCCGGATGCCGGAACCACGACCTCCTCGGCGAACGACGAGACACCCAGGTAGTGGTGCACCGTCTCGCCGTCCTTGCTGAGACGGGAGGTGCCGTCGAACAGCACGCCGAGCGGCGCGACGACCGTGGCGACCTTCTGGCACCGCGCCTCGTGGCCCGAGCGGCAGTACCGGCACTCGCCGCACGGCGGCACCCAGCTGAGCACCACGTGGTCGCCGACGGCGAGCGAGGTGACGCCCTCGCCGAGCTCGGTGACGATGCCGGAGCCTTCGTGGCCCATCACCATCGGTGCCGGCGCAGCCCACTCGCCCCGCTTCACGTGCAGGTCGGAGTGGCAGACCCCGGCGGCGGCGATCTTCACCCGCACCTCTCCGGCAGACGGAGGAGCGAGCTGCACCTCGGTGTGCTCGATCGGGCTGTCGCTGTCGCGGAAGACGATGGCCTGCATGGGGCCCCTTTCGTTCGTGTGGGTCGCGCCTCATCGTAGGAACAGCGGCGCAGCGGTGTCATTCACAAAAATGATGAGGAACAAGCATCCCAATCGACATTCCTTATACTTCGGAGATGGCACGAGACCTGGCATCGATCGCTCGGCTCCTCGGCGCGACGCTCGTCGCCGGCGGCGCTCTCGGCCCGAAGGCCACCGTGGCGAGCGCCGTGCCGGTGGGCGACTTCGCCGTCGTACCGCATCCGCAGTTCGCGACCCTCGTGGTCGGCAGCCCCGAGGAGATCGCGCGCGGACTCGACGATCCGGAGCGCGGCGATCTGCTGCGGCTCGCCGTGGTCGTCGCGACCGGGCCTCTCTCCGCCGTGCCGGACGGGGTCACCGCGCTGATCGCGCCCACGGTCGACCCGTCCGTCGTTCTGCCCACCCTGCAGGCGGTGCTCGCGACGGATGCCGCGGCCGAGGACCGCGCCGTTCTCGCGGCAACCAAGGTGCTCGCGCTCGCCGCCCGCCGCAGCGGAGTGGCGGGGGTGGTCGCCGAGCTGGCCCGACGCCTCGACGGGTGGGCCGTGCTGCTCGATCGCGACGCGCAGCCGATCGCCTCGGCAGGCGCCGGCGCCCTGCACATCGGGGATGCGGTCGCCGTGGCGTTCAACCGCCCGGTCCGCGTGCGCAGTCGGGCGCTGCAGGTGCATCCCGTCGGCACCGACGAGGACATGTCCGCGTTCCTCGTGGTGACCGCCCGCAGCGGCTCGACCAGCCGCGCCCGCGACCTCAGCTCCCAGGCGGCGGCGCTGCTCGATCTGCTCCTGCGCACGCACGACGGCAGCAGGACCGAACGCCTCGGACGCGCCACGATGATGCGCGTGCTGGAAGACGGGGGACCGAACGCCGTCGCGCTGGCGAAGGAGTGGGGCGTGCGCGATCGCACGCTCGCCGCTTTCACCCTCTCGGCGCGCTCATCGAGCGTCGACGCCGAGCGCGCCGTCATCCACTGGCTCGAAGACCTCGGCGCGCCGCATCTGCTCACCGCCGCGCAGGGAGTGGTGAGGGGCTTCGTCCGCGCGGAGAACCTCGACGAGATCGCGGATCGCGCGACGGCGTTCTCCGTGCCCCTGCATCTGGGGCTCGGCTCCCCGGTGCCGCTCGACGGCCTCGCGAGATCCGTCGAGGAGGCGCGTCGCGCCCACCGGGTCGCCGCGAACGAGGGGCGCTCCGTCGTGCACTACCGCTCGATGCCGACCGTCGACCTCGTGCTCGACCGCCTCGCGCCCGGCGATGCACGCACGCTGGCCGCACTGGTCGATCCGCTCGACGACGATCTCGTCGACACCCTGCACACGTTCCTCGCCGAGAACGGCGCCTGGGGAGCCGCGGCCGCACGCCTGGGCGTCCATCGCCAGACCCTGGCGGCACGGGTGCGACGGATCGAGCACGTCACCGGGCTGTCGATGTCGAGCGCCGACGACCGTGCCGCGGCCTGGCTGGCGCTGCGCGCACGCCGCTGAAAGAACGCGACCCCTCAGCCGTCCAAGCGGCGGCGGCGCAGGCGACCGTATGCCCGACGCAGGATCCGCGCGTGGCGTTCCTTGGCGCGTTCGACGCCCGCCTCGTCGCGGCGCAGCGCGCTCACCCATTCCGACACGCGCGCCGTGAACGCTCCCCAGACCAGCCGCGCATCGACGTGCAGGGGCGGCGGGGTCACGGCATCCTCGTCGTCGAGACGCCCCCTCCGCCGCAGCCGGTCGTCGACGTGCGCGAGCGTGAGCTGGGCGACCCCCACCGCGTGGCCGTTGATGATGGAGTGCGAGGCACCCTCGATCTCCCAGCGTCGCGCCGACGCCGCCCCCGCGACGAGACGGGAGTGGAACCGGCGCGGCGAGGTCGTGTCGAACTCGCCGCGGATCAGCAGCAGGGCAGCGTCGGCATCCGCGATCCGCTCGGTGATCCGGTAGCGCAGCACGTGCGGGAGCACACGCACGAAGTAGACCGGTCCGCACAGAAGATACGCCGACACCGCGATCATCGCGAGGTGCACCGACTCCCGCGTCGCCGACTGCGCGAATCGCACGGTCTGCCGGAAGACCGTCGCCTCGGCCTCGTTGACGACCGGGCTCACGAGCACCGCGTGCGAGAGCCCCGACCTGCGTCCCAGCACCTCGGTGACGATCTGGGCCCCCATCGAGTGCCCGATCAACACGGGGTCGTCGAGCCGGTAGTGGTCGAGCACCGCCTCGACCTGATCCGCGAAGAACGCGACGTCGGGTGTGCGCCCGCGCGCGGCCGACATCCCGGCGAAGCCGGGAAGATCGAGGGCGTAGACGTCGCCCCTCTCCGCGAGGGTCGGCGCGAGGAACTCGAAGTAGCTGGCCGCCACCCCGAGGCCGGCGACGAGCACGAATGCGCGCGACGACGCGGGATCGGCGGCCTCGACGCGCGTCACCCGGGTGACGACGCCGTCGCAGGAGACGTGATCGACCGAGAGATCGATCGGGTCGTCGGCGTCGTGCCGGGCGTCGCTAACGGGCATCGATCCATTCTCGTCTCCTCCGCCGCCGATCGATCACAGGCCCGCCAGCATCCGGTCGGCCGTGCGCAGCGACAGGGCCATCTGCGTCAACCCCGGATTCGCCGTCAGCGCGCTCGGGTAGGTCGAGTTGTCGCACACCCAGAGGTTCTCGATGTCGTGCGAACGACCCGAACCGTCGACCACGCCCTCCGCGGGATCGTCGCTCATCCGACAGGTGCCGAGGGTGTGCGCCGACCGCGCGAGCACGCGGGTGCTGCGCGCGCCCGCCGCCCTCAGCAGATCGGTCATGGTCGCGATCGCGTGATCGTCGATGGCCTTCTCGTTGGCTCCCGGCGAGAACGTGATCGTCGCCCGCGGCAGCCCCCACTCGTCCGTCTCCGACGAGAGTTCGATGCGGTTCTCGTCGGATGGGAGACATTCCGCGTTCATCCCGATGCCGGCGCTGTACCTCGCGGCCTCCAGCTCATCGACGAGATCGGTGCCCCAGGCCCCTCCCCCGCGCACGAGCGAGGTGGCGTACGTGAAGGGCATGACCCCGAGACTCTGCAGCAGGTAGCCGCCGGCGAAGTCCGCGCCGACGGGGCGCACGAAGTCCTCGGTGATGACCGCCGAGGGGTAGCCGCGGTATCCGCGGATCTGCTCGTCGAAACGCCCCCAGACCTGCACGGCGCCGTGGGCGAGGAAATTGCGCCCGACCTGTCCGCTCGAGTTCGCTATCCCGTTGTGCAGCAGCAGCCGGGGAGTCTCCACGCCGCCGCCCGCGAGCACGAGCGCGGCGCACCGCTGCCGCCGATCCTCGCCGTCCTCGCGGTACACGACACCGGTCACCCGCCCGCGCACATCGCGCTCGATCGTGTGCACGACCGCATCCGGGCGGATCTCGGCGCCTGCGGCGACCGCGGCCGGAAGGTAGGTGATCGCGGTGGTCGCTTTGGCGCCGTGGCGTTCGCCCTGGTGGATCGACCCGACATTGGTGGTGGCGTGCCGCAGACCGTGGTGGGGCTGCAGACGGTCCCGCGTGAGGATCGCCGCCGGGGCGTCGGCCGCGCGGATGCCGAGAACCGCCGCACCCGCGAGCATGAGGTCTGCCGGGGCGTTGCGCCGGGGCGGAGGGTACAGGTAGGTGCGCGACGGGTCCCACGGGTACGGCGTGGGACCCGATACGCCGATGTCGGCCTCGACCTGCGCGACGTAGCGGATGAGGTCGTCGTGGTCGATCGGCCAGTCCGCGCCCTCACCGGTCTCGGTCCGCAGCCGCAGATCGCGGGCATCCGGACGGGGAGTGAACGCCCCCCAGTGCACGGTTCCTCCGCCGACACCGAACCCGCTGTTGTTCGGGCCGAACGCGGTCGGAGCGTCTCCGCCGCTGAATCGGCTCGACATCCAGTTGATCGCGGTCGCCTCGACCTCGTCGGGGGTGTAGTCGGCGGGATCGTGATTCGGCCCGGCTTCGAGCGCGACCACGCGCAGCCCCCGCTCCGCCAGTCTCGCCAGCAGCGGCGCGCCCCCCGCGCCGGTGCCGACCACCACGACGTCCACGATCTCGTCGCGGTCGTACGTGCGCATGCCGACGAGGTTCATGCCGCCCCCTCCGGGTCGTCCACGACCGCACCGAGATCGGAGGGCTCCCACCCGTCGCGCAGACCGGCTCCCAAGGCGAGATACCCCGCGAAGGAGACTTCCTCCGCACCCGTGGCGAACCCGTCGTAGCCGACCCGGGCGAGGGAGGCGGGATGACAGAGCCACTCGCGCACGAGATCGACGCGCACGTCTTCGAACCAGCGCCGCAGGTCGTCGGCATCCGCGGTGATGCCCGGAATCGCGGTGCCGGCGATCACCTCTCGCAGCACCTCGTCCCGCGCCTCGGCCTCCTCGGGCCACACCCGGGCGAGCTGGTCGAGGCCGGCGCGATACGCCTCGTCGTCCGACAGCGCGCCGGCCGGACGCCAGCCGTCTCCGCCGCCGGCGGCGAGATCGGCGTCGACGCGCGCCGCCAGATCGATGCTCCCGCCGGGCGGCTGAGGCACCACGCGGGCGGCGACGGCGCGCAGGAGGTCCAGCTGTTCCGAGGAGAGCACCCGCGGGCGGTACGCGGGATCGTCGGGCAGTGCACGGCGCGCGAGCGTGCTCCGCACGCGCGCCGAGACCCGCGGCGAGGCGAGCAGAGTCCCCCATTCCGCGGGCACTCGCACGCTGTGCTCCGCGATCTCCTCCCACAGCTCGGTGATCGCCGCCGCCACCTCGCCGGGGCGCTCCTGCAGGAGCAGGTGCCCCGCTCCGGGCAGGGCGATGAACCGGGCGCGCGGATACACGTCGGCGAGCAGGTCCGGCTGCGCGTCAGCGCCGAGTGCCTCGTCTTCAACGCCGGCGAGCACGCGGCAGGGGAGGTCGAGCGTCCCGACGGACGCCGTCATGTCCTCGACGCTCCCCTCCTCGAGCCACCGCCGCCACGCGAGGGGCGACATCCGGGCCACCGCGTCGACGGTCTCGCGCTGCCGCTCGGGCGGAAGCCCGCCGCCGACGTTGTCGTCGACGAAGGTCTGCGCGTCGCTCTCGGAGATGCCGCCCTCGGCGGCCCAGGAGAGCATCTGCCGCCTCTTCTCGGCGGGCATCGGCTCGGGGGACGGCGGGGACGGCGCCAGCAGGACCAGGCCGAGCAGGCCGAAGATCTCGGGCTCGCCGTCGCGGATCCGGGCGGCGACGGCCGCGGCGATCTTGCCTCCCATGCTGTGCCCGCACAGCATCCAGGGTCCTCCGTCGGCGGCTTCCCGGATCACGGCCAGGGCGGCGTCGACCTGGGCGGCGACCGATCCCTCGGGCGCATCCGGCGCGGATCCCTGGCCCGGGAGCTCCACCGCGACCACGCGGAAACGCTCGTCCAACTCGGCCTGCAGCGGCAGGGCGGAACGGGCGTCGAGCCCCAGGCCGGGCAGCACGAACACCGTGCACCTCTCGGCGGTCACGGGGTGACCATGCCGCCGTTGACGTTCAGCGTCGCGCCCGACACGTAGCCCGACTCCTCCGAAGCGAGGAAGACGTAGGCGGGCGCGAGCTCCGCGGGCTGCCCCGCGCGCTGATACGTGTTCTCGTCGTCGAAGTGCAGCATCTGATCGTCGGAGACGCCGTCCGACACCTGCAGAGCCGTCCAGACGGGGCCGGGCGCCACGACGTTCACGCGGATGCCGCGCGCGGCGAGCTGCAGCGCGAGGCCCTTCGCGAGGTTGTTGACGGCGGCCTTCGTCGCGGCGTAGTCGAGCCGGTCGGGCGAGGGCTTGTACGCCTCGAGGGATGCCGTGCTGATGATGCTGGCGCCGGGTCCGAGGTGCGCGAGAGCCGCCTTGGTGATCCAGAAGTTGGCGAACACGTTCGTGCGGAAGGTGGCCTCGAACTGCTCGTCGCTGAGGTCTTCGACCCGCTCGACCGCGATCTGTCGACCGGCGTTGTTGACGACGACGTCGAGGCCCCCGAGGAAGTCCACCGCCTCCGCGACCAGCCGGCGGCACTCCGCGGCCTCCGAGATGTCGGCGACCACGGCGCGTCCGCGGCGCCCGGCGTCGGCGATGAGCGCGAGCACGTGCTCGGCGTCCTCCTCCTCACCGGGCAGGTGCGCGATCACGACGTCGGCACCCTCGCGGGCGAAGGCGATGGCCGTCGCCGCTCCGATGCCCGAATCCCCGCCGGTGATGAGCGCCCGCCGGCCGGTCAACCGGGCGGTGCCGCGATACGACTCCTCGCCGAGATCGGGGACGGGGGTCATGCGCGCCTGGATGCCGGGCTCGGGCTGGTGCTGCAACGGCGGCTCGACGCGGGCGTAGCGGGTCACGGGGTTCGTCGGGGAATGCTCATCCGATTCAGGCATGCCGCCACGTTAGGCGAACCGGCTCTCTCGTGAGGAGGGCTTGCGCTCGACCCCTCCGATAGGCCAGGGCCTCGGGTCAGATGAAGGCAGACGGTCCACCCCAGCCGCCGACCCATGCCTCGACGCGCGGATCCGAGCGCATCCGGTGCACGCCGTCGACCACCCTGCGCTCGGTGGCGAAGGCGGCCTCCGTGCCCCAGCGCTGCGCGCGACGCTCCGCGCGTCGGGAGCGCAGAACGCCGAGCGGTTCGCCGTCGACGTCCACGAGCTCCACCGTCCCCACGTCGCCGACCCCGCAACGAGCGAGGAGATCCGTGATTCCCCGCGGGTCGAGGACCACCAGCGGCACATCGACCTCCCAGGTCACCCGGGCGTCGGCATCCGCTCCGTAGACACCCACGCGCGGATCGTCGATCGTGCCGGCGGCACCGGGATCAAGCACCACCCGGCTGCGCGGCAACGCCGCGAGCAGCGAATCCACCGCGATGAAGAGCGCGGCCGGCGCGTGCGATCCGCGCAGCCGCAGCACGACATCGGCCGCCCCCGCCCACAGCGCCCGTGGCGCGGAGCCCGGCACGGGAATGGCCGAGACCAGACGCAGCGTCTGAGCGTTCGCTCGTTCGAGGCCGGCTCCATCGCGCTCGGCCCATTCCGGCCCGTCGTGCCACGCCACGGCCTCGGGAACATGCGCGAGGAGAGCACCGGCCCGCCACATCCGATGCGCCCATTCCCAGTCCTCCCCGCCGTAAGCGGTGAACGACTCGTCGAACCCGCCCACCTCGTCGTACAGCATCCGCGAGCATGCGATCACCGCCCCGATCACGAAGCGGTACGACCGGTCGTCGGCGTCACGAAGATCGGCGGTGCGGGCGTACTCCTCGGCGAGCCAGGACGGCTCCGACAGCTCACGACCGACGGCGGCCTCGGCGACGGCGACCGTGGCCGGGATGCCGGAGAAGTCGGCATGGCGCCGCCGCCCCACCGTGACCGCCTCGGGCAGCAGCGCCGGGAGACGGGTGAGCGCCCGAACGTACCCCGGTTCCGGCGACGTGTCGGCATCGAGGAAGCAGAGGATGTCGCCGCTGCTCGCCCGCGCACCGAGATTGCGCACGGCGGAGAGGCGGAAGCCGCGGTCGTCCTGGCGGACGACGGTCACGCCCTCCGGCACATCGACGGGGCGTGGAGACCCGTCGTCGGCGACGACGATCTCGAGCAGCTCCGGCGGGTAGTCCTGCGCGCCCAGCGCGTGCAGGGTGCGGGCGAGTTCGTCCGGCTGGTCGTAGTGCGCGACGATCACCGAGACACGGGGAAGCGGATCGGGATGCACGCCGTCGCGCTCGTTCCACCGGTTGCCGACCACGTACGGCGCCCTCATGCGCCCCGCTCCGCCCACCAGCGCGTGTACGCGTCGACCGCGTCGTCCCACGACCCCGGCACCCGATCGCGACCGTGCCGGGTCGACGCCGGGTCCGCAGCCGCTCGGCGCACCGCAGCGGCGAGATCGCTCTCGTCGGCGACCGTGAGGGTTCCCGGGCGCAGCGCCGCCATCTCGTCGATGTACCGGTTGCGCATCGCCACGGGGCGACGCCCCCACCCGATCCACGAGGCCAGAGAGCCGGAGGCCGAGACGTGCCGATGTGCGATCAGCGGCACCGAGACCGCCCGCCCGCGCCGTGCGATCTCGGCGTCGTCGAGCCACCCGGTCACATCGACGGCGACGCCCTGCGAACGGGCACGGCGGACGAACGCGGCGAGATCCTCGGCGTGCCCCTCCGAGGCGCGGCCGAGCACCGTCATCCGCTGCAGCCCCGCCGCGGCGGCCGCGCTCGCCGCCTCGTCGTGCCCCTTACCGGGGTAGAAGTACCCGAGCACGCCCACCGTGCCATCGAGCTCGGCTCGCTCCTCGGTCGGCGCGGCGAGCACCTCGACGGGCAGCGGCACCCGCGCGACCGGCCCCGCCCAGACGTCCTCCTCCCGCAGCAGCGCGCTCTCGTGCGCGCTGTTGACGACGACTCCCCGGGCCGAGCGCGCGACGAGCGCGTAGGCGTCGCGGCGCCGGACGCGGTTGCGCGGACCATCCGACTCCTGCGGCACGTCGTGCAGCGTCACGCTGATCCGCAACCGCGCGGCGAGCTCGGTGAAGAGCCGGGAGGCCTCCTCCGGTGAGTCGGCCCACAGGCGATCGGTGAACTGGGCGTGCACCGTCGTGCCCGGATCGAGTCGGAGGAGGTCGGCGGGTTCGACGACCTCGACCTCAGGGTGCGCGGCGGTGACCGCGACGGCGAGGTCCCGCGAGTACACGGCGACGCCGTGGGTTCCCGGATGCGCGAGCAGGAGCGGTATCGCGCTCACGCGGCGCGCCAGACGGCGAGAAGCGGAGCGAGCCGTTCGACGGCCGCCCGCACGAACTCCGGACGGGCGGCGTACCACTCCCGGTGCGCGGCCTCCACCTCGTCGGCGTCGAGGTCCGCCCCGTCGACGATCCAGTTCGCGCGCGGCTCCTCGGGGAGCGACCACGCCTCGACGACCTCGGGCTCGAGGGGGGCGCGCACGGCGGCGAGCAGTGGACGCCCCGGGTCGGTCGGGCCGCCGGCGACGCCCAGGACGCGCAGCACGCGTTCGCCGAGCGGGAGCCAGACGGCGTTCCCGGGATGGTTGACGGTGCGCATGTGATCGGCGGTGACATCGTCGAACAGATCGGAGATCGGGACATCGCAGCGCGTCTCGCGGGTGCGCAGGACGTCGATCGAGGTCTCTCCGACGGCGCGCACCCTCGTCGGCGGCAGCGCGGCGGCGACCGGGATGCCCGCGGCTCCCGCCAGGGTGCGGATGTCGTGATACGGCACGAGCGGCGGATCCTCATCGATCCCGGGCACCCGGATCGCGGCCTGGAACGGATGCAGACCGGCGAACCGCACGGGCGGCAGGGTGACCACGCGAGCAGTGGTGGCCGCGGCGAGCTGGCGCGTCCCGAGGGGCAGGCCGCGATAGTCGTCGCGGATCGGCTGAGTGACAACCGTGTGCGCGGCGGCCACCAGCGTGTGCAGGCGCTCGGCCTCATCGCCGCTCAGGTCGTGCACGGGCGGGACGCGCACGAATCGACGACCCGGCGCGTCCATCACCCAGCGCAGGGACTCTGCCTGGCAGTTGCCCACGACGACCCCGAACGCCTCGGGCAGCGGCTCGAGGCCGAAGAACTCCGCGTAGTGCCGGCGACGCGCTAGCACCGCGGACCCGGCGGGCGCAACGGGCGTGCCCTTCTCGGCGAAGTCGATCATCATACGAACGTATACCTTCGCCCCCCTGCTTCCTCCCCCCGGCTCTCACGGTCTCCGTGCGTGTGAGACACCTCGGTCCGGAGCATCCGCACCCCCCGAGGAAGACCTCCATCGCCACCACGACCGAGCGCATCCGCGTCGCATCGATCCCCGCCGCCCACCCCTACGTGCACGCCATCAGCGACCCGCTCCGCGTTCAGGTCCTCCCGGACCCTCCGGTGCCCGGAGCCCCCTCCGGTCAGTGGTGGCCGCCGGTCGCGATGACACCCGACTGGATCGACGACAACGCCGATGCCTTCGATGTGCTGCACGTGCACTTCGGCCTCGAGTCCTTCTCTCCCGCCGAACTGAGCGCGGCGCTCGACGCCGCCCGCCGGGCCGGGCGCGCGGTGGTGTACACCGTGCACGACCTCGACAACCCGCAGCTCGAGGCGCAGGGGCATCACCGAGCACTGCTCGACGTGATCGTCCCTGCAGCCGACCGCCTCCTCACGCTCACGGTGCCGGCTGCGTCCGAGATCGAGCACCGGTGGGGCCGCGCCAGCACGGTACTCCCCCACCCGACCCTGCTCACCGGCATCCCCTCGGCGAGCGCCGCAGCCTCCGACTCGCTCGCCGATGCCGTCCGCGTCGGCATGCACCTGCGCGATCTGCGCCCCAACATCGACGCCGAGAGGGCCGTCCACGCCGCGGTGCGCGCGGTGCGCCTGCTCGGTGACCACCGCGCCGTGCACGTCGACGTGCTGCTCAACGAGAGGGTCCGCGACGAGGCGACCGCCTTGCGGATCGCCGCCGCGATCGACGCTCCCCGCGTCGACCTGCGGCGCACGCCGCGGCTGTCGGATGCCGGGATCGAGCAGTGGCTGCGCGGCCTCGACGTGTTCGTGCTGCCCTATCGGCACGGCACGCACTCGGGGTGGGTGGAGCTCTGCCACGACCTGGGCGTGCGCGTCGCCGGCACCGATGTCGGACACGTCGGAGCACAGCATCCGGCCGGTTTCTCGGTCATCGATCTCGACGACCCGCTCACGCTGGCGGATGCCGTGCGGAACACCCCGCTCACACGCGGTGACGAACGGGAGGCTCTCCTGCGTACACGCCGCCGCGAGCGCCTGACAGAGCGCGATGCCGTGCGCGCGGCGCACGCCGCGCTCTACGCGTCCGCCATCGCGGAGGTCTCGGCATGACGCCCGTGAGCCCCCTGCGCATCCTGGTCGTCGCACCCGAGCGCCACGCGCTGCGCCAACCCCATCCCGGCGGTCTCGAGGCGGCGGTCTGGAATCGCGTGCGCTGGCTGCGGCGCCGCGGACACCGGGTCGATCTCTGCGCGGCTGCAGGGTCGGACTTCCTCGACGGCGTCCCGGAACTGCAGCTGCCGACCCCGCGCTGGCGACGCGAGTCCGACGTCTCCGACACCGACTACCCCGAAGGCCACCGGCGGCGGATGGCCGAGGCGTTCGACAGGATCCGCGTGCGACTCGAGCACGCGATGACGCGGGTCGACGTCGTCGACAACCACAGCCTGCACGGCGCTCCGATCCTGTGGAGCCACGCCCCGGGCATACCGGTGGTGACCACGCTGCACACTCCCCCGCTGCCCGAGATGGTGATCGCGGCGAATGCGCTGCCGGCATCCGCTCCGCACCGCTTCCTGGCCGTGAGCCAGTACACCGCGCGCTCCTGGTCGAGCGAGGGCGTCGATGCCTTCGTGTTCCCCAACGGGGTCGATACGACCCAGTGGCGACTCGGACCGGGCGGCGATGACTGGGTGTGGTTCGGTCGGATCGTTCCCGAGAAGGCGCCGCACCTCGCGATCCTCGCCGCCCGCCGGGCGGGTGCGCGCATCCGACTGGCCGGCCGCATCGGCGACGAGGGCTACTTCGCCCGCGAGGTCGAGCCGCTGCTCGGCGCGGATGCGCTCTTCGTGGGTGCGCTGCGGCAGCAGGAGCTGTGCGACCTGGTCGGTTCGGCGGCGGTCGCCCTGGTCACCCCGATGTGGTCGGAACCGTTCGGCCTCGTCATGGCCGAGGCCCTCGTGACCGGTACCCCCGTGGCGGCTTTCGACTCGGGCGGGGCGAGCGAGGTGCTCGCCGGCCTGCCCGGCACGGCGGTCGTGCCCGCCGGTGACGTCGACGCCCTGGCCGACGCGGCCTCGGCTCTCGCACGGAGCTCGCGCCGGGACACCGTTCGCCGTCGCGTGCGCGAGGCGGCGACCGACCGCCACTCCCTCGCGCGGCGGCATCGCGAGGTGGAGCGGGCGATCTCGGTCGCCGCGCACAGCAGTCCCGTCCCCGCAGTCCTACCGAGTGCGCCGGCGCCGCTCGGGCTCGGCACCGTCGGCGATGCCGTCGAGGCGGTGGGCGCATGATCGGCTGGTACGTGCATCACCACGGCTGGGGGCACGTGGCCCGTCTCCTCGCCGTGCGTCCGCACCTCGCCGATCCGGTCACCGTGTTCTCGAGCATGCCGCGGCCCGCGTCGCTCGACGATCGCACGAACTGGGTGCAGCTCCCCTTCGACGCCGATCCGGTCGTCGACGCCGATGGCGTCGAGCGTCCGGCGCACGAGCTCGGCGACGTCACCGCGGGCGGAGCGCTGCACTGGGCCCCGGTGGGGCATCCGGGGCATCAGCAGCGCCTCGCGATCATCGCCGACTGGATCGCGCGCACCGACGTGGCCGCATTCGTGGTCGACGTCAGCGCCGAGGTGACCGCCTTCGTGCGGCTGCTCGGCGTGCCGACCGTGGTCTTCGCCCAGCCGGGCGATCGGACGGATGCTCCGCACCGACTCGCCTACGACCTCGCCGATCGCATCGTGGCGCCGTGGGCCGCGGACACGATCCCGGCACCGGGGCTCGTCCCTCACGAGGAACGGGTGCGCCGCGTGGGCGGCATCTCCCGTCATGCGGGTCGCTCGCGGCCCACGGGTACGGCGCCGAGCGGGGAGCGACACGTGCTGTTCCTCAGCCGCACGCTCGACGACGAGCGCCTGCGCACGGTGATCGATCTCCTCGTCGCGGACGGATGGCGGGTCGAAACCGCCGGAGCGCGCGAGGACGACCGGGTCGACGACGTCTGGCCGCTGCTCTCGCGCGCGTCCGTCGTCGTGAGCGCCGCCGGACAGAACGGGGTCGCCGACCTCGCGGCGGCGGGTGCGCGCGCCGTGGTCGTCGTGCAGGAGCGTCCGTTCGCGGAGCAGGAGCACACCGGCCGTACCCTGCGCTCGCGGGGGCTCGCCCAGGTCGCCGGCCACAATGCCGCGCCGGAGCACCTCGTCGAACTCGTCCGCCGCGCGCTCGCATCGACGCCGGACTGGGGCGCCTGGCAGGTGGACGGAGCGGCGGCACGGGCAGCCGCCGTGATCGAGGAGGCACGCGCGTGAGCATCCTCGTGGCCGTGATCACCCCGGCATCCGTCGACCGCCTCGCCCATCTGCACCGACTGCGACGGTTCCTGCGCGACGCGGTCGCGCCCGGCATCGAGTTGCTGCCCATCGAGGTCGGGTTGGATCCCGAGGCGCCGGGACGGTACGACGGCGCCGTGCAGGTGCACGTGCCCCCGGGGCGTCACGGCCTGCGCGTCGGCGCCGCGCGCAACGCCGCGGCGGAGGAGGCCCTCGCCCGCGGGGCCGAGCTGCTGGTCTTCCTCGATGTCGACTGCCTGCCCTCGCCGGGCCTGCTGCACCGGTACGCCGAGGCCGCCGCTTCCGTTCCGGACGGCATCCTGTGCGGACCCGTCACCTACCTGCGCAGCGTCGAGCGCCCGCGCGAGCCCGACGAGCTGGCCGCGCACACGCGTCCGCACCCCGGCCGTCCCGCCCCGCCGCCAGGGGAGATCGCCACGGCCCACCCCGCGGAATACGACCTCTTCTGGTCGCTGTCGTTCGCGGTGACGCCGGCGACCTGGCGTCGACTGGGCGGCTTCGACGAACGGTACGAGGGCTACGGCGCCGAGGACACCGACCTCGGTCGGCGCGCCCGCGAGGGTGGCATCGCGCTGCACTGGGTCGGCGGGGCCGATGCCTACCACCAGTGGCACCCGGCGGGCACCCCGCCGTGGCGGCACCTCGACGACATCCTCCGCAACGGGGCGCTGTTCGCCGAGCGCTGGGGCGAATGGCCCATGCGCGGGTGGATCGAGGAGTTCGTACGGGCGGGAGCCGTCGAGGAGCACGCGGGCGGATACCGTCGCACGTCGCGGGCCTGACCCTCCAGGACGGGCGTCACCCGGGCTGGTGCACGGCGCATCCGAAGCGCAGTATCGAAGAAGGAGACACCCGGAACCGAGGAGAGGACGCCATGGCCACCGCAGCACCGCACCCACCCGCACCCGACGCACTGCTCGCCGACCTCGACGAGGCCGAGTGCTGGCGGCTTCTCGAAGCGACCGAACTGTGCCGGCTGGCGTTCGTCGCCCCCGACGGGCGTCCCGACATCCGCCCCGTCAACCACCTCGCCACGGGCCGCAGCATCTACGTCCGCTCGGCCTTCGATGCGAAGTTCCTGGCGATCACGGCGCGCTCCGCGGTCGCTCTCGAGGTCGACGGCGAGAGCGCCGACGCGTATTGGAGCGTCGTGGTGCGTGGCGAGGCCGAGCAGGTGACCAGCGAGGCGGAGCTGCACCACGTCGGGGTCGAGCACCTCGCCTCGTGGACGCCGACGCCGAAGCAGTTCGTCGTCAAGATCGTCGCCGCGACGGTGACCGGCCGCGTGTTCCCGAAGCGACCGCGCGTCTCGCTCCCCGTCTACGCCGTGCCCCTCACGGATGCGGCCCGGGCGAAGCACCGCACCGAGCGCGGCGAGCGCCCCTCCCCCATCCCGCATTTCGAGCCGCCGGCGTCGTGAGCGGGGCGCGATCCCCGGTCGTCCGGAGACGCAGAAGGCCCCCGATCTCTCGAGGGCCTTCCGGTGACGGGTCTCAGGGCACGATGACCGCGCGACCCCGGATGCTGTTCGAGGCGAGATCCTCGTAGGCCTTCGGACCGTCGTCGAGCGAGTACGACTCGGTCTGCACGTGGATCTTGCCGGCGCGGGCGAGGTCGAGCACCTCGATCAGCTCGGAGCGCGAACCCCAGTACGGCACGCGCACGGCGGCGTCGTAGGCGATCGAGCCGAAGCCGAGCGTCATGTTCCCGCCACCGATACCGACGATCGTGATATCGGCCTCGAGCGCGGCGACGCTCTGCGCGAGGGCGATCGTCGGGTTCGCTCCGACGAAGTCGAACACGGCGTTGGCGCCGAGGCCGCCGGTGATCTCGCGGATCTTCTCCGCGGCGGAGGCGTCGCTGATCAGCACGTGATCCGCGCCGACCTCGGTGGCGAGGCGCAGCTTCTCGTCGTTCACGTCGAGGGCGATGACGGTGGCGCCCGAGACCGACTTCAGGATCTGGATGCCGACGTGGCCGAGCCCGCCCGTGCCGATGACGACCGCGAAGGTGCCGGCGCCGAGCTTCGGGAGCGAGTTCTTGATCGCGTGGTACGGGGTGAGTCCGGCATCCGTCAGCGAGACGTTCTGCACGGGGTCGAGGTCGCCCAGCGGCACGAGATGGCGGGCGTCGTCGACGATCATGTACTCGGCCATCGATCCCTGGCTGCCGAGACCCGGAGGACGGATGCCTTCGGCGGCGGCGTTCGTGCAGTAGTTCTCCTTGCCCATCGAGCAGTTGTGGCAGCGACCGCAGCCCCAGGGCCCGTAGACGGCGACGGCATCCCCGACCTTGAGCGTCGAGTCGACACCCTCGCCGATCTCGTGCACGATGCCGGCGCCCTCGTGACCGAGCGTCAGCGGCAGCGGGTAGCCCTGCTCGAGGTAGTCCTTCTCGGGGAGTCCCATGACGTAGTCGTCGGAGTGGCAGACGCCACCCGCGGTGATCTTGAGCAGCACCTGACCGGGGCCGGGCTTCGGAATCGGGATGTCGACGACCACCGGGGGCTTGCCGATCTCGACGTAACGGAGGGCTTTCATGTACTTCTTCTTCCTGGCATCCGAGAGGTCTGCCGCGCGGTGCGGAGGCGTGGGCTCTCGAGACCGTCCCTTCCAGTATCCGCCCGTTACGCGTCGATCCAGTCGCGCATGTCGCTCCACACCGACGTCAGAGCATCCTCGAGCGGGATGTCCTCCGGCCCCTCGAGCCATCTGTCCATCGCGAGGTCGAAGCAGGTCACGGCGACGGCCGCCAACGTGTGCGACTGCTGAGCGTCGATGCCGCGCGCGGTCAGGGACTCTTCGATCGCCTGCCCGAGGTAGTGGCTCCGCAGGAGGTCGCGCTCGCGCAGCGCGGGTTCGCTGCGAACGATGTTGCGCCGACGCGCGATCGGCTCCCGCCAGCCGTGGATGCCGCGGCACGCCGCCGTCAGCCCCGCCCGCACCATGGCCGCACCGCTGCTCTCCGCCGGGACGGATTCCATGAAGTCGCTCACGGCCTGGGGAAGCTCGCGATCCCGGAGGAACAGGACATCGCGCTTGTCGGCGAAGTGGCGGAAGAAGGTACGGGTGGTCAGCCCCGCTGCGGCGGCGATCTGCGGGACCGTGGTTCCCGCGAAACCCTGACGCTCGAACAGCGACATCGCGGCGGCTTCGAGCCGCAGCGCAGCATCCGGTGACCATCGGGGCATGCAGCCATGATGTCACGCCATGCCATGAGGTGTACTGTGATGACACGAGATGTCATCAATCGCGGAGAGCGGATGGGTATGAGCAAGAACACGGCGGCGTGGATCGATTCCCCGTATACGGATCTGACGATTCGAGAGGCCCCGATGCCCGCACCCGGGCCGGCCCAGTTGCTGATCGAGGTGCGCGCGCTGGCGGTGAACCCCCTGGACGCGATCATCCAGTCCAACGGGACCGTCATGTACGGCTGGCTGCAGTACCCGGTGATCCTCGGCGAAGACGTCGCGGGCATCGTCGTCGAGACCGGAGCGAACGTCGACGGCTTCGCCCCCGGCGATCGCGTCGTGGCGTACGCGATGGGCTTGGAGAAGGGACGAGACGCCGTATCCGAGAGCGGGTTCCAGAAGTACGTCGCCGTCGACGCGAGCCTCGCCGCCGCCCTGCCGGACGCGATGGCCTTCGCGGAGGCGGCCGTTCTCCCGTTGGCGCTGTCCACGGCGGCGGCGGGTCTCTTCGAGGCCGGCCAGCTCGCGCTGGACCACTCGCACCTCGGCGACGCCCTCCCGCGCGAGGAGGTCGTGGTGGTGTGGGGCGGTGCGACCGCCCTCGGCGGCAACGCGATCCAACTCGCCCGAGCGGCCGGCTACCGCGTCATCACGACGGCATCCGCCCATAACCACGACCGGATGAAGCGATTGGGTGCAGAGGCTGTCTTCGACTATCGAGACCCGGATGCCGTCGATCGGATCATCGAAGCCGTGAACGGGTCGGTCGTGGCGGGTGTCCTCGCGATCGCCGTGGGGTCGGCCGAACCCTGCCTGAGGATCGCGCGCGCGACCGGTGCCCGGAGGATCGCGATGGCGAGCCCGCCGGTCTCGTTCTACGAACAACCGCGCAGAGCCGGCCTCTCACTGGTGCGGATCCGCCTGTTCGCGCGCCTGGGAACGCGCACGGCTCTCCTGCAGTTGCGGAGCCGCTTGAGCGGAATCAGAGCCACGTTCATCTGGGGAAGCGCCATCGCCGCCTCCCCCGTCGGACCGGCGGTGTGGGGCGCCTATCTGCCCACGGCTCTCGCGTCGGGCGCTCATCTCCCCTACCCGGAGGCTCGCATCGCCGGGGACGACCTGTCCGCGATCCAGGGAGCGATCGATGCGCTCCGCCTCGGAGTATCCGCGAAGAAGCTCGTCGTCTCCCTCGATCCGACGACTATCGGGTCCTGACCGGCAGGTCAGGGAGATCGTGCGGCATCCCTCCATCGCGCTCAGCGGATGAGAGAACCCAGCGCCCGCCGCTGTCAGGCCGACTCTCAGGCGATGCCGGACGTTCCGAGCAACGAGCCGAGAGCGAACGTCGCGGCGAGAGCGAGCGCCCCACCGACCACGACCCTGACCGTCGACCGGACCGCAGGGTTCCCGCCGATCCTCGCGCTCACGAACCCCGTCAGCGCCAGCGCGAGCAGGACGACGATGAACGTGATCGGGACGCGCAGGTCGACGGGCGGCAGCAGGATCGCCAGCAACGGGAGCAACCCACCGATAGTGAAAGCAAGAGCCGACGCTCCAGCCGCAGCCCACGGGCTCACCACGTGGTCTTCGGTCATTCCGAGCTCTGCTTCCAGGTGCGCGGTGAGGACGTCGTGGGCGGTCAGCTCTTCCGCGACCTTGCGTGCTGTCTCCGGAGTGAGCCCCTTCGCCTGGTAGATACCGGTGAGCTCTTCGAGCTCCGCAGCGGGATCATCGACCAGCTCCTGGCGTTCTTTCGCGATCAGCGCCCGCTGGCTATCGCTCTGACTGCTGACCGAGACGTACTCGCCCAGCGCCATCGAGACCGCCCCACCGACCAGCCCCGCGATACCCGCTGTCAGCAGAGGAGCGAAACCCGTCGTCGCACCGGCGACACCCACGACGAGCGCAGCCACCGAGACGATGCCGTCGTTGGCGCCGAGCACACCTGCTCGCAACCAGTTCAGCCGCCCGCTCATGTCATCGGCATGCGGCTCGTCGGGGTGGGCACCGACCGGCTCGACGTCGTTCATATCGGTAGCTAAGCAGCGCCAGGGGTGCTCCGCCAGAAGGGGCGAGCGGCGATCGACAGCGACGGGAGCACGACGTTCGACTCCGAACACGGAAAAACCCCCTCACGAGGAGGGGGTTTCCATGGCGGTGACGGTGGGATTTGAACCCATTGGCTCCACCTCTAAACAGAAGACTAGCGCTCCGGGGACCCTAGATTTCAGTGGTTTGGCCCCTGGCTGTTCACCACTGCCCACGTAAACTCACATGTACTCATGCACCAAAATGCACCATGAACCCCCGAGCCGAGCCGAGCCGAGCCGAGCCGAGAACGATTTCGCGTTGAAGCAGCACCGGAAGCCTCGAGTCAGGGGGCGAGAGCGCGGCGGAGCGGTGTTCAACAGCTCCAACGACACCGCGATGATGATGCCAAGCCCGCAGATACGGCCCAGCCCGACGGCAATCAGCCGTTTCGCGATCTCCGCGTAGACCGCCTACCTCGAGGCCGGGAGCGTATCCGACCGACCGCCTTGCGGTCATCTCTCTCCGGTACGGCGGCGCTCGCTTCATGTGATGAGTCCACGATTCGAAGTCGCTCACGGTCGACACGCAGCATCGCTTCTAGAGAGCTCGCAATACTCTTGATCTGACGCTCGTTACGCTGGGCGATGTTCCAGTTCTTGTTGTCGTAGTCCTCTTGCGTAGCGGCCACGCGATATTGGTCCAAGTCCAACACAAATCTGTCTTCGTACCGTCTAGGTGCTGGCCGAGAACTCCGAAAGCCAAGCCAACCCACTTTCCGGGAGAGCGGATCGAGGTACGAAGCAGTAATCTCAAACCGCCGAACTGCGCCTTCATCCTCGAACAACTGCGGTGCAGCGTCGAGATGCCACGAGATTCGCCTCCCTGGAGCGACCTGCGGAATAACAAACTGCCCACTGAAAACCTCGTCAAGGCGCTCCTGTTTTTCGACACGGCCGAACGGGGGAAGGGGATCCGCTGTGAGCGTCACGGATGTCGCCAATTTAGGTGAAATGTTCTCCAAAGAGATCAGCACCAAGAGAGAACGGAACTCGAAGTCCACGGCCAAGTAGGGCCGCTCTCTTTCCTCTCGCTCCTCGAGAATTATTCGGAGCTGGCTGAAGGCAGCGATAGCAGCGACCAAGGCTACGACGAAAGTGGTGAACGTCCAGAACGCGCCCCACTCCGCAGGCGTGGGCCACCCCTCGATGTGCCAGAACCCGAGTGGGGCGACGGAGTCCACACCACGGACACTTAGGTTCATAGATGCCACCTCGCTGAGCTGACTCCGAAGCAAAGTGCGGTGCCGGAGCCTTCAGTACGCCCTGAATTCATCGGTAGATGCTGGGCCCGTTAGATAGCTAGCGGCCAATCAAATCCGTGGCGACGCGCCACTTCGTACAGTCTCAGGAATTCTGGCCGATCCTCCCAATCATCTGGCAACGGATACGGAGGCAACGAGAGCGCAGCAATCATCTGCTCGTCACCGTTGTCAAGGAGTCCGAGCTGACGCACGATTAGCGCCTGGTAGGCCGTCATCAAACTCCGAGCGTCATCCTTGCGCGCTTCGGCTTCATCCGCCGCCTGCCGATACAGTCTCATACCGGACTCGATGCGACCAGCCGCGAGATGCGCAAGCCCCAAAGTAGCCTTGAGAATGAAACTCTCCTCCGCCCGCGGCTCGAGAATTCGCAGAGCGCGCTCAGCCTGTCCCGCCATTGCCAGAACGTACGCTGCGTTATTAAGCGACGTCGAATCTAGTCCGTCTCGCGCCACCACCTTTTCAGCTAGTTGAGCCGCCTCATCCCATCGTTCTTCACCTATACCCAAGGCAATCATCAGGGCCGCGAAGGCGTGGTCATTGCGCGGCTCCAGCGCAGACCAACTGGTCGCGTGAACCGCTGCGGTCTCGTTGTCCCCGTTCAAACTTGCCAACTGGTAGAGCACGAAAGCGGAATTCGCTGGCGAGAGCTGATCTTTGACTCGATGGAACGCCGAAGAAAGTGTAGCCGCGTGGTGACGCAGCCACGCAACTTGCGCAAAGTTGACAACGGTAACGTCACTGTCCGGGAACTCTGCCATCAGTCGCTTCAGGTCGTCCAGCGCCTGCTCGCGCGGGACCATCCCGTTGCCGGCACGGATCCGATAAAGGTTGCTACGAACTTCAGCAACCGTGTCAGCATCACCGTCCTCAGATGCCTTTGCGCTGGCCCTCTCCAGCATGCGCAACGCCAGATCGAGGTTCCCCTTTCCGAGCGCAACACGTGCTTGAACGACCATCAGGCGCGCAGTGGGCTCCACGCCACGACGCAGCAAGAGATCAATCTCGCGTTCGGCGCGTGCAAGCTCTCCGTCCGTGAGGATCAGTTCCAGCAAGTGCAGCCAGATGTCTGCACGGGCAGGCGCCGCTTCCCTCGCCTGCTCAGCCGCCTTTCGCGCCTTCTGGCGGGCTCCCAGACCCAGAAGCGAAATCGACAGGTTGAGGGCGGAGTCAGCGTCGTGCGGATTGTGGCGAAGAGCCGCCCGAAGATGTGGTGCAGCTCGTTGGAACTCGCCCTTGAGCGCAAGAACGTAGCCTTCGATCGCTTCTCGCTCCGGAACGGTCGAATCCCCAATCAGTGAACATGCCTCGTCGAACCGAGCCCGACCTGCTAGTACTGCTCCAATCTCGAGTTTGAGGTGGGCGCTGATTGGAAGGACGCGAGCGTAACCGAGGACATCGTCGAGCTTGCCGGACCGAAGCAAGACCTCTATCGCAAGACGAGCTGCGAACGGGTCGGATCGCTGCGTGGCCTCAAGTTGCTGGCATCTCGCAAGAGCATCTTTCGCCTTCTCCACCGCCTCCGAGTTCTGACCAGCGGTCTCTAGGGCGTGGGCAAGTGCCGCGATCGACGTCGAAGTTGCTGCCGCATCCGCCTGTCTGCGCGCGGTTAGCACCGAATCCTCCACCTGAGCGAGGATAAGGTCCGACAGGCGGTCACGAGAGGACGCCAGAGGTGCGCGTCGAGGCCTGGCACCTGAGGAACGGATAGACATTCCAGGGAGTACCGGACGGATGGCGTCCCAAGAGGAGGAAGAGTCAGCTTCGATCGTCTCAACCATGCCGAGAGGATCCGTCATGCGCTTTTCCTTTCCGTGTTTGTGATCCGACGTTCCGCTCTTGCTTCGATATCCAGTTGCTTAATCATGATGTCGACTCTTTTCAAGATCCAGTGCAGGCCGTCCCTGTCCAGGCGGTCCCGCCGGAAGGGCGATGGCTGCGATCGGCGGCCCGGGAGCGGATGACAGAGTTGGCCGAGGATCACAGACGTATCGAACCGAACACTCGGCGGAAGCAAAGCAACGATATCGGCGGTAACCGATGTGTACCGGCCGACGAGGACACTCAGGTCTCTGCTTCGGCCCGCGAAGTAATCGATCTTTGCCTGATCAATCACCGAGTAAATGTCGCTGAACGCCAGACTTGTCATCGACTGACCTGTGATGAGCTCGACGAGGATTGAGCCCAGTCCGTAGTAATCAGCAGCGATCGCTTCCTTGGCCGTGGGCTCACCCAGCAGGTACAGATACTCGGGTGCAGCGAAACGCACGTCCCCGCGACCCAAGACATAGTGTTCGAGGGTCTTGGTTATTGGAAGAGCCAGGTCCTTGGATCGCCCTAAGTCGCCGAGCCTCACCGCGGAGAGGTTCCCGCGTACGAAAAGGAGACAGTTACTACACTTGAGGTCTCGATGGACGACTCCTCCGGCGTGCATCTGCCGTAGGCCTTTGATGACGTCCCGCCAGAGGCGCAGCTTGTCAGCAAGACTCAGATCGTCCCGTGACACGGGATCCCGACTGATCTCATCGAGGGAACCCGATGCTCGGGATAGCACGAGATACCGAACATCGACGGGCATAACGCCTCCGACGATATGAATGTCGACCTTGCCCACACCGAAGTCCACGAAATTAATGACTCCGTCACACCCGGAAAGTTGACGCAGGAGCACGGCTTCGTTCTCGAACTCAATAGTCGCTTCGGCTGAAGGACTTACCTTCAAGACCTTCACTGCAACGAGCGCGCCAGTGGTCGCGTGCCTCGCTTCGAACACATGCCCGAAGCCGCCTTCGCTAATGTGACGAAGAACTTCATAAGGCCCCAGGCGTTGGCCGAGCAGGATTCCCACCCACGGATCGGGCACCGGAGTAGGCACCGTCATGCTGAGTACTGCTCCCTGAGCCGCCGAATCTCTTCCGGATGCTCGCGTAGTATCGCGACGATGTCCGGCGGAGCCTGCCCTCGGGCCAGCTCGATAACCTCGGCTGACACTGAGTAGTACTCTGCAAGCCTCTCCGTTGCACGCTCGCCGACTGCACGCTCGCCACGTTCCATGCGCGATAACTGCGAAGCTGCGATACCGAGCTCAGCTGCCGCCGATCGAAGCGTGTGCCCCTGCCTACGCCGGAGTTCGCGCAGCAACGACGCCGCGGAATCCCCCTTGGCCATTCAGTCATCATACGCTCTCGTTGCCAGTTTTGGCAACGAGAGCGTATGGAGACCGTGGGCCGGTGCGGGACCAAGGTCGAGGCTGGAGATCAAGGCGGCCACTGAAACAGGCCATCGCCCCGCCCCATCAGGGCTTCGTCCTCGCACCGGAGATCGACTCCGAGCCCGGGCAGGTTCCTACTCATCCCATGAACGGCGCTGCTCAGCCCTCTGCTGACTCAGCGCCTGGGTCACGTTATCGAGATCGTCCGGAAACAGTGCGGCGTAAGTGTCGAGCGTCACCTTGGCCGACTTGTGTCCGAGCATGCGCTGGATCACCTTGACGTTTGCCCCAGCGCTGATCGCAAGTGACGCGGCTGTGTGCCGCAAGTCATGGGGCGTGATCCGAACCATGCCCGAGTCCGCGGACCTGCAGCGCTTGACGGCCGCCTGGAACCACCCATTCACACTATTTCCAGGCCGCAGGAAGCCTCCGTCAGGCGAGTTCCAGAGACGATCGCCAGCCGTCTTTCCGCTCACGAGCATCGCAACCTCGGTGTCCAGAAAGTCCGGGTAGGCGACCACTCTGCTTTCGTGACTCTTCACGCTGCCGAGTACGTGCTTGCCATTGACCTCTGATACCGCCTCACGAATCAGGATCCGGCGCTTCGCGGTATCAATGTTTTTCACGCGCAAGGCGGTGGCCTCGCCCCATCGAAGTCCCGTATAGGCCAAGAATCGCACCAGCGTCGGGTAGCGCGACGCCCGTGCGAGCTGCTCAATCTGGCGGTGCGTCAAGTACGTCTCCTCCGGCAGAGGCTTTCTCTTTATCGTGATCCCGCGTGCAGCGTTCTTGATGATTCGACCATCCTCGATCGCATCGTCGAGAATCCCGCCCAGCAGATCTCGGGCACGCGAGACAGTGGTGTGAGACCGCGACTCGCCTAGCTCTGTCAGCCAGTCGGCGAGGTCCCTCCTCGTGATTGCGCCGACGGAGTAACGACCCCAGCGCGGCAGAACCCAGATTCGATATGTGCTCTCCAGCGAGTGATAGGTGCTAGGGGTAACTTTCGTCTGGTGGCGCGCAAGCCACTCGGCCCCCAGCTCCGAGATACGGATCTTCGAGTCTGCCGGGTCGACGTACGATCCTCGGAGCTTTGCGACCTCGACAGTGGCGAGGTGCGCTTCAGCATCACGCTTGAGTTTGAAGCCGCGATCATGGCCGCGTGTGCCGTCGGGCTTCGTGTACCAAACCTCGTACATCCGACCCTTCGTCTTCGTCGAGTACGCCTTGACGGTCCCCATCAGGCGGCCTCTTCCGAGGTGCTCGCGTGCTCCTGAGCGAGCAGCCACTCATCTACCGCTTCGGGGCGGTAGCGGGGGCTGCGACCGATGCGGATGAACTTCGGGCCGCGGCCCGTGATGCGCCACTCGCTCAGATTGCGCTCAGTCGTGCCGAGGCGTTCAGCGAGCGTTGCCGGCGTGATCAGCGAGTCCAGCAGAATGGTGCTCGCTGGGGTGGAAAAAGGCATGGATCTCCCTTGGAAGTCAAAACTTCCAAGAGGACCTCGTAGCCGAACCCGTTAGCGGTTGCTTGGCGTATCCAATTGGTCGGACCGTCGGTGGCCCTGCCCTTTTCGCGTCATTCAGGCTTGCTCACGACTGTACACAGCATGTCGGACATCTCGACGGATGGCCCACATGTCAGGAGGCTACGCCCGATCGACGTTCCGCAGATGGGCCCCATGTACCTGGTGCGTACCTGCCGAAACGGAGGTTGCAGGCACGCCTGCAGGTACGCGTGAATCCGCGTGATCTCGGGATTTTTCGGTCTTTCTGACCGCGAAGTACCTGTTGTACCTGGTGGATAAAGAAAAAGAGTAGTAATCGGTCTTCCACTACACCTGCGCCTATCGAGCTCCGAAAGGCGCTCCATATATAGAGGTTTGGCTACCGCCGCAGGTGCACCAGGTACACTCCAGAATACCCCTGATCAGAGGAGATTTCCCCTTCTCGAGCACCCTCCGTCGCGTTGCGACGGTTCTCCTACGTCGATCGGCCATTTTCTTGGATTTCTCGCGTACCTGGTGGCCTCCAGGCACGCTGCGGGTACGCGCCCGCATTCTCGCTTCGAGATTCTTTCCCTTCGAGAGCACGTTCATTGCAAAGTGGTCCGCGATCGAGCCTTCGCCATGATCTGTTCGGTGGCGACCGGACGAAGCGAAGCGCAGCGCGGTCGTCAGCGGTAGCAACCGGAGAACGCCCCGGTGAGGCGTTCTCCGGCGAGCAGCGTCAGCTGCGAAGTGAGGGCCGACGAAGCGCAGCAAAGGCGGCGAGGGAAGCCTCGAGACAGAGCGCAGCGACAGTTGAGAGGCGGACCGAGGAGGTGTCGGCCACGCCGACCACCGGTCAAGTTTCGGGCGAGCGAAGCGAGGTGAGAAACGCAGCCCGGTGCCACCTCCCCTTATGCTCTTTCCTACTTTTGGACCCGAAGCCGAGCTTTCGCGAGGAATCGGGATCAGATTCGCTGCGACATCGGGGATTCTTGGTTGACTCAAACTCGTTGTTGACACGCTGACTCAGGGCGGAGAACGGCGTCAGCGTGTTAACAGGCACCTCCTTCTGCCCCGGAAAGTCGCGGGTTCGCTGTTAACACGGATCGGAACGAAGTGACTCCGTGTTAACAGCGAGCTCGTGACGCCGCTTCGGGAGAGCAGTGGATACCTCGGGGCGAAGGGATGGGACCATCACCGTTGGGACCACGACCGAACCCGAAGGGCCCGAAGGGGGTTGTGGTCCCAGGCCCATCCTTTTGCCCCGGAAAGTCGGGGGAGGCTTGGGACCATGGTTTAGAACGATGTGGCACCGTGGTCCCAAGCCTTGAGCGGAGCGACGAAGCGCCTGTTGCCAGCGTTGGGATCATGCTTGTTCCTCCCCCGACGGCAACCGCCCGGAGGCGGTTGCCGTCGGTGATTGCTCTGCGGCGCGGGTGCGCCTCACACCAGCTCGTCGTCGCTCGATCCGCGATCGAGCCACGCATCAGCGCGCTATGTCGCCCACATCTGATGGCGCTCGACTGAAACGCAGATCCGTGGTCACTAGGGGCCCCACAGTGGAGCAGCTCGAGGCCACGCGAAGGCCATCCAGAGATAACCTGACGTCGCCGCAACCAAGATTCATGTTACCTGGCCTCATATTGGCCCTCATCAGGTCTTTGCGTGGCCACGCAGAGGCCGTTCCGAGGCCGTTGAGAAGCGCCGAGCGTGCCGCTCTCCGATGGCGCTCCTGGTAGTGATCGCGAGGCACTACTGGGCTCGAACAGAGCTCCAGAGGATGGAGCACGGGGCCGGGCGAGGCTTCTCGAGAAACCAAGCCTCAGCGCCTGAGCGCGGCAGAATCTTGCCCCACCCGAGGCGTCACCGGCTGCGAAGGTCCGGAACCGGCTTGGGCAGAAGTTCTTCGATAGGCACCTGAAGCACCTGCGCGATCGAGAGGATCGACCGCAGCGCGGGGTTCGCAGCCGTTCCGCGGCGCGATTCACCGCTCTCGTACTGGCGATAGATGAATCGGCTCAGTCCAGCTCGATGGGCGACTTCCTCCTGGCTGAGGCCAGCGTCGTGCCGTAGGCGCCTGAGATGAACCGAGAGCTGCAGGACGAACTCACGCCACTCGGCGTCAGCCTCGCCTGGTCGCCCTGTCACGGTTACAAGCGTCGCCAGATTGGCTTCCTTGTATGGGCTTACTAGTAAGCCATATTCTGATTCGAAGCCGACAGCGTCTCGCGAGCGCGTACCCACAGGGCGACCGCTTGCGAACCTAGCGCCGAGGCGATCGGAAGCCCGACCGGGTTGACCGTAGACGAGCGAGAGGATGGCCACTGCCATGGCAAACCCTGGGTACTTGAGCCCTGAGAACTGGTGGACATCCGCGCGACGCCCAGCCCCTTTGGCATGGCGCGCTCTCTTCACGGAGCTCACAATCGGCGCATCAGCGGAGCAGTGGGGATTGGCGGCCGGCTTGTACATAATTCATCATCACCGTCGCCACGACGAGGGACCCACGATTCGTGACGTTTTCAGCCATCTCTTCCCCGACACCAATGGCCTCCCTTCGCTCTCAGCCGAAGACTGGGCGCGAAAGGATTTGAACCTGGCGCGGCATCGCTTCTGGACCGCGGTGATCGTTGTATGGCGTCGACTCGGATACGTCCAACACGAAGTAGGCGTCCCCAACAGCCTCCACGCTGGCAGGCGCGTGCTCGCGCTCGTGGCACGAGACGAGCGCATCGGCGCGATGGCAGGCGAACCCGCATCCGCGGACAGCGACGCAATAACGCGCGCCGCGATGAAGGCGTCGCTGACTCCAGAGCAAGCCGTCATCCGCCTGCGCACGTCTCGCCGTTATCTCGACCGCGTCACGCGCGCCGGATTCCTGCACGCCGTCGCGCTCGCTCCGAACGAGATGCGCTATCCGATGTGGCAGTTTTCGGCCGGCGAAGGCAAGCCAGTCGTCGACGGCGTCAGCCTGATCGTGTCCTCGATACCGTCCGATTGGACGCTGCCGCGGATACACCGCTTCTTCACGACACCGACCTGGCACCTGAAGAGCAACCGTCGAAGCCAAACGCCCACGAGATGGCTGTCTCAAGGGCGCGATCCATTGCACGTGGCCATCTTGCTGGAGGGCTATCAATATGACATCAGCTAAGGGGACAGAGGACGCCCGGATGACGCTCAATAACCGCGTTGAAGACAGCTCCAAGGTGGCCGTTGATGTCGATACAGCGAAGGCTGCTCTTGAGCGCCTGATCGGCACTGCGGCAGCGCATGGTCGCGACTGGAAGTTGGTCAAGTCGCTCGTGCTTACGATCGCCGGCTTCATCTCTGAAAAAGGTGCGGACGTTCTCTTTGACGCGAGCCCGGCTCATCCTGCTGGAAGAATGCGCCCAGAGTACAGAGCCCAAGTTGAAGCCATCATCGACTCATTTAGCGACGATGAAGCGGCATACTTCTTGGACATCAGTCTCCGACACGTGAGACGACTCGCTCAGAACAAACACCTGCACTTCTTCAAGGTCGGCCGCATGCGCAGGTATCCGACCTGGCAGTTCGACGAACGAACTGGCGTCCTGCCAGGGCTACACGACGTGGTCATGGCGGTCCCTTCCGCCTGGGAGCCAGCGCGATCCTACGCCTTCATGGCTACGCACGAAGCAGGCCTCATGATCCACGGCGAGCCCATCAGTCCGCACACCTGGCTCGCCATTGGTCTGGACCCAGCAACCGTAGTCAGCTTGATCGAGGAGAGCGAGGCTTCCGATGACACGTAAGCGGCCTACGTTCGCGCAGGTCCAGCAGACGCTTGCGATGAACAAGGCGCCAGCGGCTGCGGGCCATCACCCTATCGCCCCGACTACCGGACTAATGGCGTCGACGCGGCGGACCTCGCTGCCACCAGGGCGGCAGCGGACGCGCCAGTAGATCGCTGTTCGACGCCATCGTCGGGCGACGCTTCGAAGACGCGTACCGCCGATCGGGTACGCACTGCGCGCCAGATCGACCCCACGAAAATACCAGATAAGGAGCGCATTTTGACCTACTCGATTGTCGCGCAACGAGGATCGCGTACCCGTTCGCGTACCATCAGATCGCGAGCCGAATTACGCGCTGACCTGGCCTTACAGCATCAAGTACCGTTTGTACCAAGTTTTCGAACGAACTGTATGCGTGTGCGCGCGCGCGTGTGGAGTTTCTCAGAATCAGTGGTACATCGGGTACAGATCTCTCTCTATCCCTCCGAGTTCCTTGGGAACACAGGAGAGAGCTCCCGTTCCGGCGTACCGTATTTCGATCTCGGCGTCCTCAAATACGGTACGCGGCGTTCCCACTCGACCTCCTATTCTGCGTCCTGAACTGCGATTTCTCGTGCGCAACCGCGTACCCGTTTTGGAGAGCAAATACGGTACATCACCCCAGGATCAAAAGATCTTCCGCCGACCGACGACTCACAGAGGCTCCCATGAAGGACCCGACCTCCCCGCTCAGCAAAGGTGGTGCCGAATTCCAGCGCATATCACCCATGGGCCCGCCAACGCTCGATCACGCCGCCCGTCACGAGCTTCTGCGTGAAGTTCGAGCTGCTCTGGAGGAGCTTCACGCGGAGGCTCTCGCTGAACGGGATGGGAGGGTATTCACTACCGACGAGACGCTCGCTCTCCTTCGCCGATGTGACCTCGGCACCGGCTTCGGGGACAGTTAGACGCTGAGAAGGCTCCGCTACCACGCAATGAACAGAAGGGTCGATGACCGGCAGGCGGGATCACCTGATCCACATGCCGATGGGACACCCTCACCCCCCCAGGTCGGCTGGCTGTTCCCCGGTGAGAGCAGAAGCGCCCACCCGACGAGCACCACAAGGATCGTGATGATCGGCACCAACACCACCGTCAGGCGGGAGGAGTTGCTTCGCCGGCGTCAGGTCCATGCTCCGCGGGCGATGATCCAGAGCACGAGCCCGGCCGCGATCGCGAAGAAGATCAGAGCGATACGCAGTGCGAAGGGCCCCTCGTCGTTCCAGTGATACGTCGAGCCGAACTCCCATGGGCGCCAGACGAGGCCCGCCAGTCCGACCCAGAACACTCCGAGCATCCCGACGACCACTGCGCCGGCACCGCAGAAGATCGGGCCGGCCACACCGCTGTACGAATCCGACTGCTCGCGATCGTAGACTGCCATACCCAGCCCCTGTTGATCCCTCCACGCCAGCAGCGTCACCCCGACGGCCGACTCTTCGGCCCTTGCCCCGACCGTAGCAGCGCACGAGATAGCCACTTCTACTTTGCGACGGCGCAGACCCTCGCGATCCCACTCAGCGACCGGTCAACAGCCGCTCAGCAGCTCAGCCCCATCTCACTTCAGCATCTGGCCCGTTACCCCCGATAAGAACAGTTATCAGGAGTATCGGCGTGGACATGACGTCTACGCGGGCGCAGCGCAGACAGCAATCAGCTGTCTAGCCTCGCTCTTCCGAAGCTGGTAGCTGAGGCGTAGGAAGGAGGCCAAGGTAGGAGCGAGAGGCGGATCCATGTCGACGAGGACAGTGCGTGAATACTTGCGCGTCTCCAAAGACGCTAGGGTCACGGGGCGAAGCCCAGATCAACAGCACACCGAGAACGTGCGGGCCATCATCGAACAGGGATGGGCGCTCCACCCCGCGCCCGCGTATCGAGACACAAATCGGAGTGCTAGTCGTTATGCGAAGCTCGTGAGAGAAGATTTCAAACGCCTCATCGAGGACCTCGAGACCGGTAACTTCGGTGCCGATGTTCTCGCCATATGGGAGTCGAGTCGCGGTTCCCGCCGCGTCGGCGAATGGGTGGACCTCGTTGACTTGTGTCGGCAACGCAACGTGCTCATCTGGGTGACCACCCACGGTCGCGCGTATGACCCGAACCGATCTCGGGACCGCAGAAGCCTTCTCGAGGATGCAGTGGACGCCGAATATGAGTCGGACAAAATCTCCGAGCGTCGCAAACGTAGCGCTCGCGCGTCCGCCGCCGAGGGGCGGCCTCACGGCAAGAACATCTACGGCTACCGCCGCGTGTACGACGAAGGGACACGCGACCTCCTGCGGGTCGAACCTCGGCCCGAGCAAGCCCGAGTGGTCATGGAAGCCGCTCATCGGGTGCTCGCCCGCGAGCCGTTCTACGCCATTGCCAAGGACTTCAACGAGCGGGGCATTCCGACCAGACGCGCCAAACGGAACCCGCCGTTCGAGAATGAGGCGTGGACGCCGTCGACAGTGAAGCAGATGTTGCGGCTACCGGCGTACGCGGGCAAGCGTGACTACTGCGGGAGCATCGTGGGCGACGCGATGTGGCCCGCCCTCATTCCTTTCGAGCAGTGGCAGCAGCTTCAGGCGATCATGGACGCCCCTAGTCGCAAGGGGCCACGAGATCACATGGGAAGGTATCTGCTGTCCGGGATAGCGTTGTGCGGCGTCTGCGGCGCCCCCTTAAAGTCGCAGAAACACACCTACATCCCGAGACGGGCCAATGCTGACGGCGCTCCTCAGCCGCGGCATACGTATCGCTCCTACATTTGCCCTGGCATCCCGGGCGTGCGGCGACCCGCCGGCACACCGAACTGGCACGCGGGAATGAGAATGAACCTCCTGGACGAGATTGTGATCGACCAGCTCCTCCAGCACGTTCGCGACTCGACAATCCCCTCGCATCACGAAGGCACGGACGAGAAGGCCTGGGCAATGCGCCTAGACCTCCTCAAGGAGATCGCCGAGCACGAGCACTATCTCGACACTGTTCGAGCCCAGGCAGCCGCGGCACGACGATTCGAGCTCGCACTCGACCAACAAACGCGCGTACAACCGTTCATCGACGCCGCCCGCCGCAAGATAGCCGATCTGACGACGCCCAACCCTTTGGTGCGCGCACTGTCGGATGCACCGGATTCGCGACAAGCATGGGACGCTCTAGAACTTCCGGAACAGCGCCGACTCGTGCGGGGAATCATGACCCCGGTGCTCCAACGCATCAAGCCATCCGAGCGCGGCAGCAATAGACCCGTTCCCGACCGGGTCGAAATCATCTGGCGATAGTCGCCCCCTGGCTCCCATTAGCTCCGTGTCCACGCACTCCCGATACATGAACGCCGGGGCGCGCGGTCGCATGTCTGCGGCGGCTTGGCCCCTCCGAAACCGTTCTCCACACCCTGCCGATTCGCGAACGACGAATGCCCACCGCGGACATTCGTGAGCCGTTCCGCGACTGAGCTTCACGTCCCTGTCCGTACAGTCTGCGAGGGCATCTCTCGCAGCCGCGTGTTCGCGGTGACCTTAGCATCGGTCATGCGGTCGAGGAATGCTCGGATGGCGCGGAGCTCTGACTCCGGCGTACTCCGCGCCGCGGCGGGAGCGGCTGCGCCATGCTCGCCGTCGTCATACCGACCCTGTCGAAGATGCGCTCCTGCACGAGCTCCTCGAACGGAGTACCGGCCACGTAGGCGGCGAGTCCGTTCGAGTAGCTCGAGTACGCCGTCAGAATGACATGTCGAAGGAGTACCGGTTCGACGGCTCAGACGAGGTGCTCTTCGAGGTCGTCTCACCCGCACCCGCCGGAGCGATCTCGGCGACGGCGATCGACATGGACCGGTTCATGCTCGCGCAGCTTGGCGACTCCGAGCAGCCGTTGCCGGACCCCGAGACCCGCGCGCTCATGCATCAGTCGGCTTTGACAGAGGACAGCATCGGATGTCTCGCCGCCGGCCCGGTGATGACCGCGGGGATTCTTGGAACACGACCTTCATTGGGGCGTTCTTCATCCTCTCGAGCATCGACGTAGTCGCCGCCGGCTCCGGTCAGGTCACCATCTCGGTGATCGTCAATCCCGACGGCGACCGCTGCGTTTTATCGAGACCGAACCGTGGGCGTGGACGGAGTCGACGTCTAACGCACGATTGCCGTCGATCCAGGACCGCGCGGTGATCGCGATTGGATTCTATCGCGCCTTCACTCGCCAGCCGATGCCGACGGAGCGATCCGTCTTCCCGATCGTCGCGGGGATATCGATCGTGATACTCGTGATGCATCTGATCGCATCCCCCGTCGGCTGTCTCGTGCGGCGGATACGCGTATCTGCGAATAGGAGATCACGCGGGTGGTGGTTGGCGGGCTGGCTCGTCTGGACGGGCACCCTGAGCCTCGCTGTGCCCGTGCTGCCGCGGTCGACGGTGGCGAACGCCCTGCTGGCAGACGGCCCTGCGCCGGATCCGCCGACCATCCGCGCCGGACAGGTGCTACTTCTCCTCGCGGCGCCGGGCGTCTTCCCCGCAGTATGGCGAACCACGATGCCCTTTCGGCTACCGAGACGCCAATGGGTCGCGGTTCCGATCGCTCTCGCGATCGCCGCCGCCTTCGTCCGGCGGATCTTCACCATGCTCGTCGGCGGCGTCCTGCAACCCAGCCTCAGCTATTAATACTCCCCCACCGGCAGTGACCCTCCCCTGTGCAGGATCGAACGGTGAAGAGCAGCGGGCACTAATCGGACCTATCGGGTATTCAGGCGCGATCAAACCGTCCTTGCAATACGCGCGATGGCCACGGAATCTTCTTCCTTAACAGCGGGATGCCGCTTACGATGCTTCGAGCGCGTGATTGATTTCATCGGTCCGGCGCGATGGTCGGATGCCCGTGGAGTGGAGGGTCTCGGCCGCATCGGGAGGGCTGTGGCCGGCGTCTCGACCGACACAGATTCGGCCCTCCACATCTGGGGTGTGGGGGGCCGAATCGTCCCGCGCGCCGGGGTTTGACATCTCAGCCGCCGCCTTCGGGTGCATCACTGGGGATGATGCAGGAAGAGGCACGTCTCAGGGAGCGCGCGTTGACGCCACACTACTCCTGCTCGTTTATGAGTCAACAAGGAACATCACGTCGAGAAGTGAGCGGTCAAACGCCGTGATGCAGGTCGAGGTCTTCGGCGTCATCGATCTCGAGTTCATCCGCGTCGTCATGAGGCTGTTTCGGGTACAGCCGGTGTGCGCGGAGGTTGGCCGCTTCCTCTGAGAAGTCGGGGTCGTCACCGGACTAGGTTTGTGGTCCGACGAGGATGTCGTTTCCGACGCCGGCGATGAGGTCCGCGCAGTCCTTCTCACCGTCGATGAGAATCGGGATCTGCAGCGCTGCGGATTCCCCGTCTGCCGCAATCGCCGCGGCGAGAGTCACGAGCGCGTCTGCGACATCGTCGGTGGTGATGAGCTGTTGGCCGGCTTAGGAGACGAGTTTCATCCCCACATCATCCGACGCTGCGACCAGTGTTGATCAGGGGTTGTCTTCCCGCTTTTCCTTCGACAGCGGGAATGTCGGCGGTCTGTGAGAAAATCTTTCGCCACCCAGCGTCTGATCTATGACGCGCCTCACGACACGGGTTCCTGTGGCCGCTGAAAGGAAGGCCGATGGGCCGCTTCGTCTACGATAACGGGCAGAAGGTCGAGGTCGAGGACCGCGCTCTGCGGCACCTGCAGATGGTCATGACGAGCAAGCTGCGCCGCGGGGAGCCCTTCGCGTTCAGCTGGAAGGATGACCACAGCACTGGGGGCGGTCGCACGACCGTGTGGGTGCACGCCGGCAGCAACCTCGTCTACAGGTACCACTGTAGCCGGCAGCCGCAGATCAAACGTGCATGGGTCGATGCCCTGGCGCAGACTGCCAACAGTCCCAGCGGCCTCTGCTTAGTATCGGAACCCGTGGGATCGACGCTTGCGTCTGGAACTCGCGCTTGAGCTGAGATCCGTCAGGCGCCGAGTTCGTCGTCGGACTCGCGCACTCGGAACCACATGTCAGCTCCATCAAAAAAGGGCCGATCATGTCATGGTCACCGATGTGTGAATCCTCGAATGAGTCGCGGTACCCGTGCACCTCCCCGGAAGCTGAGACGATCATTGCCTCGTAGCCCATCGTCAAGTCCGCGAAGCGACGGGCTTGGATCCGCTCTTCCAACAGGACCCGGCGGTCGTGATGACCAGAGTCTGCAGATATCCGCTTCATCGCCTAATCAGGGTCGTATCGGTCTCCGCGAGGACCTGCACGAACTCTCCCTCTCGGAAGAGCAACAGGCCGGTGACGTCGTGAGTGTCGTTGTTCTATCGGCTCATTGTGAGGAGGTCGCCGAGTTTCTCGTCGCTGAAAGGGTGCGAGGCGGAGCAGCAGTACACGAGCAAGTCAATCGAGTGATCTTCGGTCACATGGAACCTTCCTGGCGTGCCGATGAACTCGGGACCGCCGTCATCGCAGCATGGTGATCATCGAAGTCCCCGAGAACTCTCGACGAGGCATCGAATGCGCGCCATAAGCCGCCAGCCTGCCGGTCGATGTAGCCAAGGAAGGAACCGTCTCGGCTACCGACGAAGAACCCCGACGCTACGCACGCCCACAACGTGGTCGTCGGCGGGAGGGGACTCATGGGGTCAGCGTATATGTAGAGCTACCGATCTAGATATGCATGGTCTTGACCAGGCAGACCGTTCACCTCAGGGGTCGTGAAAGAGGAGACGAGCCACCAGCCGTGCGGGGCCGAGGTGGGAGTGCTCCCCGGCCGAAATGCACATCCCCTTCTCCTCGGTCGCCATGGTCACGACATTCGCATCCTGGCGATCAGTTCGATAGAGGGGGGGCATCCTCTCGTAAGCGTCGGGAGATGTCCGGCGGTCTATCCGCTTGCAGCGACCCGAACAGGCGAGAAGGCTCGAATCCCCGTGCCCTATTCGTATCCTTCTCAAGCAGTGGATTATGTGTCATCGAGCTAAGATTAGGTAGCGAGCTAAGCCGCGAAATCCTCGGGGGAGGAGAACGCAGACGGCTGTTTCGCTTCGGTGGCCCACCAGTCGTATGGACTTTCCCGGGGAACGGTGGGCCACCATTCTTTTGCGCGTGGTCAAGCCGGCAGGTCTAGGATGTTACGCGCGGAGCTGTAGAAGATGCCCTCACATCGGGCTCTGCATGCTGGCGGCTGGCGGTTTCCCCTCAGGGCGCAAGCCGCCAGCACTCTCCGTTCGTGAGGAATGACCTCACCTCACTGGCGCACGCCGACAATATCTGGGGGCGTCGGCACGGCACAACGCGGACTTCACGCGTTTGCATGACCAACTTGATGGTTCAGGCCTGCCGGAAGCTTCGCGCCGCCACGATAGCCCCGCCACGATCGCGATCTAGCCATCGGGTCTTGGGCGGGCAGAACCTATGAGTGAGTACCTTTGGGCCCGCGCACGGAAGCGTATGCACACGGAAGGGCGCCCTGGCCAAAGATGACCAAAGCGCCCTTCTCAGCTAGCGGTGCGGTCAGACCAGCTCGTGCTTCTTGTTGCGGCGAACCGTCGCAGCGACCGCAAGGCCGCCGCCCGCGAGTACAAGTGCTCCGCCGCCAATCCACAGCGGGAGTAGGGCGGCGTTATCGAGGCCTGTCGTTGCGAGGTTGTCATCCTCGTCGGCAGCGGCACCCGAAATGGTGATGTAAGCGACGACACCGGTGGGGTTCGAAGGCGAGGTCGCGAGGATGGTGTATCGGCCAGATGCGTTCGAGGGAAGCGTGATTCGCGACGGGTCGACTCCCCCGGCAGCGTTGGCCGTGACTGTACCGAGGGACTTTGTCTCGATCGCGAACTTCACGAACCCGAGTGATGCGCCGAGGGCGCTCTCTCCCGTGATGCTGATCGTGACTGCTTCGCCGGCTTCGAAAACTCCGCCAGGGACCGAGAACAAGACGGTGCCGCCTGCTTCGACGGTAGACGAACTCACGACGCCGGTCGCCGGAGGGGTGTAAGTGTTCGCCGTTGCGAGGGTCGGGGTGATGAACAGGGCGCCAGCCACGAGTGCGGCCGCGGCGCTGGCCTTGATGAGAGTGCGCTTCATGGCGGGGGCCTTTCTGGTGTGTTCCTATCGCACGTCGTTCCATGGGGCCCGACGCCGTGGTACAGGGAAGCCAGCGATGGTTTCCCACCAGAGCCCCCCTGAAACTATTATTTCGGAATACCGCACTCGGGCGCAACGTCCGACGTTACTTCTTCGTCAATTGTCGGTGTCGTTCGCGTAACGATGTGAGGCGTAGTCGGGGTAGACACCTGTGCGGCGAGAGTCGCCGACTGACCCGGGGCAAGCTGGACCGTCCACACCACGACGTCGCGACCTCTGTCGATGCCGCCGCCGAATCCCGGTGTCTCTACGTCCCCTCCGGCCGCGATCGACACGGGCGTGGAGCCCTGAGGTAGGTATACGTATATAGCGGTCTTGATCTCGCCTGGTGAGACACCCTGACCTCCACCTCCAGTGATGTAGGCAGGCAGGCCCCCAGCATCGGCCGGTGCATTGTTTCGTATAGTGACGTCGAGCTGCGCCAGATCGGGTCCGCACCACGATGTCGACGTCGCGAGCGTCTGGAAGTAGTCCATCTTCGACGCAGTGGAGTCATTCGCATAGACGCCGAATGACGTCGTGGTTGCATCGGTCTCAGGAATCGCCCCCTGGAGCGTGGTGCCATCGAGGATTTTCTGTTCGGATTCCTCTCGATTCCAGATCAGCAACCGATTCTCCGAACCTGATCGCGCCATCGCGGTGAGCAGGTCCGAGGGGGACCCGGCGCCAGACGTCAGCGTGCTGAAGACCGCCCCTGCAGCTGAAGCAAAGAACGCGTCCTGTGCCCGAGGGTCCGCGTATCGGTGGTAAACCTCGTTGAGGAGGAGGTCGACCGCATTGTCGCCGGAGAGCACGTCGCCGGTTGGCAACGTGACGGGACCGGTTGCTTTGAGGAGGTAGGAAAGCGCGACAGGATCGAGAGCGATCACCCCGTCGACATCGACGCCCGTCTCGCGTAGCCACATTTCGCGGGCGATCGGCGCTCCTCGACTGAAGTCTGGAATCTGCGTCACGTTCTGAATGAATCGTGCCGGCTGCGTGCCGAACAGCTGCTGTTCATCGGCGCTGAGGGTCACGACCGCCTCGTCGTATCTGGGGAAGTCGGAGGACGATCCCTGCGCGACGAGCGAGATGTGCCCTCCCTCGGTGTGCAGCTGTAACGCGGCCCCGACGATCCCTCCGAGTGACCGCCACTCCGCGTTGTTCTGGAAAACGAGAAGGTAGTCACGCGGACCGTCGGACCCGAGCATCGCCGGCATCAACTCACAGGCGCGGTGCAGAGCGTCGACCGCGAAGTAGGTCTGCGCCACAAGACCGGACACCTCGTCGACCGCGTCTCTAAGCGGCGCGATGAGAAGTTCGGTGTCAATGTCTCGGGTCTTGGCTACAGCAGCACCGAGCGATTCGGCACTGCTCGCAGCGGCGGGCGCGATGGCAACGAAAGGGGCCGTGTCGATGACACCGTCCTGTGGGCGGATGCTGTCGATAGAGAAGGTCGTCGCGACCGAGACCAGTGGATCGAGCGAGTTCGACGCGATGTCATCCAGTGCTGCCGAGACGGTCGACACAGCCTCGAGCTGAGGGCCGACCCAGGGGAGCATCTCGCCGAGCTTCCACACGACATCGTCCGTTAGAGCATGTGCTGCCGATGTGTCGGATGAGATCTGCTCGACGAGAGCGGGGGCCGCGGCCGGATTTTTCAGCACCTCGGGCGCGCGTTCAGCTGCAGACCGCGCGCTGTCGAGGTGCTGATACGCAGCATAACCTCGGATGCCGATCCACGCGGCACCGGCCACGCTGATGACAAGCAGGCCACCGAGCACCCAGGCTGAGATGCGGCCTGCCCGGTGTCGTCGACGGGCAGACGAGGTCTCGGAAGTCACAGTCACACGATAGCGGTGGTGCGCGGCCGCCGGGGTCAGGGGCGCCCCATGCCGAAGTAGGTCCACCCTGCAGCGCGCCACAAGGCCGCGTCCAGGCAATTTCGGCCATCGACGATTCTCTTGCCTGAAACGAGCTCGGAGGCGTGCTCCGGCGACAAGTCGCGACGGTACTCCTCCCACTCGGTCGCGATGATGACGGCATCCGCACCTCGAAGCGCGTCGTCGCGGTCGTCAACGTAGTCCAACTGCGGATGCTGACGTCGCGCGTTCTCGATCGCCTCGGGATCTGTGACGGTCACGTCGGCTCCCAGGTCATGCAGACGCATGGCGATGTCGAGCGCTGGGGAGTCGCGGATGTCGTCGCTGTGCGGCTTGAACGCAGCGCCCAGAACAGTGACCTGTTTGCCGACGAGCTCGCCTTCCAGCGCCTCGACCACCAGCGTCACCGCCCGCTCGCGCCGACGCAGGTTGATGGCATCGACTTCGCGCAGAAACCCGACGGACTCGCCGCGACCAAGTTCTTCGGCCCGCGCGGCGAACGCCCGGATGTCCTTCGGAAGACACCCTCCGCCGAATCCGATCCCTGCACCCAGAAACTGACGTCCGATTCGCGCATCGTGCCCGATCGCCGTCGCGAGCTGGGTCACGTCGGCCCCGGTCGCTTCAGCGATCTCGGCCATCGCATTGATGAAGGAGATCTTGGTTGCGAGAAACGCGTTCGCAGAAACCTTGACGAGCTCCGCGGTCGCGAGATCAGTCACAAGGAAAGGGGTGCCCTTATCGATCGACGATTGGTAAACCTCGCGCAGCAGGTCGGCAGCGCGGGAGCCGTGACCCCCATGTGGCACGCCGACGACGAGGCGATCGGGATCGATGGTGTCTTGGACGGCCCAGCCCTCGCGAAGAAACTCCGGGTTCCAAACAAGCGTCGCACCGGTCGGCATCACACGTTCCAAGAGCCTTGCCGCTGTGCCAACGGGAACGGTCGACTTACCGGCCACGACGTCGCCCGGCCCGATGTAGGGAAGGAGCGAATCGATTGCGGCATCCACGAATGTGAGATCCGCAGCGTTGCCGTCCTTCTGTTGAGGAGTGCCGACGCCCACGAAGTGCACCCGCGCACCCTGCGCCTCAGCAATGTCGGTGGTGAACCGCAATCGGCCCGATTCGATCCCCTGCGCCAAGACCTCCGGGAGGCCTGGCTCGAAGAACGGGGCTTCGCCCCTGGCCAACGAATCGACTTTGCGTTCGTCGACATCGATTCCTACGACGTCGTGCCCAATGGATGCCATCGCGGCGGCGTGGACCGCGCCGAGGTAACCGCAGCCGATGACCGAGAGTTTCATGGGGCTCCAACCTATATGCCGATGTGCCTGACTCATGCATATCAGACCGGGGAGACCCCCCTGCTACATCCTCAGAGAGTGGCCACGTCGAGGCCGCTGGCGCTGCATCGTCGCCGTTGGCACGAATCTCTTGTCGTCTTGCGTGTTGGGAGTGCCCAGTGACCAGTATTCTCATAACTAGCGACGGAATCACGGTGTTCTGTCAATGCTGAGACAGGGGGCGCGTGCGTGGGAACCGGCTCGTTACTGCTCTGTGCCCTTTTTTTTGCGTTACTCGGCATCCTGACAGCTCACCGCTACCGCTCCTGGCTGGCGCCCGCTCCCATCTGGAACCTATGCTGGGGCGTCCTCTTCCTGTCGACGGCGGTTCTGGGGTACGGCTTTGACGTGCCTGCGGCTGGCGCCATCGCTCTCGTTTTCCTGGCCGCGCTTTACAGTCTCCCGGGGTTTCTCCTGAACTCGACCGTCGCGAACCTGGCAACGACGCGAGCCGGGGGCGTACCTCACCGTTTCGTGCCGCCCGTGCGAATCCTGCTCTTACTCGCCCTCATTGGGGCGGTCGGTGCTATTCAAGTGGGTGCAGAACTCGGCACATCATTGTTCTCTGTTCGCTCCGTGGGTCAGCTCTTCGACCTCGGTCAACAAAATGCGGTGAACATTTTTCGCGGAGAAACCAATTTCTCGGTTATCGTCAATGTGGCTTTCGCCGGCCTTCAGTTTGGCACCGCGCTCGCTGGCGTCCGCGTCGCCCTGCGCCCGAGCAGAGGCGCGATTGTAGTTACCCTTCTCTTGACAGCGATAGCGTTTCTTTGGAGCTCGATCACTACCCAGCGTTCGTATCTCCTCGTCCCTCTCGTTTGGTTCGTGGCTGGATACCTGGCCACCCTCGTGTGGGCTGGTAGAAGGGGGATCTCGAGGCGAGCTGCCGCTCTCGCAGTTGCAGGTGGGAGCATCGTCTTGCTGCTCGTCGTATTTCTTCGAGCCGTGCGAACCACCGGGGCAGATGCTGGACTGTCCGAGAGTTCGTTCGCACCTACCCGGCTTTGGCTCGCCGGATACATTCCGACGTTTGCCGCGTGGTTTGAGCAATCAGAGACGACGGAAGCGAGCTTCGGCATTTTCAATGGTGTTGTCGCTCTCATCCAGCCTCTTCTCGGGATTCGGGTTTCCGACGATGGCGGCGAAAGCAATTATTTCGCGATCGGTGCAGGGCTGAGCTCAAATGCGGGCACTTCGATGATGCGGATCGTCGGAACCGGCGGGCTCGTATGGGGTGGGTTGACCGTCATCCTCCTCGGCCTCATCGCGCACGTGATTTACCGGCGCACGGCGCGCGGAGGGGCGGTAGCGGCTGCAGCCTATGTCGGAGTGCTTGTGAGCACCCTCTGGTCGACCAACGCGTGGTTCCTGGGGTACGGAGGCAGAGTGCTCGCGCTGGTCCTGATGATATCGACAGCTGTCATCGCGGTTCGCGCAACGGACCGCGATGACAGCTCTGGGGACCTATTTCCTCGGGCTCGAAGCAAGCACGCCGACAACGGACGACGGAAGAACGCCCCTGTATCAGTGACCAGGCCTACCGCGCCGAGTTCTCCACCACCCTCCTATTCCTGAGCCGCGCGCGGATATCCAGTAGCCGGCGGCGGATGCTGGGATAGTGCTGCCCGGAGAGCTTCACCAAGGTGGAATGCATAGCGACCCGTGCATCGGTGAGAGGCAAGCGGGCGATCTCGGCCCACTTCATCCTTGAGAGGGCGTCAGTCAGCACCGACCGCGCTGTCTTCTCTGAGCTGAGGCGGAGGGCGGTGTCCACGCTGGCGAGATACCAGTGGGCATAGTCGTAGCGAAGAAGATCGCGTGAGCGATCGCCAGTCATTCCCACTGCCCTCGCCGCTTGTGCGATCGCCTCGCGACAGAGGATGAGATTGTTGAGGTCGGGCTCCTTCGTGTTGGTAATCGAACCCTCACGGATCACATGGGTGTAGCGCACGTCGGGGAGAATCACGATCTTCTGCAAGCTGCCGACAACACCAGCGAATCCGCAGAAGTCGCTCTGCGAGCGCATCGGCGGGAACATGTCGACGGGCAGTGCTTCACGTCGGAACAGCTTCGTCCATAAATATCCCTTTAACTCACCGCGCAGCATCGCGTCAACGCCTCGGGCGCCGTCGATGATCCGAGTGGTGGGCAGCGCCTCTACTCTGCCCAGCAGTGCTCCAGAACTGTATCCCCATCGGGCTCCGGTAACGACAGCATCGGCTTCCTCTGTCTGGGCCGACTCCAACATGTCGCGGACGATGTCGTCGGACCACTCATCGTCCCAGTCGACGAACCAGATATATGTGCCACGGGCGACAGCCAAGGCAGCGTTGCGAGCGGCGGCCACGCCGCTGTTCTCCGCGAATGCGATGACTCGGACATCAGTGCGATCCGCAGAGAACGCGACGGCGCGCTCGAGGGAATCATCGGTCGAGCCATCATCGATGATGAGGAGTTCGGATTGACTCGGCAACGCGCGCGCGACTCGTATCAGTGCAGCTGACAGTTCGTTGCCGGCGTTGTGAACCGGCAGAATGACGGTGACGGCGGGCGTTAGCATCGGGATTCCATCTCCGGGGTCATCGGGACGTCGGGGGTGTCCAGGTCGCAAAAGTGCGACCTCTTCGTGCTACGACAACCCCCTGGAAGGTAGCCGCGACCGCGAGAAGCATCTCTCTTATGGAAGCAGCCGGTCCCCAAATGCGCGGTAGTACGAAGAGCGCGATAGAAGCGACCGCGGTTAGGAGTATCGCGAACCACCAGGAGAACAGGGCCGCAGCGGCGATAGCGGCGAGGCCAGCGATCAGCAAGAAGAGGGCCCCGTGCCATCGCATCTGCTTGTGAGAGAAGAACTTCCAGCGGTCGAGTGCAGACATTGCGCGTACCGACGTGCGCATCGACGAGTACGTGTGGAACGCTCTGGCGGCAATTCTGACCTTCCGCGAGTACTCGTCACGGCTCGAAGAGACGAGCTGCTCGTAGGCGATCACGGCGGGATCATAAATGAGTCTCAGTCCGGCATAGACCACGGACATGCTCACAGTGAAGTCATCCTGTACAGTGTCGGGGAAATCAGGGTAGAGGTATCGGCGCACTGCGAAGATGGAACCATCGCCGCCCATCACATTTCCCGTGCGCGACTCTTCAGCCTTCAGGGCCTCGTCGAGTCCCCAGTACGCATGGCCGACGTGTTCGGTAGCGGTCCCGCGATTGAATCCGTACTCCAAGTGCCCGCAGACGCCCCCGACTTGTGGATCGGAGAACGCGTTCTGCAACGCATCCAGCGCCCCAGGATCCAGCATCACATTCGCGTCTGTGAAGACCAGAATAGGTCGATCGGCAATGGCTACAAGGCGCTTCATCCCCGCTGCCTTACCACTACGGCCCGGGCCGGGAATGAGCTCGGCCAGATCGGGCCGTTCGCCGTAGACCTCCGCACAACCGTCGGTGGAGCCGTCGTCGTAGATGAGAATCTTGATATCAGGGTAGCGAGATTTCAACCCTGCGAGGTTCTCCATCTTCGCCGGCGCCGTCGACACCTCGTTGTAGGCGCAGAAGAGGATCGCGTACTCCGCTCCGGTAGTCGTAGTCATTGAAGCTTTCAGAGGGCGAGTGCGAAGCCCTCTCAGGATCATCGGATAGATGGCGTACGGATAGGCGAACAGCAACAGCGTCAGCAATGCGACGCCCAGGAGAACGAGCGGCCAGATCACGATCGGTCTTCCGCCACATCGCCGAAGGCGTGAATCGCCGGGCGGATATGTGCGTCCCAAGAGAATGCTGCGAGAGCATGGCGCTGCGCGGATCGCCCCAGCCGACTAATCTCTTCGGGATCACGGCAGAGTCGTCGCAAAGCGTCCGAGACCTCACCCACGCTCGACCCCTCGACCACGAAGCCCGTCTCGCCATCTGTCACGAGTTCACGAGGGCCGCCGATGTCTCCGATGATCGGGGTGCAGCCGAATGACATCGCGTCCGCAATCACCAATCCGAAACCTTCGAAGTCATTGCCCTCACCGACATGTGTGTGCGGATGCACGAATACGTCCGCCCATCGGTACAACCCCGGGATGTCTTCGTCCGCGACATACCCGAGGAAGCGCACATGGTCCTGGATCCCCAGCTCGGTGACCAGATCGTCGAGCCGTTCACGCTCCGGCCCCGTTCCAGCTACCCAGAGCTGCAGACCGGTAAAGCCTTCCGCGACCACGGCTGCGACGGCACGGATCGTGATGTCGACGTTCTTTCTCGGTACGAGCCGCGACAGGGAGAGGACATGCAGCCCTACCCGGGGTGAGCGCTCCTGCGAGTGAATGGCCTCATCGCGATAGCTCAATCCGTTATGGCGGACAAACCACCGGTCGGGACACGCTCGTATCACGCGCTTCGCGGCTAGTTCGGTGGCGTGCGAGACCGAGATGACAGTATCCGCGTTCCGGAACGCACGATGCATCGGCTGGTTCAGCAGTCGGGGCACGTTGAGGACCTCACGCCCGTGGATCGTGATGACCTTCGACGCTCTCCGGAAAGCGAGAGTGGCCACGATTCCCACTCGCCAGGTGGTCGAGTGCACTCGGGTCAGATCTCGAAGTCGGCGAGCGGTAATTGCGGTCCAGATCATCCGCGCGAAGACGATCGGTTGCGAGCCGCGACCGCAATTCCAAAGCGTGAAATCCCCAACATCCGTACGGACCTTTCGCCACCCATTCGACGAGTCCGTCTGTGTCATGACAACGACGTCGTAGCCAGATCGCAGGTACGCCATCACGACTTGCTGAGAGTACTGCTCAACGCCCCCCGTAGTGGGAGGGAACCCTTTGGCGAGGACGAGAATCGTCTTTCGGGGGAGGGCCTCATGCGCGGATTTGTTACTCATGTCAGTTGTTCCCGTCCAGTTCTTGCGGGTGTTGCCTGTCGTAACGGTCAGCCTCAACGATGAGCACGACGACGGTGTACAGATAGCCGAGTAGCGTCGCAGCCCCGAAACACACGGTCGTGCCGAGAAGGTCTGCGTCAAGAACTCGAGCGATGACGACAGCGGCGAGGACGAGCCCCAGCCGCGTAAGCTGCAAGCTCAGCAGGCGGCGCTCGCGCCCGAGCATCGGCAGTAGCGGCATCAACGGTCCGACGAGTAACTGGAACGAGATCGGAAATGCTAAGACCGCTGTCACGATTCCGGCTGCTTCCCACCCCTTTCCCAAGATCGGTACAGCGAGTGGAGGCGCCAGGACGGTCAGAACCAGTGCGACAGAGGCGGAGATACCGGAGAGCACCAGCATCTGGCGGCGTACCTGCCGTCCTAAGCCCGGACGCGACGCACGAATAAGCGCTGAGCTGCGGCTCTGAGTGAGCTGTGACAGTGATTGTCCGACCAGTGTGATCGGGGCTCCCGCTATACGTTGCGAGACGCCAACATAGCCGCTCGCGCTCGGGCCGAGCGTCATTCCGCTCGTTACGGTCAGCGTCTGACCGGTCGCGCTGGCGGCAACGCCAGCTAGAACCGAAGGGGTGATTCGACGGATCCCGTATCCCCGGGACTCGTCGCCGACATCATTGCGATTCCACCGGGGGCTGCCGATCGAGGTGAGAAGTATGGCCAAACCTCTCCCGGCGAGAACGGAAACAGCGAGAAGCCAGATATCGAGAGTGAGCGAAGCGCAGACGAGCTGCAGGACCGCCGTCAGAGCTCCCGCGAGCCCGTTGCGTATCGCCAAGCGCGTCTCTGAGCCCGCGCGGATGAGACGGGCATTATCGAGCACCGTGATGGCAAGGGCGGTCGTCTGCAACGCGCACATTGCAGCGATCTGAGCAGGTTGCATACCGCTTGACAGGGCCAGAATCGCTGCCGCGAGTGTTGTCACCGCCGCGACGGCGAGCACCATGAGAACGCCGCGAATATATAGGCCTCGCGCATTCTCATCGTGCGTCACGGACGGAAGTATGAACTCCGTGCGCAGCGTGGCGAGCGGTTGAATCATCATTGCCAGCGAAGCAGCGATCTGAAAGGCACCGAAGGTCGCTGGATCATACGTACGGCTGAGGATCGGGATCACAGACAGGAGACTGAGCTGTCCGATGAGTTGGCCGGACACCACGGCGGCTACGTGCCGTCTGCCCCGCTTGCCCGGCGTCATCGGCCGCCGTTCGAAAACGTCGCAACGATGCGCGCCCTCAGCGATCTCAAGTCGTCACGGGCACGACCCATGGCATATGCGGTTTTTTCCTCTCGCAAGACGAGATCGCCGGGGCCGAAGGTACGAAGCGCATCGAGCGATTCTTGGCCCGCAAGCGAAAAGCTTTCCAAGCCGACGGTGCTGAGATGATGCTCGATTTTCGGGCTGGCATCAGACGTCCAGCCCAGCGGTAGTGCGCCTTCTGTCGCGCCGATGATCAACGCATGCAAACGGTCCGACAGAATCACGCGGCTTCGGCTGTAGACGTCGCGCACCCGTCGCTCAGCGCTGTCGTGGCGCTCAGTCTCCCAGCCGACGATATCGCATCCAAGGAAGCTCGCGATCTCGCGAGAGCGTGCCTCGTCACGACGAACCTGGGTCACCACCAGCGGGGTCAGCCCGGCGCGCGCGGCAAAGGAGCGCACGGCTTGCAGCCATTCGACTGTGGGCGGGGGGCGATCTCCGCGGAGCGATAGAGCCAGGAACGATCGCTCCGCGGGCGTCCCGCTCGCGTCGATGCCGAATGCCCAATCGGGGGCCAGTTCGGCGCCTGCGCCGATCCGTGCGGCGCTGGATGGTTCGCGCCATGTGAGCACCGACGCCGAACGTGCGATGAAGCGGAACGGCCACGTGTACCCGCGTCGCGTGGCGCGAACACCCGCACCCGCCCAGATGATTGGTCGACGACGTGCGCGGATGAGAATGATGGGTGCGAGAGCCGGGAGAATCATGATGAAGCCCTTGCGGGTGACGGTGAATTCGCCGGGATTGAACGCGAAAGCCGCGCGACCCACAAGCGCGTCCTTCCACAGGTTCGCGAGCCAGCTCGAATAAGACCGTGAAATCTCGGACTCTCTCAGACCGAGCCCCGCGACATAACCTTCCGCCGGGTCCCCTGCCCAGACGGTCAGCGCCGAAGCGGTGCGAAGGACATCCGCGTAGGGGCGACGGAGCACAGAATCGCCGATGTTGTCTGTCTGGCCGGTCAGCCAGAGGTATGTCTTCAACGGTGCGTCCCGGGAGGCGAATTTCATCGATTAGTGTCCTTTTCGTCGGGCCGGGACTGGGGTGGGGTGAGAAGTGCGCAACGCCGATTCAATGCGCGGATCCACCGGGGGAGAGCACGGCGCGAACGGTTTTGAACAGGATGACGAGGTCGCCAAGTAGCGACCAGTTCTCGACGTAATAGAGGTCGAGGCGAACAGCTTGATCCCATGCGAGGGTACTCCGCCCGCTCACCTGCCACAGCCCCGTGATTCCCGGGCGCGCGAGCAGCCGTCGTCGAGCGGCATCTGTGTACAGATCCACCTCCGCGGCGATCTGGGGCCGGGGACCGACCAGGCTCATCGACCCGCCGACCACATTAAAGAACTGCGGCAGCTCGTCGAGCGAGTATTTGCGAATGAATCGGCCGACCGAGGTGATGCGGGGGTCGTCTATCACCTTGAACAATGGCTGCTCACTGGTGCCCTGCGCTTCGAGGAGCGCCTTGAGCTCTCTGTCGGCGCCGATGCGCATCGAGCGGAACTTCAGCATGGAGAACGGCTGCCCGTTCATACCGATCCGCTCCTGACGATAGAGCATCGGTCCTCGGCTCGTGAGCTTGATGGCCAGAGCGACGCCCAGGAGCACCGGCGACGACAGCGCGATCAGAGCCAGCGCGCCAACGAGATCGGTCGTGCGCTTCACGAACCGCTGACCGGGGCTGAACCGAGGCGTCTCGACGAGGATCAGGGGGAGCCCGGCGACGGGTCTGCTGTGAATGCGAGGGCCTGCGATGTCAGTGATGCTCGGGGCAAGCACTAGGTGTTGCTTCCCGGCTTCGAGCTCCCACGAAATGCGCTTCACCTCGCCTGGACGAAGATCTCCACTGCTCGTCACGATCACCGTATCGGCGGTCGATGTGGCGAGGGCAGATGTGACCGACTCCACGGGCCCGAGCACGGGAATGTCAGTGCTGGGAACGGTGGTTCCGGGCGTACCCCCGGGTATGCACGCGCCGATGACCGAGTAACCGGCTGCGCTCGCGCGTCGTAACTCGCCTGCGATGCTCGCTGTGGATCGCGCCGAGCCGACGAGGATGACACGTGCCGAATACGCTCCGACGCGCCGGTTCGACACCAGCCACTGGCGCCACAGCCAACGCGAAATCACGAGCATCGCGACGCCGCAGGGCAGGCTGATTAGGAGGTATCCGCGGGCGACTTCGGTCTGCGTCAAGAAGGCGACGATCGCAATGGCACCGAACACCGAGAAGCTGGCGCGCGCGACACGAACGTATTCCGTCGTTCCCGTCCCGATCACTCGATGACTGCGCGAGTCGATCAGCCCCAGCCCCCACATCCAGACGACGATGAGAGCCGCTGAGAAGACCCAGTACGACAGATCCGGCAGCACCGTGCCGTTCGTTGCAACATTTTGGTCTCCTAGACCGAGCCATGCGATCTGCGTGCCGTACACGACCCACACGAGAACTACGAGATCGGTGACCCAGAGGCTCCGGGCATACCGGTTTCGCCAATCGAACCGGGTCGACGGGACCTTCGGATCAGGCCGCGACGACGCTCCGCGCTCGGAGTTCGCTCCTGCGCTGTCTGGGGGCGTCGTCGTTGGCGCGTCGGCTTCTGGTGTCGACGTCACGATAGTCCTAGCGATATTCCAGTACGTGTGGACTCGAACGTATCAGACAATGACCGTTGCGGATCGCGGTCAGCGGGGAAGCTTGATCCAGTCGTCGCCTGACCACAGTGTGATCGACTCTGATACTGACGACAGTGCGAGAGCGGGTACGGGCGCGGATGTTTCCACGCACCCCGCATCCACAGATGAGCCGTCCACAGCGAATCGTCTCAGCGCGATACCGTCGCATGCATTCGCATTACTGGCGAGGACAAGATCATCCCCGTCGGGAGCGATTGCCAGGACGTTCGGAACATCTAGCGGCATCCATGTCTGCTCGCCGAGTACATACGCGATCTTTCCGCAGACGATAGCCACCGACCCACCCCAGCGGCGCAGTCCGTGCGATTCATCGCACGGGCCTTCGATCGGCGCTCCTGAAACTATGATCAGCCGGGGAGTGGAGGCATCGACGTAAGCAGACCTCGCGAGGACATCGGGGTACGACGCCCAGAACTCGCCTTGCGTGAAGGTTCGGAGCAGTTGCACTTCGCAAGCGGCTCCCCTGCCGGCGACGATCTCGGCTTGGCTACCGTCGAATGCATCGAGAGCGAGCAACTGCCCGATCTCAAGGTATTCGGGCAATACGTCAGTCCACGTCTCGCCGTCGTCGACCGAGCGCTCCAAGGACGGGGCGGTCCCGCCGCACACCCCTGCAGTCCCGCGCCAGACCACACCGTCGCCAACGGCGATGAAGCGCTGCGTCGCAGGGTCGTAGGGCGCCGCGGCTGGTATGTCGGTGGCGCTGGGAGAGGGCGACGGTGTGGCGGGAGCGAACACCGGCGCCGATGTCTCAGGTCCGTCAGGCGTGCGGGACTGGACATGGTCAAAGGCGAGCAGGGTGAGTGCAATTGCTACCGCCGCTGTCACGACGACGGCAACGCCGAACAGCCAGCTCCTGGCGCTGCGGCTGATCACCCTCTTGCGTGCCACGCCTCAGACTCAGCGGGGCTTGAGGATGTCGTCGAACGCCGTCGGATCGGCGTCGGGCAACGCAACGGCTGCTGCCGTACGACGCTTCTTTGCGGCAGTGGGCGCCTTCACCGCTGGCACTTTGTACCCATATCCGCCATACCCGTATCCGTACCCGTAGGAGTATGCGTCCGCGCCCTTCGTGGGCACCATGGTGAGTACGACGCCCGCGACCTTCGATCCCACCGTCTCCAGGGCGTCGAGTGCCCCTTCAAGCTGGTGAGTCGTGGTCTTGCCGACGGCGACCGCCATGATCGCGCCGGACGTGGCGCGCGACAGAACAGCGGCATCCGTAACCGGAAGAAGAGGCGGAGCATCGCACAACACAACATCGAACTCCTTGGCGAGCGCATCGAGCAGCTTCTGCATGCGCGGAGAACCGAGAAGCTCGCTCGGGTTCGGCGGGATCTTGCCCGCCGGCAGAACGTACAGCGACCGTGCACCCCAGGGGAGCAGCACGTCGGCCACCCGTGCTCGCCCGATAAGCACGTCGGTGAGGCCGGTGCCACCCTCGATGCCGAGATACTGAGCGACCTTGGGCTTGCGCAGATCGGTGTCGATCAGGGCGACGCGCTTGCCACTATCGGCGAGAGCCAGCGCTAGGTTGAGCGTCGTGGTCGACTTGCCCTCACTCGGAATGCTCGACGTGATCACGAACGTGTGCCCACCATTCATCTCGAGGAACTGCAGGTTGGTGCGCAACGCGCGGAAAGCCTCCGAACGCGGATTGAGGGGATCGGCCTGCACGATGAGCGGGCGATCTTTCGCTTTGGGGTCGAACGGGATCGCGCCGATGATGGGTCGTTCGGTGAGCACCTCGATATCGCGCGGGGAGCGTACCCGATTGTCGAGCACCGAGCGCAGCACTGCGATGCCCGCTCCGAGAGCGAGTCCCACGAGAACACCGAGCGCGAGATTCAGCGGCACGTTTGGACTCACGGGCGAGTACGCGGCGACTGCGTCGCGCACGCGGGTCAGCTTGATGGGGCTCTGGTCCTGACCAGCCGGAGTGTCGATGCGCTCCACTGCGGCGGCGAGGCTTGCCCCGAGTGCGTTGGCGATGTCGGCGGCGAGCACAGGGTCGGCGTTCTGCACGGTGATCTCGATGAGTGTGCTGTTGACGGGACTCGACGACTTCACGGACTCTGCGAGCTGTTCAGCGCTCGTGTCGAGCTGGAGCTCGGTGATGACCGGGTTCATAACCACCGGCTCTCGCACGAGGCTCACATATGTCGTGATCCGGGCCTGCGCGAATGTTGATCCCTGCTGGAGCTCGGAGACCGTGGTGCCGGCCTGCGACTGTACGAAGACCACGCTCTGCGATTCGTATAGAGGTGTGCGCGTGAGGGAGTAACCGGCAGCGGCCGCGAGACCGAGTAGCGTCATGATGACGATGACGAGCCAGCTCTTGCGAAGGATGCGGATGTAGTCGCTGAGCTCCATGTTGCCTCTCGTCGGTTCCCGGGGGTGCGGCGGTTCATTGTCGCACAGAAGCTCGCATCGATACTCCGGTTGACCGCTACGGTGGGAGTGATGAGCGAATCCACGGCACCCCCCGCGCGCCGCACGCGATCGCGCGCTCACCAGCATCGACCTTGGTGGCGCGGCGGATTGTCGGTACGAACCTGGAACACTGAGGTGCTCGCCTGGGCGCTCCTCGGTCTAGGCCTCGCGGTGCTCGCCGGGGCAGCGCTGGACTATCTCGTAGGCGGCTTTGCCGGGACGCTCGCCTTCTGGGGCGCGCTGATCGTTCCCGTAGTGCTGGCGTTCCGCCGCAGCGTTCCACGAGGTCTCCTGGCTTTCCGCGCCGTTGATCTCCTTTACGGGATCGTCCTCGGCGGAATCTTGAGGATCTCGCAAGGTTTGCTGAGCGTCGCCTTTGGCGGATCCGGGGAGCTGCCGTCCTATTCATCTCTCGGCGATTCTTTGCCATCGCTGTGGTGGGCAGAGGATCTCCTCGCCGGCGGCATTGTTGGACCCATCATCGAGGAGTTCTTCTTTCGCGGGCTGCTCCTAGTGGTGATCTTCTCTGTCGTCCGCCGATCCTTCCGGCGATCGACGGGGAGAGCTGCGGATGCGGGAGGCGGACTAGGAGGTTTTGTCGCAGTAGCCGCGACGACGGGCGCGTTCGTGCTCACCCACCAACTGGTTGCGCCTCTCAGCGCTGACGTAGCGATGAGTCTGGCCCTTCTTGCAATCGCGGCTGGTGCCGTCGTCGCGTTCACCGGCCGGATCTGGCCGGCCGTACTCATTCACATCGTTTTCAATCTGACGGGCGTGGGACTCGCAGTTGTGGGAACACTCCTCGGTTGAACCGCGCGCCTGCTATGGTGCACCTAGTTCATCGGCGAGCAAGAACCGACCGCAACACGCGAGCCACCTCGTCGACTGCAGGCACCAACTGCCGAGCAGACTCTTCGTAGATCTCTGGCTCTCGCCGATACGGATCGATCACGTCGTCATCCTGCTCGGATGGAGGTGCAGCCGACCCTCGTCGCTGCGCGGCGAGGCTAGCGACCGCAACGATCCGATCACGCGGCGTCTCCCCGGCGTAGTCGGCCGCTTCGCGAATTTCGTCGGCACTCATCCCCTGCGTGAGACGCGCAAACTCACGCAGGGTGAAGCTGCGTCGCAGATGCCGTGGTGAAAGCTCGACTGATGCCGTGCGATGCTGGCGAGACATCGCGAGGATGAGGTCGGCATCGTCCGCCAGAGGCTCGATCAGCCAACGTGCTCGGTGGGCAGCGACCTCCTCCGGATCTGCGCCGTTCCGTATGGCAATCGTTTGTGACAGACCGACCATTTTGTCCCCGTTGCGCGCGCGGGTACCAGCACTCTGCACCGTCACACCAAAACCGCGGAGGCGCTCTCGCAATAGCGCCTCCGCGAGAGGAGACCTACATATGTTGCCGGTGCAGACCATTAAGACGACGGGGAAGCCCGAGGCGCCCCCGTCTCCGATCGCTCTCCCCACGGGCGCCTGACGATACGTGCGCCTCCACTCGCGGCGCGTCAGCGGCCGGATGGGGAGTTCGAACTCACTCATTGCTATCTCGTTTCGTCGATGCCGATTTCATGACCCGATCAAACCAATCCTTCGACCACACTCGAGACCGATATTACGCACCCTTCACCTGACGCCTCTATGTTTCAGCCTGTCGTGACCCGTGGCCTCGACTACTCTTCAGAGCACGTTCTGCCGCAGGATCCGAGATCCCGTACATGTCGAATATCCAACGCCTCGCGCCTTCTACCGAATACTTCGCTCCGCTCACTACACACTCCATCACCACTCCCTCAAGTAGAGTTCGCATCATGGAGTAGGCGAGAGAAGGGTCGGCCTCCCCCCGGCGCGCAAAAACCGCGCGCCCGAGCGAATCTATACGCTCCACGGAGCTTCTGTGGCGCGATTCTGAAGCCTCAAAGATGCCGCGCGTCGCGGGCTCGAATCGCGCAGCTAGGACCACGCGCTCTAGAGGAAGAGCCGAATCAAGTGGAAGGAGTGCAGTGTCAATGAACGCCGCAAGCAGTTCTCCATCAGGCATGTTGGGTTCGATACCGCTTCCCCGGCTCTCGTGCCACCGATCAACTACAGCCAATAGCAACCCGTCTTTGCTCCCGAAGTAATAATTGACCAAACCTTTGGCAACCCCGGCGTCCGCGGCAATCGCAGCTATTGTGGTCGAGGAATAGCCCGTTTCGGAAAAAAGCGTTATTGCCGAAAGTAATATTTTTGCGCGGGTGCGCGTGCGAGCGTTTTGGTTAAGTACCTCCGAGCGACCCATGAATAAGACTTCCTTAGCATTTTTACACCGACTCAATTGCTTTTATTAACTCGAGGCATTTGGTGCGGTTGATTACCGAAGACCCTCTTTAATGGTGCCCGTCCGCCCAATTTTCGCGGGCGCTAGGAGGCCCCTCTTCTAGTCTTTGACTGCGCCGGAGTGCGCCCCCCGGAGGTAGGCAAAAAGAACCTCGAGGTGAGCGAGGAGCAAATGATCTTGAACCTCATATGTAATCAGACGACCCTGTCGACGCCCCCGCGGTAGGTCGGGATTAATTGTTAGGTAACCTAGTCGCTCAAGACCTCGTAAAACTGAACGCAGTGTCTCCGTATCGAGATCGAGCGATTGGCTGATCTGATGCGCGGTCGAACCCGGAAACCTGCGAAGGTAACGTATAACGTCAATCTGCGTCGTCGTCGCGATCGCCCGGTGTGCGCGGTTTGCGCTTAGTGGCATGTCAGGCGCGGCATCGCGGATTCGTGGCATACCTCTAGCATCACGCATCTGGGCCGTCTGCAACAGCTGAACGGAGAGTTCCAAGCCTCGCTCGAACGGATCCCATAGCGACCGGAGATTGCCTCAGGCGCGACCGTCTCCGGCTGGCGCTACGGCATCGGCCATGCCGGCGGCCGTGTCGACGCGCTATGCACCCCGTCACCGACGCTCGTGCGGCGGCGCGGTGTGACGGACTCCGTGAACCTTGGCACCGCTAAGGCCGTATTCGACAGAGTCCGTCAGCCGGGGGTCTTCCGCGTCGTAGGCCGCGTCGACGACGCGTTCACTTCGTCGCTGGGACCACGATGGTCCACGCCGACTGATACACGGTCGGGGTCGACCGCTACGGCGGAACGAATACGATCCGGCTGCTCATCGGTGGCGTCGAGGTGCCGTCAGCAACGATGCCGCGAATGACGAAGTCGAACTAATCCCACATCATCGGCGAGACAGACGGCTTGTCCAAGATCGTCGACTTCGCCGAGCTTCCAAAGCTTTTCGCACCTTCCCGAGCGGTCGCTCGACCCCGATGTACATCACGTGAGCCAGGGCGACCACGATCACAAACGAGAGGACGTCGACGACCGGAGCGATCTCGACAACCTGGCCGACGAGGCCGAGAACGAGCCGGTGCAGCAGATAGATGGAGAACGACAACAGGCCGATGTGAGCGACGAACCGGTTGTTCAGAACGCACCCGGACACACCCGTCGGGTGCACAATCACGTACCAGAACAGCGGAACCAGGCAAGCGTAGATGATCGTATCGCTCACAACGAGGCCGATGGTCTGCGGCATTAGCGCCATCATGCAGAACACGACCGCAGCGATCGGCGCGACGACGAACCGGATCGAGCGGTCGGAGAGCCCGAACGGGGAACGATCGCCGAGCGCCGGGTTGGCAAGCAGCGCCATCGCGGCACCGGCGAGGAGTCCGTCGAAGCGAGTATCGCTGGCGATGTAGAGGCGGTAAAAGTCCGCGTCTCCGCCGGCGAGTACGAGCCGCCATCCGAGCGCGAGCACGCACGCGCCGACGAGAATCCATCCGATCGCCCGGTAGTTGAGCTTTCTCCACAACAACACGATCATGATCGCGGGGAATACGAGATAGAAGTGCTCCTCCACAGCGAGGGACCAGAGCATGCTCGACTCCGGAGGCAAACCATGGTGCGCCGAACCGTAAACGTCGTTCGCCCAGATCATGTAGTAGTTCGTGTAGTTGAACGCTTCGGCGATGATGCCCCACCCGTTCATCGTCGTTGGCAGCAGACCTAGCGCACCCACGAGCACGCACAGACCAATAGAGATCAGCGCCGGAGGCTGAATGCGCAGGAGCCGACGGAGGTAGAACTTCCCCAATGAGATCCGTCCGGTGCGGTCGTACTCGCGTCGCAGTAGCGTGGTGATAAGGAATCCGCTGAGAAAGAAGAAGATCGTCACCCCGACGGATCCAGGCCACGGCCCGCCGATCGTTAGACCATGACCGATGAACACGATCATCACGGCCGCGGCGCGAATGCCGTCCAGGGACGGGATCGCGAACGAACCATGAATACTCTTCACAGGACCGGCTGGCATGCTCCACAGGCTAGCGGCACCCCACACTCACCCACGACCGACCGAAACCCCGCACCTTGCCATCGGTCGGGGTGAAGGGTCTTTCGTCACGCTAAGCGCCGCCCAAGACGCGGGGAAGTTGATCTCGGGCCAGGGCTTGCGCGAGGACATCCCGGACTATCCGCGTAGCGCCACTACAAGTGGTACATTGCCGCGGCGCAGCATCGATCCCCCGCAGCAGCGTCCCCTTGCTGATCTTCCCGATGCGGCTTCGTGCGGCACGTCGCGCCAAGCATCGACGGCGACCCCGTGCTCCTGCTCGCATCGATCCTATTGATCGGTCTGGGCGTGGGGCTGGGTGATGCCTGGTCTCGCCGCCTGTCCGGCCCTGCTCACCGCTAGTGACGAGCAGGGCGGCCTCACCGGCCAGTGCGATGTGAGGCCTGACGTTCGGGACACCTCCTACTGCGGCAGCCGAGCTCGACGGCGTATGGCCGCACTGCCCGCTATCGTCGGCTCCGCGATCACGGCGTTCGCGCATTCCCGATTCCTGACTCGATCGTCGACCGGCGCAAGTGACATAGTTTCACCCTCTGAGAACGGAGGGTCGGCCGCCTCAGCGCTCGTCGTAGTGCGCGCCGCGCGGCCGTGTTTGAGACCGTCGTGCAGGTAGTCGACGCTATCGACGGCCTCGAGACCGCCGTCCGCGCCGCACTCGTGCTCGGCGATCGCGTGCCCCGCGACCGATTCCTGCTCGTCTTGGTGGTCTCCGTCCGCGGCACGGTGGTCGGTGCCATGCACATAGTCGACGCGGTCATCGTGAGGTCGCCGGTCCCGGCGACGCTGTTCGGTCTCACGACGCACCAGGTTGGCCATCAGCCGGGATCTGCACCACGGATGCACCACGCCCCGCTCCGGATACGGAAAAACCCCCGACTTCTCGGGGGTTTCCATGGCGGTGACGGTGGGATTTGAACCCACGGTAGGGGGTTACCCTACACAACTTTTCGAGAGTTGCACCTTCGGCCGCTCGGACACGTCACCGCGGACAAGCTTACGACACCGCGCGCCCGCGCGCGAATCGAGACGGCTCACCAGGGTCCTCACCAGGCCGCGGCGACCTCCGCGTGCGTGCGCAGGATGCCCTCGGTCGATCCGGCCGGGGCGCGGCCGATGCCGCACTCGGTCGCGACGCCGAACGTCGGAACGTACTTCCGGGCCGCGGCGATACGGCGCTCGGCGCCCTCGGCGCCGTCTTCACGGTGCACGAGCCCGAGATACAGCTCGTTCACCGGCAGCAGCTCTGCGAGCGGAGCGAAGTACGCCTCGTCGTCTCGGTCGATCGGCACCGGCAGGTGCAGCCATGTGAACGCGCGATCGGATGCCTCGGCCACCGCGTTCGCGTACGCCACGAGGTGCGCGGTGTCGGTCGGCTCGAAGAAGTGGTGCTCGCCCGCATCGCCGTAACAGAGGTGCACGCCCACCTCGACGTCGGCCGGCACGGCGTCGACGAGCGTCGCCAGCCGCGCGACGAGCCCGGTGAAGACGTCGCCGTCCCACCAGGCATCCATCAGCGCGCCGTAGCCGGACGCACCCTCGATGATTCCCATCTCGCTCGCGACGTCCCACTGGATCGCGAGGTCGCCGTGCGGGATGGCCTCGGCGATCTCGTCGAGTTCGCGCAGCATCGCGGCGGTGTAGTAGACCTCGAACGCCTCGCGATCGGCGCCCTGGAAGAACGACGAGATGACCGCGAGCGGCGTCGGCAGCGCGACCTCGAAGCGCGTGCCCTCGGCGATCACGCCCTCCTCGCGCAGACGGCGGAACACCTCGTACGACTCGATCGCCGCCGACGCGTAGCCGAGCGGCGGGATCGCGATGGTCGACGGGTCCACGCCCTCGGCGAGGCGCAGCCCGCGAGCGTCGATCCCCGCACCGAACGGGATCGGCTCGTCACCCACACGCTCGATGCCCTCGGCCTCGCCGAGCACGTCGGGCTGGAACATGATCCAGTGGAACCGCTTGCCGACCTCGCCGTCGGGAATGCGCCGGAGGCGATCCCCGAGCAGCTCCGATGCCGTGCGCATCGTCGTCTCGGCGTCGTCGAAGTTCACACTGCCCACGAGAAGGGCGCCCTGTGGCTGCGTCATGACCTCAGGGTAGCCGCGGCATCCGACATCGGTCCCGTCCGGTTAAGCACGGTGACGTCCCCGGCGGGCGCCGGACCGCCAAGTTAGGATGGCCTCAGGGAAACCGAAGGAAGGATGCACCATGGCATTCATCACCTCCGATGCTCTGGCCGAGACCGGATACGTCGTGCTCGACGACCACGATCAGGCCGCCGACCCCGCCGAATGGCTCGACCTCGAGTACATCCCCTGGCGGTCCTCCGGCATCACCCGCTTCGCCCCGCTGGCCAGCTACGCCGGAGACCTCGAGTGCAACGGCTTCTGGAACCACACTCCCCCGCGCACCGACAAGCACGGCGTGTGGGTCGAGCCGCAGGTCGCGCTCGCCCCGACCCTGCAGGCGCGGGCGCTCGCGCCGGGCGCCGCGGTCGGCCGCTGCCGCGTGATCGAGCTGCAGCCCAACGAATACGCCGACGCGGTCTACAACCTGCACCAGGACGACAACAACCGACTGAACGACGAGGGCACCGGCTGGGTCGTTCGCGGGTACTACAACCTCACCGACGACCCCGACTCGATGCTCATCCTGCGCAGCGACCGCTTCGACCCGGCCACCGAGATCCGGCTGCCCCTTGGTGCGGGCTCGCGCATCATCGTCGACACCCAGCGCTTCTGGCACGCGGTGTGGCACCGCGGCAGCGCCCCGCGCTACGCCCTCATCACCTCGTGGACCTCGGGTCCCGAACTCGACGCCTACATCGCCGCGAACCACGGCGATCCGCACCCCGCGACCGTCGACCTCGATCCCGCCTTCGTGGACGCCGCGCAGGTCGAACTGCACCGCCGCATCGAGGAGCGCCGCCGCGCCTTCGAGGCGCAGGGCATCGTCATGGAACCCCCGACGCCCCTGCACATCTGACGCTGCGCCCTTCGTCACCTCGGTTCCTGAGCGAGCGCAGCGAGACCAAGGGCCGCCCATCCGCTCATCTGCACGGACAGGCCCCGTCTGCACGACCGTATGCCGCATCTCGCCGTGCAGACGTGATCACTCCGTGCACGTGAGCGCGGCATCCGCTCGCCCCCCGCTCATCGCGGCATCCCCCGCATCCGCAGGGAGAAATGACACGTGCAGGAAGATCGGCCGATTCGCCCTGCACATGTCACTTCTCCCTGCAGGTGGCCGGCCCGACCGGTCGACGGACGGATGCCGCGGCGCCCCCGCACGCGCGAACCTCTCAGACCGTGCGCCCACCCTCGAGCCGCACGACCCGGTCGACCGACCCGGCGGGCGGTGCGATGTGCGAGATCAGCAGCACCGACTGCGCTCCCGCGGCGCCGAGCAGATCGCGCAACAGGGCGTCGGAGGCATCCGGATCGACACCGGCGGTCGGCTCGTCGAGCACGAGCACCGGGAATCCCCGCAGCAGCGCGCGCGCCAACGCCAGCCGCTGCGCCTGCCCGCCCGACACGAGCGCACCGCGGTCGCCGACGCGGGCATCGAGTCCTCCACGCTCCTGCACCCACTCCCCCAGCCCGACCCGTGCGAGCACGGCGAGCAGTTCGTCGTCGGTCGCGGTGTCACGGGCGAAGAGCAGGTTCTGACGGATGTCCTCGTCGAACAGCTGCGGGCTCTGCTCGCACAGCCCGACCACGTTCCGCAGCGCGGGCCCCGCGAGCGACGACGCATCGACATCGCCGACGAGGTACGAACCCTCCGCCCGCAGGAAACCCACGAGCACCGCGGCGAGCGAGCTCTTGCCCGCGCCGCTGGGGCCCGCGACGAGCACGCGCTCCCCCGGCTCCAGGTCGAGAGACACCCCGCGCAGCGCCGGAGCACCGCCGGGCCAGGATGCCGTGACATCACGCAGCCGCAGCGCGGGGACGCCCGTCGGCGCCGCGTCGTCTCCCGCGTCGGAGCGCAGCTCGTCCGGCATCCGCTCGGGCAGCACGTCGACGATGCGCGCCGCGCTCGACCGCACGCTCCGCCAGGATGCCGCGGCGATCGGCACCGCCCCGAACACCTCGAAGACGACCATCGGTACGAGCACGACGACGGCCAACCAGGGGCCGTCGATCGCGCCGGTCGCCAGGCCCGGCGCGGCGGCGGCCACGGCCCAGACGGATGCCGCGCCCGCAACGGCCGAGACGACACCGGCGGCTGTGGCCTGCGCGAGCGAGGCGCGGGTCACGACGCGGCGGAGCGCGGCATCCGCTGCCGTCACCCGTTGGCGCGCCTGCGGCTCGGCCCCGTAGGCGAGGAGCACGTCGAGGCTGCCGAAGTAGTCGACGAGCGCGGCCGAGAGGTCGGCGCGACGATCCGAGACGAGGGCCTCGGCGCGCGAGCCGAACAGCCACCCCATCCCGATCGCGGCGGCGCCCGCGACGATCAGGCAGGCGAGCAGGGTGAGGGCGGCGATCGGCGAGACGAACGCGATGAACACGACCGCGCCGACAGCCACGAGCCCGGAAACGCCCAGCGGCTGCACGACGCGCAGGGGCAGGTTCTGCAGGTTCTCGACGTCGTCGACGAGCGCCGAGAGCACCTTGCCGCGGTCGGTGCGGCCGAGTCCCGCGGGCGAGAGCGGGATGAGGCGGCGCACCATGTCGGCGCGGGTGGTGGCGAGCTGGCGGAGCGCGGCGTCGTGCCCGCTGAGCCGCTCGAGGTAGCGGGTGACGGCACGCGATACCGCGAAGAACCGCACCCCGACCACCGCGATCGACAGCGGAACGAGCGAGTCGACGATCGAGGCGCTGACGATCAGCCAGCCGCTCACGGCGAGCAGGCTCACGGCCGCGGCCGCCGACAGCATGCCCCAGATCAGACCCGGGGTGAAGCGGCCGAGCGGCGGCTGCGCGAGACGCAGCACCTCGCGGATGCGCGCGGCGCGGCCGGCATCCGGGCGGCCGGCGTCCGGGCGACTCGTGCCGGGGCGAACGGCGGCGCTCATGCGTGCACCCCCAGTGCGACGACGTGGTCGGCGATCTTGCGGGCCGTGCGACGGTGCGAGACGAGGAGGATCGCGGCCCCGGCATCCGCCCGCTCGCGCAGCGACGACCACAGTCGCTGCTCGGTCTCGGGATCGAGGGCGCTCGAGGGCTCGTCGAGCAGGAGCACCCGGCGAAGGCCGCCGGCCTGCCGGTAGAGAGCGCGCGCGACGGCGACGCGCTGCGCCTGTCCGCCCGAGAGACCGTTGCCCTGCACGCCGAGCTCGAGTTCCGGATCGAGGTCGGCGCACGCCGCGTCGAGCGCGCCGCGCACGCGGGCCTCATCGGGCTCGGCATCACCGAGCGACACGTTCGCGGCGATCGTGCCCTGCATCAGACCGGGTGTCTGGCCGGCCCACGCCGTCCAATCCGCCGGCGACAGCTCCCGCACGTCCACCCCACCGAGCGCCGCCGCGCCCTCGAACGCCACTGCTCCGCGCAGCGCCGCGAGCAGACTGGTCTTGCCCGACCCGCTCGGCCCCTCGATCAGAGTGATCGTGCCGGGTTCGGCGGCGAACGACACCGGCGGCAGATCGCGCACGCGCAGGTTCTCGACGGTCAGAGCGGGCGCGGCGTCCGTACCCAATTCAGGAAGAATGCCGGAAACGGGCCCCGAAACCCCGGAATCGGCGCTGCGCCGCTCCGTTGTTCCTGAGTTGGGTACGGCCCCCGCCCGAGCCCCCGCCTCGTCGAGCACCGCGAAGATGTCCTCGGTCGCCGCGACCCCCTCGGATGCGGCGTGGAACTGCACCCCGACCTGCCGGATCGGCAGGAACGCCTCGGGCGCCAGCAGCAGCACGAACAGTCCGATCTCGAGCGACAGGTCGCCCGACAGCAACCGGAACCCGACCGCCACCGCGATCAGCGCGACCGCGAGCGAGGCCAGCAGCTCCATCGCGAAGCCGGAGAGGAACGAGAACCGCAGCACCTTCATGGTCTCGCGGCGGTAGTCATCGGCCGTGGACTCGATGCGGTCGGCGGCGCGGCGCTCGCGCCCGAACAGCCGCAGCGTCGACAGCCCCTGCACGGTGTCGGCGAAGCGCACGGCGAGCCGCTGCAGCGTCTGCCACTGCTTCTGCTGCACGGTGCGCGTCGCGATGCCGATGAGGATGAGGAACAGCGGGATCAGCGGCAGGGTGACGGTGGCGATCAGCCCGCTCTCCCAGTCGAACCACCACATGATCGCGAGCAGCACAGGCGTCGCGATCGCGGTCATCACGAGCTGCGGGATGTACCGCGCGAAGTACGAGTCGAGCGCTTCGAGTCCGTGCCCCGCGGTCACCGCGAGCCCGGCCTGGTTGCGCTGCGCGAGCCACGACGGCCCGAGCTTCCCGACGGCGCGGATGAGGGCGCCGCGCAGCTGCATCCCGGTCTTCGCCGCGGCCCGCGTGCCCGCGGCATCCGAGGCGGCGATCAGCAGCCCGCGCAGCAGGGCGGTGCCGAGCAGGGCGAGGAGGGATGCCGAGACGTCACGGCCCGCGATGGCCCCGGTGACGGCATCCGTCAGCAGCCAGGAGAAGACGATCACGACCGCCGTCTGGACGACGCCGATCAGCGCGGATGCCGCGAGGAATCCCCTCGCGGCACCCGCGTAACGCAGCAGTCTCGGGTCGACGGGTTTCACGCGTGCGCCGGAGCCCCCTCGATGGACGAGCGCGTGACGCGCTTGCGGAAGACCCAGTACGTCCAGGCCTGGTAGGCGATGACGAGCGGGGTGGCGATCAGCGCCGTCCAGCTCATGATCTCCAGCGTATATTGCGTGCTCGAGGCGTTCGCGATCGTCAGGCTGTAAGCCGGGTCGATCGTCGAGGGCATCACGAACGGGAACAGCGCGGAGAACAGCATGACCACCGCGAACAGCACCGTCAGCATGCCGCCGATGAACGCCCAGCCGTCGCGTCGCACGAGCGAGAATCCGACGGCGGCGATCAGGCTCACGGCGGCGAGCGCACCCGCACCGATCACGAGCCACAGCAGCGGTGCCTCGCGGTTCATCGCGATCAGCACGGTCCACACCACGGTCGCCGCGGCCGCGAGGATCGTGGGCCCGGCCGCGAGCTTCGCGAGACGATGGGCGTCCTCGTGCACGGGGCCGTCGGTCTTGAGGGCGACGAACAGCACGCCGTGCAGGAAGAACAGCAGCAGCGTGGTCACACCGACCATCAGCGCGTACGGGTTGAGCAGCGAGAAGAAGCCGCCCACGAAGATGTGGTTCTCGTCGAGCGCGACGCCCTGCACGATGTTGCCGAACGCGACGCCCCAGAGCAGGGCCGGCACGACCGAGCCGATCACGATCATCCGGTCGAAGCCCTGCTTCCACTTCTTGCTCTCGCGCTGGTGGCGGTACTCGAACGAGACGCCGCGCAGAATGAGCGCGAGCAGGATGAGCAGCAGCGGCAGGTAGAACCCGCTGAACAACGTCGCGTACCACTCGGGGAACGACGCGAACAGTACGGCACCGGCGACGATCACCCAGGTCTCGTTGAGGTCCCAGACCGGACCGATGGTGTTGATGACCTGACGGCGCGAGACGTCGTCCTTGCCGAGGAAGGGCAGTGACATGCCGACGCCGAAGTCGAAGCCGTCGAGCACGAAGTAGCCGACGAAGAAGAAGGCGACGATGAAGAACCAGAGCGTTGCGAGATCCATGGTGTTCCTTCCTCTCAGTACACGACCGACGGCAGCTGGGCCGTCTCCTCGTGGGGTTCTTCGGTGGTGTCGGGCCCCTTCTGGGCGGCCCGGATGATGAGGCGGATCTCGACGACCGCCAGCGAGGCGTAGATCGCGGTGAAGGCGATGAGCGAGATGAGCACCTCGAGTCCGCTCACGCCCGGCGAGACGCCGTCCTGCGTGGTCATGAGCCCGAACACGATCCAGGGTTGGCGCCCCATCTCGGTGAAGACCCAGCCCATGATGTTGGCGGCGAGGGCGAGCGGGAACGACCAGATCGCGATCTTCCACATCCACGGCGCGGGCTCGCGCTTGGCGTTCTTGCGAGTGATCCAGAGGCCGACGAGCGCGACGAGGGCGGCGGCGATGCCGAGGCCGATCATCCAGCGGAACGCCCAGTAGGTGACCCAGAGGATCGGGGCGAAGTCGGTGATGCCGGTGTCGGCGAACGTCGTCAGGTACTCGGCGTTCAGGTCGTTGATGCCGTGCACGCACGCGTCGAAGGAGTGCGTCGACAGCAGCGACAGCAGGTACGGCACGCGGATCGAGAACAGCTCCGAGCTGCCGTCGGGTGTGCCGAGCGTGAAGATGCTGAACGAGGCGTCGTAGCCGCAGACGGTGTTGAACGTCGCCTCCGCCGCGGCCATCTTCATGGGTTGCGCCGCGTACATCGCGAGGCCGAGCTGGTCACCGGTGAGCACGACGCCGGCGGTCGAGACGATCATCGCCCAGAGGCCGAACTTCAGCGAGATGCGCATGGTGTCGAAGTGCTGGCGACGGGCGAGGTGCCACGCCGAGACCGAGATGACGACACCGGCGGCGAACATCAGCGCACCGAAGATCGTATGCGGGAAGGCCGCGAGCGCGACGGGGTTGGTCAGCAGCGCCCAGAAGTCGGTGAGCTCGGCACGGTTCGTCTCGGGGTTGTAGACGTAGCCGACCGGGTTCTGCATGAAGGCGTTGGCGGCGATGATGAAGTACGCCGAGAGGATGCTGCCGATCGAGACGCACCAGATGGTGGCGAGGTGCAGCTTCTGCGGGAGCTTGTCCCACCCGAAGATCCAGAGGCCGATGAACGTCGCCTCGAAGAAGAAGGCGAGCAGACCCTCGAAGGCGAGCGGTGCGCCGAAGACGTCGCCGACGAAACGGGAGTAGTCCGACCAGTTCATGCCGAACTGGAACTCCTGCACGATGCCGGTGACGACGCCCATGGCGAAGTTGATGAGGAAGATCTTGCCGAAGAAGCGCGTGAGGTGCAGGTACTGCACCTTGCCGGTGCGCACCCATGCGGTCTGGAAGATCGCCGCCACCAGCGCCATGCCGATCGTGAGCGGCACGAACAGGTAGTGGTAGACGGTCGTCAATCCGAACTGCCATCGTGACAGGACCAGGGGGTCGAGCCATTCCATGGAGCACTCCTCTTTCTCAGCCTGCTGCCACGCTAACGACGGGCCTGCCGCCCTCGCGGGGCTGCGGGCCGTGAATAAAACGGATGCTCGCCTAGGCGGCGGACATCTCCGTCAGACGCAGCTGCACGGTGCAGTCCGCCGGGAGGGCGGACGTGCGCACGGCATCCGCAGAGATCGGCCCACCCGCTTCGGTGAGCACCCCCTGCATGAGGCCGAGGTGCACGCGGCAGAGCATCGGACGGTCTTCCGCGCGGCCCGCGGCGTGCGGGCACGGGCTGAGATCGACGGTGAGCTGCACGTCGTCGACGACGGGCTCGAAGCCGCTCTCTTCCAGGTGTTCGATGAGTGCATCGAGTTGATAGGTCGCGTCGCGACCGAGATCGGATGTCGCGCCCGGCATGACCCGGCGTAGGAGGTCTCCACGGCGGGCCGCGGCGCTGACCTTGTCGCGCGCAATGGGGCTGGAGGCATCCGCCATCCCGGTCGCGGCGCTGTAGAGGGTGCGGGGGCGTCCGCGGGTGGTGCGGTGCTCGGTGGCCGCGATCACGTAACCGCCCTCGATGAGGCGCTGCAGGTGCTCGCGCACGGTGTTGGCGTGCAGGCCCGTGGCCTCGCACAGCTCACCGATCGTGCGCTGCGCACGCGTCTGCACGAGGTGCAGGAGCTGCACTCGCGAGTACGTGGAGATCGGCCCGCAAATGGGCCCGGCGCTGGCCATGACTCCAGTATGGCCCGCGGGGATCGGCGGATGAAGCCGTTCGCGATAGGGATGTCGGATGCCCGCGATAGCCCGGTCGCATGGGTGTCCGAGGCCCTCGCGACCGGCGCGTGCGCCGCGATGTCGGACGCCGCGGCTAGCCTGGCTGAATGGCCACCCGTCGTCCCGCCCCGCCCGCGTACGTCTGCACCGAGTGCGGGTGGACGACCGCCAAGTGGGTGGGCCGCTGCGGCGAGTGCCAGCAGTGGGGAACGGTGCAGGAGCAGGCGACGCAGACCGGCATCGTGCAGCGTGTGAGCGCGCAGGCTCCCCTGGCGGCGAAGGCCGCGCGTCCGATCACGCAGATCACCACGGCCGATGCCCCTCGCCGCACGAGCGGGGTCGGCGAGTTCGACCGCGTGCTCGGCGGCGGCATCGTGCCCGGGGCGGCGATCCTGCTCAGCGGCGAGCCGGGAGTGGGCAAGTCCACGCTGCTGCTCGAGGTCGCGGCGAAGGCCGCGCACGCCGGGCGGCGGGTGCTCTACGCGAGCGCCGAGGAGTCCCCCGCGCAGGTGCGTCTGCGCGCCGAGCGCACCGGGGCGCTGCACGACGAGCTGTACCTGGCGAGCGAGACCGATCTCGCCACGATCCTGGGCCACATCGACGAGGTGCAGCCGCAGCTGGTGATCGTCGACTCGGTGCAGACCGTCTCCTCGGCGATGATCGACGGCGCGGCCGGGCAGCCCAGCCAGGTGCGCGAGGTGGCCTCGACGCTCATCCGCGTCGCGAAGGACCGTGGACTGCCGATCATCATCGTCGGGCATGTCACGAAAGACGGTCAGGTCGCCGGGCCCCGTGTGCTCGAGCACCTGGTCGATGTCGTGTGCCACTTCGAGGGCGACCGGCAGACGTCGCTCCGCTTCATCCGCGCGCTCAAGAACCGGTTCGGCCCCACCGACGAGGTCGGCTGCTTCGAGATGACCGGCGACGGCATCGCCGAGGTTCCCGATCCCTCCGGGCTGTTCCTCTCACAAGGGGCGACCGAGCCCGGCACATGCGTGGCCATCTCGCTCGAGGGGCGCCGCGCCCTCCCCGTCGAGGTGCAGGCCCTCACCGTGCCCACGCAGGCCCCGAACCCGCGGCGCGTCGTGCAGGGCGTCGATGCGGCGCGGGTCGCGATGGTGCTCGCGATCCTCGAGCGGCGCGCGGGAGTACCGACCAGCAATCTCGACGTGTACGTCTCGACCGTGGGCGGAGTGCGCTTCACCGAGCCGGCCGCCGACCTGGCGATCGCGATCGCGGTGGCCGGGTCGATCCGTCAGATCTCGGTGCCGCGCACGGTCGCGGCCGTCGGCGAGCTCAGTCTGGCCGGTGAGATCCGTCCCGTGACCCAGTCGGCGCAGCGCCGATCAGAGGCCGCGCGCCTGGGCTACGAACAGGTCGTCGACGACCGGTCGAAGACGCTGCGCGCCGCCCTCACCGATGTGAAGGCGCGCAACGGCGGAGGCGGTCGACGCGACGAGCGCGATATTCCGCCGTTCTGAGGACAGTGCCGCGGGAAGCCGCCGAGAGCGCGGCGTCGCGCGGCTCAGGCCTCGAGCGCCTTGAGCAGTTCCTGCGGTGAGGCCTGCATCGGGTGAGGACCGGCGATGTCGAGGAACACGGTCGTGATCGGATGCGTGCCGAGGAACTTCCGCAGCCACTCTGCCGTGTAGATGCCGACGCCGGGAGGCAGGTTGTCGGGCTTGTTCTTCGCGTCGCTGAACAGCAGCAGGGCGAGGTCGCCGCTGTTCGGGTCGCGGTAGGTCCACACTTCGCCGGTGTCGAGCGGGTTGTCGCGTGCACCGGGCTTCACCAGCGGCACGACCGTCGTGCCGTTGCGCAGCGCGAGGGCGACCGCCGCGACGTCCTGCTTCTCGAGCGCCAGTGCCAGGGCATCCGATCGGAAGTCCTCGGGTGCCGGCTTCTGCTTCGCGCTCTTCGCCTTCTTCGCTGCCATGCCTCCAGCCTAGGCGCGCGAGAAACCACATTCGCCGCGAAACATCACGTCTGGCGTGGCGTCTCGCGGCGAAAGCGACGTCTCGACGCGGGCGAAGCCTGCGGAAACGATTGGGGCCCTCTCGAGTCCCACATTGGGGACTGGGGTACTCGAGAGGGCCCTCGGATTCTCGAGCGGCGGTGTCGAAGCGCTGGGGACGCTGTAAGTCGACGCCACTGGGGATGGCATGGTGCCGCATGAATCAGAGAATCGACTTCAATGGTATCCCAAAGAACCAGCCCTGTCAGCCGTTACCGATGCATCAGAGCTTTTCGGAACAATAAACCGGGACTTATACGCTTTTCGAAGCGTTCCGAGCCGAAGACGGTCGGAATCGACTCAGTAGAGCAGGATCTGCTGCGTGGATGCACTGGCGAATCCACCGATCGACACGGCCACGTGATACGACGCGCCGCCGCCCGGAGCCCGCTGGCGGTTCTCCTGCTCGCAGGTCTCGACGCTCGATCGCGTGCGATCCCAGGTGACCGGGTCCTTGCTCGTGACGGTCGTTCCCGCGGTGAGCGTCGCGATCATGCTGCTCGGGTTCTGCTGGCAGTCGGTCGAGCGCCACCACACATCTGAGCCGCTCGAGACCGTGATCGACTGCATGGTCGAGCCGACGTCGAGCGTGCAGTCGCTCGAGCCTTTGTTGGTGAGCGAGATCGACAGCTTCGGCAGCACACCGTCGGCGTACGATTCGGCGTCGGCGACGGCCTTCACCTCGATGTCCTTCGCCTGGCACGCCACGATCGCGGGCGTCTGCGATGCGTCCGGCACGTCCTCCGGAGCCTCGTCCGGCGGAAGCTGCGGGTTGGACGCCTCGGCATCCGGACTCGCGACCGTGCCGGGCGTCCGGGTCGACGCGGTCGACGAGGTCGTCGGGGTGGGCTTCGGGGTGCTCTCGGTCGCGGCCGAGGCCCACGGCTGGGCGAGCAGCAGCCACACGCCGATACCGATCGCCGCGAGCACGAGGATCAGCCCGCCGAGCAACACGATGCGCCGACGACGATAGACAGCTGCGGACTGACGGGGCATGGGTTCCAGGCTAGTTCAGGTGCTTCAGCATCCGCGTGTTGCCGAGCGTGTTGGGCTTGACGTGCGCGAGATCGAGGAACTCCTCGACACCCGCGTCGCCGCTGCGCAGGAGCTGCGAATACACGTCGGGATCGACGACCTGCTCGCCGATGGTCGTGAAGCCACGGCGCGTGAAGAACTCGACCTCGAACGTCAGGCAGAACAGCCGCGAGAGTCCGAGCGTGACCGCGTTCTGCTCGAGGCGGTCGACGATCGCTCGCCCCACCCCGTGATGCAGCCAGGCGTCGCTGACGAGCAGCGTGCGCACCTCGCCGAGGTCTTCCCAGAAGACGTGGAGCGCGCCGCAGCCGATCAGCTCGCCGTCGGCCTCGGCCACGACGAACTCCTGCACGGCGCCGTAGAGCACGGCGAGGTCCTTGCCCAGGAGAATGCGCTGCTCGACCATCGGCTGCAGCAGATTGCGGATGCCGACGATGTCGGCGCTCCGCGCCGGACGGACGATGTAGTCGCTCACCCGTCCAGCCTAGAACCGCCGCCGCTCCCAGACCTTGAGGCGGGCACAGGAAAGGGGGCGGATGCCGAAGCATCCGCCCCCTTTCAGGATTCGTGCGCGGTCAGTCCCCGCTGGCGATCGCCAGGTCGGGGGTGCCGGAGATGTCGCCGCCGGTGTTGACGCCGACCGAGACCGGGCCACCCTCGCGCGGGCCGTGCTCGAACAGGAACTCCCCGTCCTTCGCGTCGACCTTCACGTGGTCGCCCGAGTCGAGCTCGCCGTGCAGGATCTTCTCCGACAGGCGGTCTTCGACCTCGTGCTGCATCGCGCGACGCAGCGGGCGGGCACCGAGCGACGGGTCGAACCCGATCTCGATGAGACGCTCCTTGGCGGCCTGCGACAGCTCGATCGTCATGTCGCGGTCGAGCAGCCGCTCGCTGAGGCGCTTGGTGAACAGATCGACGATCTGCACCAGCTCCTCCTTGTTGAGCTGCGGGAACACGATGATGTCGTCGACACGGTTGAGGAACTCGGGCTTGAAGTGCCGCTTGAGCTCTTCGTTCACCTTGCCCTTCATCCGCTCGTAGGTCGTGGCGTTGCTGCCCTCGATCTGGAAGCCGACGGGACCACCGGCGATGTCGCGCGCACCGAGGTTCGTGGTCATGATGATGACGGTGTTCTTGAAGTCCACCACGCGACCCTGGCCGTCGGTGAGCCGACCCTCTTCGAGGATCTGCAGCAGCGAGTTGAAGATGTCGGGGTGGGCCTTCTCGATCTCGTCGAAAAGCACCACGCTGAACGGCTTGCGACGCACCTTCTCGGTGAGCTGGCCACCCTCTTCGAATCCGACGAACCCGGGAGGGGCACCGAACAGACGCGAGACGGTGTGCTTCTCGCCGAACTCGCTCATGTCGAGCGAGATGAGGGCGGCTTCGTCGTCGAACAGGAACTCGGCGAGCGCCTTCGCCAGCTCGGTCTTTCCGACGCCCGTGGGGCCGGCGAAGATGAACGAGCCCGAGGGACGCTTCGGGTCCTTGAGGCCGGCGCGCTGACGACGGATCGTCTTCGACAGGGCCGCGATGGCCTCTTCCTGGCCGATGACGCGCTGGTGCAGGGCCTTCTCCATGAAGACGAGTCGCGAGGACTCCTCTTCCGTCAGCTTGAAGACGGGGATGCCGGTGGCCTGTGCGAGCACCTCGGCGATCAGACCCTCGTCGACCACCGCGGAGGTGGCGACGTCGCCCGCACGCCACTGCTTCTCGAGGCGCAGACGCTCGGCGAGGAGACTCTTCTCCTCGTCGCGGAGGGCGGCGGCCTTCTCGAAGTCCTGCTCCTCGCTGGCGACTTCCTTCTGCTCGCGCACCTTGGCGATCTTCTCGTCGAACTCGCGCAGCTCGGGCGGGCTCGACAGGATCGACAGACGCAGGCGTGCGCCGGCCTCGTCGATCAGGTCGATGGCCTTGTCGGGCAGGAAGCGGTCGGAGACGTAGCGGTCGGCGAGGTTCGCCGCCGCGACGATCGCGCCGTCCGTGATCTGCACCTTGTGGTGCGCCTCGTAGCGGTCGCGCAGACCCTTGAGGATGTTGATCGCGTGCGGCAGGCTCGGCTCGTTGACCTGCACCGGCTGGAAGCGGCGCTCGAGCGCGGCATCCTTCTCGAAGTGCTTGCGGTACTCGTCGAGCGTGGTGGCGCCGATCGTCTGGAGCTCACCGCGGGCGAGCAGCGGCTTGAGGATGCTGGCCGCGTCGATCGCACCCTCGGCAGCACCCGCACCCACGAGGGTGTGGATCTCGTCGATGAAGACGATGATGTCGCCGCGCGTGCGGATCTCCTTGGTGACCTTCTTCAGGCGCTCCTCGAAGTCACCGCGGTAGCGGGAACCGGCGATGAGCGAGCCGAGGTCGAGCGAGTACAGCTGCTTGTCCTTCAGCGTCTCGGGCACATCGCCCTTGACGATGGCCTGCGCGAGGCCCTCGACGACGGCGGTCTTGCCGACGCCGGGCTCACCGATCAGCACGGGGTTGTTCTTGGAGCGGCGGGAGAGGATCTGCATGACCCGCTCCGCCTCCTTCTCGCGCCCGATGACCGGGTCGAGCTTGTTGTCGCGCGCGGCCTGCGTCAGGTTGCGACCGAACTGGTCGAGAACCTGCGAGCCGCCCTGCGCGCTCGGGGTGTCGTTGCTCTGCGCGCCGACGGCGGCCGGCTCGCGGCCCGGGGCGCCCGAGAGCAGCTGGATGACCTGCTGGCGCACCTTGTTGAGGTCGGCGCCCAGCTTGACGAGCACCTGCGCGGCGACACCCTCACCCTCGCGGATGAGACCGAGCAGGATGTGCTCGGTGCCGATGTAGTTGTGGCCGAGCTGCAGGGCCTCGCGGAGGCTGAGCTCGAGCACCTTCTTGGCGCGGGGGGTGAAGGGGATGTGGCCGGTCGGCTGCTGCTGACCCTGGCCGATGATGTCCTGCACCTGCTCGCGCACCGCGTCGAGGGAGATGCCAAGGGACTCCAGCGCCTTGGCGGCGACGCCCTCGCCTTCGTGGATGAGACCGAGCAGGATGTGCTCGGTACCGATGTAGTTGTGGTTGAGCATCTTCGCCTCTTCTTGGGCGAGGACGACCACACGACGGGCTCGGTCCGTGAATCTCTCGAACATTGTCAACTCCTTGGTTCGCACGTTCCCTGTGGGTGCGAGCGCTTGTATACCGAGAGTAACGACCGCGGATGCCGTGTATGCCCGTGTTCGCCGTCGGCATAGTGCGGTGACGCCCCGCTACGGCACCGATGGGACGCAAGGGTTGACGTCTTTATCGAGAGTCGATATGTTAACGGGAATCGATAACAACGATCATCGATAAGGAGTGGACATGAGCACCTCGCATCAGAACCGACCGTCGCGCGGAGACCGCTGGTCGATCGCCGCCTTCTCGCTCGCCGGCGGCGCGATCGCCGCGTGGATCGGCGTCAGCGCCGTGATGCGGATCATCGTGCTGGCGGGCGGCACGAACGTGCCGGTGACGCTCGAGTTCGTCGACGGGGTCGCCGATGTCGCGCTCACCGACGGCTCGGCGACGGTGCCGATGGAGCTCGACCGCGGCATCCTCGTCGCCCCGCAGCTCACGCCGATCGCGATCGTTCCCGGCATCCTGGGCCAGCTCGTGCTGATCCTCACGGTCGTGACGGTGGTCGGATGCCTCCTGCTGCTCGCGCGCAGCATCCTGAGCGGTCACGTCTTCAGCCGCCGCAACTCCGCCCTCGTCTCGATCGCCGGCATCACCGGCCTGATCGGCTTCGCGGCCGTGCGGTTCTTCGACAACATGCTCGCGAACGCCACCGTCTCGCTGATGACCGACAATCGGCTCGCGACCGCGGTGCTCACCGTCGAGCCCTTCACCTGGGTGCTCGCGTCCTTCATCGTCGCCGTGATCGCCACCGCCTTCGCCGTGGGCGATCGCCTGCAGCGCGAGAAGTCGGCGCTCGAGAAGGAGACGGAGGGCCTGGTCTGATGTTCGCGTCCGCAACCGAACTTCCGGCCGCCCTTCTGCGCATCGCCATCATCCTCATCGGTGTCGCCGTCGTCGCAGGCATCGTCGTCGTGATCGGCCGCCGCCGAAAGAGCACCACGCTCGCCCTCGACGTGACGCTCACGCTCAGCTCCTGGTGGGCACTCCTCTCCGCCGTCGGACTCCTCTTCATCGTCGGCAAGGCCATCGGCGGCGAGTTCGCCGAAATCAGCAACGCGCAGATCCCGACCCCGTGGGCATCCGATCTCCCCTGCCGGACGACCGGCGAGACGTCCGGCCCCGAACTGTGGTGCATCGGTGCGACGTCGTCGACCCTGACGATCTCGCACCCGGACGATGCCACCCGGGTGCTCGCGGCCGCGGCACAGGCCGGCACTCTTCTCTATTCCACGATCCCCGCGGTGCTGATCGCGATCGTCTGCTTCCAAACGCTGCGCGGGCGCCCGTTCAGCGCGACCATCACCCGCGCCCTCGTGAGCGGGTCGATCGCCGTGTTGATCCTCGGCACCGCGAACGATCTGCTGCCCTCGATCGCCTCGACGGTGGCTCTCCGCTCCGTCACCCCCTTCGGCAGCGACTTCTACCCGGAGAGCTTCCAGATAGGCATCACACCGGTACCGATCGTCGCCGCCCTCGCCCTGCTCGCTCTCGCGGCCGTCTTCCGGCAGGGCATGCGCTTGCAGCGCGAGAACGAGTCCCTGCAGAAGGAAACCGAGGGTCTCGTATGAGCCCCGCGGAGAACGACGACGAGCTCACCGGCATCCACTGCCGCCTCGACGAACTGCTCGCCGACCGCGGCATGACGCTCACCGAGCTCAGCGCGCGCGTGGGGGTGAGCATCGTGAACCTGTCAGTACTCAAGAACGACCGCGCCCGCGCCATCCGTTATTCGACACTGCGGGCGATCTGCGACGCGCTCGACTGCGAGGTCGGCGAGCTGCTGGTGCTGGCCGAGCGCCCCTAGAACCGGGGCGGCTGCGGCGGCGCGGGCTGCGGCGCCTGCGGGGCGAGGGGCTCGACGACGACCGCGGTGCCGTAGGCGCAGATCTCGGTGAAGTTCTGGATCGATCCGGCGTCGAAGCGCATCGCGACGATCGCGTTGCCGCCGCGCTGCTGGGCCTCGGCCCACATGCGCCCCATGACGACCTGCCGCGCCTCGTACATGACCTGGGTGTACTCGGGGATCTCGCCGCCGCCGAGCGAACGGAAGCCCGCGGCGAACCCCTGACCGAAGTCGGTCGAGCGCACCGTGAGGCCCATGACCTCGCCGAGCACCTGGGTGATGCGGTAACCCGGAATATCGTTCGTCGTCACCATGAACATGAGGCCATCGTGCCAGAGCACGGCGCCATTATCAGAAAACCGGATGGGTAAATATCCCCATACTGATATTCCTATCAATGGGCTGAGAGCCGATAACCTGGCGGCATGATGAACTTCGACCGGAAACTGCGCACCCGCTCCCGCCTGCTGCTGGCCCTGCCCGCCGCAGCCCTCGCCCTCTCGCTCGCCGCCTGTGGTGGCGCGAGCCGTCCGTCTCAGGCCGACGTGGCTTCGGGCCTCACCCAGTACTTCGAGTCGGCCGGACAGGGCGACATCTTCGATGAGAAGGCCGCCGACTGCTTCGCCGGTTACCTCGTCGACTCGGAGCTCAGCAACGAGACCCTCAACTACCTCGCCAACGGTGAGGACAAGCAGGCCAACCAGTCCGATAAGGATCTGACGACCAAGATCCTCCAGGACAACATGAGCGAATGCATGGGCATGGAAGAGGAGTGATCCTCCCCGTCTGACCTCCGGTCGGATCGACATCGAAGGATGACGGATGCTGCGGCATCCGTCATCCTTCGTCATTTCCGCCCAGGGAATTCTCAGACAGACCTAGCGTTGAACGTTCTGGCGTGTATATCGGCATGCCGCAATCTGTTCTGGAGTTCCCCCGCAATGAGTACCACCGCTCGCGCGCAGAAGGCGCCTGATACCCGCGGACCGCTCCGGAAGCTGCTGACGTCGTTCGGCTTCCAGATCCTCGCCGCCCTCGTCCTCGGCATCGCCGCCGGCCTCGTCGGCCGCCAGCTCGGCGCCACCGCCGAGAACCCGAACGGCCTCTCGGCCACCCTCGACACCATCGGCAGCTCGTACGTGACGCTGCTGCGCGCCGCCGTCGTGCCCCTCATCTTCACCGCCATCGTGGCGAGCATCTCGAACCTGCGCCGCGTGCAGAACGCCGCCCGCCTCGCCGGCCAGACGCTGCTGTGGTTCGCGATCACCGCGTTCATCGCCGTCGTCATCGGCATCGTGCTCGGCCTCGTCATCCAGCCCGGCGCCCGCGCGGGCGAGGGTCTCGAGCCCGGCGAGCCCTACACCGTCGGCACGTGGTGGAACTTCCTGCTCGGCCTCATCCCCCAGAACTTCCTCGGCATCGGCGTGAGCAGCTCGTTCGACGCCGAAGCCGGCTCCGTCTCGTCGAGCGTCAGCTTCAACATCCTGCAGGTCATCGTCGTCGCGGCCGTCGTCGGCATCGCCGCGCTCAAGGCGGGCAAGAAGGCCGAGCCGTTCCTCGTCTTCACCGAGTCGCTGCTCAAAGTCATCCAGCGCGTGCTGTGGTGGATCATCCGCATCGCCCCGCTCGGCACCTTCGGCCTCATCGGCGCCGCCGTCATCAAGTACGGCTGGGAGAAGCTCGCCTCGCTCGGTTGGTTCGCGATCGCGATCTACATCGGTCTCGCGCTCGTGCTCTTCGTCGTCTACCCCGTGCTGGTGAAGACCCACGGCCTGTCGATCAAGCAGTACTTCTCGGGCGTCTGGCCCGCCGTGCAGCTGGCCTTCGTCAGCCGCTCGTCGATCGGCACGCTGCCGCTCACCGAGCGCGTCACCGAGCGCAACCTCGGCGTGCCCCGCTCGTACGCCTCGTTCGCCGTGCCGTTCGGCGCCACCACCAAGATGGACGGCTGCGCCGCGATCTACCCGGCCATCGCCGCGATCTTCGTCGCGCAGTTCTTCGGCATCGAGCTCAACTTCGTGCAGTACCTGCTCATCGTGATCGTCTCGGTCGTCGGCTCCGCCGCCACCGCCGGCACCACGGGCGCGGTCGTCATGCTCACGCTCACGCTGTCGACGCTCGGCCTGCCGCTCGAGGGCGTCGGGCTGCTGCTCGCGATCGACCCGATCCTCGACATGGGCCGCACCGCGGTCAACGTCGCGGGACAGGCGCTCATCCCCACGATCGTCGCCAAGCGCGAAGGCATCCTCGACGAGCGCCTCTACAACGCGCCGCGCGAGGGCCTCCCCTTCGCCGAGGACGATGACGACGACGCCCCCGAGGCGGATGCCGGCACCACCGCCGCGCCGGAGCCCGCCGCCACGCGCTGAGCGCCACCCGCCGCATCACCGAACGAGCGCCCCGTCCTCTTCCAGGACGGGGCACTCTCGTTCGTCAGCGGGATGCCGCGGCTACGCGCGCTCGCCCGGACGGGTCGCCCCGCGGGTGTCCATGGCGAGCTCCTCGGCATCCATCGCCGCGATCAGCTCGCGCATGACCTCCTCGTCGAGGTTGCCCCTGTCGCGCTCCTCGAGGAGGATCTCGCGACGCACCTGCAACCAGCCCTTCGAAAGGGCGACGAGGTCGTCGTACGAGGGCTTGGCGACCGAGTCCTCGACCTCCTGCGCCTCGTCGGTGTCCTTCTCGACGCGGGTCATTCGCTTGGCGAAGGCGTCGAAGATCGAGAGGTCGACCTCGCCGTACTTCTCCTCCCACTCCACGCGCTTCTCGGCGAGGAACGCCTTGCCGGCCCGACGACTCTTCTCCTTCACCGCGGCGAGGGCCTTCTCATCGTCGGCGTGATCGACGTCGCTGGCGATGCCGAGGCGGCGGATCAGCATCGGCAGCGTGAGCCCCTGCAGCAGCAGCGTGCCGACGGTCACGATGAACGCCACCACGACGATCGCGTGCGAGGCCCGCTCGTCGAGGGTGGCGAGGTCGGCCGCGGCGAGCGCCGTCGCGAGCGTGACCACGCCGCGCATGCCCGCCCAGGAGATGACCGCGTTGTCCTTCCAGGTGAGCTGGAGGCCCGCCATCCGCTCGCGCACGATCTGCGTGCGCAGTTCATCGGGGGTGTATTGGCCCCAGCGCCGCGACTGCTTCTGCCGCTTCTGGAACTCTCCCGATTCGACCCCGCGATCCCAGCGGGCGAGGCGCCGACGGTCCTGGAAGTTCGCCCAGGCGTTGGCCGGGAAGATGAACAGCGGGCGCACGATCAGCACGACCACGAGCACGGCGCCCGAGAGCAGCAGGATCTCGCCGATCGATTCGGCGCCGAGGTCGCTGACCACGCGCGGCAGCTGCAGACCGATGTACGCGAACACGAAGCTCTCGAGCAGGAAGTCGGCCGAGAGCCAGATCGGCTTCTCCTGCTGACGGGTCGTGTAGTCGGTGCGCGGAGCGTTGAAGCCGACGTAGAGGCCCATCGCGACGACCGCCAGCACGCCCGAGCCGTTGAGGTGCTCGGCGATCGCGTAGGCGCCGAAGGGTGCGAGCAGGCCGAACGTACCGATCACGACGGGGTCGGAGACGCGCATGCGCAGTTGGTGCAGCGCGACGCCGAACACCAGGCCGATGCCGACACCCACCGCCACCGCGACGACGAACTGCCAGATGCCGCCCCAGACGCTCACGGTCGCGCCCGCGAGGATCGCCGCGAACACCCGGTACAGCGTCAGCGAGGTCGCATCGTTGATGAGGCTCTCGCCCGACAGCACCGTCATGATGCGGCGCGGCAGGCCGAGCTTGCGGCCGATCGCGGCGGCCGAGACCGCATCGGGCGGCGAGACGATCGCGCCGAGCAGCAGCGCCCCGGGAAGGCCCAGATCGGGGAAGATCCACCACGCGATCAGACCGACGGCTATCGCCGTGATCAGCACCAGCCAGATGCCCAGGCGGCGGATCTGCGGCAGGCTGCGCCGGAACCCGACGAACGAGACGTCGAGGGCCGCCGAGTACAGCAGCGGTGGCAGCACGAGGTTCAGCAGCAGGTGCCCGTCGGCACGCAGCTCGGGCACGAACGGAAGGAACGACACCGCGAGCGCGACGACCGTGACGAGCAGCGGGGCGGGCCACCCGCGCCAGCGCGCGATGGCCGCCACGACGACGGCGCCGACGAGGACGTAGAAGATCTCGGCATCCATCCGGCCAGATTAGCGCCCGCGCCGGGCGTCACCCCTCGTCGAGAGCGTCGCGCAGGTCGGCGTTCCGGCCCTGCAGATCGGCGTTCTCGTCCTGGAGGTCGAGCACACGGGCGATGCCCGCGATGTTGATGCCGTCGTCACGCAACTGCGCCGCCCTCCGCAGGCGATCGATGTCGTCGTCGCTGTAGCGCCGGGTGCCGCCGTCACTCCGCGCGGGCGTCAGCAGCCCTTTGCTCTCGAACAGGCGGAGGGTCGCCTCGGGCAGGTCGACGAGCTGCGCGGCGACGGCGATGCCGTAGAGCGGGGTGCGCGAATCGCGATGCGGCATCCGGTTCTCCTTCGAGACGTCGGGACTTGCGGAAGTGGCTGGATTTGTTCTATAAAAAATCTACAGCAAATGATGCAGATCTTCTGCATCGGTCATCGAGCCCGAGAGGGCCGCACGAAAGGAGACACCATGGCACTCACCTTCGATCCGTTCAGTCAGCTCGACCGCTTCGCCGCGAGCGTGCTCGACTCCGTTCGCGCCCCCCGGTCCATGCCGGTGGACCTCTATCGCGACGGCGACCGCTACATCCTGCACGCCGATCTGCCGGGCGCCGATCCCGGCTCGATCGACGTCGATCTCGACGGTGCGCAGCTGACCATCCGCGCCCAGCGCACCGCCGACAGCCAGGAGGGCGTGCGCTGGCTCGCTCGCGAGCGCGGCGCCGGCACGTTCCTGCGCCAGTTCACGCTCGGCGAGGGTGTCGACCTCGACAGCATCAGCGCCTCCTACGAGAGCGGCGTGCTGTCGGTCATCATCCCCGTCAGCGAGCGTGCGAAGCCGCGCAAGATCACCGTCGAATCGGCCGACCAGCGGCAGGCGATCGACGCCTGATCCTCGGGGGCGCGCGATCGCGCCTCGCGCGGTCGCGCCTCCCCGCGGTCGCGCCTCCCCCCGCACGGATCGGTGCGAACGTCGGTTCTGAGAGACCATGAGCGACTTTTCGCACCGATCCGTGTAGCCCCCACCTCTCGTGAAAGGAACGTCATGACCACCTCCCCCGACCTCGACCGCTTCCTCGCGTCGATGGAGTACCCCGCCACGCGCGACGACCTGCTGCGCGAATCCGCGCGCGACGGGCTTCCCGCCGAGGACCGCCGGCTGCTCGCCGAACTGCCCGAGCAGAGCTACAGCGCCGGCTGGAGCATCCGCTATCGCCTGGCGCGCCGCTCAGTGGCGGATGCCTTCACCGCGGCGCGCACGCCGGTGGCCGCCTGACCACTCTCTGGACGATCGGGGGTGCGGCGGGAATGCCCCGCCGCTCCCCCCGGTTGCAGCAGGGGATGAATGACGTCGCACTCTCTGTCCTCGACCTCGTGCCCGTGCGCACCGGTCAGACCAGCGCCGAGGCCATCCGCGCCTCCCTCTCGCTCGCCGAGATCGCCGACCGGATCGGCTATCGCCGTTACTGGTTCGCCGAGCACCACAACATGCCGGCCGTGGCATCCACCACTCCCCCGGTGCTGATCGCCGCCGCCGCGACCCGCACCTCGAGCATCCGCCTCGGCTCCGGCGGCGTCATGCTGCCGAACCACGCGCCGCTCATCGTCGCCGAGCAGTTCGCGGCCCTGGCCGCGATCGCCCCCGGGCGCATCGACCTCGGCCTCGGGCGCGCACCCGGCAGCGACCCCGTGATCACGCAGTTGCTGCGCGGCTCGGGCGTCACCAGCGACGTCGAGCAGTTCCCCCGCCACGTGCAGGACATCGCCGCGCTCGTCTCGAACGAGGGGGCGACGGTGCGCTTCACCTCCGGCGGGGAGTACACGGTGCGTGCGACGCCCGCGGCGACCGACGCCCCCGAGGTGTGGCTGCTCGGCTCGAGCGACTACTCGGCTCAGCTCGCGGCATCCCACGGCCTGCCGTACGTGTTCGCCAACCACTTCTCGGGCGAGGGCCTCGAGCGCGCGCTCGATCTCTATCGCACGAACTACCAGCCGAGCGAGGAGCACCCGACGCCGCGCACCTTCCTGACGGTCAACGCCGTGGCGTCGCCCACCGTCGAAGAGGCCGAGGCGCGCGCCCTGCCGCAGCTGCGCATGATGTCGCGGCTGCGTCTCAACAAGCCGCTCATCGCTCTCGAGACGGTGGAGGAGGCGCTGGCGGCCGAATCGGATGCCGCGACCGACCAGGTGGTGCAGGCCGCCCGCTCGCGCTGGTTCGTCGGAACGGGCGAGTCCGTCGCCGCCGAGGTGCGCGAGTTCGCGAGCCGCTGGGGCGTCGACGAGGTCATGCTCTCCCCCGTCGCCGGCGCCTACGAGTCCGAGCCCGCCGACTCGGCCGCGGGCCGCGCCCAGACCCTGGAGCTCGTCGCCGCAGCGCTGTAGACACGCGCGACGGAGGTCTGGCGCACCGGCCCCGGCGGGCGTAGCCTCAGCCCTGGAGAGGAGTTCGATGATGAGCACCAGCACCACACTCGGCCTCTGGGTGGCCTACGGCCCGAACGGCGTCGTCGGCAGCATCCGTCACGACGACGAGGGCTATCGGGTGACGATGGCGGGGGCGGATGCCTCGGCCGGAACCTACCCGTCGCTCGCCGTCGCCAAGAGCGCGCTCCACGCGCGCATGCGGCCGGGCAGCGACTGGCCGAACTTCCGGGAGCACTGACCCGGGCCGGACGGAGCCGGAGGGCCGAGGGCCGAGGGGGCTGAGTGGGCGCGATCCGCGCCGGAGGGGGCTCAGGCCTCGGGTTCGCCCGAGACGATGCCGCGCAGCCAGTCGCGCGCCTCGACGAACACGTCGTCGGCGTAGCGATCCGGGTAGTGCACGATCTGACGGTCGGCCCGCGGGTACGACCCGAGGAACACCACGCGCGGGCTGAACCGACGGATGCCGAGCAAGGCATCCGCCATGCGTTCGTGCTCGATGTGGCCGTCGGCGTCGATGACGAAACGATAGCGGCCGAGTTCGTCGCCGATCGGGCGCGACTCGATGAGCGACAGGTTGATGCCGCGGGTCGAGAACTGCTCGAGCATCTCGAGGAGCGATCCCGGGTGGTCGTGGGGCAGCTCGACGATGAGCGAGGTCTTGTCGGCACCGGTCGGCGCGGGCGGCGCGGTCGTGCGCGAGACGAGCACGAAGCGCGTGACGGCGTTCGCGTTGTCGCCGATGCCCGAGGCGAGCACGTCGACGTCGTAGTGGTTGACGATGCCGGGGGCGGCGATCGCGGCCTGGGCGGGCAGGCTGCCGTCGAGCACGCCGATCGCCGAGGCGACGTTGCTGGATGCCGGAACGTGCGAGTGCGCGGGGATGTTCGCGCCGAGCCATCCGTGGCACTGGGCGTAGGCGACGGGGTGCGCGGCGATGACCGACACCTCGTCGAGCGTGGTGCCGCGCGGGGCGACGAGCACGAAGTTCACCTTCACGAGGTACTCGCCGACGATGCGCAGACCCGGGAGGGTCGCGAGGGCGTCCTGCGTGGTGGAGACGCCACCCTCGATCGAGTTCTCGATCGCGATCATCGCGGCGTCGCTGCGGCCCTCGAGCACGTCGGCGAGGGCTTCGCCGACATTGTGCACGGCACGCCACTGCTGGCCTCGGGCTTCGGCGACCTGGTCGAGCGCCGCCTCCGTGAACGTTCCGGCGGGTCCCAGATAGCTGTAGGTACGGCGTTCGGTCACGCGTTTCACCTTAGCCCTCCGCGTCAAGGCTCCGACGCGAAGTTTCCTCTCGGGCCGGATCGGTGCAGACTGAACTCATGACGAGCCGTGCCGGCCTCCCCGCGGAGGAAAGTGACCTCATCGATGTCGACGAGTTGATCGCCGCCTACTACGACCGCATCCCGCGCCCGGATGTCGCCGCCGAGCGCGTAGCGTTCGGCACCAGCGGCCATCGCGGGTCGTCGCTCAGCGGCAGCTTCAACGAGGTGCACATCCTCGCCACCACGCAGGCGATCGTCGACTACCGCGCGGGCCAGGGCATCACCGGCCCGCTCTTCCTCGGTCGCGACACGCACGCGCTGTCGCTGCCGGCCGAGCGCAGCGCGATCGAGGTGCTCGTCGCGAACGGCGTCGACGTGCGCGTCGACTCCCGCGACTCGTGGGTGCCGACCCCGGCGCTCAGCCACGCGATCCTCACCTACAACCGGGCCCTCGCGGCATCCGAGGGGAACGGGGGGCGCGCCGACGGCATCGTCGTCACCCCCTCGCACAACCCGCCCCGCGACGGCGGCTTCAAGTACAACCCGCCGCACGGCGGCCCCGCCGACACCGACGCCACGGGCTGGATCGCCGACCGCGCGAACCAGCTCATCGAGGCGAACCTCGAGGGCGTGAAGCGCGTGCGCTTCGCCGACCTCGACGCCGACACGATCGGCAGCTACGACTTCCGCGACGCCTACGTGCGCGACCTCGCGTCGATCATCGACGTCGAGGCGATCCGCCGCGCGGGTGTGCGCATCGGGGCCGACCCGTTGGGCGGAGCATCCGTGGAGTACTGGGCGCTCATCAAGGAGGTCTTCGACCTCGACCTCACCGTCGTGAACCCCGAGGTCGACCCGACCTGGCGCTTCATGACGCTCGACTGGGACGAGAAGATCCGCATGGATCCGTCGTCGCCGTCGGCCATGGCCTCGCTCGTCGCCAAGAAGGGCGACTTCGACGTACTCACCGGCAACGACGCGGACGCCGACCGCCACGGCATCGTCACCCCGGATGCCGGCCTCATGAACCCGAACCACTACCTCGCCGTCGCGATCGACTACTTGTTCTCGCACCGCACGGAGTGGCCGCGGGATGCCGCGATCGGCAAGACGCTCGTGTCGTCGATGATCATCGACCGCGTCGCCGAGTCGCTCGGCCGTCGCCTGCTCGAGGTTCCGGTCGGATTCAAGTGGTTCGTCCCCGGGCTGCTCGACGGCTCGGTCGCGTTCGGCGGCGAGGAGTCGGCCGGTGCGTCGTTCCTGCGCTTCGACGGCTCGGTGTGGTCGACCGACAAGGACGGCATCCTGCTGTGCCTGCTGGCCGCCGAGATCATCGCCGTGACGGGCAAGTCGCCGTCGGAGCGCTATGCCGAGCTCGAGACCGCGTTCGGCTCGTCGGCCTACCAGCGGGTGGATGCTCCGGCGACGCCAGAGCAGAAGGCGACGCTCGCGAAGCTGGCGCCCGAGTCGGTGTCGGCGACCACGCTGGCCGGCGAGGAGATCACCGCCAAGCTCTCGCACGCCCCCGGCAACGGCGCGGCGATCGGTGGCCTCAAGGTGCAGACCGAGCACGCGTGGTTCGCCGCGCGCCCCTCGGGCACCGAAGACGTCTACAAGCTGTACGCCGAGAGCCTGCGCGGCCCCGAGCACCTCGCCGAGGTGCAGGCCGAGGCACGCGCGGTGGTGTCGGCGGCGCTGGGAGCGTAGCGCTCAGCGGGCCGTGGTGCTCGAACGCACGACCAGCGACGTCGGGACGACCGACGTCGGGGGCGCCTCTGCCGCGGCATCCGCTCCCCCCTCGATCTCGGCGACCAGCGCGGCGACCGCGCGGTCGGCGAGCGCCGGGAAGTCCTGTCGGATCGTGGTGAGCGGCGGGCGGTAATTCGCGGCATCCGGCACGTCGTCGAAGCCGACGACCCCGACGTCGGTCGGCACCCGGCGGCCCGCGTCTTCCAGACCGCGCACGAGTCCGAGCGCCATCTGGTCGTTGGCGCAGAAGACGGCGGATGCCGCGGCCAACGGCCCCGCGGCGGCATGCCCCGAGTCCGACGACCAGTCGCCGCGCACGACGGCGGGCGGGCGGATGCCGTGGGCGACGAGCGTCTCGCGCCAGCCCCGTTCGCGCTCGGCGGCGGCGAAGGAGTCGGCGGGTCCGGCGAGGTGATGCACCGTCTCGTGGCCGAGGCCGAGGAGGTGCCGGGTGGCCGCTGCGGCCCCTCCCGCGTGATCGCTGTGCACCGCGCGGAGGCCGTGATCGGCGATCGCATCGACCACCACGAGACGCAGCCCCGCGGGGCGTGCAGCGGCGGGGACGAGCGCGGAGGCTTCGTTGAGCACGATCGCGCCGTCGACCTCCTGTTCGGCCAACCGATCGAACGCCGCGTCGACCCCGGCGGATCCCGCGGCGGCCGTGACGACCGTGAGGGCGTAGCCGCGTTCGGCGGCGGCTTCGGCGGCGGCCTGCAGCATCCGCGAGTTGCCGACCGTGGCGAGCGTCGTCACGACCAGGCCGATGGTCTGCGAGCGCCCGGTGCGCAGCGCGCGGGCGGCGCGGTGCGGGCGGTAGCCGAGGTCGGACATGGCCCGCTCGACCCGGGCGCGGGTGGCGGGGTCGACGCGCGGGCTGTCGTTGACGACGCGCGAGACGGTCTGCCCCGACACCCCGGCGCGAGCGGCGACCATCGCCATCGAGACGCGGCCCGACGTCGGTCGCGGAGAAGGGGTGGGGTCGTTCACTCCTCCATGTTGACGTAATCACGGCCCCGGATCTACCATGTTTACGTGAACACGCCTGAATCTGCGGAGATGCGCATCGACAACCTGAGCGCCGGCATCGTCAAGCGCGCGACGCTGCTCGCCGACGGCCGCGACATCATCTACTACGACGACCCCGACACGACGCTCGGCGCCGAGCGCGCCGTCGACGCCCGCACGCTCGACCCGCGCCCCTCCACCGCGACCATGCGGCAGGACGTGCTCACCGGCGACTGGATCACCGTGGCGGCCAACCGGCAGAACCGCGTCATGATGCCGAGCGCCGACGCCGACCCGCTCGCCCCGCAGACCCCGACCAATCCGTCGGAGGTGCCCTCGCGCTACGACGTCGCGGTGTTCGAGAACCGCTCCCCCGCGTTCGGCCCCGCCCTCGCCGACGCCGTCGGCACCGCCCCCGCGGCGAGCGACGCCCCCCGCGGCCTCGACGACCTCGACGCCCTCGGGCTCGGCCGCACCCGCACCTCGGTCGGCCGCTGCGAGGTGGTGTGCTTCAGCCCCGAGCACTCGGGCTCGTTCGGCACCCAGTCGGTCATCCGCGCCCGCACCGTGATCGAGGCCTGGGCCGACCGCACCGCCGCGCTCTCGCAGCTGCCCGGCATCCAGCAGATCTTCCCGTTCGAGAACCGCGGGGAAGCGATCGGCGTCACGCTGCCGCACCCGCACGGGCAGATCTACGCGTACCCGTACGTCACCCCGCGCACGGCCAAACTGCTCGACTCGATCGACCGCACGGCGCCGGACCTGTTCGCCCGCATCCTGGAGTTCGAGCAGGCATCCGAGCGCGTCGTCTTCCGCGGAGAGCACTGGACCGCCTTCGTGCCCTTCGCCGCCCGCTGGCCCCTCGAGGTGCACCTGATGCCGCACCGCCACGTACCCGACTTCGCCGCCACGACCGAGGCCGAGCGCGACGAACTCGCCCCGCTCTATCTGCGCCTGCTGCGCGGCGTCGACGCGCTCTACGACACCCCCACCCCGTACATCGCCGCCTGGCACCAGGCACCCGTGAACGTCGGCCGCGACACCGTGCGCCTGCACCTGCAGCTCACGAGCCCCCGCCGCGCCGCCGACAAGCTCAAGTTCCTCGCTGGCTCCGAAGCCGCGATGTGGGCCTGGGCCGCCGAGGTCACCCCCGAGCAGGGGGCGGCCCGCATTCGCGACGCGATCGCGGCCGCCGAGGCCGCAGCCGCGGCATCCGCCCCGACCCCCGAGGAGACCCCCGCATGACCGCCACGGAGACCGGCCCGGAGACCACCGCTCAGGATGCCGCGCGCGCACTGTTCGCCGAGCTGACCGACCGCACGCCCGACGGCATCTGGTCGGCACCCGGGCGCGTCAATCTCATCGGCGAGCACACCGACTACAACGAGGGCTTCGTGCTGCCGTTCGCGATCCCGCACCGCACGGTCGCCGCCGTCGGATTGCGCGACGACGCCCGCATCCGCGTCGTCTCGACGTTCTCCGACGAGACGGTCGAGGTCGGGATCGACGAGCTCGACGGGCTGTTCCCGACCCGTCGACAGGCTCAGGGACCCAGTGGAGAGACGCCGGCCGTTTCGGAGTGGGCCGCATACCCGCTCGGCGTCGCATGGGCGCTGCGACTCGCGGCTCCCGAGGGTGCGTTCCGCGGGGTCGACATCGCGATCGCCTCGGACGTGCCCGTGGGTGCGGGGCTGTCGTCGTCGGCGGCCATCGAGGGCGCGACCGCGACCGCCCTCAACGACCTCTGGCACACCGGACTCGACCGCACCGCGCTCGCCCGCGTGGGCCGCCGCGCCGAGAACGAGGCGGTCGGCGCGCCCACCGGCATCATGGACCAGATGGCATCGATGCTCGGCGAGACCGATGCCGCGATCTTCCTCGACTGCCGCTCTCTCGAAGCGCAGCTCGTCACGGTCGGCGTCGCCGAGGCCGGTCTCGCGATCCTCGTCATGGACACGCGCGTCAAGCACGCCCACTCCACGGGCGGCTACGGCGAGCGCCGCGCCTCGTGCGAACTCGGCGCCGAGATCATGGGTGTGCCCAGCCTGCGCGACGTGTCGACCTCCGACCTCCCCCGCGCCGAGGAGCTCATGGACGACGTGACCTTCCGCCGTGTGCGGCACATCGTCACCGAGAACCAGCGCGTGCTCGACACGGTGCGCGTGCTGCGCGAGCAGGGCGCCCGCGCGATCGGCGACCTGCTGGTCGCCTCGCACGCCTCGATGCGCGACGACTTCGAGATCTCGGTGGCCGAGCTCGACACGGCCGTCGAGGCCGCGCTGGCCGCCGGCGCGCTCGGCGCGCGCATGACGGGTGGCGGCTTCGGCGGCGCGGCGATCGCACTGATCGAACGGGATGCCGTCGCAACCGTGTCGGATGCCGTGACCGCCGCGTTCGCCGAGGCGGGCTTCACCGCCCCGCACCTGTTCACGGTCGTGCCGTCGGCGGGCGCGCACCGCGACGCGTGACCGGCATCCGCCTGAGAGAATCGAACCCGGAGTCGCGCGGTCGTGCGCGGCCGGAGAGGAACGCAATGTCCTGGATCGTCACCGGCGGCGCCGGCTACATCGGCTCGCACGTCGTCCGCGCCCTCGCGGATGCCGGGCTCACCCCGGTCGTCCTCGACGACCTGTCGAGCGGTGTCGCCTCCTTCGTTCCGGAGGGCGTGCCCTTCGTGCAGGGCAGCATCCTCGACCGCGACCTCGTCGCGAAGGCGCTCCGCGACCACGACGCCCAGGGCGTCATCCACGTCGCCGGCTACAAGTACGCCGGCGTCTCGGTGCAGCGCCCGCTGCACACCTACGCGCAGAACGTCGAGGGCACCCGCGTGATCCTCGAGGCGATGGAGGCCGCGGGCGTCGCGAACATCGTGTTCTCGTCGTCGGCCGCCGTCTACGGCACCCCCGACGTCGCCCTCGTCGTCGAGGACACCGCCAAGAAGCCCGCGAGCCCCTACGGCGAATCGAAGCTCATCGGCGAATGGCTGCTGCGCGACCAGGCGGTCGCTACCGCCGAGTCGGCGACCCCGCTGCGGCACACCTCGCTGCGCTACTTCAACGTCGTCGGATCGGCCGACCCGACGGTCTACGACGTCAGCCCGCACAACCTCTTCCCGATCGTGTTCGAGGCGCTGCTCGACGGACGCACCCCGCGCATCAACGGCGACGACTACGACACCGAAGACGGCACCAACGTGCGCGACTACGTGCACGTGGGCGACATCGCCGCCGCGCACGTCGCCGCCGCGCAGCGTCTCGCCTCGGGCGAACCGATCGAGCCCGCCTACAACCTCGGCTCGGGCGACGGCCTCAGCGTGAAGCAGATCATGGACGCGATGGTGCGCGTCACCGGCGTCGACTTCACCCCCGAGATCGGCCCGCGCCGCCCCGGCGACCCCGACCGCATCGTCGCCGACGGCACCCTCGCCGCCCGCGACCTCGACTGGCGGATGCGGTATTCGGTCGATGAGATGGTGCGTACGGGCTGGGAGGCTCGGGTTTCTTCTTCTTCGTAAGTTTCTTGTGGGGCGGGCTCCGGGATGCCGCCGTCACTCGCAGAACGGACGCCCTCCCCGCAAGCGGGTCCCCTCCCGATGCTCGCGCCGGCGGCATCCCTGCGCCCGCCAGTGGCATGCGTCGGCTCGCGTCCATGTTTTTCGGGGAGTAGCTGGCTCGCGCCGGCGGCATCCCTGCGCCCGCCAGTGGCATGGCAGTAGGGGCGGGTACGAGCGCTCTCAGCTTGCGGGGTTAGCAGCGGCCAGGTCGCGGGTGCGGATGGGGTAGAAGAAGAAGCAGATCCAGGCGAGGGCGACGAAGCCGACGGGGATGACGGCGAGCATCAAACGGATGCCGCCGTCCACCGCGTCGGGCTGCGCGTCGCCGAGCGCGGCATCGAACCCGGATGCCGTGAGCACCCACGCCGCGACGATCGCCTGCAGCACGACCGAGCCGCGCACGATGAAACCGTTGACCCCGAAGTAGGCACCCTCCCGACGGTGCCCGGTGCGCACGGCGTCCTCGTCGATGATCTGCGCCAGCACCACCTCGAGGAGCTGCAGCAGACCACCGACGCCGATGCCGACCGCGACGCCCACGAGGGCTGCGGCGAGGATGCTCGTCGGGGCGAGGAACCCGAGCACCGAGAGGCCGAAGACGGCCACGCTCCACAGCAGGGCGGTGCGCGGACTGGTGCGACGAACGACCGCGCTCCACAGCACGATCGCGGGGATGGCGGTCACGAAGATCGCGCCGAGCAGGATGCTGCCCTCCCCCTCGGGGGCGCCCAGAGAGTAGCGCACGTAGAAGGGCAGTGCGGCGAGGATCACGGCGATCGCCGTCTGGATGAACAGCGAGCCGATCACGTAGGGCACGAAGGCCCGGTTCGCGAACGTGTACCGCATCTGCATGCCGAACGGCAGCGGCGCCGCGACGGATGCCTCGGGCACGCGCCGCTCGACCATCCCGCCCGTGAACGACCAGACGAGGAACGCGAGGCAGACCGTGCCGAGCACGATCGCCATACCGGGCCAGCCGATCGGCGAGGCGTAGAGCAGCGGTGCTCCGGCGGTGCCGAGGATCATGCCGAGGATCGCGAAGATCTGCCGGGGGACGTTGCCCCGCGCACGCTCGTCGGTGGTGCGGAAGATCTCGGGGAACAGGGCCGAGATGTTGAGCACCACCACCACGTAGGCGATGTCGTACACGGCCACGACCACGAGGAACCAGACGATGAGGCCCGCGGTGGGCAGCTCCGGCGGCATCCACACCAGCGCGAACGCCACGACCAGCGGGACGATCCCGAGACCGATCCACGGGATGCGGCGCCCCCACGGGGTGCGCAGGCGGTCGGAGATCGCGCCGACGAACGGGTTGAGCACCGCGTTCAGGATGCCGTGGGCGATCATCGCCGCGGCCACCCACCCCGCCGGCACCGCGAGGTGCGACACGTAGAAGTAGACGATGAACGCCGAGAAGGTCTGCGCCATCAACTGCGTCGGGAACCCGGAGGCCCCGAACGCGATCGACTGCGCCCGGGTGGGGGCGGCGTCGAGCCGTCGGTCGCGCAGACGCTCGGTGAAGGTGGTCATCGTGCGGTGCCCCTCTGCAGATCGCGCAGCGCCCGCCAGCCGATGCGCACGAGACCTTCGTCTTCGATGACCCGGAGCACGACGGGGTCGGCGAGCAGTTTCCGCTCGAACTCCCGCTTCGGTGAGGCGAAGTCCACCGCGGCCCGCAGCTCCTCACCGTCGACCATCGGATGCAGGTAGATCTCGGTGACTCCCGCGGGCACCGCGCGCAGCAGCGTCACGAAGCCGTCGCGCACCTGCTCGTAGGTCTCCTCCGCCGCGGTGCCCTCGCCGACGAGCTCGAAGGGGTGCGACCACAGCCGGTCGATGATCTCGACACCGAGCGAATCGGCCGCGGCGGCGGCGCGAGCGAGCTTGTCGCGCAGCTCGGCATCCGATTCGGCACCGTCCATGCGGCGCGGGAGGCGGAAGGGGAGCCCGTTGGCGGCGGCCAGCGCGAACACCTGCTCGAGGAAGTCGCGGCCGGTGGCGAGGCCGTAGACCGAGCCCATGTGGTTGTCGAGGTGCGTGACGTCGACGCCGGCGTCGAGCGCGGTGCGCAGCTGCGCGGCGATCTCGGCGGCGACCTCGTCGTACGCCGCGCGGGCCTCGACCGCGACGACGTCGACGGGGAAGAATCCGTCGCCGTCGATGAGCGAGGTAGCGGCCGTGAGCGGGCGCCAGCGGTAGCGGGTCCACTCGCTGGTGAGCACCAGATGCACGCCGACGTCGAGGTCGGTGCGGGATGCCGCGAACGCGAAGGCCTCGGGCGACCACGAGCACGGCACCATGATCGTGGCGGAGTCGACGTGGCCGGCATCCAGCAGTTCGGCGATCGCGACGTTGGCCGCATGGCACATGCCGAAGTCATCGGCGTTGAGGATGATGGCGCGGGTGCCGGGGGCGTGCCCCAGCCGTTCGATCAGGTCGGAGGGTGCGGTCATCGTCGGGTCCTGTCGGGAGTGCCGGTCACCGGCCGGACTTGTCGGGTGTGGTGAGAATGCGGGCGAAGAGCGTGGCGCGCAGGGCGGATGCCGCTTCGCCGACCGCGCCGACGAGCGGCGCCTCCGGGCCGAAGCTGGAGACGACGAACCGCAGCGGAAGGCGCGCGGAGTACTGCTCGGCGACCTGATGGATGATGTCGACGAGCACGGGGTGCGCGGCCTGCCCACTGAGGATGAACGCTTCGGGGTCGAGGACGAGACCGATGCTGCCGGCGACGAGCGCGAGGCGTTTGCCGAGCTCGAGTGCCATCTGCATCGCCGCCTCGTCACCGGCGGCCGCGGCATCGAGGTGCTCTTCGAGGGGCGCGTTCTGGTCACGGCCGTTGATGAGCGCGAGGTCGGCGACGACCTGGTCGTTCACGACGGGGGCGCCGACGGGCAGGGGCGTCTGCGGCAGGTACATGACCTCGCCCGCCACGCCGGAGAACCCGCGGTGCAGGGCGCCGTCGATCACGATTCCGGCGCCGAGACCCTCGTCGAGCAGCAGCAGCGAGAAGCTCGACAGCTCGGCGCCTGCACCGGCGGTGAGTTCGGCGAGGGCGGCGAGGTTCACGTCGTTCTCGATGCGCACGGGGCAGCCGAGCCGGTCGGTGAGAGCAGAGCGGAACGCGCCGCCGTCGGGCCCCTGGTCGTTGCGGATGCTGCCGTCGGCGGTCACGATACCGGGCACGCCGATCAGCGCGAGGTGCAGGGGGCCGGCGACGGTCGCATTGCAGCGGTCGATGAGCGCGGCGATGTGCGCGACCCGGGTCTCGTTGTCGTCCTTCCGCGGGAAGTCGCCGTGCGCCTCGGCACGCACCGCACCGGTCGCATCGACGAGCACGACGTGCGCCGCGCGGTGGTCGACGTGCACGGCGGCGGCGAATCCGAGATGCGGGTGCAGTCCGACCTTGCCGGCGGCCGGCCCGCGCGAGCTGCGGTCGACACCGTCGGGCGCGACGGCGCCGGCGCTCTCGAGCATGCGCAGCACCTGCGTCACGGCGGTGCGCGACAGCCCGGTGGCCTCCATCAGATCGGTGCGCGTCTGCGGACCTTCACTGGCGAGCGTCTCGAGGATCGCGCGCCCGTTGATCGAGCGCAACAGTGTCTGCGGTCCGGCGAGGGGCCTGCTCATCGCGCTCCGGTCGGTCTTTCTGTGAGACGTTCGATTGGTGAGAGTGGCCGATCCCCCATCGGCTTCATCGAGCATGGCATACCGGAGACCGCAGGTCGACACTTCGTGTCGCATTCGGGTGTGCGGCGCGCGCCGAGCACCGAGACATCATTTCGAGCGCGAACCACCACGGGAGGCGGGATGCCTCGTGCCGGAGATGGTGTCTCGACGGGGCGCGCTCAGTCCAACGCGCTCATCACGTGCTTGATGCGGGTGTAGTCGTCGAAGCCGTACTGCGAGAGGTCCTTGCCGTAGCCGGAGTGCTTGAACCCGCCGTGCGGCATATCGGAGACGAAGGGGATGTGCGTGTTGATCCACACGCACCCGAAGTCGAGGTCGCGCGAGAACCGCATCGCCCGGGCGTGATCGGTCGTCCAGACCGACGCGGCGAGCGCGTACGGGACGTCGTTCGCCAGCTCCAGCGCCTCCTCGTCGGTGGAGAACGACTGCACCGTGAGCACCGGCCCGAAGACCTCGCCCTGCACGATCTCGTCGTCCTGCCGCACCCCCGACACGATCGTCGCGGGCCAGAAGTAGCCGCGATCTCCCTGCCGCGCGCCCCCGGTCTCCACCCGGGCGTGCGCGGGCAACCTCGATACGAATCCCGACACCTGCTCCAGCTGTGCGGCACTGTTGAGCGGGCCATAGAGCACACCGTCCTCGCGTGGGCCGCCGGTGCGGGCATCCGACTCCGCCCGCGCGACCAGCGCCGCCACGAGCTCGTCGTGCAGGGACTCGTGCACGAGCACGCGCGTCGCTGCGGTGCAGTCCTGCCCGGCGTTGAAGAACGCACCGGTCACGATCCCCTCGACCGCCTTCGACACCGAGGCATCCGCGAAGACGATCGCCGGGGCCTTGCCGCCGAGCTCGAGGTGCACGCGCTTGACGTCGTTCGCCGCCGACCGCGCCACCGCCATGCCCGCCCGCACCGATCCGGTGATCGCGACCATCTGCGGGGTCGGATGCTCCACCAGCGCGACGCCGGTCTCGCGGTCGCCCAGCACGACGTTCAACGTTCCGGCCGGGGTGTGCAACGCCACGATCTCGGCGAGCAGCAGCGTCGACAGCGGGGTCGTCTCGGCGGGCTTGAGCACGACGGTGTTGCCCGCGGCGAGCGCCGGGGCGATCTTCCACACGGCCATGTTCAGGGGGTAGTTCCAGGGCGTGACCTGCCCGATCACGCCGATCGGCTCACGGCGCACGAACGACGTGTGCCCGGCGAGGTACTCCCCCGCCGCGCGCCCCTCGAGCGACCGCGCGGCACCGGCGAAGAACCGCAGCTGATCGACCGACTGCATGATCTCGTCCTCGACGAGGCTCGCGCGCGGCTTGCCGGTGTCGCGCGACTCGAGATCGGCGAACTCCTCGGCACGCGCGGCCATGTCGTCGGCGATGCGGAAGAGGGCGAGCTGCCGGTCGGCGGGTGTCGTGTCGCGCCACAGCGGGAAGGCAGCGGATGCCGCGACGTAGGCGGCATCGACGTCACCGGCATCCGATACCGGGAGCCGGCCGTACTCCTCTTCGGTGGCGGGGTCGATGAGCGGAAGGTCGCCTGCGCCGGACACGGGGACGAACCGACCGCCGATGAAGTTCTGCAAGGTCTCTGTGCGCATGCGGCCCACAGTAGCGCGGCACTTTCGGAATCGAAAGACCTCGATACAGGAGACGACTGAATCGGTTGCACCACCGGCATCCGCCTGTCAATATCGACGCATGGGCACGAAGACGCAGCCGGTGCTGGACGACATCTCGAAGCGGATCATCGAGCTGCTCCAGGAGGACGGCCGGCGTCCCTACGCCGAGATCGGACGGGAGGTGGGTCTCAGCGAGGCCGCCACCCGCCAGCGCGTGCAGCGCATGACCGATGCCGGAACGATCCAGATCGTCGCGGTCACCGACCCCCTGCAGCTCGGCTTCCACCGGATGTCGATGATCGGCATCCGCGTCACCGGCGACCCGCGTGCGGTCGCCGAGCAGCTCACCGAGATCACCGAGCTCGCGTACGTCGTCGTCACCCTCGGCAGCTTCGACATCCTCGTCGAGGCCGTGTGCGAGAACGACGCCGACCTGCTCGAGCTCATCGCGACGCGCATCCGCACCATCCCGGGCGTCGTGCACACCGAGAGCCTGCTCTACGCCGGGCTCTACAAGGACCTCTACAACTGGGGAACGCGCTGACCGCGCACCCCACCCGCTGAGAGAACCAACTGAGAACAAGGGAGCGCGCATGGGAACCACCGTCTTCGAACGTCGCCGCCCGCAGGACTCCGTCATCGACGAGTCCCTGCGCGACACCTCGTTCGCCGTGTTCTGGCTCGACGACGTGCAGCGCACCGAGTACCCGACACTGACCGGTGCGATCGAGGCCGACCTCGCGATCGTCGGCGGCGGGTACGCGGGGCTGTGGACCGCGATCCGCGCCAAGGAGCGCGACCCCGACCGCCGGGTCGTGCTCGTCGAGGCGTCGCGCGTCGCGTGGGCGGCCTCCGGCCGCAACGGCGGGTTCTGCGAGGCGAGCATCACCCACGGCCACGAGAACGGCGTGAACCGCTGGCCCGACGAGATAGCGCAGCTCGAACGGCTCGGGCTCGAGAACCTCGACGGCATCGCCGACACCGTCGAGCGCTACGGGATGGATGCCGAGTTCGAACGCACCGGCCAGCTCGCCGTCGCCGTCGAACCGCACCAGGTCGAGTGGCTGCGCGAGGAGGAGGGATTCCTCGACCAGGATGCCGTGCAGGCCGAGGTGCACTCCCCCACGTTCCTCGCGGGCGCGTGGGAGCGCGACACCACCGCTCTCGTGCACCCCGCCAAGCTCGGGCTCGAGCTCGCCCGCGTCGCGACCGACCTCGGCGTGGAGATCTACGAGCACACCCTCGTGCAGGACATCCTCGGCGACGGATCGGGTCCGATCACGGTCGAGGCCCGCGACGGCCGGGTCGTGGCGGATGCCGTGGCGCTGGCCACGAACGTCTTCCCCTCGCTGCTCAAGCGCAACCGTCTGATGACGGTGCCCGTGTACGACTACGTGCTGATGACCGAGCCGCTGAGCACCGAGCAGCTCTCCTCGATCGGGTGGCGGAACCGGCAGGGCCTCGCCGACAGCGCCAACCAGTTCCACTACTACCGGCTCACCGCCGACGACCGCATCCTGTTCGGCGGCTACGACGCGGTCTACCACTACGGCGGCAAGGTGCGCCCCGAGTACGAAGACCGGATGGAGAGCCACCGGCGGCTCGCCTCGCACTTCTTCACCACGTTCCCCCAGCTCGAGGGGCTGCGCTTCACGCACCGCTGGGCCGGGGCGATCGACTCGTCGAGCCGCTTCTGCGCGTTCTTCGGCACCGCACGCAAGGGCCGGGTGACCTACGCCACCGGGTTCACCGGACTCGGGGTGGGCGCGGCGCGGTTCGCCGCCGACGTCATGCTCGACAAGCTCGCGGGCGAGGAGACCGAACGTACCGCGCTGCAGATGGTGCGCCAGCGTCCGGTGCCCTTCCCGCCCGAACCCGCCGCCGCGGTGGGCATCAACCTCGTGCGTGCCGCGATGGATCGCGCCGATCACAACGGGGGCAAGCGCAATCTCTTCCTCAAGACGCTCGACGCGCTCGGCATGGGATTCGACTCGTGAGCGACACGATCCCCGACGAGGGGCTCACCCCCGAACCGGCCGAGGGGCTCACCCCCGGCACGGGAGCGGACGCCGCGACCCTCGCGCTCGTGCACGTGCCGCTGCCGGCATCCGACGTCGTCTCGGGCGACCCGACCACCGCCGTGCACCCGCTCGCCCTGCTCGGGGGCACCGAGGTCGGCATCTGGGAGATGACGCCGGGAACGGCATCCGACACCGAGACCGACGAGGTCTTCGTCGTGCTCTCGGGCCGGGCGCGCATCGCGTTCGACGACCCTGATCTGCCCGATCTCGACGTCTCCCCCGGCTCCGTCGTGCGACTGGCCGAGGGCCAGCGCACGGTCTGGACCGTCACCGAGACCCTGCGCAAGATCTACATCGCCTGAGCGCGAGGCGCGCGGGCTCAGCCGACGCGGGTGACCTCGGCGTGCGGCATCCGCTCGCGCATCACCCGGATCGCCTCGGGGTTGTCGTCGACCAGCACGCTGTCGCGTCCCAGCGCCGATGCGACCGCGCCGGTCGTGCCGCTGCCGGCGAAGAGGTCGAGCACCCGGTCACCGGGGCGGCTCGACGCCCGGATGATGCGGCGCAGGATGCCCTCGGGCTTCTGCGTCGGATACCCCGTCTTCTCGCGCCCGGTCGTCGGCACGATCGTGTGCCACCACACATCGGTCGGCAGCTTTCCGCGCGCCGCCTTCTCGGGCGTGACGAGGCCGGGGGCCATGTAGGGCTCGCGGTCGACCCCGTCGGAGTCGAAGAAGTACGCGCGCGGATTCTTCACGTACACGAGGATCGTGTCGTGCTTGGTGGGCCAGCGGCTGCGCGACTTGGCGCCGTAGTCGTAGGCCCAGATCAGCTCGTTGAGGAACGAGTCGCGCCCGAACACGGCGTCGAGCATCACCTTCGCGTAGTGCGCCTCGCGGTAGTCGAGGTGCAGGTAGAGCGTGCCGTCGTCGGCGAGCAGCCGCCACGCCTCCTCGAGACGCGGCATGAGGAAGTCGCCGTAGTCGTCGAAGCGGTCGTCGTAGGTGCGCAGCATCCCGCGCACCCGCTCGTAGCGGTGGCCGTGGAAGCCGTGGCGGATCTCGGCGGTCGCGGTCTCGGGGACCGGCTGCTCATAACTCCGGACGGATGCTTCGGACTCAACCGATTCCGGGTCGATTTGCCCCTCGGCATTCGATTCTTCCGGAATTGTGCGCGTCCGCGTCGCGGTGACGATCTGACGTTCGCGTGCGCGGCCCGTGTTGAAGGGGGGATCGAGGTACACCAGCGTGAACGAGGCATCGGGCAGCGCGCGCACGGCGGCGAGGTTGTCACCCTCGAGGATCGACACCGACCCGACCCGCACCGGTGCGATGGAGACGTCCTGTTCGATCGGGACGGGCGGAGTGGGTACCGGGTCGGTCACGGCACCCGGTGCAGCCACGCGTCGGTCGAGAACTTCGTCTCGACCAGCTCCTCGGCCGCAGCGTACTCGTCATCGGCGACCGTGCCGTCCTCGGCCGCGGTGAGCGAGCGGAAGGTCTCGATGAAGCGGTCGATGATCTCCTCGCGGCTGAGCCCGGTCTGGCTGCGCAGCGGGTCGACGCGCTTGGCCGCCGAGGTGGTGCCCTTGTCGCTCAGCTTCTCGCGGCCGATGCGCAGCACCTCGGTCATGACCTGACCGTCGAGGTCGTACGACAGCGAGGCGTGGTGGAGCACGCCTCCGTTGGCGAGACGCTTCTGCGCGGCCCCGCCGATCTTGCCGGTCGAACTCGCGATGTCGTTGAGGGGGCGGTAGACCGCGTCGATGCCGAGCGAGCGCAGCGCCTGCAGGGCGAAGTCGTCGAGGAACGCATACGAGTCGGCGAACGTCATGCCCGCGACGAGGGATGCCGGAACGTACAGCGAGTACGTGATGATCTGCCCCTCGGGGATGAGCATCGCGCCGCCGCCCGAGATGCGGCGGACGACGTCGAAGCCGTGACGCGCGGCGCCCTCGGGGTCGACCTCGTTGCGGTACGACTGGAACGATCCGATGACGACCGCCGAGCCGTCCCATTCCCAGATGCGCAGCGTTGGGCGACGTCGTCCCTCGCCGACGCGTGAGGTGAGCACCTCGTCGAGCGCGAGGTTCATGGCCGGCGAGACCGCCTTGTCGTGCACGATCTCCCAGTCGAAATCACGCCATCCCGGAGCGGTGACGAGCGCGCGGCGCACGACGGTGCCCACGGCCTCGGGCGTGAAGCCGAGCAGCTGAGCGCCCTCGGGAAGGGCCTCGCGCACGGCGGTGGCGATCACGGAGGCATCCGATTCGACCGGCAGGCCGTTCACGGCGTCGTTGATCGCCTCGAGCGCCGTGTCGGGCTCGAGGAAGAAGTCGCCCGCGAGCCGGAACTGCGCGATCCTCCCGTCGTCGACCTCGAGGTCGACGACGACGAGCTTTCCCCCTGGGACCTTGTATTCACCGTGCACCTCCCCAGCCTACGGCCGACGGGGGTTGTTGGTCGCGGTCGAAGTTGTGGGGCCCTTCGACAAGCTCAGGGACCCAGTGACGCGGAGCGGGGCCCTTCGACAAGCTCAGGAACCCGGTGAGGGACAACGGGCGCAGGGACCCAGGTCCAGAAACTGGGTCGCTGAGCCTGTCGAAGCGTCCCCGCACGCGAAGGGTCAGCGGCCGAGGACGACGGCGCGCTCGCCGGCGCGGATGGGTGCCGTGAAGCGGTTGCCCGCGGGCGGGAGCGGGCACACGAACTGGTCGGAGAACGCGCACGGCGGCAGGTACGCCCGGTTGAAGTCAACGACCGCGGTGCCGTCGTCATCGGGCTCGTCGATCGCGAGGAAGCGGAACGGGAACGTCTCGATGCCGTTGGTCCCGTCGGCGAACACGGCACCGAGGCCGCCGCGCACGTTGCGCGTCACGGTGAGCTCGTGCGCGACCCCGCGGATCTCGAACCGCAGCCGCCCGGCGATCGGCGCCTCGTGCTGGTCGCCGTCGATCGCGACGATCGTGATCGACTCGTCGGTGGCCGGCTCGAACGTCGCCGGCAACCGCCACGCCGGATCGGGACGGTAGGCGTCGATCGCGCTGAACCGCTCGCGCTGCGGGCGGGCCGGGTTGAACACCCGCAACGCCACGGTCTCGCGCCGCGGGAACACCCTCAGTTCGCGTCGCCCGAAGCGCAGCGCCTCGCCCCGGCGCAGGGTGACGGTGGCCCCGGCGACCCCGAGCTCGGTGCCGCGGATCTCGCCCTCGGCACCGACCGCCCAGAGCCCCGGCACGTTCTCGACCGCGGCGGGTTCGGAGATCAGCCAGTTCGTGGACTCCAGGGCCGACGGGCCGTAGTCGGCACCCGCCACGCGTTCGCGTTCGTCGTGCCACGCACGCCAGTCGCTCTCGAAGCTCATCGGACCCTCCTCCCGTCGCGAGGAGGGTCGTGCGGGGGCACGTCTCCTCGGATGCCCGCGGAATGTTGCCCTGAATCTACGGCGGGGGCGGAGCTTCCGTCGGGCGGGTGTCATGCACCTTCACCCGACGTCATCCGGCGTCATACCGGCACTCGTGAGGGCGGCCCCACCGAGAGAACGCTCAGCGCGCGGGGATGTGCGTGTCGAGCCAGGCGAGGGTGTCGGCGCGCACCTCGTCCTGCTGCAGCTCGGCGAAGATCTCGTGCCGGGCATCGGGGTAGACGAGGGTCGTCACATCGGTGAAGCCCGAGCGGCTACGGTACTCGTCGGCGAGCTTGTGCACGCTGCGGGGTCCGCCGACCGGGTCGTCGCGCCCGACGAGCAGCAGCAGCGGGACGTCACGCCCACCCGTCTCGCGCAGGTCGCGGCGCGGGCGCCCGTAGAGCTTCGCGGCCTCGATCGGCCCGAACAGCTTCAGCAGCGGCTCGCCCGTGGTGAGCGGGTCGACCTCGAACGCGGCCCACACCTCCGGGTCGCGGCTGAGCCACTCGTAGCCGGTGGCGTCCGGTCCCGCCCAGCGGGCGTTGAGGGGTGCAGCGCTGAGCGATCCCGGCATCCGCAGTGCCGATCCCGACAGGATCACGGCATCGAACGCCTCGGGATGCTCGTTCAGCAGCATCTGCGCGAGGAACGATCCCCACGAGTGCCCGAGCAGCACGAGCGGCAGGTCGGGGTTCTCGTCGCGGATGATGCCGGTCAGCTGCCAGACGGCATCCTTCGCGGCGCGCAGCCCGCCCTTGCCCAGCCGGCCCAACCGCGCGGGACCGCCGTGCTGGCGGATGCCGGTGCGGCCGTGGCCGCGGTGGTCGTCGGCGTAGACGGTGAAGCCCGCCGCGGTGAGCGCGGCGATCAGCGCACCGTAGCGACCCGCGTGCTCGCCGACGCCGTGCAGCAGTTGCACGACACCGCGGGGCGTCGTGGCCGCCGGGTGCACGTCGTAGACGATGGCGATGCCGTCGGCATCCGTGAACTCTCGGGTATCCGTCACGCTGCGAGCCTACCGATCGCGGGCGCGGCTCACAGCCCCAGGGCGGCGCGCACGGCCAGGGCGGTGTCGCGGTCGGTGACCTCGTATCCGCCCACGCCGTCGGAGGCCGACCCCATGCGCACGCCGCTCTCGGCGGTGACGGTGCGCTTGGCCGAGAAGTGCAGGGCGTCGACCCCGGTACCGGCGAGCTCGGCGGCGTTCGCGGCGCCGACGCCGCTGCCCGCCATGATCTGGATGCGTCCGTCGGCGCGCGCGACGAGCGCGCGGAGGGTGTCGATGCCGTCGATCACGGCGGATGCTCCGCCCGAGGTGAGTACGCGTCGCAGACCGAGCGCGATCGCGGCGTCGAGGGTCGCGAGCGGGTCGGGGCTGACGTCGATCGCGCGGTGCAGGGTGACGGATGCTCCGCCGGCCGCATCGCGCAGCCGGGCCATGGCGTCGACGTCGAGAACACCGTGCGCATCGAGAGCACCGATCACGACGCCCTCGGCCCCGGCCTCGATCGCGCGACGCACGTCGCGCTCGCAGATCGCGATCTCCTCGTCGGTGTAGTGGAAGTCGCCGCCGCGCGGGCGCACGAGCACGTGCACCTCGACATCTGCCTCGCGCGCCGCTTCGACCGACAGTTCGAGCGTGGCGGGCGACGGGGTGAGGCCGCCGAGCGCCAGCGCGGTCGCGAGTTCGACGCGCGCGGCACCGACCTCTCCGGCGATGCGCACTCCGGCGGGATCCTGCACGGCGATTTCGAGAGCGGGCGTTCGGGTCACGCGCTCCATTCTGCCGTTCCCGCCCCGCGCGTCGATTACTTAGATAGACTAACTAAGTAATGATTTCGCCTGACGACTCCCTCCAGCTCACCGCCACCGAGTTGCGCATGGCCACGTTCCGGCTCGCGCGACGCCTGCGCTGCGCCCGCGCCGCCGACTCCATGAGCGATGCGCAGCTCGCCGTGCTCGCCGACCTGCGCATGAACGGTCGCCGTACCATCTCGACCCTCGCCGAGCGCGAGCGGGTGACCGCCCCCTCGATGACGAACACCATCAACGGCCTCGAGGAGCAGGGCTACGTCACCCGCGCCGTCGACGAGGACGACCGCCGCCGCGTGCAGGTCGAGATCACGGATGCCGGCGCCGAACTCGTCGTCGAGACCATCCGCCGCCGCGACGTGCTGCTGGCCGACATGCTCGCCGACCTCGACTTCACGGAGGACGAGCTCACGACGCTCCGCGAGGCGAGCGTCCTGATGCGACGGGTGACCGACCGATGAGCGCGATGTTCCGTTCGTTCGCGAACATCAATTACCGCATCTGGTTCGCCGGCGCCCTCGTCTCGAACGTCGGCGGCTGGATGCAGGCGACCGCTCAGGACTGGGTCGTGCTCACCGAGCTCACCGACAACGACGCGGCGGCCATGGGCTTCACCATGGCACTGCAGTTCGGCCCGCCGCTCGTGCTCGTGAGCCTCACCGGATGGGTGGCCGATCGGTTCGAGCGTCGCCGCATCCTGCTCGCGACCCAGAGTGCACTGCTGCTGCTCGCGATCGCCGTCGGCGTGCTGCTGTTGAACGGCCTCATGACCCTGCCGATGATGTTCGGGTTCGCTCTGGGGTTCGGCATCGTGAACGCCTTCGACGCCCCGGCGCGCCAGGCCTTCGTGTCCGACATGGTGTCGGCATCCGACACCTCCAACGCCGTCGCCCTCAACTCGGCCTCGTTCAACCTCGCGCGCATGATCGGGCCCGCCGTCGGCGGTCTGCTGATCGTGGCGATCGGGTCGGGCTGGGTGTTCATCGTCAACGCGGCGACGTTCCTGGCGATGATCCTCGCGCTCGGTCTGTTGCGCACGAGCCTGCTCGCGAAGCGGCCCAAGAACCGCGGGCGGGGCGGACTCGCGGCGGGCTTCCGCTACGTGTGGGGCCGCAGTGACCTGCGGGTCGTGTTCGTGACGGTGTTCCTGATCGGCGCGTTCGGCATGAACTTCCCGATCTTCGCCTCGACCATGGCCCTCGAGTTCGGGGCCGGAGCCGACGGCTACGGCGTGCTGTCGTCGATCCTCGCGATCGGGTCTCTCGCCGGCGCCCTGCTCGCCGCGCGGCGCGATCGGGCGCGGGTGCGCGTCGTGATCCTCGCGGCCGGAGGCTTCGGCGTCGCCGCGTTCGTGTCGGCCGCCATGCCCACCTATCTCACCTACGGCATCACACTGATGTTCACCGGGTTCATGATCGTGACGCTGCTCACGACCGCGAACGGCTACGTGCAGATCACGACCGATCCGGCGCTGCGCGGGCGCGTGCTGGCTCTGTACATGGCGGTCATCATGGGATCGACCCCGGTGGGCGCACCGATCGCCGGATGGGTGGCGGATGCCTTCGGTCCACGCACCGCGATCATGCTCGGCGGTACGGCGGGGCTCGTCGCCTGCGCGATCGGCGCCATCTGGGTGTTCACGTCCGGGCGTCTGCATCGCGACGAGAATCGGCGCTTCCTGCTCACGCTCGACGAGACCCGACCCCTCAGCGTGATCGACGAGGTCGACCCGGTCGAGTTCAGCGACGAGGCCGCGGTCACCACGCCCATCCGCCGCCCGAAGGACCCCGAGGCGCCGTAGCCTTCGGCATCCGGCCCGTCATCCGTCCCGTCATCCGTCCGGTCTTCCGTCCCGGCATCCGTCCCGGCATCCGTCCGGTCCGCGTGCGCAGAACCGCACGGACCGGTGCCGAATGTCGACTCTGGGCGTTCATTACCGGCATTTCGCACCGATCGGTGCAGGGACAGCGGAACGGGGTGCGGTGAGTGCAGTAAGGCGAGCCTTGTCAATGGGGTCTTCGGATGCCGTGCCCCGCGCGTAACGTCGCGCCCATGGACGAGAACACGGAACACACCCCGCACGCGGAAGACCCGGCCGAGGGCGCGGAGCGCGTCGGCGTTCCGGATTCCGGACAGGGCGGCGCCATCCAGGGCGACAGCTCTCACGGTGACTCCCCGCGCGGCGCTCTTCAGGGCGACGCCGACGAGGACGCCCCGGGCGACGAGCACGGCAACCAGGGCGCAGCCCAAGGCGGAGCGCTCCAGGGCGACAGCTCGCACGGCGACTCGCCCCGCGGCGCCATCCAGGGCGACGCCGGACCCGATCGCGAGGCGCCTCTCGGAGGCGACGAGACCACGGAGCGACAGCTCCAGGCCGACAACGAAGCGGAAGAGGACACCCTGAAGCTCCTCGACCCCGATAACCCGCCCGCGTAGTCCCCAGCTTCGCCGGCGCGCGCGTCATCCCCGTGACGCACGAACCACCCCCTCGAGAGCGAGCCACCCGCATGCGGGAGGCCCCGGAGGGGGTGGTTCGCGCTGTGGGCGAGTGCGGGCTCAGCGCAGGGGCGGCCACTCGTCGAAGCGGTACGTGAGTCCGAGACCGAGATCCTCGTCGGGCTCCCCCAGCTCCTGACGGATGTCGTACGTGTCGCCCCACCATGAGGGGCTCTCGATCGCGACGACCAGCCGGTCGACGTTCTGCCGCTGGTCGACCTCGAGGGTGAAGCCGTCGGCATCGGTCCACCCGTAGCCGCGCTCGGACGGCATCCAGCCGAGTTCGCTCAGCCGGGAGTCCCACGCGTCGTCGTACGAGTCGAAGCCGGTGGGCGTCGTCTCGAGGGCGAATCCGACCTCGAAGACGTAGCACTCGGCATCCGATCCCCCGCAGGCGCCGTACGACGAGGCGAAGGCCGGTCCCCTCACCCAGCCGCCGTTCTCGTCGCGCACGCGCCAGTCGTCCTCGGCGATCATCTCTCGCACCTCCGAGAGCTTCTGCTGCGTGAGGGTGTAGTTCGCCTCGGCACGGTCGGCCTGCGCGGAGATCGGCAGCGCCTCGACCTGCGCCACCGTGTCGCCCGCGGCATCCGTCTGCAGCGCCGTGACCTGCACGCCGAGCGCCACCGCGCCCACGAGCAGAGCGGGCACCAGGAAGGCCGCGTTCCACGACACCGCGTCCCAGGCGCCGCCGCGGGTCGGCGCTCCCGGGCGCGGCGGCGGCTGAGCGATGCCGAGCAGCAGCACCGCGAGCCACGACAGCGCCGCGATGACGACCGCTCCCACGAAGATCCCCTGCTCGTAGGTCGACGAGAGTCGGGCGGGAACGAGGCTGCCGAGCAGCGTCTCCAGCGGCCCCGAGTCGCCGGCGTCCTGCATCGTGATCGTGAAGGCGACCCACGCCCACCAGTTCACGAACAGCAGCCAGACGAGCGGAGCGGGAGTGGTCGTGTGCCCGCGCTTGCGCAGGATGAATCGCGGGAGCATGCCGAGCAGCCCCATCGCCGGGATGAAGATCGGCGACGTGAACATCAGGATCAGCGTGCCCCATCCGCCTCCGCCGAGGAACCCGTGGAACACGAAGAACACCGGCAGCAGCCAGCTCATCACCGGCCAGAGCGCCCAGACGAAGCCGCGGATGCCGCCCGATGTCGGGCGCGGTTGCGGTGCGGGCAGGTGCCAGGGCGGCGCTCCGGCCGCCACGGCATCAGGATTCTGAAATGCCATCGGTTCCCCCTCCGCCGACAGCCTAACGATGTCGGCGTCGACGGAGGGGACGACGTACGGATGCCGCGGCGCTACGCGCCCAGCACGACCCGGAGCTGTTCGACCGCCCAGTCGAGCTCGGTCGCACGGATCACGAGGGGCGGGGCGATGCGGATCGTCTGGCCGTGCGTGTCCTTCACGAGCACACCGCGCTCGAGGAGCTTCTCGGCGATCTCGCGACCGGTGCCCTTCGCGGGGTCGATGTCGACACCCGCCCAGAGACCGGCGATGCGCACCGCGGTGACACCGTGCCCGATGAGCGGTTCGAGTGCCGTGGCGAGGTGGGCGCCGAGGGCGCGGGCGCGCTCCTGGAACTCGCCCGTCTCGAGCATCTCGACCACGCGCAGACCGACGGCCGCCGCGAGCGGGTTGCCGCCGAAGGTCGAGCCGTGCTCGCCCGGACGGATGACACCCAGCACGTCTTCGTTCCCGACGACCGCCGACACCGGCAGCAGTCCGCCGCCGAGGGCCTTGCCGAGCAGGTAGAGGTCGGGCACGACGCCCTCGCGATCGCTCGCGAACGTCTCGCCCACGCGGCCGAGTCCCGACTGGATCTCGTCGGCGATGAAGAGCACGTTCTTCTCGTCGCAGATCTCGCGGATGCGACGCAGATACCCCTCGGGCGGGATCACGACGCCGGCCTCACCCTGGATGGGCTCGACGAGCACGGCGGCCGTGTCATCGGTGATCGCGGCGGCGATGGCATCCGCGTCCCCGTAGGGCACGATGTCGAAGCCGGGCGTGTACGGGCCGAAGCCGTCACGTGCCTGCTCGTCGTCGCTGAAGCTGACGATCGTCGTCGTGCGGCCGTGGAAGTTGCCGGCCGCGACGATGATGCGGGCCTTGCCGTCGGCGATGCCCTTGACCCGGTAGCCCCAGGCGCGCGCGACCTTGATGCCGGTCTCGACCGCCTCGGCGCCCGTGTTCATCGGCAGCACCAGGTCTTTGCCGGCGAGCTTCGCGAGGGCGGCGGCGAACGGCTCGAGCCGGTCGCTCTGGAACGCACGGCTGATCAGCGTCACACGACCGAGCTGCTCGGTGAGGGCAGCGACGAGCGCCGGATGCCGGTGCCCGAAGTTCACGGCCGAGTAGGCGGCGAGCAGGTCGAGGTAGCGCTTGCCCTCGACGTCGGTCACCCACGCACCGTCACCGCGCGCGATGTTCACCGGCAGCGGGTGGTAGTTGCGGGCGACGTGCGTGGTTGCCGTCGTCACCGCGTCGGGCCTCACTTCGCGCCCCGCAGTTCGAGCGTGCAGCACTTGATGCCGCCACCGCCGAGCAGCAGCTCGGAAAGGTCGACGGCGATCGGGTTGTAGCCGCGCTCGCGCAGCTGCTTCTCGAAGCCCTTCGCGCGCGGAGAGATGATGACGTTGTAGCCGTCGCTCGCCGAGTTGAGGCCGAAGACGGCGCCGTCCTCGTCCGACACGAGGATCGCGTCGGGGAAGCGCTCCTCGAGGATCGCGCGGCTCGCGTCGTCGAAGGCGCCCGGGAGGTAGGCGATGTTGGCGCGCTCGGGGCCGCCGTTCTCGATGCCCTGCACCGGGTCGAGCACCGCGATGGCCGTGTCGAGGTGGTAGAAGCGCGGGTCGGTGAGGTTGAGCGAGACGACCTCGCGGCCGAAGACCTCGCCGACCTCGCGGTGGCTGTCGCCGGTGGAGCGGAATCCGGTGCCGGCCAGGATCACGTCGCCGACGAGCAGGAAGTCGCCCTCGCCCTCGTTGACCTCCTTCGGCATGACCGTGTCGTAGCCGGCCTGGCGGAACCACTCGGCGAACGCGGGCGCCTCGCCCTGGCGCTCGACGAAGCGGAACTCGGGCACGTACGCGCGGCCGTCGATGAGGAATCCGCCGTTGGCCGTGTAGACCATGTCGGGGTAGCCGGCGAGCGGCTCGATGAGTTCGACCTCGTGGCCCAGTTCGATGTAGAGGTCGTAGAGCTTCTGCCACTGCGCGACCGCGTTGGCGGTGTCGGTCGGCTTCGACGGCTCCATCCACGGATTGATGGAGTAGTTGACCGTGAAGTGCTCGGGCTTGCACATCAGGTAGCGGCGGTGGTGCGCGGTGCGCGCGGGGGCGGATGCCACGGCGGTCTCAGGCGTCGACATGGATGCTCCTCGAATGAACGGGTGCGGCGGACGCTGTCCAGGGGCCCGGCGGAAGTTCGACCCGGGACTCTTTTCGGAGCGGGGACGGGGAAGATGCGACTCGGGCACGCCGGTTTCATTGTGCCATCCGTGGGCTGTGGGGTGCCAGAGCGCCGGGGGTTCGGTTGATTCGCGTTTCGAATCGCCGGGGGGGGGTCCGCGGTGAGGGGTACCGAGCGTCAGATGACCTCGGCGAAGACCGGGTCGGGATTGCCGAAGCGGTGGGCGGTGATCGAGATCGCCTGCTCGTGCACGAAGGGCAGCAACTCGATGCGACCGGCCGAGGTCACCTCGCCGTCGTAGACCGCGAGGTCGGGATCGCCGTCGACCGCGCGGGCGAGCGCCGCGTGCGCCGCCGCGACCGCGGGGCGCGATCCGATCAGGCGGATGCGCGCGGCCCGGGCCGTGACCACCCCTTCGCCGTCGGCATCCGCTTCCGATCCCGAGCCGCTCACGCGCGCGAGCCACTCGTCATCCGTCTCGAGGAACACCGCGGCGTCGAGGTCGCCGAGCGCGTGGCGCACTCCGGCCGGGAGTCCCGCCGAGACCGACAGCACGAAGCGCGCACCGGCGCGCACCGCGGCGAGCACCGTGCGCAGCACCTCCTGCAGCGGAGCATCCGCCGTCGCCCGCAGTTCGACGGGCAACGGGCGGTACCGGAAGAGGTTGCGTTCGACGCCCAGCCGCGAGACGTCGCGCACCTGGCCGAACTCGCGGTCCCAGGCGAGGGCGTCCGACAGGGCCGACCGCCGCAGCCACTCGAACGACTCGAAGTCGAGAGAGGGCTGGGCCGACTCGATCAGGGCGGTGATGCGTGAGTCGAGGCCGCGCAGGTGCAGCGTGCTCGACGGGGTGGATCCGGGGCGCGAGCGCCACGATCCGAGGCCGATGAGGTAATTCGGACCGCCGGCCTTCGTACCGGGACCGACCGAGGAGCGCTTCCATCCCCCGAACGGCTGACGCTGCACGATCGCCCCGGTGATGCCGCGGTTCACGTAGAGGTTTCCGGCCTGCACGGCATCGAGCCACGTCGCGAGATCGCCCGGGTCCTGGGTGTGGAGGCCCGCGGTCAACCCGTAGGCGACAGCGTTCTGCATCTCGATCGCGGCCGACAGCGTCGGCGCGTACATCACGCCGAGCACCGGCCCGAAGAACTCCTCGAGGTGGAACCGCGACCCGGCCCGCACGCCGACGCGCACTCCCGGGGTCCACAGGCGTCCGCTGCCGTCGTCGTCCGCCGAGAGCGACGGTTCGATGAGCCACTTCTCGTCACCCTCGAGCTGCGACAGCGCCCAGGCCAGCTTGCCCTGCGGCTTCTCGATCACCGGGCCGACCTCGGCGAGCGGGTCGGTGGGCCATCCGACGTGCAGCGAGCGCACGGCATCCGACAGCTGCCGGGCGAAGCGCTGCGAGCGGCCGACCGGCCCGACGAGGATCGCGAGCGACGCCGCCGAGCACTTCTGCCCCGCATGACCGAAGGCGCTCTTGACGAGGTCGGCGACCGCGAGGTCGAGGTCGGCGGAGGGGGTGATGATGATCGCGTTCTTGCCGCTGGTCTCGGCGAGCAGCGGCAGGTCGGGGCGCCACGAGCGGAAGAGCGCCGCTGTGTCCCACGACCCGGTCAGGATCACGCGATCCACCGCCTCGTGGGTGACGAGCTGCTGCCCGAGCGCGCCCTCCTCGATGTCGACGAGCGCGAGCACGTCGCGCGGCACACCGGCCTGCCAGAGCGCCCCGGCGATCACCGCGGCGCACCTCCGCGCCTGCGGCGCCGGCTTGAAGATCACGCCCGAGCCCGCGGCGAGCGCGGCCAGGACTCCCCCGGCGGGGATCGCGACGGGGAAGTTCCAGGGCGGGGTGACGACGGTGACGGATGCCGGAACGAACGCCGCCCCCGCGATCGCATCGAGCTCGCGCGCGGTCGCCGCGTAGTAGCGGGCGAAGTCGACGGCCTCGCTGACCTCGACGTCGGCCTCGGCGAAGACCTTGCCGGTCTCGGATGCCGCGACCTCGATCAGTTCGCCGCGACGGGACTCGAGTGCGGCGGCCGCCCGCAGCAGCACCTCGGATCGATCGGCGGCGGGGCGGGAGCCCCAGGAGGGCGCGGCATCCCGCACCGTCGCGACGATGCGCTCGAGCTCGTCCCCCTCATCGATGCGGGCCGTGGCGAGGGTGTCGTCCCCGGCGGTCGAGGTGGCGATGCGTTCGCGGATGCCGCGTGCCCACTCGCGGTTGGCGGGGAGCGCCGGGTCGCTGTCGACCGCGTTCGTGAAGCCGGGCGCACCCGCCGTCTCGTCGACCAGCTCGCGGGGCGCGTAGACGGCGGTCTCGAGGAACGGCTCGCCGTCGAATCCGTCGTCGCCGGTCGATCCGCGCGAGATGCCGAGCACGGCCTTCGTGAGGTCGACCTCGGGCTGCGGGGCCGCCGGCAGCGGACGCACGGACTCGTGCATCGGGGCGAGCCGGTCCTGACGTCTGCGAGGACCGGTGCGCAGATTCGGGTCGGTCGAGCGGTCGAGGGCGTCGAGGAAGCGATCCTGCTCGCGCTCGAACAGGGTCTCGTCCTCGCCGAGCTGGAACGCCGCCGAGAGGAAGTTGTCGCTCGACGCGTTCTCCTCGAGACGGCGCACGAGATAGCTGATCGCGACGTCGAACTCGGCGGGTGCGACGACCGGCACGTAGAGCAGCACGGGGCCGACCTCGCGCGAGACCGCCTGCACCTGTCCCTGAGCCATGCCGAGCAGCATCTCGAACTCGACCTGGTCGCGCACTCCGCGCTCGCCCGCGAGCAGCCAGGCGTAGGCGATGCCGAACAGGTTGTGCCCGGCGATGCCGAGGTGCACGGCCTCAGTGCGTTCGGGCCGCAGCGCCCAGTCGAGGCAGCGGAGGTAGTTGGCATCCGTGTCGAGCTTGGTGTCGTAGGTCGCCGGCGTCCACCCGTGCATGGTCGCCTCGACGCGCTCCATGGCGAGGTTCGCGCCCTTGACGAGACGGATCTTGATCGGGGCGCCGCCGTGGGCGACGCGGTCCTGCGCCCAGGCGGTGAGCTCCTGCAGGGCGGGCAGGGCGTCGGGCAGGTACGCCTGCAGCACGATACCGGCATGCAGGTTCGCCAGGCGCGGGTCCTCGAGGATGCGCGTGAACACCGCGATCGTCAGGTCGAGGTCGCGGTACTCCTCCATGTCGAGGTTGATGAAGGTGCCGTCCGACGCCGCCGTCAGGTACAGCGGCAGCAGCCGCTCGACCACCCGTTCGACGACCTCGTCGAACGCCCACATCGAGATGTGGCTGACAACGGCCGAGACCTTGACCGAGACGTAGTCGACGTCGGGGCGGCGGATCAGATCGTGGATGCCGTCGAGCCGGCGCTGCGCCTCGCCCTCCCCGAGCACGGCCTCGCCGAGCAGGTTGAGGTTGAGGCGGGCGCCCGACTCGCGGATCTTCGCGATCGCCGGGCCGAGCTTGGCCGGGCGGGCGTCGACGACGAGGTGCCCCACCATCTCACGCAGCACGCGGCGGGCGATCGGAACGGTCGGGGCGGGGAGCACCGGGGCGATCCCGCCGCCGAGCTTCACCGCGCCGCGCAGGTACCAGGGCAGGAAGTCGGGCACGATCGGCGCGATCCGATGCAGACGGGATGCCGCCGCGCCCAGGCTCTCGGGCCGCATCACACCGTCGACGAAACCGAGAGTGAAGGGCAGGCCGTTCGCGTCGCGCAGCACCCCGGCGAGGCGTGCGGCGGCGGGATCGACGTCGGCCGCCGCGGCCTCGATCACCCAGCGACGGGCGAGCTCGACGGCCCGGTCGGCCAGAGGAGCGGATGCCGCGGCATCCGAAGAAGGAGACGACGACTCTGCCATGTCTCTCACCCTAGGGCGGGGGCGGTGTCTCGGCCCGCTGGCTCGCCCGTGATTCCGCGGGTGGCGCCCTGTCAGTTCCAGACGCTCGGGGCCGGCTGACGCACCGGCGGCAGGGCGGATGCCGCGGCCCACTCGTGCACCCACGCATCGATCTCGGGCACACCCTCGGGCTTGCCGACCGCGGCGAACAGCTCCTCGTTCGACACGGTGCCGCCGGAGCGGCGCAGCATCCGGGCCCGCACGATCGCCCGCGCGTAGATCTGACCCTTCACGACCGCGCGGTGCTCGAGGAACAGCGCCCGATCGTCGTGCCCGATGAACCGCGACTGCACCTCGAACCGCTGCCACGGCACGAGCGACCTGCGGAAGGTCACCGTCTCGCTCGAGACCACCGCGTACCAGCGGTTGTCCTTCATCGCGTCGAACAGCCCGGTGCGGATCAGCAGGTCCCAGCGCCCGAGGTCGAACAGCGACAGGTAGCGGCCGTTGTTCATGTGCCGCAGGATGTCGATGTCGGTCGGCAGCGTCGTCAGACGGATGCTGCCCACCGCCGTCGGATCGAGGGTCTTGCCCCGCCGCACGCGGGAGCGGGCACGGAAGATCACCAGAAGGGTGCGCCAGATCACGTTCACGAGGAATGATCGTATTCATCCGCGCACGATTCGCGAAGATCGTTGTCGAGATCCTCCATGCCCTCGCGGGCGGCCATCGACGGCATCCGCTCGATTTCCGGATAGCGGATGCCGCGCGTAGAGTCACGAACATGAGCGCCGAAGCCCAGCCCGAAGTCATCGTCCGTCCGGTCCGTGATGTGGACGCGGAAGCCCTCGGTCGCGTGCACGCCCAGTGCTGGCACGAGACCTACGACCACCTGATCAGCAAGGCCGCCCTCGAGAAGGTGTCGCCGCGCCGCATGGCCGAGCTGTGGACGCACTGGGCCTCACAGGGCCCCGACTTCACGATGCGCGCCGCCCTCGTCGACGGCGAGATCGTCGGCTTTGCCGGCTCCGGTCCCGCCCGCGACAAGGACGCCCCGGCGCTGCGCGAGCTGTACTTCATCTACCTGCTCGATGCCTGGCACTCCACCGGCATCGGCCAGAAGCTCTTCGACGCCACCGTCGAGAAGGACGCCCCGCTCTACCTCTGGGTCGCCGAGGACAACCCCCGCGCGCACCGCTTCTACGCGCGCAACGGCTTCACGCTCGACGGCGCCACCCACACCGAACCGTTCCTCGGTGAGACGCTGACCGAGGTGCGCTTCACGCGCTGAGCATCCGTTCCTCGGGCGTCGAGACCCACCACGATCGTCGAGACCCATCACCGCCCACGTCGGGCGTGATGGGTCTCGGCGCTTTCGGGGGGGGTGCCAGCGATCGCAGGGGTGCGCGGGGTCACCGCCCCGACACGTTGCCGAAGACCTTCGCGATGGGGGCGAGCACCAGGGGGCGAGCCGCCACCCACGCGCCGGCGATCACCACGAGCGACACCACGAACACCCAGAAGCCCGTCCACGTCACGGCATCCTGAGACGCGTACATGTGGTTGAGGTTGCGCAGGAATCCGGTCAGCATCACCAGCGCCACGTGCGCGATGATGAACGCCACGAAGTACAGCATGATCGGGAAGTGCAGCGCCCGCGCCCACTCCACCGGGTACGCCTTCGAGAGCTTCTCGGCCTTCTTGGGCCACAGCCCCGACATCCGGAAACCGGTGATCGCCGCCAGCGGGGCAGCGATGAAAACGGTCACGAAGTAGGCGAGCTGCTGCAGGCTGTTGTAATTGTTCCAGCCGTTCTCGTGCGGCCAGTCGAACGACACGTACTGCAGCGCCGCCGACAGCGCGTTCGGGACGACCTCCCAGCTCGTCGGCACGATCCGCACCCAGTGCCCGGTGACGATCAGCAGCACCACGAACACGACGCCGTTCACGAGCCACAGGATGTCGAGCGCCTGATGGAACCACAGCGTCAGGCTGATCTTGCCCTTGGGATTTCCCCGCGGCGCCCAGAACACGGTCGGCCGCTTCTCGGTGCGCACCCGCAGACCCGAGCGGATGATCAGCACCATCAGGAACACGTTGAAGAAGTGCGCCCAGTTGACCCACGCGGGGAACCCGGGCTCGACGGCGATCGGCGAGGTGTACTCGCCGGGGAACGCCGCGAGGAAGTCCTGCATGAACGGGAAGCTCAGCAGGGTGCGCACGAGCGCGACCGCGGCCGCCGCGAGAACACCGAGGGCTGCGGCACCGAACAGCACGGCGATGCCCTGCGTCCAGGTCGGGCGCGGACGAGCGGATGCGGCGGCCGGGGTCGCGATTCGGCGCGGGGCGGTGCCGTTCCAGGCCGTGGGAGGGCGGGGCGGGGCGGTCGCGGTGACGACGAGTGCCTCGCGGGGGGACGCTTCGGCGGGCTCATCGACCCGATCCTGCTCAGCAACCCCGTCGGGTTCGACGGGAAGAACCTGGGTCCCTGAGCCTGTCGAAGGGCCCCGCCCTGCGACGGTGCCGGCGGGCGGCCAGGGGTCTCCGCCCGGAGTGCGCGGGAGACCACGGCGGATGCCGGATGCGGCGGGAGTCTCGTGGGCGGGCGCTTCGACAGGCTCAGCGACCCGGTTTCGTTCAGCGACGCGGTTCTGCTCAGCGACCGATTTCTGCTCAGCGACGGGCTCCGGATCAGGGACCGGGTCAGCGACTGGCTCGGACACCTGGGTCCCTGAGCCTGTCGAATGGCCCCGCCCCGCAGGAGCTCCGACCGGAGGCCACGGCTCGCCACCCGGCGTGCGCGGCAGCCCGCGGCGGAGGGAGCTCGGCGTCTCGTGGGGGGACGCTTCGACAGGCTCAGCGACCCACTTCGTCTCAGCGACCCGCTCCGTCTCGGCGGGAAGAATCTGGGCCCCGGAGCCTGCCGAAGGGTCCCACCCCGCCGAGGCGCCCGCCGGCGGCCAGGGCTCTCCCCCGGGTACGCGCGGCAGACCGCGGCGCAGCATCCGCCCCTCCTGAGCCTCGGAGACCATGGACTCCCCTACTTCCGGGCCTCGAGGGCGGCGATCACCTGAGGCACGACCGTGAACAGGTCGCCGACGATACCGAAGTCGGCGACGTCGAAGATCGGGGCCTCGCCGTCTTTATTGATCGCCACGATGGTCTTGGAGGTCTGCATGCCCGCGCGGTGCTGGATCGCACCCGAGATGCCGAGCGCGACGTACAGCTGCGGCGACACCGAGACACCGGTCTGCCCGACCTGGTGCGACTGCGGGATGTACCCCGCGTCGACGGCCGCGCGCGAAGCGCCGACCGCGGCCCCGAGAGCATCGGCGAGCTCCTCGACGAGCACGAACTTCTCCTTCGAGGCGAGTCCGCGTCCGCCCGAGACGACCCGGGTCGCCCCGCGCAGTTCGGGCCGCGACGAGGCCTGCTCGACGGCTTCGATCGGGCCGACGGATGCCGCGGCGACCCCCGACCCGGCGACGTCGAGCACCTCGACCGACGGGGAGGCGACAGCCTCGGCTCGGGCATCCACCGCGCCCTGACGCACCGTGATGACCGGTGCGCCGTAGGTGGGAGCGGAGTCCACGAGGTATGCGCCGCCGTAGACGGAGTGGTGCGCGACCACGCCCTCGTCGTCGCGCGACACCCCGATCGCGTCGACCGACAACGCGAGCGCTGCGCGCACGGCGAGACGGGCGGCGGCGTCGCGTCCGGCGATCGAGTTCGACACGAGCACCGCGTCGGGCTGCACCCGTTCGAACGCGGCCTGGAGGGCGTCGACCACGGGCACGGTGAGGACGGCGGCATCCGCATCGGCCGTGAGCACGACGGATGCTCCGAGCTCGGCGACCTGGGCGGCGGCATCGGGCGAGCCGCCCACGATCACGGCGACCGGCGCACCGACTGTCGACGCCGCGCCGATCAGAGCGGCCGTACTCGAGGCGGGAGCGCCCGCAGGGTCGACGTCGACGAGCACGAGGATCGGGTTCTCGGGGTAGCCCATGTCACACCAGCCTGTTCTGCACGAGGTAGTCGACGAGCTGCTGGGCGGCATCGCCCTCGTCGGTGATCTTGACGCCCGCCGCGCGCGGGGGCTTCTCGGCGACCGCGGTCATGATGGTGCGCGGCGCCGCGGACGGATCGGCCGAGACGTCGAGGTCGGCGAGCGAGAGCACTTCCACCGGCTTCTTCTTCGCGGCCATGATGCCCTTGAAGTTCGGGAAGCGGGCATCCGGCAGCGCCTCGGTGATCGAGATCACGGCCGGCAGCGCGGCGCTCACCGTCTGCGACCCGAAGTCGGTCGCGCGGGTTCCGTTGACGGCATCCGCGCCGATCTCGACCGCCGTGAGTGCCGTCGCCTGCGCCCAGCCGAGGTGCTCGGCGAGCATCGCGGGGATGACCCCGCCCGAGCCGTCGGTCGACAGGTTGCCGGTGATGACGAGGTCGGGGGCGCCGCGGCGGATCGCGGCGGCGAGCACCTCGGCGGTGAGACCGAGGTCGGCGCCGGTGAGCTGCTCGTCGGCGATGTGCACCGCGGATGCCGCGCCGATCGCGAGCGCACGTCGCACCGTGGCGGTCGACCCCTCGGGGGCCATCGAGACGGCGACGACCTCCGTGCCCTCGCTCGCGTCGGCGTGGCTGAGCGCGACCTCGAGAGCGCGCTCGGTGATCTCGTCGAGCACCACGTCTCCGGCGGCCCGATCGGCCAGCCCGGTCTCCAGGTTCAGCTTGCGGTCGCCGTAGGTGTCGGGCACCTCTTTGACCAGGACGAAGATCTTCATCGATTGCTCCTCACGACTGTGTCGATTCTAGTCCTGCGGCACTGCGTCTCAGCTTCGATGAAACTGAGAACCAGCGGTGACGGCATCCGCTCGGCGGCGCGCGCGCCGAGTACCGTAGAGGCGTGGCCCGTCCCCGCCCCCTGCCCGTGGATCCGCTCGCCGAGGCGAAGCGGCAGTGGCTCGCGCACGGATGGACGGATGCCGCCGACGGCATGGCCGTCGTGACCTCGGTCATGCGGGCGCAGCAGCTGCTGCTCGCCCGCGTCGATCAGGCCCTCAAGCCCTTCGCGCTGAGCTTCGCGCGCTACGAGGTGCTGCGCCTGCTCGCGTTCAGCCGCGAGGGGCGCCTGCCCCTGTCGAGCGTGGTGGCACGCCTGCAGGTGCACGCGACCACCGTCACCAGCACCGCCGACCGCCTCGTGCGCGACGGGCTGATCGTGCGCGAACCGCACCCGCACGACGGCCGCGCCGCCCTGCTCGCACTCACCGTGGCCGGTCGCGCCCTGGTCGAGCGGGCCACCGCCGCGCTCAACGCCGACGTGTTCGCGTCTCCCGGCATCGATCGCGATGACGCGGCCGAGCTCGTCGCGATCGTCGCGCGCCTGCGCAAGGATGCCGGCGACTTCACCGACCCCCGCCCGACCCCGGAGCCCCTCTGACATGGCGCAGTTCGTGCTCGAGACCGTGATCGCCGCGCCCGTGGACGCGGTGTTCGCGGCATCCCTCGATCCCGAGCTGCACGTGCGATCGATGGCGGCGCACGGCGAGACGATGGTCGAAGCTCCCGCCGGCGGGGCGTTCACCGAGGGCTCGACGGTCACCTGGCGGGCGCGGCACTTCGGCATCCCGTTCCGGCTGCGGTCGCGGGTGTTCGACATCGAGCCCCCACGCGGGTTCCGCGACCGGCAGATCTCGGGGCCGTTCGGGTCGTTCCTGCACGTGCACTCGTTCGCGGAGCATCCGCGGGGCACCCTCATGCGCGACGTCGTGACGTTCCGCTCGCCGTTCGGCCCGATCGGGCGCGCGGTCGACGCACTGTTCCTGCGCGAGTACATGCGCCGCGTGATCGCCGCGCGCAACCGCACCCTCGTGGCGGAACTCGAGAACCCCTGATCCCGGCGTACCCTGTGCGCATGAGCGAGCTGCGCATCCACACGACCCTCCCGGCGGGCGGCCCGGCGACCGCCATCGTCCTCACCGATGAGCAGGTCGAATCGTTCGGCGCGGGCAAGGCCTTCCCGGTGGCGGTGACGATCGGCGAGCGCACCGCCCGACTGCGTCTCAGCCGCATGGGAGGGCGCAACCTCATCGGCCTGAGCAAGGCGTCGCGCGCCGAACTGGGCGTCGAGATCGGCGACGAGGTCGACGCCGTCATCCGCCTCGACGCCGCTGAGCGCACCGTCGACGAGCCGGCCGAACTCACCGCCGCGCTCGACGCCGATCCCGCGCTGCGCGCCGCCTTCGACACCCTCGCCTACTCGGCCCGCAAGGAGCACGCTCGCGCGATCGCCGAGGCCAAGCAGGAAGCCACCCGCGAGCGCCGCCTCGCCAAGATCGTCGAGTCGCTGCGGGGCTGAGGCGGGCGCGGGAGTCATCTGTTCCGGAAGTCGGGCTGCCGCTTCTCACGGAACGCGGCCATGCCCTCCTTTTGATCCTCGGTGTCGAAGAGCAGCGCGAACGCCTGCTTCTCGTGCGCGAGGCCGTCGGCGAGCGAGGTCTCCATCGCGGTGTCGAGCGCGGCCTTCGCGGCGTAGAGCGAGGGCAGCGACTTCGACGCGATCGTCTCGGCCAGCGTCGTCGCCTCGGCGAGCAGATCGGATGCCGGCACCACCCGCGAGACCAGACCGATGCGCTCGGCCTCTTCGGCGCCGATGATCCGCCCCGAGAGCACGAGTTCGGCGGCCTTGTAGTACCCGACCGCACGGATGAGCCGCTGCGTTCCTCCCATGCCGGGGATCACGCCGAGGTTGATCTCGGGCTGCCCGAACTTCGCGGTGTCGGCGGCGAGGATGATGTCGCACATCATCGCCAGCTCGCATCCGCCGCCCAGTGCGAAGCCCGAGACCGCCGCGATCACGGGCGTGCGCACGGCCGCGAAGTCGCTCCATGCACCGAAGTGGTCGGTCGCGAGCATCTCGGCCGACGACATGCCCTCCATCTCCTTGATGTCGGCACCCGCGGCGAAGGCCTTCTCGGACCCGGTGACCACGATCGCCCCCACGCCCTCATCGGCGTCGAACGCGACCGCTGCGGCCGTGACCTCCTCCGACACCCGGCCGTTCAGGGCGTTCAGCGCCTGCGGTCTGTTCAGGGTGATCCACCCCACGCGTCCGCGCTGCTCGACCAGGATCGTCTCGTACTCGGTCATGTCTCTCCTTCGTCGCGTGGTCTTCAGTATCGCGCCCGCGTCCTTCCTGTCAGGAACCGGGTGCGGAGTCGCGGATGTCGGTGATGATGCCGGAGAAGTCGCGGCCGGCGCCGTCGCCCGCGGCGTAGGCGGCGTAGAGCTGCTGGGCGAGCCGACCCATGCGGGCATCCGTCGAGGTCTGCTCGATCGCCTGCAGGGCGAGCCCGAGATCCTTGGCCATGAGGGCACCGGCGAAGCCCGGCTGATAGTCGCGGTTCGCGGGACTCGTCGGCACCGGACCCGGCACGGGGCAGTTGGTGGTGATCGACCAGCACTGACCGGATGCCTGCGACACCACGTCGAACAGCGCCTGATGTTCGAGCCCCAACCGCTCCCCCAGCACGAACGCCTCGGCGACGGCGATCTGCGACACGGCGAGCACCATGTTGTTGCACACCTTCGCCGCCTGGCCGAGGCCGGAACCGCCGCAGTGCACGATCCTCTTGCCCATCGCCTCGAGCAGCGGCAGGGCAGCGGCGAAGTCCTCGTCACTGCCGCCCACCATGAATGCGAGCGTGCCGTTCTCGGCGCCCACGACCCCGCCCGAGACGGGAGCGTCGATGTTGCGGTGCCCCGCGGCGAGCGCGAGAGCGTGCGCCGCGCGCGCCTCGTCGACCGCGATCGTCGACGATTCGATGAACAGCGTGCCGGGCCGTGCCGCCGCGAGCAGCCCGCCGTGGTACGCGTCGAGCACGTGCCTTCCAGCGGGGAACATGGTGATGACGGCATCCGCATCGGCTGCGGCATCCGCCCCGCTGGCCGCGATCGGGATGCCGGCGGCCCGCGCCGCATCCACTGCCGCCGGCATCGGGTCGAACCCCTGCACCTCGTGCCCGGCCTTCACGAGGTTGACCGCCATCGGCAGGCCCATGTGGCCGAGGCCGAGGAAGGCGATGCGGCTCATGATGCGCTCCGCATCGAAGCCGAGCCGGAGGGCCGCAGCATCTCGCGCCCGACGATGAGCCGCATGATCTCGTTCGTGCCCTCGAGGATCTGGTGCACCCGCAGGTCGCGCACGACCTTCTCGATGCCGTAGTCCTGCAGGTACCCGTAGCCGCCGTGCAGTTGGAGCGCGCGGTTGGCGATGTCGAACCCGGCGTCGGTCGCGAAGCGCTTGGCCATCGCGCAGCGCATCGTCGCATCCGGCGCCTTCGCGTCGACCGCCGCCGCGCCGTCGCGCACCATGAGGCGCGCGGCCTGCAGTTCGGTGCGCATGTCGGCGATCTGGAACAGGATCGACTGCTTCTCGGCGAGCGGCTCGCCGAACGCGACCCGCTCGTGCACGTATCGCACGGCCCGGTCGAGCGCCCACTGCGCCCCACCCAGCGAGCAGGCGGCGATGTTGAGGCGGCCGCCGTTGAGGGCCGACATCGCGATCGCGAAACCGCGCCCCTCCTCGCCGAGCAGAGCGGATGCCGGCACCCGCACTCCGTCGAAGATCACCTGGCGCGTGGGCTGCGCGTGCCACCCCATCTTCTTCTCGAGTGCGCCGAAGCCGAGCCCCTCGGCATCGCCGGGGACGAGGATGGCGGAGATGCCACCGGCACCGGGGCCGCCGGTGCGCGCCATCACGACGTACACCGCGGCCTCGCCCGCGCCGGAGATGAACTGCTTCACGCCGGTGAGCACGTAGTCGTCGCCATCGCGCACCGCGCTCGTGGCGATGTTCGCGGCATCCGATCCGGCGCCCGGCTCGGTGAGGCAGTAGCCGCCGAACTCCGCCATGGCGGTGAGATCGGGCATCCACCGGGCGATCTGCTCGTCGCTGCCGTAGGTGTCGATCATCCACGCCACCATGTTGTGGATCGAGATGTACGCCGCGACCGCGGGGTCGCCCTGCGCGAGCTCCTCGAAGATCGCGACGGTGTCGGTGCGACTGAGCCCCGTGCCGCCGGATTCCTCGCGCACGTAGATGCCGCCGAGGCCCAGCTCGCCGCCGCGGCCCAACGACTCGCGGGGGAAGATGTGCTGCTCGTCGCGCTCGAGCGCGTGCGGGGCGAGCTCGATCTCGGTGAACTCGCGCACGGCCTCGAGGATCGCGTCGCGCTCGTCGGCGGAGAGGGGAGTGGTCACGTCGGTCATGGTCATCATCGACTCCTTGATCCTGGGTTCCTGCCCTTCGACAGGCTCAGGAACCGCAAAAGATGTGCTCAGTGCATCGTGGGGATGACGAAGCTGGCACCGTCGCGGATGCCCGCCGCGGGCCAGCGGCTCGTCACCGTCTTGGTCTTCGTGTAGAAGCGGAAGGCATCGGCGCCGTGCTGGTTGAGGTCGCCGAACCCGCTGCGCTTCCAGCCGCCGAAGGTGTAATAGGCGATGGGCACCGGGATCGGTACGTTCACCCCGACCATGCCCACCTCGACCCGGGCCGCGAAGTCACGGGCCGCGTCGCCGTCGCGCGTGAAGATCGCGACGCCGTTGCCGTACTCGTGCTCCGAGGCCATGCGCAGCGCCTCCTCGTAGTCGGCGGCGCGGGCGATCACGAGCACCGGGCCGAAGATCTCCTCGCGGTAGATCGCCATGTCGGTCGTGACGTGGTCGAACAGCGTCGGTCCGAGGTAGAAACCCTCCTCGTGCCCGGCGACCGTGAAACCGCGGCCGTCGGCGAGCAGCGTCGCGCCCTCGTCGACGCCCTGCTGGATGTATCCCTCGACCCGTTCCACCGCAGCGCGGGTGACCAGGGGTCCGTAGTCGACGTCGGCCGCGAGCGACGGCCCGACCCGCAACTGCCCGACGCGTTCGAGGAGCTTGGCGGCGAGAGCATCCGCCGTCTGCTGCCCGACCGGTACCGCCACCGAGATCGCCATGCACCGCTCACCGGCCGATCCGTACCCCGAGCCGATCAGCGCGTCGACCGCCTGATCGAGGTCGGCGTCGGGCATCACGATCATGTGGTTCTTCGCGCCGCCGAAGCACTGCGCGCGCTTGCCGTGCGCCGCTGCGGTGGCGTAGATGTACTCGGCGATCGGCGTGGAGCCGACGAATCCGACGGCGCGGATGCGGTCGTCGGTGAGCAGCGCATCGACGGCCTCCTTGTCGCCGTGCACCACGTTGAGCACGCCGGCGGGAAGCCCGGCTTCGAGGAAGAGCTCGGCGAGGCGCACCGGCACCGAGGGATCGCGCTCGCTGGGCTTGAGCACGACGGCATTGCCCGCGGCGAGCGCGGGGCCCGCCTTCCACAGAGGGATCATCGCGGGGAAGTTGAACGGGGTGATCGCGGCGACCACACCGAGGGGCTGGCGCATCGAATAGACGTCGATGCCCGCGCCGGCACCGGTCGAGTACTCGCCCTTGAGCAGGTGCGGGGCGCCGGCCGAGAACTCGATAACCTCGAGCCCGCGCTGGATGTCGCCCTTCGCGTCGTCGACGGTCTTGCCGTGCTCGCTCGCGAGCAGCTCGGCGAGCGACTGCATCTCGCGCTGCACCAGATCGAGGAAGCGGAGCAGCACACGGGCGCGCTTCTGCGGGTTGGTGGCGGCCCACTCCTGTTGGGCGGCCTCGGCGTTCGCGATCACCGCGCGCACCTCGTCGGTCGAGGCGAGCGGCACGCGGGCCTGCACGGCGCCGGTGCTGGGATCGAACACGTCGGCGAAGCGCCCGTCAGCCGGAGTGAGGTGCGATCCGCCCACGAAATGCGGGATGGTACGAGTCATTGTGCGACGTCCCTTCGTGCCGTCGTTGGCACATCGCGAGTTTACTTCGATCCCCGGGTATTTACTAGGGCGTCCATGCATCTCACGGCCACCCCTCCCGAAAAGCGCACCGATCGGTCGCGAATGTCGGGCATCGAGCCCCAGAATCGACATTTCGCACCGGTCGGAGCAGAATCCGGATGTTGAGGCGGCGTTCACCGGCCGGTCACTTCGGCGAACTACAACTACAGATGCGCGGACGACTCAGACCGGATCGGGAAGTCACAGGATTCCGCGCCTCGGGCGCCAAGCGCCCGCAGACCCCCGCCGAATCGGGTCGGCGGGGGTCTTCTCCGTCTTCCGGACGCGTCAGCCGCAGCATCCGCCGTCCATAACTCCGGACGAACGGCGCCGATCGGCCGATTCGGGCCCGGTTCGCGGCCGATTCGGCGCATCCGTCCTGAGTTATGCCCCCCTCACGCACTCGGGACGACGACGACCTTGCCGCGCAGCGTGCCGGCCGCGGCGGCCGCGTGCACCGACGCGACCTCCTCGAGACCCACGCGACGCGACGCCACCACCCGCAGCGACCCGTCGTCGACCAGGGTGACGAGATGCGCGAGCTGATCGGGATCACTGCGCACGTACACGGCCTCGCCGCGCACGCCTCGGTCCTCGTCGCCGGGCGTCGGCATCCACGCGGTCGAGCTGACCACGAAGCCGCCGTCGCCCACCAGCGAGACGAGCGCCGCGAACTCCTCGGGCTCGATCGGCGCGAGATTCAGCAGCACGTCGACCGGAGCCCCCACCCCGTCGCGCACTGAACCCGCCGTGTGATCGACGACCTCGTCGGCGCCGGCAGCCTCGACCGCGGCACGGCTGCGCGGGCTCGCCGTCGCGATCACGAACGCCCCCGCGTGCTTCGCCAGCTGCACGGCGTACTCACCGACCGTTCCGCCGGCGCCCACGATCAGGATGCGCTGCCCCTTCTGCAGCCCGGCGACATCGAACAGCGCCTGCCACGCCGTCAGCGCGACCGACGGGAGCGCCGCGGCATCCGCCAGGTCGCCCACCGCGGGCGCGGCGACCAGCAGATCCGCGGGTGCGACGACGTACTCGGCATCCGCGCCGTCGTCTGTCATCGAGAGGAAGCCGATGACCCTGTCGCCGATCACGAGACCGTCGACACCGACCCCGAGCGCGTCGATCGTGCCGGCGACGTCGTAACCGGGGGTATGCGGAAGCACGACGGGGAACGGGAGCGTTCCCCCGCGGATGCCGCCGTCGGCGGGGTTGAAACCGGCGCCCGCGACGCGGATGCGCACCTGACCCTCGCCCGGATCGGGGACCTCGACCTCGTCGACGCGCAGGACCTCGGGGCCGCCGAGCTGGTGGAAACGTGCTGCCTTCATGATGACTTCTTTCTCGATTCAGATACTTCGAAGTTGAAGCACTTATCGAACCGTAGCACTGCTTCGATATCGAAGCAACTAATTCGAGATCGAAACACCTAGACTGGAGAGCATGGCCGCCGACACCCCTCCCCTCGACCCCGCCGAACTCGGTGCGTACTTCGCGCTGATCGAGGTGAGCAGCCTGCTGCGGCACGCCGTCGAACAGCAGCTGAAGGAGACCGGAGACCTCAGCTACGTGCAGTTCCAGCTGCTCGCGACCCTCGGGGATTCACCGAACGGCAGCGCCCGCATGACCGCGCTGGCCGATGGCATCGTGCTCAGCCGCAGCGGCCTCACCCACCAGGCCGGCCTGCTCGAGAAGAGAGGCCTGGTGACGCGCGCCCCGTCGCCCGACGATGAGCGCGGCGTGACGCTCACGATCACCGACGCCGGGCGGGCCGTGCTCTCCGCCGTCTTCCCGGGGCATATCGGCGAGCTGCGAAGGTTGTTCCTCGCGCCGCTCGACGCCGACGACGTCCGCTCGCTCACCGCACCGCTCGAGAAGGTGCGCGAGCACATGCGCCGGATCCCCCCGCGCTCGGCCGCGCCCCGCCGCCGCAGGACGGCCGAGTAGCCCTACAGCCTCTCGACGATCATCGCGTTGGCCATGCCGCCGCCCTCGCACATCGTCTGCAGCCCGTAGCGGCCACACACCGCGTCGAGGTGATCCACGAGTGTTCCGAGCAGGCGCGTGCCCGACGAGCCGAGCGCATGTCCGAGCGCGATCGCGCCGCCGCGCGGGTTGAGCCTGGCCGGGTCGGCGCCGAGTTCGGCCGCCCAGGCCAGCGGCACCGACGCGAACGCCTCGTTCACCTCGTACGCATCGAGGTCGTCGATCGTGAGGCCGCTGCGGTCGAGGATCCGCCGGGTCGCCGGGATCGGCCCCGTCAGCATCATCAGCGGGTCGTCGCCGACGACGGCGAACGAGCGGATGCCGGCGCGCGGAACCAACCCGAGCGATTCGGCTCTCTCGGCGCTCATCAGCAGCGCGGCCGAGGCGCCGTCGGTGAGCGGCGAGGAGTTGCCCGGGGTGATCCGCCAGTCGAGGTCGGGGAAGCGCGCGGCGAGCGCGTCCGTGCAGAAGGCCGGGTTCAGACCCGCGAGCCCCTCCGCCGTGGTTCCCGCTCGGACCGTCTCGTCGGTCACGGCATCCGGCGCTTCGACGACCCCGACGACCGTGCGATCGAAGAAGCCTGCGGCCCAGGCATCCGCCGCCCGCCGGTGCGACTCGGCGGCGTAGGCGTCGAGCGCGTCACGGTCGAGCCCCCAGCGCTGCGCGATCAGTTCGGCCGAGACGCCCTGGTTCACCAGCCCCTCGGGATACCGGGCGCGCACGCGCGGTGACATCGGGGAGCCGCCGGCCGCCGACGATCCGAGGGGCACCCGGCTCATCGACTCGACCCCGCCCGCGATCACGATGTCGTAGGCGCCGGCCATGATCCCCTGCGCCGCGATGTGCACCGCCTGCTGGCTCGACCCGCACTGCCGGTCGATCGTCGCCCCCGGCACGCTCTCGTCGAAGCCCGCGGCCAGCACCGCCTGGCGCGCGATGTTCGTCGACTGGTCCCCCACCTGACTCACGCAGCCGAGCAGCACGTCGTCGATCTGACGCGAGTCGAGGCCGTTGCGCTCGAGCAGCGCCTGCAGCACTCCGGCGGCGAGATCGACCGGATGCACGCCCGAGAGCGCACCCCCGGGCTTGCCGCGCCCGACCGGGGTGCGGACGACATCGACCAGAACGGCTTCGCTGCGCGTGCTCATTCCCCCATTCTGCGCCGATCGCTGCGCCCGCGCCGTAATCCGCCCGTCACACGCCGCGAATAGAATCGACGACGCGCCATCACCCCGGCGCACCCCGCACGCAGGCCCGCGACCCGGGCCGCCCGCTCTCTCGAGGACCCCACCATGTCCAGTGATCCCATCACCGTGTCCATCCGCCGTGAAGTCGACCCCGCCCGCATCGCGGAGGCGACCGCGTGGGTGCAGACCGGCGTCAACCTCGCCAACAAGTACCCGGGATTCCTCGGGTCGGGCTGGGTGCGGTCGGGCGATGAGACCAACGTCTGGCACATGCTGTACCGGTTCGCCGACGAGCAGACGCTCACCGCGTGGGAGGACTCCGGCGAGCGCGGCTGGTGGCTGTCGATGGGCGAGGGCTTCGTGCGCAGCGAGCGCTCCCGCCGCCGCACCGGGATCGAGGGATGGTTCGACGAACCGACCACCGGCACGATCACGGTGCAGACGACGGATGGCCGGGCCGAGGTCGCGGTCGTGAACGCCCCGCCGCGGTGGAAGCAGGCGGTGTCGATCTGGCTCGGGTTCTTCCCGGTGAACCTCGCCTTCACGTACGCGATGTCACCCGTGCCGGGATGGGATGCGCTGCCGATCTGGCTGCGGGTGCTCGTGACCACCGCGGTGCTGACGCCGATCATGGCCTACCTCGTGCTGCCCTGGGTGACCCGGCGCCTGCGCCACTGGCTGGCGCGCTGAAGTCAAGGGACACCCCCGGGAGCGGATGCCGTGGCACTGTGGTGACATGCGCATCGCTCTCACCGGATCATCGGGCAAGCTCGGCCGCGTCGTCGCGAGGGAACTCCGGGCGAACGGGTACGAGGTCATCGGCATGGACGTCACGGGGGTCCGCGGTCCGGACTTCGTGCAGGTCGATCTGACGGACTACGGGCAGGTGGTCGACGCGTTCACCGCGGTCGGCGACCGGCACGAGGGCATCGACGCGGTCGTGCATCTCGGGGCGATCCCCGCTCCCGGCATCCGCAGCGATGTCGCCACCTTCCACAACAACATGCCGGCCACGTTCAACGTGTTCTGGGCGGCGGTGCGCCTCGGCATCCGTCGCATCGTCTACGCGTCGAGCGAGACCGTGCTGGGGCTGCCGTTCGACGTGCCGCCGCCCTACATCCCGGTCGACGAGGACTACCCGCCCCGGCCCGAGTCGGTGTACTCGCTGGTGAAGACGCTCGAGGAGCAGTCGGCGACCGAGCTCGTGCGCTGGCACCCGGAGATCTCGATCACCGCGCTGCGGTTCTCGAACGTCATGAACCCCGAGGACTACGCCGCGTTCCCCGCCTTCGACGCCGACGCGACGCTGCGCAAGTGGAACCTGTGGGGCTACATCGACGCCCGCGACGGCGCCCAGGCCGTACAGCGCGCCCTCGAGGTCGCGGCCCCCGGGTTCGACCGGTTCATCATCGCGGCCGCCGACACGGTGATGTCGCGGCCGAACGCCGAGCTGATCGCCGAGGTCTTCCCCGGCGTGCCGGTCACCCGCGACGTCGGACCGAACGAGACGCTGCTGTCGATCGACAAAGCGCGGCGGGTTCTGGGCTACGACCCGCAGCACTCCTGGCGCGACGAGGTCTGACGCACCCCTCGCCCGGCTACTCCTTCTTCCGGACCACCGCGCGCTGCAGAAGGACGAAGACGAGCAGGATGCCTCCGGTGATGATGGTCGTCATCTCGGGAGGGATTCCTCCGTCGCGAGTGATGAGCACCGTCATCAGACCGAGGACGAGCGCCCCGACCACCGAGCCGAGCACGTACCCGTAGGCCCCGGTGAGCACCGTGCCGCCGATGACGGCCGCGGCGATCGCGTCGAGCTCCCAGCCGATGCCGGTGATGTTCTGCGCCGTTCCGAGTCGCGCCGTGTAGAGCACCGCCGCGAGGCCCGAGAGAGCGCCGCTGATCACGTAGACCATGACCTTGGTGCGCCGCACCGGCAGGCCCATCAGCAGCGCGGAGTTCTCGGAGCCGCCGATCGCGTAGACCGTGCGACCCGTGCGGGTGCGGTGCAGAACGAAGAACGCCACGACCACCACGAGTGCGGCGATGATCACGGCCGGGGTGATCACGAGGTCGTTCACCTTGGGGCCGTCGATCACCTTGAGCTGGACACCGAGCCAGCGGATGGGCGAATCCTCGTCGAGTCGCTCGGGAGTCGTGCTCAGGAGGGAGGCGAGACCGCGCCCGAGGAACATCATCGCCAGGGTCGCGATGAAGGGTTGCACGTTGAAGTAGCGGATCAGCACACCCGATACGACACCGAACGCCGCCCCGGCTCCGATCATCGTGATGACGACAGCGATCGGGTTCCATCCGGCATTGGAGAGCATCACCCCGGCGACCGAGGAGAACGCGATGATCGAACCGACCGAGAGGTCGATGCCGCCGGTGAGGATGACGAACGTGAGGGCGACCGCGAGCACCACGAGGTGGGCATTGTTGATCAGGAGGTTCGACAGGGTGTTGAACTGCACGATGCGGCCGTAGGCGATCTCACCGTAGATGACCATCGCGACGAAGATGACCACGGAAGCCACGGTCGGGAGGACCGAGGGGTTCGCCAGGATCGTGCGGCGGATGCGGCTCTTCAGATCCGTCGCGGTCGACGTCCCGGCGGTGGGCGCGGTGAGGACGGTCATGCCGCCACCTCCTCTTTCGTGTTCTGTCGCTCGGTCGTGGCGAGCGGTGTCCTCCGTCGTCGGCCGAACCAGCTCCGGACCCTCTCGGACTGCAGCAGGCAGAGGACGACGATGACGATGGCCTTGAACGCGGGCGTCGCCGAGGACGAGATGCCGAGGAACAGCACGGTCTTGTCGAGCGTCGCGATCAGCAGCGCACCCACGAAGGCGCCGCCCAAGGAGAACTTGCCGCCGGCGAGCGAGGCGCCGCCGATGACGACGGCGAGGATCGCGTCGAGCTCGAGCTGGTAACCGGTGCGCGAGATGTCGACGGTCATGACGCTGCCGACGGACATGACTCCGGCGATCCCGGCGAGGATGCCGCTGAGGACATAGGCGGTGAGCAGGAGTCCGGCCGGCTTGATGCCCGCCATCCGGCTCGCCCGGGGGTTGATGCCGATCGCCTCGATCATGAGGCCGAGCGCGCTACGGCGCACGATCATGCCGACGGCGATCACCAGCAGCACCGCGAGGATGAACACGACCGGGATGCCGATGAGGTAGCCGTTCGAGATCCACCGGAAGGGCGTGCTCGATGCGGAGGTGTTCTGGCCACCGGTGATCACCTTCGCGATGCCGCGGCCGGCCAGCATCAGCACCAGCGTCGCGATGAAGGGTTGCAACCCGACGTAGGCGACGAGGATGCCGTTGACGGCGCCGAGGATCGCGGTGACGAGGAGCGCGAGTCCGACCGCGGCGAGCGCGACCCCGATGGAGTCGGAATCGCCGGCGGCGCTCAGGAACTCCATCGCGACGGCGCCGGAGACGGCCATGAGCGAGCCGACAGAGAGGTCGATGCCGCCGGTCGCGATGACGAGGGACATCCCCATCGCGATCATCATGACCGGAGCCGCCTGGCGGAGGATGTCGATGACGTTGCCGACCAGATGACCGTTGTTGGGGTTGACGGAGAGCGCCAGGTAGGTCGGATCCTTGACGACGTTGAGCGCGAGGAGCGCCAGGATCGCGACGATCCCCCAGAAGAAAGGCTTGTGGATCAGCTCGCGCCATGCAGGCGTGCCGGAGGCGGTGGTCATCGCGCGTCTTCCTTGTCGGTGATGAGGATGTCGGGTTCGGCCTGTGCGCCGTCCGCGTCGTCGAGTGTCTCCGCAGCGGCGGTGACGCCGTGGGCGGCGATCACATCGACGATCTCCTGGGCGGTGACGTCGGGGCCGTTCTGGATCTCACCGATCTTGCGGTGGTCCTTGATGACGACGATGCGCTCGGACAGCCGCACGACCTCCTCCAGTTCGGAGGAGATGAAGACGACGGCGACACCGTCCTCGGCGAGAGCGGCGACCGTCTCCTGGATCTCGGCCTTGGCACCGATGTCGATGCCGCGCGTCGGCTCATCGAGGATGAGCAGTTCGGGCTCGGTGGCGAGCCAGCGGCCGAGAAGAACCTTCTGCTGGTTCCCGCCGGAGAGGTTCTTGATCATGCGGTCGGGGTCGGCGGGGCGCACGTTGAGCTCGGTGATGTACTTCTCGACGATCGCGTCCTGCTCCTTGCGCGACATGGGGCGCGCCCATCCCCGCTTGGCTTGGACGGCGAGGATGATGTTCTCGCGCACGGTGAGATCGCCGATGATGCCCTCGTCGCGCCGGTTCTCGGTGGAGAACGCGACGCGCCGAGCGAGCGCGTCGGCCGGGGACTTGAGATCGGCGGGCCGTCCGTCGATGGAGACGTTCCCCTCGTCGGCTCGATCGGCCGCGTAGAGCAGGCGGGCGAGCTCGGTGCGACCCGCTCCCAGGAGGCCGGCGAAGCCGACGACCTCGCCGCGGCGGATCTCGAGGTCGGTCGCCTCGACCGCGCCGCGGCGTCCGATCCCGGATGCCGCGAGGTACGGCCTCTCGCCGGGATCGCGGGGATCCCGACGCCGGTTGCCGCCCAGCGACTTCAATGCGTCGAGGTCCTTGCCGATCATGGTGGAGATCAGTGCGTGCCGATCGAGGTCGGCGGTCAGGAACTCGCCTTCGTAGCGCCCGTTGCGCAGCACCGTGAGGCGATCGCTGATCGCGTAGATCTGGTCGAGGAAGTGCGAGACGAAGAGGATGGCGACGCCGTCGGCGCGGAGCGCGCGGATGACCGCGAAGAGGTTCTCCACCTCGGCGGCGTCGAGGCTCGATGTGGGCTCGTCGAGGATGAGCACCTTGGCCTGGATGGCCATCGCGCGGCTGATCGCGACGAGCTGCTGCATCGCGATGGACAGGGTCGACAGCGGCCGATGAGTGTCGAGGTGCTCCAGCCCGAGTCGGGCGAGCGCGGCCGTCGCGGCACGATGGGTCGCTCGCCAGTTGATGTCGAAGAGGCCGCGCACCTCGTGTCCGAGCATCACGTTCTCGCCGATGGAGAGATTCGGTGCGAGGTTGACCTCCTGGTAGACGGTCGAGATCCCGGCCGCCTGGGCGTCGCCCGTGCCGGAGAAGCTGCGCTCGCTGCCCGCGACCACGATCGATCCGGAGTCGATCCGGTAGACCCCGGTCAGCGCCTTGATCAGCGTGGACTTGCCGGCGCCGTTCTCGCCCATGAGGGCGTGCACCTCTCCGGGGAAGAGGCGGAAGTCCACCCCGTCGAGCGCCTTGACGCCCGGGAACTCGATCGAGATGCCGCGCATCTCGACGATGGGCTGTGGTTCGTTCATCGCTGTCTCTCCGTGTGGTTCGCCCGGGTGGCGTCGCGTGAGCGGCGCCACCCGGGCCGGGCCGGTGCTGTGCCGGCGTCCGATCAGTACTTGCGGTCGGCGAGCACGGCCTTCGCCGCGTCCGCGGAGTCGAACTCCTCGCTCGGCACGACGATGTACGAATCGACGTCCTCTCCGGCGAGGGTCTTCTCGACCACGTCGAGCGCGGTCTCGCCGAACAGCGGGTTGTACTCGTGGACGTAGCTCAGCTCACCGTCCGCGAGCGCCTGCATGGCGCTCTTCGTTCCGTCGATCGTCGCGATCTTGACGTCCTCGCCCACGACGAGCCCGGCTTCCTCGGCGGCCTGTGCAGCACCCAGGCCCATCTCGTCGTTCTGCGCGAACACGAGCTGGATGTCGTTGTTGTTGGCCTTGAGCATCGTCTCGAAGACGCTCTTGCCCTCCTCCGCCGACCAGTTCGCGGTCTGCGCATCGAGCTTCGTCAGCGAGGCGTCGCCGAGGCCCTCGTCGAAGCCCTCGTTGCGCTCGTTCACGACACCGACGCCCGCGGGGCCCTCGAGCACGACGTAGTTGCCACCGTCGGGGAAGGTCGCCGCGGCCCACGCGCCGACCTCCTTCGCGACCTCGACGTTGTCGGGCGCGATGCGGGTGACGTAGAGGCTGTCGTCGTCGGGCTCGATGCCGCGGTCGAGCAGGATCACGGGGATCTCCGCCTCCTGAGCGCGCTTGAGCGAGTCCTCCCAGCCGGAAGCCTCGGTGGCGGAGAGCAGGATGACGTCGACTCCGGCGTCGACGAACGACGTGAAGGCGTCGATCTGCGACTTCTGGTCGAGGTTGGTGGCGGGCGCGTACTTGAGGTCGTAGCCCGCTTCCTTGGTGAAGGTGTCCTGGATGTTGGCCTCGTTGGCCTCGCGCCAGGCGCCTTCGGGGCCGACGGCGACGAAGCCGACGGTCGTGAGCTCTCCGGAGTCGCCGCCGGCGTCTCCGCCGTCCGATCCTCCGGCGCACGCCGTGAGGCCGAGGGCGAGCATTCCTGCTGCGGCCAGACCCAGCGCGGTGCGGATGCGCTTCTTCGCGAACATGTTTTCTCCTCTTCGAGAAGCCGGGACCGACCCGGCGAACCGTCGAGACCGTCGTGGTCCCTGGTGATTGCAGGACGTCGTGTCCGGCGTCCTGGTGGCGATGTTACCGGGAACAATTCATGGAACACAACGTATGTTCTGAAAATCAGCGGTTTGCGTCGCCCCCCGCGGTGTTACCGGACACATGTTCGGCGGATTCGAAGTCGGCGGCGATCATCTCGACGACGGTGTCGACCGTGACGCCGGGACCGTTGCTCAGCTCGCCGATCTTCTCGCGATCCTTCAGCACGATGATCCTGTCGCTGAGCCGCACGACCTCTTCGAGCTCCGAGGAGATGAACACCACCGCCACGCCGCCGGCCGCCAGCTGGCTCACCCGCCGCTGGATCTCGAGCTTCGCCGCGATGTCGATCCCGCGCGTGGGCTCGTCGAGGATGAGCACGTGCGGGCGGGTGGCGAGGGCGCGCGCCAGCAGGACCTTCTGCTGGGTGCCGCCCGAGAGCAGGCCGACGGGTCGATCCATATCGGCGGGATCGAGGTGCAGCGCCTCCACGTACGTGTCGACGAGCTCGGCCGACTCCGCCGCCGACAGCGGCCGCGACCAGCCTCGCAGGGCCTGCAGCGACAACACGATGTTCTCTCGCGCGGTCAGCTCTCCGATGATCCCCTGGGAGCGCCGGTTCTCGGTCGACATCGCGATCCGATGCTGCAACGCGACCGACGGACTGCGCAGATCCACACGCCGACCGTCGACCCACAGCTCACCGCTGTCGGCCCGCACCATGCCGCCCATGAGGCTGGCGAGTTCGGTGCGCCCCGATCCCCGCAATCCGGCGAAGCCGACGATCTCCCCGCGCTGCACCTCGATGTCGGTGCATCCCATCTCGCCGCGGCGCCCGAGATCGGATGCCTGGATCGCCGCCTCGCCATCCGTGGCGTAGTGATGCGCTTTGCGCTCAGAACCGAGCGCCCGCAGGCTCTCGATGTCCTTCCCGAGCATCTGCGAGATGAGGTCGGCACGCTCGAGATCCCGCGTCGCATTCTCGGCGACGAGGCGTCCTCCACGGAGCACCGTCATCCGGTCGCTGATGGCGAACGCCTGCTCGAGGAAGTGCGAGACGAACAGGATCGCGACTCCGCGCTCGCGCAGCCCGCGGATGACGCGCATGAGCGTGGCCACCTCCGCCTGGTCGAGGCTCGACGTGGGCTCGTCCAGCACGAGCACCGCGGGGTCGTCGACGACCGAGCGCGCGAGCGCGACCAGCTGCTTCTGCGCCGGCGACAGCATCGCCAAGGGCGTCCGAGGATCGAGGTCGTCGAGGCCGAGTCGAGCGAGCGCGGCGGCGGCGTCGATGCGCGTACGGCGCCAGTCGATGCCGAGCAGGCCGCGGCGCTCGCGACCGAGCATCACGTTCTCGCCGACGCTGAGGTTCGGACTCAGCTGCGTCTCCTGGAACACCGTCGCGATCCCGGCGGCGCGGCTGTCGGCGACACCCGAGAACCTGCGCGGCACCCCCGCCACGGTCAGCGTCCCCGCGACCGGTGCGCACGTACCGGTGAGCACCGCGATCAGGGTGGACTTACCCGCCCCGTTCTCGCCCATCAGGGCGTGCACCTCTCCGGGGAAGAGACGGAAGTCGACATCGTCGAGCGCCCGCACGCCGGGGAAGTCGACGGTGATCCCCGACAGTTCGACCAGCGGGTGCTGATCGAGCGCGCTCATCAGCGCACCTCCCGCGGAGGCCCGGTGGATGCCCGGGGCACGAGCTCCGTCTGGATGCGGGTGAGCGGGGGGATCTCGCGCTCTTCGATCGCGGCTCGCAGCATCTCGACGACGGCTCCGCCGAGCGCATGGAAGTCCTGCCGGACGGTGGTGAGCGGAGGAAGGAAGTGCCGCGCGAGCGGAACGTCGTCGAACCCCACGACGCTGAGGTCGGTCGGCACCTCGAACCCCTTGTCGTGCAGGCCGTGGATGAGCCCGATCGCCATGTCGTCGTTGGCGGCGAAGACCGCGGTGTAGTCGGGGAGCCTGTTCAGCCCCATCGCGAAGTCGTAGGCGAAGTCGGCCGTCCAGTCGCCGACGACGATCGGCCGCTCTCGGATCCCCCAGGACTTCGCCCGGGTGTGGAACGCGCGCTCCCGGGCACGGGCGTCGAGCCAGTCGAGCGGGCCCGAGATGTGCAGGATGTCGCGATGCCCGAGCGCGACGAGGTGGTCGACGACGAGGCTCGTGCCGGCGTGCTGGTCGATCGAGACCGTGAGGAAGGTCGGATCGGCATCGGCTTTGACGACGAGCATGGGCACGCCGATCGATACCCGGCGCAGTGCGGCCACCGACGACGAGCGCGGCGCGATGACGCAGAGCGCGTCGACGCCCTGAGTGATCAGGTTCTCGACCGCCTCCTGCGGGGAGGTGCCGTCGCCCTCGTGCAGTGCGATCTGGGTGACCGAGTAGTCGGCCGTGCGAGCGGCGAGCTCGACGGCGCGCAGGATGCTGGAAGGGCCGAAAGCGACCGAACTCTCGATGAGCACCCCGATGCGTCGCGAGCGCTGCGTGGCGAGCGCTCGGGCGACGAGGTTGGGGCGGTAGTCGAGCTCTTCGATCGCTTCGAGCACGCGGCGGCGGGTGTCCGGCTTGATGTTCGGGTGATCGTTGAGCACCCGCGACACCGTCATGTGGGACACGCCCGCGATCTCGGCGACCTGCCGGATGCCGGGCTTGTCCGAGCCGACGTTCACCATCCGCACCTCCGTCGGCCTCGCCTCGAGCGATGTTACCGAGAACACCGTGGTGCCGCAACGATCGACGGACCCGCCCGCTCGGACTCCCGAGGGCGTCCGAGCGGGCGGATCCCGACGGTCACGATACGGTGACCGCCGCTGACGTCATCACTCGTGCGGAGTGATGCCCGGTCGACGGCGTCGAGCCAGCCACAGAGCCGAGCCCGCCGCGAGCAGCAGACCGCCGACGATCGCCGCCGTCAGCGACCCTGCGGCATCCCCGCCGGTGGCGGCGAGGGATCCGTCACCGGCCCCCGCCCCCGAACCGGGGTCGGATCCGCCGCCGGTCCCGGTTCCCCCACCGTTCCCGCCGCCGCCCGTTTCCTCCGCAGCGACCACGGTGAGCGCGAGGCGCGCGAGGTCCACGTCGCCGTCGCGCAGCACGATGGTGTGCGCGCCGGGTTCGATGTCGGCGGGGATGACGACGGTCGACGACAGACGCCCCTCGGCGACCGACGCGGTCGCAAGGGCACGGTATTCGCTCTCGATCCCGATCTCGACCTCCTCGACCGGGACACCGGTCGCAGAAACGGTGACGGAGCCGCCGGCGACGACCTCGGTCGTCGAGAGCGAGGCGACCAGCTGCTCGCCCGGTTCGGTGCCCTCACCGTCGAAGGACCAGTTGTCGACCTCGAACAGATCGGTGTCGGCATCCACCCCCTCCGGTCCGGCGAAGACGAAGAACACGTCGTGCTCCCCGGCAGCGCCGGTCACGTCGGCGCTCACCGTCGTCCATTCGCCGAGGGTGCCCTCGACCGGGATCTCGGCGACGACGGGACCGTCGACATCGTCGAGGCGCACCTGCACCGACGCACCCTCGACGAGCGGCCTGACGGATGCCGAGACGGAGGTCGCGCCCGCACCGAAGTCCACGCCCGAGATGCCGGCGAAGTCGCCGTCGTCCACACCGGAGAGCACCATGTTGCCTCCGCCGTTGTGCTCGGGGAACTCGACCGACGCCTCATCCGTGGAGACCGTCGTGAGACCCAGCTGCCAGGCGAGCGTCTCGGCCTCGAAGGTGCGATACGGATCGAAGCTCTCCACCTGGCTCACACCGGCCCGGGTTCCGGTGACCGGCTTGATGGTGCCGTCCTCGTTGAACTCGAGCTTGTCGATGTGCACCGAACGGTAGCCCTGGGTCGACCCCGGCGTGCCGAGGGCCGCCGCCCACGCCGCGCCGCGCGTCTGAGCGTGGTAGGTGAAGTAGGTCTCCCCCTTGTAGGTGAACATGTCGGAGTGGTTGTTGCCGCCGTTGCCCGCTCCGAAGAACGTGCTCTGGTTCTGGAAGGCGACCCCGGCATAGGTCGACGCCGACAGATCCATCGGATCGTCGGTCATCATGTACGCGATCGCGCCGCGCGACGGGTACAGTCCCGGCACCTCGTTGACCTGGAAGTTCGACGAGTACGAGTAGTAGTACGTGTCACCGCGCTTGAAGAGGCTGGAGGCCTCGAACATGCCGGGGGCGTCGATCTCGACCGGGTCGCCGTCGAGGGTCACCATGTCGTCCTTCAGTTTGACCACACGGGTCGACTTCGGATTCTGCGGGCCCTGCACGTTCGGCGCGGTGCCGATCTGCGAGTTCCCGCCGAAGTACAGGTACCCCTGTCCGTCGTCGTCGATGAAGACCTCGGGGTCGAACAGCCACATGCCCGCGGGGAACCCGCCCCCGGCGATGTAGTCGCGGTCGACGGTGTCGGGGATGATCTTCTTGCCGAGCGGGTCTTCCCAGGGGCCGAGCGGAGAGCCGCCGACGACCACGGCCGTACCCGTTCCGCTGTCGCAGAAGTAGAGGTAGACCTTGCCGTCCTTCTCGATCGCGGCGGGCGCCCAGGAGTTGCGGGCCCACGGAGCGGCGCCGCCCTCACGGGCGACCGGAACCGTGCCGTGGTCGACCCAGTTCACCATGTCGCTCGTCGACATCACGTTCAACCGGGTGATTCCGCCGTATCCGTTCGACTGCGTCGGGAGGCCGTTCTCGTCCTTGGAGTTGAGTTCGTACTGCTGAGTGTCGTCCGTCGAGTAGATGTACAGGCGGCCGTTGTAGATGAGGTGGTGCGGATCTGCTCCGAACTTGTGACCGACCAGCGGGTTGTGGTCCCCGACGGGCTTCGTCTGCACCTTCTCGAGGCTGGTGAATTCGGGCTGAGCCGGTGCATCGGCGATCTTCACGAGCGACACCTCGTCGATGGCGAAGTCCTGCAGCGTGGACGACCCCCACGGCGTCTCGACGAAGAACCAGTCCGCGGCGGCGTGGCGCGCCTCGGCCGTGAACTCCTGCGAGAACGTGCCCCACTCGCCCTTCGTGAACGTGTGGCCGTAGTCCGCGCATCCGTTGAAGTTGGAGGGGCAGAAGGTGAAGTTGAACTGCTGCGTGTCGGCGCCCTCGTCGTACCTGAGCTTGCCCGTCACGCGATACGAGGCGCCGAGCTCCAGTTTGCCGCTGACGCTGGCGAACGGCCCCGACTGCGTGTTCTCGCGCCCGGAGACCGCGAGCGAGTGCGCGCCGGATGCCGCGTCTTCGCTGAGCGCGAGCATTCCGCCGCGGGTGTTCGTCCATCCGGCGCTGTCCGTCACGAAGCGACCGTCGGGCAGGAGGTTCCCCGGCACGGCGGGCGGCTCGACCGCGGCACCCGAACCGTCCTGCGCGACGAGGGCCACGTCGTCGATGACGAAGCTCTGCACATCGGTGTTCCATGGCGTCTCGACGAAGAGCAGGTCGTACTCGGCGCTGAGCGGCGTGAAGGTCTTCTGCACCGTCGCCCACTGGCCCGCCGTGGCCGTCGTCGAGGCGACGACATCGCAGCGGCTGCGGGTCGACGTGCACAGCACGACGTTGAAGTTCTGCGTCTCGCGCCCCTCCGCGAACTTGAGCGACAGGCTCAGGTCGTACGAGCTGCCGGTGTCGAGCAGGCCGGTGACGGTGGCCGTCGGACCGGACTGGAACGACGTGCGGGCGCTGATCTGGAGCGACTTCGCCCCGGTGCGCGCATCCGTGCTCTCGGCGAGCGTTCCGCCGAGAGGCGCGGACCAGCCGCTGATGCCCGTCTCGAACGTGCCGTTCCCGATGAGCTGCGTCGGCGCGGCGAATGCCGTGCTCGTCGCGCCGAGCGTCAACGATGACGCGGCGAGCGCGGCGACCCCGAGCAGCGCGGCGAAGCGCGCCCCCGATCGGCCGCGCGCGGCGACGGTTCTGTGTGGTCTCTTCACTGCTGTTCTCCTTCTCTGGGGTCGCTCGATGGCGCGCCGAGATCGCGGTCGGACGGACGGATCCGTTCGATCGCCGGTGCGGTCGTGCGGGGTTCTCAGCGGCGTCGTTCGGGCCGACGGCGGATCGCCGCGGAGCCGGACGCCGGCTTCCTCGTGGGTCGTGGGGCGAGGCGCCTCAGGGTGCGAGGCGCGGGGGGCGCGCTAGAGGGCGTGCCGACGTTCGGGGTCGACGTCGGGGCGGGTGGGTCCGTCGAAGCTGTTCATGCGCTCTCCTCCTCGAGATGCAGGACGACGATCGTCGTCGACCGCGTGGCATCCGATGAGGATGCGGCGGGCGTCTGACTCGGATGTTACCGGTAACAGTTTTGGGAACGCAAGAGCCGGTGTGCTCCGCGCACCGCTCAGAGCCCGAGCCGCTCCAAGAACCCGTTCACCGACCGCCGCTCCGGGTCGAAGCGCGCGGCGAGCGCGGCGAAGTCGTCGAAGCGCGGATACCGTTCGCGCACCTCGGCCGCGTCGAGCGTGAACACCTTGCCCCAGTGCGGGCGTGCGGTGGGCGGCAGCGCCGCTTCGAGCGTCGGCAGGAATGCGCGCACGGCCGATTCGTCCGGCTTCCAGGTGAAGTGGATGCCGACGGCATCCGTGCCGTACGACGAACTCAGCCAGAGGTCGTCGGCCTTCACCGTGCGGATCTCGTTCACCAGCAGCAGCGGAGCGATCTGCCCGGCGAGCGAGCGCACGGCTTGGATCGCGGCGACGGCGTCGGCGCGGGGCACGAGGTACTCGCTCTGGATCTCGGCACCGGCCGAAGGGGTGAACTCGAGCTTGAAGTGCGCGAGCCGCTCGAACCACGGCCCAGGCGCGCCGAGCTGTTCGGTGCACGCGACGGGGTCGACGCCGAGGATCGGATGCCGCTTGCGCGCCGCGGCTTCGGCCCCCAGGCTCTCGAACAGGGACTCGCGGGCGGCCTCGCGCGCCTCGGGGAGGCGCTGCTTGACCCAGATCTGGTCGGCGACGTCGGTGTGCTGCCAGGTCGAGAAGATGCTGACGCTCGTGCCGATGCCGGTGACCGCTTCGAGGTCGGTGAGGATCGCGTCCCACGACGGATGCTCGAAGACGTGCTGCGCGACGTCGTAGGTCGGCTCGACGTCGAGGGTGAGGTCGACGACCGCGCCGAGGGCGCCGAGGCTCACGACCGCACCGTCGAAGTCGGTGTCGCCGCGACGCAGCTCGCGCGTCTCGCCACCCGGGGTGACGATCGTGAGAGCGCGCACGGCACTCGCGAGAGAGCCGATCGCGTCACCCGAGCCGTGGGTTCCGGTGGCGACGGCACCGGCGACGGAGATGTGCGGCAGCGAGGCGAGGTTGGCGAGTGCGAGCCCCTCGCCGGCGAGCAGCGGGGCGATGTCGCCGTAGCGCAGTCCTCCGGCCACCCGCACGGCGTCGCGCTCCGGGCTCACCTCGAAGACCGCGGGCAGTCGGTCGAGGGCGATCAGCGCACCCTCGGTGTCGGCGATGTCGTTGAAGCAGTGGCGCGAGCCCAGCATCCGCACCGGTCCGCCCTGCGCGAGCAGCGCCCGCAGCTCGTCGATCGACGCCGGATGCTCGACCCGGGATGCCCGATAGGTGAGGTTGCCCGCCCAGTTGCGTTCGTTGCCCATCGCGCCAGCATAGCCAGGAGCACATCCTCTACAACGATGTACTGCGGCGGATGGCGACCCCGCCGGTAGGCTGACCGCATGACGACGACCCCGCCGCGCCGCGCGACGATGAAAGACGTCGCCGCTCTCGCCGGCGTCTCTCCGAAGACGGTCTCGAACGTCGTCACCGGCACCGTCCCCGTGAACGACGACACTCGCTCCAAGGTCGAAGCGGCGATGGCGCAGCTCGACTTCGTGCCGAATCTCAGCGCCCGCGGGTTGCGCAAGGGACGCTCGGGGATCATCGCCGTCGCCCTCCCCGATCTCGCGACCGCGTTCTCGGCCGAGCTCGTGCACCGCATCGTCGAAGCCGCGCACGAGCGGGGGCTGGCCGTGCAGATCGAGGAAACGGCATCCGAGCCCGAGCGTGAGAAGGAGCTGGTCTCCCGCGCCCGCGCCCACCTCGTCGACGGCCTGATCCTCAACCCCATCCGTCTCGAGGACAGCGTGCTCAAGTACGCCGACCGCCTGCCGCCGCTCGTCGTGATCGGCGAGGTCGAGCAGAACCGCGCCGATCACGTGCGCATCGACAGCCGGCTCGCCGCCGCCGACGCCACGCGGCACGTTCTGGCGCGCGGCGCCCGGCGGATCGCGGTGGTCGGCGCCGACGACGACCCCTCGGTCGCGACCGCGACGAGCCGACTGCGACTCGAGGGCGTGCACGACGCGCTGCGGGAGGCCGGCATCCCCCGCGACCCCGCGCTCGAGGTCAATCGCCTGCCGTGGGAGATGGCGGGCGGGGCGGATGCCGTGCGCACGCTGTTCGAGCGCGGCGTCGCCTTCGATGCGATCGTCGCCTTCACCGACTCCCTCGCCCTCGGCGCCCTGCACGCCCTGCACGACCGCGGTGTGCGCGTGCCGGAGGACGTGATCGTCACGGGCTTCGACGACGTCGAGTTCTCGAAGTACACCTCTCCCTCTCTGACGACCATCGCGTTCGACCGCCGGGCCTTCGCGGTCGCCGCCCTCGGCCTGCTCGAGACCCGCATGGACGACCGGGCCGCTCCCCCGCGGGCGCTGACGCTGTCGCATCATCTCCTCGAGCGAGACAGCACGAAGGCCGCACCGCTCGGCTACCGCCCTTAGGACCCTGCATTCGTTCGGATCGCACGCTTGCGCCCGCGATTACATCGATGTAATGATGAGGCGTCCACCATCCGGTCACGAAGGAGTGACGATGACGCCCCCGCTCGATCTGTCCCGCCGGCAGTTCCTCACCGCCGCCACGCTCACCGCCGGCGCAGCGCTGCTCGCCGGCTGCTCCCCCCTCTCCCCCACCGGCTCTCGCACCGAGACCCTCCAGTTCTGGCACCTGCTCTCGGGAGGCGACGGCGTGACGATGTCGTCGCTGCTCGACGGCGTGAACTCGGCGCAGTCCGACTACCGCATCCGCCCCACCGTGCTCGCCTGGGGCACGCCGTACTACACGAAGCTCGCGATGGCGGGCGCCGGCGGACGCGCCCCCGACGTCGCGATCATGCACGCCACCCGCGTGAACGGCTGGGCCCCCGGCGGGCTCCTCGACGCCTGGGACGTCGACCGCCTCGCCGAGCTCGGCGTCGATCGCTCCACCTTCCCCGGCCCGATCTGGGAGAAGGGCTTCGTCGGCGACCGGCTCTTCAGCGTCGCCCTCGACGCCCACCCCTTCGTGCTCATGTTCAACACCGACATCTGCGACGCCGCGGGGGTGCTCGACTCGGACGGCACGCTGCGTGAGACCTCGTCGCCCGAGGAGTTCGTCGACCAGCTCCGCGAGGTCGGCGCCCAGGCTCCCGATCACGCCCTGTCGTTCGGCTACCTCGGCGATGGCGCCCAGATGTGGCGCCTGTTCTACGGCCTCTACGCGCAGCACGGCCTGCAGATCGAACTGCCCGTGGGCGGCAAGGCCGTGATCGACAAGGATGCCGCGGTCGAGGCGCTCCGCTTCATGCAGACGCTCCTCGACGGTGAGATCGCGGCCGCGCGCGCCGACTACGGCGGAGCCGTGGCCGAGTTCGCGACCGGCAAGAGCGGCATGCTCATGACCGGTGTCTGGGAGCTGCGCACGATGCAGGCCGCGAACCTGCCGTTCGATGCGACCACGATCCCGACCCTCTACGGCACACCGGCGGTGTACGCCGACTCGCACTCCTTCGTGCTGCCGCACCAGGCGAACGCGAACGACGAGCGCCGCGACCTCGTGTACCGCTTCGTCGCCGACATGCTGAAGGACTCGTTCCAGTGGGCCGAGGCCGGGCACATCCCCGCTTACCTCCCCGTGACCTCATCGCCCGCCTACGACGACCTCGTGCCCCAGGCGCACTACGCCTCGGCCGCCGACCACGTCGTCTACGACCCGACCGCGTGGTTCACGGGCTCCGGCTCGAGCTTCCAGGGCGAGTTCGGTGCCGCGGTGCAGAACGTGCTCCTCTCGGGCGCCGATCCGGCCGCCGCGATCGACCGCTTCGAGGCGCGCGTGAACACGCTGCTGCGCCAACCCAATCCGGCCGACCCCGAAGGGACGTGGAAGTCATGACCTCGACCGCCACCCGCACCCTCGTCACCGGCGGGGCATCCGATTTCCGTCTCCGCCGCGCCGGCTCCCGCAAGCGCGAGCAGCTCATCAGCTGGGCTTTCCTGGTTCCGTTCCTCATCGCCTTCGTGCTGTTCCTGGCATGGCCGATCCTGCACGGCATCTATCTGAGCTTCACCGACCAGTCGCTCACGGGCGCCGGCGGAGCGTTCGTCGGCTTCGCGAACTACGCCGAAGCCCTCGTCGATCCCGTCATGTGGCAGTCGATGTGGAACACGGTGTGGTTCACGCTGCTGTCGACCGTGCCGCTCGTCGCCGTGGCGCTGCTCATGGCGGCACTCGTCGACCGCGGCCTGCCCGGGCAGTGGCTCTGGCGGCTGTCGTTCTTCATGCCGTACCTGCTCGCGTCCACCGTGATCTCGCAGATCTGGGTGTGGATCTTCAACCCGCAGATCGGCGCGGCCAACAACATCCTGAAGTTCTTCGGTCTCGAGCCGATCGCGTGGCTGCAGAACTCCGACACCAACATGCTGTCGATCGTGATCGCGACGGTGTGGTGGACGGTCGGGTTCAACTTCCTGCTCTACCTCGCGGCCATGCAGAACATCCCCCCGCAGCAGTACGAGGCGGCGTCCCTCGACGGGGCCGGCGCCTGGCGCCAGTTCTGGTCGATCACGCTCCCGCAACTGGGACCGGCCACGGTGCTGATCCTCATCCTGCAGATCCTCGCGTCGCTGAAGCTGTTCGACCAGGCGTACCAGATGCTCGGCGGGGTCGCGAGCGACACCACGCGCTCGATCGTGCAGTACATCTACGAGGCCGGCTTCGTGAACTACCGCTTCGGATACTCCGCGGCGATCTCGTACGTCTTCTTCGCCCTCATCGTCATCATCGGCGTCGCGCAGACCCTGGTCACGCGTCGCAAGAAGGAGCAGTGATGTCCTCCGCCACCCTCATCCCCACCGAGTCCGCATCCGACGACCACACCCGCACGCTCACCGTTCCCCGCCACCGGCGCACCGCGCGCCCGAAGCTCCCCGGCCAGAAGCCGTTCTCGCCGCTGCGCATCGCCGCGTTCGTGGTGCTGGCGCTCCTCGCGATCGGATGGCTGCTGCCGTTCCTCTGGGCGGTCGCGACCGCCTTCAAGACCGAGACGGATGCCGCATCCGGCGATCCCGGATGGATCGGCGCGAGCGGCCCCACCCTCGAGGCGTTCACGGCGATCCTCTCGCAGGGAAACGTGTACGTCTGGGCGCTCAACAGCCTGTGGACCTCGGTCGCCGTCACCCTCATCACGCTGACGATCTCGGCTCTGGCCGCCTACGCCTTCTCGCGGCTCGACTTCACCGGCCGCAAGTGGTTGTTCGTCGTGATCATCGCCTCGATCGTCGTGCCGCCGCAGGTGCTGATCATCCCGCTGTTCTACGAGATGCTCGCGTTCAACCTGATCGATACGCACTGGGGTCTGATACTGCCGCAGGTCGTGGCCCCGGCGATGGTGTTCATCCTCAAGAAGTTCTTCGACGCGATCCCGATCGAGCTCGAGGACGCCGCCCGCGTCGACGGCGCCAGCCGCCTGCGCATCTTCTGGTCGATCGTGCTGCCGCTGTCGCGGCCGATCCTGGCATCCGTGGCGATCTTCGTGTTCATCGGAGCGTGGAACAACTTCCTGTGGCCGTTCCTCGTCATCAACGACACCACGCTCATGACGCTGCCGGTCGGGCTCCAGACCGTGATCAGCGCCTACGGCGTGCAGTACGCACAGGTCATGGCCCAGGCCGTGCTCGCGGCGCTCCCGCTCATCGTCGTGTTCCTCATCTTCCAGAAGCAGATCGTCAAGGGAGTCGCGACGAGCGGCTTCGGCGGTCAGTGATCCCGCACCCCCGCACCCCGGCATCCGCCGCAATCAAGGAGAGCAATGTCTCACGCCCGCATCACCATCGACCGCGACTTCACCATCGCCGACGTTCCCCGGAGGCTCTTCGGGTCCTTCGTCGAGCACATGGGGCGCTGCGTGTACACCGGCATCTACGAGCCGGGGCACCCGCAGGCCGATGAACGCGGATTCCGTCAGGACGTTCTGGCCCTGGTGAAGGAGATGGGGCCGACGGTCGTGCGGTACCCGGGCGGCAACTTCGTCTCGGGCTACCGCTGGGAGGACGGCGTCGGCCCGGTCGAGGACCGCCCGGTGCGCATCGACGGCGCCTGGCACACGATCGAGACCAACGCCTTCGGCCTGCACGAGTTCATGGACTGGGCGAAGGAGGCCGACGTCGAGGTGATGGAGGCGATCAACCTCGGCACCCGCGGCGTCGAGGAGGCCCGTGCACTCGTCGAGTACGCCAACCACCCGGGCGGCACGTACTGGTCGGACCTGCGCCGCAAGAACGGCGCCGAGCAGCCCTTCGACATCAAGCTGTGGTGCCTGGGCAACGAGCTCGACGGGCCGTGGCAGATCGGCGGCAAGACCGCTGCCGAGTACGGCCGTCTCGCGCAGGAGTCGGCCAAGGCCATGAAGCTGGTCGACTCGTCGATCGAACTCGTGGCGGTCGGGTCGTCGAGCAGGTCGATGCCGACGTTCGGGTCGTGGGAGCACACCGTGCTCACCCACGCCTACGACGAGGTCGACTTCGTCTCGATGCACGCGTACTACCAGGAGCACGACGGCGACACGGAGTCGTTCCTCGCGGAGTCGGTCGACATGGATGGCTTCATCGAGGGCGTCATCGCGACGGTCGACGCCGTGAAGGCCGCCGGCAAGCACACCAAGCAGGTCGACATCTCGTTCGACGAGTGGAACGTGTGGGATCAGCGCAAGTACAACGATGTCGAGGCGGGCGAGATCGCGAAGGCCGGCTGGCGCGAGCACCCGCGCCTCATCGAGGACACCTACTCGGTGACGGATGCCGTCGTCGTCGGCACCCTGCTCAACAGCCTGCTGCGGCACGGAGACCGCGTGCGCATCGCCAACCAGGCGCAGCTCGTGAACGTGATCGCGCCGATCCGCTCGGAGGAGAACGGTCCGGCCTGGCGCCAGACCAGCTTCTGGCCGTTCGAGCGGATGGCGCGGCTGGCGAAGGGGCGCATCCTGCGCCTCGCCGTCTCGGCCTCGCAGATCGCGACGAAGCGCTACGGCGACGTCGACTCGGTCGATGCGGCCGCCACGTGGGACGAGGAGACCGGACGCCTGGTGGTGTTCGTGGCCAACCGCTCGCTCGACTCGGCGAACGACCTGACGATCGACCTGCACGGCCTCGGCGACCTGCGCGTGCGTCAGGCCGAGACGCTCACGATCCCCCAGGGCGGCGACCGCCGGACCGCCAACCTCGAGACGACCCCCGACACCGTGCACATGGTGCCGCTCGCCGCCGCCGAGATCGTCGACGGCACGGTGCGCGCGACGCTGCCGGCCCTGTCGTGGTCGGTCATCGAGCTCGAGGTGACGCGCGCCTGACCCCCTGGGCCCGTGAGCCACCCCGGGTCCCTGAGCCTGTCGAAGGGCCCCACCACCCTGGGTCCCTGAGCCTGTCGAAGGGCCCCAGACCACGAAAGGCCCGGCATCCATCTCGGATGCCGGGCCTTTCTGTGCGCGAAGCGGATGCCGCGACTACTCCCAGACGACCGTCGGCGCCTCCGCGGCGAAGTCGACCTTCGGGGACAGCATCCCCGCGCCGAAGAGCACCTCGAACGCACCGCGCTCACCCGCGGCATTCTGCCCCTCGAGCGTGATGTCGGTGCGGAACGACTCGTAGGTCGAAACGACCGCGCGGTCGCTGACCTCTCCGACGAGGGCGGCGAGCGACGCCTCGCCCTCGGCGGTGAGGGCGCGGGTCACGGTTCCGTCGACGGGGCTGAAGCCGTCCTGCTCGAGGCCGGTGACGTCCATGCCGCAGGGGGTCGCGAGAGTCTTCATCGCCAGGCACTCGCGCAGCGAGGCGGTGACCAGTTCGCGGAACGATGCCACCCCCGTCTCGCTCAGCACGGGACGCAGCATGCTCGCCGCCTCTTCGCTCTTCTCGTCCGCGACGAGAAGCGTCGTCTCGCCCTCGATCGTGAACTCTTCGAGGCTCGTCGCGAACTCGTACATGCCCGGGAAGACCAGGGCGTCCTCCGAGATCTCCACCCCGTTCACCGTGAGGCCGATGTCGTCGAACCCGTAGGTCGAGATTCGCGCGCCTCCGTTGTACATGGTGATGTCACCGTCGTACTCACTCTGATACATCTCGAACTCGCGTGTCACCTCGGTGCCGCCGACCGTGAAGGTCGCGGGCACGACGACGTCACTGTACTCGCCCTCCTCGGCCTCGCCGACCTCGATATCGTCGATGGCGCCCAGCTCGAGGGAGGCCGCGAGCACCTCGTCCGTGAGGAGCGCATCACTGTAGGACGAGGTGTCGACGTACTTCCGCGCCGTCTCGGCATCGCCCTCCGAAAGGGCGGTGAGGTACTCCTCGACCCACTCCTCCGGGGTGGCCGCGGGCGGCGCGGGCTCGCCGTTCGAGCCACCTCCGGCGTCACCGCCGCGACCCGCCAGCGGGATGATGATGGCCAGGGCGATCACGAGCAGCACGACGACTCCCGCCGCGATGATGCCGATGAGCGCACCGAGCGGAAGCTTCTTGTTGGGGCCGATCTCCGGCCCCGCCGGCGGAAAACCCGGTCCGGGCTGACCGTAGGGCTGGCCGGGTGCAGGCTGACCGGGTGCGGGCTGGCCGTAGGGCTGGCCGGGTGCGGGCTGACCGGGTGCGGGCTGGCCGTAGGACTGGCCCGGCGCGGGCTGACCGTAGGGCTGGCCCGGCGCGGGCTGACCGTAGGGCTGGCCCGGCGCGGGCTGGCCGTAGGGCTGGCCCGGCGCGGGCTGACCGGGAGCCGACTGGCCGTCGGTCAGCCCCGGAGAGGGCTCGCCGGGTGCGTTCGCCGAGGCGTGGCCGGGAGCGTGCCGCGGATCCGCGGGCGGGAGGGCGTGTGCGCCGGGGACGTACTCCGAGCCATCCGGGCCGGTCGGCGGCGTGGTCGGGGGCGCGTCCGGGCCGTCCGACGGGGCGGGCGGCGCGGGCGGTGGCGTGGGGACCGCGTCCGACGCGGAATCGGCCGCCGCCGGGTCGTGGGGCTGGGGAGTCTCCGGTGTCTCGTGTTCACTCACAGATCCAGCATAATGTCCTCGTTTGCGGCATATCGGGATGCCTGGCATGCCCCGCCGAAGCCATCTCCCTCCGAGGCGCTCACTTCTCGCACGCGAACCGCGCGACCTGCACGAGGGTCGCCCCCGATCCCCGGCGCACGAACCGCCCGCGCCCCGGCACCATCTGCTCGGCGTACACCTTCGCCAGCAGCGGGCCTTCGCCGCGATCGCCGCTCATCACCAGCGTCGATCCGCCGGTGTCGCGCAGCGCCTGGAGCGACGAGTCGAACATCGCCCGCGATGCCCCCAGCACCGGCCGAGCGAGGACGACGTTCAGGCCGAGGTCGCGCGCCGAGGCGAGGTACGGCAGCAGCGGCCGCAACGGCTCGGTGCCGCCCGCCGCCAGCACGTCGAAGTCGTCGATCACCACGAGGATCCTCGGCCCCGGCACCTTCGCCGCCTGCCGCTTCTCGAGTTCGATCGCGATCGACTCCGCGAGCTGGCGCGCCAACGGAGCGGTGGCGGCGTGCCCGCCGAGGTACGGCTCGGGCACCTCGTCTGCGAGATCGCCGCGCACATCCATCAGAGCGATCACCAGGTCGTCCGGCGTGTGGCCCGCGAGCGCGCCCCGGACGATGCCCCGCAGCACGGTCGTCTTTCCGCACCCGGTGTCTCCGAGCACCATCAGATGCGGATCGTTGCGCGCGAGGTCGAGCGAGAACGCCTTCATCGTGTCCTGCCGCAGCCCCAGGGGGATCATCGACGGATCGATCCCGGCATCCGCAAGCGTCTGCGGGTCGAGGTCCTCCGGAAGCAGCCGGATGGGCGCCGCCTCCGGCCCCGCCCACGACTCCGCGGACTGCCGCGCGAGCGCCTCCAGCATCTCGCCGACGCCCACCGAGTCGTCGTCCTCGAGCACCGGGAGCGCCACCTGCGCGAACTCCGAGGCATCCGTCAGCGCACGCCCTGGTTCATCGCGCCGCAGCGACGACGAGAGCTTGCGCGAGACCTGCGAGTCGCTCGGGTCGTTGAGCCCCAGTTCGATCCGCGTGCCGATCACTCCCTGCTGCGGCGAGCGCAGATCGTTCCAGCGATTGAGCGTGACCACGACGTGGATGCCGAAGCTTCCGCCGCGATCGAGGAGACGCTGCAGCGCACCCTCGTACTCCTCGAAATCAGTACGCAGCGTCGCATAGCCGTCGACGAGCAGCACCACATCGGCCGAGGGCAGCTGCGGGAGTTCGCCGGCGGCATGCCGGCGACGCAGCTCATCGACCGAGTCGATCCCCTCCGCGCGGAACACCTGCTCGCGCACCCCGAGCATGGTCGTGAGTTCTTCGAGCACGCGACCCACGCGCTCCCGATGCCCGCGCGTCGCGACACCACCGACGTGCGGGAACCCCTCGATACGCGCGAGACCGCCGCCGGTGAGGTCGAGTCCGTACACGCTCACCTGGCGCGGTGTACGGGTCACCGCGATCGACGCCGCAACCGTACGCAGGAAGGTCGAGCGACCGGACTGCGGTGCGCCCATCACGCTGACATGCCCGCCGGAGCGGCTCAGATCGAGCCTCCACGGCTGCTGGCGCTGCTGCACCGGCTCATCGAGCAGACCGATCGGGATGCTCAGCCCCGCGGCATCCTCGATCGCACCGCTCGACGGCAGCAGCCCACCGAGCGTGACCCGCGTGGGAAGGGGCGGTAACCAGACCGGACGCGTGCGGACCGCGCCCTTCGCCAGCCGCTCGACGGCTACGTCGACCACTGTTCGCTCGGGCAGCATGTTCTCCGTCGCGGAGATCTCCTGCACCGCCGCGGCCCCGTCGGCCTCGACCGCGGGGAGCGGCTGAACGACGTCGTACGCGGAGATCATCCTCATCCGTGGCACCTCGGTCGTCTCGACGGGCCGATCCCGGAGGTCGTCGACGGGTCCCGAGACGTAGCCCGCGCGCAGTCGGGTGTAGATCGAGGTGTCGACCTTGAGGTAGGCGTAGCCGGGGATCGCCGGCAGGTGGAACGCATCCTGCGTGTCGAGAACCATGGCGCTCTCGGCGGCCGAGAACGTGCGCAGTCCGATCCGGTACGACAGGTAGGTCTCGAGCCCGCGGAGCTTGCCCGCCTCGATCCGCTGGCTCGAGAGCAACAGGTGCACACCGATCGAGCGGCCGATGCGTCCGATCGTGAGCAGCAGATCGACGAACTCCGGCTCGGCGGTGAGGAGCTCGCCGAACTCGTCGATCACGAGGAACAGATGGGGCAACGGCGGTAACTCGGGCCGACTGCGTCGGAGCTGCCGGTACTGCGTGATCGATGCCGAGTTGTCGGCGGCTTTGAGGAGCTGCTGGCGGCGCACGACCTCCCCGTTGATGCTCGCGCGCGCTCGCTCGGTGAGCTGCGGATCGTCGGCGAGGTTGTCGATGATCCCGGCGACGTGCGGGAGACGCGCGAACGGCGCGAACGCCGCCCCGCCCTTGTAATCGACGAGGATCATGCTGAGGTCATCCGGCCCGTGCGTGGCCGCGAGCCCGAGCACGAGGGTGCGCAGCAGCTCGCTCTTGCCCGACCCCGTCGCACCGATGCAGATGCCGTGCGGCCCCATACCGAGCTGCGCGGATTCCTTGAGATCGATGAGCACCGGAGCGCCCGTGTCGTCGACTCCGATCGGCACGCGGAGGAAGTCCGCGGAGGAGCGCGGCACCCACGCCTGACGCGGATCGATCTGCGCCACGTCGCCGAGGCCGAGGAGTTCGCCGAGGTCGGGCGCCACCGCATCGGTCGCCTCCGCCGCCGTCGCCCTGCTCATCCGCAGCGCAGCGAGCGGACGCGCGACCGTCTCGAGCAGCGCCTGCCCGACGGCGTCCGCCGCGCAGAGCACCGGGTCCCCCGGCTCGGCCGGGTTCTCGATCGCGCAGCCGGCCGCATCGACCGCGACGCGGGCGACGACGTGCTCGGGCTCCTTGAGGCGATCGTCGACGATGTGCACGATCGTGATGCCGAGGTCGGCGGCGTCGAGCACCGAGTCCCAGCGCGGCGGAGTCGTCGCGTACCCGTCGCCCTCATCGACGAAGAGCACGAGCCGCACCGGCCGGATGCGGCGTCCGGCCCGGCGTGCCGCCGTCGTGGCGGCCACACGATCCCGCAGTTCCGGCGCGATCAGAGCGAGCAGGTCGTCGAGCGTCGGCGCGATGCGGCGCGCCAAGGGCTGATCGGCGGCAGGGCGCGGCGCTCCTGCGTGCGGGAGCAGGTCGAGTCCGCGCCAGTCGCCGAGGGTGGATACCGGGACCACGGCCGCGAGGTGCACCTCGTCGGGAGAGTGGAACGTCGCGATCTGCACCGCGATCGATCGCGCCACCTGCAACGCCCGCGCCCGGTCGCCAACGATCGCGTACTGCCCGCCCGTCGAGAGGTCGATCGTCGCCGGCATCCCCTGCACCACTCCCGCGGAGCGCACCAAACGCTCGGCGGCCGCCTTCATGATCGGGTCGTACGGCTGCACCGGATTCGATTCCTCGGGCAGCACCACCGGGAGCACCGCGAGGTCGCCGGTGCCGATGCGCACCTGCAGGAAGTCGGGGTCGGAGGGGCGGCATTCCCAGCGACGCGCCGGGTCGTGCCCGAGCTCGACGAGCGCCGAGGGCGACGGATGCCGGGTGAGCGCCGCCCGCCGCACGTGCGCCACTCGGTCGCGCTGCTCGGCGCGGACGTGCTCGAGGTGGTCGAGATAGCGTTCTCGCTGCATCCGACGCTGACGTGCCGCGTTTCCGCGCGTCGTGAAGGCCATGCCGATGCCGCCGACCAGAGCGACGACGAGGATCACCGCGCCGATCACGACGAACATCGGGTTACCCCGGAGGAGCACCATCATGGTGATCGACGAAAGGCTGCCGACGATCGGCAGCACCGACTGCAACGGGAAACCGGCGGCGTTGTCGTTGCTCGCCGGCGGAGCGGTGAGCACGATGCCCCCCGGGGCGTCCGCCGGGAGGACGGCCCGCGCAGGACGATGGACGATGGACTGCGTCATGCGTCGACCTTCCCGATGAGGGTCCCCGCAAGACGGAGCAGGGCCTGGCGCGCCCGGAAGGATCGCGCAGGCTCTCCCCCGGCCAACCCCGTATCGTGCGGCACGACGATCACCGGCTGCTCGGTCTGCGCCGCAATCACCGCGGGAACCCGTCGCGATTCCCTGCTCGCATCGACGAGGGCGACGACCGCCCGCTGACTCCCCGGCAGGGCGTGGATCGCCTCGACCACGACCCGGGCCAGTTCCGCCTCCTCGCGCCGTGCGGGGGCGACGACGCAAACCGCATCGCAGAGCCCGGCGATCTCGCCGATCTCACGATCGGGATCACGCGGACCGAAGTCCGCGATCACGACGTCGTGGAAGCGCATGACGGGTGAGACCTCACGCTCCCACGCGGCGACCGGGCGGGCCCCGGCATCCGACGGTCGGGCCCCGAGCACACCCGACGTCATCTGCAGCAGCTGCCGAGCGTCGCCGCTCGTGCGGAACAGTCGTCGGTCCCGACGCGGTGACGTCTCGACGATCCCGAGCCGCCGGGCGAGATCGCCCTCGGGCGAGAGGTCCGCGACGAGCGGGGGAGCAGCGCGCCGTCGAGCGACGAGGCGTACGATCTCACCCGCGACGGTCGTCGCGCCGGCGCCGGCGGAGAGCTGGACGAAGCCGATCCGACGGACCGTGCTCATCGGTCGGGTGATCGCCGCGTCCCACGCCGCGAACCGGGTGAGGAGCGCTGCACCGCTGCCGAACATCGCCACGGGGATCGCCCCGCGGTCGAGCGGCATCACGCGCCCCCTCCGAACAGTGCGAGCAGATCGGCGTAGATCCCGAAGACCCCCACCGCCATCGGCACGATCGCGATCACGGCAGCGGTCTCCAGCGCGTCGCCGAAGGAGCGGAGCCGCGCTCGCTGATGCGCTTTCGGGCGGGCGAGCCCGGCGATGGCCGCTGTCACGCCGATCACCACGGCACCGGCGACGACGGTCCACCCGAGCGAACCGTTCACGATCAGGGTCGCCGCGGCGACGGCGGCGATGCCGATCCCGGCCGCCCAGAGCAGGAAGCCCTGCGACCGGAGCGGGAACGCCCGCGATCGCAGCAGCACCACAAGCGCGAGCGACGCCGCGAGGAGCCTCGGCCAGACGGCATCCGTCATCCAGAGGACGATGCCGCAGAGGACGAGCACCGCGGCCAGCACCGCCACGACCCAGTCGAGGGTGCGATACGCGTCGGACACGGCGCCCAACGCGGCGGGTCTCGGCAGATCGGCTCTCTCGGCCGCCCGATGGTCGAGGCCCGTGAGGCCGGACGCCGAGAGGGCGAGCCACGGCACGAGTCCGAGGAGCACGGCGGCGACGACGCCGATCACCGCGGCGGCCTGATCGTGGCGCATCCCCATCACCAGTGCCGTCAGCAGCGGCACCGTCAGCACGATCCCCAGGGCACCGCCGACCATCGCGCCGCGCGAGCCCCGCGCGACCCCTCCCCCGATCAGGAGCACCGCCGACCAGACGAGCGCGACCCAGAGAGCGGTGATCGGAAGGACGGATGCCGGGTGCGTCGCGGCCTGCGCAGCCGCCGCGTGCAGGGCGGCAGGCACGCCCGCCCCCACCGCGGCGGTCGCCATGACGGCCGCCGGCCGACGTCGACCGAACAGACCGAATCCCACGGCGCAGACGAGGAGCAGGCCGAGCAGACCGAAGCGCACGGCGCCGCCGACGACGCCGTCGAACGGCACCGCGATCGACGCGGCAGCCGCGGACAGCGCGACGACGACCGCGCTGACGGCGGCCCTCGATGCGTCGCTCCAGCGGTCGTTGCGGTTCTCGAGCTCGTCGGCGAGCACGTCGACCACGTCGATGACCATCGGTGGCGGCGGCGCGGAGTCGAACGGGAGCAGGCGCAGCACCGAACCGTCGACGAGACTCTGCTCACGGGCGGAGCGCTCGAGGTCGAGCGAGTCCCCGATCGCGGTGACGAGCGCGAGGGGGCGTCCGCCGGCACCGGAGGGTTCCGCCAGGGCATCGATCAGCTGCGGCAGCAGACTGCCGAGCGGGTCATCGCTCGACACCGCGATCTCGACGCGCCGAGACGAACCCCGAACGCTCAGGCGCGTGTAGTCGCTCACACCGGCTCCTCTTCGATGATGCTGATCGACGCGTTCTGCCGCGCCTTCCCGGCCGCCTGCGCCTGGAGCAGGTCGGTGACGAACGAGATGCCGACGCACACCGCGCAGGCGAGCGCCGCCACGATGAGGGAGGCGATGAATCGGCGGACATTGTCGTTCACCGTGCGTCGATCCGAGATGCGCCCGTGCAGCAGTGCCGAACCGAGCCGGAAGCGCTGCGTGCGCGCCTCCTCGATGAGGGCGCGATCGCGGAGGTCAGGCAAAGTGCCCTCCTCGGGAGTCTTCGTCGCGTTCATCGGCCACATCAGAGGCACCCCGGCGATCCCGGCGGGAGCCGGCGATCGTGAGGCTGCGATCCCCCAGCCGGAGCACGGCATCCGCGGGCATGCGCGTCGGCACGAACGGGTCGAGCGACGCGCATTCCACGCCGACCTCCATCGCCGTCCCGTTGGCGGAGCCGAGGTCGGTGACCCACACGCTCTCGCCGTCCCATTCGAGCCGGGCGTGGGTCTTCGACAGCGTGCGCGAGAGGTCCGGCCAGGAGAATCGCTGCTCGCCCCGGGCATCCGTCGTCGGGTTCCTGCCGACCACCAGAGCGCGCGCGAACGGGAGTCGCTGACCCGAGTCCAGCAACGCGACGGTGTTCGTCGCCGGCGCGGGCGGATGCTGCGCGGCGGCGCGCTCGGGGAACCGGTAGAGCGCCACGGCGGAGGAGATCGGATCGCGACCGCGACGGATGTCGAGCACCCGGAGCCGACGACCGACGAGGTCGGCGACGAGGAGGCGTCCGGAGGGGCATCCGCTCGATCGCTCGACGATGCGGAGCCCGAACATCCGGGCGCCGAGCGTACGCCCGTCGTAGGCGAGGGCGATCACCTGACCGCCTGCGATCCCCAGCGCGAGCAGCACGAGCCCCGCACCCGCGAGAGGCTCCCCTGCCGCAGACGTCAGCACGGCGCAGATCATCGGCACGAACACCGTGAGGGTGTCAGATACCAGGGCGGGACACCATGCCCTGGTATCGGCTCGCACGCTGTAGACGAACGCGTCGAGGCCGCCCTCCGTCTTTCCAGCCGTGCTCATGACCCCCCTTTATGGAGTGCGCCCCACGCGCGCCCACGGTCGGCGAGTTTATACATATGAGGACACCTCGCGATGACCACCTGTGGATAAGGGTGTCGGCACGGGCATCGGCGACGACCGCGACCGCGCTGTTCACGAGTGGATTCCGAGGGCATTCTCGAGGTCGAACACATCGATGGTGTACGGAACTTCAGTTCGGAGGGCGGGATCGTCCACGACAAGCCCCGCGGCAATGGACCGGAGGTCACGGAGCGCGGATTCGCGACCGACGGGCACAACGCAAGCGCTCGAGTCTGCCCTACTACCGGGTGAACCCGGGTCAATTGCTGCTGAGCCCCGTGTGGGCGGCGTCGCACTCCTGGGAGGCACCCGCCGTCGGCTACCTCGACCCCGATTCGCAGTCGTTCAAGCAGTCTGTCGTCGATATCGCCCACGCAGCCGAGAATCCGCGCTCGGGCGAGTAACGTCCTCATCCATCGGAGAAAGAGTTTCAGGCGCGGTCTGTGGATAACTTCCGCGTCATCGCAGGCCGCCCTGTTACTCTCTCCTCGCCCATCGGGGGCGATGGCGTCTTCGCGACCGCGAGGACGGGAGGGCGATGAAAGGAAGACCGGAGCATGAAGTTCGATATGGGGGCCGAGACGCTCAGCGTCCTCGGCAAGCAGACGTCGGGATCCAGCGACGACCTCGGCGCGCTCGTGAAGCAGCTCGTGGTCGCCGCCGACCCGCTGATGCAGGTGCACGCGGGTGCGGCGAAGGCCGCATTCGACAGCTTCAAGGGCCGCACCGATGAGGTCGCCGCCGAGCTGAACTCGTCACTCGCCGCTGTGCTCGGAGGAATCTCGGGCATGGACCGCGCGTTCCGCGAGGGAGAGTCCGAGATGGTCGATCAGACCCGTGGGGCCGAGAGCGGTGCGTCGTTCGAAGCCGCCCGCTTCGGCGGATCGCGCTGAGAAGAAGGAGACAGAAAATGGCATACGAAGATCGCCGCGCCTACAGCGTCGCCGCCTCGCAGGAGGTCCAGGGAGAGTTCAACCGCGTCTCGGGTCTGCTCGAGAGCCTGATCGCCGACCGCGACAAGGCCGTGCAGAACGCCATGGCCGACTACTCCGCCGATGGGGTCTCCGAGGAGTACCGCGGCAAGGAGCTGCGGTGGAAGAACGCCGCCGACGAGGTGCGCAACATCATCACGCTGCTGCGCAGCACGATGGAGAGCAACGACGGCACCGCCTCGCAGGCGGGTGCTCGCGCACGCGCGGCCGTCGAGAACATCGGCTGACGCCCGCGAGCGGATGCGTCACCGAGAGAGCCTGGGTCCCTGAGCCTGCCGACGGGCCCCAGGCTCTCTCACGCGTGAACGGGCATCAGCCCGCGACGTGCCGCTCGTCCGGGCCGACGTACTCCGAGAGCGGGCGGATCAGCGCGTTGGCACCGGCCTGCTCGATCACGTGCGCCGTCCACCCGGTCACCCGCGCCGCGACGAAGAGGGGCGTGAAGGTGAGGGTGTCGAACCCGATCAGGTTGTACGCCGGACCCGAGGGGTAGTCGAGGTTCGGGTAGATGCCCTTGCGTGCGACGAACTCCGACTCGAGCGCGTCGTACAGCGCCGCGACCTCCGGCTTGTCGAAGTGCTCGACGAGCGTGTCGAGAGCCGCCTTCATGGTCGGCACCCGCGAGTCGCCCTTCTTGTACACGCGGTGCCCGAAGCCCATGATCTTGCGCTTCTCGGCGAGGGCCTTGTCGAGCCAGGCCTCGACGGCATCCGCCGACCCGATCTCGTCGAAGATGTGCAGCACGGCTTCGTTCGCTCCGCCGTGAAGCGGACCCTTGAGAGCGCCGATCGCCCCGACGACGGCCGAGTACAGGTCGCTGAGCGTCGACGTGATGACCCGCGCCGTGAAGGTGGAGGCGTTGAACGAGTGCTCGGCGTAGAGGATCATCGACCGGTTGAACGCGTCGACGACCACGGCATCCGCCTCTTCGCCGAACGTCATCCAGAGGAAGTTGGCCGAGTAGTCGAGGTCATCGCGCGGCTCGATGAGCTCCTGCCCGCGGCGGCGGCGCTGGCCGTAGGCCACGATCGCGGGGAGCGCCGCGAACAGGCGGATGCTGCGCTCGAGGTTCTGCTCCGGGCTGCCGCCGGCATCCAGCACCGATCCGCCCGCACCGGGGTCGGAGGCTCCGATCAGGCTGACCGCCGTGCGAACCTCGTCCATCGGGTGCGCGTCCAGCGGTACGAGGTCGATCGCGGCCCGCACGTTGTCGGCGAGAGCACGGTGCCGTCGCTCCTCGACGCGGAACGCCGCGAGCTCCTCCGGCGTCGGCAGCTCCCCGTGCCACAGCAGGTACGCCACGGCCTCGAACGACTGCGTGGCGGCGAGTTCCTGCACCGGGTATCCGCGGTAGAGCAGGCTGTTCGTCTCGGGGTTGACCTTCGAGATGGAGGTCGTGTCGACGACGACCCCAGCGAGGCCCTTCTTGATGTCCGGTTCGGTCATGCTCACTCCTTCGTGTGCTGCTTCGTGTGCTGCGGCGCTCAGCGACCGGGCTGGTCGAGCGTGAAGTTGAAGACACCCGAGTCGAAGTGGTTGTACGACTCGTAATCGATGAGCTCGTAGAGATCCGCGCGATGCTGCATCTCTCCGAGCATCGACGTGAGATGCCCGTCCGTGTTCAGCGTATCGAGCGCGCGGCCCGCCGCGCCCATCGCGGTGCGCAGCAGCGACACCGGCCAGATGACGATGCTGACGCCCGCGCTCTGCAGCTGAGATGTCGAGAAGAGCTCGCTCTTCCCGAACTCGGTCATGTTGGCGAGGATCGGCACGTCGAGCGCGTTCGCCATCGCCTCGAACTCCGAGAGCTCGCGCATCGCCTCGGGGAAGATCGCATCCGCACCCGCATCCACGAGCGCCTTCGCGCGGTCGATCGCGGCATCCAAGCCCTCGATCGCCCGGATGTCGGTGCGCGCCATGAGCAGGAAGTTCTCGTCGCGGCGCGCATCGGCGGCGGCGCGGATGCGCTTGATCGCCGTGCTCTCGTCGACCACGCTCTTGCCGTCGAGGTGCCCGCAGCGCTTGGGGTTCACCTGGTCTTCGATGTGCATGCCGGCGAGTCCGGCATCCTCGAGCTCCTGGATGGTGCGCGCGACGTTCATCGGCTCACCGAACCCGGTGTCGGCATCGACGATCGCGGGCAGATCGGTCATGCGGGCGATCTGCTTGGCACGGCCGGCGACCTCGGTGAGCGTCGTGAGTCCGATGTCGGGGAGCCCCAGGTCGGCCGAGAGCACGGCGCCCGAGATGTAGACGCCCTCGAAGCCCTTCTCAGCGATCAGGCGCGCGCTCAGCGGATTGAACGCACCGGGGAAACGCAGCAACTCGCCGCTCGCGAGGCGCTCGCGCAGCACGCGGCGCTTCTCGGCCGGGGTGGTGGTGGAGTACAGCATCAGAAGAGGCCCTTCGGAGCGTCCGCGGCGTCGAGCAGGCCGGGCTTCGCGACGATCGACAGCTCGCCGACCTCGGCCGCGGTCAGTTCGGGCAGGCGCTGCACGAGTTCGAGGAAGCGCTCGATCTCGGCGGACTCGAGCACGGGCTCGGCCAGCAGCCGGAACTTGGCGATGTAGTTCTCGCGGGCGAAGGGGCGGGCGCCGAGCGGGTGCGCGTCGGCCACGGCGATCTCATCGACGACGGTCGAGCCGTCGGTCAGACGGAACTCGACACGACCGCCGAACGCCTTCACGTCCGGGTCCTCGGAGTGGTAGCGACGGGTCCACTCGGCATCCTCGGCCGTGGTGATCTTGTGCCACAGCGCGACGGTGTCGTCCCGACCCGCGCGCGACGGAGCGTAGGAGTCGACGTGGTGCCAGCCGCCGTCCTGCAGCGCGACCGCGAAGATGTACGGGATCGAGTGGTCGAGCGTCTCACGCGACGCGGTCGGGTCGTACTTCTGCGGGTCGTTCGCTCCCGAGCCGATCACGTAGTGCGTGTGGTGGCTGGTGTGCAGCACGATCGCCTCGATGTTCGCGGGGTCGCGGAGGGCCGGGTTCTCGGTGCCGAGCTTGCGGGCCAGATCGATCCACGCCTGTGCCTGGTACTCGGCCGAGTGCTCCTTCGTGTACGAGTCGAGGATCGCGCGCTTCGCCTCACCGGCGGCGGGCAGCGGCACCTCGTACGCGGCATCCTTGCCGTCGAGCATCCATGCGATCACGCCGTCCTCCCCCTCGTAGATCGGGGCGGGGCTGGTCTGACCGCGCATCGCCCGGTCGACCGCCTCGACGGCCATCTTGCCGGCGAAGGCCGGGGCGTGCGCCTTCCACGTCGAGATCTCGCCCTTGCGGCTCTGGCGGGTGGCGGTGGTGGTGTGCAGCCCCTGGCCGACGGCCTGATAGATCGTCTCGACGTCGAGCCCGAGGAGCGTGCCGATGCCGGCGGCGGCCGACGGGCCGAGGTGGGCGACGTGGTCGATCTTGTGCTTGTGCAGGCAGATCGCGCGCACGAGGTCCATCTGGATCTCGTAACCGGTCGCGATGCCGCGCACGAGCGCCCGACCATCGGCGCCGGTGTGCTGCGCGACCGCGAGGATCGGCGGGATGTTGTCGCCGGGGTGCGAGTACTCGGCGGCGAGGAAGGTGTCGTGGTAGTCGAGCTCGCGCACGGCCACGCCGTTCGCCCAGGCCGCCCACTCGGGGCTGGTGCGGTGGTCGAGGGCCGCGCCGAAGAGGTTGGCGCCGACGCCGCCGGTCGAGACCGGGTGGCTGAACGCCTGCGCACGGGCGGCGTTGATCGGGGCGCGGGTGAGGGAGGCCGCCGCCACCGAAGCGTTGTCGATGATGCGGTTGATGATCATGTCGACGACCGGCTGCTCGACCTCGACCGGGTCGGCGGCGACCTCGGCGATCTTCCAGGCGAGCTGGTCTTCGCGGGCGAGGTTCTCGTCGCTGCGGTGGACGCGGACGTGGTGGGTGACGGTCATGGTCTTCCTTCGGTCGCGGGGGCTGTCGCCGGATCGGCGGGGAGGGAGTCGAGGATGCCGGCGAGCGCGTTGTGCAGGTGCACGTGCGTGGCGTGGGCGGCGAGGTCGCCGTCGCGGGCGGCAAGCGCCTGGGCGATCGTGCGGTGCTCCGAGGCGGATGCCGCGAGCCGCGCGGGCTTGTCGCGGGCCATGCGCCGCACCCGCACGAGGTGCGTGCGCACGGTGCGGAGGGCGGCGGCGATGTAGTCGTTGGAGACGGCCGCGTCGAGGGCCGCGTCGAAGCGGCCGATCAGGGCGTAGTAGGCGTCGCGGCCCTCGCCGGCTGCGAGGTCGACATGCGCGAACTCCTCGGCGAGCGCGGCGAAGACGGCGGCGTCGCCGCGGGTGGCGGCGAGGCGGGCCGAGGTCTCTTCGAGCGCCCGGCGGATTTCGAAGAGCTCGCGGATGTCATCCGCATCGAGGTCGGCCACGACCGTGACGCGCGGAGACTGCTGCACGACGAGTCCGTCGGCGGCCAGACGACGCAGGGCTTCGCGGAGCGGCGTGCGGCTGACGCCGAGCCGCGCGGCCTGCTCGACCTCGCCCAGCACCGACCCCGCAGGGAGTGCGCCGGACTGGATACCGTCGAGCAGCGCCGCGTACGCGCGATCGCCGGCGGTGGTGCGCTCGACGGGCAGGGTCATGGTCTTAGTGTATACACAACGGCGTCCGTGCGGCGCTCATCGACGGCAAGCAAGTACCTGACGTATACACTCCGCGGCTGCTCACGCCTTCTGGCGCGAGTAAGGATGCCAGTGGGCCGTGAGCGCTGCGATCATCGCGCCGCCGGCCGGCGTCTGCTCGGGCACGGGCTCGAGCACGATCCCCTCGGCTGCGAGATCGGCGAGCACTGCTGTGCGGAGCGCGACGATGCGCGCGCTGTCTTCGACGCCCAGCTCTTCGGATGCGTTGGCCTGGATCTCCGCTGCGCGTGCATCGAGTTCGGGTTGCATGCGCTCGACGGCGACGTTGATCACAGTGTCGATCTCGAGCCTCTCCTCGGGGCGCAGCATCCGCACGAGCAGCACGAGCAGCATTCCGCCCACGCCGATCACTCCCCCGGCGATCACCAGCGGCAGCACCCACATCTCCGGACGGGAGAGCTGGAAGGCAGTCGCGGCACCGAGCGCGATCGCCAGACCGATCTGCAGGCGCACGACGGCCCGGTTCCACGGGCGCCAGCCCGCGACGGCGAGCACGACGAGGTCGGCGACGGTCGAGCCACCCACCAGCACCGCGAGAACACCCTGCGTCGCTTCAGGATCGGTGCGCGCGCCGCTGGCGAGGGCAGCGCCGACGCCGGCCGCGAGGAGAGACAGGAACAGCACCGGGAAGGTCCAGCCGCCGTGCGGACTCCGGCCGCCGTACTCCCGTCTCATCCGCCGTCGGCACTCGCGCCATGCGCCCACCGCTGCCGCATGGGCGTCTTCCCAGACCTGGAATGCGAGGTCTCGGTGCCCGACGACACCGAAGGCGGCACGCTCGACCTCCCTCGCGTCGATGTGCGCGCGATTCGGCGGCAGATTCGACCGCGTGCGCGCGACCTGCTCGGCGAGCTCCCCGGGGTCGCCCACCTTCCACCCTCGCGCTCGCTCCATGCCCACCAGGCTAGCGATCGCCGCGGGCGCACCCCTCGGGCACCGGCTCGACGAATTCCGCAGGCGGCGCGGGCTCGCCGAGCTTCACCACGACGACGCCCGCGAGCACGAGCGCTCCGCCGAGCGCCTGCAGCAGATCGGGCAGTTGCCCCAGCAGCAGCCAGCCGAACAGCAGCGCGGCGACGACCTCGGCGAGCGCGACGAACGAGGCCAGCCTCGATCCGAGCATCCGCGTCGACGCGATCCCCAGGAGATACGCGAGAGCCGTCGCGAGCACGCCCATCGCGAGCACGGGCACGAACCACGGCACGGTGCCGAAGCGGTAGGCGATGTCGTCGGTGCTCCAGGCGATCGGGAGGATGCCGACGGCTCCGGCGATCGTGAGCCCGACCGCGCCGAGCAGCAGCCCGCTGCCGGCGAGCGCGAGAGGCGGAAGTCCCGTGTCGGCCTTGGCCGACAGCACGAAGTAGGTGGCCGCGCCGACCATCGCGCCGAGCGCCCAGAGGATGCCGGCGACGTTGACGTCGGCACCGGTGACGATGTCGAGCATGAGCACGAGGCCGACGAAGGCGATCGCGGCGCCCAGGATGCTGCGGCGGCTGGGCTTCTCGCCGCGGCGGATCCAGAGCCAGAGGATGACGGCGACCGGTGCCGTGTACTCGATGAGCAGGGCGAGCCCGACGTCCATGACGGCGACGGCCTGGAAGTAGAACAGCTGTGTCGCGGTGACGGCGAGCAGTCCGTAGGCGGCGATGATGACGGCGTTGCGGCGCAGCAGGTGCCAGCGCCCGCGCAGGGTGAGGATCGTCGGGATGAGGAGCACGAGGGCGGCGACCCAGATGCGCGCGGTGACGGCGGCGCCGGGCGTCCACCCGGCGTCGATCAGACCGCGCGCCCATCCACCCGACATGCCGAACGCGAAGGCGGCGCCGATCGCCAGCGGGAGACCAAGCTTGACGCCGCGCGCCGTCCGCACGTCATCGGTCACAGTGCTCATGGCATGTGACGCTACTCGCGGCGAATGTAAGATGTCAACATGATCTTCACCGATGACACGACGGATGCCCTGCAGGCATCCGTCTGGCTCGTGAACTCCGCCGAGCACCCCGACACGCTCGAGACCCTCGCCGACGAGGAGACCTTCCTCGAGGAGTTCCCCTACACCGGCCGACTCGACCGGGACGAGGTCGAACTCGCCGATCTGCGCAGCATCCGTCCGCGCCTGCGCGCCCTGCTGCTCGCGCCGCGCGACGAGATGGCCGCACGCGTGAACGACGTGCTCACCGACACCCCCGTCGCGCCGCAGCTCGTGCGCCACGGCGACACCGACTGGCACCTGCACGCCGTCGGCGACGAACGACCTCTCGCCGAACGCGTGCTGATCGAGACCGCGATGGCCCTGGTCGACGTGATCCGGCAGGACGAGGGCTCGCGCCTCTCGATCTGCGACGACGAGAGCTGCGAGGCGATCGCCCTCGACCTCAGCCGCAACCGGTCCAAGCGCTACTGCTCCCCCACCTGCGCGAACCGCAACGCGGTGGCCGCGTACCGCGCTCGGCAGGCGGAGGGATAGCTGCGCACCTGCGCAGCAGACCCCGCGCAGATGGATGTAGACGCCAACCTGTAGTAACAGGTATGCTCACCTGTAATGACAGGTTGTGGCGCGATGCCCGACCAGCAACGACGCTGCGCGACGAGGAGCACCGATGCCCACCTTCCACACCCCGCCGATCCAGCCGATGGCGATCGCCTTCGACGCCGAGAAGCTGACCCTCTCGCCCGAGGGCCCCACTCTCACCCGGCGGATGTCGGACCTCGAGGGCCTCTTCCTCGACCACGACGCCTGGAAGGCCGCAGCCGAGGGCGACAACCCCGTCGTCTACACCGTCGTCAGCTCGCCCGTGCCCGAGACCGATCGCGAGCTGCCCCAGTCGATCACCACGATCATGCCCGGCGACACCTCCGGCGAGCTCTGGATGACCAAGGGCCACCAGCACCCGTACCACCAGGGCGAGATCTACCTCGCGCTCAAGGGTCGCGGCGGGCTGCTCATGTTCGACGGCGAGCGCACCGAATGGCTCGACATGCTGCCCGGCACCATCGGGTACATCCCGCCGGGTTGGGCCCACCGCTCGATCAACACCGGCGACGAGCCCTACGCGTTCCTCGCGGTGTACCCCGGCGGCGCCGGTCACGACTACGGCTGGGTGCTCGAACACGGCATGGGATCCCGCGCCTACCGCGGCACCGACGGCTCGGCCGACCTGCGCCCGTACACGACCGCGAGCTGAGCCGGCCATGCTGATCGCCCACGACCTCGGCACCACGGGGAACAAGGCTTCGCTGCACCACGACGACGGACGCCTGGTCTCGTCGGTCACGGTGCCCTACCCCGCGCACTTCGCCGCGGGCGGTGTCGCCGAGCAGAACCCGCTCGACTGGTGGAACGCGGTCGTCGAGGCGACCCGCACCCTGCTCGCGAAGACCGGCACCCTCCCCACCGAGGTCGCGGGTCTCGTCGTGGGCGGTCAGATGATGGGCGCCGTGCTGCTCGACGCCGACGGCGAGCCCGCCCGCCCGGCGATCATCTGGGCCGACACCCGCTCGGGCGCGCAGCAGCGCGAGCTCGAGCAGGCGCTCGGCGCCGAGCACGCCTACGGCATCCTGGGCCACCGGCTGAACCCCACCTACTCGGTCGAGAAGATCATGTGGGTGCGCGACAACGAGCCCGACGTCTGGGCGCGTGTGCGCCGGTTCTGCATCGCGAAGGACTTCATCGTGCTGCGCCTCACCGGTCGCCTCGCGACCGACCGCTCCGACGCCTCGGGCACCAACGCCTACGACCAGCGCACCGGCACGTGGTCGAGCGAGGTGCTGCAGGCGGCACGCCTCGACCCCGCACTGTTCCCCGAGATCCTCGACTCCACCGCGATCACGGGACCGCTGACGGATGCCGCGGCCGAGGCCCTCGGCCTGCACACGGGCGTGCGCGTGGTGATGGGCGGCGGCGACGGCCCGCTCGCCGCGGTCGGCTCGGGCGTGGTCGCACCGGAGGACGGCGCCTACGTGTGCCTGGGCACCTCGTCGTGGATCTCGTTCGCCGCGGATGCCCCGCTGCACGACCCGGCGATGCGCACCTTCACGTTCGACAACGTCGTGCCGGGGTCATTCGTGCCCACCGCCACGATGCAGGCGGGCGGAGCATCCGTCCAGTGGATCGCCGAGGCGCTCTCGGCCGACCCGGCGCACCCCGACACGGGGCGACTCACCGCCGAGGCATCCGCCGACGTCGACACCGACGACCTCTATTTCCTGCCCTACCTGCTCGGCGAGCGCTCCCCCCTGTGGGACCCGGACGCCCGCGGCGCCTTCGTGGGTCTCGCCCGTCACCACACCCGTGCGCACCTCGTGCGCTCGGTGCTCGAGGGCACCGCGTTCAACCTGCTCACGTGCATCCAGGCGTTCCGCGCCTCGGGCGCCACGATCGACCGCATCGACGCGGTCGGCGGCGGCGCGCAGAGCGACGTCTACCTCTCGGTGCTCGCCGATGTGTGGGGCGTGCCGGTGCGCCGTCGCACCATCGTCGAAGAGGCGAACAGCCTCGGCGCCGCGGTCACGGGCGCCGTCGGCCTCGGCCTCGCCGACTTCTCGGCCGCCCGCGCGCTCAGCGAGGTCACCGCCGAGTTCACGCCCGACCCCGCCCGCCACGCGGTCTACGCCCAGCGCCACGCGCGCTTCACCGAGGCGTACACGGCCCTCGCCCCCTGGTTCGCCGGGCGACCGAGCGTCGAAACGACGAACTGATGGGCGTCATCCTCGTCACCAGCCGTTCGTTCTCCGACGGCGACCTCGACCTGGTCGAGCGGGCGGCGGTCGCCGGGCACCGCATCCTCCGCGGCCCCGCGCACCACGACCTCGACGAGCTGCGCGTGCTGCTGCACGGGGCGGATGCCTGGATCGCCGGCACCGGCCCCGTGACCGGCGCGCACCTCGCCGCGGCGCCGAAGCTCAAGATCATCGCGCGCTACGGCGTCGGCACCGAGGCGGTCGATCTGGCCGCGGCCCGGAGCCGCGGCATCCCGGTGTCGAACACTCCCGGCGCGAATGCGGATGCCGTCGCCGATCACGCGGTCGGCCTGATGCTCGCCGCCCTGCGGTTCGTGCCCGACGGCGATCGCCGGGTGCGGGCGGGCGACTGGGGAGTGCGCCGGGGCCGTGAGCTGGGAGCGGCGACCGTGGGGATCGTGGGCTTCGGTCGCATCGGCCAGGGGGTCGCGAAGCGGTTGAGCGGATTCGGATGCCGCATCCTCGCCGCCGACCCGTTCCTCCCCGCCGAGGTCGTCCGCGCCGCGGGCGCCGTGCCCACGGTGCTCGACGAGCTGTTCGAGACGGCCGATCTGATCTCGCTGCACGCGCCGGGCGGCCAGCTGCTCGTCGATGCCGGCCGACTCGCCCGCATGCGTCGCGGCAGCGTCATCGTCAACACCGCCCGCGGCGACCTGATCGACGAGGCCGCGGTCGCCGACGCCCTGCACGACGGCATCCTCGCCGGCTACGCGGCCGACACCCTCGACGGCGACACGGCTGCGAAGAACAGCCCCCTGCTCGCCGATGCCCTCGCCGATCGGGTGATCGTCACCCCGCACCTCGGCGCCCAGACGACCCAGGCCGTCGACAACATGGGCTCCCTCTCGCTCGACGACGTGATCGCCGTGCTGAAGGGTTCCGAACCCCGCTTCCCCGTGACCGCCCCGTAGGAGAACCCGATGACCACCTCCCTTCCCGCTTCCCTCCCCGTCGACGCGGATACCGGCGCCGGATACATGGGCTTCGTCGGCGTGAGCACCGGATCGTCGTCGATCATGCAGGTGTTCCCCCGCTGGGCCGATGTGCTGGGCCTCCCGACCCGCGAGCTGGTCGGGCACGACCTCCCGATGGATGCCACGCCCGCGCAGTACGTCGCGATGGTCGAGCAGATCCGCGACGACCCGAACCACCGAGGAGCGCTCGTCACGACCCACAAGATGAACGTGTACGCCGCGGCATCCGATCTCTTCGACGAACTCGACCCGTTCGCGGTCTCGTGCAGCGAGATCTCGAGCATCTCGAAGCGCGGCGACCGCCTCATCGGCCGCGCGAAGGACCCGATCACCGTCGACCTCGCCCTGAACGACTTCCTGCCCGCCGACCACTTCGCCCGCACGGGAGCCGAGGTCGTCATCCTCGGTGCCGGAGGATCGGGCACGGCGCTCAGCTGGGCCCTCGCCGAACGAGCGGATGCCCCGACGCGGGTGACCGTGACGGCACGCAGCGACGAGGCGCTGGAGCACCTGCGCGCCGTCCACGCGCAGCACGGCACGGCGGAGGGACTGATTCGTTACGTGCGCACCGACTCGCCCGCCGAGGCGGCGGCCCTGGTGGCGGCGGCACCGGCGGGCTCCGTGATCGTGAACGCCACCGGCCTCGGCAAGGACCGCCCCGGCTCTCCCCTGCCCGACGACGTCGTCTTCCCCGAGGACGCGTACGTGTGGGAGTTCAACTACCGCGGATCGCTCGAGTTCCTGCACCAGGCCCGCGCTCAGGAGCAGGCGCGGTCGCTCGTCGTCGTCGACGGCTGGCGCTACTTCATCCACGGCTGGTCGCAGGTGGTCGCCGACGTGTTCGAACTCGATCTGACTCTTAAGATCGTCGAGCAGCTCGCCGAGGCGGCGGAGTTCGCACGCCGATGATCCGCACGGTCCTCGGCGACATCGACCCGGCGCTGCTCGGGGCGACGAACTATCACGAGCACCTGTTCCAGGTGAGTCCACTGCTGCCCGGTGACGAGCTCGACGACGAGGCGCTCTCGGGCGCCGAGGCCGAGGGTCTGCGCGACAGCGGGTTCGCCGCGATGGTCGACGCGACCCCGTTCGGGATCGGACGCGACCCCGAGGCCGTCGCACGCATCAGCGCCGCGACCGGACTGCACATCGTCGCCACGACCGGGCGTCACCGCGAGGCGCACTACGCGACGGAGCATCCCACCCGTACCTGGGGCATCGACGCCCTGAGCGCGCTGTTCGTGCGCGACATCGCCGACGGGATGCCGGTCGACGACGCCGAGGCACTCACCTCGGAGACCCCGCGCGCCGCACACTCCCCCGACGGAGCCCCCGTGCGCGCCGGGCTCCTCAAGGGCGGCATCGACTACTGGCGCATCAGCGACTTCGAGCGCGCCACCCTCGATGCCCTCGCGACCGCGCACCGTGAGACCGGGGCGCCGATCATGGTGCACCTCGAGTTCTGCACGGCGGCGCACGAGGTGCTCGATCTGCTCGCGGCCGCGGGCGCGGCATCCGATCGGATCGTGCTCGCACACGCCGACCGCGATCCCGACCCGGGCCTGCACGCCTCGCTCGCCGAGCGCGGCGCGTACCTCGGTTACGACGGCATGGCCCGGCCGCGCACGCGATCGGATGCCGAGCTGCTCGCCCTCACCGCCGCGGTCGTCGAACGCGGCGCCGGCGACCGGGTGCTGCTCGGCGGCGACGTCGCGCGCCGCACCCGCTACCTCGCCTACGGCGGGATGCCCGGGCTCGCCTACCTCGGCGAACGCTACGTGCCGCGCCTGCGCACCCTCATCGGAGACGAGGCCGTGGATCGGATGCTCGTCGCCAACCCCGCCCGCCTGCTCGCACTCTCGCGCTGAACCGACCGACCTCTGGAGACACCGTTGTCCCACGCATCCGCATCCGAATCCGAACCCACCATCCTGCACGCCACCTTCACCGCCCGCCCCGGCGAGGGCGATCGCGTCGCCGAACTTCTGCGCGAGTTTTCCGTGGAAGTACAAGCAGAAACAGGTAACGTGGTCTTCGATGCCACGCGACTCGTCGACGATCCCGATCGCTTCTTCGTGTACGAGGTCTATCGCGATCACGCAGCGTTCCAGGCGCACATCTCGGCCCCGGCCGGTGTGCCGTTCAATGCGGCGCTGCAGGAACTGATCGTGGAACCCTCTTCGCAGCTCACATTCCTCCGCCGTCTCTGACGGCGGATGCAACCGGAGGATCCCCCCCTCTCTCCGGTTGGGAAAGGCCCGGTGTGTCCCCCTCGGATACCGGGCCTTTCCGGCGTCCGGGGCTCTCTTCGTGGCGGGGCCCTTCGACAGGCTCAGGGACCCAGAATCTCCGTGCATCGCTCCGAAACTGGGTCGCTGAGCCTGTCGAAGCGTCCCGTACGCGCAACAACGGAGGAGAACTCGCCTTCCGCCGGAAGCATCCGCTCTTTCGATCCTCCCGAACGCGAGAACTCCTCCCGAACGGATGCCGCAGGGAGGGCCCTTCGACAGGCTCAGGGACCCAGAATCTCCGTGCATCGCTCCGAAACTGGGTCGCTGAGCCTGTCGAAGCGTCCCTCCTCGAGACGCGAAGAGGCCCCCCACCCGAAGGTGAGGGGCCTCTCGATCCGGAGATCAGATCACTGGTAGAGAACCGCGGCGATCTTGTCGTCCTCGAGGTTCGTCTTGTCGTACCAGTACGAACCCGTGTCGTAGAACTCGTCGACCGTCTCGCCGTTGGCGGCGTCGTACGCGGCCTGCACGACCTGCGCACCGATGCCGATCGGGTCCTGCGTGATGGCGCCGGCCATCGTGCCGTCCTTGATCGCGTTGATCTGGGCCGCACCGGAGTCGAATCCGACGATGGTGAGCTTGCCCTTCTCGAGGCCGAGCTCGTTGACCGCGTTCACGACGCCGATGGCGGAGCCCTCGTTGGTGCCGTAGATGCCCTTGAGGTCGGGGTGCGCGGCGATCATTGCCTTGGCGATGTCGGCCGACTTCAGGTGGTCGCCGTCGCCGTACTGGATGTCGACGATCTCGATGTCGGGGTAGTCCGACTCGATCTTCTCGACGAAGCCGTCACGACGCTCGACACCGGTCGAGTTGATCTGCGAGTGGCCGACGATGGCGACCTCGCCCTCACCGCCGATGAGCTCGGCCATGTGCTCGGCAGCCAGGGCTCCGGCGACCTTGCTGTCGGTCGCGGCGAGGCTCAGGCCCACGTCGCCGTCGCACGGTGCGTCGAAGTACACGACGGGGATGTCGGCGGCCTTGGCCTTGTCGAGGTAGGGCACGCAGGCCTCGGGGTCGAGCGCGGCGTACGCGATCGCAGCCGGCTTCTTGTCGATGGCGGTCTGCAGCATCTGCAGCTGGGCGTCGACCTCAGTCTCGGCGGCGGGGCCCTCGAAGGTGATGGTGACGCCGAGCTCGGCGGCCTTCTCCTCCGCGCCCTTCTTGACGGCCTGCCAGAACTGGTGCTGGAAGCCCTTCGAGACGAGGGCGATGTACATCTCGTCACCACTGCCGGCGTCGCCACCGGCGTCGCCGCCGCCCGCGTTGCTCGAGCAGCCTGCCACGACGATCGCCGCCGAGGCGATCAGAGCCGCGAACGCGGCCTTCTTTCCGAACTTCATGGAAACTCCGTTGTTTGTGTGTGTGCCGGCCCGGGAGCCGGAGTGGGACATTCGTGGTGCGGTGTGCCGGTGCGGATCGCTCCGCGGTGTCGGCCGGGTCGCCGATCGGAGGCGGCGGGCACAGCGCCGCCTCCGGGGTCAGGTGCGTGCGCGGTTGCGCAGGGAGTCGAAGAACACCGCGATCAGGATCACGACGCCGACGACGATGTTCTGCCACTCGGACTGGATCGACATGATCCGGAGGCCGTTGACGAGCACGCTCATGATGAGCGCACCGATCACGGTGCCGAGGATCGAGCCGCGTCCGCCGAGCAGCGAGGTGCCGCCGATGATGACGGCCGCGATCGCCTGCAGCTCGTAGCCCGTACCGATCTGCGGCTGGGCCGAGTCGAGGCGCGAGGCGATGATGACGCCGGCGATTCCGGTGAACGCTCCGGCGAACATGTAGACGAAGATCGTCCAGCGGCGCGTGTTGACGCCCGAGAGGCGGGTGGCCTCTTCGTTCGAGCCGATCGCGAAGGTGTAGCGGCCGAGCAGCGTCTTCGACAGCACGAGGTACGCGATGACCGCGAGCACGAGGGTGATGAGCACGGCGTTCGGGAGGCCCGGGATGAGGGTGCCGAGGGCGATCTGCTTGAAGTCCGGAGCGGACGACGAGAAGTAGATCGGCGCGACGCCCGAGATCACGAGCGCGAGGCCACCGGCGATCATCATCATCGCGAGGGTCGCGATGAACGGGGGCAGCCGCAGGAACGTGATGTTGACGCCGTTGACGAGGCCCATCAGCACACCGGTGGCGATACCGCCGATGACGCCGACGAACACCGGCAGCCCCATGTTGGTGATGAAGACACCGGTCATGACCGAGCAGAGCGCCATGCCGGTACCGAGCGACAGGTCGATGCCGCCGGTGATGATCACGAACGTGGTGCCGAGGGCGAGGATGCCGATGACCGCGGTCGAGAGCAGGATGCCGGAGACGTTGCTCCACGTGAGGAAGTTCGGGCTGGCGACCGAGAAGAAGATGAACAGCACGACGAGCGTGCCGAACGCCAGCGACTGCTGCACCTGGCGTCGGAGGAAGCCGCCGATGTCGCGCTTGTCGGTGTTCTCGTTGACGGCGGTCTGGATGATCGTCGTCGTCGACGACCCGTTCTGCGGGGTGCTCATCAGTCTTCCTCCCCATGGGCTGCGAGTTGCATGATCTTCTCCTGGCTGGCTTCCTCGTTGCGGAGCGTCCCGGTGATCCGGCCGTTCGCGAACACGGCGATGCGGTTCGCGACGCGGAGGATCTCGGGCAGTTCCGACGAGATGACGATGATGGACTTTCCCTGGTCAGCGAGCTGCTGCATCAGGCGGTAGATCTCTTCCTTCGCTCCGACGTCGATGCCGCGGGTCGGCTCGTCGAAGATGAGGATGTCGCAGTCGCGCATCAGCCACCGGGCGATGACGACCTTCTGCTGGTTGCCGCCCGAGAGCAGCTTGACGACCTGGTTGACCGAGGGCGTCTTGACCCGCAGTTGCTGGACGTACTCCTTGGTGCGGTTCTTCGCCTTGCCGTCGCCCATCCAGCCGATCCCGTTGGCGTAGGAGCCGAGCGAGGCGAGCACGGTGTTGAACGTGACGTCCTGTTCGAGCATGAGCCCGAGGAGCTTGCGGTCCTCCGAGAGGTAGCCGACGCCGTGCTTGACGGCATCCGCGGGCTGCCCGATCTTCGCCGGCCGACCCGAGATGGTCACCGTGCCACCGTCGCTGGGGTCGGCACCGATGATCGCGCGAGCGGTCTCGGTGCGCCCCGCGCCCATGAGACCGGCGAACCCGAGGATCTCGCCCTTGTGCAGCTGGAACGAGATGTCCTTGAGCAGGCTCTTGGTCGACAGATCCTGCACCTCGAGCACGACCGGGTCGTTGATGTGATCGCGGGCGGTGGGGCGGGTGCCCTCGTCGATCGCGCGTCCGACCATCATCTCGATGATCTTCGGGATGCTGACCTCGGCCTTGTCGAGTGATCCGATGTATGCACCGTCGCGCAGCACGCTGACGCGGTCGGCGAGGCGGCGCAGCTCGTCCATGCGGTGCGAGATGTAGACGATGCCGGTGCCGGATGCCTTGAGCTGCTCGATCAGCACGAACAGCGTCTCGACCTCGGAGTCGGTGAGCGCCGAGGTGGGCTCGTCCATGATGAGGACCTTGGCGTTGAACGAGAGGGCCTTGGCGATCTCGACCATTTGCTGCTCGGCCACGGTCAGGTCGCCGACGCGGGCCTTCGGGTCGAGGTGGATGTTGAGCCGCTGGAGCAGCTCGGCCGTCTGCTGGTTGAGCTTGCGCTCCGACAGGAACGGACCCGTGCGCGGCTCGCGCCCGACGAAGATGTTCTGCGCGACCGTGAGGTCGGGCATCATGTTGAGCTCCTGGTGGATGATCGTGATGCCGAGCTCCTGCGCCTGGAGCGGGCTCGTGAGCTCGACCTCCCGGCCCTCGAACACGATCGTGCCCTCGTCCTTGGCGTAGATCCCGGAGAGGATCTTCATGAGGGTCGACTTGCCGGCGCCGTTCTCTCCGACGAGGACGAGAACCTCCCCGGCGCGCACCTCGAGATGCACGTCCTTGAGCGCCTGGACACCGGGGAATCCCTTGCTGATGCCCTCCACTTTGAGGATGGGATCACTCACGTGCCTCACCTGCTTCCTTGAAGGTTCTTGTTCACTGCTGCTTCGTTGCTGCGTTCACCCGATGGGGTTAAACATCGGATCAATTCTGACGCTCCGCGGTCTCCCGCGCAAGTTGTACCTAAATGTATCTAATGAAGTCCGGGAGGGGAAGACCTGTAATAACAACTTGGTCACAGCTTCCCCGCCCGAGCGATCCGGCTAGTGCAGACGGATCGAGTCGACCGCGATGAGCTTGTCGCGGATGAACGCGTTCGCGTGCGCGCCCAGCTCGACGTTGTCGGTCCACAGATTGCGCCAGATCCCCAGCATCCGGCTCAGATCGGGCGCGACGACCGCCGACGAGAACGACTCGAACACGATCGGGCCGTCGTAACCGATGCGCCCCAGCGCCTTGAAGAACGTGTCGAAGTCGACCGATCCGGTGCCGAGGTAGCCGCGGTGGCTCTCGCCGATGTGCACGTACTGCAGCTGCGGAGCGGCGTCGAGCACCGGCGCGAACATATCCGACTCCTCGATGTTCATGTGGTACGTGTCGAGGTGGATGCCGAGGTTCGGTCGGTCGATCCGGCCGACGAAGTCGATCGCCTGCCGCGCGGTGTTCAGCACGTTCGTCTCGTAACGGTTGACGACCTCGAGGGCGACCGAGACGCCCCGCTCGGCGGCGTGGTCGGAGACCTTCGCGATCGCGCGGCGGCTGCCCTCGAGCCCCTCGGCGGTGACCGGCTCCATGTACTTCTTCATGGCGCTGTAGATGACGCCGCAGAAGTGGGTGCCGCCGAGGTCGGCGAGCACGTCGACGGCGCGGAGCAGCAGGGCCTCGCCCGCGGCGACGATCGCCGGGTCGGAGCTCGTCACATCGGTCGCCTCCGACAGGCCGAGCGAAGCGCTGACGGCGAGATCGTGCTCTTCCAGAGCGTCTTTCGCGGCGGCGACGTCGAACGAGAACGGATCCATGAGGGGGAACTCGATCAGGTCGAAGCCGGCCTCCTTGGTCTTCTCGACCGACAGACGGATGCCGTCGGCATCGAAGTTCCCGGTCCAGACGAGCCCGTGACAGCCGATGTTCATGCGATCCCTCGGAGGCGGGTGTGCGGCACCGTCGCCTCCATCGATTGGCACGTGCCAAAGCGATGTGCAGGTCACGCTATGCGCCGTGCCCGATCGATGTCAAGAACTTTCTTGTAACGTGCCAATAACGTCGGTTACGCTGATGCCACCCATCGGCGCACGGTGCGCCGCACGGTGATCACGGAGGATCGATGCCCGCGAGCGTCAAAGACGTCGCCGCCCTCGCCGGCGTCTCGTCGTCGACGGTGTCGAACTACCTCAACCACCCGCACGTGCTCCGGGCCTCCAGCCGTGAGAAGGTGCGGGCGGCCATCGAGGAGCTCGGCTACGTGCCCAACGAGTCGGCCCGCCAACTGCGTGCGGGGTCGAGCACCGCGCTCGCCCTGATTCTGCTCGACGCGTGGCTCCCCTACTTCCACGAGCTCTCCCGCGGCGTCGAAGACATCACCCGCGAGGCCGGCTGGTCGCTGTTCTTCAGCAACAGCAACCGCGACGGCGCGCAGGAGAGCCGCAACCTCGACATGTTCGAGGCGCACCGCGTGCAGGGCATCATCATCTACCCCTTCGGCGATGTCGCGCCGCGGCTCGAGACGCTCGCCGATCGCGGCATCCGCTCGGTCGTCGTCGGCCCCATCCCGCCCTCCACGAAGGTCGCCTCGGTGCTCTTCGACGACGTCGGCGGGGGACGCCTCGCGGGCGAGCACCTGCTCTCGATCGGACGCCGACGGGTGATGTTCCTCGGCAGCCCGACCGTCAGCCAGTCGAACGACCGCCTCGCCGGACTCCGCCAGGCGGTCGAGGGGACGGATGCTGCGATCGAGGTGATCGACGTCGATCACCTCACCACCGACGACGGCATGACCGCGGGCGCGCGCATCGCGGCCCTCCCCTCCGCCGAGCTGCCCGACGCGATCTTCGCCGCGAACGACATGGTCGCGCTCGGGGTGCTCACGCAGCTCGTGCGCCACGGCATCCGCGTGCCCGACGACGTCGCGATCATCGGCTTCGACGATGTCGCCCAGGCGCATCAGGGCGTGGTGCCGCTCACGAGCGTGCGGCAGCCCGGCTACGAGATCGGTCGCGCCGCGGGGGCGGTGCTGCTGCAGCAGCTCGCCGATCCCGCCGCTCCGCCGCCCGCGATGACGCCGTTCGCGGCCGAGCTCGTGGTGCGCGAGTCGACCGTCGGGCGCTTGCCAGCTGCCGGGCGTACCTAACTCAGGACAAACTGCCCGGAACCCCCGCTTGCGGGGGCGATTCGACCCGCTTCGGCCCGTTCGTCCTGAGTTGGGTACGCGTTGTCGCGCGCAGAGATCCGGAGAAGTGCGTCCGGGTGCCACCGGATCGACCCATTCCGGGCTTCCCCTCCCCAAACCTCCGGAGTTGTGAACCGCGAGCGCCCGAGATCTCAGGCCGACGCGTGCCCGACGACGCCCTTGCGCAGCAGCGCGTTGCCGTATTTGCGCGTCTCGCCCGTGCGCACCATCAGATACGCGGATGCCGCGACCTCGTAGTACGCGAAGCGCTCGACGAACCGCGTGGTCTCGAGCTCGGTACCCGCGGCGACCATCAGCTCGCGCTGCACCTCGAGAACCTCGCCATCGGCCGAGGTCATCAGGTCCAGGCCGGGGGCGTCGTCGAGCGGCAGCACGGTGCGGATCGCCGCGACGACCTCGGGCGTGGTCGTTCCGGGCAGGTCGATCACCCGTGCGCCGAGCCCCCAGGCGGGGAAGTGCGCGTCGGCTATCACGACCGAATCGGAGTGCCCCATCCGATCGAGGTGCAGCAGCAGCTCGCCGGTGAGCAGGGGATGGATGCCTTCGAGCACGGGGTTCCTTCGATCGGGGTGGTGCGTGGCCGCGTGGTTCGGGTCCGCGCGGCCACGGGTCTCTACGGCCACGGGGCAGCGGCGGTCAGCGCGCCGGGATGAGCCCCTCGGCGGCCAGGTTCTGCCAGAGCTCGGCGGGGATCGCCAGCGCGGCGTACTCGGCGTTCTGCTCGAGCTGCGCGGGGCGGCTGCCCCCGACGACGACCGAGCGCACCTCGGCCGCCTGCAGCGGGAACTGGATCGCGGCGGCCGGCAGCGGCACGCCGTGGTCGGCGCAGACCGCGGCGATGCGCACGAGGCGATCCCACAGGTCGTCGGGCAGCTGACCGTACTCGTACCGGCCGTCGCGGCGCGGTTCGCTCGCCGCGAGCAGTCCGGAGTTGAAGACGGATGCCGCGACGATCCCCGTTCCGGTCTCCCGGCACGCCGGCAGCACGTCGGCGGCGGCGGGCTGCTCGAGCAGCGTGTAGCGCCCCGCGACCATGATGAGGTCGAGGTCGGCGGAGCGCACGGCGGCCGCCAGGGCATCAGACACCATCGACCCGATGCCGACCGCCGCGACCTGTCCGTCGGCGCGCAGGTGCTCCATCGCGGGCAGGGCCTCGGCGAGCGCGAGGTCGAGGTCGTGCCGCTCCGGGTCGTGCAGGTACAGCAGGTCGATGCGCTCGATACCGAGGCGCTCGCGCGACTCGTCGAGGCTCCGACGGATGCCGTCGGCCGAGAAGTCCCACACCCGCTGCAGGTCGTCGGGCACGTGGAAGTCGTTGGCCGTGTCGAGGCCGCCGGTGTGCTCGGGGTTCGGGCGCAGGAGTCGTCCGGCCTTGGTCGACAGCACGAACTCGTCGCGGGGCTTCGTCTGCAGGAAGGCGCCGAGGCGCCGCTCCGACAGGCCGAGGCCGTAGTGCGGGGCGGTGTCGTAGTAGCGGATGCCGCTCTCCCACGCGGCATCCAGCACCGCCCAGGCGTCGTCGTCGCTCAGCGCGCGGAAGAGGTTGCCGACGTTCGCCGCACCGTAGCCGAGGGCGGGGATGTCGAGCACGCGATCAGGCGACGACATGCGCGCCGGTCCACGTGTAGGTGCGGATGCTGTCGGCCTTCATCTCCATGCCCGACCCGGGTGCGGTGGGGGCCATGTACGACCCGCCCTGGATGTCGGTGGGCACGACGAAGTGCTCGTGCAGATGGTCGACGAACTCGATCATCCGGCCTTCGCGGGTGCCGGTGACGGCGACGAAGTCGAACATCGACAGGTGCTGCACGGCCTCGCAGAGCCCCACTCCGCCGGCGTGCGGGCAGACGGGGACCCCGAACTTGGCGGCGAGCAGCAGGTTGGCGATGTTCTCGTTGACGCCGGCGACGCGTACGGCGTCGATCTGCATCACCGAGATCGCGTCGGCCTGCAGCAGCTGCTTGAAGATCATGCGGTTCTGCGCGTGCTCGCCGGTGGCGACCCGGATCGGGGCGACGCCGCGGGCGATCTCGGCGTGGCCGAGGATGTCGTCGGGGCTGGTGGGCTCCTCGATCCAGGCGGGGTGGAACTCGGCGAGCGCGTTCACCCATTCGATCGCCTCCGACACCTCCCAGCGCTGGTTCGCGTCGATCGCGATGGGGAAGTCGGGGCCGCACACCTCGCGGGCCTTGCGGAAGCGGCGGATGTCGTCGTCGAGGTCGGCGCCGACCTTGAGCTTGATCTGGGTGAAGCCGTCGGCCATGGCCTCGCGGGCGAGACGCTCGAGCTTCTCGTCCGAGTAGCCGAGCCAGCCGGGGCTGGTCGTGTATCCCGGGTAGCCGGTGGCGAGCAGCTCGCGCTCGCGTTCGATGCGGCCCGGCTCGGCGGCACGGAGGATCACGAGGGCCTCGTCGCGGGTGAGGGCGTTGGTGAGGTAGCGGAAGTCGACGAGGTCGACGAGCTCCTCGGGTGTCATCCGCGCGAGCAGCTGCCAGAGGGGCATCCCCGCACGCTTGGCCTTGATGTCCCACAGCGCGTTGATCGCGGCACCGATGGCCATGTGCATGACGCCCTTCTCGGGGCCGAGCCAGCGCAGCTGCGAGTCGCCGATGATCTCGCGGAAGGTTCCGCCCATGTCGTCGAGCAGCGGTTCGATCTCGCGTCCGACGAGATGCCCCGCGAGCGCGTCGATCGCCGCGACCTGCACGTCGTTGCCGCGGCCGATGGTGAACACGAACGCATGGCCGTCGATGCCGTCCTCGGCATCGGTGCGCACGACCACGTACGCGGCCGAGTAATCGGGGTCGGGGTTCATCGCGTCGGAGCCGTCGAGGCTGAGCGACGTGGGGAAGCGGATGTCGGTGGTGTCGAGTGCGACGATGCGGCTCACGGGTACGGTTCCTCTCGGGGCATGGAGAAATCCCATGCAATCCCTTGGAGTGTAAACATCCGATGTCTATACTGTCAACGACGACGGCCGTCACTGGGCGGCCACCCGAAGGATCAGGAGAATCATGAAGTTCGCGCGGCTCGGCACCCCAGGTACAGAGATCCCCGTCCTCGTCGAGGGTGATCGCTACCTCGACCTCCGCTCGGTGACATCCGATGTGAACGGCGACTTCCTCGAAAGCGACTTCGCTTCCCGCGTCGCCGCCGCCCGCGACGCCGGAGAGCTCCCCGAGCTCGAGGATGCCGCAGCCCTCCGCATCGGCGCGCCCATCGCGCGTCCGAGCGCGGTGATCTGCATCGGCATGAACTACGCCGCGCACGCCGCCGAGTCCGGCTCCGAACCGCCGACCATCCCGATCCTGTTCCTGAAGACCCCGAACACCGTGGTCGGCCCGAACGACACCGTCACGATCCCCCGCGGCAGCAGCAAGACCGACTGGGAGGTCGAGCTCGGCATCGTCATCGGCACCCGCGCCGCGTACCTCGACTCGCCGGAGGAGTCGATGGCCCACGTCGCCGGCTTCGTGCTCGCGAACGACGTCTCGGAGCGCGACTTCCAGATGGCCGTCTCGGGCGGCCAGTGGTCGAAGGGCAAGATCGCGGCGGGCTTCAACCCGACCGGCCCGTGGCTCGTCACCCCCGACGAGGTCGACCACCACGCGCTCGGCCTGCGCAGCTTCGTCAACGGCGAGCCGCGTCAGGACTCGAACACGAGCGACATGATCTTCTCGGTCGAGCACATCGTTCACCACCTGTCGCAGTACGTGACCCTCGAGCCGGGCGACCTCATCCTCACCGGCACCCCGCAGGGCGTCGCGCTCTCGGGCAACTTCCCCTACATCGCCCCGGGCGACGTGGTCGAGGTCGAGATCGACGGCCTGGGCCACCAGCGCCAGGAGTTCGTGGCCTGGGAGGCGGCGAAGTGAGCGGCGCGCTCGACGGCCTGGTCGCGATCGTCACCGGCGGCGCCTCGGGCATCGGCGCGGCGATCGCCGCGCGGCTGCACGAGGATGGCGCCCAGGTCGCCATCCTCGACCGCGACACCTCCGGAGCGGATGCCCGTTTCGCCGCGTTCACGGCCGACATCTCCGACCGTGCGAGCGTCGATGCGGCGATCGCCGCCGTGGGCGAGAAGTTCGGACGCCTCGACATCGTCGTCAACAACGCCGGTATCGGCGCGACCGGCGACATCACCGCCAATGACGACGACGAGTGGGCCCGCGTGCTGTCGATCAACGTCACCGGCATCGCCCGCGTGACCTCGGCCGCTCTGCCCTGGCTGCGCGAGTCGCCGGCCGCGGCGGTCTGCAACACGGCATCCATCGCCTCCACCACCGGACTCCCGCAGCGCGCGCTGTACACCGCATCGAAGGGTGCCGTCTCGGCGCTCACCCGCGCGATGGCGGCGGATCACCTGCGTGAGGGCATCCGCGTGAACGCCGTCAACCCCGGCACCGCCGACACCCCGTGGGTCGGGCGACTGCTGGGCGCGGCATCCGATCCCGACGCCGAGCGCGCGGCCCTCGAAGCCCGCCAGCCCCACGGCCGACTCGTGAGCCCGGCCGAGGTCGCGGCGGCCGTCGCCTACCTTGTCTCGCCGGCGGCCGGTTCGACGACCGGCACGTTCATCGAGGTCGACGGCGGCATGGCGCAGCTGCGCCTGCGGTCGGAGTAGACGCGGGGCGCACGTCGCACGTCGCACGTCACGGAGGAGATCTCGCGTTGCGCAGGAGCAGATGGTTCGGATGCTCCTGCGGGAGGTGAGATCTCCTTCGTTGTGTGTGCGGTGTCAGGGCCCGGAGTCGTCCGGTTCGTCGCTCGGCCACTCCTCCAGGGGAAGCAATCGCTTCCTATGTGCAGATAAACGGGTCCGCCTTCGATCGGGTAGGCGAAGTCCAACCCGAATCCGTCTCCGGTCTGGGATGCGACAGTGGGAGTCTTGGAGTCCGGTCCGAGGATCCGAGTCTCTAACCCGACGCCTTCCAGGGCCTCGCGCACCGCCGTGTACGCCGCATCACGATCGACCGTCGCCGTGGCCTGCCACGAGGTCGTCAGGTGCTCGAGACCGGGAGTAGAACAACCGATCGGCCCGGGCGCTACTTCGAGCACCCAGTCCTCCCCTGTCGCCGACTGCACGGCTTCCACCGCGATGTCCAACTGATCACGAGCCTTCGTCGAATTCATGGCGGCGTCTTTGTCGGTGCTGCACCCGGTGAAGACGAGGGCGAGTCCGATCGCTGTTACCGAGAGCGCCCGCGTCGCCGTCTGCTTAATCTTCTTCATCCGGCCATTCCTCGAGCGGGAAGCAGTCACTCCCAACCGAGAGATATATCGGCCCCCTCTCGATCGGGTACGAGAATGCGAGCCCGAACCCATCGCCGGTCTGAGACCCCACGGAGGGAGTCTTCGAACTCGCGGCGATCATGTGAGTCGAGAATCCAACTTCCTCGAGGGCTTCACGCACCTCCGCGTACGCGGCATCACGATCCGCTGTTGCCACCCCCTTCCACGTTGCAACCATCTGCTCAAGCCCCGGAGAACAGCCGATCGGTCCTAGGTCAGTCACGGATTCCCACTCCGCGCCAGTAGCAGACTGCACGGCCTCGACCGCCACCCTCACCTGCTCGCGCGCCGCCTGCGAATTCATCCCGGTCTCCTTTGCTTCCCCGCAACCAACAGCACATAGCATCAGGGGCAATCCGGCTAGCGCACCGACCACTCTCGCTGCGGACCAAAAGCGATCGCTCATTCGACCTCATCCCCCCGCCCCGCCGAGATCAGCGCACCATCGTCGACCGAATCCGAGCCCCGGCTCCAGTACCCGTCCGAACGCGGAGACTTGTCGGCGGCGTGCCCGAACACACCATCCGAAATGAAGACGTTCGGCTCGTGGCCACCCCAGAAGGACGGATCGTTCGGATCCGCATTGTCTACGCCGACATCCGACAACGCTTCCCCTAGTTCTGCCATGCCTGCCTGCCCCGACGCGGCTGATGTCGCCATCACGAAGCCATACACCTGGACCTGCACTATCTCGGGTCTCGGCAGCCTCAGCTGATCCCCAACCGACTTCGTCGAGTACACCTCACCCGGAGAAACCCCGACGAGATCGTCCACCGTTCGCACAGGCTCTGCCAGGCCCGGCGATCCGTAGAGGACCAGATGATCGACTTCGCCACCGCCGTACGGACCGGCGGACAGTGCGTAAGTCGCGAGTCGTGTGGAGTACGAGTAGGCATGAATGGTCGTCTCGGCCGAGGGATTCGTCGCATCAACGCCGCCCAAGAAGCGCACCAGTGGCAGCGCCCCCTCCTGCGCGAGGTCGTCACGCCCAAGGAACTCGCTCGTGAACGGATTCGCTCCGGCCGACTCGAATCCCATCCAGACCACTGTCGCGGTTGGCTCCGTGTTACCAACGCGAACATGCGCGTCTTGCATATTGACCGCATTACCGACGAGACCGTCCATCGACACCGCGGCACTGCTGTCCATTCCGGGGAGCATCACCCCCACGTATTGCGCAGTGTCGAGGTCACCCACCGAGATCGCCGCGCGCATGTCCCGCTCGCCACCGTCGGCCGGAACTTCGAACGCAACGAGTTGCACGACGGTCCCTTCCGGCGACGCTTCCAGCGCACGATCCAGCGCCTTCTGCGCCTGCTCGGCCGCGGCACGCTGCTCTGCAGTCGCGTCTGGATCGTCAAGCGTCTGCCGCATCGTTTCGCGGTTGAACTCGTCACGGTCCTTCGCCAGGATCCCGTTCAGGTTGCCGATCGTGAACGGTGCGATGTCGAAGAGCTGAGCCAGCGGCCCCGTCGTCCAGCGCTCACCGCCGCCATCGGTCGGAGCTCGCGTCGATTCCGACGCCATGCCCTGCCACAGACGCGCCGCCACCGCAGGGTCGATCAGCCCGACCGTCGCCGCGAACTCGGGGTGCGCATCGAGCCATTCCTGCGCCGCCGCCGGATCCGTCACACTCAACCTGTTGATCCTCGCCACGGCCGCCTCTTCAACGGAGTCCCGCAGATGCTCCGTCAGGTCGACGGCCCGTCGGGGTGCACCCGGATACGCCTGCTCGGCAAAACCCCAAAACGTCTGCGAGACCCGCACCTCGTCACCCCATGCGCCGAGCACCTCATCGCCACCACTGATTCCCGTCAGTTTCCTCGCGATGGCCTCTTCCTCCGCTTCGACGTCACGCCGGAAGGCCTCGATGTCGCTCTCCAGCTGCGACACGATCTCGCGGGCCCGCTCCTGGCTGTGCAGCGCGTCCGTCCGCGACTCCCGAGCCGGCGTGGTCGAAGAAGACTCCGGGTCACTGCCGTACGCCGACCAGTACTGGGCGTCCGCGAGGGCCACTGCACCATCGGCATCCGACGACTGCCTGTTCGCCTCGACGATCCGCTCGAGAAGCCGGGCACGCCGGGTGACCAACGTGGGAAGCGTTTCCGTCGCAGCATCTGACAGCGCCGTCCGCGCCGCTGCGAGTGCGGTGCCCCATTCCTGCACCGCGCGAGACGACGGGTCGAGCAGGTAGTTCATGCCGTCCGCCCCGACGACCTGAAGGACGTCCGGCAGCGTCAGCCACTGTTTCTGAGCTTCCTCCATCGCGGCGTCCAGCTTCGACTGTGCCGACGACAGGAGGGAGTCGAGGTGCTCGACGTTCGCCGGCGAAACCACTTCGACGACTGAATCCTCGGGGATCGCCATCAGCTCTCACCTGCCGACGCGCTGTACGCCTCGACCGGAGCGATACCCCAGCTCTCCGCTCTGCTCTGCGCTGCGAGGGTATCGAGCGAGATCTGCTCGTCACCCGCCACCAGCGCGGCCGTGGCTTCGCTCACTGCCGACGCGGCGGCCGCGACCTCGTGCATGATCTTTCCCGGCACAAGCGATCGATCTTCGATGAAGGTCGTCCAGGCAGTCTTCAGAACCGTCCGTCCACCCGCGACCAGGGTCGCGCTCGATTCGGCGGCGTCGGTGACGTCCCGATGCGATCTCTCGAAATCTGGCCCCACCGCATCGATGCTCGTCAGCAGAGCGAGCACGCCATCGGCATCCACATTCCAGCCGTCCATACGATCCCCTCACCGCGCCCCAAGCGTCGGAGAGAGCCTGGCACATCAGCGAAATGGACGGAGCTCAGACCGCCACCCCTGTGGATAACCCGTACGCCCCCCTTGATCAGCCCCCGAACAGCCGCCCGAAGAACCCCCGGCGGGGAGCATCCGCCGACTCCACCCGCGGGTCGTCCAATCGGTAGAACCGCCGCCCGTTCGCCCACAGGATCGCATCGACGTCGTGCCCGCGCGTCTCGGCCCACTCGACCACGGTGTCGAGCCAGCGCTGCCGCGCGTGCGGCTGGTACGTCGCCGAGCCGTCGGCCGGCGCATGCGGGTCGCCCTCCTCGGCCGGGCCGATCGACGACACCGGCCAGTCGCTCCCCCACATCAGGCGCTCGACGCCGAAGGCATCCGCGGCGGCGTCGAGGAACGGCACGAGCTGCTCGGCGCTCCACACGCCCCCGGATTCGGCGGGCAGACCCGAGAGCTTGCAGAACGCCTCCGGATGCTTCGCCACCTCCTCGATGTCGCGCACCCATTCCGCGGACGGGGCGAGCGGGGCATCCGCCGTGCCGACGGCCGGCTTGCCGAGGTGGTCGAGCACCATCCGCAGCTCCGGCACGGCGCCGGCGAGGCGGGCGATGTCGGGCAGCTGCGCGGCCCGTACGCAGACGTCGAACGTCCACCCGCGGGCGGCGACCTCGCGCGCTCCGGTCACGAAGGCGCTCGACACGGCGAGGCCGTCGGGATCGTTCTGCAGGTTGTGGCGCACACCGACGACGAGCGGATGCGTCGCCAACTCCTCGAGGTGCGTCACCGTGTCGATGCCGCGGTGCAGCTGCGCACCGGCGACGATTCCGGCGATCCCGAGGCGCCCGGCGAGGGACTGCACCCACCGCACCTCTCCGATGTAATCGCCCTCGGTCGTCTCGGCCTGGACGAACACCGCCTCCTCGCGCTCGACGTCGAGGCGATCGTGCTCGACCTCCGTCTCGGCGAAGCGGTAGGCGTAGGGACCCTCCAGCCAGGTGTAGGTGAGGACTTCTTCGTCCCACATGTGCAGGTGCGTATCGAGGACTCGCATACGCCCATCCTGCCTCAGACATCGGATCACTGGCTAGGATGACGGCCATGGCAGTCACCGATGAGGCGATCGAGAAGATCAAGGCGATGATCGTGTCGGGCGAGCTGTCGCCGGGCGATCGGCTTCCCCCCGAGAAGGAACTGTCGGAGCGTCTGGGCCTGTCGCGCAACTCGATGCGCGAGGCGGTGAAGGCCCTCGAGGTCATCCGGGTGCTCGACGTGCGCCGCGGTGACGGTACCTACGTGACGAGCCTCGAACCGCACCTGCTGCTCGAGGCGATCTCGTTCGTGGTCGACATGCACGACGACGACTCGATGCTCGAGATCTTCGCCGTACGGCGGATGCTGGAGTCGCAGGCCACCGGCCTCGCCGCGACCCTCGGCGATGACGAGCAGGTCGCGGCCCTCGTCGACGAGGTCGAGCGCGTCGACGCCTCGGTGACGATCGAGGAACTCGTCGAGCACGACATCCGCTTCCACCGCGAGATCGTCGGCATGGCCGGCAACGCGTACCTCGCGAGCCTGATCGAGCACCTCAGCAGTCAGACCGTGCGCGCCCGCGTGTGGCGCGGACTCACCGAGGGCGGCGCGGTCGAGCGCACCCTGTCGGAGCACCGGGCGATCGCCGATGCCATCGCCCGCCACGACCCGGCGCTCGCGACCTCGCTCGCCACGGCCCACATCGCGGGCGTGGAGCGGTGGCTGCGCCAGGCCGCCTCGGCCTAGGCATCCGCCCCTCCCGCTCACCGCAGCGCCGAGAACCGCTACGCCCCGAGGCGCACCATGGCCGCGTCGAACTCGGCCGCCGAGCTGTCGCTGACCTCGTGGAACAGCGCCTGCTCGATCACGTCGGGCGCGGCGGTGAAGTAGGGCACCCCAGCCAGGCGCAGCCCGACGATGTCGTCGGCCGTGCGCAGCGACGCGGCGAGCACGTTCGATCCGCTGCCCTCGCAGACCTCCTGCATGCGGGCGATCACGGTATCGCCGTCGATGCCGGCGTCGCGCATGCGCCCGAGGTAGGGCGCGATGTACTGCGCACCGATGCTCGCGCACGCGAGCGCCTGGGCGACGGAGTAGACGGCCGTCACGAGCACGGTGGCGCCGTCGGCGACGAGAGCGGATGCCGCGGCGAACCCGGCGGCGGTCGCCGGCACCTTCACGGCGACGCGCGGTCCGAGTTCGCGGATGCGCTCGGCGTTGCGCAGGAACGACGCGGTGTCGCCGCCCCACGTCTGGAAGAAGATCTCGGCGGCTCCCTCGGACTCCCACCGGGCGTAGAGCTCCGGGATCTCGCCGGCGGTGCGGCCGCCGCGTTCGAGGATCGTCGGGTTCGTGGTGACACCGTGCACGACGCCCGCGGCGAGGAGCCGGGACACCCGGTCGACGTCGGCGCTGTCGACGTACAGGCGGGGGGCGATCACGGTCATCGGGACTCCTCGGGGACAACCTGTCGTTACAGGTTCGCTTTCGGCTAATGTAATGACAGGCGCGGGGCGATGTCAAAGCTCCGGCCGACGTACATCGCCGTCGAAGACGACCAGGAGCGACATGGCCCCCGCATACCCCGAAGACCGTTCCGGCGTCGTGATCGTCGGCAGCGTCACCGCCGATGTGACCACCTTCTCGCAGCGCCTCCCCGCGCGCGGCGAGACGATCCTGGGCGATCAGTTCACCCTGATGCTCGGCGGCAAGGGCGCCAACCAGGCCGTCGCCGCCGGCCGTTCCGGCGCCCGCACGAGCTTCGTCGGATGCGTGGGCGACGACCTCTTCCACGACCTCGTCGTCGACGGTTTGAGCGAAGCCGGGGTCGACCTGGCGCACCTGCGCACCGTGCCCGGCCCGACCGGCATCGCGCACATCCGGGTCGACGCCTCGGCGCAGAACGACATCGTGATGGTGCCGCTCGCCAATGCCTCCCTCAACACCGACCAGATCGACGAGGCACTCGCCGCCCTCGCCCCGACCACCTCGGTGCTGCTCACCCAGCTCGAGACCCCCTCGGCCCTCACGGCGCACATCACCGGCCGCGGCCGCGAGCACGGCATGACCGTGATCCTCGACCCCGCACCGGCCGCGACGCTGCCCGTCGAGGTGTGGGCGAACATCGACATCGTCACGCCGAACGAGACCGAGGCGACGCTCATCAGCGGCATCGAGGTGACGGATGCCGAATCCGCCGAGCGCGCCGGACGCTGGTTCCTCGACCAGGGCGTCGGCGCCGCGGTCATCACCCTCGCCGGACAGGGGTCGTGCGTGGTCACCTCGGAGGGAGCATCCGTCATCCCGCCGTTCCCCGTCACCGCCGTCGACACCACCGCCGCCGGCGACGCCTACGCCGGGTATCTCGGCGCCGCGCTCGCGAACGGCAGCAGCCTCGCCGACGCCGTGCGCCTGGCGACGGCCGCGGGCGCCCTGACCGTCACGAAGCAGGGCGCCTCGCCGAGCCTGCCGCTGCGCGCCGACGTCGACGCGTTCCTCGCGGAGCGCGAAGCGGCGCCCGTGAACTGACCCCACCGCCACCCGACCACAGAGACCGGAGCCGCCATGCGCAAGACCGCGACCACGATCAACCCCGCGCTGTCGCGGGTCATCAGCGAGACCGGGCACACCGACCTGCTCGTCGTGACCGATGCGGGCCTGCCGATCCCTCCGGGGTCCGAGCGCATCGATCTCGCCTATCGCCCGGGGGCGCCCGCGTTCTTCGACGTGCTCGACACCGTGCTCGCCGAGCTCGTCGTCGAGGGCGCCACGGTGTCGGCCGAGGTCGCCGAGAAGAGTCCCGAGGTACTCGAGGCGCTGCGCGAGCGGTTCGCCGGCATGGACTTCGAGATCGAGCTCGTGCCGCACGTCGACTTCAAGAAGCTCACCCACGGGGCGCGGGCGTTCGTGCGCTCCGGCGAGTTCACCCCGTACGCGAATGTGATCCTGCACGCGGGCGTGGCGTACTAACATGTCCGCCGTGCTTCCCGACGCGATCGACCGCCACTCCGCCGCACCCATGTACGACCAGTTGCGGCAGCTGATCGTCGACGGCATCGCGCGCGACGGGTTGCAGCCGGGCGACCCCCTCCCGGGTGAGCACGGACTCTGCGAGCGCTACGGCGTCTCGCGCACCGTCGTGCGCCAGGCGCTCGCGCAGCTCGAGCACGAGGGTCTCGTCGAGCGCGTCAAGGGCAAGGGCACCTTCGTCTCGCGCCCGCGCACGGCGGAGAGCCTGGTGCACACGCTCGTGGGTCTCTACGACGACGTCGAGCGTCGCGGCGGCCACGTGCACAGCGACGTGCTGCGCCACGAATTCGCCGTCGCCGACGACGAGATCGCGGCGGCTCTCGAGATCCCGGTCGGGTCGCGGGTCGTGGTGCTCGAGCGGCTGCGCCACGTCGACGACGAGCCCTGGTCGCTGTCGACCACGTGGATGCCGGATGCCGTCGGCGCGGTCACCCTGGGCGTCGATCTGTCGGACTCCTCTCTGTACCGGGTGCTCGCCGAGCACGGCATCGTCGCCACCCGCGGTGTGCGATCGGCCGAGGCCACGGTCGCGACGCACGAGCAGGCCGGCCACCTCGGCGTCAGCGCCGGATCCGCCCTGCTGCGCCTGCGCAGCGTGAGCCGCACCGACGACGACACCCCGATCGAGTACTTCATCGCCTACCACCGCGGAGACCGCTCGCGCTTCGAGTTCCAGCTGCAGCAGGAGCAGTCGCAGGCCTCCCTCCTGCACGTCGACGGCCGCGGCGGTATGACACTCGCCGGCAGCACGCGGGTCCAGCCATGACGGGCGACGAGCGGACGCCCGACCCCGCAGCGGGAGCGGATGCCGACGCGGTCGTCCCGCCGGAGGCGCCCACGCCCGCCTCTCCCCCGCCGCCCGCGCAGCCGCCGTTGGCTCCGCCGGTGGGAGCGGATGCCGCAGCCCCGAGCCTCCCGGCCGGCGCCCCGCTCCCGCCCGGCCACCGCCCCGCGTACCAGCCGCCGGCGTACCAGCCACCCGTGTACCAGCCGCCCGCGAGCTACCGGCCGACTCCGGCGTACCAGCCGGCCCCCGCGTACCAGGCCCCTCCCGCGCACCCCGGGGCTCCGACGCATCAGCCGGCCGCTCCTGCACCGCCTCCGGCTCCGGCATCCGCTCCGGCTCCGGCATCCGCTCCGACTCCGGCAACCGCTCCCACGTACCCGGTCCAGCAGACGTACCCGACCCAGCCTCCCGCGGGGGCCTCACCACCGGTGGGCGGCTACCCGCCGGCGAACGGTTACCCGGTCGGCCCTGCCTCCGGCGCGGCCGCGGCCGCTCCGTCGACTCCCCGGCGCGGCACGCTCGTCGTGGTCCTCATCGCGATCGCGGTCATCGGCGTCCTGGTGGCCCTGGTCATCGGCATCATCCCCCGGGGCCTGGGCGACCGCGGCGAATCGGCACCGGCATCCGATTCCGACGACTCCGGTCAGACCGCCCCCGATCCCGGCGACACCGAGGCCGAACCCGCAGAGCCCGACGACGCGCCCTCTCTGCCCGACACCGGAGGCTCGGCCGAGGCCACCCTGCAGAACAAGATCGACGAGTACAAGACCGCGCGCACCGACGGGTCGCTGTGGGAGCGGATCCCCGACACCGAGTTCAACCGCACGGCGGTCAGCGCCTACCTCTACCTCATGACCGACATGAAGCTCGCCGCGTCGTTCGGGGCCGACACCTCGGAGTACCTGCAGCGTGCCGCGAAGCTCGAGGAGCTGCTGCTCTCGGAGCAACCTCTCGGCTCCGACATCGAGATCATCCTGTCGGACCGCACGTTCACCTACGACGGCGACACCGGCGAAGGCGGCTACACCGACAACTGAGCCCGGGTACGCTCGAACGGTGGACTCCTGGACCAGCAACGCGATCGCTCTGCTGGAGGCCGACGCCAACCGCAGTGCCGACACCCACCTGCACGTCTTCCCGCTGCCCGCCGAGTGGGGCATCGACCTGTACCTGAAGGACGAGTCGGTGCATCCGACCGGCTCGCTCAAGCACCGCCTCGCGCGGTCGCTGATCCTCTACGGCCTCGTCAACGGACTCATCCGGGGCGACACGACCCTCGTCGAATCGTCGAGCGGTTCGACTGCCGTCTCCGAGGCGTACTTCGCCCGGATGCTCGGGCTCCCGTTCGTGACCGTCGTGCCTCGCTCGACCGTGCAGGAGAAGATCGACCTCATCGAGTTCTACGGCGGCACCTGCCACTTCGTCGACCGCGCCGAGGACATGTCGCCCGAGGCCCGCCGCCTCGCCGCCGACTGCCACGGCCACTACCTCGACCAGTTCACCTACGCCGAGCGCGCGACCGACTGGCGCGGCAACAACAACATCGCCGAGAGCGTGTTCAGCCAGCTGTCGCAGGAGCGGCATCCGATCCCCCGCTGGATCGTGGTCGGCGCCGGGACCGGCGGCACGAGCGCCACGTTCGGCCGGTACGTGCGCTACCGACGTCACACGACCGAGATCGCGGTCGTCGATCCCGAGGGTTCGGCGTTCTACGACGGCTGGGCAGGAACTCCGGATGCTCCGGCCGGGCGCCCGAGCCGCATCGAGGGCATCGGTCGACCGCGCGTGGAGCCGTCGTTCGTTCCGAGCGTGATCGACGAGATGATCCGCGTTCCCGACGCCGGCTCGATCGCGGCGATCCGTCTGCTGCGCGAGCGCACCCTGCACTGGGCGGGCGGATCGACCGGCACGAACCTGTACGGCGCCTTCCAGCTGATCGCGCGCATGCGCGCCGCGGGTGAGACCGGGAGCGTCGTGACCCTGATCTGCGACAGCGGAGTCCGCTACGCCGGCACCTACTACTCCGACGAGTGGGTCGCGGCGCAGGGTTGGGACCTCGCCCCGCACCGCACCCGCCTCGACGGCTTCCTCGACACCGGCCTCTGGACCGAGCTCGCCGACTGAGCGTCCTTCGTCTCGTCGCTGCGCTCCTCGCTCAGGAACCGTTGCCCAGACCCGGTTCCTGAGCGAGCGCAGCGCGACGAGGGGCCCCAGAGACTGGGTCCCTGAGCCTGTCGAAGGGTCCCACCCCGAGACGCCCCGTACCCAACTCAGGAACATCGTGTCGAAATCGGCTGATTCGGGCCGTTTCACGCGCCCCGGCATCCGTTCTTCCCGAGTTAGGCCCGGGCCGCTCGCACCCCGCCGACTACGCTGACCCCATGACTACTCTGATCCTCACCGTCGCGGGTGCAGACCGTCCGGGCCTCGTCGCCGCCGTCGCCGATGCCGTCGATGCCCACGGGGGCAACTGGGAGAACAGCCGCCTCGCCGAGCTCGCGGGCACCTTCGCCGGGGTGATCGAGGTCTCGGTGGCCGCCGATCGGGTCGCCGAACTGCAGGCCGCGCTGCGCGCCCTGACCGGACTGCTCACGGTGACGATCCACACCGGATCGGATGCCGAGGCTCACCGCGACGCGAGCTCGATCTCGCTCTCGGTGCTGGGCAACGACCGCGCGGGGATCGTCCACGAGATCTCCGGCGTTCTGACCTCCCACGCCCTCAGCATCACGAGCATGGACACCGAGACGCGCGACGCCGCGATGGCCGGTGGGCGCCTGTTCGAGTCGACGGTCACGGCGACGGTTCCGGCATCCGCTGATCTCGATGCGCTCCGCACCGACCTCGAGAAGCTGGCGGCCGAGATCCAGGTCGACATCACTCTCGCCTGACGACTGCGATGACAGCCTTCCCCGCTCCCGTGGCGCTGCGTTCGTTCGCGCGGGCACGCGACGCGTGGCCCCTCGATCCCGCGATCGTGCACCTCAATCACGGATCGTTCGGCGCTCCGCCGACCGCCGTGATCGAGCATCAGGATGCTCTGCGCCGCCAGGGCGACCTCAATCCCGTCGTGTGGTTCCCGACTCTCGGCGAGCGCACGCGCGAGGCCCGCGAGCGCACGGCACCCTTCGTGGGTGCGCGCGCCGATGACGTCGCCTTCGTGCCGAACGCCTCGGCCGCGGCGACCGTGGTCTACAACGCGATGCACCTCGAACCCGGAGACGAGATCATCGTCACCGATCACGGATACGGCGCGGTGACGATGGGCGCGGAGCGGTTGGCGCGCCGCACGGGTGCGACCGTCCGCACGGTGGCGATCCCGCTGCTCGCCTCCGACGACGAGGTCGTCGACCGATTCGCCGCCGAGATCGGCGATCGTGCGCGTCTCGTCGTGGTCGATCAGATCACGTCGCCGACGGCACGGCTGATGCCGACGCGACGCATCGCCGACATCGCCGCGCACCACGGTGCGCGCACGCTGATCGACGGTGCGCACGCACCGGGCCTCCTCCCGGATGCCGCGTCGGCGGCGAGCGGTACGTGGTGGTTCGGCAATCTGCACAAGTGGCCGTGCGCGCCGCGCGGATCTGCGCTGCTGGTGACGACCGCCGCGGATCGCGACGACCTCTGGCCGCTGATCGACTCGTGGAACGCGCACGACCCCTTCCCCTCGCGCTTCGACTACCAGGGCACGATCGACGCGACCGGGTATCTCGCGACGCCGACCGCGATCGAGTTCGTCGAGCGCGAGATCGGGTGGGAGCGCACGCGCACGGTCATGACCGAGATGGCGGATGCCGGGGCCGAGGCGATCGCGGCGGCGTTCCGTCGCTTCGCCGATGCGGAACCGCTCACGCCGGTCCCCTCGCCGGTCCCGTCGATGCGACTGATCCGCCTGCCGCCCGGGCTGGGGGCGACCCGGGAAGAGGCGGATGCGCTGCGCGCCGAGATCCTCCCCACGACCGGCATCGAGACCGCATTCACGAGCTTCGGAGGTGCCGGGTACGTGCGACTCTCGGTGCACCTCTACACCGAGGCATCCGACATCGAGCGGTTCGTCGATGTCGCAGTGCCGTGGCTCGTGGCGCGCGCCGGCATCCGCTGACCGTCCGCAACACCGTCGCCGCGTCGGCGGGCGCCGAGACCCATCGCCCCCGGCTTCAATCCCCGAAGCCCCTCCCATACGACGAGGCCCCCTGCCGCGGCGTGCGACAGGGGGCCTCGTACGTGTGCGTCAGACGCGGATGCTCAGACCAGGCGGGTCTTCGGCGAGGTCGAGTAGGTGTGCTCGGCGTCGCGGTTGACGGTGTCGCCGAGGGCGGTGTCGATCGCCGCCATCGTGTCGGCGTCGAGCTTCACTCCCGATGCCTTGACGGTGTCGGCGAGCTGCTCGGGGCGCGATGCTCCGACCAGGGCTGCCGCGATGTTCGGGTTCTGCAGCACCCAGGCGATCGCGAGCTGCGGCATCGTGAGACCCGCCTGCTCGGCGATCGGCTTGAGGCGCTGGACCGCGGTGAGGATGTCGTCCTGCAGGAAGTTCTTGATGAAGTCGGCACCGCTGTGCGGGTCGGTCGCGCGCGAACCCTCGGGCACGGGCTGACCGGGCAGGTACTTGCCGCTGAGCACGCCCTGCGCCATCGGCGACCAGACGATCTGCGAGATGCCGAGCTCTTCGGAGGCCGGAACGACCTTGCCCTCGATGACGCGCCACAGCATCGAGTACTGGGGCTGGTTCGAGATGAGCTGGATGCCGAGCTGCTGGGCGAGCGCGTGGCCCTCGCGCAGCTGCTCGGCCGTCCACTCCGAGACACCGATGTAGAGCGCCTTGCCCTGGCGGACGACGTCGGCGAAGGCCTGGAACGTCTCCTCGAGCGGGGTCTCGTAGTCGAAGCGGTGCGCCTGGTAGAGATCGACGTAGTCGGTGCCGAGACGGGTCAGCGAGCCGTTGATCGACTCCATGATGTGCTTGCGGCTGAGGCCGGTGTCGTTCGGGCCCTTGGGACCGGTCGGGAAGTAGACCTTGGTGAAGATCTCGAGGCCTTCGCGGCGCTGCCCCTCGAGGGCCTTGCCGAGCACGACCTCGGCCGCGGTGTTGGCGTAGGTGTCGGCGGTGTCGAACGTGGTGATGCCGGCGTCGAGCGCCGCGTGCACCGTCTTGACGGCGGCATCGTCGCCGACCTGAGAGGCGTGGGTGACCCAGTTGCCGTAGGTGATCTCAGAGACCTTGAGACCACTGTTGCCGAGATAGCGATAGTTGACCATGTTCTAACGCTAGCGCCGGTCGCCGACACCGCGGGTCGGTTTCCGTGACCGGTCTCAGACCGAGTCTGAGACCCCGCCGCCATCGCGAGGAGTCAAGACACGCCGCTCACTCGGCATCCGTTGCGGCGTGTCTTGACCCCTCACCGAGGGATGAACCCCTCAGTTCGTGCGCGCCGCCGTCTCGGTCACCGCGGCCGACTGCGTCTGCACGATCGATGCGCGATCGGCGAAGCCCTCGGCGGTGACCTTGTCGAGCGCGACCTGCTTGCGGATCGCCGCGGCCTTCTCGTAGAGGCTCGGGTCGCCGTACGAGGTGAGCACCTTCACCAGCACGGGCAGCAGCTCGATCATGAAGAACAGCGCGGCGATGAGGATGTGCGCCCAGAGGATCGTGGGCTCCTTCTCGCTCAGGCGGTTCAGCCCGCTGATCTGGCTGAGGAGGCCGGTCGCTCCGGCGTTGCCCTGCGCCACGGCATCCGCTCGGGCGTTGTAGGCCGCGAGCGCCTGGTCGTAGGTGTCGCGTGCGGCGGGCAGCTGGTCCTGCGCGGTCTGGCGGTTCGTCGCCTCGGAGGTCGAGGTGTTCTCCTTCGCGGCGGTGCCGGCCGTGGCGAGCTCCTCGTTCGCGACGCGCAGCTGCTCGGCGAGGCCGTCGTAGGTCTGCTGGGCCTGGGCGAGCTGGGCCTGGGCAGCGTCGGAACTCGCGCCCTCGCCGTTCACCCCGGTGCAGCCCGGAACGGTGCCCGCGCCCTCGCCGGTGAGCTCGCACTGGTAGAGCGCGCGGGCCTGGTCGATGACGGTCTGCTGATCCGCGAGCTTGGTAGTGAGGTCGTCGACGGTCGCCTGGGCGGCGGATTCGGATGCCGACGACGAATCGGTTCCCGCCACGATGCCCGTCGCCGCCTGGTTCTCGAGCTCGGCGACTTTGGCGGTCGCGGCGTCGAGGGCGATCTTCTCGGGGCCGGACTCGAGGGCCTCCTGGTCGGTCTGCGACTGCGTGATGTTGGTCGAGGCGACCTCGCGGGCGATGTCGTTGTGGAACACCTGCAGCACGAGCGGCTCGGCGACCACGAATCCGATGATCGCGGCCATGATCACTCGGGGGATCGCGAGGCCGATCAGGCGCCACACGTTGCGCGTCGATGCCATGGTCGAGGTGAGGAAGCGATCGAGGTTGAAGATGATGAGCGCCCAGACGAGAGCGAGCGGAACGGCCAGCCAGATCGCGGCCCCCACGCCGGTCGTGAGCGCGAACAGCATCGAGATCGCCGAGACCAGGGCGGTGCCGGCGAGCACGAAGAACATCTGCACGAAGCGCGGCGTCTCGCCGGGGACGCGGTCGAGGATCTCGCCCTCGGCCCCGCCGAGGATCGCGAGCTGCCGCAGGCGCGAGCCCGGGGTGCGGGGCGCGCGGGGCTTGCGCTCCCGCGGCGGGCGGGGCGCGCGGGCGGGCTTCGACGGTGCGGATGCCGCGGCATCCGCTTCTGCCGAGTCGTCGGCGGTCTCCGGGCGCGGGGTCTCGCGCGTGGCGGAGTCCGTGATGAACGGCTCGTCGGCGGAACCTGTGGGCTCGTACTCGCGCAGGAAGTCGAGGTCATCCGTCGGGGCATTCGGGTCGCCGTCGATGATGATCCGACCCTGCGAGTCGAAGCGACCCGGTCGGTGGGCGGAATAGGGCATCCCGACAATCTACGAAAGGTCGCCTGTGCGCACGGTGGAAGAAGGCTTTGACGGCTCCCAGGTTCGGGAGGGGCGCGCTCCGGATCACACCCCGGCGGGCAGCAGCCTGCCCAGAAGAGCCTCGTAGGAGGCGAGGGCGTCGTCGAGGCCGAAGTGCCCGGCGGCGGCGAGGGTGCCGAGGCCGTGGATGAGACCCCAGAGCGCGACGACGTCGGTGGGTCGGTCGAGTCCGGTGGCGGCGGCCGCCGCGGCGAGCGCTCCTTCGAGCGCATCGATCAGCGGGGCCATCGTCGCGGTGGGCGAGCCCGGCACGCAGACCGTGGGGTCGTAGACGGCATCGAAGGCGTGCGGATGCTCGACGGCGAAGCGGATGTAGGCCTCGCCACCCGCGGCGAGCGCCGCCCGCGGGGTCGCGGCATCCGTCGTCGCGTTCCGAACCTGGGCGAGCAGATCGGCCATGCTGCGCTCGGCGATCGCCTTGAGCAGGCCGAGACGATCGGAGAAGTGGTGGTACGGCGCGTTGTGGCTGACGTCGGCGGCGCGAGCGACCTCGCGCAGGCTGATGTCGGCGGCCGGCATCCGCTCGAGCAACTGCATCGCGGCGTCTTCGAGGGCGCGCGCGAGATCGCCGTGGTGGTACCCCGTCTTCGAACTTGACATGCGCAACATTGTCTCCTATCTTGACACTGTCCACCTGCTTGACACTGTCCAGATTGGAACCGACGCATGACCGCTCTCGTGATCGACGGCCACCCGTACGCCGAATCCCTCACCGCTTCGCTCGCGCAGCGCTACGCCACAGGTCACGGCGATGCCCGCGTGCTCTCCCTGCGCGACCTCGACTTCGACCCGCACCTGCGATTCGGATACCGGCAGCGCATGACGCTCGAACCCGACCTGCTCGACGCCAAGCAGGCTCTGGCCGAGGCGCAGACGATCGTCATCGCGACGCCGCTGTGGTGGGGGTCGGTGCCGGCGCTGCTCAAGGGCTTCTTCGATCGCGCCCTGCTGCCGCAGCAGGAGTACCGCTACTCGCCGCAGGGGCTGCCGATCGGTCTGCTCACCGCACCGCACGGACGCCTGCTGCTGCTCGCCGACACCCCCTGGTACGCGGCACCCTTCACGGGACTGCCGGCGCAGCGCCAGGTGGTGCGCAACACGATGCGGTTCTGCGGCATCCGATCGGTGCGCGCGCACCGGATGCTCGGCGTCAAGAACGCCTCACCCGAGAGGATCGGGCGCTGGCTCGCGGATGCCGAACGGCTGGGTGCCGCGGATGGGCGACGGGATGCCCGGAGCGGTCAGGCCATTGCGGCCGAGGCCGCTTCGTCCTCGGTCGTCGCGACGAGCTGACCGCAGGCGCCGTCGATCTCCTTGCCGCGGGTGTCGCGGAGGGTCGTCGGGATGCCGGCGTCGTTGAGGCGGCGCACGAACTCGGCCGTGACGTCCTTCTCCGACGAGGTCCAGATCGAGCCCGGCGTCGGGTTCAGCGGGATGGGGTTCACGTGCACCCATCCGCGACCGCGCTGGTTGAGCTTCTCGGCGAGGAGATCGGCGCGCCAGGCGTGGTCGTTCATGTCCTTGATGAGCGCGTACTCGATCGAGACGCGGCGACCGGTCTTCTCGTAGTAGTTGTAGGCGGCGTCGAGGGCCTCGTCGACCTTCCAGCGGGAGTTCACCGGGATGAGCTCGTCGCGCAGGTGGTCGTCGGGCGCGTGCAGCGACAGCGCGAAGGTGACCGGGATGCCCTCGTCGGCGAGCTTCCTGATCGCGGGCACGAGGCCGACGGTCGAGACGGTGATGCCGCGGGCGCTCATGCCGAGCCCCTCGGGCTGCGGGGCGACCATGATGCGCACGGCATCCATCACCCGCTTGTAGTTGGCGAGCGGCTCGCCCATGCCCATGAAGACGATGTTGGAGACGCGCTCCATGCTGTGATCGTCGGACTTCTTACCGCCCAGGCCGCCCTCGGCGATCAGGCGGTTGGCGCGCACGATCTGCTCGACGATCTCGGCCGTCGACATGTTGCGCGTGAGGCCCGCCTGGCCGGTGGCGCAGAACGGGCAGTTCATGCCGCAGCCGGCCTGGCTCGACACGCAGAGTGTGATGCGGCCGGGGTAGCGCATGAGCACCGACTCGACGAGCGCCCCGTCGTGCAGGCGCCAGAGGAACTTGATCGTGTCGCCGCGATCGGTCTCGAGGCGGCGCACCTCGGTCATGAGCGGCGGCAGCATGCCGGCGACCAGCTCGTCGCGGATGCCGGCCGGGAGGTCGGTCATGTGCGCGGGGTCGGACGTGTAGTGCCGGAAGTAGTGGGTCGCGAGCTGCTTGGCGCGGAAGCCGGGCAGGCCGAGCTCCTTCACCTTCTCGACGCGCTCCTCGGGCGTGAGGTCGGCGAGGTGCACGGGCGGCTTGCCGCGCTTGGGGCTGGCGAACTGCAGCAGCGGGCGCCCCTCGGCGTCCTTCTGCTGGGTCCAGCCCTCGGTCGCCGGGCGCACCTGGGTGGGGCCCGTGGTGCGCACCTTGCCCTGGGCGGGTCGACCCTCGGGGGCGGACGCGGATGCTGCGGGGCGCGTCTCGCGCGTGCGGGGGTTCTCGGTCATACCTTCCAGGGTACCGGCGAGCGGGTGGGAGACGGCTGGACTGTCGGGGCCCCTGCCTAGACTGACCGGCATGGACTTCGTGTGGATCATCGGGATCATCGTCGGCGCGATCATCGTGATCGCCATCGTGGCCGCGGCCCTGCGGGGCATGCGGCCGAAGGTGCCCGAGGTCACCCCGGGCGTTCCGGTGCCGATCGCCCCCGAAGTGGTCGCGAGGATCGACGATCTGGTGCGCGCCGACAGCAAGATCGTCGCGATCAAGACCCTGCGCGAGCACACCGGCGAGAGCCTGCAGTCCGCGAAGCGCCGCATCGACCACTGGCGGGTCGGCGCCGCCCCCGCGACGACCGCGATCCCGATCCAGCCGCCCGTCTTCCACGACGTCGGCTCGCTGCGCGCCTCGCTGCCGTCCGAGGCGGTGGCCGAGATCGACCGGCTCGTCTCCGCCGAGCAGCAGATCGCCGCGATCAAGCTGCTGCGTGAGGAGGCCGGCCTCGGCCTCAAGGAGTCGAAGGACCTGATCGACGCCTGGCGTGCCTGAGCGGGCCCGGACGCGCCCGTTGTAATGACAAGTTGGCGTCGGCGAGAATAGAACGACCCCCACCACAAGGAGCATGATGTCCGACCGCCTCACCCGTGCCCGCGCCACCGGAGTCCTCGCCGTGCTCCGCGCCTCGACCCCCGAGCTCGCCCTCGAGGCGTCCGAGGCCATCATCCGGGGCGGAGTGACCGGTATCGAGGTCACGTTCTCGACCCCCGATGCGCCCGCCGTCATCCGCGAGCTCATCGCCCGGCACGGCGACGCCGCCTACGTCGGCGCCGGCACCGTCACCACCGCCGAGCAGGCCGCCCTCGCAGCCGATGCGGGCGCCGAGTTCCTCGTGAGCCCGGGCACGCTCCCCCACCTCACGCGCAGCATGCTCGACACCGGCCGCGTCGTGATGACCGGCGCCATGACCCCCACCGAGGTCATGGGCGCGCTCGAACTCGGCGTCGACGTCGTCAAGATCTTCCCCGCGTCGCTCGGCGGCCCCTCGTACCTGGGCGCCCTGCGCGGCCCGTTCCCCGAGGCTCCCCTCATGCCCACCGGTGGCGTGAACCCCGACAACCTCGCCGACTGGTTCGCTGCCGGTGCCGTGGCCGTCGGAGCCGGAGGCGACCTCGCCAACGGCGCCTCGCTCAAGGCCCAGGACTGGGCCGACATCGAAAAGCGCTCCGCTCGCTTCGCCGCCGCCCTCGCGGCCGTCCGCGCCTGACGCCTCGGTGATCGCCCTCGACCCGTGGGCGTGGGCCGCGCTGGGACTCGCCGCGGTGACGATCGGCATCTCGAAGACGGCACTGCCTGGCGGCAGCATCCTCGCGATCGCCCTGTTCGCGGCCGTGCTGCCGGCGCGCACCTCGACCGCGGCCATGCTGCTGCTGCTGATGGTCGGCGATGTGTTCGCGCTCATCGCCTACCGCCGGCACGCGCACTGGCCGACGCTGCTGCGTCTCGCCCCGGCCGTCGTGCTGGGACTCCTGGCCGGCTTCGCGTTCCTCGCGCTCACCGGTGACGGCGTCGTGCGACGCGCGATCGGCGTCATCCTGCTGGTCATGATCGCGGTGACGCTCTGGCGACGGTGGCAGCAGAACAGGGCGGATGCCGTGGCCCCCGCCCGCGGCGGCATTCTGCTCGCCGGCACCTACGGCACGCTCGGCGGGTTCACGACGATGGTTGCGAACGCCGGCGGCCCGGTGATGTCGATGTACTTCCTCGCGACGCGCACCCCGGTGCAGGTGTTCCTCGGCACCTCGGCGTGGTTCTTCGCGATCATCAACCTCGTCAAGGTGCCGTTCCTCGCGGGACTCGGACTCTTCGAGGGGCAGGTGCTGCTGATGGATGCCGCGCTCGCCCCGCTCGTCGTCATCGGCGCGCTCATCGGGCTCGCCGTCGCGAAGAGGCTCGATCAGCGGCTCTTCGACCGCGTCGTCATCGTGCTCACGGTGCTCGGCGCGGTGTACCTGCTCTTCTGAGCTCCCGCGACGCCCCGCGTCAGTCGAGGAAGATGTCGGGGAACAGCGCCGCGTCCGGGGTCCCCGGGATCGCGGCGTAGCCCGAGAAGTCGGTCACCCCTGCAGTCTCGAGCACGTCCTCGACGATGAGCGTCTGCCCCGTGTACGACCCGGCGGGCTGCACGAGCACCTGGTACGCGGCATCCGCGTAGATGTCGGGCGTGCGGCTCGCGGCCATCACCTTGTCGCCGCCGAGCAGGTTCTGCACCGCCGCGGTCGCGATGGTCGTACGCGGCCAGAGCGTGTTCGCCGCGATGCCGTCGCGCGCGAACTCGGCCGCGAGTCCCAGCGTCGCCATCGTCATCCCGAACTTCGCGAGCGTGTAACCGGTGTGCGCACCGAGCCACTTCGGCGTGGGGTTGAGCGGCGGGGAGAGCGACAGGATGTGCGGGTTCTCGGCATCCTTCAGCATCGGCACGGCCGCGCGCGACAGCATGAACGTGCCGCGCACGTTGACGTCCTGCATCAGGTCGTACTTCTTGGGATCGAGGTCGAGCGACCGCGAGAGGTCGATGACGCTGGCGTTGTTGACGACGATGTCGATGCCGCCGAACTCGCCCTGCGTCTTCATCACGGCCTCGGTGATGTCGGAGTCGTCGCGCACGTCGCCGACGATCGCGAGCGCCTGCCCGCCGGCCGCGCGGATCTGCTCGGCCGCCGTGTGGATCGTCCCCTCGAGCTTGGGGTGCGGGGTGTCGGTCTTCGCGAGCATGGCGATGTTCGCACCGTCGGCTGCGGCGCGCAGCGCGATCGCGAGTCCGATCCCGCGGCTGCCGCCGGACATCAGGATGGTCTTTCCTGCGAGTGACATGGGTCTCCTTCTGGGTCGGATGCCGGTGCGGGCGGGTTACTTCGGCGCCATGCGGATCGCGCCGTCGAGGCGGATCGTCTCGCCGTTGAGGTAGTCGTTCTCGACGATGTGCTGCACGAGTGCGGCGTACTCGTCGGGGCGCCCGAGCCGTGAGGGGTGCGGCACCTGCTGGCCGAGGGAGTCCTGCGCGGCCTGCGGCAGCCCCATGAGCATGGGGGTCTCCATGATTCCGGGGGCGATGGTGACCACGCGGATGCCGTAGCGGGCGAGCTCGCGGGCGACCGGCAGGGTCATCGCGTGCACACCGCCCTTCGACGCGGCGTACGCGGGCTGGCCGATCTGGCCGTCGAAGGCGGCGACGCTGGCGGTGTTGACGATGACGCCACGGGTGTCGGTGTCGCTGTCCACGGGGTTCTTCACGATGACGGCGGATGCCTGCGACAGCACGTTGAACGTACCGACGAGGTTGATGCGCACGATGCGCTCGAAGTCGGCGAGCACGGCCGGGTTGCCGTCTCGGTCGAGCACCTTCGCGGGCGGCGCGATGCCGGCGCAGTTGACCACGACGCGCAGCGGGGCGACGGCCTGTGCCTGGGCGACGGCATCCTGCACCTCGTCGACGCTGGTGACGTCGGCGGGCACGAAGAGTCCCCCGAGTTCGTCGGCGAGCTCGGCGCCCTTCGACGTCGAGAGGTCGATGATCGTGACGTGGGCGCCGTCGGCGGCGAGTCGACGTGCGGTGGCGAGGCCCAGACCCGAGGCGCCTCCCGTGATGAGCGCGCCCTGTCCGCTGATCTGCATGGTGTTCTCCTTCGAACGTCGTCGTGCGACTGAGTTTCAGCCTACGTGGTTCTTGGTGTCACCACGATCCCCCGGGGAAGGCTGTGTGTCAGCGAGCCTACGGGGTCGGCACGGCAGACTGGGGGGATGAGCATCCCCGACGCCCACATCGAGATCCCCGCGCGCGTGCGCGACCTCGCCGGTCGCGCCGCCGTGACCCCGGTCTGGCGCAACGGTATCGGGGGCCTCACGTTCCGCACCGACGACGGGCGCTACATCAAGTGGGGTCCGCTCGACGACGAGGCCAACATGCACGACGAGGCCGAGCGGATGCGCTGGGCCCGCCGCTGGATCACGGTGCCCGAGGTGCTCGCCCAGGGCGAGGACGACGCGCACGAGTGGCTCGTCACCCGCGCGATCGACGCGTTCAGCGCCGTCGATCCGCGCTGGGATGGCAAGGCTGAGATCGCAGTACCCGCCGTCGGTCGCGCCCTGCGGATGCTGCACGACACCCTCCCCGTCGCCGACTGCCCGTGGGAGTGGAGCGTGCACTGGCGCGTCTCGAACGCCGCCGAGCGCGGGGTCGTCATGCCGCCCGAGCTGCACGAGGCCCCGCCGATCGACCGCTTGGTCGTGTGCCACGGCGACGCCTGCATGCCCAACACGCTCCTCGACGCCACAGGTGAGCCCGCCGCCCACGTCGATCTCGCCGCCCTCGGTCTCGCCGACCGGTGGGCCGACCTCGCCGCCGCGGCCATGAGCACCGGGTGGAACTTCGGCCCCGGCTGGGAGGACCCGCTGCTCGAGGCGTACGGCGTCGAACGCGACGACGAGCGGCTCGAGTTCTACATGCGGCTCTGGAACGAGACCTGAGCGACGGCTAGGAGCTCGGCCCGAGGATGAAGTTCCACGCGCCGGTCGCGATCGCGGCGGCCACGGCCACCCCGGAGATCGTGAGACCGACCGCGAGCAGCATCCATTCGGCCGCCCCGAACCGCGATTCGCGCGCCCACGTGCGCCGACCGGGGGCTCCGAAGCCGCGGGCCTCCATGGCGGTGGCGAGCTTCGCGCCCCTGCGGATCGAGAGCACGAGAAGGGCGAACGCCATGCCGAAGAACCGGCGGATGCGTCCCCGATCGGCGACTCCGCGGGCCCGGCGCGCGAGTTCGAGCGCCCGCCAGTCATCGAGGAACAGCCCGATCATGCGCAACCCGGCGAGCGCGCCCAGCACGAACCGGGCGGGCAGCTTCAGCACCTGAGCGAGTCCGTCGGCGAGGTCGGTGGGGTCGACCGTGATGAACAGCACCACCGACGGCAGCGCGATGGCGAGCACGCGCAGGAAGGTCGCGAGAGCGAGCGCGAGCGACCCGTCGCTGATGCGCAGCACGAACCACTCGACGTAGATCGTGCCGCTCGTCTCGCCGTAGAGCGCGATCGTGACGGCGGTGAGGGGCGCCGCGAGCCAGACCGGCCAGGTGCGCAGCCAGAACTCGCGCCAGCCGATGCCGGCGAAGAAGAACAGCACGCACTCGAGCACGAGGGCGACGGAAGCCGACACCGGATCGAGCGTGAGGATCAGCGGGATCGCGATCAGCGCGCTCACCCCGAGCTTGGCGACGGGGTTGATGCCGGCGATCCGTCCGGTGCGGGCGGTGGTGTCGAGCACGGTCATCGGATGCCGCCCAGCTCGTAGCGTTCGGCGTGGAGCGCGCGGGCGACGTCGAGGTCGTGCGTGATCGTCACGATCGCGGTGCCCTCGTCGCGCAGGGCAGCGAGCATCGCGACGAGTTCGGCCCAGGTACGGGCGTCCTGTCCGAAGGTCGGCTCGTCGAGCACGAGCACCCGGGGCCGGGTCGCGAGGGCGGCGGCGACCGTCAGCCGACGCTTCTCGCCGCCCGACAGCGTGTAGGGGTTGGCGCGCGCGAGCCGGTCGAGGCGCAGCCGGTGCAGCAGCTCCTCGCTGCGCGCGGCGATCTCGTCCTCGGACATGCCGAGAGCGCGCGGGCCGACCGCGAGCTCGTCCTGCACGGTCTTCGCCAGCAACTGATGCTCGGGCTCCTGGAAGACCATCCCGATACGGGTGAGCAGATCGCGCGAGGCCCAGTCGATCGGCGTCGATCCGATGCCGGCGGCCAGGGCCGCGGATGCCGCGACCGCACCGCCCGCAGGCGGCAGGAGTCCCGCGAGCGTGAGCCCGAGGGTCGACTTGCCGGCACCGTTCGGCCCGGTGATCGCGAGCGCCTGTCCTGCCCGCACGTCGAGGTCGATGCCGCTCGCCACGGGCTTCCCCTTTACGCGGGCGACGGCGAGATCGCGGGCCGAGATCAGCACCTCGCCGGACGCCGACAGCGGAGCGGGCGGAGCATCCGGAGCGAACCCCGGCACCCACACCCCGTCGGCCGCGAGCCGGGCGCCCTCGACGCCGAGCACGTGCGCGGGCGGTCCGTCGGCCACGACCCCGCCCTGCCCGACCACGATCACCCGGGTGATCAACGGCAGCCATACGTCGAGGCGGTGCTCGACGACGATCAGCGTCGCGGGGTGCGCCTGCAGCATCCGCTCGACCGCGTCGCGCACCTCGACCACGCCCGCGGGATCGAGGTTGGCCGTCGGCTCGTCGAGCAGCACGAGCCCCGGCCGCATCGCGAGGATGCCGGCGAGCGCGAGGCGCTGCTTCTGCCCGCCCGACAGCGCCTTGGTCGGGCGATCGAGCGGCACATCGAGGCCGACCGCGTCGAGCGCCTGCGTCACGCGCGGCCAGATCTCGGCGCGCGGGATGCCGAGGTTCTCGCACCCGAAGGCGACGTCGTCACCCACCCGGGCGAGAATCACCTGCGAGTCGGGATCCTGGAGCACGAGCCCCGTGCGCCCGCGCGTGGACGCTGCGGGGATGCCGTCGACGAGGAGCGAGCCCTGGGCTTCGCCCTCCTCGTCGCCGCCGAGCACCCCGGCGAGTCCCTGCAGCAGCGTCGACTTGCCGGCACCGGATGCGCCGAGCACCAGCACGCGCTCCCCCGGCTCGATCCGGAACGAGACGTCCTGCAGCGCCCAGGCCAGACGGCTGGCATGACGCCAGCCCCACGCGGTCGCCTCGACCGTCGCGGGGCCGGCCTGATCGATCGTCATCAGACGCGGACGCGCGCCTCACGGCCCGAGCCGAAGCGATCGAGCGCTCCCGTGGCCGCGATGCCGCGCGCCAGCACCCACGACAGGGCCCCGGCGATCACCGCGCCCGACACGACCGTGCTGATCAGATAGATCACCGTGAACTCGGTGCCCGACCCCGCGTACCAGAGGATGAGGTTGTTGATGCCGCCGGCGAGGGCCGCCCCCGCTCCGGCGAGGATCGCGACCGGCAGCGACCAGCGGCGGTAGAAGAACAGCAGGAAGATCAGTTCGGCTCCCAGGCCCTGCACGAGCCCGGCCTCGAGCGTCAGGAACCCGCCCCACTGGTTGCCGATCAGGGCCGACACGACCGCGGCGAGCAGCTCGACGTAGATCGCCGCGCCCGCCTTGCGGATGATGAGGCCGCCGAGCACACCGGCGAACAGCCACGGTCCGTCGAGCAGCCCCTGCAGGCCCGGGAGCAGCGGCTCGAGGAGCGCCTTCGGGCCGAGGTAGCCGACGTTCCACGCGAGGAAGATCAGCCCGGCGGCGACGCCGAGCACGCTGGCGACCACGATGTCGACGACGCGCCAACGCCAGATCGTGGCGGGTGCGCTCTTCGCGGATGCCGGCTTCGCGGCGGATGCCGGGTTGGATCCGGATGCCGGGTTGGATCCGGATGCCGGGTTGGGTGCCGTTTCGCCGGTGTCCTTCGCGGCGGATTCGGGCGTGGACGTACTCATCTGAACTCCTCCCTGCGCTGGCATGACCCAGATCAGGTTCGACGGTCGAAGCGCGGTTCGCTCCCTCTCAGCCCGGCTCGCCGGACTCCCGTGGTTGTGCTGACCAGCATACCCGCGCGCCGACACCCGCGCCCGCCCGTGACGCATCGCCGCAGATCAGCCCGGGGATTGGGTACCGTAATCGAGTGACCGCCGCTCATCCCACCGACGCCGCCACCGCCGCCGTGCCCGATTCCGGCGCGGCTGCGACCGACGCCCCGGGCGAACTCGAGCCGCCTGCGACGGCATCCGTGCCCGCCGTGGCGGACCCTGACGAGGCGAAGGCTGCCGGCGTCGAGGAGGCTGGTCCCGAAGGTGCTGATGTCGAGGCTGCCGGTACCGAGAGTGCCGGTGCCGAGGCATCCGATACTCCGGAGGCGAACGAGAGCGAGACTCCCGAGGCCGCGTGGGCAGATGAGAAGCGCCCGGCCACCGCTCTGACCTGGATCGACACCGCTGCCGTCGCGGCGGGTTCCGCGGCGCGCACCTACGACGAGCCGTACGTCGAGGATCCCGCCGTCGCGATCATGCGCGGCGCCCGACTGCGCCCGGCGATCGCGAGCGCCCGCGTGCTCGTGCCGATCGGCATGGTTCTCGGTCTCGTCGGCGCATACGCCGGCACGACCATCCTCTGGCCGCTGCACGAGGTCGCCCCGACCGTTCATTCTGTCGAGTTCACCACCGTCGCCGCTCCCCCGGCCGCCGTGGCGTGGCCCGGCGTCGGCAGTGCAGCCGTCGGCGTGGGTGGCATCGGCTCGACGGCATCCTCGGTGGATCCGGCGAGCATCGCGAGCATCACCAAGGTGGTCAGTTCGCTCATGGTGCTCGACCGGATGCCCCTGGCCCTCGGCGAGCAGGGTCCCGAGTTCTCGTTCACCCGTGCCGACAGCCAGTCGTACTGGTCGTATCGGATGTCGGATCAGTCGTCGCTCGATGTGCCGGTCGGCGGAGTGCTCACCGAGTACCAGATGCTGCAGGGCACGCTGCTCGGGTCGGCGAACAACTACATCGACCGCCTCGCGCGGGAGATCTGGGGGTCGAACAGCGAGTTCGCGGCCGCCGCGGAGATCTGGCTGAGCGAGCGCGGCCTCAGCGATATCACGGTCGTCACACCGTCGGGCTTCGACATCGGCAACGTCGCGACACCCGACGCCCTGGTGCGCCTGGGCGAGCTCGCGATGAAGAACCCGGTGTTCGCGGAGATCGTCGGCACCCCTGCCGTCGAACTGCCCGGCGCGGGCCTCGTGACCAACACCAACGGCATGCTGGCCGACCCCGGTGTCGTCGGCATCAAGACCGGCACGCTGGTCGGGTGGAACCTGCTCACGGCGAAGAACGTGACCGTGGGCGACAGCACCGTGCAGCTCTACGCGGCGGTGCTGAATCAGGACGACGATGCCCAGCGGCTCGCGGCCACGCGCTCGCTGTTCGCCGAGGTCGAAGCGGCGCTCCTCGCCCAGGAACCCGCGGTTCCGGCCGGCACGGTCGTCGGTCAGGTGCGCACCGAGTGGGGCGCGGAGGTCGACATCGTGACGGATGCCGACACCGACGTGCTGCTCTGGAACGGTGCCGCGGCGACGACCTCGACGAACTTCTCGCTCGGGGATGCGCGGGAGGACGGCGACGCCGTGGGCTCGCTGAGCACGGCCGGCCCGATCGACGCGACCACGACGGAACTCGTGCTCGACGACGACGTCAAGGGCCCCAGCATCTGGTGGCGCCTCACGCATCCGATGAACCTGTTCGGCCTCGACTCGGAGTAGCCGGGTCTCCTGACTCCGTGAGGGGTCACAACACGCCGTGATCGTGCCCGCACGTGAGGCGTGTCGTGACCCCTCACGTTCAGATTGCCTCCTCGCACGCCTGTCGCCCTCTGCCGCCCGCTCATCCGCAGGGAAGAACGACACGTGCAGGGAGAATCCCGCCGAATCTCCCTAGATGTCTTTTCTCCCTGCACGTGGTTCCACGCCATCACGCCTGCACGGACGGATCACGTCCGCACGGCGAGACCCCCGGGATCGCCGTGCAGACGTGCGCGCTCCGTGCAGATGAGCGGGATCGGACGCATGCCGCGGCGGCGGGTTCTCGGGACGACGGCGCCGCACGCGAAGCGCCCCAGCCCGCGGATGCGGGTCGGGGCGCTTCGGGTGGGCGTGAGCCCGGGTACTGCGACGGGTCAGCCGTGCCGGGTCAGCGTGACGGGTCAGCCGTGGCGGGTGTCCCCCTCGGGAGACGGGTGCTCGATCACGGCCCGCGCCGCGGCAGCTTCGGCGGCGGGCTGCTGGGCTCCGACCGATGCGCCGGTGACGGCATCCGCTGCTGCGGCCTCGGCGGCATCCACGTCGTCGGCGTCGCCCGTGATCACGGTCGGCGTCGAGCCGGTGAGTGCCTCCTCGGCGTCGATGTCGGTCGCCGCCTGCTCGAACTGCGACTGGTACAGGCGCCAGTAGGCGCCCTGCGCGGCGATGAGTTCGTCGTGCGTGCCCTTCTCGACGATGTCGCCGTGCTCCATCACGAGGATGAGGTCGGCATCGCGGATCGTCGACAGGCGGTGAGCGATCACGAACGACGTGCGTCCCTCGCGGAGCGCCGCCATCGCGTTCTGCAGGAGCAGCTCGGTGCGGGTGTCGACGGCCGACGTGGCCTCATCGAGGATCAGGATCGACGGCTGGGCGACGAACGCCCGGGCGATCGTGATCAGCTGCCGCTCACCCGCCGAGACGTTCGACGCGTCCTCGTCGAGCACGGTGTCGTACCCCTCGGGCAACGCGTGCACGAAGCGATCGACGTACGTCGCCTTCGCGGCCTCGAGCACCTCGTCATCGGTCGCCGTGGAACGCCCGTATCGGATGTTCTCGCGGATGCTGCCCGCGAACAGCCACGGGTCCTGCAGCACCATGCCGGTGCGGGAACGCAGCTCGTCGCGCGTGACCTCCGAGATGTCCTGACCGTCGAGCAGGATGCGCCCGCCGTTCAGCTCGTAGAACCGCATGATCAGGTTGACGAGCGTGGTCTTGCCCGCACCGGTCGGGCCGACGATCGCCACCGTCTGCCCCGGCTCGACCCGGAAGGAGAGGTCCGTGATGAGCGGACGATCGGGCGTGTACGAGAACGCGACGTTCTCGAACTCGACGACGCCCTTGCCCTCGTCGAGCGCGGGAGCGTCGACGTCGTCGGCCTCCTGCTCCTCGGTGTCGAGCAGCTCGAACACGCGCTCGGCCGAGGCGGTTCCTGATTGCACGACCGCCGCCATTCCGCCCAGCTCCGACAGCGGCTGCGTGAACTGCTGCGAGTACTGGATGAACGCCTGCACGTCGCCGAGACGCAGCTGGCCGTTCGCGACCATGAGGCCGCCGAGCACCGCGATACCCACGTAGGTGAGGCTGCCGACGAAGGTCATCGCCGGCATGATGATGCCCGACAGGAACTGCGCCTTGAACGCGGCCTGGAAGAGTTCCTCGTTCTCGTCCTTGAACTTGTCGAGGGCGTCCTGCTCGCGGCCGAAGACCTTGACCAGCGCGTGGCCCGAGAAGGCCTCCTCGACGCGGGCGTTCAGCCGTCCGACCTTGCGCCACTGCGTGCCGAAGGCCTTCTGCGAACGCGGACCGATGACGCCGAAGATCACTCCCATGAGCGGAAGCGCCACCAGCGCGACGAGCGCCAGCTGCCACGAGATCGAGAACATGAGCACGAGCACGCCCACGACCGTGAGCACCGCGGTGATCGCGCCCGACAGCGACTGCTGCATGGTCTGCGTGATGTTGTCGATGTCATTGGTGACGCGGGAGATCAGGTCACCTCGCTGCACCTTGTCGAAGTACGACAGCGGCAGTCGGTTGATCTTCGCCTCGACCGATTCGCGCAGACGCCACATGGTGCGCACCATGATGACGTTGATGACGTAGCCCTGGATCCAGCTCAGGAACGCCGCGACCACGTAGATCGCGAGGACGGCGGCGATGACCCACCGGAGGGCGTCGAAGTCGACGCCGTCACCGACCTGGAAGTCACCGAGCGCGGCGACCTGGTTGGCGAAGTCGGTCTGGCCGCCCTGCCGCAACGCGTCGACGACGTCGTCCTGCGAGGTACCCGCGGGGAATCCGGGGAAGTCGCCGTTCGCCTGCCCGAGCTGCACCGAGATGAAGCCCTTGTAGATGAGGTTGGTCGCCTCGCCGAGCACCTTCGGAGCCGCCACCGTGAGCACGACGCCGATGGCGCCGAGGATCGACACGATCACGAACCAGACCGCCGAGGGCTTGAGCAGGCCGATCATGCGGCTGAAGCTCTTGCCGAAGTTGTCGGCCTTGCCGGGCGCGACGCTGTCCCAGCCGCCGCCGTCCTGACGCGCCTTCTCGGCCAGCTCGGCCTCGTACTTCTCCTCGTCGGTCAGTTCGGGCTCGACGACGGCCGCGGTGCCCGCGGTCGCACTCTTGGCTCCGCGACCGCGACGGGTACGTGAGGAGTTCTGCTCGCTCATGCGTCCACCCCCAGCTGCGACTCGACGATCTCTCGGTACGTCGTGCTCGTCTCGAGGAGTTCTTCGTGCGTTCCGACGCCGACCATGGTCCCGCCCTCGAGCACGACGATGCGGTCGGCATCGGTGATCGACGAGACGCGCTGCGCGACGACGACCTTGGTCACGTGGGGCAGCTCCCTCCACAGCGCCTGTCGCAGACGGGCGTCGGTGGTGAGGTCGAGCGCCGAGAACGAGTCGTCGAAGACGAGGATCTGCGGCTGCCGCACGATCGCGCGGGCGATCGCCAGGCGCTGGCGCTGACCGCCCGAGACGTTGGTTCCGCCCTGGGTGATCCGCGACTCGAGCCCCTGCGGCATCTCCTCGACGAAATCACGACCCTGCGCGATCTCGAGCGCGTGCCAGAGCTCGTCGTCGGTGGCGTCTTCACGGCCGTAGCGAAGGTTCGACGCGACCGTGCCGGTGAAGAGGAACGGGCGCTGGGGAACGAGTCCGATCGTCGCCCAGAGCGATTCGACATCGGCGGTGCGGACGTCGGCGCCTCCGACGAAGACGGCTCCACCCGAGACGTCGAAGAGGCGCGGGATCAGCGAGACCAGCGTGGTCTTGCCGGCACCGGTCGATCCGACGATCGCGACGGTCTCACCGGGCTCGGCGGCGAAGCTGATGCCGGAGAGCACGGGGGCGTCGGCTCCGGGGTAGGTGAACTCGACGTCGTCGAACGCCACGGAACCCGGAGTCGGGAACGAGGTGACGCCGTTCGCCGGACGCTCCATGCTCGACGTCGTGTCGAGCACCTCGCCGATGCGCTCGGCCGAGACCGCGGCGCGCGGGATCATGATCGCCATGAAGCTGGCCATGATGACGCCGCCCATGATCTGTCCGATGTACTGCATGAACGCGAAGATCGTGCCGACCTGCACCGTGCCGCTGTTGACCTCGACGCCACCGAACCAGACGACCGCGACGACCGTGACGTTGAGGATGAGCATGAAGAGCGGGAACAGCAGCACGAACAGCGAACCCACCTTGCGCCCGACGACCATGATGTCGGTGTTCGCGCCGCGGAAGCGCTCCTCCTCGATGCGCTCGCGCACGAACGCGCGCACGACGCGCACGCCGGTGAGCTGCTCGCGCATGACGCGGTTCACGGTGTCGAGCTTGCCCTGGTAGCTGCGGAACAGGGGGACCATGCGGCTGACGACGAGTCCGGCGACGATCAGCAGGAGGGGGACGGAGACGGCGATGAGCCAGCTCAGCCCGATGTTGGTCTGCACCGCGAAGATGATGCCGCCGATCGCGAGCAGCGGTGCGGTGACGAGCATGGTGGCGCCCATCATCGCCAGCATCTGCACCTGCTGCACGTCGTTGGTGTTGCGCGTGATGAGCGAGCCGGCGCCGAACTGCGACACCTCTCGCTCGGAGAATCCGCTCACCTTGCTGAACACGTCGGCGCGGATGTCGCGGCCGGCGCCCATCGACGCGCGGGCGGCGAAGTACGTGGCGATGATCGACGCGATGATCTGACCGAGCGAGACCGCCAGCATGAGCAGACCGGTGCGCCAGATGTAGGCGGTGTCGGACTGTGCGACGCCTCTGTTGATGATGTCTTCGTTGAGACGCGGGAGATAGAGGGTGGCGATCGCGCTCGCGAACTGGAAGACCAGGACGGCGACGAGCAGCCACTTGTAGCGGGACAGATACCGAACGAGAATTTTACCCAGCACAGGCGGACTTTCTGAGAGATGAAGCTGTGGACTCAGGCGTGGGGGAAGGTGCCGACCGGGATCGGCCACAACAAAGCGTGACACGAAGCTCCGACATTCGTACCCCCGAGTTCGGAACCTTCGCTCACAGCGAACCCATCGACAGCCGGGCCGGCACTCAGAACAGCGGCGTCTCCGGCACGTACGCACGGGCATCCGCCCCGGCATCCGTCCCCAGCTCGGCGAGCGAGGCGGGCTGCCACTTCGGGTTGCGGTCCTTGTCGACCAGCTGCGCCCGGATGCCCTCGACGAGATCAGGATGCTCGTGCACGAACCACAGCACCCGCCGGTACTCGCCCTCGAGCGCCTCGCGCAGCCCGGAGGCCGCCCGCGCCTCGCGCACGGCGTCGAGCGTCACGACCAACCCCGTCGGCGCGAGCCCCTCGAGCAGGTCGGCCGTGGCCGTGGCATCCGTCGTGCCCTGCGCCTGCAACCGCTCGGCGATCTCGACGACCGTGTCGGCGGAGAAGGCCTCGTCGATCCACTCCGGCGACGGCGACAGCTCCGAGGGCTCCGGCGTCTCGTCGAACAGCAGCACGATCTCGCTCGGCCCCGTCGGGTCGGCGCGGAACGCGAGGGCCTCGCGCAGGGCGTCGAGATTGGCGGAGGGCACGTAGTAGTCCGCGAAACCGAGGGCGATGGCATCCGCCCCGTTCATCGAACCGCCGGTCAGAGCGAGGTACTCGCCGAGGCGACCCGGCGCACGGCCGAGCAGCCAGGTGCCGCCGACGTCGGGAGTGAAGCCGATGCGCGTCTCGGGCATCGCGAGCTTCGAGCGCTCGGTCACGATGCGGATCGCCGCGTGCCCCGCGAGCCCGATGCCGCCGCCCATCGTGATGCCGTCGGCGAAGGCGACGATCGGCTTCGGATACTCGGCGATCATGGCGTTGAGCGCGTACTCCGCGCGGAAGAACTCGGCGGTGGACTCGGGATGCCCCGACACGATCTGCGCGTGCAGGGCGCGCACGTCTCCCCCGGCGCAGAAGCCGCGGTCGCCCGCACCGTCCAGCAGCACGATCTGCACGTCGGTGTCGGTGCGCCAGGCGTCGAGCGCCGCGGTGAGCGCCTGCACCATGCCCAGGTCGAGGGCGTTGATCGCCTCGGGACGCTGCAGCGTGAGCCGCCCGAGAGCGCCTTCCGTGCGGACGAGGACGCGGTCGGAGGCAGAGGTCTCGGTCACGGGAGCCAGGCTACCCCGGTCGCCGCGAGGGCTCGCAATCCACAGGAAATACGCGATCCGGACGGTTTTCCGGCAGGATAGGGGGAATTGACCAAGCAAGGAGAGGTCGCGCATGACCGACGGACAGGTTCTCGAATTCACGGGCGTGACGAAGCGCTTCAATGAGGTGACCGCCGTTTCCGACTTCTCTGCTCGGATCGAGCCGGGTGCGGTCACCGCGTTCCTCGGCCCCAACGGGGCCGGCAAGACGACGACGCTGCGGATGCTGCTGGGCCAGGTGCGCCCGACATCCGGCACCGCGACGATCGGCGGCCAGTCGTACGCCGAGCTCCGCCAGCCGCTGCGGGTGATCGGTTCGGTGCTCGAGGAGACCGTCTACCGTCCGCGCCGCACCGCGAACCGTCAGCTCACGATCGCGGCCAAGGCCAACGACATCCCGCTCGGTCGCGTCGCCGAGGTGCTCTCCCTGGTCGGGCTCGAGAACGAGGGCGACGCCCGCATCGGCGGATTCTCGCTCGGCATGCGTCAGCGCCTGAGCGTCGCTCACGCTCTGCTCGGCGACCCCGGGGCTCTCGTGTTCGACGAGCCGGCCAACGGGCTCGACCCCGAAGGCATCCGCTGGATGCGCCTGCTCATGCGCCGTCTCGCCGACGAGGGCCGCACCGTGCTGGTCTCGTCGCACGTGCTCAGCGAGGTCGAGCAGGTGGCCGACAACGTGCTCGTGCTCTCGAAGGGCCGTCTCGTGCTCGCGAGCGGCATCGAGGAGCTCGCCGATCCTTCGGCCGGTGCCGTCATCGTCGACGCGGCCGATCGCGCCGCGCTCACCGCCGCCCTCGCCGCCGCCGGGTTCGACATCGAGGTCCTCCGCTCCGGGCTCACGGTGCGCGGCACCGACGCGCGCCGGGTCGGAGCGGTCGCCGCGGATGCCGGGATCGCCCTCACCACTCTCGTGCAGCGCGGTCCGACACTCGAAGACGTCTTCATCCAGCTCACCCGTGGCGGCCGGCTCGAGCCGCACGCCGGCCTCCTCGCGACGCAGCTCGTCGCTCCCGCCGCCGCGCCGGCGGCTCCCGTCGAGGAACACGCGACCGCTCCGGCCGACGCCGAGGATCAGGTCACGACGGACGACACGGCGGCGATGACGGCCTCCGCGATCGCCGCCGACGCCGCCGCAGCCGTGCCCGGCGGTCCCGTCGCGGCGGCAGTGGTCGCCTCCGGAGCAGGAGCCGCGATCGTGAACGACGGCGACGTCGTCGCGGACGAAGCGGATGCCGAGGGAGCGGTCGACGGCTCCGTCGACGGCGCCTCTGCATCCGACGACGCTGGATCCGACACCGCTGGATCCGACGACGAGACGCCTGCGGACGAGACGCCTGCAGACGGTACGGCCACCGACGCGGATGCCGCGCAGGTCGCACCGGGCCCGGTGTCGGCCGCGGGGCTCCCCTCGTTCGACGACATCCTCTTCGGAAACGGCGACGCCGCCGAGGAGGAGGCCACCTCGTTCCCGGGTGCCGAAGCTCCCGCCCACGCCGTCGACGGTGAAGCCGCGGGTGTTCCGATCGGCGAGGAGGCCGGGGTCGAGGTGTTCGACGACCTGGGCCCGACCGACGGCGCATCCGACGCGTCGTCGGATGGGTCTTCCGACAGCGACGAGGCGGCCTCCGCCGAGGACGCCGACCCGCGCTCGGCCGCGGTGAGCTCGATGCTCGCCGACGCCGCCCGCGCCTACTTCGAGGACGAGCCGAAGGACTACCCCCTCGGCGAGGCGCCCTCCGAGTCGGACGGCAGCGAGACGGACGATGCCGCCCCCTCCGAGCCGGAAGCCGACACGCAGGCGGAAGCCGACACGGCGACCGACGAGACCCCGAACGACGAAGCATCCGACGACGAAGCATCCGACGACGACGCTCCCGCCGATGGCGCTCCCCGCACGACCGTGATCGAGATCATCCCGGAGATCCCACTCACGGCGACCGACGACGAGCTCGCCAACGCCGACCACTACGACCAGAGCGGCGACGGCGACCAGCACCACGAGCACGGCGAGTACCGCCCCCGCGACTGATCGATCCGCACGGCGAGACGCCCTCCCGACCCGATGGTCGCGGAGGGCGTTTCGCCGTGGTCTGCGAGCGCGGTGGCTCAGGCGGGCCGCGGCCGGATCACCGGGCGCCGGGGTTGCTTGGTCGTGGGGATCGAGCCGGTCGAGACGATCTCCTCGACGTCGGCCGGCTCTTCGGAGACCTCGAGCCGCAGGGCCTGCGTCAGGGCGAGGCCGTGCCGGGTGGTCAGGATGAGACGGCGGTACTGCTCGTCGCCCGTGAGATCGATCACGACGCTCGGCCGGCGCTTGCGGATGAGCACGAAGTCGGTGCTGCCCGCGGCCTTCCACGTGCCGGCGGCGAGGATGCCGGGGATGTGGGTGCCGGGGTTGGGCACGCCGCGCAGCCAGGTCCAGGCGTCATCGGTGAGCTGCACCTTGGTGATCGTCTCGCGCACGATGCGGAGGTTGTCGCGGTGGAAGCTCGCGGCGCGTTCCAGCGGCGAGAGCACGATCTCGAGTTGCGTCTGATCCAACAGCAACGTCACCATGACACCCAGTCTGCCAGCGGCATCCTCCCAGTTGTCTGGATCTTGCTCACAGGAACACAACGATCCGTTGTGGGAATGCGCTTACTCAGGGACGAGCGGATGCCGCGGCGGCGGCGGCGAGGGGCAGCGCCGCCTCGATGCGCAGCAGTTCTTCGTCGCCGTGGGCGGCCGTGAGGAACCACGCCTCGAACACGCTCGGCGGCAGGGCGATCCCCTGCTCCCGCAGCGAGTGGAAGAACGGAGCGTAGCGGAACGTCTCCTGCGCCTGGGCCTCGGCGTAGTCGCGCGGGGCGGAGGGGCGGAACGACGCGTTGAAGAGGTTTCCCGCCTTCGCCACCGCGTGCTCGACACCGGCATCCGTGAGCGCCGCGTCGAGCGCACGCGAGAGCCGGTCGGCCGCCGCGTCGATGGTCGCGTAGACCTCGGGCGTCGCGAGGCGCAGCGTGGCGAGGCCCGCGGCGACGGAGAGTGGGTTCCCGGAGAGCGTGCCCGCCTGGTAGACCGGCCCCAGCGGGGCCAGGAGGTCCATCACATCGGCCCGTCCACCGAGGGCGGCCAGCGGCATCCCCCCGCCGACGACCTTGCCGAAGGTGACGATGTCGGGCAGGTAGTCCTCGCCCTCCGCGGCCTGCAGGCCCCAGAACCCGGCCGGGTGCACGCGGAACCCGGTGAGCACCTCGTCGAGGATCATCAGCGCGCCGTGCGCGTGGGCCGTGTCGGCGATGAGGCGGTTGAACCCGGGGAGCGGGGCGACGACGCCCATGTTCGCCGCGGATGCCTCGACGATGACCGCCGCGATGCGCGGGCCGTGCTCGGCGAACACGGCCGCCAGCGCCTCGGGGTCGTTGTAGTCGATCACGAGCGTCTGCGCGGCGATCGGCGCGGGCACGCCTGCGGATCCCGGCAGCGCGAGCGTCGCGACGCCCGAGCCCGCCGCGGCGAGCAGCCCGTCGGAGTGGCCGTGGTAGTGACCGGCGAACTTCACGAGCAGGTCGCGACCGGTCGCGCCGCGGGCCAGGCGGATCGCCGTCATGGTCGCCTCGGTGCCCGTCGACACCAGGCGCACGCGCTCGATCGGACGGATCTCGCCGAACCGCACGCGGTCGGCGATCAGTGCCGCGAGCTCGACCTCGCCCTCGGTGGGCGCGCCGAACGACAGACCACGGGTCGCGGCCTCCTGCACCGCCTGGACGACCTCCGGATGCGCGTGACCGAGCAGCGCCGGGCCCCACGAGGCCACGAGGTCGATGTAGGTCGTGCCCGCGGCATCCGTCACCGTCGCACCCTGCGCGGAGGCGAGGAACCGCGGCGTGCCACCGACCGACCCGTAGGCGCGGACGGGAGAGTTCACGCCGCCGGGGATCACCGCGCGGGCGGCGGAGAAGAGATCATCGTTGCGATCGGACATGGTGCTTCCTCTCGAAGTGCGGCGGCGACCGATCAGTCGCGCAGCCAGCGGGCGGCCTCGGTCGCCCAGTACGTCAGAACCGCGTCGGCACCGGCGCGCCGGATCGACAGCAGCGACTCGAGGATCGCCGCACGGCGGTCGATCCATCCGTTCGCGGCGGCGGCCTCGATCATCGCGTACTCGCCGGACACCTGGTATGCCCACACCGGAATATGCACGGTGTCTCGCACCTCGCGCAGAACGTCGAGGAAGGCCATCGCCGGCTTGACCATGACGATGTCGGCGCCCTCCTGCTCGTCGACCACGGCCTCGCGCACGCCCTCGCGACGGTTGCCGGGGTCGAGCTGGTAGGTGCGGCGGTCACCGGTGAGCTGCGAGTCGACCGCCTCGCGGAAGGGGCCGTAGAACGCGCTCGCGTACTTCGCCGCGTACGACATCAGGATCGTGCGCGTGAACCCCTCGGCGTCGAGCGCTCGGCGGATGGCGGCGACCTGGCCGTCCATCATGCCCGAGAGCCCGAGCAGCTGCGAACCGGCCCGCGCCTGGGCGAGAGCCATCGAGGTGTACCGCTCGAGGGTCGCGTCGTTGTCGACGGAACCGTCGGCGGCCAGCACGCCGCAGTGTCCGTGATCGGTGAACTCGTCGAGGCACAGGTCGGTCTGCACGACGAGGGCGTCGCCCACCTCGGCTGCCAGCGCCTCGGTCGCGAGATTGAGGATGCCGTGGGGAGCGTCTGCACCGGAGCCGCGGGCATCGCGCACCGCAGGAACGCCGAAGAGCATGACGCCACCGACGCCGGCCTCGGCCGCCTCGACCGCCGCGGCGCGCAGCGAGTCCATCGAGTGCTGGACGACACCGGGCATCGATCCGATCGGCGCGGGGTCGGTGAGCCCTTCGCGCACGAACATCGGCAGCACGAGCTGCTGCGGCTGGAGGCTGGTCTCGCGCACGAGCTGGCGGACGGCCGGCGACTGGCGCAGTCGACGCAGGCGCACCTCGGGGAAGCTCACGGCGTGAACTCGTCGGCCGAGTGCGGGAGGGTGAAGTGCGAGACCGCGTCGATGAGCGCGTCGACCGTCTGGCGATCCGCGACCACCGAGACCGACAGTCCGGCGTTGCGGGCATCGCGCGCCGTGCGCGGACCGATCGCCGCGAGCAACGTGTCATCGGGGATCTCGGGGAACTGCTCGCGCACCTGCTCGGCGACCGAACCGCTCGTGATGAGGATCGCGTTGATGCGACCGTTCTCGACGTCGCGCTTGATTCGATCCGTCACCGGTACGCCGACCGTGCGGTACGCCACCACGCTGTCGACGTCGTGACCCGCCTCGGTGAGCAGCACGCTCAGCACCGGCTTCGCGATCTCGCTGCGGAGAGCGAGGATGCGGCGCGGTGCGGTCTCGAGCGAGATCATCTGCTGCGCCATGCCCTCGGCGGAGTTGTCCTGCGTGGGCACCAGCGCGACCTCGTACCCGACGGCCTGCAGCGCCGCCGCGGTGGTCTCGCCGACCGCCGCGATGCGCGTGGTGGTCGGCACCACCGCACGGTGCGCGAAGAGCACGTCGACCGTGGTCGCGCTCGTCACCGTGAGCCAGTCGTAGGCGCCGGCGGCGAGCTGCTCCAGGGCGACGTCGAGGGCCGCCTGGTCGGTCGTGGGGGCGAAGTTGATGAGGGGCGCGACGACGGGGACCGCTCCCTGCAGGCGCAGGCTCGCGGCGACGCCGTCGCCCCACGGGCCTCCGCGGGGGACGAGGATCCGCCAGCCGTCTAGAGGCTTGTCGTGCTTCGATTCGGGTGTCGTGGTCATCAGGATTGCTCTCGGGGGACGAGTTCGGCCGCCCCTTGTTCGAGCAGCCGACGGGCGACAGCCAATCCCAGCGATCGAACGGCCTGGATCGGATCTGCACCATCGGCAGCATCCGCATCATTGCCACTGCCGTTCCGTTGAATATACCCCTCGTTCAGGGGTTCGGTGACGTCGAGCCCGATCCGGCGACCGCCATCGGCCGCGTACACGACCGTCCTGACGCGGATCTCGTCGCCTTCGACGACCGCATGCGCGGCCATGGGGGCTTGACATCCGGCGTCCAGACCCTCGAGGATCGCGCGCTCCAGCGTGATCGCGAGGCGGGTGGGCGCATCGTCGAGGACGGCGAGCGCCTCACGCAGCTCGGCCGGGGCATCCGTCGTCGTCTCCACGGCCAGGGCTCCCTGGCCGGGCGCGGTCGGCCACTCGCTCAGCCCCAGCTCCTCCCGGTGCAGCGGCGAGTCGGTGCCGAGCCGCGAGAGCCCCGCGGCCGCGAGGATGACGGCATCCAGCTCGCCGGATGCGACGCGCGCGAGACGCGAGTCGACGTTGCCGCGCAGGTCGACGACCGTCGAGTGCGGGGCCCGGCGACGCACCTGGGCGATGCGGCGGGGCGACCCCGTGCCGACAGTGCTGCCGGCGCGCAGCTCGTGCAGCGGAGTACCGCCGCGAGTGATGGCGACATCGCGCGCGTCTTCGCGGACGGGCGTCGCCGCGATGACGAGGCCCTCGGGGACCGCGGTGGGCAGGTCCTTGAGCGAGTGCACCAGGAAGTCGCACTCCCCCGCGAGCAGCGCCTCGCGCAGACGCGTGGCGAAGATGCCCTGCCCGCCGATCTCCGACAGCGAGGCGCGATTGGTGTCGCCCTCGGACGTGATCGGGACGAGCACGACGGGGCGGCCGACGACCTTCTCGAGGGCGGCGGCGACGTGACCGGACTGGGCCTGCGCGAGAGCGCTGCGGCGAGTACCGAGGCGGATCGGGGAGCTCACGGCGGGCCTACTGCAGCACGTCCGCGATCTCGTCGAAGCGGAGCCTGCGCCCCGTGTAGAAGGGCACCTCCTCCTTCACGAACAGACGCGCCTCGGTGTAGCGGAGGTCGCGCATCATGTCGACGAGATCGGTGATGTCGTCGGCCTCCATCGGGAGGATCCACTCGTAGTCGCCGAGGGCGAACGCGGCGACGGTGTTCGCGACGACGCCGGTGAACGCGGCGCCCTTGCGGCCGTGGTCGGCGAGCATCGCGCGACGGTCGGCCTCGGGTGCCAGGTACCACTCGGGCGTGCGCACGAACGGGTAGAGGCAGAGCCAGTCCTTGGGCTCGACCCCCCGGAGGAAGCCGGGCACGTGCGAGCGGTTGAACTCGGCGTCGCGGTGCACGCCCATCACGTTCCAGACGGGCAGGAGCGAGCGCAGCAGCTCGGTGCGGCGCAGACGACGCAGCGCCTTCTGCAGTTCTTCGGCGGTGTCGCCGTGCAGCCACACCATGAGGTCGGCGTCGGCCTTGAGGCCCGAGACGTCGTAGAAGCCGCGGACCGTGACCCCGGAGTCCTCGACGTACGAGACGATCGTCTCGAGTTCGGTCGAGTCGGACTCGGTGACGGGCACATCGGGATTGCGTCGCCACACGGCCCAGAGGGTGAAGCCGGACGGGTTCTCTGCGCTCTCATCGGACATGGTCCCAGTCTGCCCCTTTTGTCGGACGGCTGCGAATGCGGCCGAGCGTGCAAAAACGCGACGCCCCGGAAGCGGAGTTCCGGGGCGTCGCGAAAAGAAGTGGTCAGCGCGAGATCGCCCGGGCGATCACCCAGACGGCGCTGCCGACGACGGCCGCCGCACCCACGGCGATCGCGATCGCGCCCGCGGGGTTGCGCTCGGAGAACAGTCGCAGACGCACGGCCGCGCGCTTCGAGGCCTTGTCGAGACGACGCGGCACGTTGCCCTTGATCTCGATCGCGGCGAGCGCCGCCTTGAGCTCTGCCCGCGCCGAGGCGACGGGGTCGACGATGCCGCCGGGGACGGCGGTGATCGGCAGGTCAGAATTCGTCATTGTCGCCGGCCTCCTTCACGATGCGAACGTCTGTGGCGACGGCCTGCGCGGGGTTCTCCCGGCGCAGCACCTTGCGGAACTTGAGAAGGCCGAGCAGCGCGAAGAACAGCACGGCCAGGATCAGGATGCCGAACACCGCCAGCGCCGAGAGCCACACGGGCCACCACGAGGCGATGCCCGCGATGGCGAAGACCAGCAGCACCGGGATCGCCCAGAACAGGAAGAACAGGGCGACGACGAACCAGACGGCGCCGAAGCCCGCGTCCTTCGCGGTGCGCGAGACCCACGCCTTGGCGGCGTTGATCTCGGCCTTGACGAGGTTCGAGACGAGTTCGGGGAGGTCGCCGATCAGCGACAGGAAGCTGTCATCGGCGCGGTCGCGATAGCCGCGGGGCATGGTCAGTTCCCGGTCTTCTTCGCGGCGGGCTTGCGCGTCGCCGGCTTCTTGGCGGCGGGCTTGCGAGCGGCTCCGGTCGAGGCCGATGAGTTCGCGGAGGACGTCTTCGACGAAGAGGTCTTCGACGTCGACGACTTCTCGGCCTCCTCGACGCGGTCCTTCACCTCTTCGGCGGCATCCTCGAGGTCTTCGGCGACGTCCTTGCCCGCGGCGATCACCGAGTCGAGCTTCTGCCCGGGCGTGCCGTCGCTGCCGACCGACTTCACGACCTTGACGGCGCCGTTCCAGAGGGCGCCCGGAACCGCGGCGGCCTTCTGGCCCACGAAGTCCTTCACCTGCTCGACGCGCTCCTGCACGGGGTCGAGATGCCAGACCTTGAGCCACTGCGTCTTGATCTGCTCGTAGCGCTCGCGTCCGGCGCGCGTTCCGAGGACGTATCCCACGCCGATTCCGACGACGAGTCCGATCTTCCCCTTCATGGGGTCTCCTCACGTTGTTCCGGTCGAGCCGCAGGCGTTCGATCCCCGTCGGCCAGGTACCCAGCGTAACCCCATATGCCGATTTCGGCATTGAGAGGGCAGGGGGTTGACAGGCGCGAGGCGCTCACTCCCAGATCAGGGTGCGGCGCAGGCGGTCTGTTTCCTCGGTCGCATCGGGGATCACCTGCGCGAGACCCGTACCCGCGAGCCAGGCGCCGACCGCCGCGAGGCCAGGAACGGCCTGCACGGCGGAGCGTGCCGCCGCACGACGTTCCGCCGATCCGATCACCGATGCCGGCTGCGCCTGCACGTAGCGCGCACGGTGCGCGGCCACCAGCGCGGACGGTGCCAGATCGACGCCCAGAAGAGCGGATGCCTCGCGCAGCGCGAGGTCCGACGCAGCCCCGTCGTCGAGCCCTGCCGTGGCCGCCGGCTCGCCCTGCGCACCGAACGACACCCGCACGACGTGACGACCACCGGCCGCCCGGCGCACCCACTCCCACTTCGCGGTGGAGTGCGTGAGCGCCTTGGCGACGTGGCTGCCGGGCACCGTCAGCACACCCGTACCGCGCGGCGCCGCATCGAGCGCCGGAGCGTCGAGGAGCAGGGTGACGATCTCGATCTCGGGTGCCGGTACGTCGTCGGTCGGCATGAGTGCGGGCACGGCGTCGGCGAGCAGCGCACGCGCGGTGCGCTCGTCGACGGCGACGACGACGGCATCCGCCTGCCACCCCTCCGCGACCGCGACGACCTCGTCATCGGAGTCCGCGGCGTCTTCGGGCGCGGCTTCGGATGCCGGATCGACGGGCGCATCGGCGACGACGATCCAGCCGTCTCCGTCGCGGGCGATCGCGCGGACGGGCGATGCCGTGCGCACCTCGACACGGAAGTTCTCGAGGTCGGCGAGCAGGGCATCGACGAGGACGGTCATCCCGCCGTCGAGTCCCTCGACCGCGGCGCCCGGCTTCTTCGCGGCGGCGCGGGCCGCCCCCTCGTCGCGCAGCGCGGCCACCGCACCCGACAACGAACCGGTGCGCGTGAGCGCGGCGTTGAGCCCCGGTGCGGCGATCTCGACATCGATATCGGAGGGGGAAGCGGAATACACCCCCGTGGTCACGGGAGCGACGAGGCGGTCGCGCACCTTGTCGCCCATGCGCGTCGAGACGAGCTTGCCGAGGCTGTGCTCGTGGCCGATGGTCAGCGGCGGACGCACCCGATCGAGGTACGCCCTCCAGGCGCCCGACCAGCCGATGATGCGGCGCACGTCGTCCTGGAACGGGTTGGCGGGGATGCCGAGCAGCCCGCCGACGGGGAGCGGTGCGGCGCCGATGCCCGGGACCCCGGCGAGCCAGGCTCCTCCGGGAGCGGGTGCGACGACGCGGTCGTCGATGCCGAGCTCGGCGAGGAGCGCACGCACGTGTCCGCCGCGGGTCGCGAAGCTCTCGGCCCCCGCGTCGAGGGCCACCCCGTCGAGCTCGGCCCGACGGATCGCGCCGCCCACGGCATCTGACGCCTCGAGCACCGTCACGCGCATGCCGACCTTGGCGCACTCACGGGCGGCGATGAGACCGCCGATCCCACCGCCGATCACGACGACGTGCTTCTCGGCGGCGCGGGCGGCGAGTTCGGAGGGCTCGGTCATGCCTTCCATCCTCGCATCGCCCCGCTCAGGCCTCGGCCGGGGATAACCCCTCGTCGGCGCCCCCGCGCTTGCGTATCTCTCGCAGAACGATCTGCTCGGGGCACACCGTCGAGAGGAAGTCGCCGACCGAGAGGGCGAGGCGCTCACCGACCAGCGAGTACAGGATGCGGTTGGCGTCGCGACGCTCGGTCACGAGCCCGGCCTGCCGCAGCACCGCGAGATGACGGGAGATCGTCGGACCGCTCGATGAGAACTTCGCGGCGATCTCGCCGGCCGCCAGCTCGCCCTCTTTCAGGTCCTGCAGGATCTGCCGCCGGGTGGGGTGCGCCAGCGCGGCGAAGATGTCGGTCGCGCTATCTGTCATGTTTGCAATATAGCACCCTTGCTAGATAGCATTTAGCCGTAGAGCTAATGAGCGAAGGAGCAGTCATGAGAGTGGCCATCACCGGAGGCACCGGATTCGTCGGGCGTCACCTCGCCGAGCGCCTCGGCCCCGAAGCATCCGTCGTCGTGTCCCGACGCACCGGCGTCGCGCTCGACGATGTCGACGCGCTCACCGCAGCCTTCGCCGGATGCGATGCGGTCGCGCACTGCGCCGGCATCAACCGCGAGATCGGCGACCAGACGTTCCAGGGCGTGCACGTCGAGGGCACACGCGCCGTCGTCGAAGCCGCTCGTCGCGCCGGTGTGAAGCGCATCGTGATGGTGAGTTTCCTTCGCGCCCGGCCCGAGTGCGGCTCGGGCTACCACGAGTCCAAGTGGGAGGCCGAAGAGATCATCCGCTCCTCCGGCATCGACCACACCATCCTCAAGTCCGGCATGATCTACGGTCGCGGCGACCACATGGTCGACCACGTGTCGCGCGCCGTGCGCACGCTGCCCTTCTTCTGGACCGTCGGGTTCCGCGAGCGCCGCGCCCGCCCCGTGCCCGTCGAGGACGCGGTCGACCTGCTCGTCGCCGCTCTCGAAGGGCGCATCGCCGAGCCCACAATCGCGGTCATGGGTGCCGACGAGGTCACACTCGGCGAGGCACTGCGCCGCATCGCTCGGGTCGACGAGCGCAGCCCTCTCTTCTTCCCCGTGCCGCTGTGGACGATCCGCGTGCTTGCCCAACTGACCGAGTGGACGATGGTCACCCCTCTGGTGGCGAAGGCGCAGGCCCGGATGCTGGCCGAAGGCGTGACCGAGCCGGCTCCCTACGCGCCCGAGGCTCCCGAGGAGTTCCGACCGCGGCGCGCGTTCAGCGACGAGCGCATCCGCGCCGCGCTCCCGGACGGTCCGTTCACGCTCGACGATCTGCGGGCGGTGCGCTGGCTGCGGGCGCGGCGGGGCGCCTGAGCGCGTGAGGGGTCACGACACGCCGCGCGCGAGACCGCCGGCGCGGGGTGTCTTGACCCTTCGCGGCATCCGTCAGTCGCGCTGCGCGTGCACCAGCTCGACGATGCGCGTGAGCTGATCGGGGTCGGTCTCGGGTGGCACGCCGTGGCCGAGGTTGACGATGTGCGCCCGAGCGGTGCGGCCCCTCCGCAGCACGTCGAGCACGTGCGCCTCGAGCACCGGCCACGGGGCCGACAGCAGCGCGGGATCGATGTTGCCCTGCACCGTCGTGTCGGGGCCGAGGATCGCGGCCGCCTCGTCGAGCGGCTGCCGCCAGTCGACGCCCACACCATCGGCCGCACCGTCGAGACGCATGTCGGCGAGGAAGGGTCCGGTGCCGACGCCGAAGTGGATGGTCGGCAGCCCGATGCCCTCGAGCGCGGTCTTCGAGTGCGGGCGCACGAAGGTGCGGTAGTCGGCGGGGCTCAGACCGCCCGCCCACGAGTCGAAGAGCTGCACGACGGATGCCCCGGCGTCGCGCTGCGCCGAGAGGAAGACCCGCGACACCTGCGCCAGCCATCCGGCGAGGCGGTTCCACGAGTCGGGGTCGGCGTGCATCATGGCTCGCGCGCGCAGATGCTCCTTCGACGGGCCGCCCTCGACGAGGTAGGCCGCGAGGGTGAAGGGCGCTCCGGCGAAGCCGATCAGCGGGGTGTCGCCGAGTTCGGCGACGGTGAGGCGCACGGCCTCGGAGATCGCGGTCGAGTCGAGCGAGGCGGGATCGATCGCCGTGATGCGGTCGACGTCGGATGCCGTGCGCACCGGGCTCGCGAACACCGGTCCACGCCCCGGTTCGATCTCGACCTCGACTCCGGCCAGGCGCAGCGGGATGACGATGTCGCTGAAGAAGACGGCCGCGTCGACGCCGTGGCGGCGCACCGGCTGCAGCGTGATCTCGGCGGCGAGGTCGGGAGTGAGGCAGGCGTCGAGCATCCGCGTGCCCACCCGCAGCTCGCGGTACTCGGGCAGCGACCTGCCGGCCTGGCGCATGAACCACACGGGGGTCTGAGCGGGGCGTTCGCCCGCGAGGGCGCGCAGGAGCGGAGCGTCGGAGAGGGCCATGCCTCCATCCTCGCATCCGCCCCCGATGCGGATGCTGTGGGCCCGGCGACCTCGGCGTCGGGAGCCTCCGGTACAATCGAAGGGTGCTGCTGTGTGTCACGGCGAGTCACAAGACCGCCAGCTTCGATCTGCTCGAACGCCTGAGCCGCACCCCCGACGACGTCGCCCCCACTCTCGTGGGCATGACGCCGTGCGTGCAGGGTGCGGTCGTTCTCGCGACGTGCAATCGCTTCGAGGCGTACGTGGAAATGGACGAACCCGTCACTGCAGCCGGCGCGATCGGCGTCGAGGCCGTGCTCGAAGCGGTCGAGGCCGCGACCGGCGTTCCCGCCGATGAACTCGACGGCGCCTACACCGTGCACTCGGGCCGCCGCGTCGCCGAGCACCTCTTCTCCGTGGCCTCCGGTCTCGAATCCGTCGTCTCCGGCGAGGGCGAGATCGCCGGCCAGGTGCGCCGCGCACTCAAGTCCGCCCGCAAGGAGGGCACGACCTCCCCCGAGCTCGAGCGCCTGTTCCAGCGCGCCAGCCAGGCGCAGCGCAAGGTCAAGAACGTCACGGCCCTCGGCCGCGCGGGCCGCTCGCTGGTGCGCCTCGCCCTCGAGCTCGCCGACTCCCGCATCGCCGACTGGTCGGCCGAGCGCGTACTGCTCGTCGGCACCGGTGCCTACGCCGCCGTCACGCTCGCCACGCTCCGCGAGCGCGGCGCCGTCGACATCTCCGTCTACTCGCCGTCGGGTCGCGCCGAGATCTTCGCCGCGAAGCACGGCATCCGTCCCGTCGCCGAAGCCGACTACGCGCGCACCGCCGCCCGGTCGAGCCTGCTGATCACGTGCACCACCGCCACCGAGCCGGTGCTCGGGCCGCAGCATCTGCAGGCGCCCGCCGGACTCGCCGCGGCCGCTGCCGCGGGCTGCCCCGTCTCCCCTTCGACAGGCTCAGGGACCCAGCGTGGACAGCTGGTCGTCGACCTCGGCATGCCCCGCAACGTCGACCCGGCCGTCGCCACCCTCGAGGGTGTCGCGCTGCTCGACCTCGAGACCATCCGCCTGCACGCTCCGCTCGAAGAGCTGCAGGCCACGGATGCCGCGCGCACCGTCGTTCGCGAGGCCGCGGACACCTTCCACGTCGTGGGCGCCCGCCAGAGCGTGACTCCGTCGGTGATCGCCCTGCGCTCGCACATCTTCTCGCTGCTCGACTCGGAGATCGCCCGCGCCCGCGCGCGCGGCGACGAGGACGGCAAGATCGAGCAGGCACTGCGCCACCTCGCCGGCGTGCTGCTGCACGAGCCGACGACCCGTGCGCACGAGCTCGCCGCCGCCGGCCGCGCCGACGACTTCGCCGCGGCCCTCGAGACGCTCTACGGCCTCTCGCCCGAGCAGCCCGCCGTCTCGGCCATCGACCCGCTCGACGACGCCGCCTCCGCCTGACGCCGGGGGCGGGTACCCATCGCCCAGCGCCCCACAGGAACCGCCCGATGCGAGAATGAACGCATGGCCCTTCACATCACCGGAGACACCGCCGCCGACGCTCTCCTGACCGACAACCCGCTCGCCCTCCTGGTCGGGATGCTGCTGGATCAGCAGGTGCCGATGGAGACCGCGTTCGCGGGTCCGTTGAAGATCGAGCAGCGCACGGGCGCGACGGATGCCTCGGCGATCGCGAGCATGGACCCCGAGGAGTTCCTCGAGGCGTTCAAGACGACGCCCGCGGTGCACCGCTTCCCGGGGTCGATGGCGACGCGCGTGCAGACGCTGTGCCAGACGATCGTCGACGACTGGGGCGGAGACGCCGCCGCCCTCTGGACGCAGGGCGAGCCGAACGGCGCCGAGGTGCTCAAGCGCCTGAAGGCGCTGCCGGGCTTCGGCGAGCAGAAGGCGAAGATCTTCCTGGCGCTGCTGGGCAAGCAGTACGGATTCACCGGCGCCGGTTGGCGCGAGGCCGCGGGCGACTACGGCGTCGACGGCTCGTTCCGCAGCGTCGCCGACATCGTCTCGCCCGAATCCCTGACGAAGGTGCGCGAGCACAAGAAGGCGATGAAGGCCGCCGCGAAGGCCGAGAAGTAGGCCGACCGTGCCCGCCGCACTCCGCATCGAGCTCTTCCCGAGAGACCTCGACCGGGCGCTCGCGTTCTACGTCGACGTTCTGGGATTCGAACTCGTGCAAGACGACCGGGGCCTCGCGAACCCGTATGCGGCGGTGCGCCGCGATGCGGTGCGGATCGGTCTGCTCGCCTCTCCGAACGCGATCGGCGACCGCCGCCCTCCGCTGGGCGTCGAGATCGTTATCGAGGTCGATGACGTTGCCGCGGAGCGCGAGCGGGTTGCGGCATCCGGAGTCGGGCTGGTCGATGACCTGCAGCGTCGGGCGTGGGGGCTGACCGACTTCCGCCTGCTCGACCCCGACGGGCACTTCCTGCGAATCACGGATCGCGCTGCGGCGCACGAACCCGCAGCCTCTGAAGGAGAGCCATCGTGAAGCCCACCGGCCACGACGTCGCGGGCCTGATCGCCCGGTCCTCCCCCGCGAAGCGCCGGAGGGATGCCGAGACGCTGACCGCCCTCATGCAGGAGATCACCGGCCGCGAGCCCGCGACCTGGGGCACGATCATCGGTTTCGGGTCGTGCCACTACCGGTATCCGACCGGCACCGAGGGCGACTCCGGGCTGCTGGCCTTCGCGCCGCGCAAGGCGGCGACGACGATCTACCTGCTCGACGGCGTCGCCGCGCACGAGGAGGCCCTGGCGGCACTCGGCCCGCACACCACCGGCGCCGGATGCCTCTACATCACCGACCTCGAGGAGATCGACCTCGACGTGCTCCGGGGCGTGCTCGAACGCTCGCTCGCCTGGGTCGAGGCGGGTGGCACCCCCGAGATGCAGCTCACCGTCACGGGCTGACGCCGCGGCATCCGCTCGTTCCGGCACGGCGCGGCGCTCAGCGCAGCACTTCGACCAGTGCCACCCACGACACGACGATCGCCGAGACGATCGCGAGCAGGCATCCGGCGGCGGCGAGGTACAGCCCCGACGGATGTCCCACCCCCACCAGCACGCCGGCGACGAGATACGCGGCCAGGGGCAGGAAGCCGATCAGATACTTGAGCGGCCGCGCGCGGTCGGCCGGGTTCGGGTCGCCCGCGATGAGCCGCGTCACGTTCACCTGGAACACCGACATCAGCAGTGTCGCCACGACGATGAGCACGCCGTACCAGGTGAGGTCGAGGCCGGGAACGAGCCCGATCGCCGACACGGCGAGCGCGAGCACGAGCGCCGCGATGCCCGCGAGAAGACGTGCGGTGAGCGTGCGCGACTTCACGATCTCGGCGATGTTGACGCTCGCGGCGACGATCACGAGGCCGGCCAGGGCCGCGGTCGCGCCCGCCATCGCGACGTTGAACTCGCTCCACTCCTCGATCATGCGGTCAGCATAGCCCCGCGCCGAACCACCCCTCCAGAGACGAAACACCCCTCTGCGAACGGTGCGCAGAGGGGTGTGTCGGGCGAAGATGGGTGGCTCTGCATCCGCCCTGGATCAAGAAGAACGGATGCCGCGGCTCACGCGCCCTTCAGGCGCTCGGCCAGGTACTCGTGCAGCTCGTCGATCGAGACGCGCTCCTGCGCCATGGTGTCGCGGTCGCGCACGGTGACGGCGCGGTCGTCGAGCGAGTCGAAGTCGACCGTGACGCAGAACGGGGTGCCGATCTCGTCCTGGCGACGGTAGCGGCGGCCGATCGCGCCGGCGTCGTCGAAGTCGACCGCCCACGAGCTGCGCAGCGTGTCGGCGACCTCGCGGGCGAGCGGCGAGAGACGCTCGTTGCGCGACAACGGCAGCACCGCGGCCTTGACCGGCGCGAGGCGCGGGTCGAGCTTGAGCACGGTGCGCACGTCGGTGCCGCCCTTGGCGTTGGGCACCTCTTCTTCGCGGTACGCGTCGACGAGGAACGCCATCATGGCCCGCGTCAGACCGAACGACGGCTCGATCACGAACGGCGTGTAGCGCTCACCGGTCGCCTGGTCGAAGTAGGTCAGGCTCTGGCCCGAGGCCTCGCTGTGGCTCGACAGGTCGTAGTCGGTGCGGTTGGCGACACCCATGAGCTCGCCCCACTCCTTGCCCGCGAACCCGAACTTGTACTCGACGTCGATCGTGCCCGCCGAGTAGTGCGCACGGTCGTCTTCGGGCACGTCGAACTGGCGCATGTTCTCGGGATCGATGCCGAGGTCGATGAACCAGTTCCAGCAGGCTTCGACCCAGTGCTCGAACCACTCCTGCGCATCGGCCGGCGGCGTGAAGAACTCGATCTCCATCTGCTCGAACTCACGGGTGCGGAAGATGAAGTTACCGGGGGTGATCTCGTTGCGGAACGCCTTGCCGACCTGGCCGATGCCGAACGGCGGCTTCTTGCGGCTGGCGGTGAGCACGTTCGAGAAGTTCACGAAGATGCCCTGCGCGGTCTCGGGGCGCAGGTAGTAGAGACCCGACTCGTCGTCGACGACGCCGAGGTAGGTCTTCACGAGACCCGAGAACGACTTGGGCTCGGTGTACTGACCCTTGGTGCCGCAGTTCGGGCAGGGGATGTCGGTGAGACCGTTCTCGGCCTTGCGGCCCTTGCGCGCCTCGAAGTCCTCGATGAGGGTGTCGGCACGGAAGCGCTTGTGGCAGTGGAGGCACTCGACCAGCGGGTCGGTGAAGGTGGCGACGTGGCCGGAGGCCTCCCACACGCGCTTGGGCAGGATGATGCTCGAGTCGAGGCCGACCATGTCGCCGCGACCGCGCACGAACGTCTGCCACCACTGGCGGCGGATGTTCTCCTTGAGCTCCGTGCCGAGGGGGCCGTAGTCCCAGGCCGAGCGCGAACCGCCGTAGATCTCACCCGCTTGGAACACGAACCCGCGGTGGCGGGCGAGGGCGATGACCTTGTCGAGGCGGGACTGTTCGGCCATGGTGGCTCCAATGGTCGGATGCGAGTGGGATGCGGCACGCGGATGCCGCGGCATCCCCATTCTATCTGCGGGTTTGCGCGAGGTCGGAGCCTTCTGCCCCTCGTGCGCACAGGCCTCGAGGACTACCGTCTAACCATGAGTTCGACCGCCCAGACCCGCCCGCCCCGCGACGAGAACACCCGCTTCTTCGGGCAACCGTGGGCGCTCGTGCACGTGTTCGGCGTGGAGATGTGGGAGCGGTTCAGCTTCTACGGCATGCAGGGCATCCTGCTCATCTACCTGTACTACTCCGTGACCGAGGGCGGCCTCGGCATCCCGCAGGCGGTCGCCGGCGGAATCGTCGGCGCGTATGGCGGCTCGGTATACCTGTCGACCATCCTCGGCGCCTGGCTCGCTGATCGTCTCTTCGGCTCGGAGCGCGTGCTCTTCGTCAGCGCGATGGTCATCGTCGCCGGGCACCTCGCCCTCGCCCTGCTGCCGGGGCTGCTCGGCGTCGGGGTCGGCCTGATCCTGGTGGCGCTCGGCTCGGGCGGGCTCAAGGCCAACGCGACCTCGGTGGTCGGCACCCTCTACGCCCCGGAGGACGTGCGCCGGGATGCCGGCTTCTCGCTCTTCTACCTCGGCATCAACCTGGGCGCGTTCCTGGGGCCCATCCTCACCGGCATCCTGCAGTCGACCCTCGGGTTCCACTACGGATTCGGGTTGGCGGCGATCGGCATGACGCTGGGTCTCGTGCAGTACGCCTTCGGCCGCCGCGCCCTGCCCGACGAGGCGCGGCGCGTGCCGAACCCGCTGCCCGCGGCGCGCTATCCGATGGTCGCCGTCGTCGGCCTCGCCGCCGTCGCCGTCATCGTCGTGCTGGTGCTGCTCGGCGTCATCCGCGCCGACAACCTCGCGCCGATCGTGATCGGTGTGACCGTCGCCGCCGCGATCGCGTACTTCGCGGTGATCCTCTCGAGCCGCCGCATCGACGCCACCGAGCGCTCGCGCGTGTGGGGCTTCCTGCCGTTGTTCGTCACGAGCGTCGCCTTCTGGTCGCTCTACCAGCAGCAGTTCACCGTACTCACGGTCTACTCCGACGAGCGTCTGAACCGCGACCTCTTCGGCTGGGAGATGCCGGTCTCGTGGGTGCAGTCCATCAACCCCGTCTTCATCATCATCCTGTCGGGCGTCTTCGCCGCGATCTGGACCCGCCTCGGCAAGCGCCAGCCGTCGACGCCGGCGAAGTTCGGTCTCAGCGCGATCATCATGGGAGTCGCTTTCCTGCTGTTCCTCCCGTTCGCGGGCGGCGGGCCGAACTCCACGCCGCTGCTGGCCATCGTCGGCATCCTGTTCGTGTTTACCGTTGCGGAGCTGCTGCTGTCGCCCGTCGGCCTGTCGGTGACGACGAAGCTCGCCCCGAAGGTCTTCCACACGCAGATGGTGGCGCTGTTCTTCCTCTCTATCGCGCTCGGCACGGCGATCTCGGGCTGGCTCGTCGGGTTCTACAACCCCGACGACGAGGTTCCGTACTTCTCGATCCTGGGCGGCATCGCGATCCTCGTCGGCATCGGACTGCTGCTGTCGATCAAGCCGGTGCTGAAGCTCATGAAGGACGTGCGCTGACGCGCGGGCTTCCGGATGCCGGGCGCAGACGCCGTTCCGGATGTCGGATGCCGGTGACAGACTCGCCTGCATGGAACAACGCGTCAGCTTCATCACTCTCGCCGTGTCCGACCTCGCGCGCACCCGCGCCTTCTACGTCGACGGACTCGGATGGGAACCGATGTTCTCGGGCGACGATGTGCTGATGCTCCCGATCGGCGAGCGGCTCATGCTGTCGCTGTGGTCGATCGAGGGCTTCACCGCCGAGATCGGCGAGGCCCCGGCATCCGGCGTCGCCCCGATCACGCTCGCCCACAACCTCGCCACCCCGGCCGAGGTCGACGCGGTGCTCGCCGAGGTCGCGCTGCTGGGTGTGCCGGTGAGCGCGGGGCGCGAACGCGAGTGGGGCGGGTACTCCGGGTATTTCTCCGACCCCGACGGCTTCCGCTGGGAGGTCGCGGTCAACCCGGGTGAGACGGGTGATTTCGTGTTGCCGCCGCGATAAGCGGCTCTCGACGACCCTCGCCCCTCTCGGACGCCGATAGCCTGAGTCGGTGGGAGCGAACGACGACAAGGCCAGACGACGACTCTCACGGAACACCCCGCGGTGGGCGATCGTCGCAGTGCTCGCGTTCGCGGGCCTGTGCTCGTCGTTCATGTTCACCCTCGTGGTGCCGCTGCAGGCCGAGCTTCCGGCGCTGCTGGACTCGTCGCGTGAAGACACCACCTGGGTCGTCACGATCACGCTGCTCGTCGCCGCCGTCGCAACGCCGATCTCGGGTCGCCTCGGCGACATGTACGGCAAGCGCCGCGTGGCGATCGTTCTGCTCGCACTGCTGATCGTCGGGTCGCTGATCGCCGCCCTGTCGGGCTCGATCATCGGGGTGATCATCGGGCGCGGACTGCAGGGTGCGGTCACGGGTGTGGTGCCGCTGGGCATCGCGATCATGCGCGACGTGCTCCCTCCCGAGCGCCTCGGCACCGCGGTCGCCCTCATGAGTGCGACGATGGGCGTGGGCGGCGCGCTCGGCATGCCGATCGCCGCGTACCTCGCGGTGAACGCCGACTGGCACGCCCTGTTCTGGCTCGCCGCCGCCCTCGGCGCGGTGGGGCTGCTGCTCATCTTCTTCGTCGTCCCCGAAGACGTGCTCCGCTCCCCCGGTCGTCTCGACGTGATCGGTGCGATCGGACTCGCGATCGGCCTGACCGGCATCCTGCTCTTCGTGTCGCGCGGCGCGGAGTGGGGCTGGACGTCGCTCCCGACCCTCGCCTGCATCATCGGCGGAGTCGTCGTGCTGCTGGTCTGGGGCTGGTATCAGCTGCGCACGACCGATCCCCTGCTCGACCTGCGCGTCGCCGCGCGCCCCGCCGTGCTCTTCACGAACATCGCCGCGATCGGCATGGGCTTCGCGCTCTTCGCCTCGAACGTGACCTTCCCGCAGATGCTCGAGATGCCCGCCGGCACCGGCGCCGGGTTCGGCCTCGACATGATCTCGGCCTCGCTCGTGGTCATGCCGGCCGGTCTCGTGATGATGGTGATCTCGCCGCTGTCGGGTTGGCTCGAGCGCACCGTCGGTCCCCGCCCGCTCTTCACGGTGGGTGCCGCGGCGATCGTGCTCGCCTACGTCTTCGTGCTGCTGTTGTCGAGCGAGGTGTGGCACATCCTCGTCGGCAACCTGCTCATCGGCGTCGGCATCGGATTCACCTTCGCAGCGATGCCGATGATCATCATGCGCTCGGTTCCGGCGAACGAGACCGGCGCCTCCAACGGCCTCAACGCGCTCTTCCGCTCGGTGGGCACGTCGAGCGCCTCGGCCGTCATGGGCGGGGTGCTCGCGGCGATGAGCATCGACGTCGACGGCGTCGCGGTGCCGACGCACGATGCGTTCCAGGTGTGCTTCTGGTTGGCGATCGCCGCCGGCATCGTGGCCCTCGTGCTGTCGCTCTTCATCCCGAAGCAGCGCGCCGCCGAACAGCATCCGTCGCTGCCCTGAGCGGGCTTCTGTCCGGGGGAGCCGGTCAGAGGGTGCGCGGATCGGGGTCGTCGGCGCGGGGCGGGCGCAGGCGGCTCGGGATCGGCCACGGCAGCTCGAACCGCTCGGTCGGCGGACGGGTGACGTCGCCGAAGTCGTCGACCTTCACCACGATGCGTCCCGGCACGGCGCCTCGATCGGGGGTCACTTCGACGATGCGCACCCGCCGCGGGCGCTCGGCTTCGCCGTCGAGCATCCACGGATCGGCGAGCCAGGCGATGCCCCGCTCTTCGAGGGCGGCCTCGGCGTCGAGCCAGTCGGTGGGAGCGGATGCCGGGCGCCCGAGCACATCGACGGCCAGCCAGTCGTCGCCCGCCGGGTGGATCCAGCCGAGCAGCTCGCCGTCGTCACGGCGGTGCGGGGTCCAGTCGGGTCGGGTCATCCGACGAGCCTAGCGAGGGGCCCTTCGCGGGGTCAGTGCGTGTACTCCATGAGTTCGACTCCGAGCACCCGGAACGCATCGTGGGCGCGCAGCCGGTGGGTGATCGAGAGGTCGTCGAAGCAGACGATGAGCGAGTAGGCCACCCCTGCGCGGGGGCCGGCGAGCACGCCCGCCTCGGCGCGCACGCCGCGGTCGCGCCCGGTCTTGTTGACGAAGAGGAGGCCGTGCGCGTCGTGGTCGTGCGCGAACGGATCGAGACCGGTGGATGCTGCGACCAGGCTCAGATCCTGGTTGAGGCTGAGCCACTCCGACACGCGGGCGCTGACCGCTGCGTCGACGACGGCGGAGTTGACGAGGGCCGAGAAGAGACCCGCGAGCTCGCGGGTGGAGCCGACGGCCACCTGGGGGGCATCATCGGGGCCGCGCTTGTCACGGAACCGGTCGAGCACGGCCGTGCGTCGCAGCCCGAGCGCCTCGATGCGTCCGCGCACCCGGTCGTGGCCGACCTTGCGGAGCAGGGCGTTGACGGCGATCGGGTCTCCCGCGGTGGCAGCGAGCACGGCGAGATCTTCGAGCGGCAGCGCCGGGGCGTGCAGGTGCCGCCACAGCCCGGAGGTCGAGACCTCGTCGACGCTCGATCGGTCGATGATCTCGAGCGGGTCGAGGGCGCCGCTCTCGAAGCCCGCCGCGACCTCGATCAGGAGCGGCACGACACCGAGTCCGGCCACCGGCATGGTGACGTGGTCGTCGCCCGCGAGCACATGCACGTGGCTGTCGAGATCGACGACGTGCACCGAGACCTGGGCTCCGGAATCGACCAGATTCTCGAGTGCGCCGAGCGTCGCGGTGAAGGAGCGTCGGCCGACGGCTGCGCGCCGGGGACTGCGCCTGCTGGGGCGCTGCGAGCGACGCAGCAACGCGTTCGAGCCGTCGACAGGCTCGGGAATCGAGGGTTGGGGGGAGCCCACGCGTGATCCTTACCGGGGGGATGGATGGCGGGATGCCGAGGGGCTCGTCCCCCGCGGCAGGGCTATCGTAACCCCGCCGCGTGGGACGGCCTCACAGACTCCGGTGATTAGTCACCAGATCGTCACGCGTGCGTCTTCTGCGAGCCACAGAGCGTCGCCGGAGGTCACGTCGAACGCCTCGTAGAAGGCGTCGATGTTGCGCACGATCTGGTTGCAACGGAACTCGTTGGGCGAGTGCGGGTCGATCGTGAGCAGCCGCAGCGTCTCGGCCTCGCGGCTCTTCTGCTGCCACACCTGCGCCCACGACAGCAGCAGGCGCTGCACACCCGTGAGCCCGTCGATCACGGGTGCCTCGGCCCCGTTCAGCGAGAGCTCGTAGGCCTTCAGCGCGATGCCGAGACCGCCGAGGTCGCCGATGTTCTCACCGATCGTGAGAGCGCCGTTGACGTGGTGCTCGGCATCGAGCCCCTCGGGCACCAGTGCGTCGTACTGCGCGATGAGGGCCTTGGTGCGCTCCTCGAACGCCGAGCGGTCGGCATCCGTCCACCAGTCCTCGAGGCGACCGTCGCCGTCGTAACGGCTGCCCTGGTCGTCGAAGCCGTGCCCGATCTCGTGACCGATCACGGCGCCGATCCCGCCGTAGTTGGCGGCCGCGTCGCGGGACGCGTCGAAGAACGGGTACTGCAGGATCGCGGCCGGGAACACGATCTCGTTCATCGACGGGTTGTAGTAGGCGTTGACCATCTGCGGCGGCATGTGCCACTCGGTGCGGTCGATGGGCTTGCCGACCTTGTCGATGTTGCGGTCGTGCTCGAAGGTCGAGGCCCGGCGCACGTTGCCGAAGAGGTCGTCGCGGTCGATCTCGAGGGTCGAGTAGTCGCGCCACACCTCGGGGTGCCCGATCTTCGGGGTGAAGGAGTCGAGCTTCGCGAGCGCACGCTCGCGCGTCTCGGCCGTCATCCACTCGAGCTCGGTGATGCTCTGCCGGTAGGCCTCGATGAGGTTCGCGACCAGCTCGTCCATCGCGGCCTTGGCCGTCGCCGGGTAGTGCCGCTCGACGTAAACCTTGCCGATCGCCTCGCCGAGGGCCCCTTCCGTGAGCGAGACGCCGCGCTTCCACCGCTCGCGGAGGGTGGGCACGCCGGTGAGCTGGGTGCCGTAGAAGGAGAAGTTCTCCTCGACCAGGTCGTCGGTGAGGTACGCCGCGGCGGCGTGCACGACCTTGGCGCGCAGCCACGCCTTCCAGTCGTCGAGGCGCTCGGCGACGAGCAGCGTGCCGAGGCCCTCGAAGAAGCTCGGCTGCGACACGACGACCTCATCGAAGGCACTCGGGTTCGACGGAGTGACCGCCTCGCGCCACGGCGTCAGATCGACCCCGGCGAGCTCCTGCAGCTCATTCCAGGTCTTGAGGTTGTAGGTGGCGACCGCGTCGCGGCTGCGCACGTTGTCCCAGTGGTGGCCGGCGAGCTCGGTCTCGAGCGCGATCGCACGATCGGCGTTCGCCGCGGCATCCGTGATTCCCGCCAGCGCCAGCAGGCGCTCGAGGTGCGCGCGATACGCCGCACGCGTCTCGGCGAAGGTGTCGAGACGGAAGTAGCTCTCGTCGGGGAGCGACAGCCCGGCCTGCACCAGCACCGGCACGTAGCGCTCGGGGTTGCCGGGATCGCCGTCGACGTAGAGCCCGATCACGGCGGCGCGGCCGTCGCGGTCGTAGGCACCGACGGTGCGCAGGAAGGAGGCGACATCGTCGATCGCGTCGATCTCGGCCAGGGTCTCGGCGAGGGGCGCCGTGCCGGCGGCGGCGATGCGCTCGGTGTCCATGAAGCTCGCGAAGAGGTCGCCGATCTTGCGCGCGAGGGTGCCGGGCTCGGCATCCTGCGACTCCTCGATGATGGCTCGAACGTCTTTCTCCGCCTGCTCGGCGAGCAGGTGGAACGAACCCCAGCGAGCCTTGTCGCCGGGGATCTCGGTGCGGTCGAGCCATGCGCCGTTGACGTGGCGATAGAGGTCGTCCTGCGGGCGGATGTCGGAGCTGAACTCGTCGAGGGCAAGGCCCGAAGGAAGCGCATCAGTCATACGCTCCACCCTAGGACGCACCCCCGACATCGTGTCCAGGGCAGGTGCGATTCCGTCACACCGCGTCAGCGTCTGCGCAGTCCGAATCGCCGTCGCCTCGGGGTCTCGGAGGCATTCGCCGCGGCAGCCGCCGCCCGCTCGGCACGGCGTCGCGCCCACGCCTCGACCTCGACCTCCACGTCGCGTGGCTCGGTGACGACGGGCGGTCCGCCCTGGAGCTGCCGACGCGCCTCGCGCACGCGACGGTTGAAGTCCTCGAGCACGGAGCGCACGTCGGCTTCTCGCCCGAGCAGATCGAGCTCGGCATCCAATCCACGATCCTCCGTGCGCAGCAGCAGCGCGGGCGGTCCGAGACCGGTGAGGTTCTCGGTCTCGATCTTCCGGCGGATCCACCAATCGGGATCGTGATGGTCGCCGAGCCCTTCGAGTGGCTTGCCGGCGCCAGGCAGATCGTCGAAGTCGCCGCGCCGGATGGCGACCTGAATCGCCGTCTCGATGAAGGCGGCGCGATCGACGGCCGCGGCGATGCCCGGCGCCGCGCCCTCCTCGTCGTCGATCTCGTGACCGTGGCGACGCGCCTGCTGCCGCGCCCGATAGCGTGCGGCCTCCTCGCGGGGATCCGTCATGGCGCTCCGATCTGCTGCATCCGATCTCTCCCAGCCTACGACCGGCATCCGCCCGGGTCGCGGGATCGTCACGACCGCACGTTGGGGAGGAGATCTCCCGCGACGCAGGATGCTTCGGCGATAGCGATCCTCCGTTCCGTGAGTTCTCCTCCGTCACGCGCGCGGATCGCCCCCGACCGGGCGTCACCATGTCGGCAGCGGCCAATAGGCTCGGAGGATGACCGCGCGCCGCTCCCTCAACCGAGAGATCCTGCGCCTCGCCGTCCCCGCGCTCGGTGCGCTGATCGCCGAGCCGGCGTTCCTCATCGTCGACGCCGCTCTCATCGGCCACCTCGGCACGACGCCCCTCGCCGGCCTCGGCATCGCCGGCGCCGTGCTGCAGACGATCGTCGGCCTGATGGTGTTCCTCGCCTACTCCACGACGCCCGCCGTCGCCCGCCGTTTCGGGGCCGGACAGCCGGGAGAGGCGGTCAGCGTCGGCATCAACGGCATGTGGCTCGCGCTCGGACTCGGTGCGGTGCTCGCCGTGGTCGGCGCCGTGTCCTCCCCCTGGCTGGTGTCGCTCTTCGGCGCGAGCGAGGCGGTCTCCGCGCAGGCCAACGACTACCTCGTGATCTCGATGTGGGGCCTGCCGGCCATGCTCATCGTGTTCGCGGCCACGGGCCTGTTGCGCGGCCTCCAGAACACGATGACACCGCTCTGGATCGCGGGTCTCGGCTTCGGCGCGAACGCGCTGCTCAACGTGCTCTTCATCTACGGGCTCGGGTGGGGCATCGCCGGGTCCGCCGCGGGCACGGTCACGGCCCAGTGGGGCATGGTCGGCGCTTACGTACTGGTCGTGCGGCGCCTCGCCACGAAACACGACGCCTCGCTGCGGGCGCAGCGCGACGGTCTCACGAGCACCGCGAAGTCGGGCGGATGGCTGTTCCTGCGCACCGTGAGCCTGCGTGTCGCACTGCTCGCCACGGTCGCCGTCGCGACCGCGGTCGGCACCGACGAGCTGGCCGGTTGGCAGATCGTCTTCACGATCTTCTCGGCCGCCGCCTTCGCGCTCGACGCGCTCGCCATCGCCGCACAGGCTCTGATCGGCAAGGAGCTCGGTGCCGGTGACGAGCGGCAGGTGCAACGCGTGCTCGGGAGGACGGTCGCGTGGGGTGCCTGGTTCGGGGTGATCGTGGGCGGTGCGATCGCCGCACTCTCGGGCGTGCTGGGGATCGTCTTCACGGGCGATGCCGAGATCGCCGCCCTCGTGCAGCCCGCGCTGCTCGTGCTCGCGGTCGCGCAGCCGATCGCCGGCGTCGTGTTCGTGCTCGACGGCGTGCTCATGGGCGCGAACGACGCCCGGTACCTGGCGCTCGCGGGAGGGCTCACCCTGGTGCCGTTCCTGCCGACGCTGTGGATCATCTCGGCACTCGGCGTCGATGGATCCGCAGGACTCATCTGGCTGTCCGTCGCCTTCTTCGGCGTCTATCTGCTCGCACGACTCGCCACGCTCGGCTGGCGCGTGCGCTCCGGCCGATGGATGACGGCCGGCGTCTAGTCCTGCATATCTGTGTCGTTCGACGCGTTGTCCACAGCTCGCGTTCCGCGCGAAATCTCACCCCGACCCGGCCTGGCAGTCTGAAGCTCCGCGATCGACAATGGAGGAATGCTGAGCATGAACGAACCGCAGGTCTGGGTGCTGATCGGCGTCTTCGCCGCGGCCATGTTCGGCATGATCACGATCGTGTCGACGCTGTTCATCCACGTGATGAAGACCGAGATCCGGAGCGTCCACAGCCGCATCGACGCACTCGACCGCGACGTCAGCGCCCTGTACCGGCACGTCCTCGGCATCGATCGCGACTGATTCCGCCATGACTGCGCGTGACGGTCGGAGACGAGATCCGCGTCAGCGCTCGACTGGGGTGATCAGTCCGCGTACCGCCGGCACCACTCGTACATGATCACGGCCGCCGCGGCGCTCGCGTTGATCGAGCGCGTCGACCCGTACTGAGTGATCTCGATGTGGGCGGATGCCGCGGCGAGCGCCTCCGCCGACAACCCCGGACCTTCCTGACCGAAGAGCAGCACGCAGCGTTCGGGCAGTTCGGCCTTGTCGACCGGCACCGAACCCTCGACGTTGTCGACGGCGACGATCGGCATCCCCTCGGCTGCCGCCCACGCCGCGAACGTCTCGATGTCTTCGTGGTGCACGACGTGCTGATAGCGGTCGGTGACCATGGCGCCGCGCTTGTTCCACCGGCGGCGTCCGATGATGTGCACGGTGTCGGCGAGGAACGCATTGGCGCTGCGCACGATCGATCCGATGTTCATGTCGTGCTGCCAGTTCTCGATGGCGACGTGGAACGGATGCCGATGCGTGTCGAGTTCGGCGACGATCGCTTCCATCCGCCAGTACCGGTAGCGGTCGATGACGTTGCGGGTGTCGCCGTGCTCGAGGAGTTCGGGGTCGTACTCCTCGCCGGTCGGCCACTCAGAAGCCCCTCCGGGCCAGGGGCCGACGCCGTGGGTGGTGCGCTCCGGCGTCTGCTCTTCCATCCCGCCAGGCTATCCGTCGTGCGACCCGAAGCAGATTTCGGTGCGCCTAAATATCCGCTAGGGTTTCGGTGTGCCTAAAAATTCCTCGCTGATCGACGCCCCGGCCACCCGCACCGCGCCACCGCGCAGCCTCTGGTTGCTCGGCCCCGCGCTCGTCGCCGGGGTCGCCTATCTCGACCCGGGCAACGTCGCCAGCAACATGACCGCCGGCGCCCAGTACGGCTACCTGCTCGTCTGGGTGGTGGTCGCCGGCAACGTGATGGCCTGGCTGATCCAGTACCTGTCGGCCAAGCTCGGCGTCGTGACGGGCCAGAGCCTGCCCGAGGTGCTCGGCTCCCGCCTGCGCAATCGCTGGGCCCGGCGCTCCTATTGGCTGCAGGCCGAGCTCGTCGCGATGGCGACCGACCTGGCCGAGATCATCGGCGGCGCGGTCGCCCTCAACCTCCTCTTCAACGTGCCGCTGCTGCTCGGCGGGTTCATCACCGGCGCGGTCTCGATGATCCTGCTCACGGTGCAGAACCGTCGGGGCGCACGCCCCTTCGAGTTCGTGATCATCGCGCTCATGGCGATCATCACGATCGGCTTCGTCGCGGGTGTCTTCGTCGCACCGCCGGACCCGGCGGGTGTCGTCGGCGGCCTCGTCCCCCGCTTCGAGGGAACCGGATCGGTGCTGCTCGCGGCATCCATCCTGGGTGCCACGATCATGCCGCACGCCATCTACGCGCACTCCGCCCTGAGCCGCGACCGGTTCGGCGCCAATCCCCGCCTGGCACCCGCGGATGCCGCGACCGAGGCCGCGCGCACCGAGCCCTCGCGCATCCGCCGTCTGCTCACCGCGACCCGCTGGGACGTCACGATCGCGATGATCATCGCGGGCTCGGTGAACCTCGGCATCCTGCTGCTGGCCGCGGCGAACCTCGCGGGCGTGCCGGGCACCGACTCGCTCGAAGGCGCACACGCAGCCCTGGCCGCGGGTCTCGGTCCGGTCGTCGCCACGTTCTTCGCCGTCGGCCTGCTCGCCTCCGGTCTCGCCTCGACGTCCGTCGGTGCGTACGCCGGAGCGGAGATCATGCACGGTCTGCTGCACGTGCGCATCCCGCTGCTCGCGCGCCGACTGATCACGCTGATCCCCGCTCTCGTGATCCTGGGGCTCAACGTCGACCCGACGCTCGCGCTGGTGCTCAGCCAGGTGGTGCTGTCGTTCGGCATCCCGTTCGCGCTCATCCCCCTGGTGGTGCTCACGGCGCAGAAGCGCACGCTGGGCGTGTGGGCGAACCGCGCCTGGACCACCGTCGCCGGGGTCGTCGCCTCGGCGCTGCTGATCGCGCTGAACGCCGCCCTGCTCTGGCTGGTGCTCACGGGGGCCTGAACCACGGGCACCCGGGGCGCGGATAGGCTCGATGTCATGTCTGCCGACACCGCCCGCCGCAACGTCCGTCTCCTCAGTTGGATCGGACTCGCGACCGGACTGCTCGGGGGCGTGCTGGTCGCCTTCCCGACCGTCATCGGCCTGGCCAGCCCGTGGGTGCAGCTCGCGCTCGGCATCGCGACGCTGGTGCTGGCGTTCCGCGCCCGCAAGATCGGCATCGCCGAGGTGCCCGATTACGACGGGCGCCTGTCGCTCGCCGGGGCGATCCTCGGATTCCTCGTGATCTTCTTCGCCGGTCAGGCCGCGTTCGGCATCCTGGTCGCCGTCGCCAACTGACCCCGACCCGGGCCGCAGGGGTGGCCTCACCTAAACTGGTGCGGTGGCATCCCCGGCAGCAGACGACTACCTGAAGACCGTGTACGCGCACACCGAGTGGCAGGACGCCCCGATCACCCCGTCGGTGCTCGCCGGCAAGCTCGGCATCGCCCCCTCATCGGTCACCGAGATGGTGAAGAAGCTGGCGGCGGCCGGCCTCGTCTCGCACGTGCCCTACGGCGCCGTGCGCCTGACGGATGCCGGAACCCGCCGCGCACTCGCGATGGTGCGCCGCCACCGGCTGATCGAGACGTGGCTCGTGCAGGAGTTCGGCTACGGCTGGCACGAGGTGCACGACGAGGCCGAGGTGCTGGAGCACACCATCAGCGACCGGCTGCTCGAGGGCATCGACGCCCGCCTCGGGCGCCCGCGTTTCGACCCGCACGGCGATGCGATCCCGGATGCCGACGGCCACGTCGAGCGCGTGCCGTTCGTGCTGCTGGCGGATGCTCGGACCGGTCACACCGGCACGGTGCTGCGCGTCGACGACCGCGACCCTGAGCTGCTGCGCGCCCTCGAATCACTCGGCCTCGACGTGTCGTCGACCGTGCGGGTGACGGCATCCGGTGTCGAGATCGACGGCGCCGAAGTGGAGCTGCCCGAGGGTGCGGCCGAGGTGGTCTGGCTCGGGGCGTAGACCCCCGTCGCAACACGCTCAGGCGCGCGCAACCCGCTGGCTCTAGGCTGAGCACATGGGACAACACCGCGACGACATCGAATGCTGGCTGACCGACATGGACGGCGTTCTCGTGCACGAGAACACGGCCATCCCCGGCGCGTCCGAGATGCTCGCGGGGTGGGAGCAGAACGAGATCCCCTACCTCGTGCTCACGAACAACTCGATCTTCACCGCGCGTGACCTCTCGGCCCGTCTGCGCGCGAGCGGCCTGGTGGTTCCCGAGGAGCGCATCTGGACCTCGGCGCTCGCGACGGCCGACTTCCTCGCCCAGCAGCTGCCCGGCGGTTCGGCGTTCGTGATCGGCGAGGCCGGTATCCTCACCGCCCTGCACGAGGCCGGGTTCATCATGACCGAGACCAACCCCGACTTCGTCGTCGTCGGCGAGACCCGCAACTACTCGTTCGAGGCGATCACCAAGGCGATCCGCCACATCATCAACGGCTCGCGCTTCATCGTCACCAACCCCGACGCGACCGGCCCGAGCGCCGACGGCGTGCTTCCGGCGACCGGGGCGATCGCGGCGCTGATCACGAAGGCCACCGGCAAGGAGCCCTACGTGGTCGGCAAGCCGAACCCGATGATGTTCCGCTCGGCGCTCAACAAGATCGGCGCGCACTCGAAGAAGACCGGCATGATCGGCGACCGCATGGACACCGACATCGTCGCCGGCATCGAGGCGGGCCTGCACACCGTGCTCGTGCTCACCGGCATCAGCGACCAGGCCGAGATCGAGAAGTACCCGTTCCGTCCCGACGAGATCGTCGACTCGGTCGCCGATCTGCTGCCCACGGTCACCCCGTCGATCCCGACGCTCGACGAGGACTGACATGGGCGTCCTCGACGACGGCGAGCGCCTCACCGCGGCGGATGCTGCGGCCTGGCGCTCGTGGCTCGACGAGAACCACGAACGAACCGCCGGCGTGTGGCTGCTGAGCGTGCGCGGGAGCTCCGGCGACGGCCTCGGCTACGAAGACGCCGTGCGGCACGCGCTCTGCTTCGGCTGGATCGACGGACCGGTGCGCACCTTCGACGGCGTCAACGCGCAGTGGTTCTCTCCGCGCCGCCCGGGCAGCGGGTGGGCGGCGACGAACAAGGCCCGGATCGCGGAACTCGAAGCGGCAGGACTGCTCGCGCCGGCCGGCATCCGCGTGCTCGACGCCGCCAAGGCGAACGGATCGTGGACGATGCTCGACGGCCCCGAGGCCGGGATCGAGCCGCCCGAGCTGACCACCGCGCTCGATGCCGTGCCGGCCGCGCGCGCGAACTGGGATGCGTTCCCGAAGTCGGTGAAGAAGTTCGGGCTCACGCACATCGCGATGGCCAAGCGCGCCGAGACGCGCGATGCGCGCATCGCCAAGATCGTGGCGGATGCCGCGGAGGGGAAGCGACCGTGAACCAGAGCGACATGCTCTTCCTGGTGCTGATCGTGATCGGGCTCAGCTCGCTCACCCTGGTCATCGTGCAGTTCGTGCGATCACGGCGACGCGGGGGCGACTCCGACGGGCGCGGCGGCAACTGGTGGGAAAGTCCCTGGGACGAAGACCAGCGGCGCTAGAGCCCGCCGGCGACTTGCCCGCCTCTGACTAGCCCGCCGTCGTCAGCGTCAGGCTCGTCACCGCGTCGACCGGCTCCGGCATCCGCAGCGGCCCCTCACCCGGCGTGATCGTGCCGAGGATGCGCGGCGCCATGGCCCCCGTGCCACCCGGCACGATCGCGGCGACGCCGTGCATCGTGCACCAGCCGATCAGCGCGAAGAGGATCGCCTCCTTGCTGTCGACCGAGGCTCCGAGTTCGTCGGCGAGCACCACGTCGACGCCGGGCAGGGCGGAGCGCAGGCCGTCGAGGATCACCGGGTTGTGGCATCCGCCGCCCGACACGGCGAGGAAGCGGATGCCGGCGGCCGCGACGTCCTGCGCGACGGTGCGCACGGTGAGTTCGGTGAGCGTGCGCACGAGGTCGGCATCGCTGATCTCGCGCTCGGCGACGTGCGCCCGCACGTAGTCGAGGTGGAAGTGCTCTTTGCCGGTGCTCTTCGGCGCCGACAGCGCGTAGTACGGCTCGGCGAGGAGGTCGGCGAGCAGCGCCTCGTCGATCGTGCCGGCGCGGGCGATCGCGGCATCCTCGTCGTAGCCCTTGTCGTTGAGCCCGCGATCGACCACGACGGCGTCGACGAGCGCGTTGGCGGGGCCGATGTCGTAGGCCGAGACGCGTCCGTCGGCGACCACCGTCATGTTGGCGATGCCGCCGAGGTTGAGGGCCGCGGCGACCTCACCCCGGCCGCGCAGCAGCAACTCGTCGAGGAACGACACGAGCGGAGCACCGTGCCCGCCCGCGGTGATGTCGCGGATGCGCACGTCCGACACGACCGGCGCACCGACGGCCTCGGCGATCCAGGCCGGCTGGCCGATCTGCAGGGTGCCACGGGCGTGATCGCCCTCGACCCAGTGGTAGACGGTCTGGCCATGGGTGCAGACGGCATCCACTCCCCCGACGGATGCCGCGGCCGAGGCGGCGACGTCGGCGAACGCCTGGCCGATGAGGGTGTCGAGCTCGCACACCTCGGCGAGCGTCGTCTGGGCCGGAGGGAGGGCGGCGACGAGGCGGGCCCGCAGGTCGGGCGCGTACGGCACGCTGTCCTCGTGGAGCACGATGCCACGCAGGGCGCCGTCGTGCTCGGCGAAGTCGACCACCACCACGTCGATCCCGTCGTGGGAGGTACCCGAGAGCAGTCCGAGTACGCGCATGCGTGCCCCTTTCGTCGTCTTGCTACGAGGGTACGCGGAATTTGTTAGGAGTGCGTACGGATGCCGCTCGCGCGTCGAGACACCACTTCTTTCGCGAGACATCACGACGCACGTGGTGTCTCGCGACGAATGTGGTGTCTCAGGTGGGCGCGCGTGCGAACGCCCCGAGCGCTGACCGGCCCGGAAGCTATCGCAGCACGAGCGCCGCGGCGCCGATCAGCGGGCCTTCGTCGCCCAGTCCCGAGCGCACGACGCGCGCGCGACGGGAGTACTCGTGCACGGCGCTCGCGGTGAGCGCCTCCTGCACCAGCTCGATGTAATCGTCGGAGACGCGCGAGAAGCCGCCGCCGATCGCGACCGTGTCGAGGTCGACGAGCGTCGCGGCATCCGCCAGTGCCTCACCGACGGCCTTCGCCGAGCGCTCGATCGCGGCGCGCGCGATCGCGTCTCCGGCGGCCGAGTCGCGCGCGAGATCCTCGCCGGTCGACCCGACCCATCCCTGCTGCTGCGCCCAGGTGACGCTCGCGGGGCCCGACGCGATCTCCTCGAGCGTCAGCCCGCCCTCGCGGCGGATCTGCCCGAGGTGCCCCGCGTTGCCCGAGGCTCCCGGGATGTACGCGCCGTTCACGACGAAGCCTCCGCCGACACCGGTCGAGACGACGATCGAGAGCGAGGCCAGGGCATCCTGCGTCGCACCGCGCCACGATTCGGCGAGCGCGAGCGCGCCGCCGTCGTGACCGAGCACGGTCGGCACATCGCGACCGAGCACGGCGGATGCTTCGCGCCGAACCGCGGCGGCGAGACCGTAGCCGCGCGCCGAGGGCATGTTCACGGGCACGATCGTGCCGCTCGGGCGGTCGACGGGGCCGGCGCTCCCCGCACCCGCGCCGACGAGCTCGGCATCGGCGGGGAGAGCGGCGAGGGCGTGCTGCACGATCGCGGCCACTGCGGCGTCGAACGATTCCGGCGTCGCCTCGCGTCCGGTCGCCTGGCGGCTGCGGGAGCCGTCGACGAGCGTGCCGTCCTCGGAGACGAGGGCGGCCTCCATCTTCGTGCCGCCGACGTCGACGGCGAGGGCGTAGCGGGTCACTGGGGGTCGAGTCCGAGGTCGTCGAGGTCGAAGGCGGCGCGCCATTCGAGACCCTCGGCCTCGATGGCGGCCTGGGCTCCGGTCTTGCGGTCGACGATCACGGCGACGGCGACGACCTCGGCACCCTCCTTGCGGAGCGCTTCGACCGCTTTGAGTGCCGACTGGCCGGTGGTCGAGGTGTCTTCGAGCACGACGACGCGCTTGCCCGCGACATCCGCTCCCTCGATCTGACGACCGCGACCGTGGTCCTTGGGCTCCTTGCGCACGACGAACGCGTCGACAGGACGCTCGGCCGCGACGGAGGCGTGCAGCACCGAGTTCGCGATCGGGTCGGCGCCGAGCGTGAGCCCGCCGACGGCGACCACGTCGAGATCGGCGATCAGGTCGAGCATGATGCGGCCGATGGCGGGGGCGGCGCGATGATCGAGCGTGAGCTTGCGCATGTCGACGTAGTACGTCGCCTTCTTGCCACTGGAGAGGGTGAAGTCGCCGTGGAACACCGCCTCGTCCGTGATGAGGGCGAGGAGGTTCTGGCGGTCTGCGTCGAGTGCGGTCACGGCATCCAGTGTAGGAGAGTCGCGCTCTGACTGCGCTGTCAGATCTCGTTGGGGCGTCATCTGCGTGTCGCGGGCCGCAGATCGCGTGTCCGAGGCCGCAACTAGGCTGGACGCATGCGCTTGGCCACCTGGAACGTCAACTCCATCCGTACCCGTGTCGCCCGCACCGTCGAATTCGCCGTTCGCGAAGACATCGACGTGCTCGCGATGCAGGAGATCAAGTGCAAACCCGAGCAGTTCCCCTACGGCCCGTTCGAAGAGGCCGGCTACCAGGTCGAGGTGCACGGCCTCAACCAGTGGAACGGCGTCGCGATCGCGAGCCGCCTGCCGATGAGCGACGTGCGCACCGGGTTCGACGGCATGCCCGGCTTCGCGAAGGGTCACGAGGGTCCGGATGCCCCGCTCGAAGCGCGCGCGCTGGGCGTGATGGTCGACGGCGTACGGGTGTGGAGTCTCTACGTGCCCAACGGCCGCTCGCTCGACGACCCGCACTACGCCTACAAGCTGCACTGGCTCGAGGCGCTGAAGAACTCGACCGCGGCCGAGCTCGCGGCGAACCCCGCCCTGCCGCTCGCGCTGGTCGGCGACTTCAACATCATCCCGTTCGACACCGACAACGGAGACCCCGACATCGTCGAGGGCGTCTCCACCCACGTCTCCCCCGCCGAGCGCGCCGCGTTCTTCGCGATGGCGGATGCCGGGCTCACCGACGTCGTGCGCCCGATCCTCCCCGAGGGCTACACCTACTGGGACTACCAGCGCCTCAAGTTCCCTCGCAACGAGGGCATCCGCATCGACTTCATCCTCGGCTCCCGCACGCTCGCCGACGCGGTCACGGGTGCCTCGATCCACCGCGACGAGCGCAAGGGCGAGCAGCCCAGCGACCATGTGCCGGTCGTCGCCGACATCGACCTCGGGGGCGCGGACGACGACGACGATCTGCCGATGATCTTCTCGTGACGCTCCACCCATGACGCTCCGGCTGATCGCCACCGATCTCGACGGCACCCTGCTCGACTCGACCTCGTCGGTCACGACCCGCACGCGAGCGGCTCTCGACGCGGCGCGGGCCCGCGGCATCCACGTCGTTCCGGTCACGGCCCGCCAGCCGATCGGCCTGCGTGCGATCGCCGGCGACGCCGACTTCCGCGAGTGGGCGCTCTGCAGCAACGGCGCCTACGCCACGCACCTGACCGACGGGCGGATGCTGTTCGCCGAAGAGCTCCCGGCCGAGACCATCCGCACGCTGGCCGAGGCGCTACGCGCGAGCGTGCCCGGGCTGCTGTTCGCGAGTGTGCGCGAGGGCGGCGAGACCTTCGTCGCCCAGGAGGGGTACGCGGCGATCGCCGACCTCTCCGACCACAAGCGCGACCCGAAGACCATGGGCGGGGTGCCGCTCGATCAGGTGCTCGACGCCCCGAGTCTCAAGTTCGTGATCCGGCATCCGGAGCTCGCGCCGTCGGCCCTGTTCGACGCGCTGACCTCGCTGGGGCTCACCGGATTCGAGGCGACGCTGTCGGGTGCGCCGTTCGTCGAGGTGATGGCCGAGGGCGTCACCAAGGCCACCGGTCTCGCCCGTCTCTGCGCCCACCTCGGCGTCGACCGCGCCGACGTGATGGCTTTCGGCGATGCGCTCAACGACGTCGAGATGCTGCGCTGGGCCGGGCACGGCGTCGCGATGGCCGGCGCGGATGCCGTCGTACAGGATGCCGCCGACGAGATCGGTGCGTCGAACGATGATGACGGGGTTGCGCGGGTGGTGGAGCGGGTGCTGTCGAGCTAGAAGGTGTCGACGGCGGGCTTGCGGCCCGTTCGCCCGTATCGGAGCAGGATGACCCCGCCGTCATCGGAGATCGGGGGCTCGATCAACTCCAGCACAGACGGCAGCGCGCCGTCGTCGAAGACCTTCTTGCCCGCGCCGAGCAGGATCGGATAGACCCAGAGGTTCAGCTCGTCGAAGAGACCCTTCTCGAGCAGGGAGTGCACGAGATCGAGGCTGCCGATCACGTGCACCTCGCGGTGATCGGTCCGCAGCCGACCGATCTCGGTCCCGAGATCGGCGCCGACCCGACTGCTGCCTTCCCAATCGAGCGCGAGCTCGGCATCGCGGGTCGCGACGTACTTCGGCACCCGGTTGAAGAGCCGCCCGATCTCTCCCTCGTCGCCATCCGTGTGGTGCGGCCAGTACGAGGCGAAGATGTCGTACGTGCGCCGCCCGAGCAGCAGCGCGTCCAACCCGCGCATCCCCTTCTCGATCTCGGGACCGACTCCCGAACTCGGATGCCCCGCCTGCCACCCGCTGAACCGGAAACCGCCGGAGGTGTCTTCGTCGACCCCACCGGGCCCCTGAGCGACGCCGTCGAGGGTCATGAAGAGATCGATGAGAATGCGGCCCTGACCGGTCATGTGCGGACTCCTTCGTCGAAGGTCGAATCAGGGCGGGGATTCGTCTCACGGCGAGATCACCCGCTGCCCGATACTCGTCCGCCGAGGAACCGGTGTCAACGGGTGTTCGTGATCCGGCGACGAGTCTCTCGCGCGGGGTGCTTCGACAGGCTCAGCAACCCAGCTAAAGCGGCATCAGCCGCGAGGAAACCCAGACGGGAGTGGTGCACGGTGAGCGTGTCGGGCCGCGACGCGCCGCAGCATCCGCTCTTCGTCTCCGTTTTCTCGCCAGGCGACCCGCATGACCGGCATCCGCCGCACGGGGGATGCCGCCGCCCCGCGCCGCGCCCTACGGTGGAGGGATGCCCGCCGAGTTCCAGCGCACACCCACCGCGCGCGAGCGGCGCAGCGATCTGCTGCTCGCCGCCGTGCTGTTCGTGGGCGCGATCCTCAGCGCCGCGCTCTCGTCGATCTCGCAGATCTACGGCGACGAGCAGGCCGAGCTGTGGACCGCCCTCGTCTACGCCGTGATCATCACCGCTCCGCTGGCGTTCCGGCGGCGCTACCCGGCCGCGGTCGCGATCGTCGTCTCCGCCGCGTACTTCGCGGCCGTCACCATCCGGGTGCCGGAGATCTACGTCGGCAACATCGCGATGTTCATCGGCATCTACACGGCGGGCGCCTGGATGAACAACCGCCGTGCGGCGATGCTCGTGCGCATCGGCATCATCGTCGGAATGTTCGCGTGGCTGCTGATCACGATGTACCGCGACGCGATCAGCCAGGCCGACGAAGCCGAGGTCATCGCGGGCGCGATGTCGCCCTACGTCGCCTTCATGATGCTGCAGATCCTGCTCAACCTCCTCTACTTCGGCGGGGCCTATTACTTCGGCGAGCGCTCGTGGATCTCGGCATCCGAGCGTTCGGTGCTCGAGCAGCGCACCGCCGAACTCGAGCGCGAGCGCGAGGTGACGGCGGCGCAGGCCGTCGCGCTCGACCGCGTGCGCATCGCCCGCGAACTGCACGACGTCGTCGCGCACCACGTGTCGGTCATGGGCGTGCAGGCGGGGGCTGCTCGGCTCGTGATCGACCAGGATGCCGAACGCGCGAAAGAGCTCCTCGCCGGAGTGGAGGGATCGGCGCGCGATGCGATCGGCGAGCTGCGCCAGCTGCTCGAGACCCTGCGCGCCCCGGGCGGCGAGAGCTCCGACCCCGCCTCGACGGTCGGACTCGACGACATCCGCGAACTGGTCGAAGCGTCGACCGAGGCGGGACTTCCGACGGATTACACCGTGATCGGCGAACCGGTCGACGTGCCCTCCCTCGTCGCGGTGAACCTCTATCGCATCACCCAGGAGTCGCTCACCAACGCCCGTCGTCACGCCGGAGTCGGCGCCACCGCCGACGTGCGCGTGCGCTACGACGACGCGGGCGTCGAGGTCGAGGTCGTCAACACCGGCCGCATGGTCGGCCAGTTGCGACCGGGCCTCGGGCAGTTGGGCATGCGCGAGCGCGCGATCGCCTCGGGCGGCACGATCGAGGTGACGCCGCGCCCCCTCGGCGGACTCCGCGTGCGGGCGCGGGTGCCGCTGAAGGTCGCACCCGCCGTCGCATCTCGCCCGACCGCGAAGGCCGTGAGGAACCCCGAATGACCGACACCCCGATCCGCGTGCTCCTCGTCGACGACCACGCGATGCTGCGCGCGGGATTCCGCACGATCCTCGGCACCCAGCCCGACATCGAGATCGTGGGCGAGGCCGCGACCGGAGCGGATGCCGTCGCCCAGGCCGCCGCGCTGCACCCCGACGTCATCACGATGGACGTGCAGATGCCCGACATGGACGGCATCGAGGCGACCCGCCGCATCGTCGCCGACCCCGACATCACCGCGGCCATCGCGATCGTGACCACCTTCGACCGCGACGACTACCTCTACCAGGCGTTGGATGCCGGAGCGAGCGGGTTCCTGCTCAAGAACGCCGGCCCCGAAGACCTCATCGCCGCCGTGCGCGCGCTGGCCGTGGGCGACGGGATGCTGGCGCCCGAGGTGACCCGTCGCGTGCTCGCCCGATTCGCCGGATCGGCGCCCGCCACGGCGCCGGTCGCGATAGCCGAGCCGTCGCCCCCGCGCACCGCCCCTGCGCCCGTCGCGCTGGCCGAGCCGTTCACCGAGCGGGAGGCCGAGGTGCTGACCCTCCTCGCCGATGCCCGCAGCAACGCCGAGATCGCCGCCGCCCTCTTCATCGGCGAGGCGACAGTGAAGACCCACGTCTCGCGCATCCTGCAGAAGCTCGGAGCCCGGGATCGCGTGCAGGCCGTGGTGCTCGCGCACCGCCTCGGGCTCGCCTGAACCGCTCCCTCCTGACGACAGCGGGTGTCGGCTTCGGGCGATAGCCTCGGATCCATGTCCGCCGACGCGTCCGCAGCATCCGCCGCGCCCCCTGCCCCGCTCTCGCGCCCGATCCTCGCGGGCATCGTCACGGCGCTCGTCGGCTTCACCAGCTCGTTCGCGGTCGTGCTCACCGGACTCTCGGCGGTGGGAGCATCCGCCGCCCAGGCCGCGAGCGGCCTGCTCGCCGCGAGCCTCACCATGGGACTCGCATGCATCGTGCTCGCCTGGCGCTATCGGATGCCGATCACCGTCGCGTGGTCGACGCCCGGCGCCGCTCTGCTCGCCGCGACCGGGACCACGGCGGGCGCCATCGAGGGCGGCTGGCCCGCCGCCGTCGGAGCGTTCCTCGTCACGGCGGCGCTCATCCTGCTCACCGCACTGTGGCCGGCCCTCGGCGGATTCATCGCGCGCATCCCGGCGTCGATCGCGCAGGCGATGCTCGCGGGCGTGCTGCTGCCACTCTGCCTCGCCCCGATCACCGGGATCGTCGAGAACCCCTGGGGTGTGGTGCCGGTCGTGGTGACCTGGCTGATCGTCGCCCGGCTCGCGCCGCGCTGGGCGGTTCCGGTCGCGTTCCTCGCCGCGGCGGTGGTCGTGGCCGTCGAGCTCGTGCGTCAGGGCACCGCGATCGATCCGGGCATCCTGCTCCCCCGCGTCGAACTCACCGCCCCCACCTTCACCGTCGGCGCGATCGTGGGCCTGGCGCTGCCCCTCTTCATCGTCACGATGGCGTCGCAGAACGTTCCGGGCGTCGCGATCATGCGCAGCTTCGGCTACGAGGTGCCGTGGCGGCCGGCGATGCTCGTCACCGGACTCGGCACGGCGATCGGCGCTCCCGCGGGCGGGCACGCGATCAACCTCGCCGCGATCAGCGCCGCCCTCGCCGCCTCTCCCGACGCAGACCCCGACCCGAAGCGCCGCTGGGTCGCCGGCGTCTCGACCGGGGCCTCGTATCTCGTGCTCGGCGCCGCCTCCGCCGCGTTCGCGGCCCTCGTACTGCTCGCGCCCGCCGCCGTCATCCCCGCCGTCGCGGGACTCGCCCTCTTCGCGGCCTTCGGCTCGGCCGTGCAGCAGGCCATCGACGATCCGGGCGAGCGGCTGCCGGCCGTGGTCACCTTCCTCGTCGCGGCATCCGGCATCTCCGTGCTCGGCGTCAGCGCCGCGTTCTGGGCGCTGGTGGCCGGACTCGTCGTGCGCACGGTTCTGCACAGCGCGCGGCGGTAGCGCGGGCCGATCATCCGCGCGGTGGATGCCCGACAATCCCCCACAGGGGGGATGCCGTGGCATCGGCCCCGTCCCTAACGTGGAGGCATGACCTCAGGAAAGCTCGAACTCCACGGCATCACCAAGAGCTACGGCTCGCGGCGCGTGCTCGACGACGTCTCGTTCGACGTCGCCCCCGGCCGGCTCACCGGCTTCGTGGGCGGCAACGGTGCGGGCAAGACCACGACCATGCGCATCGTGCTCGGACTCCTCTCGTCGGACTCCGGCACCGTCACCCTCGACGGCACGGCCGTCACCGGCGACGACCGCCGCAACTTCGGGTACATGCCCGAGGAGCGCGGGCTCTACCCCAAGATGAAGGTGCTCGAGCAGATCGTCTACCTCGCCCGGCTGCACGGCTTCAGCAAGACGGATGCCGCCGCCCGCGCCACCGCGATCCTCACCGACCTCGGCCTCGGCGAACGCCTGAACGACACGATCGAGTCGCTGTCGCTCGGAAACCAGCAGCGCGCGCAGATCGCCGCGGCCCTCGTGCACGACCCGAAGGTGCTCGTCCTCGACGAGCCGTTCTCGGGCCTCGACCCGCTCGCCGTCGACGTCGTCGCCTCGACGCTGCAGGCCACCGCCGCCCAGGGCGCATCCATCCTGTTCTCCTCGCACCAGCTCGACGTCGTCGAGCGCCTCTGCGACGACCTCGTCATCCTCGCCGGGGGCACGATCCGCGCCGCCGGCTCTCGCGACGGGCTCCGCGCCCAGCACGCCGGCAGCCGCTACGAACTGGTCTCGGCGGGTGACGCCGGATGGCTGCGCACCGAACCGGGCGTCACCGTCGTCGACTTCGAGGGCGGGTACGCCCTGTTCGACACCGACGGCGCGGAGACCGCGCAGCGCGTGCTGCGCACCGCCGTCGCCCACGGCGACGTCGCGAGCTTCGCCCCCAAGCATCCTTCCCTCGCCCAGATCTTCAAGGAGGTCATCCAGTGACCACGTCGACTCCCGGGGGAGGCTCCCCCATCCGCAGCTCCAGCGGGATCTGGCTCGTCGCCGAGCGCGAGATCGGTTCGAAGCTGCGCAGCAAGGCGTTCGTCATCTCGACCGTCATCCTCATGCTCATCGCTCTCGCCGGCGTGCTGATCGGCGGGTTCGCCAGCAACAACAGCGGCACCGACAAGACCCCGGTCGCCGCGACCTCCGAGACGGCATCCGCGGTGTCGGCGCTGCCCGACGTCGAGGTGACCGAGGTCGCCGACGACGCGGCCGCCGAACAGCTCGTGCGCGAGGAGAAGGTCGACGCGGCGGTCGTCTCGAGCGGCGGCCCCACCGGGTACACCGTCATCGCGCTGAAGGACGCCCCGAGCTCGCTCGTCAGCGGCCTCTCGCAGACGCCCGAGGTGCAGATCCTCGAACCCGCGACCACCAACCCCCTGCTGCGATATTTCATCGCGCTCGCCTTCGGCATCGTCTTCCTCATGGCGGCGTCGACCTTCGGCGGCACGATCGCGCAGAGCGTCGTCGAAGAGAAGCAGACCCGTGTGGTCGAGCTGCTGCTGTCGGCGATCCCCGCCCGCACCCTCCTCGCCGGAAAGGTCATCGGCAACACGATCCTCGCGATGGCGCAGATCGTCGGCCTCGCCGCGATCGCCACCGTCGGACTCATCGTCACCGGGCAGAGGGACGTGCTGACGCTGCTCGGCGGCCCGATCCTGTGGTTCGCGGTGTTCTTCCTCTTCGGCTTCGTGCTGCTGGCCTCGCTGTTCGCCGCGGCGGCCTCGATGGTGTCGCGCCAGGAGGACATCGGCGCCACCACGACCCCGATCACGATGCTCATCATGGCGCCGTACATCCTCGTCATCGTCTTCAACGACAACGCGCTGGTGCTGACGATCATGTCGTACGTGCCGTTCTCGGCCCCGGTCGGGATGCCGATGCGCCTGTTCGTCGGCGAGGCGCAGTGGTGGGAGCCGATCCTGTCGCTGGCGATCCTGCTCGTGAGCTGCATCGCCGCGATCGCGATCGGCGCGAAGATCTACGAGAACTCGCTGCTGCGCATGGGCTCGCGGGTCAAGCTCACCGAGGCGCTGCGCGGCTGAGGCGCGCTGGGCGAGAGGGACGGATGCCGGGGCAACGGCATCCGTCCCTCTGTCGCGTCACGCGACGAAACCCGCACATCCACAGGAATATCCATGCGGGCACATGCGTTCAGACACGCGTAGGCGGACGACGGAGTCCGATCGGCACCCCGTCTGAAAGGCATCACCGTGAGCATTCCCACCCTCGTCCGCACCGCGCCCACCGAGCACCCCGTCCTCGAGGTGCTCGCCGAGCGCTGGAGCCCCCGCGCCTTCGACGCCGAGAACGCGATCGACGAGGCCAAGCTGGCCGCCTCCCTCGAAGCCGCCCGCTGGACGCCCTCGGCCAACAACTCGCAGCCGTGGCGCTTCATCGTCGCCCGCCGCGGAACGGCCCTGCACGCACAGGTCGTCGACGCGCTCGTCGGCTTCAACCAGGCCTGGGCCGTGAACGCCGCCGTCCTCGTCGTCGCCGTCGCCGAGACCGCCACCGAAGACGGCACGCCGATCACCCACGCCCTCTACGACCTCGGCCAGGCCGTCGCGCACTTCTCGGTGCAGGCTCACCACGAGGGACTCCTCGTGCACCAGATGAGCGGATTCGACCCGGAGGCCGTGCGCGAGTTCGCCGACCTCGAGCCCCGTTTCTCGGCCGTCACGGTCTTCGCCGTCGGCGAGTTCGGCGACGTGACCGCCCTCCCCGAGGTGCTGCAGCAGCGCGAGACCGCACCGCGCGTGCGCCGCCCGATCGCCGAGACGGTCATCCTCAGCGCCTGATCCCACCCCTCCGTTCCGGCATCCGCTCGGAATCCTTCGCTCCCGTCGCACTTCCTGTCGGTCTGACCCGGTCATTCCGACAGGAAGTGCGACGGGAGCGTTCTGTTTCGTAAGGGGTGCAGCGCGACGACCGCGACCTACAATCGTCGGCATGGCGATTCAGCGCAGAGTGAAGTCGGTCGAGCAGTCGATGGCGGAGACGCACGACGAGAAACGCTCCCTCAAACGCTCGCTCGGCGTCTGGGACCTCGCGGTCATGGGCGTCGCCGTCGCGGTCGGCGCCGGCATCTTCTCGGTCGGAGCCGAGGCATCCGCCCGTCACGCCGGCCCGGCCGTCATCATCTCGTTCATCATCGCCGCCGCCGTGTGCGGTCTCGCGATCCTCTGCTACGCCGAGTTCGCGTCGTCGATCCCGGTCGCCGGCTCCGCGTACACGTTCACGTACTCGACGCTCGGCGAGTTCCTCGCCTGGATCATCGGCTGGGACCTCATCCTCGAGATGCTCATGGCCTCGGCCGTCATCGCGAAGTACTGGGGCGTGTACCTCGGCGACACCGTCTCGCTGTTCGACCTCGACATCCCGATGTCGGTGCAGCTCGGGTCCGTCAGCTTCGACTGGGGCCCCGTCGTCATCGTCGCGATCTTCACCCTGCTGCTCGCACTCGGCACGCGCCTGTCGAGCCGCGTGAACAGCGTCTTCACGGTCATCAAGGTCGCGATCGTGCTGTTCGTGATCGTCGTCGGACTCTTCTTCGTGAACGGCGCGAACTACTCGCCGTTCGTTCCCCCGGCGCAGGAGGGCGTGGCGTCGGAGAGCGCCTGGACCCAGTCGCTGTTCTCGTTCATGACCGGCTCCGACCCGTCGATCTACGGCGTGTTCGGCATCCTCTCGGGCGCCGCACTGGTGTTCTTCGCGTTCATCGGTTTCGACGTCGTCGCCACCAGCGCCGAGGAGACCAAGGACCCGAAGCGCACGGTTCCCCGCGGCATCATCCTGGGCCTCATCATCGTGACCGTGCTCTACGTGCTCGTCGCGATCGTCATCACCGGAATGGTCTCGTACACCGAGCTCGCGAAGCTCGACGAACCGTCGCTGTCGAGCGCCTTCGAACTCGTCGGCGCGACCTGGGCGGCGCAGGTCATCGCGATCGGCAGCCTGGTCGGCCTGACCACGGTCGTGATGGTGCTGCTCATGGGCCTCGCGCGCGTGGTGTTCGCGATGAGCCGCGACGGCCTGCTGCCCCGCGCCCTCAGCGTCACCGACAAGAAGCGCGGCACCCCGATCCGCATCCAGCTGATCGTCGGGGTGATCATCGCGATCATCGCCGGGTTCTTCGACGTGCAGGTGCTCGGCGACATGATCAACATCGGCACGCTGTCGGCGTTCGTGCTCGTGAGCATCGGGGTGCCGATCCTGCGCAAGACCCGCCCCGACCTCGAGCGTCCGTTCATGGTTCCGCTCTCGCCGTGGCTGCCGTGGATCTCGGCGCTCGCCTGCTTCTGGCTGATGCTCAACCTCAGCACCGAGACCTGGGTGCGGTTCGCGATCTGGCTCGCGATCGGCATGATCATCTACTTCGCCTACTCGCGACGGCACTCGATCATCGGGCAGGGGCTCGAGAAGGACGCTCTGGGCGGGATCCGCAGCGAGCGGCTGAAGTAGCGCGGGCGGGCCCTTCGTCTCGTCGCTGCGCTCCTCGCTCAGGAACCGAGTAGCCGGTTCCGGAGCGAGCGCAGCGAGACGAAGGGCCGCGCCGCTCAGTCGTCGAGGAGTTCGGCCTCGATCACGTCGTCATCGTCGTCGGGAACGGATGCCGGGGCCTCGGCCGTGAGCACGAGACCCGTGCCGTCGGCCGCGACGTCGACGCGCACCGTGTCGCCGTCACGCACACCGCCCGAGAGCAGCGCGGTCGCCAGCTTGTTCTGCACCTCGCTCTGGATGAGGCGGCGCAGCGGGCGCGCACCGAACACCGGGTCGTACCCGCGCTCGGCGAGCCACGATCGCGCGTCGGGCGTGACCGCGAGGGTGAGCCGGCGATCGTGCAACCGCGTGTGCAGCTGATCGATCGACAGCTCCACGATCTGCGCGAGGTCGTCTTCGCTGAGCGCCTGGAACATCACGATGTCGTCGAGACGGTTGAGGAACTCGGGCCGGAACGCCTGCTGCACGAGCGCCATCACCTGCTCGCGCTTCTGCTCGACCGAGAGCACCGGGTCGATGAGGATCGGCGAGCCGATGTTCGACGTGAGGATCAGGATCACGTTCGAGAAGTCGACCGTGCGGCCCTGCCCGTCGGTGAGGCGGCCGTCGTCGAGCACCTGCAGCAGCACGTCGAACACCTCGGGGTGCGCCTTCTCGACCTCGTCGAGCAGGATCACGCTGTACGGGCGACGACGCACGGCCTCGGTCAGCTGACCGCCCTGCTCGTAACCGACGTACCCGGGAGGGGCTCCGACGAGACGCGACACGGAGTGCTTCTCGCCGTACTCCGACATGTCGATGCGCACCATGGCGTGCTCGTCGTCGAAGAGGAACTGGGCGAGCGCCTTCGCGAGCTCGGTCTTCCCGACACCGGTCGGCCCGAGGAACAGGAACGAACCGGTGGGGCGACCGGGATCGCTGATGCCCGCGCGCGAGCGGCGCACGGCATCCGACACGGCCTTGACGGCATCCTTCTGTCCGATCAGGCGCTTACCCAGCTCGGACTCGAGGTGCAGCAGCTTCTCGGTCTCGCCCTGCAGCAGGCGACCGACGGGGATGCCGGTCCATGCCGCGATGACGCCGGCGATGTCTTCATCGGTGACCTGCTCGTTGACCATGCGCCGCTCGCCGTCGGAGTCGACGGACTCCGACCGCTCGGCCTCCATGACCTCGCGCTCGAGCGCCGGGATCTCGGCGTAGAGCAGCCGGGAGGCGCGCTCGAGGTTGCCCTCGCGCTGCGCGCGCTCGGCGTCGCTGCGGGCAGCATCCAGGCGCGTCTTCAGGTCGCCGACGCGGTTGAGCGATGCGCGTTCGCGCTCCCACCGGGCCTGAAGTTCGCCGAGCTTGGCCTGTTCGGTGGCGAGGTCGGCGCGGAGGGTCGCGAGGCGCTCCTTCGAGGCCGGGTCCTTCTCCTTCTTGAGCGCGAGCTCTTCGAGCTTGAGGCGGTCGACGTGTCGGCGCAGCTCGTCGATCTCGACCGGGGCCGAGTCGATCTCCATGCGCAGCCGCGAGGCGGCCTCGTCGATCAGGTCGATCGCCTTATCGGGCAGCTGCCGCGCGGGCAGGTACCGGTTCGACAGGGATGCCGCGGCCACGAGCGCACCGTCGGAGATGGCGACCTTGTGGTGCGCCTCGTAGCGCTCCTTGAGCCCGCGGAGAATGGCGATCGTGTCTTCGACGGTCGGCTCGCCGACGTAGACCTGCTGGAAGCGGCGCTCGAGCGCGGCATCCTTCTCGATGAACTCACGGTACTCGTTGAGCGTGGTGGCGCCGATGAGGCGCAGCTCTCCCCGGGCGAGCATCGGCTTGAGCATGTTGGATGCCGCGACCGAGCCCTCCCCGCCGCCCGCGCCCATGAGCACGTGCAGCTCGTCGATGAACGTGATGATCTGCCCGTCGGACTCGGTGATCTCCTTGAGGACCTGCTTCAACCGCTCCTCGAACTGCCCGCGGTACATCGCGCCGGCGACGAGCGCCGAGATGTCGAGCGTGATCAGCTCCTTGTCCTTGAGGGACTCGGCGACGTCACCCGCGACGATGCGCTGGGCGAGGCCCTCGACGACGGCGGTCTTGCCGACGCCGGGCTCACCGATGAGCACCGGATTGTTCTTGGTGCGGCGGGTGAGCACCTGGCTCACGCGGCGGATCTCGCTGTCGCGGCCGATCACGGGGTCGAGCTTGCCCTGACGGGCGCGGTCGGTGAGGTTGATCCCGAACTGCTCGAGTGCGGACTGCTGGTCGTTCTGGGAACCGGTCTGCGGGGTGGTCATCTGTCCCTCCTGGGAGACTCCTTCTGGTCGATGAGTACTCAAAAGTTGAGTTGTGTTGACTCAAGTTTAGCAGGGCGGCACCCCATCGACAATGCCCTCATCAGCGCAGCATCCGCACCGCATCCCAGATCGCGCCCGCGACCTCGCGCTTGGTCCCGGATGCCTCGGCCACGACCGCCCCGCCCTCACCGATGATCTCGACCGCGTTGTCGGTGCGCTCGAAGCCGTTCTCGGCATCCGCCAGGTTCACGGCCAGCAGGTCGACGCCCTTGCGCTCGCGCTTACGGCGAGCGCGCTCGCGGCGCTGCTCGGCATCCGTCAGCGTCTCGGCGGCGAACGCCACGATCGTCTGCCCCGTCGGCGCACGCCCCTCGGCGCGGAGAGCGGCGAGCGCGGCGACGACGTCCTCGTTCTCGACGAGGTCGACGCGATCGAGCACCCCCTCCTCCTTCGTGAGCTTGTGGTCGGCGGCGCGCGCGGGTCGGTAGTCGGCGACCGCGGCGGCCATGATCACGACGTCCGCCGTCGCCGCGGCATCCTTCATCGCGCTTCCGAGTTCGGCCGCCGTTCCGACGCGAACGATCGCGACCGACGGATGCCGCGCCGACGCCAGGATCGCGGCATCGATGTGCGCGGCGACGAGGGTGACCTCGGCACCGCGGGCGGCGGCCTCCGCAGCGAGTGCGGTGCCCTGACGTCCGCTCGAACGGTTGCCGAGGAAGCGCACGGGGTCGATCGGCTCCCGGGTGCCGCCCGCCGAGACGGCGACACGAAGGCCCGCGAGATCGCCGGGAGCGAGCAGCGCCTGGGCCGCGGCGAAGATCTCCTCCGGCTCCGACATCCGCCCCGGCCCGCTGTCTCCGCCGGCCAACTCGCCGTCGGCGGGACCCACCAGGTGCACGCCTCGCTCGCGGAGGGTCGCGATGTTCGACTGCGTCGCCGGATGCCGCCACATCTCGGCGTGCATGGCGGGCGCGATCAGCACGGGAGCCTCGGTGGCGAGCAGCGTCGTGCCGAGCAGGTCGCTCGCCAGCCCGGCCGTCATCGACGCGATCGTGTTCGCGGTGGCCGGCGCGACGATCACGAGCTCGGCGGCCTGCCCCAGAGCGACGTGACGTACGCGGGCGACGTCGTCGTGCACGCTCGTCGTGACGGGATGCCGGCTGATCGCCTCCCACGTGGGGGTGCCGACGAAGCGCAGCGCGTCTTCGGTGGGCACGACGGTCACGTCATGACCGGCCTTGATGAGGAGGCGCACGAGGTGCACCGTCTTGTACGCGGCGATGCCGCCCGTGACTCCGACGACGATGTTCACGCTTCGATTCTGCCGCAGCATCCGGGGTGCGGGGCGCCAGCGGAGGAGAACACGCCTTCCGCAGGAAGCATCCGCCCTCCCGGCCCCTCGAAGCGAGAGTTCTCCTCCCCAACGGGCGGGGAACTCCGCGTCGGGCGAATGCTTCGCCCCGAAAAGTCCGCCGAACGACGAGAACTCCGCCCGGACGCCCTTCGTCTCGTCGCTGCGCTCCTCGCTCAGGAACCGGGGCCCTGATCCTGAGCGAGCGGCGCCCCCTGAGCGAGCGGAGCGAGACGAAGGGCCCCGCAGCGGAGGAGAACACGCCTTCTGCAGGAAGCATCCGCCCTCCCTTCCCCTCGGAGCGAGAGTTCTCCTCCCCAGCGGGCGGAGAACTCCGCGTCGGGCGGATGCCTCGCCCCGAAAAGTCCGCCCGACGACGAGACCTCCGCCCAACGGCGCGCATAGGATCGAGAGCGTGTGCACGGTCGTGATCGATGTCGAGGATGCCGCGTCGGTGAGACTGCTGGCGGTGCGTGACGAAGACCCGCAGCGCGAGTGGGATGCCCTGGGCCCGTGGTGGCCCGAGCAGTACCCGGGCGTGATCGGCATCCGCGACCGTCGTGCGGGCGGCGCCTGGCTCGCGGTCGATCCGCAGCGCCGACGCCTCGCCGTGCTGCTCAACCGCGCCGACGTGCAGGAGCTGCCCGATGACAGCGCCGTCTCGCGCGGATCGCTCGCCCTCGAGTCGGTCGCGGGCCGCTCACCCGAGGGACCGCTGCCGATGCACGGCTTCAACCTGCTCGAGGTCGGACCCGAGGGAGCGCGGGTGCTCTCGTGGGACGGCGCCGAGCTGCGCACCACGCCCGTCGCCGCCGGCACGCACATGATCGCCCACGACGATCTCGACGATGCGGTGACCCCGCGCATCCGCACCTGGCTGCCGAGATTCCGCGCGCTCTCTCCGGCCGCCGAGAGCGCGGACTGGGTGACCGAGTGGACCGCCCTCCTCGCCGAGAGCGCCGAACTCTCCCCCGAAGACGACCGCGCGATCATCCGCGACAACCGCCCGCACGGCTACCCCACGCAGTCGCTGCTGTACGCCACGGCATCCGTCGCGCCGTCGGGCGTCGACGTGCGCGATCACACCCTGCCCTCGCCCGCGCACTGGCACGCCTGACCGACGTTCGGCGACATTCCGGGCCGCGTTCGCGCGACGCGGGAGGGGCCGCACCGAGGGTTGCGTAGTCATCGCCGCCCCGCGCCGTCTAGCATGGGAGTCCCGGCACGCCCAGAGGAGATCCCATGCCGCCGAAGTCCCGCGGTGTCACGAGCATCGATGTCGCCAAAGCGGCCGGAGTCTCGCAGACCACGGTCTCGCGCATCGTCAACGGGCGCGAAGGGGTGTCCGACGACATCCGCGCCAAGGTCGAGGCGGCGATCGAGAAGCTCGGCTACCGTCCCAACCTCAGCGCCCGCAGCCTCGTCACCAGCCGCACGCAGACGATCGGCGTCGTGCTCGGCGACCCGCGCAACAGCTACTACGCCGAACTGCTGCACACCATCAGCGGCGAGCTCAACCACGCCGGCTACCGCACGCTCATCCTCTCGGGGCGCGCCGACACCACCGAAGACCTCGCCCGCACGCTCTGGGAGACCAACGTCGACGGCGTCATCCTCACCACCACGCTGCTCTCCCCCGACGACGAGGGGCGCATCGTCTCGCTCGGCGTGCCCTCGGTCACGATGGGCCCGGGCGCCGCCCCGGCATCCGATTCCATCTCACCCGACAACTTCGAGGGCGGACGCATCGCCGCCCGGCACCTGCTCGACCTCGGCCACCGGCGCATCGGCGTGATCTCGGGGCCCCTGGGCGCGGCATCCGTCAACGACCGGCACCGCGGTTTCCTGCTCGAGTTCGCCGCCGCCGGTGTCTCCTTCGACGAAGACCTGCTCGAGGTCGCCGACCTCGACTACACGCGCGCCTTCGACGCCACGACCCGCCTGTTGCAGCTGCCCGAGCCGCCCACCGCGCTCTTCTGCCACAACGACCTCGTCGCCTTCGGAGCGCTGAACGCGGCCACCGCGCTCGGCGTCGCCGTGCCCGAGGACGTCTCGATCCTCGGCTTCGACGACGTGGCGATGTCGTCGTGGCAGGCGTTCGACCTCACGACGGTGCGGCAGCCGATCCTCGACATGGCGCACGGCGCGGTCGAGCTGCTGCTCTCACGCCTGGCATCGCCCGAGCAGGATGCCGCGCACGTGCTGCTGCCCTGTTCTCTCGTCGAGCGGTCGACGACCCGCGCCCTCTGACGCGGGCTCTGGCGGGGGCCCTTCGACAGGCTCAGCGACCCAGAATCGAATACTGGGTCCCTGAGCCTGTCGAAGGGCCCCACCACGCACGTGCTGCGCAGGAGAACACGGGCTCCGCAGGACCGGAACAGCGGATGCATCCTGCCGAAGGCGAGATCTCCTCCCGAGGGTGCAACCTCAGGCGGCCGGCACCTCGTCGTCGGCGCAGGAGAAGCGGGCGCGGTAGGCGGTCGGCGTCAGGCCGAGCACGCGGGCGAAGTTCTGGCGCAGCACGGCCGCCGAGCCGAAGCCGCACTCGTCGGCGATGCGATCGAGCGGGAAGTCGGTGCGCTCGAGCATCCGCTGGGCGTGGATGATGCGCTGTCGCGCGAGCCAGGCCGCCGGAGTCGCGCCGTACTCGGCCTTGAACCGGCGGGCGAAGGTGCGCGGCGACATGAGGGCGCGGGCCGCGAGCTGATCGACCCCGAGCTCGTCGCGCAGATGCTCGAGGGCCCAGTCGGCGACCGCGGCGAGCGAGTCGCTCGGCACGACCGGGATCGGACGGTCGATGAACTGCGCCTGCCCGCCGTCGCGCTGCGGCGGCACGACCATGCGGCGCGCGATGCGGTTGGTGAGCTCGGCGCCGAGCTCCTGCCGCAGCAGGTGGAGGCACGCGTCGATGCCCGCGGCGGTGCCGGCGCTGGTGATGATGCGACCGTCCTGCACGAAGAGCACGTCGGGGTCGACCTCGACCTCCGGGTACATCGAGGCCATGATCTCGGAGTACATCCAGTGCGTGGTGGCGCGACGACCGTCGAGCACTCCCGCGGCCCCGAGGATGAACGAGGCGCTGCAGATCGTGAGCACCCAGGCGCCCCGGGCGACCGCATCGCGGGCGACGTCGAGCAGCAGCGGATCGATGCGGTCCCAGTACTCCCGCGGAACCGGGCAGAACACGACGAGATCGGCCTCGTAGGCGAAGGAGAGGTCGTGCTCGACGTTCAGCGAGAAGCCGAGCTTGGAGGGCACGACGCCGGGACGCGGGGCGACGACGCGGAAGTCGAAGTTCGGAACGCCGTCGTTCGATCGGTCGAGCCCGAAGGCCTCACACGCGAGGCCGAACTCGAACGGGGCGAACCCGTCCTGGACGATGCAGGCGACTGTCTTCATGCGCACTCCCGAATGGCAGATTTCATACGATATGCGTCCATCCTGCCACTCGTGGCGGATCTACGTCGACCGTAGCGTTTCTGCCATGGTACTCCTCATCCTCCTCGCCGCCCTCTCCCTCTGGGCTCTCGTCGCCACGGTCGTCGAACTGCGCCGTGACGGATACCGCGCCACCCCCACCGACTGGACCCGCGTCGTCGATCGCGAACCCCTGCGACGCGCCGAGTCCGGCCACGTCTACCGCTGACGCACCCGTTCGCGGGGGCGCTTCGACAGGCTCAGCGACCCAGTTCCTCGCGCCGTCCGCCGGATCTTGGGTCCCTGAGCTCGTCGAAGGGCCGTCCCGAACCGTTCACCCCGCCGGGCCGCTCGGACGACTACGCTCGGAGCCATGAGCGACCCGCAGCTGCCTCCCGTTCCCCCCACGCCCCCGAACGGGAACGCCACGAACCCGCCGCAGCAGCAGTTCCCGAGCGCTCCGCCGGCGGCATCCGCTCTTCCCGCCGACCCGCAGTACCCGGCCGCGCCGCCGTACGGCCAGCAGGCACCGCAGCAGGCACCGGCATACGGGCAGCAGCAAGCGCAGCCCTACGGTCAGGCCGCCCCGCAGGGCGCCTACCCGCACCCGGGTGCCGCCTCCTACGCCGCCACGCAGCAGCCCGCATACGGCGCGAGCCCGGCACCGGCGCGCGCCGCCGGTTCATCGAACACCCTCGCGCGCGTCGCGTTCATCATCGCCCTCGCGGTCGCCGCGATCGGCGCGCTGCAGGTGCTGATCCAGCCGTTCCTGCTGTCGTCGATCGGCTACTACTCGGGCTACGGCGATGGCGGCTACGGCATCTTCACCCTGCTGTTCGGGGTCGTCACGTTCCTCGCCAGCGCGGCTGCCCTCGTGCTCGGACTCATCGCGGTGCGGCGCCCCGGCGGCCAGGTCTTCGCGGGGGTCGCGATCGGCGTCGGCGGCGTGCAGCTGCTGGGCATCATCCTCGGCTGGATCTCCAGCCTGTTCTACGCGTTCCTGTAAGCGGGCGCGCGTCGAGACACCATCTCGGCCCCGAGACACCACGCCTGACGTGATGCCGCGGGGCCGAAATGGTGTCTCGGCGAATCAGTTCTCGGCGAGCACGCGCTCGTAGACCTCGATCATCGCGGCGGTGCGCGACGACTGGCGGAACGCCTCGGCCACCGCGGGAAGCGGGGTGGGTGCCGTGCCGGCCGAGATATCGGATGCCGCGACCCGCAGCGTCTCGGCGAGCGCCGCGACGCGCGCCGGCTCCTCACGGTCTGCGTCGGCCACCGCCCAGAACCCGCCCCCGAGCTCGGCGGCGATGTCGGGGTCGCTGATGATCGAAGGCGTGCCGAGCGTCGCGGCCTCGAACGGGGTCATGCCCTGCGTCTCGAACCCGATCGACGTCTGCACGAGCGCGTCGGCCGCGGCGATGCGGGCGAGGGTCTGCGGGTAGGTGAGGCGCCCGGCGAAGCGCACGCCCGGGCGTCCGGCGACGAGCTTCTCGGCCGCCGCACGCTGCCCTCCTCCGCCGATGATCTCGAGGTCGGCGTCGATGCCCGCCGCGTTCCACGCCTCGAGGAACGGCAGCAGCCGCTTCTCGGGGCTCATGCGCCCGAGCCACACGAACCGCGGGCGTCCCGACATCCGTGCTTCGACAGGCTCAGCAACCGAATGCGCGCGGTCGGCGAGCACGGCGGCGCGCACGTCGTCGTCGATGCCGTTCCAGATCACGTCGACCGCATCGAACACGTCGTGCTGCTCGAGGCGGCGGGCGAAGTGCGTCGAGGGTGCGGTGACGGCGGATGCCCCGGCCGCGAGCCCGCGCAGGAACGCCCAGCCGTCGCCGCCGCCGACCGGCCGACCGATCCCGCGCAGCGCCGCGCGGCGCCACAGGTTCAACGCCCCGAGCACCGGGCGGTGCAGCGGGGTGACGGCGGCGATCCCGACATCGACGCGATTGTGCATCGTGTGCACGACCGGGATGCCGTGGCGCTGCGCGTAGCGGTGACCGATGAACGCGCCCCAGAAATCGGCCTGCACGTGCACGAGATCGACGGGCGGGCGCGTGGTCATCGCACGGTCGAGGAAGCGGTCGGTCGCCCGCCCCGGCCAGGTCATCGAGTATTCGCGGTCGAGCGTGATCGGCATCGAGGGCAGGTCGAGGTACGCGGCATCCGTCGCCCCGGCCGCCGCCCGTGGCCCGTGCATGCGCGGCGCGACGACGGTGACCGTGTGCCCGGCTCTTTCGAGGAACTCCCGCTGCAGTCGCATCGAGACCTGCGCCCCACCGAGCGAGTCGAGGTGCTGGTCGCCGAAGAACACGACGTGCATGCGCGTCACTCGGGCAGAGGGGCGTCGCGGTACAGCGCCTCGAAGGTGTCGAGGGTGCGATTGATGTCGTGGATCGCGACGCCGTCGAGCGACGCCTGCTGCATGCGCGCGTACTCGGCCGGCTCGGCGGTCAGCACGTCGGTCAGGCGCGCGGCGAGCGCGTCGGCATCGCCGGGCTCGAACAGGTAGCCGTTCTCGCCGTGGTGCACGAGGTGCGGCAGCGCGACGGCATCCGCGGCGACGATCGGCAGCGCCGAGGCCATGGCCTCCATCGTCGCGATCGACTGCAGTTCGGCGATCGAGGCGATCACGAACAGGCTCGCCCGCGAGAGCAGCATCCTCAGCTCGTCGTCGGAGGTGCGGCCGTGGAAGGTGACCCGGTCGCCGAGGCCGAGCTGGTTCGCGAGGTTCTCGAGCTGCTTGCGCTGGTCGCCTCCGCCGACGATGTCGAAGGTGGTGTCGAGCGCCGGGTCGAGCTTGGTCATGGCCTGCAGGATGACGTCGATCTGCTTCTCGGCCGTGAGACGCCCGACGAACACGATCCGGTTCTTCTCGCGCGGGGCGATCACCGGGGTGTACTGCGAGCGATCGATGCCGCAGCTCACCGGGATCACGTTCTGCACCGCGACCGTGCTCTCGAGGAAGTCGGCGGCCCGGCGGGTGGGCGTGGTGACCGCCCGCGTCATGTCGAAGGTGCGCTTGGCGTCGGCCCACGCGTGCTTCGTGATGAAGCGGTTGACGGCATCCGGCATCGTCGTGTGCTCGAGGATGTTCTCGGCCATGACGTGGTTCGTGGCGATCACGGGGATGCCGCGCTGGCGCGCGATGCGGGCGAGGCCGCGGCCGATCACGATGTGCGACTGGATGTGCACGACATCGGGGTTGACCCGGTCGAGCACGGTGCGCGCCCAGTGCTTCGAACGCCACGGCCACACGAAACGCAGCCAGTCGTGCGGCGCCCAGCGCACCGACGGCAGCCGGTGCAGGGTCATGCGCTCGCCCTCGATGATCTCGATGTGCGGCTTCGAGCGGCGGTACGCCTGGTTCGGAGCCGAGACGTGCACGTCGTGGCCGCGCTGCACGAGACCGGCGGCCAGACGCTCGGCGAAGCGGGCGGCGCCGTTGATGTCGGGCGCGAACGTGTCGGCGCCGATCAGGATGCGCAGCGGTCGCTCCCCGGTGTCGGGTGCGCTGGTCGGGTCGGTGGGAGAAACAGACATGCTGCCTTACGGTTCGCGGCCAGGGGTGCCCCGGAGGGCGCTGGCAACTCTACCCGAGGCCCCTGGGCGGGGCTTCGAGGCCCACCGGCATCCTCCCGGCAACGGCCCACCTCGACACGCCTGCCTGCTACGGCCGAGCGAAGACCGACGGAATGTCCTGGCTGCTGTGGAGCACGCGATGGATGCGAACCGCGTCGACATCGTCGGTGTAGAACACGACGTACGGGAATCGATGCAGTGCGACGTCACGCAACTCCGCGATTCGCGTCTCGACTGCGAAGCGCGATGAACCGATCGCCGGGAAGTCCCCGATGTGGGACACGGTGCTCTCCAACGCATCGATCAACCGGGCCGCGACGTCGCGCCCCGCAGATCGTCGCAGATACGCCACGGCATCCCGGATGTCGTCGTCGGCCATTCGCGTGGTGACGACCTTCTTCGAGGTCACGAGGCGGTGGTCTCACCCTCATCGAGACCGGCACGCAGACCGTCGAAGTAGTCGGCGTTCAGTTCCGATCCCTGACCGGACGTCATCCCCGCCACGATCAGCGCGCGCATCTGCGTGCGCTCCTGCTCGTGGCGGATGAGATCGCGAACGTACTCGCTGCTCGTCCCGAAGCCGCGCTCGGACGACTGCTCCTCGACGAAGCGCTTGAGCGGATCGGGGAGGGAGACGTTCATCGTGGCCATACCGTCAACGATAGTCGCGTTGACAAGGTTTGTCATCGGCAACACCGTCTACCGTGGAGGCATGCGCCTGACTGCGGATGCCGACCCCTCGCTGTGGATCCCCGTGACCGACTCGCTGGGCTGGAAGGGCCGACGCCACCGCAAGGCGGCCATCCGGATGCTGCTGGGCCAGGCGAACGCGGCCCTGGGCGCGACCGAGCGGCCGGGGTCGCGCCTCGGCGCGTGGATGATGAGCCAGGCCGCCCCCATGCTCATGAAGCGCGCCGACGGGCGCGTGCTGGTGTGGACGTGGAAGGCCGACCCCGAGCTGGTCGTCGCGATGGCGACGACGCAGGAACTCACCCCCGAGGTGCGCATCGCGCGGGCGTCGATGCCGATGGAGTACGACGACACGGTCTCGTTCCGCTCGGCCCTCGGCGCCGGCGAGAAGCTCGTCGTCGCGATGCCGCCGTCGCCGAGCGCCCCGCCGTTCACGACGTACACGTGGGACACGGGGACGCACCTCGTCACCCTCACCGCGATCTGCAGCGAGCGCGAGCGCTTCGGCACCCTCGACGGTGCACTCGACGATCTGGCGCGCAGCATCCGCATCGCCGACGACCTCACCGGCGGCGAGTCCCCAGACGTGCTGCGCCTACCGCCGGCCTGACGCGCGCGCGTCAGGCCTCCAGGCCGCGCTCGGCCAGCCACGCGCGGGCGACGCGGGCGGGCGCGCGGGTGAGCCAGGCATCCGCGATCAATTCGGCCAGACGCTCGCCGGTGATCCTGTCGAGGCGCACGAGCACGGCGGGATAGCCGTCGAAGTGCGGGATGGTGAAGAGCGCCACGGGCTCGGCCGCGAGCAACGCCTCCTTCTCGTCGAGGCCGTCGACGCGCACCCCGAGCACGTCGCCGTCGGGCCAGGTGCGGTCGAGGGCGGCGAGCTGGGCGAGATCGGTGGCGCGGGGACCGCGCATCCACGCGAACTGGCCGGACGACACGCGCCACGCGGGCTCGCCGGTATGCCCGCCCACTCTCTCCTGCGCGCCGGGGAGCGCGAGCGCGATCGCGCGGACGTCGTCGACGGTGGTCATGGCGCCATCGTGCCACCGCAGCGGCGGGTCCGAAAGCCCGATTCCCGTGCCGCGAGGGGTCAGAACACGCCGCGCGTCGAGGTTCCGGTGCGGCGTGTCATGACCCCTCACGAGGAGAGAAGCGCATGCAGACGAGGGCCGGACGGGCATCCCACGAGGGCACGCGCACGAACCCGCGCGACTCGTAGAGGCGGATGACGTCGTCCCGCCAGTCCCAGACCGACAGGCGCACGTCGCCGGAGCCGGCCGCGATCGCCGCGTCGAGCAGCCCCGATCCCACACCCCGGCCCCGCACCTCGGGCGACGCCCAGAGCCGCTTGATCTCGACGCCCTCGGCATCGGGTCGCAGCACCACCACCCCGACCACCTCGCCGTCGAGCTCGGCGACGAACACGCGGCAGTCGCCGTAGGCATCCGCCGGGTCGTCGACCTCGCGGCGGTAGGCGTCGGGCAGGGCATCGGATGCCGGGGCCGGCGCCGCACCGTGGGCGACCTTCTCGCTCTCGGTCTGACGGAGGTAGTCCTCGACGAGGCGCCCGACGGCGACGGCATCCGCCCCTCGGAGGTCGGCGGCACGGATCATCCCTCAAATCTCTCACGCGTATGCACCGCCCGACTGCCACAATGACCCCATGACCCCGGATTGGACGCCCCCGATCACGCAAGCGCACCCCGCGCCGCGCCCTCGCCGCGCTCGCCACGACGCCCCGCGATCCCCTCGGCATCCTCGATCGCCAGAACCGCAGCCGCATCCCCGAACTGGTGCCGCTGCGCACCGAACGCATGGCGGCGAGCCCCTTCGCGTTCTACCGCGGCACGGCGGCGCTCATGGCGGCCGACCTCGCGGATGCCCCGCACTCCGGCATCCTCGTCGCGTCCTGCGGCGATGCCCACGTGTCGAACTTCGGGTTCTACGCCTCGGCCGAGCGCAGCTTGATGTTCGACCTCAACGACTTCGACGAGGCCGCGTGGGCGCCCTGGGAATGGGACGTCAAGCGGCTCGCGGCGAGCATCGTCGTCGGCGGACGGGCCACGGGACGCAGCGACGAGGTCATCGACGAGGCGGTGCGGGCGGCCGTCGCGTCGTACGTCCGCGGCATCCGTCGGGCGACCCGGCTCACCCCGACCGCGCGCTACTTCACGCACTTCGACGTCGAATCCTCGCGCGGGCTGCTCGATCCGGCCGCCCGCAAGGCGATCCGCGGGGCCGTGCGCCAGGCCCAGCGCCGCACCGGCGAGCGCGCCGTGCGCCGGTTGACCGAGACGGATGCCGCGGGCCGCCGCCGCTTCGTGCACCAGGAGCCCACCACGAGCCCGGTCGGCCCCGAGGTGCTCGCGATCGTGCACGAGCTCGTCATGCAGTACCGCCGCAACGCCAGCGCCGACATCGCGCTGCTGTTCGAGCACTTCGACGTCAGCGACGTCGCCCGCCGAGTCGTCGGGGTCGGGAGCGTCGGCACGCGCTGCTACCTGGTGCTGTTCCAGGACGGCACCGGCGGCACCCTGCTGATGCAGCCGAAGCAGGCCTCGCAGAGCGTGCTCGTCGAGTACGGACGGGTGGATCAACCCGCGGGACTCCAGCACATCATCGACGAGCACGGCGAGGGAGCACGGGTCGTCGCGATGCAGCGGATCCTCCAGGCCGTGTCGGACCCGTTCCTCGGCCACCTGCGGGGACCGGCAGCCGACTACTACGTGCGGCAGTTCCACGACATGAAGGGCGGGGTCGAGGTCGAGGAGCTCGACGACGGCCCCTTCGTCACCTACGCGCAGGCCTGCGCCGCCGTGATCGCCCGCGCGCACAGCCAGTGCGTCACCGCCACCGAGGTCGCCGGCTACATCGGCGGCGGACGCGTGGTCGGCGAGGCGATCCTCGACTGGGCACGCGCCTACGCCGACGTGTCGTACGCCGACTTCGCGGCGTTCTCCGGCGCGCGGTAGCCCCGGGCGTTCCTCACTGACCGCACGTCACCGGGGTCGGCGACCGCACGGATGCCGTGGCTAGGCTGGCCGGATGGACAACGTCGCCCTCTCCCCCGCCGACCCCCTGCGCTTCGGCGCCAACTACACGCCGCGATCGAAGTGGATGCACGCGTGGATGTCGCTCGACCTCGACGAGGTGCGCCGCGACTTCGCCGCCCTCGCCGATCTCGGCCTCGACCACCTGCGCATCTTCCCGCTGTGGACGGTGCTGCAGCCCAACCGCACGCTCATCCGCGAAGAAGCCGTCGACGATGTGCGCGCCGTGGTCGACGTCGCCGCGGAGTTCGGACTCGACGCGAGCGTCGACGTGATCCAGGGGCACCTGTCGAGCTTCGACTTCATCCCGTCGTGGCTGTTCACCTGGCACGACAAGAACATGTTCACGCACCCCGAGGCGCTCAGCGGGCAGGCCGAGCTCGTCGCACGCCTGGGTGAGCGACTGACGGATGCCCGGAACTTCCTGGGCTTCACGCTCGGCAACGAGACGAACCAGTTCTCGGCGCAGACGCATCCCTCGCCCTGGCCGGTCACCGAGGCCGAGGCCGCGAACTGGATCACGACGCTGCTCGATGCGGCCGAGGCATCCGCGCCCGCGCAGCGCCACGTGCACAGCGAGTACGACGCCGCCTGGTACATGGACGGGCACGGCTTCACCCCGGCACTGGCCTCACGGCTCGGCGCGATGACCACCGTGCACTCGTGGATCTTCAACGGCACCGCGCAGAAGTACGGCGGGCGGTCGACGGCATCCGATCGTCATGCCGAGTACATGATCGAGCTCGCGCGCGCGTTCGCGACCGACCCGCACAAGCCGATCTGGCTGCAGGAGGTCGGGGCGCCGTCGAACTGCCTCACCCCCGAGCAGACCCCCGACTTCCTCGAGGCGACGCTGCGCTCGGTCGCCCGCACCGACGACCTGTGGGGCGTGACGTGGTGGTGCTCGCACGACGTGAGCCGCGACCTCGCCGACTTCCCCGACCTCGAGTACACGCTCGGCCTCGTCGACCAGACGGGCACCGCCAAGCCGATCGGCCGCCGCTTCGCCGAGCTCATCCCCGAGCTTCGCGAACGCCGCCCGGCGCCGAAGCGCACGCTCGGCATCGTGGTCGAGGTCGACGAGGACGAGACGCCGATCAGCCGCGGGGCGATGAGCCCGGGCGGCTCGATCTTCCAGGCCTGGGTCGATGCCTGCGAGTCCGGCGCCGACCCCGCGTTCGTGACGTCGCGGGATGCCGACGACGCGGCGCTTCTGGAACGGCGCGGCATCACCGAGCTGGTGCGGCCGGTGGTGGAGCGCACGGCGTACGTGTCGCGCAACACGGAGGTCTGAGCGGGCCCGTCGGGTGCATCGATCGGTGCGAAACGTCGGTCATCCGCTCCGATAACCGGCATTATGCACCGATCGATGCACACGCGAGACGATCGATGCACACACGAAAGGGGCGGATGCCGAAGCATCCGCCCCTCGCCCCTCCGGGGATCAGACCGCGACGTCTCCGACGAGGTTGACCTTGATGCCCATGCCGGCGAACATCGCGGCCTTGGCGACGAGCGCCTTGTCGGCGGTCTCGGCGTCGGGCGCGTAGACCGTCTGGGCGTGGTTCGCCTTGTGGCGGGCCATGAACTGGTCGCGCGAGACGCCGTGCAGCACGACGTGGGCGATCGGCCACTCCGGGTTCGTGGCGTCCTTGCGGCGCTGCGTCTCTTCGGCGGGCAGCTCGACGACGGATGCGCGGAAGATGTCGGCCTGCAGGATGCCGTCGGCGATGAACACGCGCGAGAGAACGAGCTCACCGGGCTTCGAGACGCCGTTGATCGTGGCGCCGCCGGCCGGGAAGAACACGTGGCCCTGGCGCCAGCCCTCGGCGTTCTGCCATCCTCCGAGGTGCGAGGCGGGGACCGAGCCCGAGATCTCGTAGACCCACACGAACTGGCCGTCGTAGTCCTCGCCCCAGCGCACGTCGTGCAGGGTGTTGTCGGGCACGAGGCCCATAGCGCGCCACACCCGGTCGGTGACGAGCGCGTCGACCGCGACGCCCTCGTCGGCCTCGTTGAAGTGCGGGAACGCGCGGCCCTCGTGCAGCACGCGCGAGCCGTCGCGCGAGGTGACCGGCGGGCGCTCGGTGGAGTTCAGGATGCCTTCGGCGAGGTCGGACGCCGGAACCAGGTCCTTCAGTCCCTGCTGGTACTGGATGCCGACCGCGTCGAGCCCGAAATCGTCGGCGATGCGGAGGGCGGCGATGTACATCTTGAGCTGCCACTGCACCTGCTCGCGGGTGAGCTCGGTGGCGGCATCCTCGCCGTAGACGAAGGTCATGCCGGCGTCGATCAGCCAGTCGTAGGCGGCGTTCGCCTCGTCGTCGGTGACCTCGAGCATCTCGGCGTAGAGCGCCGACTGCGACAGGCGCTCCTTGTAGATGCCGGTCTGGTTGAGCAGCTCGTCGTCGAAGATCGCGTTGTACATGCCCATGCAGCCCTCGTCGAAGACGCCGATGATGGCCTTCTCGGCGAGCAGTTCGGCGGCGAGCGCCTCGCCCAGCTGCTTCTCGGGGCTGTCGGGCAGCTCGGGCAGCGGGCGCACGTGCGAGGCGTCGTGGGTGATGGCGCCGGTCTCGGTCCACTCCTTGATGCCGTTCTTGAACCACTCGTCGGTGAAGTCGACCGACCAGATCGAGGCGTAGGGCTTGTCCATCTTGGTGAGCCCGGCGTTCAGCCCGAGCAGACCGACCAGTCCGGGCCAGTCGCCCGCGAAGTTCGCGACCGTGAGGATCGGCCCCTGGTGCGTGCGGAGCCCGGCGAGCACGTGGTGCGAGTACTGCCACACGGCCTCGGCGACGATGAGCGGAGCATCCGTCGGGATGTTCTTGAAGACCTCGAGGCCCATGCGCTGGCTCGAGATGAAACCGTGGCCGGTGGCGGGGTCGACGTCGTTGGCCCGGATCACCGTCCAGCCGAGGTCGTTGAAGACGCCGGTGACGCCCGCCTCGAGCTCGACCTGCACGGGCCAGCCGCCGGTGTTGGCGGCTTCGCGCAGGTCGCCCGAGGCGATCAGGTACGCGGTCTTCGGGGCGGATGCCGGGCGGGATGCCGGGGTCGGCAGGGTGTAGGTCATGATTCCTCCGATGCGGGGGTGGATGCGGTGGTCGTGGAGCGGGTGGCGCCGCGCTGGTCGGCGGCGAGTTCGTGGACGACGTCGGCCGTCGCCGAATACAGGCGCACGTACCGGTCGAAGAGGGTGTCGTAGGTCGTGCGCAGATCGGCGTTCGGGGTGATCGTGTCGGTCACCGGGTTCCAGTCGGTGATCAGCGGCGGCTCGTCGGCCGTGGCCACCGCGGCGAGGAAGGCCGCGCCGTAGCTCGCCCCGATCGTGGTCGCTGGAACCTCCTGCACGAGACCGGTGACGTCGGAGACGACCTGCAGCCAGAGCCGCCCCTGCGTGCCGCCGCCGACCGCGACGATGCGGCGGATGTCGGCGCCGGCCGCGCGCATGGTCTCGACGTTGTGGCGCACGCCGAGCGCGGTCGCCTCGAGGGCCGCGCGGTACAGGTCGCCGCGGGTGTGCTCGAGGGTGAGGCCGGCGATGACGCCGCGGGCGTCGGGGTCCTGGATCGGGGTGCGCTCCCCCGCGAAGTACGGGAGCACGAGCAGGCCGCGGGCGCCGGCCCCGGATGCCTCGGCCTCGGCGAGGAGCTGCGGGTAGTCGGCATCCGTCAGGTCTGCGAGCCACGCGGTCAGCGCGCCCGAGGTCGAGAGGCCGCCGGCGAGATTGCGGGTGCCGGGGAAGGCGCCGGCGGTGGTCCACATCGACGGGGTGCGGAGGGTCTCCTCACCCGTCGCGACGAGGAACATCGTCGTGCCGTACATGAGCATGAGGTCGCCGACCTCGTGCGCGCCGACGCTGACGGCTTCGGTCCAGGCGTCGATCGTGCCGGTGATGACGGGGGTGCCGGCCGGGATGCCGGTGATCTCGGATGCCTGCGCCGTCACCGTTCCCGCGATGTCGCCCGCCCAGGCGAGGCGCGGCTGCACGATCGCGGTCGCGTAGCGGCCCCAGAACGGAGCGTGCCAGCGCTCGTTCTCGATGTCGTAGAGCGGCGAGACCTGGCTGGCCGACTGGTGGTCGAGCACGTAGGCGCCCGTGAGCTTGCGGGCGAGCCACGACGCCGGCATGAACAGGCGACGGGCGCGCGCCCAGGCATCCGGCTCCTCCTCGGCGATCCACGCGATCTTCGGGCCGCCCGCCTGCGAGGTGAGCACCGAGCCGCCGACGCGGGTGATCTCGTCGATCCCGAGGTCGGAGGTGATGCGCTCGATCTGCGCGGTCGCGCGGGTGTCGACGCCGTAGAGGATGGCGGGGCGCACGGGCTCGTCGTTCTCGTCGGCGAGCAGGATGCACGGTCCCATGCCGCTGACGCCGACGGCGGAGATCTCGGCATCCGGGTGGGCGGCGATCAGTTCGCGGGCGATCGAGGCGAACTCGTCCCACCAGATCGCGGCATCCATCTCGACCCAGCCGGTGCGCGGACGCGAGACGTCGTGCGCGCGGGTGGCGGTGGCGAGGATCGTGCCGTCGGATGCCGTGAGCACGCCCTTGGTGCTGGATGTGCCGACGTCGACCCCGAGGGTGCATCGCATGGTGGTCCTCCTTGATCACGCTCGGTTTCAGGATATGTGAAATCGATTTCAGATCGCAAGTGGAATCTGTGGTTGCGTAGTCAGGCGTAGCCGAGACACCCAGCCCTGGGGTGCTGAGCCCGTCGAAGCATCCCCGGGCGGGACCCTTCGACAAGCTCAGGGACCCAGTTGCAGGGCCGGCGACTAGCGGGTCGAGCTCGCGCGCTGGGTCTCGCCGCGCAGCACGACCGTGCGGGCGGGCTGGGCGTCGCCGGCGATGCGCTCGAGCAGCATGCGGGCGGCCGTCACGCCCATGTGCCGTGCGGGCAGGCGCACGAGGCTCACGGCCGTGGGCGACAGCGTCGTGAACGGGAGCGATCCCACCACCGCGACGCCGATCTGCGGCGGGGTCAGCCCGCGTTCGGTGAGCACCTGGATCGCACCGACGCCGATGAGGTTGTTACCGGCGACGACGGCATCCGGCGGTTCGGGAAGCGCCAACAGCTCCTCCATCGCCGCCCGCGCCCCGTCCACCCGGAACGTCGCGAACCGCTGCAGTGCCGCGATGTCGGCTTCGCGCCCGGCATCCGTCAGCGCCTGCCGCCACCCGGCGGCACGATCGGCGGCGGTGTCGATGTCTTCCGGCCCGCCGATGTAGGCGATGCGGCGGTAGCCCGCGGCGATCAGCGACTCGGTCGCCGCGATGCCCGCCTCGCGGTTCGCCATCACGACGCCGTCGAGGTCGTAGCGCGTGGCGCGGTCGACCGCGACAACGGGGCGACCGGTCGCGAGGATGCTGTCGAGGTTCGTCGCGTCGGAAGCCGCGGCGATGATGACGCCCGACATGTGCTCGGCGATGGCGATCTGCAGGTAGGTCGACTCCTTGTCGGGCTGCGAATCGGAGTTGCAGAGCACGACCGAGTACCCCGCCTCGCTCGCGACGTCTTCGACACCGCGGGCCATCTCGGTGAAGTACGGGTTCTCGATGTCGGGGATGACGAGCGCGATCACCTCTGACGTCTGCGTGCGCAGGCTGCGGGCGGCACGGTTGGGCGTGAAGTCGAGATCGGCGGCCGCACGGCGCACGGCCTCGACCTTCTCGGGCGAGACCTTCGTGCCGTTGAACACGCGCGAGACGGTCGCCGGTGACACTCCGGCGCGCGACGCGACGTCGTAGATCGTGGTCATGTCCCGCCCTCTGCTGCCCGGATGCTTCACCCTATCCGCCCCGCCCGTGCATCGATCGGTGCCAAGCGTCGGTCATGGCGCACGAGAACCGTCATTTCGCACCGATCGATGCACGCGCGCAGGGTCAGGCGGCGTCCTCGGCGGCGGTCGTCGCGATGTGCTCCTGCAGGCGGGCGTGCACCTCGTCGAGTCGGGCGCGCGCGGCGTCGTCGAGGCGCGGCAGCGGCGAACGGCAGTCGCCGAGCGACAGGGCGGATGCCTTGCCGCCGAGGTACTTCGCGGCGCCGAAGACGCCGACCTCGACCATCGCCTCGACCGTGTCGTTGATGCGCACCTGCACGGCGCGCGCCCCGGCGAGGTCGCCCGCCTCGAACCGGCGGCGCAGCGACAGGAAGAGCTCGATCTGCAGCGCGACGGTGGTGCCGATCGCTCCTCGCGCACCGATCGACAGCGCCGGAAGGTAGAACTCGTCGAACCCGTTGATGAGCGTCTGGTGCGGGTAGCGGTGCAGGATGCGCTCGGCGCCGTAGAGGTTGCGCGAGGTGTGCTTGACGCCGATCACCTGCGGCAGGGCGAGCAGTTCGTCGAAGCCGCCCTCCGAGATGTCGCGGCCGGTGAACTGCGGGATGTTGTAGAGCACGAACGGCAGGTCGACGGCATCGATCACGGTGCGGAAGTGCCGCACGACGTCGTCGGTGGAGTAGCCGTAGTAGAGCGGCGGGATCATCGAGATCGCGCCGACCCCGGCATCCTTCGCCGCCTGCGCGATGCGCACCGCCTCACCGGTCGACATCGCACCCACGTGCGAGACGACGGGCACGCGGCCCGCGGCGGCGGCGACGGCGGTCTCGGCGACCGCGATGCGCTCGGCCTCCGAGAGCAGCACGCCCTCCCCCGACGAGCCGCACACGTAGACGCCCTCGACGCCCCGGCGGATGTCGCCGTCGAGCATCGCGGCGAGCGCTGCGTGATCGACGCTCTCATCGGAGCGCATCGGGGTGACGGCGGCCATGAAGAGCCGCGTACCCAGCAGGTCGTTCACCACGCCGTCCACCCTCCGTCGACGACGACGTTCGACCCGGTCATGTAGGTCGAGGCGTCGGAGGCGAGGAAGACCAGGGCGCCGTTGAACTCGTTCGCCTCGGCCATCCGCCCGATCGGCATGCGGGCGGTGTAGTTGGCCTGGAAGGTCGCGTCCTGCGTGTCGCGGCGCACACCCGAGGGCGTGAGCGTGTTGACGCGGATGCCGGCGCGCCCCCAGTAGGTCGCGCAATAGCGGGTGAGGTTGTAGAGGCCCGACTTCGCGGCCGAGTACGCGACCGGCTTGATGAACGGGATGCCGGTCTGCTCGGCCTTGTAGGCGTAGATGTCCTGCACCGGCGAGACCATGCCGTAGATCGATCCGACGTTGACGATCGAGCCGCCGAGTCCGGCGTCGCGCATCCGACGACCGGCGGCCTGGGTGACGAGGAAGGTGCCGACGAGGTTCGTGTCGACCACCTCGCGGAACACCTCGGCGGGGAACTGCTCGAACGGGCCCGAGACCTCGGGCGGCGCGCTGGGCTGGGTGTCGAGGCCCGCGTTGTTGACCACGACCGTCGGCACACCCCAGGTCTCGAGGACCCGGTCGAATCCGGCATCCACGCTCTGCTGGTCGGTGATGTCCATCGCGACCGCGAGCAGCCGGCCGTCGGGGTCGGCGATGCCGAGCTCCGCCGACGGGTCGGCCACCTCGCGGCGGGAGGTGACGGCGACGCGGGCACCGCGCCCGTGCAGTTCGCGCACGAACTCGGCGCCGATCTGGCCGAAGCCGCCGGTGACGACCACCACCTTGTCGCGCACGGAGAACAGCGGGTCGAATCCTTCAGACATGTCTTTCGATACTCCAGGTTGCAGGGCGCTCAGCCCTTGACGGATCCGGCGGTCAGCCCCGACACGATGCCGCGCTGCGCCCACAGGAAGAAGATGATGGCGGGCAGGGCGAACAGCAGGGCGCAGAACATCACGACGTTCATCGGCGTGTAGAACTGGCCGAGGAACGACGACAGACCCACGGATGCCGGCCACAGATCGCTCGACGAGATGAACGTGTTCGCGAACATGAACTCGTTCCAGCCGTCGAAGAACGCGATGACCGAGGCGGCCGCGATGCTCGGCATGACCAGCGGCAGCACGATGGTGGTCAGGATGCGCAGGCGGGAGCATCCGTCGATGCGCGCCGACTCCTCGATCTCGTAGGGGATCTTGTCGATGCCGCTCTTGATGATGAACATCGCCACCGGCATCACGAACGCGGTGTCGGCGAGCACGAGGCCCCAGTGGCTGTTGAGCAGCCCGGCCCCGGCGAAGATCGCGTACAGCGGCACGATGATCAGCGCTTCGGGCAGCATCTGGGTGCTGAAGAAGATGAACCCGGCGACACCGCGGCCGTGGAACTTGTAGCGGCTGAGCGCGTAGGCGGCCATGGTCGCCAGCACGAGGCTGAGGATCGTGGTGCCCGCGGCGATCACGAAGGAGTTGCCGAGCCAGCGGAAGATCGGGATGTCGGCGAGGAACCCGCCCCACTGCCCGATGTTCTGCACCTCGGGCACGAGCGGCTGCGATCCGCCGTACAGCGAGGCCTCCGTGCCGAGCGAGGTCGACAGCATCCAGTAGACGGGGAATCCGGCGAACACGACGAGCAGGGTGATCAGCGCGGCCTTGCCGAGGCTGCCGAACTTGGCGGCGACGCCGCGGCGGCGCGGGAGGTCGGTGGGAATGCGCACGGTGGTCATCGCTGGCTCTCCTGACGTTCCTGGATCTGCTCGACGATGAAGTAGACGACCGTGACCAGCAGCGAGAGCACGAGGCCGAGGGCGCCGATCGCGGCGGCCCGCCCGAGGTTCTGGTCCTGGAAGGCGGTGCGGTAGACGTTCACCACGAGCGTGTTGGTGACGTCGAGCGGTCCGCCGCCGGTGATGAGGAAGATGATCTCGAAGCGCCGGATCGACCAGATCGTCATGAGCAGCGTGATGACGCGGATGGTCGGCATGATGTGCGGGAGGGTGACGGCGCGGAACGACTGGAAACGCGTTGCGCCGTCGACCCAGGTCGCCTCGCGCAGCTCGTGCGGCACGCTCTGCAGGGCGCTGAGCATCACGAGCATGACGAGCGGGGTGAGCTTCCAGACCGTCGCGAGCGTGACGGCGAAGAGCCCGTACTGCGGATCGACGAGCCAGCCGTGCTCTCCGAGCCCCAGTGCGCTGGTGGTGCGGTTCAGGATGCCCTGCTCGTTGTTGTAGATCCACACGAAGATGAGGGCGGCGGCGACGGTGGGCACGGCCCACGGGATCGTCGCGATCGCGCGGATGATGCCCCGGCCCTTGAACGCGGTGTTGAGCAGCAGGGCGCCGGCGGTGCCGATCGCCACCGAGAACACGACGGTGAAGAGCGTGTAGAGGAGGGTCGTGGCGACCGAGGTCCAGAACTTGTCGCTCGAGAGCAGGTAGTCGTAGTTCTCGAGACCGACCGGGCGCCCACCCGAGGGGTTCACGAGCTTGGTGGCCGTGAACGACAGCAGCACGCCGCGGATCAGGGGGAAGACCGTGAAGATCGCCAGGTAGGCGATCGCCGGGAAGAGGAAGAGGTAGGCGCCGTTGCGCTCGATGAAGCGCGAGATCGCACCGCTGTCGCGGCGACGCCTCGGCGGCGAGGCAGGGGGCGCGGTCTGCGGCGCCTCGAGCGTGAGGGTGGCCATGGCCGGGTGTCCTTTCGCGTGTCGCGGGAGTGGCCGAGGGGCGGGCGGCCGGGGGGAGAACCGCCCGCCCCTCGGGGTGCTCAGCCGAGTTCGGCTTCGAGGGTCTCCTGCACCTCCGTGAGCTTGGCCTTCACGTCGCCGCCGTTGACCCGCAGGTCCTCGACCGCCGTGAGCACCTCGCGCCAGATGACCTTGCTCTCGGTCTCGAAGCCCTCGACGAGCGTCGACTTCGAGGTCTTGGCGGCCTCGAGGAACTGCGTCGCCCAGGGGTTCGCCTCGAGGAACGCGGCATCCGGCTCGACGTCGGTCGCCATGGCCGAGGCGCCGAGGCCCGCACGGATCGCGGTCTGCCCCTCCTCGCCGAGCACCCAGCGCACGAAGTCCTTCGCGGCCTCCTTGTTGTCGCTGTTCGCGTTGACGGCGATGATCAGCTGCGAGTTCGAGCCCGGGTTCGCCAGCGGCAGCGGGGCCGCGCCCATGTTCTGACCGTTCACGGCGTTGTCGGGGTTGCTCGTGATGGTGGTCGCGACGCCCGAGTTCTCGAACAGCATGCCGACCTGGCCCTGGCCGAACTTCGCGCGGAACGTCGACGCGTCATCGCCGATGGGCGCGACGCCCGAGGCGAAGGTCTCGAGGAACGCCTCGACGGCCTCGACGTTCTCGGCGCGGTCGATCGTGAGCGCATCGCCGTCGCTCAGCTCGCCGCCGAACCCGTAGATCCAGTTGGCCATCTCGAGCGTCCAGCCGTCGATCTCGGCGGTCTGGTGACGACCCGCCCAGCCGGCGATGCCCAGCTCGTCCTTGATGGTCTGCGCGGTGGTGAGGAACTCGTCGAACGTGGTCGGCACCTCGAGTCCGAGCTGCGCGAAGATGTCCTTGTTGTAGATGACGGTGCTGTAGGTCGGGCGCTCCCAGTTGAAGCCGTACTGCCCGCCGTCGAACACGCCCGCCTCGTTGGTGTTGTTGAGGTCGTCGCCGAGCTCGTCGGCGATGTCGTCGAGGGGCTCGAGCACGCCGGCATCCACCAGCGAGGCGAACTGGCTGTCCTGCAGCACCATGACGTCGGGGCCGCCACCGGCACCGAGCTCGGTGCTGAGCTTGTCGGCGTAGTTCGCGAACGGGATCTCGACCTTGGTGAGCTCGATGTCGTCGTTCGGTCCGGTGTATCCCTTGACGGCGTCCCAGATGATGGGACCCTTGCCGTCTTCGAGGAACTGCCAGTTCGAGAACGTCAGTTCTCCTCCGGCGCTTCCGGCATCGCTGTCTCCGCCCGATGCGCAGCCCGCGAGGGCGATGGCGGCGACGGCGGCGAGGCCGGTGATCCGCAGCGCGCGTGCGTTGCGGGACGGGTGTAGGGGGTTCGACTTCACTGTTCACTCCTTTGGCCAGCAAGTTCTCTGCGACGGTGCAGCCGACTCCTCGCTCGGGATGCGTGAAATCGGTTTCATAAAGATAACTTCGTAGTCTTCACCCTGTCAAGCACCAAATGGTTACGCAACCTCGCGCGTACGAAGATCTCTGGAAAACGACGGATGCCGCGGGGGCTGAGCCCCGCGGCATCCGTCGTTCGGTCTTCTGAGGTCAGGCGAGCCAGGCCGGGGCGCGCCCGCGGAGCACGCCGCGGTCGACCGAGAAGCGTCCGGCACCCGTGAAGGCGATCGCCAGCGCGGAGGCGCCGAGCAGGGCGACGAACTCGTAGCCGCCCTCGCCGACCCAGAAGCCCGCGGGCAGGTGCACCAGCACGAGCGCCACCACCATGTCGACCGCCAGAAGGATGCCGGCGAGGCGCGAGAAGAGGCCGAGCACGAGCATCGCCCCACCGATCAGCTCGAGGAAGGCGACGAAGGGGGCAGCGATCTCGGGCAGCGGCACGCCCATCCCGGCGAAGCTCTGCGTGGTTCCGGCGAGCGTGTACTCGAAGATCTTCTGCGCGCCGTGGGCGAAGAAGATGCCGCCGACGACGACGCGGAGGACGAGGAGCCCCCACGCGGTCGCGGCGGAGGTGTGGGCGGTGGTGTTCGTCATGAGGAGGCCTTCCTTCGTGGCAGGACACCGCGCGCCAGGCGCGGAGCGGGCGGGGGAACCCGTCTTCGACGCTAGGAAGGCCACCTTTCGGTTTCCTGTGGGCGGGCGCCCGCAGGCAAGGCTCAGGGACCCATTTCCTCAGGCCCGTCGACGGGCTCAGCGACCCATGCGGCTGGAAGCGCCCCCCACCCGAGACACTCAGCGGTGCGCGGCGACCACCTCGGCGACGGCGGTGCGCTCGGCCTCGGTCGGCTCCGCGATCGCCATGCGGCAGTACGCGTCGACCACGTCGAGCACGCGGTACGCCTCCTTCATGCGCGCCATGTCTCCACCGATCAGAGACACGACGTCGTCGACGGCGGTCTGGGCGGCGGCGATCGCTCCCGCATCACCCGAGCGCCCGGCATCCGCGAGCGCCCGGAACGGCTTCGGCGTGACCGACGAGACGCCCGAGACGACGCCCTGCGCCCCGGCGCCGACGGCGGCGATCAGGTCGCGGTCGGCTCCCGTGTACAGGTCGAAATCGGCGGGGACCACTGCTCGGTACGCGGCGATCTCGTCGAGCGACAGCTCGCTGAGCTTCGCGCCGACGATGTTCGGCAGCGCCGCGAGGCGCACGAGTAGCTCGGGCGAGACCGTGTTGCCGCTGCGCGCCGGGTAGATGTAGACGTACAGGCGCCCGTCGCCCACGGCATCCGACACCGCCTGGAAGTAGTCGAAGATCGCGTCGTCGGTCGACTTCAGGTAGTACGGGGTGAGGGCGGCGAACTCGGTCGCGCCGAGTCCGCGGGCGATCTCGACCAGGCGCACGGCCTCGAAGGTGCTGGGCTGGCCGACGTGCACGATCACGCGCATGCGGTCGGCGAGTTCGGCGATCGCGGCGCCGACGAGGGAGCGGAACTCCTCGACGTCGACCGCGGGGAACTCCCCCGTCGTGCCCAGGATGAACGCGCCCTCGTTGCCCGACTGCCCGACGAAGCGGAAGATCGCGCGCGACCCCTCCAAGTCGAGGCTGCCGTCGCGGTGGAACGCGGTGGGGACGGCGGTCAGGATGTCGTAGCGGGTCACTTCTCGTTCTCCTTGGAGTTCTTGCGCGCCTTGCGGAGCGCGCGGGGGGATGTGTCGACGTTGCGCACGGTCGACGTGAGCAGGTCGGGGTTCGCGGCGAGTTCGTCGTGCGCCTTCTCGATCTGCTCGCGGCTCTCGTCGTCGAGGATCGAGTCCTCGAGCGACTTGCGCTCGGCGCGCGGCTTGCGGGCCGCACGGATCGCCGGCATCACGATCGAGAGCACGGCGAGGGCGAGCAGCAGGATCGCGATCGGGCTGACGACCTCGAAGAACGGGCGCGTCGGGAGGATCGCGAGGGTGCGGGCGAGGTTCTCCTCGGCGAGCGGACCGAGCAGCAGACCGAGCACGACGGGGCCGGCCGGCACCTGCATGCGCTTGAGCAGCACGCCCACGACGCCGAAGACGAGCATCGTGACGACCGTCGACAGGCTGTTCGAGGTCGCGTAGGTGCCGATGATGCAGAAGATCAGGATGCCGCTCCACAGGTACGGCTGCGGCACGTCGAGCAGCTTCACCATGCCCTTCATGCGGATGAGGCTGAGCACGAGCGACAGGATGGTCGCGACGAGCATGATGCCGACGATCGAGACGACGAGGTCGGGGCGGTTGGTGAACAGCGTGGGTCCGGGGGTGATGCCCCAGATGATCATCGAGCCGATCATGACGGCCATCACGGAGTCGCCGGGGATGCCGAGGGCCATCGTGGTGGTGAGCGACCCGCCGAGCGTGGCACTCGAGGCGGTGTCGGATGCCGCGACGCCCTCGATCGACCCCTTGCCGAACATCTCGGGGTGCTTCGACGCCTTGCGCGCCCGCTCCCATCCGATGAGGCCGGCGATGTCGCCACCCGCGGCCGGGATGAGTCCGACCCCGAGGCCGACGGCGCCGCCGACCGCGGTGGCGCGGCCCGACTGCTTGAGCTCGGACCTGTTCGGCCACCAGCGACCGAGGCTCGAGATCGGTCGCACGTGCGACTTTTTGTGCGTGAGCAGCTGGTCGAACAGCTCGGCGATGCCGAAGAGACCGATGATCACGGCGATGAAGTTGACGCCCTCGACGAGCTCGAGCACCCCGAAGGTGAAGCGCTGGTCGGCGGTCGCGGCGTACGTGCCGACGCTGCCGAGCATGAGACCGAAGAGCCCGGCGAGGATGCCCTTGAGCATCGACTTCGACGAGATGCCGATCATGATCGAGATGCCGAAGACGACGAGCGCGAACAGCTCGGGCGACTTGAAGTAGTCACGGGCGAAGCTCGCGATCGGCACGGCGGCCACCGAGAACAGCACGAGCGAGGCGAGGATGCCGACGGCCGAGACGATCGCCGAGATCGTGAGCGCGAGTCCGGCCCTGCCCTGCTTCGCCATCGGGTACCCGTCGAGGGTGGTGGCGATGGATGCCGGGGTGCCGGGGGTGTTGATGAGGATCGACGGCACGCGGTCGCCGAAGTTGGCGGCGACGTAGATGGTGAGAAGCACCGCCAGCCCCTGCACGGGCTCGAGGGTCATCGTGAAGCCCGCGGCGAGGGCGACGGCCATGGTCGCGGTGATGCCGGGGAAGGCTCCGACCATGAAGCCGAGCACGAGGCCGACCAGCATGTAGAGCAGGATCGAGATGTCGAGGAGCGAGTTCAGCCCCTCCATGAGCGCGTTCACAGGGGAATCCTCAGGAGCATCCCGAACACGACGTAGACGAACGCCGTGACGGAGGCGGAGTAGATGACGAGGCTCAGCCAGCGGCGGTGACCGTAGAGGAGCATGAGGGCGGCCATGAGCAGGGCGGCCGCGACCGGGAACACCTCGATGCGGTAGCCGAACAGAATGACCGTGCCGAGCGACCAGAGGGCGATGAAGGCGCCGGTGATCGCGAGCGTGGCGATGACCCGCAGGTAGCCGCCGGGCTGGATGCGCTCGAGGTCTTCACGGGTGGGTGCCGGCCGGGTGAGGGCGACGGCGAGGATCGCGATCGCGATGACCACGCCGGTGACGCCGATGACGAGGGGCCAGAATCGGGCGTCGATCTGCCCGGGAGCGGCCTCGCGGCGCAGCGGGATCTGCGTCGAGAGGAAGAGGTAGCCCGCGGTGAAGGCGAGGGCGACGACGCCGAACGCGATCTCGAGGCCCCGCGAGGCGGGTGCGCCCTCGTACTCGTCCTCGGATGCCGCGTCGGCGGCGATGTCGGGGGTCGACATGGGTTCTCCTTCGTTGGAGGGGGTGCGCTGCGGGGCCGACGGACGCCGGCCCCGCAGGAGTGCTCTCAGCCCAGGAGGTCCTGGAACAGCGTGAACTGGTCGTCGACGAAGGTCGTCCACTCGGCCGAGTCGCGGTAGACGACGAGGTTGCCGGCATCCGCCTGGAACTGCTGGTAGGTGTCGGACTCGACGGCCTCCTTGACCGCGGCCTCGAGCGTCTCCTTCACGTCGTCGGGCAGACCCTTCGGCGCGTAGATTCCGCCCCACCCACCGAACACGACGTCGTCGCCGATGGCCTCTTCGACCGTCTCGACGTCTTCGGCGTCGGGGTGGCGCTCGTCGTTCATCACGGCGAGGATGCGCACGGCGTCGCCCTGCGCGAGCGCTTCGCCGAGTCCGGAGACGGCGGCGACCGTCTCACCGGATGCCGCGGCGGCGACAGCGGTCGCGCCACCGTCGTACGGGACCGGGGTGAAGTCGGCATCGGTCGCGGTGCCGAGGCCGACGGTCGCGGCCTCCCAGATCGAGCCGGCGCCGGAGTTGGCGACGGTCACGGGGCCGGACTTCGCCTGCGCGACGAGGTCTTCGAGGGTCTCGATGCCGCTGTTCGCGCCGACCGTGATGACGCCGGGGGCGAGCATGATCTGGCCGAGGAGGTCGAAGTCCTCCGGCAGCACGTTGGCGCCCTGCGTGGTGTTGAGCATGGCGATCTCGACCGGGGCGAAGCCGATCACGTAGCCGTCGGCGTCCTGCGAGCCGACGTACTCCATGGCCACGGCGCCGGCCGCACCGGGCATGTTCTCGGGGATGACGCTGACGCCGAGGATCTTCTCGAGCTCGGTTGCGAGGGCGCGCGACGACAGGTCGGATCCGCCGCCGGGGTTGGCCTGGATGATCAGGCGGATGTCCTTCTCGGGGAATGCCGACGCGGCATCTTCGCCCTCTTCGACCTTGGTGCAGGCCGAGACGACGAGAGCGGTGGCTGCGAGGGCGGCGAGTGCGGCGGCCGCCCGGGTGATGCGCTTGCGGGGCATCTTTGCTCCTCTACGTGGGTCGACCGTGTTGTCGACACCGTGAGGCTAACAGTGTTGACTGTTAACAGTCAACACTGTCGAAGTTTTCGCCTCCGCGCGCCCTCACCACCCGGTCCGTCCGGATGCGAGGATGGCAGGAGAAAGACCGTAGGAGGGACGGCAGGTGTTCGACGAGCGACGCAGACAGCAAGCGCTCGAGGAACTGGGGATCCTCGACACCCCCCGCGATGAGCGGGTGGATCGGGTGGCACGACTGGCGAAGGAGATGTTCGGAGTGCCGATGGTGAGCGTCTCGCTCATCGACCGCGACAGGCAATGGCGGAAGGCGGAGATCGGGTTGGGCGCCGATCAGGCGCCACGGCAGGACTCCTTCTGCGATTACACGGTTCGACAGGACCGCACCGTGGTGATCGAGGATGCCGCACTGACGGACCTCTTCGCCGACAATCCGTTCGTGACCGGCGACCCGCATCTGCGGTTCTATGCGGGGCATCCGCTGCACGCGCCCGGAGGAGAGCCGATCGGCACCCTGTGCGTGCTCGACACCGAACCGCACACGCTCACGGACGCCCAGCTCGACCTGCTGCGCGATCTCGCGTTCTGGGTGCAGTCCGAACTCGCCAACGACGCCGAGCTCGACCACGCCGCCGTCATCCAGAGCACGCTGCGCCCGCACGCCCATCCCGAGGTCCCGGGCTACACGATCGCCGGCGGTTCGATCTCGCGTGGCGCTCTGGCGGGCGACTTCTACGACCTCGACATCGTCGACGGCGCCCTGCGAGTCACTCTCGCCGACGCGATGGGCAAGGGCACCGGCCCCGCGCTGATCGCCGCGAGCGTACGCGCCTCCCTGCGTACGGCTCCCGAACGAGGGCTGACGGCATCGATCGCCGAAGCCGATCGTCTGCTCGAGCAGGACCTCGGCGACACCGCGATGTTCGTCACCGCCGTGCACGCGGAACTCGACCCGGAGTCCGGCGACCTCGAGGTGATCGACGCCGGGCACAGTCTCGCCTTCATCCTCCGCGCGGACGGCTCGTGGGAGCATCTGCGCTCGACGAGCCTGCCGCTCGGGATGGGCATGGGCCTGCAGCCGGCGGAGATCCGGACACCGCGGCTCGCGAACCTCGCACGCGGGGACGCATTCGTCTGCTGCAGCGACGGCCTGCTCGACGTCCTCGATCCCGACGATCCCTACGCCCACGTCTACCGCGTGCTCACCGAGCTCGGACCCGACGGAGCGATCCGGGAGGCGATGGGGCTCGCCACCGCCGAAACCGCGACCGACGACATCACCGTGGTCGTCGTCCGGAGGGATGCATGAGCGCCCGGTTCGCCACGATCCGCATCCTCGCCCTGCTGTCGGTGCTGCTCGGCGTGAACTACGTCGCGTGGCGCTGGCTCGAATCGGTGAACTGGTCGGCGTGGTGGATCGCGGTACCGCTCGTGATCGCCGAGACGTACAGCCTCATCGACACCTTCCTGTTCTGCCTGACCATGTGGCGGGCCAGAGAGAGGCCGGCCCCCGTGTCGGAGCCGCGTGGCACGGTCGACGTCTTCATCACGACGTACGACGAGCCCATCGAGCTCGTCATGACGACCGCGCGCGCGGCCCAGCGAATCGCGTATCCGCACACGACCTGGATCCTCGACGACGGCGCCCGCCCGGAACTCGAAGCGGCGGCGCGTGATGCCGGGGTGTCGTATCTCACCCGCCCGGACGACTGGACCGGCAAGCCGCGCCACGCCAAGGCCGGCAACCTGAACAGCGCCCTCTTCCAGACCGACGGCGAGTTCCTGCTCATCCTCGACGCCGACCAGATCCCCGATCCGCTCATCCTGCACCGCACCCTCGGCTACTTCGCCGACGACCACGAGGTCGCCGTCGTCCAGACCCCGCAGTGGTTCATGAACGTCGATGAGGCCGATCCTCTCGGAGCCCAGGCACCGCTGTTCTACGGTCCGATCCAGCAGGGCAAGGACGGATGGAACGCCGCGTTCTTCTGCGGTTCGAACGCCGTGCTCCGGCGTGAGGCGCTCATGCGGCTCGGCATCATCGGTTACGTCCGCGAGGTCACCGACTCCGCCGCCCGTGCGCTGCGCGCATCCGAGACGATGATCGAGGCGGAGGTCCGAGCGGCGGCCGACCCGAACCTGACGCGCGAGTTCAGCGCGCTGCAGATCGTGATCCGCCAGGGGCGGCGCGACCTGGCGGCGGGCGTCCCCGTGGCCGAGGTGGCCGACCGGGTGCGATCGGCCGTCGATGACGCGTCGCGCATCCTCGTCGCGCAGGATCTCGCGGGTATCCGCGCCGACCTCGCCGAACTCGGCGCGCTGCCGATCGAGCACGATGCCGAACTCGATGCGATCGTCGTCGACGAGGCAGGGCTCGCGACGCTGGCGGCATCCGACCTCTCCCCCATCACGGCGCTCGACGCCGTGCGCGCCCTGCTCGACGCGCTGCGCCTCGACCGCGGAGACGAGGCCCAGCCCATCCTCCCGATGGCGACCATCTCGGTCACCGAGGACATGGCGACCGCGATGCAGCTGCACTCGCAGGGGTGGCGCAGCGTCTACCATCACGAGATCCTCGCCAAGGGCCTCGCTCCCGAGGACCTTCGCACCATGCTCACCCAGCGGCTGCGCTGGGCACAGGGCACGTTGCAGGTGATGCTCCGCGACAACCCCCTGGTCAAGCGCGGGCTCTCGGTGGGCCAGCGCCTGATGTACTTCGCGACGATGTGGAGCTACCTGTCGGGGTTCGCGGCGGTCGTGTACCTGACGGCCCCCGTGGTGTACCTCGTGTTCGGGGTGCTCCCGGTCACCGCATGGTCGGTCGATTTCTTCGTGCGTTTCCTGCCGTACTTCATCGTGAATCAGGTGCTGTTCCTGGTCGTCGCGAAGGGGGTCAGGACCTGGCGCGGGCAGCAGTACTCGCTCGCCCTCTTCCCCGTGTGGATACGAGCGTGCTGGACGGCGTTCGCGAACGTCGTGCTCGGCCGCCCCCTGTCGTTCGCCGTGACGCGCAAGGACGGTCGCGATCCTCGCGGCGTGCCGTGGGGGCAGATCTGGCCGCAGCTGACGGCCATGGTGGTGCTGACGGTCGCCCTCGTCATCGGCGTGACGCGCGTCATCATCGGCACCGCCGACGGAACCGGCACACTGGTCAACACCGCCTGGGTGCTCTACGACCTCGTCGTGCTGAGCGTCATCATCCAGGCCGCCCGCTATCGTGGGCCGGCCGCCCGAGTCCTCGAGAAGGAGCCCCATGGATCTGAGCACTGACACCCGCGACGGCTACGCCGTCATCGGCCTGACGGGTCGACTCACCGCGACGGGAGCACCGCTGCTGCGCAACGCCGTGAGCGACCTCATCGCCGCGGGCGAATCGAACATCGTCATCGACATGGCGGGTCTGCTGTTCGTCGACTCGTCCGGACTCGGCGCCCTCGTCGGCGGGCTGAAGAGTGCGCGCGTCGCCGGCGGCGACCTGCGCATCGCCGCCGTGCCCGAAGCGGTGCAGACCGTGCTGCACCTCACCAACCTCGACCGCGTGCTGCGCGACCACCCGACGCCGGAGTCGGCGTTCGATGGACGCTGAGACCCGCGCGGTGCACATCGACGGGCCGGCCCGGCTCGAGCTCGTCGACCACGTCCTCGACGCCCTCGACGGGCTGTGGGCGGACGCCCCGCACGTCGCCGACCGGGACCGCACGCTGTTCGCCCTCGCCGTGAGCGAGGTGGCGACCAACATGGTGCAGCACACCGACGACCCGGACGGGGTCACCCTCACCGTCGACATCCGCGTCTCGTCGGACGACCTCCTCGCGACCCTCACCGATACCGCCCCGCCGGCGGAGATCGACTGGGACGGCGTCGACATGCCGGATGCCGACAGCGAGAGTGGCCGAGGGCTGGCGCTCTCCACCGCCGCGCTCGACGAGTTCCGACACTACGCCGACGCCCGCGGCAACACCTGGCGTCTGCGGCGGAGGCTCGCGCCCTAAGCAGGCTCCGCCCTTCGTGCAAGCCCCTATCGCCGGCGCATCGGTGCGGGGACAGTGGGCGCATGCTGATGCGATCGAGTACTCCCCACCCTCTGCACGACGACTCGATCGGTCTGCTCACCCGCGGCTACCGCCTCGGCGAGCACCTCTGGCGGCGCACGGAACCGGGGGCCCGCGCCGTCGGGATGCGCCTGCTGGGAAAGCCTGCGCTGTTCGTGCGCGGCGCCGAGGCGGTGTCGCTGTTCTACGACGGGGACCGGATCGCCCGGCACGGCGCGATGCCCGCTCTCGTTCAGAACACCCTTTTCGGGAAGGGCTCGGTGCACAGCCTCGACGGCGCGACGCACCGCCACCGCAAGACGACCTTCCTCGACGTCGCGTACGAAGACGAGCAGGTCGCGCGTCTCGCGCCGTACCTCGAGCGCGAGTGGCGGAGCGAGGTCGACGCCTGGGCAGCCGGTACGAGCCGCCGTTCCGCCTACGACGCCGCGATCGGCGCCTTCGGTCGCGCCATCATGCGCTGGGCCGGACTCCCGGGGACGGCGCGGGCGAAGACTCGGTGGGCCGAGCGACTCGCGCAGATCGTGGACGGATTCGGTGCGCCCTACTCCCTCGCCTTCCTCAGCGCGCAGTTCAACCGGGCATGGTCCGACCGCCACGCCGAGAACCTCGTCATGGCCGTGCGGCGCGGCGAGCTCGAGACCGTCGCGGGGACCGCCCTGCACGAGTGGGCCTGGCACAGAGATGAGACGGGCGTGCTGCTGTCTCCTCGCCTCGCGGGCATCGAACTGCAGAACGTGCTGCGCCCGATGATCGCCGTGGCGCGGTTCGTCGCCTACGCCGCGAAACGACTGCATGAGCATCCCGAATGGCGCGAGCGCATCGCGACCGAGGCAGCCGAGCGGGGTTCGCTGACCGGCGGCCCGCTGGCGACGGCGTTCGCGCAGGAGATCCGCCGCACCTCGCCGTTCGTGCCGATGCTTCCCGCCTGGGCGACGGAGGACGTCGAGTTGGACGGCGAGCGGGTGGAGGCGGGCGACCGCGTCGTGCTCGACATCCTCGGCACGAACATGGACGCGGCGTCGTGGGACCGTCCCGCGGACTTCGTTCCGGACCGGTTCGTCGGGATCGACGACTACGAGGCGATCGAGACCTTCGTCCCGCACGGCGGAGCGGATCCGCGTACGGGGCACCGCTGCCCCGGCGAGAAGCTCGCCATCGCGGGGCTCGCGGCCGCGGTCTCCGCGCTGAGCGACCGACGGGTCGAGATCCTCGACCAGGGCCTCGACGTGAACCTCCGCCGCCTGCCGACCATGCCGGCCTCCGGAGGTCGAGTCCGCGGTTGCCCCTTCCACCGCCGGGGCTGACGCCCCCGGCTTTCGCATCGTTCACCTGGCGCTCTTCGCCTGGCGAGACCCGCGAGGCGCGCGACTCGAAATGCCGAGGGAGATCAGGCCCGCGTCTGGATCTCGCTCAGCATCCGATCGCGGGCACCGTCGAGGTGCGCGGCCAGAACGGCGGATGCCTCCTCCGAAGTGCCGGTGCGCATGACGTCCATGAGCGTGAAGTGGTCGCCCGAGGACTCGTGGAGGTCTTCGTCGTGGTTGATCGTGACCTCGAGCAGCGCGGCGAACGTCGGGAGGTACTGGCTCCACGCCCCCTCGAGCCGCGGGTGGTCGGCGAGCGCGTAGATCTGCGAGTGGAAGTCGAGGTCGGCGGTCACGAAAGCCGCGTGGTCACCGGCATCCGCAGCCGCACTCATGCGCCCGACGGCCGCCGCCATCGGCGCCCAGCGCGCCGGGTCGTCGACGCGCATCGCCCGAGAGAGGGCGAGCTGCTCGAGAGCGCCGCGCAGGCTGTAGAGCTGGTCGACGTCGTCTTTCGTGAGTCCGGTGATGTACACGCCGCGCGGGCGCTGCACCTCGACGAGGTTCTCGAAGCTGAGCTGCGTGAGGGCGTCGCGGATCGGACCGCGGCTCACGTCGAACTCCTCGGCGAGCGCCTCCTCGGTGATGCGGGTGCCGGGCGCAAGGTCCCCGCGCACGATGCGCTGACGCAGCACGCGTGCCACCTGGGCTCCGAGCGACTCTGCCCGCTTGACGATCTGTGTCACGCCGACCTCCTGTTAACAGTTGACAGGATACACACCGGTCGGTGGGGAGAGGTCAGTTGCGCCCGTCGCGCGGGCTCCAGAGCACCACTTCGGTCGAACGACGCAGGCGTCGTCCCGACGGCATCGGCACCACACCGGATGAACCCGCCGCGAACACGCGCACTCCGGGTCGATTCTCGCGCTCGGAACGCAGAGAGGCCTCGAGGTCGGCGATGCGGCGGCGGAGCATCCGATTCTCGTCCTCGAGGTCGAGCAGTCGGGCGATCGCCGGCAGGCTCATCCCCTCGGACGACAGCTGGGCGACCTCACGGAGCTGCTCGATGTCGCGATGCGAGTACCGGCGAGAACCGCCGCGCGTGCGGCCGGGGGTGACCAGGCCGATGCGGTCGTACTGGCGCAGCGTCTGCGGGTGCATGCCCGCGAGCTCGGCCGCGATGGCGATCGCGAAGACCGGGGTGTCAGCGTCCATCCGACACCCCCGTCCTCGCGCACGAAGAGCGGATGCTCGTCATCGCCGCGCCTTCGCCATGAGCTCGGCGCGGGGGTTCTCGGTCGGCTCCAGGGCCTGGAACTTCTCGAGAGCCTCGCGCGCCGCCTCGTCGAGGTGCGTCGGCACGGCCACCTGCAGCTCGGCGAGCAGATCGCCGGTGCCCTTGCCGGTCGTGACGCCGCGGCCCTTGACCCGCAGCACCCGCCCGGAGGGGGTGCCGGGGGCGACCCGGAGCTTGACGACGTCTCCGCTCAGCGTGGGGACCTCGATGGTCGCGCCGAGCGTCGCCTCGGTGAAGGTCACCGGCACGACGACGCGCAGGTTGAGGCCGTCACGGGTGAAGACGGGATGCGGGCGCACCGTGATCTGCACCACGATGTCACCGCTCTCGCCCCCGTCCGGCGAAGGCCGACCGCGGCCGCGCAGACGGATCTTCTGCCCGTCGGCGACCCCGGCCGGGATCTTCACCTTGAACGGCTTGCCGTCGTCACCCTGCAGCGAGATCGTCTCCCCCTGCACGGCGGTGACGAAGTCGAGGGTGGTGCGGGCCGTGACGTCGGCACCGCGCTGCGGGCCGCCGAAGCCGCGGAATCCGCCGCTCGTCTGCCCGAAGCGTCCGTTGCCGAAGCCTCCTCCGCCCTGACCCTGGTTGAACATCGCGAAGATGTCCTCGAAGTCGGCGGACTGCCCGCGCCCTCCCTGGCCGAAGCGACTGAAGACGTCTTCGAACCCGCCGGCACCAGAGCCGCCCGCCGTGAAGCGGGCGCCCGAGCCCATGGCGCGGATCTCGTCGTACTCCTTGCGCTGCTCGGCGTCGGAGAGCACCGAGTACGCCTCGCTGATCTCCTTGAAGGTCGCCTCTGCCTTGGCATCACCCTGGTTGGAATCCGGGTGGTACTTCCGTGCGAGCTTGCGATAGGCCTTCTTGAGGTCGGCCTCGCTCACGTCCTTCGAGACCCCGAGAGTCTTGTAGAAGTCCTTGTCGAACCAATCCTGGCTAGCCATGCATCACCTACTCCGCGGGTACGGCGACGACGACCTTCGCAGGACGCAGCTCGACGTCTCCGAGGCGGTATCCCACCTCGACGACCTCGAGGATCGTGGTCGCCGTCGCGCCGGGCGTCGGCTGCTGGAAGATGGCCTCGTGGCGCTGCGGGTCGAACTCCTCGCCCTTCTCGCCGTACGAGACGACGCCGAGGCGCTCCACGACTGCGCGAACCTTCTCGGCGATCACCGCGAAGGGAGTGCCGTCGACGAGGTCGCCGTGCTGGCTGGCGCGATCGAGATCGTCGAGCACCGGGATCAGGCCCTTGACGGCCTCGCCCTTCGCGCGCTCGATCTCGACCTGGCGCGACTCCTCCGTGCGGCGACGGTAGTTCGCGTACTCGGCCTGCAGGCGCTTGAGGTCGTTGAGCAGCGTCGACTCGAGGTCGGCGAGCACGGCGTCCTCCGCCGCGGCCTCACCGGTCTGCGTCGCGCCGAGGATGTCGTCGACCGTGAGCCCTTCGACAGGCTCAGGAACCGAATCCATCGCGTCGACCGGCGTCTCGTCCGAGCCCTCGGCCGCTGCGGCCTCGGTGGAGTCCGGATTCTGCGGCGCGGGGCCGGATGCCTGAGCATCCGACCCCTCGCCTGCGACTCCGTTGTTCTCTTCGAAGTCCTTGTCAGCCATGATTACTTCTTCTCGTCCTCGTCGTCGACGACCTCGGCGTCGATGACATCCTCGTCGGACGAGGATGCATCACCCTGAGGAGCGTCGCCCTCGGGGGCGGCACCGGCCGCGGCATCCGCCTGGGACTGCGCGTAGATCGCCTCGCCCAGCTTCGTCTGCGACTCGTTGAGCTTGTCGAACGCGGTCTTCACGGCGTCGTCGTCCTCGCCGGCGAGAGCCGTCTTGAGGGCGTCGACGTCGGCCTGGACCGACTCCTTGACGTCGGCGGGGAGCTTGTCCTCGTTGTCCTTGATCAGCTTGTCGATCGAGTAGGCGAGGGTCTCGGCCTGGTTGCGGACCTCGGCGGCCTCACGGCGCTTCTTGTCCTCGGCAGCGTTCTCCTCGGCCTCGCGCACCATGCGCTCGATGTCGTCCTTCGACAGCGACGAGCCGCCGGTGATCGTCATCGACTGCTCCTTGCCCGTGCCCTTGTCCTTGGCGGACACGTGCACGATGCCGTTGGCGTCGATGTCGAAGGTCACCTCGACCTGCGGGATGCCGCGGGGGGCCGGGGCGATTCCGGTGAGCTCGAAGGTTCCGAGCGGCTTGTTGTCGCGGGTGAACTCGCGCTCGCCCTGGAAGACCTGGATCGCGACGGACGGCTGGTTGTCGTCGGCCGTGGTGAAGGTCTCGCTGCGCTTGGTCGGGATCGCGGTGTTGCGGTCGATGAGCTTCGTCATCATGCCGCCCTTGGTCTCGATGCCGAGGCTCAGCGGGGTGACGTCGATGAGGAGGACGTCCTTGCGCTCGCCCTTCAGGACACCGGCCTGCAGAGCGGCGCCGACGGCGACGACCTCGTCCGGGTTGACGCCCTTGTTCGCTTCCTTGCCGGTCTCGCGCTTGACGAGCTCGGCGACGGCGGGCATACGCGTCGATCCACCGACGAGCACGATGTGGTCGATGTCGGCGACCTTGATGCCGGCTTCGCGGATGACGTCCTCGAAGGGCTTCTTGGTGCGGTCGAGCAGGTCCTTCGTGAGGTCCTCGAACTTCGCGCGGGTGATGGTCTCGCTGAGCGAGACGGGGCCCGAGTCGGTGAGCGAGAGGTACGGGAGGTTGATCGAGGTGCTCGTCGAGGACGAGAGCTCCTTCTTCGCCTGCTCCGCGGCCTCCTTGAGGCGCTGCAGGGCGATCTTGTCACCCGAGACGTCGACGCCGGTCGTGGACTTGAACTGCGAGATCAGGTAGTCGACGAGGCGCTGGTCCCAGTCGTCTCCACCGAGACGGTTGTCACCGGCGGTCGAGCGCACCTGGATGGTCGAGAAGTCGTCGTCCTTGCCCACTTCGAGCAGCGAGACGTCGAACGTTCCACCACCGAGGTCGAAGACCAGGATGAGCTCGTCTTCCTTGCCCTTGTCGAGACCGTACGCGAGGGCCGCGGCGGTGGGCTCGTTGATGATGCGCAGGACGTTGAGGCCCGCGATCTCGCCGGCCTCCTTGGTGGCCTGGCGCTCGGCGTCGTTGAAGTACGCGGGGACGGTGATGACCGCGTCGGTCACCGTGTCGCCCAGGTACGACTCGGCGTCGCGCTTGAGCTTCATGAGGATGCGCGCGGAGATCTCCTGCGGCGTCCACTTCTTGCCGTCGACGTCGAAGGTCCAGTCGGTTCCGATGTGACGCTTGACCGACGCGATGGTGCGGTCGACGTTCGTGACGGCCTGGCGCTTGGCGGTCTCGCCGACGAGCACCTCGCCGTCCTTGGTGAAGGCGACCACCGACGGGGTGGTGCGGAAGCCCTCGGCGTTGGCGATGACCTTCGGCTCGCCGCCCTCGAGGACGCTGACGACGGAGTTCGTCGTACCGAGGTCGATTCCCACAGCACGTGCCATGTTGTTCTCCTTTGTGTTGCTGACGATGGTTGGTCTGAAAATCTGCGGCGATCAGGAAACCTGAGTCGCGATGGCTCAACTGTACATCGACCCAAGATGAGTGTCAAACAAACTTGATATGAACTGGCTCAACTTTGTCTTCACGAGCCACCCGCGTGGGGGACGTGGCAGGATGGAAGTAAGGTGAGCCTTACCCGAAGGATGCTGTGGACCACACCGAATACGACGTGATCATCATCGGCGGCGGCCCCGCCGGACTCTCGGCCGCCCTCAACCTCGGCCGCTCCATCGCCCGGGTGCTCGTCGTCGACGCCGACCGGCCGCGCAACGCCGCCACACTCGCCTCGCACGGATTTCTGACGCGCGACGGCATCCCGCCGCACGAGCTGCGTCGGCTCGCCCGCGCGGAGCTCGCGGCGTATCCGAACGTCGAGATCCGCTCACGGGTGCGGGTGGTCTCGCTGCGACGGACGGATGCCGGGTTCACGGCCGAGATCGGCCGCCGCGAGCCCGCGGGAACGGCATCCGCCCCGGCGGTGCTGATCGCGACCGGCCTGCGCGAGACGCTCCCCGCGGTGCCGGATCTGCGCGGCTTCTACGGCATGAGCCTGTTCAGCTGCGCCGCCTGCGATGCGTGGGAGCTGCAGGGGCGCACACTCGCCCTCATCGGCGAGACGACGGACCTCGCCGACCGCGCCCGCCTGATCTCGCGCTGGACCGAGAGCCTCACGGTGTTCACGAACGGAGCCTCGGTCGTGAGCGCGCAGGAGGAGGCCGAACTCGCCGCCGCCGGAGCGGTGGTGCAGCGGCATCCGATCGTCGAGCTCGTCGGCGACCGCGGGCAGCTCGAGGCCGTGCGGCTCGCCGACGGCACCTCCGTCGCGATCGAGGGCGGCTTCGTCCGCCCGGAGTGGGATGCCTCTCTGCCCTTCCTCGACGGCATCGACCCGGCGCGCGACGCCGCGGGCCACCTGCTCACCGATCGCTCCGGGCGCACCGACGTCGCGGGGTTGTACGCGGCGGGCGATGCGGCGGCGCCCGGCCCCCAGCAGTTGATCGTGGCGGCGGGAGCGGGCGCGCGGGTCGCGGCGGTCATCGTGCACGACGGACTCGGGATCGCGACCTCGCACTGACGCCGCATGGGCAGTCCTGCCCCTGTGCGAGGTGAACGCGAGTGATTAGGCTCCCCGTATGCCCTCGATGCCCCTCCCCCGTCTCGCCGCCGCCCTCGTCGTGACCGCGGCCCTCCTTCCGCTGAGCGGCTGCATCTACGCCCAGATCCCCGCCGACGCGCCCGCAGCGGAGGACACGACCACCCCCGCGCCGGAGGAGACGTCGACCGCCGACGGCATCCCGACCACGCTGTCGTTCGACGACGGTCTCTCCCTCCCGTCGACCGCCTACATCCAGTGGGGCGACGGACTGCTCGTCGACGAGGGGTGGGAGATGGCCTCGCCCGACGACGGGCAGGGAAACTGGAGCTACGCCACGGTCGACGGCTCCTGCACCGCGCACTTCTGGCAGGGCACGATCGGTGCCGACATGCAGGTCGCCGGCGACGACAGCGCCACGTCGGATGCCGTCATCGCCGCCGTCCTCGGAGGATCTCCCGACGACATCACCCCGAACGCGACGACGGGCGCGTTCAGCTACCAGGTCGGCGGCAACGACGCGGTCGAGAACCGCCAGGTGGTCGGCCAGGACACCGGTCGCACGTGGATCATGGCGGCTCGTGCGTTCAGCGAGGTCGGCGTCGGGCTGTACGTCATCGTCGACTGCACGACCGGCGACCCCGCGGCGGTGCTCGCCGAGATCGCGGACACCAACTCGGTCGTCGTCACGCCCTGAGCGGTGCGGACGCGCTCACTTGCCGCCGGGAGGACCCGCGATCAGCAGGATCACGTAGAGGGCGACGATCGCCACGGCCAGCAGGAGCACGAGCACGACCGGCCGACGCAGGAACCAGCGCATGAGGCGGTCGTACCAGCGGCGGTCGCGCGGGTCGTCGGTGGCCTCGAGGCGCCAGGCTCCCGCGAGGCGCCCGGTGCGGTGCAGCCAGATCTCCATGGGGATCGTCGCATACGGCACCACGGCGCTCGCGACCGCGAGGATCGCGACCCCGATGTGCCAGCGCTGATTGACGGCGACGAGCAGCGCGGTCGCCCCGTAGGCGAGGAACACGAACCCGTGGATGCCTCCGCCGATCGTCACCACGATGCCCGGGGCGCCGAGGGCGCGGGCGATGATCGCGCCGATCAGGAGGGTCCAGGTGATCGCCTCCGCGATCGCGAGAACTCGGTACAGGCGGTCGGGCGTTCGAAACACGGGACTCCTCGGGTGGGGGTGGTTCCAGGGTATCGGCGGCTCCTATGAGCGGAATAAGGCCGGGCACGACCGCGTTTCCGAAAGCATGACTGTGGATGCGGATGCTCTGGCGCGCGTGCTCGCGACCGTCGACCTCCGCGTGGGCTTCGCCCGCCGCGTCCCCATCTCCTCGGGCGAGCTGCTGCCGATGATGCCCGACGCCATGACGCTCGTCTACGTCGCCGAGGGCGGGGTGGCGGGGCATCCGCCGCTCCAGGCCGGATGCCGCCTCGACGTCGATCGCTCCTCGCAGGAGGTGTCGGTCGATGCCGGCGCACCGCGCGATCTCCTGGTCTCCGGCGACGCCTTCCTCACACGGGGCGGCTCCCCCTTCGCTCTCGAGGCCGACGGCGACACCACTCTCATCGTGCTCGACATCGAACTCGCCGACGCGGCATCCCCGCTGCTCGCCCTGCTGCCCGATCTCGTGACCGTCACCGGCTTCGACGCTCTCGAACCCGCCGCCGCCACGCTCGCCGCCGGCATGGGACTCGTCGACCCGACGCAGTTCCCGCTCCGGCGCACCGACCCGGTGATCTGCAAGCTCATGGCGACCACCGTGTTCCTGTCGGTGATCCGTGCGTGGGCCGAGAACGGCTGCGCGCCCGCCGGATGGCTGCAGACGTCGAGCGACCCGTTCCTCGACCGCGTGATCGACGCGATCCACGACGAGCCCGGCCGCGACTGGACCGTCGAGCGCCTCGCGAGCGTCGGCGCGATGTCGCGCTCGACCTTCGCGGAGCGGTTCCGCAGCGCGATCGGACGCTCCCCCGCCGAGTACGTCACCGAGGTGCGCGTCGATCAGGCCAAGCGGATGCTCGACGCCGGGCGGTCCGTGTCCGACATCTCGCGCGCTCTGGGCTACGCCTCCGACGAGGGGTTCAGCCGCGCCTTCCGCCGACGCACCGGCATGACCCCGTCATCGTGGCGCCTGGCCCACCGCACGCCGGTCTCTGCATAGCCTCTCGCGAGCGAAAACGGAGACGTCACGGTCGAGGCTCGGCGTGTCCCCCTCGGACACGCCGAGGGAGACTCGACCGGTCTGGGTTTTCGTCCGGGGCTCAGCCGCGCACGCGGTTCGAGAGCCCGAAGAGCACGGCGCCGATGACCAGGAGTGACGCCCCCAGCACGTAGGCGAGCTCGACCCCGGCTCCGTCGACGAGGAATCCGCCGAGTCCGGCCGCGAGCATGATGGCGCCCTGGAATCCGACGACCACCAGGCTTCCGCCGGCCTCCAGTCGCGACGGCATGCGATGCCCGACCCACGTGTTCACCACGATCAGCCACGAGGCGAAGAAGAAGCCCCACACGAACACGACGACCGCGATGCCGACGACCGAGCCCGAGAGCAGCAACATCGAGGCGACTGACACGGCGATCACCAGGGGCGCGAGCACGGCGAAGAACGCGAAGGTCTTGTCGATCACGAAACCGATGACGAGATTGCCGATCAGACCTCCGGCGCCGAACAGCGCGAGCAGCACGACGATGGTCGTGGCATCCGCATCGGGAATGCGCTCGAGCGCGAGCCGCACGTACGTGTAGGCGAGGAAGTGCCCGAGGACGACGAAGACGTGACCGATCAGACCGAGTCCGATACCGGGCTGACGGACCGTATCGACCAGCAGACGGATGCTCGACGCCTGCGCCGCGGGCACCGAGGGCAGCAGTGCGCGCAGGGCGATCGCGAGGAGTCCGGTGGCGACGCCCGCGATCGCGAACACCGTGCGCCAGTCGACGATCTCGGCGAGCATCACGCCGAGCGGCACACCCGCGACGGTCGCGAGCGAGGTGCCGGCGGCAGTGAACATCACGGCGCGGCCGAGGCGCTCGGGGCCCGCGATGCGCGCCGCGACGGTGATCGACATCGACCAGAAGGCGCTGATCGCCGCCCCCAGCAGGAACCGGGCGAGCAGCACGATGATCAGGTTGGGGGCGATCGCCACGATGAGGTTCGAGACGGCGGCGGCGAGCGCCATCCACACCAGCAGCGACCGGCGGTCGAGGCGCGGGAAGACGAGCCCGATGGTCGGCGCGACGATGAATCCGACGAGCGCGGTGACCGTCACGGTCTGACCGGCCTGCCCGGGCGTCACGCCGAGCGCGGTGGCCATCTCGGTGAGCACGCCGTTGGGCAGGAACTCCGCCGTCACGAGCAGGAAGCTCATGAGCATGACGACGATGAGCCCGCCGTAGCGCATCCGTCCGGCCGGGGCGGATGCGGTGGTGGGCACGGGGGAGGTGATCGTCATGCCTTCAGCCTGGTGCACACGGATGCAGCGCGCCCGACCGCGCGTCCACGGCATCCGACCGATCGTCCGGGGCCTGCGGCACGGCGCGCCGTCACCGACCGTTCACCGGGTGCGGCCAGACTTCGATTCATGAGCGCACCCGAATCCCAGCCCGGCGTCCCCGAGCCGGTCGCCACGGCGAACAGCGGCGCCGTCGCCGTCATCGGCCTCGAGTTGCGCGGCGAGACACCGGCCCCCAAGAAGCAGGTCTTCTCGTGGGCGCTGTGGGATTGGGCGACGCAGCCCTTCAACACCGTCATCCTGACCTTCGTCTTCACCGCCCTCTATCTCGTGGGCGAGGGGTTCCTGCCCGCCGACATCGCGGCGCTCGACGAGAACGACCCGGTGCGGCTGGCGGCCGAGGCCGACCTGACCTCGGGCCTCGGCATGGGATCGACGATCGCGGCGTTCGGCATCTTGCTGCTCGCGCCCGTGCTGGGCCAGCGAGCGGATGCCGCGGGGCGGCAGAAGCTCTGGTTGGGCATCGGCACCGGTGCCCTGATCCTGTGCATGCTGGGGCTGTGGTTCGTCGAGCCGACGCCGAGCCTGTTCTGGCTGGGCGTCGCGCTGATCTCGGCGGCGACGGTGTTCCAGGAGATCGCGGCGGTCAACTCCAACGCGATGCTCATCGGCATCGCGAACCCGAAGAACGTCGGACGCATCTCGGGTCTCGGCTGGGGCTTCGGCTATCTCGGCGGCATCATCGCCCTCGCGATCGTGGTGGCGTTGAACGCGGTCGGCTGGTTCGGGATGCCGACCGACAACGGTCTCGTCTACCGCCTGATCGCGGTCGGCTGCGCGGTGTGGGCGATCGTGTTCAGCATTCCGATCTTCCTCAACGTGCCCGAGCCCTCGCTCGGCCGCCCCGAGCGCAAGGTGGGATTCTTCCGCTCCTACGTGCTGCTCGTGAAGGATGTCGCCGGTCTCTACCGCGACCCCGAGACGCGCCCGACGTTCTGGTATCTGCTCTCGAGCGCCGTCTTCCGCGACGGCCTCGGCGGAGTTTTCGCGTTCGGGGCGATCATCGGCACCGCGGTCTTCCGCTTCGAGACCGACGACATCATCATCTTCGGCATCGCCGCGAACCTCATCGCCGGGGTCTCGACGATCCTCGCCGGGCGCCTCGACGACCGCGTCGGCCCGAAGCGCATCATCCTCGTGTCGATCGGCTCGATGATCGTCGCGGGACTCGCGGTCTTCCTGCTGCGCGACGGCGGGGCGATGGTGTTCTGGATCGGCGGACTCGTCCTGTGCGCGTTCGTCGGACCGGCGCAGGCCGCCGCGCGTTCGTTCCTCGCCCGGGTCACCCCGGCCGGACGCGAGGGCGAGATCTTCGGCCTCTACGCGACGACCGGCCGCGCGGCGAGCTGGATGGCCTCGGGCGCCTGGACGCTGCTCATCGTGCTCACGGCGCAGACCGCCTTCGGCATCCTGGGCATCATGATCGTGCTGATCATCGGCTTCCTGCTGCTGCTGCCCGTGAAGGCGCCGCGCTGATCGGAGCCCCGCGGGCTAGCGCTGCCAGTTGTCGGCGAGCTTGTTGAGGAGACGGGCCAGCTCGGTGCGCTCCTCGTCGGTGAACGCCGCGAGCGCGCCACTGAGCAGCTGACGCCTCTCGCCCCGCACGCCGCGGGCGAGGCTGCGTCCCTCGTCGGTGAGTGCGATGCGCGTGCGACGGGCGTCATCGGGATCGGCTTCGCGCCGCAGGAACCCATGGTCGACACCCTGCTGCACGAGCCGCGAGGCGCGCGGCTGGTCGACGCCGATCGCCGCGCCGAGCTCGCTCACGCTGAGCGGTGCGGATGCGGCGGCGAGGGCTTCGAGCATCCGCATGCGCGCGGGGCCGCCGAGGCGGCCGGAGGGATCGCCCATCCACGGGGGCATGCCGGGGTGCCCGTGGCCGAAGGGTCCCCCGCGCTCTCCCCCGCGCGGTCCGCCGTGCCAGCCGTGCGGACCGCCGTGACCGTGATCGTGGGGCCCGCGGTCGCCCCGGTCGCCCGGCCGACGTCCGCGCAGACGGGACAGGGCCTGGGCGATCGCTTCGGCGGGGTCGATCTCTTCGGTGCTCACACATCGATTTTACATGCGACTTGACATGCATTCGCATCGCATGTCACACTACATGTACATGCACAGTGACATACACGTGCACCCTGACATGCAAAAGGACGCAACCCATGAACACCTCTGAACTGAACCCCGAGAACACCACCCGCCCCTTCGGCTACTGGCTGAAGGCCGTCGGCCGCCTCATGGCGGCCGAGTTCGCCGCCGCCTTCGACCGCGAGGGCGATGAGGTCGGTCGCCGAGACTGGCGCCTCCTCAACGTCGTCGACGGCACGATGCCGGCGCGACGCCCCCTGAACGATCACAAGCTACACCGCCTCATCGAGCGCGGCTGGGTCATCGCCGACGGCGACGGCTGGACGCTCACCGATGACGGACGCGCCGCGAAGGACCGCCTCGGCGCGATCGTCGACGGCATCCGCGCGAAGGTCACGGGAGCCGTCTCCGAAGACGAGCTCGCCACCACCCTCGCCTCGCTCGAGAAGATCGCCCGCGCCTTCGGGTGGGACGAGGAGACTCCTCTCCCCCGGTCGCGCCGCCATGGCTTCGGCCCCCGCGGACGCTTCGGAAAGCACGCCGGCCCGCGGCACGGCTTCGGCCGCCGTGACGGTTTCGGCCCCCGACACGGCTCCGGCCACGACGCGGACTGCGGCCACGGCTCCCACGGCGAGCGCGGTCACGGACCCCACGCCCACGGTGACCACCGCGGGCACGGTCCGCACCGCGCCGCTCGCCTGGCGCAGCACGCCTACGAGCGCGGCTTCGACGCCGGCTTCAGCCGCGGACGCGACGCCTGACCCGAGTCACCCCATCGAGAGAGGGGCGGATGCTTCGGCATCCGCCCCTCTCTCGTCGTGCCCCTGTACCCAACTCAGGAAGAATGGCGCTCACACCCGTCGAATCGGCCGAAACTGCGCCGATTCACGGCATCCGTCCTGAGTTAGTGCCACGCTCCCCGTTCACAACTCCTCACAACCGCCCGCCGCAACCCCAGAAATCCGGGTTTCCGGGCCTTCGAGTCCCGTTTCTCCGGAGTTATGAACGCTCAGATCGGCAGAGCGTCGGAGCCGGACACCGGCGCCGAGGCCACGAGGGTGCCCGATCCGTGGTCGGACGAGGCATCGTCGAAGCCCGGGATGTTCAGGGTCGTGCTCGTCGCGAGGTAGATGACGAGGGCGATCGCCCCGGCGAGCAGCAACACGAGAATGCTGAAGATCGCGACGGTCCACGCCCGGTACCCGCCGGATGCCGGAACCTCGGGTGCTACGAATGCCGGGTCGGGCTCGGGCGCCGTCGACGCGGCGTCGGGAACGACGGCGGGCACCGACGCGGGCGGGGTACGCCGACGCAGCGATGCGGATGCCGGAGCACCCGCGGCATCTCCGTCGAACGCCGGCGGCGGAGGGACCACAGCGTCACCGGTCGTTCCCTCGAAAGCGGGAGGCGGCGGAACGATGTCGTCGGTGGACGCCGACAACGGTGGAACCGAACCGGTCAGCGGACCGTCGAACGCAGGCGGCGGGGGCACGACGAGGTCGGCCCGATTGTCGTCGAAGACCGGGGGCGGCGGCACGACCGCGGCGGCCGCGGCATCGTCGAAGACGGGAGGCGGCGGAACGACGGCATCCGCCTCGCCGTTCTCGCGCTTGTCGGGGTCGGGCGGGGTGGTGCTGTCGCTGGTCATGTCAGCCTCCGAGGGCTCCGACGTCTGTGACGCCGACGTCTGTGCGATGGAAATTCTGGAAGGAACGGGATGCCGTCGGCCCCCGCTGTCCCTGGTACCGATTGCCGTAGGGGCCGGAGCCGTAGGGGTTCTCGGCGGGCGAGGTCAGGCGGAAGAAGCAGAGCTGCCCGATCTTCATGCCCGGCCACAGCTTGATCGGCAGCGTCGCGACGTTGGCGAGTTCGAGCGTGACGTGTCCGGTGAAACCCGGGTCGATGAACCCGGCGGTGGAGTGGGTGATGAGTCCGAGGCGTCCGAGCGACGACTTGCCCTCGAGGCGGGCGGCGACGTCGTCGGCCAGGCTGACCTGCTCGAACGTCGCGCCGAGCGCGAACTCGCCCGGGTGCAGGATGAACGGCTCGTCGGGGTCGACCTCGATCAGACGGGTGAGCTCGGGCTGATCGACCGAGGGATCGATGAAGGGGTACTTGTGGTTGTCGAACAGCCGGAAGTACCGGTCGAGGCGCACGTCAACGCTCGACGGCTGCACCATCGCCGGGTCGTGCGGCGAGAGCCCGATCTTGCCGGATGCGAGTTCTGCCCTGATGTCGCGGTCGCTGAGAAGCACGGGTTCAGCCTAGTTGTCTCGCCGTTCGGAGAGGTGCCGCCGAGGTATGCCGGTGGATCGCGACCGATTCGAATAATCACAACGTCTGGATAGACAACGGGCTCACCCCCGGGCTCGTTGATCAATGAAGAAGAACGACCGGAGATAGACATGTCGATGACGACAATGGCCAAGACCGACAGGACGAAGGCGAAGAAGAGCCGCTGGGCAGCACTCGCGCTCGCTGCCCTCGTGGTGGCAGGCGGGAGCGTGGCAGTTCCTCAGGCGGCGAGCGCTGCGACGAAGACCTGTGGAGCCGACGGCTACAGTTGTTCCACCACGGTGTCTGCCAAGAGCAAGATCACCATTCGGGCGATCGATACCAGCAACCGCACCAAGTCGAAGAGCTACACGGTGAAGACCTTGGGCGGCACGACGATGTGCTCAGGGAAGATCACCGTCAACGGTGGCAGCAAGGCCTGCTACCTGGGCGGATACAAGGGCAAGGTGAAGATCACCGTCTCAAAGGACTGGTCGGCGGGAGCACGGATCACCACCTCCTGATCAGCTCCCCCGCCTGATCTGAACAACAGAAGCGCACCTCCGGCACCCCTCCGGAGGTGCGTTTCTGCGTTGCCAGCGGATGCGATCGAGGCATACCGGTGGATCGCGACCGATTCTCATGGGCCCACCGTCTGGTAGACAACGGGCTCACCCCGGGCCCGGTATCCCCCGAAGAAGAATGACCGGAGAACAAACATGTCGATGACGACGATCACCAAAAAGAACTCGATGAAGAAGACGGGACGCTGGCAGGCAGCACTGCTCGCAGGCCTGGTGCTGGCAGGGTCGGTGGCCGTGCCGCAGGCGGCGACCGCGGCGAACAAGACGCAGGCCCATTGCGGAAGCGCGTCGAGCACGACGTGTCAGCTTACGACGAAGGCAAACGGAGCCATCCACTTCCGGGTCACCGCGAACGTGTCGCGCACCAAGGCGATGCCGTACACGGTCAAGACCAGCAGCGGCCGGACGTTGTGCAGCGGAACGACCAAGACCGGATCGCTGAAGATTTGCTCGTTCCGCTACTCAGGCACGGTGAAGGTCAGCGTCAAGACCCCGTACATGGCGTTCCCCAGCATCACGGCATACTGATTCGCTTCGCCTCGCCTCGCCTCGCCTCGCCTCGCCTCGCCTCGCCTCGCCTCGCACTGAGCATCCGCTCGTGAGTGTGACGCGGTAATTCGAAGACGCACCTCCGGGAGGCTCCGGAGGTGCGTCTTCGACGGTTTCACCAGCATCGAAGCATCCGCTCGCGCGCCTACGGCCAGAGGATGCCGAGACCACTGCCGATGGCCGAGAACCCGAGCACGAGGAACAGCACGCACATGATCGTGTGATTCTCGCGGCTCAACCAGACATGCAGTGAACTCAGCGGGGCGCGCAGGCGCTCGGCCGCGATCGCGTAGGCGACGACGGGCACCAGCACGGTGGATGCCGCGATCAACGCGAACACCACCAACGGGATGAGCAGCTCATCGGCCGTGAGGTCGGACGTACCGAGATCGATGGCGACGCTCGTGCTGAAGATGAACGTCTTCGGATTCACGACCGCGAGGAACAGGCCGAAGCGCAGCCCTCCGCCGAATCCGAGGGAGTCGACCTTCTGCATCCACGCGGGGAGCTTCGGTGTCTCGTCGCCCTTGGGGCGCTTGCGCCACTGGGCGACCGAGAGCACGAGCAGCAGTCCGCCGAGCGCGAGCTTGACCAGACCGGCGGCGATGCTCGGGTGCGAATCATCGCGGTCGGGCAGGAACGTCGACAGCGCCGTGAGCACACCGATGACGGCGAGGATGCCGACGACCCACCCGATCGAGAAGCCCACGCTGCTCGTGCGCGCCTTCGGGCTCAACAGCGTGAGGATGACGACGATGATCGGCAGCGGACTGATCGCGATGCCGAGCGCGAACGGGAGAAGCTCCCCGATGACACTGCCCATGTCCCCATCATGGCGCGGAACCGCGTCGGGCGGAGCGCTTTGGTCATGCGGCGGACGGCGGGTAGGCTGGCGTCACCCCGTTCCGCGAGGATGTGGGGTGCGGGGCTGTAGTTCAATGGTAGAACTTCTGCTTCCCAAGCAGACAGCGCGGGTTCGATTCCCGTCAGCCCCTCCATATGTGACGTCGAGACGCATCTGCCTCGTGTCGTCGTGCAGCCGCTGCGACGCCTCCCGATATGTTGAAATATCGATTTGGTTCGCTGACCGGAAGGCACCCCCTCATGCGCGTCCACCCTCGCGTCTGGATCGGCTTGGCGATCTATCTCGGCTACGTGCTCGTCATCTTCGTCGTATCGAAACTGAGCGGGGTCGCGTACACGCAGATCGGCACCTCCGCGGAGTTCACCTGGCGTGGAGCCGTCCTCGATCTGGCGGTCGGCGCGGTGCTCCTCGCGATCACCACATGGCTGCTGGGGTGGTGGAGACCCGCGCTGTTCGAGCGCAAGCGGTCGCACCACAAGTGGCCGATCTTCGTCCCCGCGCTCATGCTCGTCGTCGCCGTGGTGAACCTCTTCAACACCGACTGGTCGAAGTTCGACGCGTCGTTCCTCCTCTCCCTGCTCGCCCTCGGTCTCGCCGTCGGCTTCTGCGAAGAACTGATGTCGCGGGGCCTGCTGCTGACGGCGCTCCGTTCCCGCTTCTCCGAGGTGTGGGTGTGGCTGCTCACCTCCGTCCTCTTCGGCGCGATGCACATGATCAACGCTGCACTCGGCGCTCCCGTCGCGGGCACACTCGGACAGGTCGTGATCGCCGCGATGTCGGGCACCTGCTTCTACATCGTGCGTCGGGTCACGGGCTCCCTGATCTGGGCCATGGCTCTGCACGGCCTCTGGGACATCTCGGTGTTCGCTGTCGGCTTCGCCCCGATGGGCGGCGCCTGGGCCAGCATCCTCGGTCCGGTGATCGGCATCCTCGCCGTCGTTGTCGTGCACTGGGTCATCAAGGGAACCGATGAGAAGCCGGTCGGATCACCCGCGGTCGCGGCATCCGCACGGCCCTGAGCGCTGCTGAGTGATCGCCGCCCTTCTGACGCTCGGCGATCCGGCAGCATCCTCGTTCCATCCGAAACCCCTCCGGTTCCGAACAAGGGCTGATGGGCGATCTCCGCGCGCCCGTCGGACCGACAGGAGCACCCGATGATCGAATCATCGACCCCACCGCTGGCAGCGCTCGACGGCTACCGGAACGTCACCGACCTGCTGGTCGCGCGCACCGCCGCCGCCCCCGGCCACGTGGCTTTCGAGGTCGACAACGGGGATGCCTGGCGGCCGGTCACCACCCGGGAGTTCGCGAACGAGGTGCGTGCCCTCGCGAAGGGGTTCATCGCCCGCGGCATCCGCACCGGTGATCCGATCGCGATCATGGCGCCGACGCGCTACGAGTGGGCCGTCGCCGATCTCGCCGCCTGGTTCGCCGGTGCCGTCGTCGTGCCGATCTACGAGACGTCGTCACCCTCGCAGGTGAACGCGATCGTCGCCGACGCCGGTGTGCGCCTCGCGATCGGCGGCAGCCCGGCGCACGCCGAGCTCCTGCAGGCGGCTCTCGTGCAGTCCGGCGCACCGACGCTCGGCGCGTGGACGATGGACGCCGACACCCCGCACGACAACGACCCCGGAGCCGCGGCATCCGGAACCCTCGCCGACCTGGTCGCGTCGGGCACCGACGTGGCCGATGACGAAGTCGAGGCACGCCGAACGCACGCCACGCAGGACGACGCCGCGACCATCGTCTACACCTCGGGCACCACGGGCGAACCCAAGGGCGTCGTGCTCTCGCATCGGAACTTCCTCGGCCAGGTGCTCAACATCGCCGCGGCGTACCGCGAGATCGTGAACGAGAACGGCAACACCGTGATCTTCCTGCCGCTGGCGCACGTGCTGGCCCGCGGACTCCAGTTGATCTGCCTGGCCAGCGGCATGCGCATCGCGCACCTCTCCGACCCGTCCACGGTGGTGTCGACCCTCGACACGCTGCGCCCGACGTTCCTGGTCGTCGTGCCGCGCGTGCTGGAGAAGATCCAGGCGGCCGCGGCCACGAAGGCTGCGGACAAGGGCCTGAGTCGCGTCTGGGCGAAGGCTCACGAGACGGCCGTCGCCTGGGGCCGCCGCGCCGAGCGGATCGACGCGCGTCGGAGAATCCCGAACCGCCGCGGGCTCCGTCTGCGCCACCGTTTCTTCGACGCCCTCTTCTACCGCCGCCTCCGCACCGTGATGGGCGGGCGGGTCGGCTACATCCTCTCGGGCGGAGCCGCGCTCGACCCCGAGCTCTCGCTCTTCTTCCGCGGCCTCGGCGTGCCCGTCATCGAGGGGTACGGGCTGACCGAGACGACGGCGCCGCTCACCGGCAACCTGCCGGGCCTCATCGCCTCGGGCAGTGTCGGCACGCCCCTGCCCGGACTCACCGTGCGCATCAGCGACGAGGGCGAAGTCCTCGCCCGCGGTGTCGGCGTCTTCGACGGGTACCGCAATCCGGCGCACGACGCGGATGCCTTCATCGACGGCTTCTTCCGCACGGGCGACCTCGGGCGACTCGACGACCAGGGCCGACTGTTCCTGGAGGGCCGGCTCAAAGACGTGATCGTCACCTCGAACGGCAAGACCGTCGTGCCGACCCGCTGGGAGAGCACGGTCGAAGCCGATCCGCTGGTCTCGCACGCGGTGATGGTCGGCGAGGGCAAGCCCTACCTGTCGGCGCTGCTGCTCCTCGATCCCGAGCAGACGCGGGCCTGGGCATCCGCCGAAGGCATCGCCCTCCCCTCGGGTCCGATCGACGACATCCGCACGGTCGCCGATCCAGCGCTGCGCGCCCACCTGCAGCGCGCCGTCGACGCCGCCAACGCACTCGTGGCGCACAGCGAGCAGGTGCGCCGCTTCAGCGTCGTGCTCGCCGACCTCGACGACCGCGAACTCGTCACCCCCACCATGAAGCTCAAGCGGAACGTCGTGCTCGATCGCGCCGCCGTCACCGTCAACGACCTCTACCTCTGAACCCCTGAGAAACGGAAAGAACGCCATGTCGTCGCCGACGCCCACGAACACCCGCTCCTCCCGCACCTCGCTGATCGCGATCGTCGCCGCCCTCGTCATCGGCGCGCTCGTCGCACTCGCCGGCAGTCAGAACGGCGCATCCGTCGGCGGCATCCCGCTGTTCGCGGTCGCGGTCGCAGCGGCGTTCGTCATCCAGATCCTCGCTTTCATCCCCGCATTCCTCCTGCGCACCGAGCGCTTCTTCGACCTCACCGGCAGCGCCACCTTCTTCGTGATCTCCGTGGTTCTGGTGCTGCTGACGCCGATGCCCGACGCGCGCAGCTGGATCCTCGCGGGCATGGTGATGCTGTGGGCCGCGCGCCTCGGCTCGTTCCTCGCCATGCGCGTGCACAAGGCGGGATCGGACGGCCGATTCGACGAGATCAAGGGCTCGCCACTGCGCTTCCTGCAGGTGTGGGTGATCCAGGGCGCATGGGTGTCGTTGACGGCGGCGGCCGCGTGGATCGCGATCAGCACGGATGCCGCGGCCCGGCCGCCCCTCGGATGGCTGAGCATCGTCGGGGTCGTCGTGTGGGCTCTCGGCATGGTGGTCGAGATCGTCGCCGACGCCCAGAAGTCGGCGTTCCGGAAGGACCCGCGCAATCGGGACGAGTTCATCCGCACCGGTCTGTGGTCGCGGTCGCGCCACCCCAACTACTTCGGTGAGATCGTGATCTGGGTGGGAGTCTTCATCACCGCGGCGCCCGTGCTCACCGGGTGGCAGTGGGTCGCCGTGCTCTCGCCGCTGTTCGTGATCCTGCTGCTCACGCGCGTGAGCGGTATCCCGCTGCTCGAGGCGCGCGCCGAGAAGAAGTGGGGCGATCGCGCCGACTACATCGCCTACCGTGACAGCACGCCGGTGCTGGTGCCGCGTCTCACGCGGCCCCGGGTGAGCGAGACGGCGCGGTAACGAGTCCCTCGTCGGCCGGTCGCTCCGGCAGACCGTCAGCTGGCGAGCTCGGCGATGCGCTCGGGGCCGGACTCGCCCCGAATGTTCGTGAGCGCGGCGCGCGTCAGCGCGCGAACGATCGCGAGGGTCGTGCCGGTCACCGATGCGATCTCGACCTGGGAGAGACCGAAGTAGTGTGCGAGCGCGAGGCATCGGCGCTGCTCATCCGGCAACGGGCGCCAGGCCCCCGGAGCGCGCCGGGCCACCGACTCCGCGTAAGCGATCTCCGAGATCCACCCGATCACGGACCCCCGCGTCGAAGCGCCCTCGTGCGCGCGACGCCATATCTCGAGGTATGCCGCCTGAAGGGCTTCATCGCTGACCGTCGGGTGGTCGACGACGTCGCGGATGAGACGCAGAACCGGAACGCAGGTGAGGTCGTACACCTGGGCGATGGCCTCCTGATCCCCGCCTGCCGCAGCCTCTACGAGCTTCCGCAGCAGCGCCTCGTCATGCCCCGCGGGGACCTCGACCACGACTGCGGCATCCATGCTCCGATGGTTCCACCCCGGCGCGATCTCCCGGGAGCCATTGAACGCACGACTGAATGCTGCTATCACCGATCGGCCGCGCTGGACGCCGCGCATGTGCGGTGCACTCATTTCGAGCATCCGACCCTGTGTCCTGGGCACATGAAGACCTGTGGACGATCTGTCTAGCCTGAGTGAGGTTCGCGCGCCCACCGACGGACGTCGGCGCGCGGACCTCCACCTCGACACACAGGAGTGCCATGGACATCGACATCGCCGACGACATCGATCGCCCCGGACTGGACCCCCGCGCACAACGCCGACGGGCCGTCATCGGAAGCTCGGTCGGAACCATCATCGAGTGGTACGACTTCACCCTCTACGGGCTCGCATCGGCCCTGATCTTCGCGCCGCTGTTCTTCCCGGGCGGCGGCGACTTCGCCGGCCTGCTGGGGGCGTTCGCGACGTTCGCCGTCGGCTTCGGCGCCCGCCCGATCGGCGGCCTCGTGTTCGCGCACTTCGGAGACCGGATCGGCCGCAAGGGCACCCTCCTGGCCACGCTCCTCATGATGGGCATCGCGACGACCCTCATCGGCCTGCTACCGACCGCCGAGACGATCGGCATCTGGGCGCCCATCCTGCTGATCGTCCTGCGCCTCTTCCAGGGCGCCGGCGCGGGTGCGGAGTTCGCCGGCGCGATGACGATGGCGAGCGAGTCGTCCGACACGCGCAAACGCGCCTTCATCGCGGGTTTCCCCGGAGCATCCGTCTACGTGGGTATGGCACTCGCCACCGCCACCTTCGCCCTCATCAGCCTGCTGCCGGTCGAGCAGTTCCAGGCCTGGGGATGGCGCATCCCGTTCATCGCGAGCATCGTGATCGTGGCGTTCGCACTGTACTTCCGCCTGCGCGTCAAGGAGACCGCGGCGTTCGAGGCCGCCGAGCGCGATGGCGAGGTGACGCGTGCGCCGCTGGTCACGGCGGTGCGCTCGCACTGGCGCACCCTGCTCGCCGGTATGGCGCTGTTCGTGTTCGCCCTGCCCTGGGTCTACGTCGTGCAGACGTTCTCGATCTCGTACACGACCGGCACGCTCTCGGTGAACCCCACGCACGCTCTCATCGGCCTCATCGTCGCGGAGTTGCTCACCATCCCCGCCACCCTCGGGTTCGGGCGTCTCGCCGACCGCATCGGCCGCAAGCCCGTGCTCATCGGCGCGGCGATCTTCGCGATCGCCTTCGCGTTCCCGATGTTCATGCTCTTCCAGACCGAGAACTCGGTACTGGTCGCCCTCGGCCTGATCCTCGGTCTGGCCATCGTGCAGGGAGCGACGATCGGCGTGTCCGCGGCGATGCTGGCGGAGCTCTTCCCCACCCGCATGCGCTGGAGCGGCATCGCGATCTCGCGCGAGATCCCGGCCGCCCTCGTCGGCGGCACCGCCCCTCTGGTCGCCACCGCACTCGTCGGCCTCTCCGGAGGCGCTCCCTGGCTGGTCGCCGGCTACCTCGTCGGCCTGAGCGTCATCGGACTGATCGGCATCTCCGTGCTGCCCGAGACGCTGCACCGGGCGGATGCCGCTGCTCCGGTCGACGCGGCCGGGGAGTCGGTCTCCACGAGATGAGGTCTGCGAGGAGAGCTCAGCCCGCGTACATCTCCCCGACCGGCACCGCGACGGGGAGCACGTTGCCGGGCTGGGCGAGCGGGCAGGCCCACGCCGGGTCGTAGGCGCACGACGGGTTGTAGGCGAAGTTGAAGTCGAGCACGAGCGTTCCGCCCGCGGCATCCGATCCCAGGTCGGCGCCCTTGATCGTGTCGACGAGGTAGCGTCCGCCGCCGTAGGTGCCGCCGGGCTTGCCGGCGAGCGCATCGCGCACCGGGATGAAGAGCCCGCCGCCGTAGGTCGTCAACCGCCACACGTCGAGCGAACCGGCATCCGGCACCTCGACCCGACCGATGCGCTCGAAGGGCACGACGCCGTCGGTGCCGGTCGCGAAGTCGAATCCGCCGGGCTCGGCCTCGAGGATCGGCAGCTCGAACCGCCACTGCGCGTCGTACGAGGCGATCGGCAGCCCCTCGAACATCACGCGGTCCTCGGGCAGCAACGCCGTGGCGGGATGGTGCAGCATGAGGTCGTCTCGTTCGATGCGCCACAGTTCGTGGGCGTCTTCGGGCGAATCGGCCTCGCGCACGGCGGCGTAGAGGGCGAAGACACGGCGTCGCCAGTCGGCGACTTCGAGGGCGGTGCGCGATGCGGGGGTCGACATGCGTCCAGGCTACGGGGGTTCGCCCGCGCCGGGGCGGGCGAACCGGAAGGCCTGGTGCGGATGCCGCGCGCCGGACTACCGTGACCCCATGGCGACCTTCGCGCTCATCCACGGCGGCGGATCGACGGGCTGGGACTGGCACCTGGTCGCGCCGCACCTCGAGCGCGCCGGGCACGAGGCGGTGGCGGTCGACCTCCCGACCGAACGATCGGATGCCGAGCTCTCCGACTACGTGCGCACGATCGTCGAGGCCGTGGGCACCCGCGAGCACGTGATCGTCGTCGGCCATTCGCTCGGCGGCTTCACGGCTCCCCTCGCGGCGGAGGCGCTCGAGGCGGACGGACTCGTGTTCTTCTCGGCGATGATCCCGCAGCCCGGCGAGACCTTCATGGAGTGGTGGACGAACACCGGCCACGACCGCGAGAGCGTCGACGACGACCCCGAGGTCTCGTTCTACAACGGTGTGCCGCGGGAACTGGCCGACGAAGCGCGTCGACGCGAACGGGACCAACAGGGCGCGTGGCTGTCGAAGCCGTGGCCCGGCGATCGTCTGCCGTCGATCCCGACGATCGGGATCGTGTGCGCCGACGACAACTTCTTCCCCGCGCCGTTCATGCGCCGGGTCGTGCGCGAACGCGTGGGGAGCGACCCCGTCGAGGTGCCCGGCGGGCACTATGCGGCTCTCACCCACCCCGCCGAGGTCGCCGCCGCGCTCGACCGGTTCGCCCGGGGGATCGACGACGCCCGGGCGAACCGGTGAGCATGAGCATCCGATTTCACGGATCGCGCGTCAGCGAATTTCGGTCCAGCCGGGGAGGATGAGGGGGTGCCCGAGCTGCTCCCTCCCCCGCCCGACCGCGAGCCCGACATCGTCGACGACTTCGCCGACGGCCCCGACCCCGACCTGTGGGTGACGAGTTACCTCGCGCACTGGACCACGCCGGAGCGCGCCGAGGCGCGATACGCGACGGGGCCGGAGGGGCTGGTGCTGCGGATCGACGCCGACCAACCCGACTGGCGGCCGGAGGACGCTCCGATGCGGGTGTCGAACCTGCAGACCGGATCGTTCAGCGGACCCGCCGGATCCGCCCGCGGCACGCACCGGCATCGCCCCGACGGGCTCACCGTGCGCACAGCCGTTCCGACGCGGCTGTCGTGGGCGCCCCGCCGCGGGCGCGTCGACATCACGGTGAGCGCGAGCGACGACCCCGGATGCATGCTTGCGGCGTGGCTCGTGGGCACCGAGCACGAGTCGGAGCACGACCGCGGAGAGGTCTGCATCTTCGAGATCGACGCGCGGCCGGGCGCGACGGAGTGGACGGCACGCTGCGGCATCAAGGCGCACGGCGACGACCGGCTCGTGACCGACATGGTCGAGGTCGCGCTCGATCACGACGCCCGCACCCCGCACACCTGGACCGCGATCTGGGGAGACGGCGAGACGGTCATCGGCTGCGACGGCGTCGTGGTGTTCCGCGCGGCCCGGACGCCGCGGCATCCGATGTTCCTCATGATCGATCTGTTCGAGCTCGGGGAGCCGGGCGGCGAGTACCCGAAGACCGCAGTGATCCACGCGGTGCGCGGCTGGAATGTGTGACGTAACGCACTGATCGGTGCGAAACGCCGGCAAAGGAGCGCCAGAAGCGGCATTCTGCACCGATCGGTGCAGGAGAACGGGCATGGGGAACGAGGGAGTCAACCCCCTGCGCGGACGCGTCGGAGCGGACGTACGGTGCAGGTCCACTCACACCGAAGGAGGACGACATGAGCGATCCCGTGAGCAACGACCTGCACGACGCCGACCACCAGAACACCCAGGGCACGCCCGGCGCCGACGAGGAGGCCGACACGGCCTCGGGCGGCGCGCCGGAAGAGCCCGACGAGGACTGACCGTCCACTGAGGGGTCGAGACACGCCGCGCGCGCGAGCGCGGTTGCGGCGTGTCTCGACCCCTCGGGTGTCGGAGCGTCAGTCTTCGGACGACACAGCGAGCCTGCGGCGTCGTGCGACGAGCAGTCCGCCGGCGGCCAGCAGCAGCAGTGCGGCCGCGAGCGACCACCCGAGCACCAGACCGGTCGCGGCGAGATCGCCGTCGGATCCCGCGCCGTCTCCGCCGTCGCCCCCGTCCGAGCCACCGCCGGGAGTGCCGGGCTCCCCGGGCTCCCCGGGCTCACCGGGCTCGCCCGGATCCACCGGCACCGCGGTGACCTCTCCGGCGAAGGCACGGGTCGATGCCTCGCCGATCCCGTTGTCGGCGGCGACCGTGAAGGCGTACGCACCGACCGTCGTCGGCGCGCCCGCGAGCGCACCGGTGTCGGGATCGAGGGTCACGCCGTCGGGCAGGGCCCCGGCCACGACCGCGTACGTCGGGGCCGGAACACCGGATGCCTGCAGGGCGCCGCTCACGGTCGCACCGACCACGAGCGCGGGGACCTCGCCCCGGATCGCGCCCGGGGCGGCGTCGTCGACGGCACCCGGAGCGAGCACGCGGAGTGCTGTGAGGCCCGGGTCCCCGGTCTTCCACGCGGTGCTCAACGCCACGTAGCGCGCGGTCGCGTCGACGGGCACGGCACCATGGGTCGTTCCCGCCTCGATCGTGCCGACATCGCGGAACGTGACGCCGTCGTCGCTCACCGACACGGTGGCGGCGGGGGCATCCGATCCGTCCCACAGCGTCGCGACGGTGCCGATCGGCTGCGCGGACCCGAGATCGGTCACCATGCGGCCGTCGACGCCCGGCGTCCACGACGTCGCCTCGTCGCCGTCGACCGCGCCCTGCGGCGAGGTCATGCCCTCGGGCAGGACGGATGCCGGGAACGTCAGCGTGCTCAGCGCCCGGTCGGGCACGGGGAACGGCGTCGCACCGGGGAAGCTCGCCGCGGCCGCCACGACGGGCTCGCCCACCGGCAGCGCCCGCGTCTCGCCCGTCTCGGCGTTCGTCACCTCGAGGGTCGGTGCCGCGGCGGATGCCTCCGCTCGCGCATCGGCGGCGGCATCCGCGATTCGGATCGTGCGTCCGTCGACCACCGAGACTCCGACGCCCTCGGATCGCGCGACGTCGGTGGGGACCGTGGCGCGCGGAGCGAGCACGACCGCCTGCCCGGCCGGAACCGTGACCCGGAGGGTCGATGCATCCGCGCCGAGCGTCTGCTCCCCCGCGAACAGCGACACCGTGTCGCCGACGTACGGGATCGTGACGTCGGTCGTCACCTCGGTGCCGGACAGGTTGAACGCGCTGAGGTAGCCGCCGAGCGAGCTGACCAGCAACCCCTCGGCCGACGGCTGCGGCGCGGCGTCCTGAGCCGCCGTCGCCGCAGCGTCGCCCGGCACCATCTCGACGAGCAGCGGGCGATCGCCGCCGCCGAGCCGGAGCGCGTTGATGCCGGGCTTCTCGGCCGACACCGTGATCGGGGCCTGACCGCCGCGCACGACGAATCCGGCCCGATCCTCGACGTTGATCCACGACCCCTCGGTCGAGGTCACCTCGTCGCCGGTGTACCGGAAGCTCGCGGCATCCGTCCACGTCACGCCGTCGGCGGAGGTCTGGATGCGGTACTCGCGACCGGCCGAGGCCTCCCACCCCAACTGCACCTGGGCGATCGCCGTCGGGGCGCCGAGGTCGACCTGGATCCAGGAATCGGTGCGCGTGCGGTCGGCGCGCGACACCGCCCAGCGCGAGGCCGCGTCGTTGTCGGTGACGCTCGAGGGCGCACGGCCCGTGTCGGCGCTGGATGCCGTGGCCGGCTTGCCCGCCGCCGCATCGACGCCGGCCGCGGTCAGCGCGCGCATCGTGTACAGCGAGTAGCCGTAGGCGGGGTCGCCCTGCACGCCCTGCATGCGCACGAAGCGGGTCTCGACGGGTGCGGGCGCGGTCGCGCCGGCGGGCGTCAGGTCGACCGTGTCGAGGCGGGCGACGTTCGCGTCGACGCCGCCGGTGCGAGCGGTCTGAGTGGTCCAGGTCTGGCCGTCGACCGAGGTCTGCACGAGGTAGCGCTCACCCGCGCTCGCCTCCCAGGCCAGACGGACCGCGGAGACGGTGCGCTCGCTGCCGAGATCGACCTGGATCCACGAGTCGGCACGCGTGCGATCCGCGCGCACCACCGCCCACCGGGTCGTCGGGTTCGCGTCGGTGACGGTCGCGGCCAGGCGCGCCGGGTCCTCGCTCGATGCGGTCGCGGGGCGGCCGGCGGCGAGGTCGGTCGTGGCCTCGGCATCCGCACCGTAGGCGTGGAACGAGTACAGCGAATAGCCGAACTGCGCGTTGCCCTGCTGGCCCTGCATGCGCACGTAGCGCGCCGGCACCGGATCGAACGACAGGTCGTCGACGCGGGCGGCGTTCGCGTCGGCAGGGTCCGGCGGCGTCACGACGGGGAGGGTGTCGGTCGCCGAGCCCTCCGCCGTGACGTACGTGCGCGAGCCGTCGAGGCCGTTGTACCCACCCATGTCGAGGTTGCGCACCGACACCGAGCCGTCCTGCCAGCCCGCCCCCGTCGACGCGTAGAGCGCGGCTCCGTTCGGCAGGGTGACCTGCCCGGCGTAGCCGTCGCCGATGCGGAACACCGAGGAGGTGCCCTCGAACCCGTCGCGCGGGGTCGTGAAGGTGCTCGTGCGCCGGTCGTCGACCGTGGCGGCCGAGTTCGGGTAGAGGTACGGCGTCGCGCCGGAGAGGGCGAACAGCCACGAGTCGTGGCTCGGCACCCACGGGAACTTCAGGAACCCCTTCTTGCTGGATGCCGCGGCCCAGGCATCCGCGGTCTGCTGCACCGAGAGCCCGGGACCGGCGCCGAAGTCGCGCACGCCCGCGAGCCGCGCGAAGAACTCGTCCTGCGGGGTCGGGGCGACCGGCCCCTCCTCGGACTCGGCGGCCGCGACGTGCAGGAGGTACGAGATCGCGATCTCGGCCCGCGCCTCGGGCTCGTACTTCGGCTCGCCCGAGAACTTCGCCAGGCGATCGACCGGGGCGTAGGCCTGATACGCCTCGAGCGAGGCGGCCATGTTCGCCTCGGCCCGCACGGCGTCGGGGTCGCGCAGCACCTGACCGAGGAACGCCATCGGGATCACGTCGCGCCCATACAGGTACTCGCGGTCGTTGACCATGGGCATGAACGGCTCGCCCTGGTTCGACATCACCATCTTGATCGCCTCCCAGAGCTCCGCCGAGTTGGGCTGGTGCTTCAGGTATTCGGGGATCGGCTGGCCGTTGAGCACGAACTGGATCGCGTTGCGTCCGCCCGAGCGCCAGATGTCGGACTGGTAGTGCGGCCCGAACGACCCGTGGTTCTCGACCAGGTACGTGTCGTAGATCGTCTGCATCGTGTTCGTCGACACGGGCTTGCCGGCGACGATCGCCGGGTTGTTGAGGTCGGCGGTCGGCTGGCCGGCGGCGTTGCGCGCCCAGTCGCCGAGCTGCTCGTCCCAGCGCGCGGCATCCGCGTGATCGGGCGCCCAGGCCAGCCCCGGGGCGAGGGCCTGCGTGTAGACGCCGGCCTCCTCCTGCGCGGTGTCGCCCTCGTGCTTGCCGGTCGGCCAATCGGCGGTCCACGAGCCCGAGAGCGGGTCGTTGCCGTAGTTCAGATCGGAGGTGTACGCGGACTGCCCGACCGCGATGGTCTCGAGGTTCTTCTGCGTCGTGGCGTCGAGCTGGTCCCAGAGCACGCGCCCGGCGTCGAGGAAGTACGACTGGAACGTCGAGTCCCAGAAGAGCTTCTTGCCCCAGGTGCCGTTCGGATCGACGAAGCGGTTCTTCGCGGCGTAGTAACGGATCGTGTCGACCGTGCGCTGCTGCAGCTGCTCCTTCGGGATGCCCGTGACGGAGGCGTCGTACTCGCCGTGCGTGAGGATCACGGCGTTGCCGAGCACGACGGCGAAGTTGAAGTCCTTGAACTGATAGGCGCCGATGGCCGGATCCCAGACCGTGTTCACCCAGCGCGTATGGCGCAGCAAAGCCGCGTAGTAGTCGGCGGCGATGTCGTCGGGGGCGCCGAAGGCCGCGGTCTTCACGACCGGAGCGGCGGATGCCTGCGCCGCGGGCGCGAGGGCGGCGATCGGGGCGGCGAGGGTCGCGGCGAGGGCGAGGGTGACGGTGCGCTTCAGGATGCCGAGGCGACGGGGGCGGGCGGTCGCGCGGGTGGGGCGGTCGGGGCCGGAGCGGGCCATGGGGTGTCTCCTGGATTCAGCGGGCTTCGGGGGCGCCGCGTGCGGATCGACAGGAGTCACATCGGGAGATTCGGAATGACAACGCTGTCAGAGCGGGGTGGAGCAACAGTAACCCGCACGTCGCGGGCGCGTCAAGAACCGGTTTACCCCGGTGGATGCCGCGACGACGCTCGGTCGCGCGAGGCGCGCTTCGGGAGGAGATCTCCGTCTCGGGAGGAGAAACAGGAGGAATTTCTCCTCCCCACGCCGAGATCTCCTCCTGAAGCGGTGGGTCAGACGGCGGGCAGGCTGCGGGCAGACTGCGCCTCAGACGGCGGGGAGCGAGGGAACCGCGTCGATCAGCAGGCGCGTGTACGCGTCGGCCGGGGCGCGGAGCACCTGCGAGGTGGGACCCTGCTCGCGCACCACGCCGCCCTGCAGCACCACGACCTCGTCGCAGACCTTCTGGATCACACCGAGATCGTGCGAGATGAAGAGGTATCCGACGCCGGTCTCAGCCTGCAGACGCGCGATGAGCTCGAGGATCTGCTTCTGCACCGCCACGTCGAGCGCCGACACCGGCTCGTCGAGCACGACCACCGCGGGCTCCACGGCGAGCGCCCGGGCGATGCCGAGCCGCTGACGCTGACCGCCCGACAGCGACGAGGGCCGGCGGTCGGCGAAGTCCGCCGGGAGTCCGACACGCTCGAGCCAGTCCCGCACGCGCGCACCGCGCTCCGTGCGCGACAGGGACGGATGCCGCAGCCCGATCGCCTCGTCGAGAAGGCGTCCCGCGGTCCAGCGCGGGTCGAAGGACGACCCCGGATCCTGGTAGACGAACTGCACGTCGCGCAGGTCGTCGCTCGCACGGCGCACGGTGCCGGCATCCGCGGTCTCGAACCCGGCGAGGATGCGCGCGACCGTCGTCTTGCCCGACCCGGATTCGCCCACGACGCCGAGCGACCGCCCGCGGCGCACGGCGATCGAGACGTCCTTCACCGCGGGGCGCGTCGCGCCACCCGGCAGGCGGAAGGTCTTACTCACGTGCTCGGCGGCGAGGACGACGTCGGATGCCTGCGGGGCGGGACCCTTCGACAGGCTCAGGGACCCAGTTTCTGCCGGGAGCCCGGTTTCCGTCACGGGCCCGGTTTCCGTCACGGCATCCGAGTCGGTGACGGCATCCGTTCCCTGCACAACTTCGGAGATCTGGGGCGACACCCCGGTGGTCGGATGCTGGGCTCCGGCGTGTCCGGTCGAATCTCCGAAGTCGTGCGGGGCGGGGCCGCTGTCGAACCGCGGGGCGGCGTCGATCAGGGAGCGGGTGTACGGATGCTCGGGGTTCGACAGGACGTCGGCGGTCTCGCCCTTCTCGACCACGGCGCCGCCCTGCAGCACCAGCACGCGGTCGGCGAGCTGCGACACCACGGCGAGGTCGTGACTGATGAGCAGCAGCGCGATGCCCTGCTGCTTGAGCTCGCTGAACAGGGCGAGGATCTGCTTCTGCACCGACACGTCGAGCGCGGTCGTCGGCTCGTCGGCGATGAGCACGGCGGGGTCTCCGGCGAGCGCGGTGGCGATGAGCGCGCGCTGGCGCTGACCGCCGGAGAGCTGCGCCGGACGCTCGTCGATGCGCGTCTCGGGATCGGGCACGTGAGTGCGGCGCAGCAGTTCGAGCGCACGTTCGCGGCCGGCCCGTCCACGCGGCCCGCCGGTCGCGGCGATCGCCTCGCGCACCTCCTTGCCCACCGTGCGCAGCGGGTCGAGCGACGACAGGGCGTCCTGCAGGATGTACCCGATGCGGGGGCCACGGATGCGGCGCCAGCGGCGTTCGGAGAACCGCCGCGCGTCGACGCCGTCGATCTCGAGCACCTCGGCATCCACCCGGGATCCCGTGCCGACCAGCCCGAGCAGGCTGCGCGCGCTGACCGACTTGCCCGATCCCGACTCACCGACCAGCGCGACGCACTCGCCGGGGCCGATCTCGAAACCGACGCCCTCGACGGCCGTGCGACCTCCGAACGACACGGTCAGGCCCTCGACCCGGATCAGCGCGTTCATCCGCGACCCTCCAGACGTGCCTGCAGGCGACGGCCGAGCACGGTCGTGCTGATGACGAAGAGGGTGATCGCGAGACCCGGGAACACCGCGGCCCACCACCCCAGCGTGAGGAAGTTGCGCGCGTTCGAGAGCATCGAACCCCATTCGGGAGTGGGTGGCGGGCTGCCGAGACCGAGGAACGACAGGGCGGCGCCGGCGAGCGTCGCACCGCCGAGGCCGATGGTGGCGATGACGACGACCGGGCGCACGGCGTTCGGCAGCAGGTGTCGCCCGAGCACGCGGGCGCGCGACAGCCCCATGCCCCGCGACGCCTCGATGAAGGTCGAGGTGCGCACGCGCAGCGTCTCCCCGCGCACGACGCGCACGTAGTACGGGATGCCGGCGATGCCGATCGCGATGGTGGCGGTGGCGAGCCCTCCACCGAAGAGCGCCAGGATGAGGATCGCGAGCACGAGCTCGGGGAATGCCGCTCCGATGTCGGTGAGCCGCAGCGTCACGGTCGAGATCACCCGGTTCGACAGCCCGGCGACGAGGCCGAGGATCGTTCCGAAGAAGAGCGAGATGACGACGGCGCCGAACCCGAGCACCAGCGAGCTGCGCGCACCGAAGACGATGCGCGCGTAGACGTCGCGTCCGATCTCGTCGGTGCCGAGCGGATGCCCCGGCCCCGGAGGCGCGAGGATCAACGCCCGGTCGGCGGCGAGCGGGTCCTGTCCGGTGAGCAGCTGCGGCCACAGCGCGGCGAGCACGAACAGCACCAGCACCAGCGCGCACAGCAGTGTGCCGATGTCTGCGGCCAGGCGCACCCAGCCGCGCCAGCGCACGTGCTGCCGGGCGGTGACGGCCTCGGCGACGACTCCCCCGCTCATGCGGTGGCCTCCGTTCGGTCGGCGTCCGTAGGGTCGGATGCCGCAGCGGCGGCGTCGTCCTTCGACGGGGCGATCACGCGGTCGGCGTCGCGCACCCGCGGATCGACGAGCGCGTACGACAGGTCGACGAGCGTGTTCACGAGGATGAACACCGCCGTGCCGACGAGCACGACGCCGATCACGACCGGGATGTCCTGCGAGGCCACCGAGTCGACGAGCAGGCGCCCGAGCCCCGGACGGCTGAACAGGGTCTCGGTGATCGCGGCACCGCCGAGCAGGGCCCCGAACGAGAACCCGAGCATGGTCAGATACGGCACCGCGGCGTGACGGAGCGCATGCCGCACGGTCACGGCGAGCGACCCGAGACCGCGCGCACGGGCCGAGAGGATGAAGGGCTGCTCGAGCGCATCGTCGAGCGACTGCCGCAGCACCTGCAGCAGCAGGGCGGCCGTCGGCAGCGCGAGGGTGAGGGCGGGGAGGACGAGCGAGCGCAGATCACCGCTGTCGAGGATGGGGAGCGCGCGCAGCCACACGGCGAACACGAGCATCAGCACGAAGCCGAGCCAGAACACCGGGGTCGACGCGAGCACCAGTTCGACGCCCGAGGAGATCCAGCTGGGCAGGCGGCGACCGGCGGTCAGCACACCGCCGGCGAGCGAGATCACGACGGCGAGCACGATCGCGGCGAGCGCGAGGGCGATCGTCGGACCCGCCTGCGCGGCGAGCAGCGGGGCGACCGGTTGCTCCTGCACGTACGACATGCCGAGGTCTCCACGCAGCAGACGACCGAGGTAGAGGAAGTACTGCACGATCAGTGGCTCGTCGAGGTGGTACTCCTGCCGCACGACGGCGAGAACCTCGGGGCTGATGTCGACCTGCTGCTGACCGGCGCCGAGGATCGCGAACGCCGGGTCGACCGGCACGAGCCGCAGCGCGAAGAACGTGAGGGTCGCCGCACCCCACAGCGTGATCAGGCTCACGCCGAGACGGCGCAGTACTCGCCAGACCGTGCTCATGTCGTTCCTCCTCCGTGTGCGTCTTGGGGCGGGACCCTTCGACAAGCTCAGGGACCCAGTACCGGGGCGGGACCCTTCGACAAGCTCAGGAAGAGCGACCGCCCTGGGTTGCTGAGCCTGTCGAAGCATCCCAGGGCGGTCACCCCGCGAGACTCAGGTCTTCCAGGCGTCGAACAGGTACGGCTGCGGCCACGCGTAGTCCCACGCGACGCCGTGCACGTTCGGCTGCCAGGCCACCACGCGGGCCCGCGAGTACAGCGGGATCGACGGGGCGAGCGAGGGCAGCAGCTCCTGCGCCTGGCCGTAGAAGTCGGCGCGGGCGGCCGGGTCGGCGCTGGCGCGCGCCTGGGCCAGGATGCCGTCGAGCTCGGCATCCGCCAGGAACGACGCGTTCGAGCCGATCGACGATCCGTCCGACACGTTGTCGCCGCCGTAGAGGCGCCACAGCTGCATGCCGGTCGCCTCCGACTGGAACGACGGCATGATGCCGTACTCGCCGGTGTACAGGCGCTGCGAGAAGTCCGCCGCCGGAACCGGTTGCAGCACGAGCTCGAAGCCGAGCTCCTTCGCGTCGATCTGCACCTGCTCCAGCGTGCGCTGGGCGAGCTGGTCGTTGTCGGCGTAAGGCACGGTGGTGCTCAGGCGCTCGCCGTCCTTGGTGCGGTAGCCGTCGGCATCCGTTCCCGTCCAGCCGGCCTCGTCGAGCAGCGCGCCCGCGGCATCCGCGTCGAACTCGATGACGTTCTCGAGGTCGGTCTTGTAGTCGGGCGTCGTGGTCGCCAGGTACTCCTGCACGGGGTACGCGCCGAAGGTCGCGCTCTTGACGATCGCCTCGCGGTCGATGCCGGTGAGCAGCGCACGGCGCACGTTCACGTCGTCGAACGGGGCGGTGCGCGTGTTCAGGTGCAGCGTGAAGCCGACACCCGGCAGCAGGAACTCGTCGGACTCGTAGCGCTCGTCGGCCTTGACCTCTTCGGCGTACTCGGGAGCGATGTAGTCGACGATGTCGGCCTCGCCCGTGAGCAGCGCGTTGTAGCGCGTCTGGTCCTCGGGCAGGAAGCGGTAGGTGATCTTGTCGAGGTACGCGGCGCCCTCGTGGGTGCCCTCCGGGCCCCAGTCGTAGTCGTCGTTGCGCACGTAGCTGATGCTCTGGCCCTTGACCCACTCGTCGAAGACGAACGGACCGGTGCCGACCACGGTCGACGCGAGCGAGTCGGGGTCGTCGAGCAGCTGTGTCGGCGACACGATGCCGAAGTACGGGGCGGCGATCAGCGTGAGGAAGCTCGACTCCGGCTGCTCGAGCGTGATGCGCACGGTGTACTCGTCGAGCACCTCGGCCGTCGGGCCCAGCTTCGCGACCGAACCCGTGGACTTGTTGGCCGGGTCGGCGACGTAGTCGAAATTGACCTTCACGGCCTCGGCGTCGAACGGGGTGCCGTCGTGGAAGGTCACGTCGTCGCGCAGCGTGAACGTGTACACGCGGGCGTCGTCGGACACCTCCCAGTCGGTCGCGAGCCACGTGCCGTAGGTGCCGTCGCCGTTGTCCCAGACGAGGGAGTCGACGACCGGGGTCAGCACGTGCGCGCCGCCCATCTGGTCGACGAGCGGGTTGAGCTGCGGCGGTTCGGAGCGGGCCGCGACGACGAGGTCGCCGCCGGTGACGGGCTCGCCGTCGTCACCCGAGGACTCGGGGGCGGCCGAGGCGCAGGCGGTCAGGGTCAGAGCGGTGACGACGGCTGCTGCGACGGCAGCGCCGAGGCGACGGGGGATTCCGGATGCCACGATGGGTCCTCTCGGGTCGGCACGGGCTTCCGACGCTATCCAGGCCCGCGGATGCCGGTCGCCCCGGGCTACACAGGGCGACACCGTGCGTCAGATTGCGTCACACGGGTGAGTTGCGGCATCCGTTCCGATAGGGTCGCGGCATTTGCGGGACGGGGCCCTTCGATAGGCTCAGGGACCCAGTTTCGGAGTCGACGCTGAGCTGGGCCGCTGAGCCTGTCGAAGCGTCCCCCACGCACGAACCCCTCAGCCCCCGAGCAACTCCCGCCGGAGGCGCTCGAGTCGCACGGCGGCCTGCAGACGGAACCGGTACTCGGCATCCGCGGGGTCGCCGTCGAGCAGCGTCCAGATCCGGTCGAGCCGCTGCTGCACCGTGTTCGTATGCACGCGCAGCGCCGTCGCCGCGCCCTGGCGGCTCTCCCCCGCGTCGAAGTACGCGACGAGGGTGTCGACGAGCGCCGTGCCCCGCCGTTCGTCCCACGCGCGCACCGGCCCGAGCACCCCGTCGACGAACCGGGCCGCGGCCTCCGGCTCACCCGACGAGAGCACGTGATACGGCGCGAAGTCGTCCGACCGCACGGTCGCCCCCGACACCCCGAGCGGTCCCAGGAACCGCAGATCGCGCACCGCACGCTCGGCCGACGCGCGCAGCGCCGGCGCCCCGTCGACCGTCGCGCCGACGACCGCGGTGACCGACGGATCGTCGAGCCGCTCGGCGAGGATCCGTCGAACCCGCTCGGTCGCGGCCACGAGACCGGCCCCGGCCCCGGGCCCGTCGACGGATGCCGTCCACGCGACCACGAGCCCGTGTTCGCGCACCGCGACGAGGCCGTGGTCGCCGACGGCATCCGCGGCCACCGTCAGCGCCCCCTCGCGCCCGCGCACATCGATCGCCGCCACGCCCACGAGCGGGTGCACGACCTCGGCGGAGAGGACGGATGCCTCGGCCGAACCGTCGAGCACCGCACCGAGCACGCGTGCGCGGCGCTCGGCGCGGATCGCCGAGACGGCATCGCGTTTGAAGGAGACGAGGGCGGCGACCTGCGCGGCGCGCTCGAGCGTGGGGCGGGCGACGTCGTCGGGCACGGCGTCCTCGTCATCGGCGACCATCGCGCCGAGCACCCGGTCGGCACCGAGGATCGCGACCACCAGCCACCAGCGCTCCCCGTCGACCACCGCGACCGCATGCCCGCTCGCCCGGCTCTCCCGGATCGCATCGGTGAGCGGTCGGCGGCGCGGCAGACCCGCACGGGCGTCCGCTCCCGCATCGAGGGGAAGCCCCGTCTCGTCGACCGCGCGCACGCGTCGCCCGAGGCGATCCGACACCGTCGCGACGAGGTCGATCAGGGTCGCGCCCGAGACGACGGCGGCGGTGAGCTCTTCATGGATGCCGCCGACGATCTGCGTCGCGGCGAGGTGGCGCTCCAGCTCGGCGTACGCCTCTTCGGCGCGGGCGCGGGCGGCCGCGCTCTCGGCCAGCACGCGGGCGCTGTGCAGCACGGCCGCGGCATGATCGGCGAACGCCGAGAGCAGCAGCACCTGGTCGGGCGTGAAGTCGTGGGCGAACCGGTTGCACGCGAAGAGGGCCCCGAGCACCTCGTCGCCGACGGCCAGCGGCACGCCGAGGAACGAGACGAGCCCCTCGCGCGCGACCGCATCGTCGATGGAGGGGTCGTGCGGAGCATCCGCCATGCGCGTGTACTCGCGCACCCAGACCGGTTCGCGGGAGTCGGCGACCAGGCTCGCGAGGCCGTACCCGGCGGGCACGAGCAGGTCGCGGAACTCCGGGGTCACCGTGCCCGCCGAATACCGCACGCGCAGATCGCCCTGCGCGTTGTCGACCTCCGAGAGGTACGTGACGTCGGTGCCCATGAGTTCGTGGGCGCGCTGAACGAGGCGGCGCAGCACATCGGTCACGTCCTGCAGTCGCACGAGTTCGCGCGCGGTCGAGAACAGGGCCTCGAGTTCGACGGTGCGCCTCCGCAGCCGCGCGGTCTGCTGCTGCGACTCCTGCACCGCGGCGAGGATCTCCTCGACATCGGATGCCGCGGCATCCGCCTCGGTGAGCAACTGCGTGAGCGCGAGCATCCGATCCCCCGGCTCGGCGCGTGCAGCCGCGACGACCTCGCGCACGAGCGCGGACGCGGTGTTCTCGGCCATGAGGCTCCTCTCACCCCCACCTTCCCACGCCCACTCGCTCGGGGTGGGACCCTTCGACAGGCTCAGGGACCCAGTCATGCGGGCGGGACCCTTCGACAGGCTCAGGGACCCAGTCACGCGAACGGGCCCTTCGACGGGCTCAGGGACCAGTCATGCGCCCCGCGACGGGAACCGCGGGGGGCGGCGCTCGGCGAAGGCGGCGAGGCCCTCGCGGGCGTCGTCGCTCGCGAACGCCTGCTGCCCCAGCACCGCCTCGAGACGGAACGCCTCGGGCTCGGGCAGGTCGGCGAGCGCGCGCACGGCCCGCTTCGCGGTCGCCAGCGCCGTGGCGCTCTTCGTCAGCAGCTGCTCGGCGACGGCGATCGCCTCGTCATGCAGAGCGGATGCGTCGACCACCCGGTTCACGAGCCCGTACCGCAGCGCGGTCTCGGCGTCGATGCGGTCGCCGCGCAGCATGAGGTCCATCGCGAACGCGTAGGGGATCTGCCGGATGAGCCGCACGAGGGTGCCCCCGGCCGGCACGACGCCGACACCCGTCTCGGGCAGCGCGAACTGGGCATCGGCGGAGGCGAGGCGGATGTCGGTCGACAGCATGATCTCGAACCCGCCGCCGAGGCACAGTCCGTTGATCGCGGCGACCACCGGCTTCTCGAGCGTCGAGTGCTTCTGGTGCGCAGCATCCCACTCGCTGATGTCGAAGCGCTCCTCGGTGAGCGCCGGGATCGATTCGCCCAGATCGGCACCGACGCAGAACGCACGCTCGCCGGCGCCGGTGAGCACCGCCACACCGATGCGCGGGTCTCCCTGCACCTCGGCGAACGCGGCGCCGAGTTCGTCGTACATCGCGAGCGTCAACGCGTTGAGCTTCTCGGGGCGGTCGATCGTGATGACGCCGATGCCATCCGTGCGGTCGAGACGGATGCTCATCAGATCGTGCCTCCCGTGCGCAGCGCGGCGACCTCGTCGGTCGAGTAGCCGAGGAACTCCCCCAGCACCCGATCGGTGTGCTCACCCATGTCGGGCGCGAGCCCCGCGGTCTGCGCGGGAGTGCGATCGAGCCTCACCGGCGACCCGAAGGTGCGCAGCGACCCGTGGCCGGGGTAGTCGTTGTCGACGATCATGCCGCGCGCGGCGATCTGCGGATCCTCGACCACCTCGCCGATGTCCTTCACCGCGCTCAACGGCACGAGATCTCCGGCGAGCGCTTCGAGCTCGGCCTTGGTGCGGTCGGCGAACCAGCGCACGACCATCGGCTTGACCCTCTCCTGGTAGACCTCGGCATCGAAGCGGGTGGCCATGCTGTGCAGGTCGGGATTGTCGTTCCAGTCGGCCGGGCTGCCGAACGTCTCGCACGAGATGCGCCAGAACTTGTCGGTGTACCCGCCGAAGAACACGAAGCCGTCGGCGCACGGGAACAGCTCGTAGGGGCGCACGAACGGATGCTGGTTGCCGAGGGGCTTCGGCACGACACCGTCGACCGTGTACGACACGACGGCGTTCTCGGTGAGGGTGAGGACGGAGTCCTGCTGCGAGATGTCGACGAGCTGCCCCTCGCCCGTCTGCTCGGCGTGCCGGAGCGCCGCGAGCACCCCGATCACGCCGTAGAGGCTGGCCGCGAGGTCGCCGATGATCGTGCCCACACGGGTGGGCGGGCCACCGGCCTCACCGTTCATCGACCACAGTCCGCCGGTGGCCTGCGCGCTGTTGTCGTAGGCGGGGCGCAGCCGGTACGGACCCGACTGACCGTAGCCGCTGAGCGCCGCGTACACGAGCTTCGGGTTCACCCGACGCAGACGCTCGTAGCCGTGCCCGAGACGGTCCATCGTGCCGGGGCGGAAGTTCTCGACCAGCACATCGGCGCGCTCGACGAGCCGGTCGAGCACCTCGGCGGCACCCGGGCTCTTCAGGTTCAGCGTGACGCCCAGCTTGTTGCGGTTGTACTGCGCGAAGAATCCGCTCAGCGGCTCCGCATCCTCGCGCGGCAGCATCGGCGGGAAGGTGCGCGTGTAGTCGGGGTCGCCGGGGTTCTCGACCTTGATGACCGTCGCGCCCAGGTCGGCCAGGATCATCGAGCAGTAGGGCCCGGCGACGACGCGTGTGACGTCGACCACCACCACCCCCGCGAGTGAGCCGGGAGCGGCATCCACTCCTCCGAGTCCGGCGAGCAGGGCGCGGGTGGCGTCATCGATCATCGAGAGGATCCTTCCGGGGCGGGAGCGGCGGCACGCGCGGCGGCCCGACGCGAGAGGCGGTGGAGCAGAGTGACCGAGACGAGGGTGACGATGCCCGCGACGACCATGTAGAGGGCGATCGCCCACGAGCCGCCGAACACGTCGAGCAGCTCGAGGTAGATGATCGGCACGAACGCCGAGCCCACGATCGTGCCGATGCCGAGCGCGAGCGACATGCCCGTGTAGCGGATGCGCACGTCGAACGCCTGTGCGTAGAGCACGCCGAGGGTGCCGTAGGTCGCGCAGAAGCCGATCGTCGTCGCGATGTAGGCGACGTATGCGGCGGCGAGGCTGCCGGTGTCGATCAGCCAGAACGCCGGGAACGCGAGGAGCACCGAGAGGATCGTGCCGGAGGCGAAGACCTTCGCGACGCCGAAGCGGTCGGCGAGCCACCCAGCGAGCGGGAGCCCGACCAACGCCAGCAGGGAGCAGATCGTCGCGATCGTGAGCATCTCGGGCTGCGTGTGCCCGACGAACTGGGTGCCGTAGGTGAGGCTGAACGTGAACAGCATGTAGAAGACCGCGCCGATGACGGCGAAGCTGAGGGCCGCGAAGACGACCTGGCCCGGGTGGGTCTTGAGGGTCTCCCAGAGCGGCACGCGGGCGGCCTTGCCGGCGTCGCGCATCTTCTCGAACTCGGGGGTCTCACTGATCTTCAGACGGATGAACAGGCCCACCAGCACCAGCACCGCGCTGATGAGGAACGGCACGCGCCAGCCCCACGCCTGGAACGCATCGCCGGGGAGGGCGACCAGCGGCAGGAACACCAGGGTCGACAGCGTCAGCCCCAGCGCGAGCCCCACCTGCGGGAAGCTGCCGAGGAACGCGCGACGACGCGGCTCGGCGTGCTCGACGACGAGCAGGACCGCACCGCCCCACTCGCCGCCGAGAGCGAAGCCCTGCACGAAACGCAGCACCATCAGCAGGATCGGGGCGGCGACCCCGATCGCGGTGTAGGTCGGCAGGAGACCGATGAGGAAGGTGGCGACACCCATGAGGACGAGCGAGATGACGAGCATCCGCTTGCGTCCGATGCGATCGCCGAAGTGCCCGAACACGATCGACCCGAGCGGGCGGCCGAAGTACCCGACAGCGATACCGCCGAACGCCAGGATCGTGCCGACGAGCGGGTCGTAGTCGGGGAAGAACAGGCTGTTGAGGATCAGCGCCGCCGCCGTCGAGTAGGCGAAGAAGTCGAACCACTCGACGGTCGTGCCGACGACGCTCGATGCGACGATCGTGCGGATCTGCGAGCGCTCCGCGGGAGGCGCGTCGCGCCGGGCGGTGGATGCCGAGGTCATGGGGTTCCCTTTCCGCGGCGTCTCCGCTGACGCCGGCCAGGGATCAGCCTGTCAGGGCGGGAGGCGCGGGCCTATGTCTCGGGCGCATACACCTGTGGTCTCAGTATGGCTCTCCGCGCCACGGCATCCGCGGGCCCTTCGTCTCGTCGCTGCGCTCGCTCGCTCAGGAACCGGTCCCTGAGCGAGCGGAGCGAGACGAAGGGCCGCACACGACGGAGGAGATCTCGCGTTCCGCAGGAGCATCCGCCGGATTCGATCCTGCGTTGCGCGAGATCTCCTGCGTTACGCGTGCGACCGCGCGCCCTTCGTCTCGTCGCTGCACTCCTCGCTCAGGAACCGGTTCCTGAGCGAGCGGAGCGAGACGAAGGGCCGCACGCGACGGAGGAGAACTCGCGTTCCGCAGGAGCATCCGCTGGATTCGATCCTGCGCTGGGCGAGATATCCTCCCCTGCGGTGGGCGCCCGCGGGTGGGGCCCTCACGAGATACGGCGTCAGCCGCGCAGCAACCGGCGCCAGGCGAGCTCGGCGAGGACGGATGCCTGCAGCGGAAGCACCTCGTCGTCGAAGATCGCCTGCTCGGAGTGCAGCGGCATCGGACCCGAGTCGGGGGCCGCGCCGACGAACACGAGGGCGCCGGGCACTTCCTGCAGCACGTACGAGAAGTCCTCGGATGCCATCGACGGCGCCGCGAGCCGGGTCACGCGCTCCTCCCCGACGAGCTCGTCGAGCACCTCGAGCACCTCGCGGGTCTCGGCGGGGTCGTTGTAGGTCACGGGGTACGAGGCGATGAACTCCGACTCCAACCGGCATCCGTTGGCCTCGGCGATCCCCGCCAGCATCACCGGCAGCTGCTCGCGCACCGTATCGAGGGTCTGCATCGACAGGGTGCGGATGTTCGCCTCGAGCGAGACGGTCGCGGCCAGCACGTTACTCGCCTCGGAGTCGCTGCTCAGGCGCGTGATCGAGATCACGGCCTGGTCGGTGGCGGGCAGGCGGCGCGCGGCGAAGGTCTGCACCGCGAGGATGAGCTGCGCCGCCACCGGCACCGGGTCGATACCGAGCTGCGGGAAGGCGGCGTGGCCGCCGGTGCCGTGCAGGGTCAGGCGCAGCGCGCTGGCGCTCGCCATCATCGCGCCCTCGCGGGTGACGAGCTGTCCGCGCGGGGTGGCGCTGTCGACGTGGATCGCGTACGCCGCGACCGGCCGCGCCCCGGCGGCGTCGAGCACGCCCTCCTCGATCATGATGCGACCGCCGGCCTGCCCCTCCTCGCCGGGCTGGAACATGAACACGACCGTGCCGGGGAGTTCGTCGCGGCGGGCGGCCAGCAGCCGCACGGCACCGAGCACTCCGGCCATGTGCAGGTCGTGGCCGCAGGCGTGCATCGCGCCCGAGGTCGCGGCGAACGGCAGACCGGATGCCTCGGTGATGGGCAGTCCGTCCATGTCGCCGCGCAGCAGCACCACCGGGCCCGGACGCCCGCCGCGCAGCACGGCGGTGATCGACGACAGCGATTGCCCGAAGGTGATCTCGAGTCCGAGACCCTCGAGCTCGCGCAGCAGGATCGCCTGCGTGTTCGGCAGGTCGAGTCCGATCTCGACCGCCCCGTGCAGCTCGCGCCGCACGGCCGTGAGGTGCGCGCGCAGTTCTTCCGCCGCACCCCCGAACCCGCCGTCGAAACCAGAACCCGCGTCCGAACCGGAACCCATCAGAACTGCATCCTCTCGCCGAGAACGGGGACCGCGTCGAGCAGGTCCACCGTGTAGGGGTCGGCGGGGTTCGCGAGCAGTGCTTCGGTCGGCCCGGCCTCGACCAGCTTGCCATGTCGCATCACGCACACCTCGTCGCTGATGTACCGCACGACCGCGAGGTTGTGCGAGATGAACAGCATCGACAGCCCCAGTTCCTGCTGCACCTCGCGCAGCAGGTTGAGGATCGCGCCCTGCACCGAGACGTCGAGGGCGCTGGTGACCTCGTCGGCGATGAGCACCGAGGGCTCGCCCGCGAGGGCGCGCGCGATCGTGATGCGCTGACGCTGGCCGCCCGAGAAGGCACCGGGCCGCTCGCCCGCGCGGTCGGGGTCGAGGTGCACCTGGGCGAGCAGTTCGCGCACACGGGCGATGCGCTCGGCGCGGGTCCAGCGGCGGCCGGTGGCGCGCAGGGCCTCGGCGATCGAGTCGCCGATGGGCATGAGCGGGTCGAGGGCCGAGAACGGGTCCTGGAAGACGAGCTGCATGCGGCGGCGCGCGCGGCGTGCGGCCGCCCCACCGGTCGCCGTCTCGACGCCGTCGACGCGGATCGATCCGGATTCGGGGCGCACGAGCCCGACGGCGGCGGCCGCGATCGTGCTCTTGCCCGACCCGGATTCGCCGACGAGTCCGACCGTGCGGCCCTTCGGCACCGACAGGCTCACCCGTTCGACCACGCGGGTACGGCCGTAGCGGACACTCAGGTCCGTGATCTCGAGCGCGTTCACACCGGCACCTCCTTCTCGTGAGCCCCGTCGTGGGAGCCCTCGCGGGCATCCGACGGCTCCTCCGTCGGCGCGGAGTCGTCCAACGCTTCGGGCATCAGCTCCGGCGGGATCACCGGCAGCGGCTGCGTGCGGTCGCTCGTCATGTCGGGGAGGCACGCGATGAGCGCCTGCGTGTACGGATGCTGCGCGTCCTGCCGGATGCGGCCGGCCGAGAGCGCCTCGACGACCCGCCCGTCCTTCATCACGATGACCCGGTCGCAGAACGCCGAGACGAGGGCGATGTCGTGCGAGATGAACACGATCGCCGCTCCCGTCTCCTCCTGCGCCCGGTGCAGCACGCCCATCACCTGGCGCTGCACGGTCACATCGAGCGCGGTCGTGGGCTCGTCGGCGATGATCAGCCGCGGCTTGCCGGTGAGCGCCATGCCGATCATGGCCCGCTGACGCATGCCGCCCGAGAACTCGTGCGGGTACTGCTTCAGCCGGTTCGCGGCATCCGGGATCCCGACGGCGGTCAGCGCGTCGGCGGCGCGCACGCGCGCCTCCTTCGGGCGCATGCCCATGTGCACCTCGGGCACCTCGGTGAGCTGGCGTCCGATGGTGAGCGCGGGGTTCAGCGAGGTGAGCGGGTCCTGGAAGATCATGCCGAGCTCGACGCCCAGGCGGGCACGATCGGATGCCGTCAGCTGCCCGGTCATGTCGAGGTCGTCGAAGCGGTGCGCCGAGGTCGTGATGATCGCGTCGTCGCCGAGGAGTCCGGCGAGCGCCATCGCGGTGAGCGACTTGCCCGACCCGGACTCGCCGACGATGCCGACGATCTCTCCCCGGGCGACCCGCAGGTCGACGCCGCGCACCCGCTCGACCACGCCGCCGTCGGCGGTGGGGAAGGCGATGTGCAGGTCGGTGATCTCGGCGACCACGTCGCTCTCGGGCGCCGCGGCGGCCGGGGCCGGGTTGCGTCGGCGCGAGGTGATCGTCACCCCGCCGGCGGCCCGGGCGGCGACGGCGCGGAAGCCCGAGCCGCGGCTGCCGGCGACGGCTTCGCTGAGCAGCGTGAAGACGAGACCGGCGAGCACGATCGCGATGCCGGGGCCGATCGCCGCGAGCGGGTTCACGTAGATGCGCAGGATGCCCTCCTGCAGCATCCGCCCCCAGTCGTACGCGGGCGCCTGCACCCCGAGGCCGAGGAACGAGAGACCGGCGAACGACAGCAGCGTGACGCTCGCGGTCGCGGCGGCGTTCACGAAGAACGGGTTGGCGATGTTCGGCAGCACGTGCCGCAGCAGGATGCCGACCGGGCCGACGCCCACCACGCGGGCGGCCCGCACGTAGTCGCGGCCCGACACGGAGGAGGCGAGGTTGTACACGAGACGGGCGAACGACGGGATGCCCGCGAAGCCGATCGCGAGCATCGCCCCGGTCGCCGTCGCGCCCCAGATGACGGTGAAGAACAGCACCATCAGCAGCCAGGGGAACGCGAGCAGGATGTCGAGGAGGCCCGTGAACCAGCGCCGCGGGTACTTGGGCAGGATGCTCGCGACGAGACCGAACACGATGCCGCCGGCGAGCGCGATCGCCGTGGCGCCGAGCGTGAGCAGAAGCGTGAGGCGCGTCGCGGTGAGCACGCGGGCGAGGATGTCGCGACCCAGCTCGTCGGTGCCGAACGGGTGCACCGCGCTCGCGCCGAGCAGCCGCGAGGAGACGTCGGTGGTGTCGGCGGCCGGGCCCCAGATCGTGGGACCGGCGACGGCGAGGAACACCAGGAGCACACTGCCGGCGAGGGCGGAGATCGCGGTGGCGTTGAGGAGTTTCTTGCGCACGGACATGTCTCAGCCCTCCGTGATCGACGAGCGCGGATCGATGGTGGCGAGGATGACGTCGACGACGAGGTTCACGCCGAGCACGATGAGCGCGTAGACGATGACGACGCCCTGCACCATCGGGTAGTCCTTGGCCCCGACCGACGAGACCATGATGGTGCCGAGTCCGGGGATCGCGAACACGGTCTCGATGAGCACGGTCGCGGCGGTGAGGCCGGCGAGGATGAGCCCGCCGACGGTGAGCGACGCGGTGACGATGTTCGGCAGCGCGTGCCGCAGGTGGATCAGATGACGCGGCAGGCGTTTGGCCCGGGCGGTGGTCATGTACGTGGTGTCGAGCACCGCGAGCATCTCGACCTGCACGATGCGCACGAGGTACGCCATCGGGCCGATCGCGAGGGCGATGACCGGCAGCACGGCATCCGCCGGTTTTCCCCATCCCGCCGCCGGCAGCCAGCCGAGCTGCACCGCGAACAGCGAGATGAGACCGACCGCCACGAGGAAGCTCGGGACGGCGATCAGGATGCCGAGCACGGCCGAGAGCGTCATCGACAGGCCGCGGCGACGGCCGGAGCGCGCGAGCACCGCCGCGCCGATGCCGGCGGGCAGCGCCCCGATCACGGCGATGATGAAGGCGAGCACCGCGAGCAGCAGCGTGGTCGGGAAGCGCTGCGCGAGCACGTCCGCCACCGGTCGCTGCAACCGCACCGAGGTGCCGAGGTCGCCCGTGAAGAGACCGCCGATGAAGCGGAAGAACTGCTCCCACATCGGCCGGTCGAGGCCGAGCTGGGTGCGGGTCGCCTCGACGAGCTGCGGCGTCGCACTCTGACCCAGCGCCGCGCGCACGGGGTCGCCGGGCACGAGGTACATGAGCAGGAACGACGCGACGATCACCACGGCCAGGGAGATCACGAGCCGGCCGAGGCGGCGGAGCAGGAACGCGGTGCGCGGGGAGAGCCCCCGACGCAGGCGGCGCTCCTCCACCCGCGCCGCCAGGGCGGCCGTGGTGGTGTCGACCACCTCGGCGGTCGCGGGAGGAGGAGTCGTCGTCATGTCAGCCCAGCATCCGGATCGAGGTCGGCTGGATGAAGTTCGGCTGCTCGAACACCGCGCCCGACTGGTAGGTCGGCAGGATGTTGTCGGTCACCGGGAACACGTCGAAGCGGTTGATGAGCTCGGCCTCGGCGTCCTGCCAGATGCCGCAGGTCTCCTCGGGGCTCGCGCTCGAGGCCTCTGCGGCGAGAGCGGAGTACTCGGGGTTGTCGACCCACATGAAGTTCAGACCGCCCTGGTCGGGGGTGGCGCCGTCGAAGAACGTCGACAGCACGACCGGGCCGCCCGGTGCCACCTGCACCCAGCCGGTGTCCCAGTCGAAGGTCGACCAGAGCTGCTCCGACCAGGCCGCCGCGTCGTTCGCGAACAGCTCGGTCGTCACGCCCAGCTCGTCCCACGTCTCCTTGACGAGCTCGGCCGCGGCCGCGTGCGTCGAGGTGGGGGCGTTGTAGACGAACTTGATGGTCAGCGGCTGGCCGTCCTTGGTGCGCGTGCCGTCGGAGCCGACCGTCCAGCCGGCCTCGTCGAGCAGCTCGGCCGCCCGGTCGAGGTCGGTGTCGGGCAGCTCCCACTTCGGGCCGTCGGCGACGCAGAGCAGCGGGTTCTTGGTCACCAGCGAGACGGACTCCAGTGCCTCGCCGTCGGCGATCACCGTGCCGACCTCGTCGCGGTCGATCGCGATCGACAGCGCCTCGCGCACGAGCGGGTCGGAGAACGGACGACCCTCCTTCTCGTTGAAGAGGATCATGCCGACGGGGTTGCGCACACCCGAGTGGGTGAGTCCGGCGCCGTCGAGACGGGCACGGTCCGCGCCCGAGATCGTCGCCGCGTTGATCTCGCCGGAGACGAGCAGGTTGGCGGCCGTGCTCTCATCGGTGACGACGCGCGCCTGGATCGTGTCGGGCAGACCGACGGTCTCGCTCGTCACGTCGTCGGGGCCCCACGTGTAGTCGTCGCGCTTGGTGAACGTGTAGGTGTCGCCCGGCTTGACGTCGCTCAGGCCGAAGAGTCCGGTGCCGTCGGTCGCGTCCGACAGCGTGGTCGGGTCGGCGAGGCCGGCGTCGCAGACCAGCATGATCGTGCCGACGTTGACGGCCAGGAACGGGTTGTTCTCGGTGCTCGTCACCGTCACGACGTTACCGTCGGCCGTGGCCGAGATCGTCTCGTCGATGACCGAGCCGTACGAGAAGGTCGCGTTGGCGGGGTCGGCGTTGTAGTTGAGGTTGTCGGCGACGGTCTGCGCCGTGAACTCCGACCCGTCGGTGCAGGTGATGCCGTCCTTGAGGGTGAAGACGACCTCGGTGCCCGTCTCCTCCCAGCTCTCGGCGAGCCAGGGCACGAGGTCTCCCTCGTCGGTGACGGCGATCAGCGATTCGTAGGCGAGGCTGACGACCGCGAACGTGTCGGGCGAGACGGCCTTGAGCGGGTTCAGGTCGCCCGGGTCGTCGCCGACGGCGGTCACGAAGGTGCCACCGGAGACGTAGTCGCCCTCGGCGGGCGCGGACTGATCGTTCGAGCCCGCGCAGGACGTCAGTGTCAGCGCAAGCGCAGAGAGAACGGCGGCCACGGGTACTGCGGTACTGCGTTTCATAGCGATCTCCTGATTTCGGGTGAGGGGGTGGAGCTGCGGATGCTGTGGTCTTCTTCTTCCGGTCAGCGGACCGGAACCTCGGCCGAGAGCCGCGCGAGCGGGCCCGCGGCCTTGACCGTCACGTTGACGGTGGGCTGGGCGGTGTAGGGCACGTGCGTCTCGAGGACCTCGACGATCGACACCTGCAGCGGGTCGGCGCCGGCCTGGATCGCCTTCGCGATGGCGGCTTCGGATGCCTGCTCGATCGCCTGGTTGCGATCGCCCATCGGGGCCATCTGATCGGCTCGGCCGCCGGCGAGCGAGATCGCCGCGCCGACCGCGTTGGCGACGCCGCCGTGGTCGGGACGCAGGATGCTGCCGGCGCTCGCGAGGCTGTCGGGAACGAGGAATCCGCCGCCGCCGACGACGACGAGGGGGATGTCCATGCGGCCGAGGGAGAGGCGTTCGACGGCCTCGTCGAGGCGATCGGCGACCTTCGCGAGCGCCTGCTCGAGCGCCTCGGTCACCTGCGGCGACAGCCCGGGCAGCGTGCGTCCGGCGACGGGGCTGCCGGCGAGTGCCGCGGCATCCGTCAGCGTCGGGGTGGAGCCGCCGAACAGCAGACCCTCCCGGTCGATGCGATAGCCGACAGAGTCCGGGCCCACGCGGCCCGAGGCGACGTCGACGATCGTGCCGCCGCCGATGCCGACGCTGAGGATGTCGGGCATCCGGAAGTTCGTGCGCACCCCGCCGATCTCGCGCGGCAGCGTCGACTCGCGGGGGAATCCGCCCACGACCCCGCCGAGGTCGGAGGTCGTGCCGCCCACGTCGATCACGATCGCGTCGTCGTGGCCCGAGAGGTACGCGGCGCCGCGGATGGAGTTCGCGGGGCCCGATCCGATCGTGAGCACGGGGTACTGCGCGGCGTAGTCGAGCGACATCAGGGTGCCGTCGTTCTGGGCGAAGAAGGTGGTCGCGTCGAGACCCTCCTCGGCGACGACCGTCACGAGAGCTTCGGTCACCGACCGGGCGACGCTGTAGAGCGCGGCGTTGAGGAGCGTCGCGTTCTCGCGCTCGAGCAGACCCGTCGGGCCGATGTCCTGGCTGAGGAACACCCGGGTGTCCTGCCCCAGGTGGCCGCGCAGCAGGTCGGCGACCTCGAGCTCCTGCTCGGGCGACGAGGGGCTGAAGATGCCCGCCACGGCGATCGCATCGAAGTCGTCGAGGCCGTCGACGAAGCGCAGGATGCCGTCGCGGTCGAGCGGAGCGATCGGGGTGCCGTCGACCATGTGGCCTCCGCCGAGCATCGTGGCGCCGGCGAGCACCATGCGCACGAGGTCGTCGGGCCAGCCGGTCAGCGGCGGGTACTCGGTCGCGGCCGGGGCGCCGAGGCGGATCATCGCGACCCGGTCGAGCTGGCGGCGCTGCACGATCGCGTTGGTCGCGTGGGTCGTGCCGAGCATGACGCGCGAGACACGGGAGCGGTCGTCGCCGATCGCGGCGAGCACGTCGCGGATGCCGGCGCGGATGCCGCCGGTGATGTCGTCGGTCGTGGCGCGCTTGGTCCACGCGAGCACCCGGCCATCGCCGTCGAGCACGACCGCGTCGGTGTTCGTGCCGCCGACGTCGACGCCGATGGAGAGGTCGCGGGCGGTCATCGGGTCGCTCCTTCGAACGGGACGTACGGCAAGTCGTAGCCGAAGGCCAGCGGCCCGGCGAGCTCGAGGCCGCGGGGCGTGCGCCAGATCGGGTCGCAGGCCCACGCGAGCACCGAGACGCGCTGGCCGAAGCGCAGCATCTCGGTGGTGATCGCGTGGCCGGTCTCGGCGTCGATGATCGTGATGAGGTCGGGGACGCTCACCAGCACCTCGCCGTCTTCGAGCACGAGCAGGTTCTCGTTCTGCAGCTCGAGGCGCTGCAGGCGGCCCCGGTCGGCGCCGGTGCCGGTGATGGTCACCGAGCCGCGCACGAAACCGCCGACGGTGCGGCGGTCGAGGTCGGTGATCTTGCCGGTCATCAGCACGCGGGCGTCGAGCTCGGCCGCGACGGCGGCCACCGGGTCGGACGACGACGTCAGGGCGTGGCCGACGCGGATGGCGGCGCTCACCGTGCCCTCGATGACCGAGCCCTTCACCTGGTCGGCGGTCATCGGGTAGTGCGCGCCGATGCAGATCGAGCCGCTCGCGACGGTGAGGGCGCGGGCGTGACGCTCGAGCCAGTGCAGGTCGACCGTCTTCATGACCGAGATGTTTCCGACGACGTCGCTCTGCACGGCCCATGCGCAGGGGACGCCGGCGACGTTCATCGCCACCATCGCGGCATCCGGGAACGCCCGGCCCATGCCGTCGGCGTCGAGGATCTGCAGGCCGAGGCGGGCGGCCCAGCCGATCGGCTGCACGCCGTTGCTTCCCCCGATCTCGGCCGCCATGAGCGTCGTGACCTTGCGGCCGAGCAGCCGCTCGGCCTCGGCGAGCAGCGCGTGGATCTGGTCCTTCGCGGCCAGCATCTCGATGCCGACCGTCGGGGCGCCGATGCCCGACATCAGGATGACGACGTCGTCGGCGGTGAGGTCGTCGACCTGCACCAGCCGCACGGGGCCGTGCTCGCGCAGCGCGGTCTCGACCATGATCTGCGAGGTGTAAACGGCGCCACCGCCGCCGGTGCCGAAGATCGCAGTGCCGACGCCGAGCGCGGCGATGTCGTCTGCCGTGATCTCGGTGATCGGAGCCGCGGTGCGTGCGACGGAGGAAGTCTGGGCCATGTGTTCACGGTACGGAGCCGTTCACCTCCCGGCAATGTTTCCTGCATCCAGTGATTCCGGGCATACTGTGCGCATGGCACAGTACACACTGCGGGATCTGCGTGATGACGCCGACCGACTCGGGCTGCGCTCGCACGCCGGCCCCGTCGACGACCGGCAGATCGTGCGCGTCGACCTCGCCGCCGTCGACCGCCTCGACGCCCTCGCCACCGGCACCCTCGCGATCATCGACGGCGAGGAGCAGCCGCCGCCCTTCCGCATCGACGTCGCCCTGCGGCAGGCCAGCGCCCGCGGCCTCGCCGGCCTCGTCTTCACCGCCCCGCTCACACTCGCCGAGACCGCGCGCGTGCTCGCCGAGCGCGCCGGCGTCCCCGTGTTCTCGGCCGTGGGCGTCGGCGCCGCCGACCTCGCGAAGACCATCGACCGAGCCATCTCGGGCGGGGCGTCGGAGGCGATGATGCGCGGCGCGCACGCCATCGCCCTCGCGACCGAGGCCGCGGCATCCGCAGACAGCACGACCGAGAGCATCCTGTCGGTCGCCGGCGGCGCCCTCGGGGTCGCCCTGTCGATCGCCCCCGACCAGGCCGTGGCGTGGACCGATGCGGATGCGGTGTTCATCGGCGAGGTGCTCATCGGGCGCCTCATGGCCGATCGCACCGACGGCGCGACCCAGGTGTCGCTGCCCGTGATCGCCTCGCTGCTCTCGCGCGTCGCGCAGCGGCAGAGCCGCGACCGGTTCGCCCCCACGCAGTCGCGCGCCGACCTGCTCGTCGAGCTCGTGCTCGCCGAGCCGTCGCGCGCCGAGGGCTTCGTCGCCCAAGCCGCGCGTCTCGGGCTGCCCCTCTCCCAGTCGCACGCGGTCGCCTGGCTCGCCCCGACCGGCACCGCCGACCCCGACGCCCGGGCGCCGCGCAGTGTGCAACCCGCGCTCGAACTGTTCGCGCTGCAGCTCGTCGAGGCGCGCGAGGAGATGTGGCACGTCGCCTTCCTGCAGGACGACCTGCTGCTCGTCTGCACCGAGGAGCACGGGGCCGGCGACCATCAGCGCCGCGTGCGCGAGGTCGCGATGCTCATCCAGGAGCGGGCGCAGGAGATCGCCGGCTCCGACTGGGCCTACACGCTCGGGCTCGGCACCCCGCAGGTCGGCGCGCTGGGACTGCGGCAGTCGGCGGCCGAGGCGCGCATCGCGGCCGAGTCGGCGATCGCCGCCGGGCGCCTCGGCGGGGTCGAGCTCACCGATGTCACGGGCCTGCGGCGGGTGCTGCTCGACGTGTACGCCTCGCCGATCAGCCGCGAACTGCTGCACGACATCCTGCGTCCGCTCGACGACCTCGGCCCCGAGCGCGCGCTGCAGTCGGTGCGCACCCTGCTCGTGTACCTCGCGCACGAGGGGTCCCTCGTGCACGCCGGCCGCGAGCTCATGCTGCACCCGAACGGCGTGGGGTACCGGATGCGGCGCATCCGCGAGCTGCTCGGCATCGACCTGGCCGACCCCGACGCCCGCTTCGCCGTCGAGCTCGCCTGCCGCGTGAGGTTGCTCGGCGCGGGGTAGCCCCGTCACCGGGTCAGCGACCGAGCTCCGCGCGGAGCGCCGGCCCGTCGGCGTCGAGACCGGGCGCGCGCGCCAGCCGCACCGTGCCGTTGGTGCCGAGCGCCGACCGGGCTATCGACACCCCGTCGTCGTGCTCGATCAAGCCGAGAGCATCCGCCTGCGGGCCGCGGGCCGCCGCCTCGGGGGTGCGCACTCGCGCCACGAGCACACGCGCCGCCTGCAGGCATCCGACCACCGTCTCGAGCGGCAGCGATCCCACCCGCGCGGCCAGGATGCGTTCGAGCTCGTCGCGCCCCTCCACCCGGGCCCGGTTGCCCGCCCACTCCGGCCCGCCGAGCACGGCGCCGAGGTCGAGCGCCGCCACGAGACGCGCGAACATCGCGTCGTTGGTCGCGCCGAGCACGACATGACCATCGGATGCCGCGAACGCGCGGTACGGCACGATCGACGGGTGCGAACTGCCCCACGGCTTCGAGGGGGGTCCGCCGGCCGATGTCGCGGCGATCACCGTGCCCAGCGAACTCAGCGCGGTCGCGAACAGCGAGAACTCCAGCCGACGGCCGACACCGGTGCGCCCGCGTTCGAGAAGAGCGGCGAGCACGCCGTTGATCATCGACATCCCGGTCGCGATGTCGACCATCGCCACCCCGGAACGCACGGGGTCGGCGCCCTCGTACCCGGTCACGTGCATGAGCCCGGACTCGGCCTCGACCGTCACCGCGGTGCCCGGTTCGGCCGCGAGCGGGCCCTCCTGCGAGAAGCCGCTGATAGAGGCGTAGACCAGTCGCGGGAACCGTTCGAGCATCGCGTCGGCACCGATCCCCAGTCGGTCGGCGACGCCCGGGCGGAAGCTCTCGACCACGACATCCGCCGTGCCGATCAGCGCGTGCGCAGTCTCGCGATCGGCGGGGTCGGCGAGGTCCAGCGCGATGCTGCGCTTGCCGCGGTTGATCGCGTGGAAGTACGCACTCGCCCCGTGCACGAACGGAGGCCCCCAGTGCCGGGTCTCGTCGCCGATGCCCGGCTGCTCGACCTTGATCACGTCGGCGCCGAGTTCGGCGAGGGTCATGGTCGCGTACGGCCCGGCGAGCAGCCGGGTGAAGTCGATCACGCGCACGCCCTCGAGCGGCCGGAAATCTCCGTCAGTCATCGTCGCCCCTTCGCTCCCGAGCGAGGTTATCGATGAGCGGATGCCGTCGGCGATGGGTGCTGCGCACACCGAACGGGGCGCGGGGTGGGCCCTTCGACAGGCTCAGGGACCCGGTTCCCGGGCAGGAACCGATTCCTGGGTCGCTGAGCCTGTCGAAGCGTCGCAGGAATCCCCACCAGCCTCAGCGCACGAACACCCGCTCGCCGCGGATCCAGGTCTCGGCCACGCGCACGGCGGCGATCTCGTCGTCGGGCACCGTGAAGACGTCGCGGTCGAGCACGGCGAAGCTGCCGTCGAGCCCCGGTGCGAGGCGCCCGACACCCTCCAGCGGCGACAGCGAGGCCGCCCGCGAGGTGTACAGCAGCAGCGCCTGCGGCACGGTGATCGCCGCCTCGGCGCCGAACTCGATGCCGTTGTAGGTGCGGCGTCGCACGGCGGCCTCGACCGAGAGCATCACGTCGTCGGCGCCGCTCCACGCGGTGGCCGGCCGGTCCGACGACAGTGCCAACGGCTCGAGCCCCGCGTACAGGCGCGCGATCGGGTAGGCATCCGGCACCTGCTCGACGCGCAGCGCCTTCTCGTACCCGTCGTACTCGGCGAAGAAGAACACCGTGTGCGTGGCGATGCCGAACGACATCCGCCCCGATCCCAGTCGCGCGAGATACGCGTCGCTCACGATCGTCGCGTGCTCGATGCGCACCGAGGGGATGCCGTCGAGCCACGGCTCCTGATCCTCGAACAGCTCCACGACGCGGTCGAGCGCCCGGTCGCCCATCGCATGCACGGCGAGCTGCACGCCGTTGCGGCGGGCCCAGTCGCCGGCCGCGAGCACGTCGGCGTCGTCGACGAGACGCAGGCCGTGGTCGCAGGAGTCGGGGTACGCCTCGTGCACCCAGGCGGTGCGGTTGGAGTACGCGCCGTCGAGCACGACCTTCACGCCCGCGATGCGGATCGGCCCGGTGCGGTCGTCGTCGGTCAGCTCCCCGAGAGGCGCCTCCGGGTCCCACCCCGGGTACAGCGCGACGCGGGTGCGCAGGCCGCGCTCGGCGGCGGCGCGGAAGGTCTCGAGCGGGCGGTCGATGCGCGACGACAGCAGGTCGCAGACCGCCACGATGCCGCGTGAGGCGAGCTCGTCGCCGATCGCCACGATCGCATCGATCTGCTCGTCGCGGCTCGGCGCCGGGATGACGGCTGCCACCACGTTGACCGCCGCGATCTCGGTGAGCACCCCGTTCGGGTTGCCGTCGGCGTCGCGTTCGAACCGCGCCCCCTCGGGGTCGACCGTCGTGGCGGTGATGCCGGCGATCTCGAGCGCGCGGGTGTTGCAGACGGCTGAGTGCGCGTCGCAGCGCCAGACCAGCACCGGGCGATCGGTGGCGATGCGGTCGAGGTCGGCGGCCGTCGGCATCCGCCCCTCCGGGAACTTGGTGTCGTCGAATCCGCGCCCCAGCACCCAGGCATCCGCCCCGCTGATCGTCGCGGCGTGCGCGTCGAGCACGCGCACGAGGTCGTCGGCGCTGAGCACGGCGGGCGGGAAGCACTCCGCGGCCGCCGCGGTTCCGGCGAGCAGCGCGGGGTGCGTGTGACTGTCGAGCAGTCCGGGCAGCACGGTGCGGCCGCCGAGGTCGACGGCATCCGCATCGGTCACGTCCGCCGCGTCGCCGACCCAGTCGACGATCCCGTCGACGACGCGGAACGCCGAGGCGAACGCGGTCTCGCTCGCGCCCGTGAACACACGGCCGTTGGTGAAAGTGGTCATCACAGCTCCCGGTGGGTGAAGCGGCCGCCGAGCAGGGTGGCGGCGACGGGCATGGACCGCAGTTCGTCGCGGTCGCTCGCGTAGGGGTCGCGGTCGCCGATCACGAGGTCGGCGGGCTGCCCGACGGCGAACGAGGTACGAACGGATGCCGCGAGCGCCACGTCGAGCGGAAGACGCTGCTCGGGGTGCCAGGCGTCGCGGTCGCCGCGGCTGCGCGCGGTGGCCGCACTGAGCGAGATCCACGGGTCGAGCGGGGCGACCGGGGCATCCGATCCCAGGCGCAGGGTCGCACCCGAGCGGTGCAGCGAACCGAACGCGAAAGCGCGACCGGTGCGGCCCGCCCAGTGGTGGTCGGCGACGTCGCGGTCGTCCATGGCGTGCTCGGGCTGCACGCTGGCGATCAGGCCGAGCGCGGCGAAGCGGGCGAAGTCGTCGTCGCGCACGAGCTGGGCGTGCTCGATCACGCCCTTCATGTCGAGGGCCTGGAACGTGTCGAGCACCTCGGTGTTCGCGCGGTCGCCGATCGCGTGCACGGCGGCCTCGATACCGGCGCCGCGGGCGCGTTCGAGCAGGCGGCGCAGCTCGGGGATCGGCACGCTCTCCATGCCGCAGGCGTGCGGGTGACCGGGGTCCATGCCGGGGTACGGGTCCCAGCACCAGGCGGTGCGGGTGTTCAGCGACCCGTCGACGACGACCTTGAGCCGGCCGAAGGTGACCAGACCCGCCTCGTCGACGACGTCGCCGGTGCGGACGCCTGCGGCGATCACCTGCTCGAGCAGGTCGGGCCACACCGCGATGTCGGTGCGCAGGCTCGTGAGCCCACCCGCCGTGCGCGCCGACCATTCGGCGATGTTGTCGGTCTTCTCGTACTCGACGATTCCCACGACGCCGCGGGCGGCGGCGGCCGACGCGGCATCCGCATAGGCGTCCGCCGGCAGCTGCGCGGCCTCGTCGAAATCGTGCAGGATGCCGATCCACGGCCCCTCGCGCAGCAGCCCCGTCTCGTCGAGCTCGACACCCAGGCGCGCGGCCGCGGCACGGTTCATCCAGCCGCAGTGCAGATCGCCGCTCACGAGCACGACCGGGATGTCGCTGACGGTGGCCTCGAGGGCCGCGAGCGAGGCGGGCACGGGCCACAGCCCGTCGCGGAACCCGTAGCCCATCAGCATCCCGTCGCTCAGCGGGGCGCCCTCGGCGCGCGCCCGCCGCACGATGTCGAGCACGTCGTCGGCGGTGCGGGTCTCGGTGAGGTCGAGGCGCCGGCGACGGATCACGTGCTGCGTGAAGTGCACGTGCGCGTCCCAGAACCCCGGGCCGATCCAGCGACCGCCCGCCTCGACGACCTCGCCCGCGGGTGCGACCGTTCCGGCGGGGCCGATCTCGGCGATCACTCCGTCGCGAACGAGCACGTCGACCGGCTCACCGCCGTCGTACGGGCGCACGTCCCGCAGGGTGAGGGACTCGGTCATGCTGCTCCTCTCGGCGCGCGGCGCGCGCGGGGATGGTCGGGGTCGGCGGGCGGGGCCGCCGGTCAGGCGACGGGGACGGGCGAGGTCGCGAAGCCGAAGAGGTCCTTCGGGTCCTCGGGGGCGGCGACGAGGTCGATCTCGGTGTCGAGCCCCGTGCCCGCGAGGTCGGCGCGCAGGTGACGCAGGGCCGAGAAGTCCTCGATCGCGAAACCCACCGAGTCGAAGATCGTCACCTGCTCGGGCGAGGTGCGTCCCGCAGCCGTCCCGTTCAACACCTGCCAGAACTCCGTGACCGGGAAGTCCGCGGCGACGTTCTGGATCTCGCCCTCGACACGCGTCTGCGGCGTGTACTCCACGAACACCGGACCCCGATCGAGGATCCGCGGGTCGAGCTCGGTCTTGCCCGGGCAGTCCCCACCGATCGTGTTGATGTGCATACCCGGGGCGACGTCGGCAGCCGTCAGCACCTGCGCGACCGCCTTGTCGGCCGTGCACGTCGTGACGATGTCGGCGCCGGCGGCGGCCTCCGACGCCGAGGCGCACACCGTGATGTCGAAGCCGCGCGGTGCGAGGTTGCGCACGAACTTGGCGGATGCCGCGGGGTCGACGTCGTAGATCCGCAGGCGTGACACACCCAGCACCCCGCGGAACGCGAGAGCCTGGAACTCGGCCTGGCTGCCCGCCCCGATCATCGCCATCGTCGACGAATCCGCACGCGCGAGGCGCCGGGCGACCATCGCCGACGTCGCCGCCGTGCGCAGCGCCGTGAGCATGGTCATCTCGGCGAGGAACACCGGGTAACCGTTGTGCACATCGGCGAGCACACCGAACGCGGTCACCGTCTGGTACCCGCGACCCGGGTTGAACGGGTGGCCGTTGACGTACTTGAACGCGTACACGTCGGGGTCGCTGATCGGCATCAACTCGATCACGCCGAACGGCGTGTGGTTCGCGACGCGCTCGCTCTTGTCGAATGACTCCCACCGGCGGAAGTCCGCCTCGATCGTGTCAGCCATCTCCGTCATGATCGTCTCGGCTCCGCGGCGCGAGATCCACTCCACCATGTCACCCACTCCGACGAACGCGGTCATGCGGTCACTTCCTTTCCATCGAGCACGTCGCGGTTCACATCCGCGATGCGATCGGCGAGCTTCGGGTTCTCATAGGGGCCGGGGTTGCGCAGCGCCTCGACGACGCGCGCGATCACCTCGGGGGACTTGTCCTGGTGCATCTTCTCCTTGGCCTCGATGCGGGTGGCCCGCAGGCGGAACCCCACGGTGCCGTGCACGATGCGCTCGGCGTAGGCGGTGTTCTCGAGAGTGCGATGCATCAGGTACGGGTCGGGCAGCGGGCTCTCGAACCAGCTCACGAGGCGGTCGAGCACCGCGAGGTTCTCGACGTCGGAGAGGATCTCGGGGGTGCCGAACAGGTGCGCGACGGCGAAGTCCCACGTGGGCACGGCCGGCGACGTGCCGTACCAGCTCGGCGAGACGTAGCCCTGGGGTCCGTAGACGATCACCATCGTCTCGTGCCGGCCGAGCTGGTGCAGGCGCTCGTCGGGGCGACCGACGTGACTCACGATCGAGATGCCCTCGGCATCCTCTTCGAGCAGCACCGGGTAGTGCGAGGCGACGAGTCCCTCGCCGGGCACGTGGCTGACGATCGTCGCCCACGGGTTCTCGCGCACGAGCGCGCGCACGGTCTCGACGTCGTCGAGGGCGTAATCGGGGTTGTGCCTCACGGTGTCTCCAGGTGGGGGGTGGGGTGGCCGTCAGGCCCAGGTGATGTCGGCGGTGGCCAGCACGACGTCGTCGGCGTCGACGGCCGTGACGCGGAGGCCGTCGGGCGCGGTGTGTCCGACCAGGCGCAGCGGCCGGTCGACGAGCACCGGAGCGATCGCCCGCACGTCGAGACGGGCCGGCACGCGCTCGGGCGTGTGCCGGCGGGCGGCGTCCATCAGCAGGATGCGCGTCAGCGGCCCGTGCACGAGCAGGTCGGGCAGGCCCTCCACGTCGCGCGCCCAGGCACGGTCGTAGTGGATGAGGTGCGTGTTGAACGTGAGCGCCGAGAACCGGAACAGTTGGCGGGCGTCGGGCGTGAGCTCCTCGACCCACTCCCCCTCCGCCGCGATCGACGGGTCGGGGCGCGGGGCGCGGGCAGGGGCATCCGGATCCGCCGCCTCGAGGAAGACGTCGTGCCACACGCTGCGCACCGCCACCTCGCCCGCGACCGCGTACTCGCGCACGAGGTCGACGAAGGTCAGACGCCCGCGCGAACCGGTCTTGTCGACCACCGAGCCCAGTGACGTGGTCTGCACGACCTCGTCGCCGAGGCGGATCGGTCGCAGGAACTCGGTCGTCTCGCCCGCGTACATGCGGCGGGGCAGATCGATCTCGGGCACGACGCCGTCACGCGCCGGGGTGCCGTCGGGGCGCAGGTCGGCCAGTGACACCGCGAACGGGAAGAACACGCCCTCCCAGGCGGCGGGCAGCGGGTCGCCCGCGGCGAGCGCCGGATCGGATGCCGCGAACGTGCCGCGGTACGCCTCGACGGTGTCGGTGGTGATCGGCGCGGTGCGCACGACGGGCGTGGGAGTGCTCACGGCAGTGCCCCGGCGGCGCGCAGCTCGGCGATGCGGGCGGCGTCGTACCCGGCGAACCGCGCCAGCACGTCGTCGGCGTGCTCGGCGAAGCGGTTGGCGGTGCGGGCGGGGGTCGCGGGCGTCTCCGACAGTTTGATCGGCTGACCGAACATGCGCAGCACGCCCAGGTCGCCGTAGTCGGCCTCGACGATCATGTCGCGCTCGGCCGTGCCGGGGTCGTCGACCACCTCGCCGATCGTCTTCACCGCGGTGAGGGGCACGACGTCGCCCGCGAGGTCCTCGAGCTCCTGCTTGGTGCGGGTCGCGAGCCACCCCGCCACGATCGGCTTGACGCGGCGCTCGTACACATCGGTCTCGAACCGCTTGCGCATGGTGTCGATCTCGGGGTCGTCCTTGAGCTCGGGGGTGCCGAACAGGTCGCAGCTCGCGTTCCACAGCTTGTCGGTGTACGCGCCGAAGAAGACCTGGCCGTCGGCGCAGTCGAACAGCTCGTAGGGCCGCACCCAGGCGTGCGCGTTGCCCTGCGGCGACGCGACGTTGCCCGTGACCGTGTAGTCGACGACCGCGGTCTCGGTGAGGGCGACGATGCTGTCGACCTGCGCGACGTCGACGACCTGGCCGACGCCGGTGGCCTCGGCGTGACGCAGCGCGGCGAGCGTGCCGATCACGGCGAACAGGGTCGCCGAGAGGTCGCCGATCGTGACGCCGACGCGCACCGGCGGATGCTCGGCGTAGCCGTTCATCGACCAGATGCCGCCCGCGGCCTGGGCCGTGTTGTCGAAGGCGGGGCGCTTGCTGCGCGACCCCGTGCGGCCGTAGCCGGAGATGGCGGTGTAGACCAGGCGCGGGTTGATCTCGCGCAGCACCTCGTAGCCCACACCGAGCTTCTCCATGGTGCCGGGGCGGAAGTTCTCGACGAGCACGTCGGCGCCGCGCACGAGGTCCTTCAACACCTCCTTGCCCTCGGGGGTCGCGAGGTCGAGACCGACGCCGAGCTTTCCGCGGTTGTACTGGGCGTAGTACGCGCTGAACTCCTCCTCGCCGTCGGTGAGGTACGGCGGGAAGCCGCGCGACACGTCGGGGTCGCGCGGGTTCTCGACCTTGATGACCGTCGCGCCGAGGTCGGCGAGGGTCTGCGAGGCGTAGGGGCCGGCGAGCACGCGCGACAGGTCGATCACGGTGACTCCGGCGAGCGCGCCGGGGGCGGGGAGGGTGGTGTCGATCATGCGGGAGTGACCTCCTGTGCGGGTTCGGGGGTGTCGAGTCCGGCGGCCGCGAACGCGCGGGCCACGTTCGACGCGGGCCGCACGGTGCGGATGCGGGAGAGCCAGAGCGTGGTGGCGGCCAGGGCTTCGAGATCGAGTCCGGTCTCGATGCCGAGGCCGTGCAGCATCCACACGAGGTCCTCCGTCGCGAGATTACCGGTCGCGCCCTTGGCGTAGGGGCAACGGCCGAGCCCGCCGACCGACGCGTCGAACTCGGCGACGCCCAGTCGCAGGGCGGCGTGCACGTTCGCGAGCGACTGCCCGTAGGTGTCGTGCAGGTGCAGGGCGATCGCCTCGACGGGGATGCCGGCGTCGAGGGCCTCCTCGATGACCGCGATCGTGTGACCGGGCGTGGCGACGCCGATCGTGTCGCTGATCGCGATCTTCCGGGCACCGGCCTCGTGCAGGGCGCGGGCGGCTTCGGTGACGGCATCCGTGTCGACGCTCCCCTCCCAGGGGTCGCCGAAGGCCATCGAGACGTAGCCGCGCACGGGGATGCCCTGCGCGGTCGCCGCGGCGATCACCTCGACCGCGCGGTCGATGGCGCCTGCGCGAGTGGTGTTGAGGTTGGCCTTCGCGAACGACTCGGTGGCGCTGACGACCACCGACACCTCGCGGATGCCGGCGTCGATCGCGCGCTGCAGACCGCGGAGGTTCGGCACGAGGCCGACGGCGCGGGCGCCCGCGGGCACCTCGAGGCCGGAGACGACCTGCTCGGCGTCGGCGAGCTGGGGGATCCAGGTCGGCGGCACGAAGCTCGTGACCTCGAGGTCACGGCTACCGGCGGCGTACAGCCGACGGCAGAGCTGGATCTTGACGGCGGCGGGGATGATGTCGGTCTCGGCCTGCAGGCCGTCGCGCGGACCCACCTCGAACACGGTGACGCGCGCGGGGAGCCCGTCCTCGCGGATCACCCGGGGCGCCGGGACCGTGGCGGTCATGCGCCGGCCCCGCCCCCGCGCAGTTCGGCGAGCACCTCGCGGGCGTACTCCACGCGGATGCGGCGGTCGGCGACGATCCGGGCGGCGACCGCGCCGATCTCGTCGACGTCGGCACCCGCGGATGCCGCGATCGTGCGCGCGTGCAGGGTCATGTGTCCGCGCTGGATGCCCTCGGCGGCGAGCGCCCGGCAGGCGGCGAGGTTCTGGGCGAGTCCGACGGCGGCGATGACGCTCGCCAGCTCGCGCGCGGTCTCGACGCCGAGCAGCTCCACGGACGCCTGCGCGGTGGGGTGCGCGCGGGTGGCACCGCCGACGAGGCCGACGGCGAGGGGCACCTCGAGCGTGCCGACGAGGTTGCCGTCGGCATCCTTCTCGAACTGCGACAGCGCCGTGTATCCGCCGGCTCGGGCGGCGTGCGAGTGGCAGCCCGACTCGACCGCGCGGGTGTCGTTGCCGGTGGCGAGCACGACCGCGGTGATGCCGTTCATGATGCCCTTGTTGTGCGTGGCGGCACGGTAGGGGTCGGCCTCGGCGAACGCGCTCGCGGCGACGATGTCGTCGACGACCTGGGGACCGCCCAGCAGTTCGGCGTCGAACACGGCGCGGGCGCGGGTGAGGCGCAGCTCGGCCTTGTTGGTGAGGATGCGCAGCAGCGTGCGGGTGCCGGCGAGCTCGGCGATGCGCGGGGCGATCGCCTCGGCCATCGTGTTGACCGCGTTCGCGCCCATCGCATCGCGCACGTCGACGTGCAGGTGCACGATGACCTGCACTCCGGCGCGGGTGGGGAGCACGCGCACCGAGATGTCGAACGCCCCGCCGCCGAGCGAGACCAGCATCGGGTCCTGCTGGTTGGCGAGCTCGAGCAGCTCGTCCTTCGCCTCGAGCAGGGCGAAGCGCGCGCCGTGCGGGTCGATCGCGTCGAGCACCTGGATCTGGGCGATCATCACATCGCCCGTGTACGAGGTCGTGAAGCCGCCGTGGCCGCGGGCCATACGGGCGGCGTTCGAGGCGGCGGCGACGACACTCGGCTCCTCGGTGGCCATCGGGATCAGGCGGTCGCGTCCGTCGATCGTGAAGTTCGTGGCGACGCCGACCGGCACCGCGATGAGGCCCACGACGTTCTCGACCATGTGGTCGGCCTGAGCGAGCGAGAGACCGCTGTCGGGGCGCAGCGCCCCCAGAGCATCCGCATCCAGCTCCGCACCCTGCGCGACGAGCGCGAGGCGCTCATCCGGGGTGTGATCGCGGAGTCCGGAGATTCGGCTGTTGATCGACATCGGCCACCTTCCTTCGGGACAGCGACCGGGTCATCGGCGCTGTGGTCAAGGAAGACACTAGGAGCGGGCGGCAGGGGCGACGATGGGTGGAACACTCATCCTCGGGGCCCCGCTGTATGCGGTCGACACATCACCCCGCCTGATCGCGGAACCTAGACTCGCACCATCACCCGGAGCGCGGACCGCGGGTCCCCCGAGCGCGAGGAGTACGCATGCCCTACACCGATTCCGCCGATGTGCGCCTGTACTACGAGGTGTTCGCCGGGGCCGACGCCCCCGCCGACGCCCCCGTGCTCGTGCTCGTCTCGGGCGGCGGCGCCCAGCTGCTCAGCTGGGACGAGGAGTTCATCGGCATCCTCACCGCCGGCGGCCTGCGGGTGGTGCGCTTCGACAACCGCGACACCGGTCTCTCGCAGCTCTTCGGCGGACCCGACGACGTCGACGGCGGCTACGACCTCATCGATCTGGCCGAGGACGTGCTGCGCGTGCTCGACGATCTGGGCGTCGAGAAGGCGCACGTCGCCGGGCACTCGATGGGCGGCATGATGGCGCAGATGCTCGCGATCCACCACCCCGAGCGCATCCTCAGCCTCGGGCTGCTGTCGACCATTCCCGGCCAGTCGCGCCGCTGGGTCGCGCACGGCGAGCGCCCCGAGCTCGCCGAGGCGCCCGTGCGCGTCACGCGCGAGCAGGCGGTGGCGTTCACGCGCACAGCCCTCGAGGCCGCACCGGTCGGACGCTTCGACCACCAGGTCGAGTGGCACGTGCGCGCGACCGGCGAGGCCTACGACCGCGGCTACTACCCGGAGGGCTTCTCCCGGCAGTGGGCGGCCCTCAAGCGCGCGCCCGAGCGCCTCGACGCCCTGCGGTCGGTGACCGCTCCCACGTTCGTCTTCCACGGCCGCGACGACGACGTGCTGCACTGGGCATCCGCCGTCGACATCGCCGAGGCGATCCCCGGCGCCGAACTGCAGGTGCACCCCGACATGGGGCACCTCATCCCCCACGAGCTGTGGCCCGAACTCGCGGCCGGACTCCTGCGCACCGCCGCACGCGCCGAGGGTCGCGGCTGAGAGACCTGATTTGAGGGCGACAGCGCTCATGCTCGACACTGAAGTCACGCGCCTGTCGGCGCCGCCCTCCCCCGAAGGGACGAAGATGCCCGAGCACGACGACGCCATCGCCTCGCTCCTCGATGCGGCCCACGACCCCGAACTCGTCGGCCCCACCGGTGTCAGCGACGCCCTCCGCGCGCTCGGGGCCAGCGAAGCGGATGCCGCGCTCCTCGCCGAGCGCGTCGCCCGCATCCAGCGCGAGCTGTCGCGTCTGCGCCGCCGCGAGCACGAGCTCACGGCCCTCTTCTCCAGCGCTCGCGAGCTCGCCGAGCTGCGCGACAGCGACGCCGTGCTCGCCCGCCTCGTGCAGCGCGCCCGCGAGATGATGGGCGTCGACCTGGCCTACCTGTCGGAGTTCGATCCCGACACCTCCGAGCTGCGGGTGCGCGAGACCAGCGGTTCGGTGAGCGCCTCGTTCCAGCAGTTGCGCGTGCCCCCGGGTCGCGGCCTCGCGAGCGTCGTGGTCGAGTCGCGCACCGCGCAGTGGGTCGCCGACTACACCGCCTACACCGAGGACCGCCACGACACCGGCATCGACGACGCCGTCTCGGCCGAGGGCCTCGTGTCGATGCTCGGCGTGCCGATGCTCAGCAGCGACGACGTGCTCGGTGTGCTGTTCGTCGGCAACCGCGAGACGAAGGAGTTCTCCCCCGACGAGGTCGCGCTGCTGTCGGCGCTCGCCGACCACGCCTCGGTCATCCTGCAGACGACGCAGACGCTGCGCGAGCTGCAGCTGTCGGAGGATGCCAGCCGCCGCACCCTCGAGAGCCTCACCGCGCACCTCGTCGAGCGCGACCGCGCCAACACCGTGCACCAGGAGCTCGTGCAGGCGGTGCTCGCCGGCGGCGGATTCGGCCCGGTGGCCGAGACCCTCGCCTCGGCCCTCGGCCGGGCGGTCGCGATCATCGATGCGCAGGAGAACGTGATCGCCGCCGCGGGGCTGCCGCTGGCCCCCGGGATGCTGTCGCTCGACGAGCCCGTGCGCGACGCCCTCGCCGAGAGCCGCCGCAACGGACACTGCGTACCGGTCGCGGGCGCGGGCGTGCGCGCCGTCTCGGCCCTCACCGCCGGCAACCGCCACTTCGGGGCGCTCCTGCTCGGCGACGGGGCCTTCGAACTCGGCGCCGTCGACTTCCGCACCGTCGAGCGTGCGGCCCAGGTCGGGGCGCTGCTCGAGCTGCAGCAGGAGGCGGCATCCGGAGCCGACCACCGCGTGCGCAGTGAACTGATCGCCGACCTGCTCGACGACGTGCCCGAGCGGCGCTCCGACGTCGAGCGGCGTGCGCGGCGCCTCGGCGTCGACCTCGCGACCCTCGACTCCCTGCTGCTGCTGGCGGTGCCGGGCGATCAGCAGACCGCCGCGGCGCGCGCCGTCGTGCGCTCGCTCGACGACCGTGCGCTGGTCGGCGAGTACCGCGGATTCGTGGTCGCCGCCCTCGCAAGCGACCGCGGCCCCGTCGATCCCGAGCGGCTGCGGAGGGAGGTCGCCTCCGCGATCCAGGAGGCGGTGACCGTCGTCGTACCGCCGCCCGCGAAGGGTCCGCTGCCCTCGGCGTTCCTCGCCGCCCGGCGCACCGCGCGCCTGCTCGCCGCGCTCGAGCTCGCCGATCTCACGGCGCGCGTCGAGGACTTCCTGCCCTACTCGGCCGTGCTCGACACCGACGCGCAGGGGCTCTCGGCGTTCCTGCGCGACACGATCGGGGCGGTGCGCCAGTACGACGCCGAACGCAACGCCGATCTGCTCGGCACCCTGCGGGCGTTCGTGCGCAACAACGCCAGCCCCACCCGCACGGCGCGCGCCCTCAACTTTCACACGAACACGATCCTGCAGCGCCTCGACCGCCTCGACCACGTGCTCGGTGCCGGATGGCGCGACGACGAGCGGATGTTCCGCATCGGCATCGCCGTGCGCCTCGACGAACTGCGCGAGCGCCTGCGGGGCCCGGCCGCGTAACGTTGCGCCCCTGTGTGCACCGATCGGTCATGAATGCCGGTTCTGAGCCATGAAAACCGGCATTCATGACCGATCGGTGCATCCATAGCGCGGATGCCGCGGGGCGGGGCCCTTCGACAAGCTCAGGGACCCAGTGCCTGGGGCGCCCTCACCAACGGAGGAGAACACAGCCTCCGCAGGAAGCATCCGCCGTTCCGATCCTGCCGAACGCGAGAAGTCCTCCCGGACGGATGCCGCGCGGTGGGCCCTTCGACAAGCTCAGGGACCCAGCTCCTCCTACCGCTCACCCTCCGCGTCGAACGCCTCGACCCCGGTCTGCGGGAAAGGATGCGGGCCGCGAGGCCCGAACACGAGCACCAGCTCGGCGACGGCATCCGACTCGTTGCGCACCCCGTGCCGCATGCCCTCGGGGGCGTAGAAGGCGTCACCCACCCGCAGAACCCGGCGATCGGAACCCGCCGTGATCACGACCTCTCCGCGCGTGACGATGTACATCTCGTCGGAGCTGTTCGGCGAGCAACTCGTGGGGTCGTCGTCGAGGTGATGGTGCTGCCCCTCCTCGGCGCCCGGCTCGAGCCGGTACATCATGACCGACGTGGGCAGCGACGACGATTGCTGGAAGTACCACTCGATCCCGATCCGGCCCTCGCCGTGGTACAACTCCCAGTCGTGCTCGTTGTCGCCGCGTCTCTGCACGCGCATGTGCGACCCCTTTCGAAGAGACCCTCAGCTCCGGTACAGCACCGGCATCGATTCGAGGAGCTTCTGGGTGTACGGATGCTGCGGAGCGTTCATGACCTGCTCGCCGGTGCCCTCCTCGACGACCCGCCCCTGGTGCATCACGGCCACCCGATGGGCGATGTGGTGCACGACCGAGAGATTGTGGGTGATGAAGAGGTAAGTGACGCCGGTGTCCTTCTGCAGCTGCACGAGCAGGTTGAGCACCTGCGCCTGCACTGACACGTCGAGCGCCGAGGTGGGCTCGTCGAGCACCACGAACTCGGGTTCGGCGGCCATGGCCCGCGCGATCGCGATGCGCTGGCGTTGTCCACCCGAGAACTCGTGCGGGTAGCGTCCGGCGGAATCCATCGGCAGCCCCACGCGGTCGAGCGAGTCGGCGATCCGGCGGCGGCGCTCCTTCTGGCCGATGCCGGCGGCCACGAGCGGCTCGGCGATCGAGCGGGCGACCGTGAAGCGCGGGTCGAGGGAGTCGTTGGGGTCCTGGAAGACCATCTGGATACGGCGGCGGTGCGTGCGCAGGGCGCGACCCCGGATGCCGGTGACGTCGGCGCCGTCGAACTCGATCGTGCCGAGCGTGGGCTTGCGCATGAGCAGGATGGCGCGGGCGAGCGTGCTCTTGCCCGACCCGGATTCGCCGACGAGACCGAGCGTCTCGCCGCGGGGCACGCTGAGGCTCACGTCGTCGAGGGCGGTCATGACGTTGTCGCCGTGCCCGAAACGCTGGGTGATGTTCTTCACCTGCAGCACGTCGTCGGGAAGGGCTGCGGGGGTCTGCAGGGCGTCGGTCACGATGCCTCCTCGAGCACGGCGGGAACGCTGTCGAAGTCGTTCACGGCGGGGATGACGGCGAGCGGCGAGCGCACGGGCACCGAGGGCCGCGGGATGCTCTCGAGCAGCGCCCGGGTGTACGGATGCCGCGGGTCCTCGAGCACGCGTCGGGCCGAACCGGTCTCGACCACGCGTCCGCGGTACATCACGGCGACCCGCTCGCAGAGCTGGCCGATGACGCCGAGATCATGGCTGATGAACAGCACGCCCATGCCGGTCTCGTCGCGGAGGCTCTTGATGAGGTCGAGGATCTGCGCCTGCACGGTCACGTCGAGCGCGGTGGTGGGTTCGTCGGCGACCAGCAGGTCGGGGCCGGCGGCGACGGCGATCGCGATGACGACGCGCTGACGCTGACCGCCGGAGAGCTGGTGGGGGTAGTAGTTCAGGCGCTTCTCGGCATCCGGCATCTGCACGAGCCGGAGGATCTCGAGGGCACGGGCGCGCGCCTGCTTCTTGTCGGCCTTGCCGTGGATCTGCAGCACCTCGGCGATCTGGGCGCCGATGCGCATGCAGGGGTTGAGCGCCGACATCGGCTCCTGGAAGACCATGGATGCCTTCACTCCGCGCACCTGGGCCCAGTCGCGCTCGGTGGCGTCGTTCATGTCGGAGCCGGCGACGTCGATGCTCGCGGCGGTGACGCGGGCCGAATCGGGCAGCAGCCCCATCATGGCGAGCGCGATGCTCGACTTGCCGCTGCCGGACTCGCCGATCACGCCGACGATCTCGCCCTTGCGCACGCGCAGCGAGACGCCGGAGACCGACGGCGGGGCGCTGCCGTAGGCGATGCTGAGGTCTTCGACGCGGAGGGCGTCGGTGGCGTCGGTCATGCGCGACTCGCTTCTGTGATCGATACGGGAGAGAAAGCGGGGAGGGGTGCCCCGGCGCCTCCGGGGGGGAAGAGGCGCCGGGGCGGGGTGTCACTGCGTCAACCAGGCGTGGTCGAGAGCCGAGCGCGCGTAGAACGCGTCGTTCTCGTAGTCATGCAGCTTGTTGCTGTCCCAGACCTCGAAGTACACCGGCACCGCGGCGGGCACGAACTCGAGCGCCTTGTCGGCCGCCTCGGTCGCGAGTTCCGCCACGAGCTCGTTGTACTCCTCGGGGGTGGCCGCCGACTTCGCCTGCACGAGCAGTTCGCGGGCCTTCTCGGCGTCGGGGTTGCCGTCCCAGTGGTTGTAGTAGCCGCCCTCGAGCAGCACCGGCTCGAGGTAGTAGGCCGCCGAGGCGCGCGGGCTGCCCGGGATCGCGACGAGGTCGGTCCAGGACTCGCCGGTGGTGAAGATCGGCGAGATCTCGGCGAGCGGCGTGGCCTTGAGGTTGAGGGTGATCCCCGCCTCGGCCAGCTGCTGCTGCATCATCTCGTAGACCGGGTGGTGCGCCGCGGCGACGTCACCCATGTAGCTGAGGGTGATCTCGGGGTTGGGCTGACCGGCCTCTTCGAGCAGACGCTTCGCCTCGTCGACGTCGCGCTCGTGGTACGGGAGCTTCGTGGCGTCGGTGGCGCCGGGGTCTCCGGCGGGCGGCACGAACGAGATGCCGGCGTTGCCGAGCATGGCGGTGTCGACGATCGCCTGTCGGTCGAGCGCGAGCGAGAAGGCGCGGCGCACGTCGACGTCGGCCAGCGGACCCGACTCCGGGTTCACGTAGACGGCGAGGTTCTGACGGAACGCGGCCTCACCGAGCGTGAAGCCCGACGATGCGGCCTGCTGCGCGAGGCTGCCGTCGATGAACGACGCGGCCTGCACGCTGCCCTGCTGCACGGCGGCGAGCAGGGTGTTCTCGTCGGGGTACAGCTCGAACACGATCGTGTCGATGTAGGGCTCCTCGCCCCAGTAGTTCTCGTTCTTCTCCATCGTCACCGAGACGCCCTGGTTCCACTCGGTCACCTGGTAGGCACCCGTGCCGACGCTCGTGGTCTGACGCTCTTCCTCGGTGGCGTTGCCGTAGGCCTCTTCGCTGACGATGAGGAAGGTCTGCCGCGCGGAGACCGCGTCGAGGAACGTGCCGTCCGGGGCGCTGAAGTGGAACGTCACCTCGTAGTCGCCGGTGGCCTCGACGCTGTCCATCAGGCTGAGGTAGGTGGCGTTCGTGCCGCCGTCCTTGCGGGTCTCGAACGAGTAGACGACGTCACCCGCGTCGAACGGGGTGCCGTCGGCGAACGTGACGTCGTCACGCAGCTGGAACACCCACGTCGTCTCGTCGGTCTGCTCCCACTCGGTGGCGAGGGCCGGCTCGATGGTGCCGTCGTCGTCTCGGGTGAGGAGGGTGTCGTAGGCCATCGAGTAGATGACCTCGGCGGCGATGGCCGAGGCCACCATCGGGTCGATGCCGCCGGCCGAGGGCTCGGCGGGCACGCCCCACGTGAGGGTTCCGCCGGCGACCGGGTCACCGGCATCCTCTCCGCCGGTGCCGGTACCGCCGCCGGACGTGCATCCGGCGATCGCCAGGGTCGCGACGGCGAGTGCCGCCACCCCTGCCCAGTGTCGTCTGTTCATACCTCTACTCCGTTCGGGTGTGCTGCGTGGATGTGGTGGTGCGGTCGGGGTTCGCCGGGCCGCGGCGCTTCGTGCGCCGCCCGAGCGAGAAGGCGGGCTCGCGCCGCGGGGCGAGGTAGTCCTGCATTCCGTCGGCGAGGAGGTTCCACGCGGCGGACAGCAGGATGATCACCAGCGAGGGCAGGATGATCAGCAACGGCTGCAGCTGCATGAAGCGGGTGAACTCGCTGATCATGCGGCCGGCCGAGGGCTCGGGCGCCTGCACACCCTGGCCGAGGTAGCTCAGCGCCGCCTCGATCAGCACGACCTGCGAGGCCACCGAGGCGAACTGCACGAACAGCGGGGTGAGCACGTTGGGCAGCAGGTGCTCGACGATCACGCGCGCCGGGCGCACGCCGCTGAGGGTCGCCGCGAGCACGAAGTCCCGCTCGCGGAGGGCGATCACCGGAGCCCGCATCACCCGGGCGAAACCGGGGGCGAACACGAGTCCGAGGGCGAGGATCAGCGGCCACGGCCCGTTGCCGATCACGACGCCGACGACGAGGGCGACGAGGATCGCCGGCAGGGCGAGCACCGCGTCGACGACGCGCATGATGACGGCATCCACCCATCCGCCGACGTACCCGGCCACCAGACCGAAGAAGGTGCCGATCACCGCGCCGAGCAGCGCGGCCGCCCCCGAGATGATGAGGCTGGTGCGGGCGGCGAGCGCGAGGCGGGTGAACGTGTCGCGGCCGAGGTTGTCGGTCCCGAGGATGTGGTCGAGGCTCGGCGCGGCGAGCGCGGGACCCGAGGCGACGAACGGATCGTAGAGCGGCGCGACCGTCATCCAGCCGGCGAGGATCAGGATGACGCCGAGGATGCCGGCGCCGCTCCAGAACGCGGGGCCGAACTTGCGGCGGGCCGGGCGCTTGCCGGCGACCTTGGCGAGGGCGAGTTCTCTTGTGACGGTCATCGCGTGTGCACCCTCACTCGGGGATCGATCAACGGATACAGCAGGTCGACCACGAAGTTGATCACCACGTAGACGACACCGATCAGCAGCACGGTGGCCTGGATGATCGGATAGTCGGAGGAGCGGATGCCGGTCAGCAGCAGCGAGCCCATCCCCGGCAGCGAGAACACCGCCTCGATGACGACGGTGCCGCCGACGAGCGCCGCGAGCTCGATGCCGATGACGGTCGTCACCGGGATGAGCGCGTTGCGCAGCGCGTGCCGGCCGACCAGTCGTCCGGGCGAGGCGCCCTTGGCGCGGGCGGTGCGCACGAAGTCCTGACCGAGGGTGTCGAGCAGGGTGCCGCGCGTGTACCGGGCGACGATCGCGGCGAGCACGATGCCGATCAGCAGGGCGGGCAGGATCAGCACCCCGATCGCCCGCAGGGGATCGTTCGCCGCCCCCGCGTATCCCACGAGCGGGAGGCGGAGCGTGAGCGAGTTCACCAGGATGAGCACGGTGCCGAGCACGAACGGCGGCGTGGCCAGCAGCACGAACGACAGACCGCGCACGACGTGGTCGGGCAGGCGGCGCCAGCGGGTCGCGGCCAGCACACCGGCCGGGATGCCGAGCACGGTGCCGAACACGGTCGCCATCACCGCGAGGGTGAGACTGAGCGGCAGGCGCGTCGCGATGAGGGTCGACACCTCGCCCGGCACGGTGATCGCGCGGCCGAAGTCTCCCTGCACGACGCCCAGCAGCCAGGAGAAGTACTGCGTGATCCACGGCTGGTCGAGACCGAGCTCGGCGCGCAGGGCCTCGAGCTTCGCGGGGTCGGGGTTGGCCGGGTCGACGAACGCGGCGAGCGGGTCGCCGGGGATGATCCGCACCATCGAGAACACGATGATCGAGAGGATGAAGAGCACGAACAGCGACGAGAGGATGCGCTGGATGATGTAGCGGGTCACCGTCGTGTCACTCCCCCGTGCTCATCACGCGGTGGCGTGCGCCCGCTGTCGCGTGCGTGCGGGGTCCGAGAACGGAGGGTGTCGTCGATGACATGGCGGTCACGCTACCCAGCGCGCGAGGGCGTCTGTACGGTGCGGCGGCCCAGGGGAACGGTCGCATGATGGGCGAAACCTCCATAGCAGGGGCGGAAGAAGGGCGCGGCGATCGGGATGCCGCGGGCAGGCGGGTCAGACGACCATCGAGTCCGCCGCGGCGAACTCGCTCAGGTCGTCGGTCGACTCGCCGTCCAGGGCGAGCTCGGCGAGCACCCGACCGAGGGCCGGCGTGAACTTGAAGCCGTGACCCGCAGCGAGGCCGACGATGATGTCGGGGTGCTGCGGCAGCGCGCTGAGCACGAATCGGCGGTCCTTGGTGAGCGCGTACTGGCAGGTGACCGTGCGCAGTTCGGGGCCGGATCCGGGGATCACGTCGTGCATGAATCCGGTGAGCTGCTCGATGAGCTCGGGCGAGGGGACGAACGACCGGTTCTCGGGCGTCATCCGGTTCTCCGACACGTCGCGGGCGGCCTTGATGGTCGGCTCGCCGTAGGTCGGGAACCCGTAGTAGCACTCGTCGTCCTCCCAGATCCACACGGGGAAGACCGAGCGGTCGTAGTTCTCGGGCTCGGCGGGGCGGAAGTAGCTGACCTGCTCCTGCATGATGTCGAGCGGGATCGTCGCACCGAGCGGGTCGAGGAGCGTGTTCGTCCAGGCATCCGTCGCGAGGATCACCTTGCCGGCGCGGATGTCGCCGTTCGACGTGTGCACGATCACGCCGTCGCCGTCGGGCGCGAGGCGCTCGACGGCGGTGCGGTCGCGGATGTCGGCGCCGTGCACGCGGGCGCGCATCTGCAGCGTCGCGACCGTGCGGGAGGCATGGGCGATGCCGGTGTCGGCCGTGTAGACCGTCTCGACGTTCTCGGGCACGCGGAACTGCGGCCAGCGCGCCTGCACCTCGGCGGGCGAGAGCAGTTCGTGCGCGACGTCGCACTCGGTGAGAGCGGTGGTGAAATCGGATGCCGAGTAGGGGCCGTCGGAGGGGATGAGGATCACGCCGCCGGTGATGGTGAGCAGGCGCTCGCCCGACTCGGCCTCGAGGTCGGCCCAGTCGCGGTACGCGGACTGGGCGAGGCGCACATAGGCGGTGGATCCGTACGAGGTCCGCACGATGCGCGAGGTGTCGTGCGAGGCTCCCCGCACGTGACCGAGCTCGTACTGCTCGAGCGCGACCACCTTCGCTCCACGACGGGCCAGGTGGTAGGTGGCGGCGCTGCCGAGCGCTCCCATCCCGACGACTGCGACCTCGAACGACTCCATGATGCTCCGTCTCTTCCGCGGACGGTGCACACCACCGGCCTGTTGTCGTTCAGTGTGGATGCCGCCGCGGGGCCGTTGCTATGGGGCGATGTCCCATGTTGTTCGCACAGGAATGTGCCTTCGATACGCGTCCGACCCCGCAGATGACAGTCGTCGGCAGAAGGTGTTTCCGGCGCGTTTCGGGTGCAGCGGCGGGCCCCTTCGACAAGCTCAGGGACCCAGTTGCAGAGGCTGGGTCGCTGAGCCGCACTACTGGGTCGCTGAGCCGCACTACTGGGTCGCTGAGCCTGTCGAAGCGTCCCTCCCCGAGGAACGGGACAGCCTCGGCAGATCTTCGCCCCGCTGCTCGATGAGCGCGATCTTCTTCGCCCGGCTCCAGCCCTGGATCTGCTTCTCCCGGAAGAACGCCGCGTCGACGGTGTCGAACTTCTCCGCGTAGACGACCACGACGGGTTGGCGGACACGAGTGAAGTGCGCCGCGAGCTCGTCATCGTGGTTGTGCTGCCACACGCGTGCGTCGAGATCGCCGTTCGTGCTTCCGGTGTAGAAGCATCCGTCGTTGCAGCGGAGGATGTACGTCCAGGCCATGGGCAATTGTCGGATGCCGTGAACGGCGCGTTTGCCCGCCTGGGGATAAGTCTCGTCGGGCGGGGCCCTTCGACAGGCTCAGGGACCCAGTCCCCGACCGAGTCACCGAGCCGCGCCACCGAGTCACCGAGCCGCACCGCTGGGTCGCTGAGCCTGTCGAAGCGTCCCCCACGAGACGCAGCTCCGCGGGGAGGGGCCCTTCGACAAGCTCAGGGACCCACTCCTCGAAACCGGGCCACCACCCACGACGAAGCCCCCGCAGACGCGCTGTCTGCGGGGGCTCGGCCGGTCTCGGTAGCGGGGGGTCTACTTCGAGACGAGCTCCGACGGGAGGTCCTTCGCCGTGGCGACGGCGCGATGCTGCCGCACGGTCATCGTGAGGATCGCGCCGACGATCATGATGCCGCCCGTGATGTACAGGGCGACGGTCGCGACGCCGGTCGTGTCCTTCACGAAGCCGATCAGGTACGGGGCGGCGAAGCCCGCGAGGTTTCCGGTCGAGTTGATGAGCGCGATACCGCCGGCGAGGGCGGTGCCGGCGAGCATCGAGGTCTGGAAGCTCCAGAAGATCGCCGGGATCGACAGGGCGCCCGCGTTGGCGAGGCACAGGCCGATGATTCCCCAGACCGGGTCGGTGCCCGCGATGATGCAGATCGCGAAGCCGGTGGCGCTGAGCAGGAAGGCTGCGGCGATGAACTTGCGGCGCTCGCCGGCGCGGTCCGACAGGTAGCCGAACGTGACCATCGAGATGATCGCCGCGAGGCTGGGCAGCGCGCTGAGGAAGCCGATCTGCACGGTGTCGGTGATGCCCAGGTCGCCGATGAGGGTCGGCAGCCAGAAGCTGATGCCGTACAGGGCGAAGTTGTACGAGAAGTACACGGCGGTGAGCAGCCAGATCAGCTTGCTGGTGAAGACCTTGCGCAGAGGGGTCTCGGCCTCATCGACGCGTTCGGCGGCGAGGAGGGAGCCGAGGCGATCGCGCTCGGGTTCGGTGAGCCAGGTGACCTTGCGGTAGTCCTCCTGCAGGCAGAAGAGGATGACGATACCGAGGAGCACGGTGGGGATCGCCTCGATCACGAACAGCCACTGCCAGCCGGTGTGGCCCCAGACGCCGTCCATGCCGCTGAGGATGAAGCCCGAGACGGGGCCGCCGATGAGGCCCGACGATGCGAGGGCGATGTAGAAGATGCCCCAGGCGCGTCCGCGGCGGCTGGCCGGGAACCAGTGCGCCATGTAGAAGAGGATGCCGGGGATGAAGCCGGCCTCGGCGACACCGAGCAGGAAGCGCAGCAGGTAGAACATCCACTCGCTGTCGACGATGAACATGAGGCCCGAGATCAGGCCCCACGTGATCATGATGCGGGCGATCCACTTGCGCGCGCCGACCTTGGCGAGGATGAGGTTCGAGGGGATCTCGAAGATGAAGTATCCGATGAAGAACAGGCCGGCACCGAGACCGTAGACCACGTTCGAGAAGCCGAGGTCGGCGCTCATCGTGGCCTGCGCGTAGCCGATGTTCACACGGTCGAGGTACGAGAGGAAGAAGCCGAGCATCGCGAGCGGGAGCACGCGCAGCATCACCTTCCGGAAGAGCTTGTCGTCGTTGACGGTCGTCATGAGGGTCCTTCGTCGGTTCAGGGGGGTGTCAGAGGGTTTCGGGTGAGCGGTAACGGGTCAGACGGCGGGCACGTCGAGTCGGTAGACCCGTGCGGCGGTGCCGTGGAAGAGGGCGTCGAGTCCCGCGGCGTCGAGGCCGGCGGCACCGGTGAGGATCGTGTCCATCACCTCGTCGAAGTCGGGGGCGGTCAGGGTCGCGACCGGCATGTTGGAGGCGAACAGCGCGCGGTCGGCGCCGAAGATCGCGAGGGTGTCGCGCACGACCTCCTCGTTGGAGGAGCGGTCCCAGCGGTTGCGGTACAGGCCGAGCTCCGAGACCTTGACGGCGGTGCCGGGCAGCGCGGCGAGGCGCTCCATGCCGTCGTGCCAGACGCGCAGGGCGTCGGCGTCGCGATCGAGCGGCAGGCCGCAGTGGTTGATCACGACGGTCAGCTCGGGGAAGTCCGCGAGTACGTCGGCCGCTTCGGCGAGGTGGTAGTACGGCACGCGCAGGTCCCACGAGAACCCGTGCGCCGCCAGCGCCGCGATGCCCTCGACCCACGCGGGGTCGTGGAGGGTGCCGGGGCCCGTCGCGGTCTCGCCGGCGCGCGCGGCGATGACGGGCTTCGATCGGATGCCGCGCACGATGGAGCGCTGCGCGTGACCGGCGAGCACCTCGTCGCGGTCCGGCTGCAGGAAACCGACGTGAGCAACGGCGGCGATCGGGAAGCGTCCGCCGGTGGCGTCGCTGAGCCCCTGCAGGAAGTCGTCCTCCGCGACCTGTTCGCTCCGGCTGCGCTCGGCCTCGCAGTGTACGGTGCCGAGGATGTTCCAGCCCGCGGTCTCGGCGAGGTACTCGCGAGGCAGGAAGGTGCGGCGCATGGCGTTGTAGTCGCCGAGGAAGAACTGCTCGTTGTACTCGTCCTGGATCCATGGCCAGTGGCCGTCGCCGTCGAGGTCCCAGAAGTGGTGGTGCGCGTCGATGATGCGCAGATCGTGCCCCTCGGGGAGGCGCGCGTCCTGGATCCGGCGAGCTGTCTCGATGCTCACAGCCGCACGCCCTCCACGAAGGCGGTGCGCACGTCATCGGCCACGCCCGTGAGGTCGGCGAGGCGGATGAGCTCGCCCTCGGCGATGTCGCGCACGAGGCGTGCGCCGGAGAGCAGGTAGTACGCGGCCGCGAGCGTGTCGTCGGCGTCGGTGACGGCATCCGCCCGATCGATGATGACGGGTGCGACGCCGTCGATCTCGTGGTGGTGACCGCGCACCTCGAACGTCTCTCCCGCGGCGAGCGCGCGGGCGGCGCGGGCGGCGAGCACCGTGTGGTGCCGGGGCTCGGCGAAGGTCGAGGTGCCCTCGACCAGAGCGTCGATCGTGAGCGGGGTCTCGACGCCCATGAAGTGGTACGGCCAGTAGATGCAGGCGTAGCGGCCCGAGCGCGAGACGATGTGGCCCTTGCCGGCGAGCAGGTCCCAGGTCTCGGGGTCGCCGGTGGTGACGATCGCGAACACGCCGCCGGCGAAGCTCGTCTCGCCGGGCAGGCGCAATGCCGAGAACACGTCGACCGTGCGGTCGGTGCCGATGATGCCGCCGTCGGCCCGGCGGGCGTAGATGTCGGCCAGCTCGCTGGGGCGGGCGACGGGGTAGTGCATGCGCTCGGTGTCGGCGGTGGCGCCGGCGTAGAGCGAGACGACGGCCATCTCGCAGGAGTCGGCGGCGGCGGCGCGCTTGAGCGGTGCGACGACGGATGCCCGGGCGGCGAGCGTCTTGTCGATGTCGTCGCCGAGGAACAGGTGGTCGGTGAGGGCGGATGCCTCGATCCGCTCGCCCTGCTGCTCGAGCACTCCGGTGGCGGGGTCGAAGACGAGATCGTACTCGCCGGACTTGCCGAGGGCGACGACCTCGAGGCCGACGCGCTCGACCCAGTCGAGCAGGCGCAGCAGGTTGGCGGGCTGGTCGCCGTCGCCGGGCAGGTAACCGACACCCTGGGCGCGGGCGGCGCGCGAGAGCGAGACACCGGCGACGCTCTCGATCTCCTTGCTGACCATGACGACATGGATGCCGCGCTCGATGGCCTCGGCGGCGTAGCGGTAGCCCGCCTCGACGCGACCGGAAGCCTCGACGAGCACGTCGATCTCGTCCCAACGGACGTCGTCGTGGCCGGGGATCGGCTCGGCGTCGGGGAGGCCGCCGAGGTCGGCGATGAGGGTGCGCACGCCGTCGACATCGGGGTCGATGAGCTGCGTGGCCGTCATACGGTCGATCGAGCGCAGCTGGGAGAGGAACGTGCGGCCGAAACCTCCGCGTGCGCCGGTGAGAGCGACGCGGATAGGAGCGTGGGTCATCGGTGGTCCCCTCTGCACGGGACGTTCCGTGCGGTCGTACGAGAGCTGCGGGAGCGGGTTCTCCCTGCGGCCTCGAACACTGTTTCACAGTCGTAAACATTTCTCAAATTTGTTCACAACAGTTCACACGTGATGGAATGAGGGCACCCACTCCCGAGGAGGAACCGTGATCGACATCGGCGCCGTCGCAGACGACTTCACCGGCGCGACCGACCTCGCCATCGCGCTGCGCCAGCGCGGGTTCCGCGCGGTCGTCTCGATCGAGGACGCCCCGCTCGACCCGGCCGAGCTCGGCGATGCGGATGCCGTCGTCGTCGCCCTCAAGACCCGCACCGCCCCGGTCGGAGACGCGGTCGCCCAGTCCCTCCGCGCCGTGCGCGCCCTCGAGGCCCTCGGCTCCCGCCGCTACTACGTGAAGTACTGCTCGACCTTCGACTCCACCCCTGAGGGCAACATCGGCCCGATCCTCGACGCCGTGCTCGAGGAACTCGGCGAGACCCGCACGATCGTCGTACCCTCGTTCCCCGACAACGGCCGCACCGTCTACCGCGGACACCTGTTCGTGCACGACGAGCTCCTCGAGCACTCCCCCATGCGACAGCATCCGCTCACACCGATGACGCAGTCGCGCCTGCGCGACATCCTCGCCCCGCAGACCGCGCGCCCGATCCACGAGGTGGGGGCGGATGCCGTGTGGGCGGGCCCCGCGGCCCTGCGCAGCACCCTCGGCTCCGAGCCGGCCGGCTACACCGTCGTCGACGCGATGACCGACGCCGATCTCGAGACCATCGCGACCGCCGTCTCGGACTGGCGCGTCGTCACCGGCGGGGCGGGTCTCGCCCTCGGGATGACCGGACCGCGCCCCGGCACCCTCTCCCAGATCGAGGTCACCCCCGGCCGCCGCCTGATCGTGTGCGGCAGCGCCTCGGCGAAGACCCGCGCGCAGATCGCGCACGCCGCTCACACGCTCCCCAGCCGCAAGCTCGACATCGAGGCGATCGCCGCCGACCCCGAGCAGGTCGTGGCCGACACGGTCTCGTGGCTCGAGACGCTCGACGCCGACAGCATCCCGCTCCTCTACACCGTCGGGTCGCTCGACGACATCCGCCGCGGCCCCGAGGGCAACACCGTCTCCGGCCGGATCGAGGAAGTGCTCTCGGCGATCGTCGACCGCGCCACCGCCGAACTCGGCGTCACCCAGGTGATCGTCGCCGGCGGCGAGACCTCGGGCGCGGTCGTGCAGCGCCTCGGCATCCAGCGTCTGCTGATCGGACCGCGCATCGCCCCCGGCGTGTGCTGGAGCGCCGCCGAAACCGCGCACGGCCCCGTCACCATCGCTCTCAAGTCGGGCAACTTCGGCGCCGACGACATGTTCACCACCGCCTGGAGGGCGCTCGATGACCACTCCCACTGACGCACTCATCGCGGCCGGCGCACGCGTCGCCGCCGCCGGCATCAGCCCCGGCAGCAGCGGCAACGTCAGCATCCGCGTCGACGACGTCGTGTACATGACCGGCACCGGCACCGACCTCGGCCGCCTCACCGACGCCGACATCGCGGTCGTCACCCGCGGCGGCGAGCACCTGCGCGGCGCGAAGCCGTCGAAAGAGCTCAGCCTGCACCTCGCGTTCTACGCCAAGAACGTCGAGCACACCGCCGTCGTGCACCTGCACTCGCCGTTCGCGGTCGCCGCGAGCTGCCTCGAGCCATGGTCCGAGCACAGCGCCATCCCGCCCCTCACCCCCTACTTCGTGATGCGCGTCGGCCAGACGCCGCTGGTGCCGTTCCGAGTGCCGGGCGACCCCGACCTCGCCGCGCAGATGCTCGCGCTGCCCGGCCCGTTCCGCGCCGCACTGCTCGCGAACCACGGTCAGATCGTCTCGGCACCCGACCTCGATGCCGCCGTCGAAGCGGCGATCGAGCTCGAGGAGGCGTGCCGCATCGCGCTGCTCACCGACGGCAAGCCCCGCCGCCTGCTGCCGCCGGAAGACGTGCGCGCCCTCGCCGACCGCTGGGGCACCCCCTGGACCGAGGAATCCACCCTCGTTCGCTAGGCTGACGACGACATGACCCCCTCCGACGACGCCACCGCCACGCCGCTCATCCCCGAGCAGCGGCGCGAGCTGATCGTCAAGCACCTGCGCCGCGAGGGCGTGCTCAGCTACCGCCAGCTCACCGGCATCCTCGGCGTCAGCCACATGACGATCCGGCGCGACATCGCCGTGCTCGAAGAGGCCGGCCGCGTGCTCGCCACCCCCGGCGGGGCGAAGATCGCCTCCCGCCTGGTCACCGAGCCGTCGCGGTTCGAGAAGGCTCGTCAGGACGTCGCCGAGAAGGACGCGATGGCCCGCCACGCGGCATCCCTCGTCACCGAGTCGATGACCATCTACCTCGACGCCGGCACGACCATCCAGGCGATGCGCCCGCACCTCGAGACGGTGCAGGACCTCACGGTCGTGACCAACGACCTCGCCATCATCGCCGCGTTCCTCGACCACCCCACCGCCGACATCATCGCCATCGGCGGACGCGTCGAGAAGGCCAACCAGTCGACCACCGGGCGTCTCGCCGCCCTCACACTGCACGAGCTGTCGATCGACATCGCCTTCCTCTCGTCGTCGTCGTGGGATCTGCGCCGCGGCGTCACGACCCCGACCGAGTCGAAGATCGCGCCGAAGACCGCGGCGATCGAGAGCGCGAGCGAGACGGTGCTCGTGGCCGGCAGTTCGAAGTACGGCTCGTTCGGCCGCTACCGGGTGTTCGACCTCGAAGACCTCGACGTGATCGTCACCGATGCGGGCCTGAGCGACGCCACCGCCGCCGGCATCGAAGAGCGCGGCGTCACGGTCGTCCGCACCGGCGTCTAGACCCGCCCCGAACCGGGTCGCTGAGCCAGTCGAAGCGCCCCACGACACACCCGGCTCCTGGGCGAGCGCAGCGAGACGAAGGGCCCCGCTCCGCAGGAGATCACACGCAACGCAGGATCGGATGCCGCAAACGCTCCTCCGTTACGCGAGAACTCCTCCGCAACACGGGGCGGGACTCCTACGCCACCAACTCCCCCGCATGCACCGCTCGCAGCAGCGCGCCGAACTGCGTCGCAGCGGTGAGCGGATGCTCGGGATGCCACTGCACCCCCAGCAGGGGCAGGGTCTCGTGGGCGATGGCCTCGATCACGCCATCGCCCGATCGCGTGAGCACCACGAGCCCCTCGCCGAGTTCGTCGATGGCCTGATGGTGCGTGCACAGCGCGGGCGGCGCGAGCCCCGGCGCGACGGCCGCGAAGTCGAGTGTCGTGGGGATGAACGGCTCCGCCCCCGGCCCCCGGTGCCCGGGAACGTGCTGCAACAGACTCCCGCCGAGGGCGACGTTGAGAAGCTGATGCCCTCGGCACAGTCCGAGCAGCGGGCGCCCGGCGCCGACGGCATCCATGATCACGGCGATCTGCAGCCGGTCGGCCCGGCGTTCGTACGGCGATCGGCGCGGCCGGCGGTCCTGCTGACCGTAGAGTCCGGGTTCGATGTCGTCGCCGCCGAGGATCACGACCACATCGGCCTCTCGCGAGGCCTGCCGCAGCCCGGCCTCGGGGTCTTCGGCCGCGGCGTGCAGCGAGGCGGTCCATCCGAGCCCCTCGACGGCGGCGACGGCCGCCTCGTTGAGCGAGTCGAGGAGGGCCTGGTACCCGGCGGCGGCGCGGGGCCGGTGGGTGCGCACATGGAAGAGAGCGACGTGCGGGGCGGTCATGCGGATGCCTCGGTCATGGGTACTCCTCCAGCACCAGGAAACCGTGCGAATAACCCCAGGTCAAATGCGTTATTGATACCTTTTCGCTCGCAATCTCCCCGTAACGGAGCGGTAATACGAGACACGTATCGTGCCCTCATGGAGCTCCGTCAACTGCGCTATTTCATGGCCGTCGCCGACGAGCTCCACTTCGGCCGCGCGGCCCAGCGGCTGCACATGTCGCAGCCCCCGCTGAGCGTGCAGGTGGGCCGGCTCGAGCAGGAGGTCGGCACCGCGCTGTTCGAGCGCAGCACCCGTCGCGTCTCGCTCACCCCGGCCGGCCGGCATCTGCAGGAGCGCGCCCGTCGCATCCTCGACGAGGTCGAATCGGTGCGCTCCGACATGCGCGACTACGTCGACGGCCTCGCCGGTCACCTCACCGCGGGCTTCGTCAGCTCGGCGAACTACACCCTGCTCCCCGGCGTCGTGCAGCTCTTCCGCGCCCGCCGCGAGAAGGTCACGCTCAGCCTCGTGCCGCTCACCTCGGGCGAGCAGTTCGCCCGGCTGCGCGAGGGCACGCTCGACGTCGGCATCGTGCGCGACGAGGTGCCGCCGCAGGGGCCGGCATCCGTTCCCCTGACTTGCGAGGTCGTCTTCGCGGAGCGCCTCGTCGCCTGCCTGCCCGCCGACCACCCGCTCGCCGACCTCACCGAGGTCACTGCCGAGCAGATCGCCGGTGTACCGATGATCACCTACCCCCGCGCGCTCATGCCGGGCTTCGTCGATCGCGTGGCCGAGGTGCTCGGCGCGGGCGGCCGCACGCCCCGTGTGATCGAGGAGGTCGCACACCAGGAGACCGCGCTCGGCTTCGTCGCCGCGGGCATGGGTGCGAGCATCCTGCCCGAGTCGGTGCGCCAGCTCGTGCCGCCGTCGATCGCCGTCGTGCCGCTCGCCGGCTCACCGACGACCCAGCTGCTCGCCGTTCGCCAGGCCCGGACCGAGAGCCCCGTTCTCACCGCGTTCATCGACTGCCTGCACGACGCCGCCCGGTCGCTGCCCGTCTCGGCGTAGTCCCCGGCATCGGCTTCTCACCCCGGACCCGCCGAAAACTCACCCCGGTGGTCGCGTCACGAAAACCGATATACGGCGTCTTAACCAGTGAAGGGCTTCTTACCTTCGCCGGCCTCCCCGCCGGCAGCCGGCCTCCCCGCCGGCATCCGATCCAGGTCCCCACGACCGGATCCCGAGGGAGGGCGCCCCAACGCCCTCCCTCTTCTCTTCGCCGCCGGCGAGCCCGAGGGCGCCCGATTCGACGCACCTCAGGCTCTGACCGTCGATCCGCGCTCACCTGCACGGCCGTCGCACGTCTGCACGGGGCATCCGCCCGGATCTCCGCGCAGGCGTGCGCGTTCCGTGCAGATGACTACGACGAGCGGATGCCGCGGCTCACCGTTCCGCGAGAAGATGGTCTCGGCCCACCGTCGAGGAGACCCATGTCCGCAGCATCCGCTCCCCTGTCCCAGCCGCTGTACGGCGCGACGTTCGCGCAGGCGGTGAGCCGGTTCTTCCGTCGGTTCGCGACGTTCACCGGGCGGGCGTCGAAGAGCGAGTTCTGGTGGGTGGCGCTGTTCGTTTTCCTCGTGACGCTGGTTCCGAATGCACTCCTGACCGTCGGCCTCACCTCCGGCATCACGCACTCGATCACCAGCCAGCTGACGGTCTCGGCCGGCGCCGAGCCCGATACCGCGATGCCGGTCCGCACGACCGGCGCGGCGATCCTCGACGACCCGACGGCCGCACTGCTCATCCCGCTCGGGGCCGCGGTCGGTGGCGTCATCGCCCTCGCACTCGTGGTGCCGTGGCTCGCGCTGACCTGGCGGCGTCTGCACGATGCGGGCCTCGCCGGGGCCTGGTTCTTCCTGTCGTTCCTCCCCGCCGTCGGCGGCCTCTTCCTGCTCGTTCTCATGCTGCAGCCCGCGAAGCGGGAGGGCCGTCGGTTCGACCCGGCACCCTGACCCGGCGGGTGCACCCCGCACTCACGCCCCGGTCCGCCGCCGCCGCGACCGCTCCTCCTCGTCGAGCATCCGCCGCCGCTCCCGCCAGCCCAGGTACAGGGTGACCGCGGCGACCACGAAGCTGACGAGCGCTGCGAACCCGACCCACACCCCGGTGGATCCGAATGCGAGCGAGAGCCCGAACAGCATCCCCGCGCCCAAGAAGAGCACGCCCTGCGCCAAGAACCACCGCCAGCGCGACATCCGCCCGCCCCTCAGCCTTCATCCGGCTCGAATACGAATGCCGCGGCCATCGCCCGATATCGACGGCTGCTCGGTCGGCGCGGCGTCACGCGCTCACGCACGCGCTCGCGCAGCGCGAGCGCGAACCCCAGCGCTGACACCGTGAACACCAGGATCAGGGTGAGGATCGCCTCGACGATACGCCTGTCGTCGTGCACGAGGAGGAGGAGGCCACCGACGAGCAGGAACACGACTCCTTGCAGGAGGTACGCGCGCTTCCTCTCCATCACGGGCGGCTGTCCGCATCGGTCACCCGTCGCCCGCGACGACTCTCGCGCAGCGCCCGGGTGAGCATGATCCCCGACGACAGGAACGCCGCGGGGAGAACGAGCGCGACCCACCAGCTCACGCCGACCGCCGCGGTGACGAGCGAGAACCCCACGGCGCCGAGGAACAGTACCCCCGCCTGTCCGAGATTCCACTTCCACTGTTCCATGACCGCTTCCCCCGTCGTATCGCGCCGGGGTCGCGTCGCGCGCACGCCCCCCTCATCCACATGACGAGATCGCCCGCAGGATCGGTCGCATCCGGGGGCATCCCGCCCGATCTCCGGCATCCGCGTTGGAAATCGACGCCGAACTCGTCTCCTAGAGGGGCATCGCGCCCGCATCGTTCGACCCCGGGGGAAAGGTACGAAGACATGAGCGAGGGAATCCCTCTCTGGTCACCGGCCGTGCTGATGGCGCCGGACTCCGCCGCGCACGCGCGCTTCCACGTGCACGGCGACGCGGATGCCGTGGCGTGCGCCGTCGAGCAGATCGTCATCGGCGGCGAGCATACCGATCTGCAGGTGGACGATTCGCGGCGGCATCTGCGATTCCGCACCCCGCGCACGATCTGGAGCTGGGAGCTGGAGGTCGGCGTCACGTCGACCCCGATGCGCCGCGGGTGCGAGGTGCTGATCTCACTCGACGTCGCGCCCGACCGCCCGTTCAGCCCGCACGACGCCGAGAAGAACGTCGCCGCTCTCGAGCAGATCCGCCGGCAGATCGAAGCCGCGATCGTTTGATCTCCGGGATCGGCGACAGATTCCTGCACCCCACCCGTCAATAGAGGTGGGAGCGGAGTCTCGGTCTTCGCTCCCACCCTCGATCCGGGAATATCGAGGCCACAGGTGGGCGGCATGGGGGTGTCGCCCACCGAAGGTGGCCGGCACCTCTCTCATGCAGGTGCCGGCCACCCCGGGTGGGGATTACTCCCCATGTCGGCAGCCATAGCCACGGCACGGGTTTCGCTATGCTCGGGCGCATGAGCCTGGCCACCGTCCAACACCAACTGTCCACTCCCGAAGGTTTCGCGAAGGCCGTCGACGGCAAACGCACCATCGCCAGCCTCGGCTGGACGAGCCTCGGGCTCGGCGTCGCGGCTTTCGCCTTCAATCTCTTCTCGACCGGTCAGGCCGTCGACTGGGCGTGGGAGTACATTCCGCAGCTGCTCTTCCGTCCCGACCTCTTCGAGTATTCGAGCGGACGCAGCGAGGCGTGGTCGTACGTCTACTCCTTCGCGCCCCTCGTCCTCGTGCCCCTCGCCATCATCCTGCTCATCGTGCACTTCGCGACGCGCAAGAACGCGGGCGCGAACCTCTTCACCGACTTCCAGTCGCGCGGCTGGGTCGGCAAGCAGCGCTACACCGGACTACAGGTCAAGAACGGCAACCAGACGGTCGACACCGTGCTGATCTCGCACCCGAGCATCCCCGACGAGAGCTTCGACGCGATCGCCCTGCAGTTCCAGACCTACGTCACGAGCCTCGACAAGAAGGCCCTCAAGGCCTTCACCGCCAGCGCGACCAAGGCAGGGGTGCTCACCGGCATCCCCGCCGCCGTGATCGCACCGGGCATCCCCGCGGAGGTCGTCATCGCACCGGCACAGGGCAAGAGCGAGTTCGCCGTCGTCGTCCCCCCGGCTCCCGGCTCGACCGCCAAGTTCAAGGTGCTGCCCATCAAGAGCTGATTTCCTGCACTCCGTCGCCAAATCGACGAGCGAGCGTCAGATTCCTGATGCTCGCTCGTCATTCTTTTGAGGGGTAGTCGGTTCCCTCATCTACGCGGCTGCTCCAGGGGAGTGTCGCGTGAAGGGGGCGGAGTGTGGTGCGCCGCCCCCTTCACCCTCACAGTGAGTCGATTGGTGATAGATGAGCGTCATCCTGGACGAAGCCCGCGTACGGCCCCGCAGTGCACTGAAAGAACCCCACCCGGCCGAAGATCTGGCCCCGGCCGACCCGAGCCCAGAGATTCCCGCCACTCCACGGCAGGAGATCTACGACGGCTCCGAGCTGCGCCGCGAGCGCCGCTTCCTCGGTGACGACGCCTTCTCCGAGATCGGATCGGCGATCGCCTCCGGCTCCCTCGAAGACGGCGAGCTGCTGCGCGACCGCGAACTGGCCGAGCAGATGGGCATCTCCCGCACGCCGGTGCGCGAGGCCATCCTGCAGCTGCAGCAGATCGGGCTCGTCGAGATCCTGCCGTCCCGGCGCACGCGCGTGACGCCGCTGACCCGTCAGATCGCCGAGGACTGCCGGCGCTGGGCGGGCTACTGCGGGGGCATCGCCGCCCGCCAGGCGGTCGCGTCGCTGTCGACGACGGATGCCGAGACCGCCGTCTCCCGCATCGATGGGCTGCTCGAGGCCATCGGCTCGCCCGCCGAAGCGGCGACGGCCGCGCTCGAACTCCTGCTCTTCCTGTCGGCACGCGCCGGCAGCCCGATCCTCCACGCCGAGATCACCGAGCGCCAGTTCTCGCTGTTGCGGGCACTGCGCCGGCTCTCGTACTCATCGCACGAGGTCGACGCCGCGCGCGCCGGCAGCCGCGATCTCGCCTCCGCGATCGCCCGCCGCGATGGCGACGAAGCCGAGGTCGCGATGCGCCGCATCTTCGGAGTCCGCTAGAAGCTCTACGAAGGGCCCGGGTGCACGCGTTCCGCGTTGCCCCGGGCCCTTCGTCGTATGCCGGTGCGTGGGGGGTGCTTCGACAGGCTCAGCAACCCAGTAAAGAAACTGGGTCCCTGAGCTTGTCGAAGCCCCACTGAAACTGGGTCCCTGAGCTTGTCGAAGCCCCACTGAAACTGGGTCCCTGAGCTTGTCGAAGGGCCCCACCACGAGATTCAAGTGAAGAAACTGGGTCCCTGAGCTTGTCGAAGGGCCCCACCACGAGATTCAGCGGCTTTCGGGCGTCTCGACCTCGGCATCCGTCGGCTGCGACTCGCGCCGCGCGTACCCGACCCATGCGTCGCGCTTGGCCGCTTCCTCTGCGGCGCGACGACGGCGCTGCAGCACGATGAACACGACCGCGAGCGCGATCAGCACCACGACCAAGCCGATTCCCACCGCGAGCAGGATGCCGGGCAGCGGACTGACCTCGGTCTGCACGTCGTCGACGCCGTCGATCAGATCCGCCGAGGCGGTGCGCACGAGCGGACTCGTCCCATCGCCGACGTAGAGGCTGAGCAACGCGGTCGCCCGCAGCTCGGCCTCGGGGATGTCGCCGATCCGCGCGGGGATCTCGATCGTCCTCGTCTCGGCCGCTCCGAGGGTGAGCGACCAGGTCGCCTCGTTTCCGTCGACCTCGGCACCGTCGAGCGACCCCAGCGAGACATAGGCGGGCGGGGTGAGCACCACACGGGCGTTCACGGCCTCCCCCCTGTTCGCGATCTCGGCGGTGTAGGTGATCCGCTCCCCCGCGGCGAGGGCCTCGGCGTCGCTCGTGAGAGTGACGGCGATGTTCGGCGCCGACTGCTCGGCGGCGGCCGCCGGAGCCCCACCGAAGCCGAGCAGGCCCAGCACCGGCAGCGCGATCGCGAGCACGGCCGCAAAACGGGTGACAGTTAAGAGATGTATGCGTGACATGTCGTGGATGCGGTGAACGGGCGAGGCCTGATGGCCCCGCCCGTTCACCTCTGCCTTACTTCTCGATTACTCCGTGATGTTCTGACGACGGCGCACCAGGAGCAGTGCGAGTCCGGCGAGGATCGCCAGCGTCGCGACTCCGAGGCCCCCGCCCACGATCCACGGGTTCAGACCCGTGGTCGCCAGCGGCGGGGCCGGCGGCGTGACCGTCGTGGTGACCGAGCACGCGTCGCCGCACGCTCCGCCGTCACCGGGGAGCACCGCGTTCACGAGCTCACGGTCGCCCGCGAGGGGATCGTTGACCGTGACGCTGTAGGTGACCGAGACGACCTGGCCGACATCGAGCGCACCCGCCCAGCTCAGCACCGGCTCGTCGTAGGTCGCGCCGTTCGTCGCATCGTCGTTGTACGTCGCGTCGTCGAGCACCTCCGAGAGGTCGTCCGTGAACGAGGCGGGGTTCTCGTCGGTGTACGCGACCGCACCCGTGTTGCCGATGGCGATCGTGTAGGTCACGGTCTCACCGGCGGCCGTGGTCGTCGTGTCGACGGACTTCGAGACCTCGTACGCCGCGATCGGAGTGTTCGTGATGCACGACCCCTCCTCGAGGCACTCGCCACCGTCACCCGGGGCGACGGCGTTGGCGAGGTCGAGGTCGCCCGTCGCGGGAGCGTTCACGGTCACCGAGTAGGTGAGCGTGACGCTCTCCTCCACCGGGATCGCGAGCGACCACGACAGGACCGGTGCGGCGTAGGTCGCACCGTTCGAGGCGTCTCCGTTGTACGACGCGTCGTCGAGCACACCCGAGAGGTCGTCGGAGACCGTGGCCGGGGCATCCGCCGTGAAGGCAGCTGCCCCGGTGTTGGTCACTGGGGAGGGTCGAGTGGGGAACAACTCCCCACACTTAGTTGACGGACCAGGTGACCGAATCTGTCGGTGGAACGCGAAAGTCAGTCGCCGACGGTGCCGCGCGCCGTGCCGTTGAGCATCGCGCCGCCTTCGGTACGACCGTCGAAGCCGATGTCGAACGTGACCTCGGCGGCCGGAGCGTGCGTGACCTCGAACCGTCCGCCGCTGGGCGACTCGCGGTCGGTGGTGCACGCGACATCGCCGCCCTCGACCAGGCAGGTCCAGCCGCTCGGCGCGGTGATCGACGCGATGTCGACCGACAGATCCATCCGCAGCGTGCCCAGCGTGAACGACTCGTCCTGCACGGTGATCGCCATGTCGAACTCGCTGTGCTCGGCGTCGACCGTCTCCGAAGTCATCTCCAGTGAACCCAGTGGGGTCTCGGCGAAGAACCACGTCTTCGTGACGAAGGTCACCACGACCACCGTCATGAGCACGAGCGCCGTCGCGGCGGACGCCAGCATCGCCGTCGTGCGCGCCCACTCCTGCCAGACCGACGACCCGGAGCCGGCATCGGTCGGAGCATCGGCGGGAGCATCGGCCTCCGACACCGAGGCACCCGTCCCGTCGACCGGCTGCTCGCTGGCCTCGGCCGAGCCCGACGGGCCGGCCAGTGCCACCGCTCCCGCGAGCGGCAGTGCGCCGAGAGTCGCGAGCCCGGCGAATCGTTTCCACGACCGACGGCAATACGGGCAGGTGCGGTAGTGATCGGCCGAGCGTCCGCCCTTCGTGTCCTCGGGAGTGTCACCCACCGCATCGGGCAGGAGCTGAGCCGCCGCCACGCACTCCGGTCGAGCGTTCTCCTCGAGCAGCAGCCTCAGGGTCGCGCGCCGCAGATTCGCCTTCGCCCGACGCGACAGAGAATAGATCGCGGATGCCGGACGCGCCATGTGGTCTTCGAGATCGCGCGGCTTGCGCCCCTCGAGCACGGTCGCGACGAGTACGCGCTGCTGGTCGGACGGCAACTCGGCGAGCGCCTTGCGCACGATCGCCAGCTCCGACTCGATCTCGAGCTCGCGAATCCGCGGATCGGCGTTCGACGCAGGCTCCTCGACGTTGTCGAGAGGTGCGACCCTCGAACGCGGCGAGCGGAAGTCGTCGCGGATGCGGTTGCGCATGGTCTGCGCGATGTACGCCGGCACGTTCTCGGTCGGCCCCGTGCCCTGCGACCACTTCGCGAGCACCATCAGCAGCGCATCGCCGAGCAGATCATCGGCATCGTGGGTGATGCCCGCCACGCGCTTGGAGGTGAGGGTCAGCGACGGCAGCATCAGTGAGAAGTACTCGCCCGCCGCGTCGCGATCGCCGCTGGCAGCCCTCCGCACGAGCTCCGCCATGGCTTCGGGAGCGAGGGAGGGCCCGTCGACGGATTCATCCTCGCCGCCGGGAGCGGCATCCGACGCATCCGGGGGAAGCGCGTCCGTCATGGCTTTCCTCATCGAGTCGCAGGGGCGGGAGCGCAGCCGATCGAGCATGCTGTCGCCGAGCGGCAACGATACACCGCCGAGCCGACGCGTGGCATCACCAAGCGTCGGTTCGGGGGCGAACTGTGGATAAGTGAGGGCGATTGTTGCGGGCCCTTCTCGGGTGGGCCCGCACTCTCAAGACGAGATCGACCCGCGGATCTGTCGGTATCAGACGGCGGTGTCAGACGGCGGTGTCAGACGGCGGAGATGCGCCAGGCCGCCTCGTGCGACTCCCCGGGCTCGAGCACCACCAGGTCGACGCCCGAGTTGAAGGCATCCGGCGGGCACGTCATCGGCTCGACGGCGAGGCCGATCCGGTTCGTCTCGGGCAGCGGAGTGTCGGCCGTGTGCACCTGCACCCACGGGCAGCGCTCGTCGAACGTGATCGCGACGCCGTGGCCGTCGGCCGCGAGCACCGTCACCGCGGCGACGCCCGACGGATGCCGCTCGAGAGACGTGAACGCGTGGTCGATGAACGTCTCACCGATCAGTCGCTCCTCACGGAAATCGAACTCGGGCACCAGCTCGACGGCCTCGACGCGCACCGGGCTCAGGCGATCCTCGGTCACGAGCAGCACCTCGGATGCCGGCAGGCTCAGCGTCCAGGCATCCACCCCGCCGTCGCCCGCCCACAGGTACGGGTGCGGTCCCGTGCCCCACGGCGCGGGCACGTCGTCGACGTTCGTCGCGGTCACCGTCTGGGTGAGTCCGTCGATGCCGACCGCGTACTCGGTCTGCACCGTCACGCGGAACGGATAGCCGTCCTGCGCGGGGATCGTCGCCTCGAGCGTCACCCGATCGGATGCCGTCGCCACCGCGTCCCACTCGGCCCAGGCGAGCAGCCCGTGCAGGGCGTGTCCGCGCGCGGGTTCGGTCAGCGCGAGCTGGTGGTCGACACCGCCGAACGAGTAGATGCCGTCGACGACGCGGTTCGGCCACGGGGCGAGGGTCGCTCCGCGGTAGGCGGGGCGCACGGCATCCGCGTCGAAGGGAACGACCAGATCGCGACCCTGGAAGGTCAACGCGCGCAGGGAGGCGCCGACGCTCGCGATCGTCGCCTCGTAGCCGTCGGAGAAGATCGTGAACTGGCGGCCGGAACGGGGGGTGGTGGTCATTGGATCCACGTTACTTGTGCGGGCGGGTCACAGGCCCTGGGCGAGGCGGTGGTAGGCCTGGTTCCAGCGCACCTGCTGCTGGAACTCGGGCAGGCGGGTCGTGTCGTCGATCACGAGCAGTTCGACCTCCGCCATCTCGGCGAAGTCGCGGAACGCCTCGATGCCCACGGCCGTCGACATCACGGTGTGGTGCGCGGCTCCGGCGGTGAGCCAGGCGGCGGCGCTGGTCGGGAAGTCGGGCTGCGGCTTCCAGACGGCACGGCCGACGGGGAGCTTCGGCAGCGCCGCGGTCGGCTCCACGTTCTCGACGACGTTGGCCGTGAGGCGGAACCGATCGCGCATGTCCGACAGCGCCACCACGACCGCCGGGCCCGGGTCGGCCGTGAACACGAGGCGCACCGGGTCGTCCTTGCCGCCGATCCCCAGCGGATGCACCTCGAGCGTCGGCTGCTGCGACGACAGCGACGGCGAGACCTCGAGCATGTGCGCCCCGAGGATCACCTCCTCGCCCGGGGTCATGTCGTAGGTGTAGTCCTCCATCAGGCTCGCGCCACCGGGCAGACCCGCACCCATCACGTTGGCGACGCGCACGAGCAGCGCGGTCTTCCAGTCGCCCTCGGCGCCGAAGCCGTAGCCCTCGGCCATCAGGCGCTGCACCGCGAGACCCGGCAGCTGCTTCAGCGCACCGAGGTCTTCGAACGAGGTCGTGAACGCCCCGAACCCGCCCTCCTCGAGGAACGAGCGCAGACCGATCTCGATCGCCGCCCCGTCGCGCAAGGACTGGTGGCGCTCTCCCCCGCGACGCAGCTCGGGCGCCACGGCGTAGAGCTCTTCATACTCGGCGACGAGAGCGTCGATCTCGGCATCCGAGGCGGCGGCGACGGCATCCGCCAGGTCGTTCACGCCCCAGGTGTTGACCTGCACGCCGAATCGAAGCTCGGCCTCGGTCTTGTCGCCCTCGGTGACCGCGACGAAACGCATGTTGTCGCCGAACCGGGCCAGCTTCAGCGACCGCGCCGCCGCGAGGCCGGCCGCCGCGCGCTGCCAGCTCGCGAGCTCGGCGCGCACGCGCGGGTCGCTCGCGTGACCGACGATCGTCTTGCGCGGGACGCCGAGGCGCGTCTGGATGTACCCGAACTCGCGGTCGCCGTGCGCGGCCTGGTTGAGGTTCATGAAGTCGAAGTCGATCTCGTTCCACGGCAGCGCCACGTTGTGCTGCGTGTGCAGGTGCGCGAGCGGCTTGCGCAGGCTGTCGAGGCCGGTGATCCACATCTTCGCCGGGCTGAACGTGTGCATCCAGGCGACGACGCCGATCACGCGGTCGTCGGCGTTCGCGTCGAGGGCGATGCGGCGGATCGCCTCGGAGTCGGTGAGCACCGGCTTCCAGACGATGCGCACCGGCACGTCGTCGGCCGCGTCGAGGATGCCGGCGATCTCGTGCGACTGGGCGGCGACCTGAGCGAGGGTCTCCGGGCCGTAGAGGTGCTGGCTGCCGGTGAGGAACCAGACCTCGTAGCCGTCGAGCGACGTGGTCAGCGGGGTGCGGGTCATGAGGCGTCCTTCTTGAGGTCCGGGCGGGGGTCCTGGCTGGTTCCCTGCGTGGGCAGGGCGGTGATGGCGGCGGCCTCGATGGCGAGGCCCGCGCGGTAGCGGTCGAGGTAGTCGGCGAACCCGGCGACGTCGGTCGGGTCGGGTTCGGCGGTGACGACGGATGCCCCGGCGAAGACGGTCTCGTCGAGATAGGCGGCGAGCGGTCGGTCGGCCTGATCGAGGTACGCGGCGAGCACCGCGATGCCCCACGCTCCGCCCTCGGCGGCGAGATCGCCGACGTCGACCGGGGTGTCGAGGGCCGCGGCGAGGAAACGCTGGGCCACACCCGCCGTGCGGAACAGGCCGCCGTGGGCGAACATCCGCTCGATCCGCACGCCGTCGTCGGCGAGGATCCGCATGCCGAGGGCGAGCGTGCCGAAGACGCCGTAGATCTGCGCGCGCATCACGTTCGCGAGGGTGAACGCGGCATCCGGGGTGCGCACGAAGAGCGGGCGGCCCTGGTCGAGTCCGACCACGGGCTCGCCGGCGAGATGGTTGTAGGCGAGCAGGCCACCGGCATCCGGATCGCCCTGCAGGGCCTCGGCGAACAGGGTGGCGAAGACCTGATCCTCGTCGACGAACTGCCCGTTCGCGACCGTGAACCGGTGGAACAGCGCCGCCCAGGCGCCGAGCTCGCTCGCACCGTTGTTGCAGTGCACCATCGCGACCGTCGCGCCGGCGGGCGTCGTGACGAGGTCGAGCTCTTCGTGCACGGTGGGCAGCGGCTTCTCGAGCACCACCATCGCGAAGATGCTCGTGCCCGCGCTGACGTTGCCGGTGAGCGGGGCGACCGAGTTCGTCGCCACCATGCCGGTGCCCGCGTCGCCCTCCGGCGGGCAGAGCGGAATACCGGGCTGGAGCGCGCCGGTCGGGTCGAGAAGCGCGGCCCCCTTGGGGGTGAGGGCGCCGGCATCCGCCCCCGCCGGGAGCACGGCCGGGAGCAGCGGGCGGAGGTCGCGACCGGTGTGGTCGCGATAGGCCTGGAGCAGGCGCTCGTCGTAGTCGATCGTGGCGGAATCGATCGGGAACATGCCCGAGGCATCCCCCACTCCGAGCACGGTACGACCGGTCAGGCGCTCGTGCACGTAGCCCGCGAGGGTGGTGATCGACGCGACGTCGGCGACGTGGGATTCGCCGTCGAGCGCGGCCTGGTGCAGGTGCGCGACCGACCATCGCTGAGGGATGTTCACGCCCAGAACCTCGGTGAGCTCGGCCGAGGCCTCGCCCGTGCTCGTGTTGCGCCAGGTGCGGAAGGGCACGAGCAGAGTGCCGTCGGCGTCGAAGGCGAGGTAGCCGTGCATCATCGCCGATATACCGATCGCCCCGAACGAGGAGGGGCGGATGCCGTGGCGCTCCTGCGCGTCGTCGACCAGTGCGGCGTACGCCTCCTGCAGCCCCGACCACACCTCCTCGAGCGGATAGGTCCAGCGGCCGTCGATGAAGCTGTTCTCCCACGTGTGCGACCCGGTCGCCAGCACCTCGGCGGTGTCGGCGTCGATCAGGCAGGCCTTGATGCGGGTCGATCCGAGCTCGATGCCGAGGGCGGTGCGGTTGCGCGCGATGATCTCGGCGTTGGTCCCCGAGCTCCGACGAAGGGTCATCGGCGGGCGTCCGCACTCTGGCCGTACACGTTCTGGTACCGGTCGAACAGACGGTCGATCGCCTCCGGCGGGAGGGGGATCACCGGGCCGGCCTCGCGGGCGTAGTGCACGGTGCGGGCGACGTCTTCGACCATGACCGCGGCCTTCACGGCATCCTTCGCGTCGACGCCGATCGTGAACGGCCCGTGGTTCTGCATCAGCACCGCACGGCTGCGGTGACCGCTGAGCGTCTCGACGATGCCGCGACCGATCGAGTCGTCGCCGATGATCGCGAACGGGCCGACCGGGATCGGGCCGCCGAACTCGTCGGCCATCGCCGTGATGACGCAGGGGATCTCCTCACCGCGCGCCGCCCAGGCGACCGCGAACGTGGAGTGCGTGTGCACGACCCCGCCGACCTCGGGCATGTGGCGGTAGACGTAGGCGTGCGCCGCGGTGTCGCTCGAGGGGCTCCGCTCGCTGCCGGGGGCGCCGGGGATCGCGGTGCCGTCGAGATCGCAGAGGATCATGTTCTCGGGCGTGAGATCGTCGTAGCTCACGCCCGAGGGCTTGATCACGAACAGGTCGGCTCCGGGCACACGACCCGAGACGTTGCCACCGGTCCAGACGACCAGGCCGTTGCGCACGAGTTCGCCGTGCAGGCGGGCGACATCGGCGCGGGTGCGGTCGATCGCCGCCTGGATGTCGGGGGCGTATCGGGGGGCGTCGTCGCTCATGGCACCTCGTCGTGGTTTCGACTGTGACCGGTCACAGTTCGTGTCACGGAGAGCCTACGGCCGGGTCGGTGGCGGGGTCAAGCGGCCGGGCGGCCGCACCTTCGGGAGGAGATCTCACGCAACGGAGGACCGCTTGCGGCATCCGCTCCTGCATTGCGCGTGATCTCCTCCCGCCACGCGCGCCGGGTCCCCGAGAAACGCCTCAGACCGACGGGGCCGCGATCGAGTCGCGCACCACGAGTTCGGGCACGATCGACTCCGCGGATGCCGCAGCGCCCCCGGCGATCACCGACGCGACCGCCCGCCGTGCGAGCTCGTCGAAGTCCTGCCGCACCGTCGTCAACCGCGGCCAGGCGTACGCCGCCTCCGGCAGATCGTCGAAGCCGACGACGCTGATCTCCCCCGGCACCGCGACACCTGCGGCGTGCAGCGCGCCGATCAGCCCGAGCGCCATCTGGTCGTTCGCGGCGAACACCGCCGTGGCTCCGGCGTCGCGCAGCGCCTGCGCCGCCTCGAACCCGGCGCGCGCGGTCCAGTCACCGACCACGGTGAGCACGGACTCCAGCCCCCGGGCTGCGAGCTCGGCCGCGAACCCCTCGGCACGGGACTCCGCCTCGAGCCAGTCGGCGGGTCCGGCGAGGTGGGCGATGCGAGTGTGCCCGGCATCCGCCAGCGCCCCCACCGCCAACCGCGCACCGGCGACCTGGTCGACGCCGACCCCGCGCGCATCGTGGCCGGCCGAGTGCAGGGTCACGATCGGAACCCCGACCGTGACGGTGTCGAGCATCCGCAACGTGCGGGCGTGGGGGGCGACGACGAGGATCCCCTCGACCCCCTGGGCGACGAGGTGATCGACCGCGGCCGACACCGACGCCGCGTCATCGGCATCCGCGAAGGCCGCGCTCACCCAGTACCCGGCGGCGCGGGCGGATGCCTCGATCGCCGCGATGCTGCGCGAGGGTCCGAACTGCAGGGCGTCGGAGGCGAGGATCCCGAGCGTGCGCGACCGGCGCGTGCCCAGGGCGCGGGCGGCGTTGTTCATGCGATAGCCGAGCTCACCCATCGCCTTCTCGACCCGCTCGCGTGTGGCGTCGGCGACATCCGGATGCGCGTTCAGCACGCGCGAGACGGTCTGCCGAGACACTCCGGCGAGCGCGGCGACATCGCGCACTCCGACCGCCCGCCCACTGTTGTCCACCACGTCGAGGAGTCTAGGCGGCGCGGCATCCCGTCCCTAACTCAGGACGATCGGGCCGAAACGCATCCGAAAGCCCCGGTTTGGGGCCCGAATCCGCAGTTTGTCCTGAGTTGGGGCCGGGCCCCGGCGGGCACGACTCCGGAGAATCGGGGCGGATCGGGGCGGAATCGGGCCGTTCGGGCGAATCGGCAGCGATTCTCCGGAGTGATGAACCGGGGCGGGGCCCTTCGACAGGCTCAGGAACCCCGTTTCGGGCGAGGCCCCAGTACCGGAGGAGGCGCCTTACCCCGCGACGACGGCGAGGGGGTCGGTCCACAGCGGGCGGAACGCGAGTTCGGCCGCGCCGACGAGCAGCCGGTCCGAGCCGAGGGCCGCGGTGCGCAGCTCGACGATCTCGGCACTCTCGCTCATCGCGAGCCGCGAGACCTCGGCCGCGAGGGTGTCGTGCTCGGCGTCGTCGAGCAGCGCGAGGAATCCGCCCAGCACGACGACTGCGGGGTTCAGCACGTTCACCGCGTTGGCGAGAGCGCTGCCGAGCACCCGGGCCTGCCGAGCGACCTCGGCCTCGGCAGCGGGGAGGGCTGCTTCGTCGAGCGCTGCGGCGAGCGCGGCGTCGTCGGCATCGTCGAGGCCGAGGAGAGCCAGCAGATGCCGCCGGTTCACCTCTTCTTCGAGCACGCCGTCGGACGTACGTCGGTCGGCGTCGTCGTCGATGCGAGGACGGTTGTGACCGAACTCCCCCGCGTAGCCGTTCGCCCCGGTCGCGGCCCGCCCGTGGATCACGAGCCCGCCGCCGATGCCCGAGGCGCCGCCGTTGAGGTAGACGAGTTCGTCGATGTCGCGGCCGGCGCCGAAGAGGTGCTCGGCGAGCGCCCCGAGGGTCGCATCGTTGTCGACGGCGGTACGGATGCCGGTGAGCCCCTCGATCCGCGCGGCGAGAGGTTCATCGGTCCAGGCGAGGTGCGGGGCGTTGCGCACGACGCCGTCGGCGGTGCGCACGAGCCCGGGCACGGCGACGCCGATGCCGATCACGGTGCTGTGCAGCAGAGCATCCGTCTGCCAGTGCGCCAACCGGGCGGCGACGAGCGCGGCGACCTCGGCGACGGTCGGGGTGGCCGTGTTGACGATGCGCTCGCGCACGACGATGCGGCGGTCGAGGGCGACGGCGGCGATCTCGACCGCGTCGACCTCGGGGTGCACGCTGATCGCGACGACGGATGCCGAGGGCGCGACCACCGGCGAGGGGCGGCCGGCGCGCGACGAGGATTCCGGCGGGCGCTCGTCGACGAGTCCCGCGGCGGCGAGTTCGAAGACGAGGGCGGCGATCGTGGAGCGGTTGAGCCCGGTGGCCTCGGTGAGGGCCGATCGCGACTGGGCCCCGTCGTGATGGACGATCGACAGGATCCGCGCGAGGTTCGCTTCGCGGGAGCGCGGGGTGGTCAGGTCACGGGGCACGTTCCCACTTTAGGGGTGCGGATGCGGCCTGTCATCGGTTATGTTGTGAATCACAACTTATTGCGCCGCGGCATCCGCCCCGGCCCCGCAGACCACCGCAGCACTCGCAGAGGAGCGATCATGCCCACCCCCACCCGCGCCGACAAGTTCTCGTTCGGACTCTGGACCATCGGCTACAACGGCACCGACCCGTTCGGCGGCCCCACCCGCCCGGCGCTCGACGTCGTGCACGCCGTCGAGAAGCTGTCGGAGCTCGGCGCCTACGGCCTCACCTTCCACGACGACGACCTGTTCGCCTTCGGATCGACGGATGCCGAGCGCCAGACCCAGATCGACCGCCTGAAGGGTGCGCTCGCCGACACGGGTGTCGTGGTGCCGATGGTGACCACCAACCTCTTCAGCGCTCCCGTCTTCAAGGACGGCGGCTTCACCTCGAACGACCGCCAGGTGCGCCGCTTCGCGCTGCGCAAGGTGCTGCGCAACCTCGACCTCGCCGCCGAGCTCGGAGCCAAGACCTTCGTGATGTGGGGTGGCCGCGAGGGCGCCGAGTACGACTCGGCGAAGGACGTGCGCGCAGCTCTCGAGCGTTATCGCGAGGCCGTCAACCTGCTCGGCGACTACGTCACCGACAAGGGCTACGACATCCGCTTCGCGATCGAGCCCAAGCCCAACGAGCCCCGCGGCGACATCCTGCTGCCGACGCTCGGCCACGCGATCGCGTTCATCGACTCCCTCGAGCGCCCCGAGCTCGTGGGCGTCAACCCCGAGGTCGGGCACGAGCAGATGGCGGGCCTCAACTTCACCGCCGGCATCGCCCAGGCGCTGTACCACGGCAAGCTCTTCCACATCGACCTCAACGGTCAGCGCGGCATCAAGTACGACCAGGACCTCGTGTTCGGTCACGGCGACCTGCACAACGCGTTCTCGCTCGTCGATCTGCTCGAGAACGGCGGCCCCGGCGGGGTTCCGGCCTACGACGGCCCCCGCCACTTCGACTACAAGCCGTCGCGCACCGAGGACGAGACCGGGGTCTGGGACAGCGCCGCCGCCAACATGCGTACCTACCTGCTGCTCAAGGAGCGCGCGGCGGCCTTCCGCGCCGACCCCGAGGTGCAGGAGGCACTCGCCGCCGCGAAGGTCGCCGAACTCTCGACGCCCACTCTGAACGAGGGCGAGAGCTACGACGACCTGCTCGCCGACCGCGCGGCCTACGAGGACTTCGACGCGAACGCGTACCTCGGCGGCAAGGGATTCGGCTTCGTGCGTCTGCAGCAGCTCGCCACCGAGCACCTGCTCGGCGCCCGCTGAGTCCGGCGATGGCACTCGTCCTCGGGGTCGACTCCTCGACCCAGTCCTGCAAGGTGGTCGTCGTCGACTCCGTGACGGGTGCCATCGTGCGCTCCGGCCGCGCCGCTCACCCCGACGGCACGTCGGTCGATCCCGAGGCGTGGTGGGTCGCGCTCCAGCAGGCGATCGCGGATGCTGGGGGCCTCGACGACATCGAGGCGTGGGCCATCGGCGGTCAGCAGCACGGCATGGTCGCGCTCGACGCCGAGGGCCGCGTCATCCGCGATGCGCTGCTGTGGAACGACACCCGTTCCGCGCAGGCGGCCGACGATCTGATCGGCGAGTTCGGGGCATCCGTCCTCGCCGATCGCACCGGCCTCGTACCGGTGGCGTCGTTCACGATCACGAAACTGCGCTGGCTGCGCGATCACGAACCCGACAACGCCGCCCGCGTCGCCGCCGTCGCGCTGCCGCACGACTGGCTCACCTGGCGACTGCGCGGTTTCGGACCCAAGCGGCCCGACCTCGGCGAGCTGGTGACCGACCGATCGGATGCCTCGGGCACCGGTTACTGGAATCCCCGCACCGGGGAGTACGACCGCGAACTTGTCGTCGCCGCGCTCGGCCACGACGCCGTGCTGCCGCGGGTGCTCGGCGCCCACGAATCGGTGACGGATGCCGCGGGCCGGCGCGTCGCGCCCGGTGCCGGCGACAACGCCGCCGTCGCCCTGGGCGTCGGTGCCCGGACCGGCGACGTGGTGGTGTCGATCGGCACCTCGGGAACGATCTTCGCGGTGACCGACCGGGGCGTCGCCGATCCGAGCGGGATCGTGGCGGGCTTCGCGGATGCCGCCGACGGCTACCTGCCCCTCGTCTGCACCCTCAACGCCGCACGCGTGCTCGACGTGATCGCGCGCCTGCTCGACGTGGACCACGACGGATTGAGCACCCTCGCGCTGGAGGCGTCGCCCGGAGCGGGCGGGCTCGAACTCGTGCCGTACTTCGAGGGCGAGCGCTCCCCCAACCTGCCCGAGGCGACCGCGAGCCTGAACGCCATGACGCTCGCCTCGACGACGCGCGAGAACCTGGCGCGCGCCGCGGTCGAGGGGATGCTGGGCGGGCTGCGCTTCGGTCTCGACGCGCTCCGTGAGCTCGGCATCCCTCTCGATCGGGTGCTGCTCGTCGGCGGCGGCGCTCAGTCCCGTGCCGTGCGGGAGATCGCGCCGCTGGTGTTCGGGCTGCCGGTCGAGGTGCCCGAAGCGGCGGAGTACGTCGCGGTCGGCATGGCCCGGCAGGCGGCATCCGTCCTGCGCTGACCCGCGGGCGGGGTCAGGTGATCGTCGCGACGAAGACCGGGGTCATCGCGGCCATCATCGCGGCCGAGATGACCATGGTGACCGCGCGCGACACGGCATCGCCCGTCGGGCTGCCCTCGGTGAGCTGCTCGATGCGCTTCTTGAGTCGACCCGACGAGATCGGGCCCACCTCGTCGCGCAGCAGCGGATGCGCCGCATTCATCCCCTGCAGGATGGCGAGCAGCGCGAGATCGGCCTGGGTCGGCGCGAGCGTTCCCGCGATCACCGCGGCGAGACGCGAACGCAGCAGTGTCTCGGGACCGGGATCGGACTCGGGAGTGCGCTCGGCGCCCCACCCGAAGAAGCCCCGCTCGCCGCGCGCCAGAATCCCCTGCGCGACCAGGGATTCGACGACCTCATCGAGAGGATCGAGCTTCGACCGCATCACGAGCGACTGCAGCCTCTTGCCGTTCACCGGCGCGAGACGGGAGAGCGCGGCATCCAGAACCGGATGACCGGTCGGCTCGGCGGAGACGATCGCGATCGCGGGGTTCTTGCCCTCCCCCACGGTCACGCGATGATGCAGCACGAGGTCGACGATCACGGCCGCGACCTCACCGAACAGGCGATTGGTGCTCACGCTCGACTCGACCCGGCCATCCGGCCGGAGCAGCAGCAGGTGGAGTTCCTCGACGATCAGCATGCCCTCACGGTATGCCGCGGCATCCGCCCGCCGCATCCCCCGTGAGGCGGATGCTTTTGACAAGCAGGGACGCGTCGACAGGCTCAGCGCCCCAGAGTGAAACGGGTCTCTGAGCCTGTCGAAGGGCCCGCCCCGAGTTACTCGGCCGCGGCGATCTTCTTCACGTCGTCGCTGTTGAGCAGACGGAACGCGAGGGCCGCGAGGGCGCCGCCGACGATCGGAGCGACGATGTAGAGCCACAGCGAGCTCCAGGCGAAGTGACCGCTGACCGAGAGGCCGAGCGCGACCGCCGGGTTGAAGCCGCCGCCCGAGATCGAGCCGACCGTCGTCGCACCGACGAACACCACGCCACCGATCGCGAGGCCGTAGAACGAGTTGCCCGCGGTTCCCTTGGCCGTGGCCACGTTCAGCACGACGTAGACGAGGAAGAACGTGAAGATCGCTTCGACGAGGAACGCCGGGCCGACCTGCACGACCATGGCCTCCTTCTCGGGCGCCCACCAGACGGCACTGACGAGCGCGGCCAGCACGCCACCGATGGCCTGGGCGACGATGTAGGCGATCAGGTCGGCGACGCTGAGGCCGCCGCGCACGAAGACACCGACCGTGACGGCCGGGTTGAGGTGGGCACCGGAGATGTGCCCGGTCGCGAAGATCAGCACGGCGAGCGCGAAGCCGATCGCGAGCGGGGTCAGCGCGCTGCCGCTGTTCACCGCGCCGATGATGCTGAGAACGAAGAGGAAGGTGGCGAGCGCTTCTGCGACCGCCTTGCGTGCCGTACCGGTCATGGAGATCCCGTTTCTCGAGTCTGGTGGTGCGCGATCCCCCCGGACCGCCGGCTGAAAACTATCGGCACTTCCCCCGGGCGTGTCGCCCGACGCGCGGCATTCCTGAGAAGTCGCTGAACGAATTTCACCCTGTCAACCCCGTCGTCGGACGGCTGCCGCGCCCCTAGTGTTCCGAGGATGACAACCGAAAAGGCCCCTGCGGCCGAAGCCCCGACGCGACTGCGGCGGGCGATCACCGGTCCACTCCTGTTCGCCTTCATCCTGGGCGATGTCCTCGGTGCCGGCATCTACGCGCTCATGGGCGTGCTGTCCGAGAAGGTCGGCGGGATGCTGTGGGCACCGCTGCTCGTGGCGCTCCTGCTCGCGCTGCTCACCGCAGGGTCGTACGCCGAACTCGTCACGAAGTACCCGCGCGCCGGTGGCGCCGCGGTCTTCGCCGAGCGGGCGTTCCGCAGTCCGGTCGTCTCGTTCCTCGTCGGCTTCAGCATGCTCGCCGCCGGTGTCGTGAGCGCCGCCGGCCTCTCGATCGCGTTCGCCGGCGACTACCTCGGCACCTTCATCGACCTGCCGACGACACCCGTGGCGATCGCCTTCCTCGCCGTCGTCGCGCTTCTCAACGCCCGCGGCATCCGAGAATCCCTCGGAGCGAACCTGGTCATGACCGCCGTCGAGCTCAGCGGTCTGGTCATCGTGATCGCCGTCGTCTCGGTGTTCTTCTTCGGCGGCGGGGGCGATGCCTCCCGCGTCGTCGAGACGCCCGAGGGCACCCCCGCGGCACTCGCCGTGCTCGCCGGCGCCGTGATCGCGTACTACTCCTTCGTCGGCTTCGAGACCTCCGCGAACATGATCGAAGAGGTCAAGAACCCGAGCCGCACGTACCCGCGCGCACTGTTCGCCTCGCTCCTCACCGCCGGCGTCGTCTACGTGCTGGTCGGTCTCGCGAGCTCGATCGCCCTGCCGGCCTCCGAGCTGCAGGAGTCCTCCGGCCCCCTGCTCGCGGTCGTCGAGGCCGCCGGGGCCAGCATTCCCTCCTGGCTGTTCAGCCTCATCGCCCTCATCGCCGTCGCCAACGGCGCACTGCTCACGATGATCATGGTCAGTCGCCTGACCTACGGCATGTCCGAGCAGAAGCTGCTGCCGGACGTGCTCTCGCGTGTGCTGCCGAAGCGCAAGACGCCATGGGTCGCGATCCTCGTCACCACGCTGGTCGCGATGGGCCTCACCCTCGTCGGCGACCTCGAGACGCTTGCCGCGACGGTCGTGCTCCTCCTGCTGATCGTGTTCCTCAGCGCCAACGTCTCGGTGCTGGTGCTGCGTCGCGACAAGGTCGACCATCCGCACTTCCGGGTGTGGACGTTCGTCCCCGTGCTCGGCATCCTGTCGTGCATCCTGCTCTTCACGCAGCAGAGCCCCGAGGTCTGGCTGTTCGGCGCCATCCTGCTGGCCGTCGGAGCCGTGCTCTTCCTGCTCACCCGCCTCGCGCGACGACGCGCCGACACGACCACCCACCACCCCACCGAGGAGAACACCCATGAGCACGCAGAATGACACCGCGAACGACGGCGCGAACGACGGCGAGGACTTCGAAGCGAACCGTCACGACCAGCTCACGTCGGCCCCCGGGTCGACCGAAGCGGATGCCGCTCCCCGCATCGACGTGAGCGAGCACGACGGCACGACGCGCATCGACATCCGCGACGACGCCGAGGTTCGACCCGGCGCCGGCCCGGGGATGCCGGAAGCCGACGGCGAGTAGCCTCGGCTCTCGGGCTCAGATCACTCGACGGGCGGCTCTACGCACGGCAGTGCTGCCGCGTTGACCGCTTCGCGATACTGCTCGGCGGTGAACGGCAGACCGAAATCGGGAGCGGTCTGGCCGTCGGCGGCCGGAGCCTTCGAGCCGATGGCCGCGAGCTCCCAGGCCAGGGACTGCGCGATACCCGCCCCCGCGGTCGAGTTGTTCAGCACCACGGCGACGGTGAATCCGCTCGCCGGGTCGGAGTACGCGGCGGTCGCGTAACCGGGCGCCCACCCGTGCTGACCGACCATCGAACCGACCAGGAACGCGCCGCCCGTGGCCTGGTACCAGGACTCCGCACCGTCGAACGCGGGGAGCGGCGCGGCGAAGCGGTCGGGCTCCTCCTTCGTGCGCAGCACCTGACGGGCTTCGGCCTGCGCATAGCGACCGAGGTCGGCGATCGTCGAGACGGCACCCGAATCGGTGAACCCCGAGCTCGACGACATCTTCGTGATGTCGACGGGGGCGCTGCACGCGAAGCCGCCCTCGACCGGGTTCAGGTAGTGGCCCTGGAGCACGTCGCCGGTCGACGGCGTCGCGGAGGTCGAGGGCGGGAGCGACGTGTTCGCGAGGCCGAGCGGCTCGGTCACGTACTCGGCGATCAACTGCGACGCCGACATCCCGGAGGCGCGCTCGAGCGCGAGGCCGAGCAGCAGGTACCCGGCGTCGGAGTCGCGGTACGTCGTCGCCACGGGAGTGCGCGGAGCGGCGAGGCCGAAGCCGGCCAGCTCGAGCGGAGCCCACACGCGGTCGGGGGTCTTCAGCCACTCCGCCTTGATCTTCTCCTCCGACGATCCGAGGCCCGAGGTGCCGTTGCAGAGGTCGAGGAGGGTGACGTCCTCGAGGTCGGGCACGCCCGACACGTAGTCGGGAACGGCGCCGTCGAGGTCGACGGTGCCCTCGTCGGCGAGCGCGTAGAGCACATCGCACGTCATGAGGCGCGTGACATCGGCGATGCGGAACGACATGTCGACATCGACCGGAGTCTCACCACCGGGCTCCTGCGAGCCGACGCCCGTCACCCACTGGCCGCTCCACGGGGCCCAGACCCCGACGATCGCGGCCGACGAGCCCGACGCGCGGATCGCGTTGTCGACGGCTTCCTGCATCTGCGCGGTCATGTCGTCGGGCAGAGCGCCGTCGACCTGCGCCGGAGGCTCGTAGGTGAAGCTGTCTTCGGAGGTGCATCCGGTGAGGACGAGTCCGAGCACGACCGCACTGGCCGCGGCGGCGCGCCAGCGGCGCGACGAGAGAAGCTGCATGTAGGAAACCCCCGGAGATGTGTCTCCCGATTCTAGAGCGCCGAGCCTGAAAGACGACATCGAGCCCTCGGCATCCGCCGACGTTCTATGGTGATCTGGTGCCCCACATCTTCGATGACGCCGTGACCGCCGCCGTCCTGCACCACATGAACGACGACCACACCGACGACAACCTGCTCATCGCCCGTGCGTTCTCGACGGCATCGGATGCCGAGGTGACGGATGCCGTCATGACCGCGTTCGACGGCGACGGCGGCACCTGGCAGGTCACCCGTGCCGGCGAGACCACGGAGCTCGTCGTGGCGTGGCCGGGCGGATCGATCACCGAGCGTCCCGAGGTTCGTCGGGAGATCGTCGCGCTCTACGACGCGGCCTGCGAAAGGCTGGGCATCGAGCCCCGTCCGCACGCCTGATCCGGGGTCGTCACAGGGTTTCGCCAAAGGTAAGGCTGCCCTTACACTGAAGGCATGCCCGAGATCCTCTCCTTCTCCGCCGCCCTGCGCGAGCGCTCGTCCGGATCGCACTCCCGCAGCGAGACCGCCGGCTTCATGTCCGACCTCCTGAAGGGCGAAGGCTCCCGCGAGGACTACATCTCGCTCGTCGCCCAGCACTACTTCATCTACGAGGCGCTCGAAGGTGCCGGCGACCGCATGCGCCAGGACCCCGTGGCCACCGTCTTCATCAGCGACAAGCTCACGCGCCTGCCCGCGCTCGAGGCCGACCTCGAGTTCCTGCTCGGCGCCGACTGGCGTACGCAGATCGTGCCGCTGCCCACCACGCAGCGCTACGTCGAGCGCATCAACCAGGTCGGCGCGACCTGGGCCGGCGGATTCGTCGCCCACCACTACACCCGCTATCTCGGCGACCTCTCGGGCGGCATCTTCATCGGCCGCGTGATGGCGCGCCGCTTCGGCTTCGAGACCAACGGCATCGGGTTCTACCTCTTCGATGACATCGCCGACCCGGCGGCCTTCAAGGACGTCTACCGCGAGCAGCTCGACGCCGCCCCGTGGGACGAGGCCGAGCGCGAGCGCGTCATCGACGAGGTGCTGCTCGCCTACCGCTTCAACACCGAGCTCTTCGAAGACCTCGACCGGGCCCGCGCCGCGGCGTAGGTCCTTGGGGCGCCCTTCGTCTCGTCGCTGCGCTCCTCGCTCCGGAACCGGGTCTCTTTCGGAACCGGTCCCTGAGCGAGCGCAGCGAGACGAAGGGTCAGGCCTTCGGGAGCTCGGGCGTCGAACGCGCGATCCAGGCGTCGCGCATGAACCGCCGCACGTCCTCGTCGACGCGGATGTCGCTCGGGCGCAGCGCGCGCGACAGGTACAGGCCGTCGAGCGAGGTGAGGCGACTCAGGGCGACGTACGTCTGTCCGGGGGCGAACGCCCCGGATCCGAGGTCGATCACGGCGCGATCGTAGGTCTTGCCCTGCGACTTGTGGATCGTGACCGCCCACGCCAGCCGCAGCGGGAACTGCGTGAACTCGGCCACCACATCACGGCTGAGCTTCTTGGTGTTCTGGTCGTAGGCGTACCGGAAACGCTCCCAGACCGCCGGCTCGACGTCGACCTCCTCGCCGTCGATGTCAACGCGCACCGCACCGCCGAGAATGCGCAGTACCGTGCCGATCGTGCCGTTGACCCACCGCGGGGGCTCCCCCGACATGGCGGTGTCGTTGCGCAAGAACATGACCTGCGCGCCGACCTTGAGCTTGAGCTCCGACTCCGCCGGCAGCGACGCCTCGCCGCGGCCGAAGTCACCGCTGACCTCCGCCCGCGCGGTCTGCTCCTTACCCGGGAGAGCCGCGAGGTGGCGGCTGTTGATGCCGTTCACGATGTCGTTGCGGGTGGCGAGGGTGATCATCGGAATCTCCCCCGGCTCGGGGTCGGGAGGGGTGCGCGCGCCCTGCGTGTTGAGCACGCCCGCGATCTCGGCGGTGACCCGCCCGTAGCGCACGGCGTTCAGCATCGCCTTGAAGCCGTCGTCGGATTGCCGGTGGATCTGCACGAGTTCTCGCACGTGCAGCGCGGCGCGGGTGTCGACGGCGAACAGACCGTCCTGGTCGGAGGAGCCTTCGCCGCCGCCGGTGCCGGCCCACACGTGCGCATCGAAGAACCAGAACGAGCGGTAGTGGTCCTTGACGTAGCGGGCCTCGTCGCCGCGGGGCGGCACGGGCGCCAGCTGATACGGGTCGCCGAACATCACGACCTGCACCCCGCCGAACGGCTCGCCCCGACGCCCGCGCGCCTGACGCAGCGAACGATCGATGGCATCCATGAGGTCGGCGTTGACCATCGAGATCTCGTCGATGACGAGCGTCTCGATCGCATTGAGGATGCGCCGGGTCGCGTCGTTCTGATCGATGTCGCCGTCGGCGATGAGGCCGATCGGCAGCCGGAACAGCGAGTGGATCGTCTGCCCCTCGACGTTCAGGGCCGCGACGCCGGTCGGCGCGCAGATCGCGATCTGCTTCTTGGTGTTCCAGGCGAAGTACTGCAGCAGCGTCGACTTGCCGGTGCCCGCGCGCCCGGTGATGAAGACGTGCTCGTTCGTGTCCTCGATGAGTCGGAAGAGCTCGTGCTGTTCTTCGGACAGGGCAGGAAGGGACACGGTTCTCGCAGAGGAAGACGGACGGATGCGGGCGCCCCACCATGCTACGGCTCGCCGCGCGACGCGAGGTGTCGGCGCTCGGCTTCGTCCCAGGACGCTTCCCTAGACTGACCCCATGGACGGGGTGGAGTCTTCGGCGCGCAAGCGCGCGCGCGTGGGGGTCGATCTCACGATCCTCGCACTCGTCGGCATCGTCCTGGTCGCGGCCCTCGGCGCCGGCGGAGCCGTGCTCTACAAGGACTACTACAGTCCGTCCGCGTTCGTCACCCGCTACCTCGACCTGCTGTCCTCCGGCCGCGCCGCCGACGCACTGCGCGTTCCGGGCGTCGCCGTCGACCGCGAGACCCTGGATGACGCGGGACTCTCGCCCACGGCATCCGAGGCCCTGCTGCGCCATGCGGCGCTCGCTCCGCTCACCGACGTGCGCATCGAGTCCGAGAAGGCCGTCGACGACGGCTTCGCGGTGACCGTCGCCTACTCGGCCTCCGGTCACCCCGGAAAGACGACGTTCACCGTCACCCAGGACGGCTGGGAGGGCGTGGCCCCGCGCTGGCGGTTCGACGACAGCCCGCTCGCCGTCGTCGATCTCACGCTCCGCGGCGCCGACCAGTTCTCGGTCAACGGCTTCGCGGTCGACCGACGGCAGGTCTCGGCCGCAGGGATGGATGCCGCTCCCCTCGACCCGTTGCCGCTGCTCGTCTTCACCCCGGGCCTGTACGCGGTGACGGTCGACACCGCCATCTCGGAGTCGTCGGGCATCGGCGTGCTCGCCGACACGCCTCTCGCCACCACCCCGCTCGACGTGCAGACGACGCCCACCGAGGAGTTCCTCTCGGTCGTGCAGGAGCGCGTCGAGGAGTATCTGACGAGTTGCACCTCGCAGGAGGTGCTGCAGCCGACCGCCTGCCCCTTCGGCATGGAGGTCAAGAACCGCATCGCCACGCTGCCCGCGTGGTCGATCGTCACGCAGCCGACGGTGACCGTCGAGCCCGACGGTTCGCAGTGGCAGATTCCGCCGACGGATGCCGTGGCCCACGTCGAGGTCGAGATCCGTTCCCTGTTCGACGGGTCGATCCAGACGGTGTCGGAGGACGTGCCGTTCCAGGTCAACGGGACGATCGTGATCCTCGCCGACGGCACGGCCTCGATCCGCGTCGGCTCGCCCGAGGACGCCCCGGCCGGCTAGCCGGCGGGTGGCTCCGGCTCAGCTGCGCCCGGCCTCGGCGTTCTGACGGTCGCGCTCGGCGATGCGGGCGAGCTTGGCGTTGTACTCCTCGAGCTCCGCGTCTCCGGTGCGGTCGGCGTGGCGGTCGCGGCGCTTCTGCAGCTTGCTGTCGCTGCGGCTCCACTGGATCGCGACGGTGATGGCGAGGATGAGCGTGGGGATCTCGCCGATCGACCAGGCCACACCGCCGCCGATGTACTGATCGTCCATCGGGTCGGGTCCCCAGGTGCGGCCCATCGAGCCGAACCAGTCGGCGACCATGAGGCCCTCCTGCATCATGATCGCGACGCCGAAGAACGCGTGCATGGCCATGATGGCGATCAGGGTGATGAGCCGGCCCGGATACGGCAGGCGGTACGGAATGGGGTCCTCGCCGATGAGCGTCAACACGAAGAGGTAGCCCGAGATGAGGAAGTGGATGACCATCCACTCGTGCCCGAGGTGCTCGAACATCGACCAGCGCACGAGGTCGGTGAAGTAGAACGCCCACAGCGACAGGATGAAGATGCCCGCCGCGACGAACGGATGCGTGACCACCTTCGAGAACGGCGAGTGCACCGCCCAGAGGATCCATTCGCGGCCGCCGCGCGTGCCGTCGTCGCGCTTGTGGATCGCGCGCAGCGCGAGCGTCACCGGGGCACCCGACACCAGCAGCAGCGGGATCGCCATCGACAGCATCATGTGCCCGAGCATGTGCACGCTGAACAGGTACTCCTGGTACGCGTTGATCGGGCCGCAGGTGACCCAGACGAGCAGCAGCATCCCGAGCACCCAGAAGACGGTGCGGTGGATCGGCCAGCGATCGCCGCGCCGCTGCAGACGGATGACGCCGGCGATGTAGAGGAAGAGCCCGAACCCGGCGGCGACGAGCCACAGGATGTCGAGGTCCCATGACGTGAACCAGCGGTCGAGGGTGAACTCCGGCGGCACGTTCGAGCGGGTCAGCACCTCGGCGGGGGTCTGCGCGAACGCGGCCTCCTCACCGGTCGGCGGGGGCGTGCGGGCGAGGGCCGCGGCAGCACCCGAGGCGAGCCCCATGAGGGCGACCTCGCAGAGCACCAGCATCCAGAACCAGGCGGATGCCCGGGGGCCGTCGAGCTTCGGGATCAGACGCGCGCGGTACCAGGCGCCGAGCAGGCCCATACCACCCAGGAGCACGACCTTGGCGAGCAGGATCGCGCCGTACGGCGTCGCGAGCTGGCTCCAGTCGCCGAGGGCGACGACCGAGCGGGCGACCCCCGAGATCGCGACGACGAAGAACGCGGCGATCGCGAGCGACGAGTAGCGTCGCACGAGCTGCGCACCGTCGACACCGTCGCGTCCGCGCAGCAGCACGATCAGCAGCAGACCGCCGAGCCACACCGCGGCGCCGATCGTGTGCAGCAGGATCGAGTTGACCGCGACCGTGTGGCCGGCGAGATCGCCCGAGTGCCCCTGCGTGGCGAGGGGGAGGAAGGATGCCGCGGCCAGGAGCGCCGTGATGAGCGTCGGCGTCCAGGTGCGCCAGGCGAAGGCGAGCACCGTGATCACGGAGCCGAAGATGGTCGTGATCAACCACGACTGACCCAGGGCCGTCTCGAGCAGGTAGCGGCCGAGCTGTGCGCCGAACTCGCGCTCGATGCTGAGCTGCGGGTTGAACGCGGCCATGAACGTGAGGAACGCGGTGAACCCCGCCGAGATCGTGAAGACCGCCGCACCGATCGAGGCGATGTTGAGGGCCGTGTCGAACGGCTTCTCACCGCTCTTGAGGGCGAACAGGGCGAGCACGAGCGAGCCGAGCATCGCGGCGGCCGCGACGTTCATCGTGAGCTTGACGATCGGGGTCGCCCACATGACGAAGGGGCCGGGATCCTGCAGCAGCAGGGGTGCCGCTCCCCCGCCGACGATCAGCGCGGCGACGACGCCGACGATCGCGGCGACGGCGAGGATTCCGATGCCGGCGAGGCGGTAGGCCGACGCGCTCGATCGGGTCGTCGCGGCGCGGGTGTTCACCCCTCCAGCCTAAGCCGCGGCATCCGTGCCGGCTGACGTGGCGCTGGATGCTGCAGGCTCTCTGCCGGGGACGCAGAAGGCCGCCACCCCGAGGGGCGGCGGCCTTCGACAGGAAGCGTCTTACTTGACGGCTGCCTTCAGCTTGGAACCAGCGGTCACCTTGACGCGCTTGCCGGCCGGGATCTTGATCTCGGCGCCGGTCTGCGGGTTGCGGCCGGTGCGAGCGGCGGTGTCGACCTGCTCGAACGAGATCCAGCCCGGGATCGAGACCTTGCTGCCCTTGGCAACGGCGTCGGAGACCGTGGAGAACAGCGCGTCGAGGACACCCGAGACGGTGGCCTGGCTCTGGCCGGTGGCGCTGGCGATGCTCGCGACGAGCTCGGTCTTGGTGATGGACTTGTCAGCCATGTCATCCTCCAGCGACGAGGATCTCGTCGCATCGTTGTGTGGATCGGGGCGGATGCCCCTGGTCGAGTGACCGCCTTGAATGTATCAATGACCACCCCCATTTCCGCGTCATTTCGCGGGTTTTGGTCATTTATTGGGCGTGTTGCACGACTTTTGTCACTCCAGTCACAGGTTTTCGGGCGTGTCCCGACCCTTTTCAGGGCCGGTGCGCCGCGATCACGGCCTGCGCCGTGCGCTCGAAAGCGGGCGATACGCGGTCGTCTCCGTCGAGGTATCCGCCGACCAGAGCGGCGTCGCGGAGCAGCACGAGCGAGGCCGCGACCTCGGCCGGCCGCTCGAGACCGGCCGCTCCGGCGACCTGTTCGAGCGTGCTCCGGAACCACTCGCGGTGCTCGTCGATCATCGCGCGTACGGGTCCCTCGCCGTCGGGGTACTCGGCTGCGGCGTTGATGAACGGGCAGCCGCGGGTGTGCCGCAGGCGGATGTCGGCGACGATGCCGTCGATGACGGCGTCGATGAACCGCGTGGGGTCGATGACGGCGGATCCCGCCTCGGCGAACATGTCGCGCAGCATCCGATCCTCGTTCTCGAGGTAGGCGAGCACGAGGTTCTCCTTGCCGCCGAACTGCTTGTACAGCGTGGCGCGCGTGACCTCGGCCTCAGCGATCACGCGGTCGACGCCGACCGCGTGGATGCCCTCCTCGTAGAAGAGGCGCGTGGCGGCCTCGATCAGGCGTGCGCGGGCGGGGCTCGGGCGCTTCGTGGTGTCGGTGCTCATGGTGGGTCCTCCCCTCATCGTGGCATCCGTTCGGCGATTTCTCGATTCTCGGGAATACCTTGCGGTAGATAGAACGTTCGGTCTACTATCAGCGTAACGCACTTCCACCCCGCAGGACCGAACACAGGAGAAGATCATGAACAGCACCGACAAGACCCCCATCGTCCTCATCCACGGACTCTGGATGACCCCGAAAAGCTGGGACACGTGGGCCGAGCGCTTCCGCGCACAGGGCCACGAGGTCATCGTTCCCGGATGGCCCGGCATCGACGACCGCACCGTCGACGACATCCGCCGCGACCCCTCGGCCCTCAAGGGCATCGGCCTGAAGCAGATCGCCGACAACTATGAGCGCATCATCCGCGCACTCCCCGTCAAGCCGATCATCATGGGCCACTCCTTCGGCGGCGTGCTCACGCAGATGCTCGCCGACCGCGGCCTCGGCGCCGCCTACGTGGGGGTCGCTCCCGGACAGACCGCCGGCGTCACCGCCCTCCCCCTCTCGACCCTCTGGACCGGTACCCCGATCCTCTCCAACCCCTTCGGACGCAACGGCGCCAAGCCCCTCTCGAAGCGCCACTTCCACTTCACCTTCGGCAACGACCTGTCGCGCGCGGCATCCGACGCCCTGTGGGAGGAGTACGCCGTCAACTCGTACAACCGGGTGTTCTTCGAGGGCGTGACCTCGGTGCTCAACGAGAAGGGCGGCGTCACGCACGTCGACTACGCCCGCGCCGACCGTGCTCCGCTGCTGCTGATCGCCGGCGAGATCGACCACGTCGTGCCGCCGGCCATCGTGCGGGCGATCGAGAAGAAGTACCGCGCCTCGGGCAGCCCCGCGATCGTCGACTACATCGAGTACCCCGGACGCACCCACCGCCTCGTCAGCCAGGACGGCTGGGAGCAGATCGCCGACCACGCCCTCGCCTGGGCGGTGCAGCACGCCGAGGCATCCGTGGCGTGAGGGGTGCGGCTCCGCACCCCGTTGGGCCCCTCCCGCACCCGCACGAACGGAGGAGATCTCGCGTTCTACAGGACAGGATTCTGATTCTCGTCTTGCAGAAGGCGAGATCTCCTCCGTTGCGCGCAGGCTACGCGACCACCGATGGCGTCAGGCACGGTGCTTCCCCTGCGCGACCGCCTCCATGATGACCGCTTGAACCTCGGACCAGCGCTCCATCACCTGCTCATACCCGAACCGCAGCACCGTGTACCCGCGAAGCACCAACTGAGCGTCATGGGCGATGTCGCGAGCGCGCTGCGGCCCGACATGCGTGCCCCCGTCGATCTGCACGACCAGGCGTTCGCCGATCAACAGATCGACCGGCCGATCGATGATCCACACCTGGGGGATCATCGGCAGGCACATCCACCGCAGCCGGTAAAGGAAGATCGTCTCGAGCCCCGAGTCGGCATATGGCCGAGCCTGCTCGAGCACTGCGCGCGCGGCGGCCGGGAGATCGAGGCCGCGCAGCCGCGCCGCATCGACGAGCCCCTTGTTCATCGCGGATTCCCAGATGACCAGAGCCGTCTCGAACGGTTGGCACTGTGCGACCACGGCGAGCGAGTTCACGAGATCGTCGACGGTCGTGTCGGGCGACCGCGGAACCACGGGTCTCGACCAGTGCACGACCACGCGGGACGGCACGACGACGCGCCCCGCATGCCTCGGCGCGACGACGTGCAGCGCACCGACATCGGGCACCCACAGCCCCTGGTGCTCGGCCGCGGTGACGCACCCCAGGATCACACCGCGTTCGATCGCTCCGACGACGCGCGGGTCGGCATCCGGAAGAGCAACCCATCCACGACGGATCGTGCGCACGTCGCCGCGCTCTCGCGCGCGGCGCAGCGAATGGGCACTCACGCCTGCGGCGTTCAGCGTGGCGGTTCGGGCGATTCCTCCGCGGCGGGAGAGTTCGGCGAGAGCATCCATCCGTCGATCCTCCGACGCCCCGACCAGCTTTCGGCACCCAGATGACGGATGCTGTGGACTGAGCCGAGCTCTGTGCCAGCTGTGCAGAAGCGCTCCGCGGGAGGAGAACTCTTCTTGCGCAGGAGCAATTCTTCCTCTGCGGGCCCTCAAGCCCGAGATCTCCTCCGTTGCAGGGGAGGGAGTCAGGGCCGTTGCAGGGGGAGGGGGTCAGGGCCGTTGCAGGGGGAGCATCAGGGCAGCGCGGCGTGAAGCATCCGACATGGGGCACGTGAGTTGCGCTCGCTGAGACCAGCGGCCGCCGATAGCGCAGGAGAACTCTCGCTTTGCAGGAGCGGATGCAGGAAGCGATCCTGCAGAGGGCGAGAACTCCTCCCCGACGCGCACGACGCACCCCCACACACGCAGAAGGGGCGAGGATCCGAAGATCCTCGCCCCTCCCGGACCCCGAGACGAGCTCAGGGACCGAAAATGCTACTTACCAGCTGGACTTGGTCACGCCGGGCAGCTCGCCACGGTGCGCCATGTCACGGAAGCGGACACGCGAGATGCCGAACTTCGTGAGGACACCGCGGGGGCGGCCGTCGATGACGTCGCGCGAACGCACGCGAGCCGGCGACGCGTTGCGCGGCAGCTTCTGCAGGCCGACGCGTGCGGCCTCGCGGGCCTCGTCGGTGGCGTTCGGGTCGACCAGGGTCTTCTTCAGCTCGGCGCGACGCTCGGCGTAACGCTCGACGATGACCTTGCGCTGCTCGTTGCGAGCGATCTTGCTCTTCTTAGCCATTGATCAACGCTCCTCTCGGAATTCGACGTGCTTGCGGACGACCGGGTCGTACTTCTTGAGCACGAGGCGGTCGGGGGTGTTGCGGCGGTTCTTCTTGGTCACGTACGTGTAACCCGTACCCGCCGTCGAACGCAGCTTGATGATCGGACGTACGTCCTGAGCCTTCTTGGCCATTAGAGCTTCACACCCTTCGCCTGGAGGTCCTTGACCACGTTCTCGATGCCGCGGACGTCGATCACCTTGATGCCCTTGGCGGACACGTTGAGCGTGATCTTACGACCGAGCGACGGAACGAAATAGGTCTTCTTCTGCACGTTCGGGTCGAAGCGACGCTTCGTCCGGCGGTGCGAGTGCGAGACGTTGTGACCGAAACCGGGAACAGCTCCGGTCACCTGGCACACTGCTGCCATGATGACTCCTTCTATACCGTGAGGCCGGACGGCCCCACCCAAGATCCCTTGTCTGCACGCCATCCACCCCTCGGGACGAACAGCATGCGAACTGCGCACAGGAGTGTGCACAGACAATCGCCAATGCTATCACAGCGCAAAGGGATGCCGAGAACGCCGAAAGGCCCGCGGATGCCGGAGCACCCGCGGGCCTTCGAGAACCGGAGAACCTACTCGGTGACCGGGATCGATGCCGACTTCAGGGCGTCGACCGTGGAGGTCTGCGCGTCCTTCAGCGCATCGGCGAGGGTGCCACTGCCGCTGACCGCACCCTTGAAACCGTCGGAGACGTCGGCGTAGGTCTGCGTCATGGTCGGGCCCCACACGAAGTCCGGCGACACCTGCGTGGCCGCCTCGGCGAACACGTCGTAGATCTTCTGTCCGCCGTAGAAGTCGACGCCGTCGGCGTAGACCGGCAGCTTCAGGCCGGCGGTGGTGGCCGGGTAGAGGTTCGCGGCCTCGGCGAGAGCGGTGAGCGCCTCCTCGGAGGTGTTCAGCCACAGCGCGAACTTCGTCGCCTCGTAGACGTGCTCGCTTCCCTTGAGGACCGCGGTCGACGATCCGCCCCAGTTTCCGGCGACGGAGTCACCCGCGCTCCACTGCGGGAGCGGAGCGACGGCCCAGTTGCCGGCCGTGTCGGGGGCACCGCTCGAGATGGAGTTCGCGCCCCAGACGGCGGAGTTCCAGGTCCAGACCTCGCCCGAGTTGTAGGCGTTGTTCCACTCGTCGGTCCAGGCCGGGACGGTGGCGACGAGGTCGTCGTCGAGCAGGCCCTGCCAGTAGTCGGCGACCGAGACGGACTGCTCGCCGTCGAGCGAGACGGTCCAGCCGGCGTCATCGCTCGAGAACCACTGCCCGCCGTCCTGCCACACGAAGCCGGCGAACTGGTTGATGTCGGACTGCGAGAAGTTGGTGATGTAGCCGCCCAGCGCGCGGATCTGCACCGCGGCCTCGCGGTACTCGTCCCACGTGGTGGGGATCGGGATGTTGTTCTGCTCGAACAGGTCGGCGCGGTAGAACAGCGCCATCGGGCCGATGTCCTGCGGGATGCCGTAGACGCCCTCGGTGCCGAGCGTCACCTGCCCCCAGGCCCAGTCGACGAAGTCGCCCTCCGCGGCCACGACGTCTTCGCAGGCGCTGAGGTCTTCGATGCCGTCCTGCACGAGGAAGTTCGGCAGGGCGTCGTACTCGATCTGACCGAGGTCGGGAGCGTCGCCCGCCTGGAGCTGGTTGAAGAAGTTCTGGTACGTGCCGCCGTTCCCGTTGGGGCCGGTCTGCACCTTCACCTGGATCTCGGGGTTCTCGTCGTTCCAGATCTTCACCACGTCTTCGATCCCGGGGATCCACGACGTGAACTCGAGCGTGACGTCACCGTCCGCCGGGGTGCAGGCGGCGGCGTCGCCCCCTGTCGAGGTGTCTCCGCCACCGGCGGAGCATCCCGTGAGCACGAGCGCCGCGATGGCGATCGCACCGGCTGCCTTCTTCTTCGAATGCTGCATTTCTGACCTTTCTCGGGTGGTGCATCGCCGGACGGGCCATCCGCCCGGCAACCTGCTCACTTCAGGGCGCCGGCGCCCAGACCGTTGCGCCAGAAGCGCTGGAGCAGGAGGAACGTGACGATGAGGGGGATGACCGACAGCAGGGCGCCGATCAGCACGAGGCCGCGCAGTTCGGGGAGCTGGTTCAACTGGTTGTTCCAGTTGTAGAGGCCGTAGACGACGGGGAAGAGCTCTTCGCTGCGCAGCATGATCATCGGCAGGAAGAAGTTGTTCCAGATCGCGACGAACTGGAAGAGGAACATGGTCACCAGCGCCGGGGTCATCAGGCGGATGCTGACGGTGAAGAACGTGCGGATCTCCCCCGCACCGTCGAGACGGCTCGCCTCGAGGAGCTCGTCCGGCACCGACGACGCCGCGAAAATGCGCGCGAGGTACACGCCGAAGGGGCTCACGATCGAGGGCAGGAAGACCGACCAGAAGGTGTTCGTGAGGTTCGCCTGGCTGAAGATGAGGAACAGCGGCAGGGCGAGCGCGGTCGCGGGGACGAGCACGCCGCCGAGCACGATGTCGAAGAGCGCGTTGCGCCCCGGGAAGCGGTACTTGGCGAGCGCGTACCCGGCCATCGCCGCGAGCAGCGTCGCGATCGCGCCGCCGAGCGCGGCGTACAGCACCGAGTTCAGCATCCACTTCAGGTAGACGCCGTCGCGGTAGGCGAACAGCTCGACGATGTTGTCGAAGAACTTCACGTCGGCGAACCACAGCGGGGCCGTCGTGAGGATGTCGCTGTTGTCCTTGCTCGCCGCGACCAGCAGCCACCACAGCGGCAGCAGGAAGTACACGGTGAACACGGCCATGATGAGCATCGCGGCACCGCGCGAGATGCCCGATTCGCGTGCGGCGCGTCCGGTCGAGCGGCGCGCCCCGATGATCGTCGCGGTGGTCATGCGTTCTGCTCCTTGCGCTGCATGTACTTCATGAATCCGAACGAGAGCACGAAGGTCGTCACCGCGAGCACGACCGAGAAGGCCGCCGCGAGGTTCGTGTTCGGGATGGATGCCGTCGCGAACACGGTCATGTTCGGAGTGAACGTGCTGGTGACCGCCGAACTGAACGAGCGGAAGACCTGCGGCTCGGCGAGCAGCTGCAGCGTGCCGATGATCGAGAAGATCGCGGTCATGACGATCGCCGGTCGCACGAGCGGGATCTTGATCGACCAGGCGATGCGCCACTGCCCGGCGCCGTCGAGGCGGGCCGCTTCGTAGAGCTCGGTCGGGATCGACAGCAGCGACGAGTAGATGATGAGCATGTTGTAGCCGACGTAGACCCAGGTGACGACGTTGGCGATCGACCAGAGCACCAGATCGGCGCCGAGGAAGTCGATGTTCTTGGTGATCGCGGTGAAGGGCGACAGGTTGGGCGAGAACAGCGAACCCCACATGATCGCGGCGATCACGCCGGGAACCGCGTAGGGCACGAAGAACGCGAGCCGGAAGAAGCGCTTGCCCTTGACCAGCGGCGAGTCGAGCAGCAGCGCGAAGAGCAGCGCGAGGCCGAGCATGATCGGCACCTGCACGACGCCGAAGAGCAGCATCCGCCCCATCGAGTTCCAGAAGGCCGAGTCCTGGAAGACCTGCACGTACTGGGCGAAGCCGCCGAAGACGAGCTCGGCCTTGCCGAAGGTGCCCTCGCGGCGCACGACCAGCAGCGACTGCCAGAACGCGTAGGCGATGGGGGCGACGTAGAACAGCGCGAACAGCACGCCGAACGGCAGGAACAGGAAGGCGATCGCGCCCTTGTGCGGGATGCGGGATCGACGCCGACCCGGCGCCGCGCCGGTCTTCGCCGGCGCTGCGAGCGTGGTGGTCATACATCCTCCTTGATGATGCGGACCGCCCCGGCGGGGACGGTGATGATGCCGGTGGCGGCGGAGCCGGTGAGGAGCTCGGTGCCGGTCGCTGCGACCTCGACGGGGTCTGCGCCGTGATTGATGACGAAGCGGTAGGCGGCATCCGCTCCGACGCGGCGCACCACGTCGACGTCGGGTCCGGCTCCGGGTGACGCGGCGATGCCCGCCGCGTCGGCGAGCCGCGCGACGAGCGCGCGGTAGGCCTCGGGCGACGGCTGGGTCGCGAGGTACCAGGCCTCGCCCGCGCCCTGCGCCCGGCGGGTGATCGCGGGGTGCCCGGCGGAGGGCCCGTCGACGAAGGAGGCGATGGCCTCGGCATCCGTCGTGCGCAGCCGCTCGCTCCAGACGGATGCCGTCGAGCCGTCGCTCAGCGCGACGCTCTGCCCCGGCACGAGCGGCGCGAACTCCTCGGAGCGGATGCCGAGCAGCTCGCGGAACGCGCCGGGGTAGCCGCCCGTGCGCACGCGATCCTCGGCGTCGACGATGCCGCTGTAGAAGGTGACGAGCACGGTCGCTCCGCGCTCGACGGCGCGGGCGATGACGGCCGCCTCCTCGTCGCGCACGAGGTGCAGGGCCGGCACCACGATCAGACGGTAGTCGTCGAGGTCGGTACCGGGGCGCACGATGTCGGCGACGATCCCGGCATCCGCCAGGGCGGTGTGCGCGGCGTGCACCTGGTCGAGGTAGCGCACCTCTTCGCTCGGGCGCCCCTCGTTCTCGACGGCCCACCAGTTCTCCCACGAGAACAGCACCGCGGCGTCGGCGACGACGCGGGTGCCGGCGACCTCGCCGAGGCTCTCGAGCATGCGGCCCAGTTCGACGGTTCCGCGCCACAGGTCGCTGTCGGTGCCGGCGTGCGGCAGCAGCGCAGAGTGGTACTTCTCAGCGCCCTGGGTCGACGCGCGCCACTGGAAGAAGCAGATGCCGTCGGCGCCGCGGGCGACGTGCGAGGCGACGTTGCGGGTGAGCTCGCCCGGGGCCTTGGCGAGGTTGACGGGCTGCCAGTTGACGGCGCTGGTCGAGGTCTCCATGAGCAGCCAGGGGTCGCCTTCGGCGAGGCCGCGGGTGAGGTCGGCGGCGAACGAGAGCTCCTGGCGCGGGTTCTCGAGGCGACGGTCGAGATAGTGGTCGTTGGCGACGAGGTCCATGTCGGCGGTCCACGACCAGTAGTCGAGGGCGCGGATGTGCGCGGTGACCATGAAGTTCGTCGTCACGGGGATGTCGCTGTGCGCGCGGATGATCTCGGCCTCGACGCGGTAGAGCGCGAGCTGCTCGTCGGAGCTGAAGCGCTGGAAGTCGAGCACCTGGCCCGGGTTGCGCAGCGAGAGCACCTGCGCGGGAACCTGCACCTCGTCGAACGAGCCGTAGCGCTGGCTCCAGAAGCTGGTGCCCCAGGCGGTGTTCAGCGCGGCGATGTCATCGGCGTAGCGGTCGCGCAGCCAGGTGCGGAAGGCGCCGGTGCTGGTCTCGCAGTAGCAGAGGGCGTTGTGGCATCCGAGCTCGTTCGAGACGTGCCAGAGGGTGACGGCGGGGTGCGAGCCGTACCGCTCGACGACGCGGCGCGTGACCTCGGCCGCGTAGGCGCGGAAGACGGGGCTGCTCGGGCAGTAGGCCTGACGGCCACCCTGGTGGAAGACGGTGCCGTCGATGCCCTCGGGCAGGATCTCGGGGTGCTTGGTCGTGAGCCACGGGGGCGGGGAGGCCGTGCCGGTGCCGAGGTCGACGCGAATGCCGGCGGCGTGCAGCTGCGCGATGATCTCGTCGAGGCCGGAGAAGTCCCAGCGGCCCTCGCCCGGGTTGATCGTCGACCATCCGAAGATGTTGATCGCCACGAGTCCGACGCCCGCTTCGCGCATGAGGCGGATGTCTTCGGGCCAGACACTGCGGTCCCACTGCTCCGGGTTGTAGTCGCATCCGAAGACGAGACCCTCCCCCTCGGACAGAGAGGAGATGAGGGTGGGCGCGGCGGCGGGCATTCGGTTTCGCTCCTTTGCGGAAGAGATGTGTGCACGTGCACAGTTCGACTCACGAAAAGATCGGGATGATTCTCTGTGAACGTGCACACATCGTCACATGTCCGCCGGCTCGACGTCAAGTCCAGTCGCTAGGCTGAGCATCATGAGCTCCTCGACGCGCCGCCGCAGCACCGTGCACGACGTCGCGCGCGTCGCCGGCGTCTCGCGCGGAACCGTCAGCCGCGTGCTCAACGGCGGCTACGTCTCGGACTCCTCCCGCACCGCGATCGAAGAGGCCATCCGCGAGGTCGGCTACGTGCCCAACACCGCCGCGCGCAACCTCGTGCGTCAGCGCACGCAGGCCATCGCGTTCATCGTGCACGAGCCGCACGCGCTGTTCCTCGAAGACCCCAACATCGGGGCGATCATGCTCGGCACCAACGAGACGCTCTCCGAGGCCGACTACCAGATGGTGTGCCTCGTGGTCGACTCCGACCGCGACACCGAACGCGTCGCCCGGTACCTGAACGGCGGCTTCGTCGACGGCGCGGTGATCGTCTCCGCCCGCGCGCAGGACCCCATCACGAAGGCCGTCATGCGCCTCGACCTGCCCGTCGCCTACGTCGGCCACCCGCCCGACGTCGATGCGGCCTGGGTCGGCGTCGACAACCACGGAGCCGCCCGCGCGATCACGTCTCGGCTGCACGCGACCGGACGCCGCCGCATCGGCATGATCGCCGCAGCGCTGGACCGCGACTCGGGCGCCGACCGCCTCGCCGGGTTCACCGAGGCCCTCGACGCCGACTTCGACCCCGCGCTCGTCGAACCCGTGCCGCTGTACTCCTACGCCGACGGCGCCGCGGCCATGACCCGCCTGCTCGAGCGCGCACCCGACATCGACGGCGTGTTCGCCGCATCGGATGCCGTCGCCGCCGGCGCGATCTGGGCGCTGCGCGAGGCCGGTCGCCGCGTTCCCGAAGACGTCGGCATCGTCGGCTTCGACAACAGCACCTGGGCGATGCGCACCACTCCCCTGCTCTCGACGGTCGACCAGCCCGCCGAGGGACTCGGTGCGGCGGCCGCGGCATCCGTGCTCGCGCAGCTGCGCGACGACGAACCCGCCGCCCGCACCGGCATCATGCTCGACACCCCGGTCGTCTGGCGCGACTCCGCCTGACGCCGGTCTACGAACGCGACGCGTCCTCGGCGCCGCGGCCCCAGCGGAACGGCGAGACCGTCGGGTCGCCGGCGATCCAGAAGCGCCAGGGGAAGGCATCCGTCCCGGCGATCCCGGCGACGCCCACCCGCGGGCCCGACGCCACCTCGACCGGTTCGTCGCTCAGCCACAGCTCGGCGCGCGCTCCGTGCCACTCCGCGCCCGTGACCGCGTCGATGCCGTCGTGGAGCGGATGCTTCAGCCCCACCGCCTGCCCGAACCGCCCGGGTCCGCGCGCGAGATCGCGCAGCGCGCGGGGGGTGAGCGCCGCGTCGATACCGCGGCGGTGCGCGGCGGTATCCGCTCCCCCGACGATCTCCCCGGCGCGCAGCAGCACACCACCGGCGACGCCCTCCGGTCCGCACACGACGTTGACGCACGAGTGGATGCCGTGGCTCAGGTACACGTAGAGATGCCCGGGCTCGCCCCACATCGTGGCGTTGCGGGCGGTGCGTCCCATGCGGGCGTGGGAGCCGGGATCGGCGAACTCCCCCGTGCCCTGCCCGTGGTAGGCCTCGACCTCGGTGAGGCGCATGCGCACCTCGACGGCCGGCTCACCGGGTCCCGCGACGACCGTGCGCAACTCGGCGGCCAGCAGTCGCGGGGCGACGTCGACCGGCAGACCGCTCAGCTCGTCGCGGGTCGCCCGGTGCAGAACGCCGACCATGTCAGAAGCGCGGAGCCGTCTGGCACCACGAGGCGTCGAAGCCGGTGAGAGCCACCATCTCGTCGCCCGTGCGCAGGTCGATGAGGTGCGTCTCCATCTTCTTCGGCAGCGGGAGCAGCATCTCGTCGTAGGGGTTGTCGGTCATGTCCGGGGCGATCACCACCGCGGCGTACTGGCCACTGGGCGAGGCGCAGGCCTGCAGGATCGAATCCGTCGAGGGGACCTCGATCAGCGGGCTCGCCGTGCCGTCGTCGTCGACCTTCACGACCGCCTGGCCGGTCGGGATGCCGAGCTCGTTGCGCTGCACGACGTGCCGCAGCGTGCCGCCGGGGAACGGGGTGATGGTCGAGGCGATGCCGTAGTCGGGGTTCGAGGCGGCGAGCGGCTGCTCCGATCCGTCGGCCAGGTTGAGCTCGACGACCGTGCCGTCGAGGCGCTCGACGATCGCGGTGTAGGTGCCGCGGCTGATGCCCTGGATGTTCGCGGCCAGACCGAGCGACTGCACGCCGGCATCGCTCGAGCGATCGACGAGCGACAGCGCGCCGTCGAAGTCGATGAACAGCACCGCGGCGCTGTCGGGCACGAACTGCCACGCGAAGATGCTGGCCTCGGCGTCGCCGACCTCGATGACCTGCGGCTCGGAGTCCTTGTCGTTCAGAGATTGGGTGACGAGCACGCTCGCGCGGCCCTCGGTATCGCTGAGCTCACGGTCGGAGTAGCTGTAGCCGACGAGTCCGCCGCGCTCCGACACCTGGATCGATCCGACGTAGCCCTCGCCGGGCAGCGGCAGCTCGCGCTGGTTGCCGCCGTCGTGGTCCATCACGATGATGTGCGAGCCGTCCTCCTCCTCGACCGTCACGACCAACTGCGACGAGGTCGCGCGGAAGTCGTTGATCTCGTCGGCGGCGAACACCGGCACACCGTTCTCGCCGGTGAGGTCGGTCTGAAAGATCTTGTCTTCCTTGTCGCTGCGGTTGAGCAGGAAGATGCTCGAGGGCGGCGTGGTGAACGTCGTCGTCAGGTCGTTCTTCGGCCCGCCCGATGCGCCGGTCGCGTCGGCGACCGTGACGGTGTACTCCGTCTCGTCGTCGAGCGGCACGGTGAAGCGGATGCCGATACCCCGGCCCGCGGCATCCACCGTGAACGGCACCGACGGTTCGACCGTCACCTGCGCGGGGTCGATCGCCGCGAGCGACTGGTTGGCCGTGAGGATGAGCCGGCTGCCCGAGGCGTCGATCGCGTGCGCCGGATCGACCTGCACCTCGGTGATGCGCGGACCCTGCGTGAGGCTCACGACGCCGAGGCCGGCGCCCACCAGCACCAGGATGCCGAGCACCGCGGCGAGGGCGATCCCGAACCGGCGCGAGCGCTTCGGGGTGGCCTCGGATGCTGAACGCCCTCCGTCGGTTCCTGAGCGAGGAGCGGAGCGACGAGACGAAGGACGCTGCGCTCGCTCAGGAACCGGAGCGGAGCGAGGAGACGAAGGGTCTCCCTCCGACGAGAGACTCGGCTCGAAAGATGCTCGGCGCGCGGGCCCTTCGTCTCGCTCCGCTCGCTCAGGAACCGGAGGTTCAGGGACATCCGCAGGCGCCTCGGAAGCGGGTCCCTGAGCTTGTCGAAGGGGCCCGCCCCGAGACTCCTCCTCGGCCGACTCCGCCGCCGCGGCGGCCTCGCGGGCGGCGCGCATCTCGGCGCGCGTGCGCGGGACGGCGGGGCCCTCGGGCCGATCGTCGTCAGTACTCATACGGGTCTCCCGGCTCGTCGATCGCGACGACCTCGGTGGGGACGATGCTCAGCTTGCCGTCGGCATCCGCCTTCACCGTTCCCGTGACCTCGACCCACTGGCCGGTGTCGTAGGCGCTCGCGTCGACGCTCACCGGCAGCGTCGCCGGCTGCGCGTCGATCACGCAATGCGTGATGACCATGCGGGTGAGGTTGACCTCGCCGTCCTTCACCGCGTCAGGCGTGACGAACCCGACCAGCGAGACGGATGCCCCGTCGTAGGCCGCCGTGTTCGTCGCCGTCGCGAAGACGCTGGCCCAGTCCCCGACCCCGAAGGTGGAGGTGTCGGCGATGCCGAGCGTGACGTCGTCGGAGCCGGCGAAGAGCGCCGTCTGCTCGCCGACGCGCGACATCGCGAGCTCGACCGAGAGCGACGCCGGCGGCAGCACGAGGGCCGCCGCGACGACGCCGGTCGCGAGGATGCCACCGGTCACCGCTCCGGCGGCGGCGAGGGCGCGGCGCGGGGTGGGAGCGGCATCCGCGTCGTCGTGCGCGGTGCCGTGATCGTGACCGTGATCGGCCTCTTCGCCCAGCGGCAGGGTGCACGACCAGATCGCACCCAGCAGGGTCACGACCGCCGCGGCGCACGCGAACCACACCGACTCGGGGCTGATGTAAAGGGTGAGGCGGCCCGTGAAGCCGAGGCCGAGCGTGACGATCGACACGAAGGTCGCGAGCCCGATGCCCAGCCACCGCGTGCCGAGGGCGCGCAGGCGGGAGCGCGAGGGGGCGTGCGTGTGCTCAGACAAGGGCGTTCACCCCGATCCCGATCGCGAAGGCCGAGGCAACCACGACGCCGACGATGCCGAGCAGCGTGCGCGCCGTGAAGGTCGTGCGCATGAGTGCGAGCATCTTCACGTCGACGAGCGGGCCGACGAGCAGGAAGGCGACGAGCGCTCCCGACGAGAACGTCGAGGCGAACGACAGAGCGAAGAACGCGTCGACGTTCGAGCAGATCGCGACCGTCATCGCGAGCGCCATCATGGCGACGATCGACAGCACCGGGTTCGCGCCGATCGCGAGCAGCATGTCGCGCGGGATGAGCACCTGCACGGCTCCGGCGAGGGCCGAGCCGATCACGAGCGCGGGCATCACCGCGCGCAGCTCGATGAGGAACTGCGTCAGGCTGCGCTTCACCGGGGTGCCGTGCTCGTGGGTGACGCGATCGCACGTGTCGATGAAGCGCTGCGTGAGCATCGCGTCGGGCGAGGGGTGCCGACTGTAGATCCAGCCGATGAGGTTCGCGATCAGGTAGCCGCCGACGAGACGGGCGACGAGGATGCCGCCGTCCCACCCGAACGCCGCGTGCGTGGTGAGGATCACGATCGGGTTGACGATCGGCGCCGCGATGAGGAAGGTCATCGCCTCGGCCGGCGCGAGGCCGCGCATCATGAGTCCGCGGGCGAAGGGCACGTTGCCGCACTCGCAGACCGGGATCAGCATGCCCAGCAGTGACAGCACCGCTCGGCGGGCCCACGCGCGCTTCGGCAGCCAGCGGTGGATGACGTCGGCCGGCAGCCACACCTGCACGACGATCGACAGCAGCACGCCGAGGATCACGAACGGCAGGGCCTCGATCAGCACGCTGAGCGCGAGAGTCAGTCCGTCCTGCGTGCGGGTGGGCAGCGAGGCCGGGAAGAGCTGAGGCAGGAACGCGTCGACCAGGAACAGCGCCGCGATGATGACGGCGCCCAGGATCAGGCCGATCCACGCCGAGCGCGGCGACCGCGTCGAGCCGTGGGCGTGCGCGTGGCGCTGCGGGGCGAGCAGAGTCACGCGGTCGCGGCCCTCTCGGCGTCGCGCTTGTTGGTGCAGGGGGCGCACAGTCCGAAGATGTCGACGACGTGCGCGGCATCCGTGAATCCGTGCAGTGCGGCCGTGCGGTGCGCCCACTGCTCGACGTCCTTGGCCTCGATCTCGACCGTGAGTCCGCAGTTGCGGCAGATCAGGTGGTGATGATGGCCCTGCGTGGTGCAGGCGCGGTAGAGCGCCTCGCCCTCGGGGCTCTGCAGCGAGTCGGCGTCGCCGGAGGCGGCGAGACCCGCGAGCGCGCGGTACACGGTGGCCAGGCCGATGCCCGTGTTGTCGTCGCGCAGCGAGGCGTGCAGGTTCTGCGCGCTCACGAAACCGCGCGCGTCGGCGAGTGCTTCGCGCACGCGTTCGCGCTGCCAGGTGTTCCGCTGAGCCATACCGACGATTCTAGGCGTCGAGGATCGGCGAGGGCTGGGAGTCGCTCACGTCAGACCCGCACCCGCCGCACGCGGGCCCGGGCCTTCTGCACCACCCAGCACACGACGTAGATCGTGAACGACAGGGTCGTGATGTAGGGGCTGACGGGCAGGGTGCCGGCCAGGGCGAGCAGGATGCCGCCCACCGCCGAGACGAAGCCGAACAGGGCGGCGAGCAGTGGCACGGCCACGGGCCCCGCTGTCACGCGCATCGCGGCGGCGGCGGGGGTCACGAGCAGCGCCATCACGAGCAGCGCGCCGATGATGTGCACGCTGACGGCGACGATGAGGCCGAGCAGCACCATGAACAGGAGGCTCACGGCACGGGTGGGCACGCCGCGGGCGGCCGCCGACTCGGGGTCGAGCGAGTCGAAGCGCAGCGGGTTCCACATGATGAGCAGCCCGAGCAGCACCACCAGGCTGATGCCCATGAGCCAGCCGAGGTCGGGGCTCGACACCGAGACGATCTGCCCGGTGAGCAGGCTGAACCGGTTGGCGCTGCGGCCGTCGTAGAGCGAGAGGAACAGGATGCCGAGGCCGAGGCCGAACGGCATGAGGACACCCACGATCGAGTTGCGGTCCCGGGCCTTCGCGCCGAGGACGCCGATCAGTATCGCCGCGACGAGGGCTCCGCCGAGCGACCCGAACACGACGCTGCCACCGAACAGCAGCGCGGCCGCGGCGCCCGCGAACGACAGCTCGCTCACCCCGTGCACGGCGAAGGCGAGGTCGCGCTGCATCACGAAGACGCCGATGAGTCCGCCGACGATGCCGAGCACGGCCCCCGCGATGATCGAGTTCGAGAGCAGGGCCACGAGCTCGCCGTAGTCCTGGAACGAGAAGACGTCGCTCCAGTCGACCAGGGGCCTCATGCTGCTCCTCCGTGCGCGTGCTCGTGGTCGCCGTGGTCGTGGTGAGGCTCGGCATCCGGAACGCCCACGACCACCAGCCGGTCGCCGGCGCGGAGCACGAACACCGGGGTGCCGTAGAGGTCGGTGAGCACGCGCGTCTGCAGCACCTCGTCGGGGGTGCCGAGCAGGAAGCGCCCGCCGGCGATGTAGAGGATGCGGTCGACCTTGCCGAGGATGGGGTTGATGTCGTGGGTGACGAACATCACGGCCGCCTCGCGCTCGCGGCGCTGCCGGTCGATGATGTCGGTCACGGCGACCTGATTGGCGAGGTCGAGGTTCGAGAGCGGCTCGTCGCACAGCAGCAGTGCCGGCTCGTCGGCGAGTGCCTGACCGACCCGCAGCCGCTGCTGCTCACCGCCGGAGAGGAGTCCGACGCGGCGATCCGCGAAGTGCGCGGCCCCGACCGACTCGAGCAGGCGGTCGACCTTCGCACGGTCGCCGCGGTGCGGCACCGGGAACCCGAAGCGGCTGCCGTGCACACCCAGGGCGACGAGGTCGCGGGCCCGCATGCTCGTGTCGGGGGCGAGCGAGCGCTGCTGCGGGATGTAGCCGATGCGCGAGTTCCCACGGTGCACGGGCTCACCCGCGACGCGGATGGTTCCCGACGACAGCGGCTGCAGACCGAGGATGCTGCGCAGAAGGGTGGTCTTGCCCGAACCCGAAGGGCCCAGCACGGCGATGAACTCGCCGGGCTGGACCGTCAGATCGAGTCCCGACCAGAGTTCGCGGTCTCCACGGTGGAGCGAGGCATCCGCGATCTCGAGGACGGGGCGCCGACTCACGACTGGGTCGCGGCGGCGAGGCTCTGGATCGCGTCACTCATCCACTCAGAGTACGACGATCCGTCCTCCAGCAGCTCCGTGAAGGCGATCACGGGGATGCCCGCGGCCTTCGCGGCGTCCTCGACGCGCTGCGTCTCGGAACCACCGGTCTGCGCGTTGGTGAGGAGGGCGGTGACCTCGCCGCTCTCGATCACGTCGAGCGCCTGCAGCAGAACGGCGGGGGCGACATCGGTGCCCTCCTCGACCGACTCGGCGAAGCCCTCGGGGGTGACATCGGTGAATCCGGCGGCCGCGGCGAGGTAGCCGGGCAGCGGCTCGGTAATGAAGACGTCGACGTTCGAGGCATCCGCCTTGATGGACGCGAGGTCGGCTTCGAAGCCCTCGAGCTCCGCCGTGAGCTCGGCCGCGTTCGCGGCGAACTCGTCGGCGCCGTCGGGGTCGAGCTCGGAGAGCTCGTCGGAGATCGCCTCGACGACGTGGATCATCGTGTGCGGGTCGAACCACACGTGCTCGTTGAAGCCCTCGATGTGGTCGTGACCCTCGTGGCCCTCTTCGCCCTCGGCGTGCTCGTGGTCGTGCTCCTCCTCGGCGGGCGCCTCGGTCGCTGCGTCGTCGGCGGCATGGTCCTCGTCGGCATGGTCGTCGTGAGCCTCGTTGCCGGGGTAGTCGTGCGAGTACTCGACGGCCGTGACGACGTGGGGGTCGTTCGCGTCCTGCAGGAGCGTGTCGATGAACGCGTCGTATCCGCCGCCGTTCTCGATCACGAGGTCGGCCTTCTGCACCGTGAGGCGGTCGCGGGCGGTGGCCTCGTAGGAGTGCGGGTCCTGCGAAGCGGAGGTGATGATCGACTCGACGTCGATGCGGTCGCCGCCGATCGTCGAGGCGATGTCGCCGTAGACATTGGTGCTCGCGACGACCGTGATGGTGCCGTCGTCGCTCGCGCCCTCTCCCGCAGCGGCGGTGGAGCATCCGGCCAGCGTCAGGGCGGCGACGGATGCGAGGGCGAGAACGATCACGGGCTTCTTCATGCTTTCACTGTAAACGCTAATGAGAACCATTATCAAATCGGCATCCGCAGACGTGCTCCTCCCCACCGTCGAGACCCATCACCCGCGTCGAGACCCCCCACCCGCGACGTGCGGGGTGATGGGTCTCGACGGCGGTGATGGGTCTCGACGCGGCCGGACGGGTGTCAGGCGAGCAGCGCCGCCGGGGCGATCCAGACCGTGGCCTCGCCGGGAAGCGACGAGCCCTCGAGCGGGATGCTCGTGAGCACGACGTCTGCGGCGTCCGCTCCCAGATCGAACGGCTCGGTGTCGAAGTTCGTGACGATCTGCCATCCGTTCGGACGCGCGAAGCGCAGCACGTCGGCGCGACCGGTCTCGACCCACTCCAGCGTCTCGCCCGTCTGCAGCGGATGCCGCAGGCGCAGCGCCTCGCGGTACAGCGACAGCGTCGATGCCGGATCAGATGCCTCGGCATCCACCGCGTGATCGGCGAACCACTCCGGCTGGGGCAGGTGCGCGGCAGCCGCGCCGAACCCGAACGAGACGCCGTCGGCGCTCCACGGCAGCGGCACGCGGCATCCGTCCCGACCCAGTCCGTCGAACTCCGCCCCGCGGAAGAACGCCGGGTCCTGTCGCTGCTCGGGCGAGATCTCGGCGACCTCGTGCAACCCGAGTTCCTCGCCCTGGTACAGGTAGGCGCTGCCGGGCAGGCCGAAGAGCAGCAGCGACGCGGCCGTCGCGCGACGCAGACCGCGCTCGCGATCGAGCAGCTCGGACGGGCCGCCGGCCGCGACCCACTCCGTGCCCTGCTTCACCGCGCGACCCTGCAGCGGTGCGAGACCGTAGCGGGTGGCGTGGCGGGTGACGTCGTGATTCGAGAGCACCCACGTCGTCGACGACCCGCTCTGCCGGGCCTGCGCGAGGTTCTCATCGACGATCTCGCGGAACTGCGCGGCGTCGAAATCGGCCTCGAGCAAGTCGAAGTTGAACGCCTGCCCGAGCCCCTCGGCCGAGGCGTAACGGGCGCGGCGCTCGGGCGTATCGACCCACGCCTCGGCGACCGCGGTGCGCGGCGGGTCGTACGAGTTGAAGACCTGACGCCACTCGGCGTAGATCTCGTGCACGTCGTCGCGGTCGATCAGCGGGTGCGAGCCCGAGGAGCGGTCCATCGCGTCGAGCTCGGCGCGCGAGGGCAGCGGCTCGCTGAGGTCCTTGGTGAGCATGTGCGCGACGTCGATGCGGAAGCCGTCGACCCCGCGGTCCGACCAGAAGCGCAGGGTCTTCAGGAAGTCCGCGCGCACCTCCGGGTGATCCCAGTTGAAGTCGGGCTGCTCGGTGGCGAAGTTGTGGAAGTACCACTGGCCGTCCTCGACCCGCTCCCACGCCGACCCGCCGAACACCGAGACCCAGTCCGTGGGCGGCTCGGCGCCGTCGGGCCCCGTGCCCTCGCGGAAGATGTACCGCTCGCGCGCGGCCGAACCGCGGCCCGCGGCGAGCGCCTCCTGGAACCACGCGTGCTGATCCGACGAGTGGTTCGGCACGATGTCGACGATGACGTGGATGCCGCGGGCGTGCAGCGCCTCGACCATCGCGTCGAAGTCGGCGAGGGTGCCCAGTCGCGGGTCGACGTCGCGGTAGTCGGCGACGTCGTAGCCGCCGTCGGCGAGCTCGGACGGGTAGAACGGGCTGAGCCAGACCGCATCGATGCCGAGCGCCGACAGGTAGTCGACGCGCGACAGGATGCCGGGGATGTCGCCGAGCCCGTCGCCGTTGGCGTCGGCGAAGCTGCGGGGATAGATCTGGTAGACGGCGGCCTGCCGCCACCACGCTGCCGTCTTGTCGTCTTCGCGGGTCTCGGTGAGAAGCGAATCGGTCATATCGGGGAGTGCTCCTTCGTTTCTTGCGGTGGTTCTCGTGTCAGCCCTTGACGGCGCCCTGCGTGACGCCCTCCATGACGAAGCGCTGCGTGAACAGGTAGGCCAGGATCGCCGGGGCCATCGCCATCAGGTACGAGGCGAACGACACGTTGTAGTTGTTGCTGAACTGGGTCTGGAACAGGTTCTGCCGCACCGGCAGCGTCTGCAGCGCCGGGTCGGAGATGATGAGCGACGGCATCATGAAGTCGTTCCAGGCGTAAAGGAAGGCGAAGATGCCGACCGTGGCGCTCATGGGGGCGAGCAGCGGGAAGATCAGCTTCCAGAACGTCTGCCACGTGGTGGCGCCGTCGATGCGGGCGCTCTCCTCGAGCTCGATCGGGATCGACCGCAGGAACGCCGTGAACAGCAGCACGCTGAAGCTCAGCTGGAACATCGTCGCGAGGATGATCACGCCGAACGGGTTGTCGAGCCCGAAGCGTCCGGTGAGCTGGATCTGCGGCAGGGCGACGACCGGGAACGGGATGAACATCGCCGCGAGCAGGTAGAAGAACGAGTAACGGAAGAGGCGGCGGTCCCAGTTGCGCACGATCGCGTACGAGGCGAAGGCCGCGAGCACGATGGTCGCGATCACGGTGCCGGCCGTGACGAGCAGGGAGATGCCCGCGCCGACCGGGAACTTCGTGAGGTTCCACGCCTCGACGAACCCGTCGATGCTGAACGGCGCCGGCAGCGAGAACGCGTTGCCGTCGACCGCCTGGCCCGTGGTCTTGAACGCCATCGAGAGGGTGACGTACAGCGGGAGGAGAACGGTGACCGCGCACAGGATCAGGATGATCGTGCCCGACCAGTTGACCCGTTCCATGCGCACGCGGGGCTTCTTGCCCGCGACCTGTGTGGTGATCGTCTGCGTCGACATCAGAGTGCGTTCCTTCCGCGCGTCAGCGACAGCTGGAGGAGGGAGATGAGCACGGCGACGATGAAGAAGATGGTCGCGTTGGCCATCTGATAGGCGTAGTCGCCGCCGTTGAAGCCCGCGATGATCGTCATCGCGACGCTGCGGGTGGAGGTTCCGGGGCCGCCGTTGGTGAGTCCGACGATGATGTCGTAGGCGTTCAGGAAGCCCTTGAACCCGAGGATGACGTTGATCACGACGTAGCCCATGACGAGCGGGAGCGTGATGCGGGTGAGCTGCTGCGTCTTGCTCGCGCCGTCGATGCTCGCCGCCTCGTAGACCTCGCCGGGCACCGAGAGCAGGCCGGCGATGTAGATCAGCAGCGTGCCGGGCACGGCCTGCCAGGCGGTGACGATGACGATCGCCACCCAGGCCAGGTCGGGGTTGGCGAGCAGGCTCGTCTGCAGCCACGGGATGCCGGTGGCCGCCCCCGCGGCGGGGATCGAGTTCGAGAACAGGAAGTTGAAGACGTAGGCGATGATGATGCCCGAGATCACCATCGGGATCACGAAGATCGTGCGCAGCCCCGTCTTGAAGCGGATGCGGGAGGTGAGCCCGACCGCGAGCAGGAACGCGACCACGTTGACCACGATGACCGTGGCGATCGAGAACCCGAACGTGAAGAGGTAGCTCTGCAGGATCGCCGGGTCGCTGAACATGGCGATGTAGTTCGTGAAGCCGTTGAAGCTCCACTCGCCGATGCCGATCGAGTCGGTGAAACTGAAGAAGATGCCCATCACCCCCGGCACCGTGATCGCGAGGGTGAAGATCACGAGCGTCGGCAGCAGGAACAGGTAGTAGATCGGCTCGACCCGGCGGGTGCGAGGACGGATGCCGCGCTTGCCGCCCGTGATGACCGCCGTGGTGTCGGTCGGAATCGTCGGGGTGATGGTCATGATGCCGGCTCCTCTGCCGAGGCGTTGTCCTGGGTCGACGGGATCGGCGCGCGGAAGGCGATGCGCGCCCAGTCGGCGTCCATGGTGCGCAGCGTGTTCTGCGTCGAGGCGCCCAGCACCATCGCCTGCGCGTAGTTGAAGATCGGCAGGGTCTTGGGCACGAGCACCGAGGGGCCCTGGTAGATCTTGCCCTCGTCGTAGTACTTGATCATCCCCTCGATGCGCGGGTCGTCGGGGGCCGGGGCATCCGTCGTCGGGGTGAAGCCGAGCTGCGAGGCGTTGTACTCCTCGATGTTCTCGGGCTGATACAGGAACTCGAGGAAGTCGCGGGCGGCCTCCTGGTGGCGCGACCCCTCGGGGATCATCGCCGCGAGGTCCATGTTGACGCGCACCTCGAGGTCGTCCGGGTCGTCGGTCATCGGCAGCGGGAACGTTCCGAGCTGCAGGTCGGGTGCGGTCTTCGCGATCTCGCTGAACGCCCACGGCCCCTGCAGGTACATGGCCGCCTCGCCCTTCGCGAAGGCGAGGTTGCCGTCGCCGTAGCCCCTGCTCGCGGCATCCGCGTTGGTGTAGTTCTCGGCGAGCTGCATCATGCGATCCATGGGCTCGGCGAAGTCCTTCTCGAACGAGACCGGGGCGTCGGGCCCGACCTCGGTGCCTTCTTCGGCGAGCGCGTCGAAGAAGTCGATCACGTCGACCGATCCGCCGGCGGTGTAGTCGTACCAGCCCTGACCGACCGTCCAGTCGTCCTTGAAGGTGCCGTAGAAGGGATCGATGCCCGCGGCCTTGAGCTGATCGCAGACGGCGATGAGCTCGTCCCAGGTGGTCGGGACCTCGAGGCCCTGGGCCTCGAAGATCTCCTTGTTGTAGATGACGGATGCCGCCATCACCGAGTACGGCAGGGCGCTCGTGCGACCCTCGCAGGAGCCGTACTGGTCCATGAGCGGCTGCAGGTCGTCGCGCACGCTCGCCGCGGCGTCGGTGTCGGAGAGATCGGTGAGCGCGCAGCGCTGCACGAACCGAGCGATCTCGTAGTTGTAGTTGCCGAGCATGATGTCGGGCGGGTTGCCGCGCACGAAGCTGGCCGAGACGACGTCGACGCCGGAGGTGTCGATCTCGACCTTCACGTCGTCCTGCGAGGCGTTGTACTCGGCGACGCGTTCGGTCATGAACTCGATCGCTTCGCGCTTGCTGAAGGTGAAGCGGATGGTCTCCGCTCCCGAGCCGGCTGCGCAGCTCGTGAGGGCGGCACCGATCAGTGTGAGGCCGAGGCCCCCGGCGATCAGCCGCAACGCGCGTGTTCGTTCTCCAGACACCGTCGTCCTTCCGGTTTTTAGATCCGATAACTAAATCTAATGAGCGAATTTACTCCGCTGGAAGGTACTCTCTCATTCAGACGACAGGAAGGCAAGAGCGTGGCAGACATCACCGCGGGGCTCGGCACGGGGCGTGCCAGCGTCGGCGCCGTGCTCGACTTCGCCTGGAGTGCGGGCGAGTTCACCGCCACCGACGTCATGGCCGCGACCTCGCTGACCCGCTCCACGGCCATCGATGCGATCGACACGCTCGTCGGCGCCGACGTACTGCGCGAACTGCCGAACGCCCGCGTGGCCGGCAGCTATCGCTCCGGCCGACCCGCCCGGCGCTTCGCCCTCTCCCCCGACCTCGGCGTCGTCGTCGGGATCGACGCGGGCGACACGCACCTCTCCGTCACCGTCGCCGACCTGCTCGACCGGAATCTCGTGCACCATCGCGTCGAGGTGTCGCAGACGCAGCCCGCCGCCGATCGTCGCGCGCTGATCATCGAACGCCTGGGCGCCGCTCTCGACGAGGCCGGAGTGACGCGGGAACAGGTGCTGGCCGTCTGCGCCGGCGTCGCTGCCCCCGTCGATCGCAACGGCATCTCTCCCCCGCACCCCGACGGCTTCTGGGAGCGCACGAACCCCGGGCTCGCCGAGGCGCTGCGCGGCTGGGCGCCGGTCGTGCACGTCAAGAACGACGCACAGCTCGCGGCGATCGCCGAGGGCGCGGTCGGCGGGGCGATCGGATGCCGCGACTACGTCGCCCTGATCGCGAGCGAACGCTACGGCGGCGGCGTGGTCGTCGACGGGCACGTGCTGCACGGCGCCCACGGCGGCGTCGGCGAGGGCGTCGTGTTCGACCACATCATGGGCGTCGGCTCGGCCGTCGGCCTCCCCTACTCGGTGCAGGATGCGGCACGGGATGCCGTCGCCTCGGGCACCGTGGCGCCGTCGTCGGCGTTGGGGCGGCTCGTGGCGGAAGAGCGCATCGACCCGCGCCTCGTGCTCACGCTCGCCGCGTCGGGCGACCCCGATGCCCTGCTCGTCACCGAGCACGTCGGCGCAGTCGTCGCCCGCATCGTCGGCGTGCTCGGCAGCATGTACGACCCGGCTCGCGTGATCGTCTGCGGCGCCGTCGCCGAGAGCATCGAACCCGTGCTCGAGGTCGCCCGCCGCCTGCTGCCCGAAGAGCTGCACCTTCCCGCGCCCCTCGTGCTCGCCTCCGAGCTCGGCGCCGAGGTCGTGTCGGTCGGCGCCGTCGCGACCGCCCGGCGTGCGGCGCGCGAGAGTTCGGTGCCGCTTCTCGCGGAGCAGCGTCTGTCGGTGCTCGCGTAGCCTCGCGGCATCCGTTTCCGACCGTGAGGAGTCACGACATGCCGCAGGCGGATGCCGACTCGCGGCGTGTCGTGACCCCTCACGCGCCGGTGGCCCCGCCACGCCGATCCCCGTCGACGATCGAGCTGCTCCTCGACGCCGCTGCCGAAGACGCGGTGCGAGCCGAGTGGGATGCCCTCGCCGCGCTCGGTCTGTCGAGCCTCGCCGGACACACCTCGGCGAGCAATCGACCGCACATCACCCTGGCCGCTCGGACGGAGCTGCCGCCGCTCGACGCGGGCGTCTTCACGGACCTCCCTGCGCTCCCGATCACGCTCGGCGCCCCGGTGCTCTTCGGCACCGGCGAGCGCCGCGTGCTCGTCCGCAGCATCCTGCCCACCGCAGAGCTGCAGCGTTTTCACGCGACGATCCACACTGCGATCGGTCCGGGAGAAGATGCCCCGCACACCACCCCGGGCGAGTGGACCCCGCACGTCACCCTCGCCCGCCGACTGCGCCTCGCCGATCTCGAGACCGCGCTCGGCTGCATCGGTGGCGATGTTCACAGCCGCGCTACGAGCGTGCGGCGCTGGGACCCCGCCACCGGAACGACCACCACGCTCGCGACGCTGCCGCAGGGCTAGGGACGATCGGCTCGGCTACGCCCCGTCCGCCTTGTCGCTGCGATCCGCAGCCGCCAGGATGGTTCCATGAGACGCGTGCTGGTAGGACTTCTGGCCGGCGCGTCCTGCTCCTCACCGGCTGCGGAATGAATCAGTCCGCCGCTGACGAGGTCGTGCCCGGCCTTCCCGACGGCTGGAGCGAGCCGCCACCCGATCTCATCACCGCAGAGCCCGTCGCGGGATGGGTCGACGGCGAGGATTCCTTCGGGATCGTGACGTTCGGCAGCTCGAGCTGCCCCCTCGTCGCGGCCTCGGTGTCGGCTGACGACCCCGGCACGGTCACGGTCGATTTTCGGTACTCGCCGAACAACCCGTGCACGGCCGACATGGCGATGACCACGCACGTCTTCACGCTCCCCGAGAACGTCACTCAGCGCCCTGTGGCCGTCGCCTTCGTCCTCGACGGCACGACCGAGCGCATGGAGCTACCGGGCTGAGCCGGGGCCGGTGACGACGTCGGGGTCCCCCGTCGTCACCGGGGCCACCTGTCAGTCGACGAGCAGCGCGGGCTCCTCGAGCACCGATGCGACGTCGGCGATGAAGCGGCTCATGGCGTCGCCGTCGACCACGCGGTGGTCGAAGGATCCGGCGACCGTGGTCACCCAGCGGGGGCGCACCTCGCCGTCGACGACCCATGGCTTTTGGCTGATCGTGCCCATGGCGACGATGCCGGCCTCGCCGGGGTTGATGATCGGGGTGCCGGCATCCATCCCGAACACGCCGATGTTGGTGATCGTGATGGTGCCGCCCTGCTGGTCGGCGGGCGAGGTCTTGCCCTCGCGGGCCGTGAGGGTGAGGCGGTTGAGGGCGCGGGCGAGGTCCTTCATGCCGAGGTCCTGCGCGTCCTTGATGTTCGGCACGAGCAGGCCGCGGGGTGTGGCCGCGGCGATGCCGAGGTTCACGTAGTGGCGCACCGCGATCTCGGCACCGTTCTCGGTCTCGACCCATGCGGCGTTGATCATGGGCGTGCGACGCGCGGCCCAGATCACGGCGCGGGCCATGATCAGCAGCGGCGAGACCTTGATGTCGGCGTACTCGGGCGCGGCCTTCAGGCGCTTGACGAGCTCCATCGTGCGCGAGGCGTCGACCTCTTTCCACACGGTGACGTGCGGGGCCGAGTACGCGCTCTGCACCATCGCCGAGGAGGTCGCTTTGCGCACGCCCTTCACCGGGATCGACTCGGTGCGCTCGGCATCCGACGCCGACACGGATGCCGTGACCGGCGCGACACCGCGGGCGAGACCCACCGGGGCGTTCTGCGGTGCGGGCACGGTCTCCTCGCGCACGGCACCCCACTCGGGGGTCTCGATGTTGCGGAACACGCTCGCCTGCGAGGCGAGCTTCATGACGTCGTCACGGGTGACCTCGCCGTCGGCGCCGCTCGGGGTGACCGTGGTGAGGTCGACGCCGAGGTCGCGGGCGAGCTTGCGGATCGGGGGCTTCGCGATGACGCCCACCGACGAGCGCACCGGGCGCTCGGCCGGGCGCTTGCGACGCGAGGTCGCTCCTCCCCCACTGCCGTAGCCGACGAGAACGGATCCGCCGCCCTCGTCCGCGGCGGGCGCGGCAGCTGCCGGGGCCGGAGCGGCCGGAGCCGCGGCATCCGCCTGCACGAAGGTGATGATCGGGGTGCCGACCTCGACCGTGGCGCCCTCGGCGACGAGCAGCTCGCCGACCGTTCCGGCATGGGGCGAGGGCAGCTCGACGAGCGACTTGGCCGTCTCGATCTCGCAGATGACGTCGTTGATCGCGACCGTGTCGCCGGGCGCGACCTTCCACGTCACGATCTCGGCCTCGGTGAGGCCCTCGCCGACATCGGGAAGGGTGAAGTTCTGCGTGCTCATCTGCGGTCCTTTCGGAACGTCTCAGTAGGCGAGTGAACGGTCGACGGCCTCGAGGATGCGGTCGGCATCCGGGAGGTAGGCGCCCTCGAGCTTGGCGGGCGGGAACGGGGTGTCGAAGCCCGACACCCGCAGCACCGGCGCCTCGAGAGCGTAGAACGCGCGCTCCATGACGGTCGCGGCGACCTCGCTGCCGATGCTGCCGAAGCCCTGGGCCTCCTGTGCGTAGACCATGCGTCCGGTCTTGCGCACCGAGTCGAGGATCGGCGCGTAGTCGATCGGCGAGATCGAGCGCAGATCGACGACCTCGCAGCTCGTGCCCTCCGACTCGGCCAGCGCAGCCGCCTGCAGCAGCGTCGCGACCATCGCGCCGTGTCCGACGAGGGTGACGTCGGAGCCCGCACGCACGACCCGCGAGGAGTGCAGCGGGGCGGCGGAGGCCTCGAGCTCGACCTCGCCCTTGGGCCAGTAGCGGCTCTTGGGCTCCATGAAGATCACGGGATCGTTCGAGGCGATCGCCTCCTGGATCATCCAGTAGGCGTCGTTCGGCGTCGAGGGCGACACGACCCGCAGGCCCGGGGTGTGCGCGAAGTACGCCTCGGGACTCTCTTGGTGGTGCTCGACCGCGCCGATGTGCCCGCCGTAGGGGATGCGGATCACGATCGGCATGCTCAACGAGCCCTCGTGACGATTCGTGAGCTTGGCGAGCTGCGTGGTGATCTGGTCGAAGGCCGGGAACACGAAGCCGTCGAACTGGATCTCGACCACCGGGCGGAACCCGGCCATGGCGAGTCCGATCGCGGTGCCGACGATGCCCGACTCGGCGAGCGGGGTGTCGAGCACGCGCTTGTCGCCGAAGTCGCGCTGCAGGTGCTCGGTCACGCGGAACACACCGCCGAGCTTGCCGATGTCCTCGCCCATGAGCAGGACCTTGGCGTCGTCTTCCATGGCCTTGCGCAGACCGGCGTTCAGAGCCTTGCTGAACGGCATCGTCTCGAGGGTCACTGCGCTCCTCCTTCGAACGACGCTTCGTACTTCGCGAGCCACGCCTTCTGCTCGGCGATCAGCGGGTGCGCCTCGCTGTAGACGTGGTCGAACATCCGGCTCACGGGCGGCGGGCCGAGCTCGACCGTGCGGGCGCGGAGGTCTTCGGCGGCATCCGCGCCTTCGGCGTCGACGTCGGCGAAGAAGGATGCGGCCGCTCCCCGGTTCTCGAGGAACGCGCGCATGCGGGTGATCGGGTCGCGCTGCGCCCACGATTCCTCTTCGTCGTTCCCGCGGTATTTGGTGGGGTCGTCGCTGGTGGTGTGCGCGCCCAGGCGGTAGGTGACCGCCTCGATCGCGCGCGGCCCCTGGCCGGTGCGCGCCTCGTCGAGCGCGGTGCGCGAGACGGCGTAGCTCGCGAGCACGTCGTTGCCGTCGACGCGGACGCTGGGGATGCCGTAGCCGGCGCTGCGCTGCACGAGCGGAACGCGCGACTGCGTCGAGACCGGCACCGAGATCGCCCAGTGGTTGTTCTGCAGGAAGAAGACCGTTGGCGACTGGTAGCTGGCGGCGAAGACCATCGCCTCGTGCACGTCGCCCTGGCTGGAGGCGCCGTCGCCGTAGTAGACGATGACCGCTTCGTCGCGGTCGACGTCACCACTGCCGGAGCGGCCGTCGAACGCCAGGCCCATCGCGTAGCCCGTGGCGTGCAGTGCCTGCGACCCGAGCACGAGGGTGTAGAGCCGGGTGTTGCCGTTCTTGGGATCGGTGGGATCCCAGCCGCCGTGCGAGACGCCGCGCATCAGCTTGATGATGTCGAGCGGGTCGACGCCACGGATGCGGGTGACGACGTGCTCTCGGTACGACGGGAAGATGGTGTCCTGCGCACGGGCCGCTCGGCCCGAGCCGACCTGCGCCGCCTCCTGGCCGCGGCTCGGCGGCCAGAGCGCCAGCTGCCCCTGTCGCTGCAGGTTGGTGGCCTGGGTATCGATGGCGCGGATGACGACCATGTCGCGGTAGAACTGCTCGAGTTCGGCGTCGCTGATCGATTCGATCAGCGACAGGTACCGCTCCGCAGCGGGGGTAGGGGCGAATCGGCCGTCTGCCTCGAGGACGCGGACGATTTCGTTCTCTGACGAGCTCACCGTTCCACGCTATCCGAGGAACGGTGCCTAGGGCTGGAGAGTCCGCACAACGGATTCGGAAACCTGTAGGACCTTGTCCACCGATTCATGCTCTCCGACGGATATGCGGATGCCGTCACCCGAGAACGGGCGCACGACGATGTCGCCGGCGACGAAAGCCGCGGCGACCTCGTCGGTGCGGTCGCCGGCGGGCAGCCAGACGAAGTTGCCCTGGGAGTCGGGCACCTTCCAGCCCTGGGCACGGAGCCCGGCGACGAGGCGGGTGCGGCGGGCGACGATCTCGGTGACGCGTTCGAGCAGCTCGGCTTCGGCGTCGAGGCTCGCGATGGCCGCGTTCTCCGCCGCAGCCGTCACGGAGAGGGGTACGCCGGTGACGCGGGCCGAATCGAGCACCTTCTCGTGGCCGATCGCGTAGCCGATGCGGAGGCCGGCGAGTCCGTACGCCTTCGAGAAGGTGCGCAGGACGACGACGTTCGGATGCCGGTCGAAGATGCGCTCGGCGAGACCGTCGACCGCATCGGGCGCGGTGACGAACTCGGCGTATGCCTCGTCGAGAACGATCAGGACGTCGGCGGGGACCCGCTCGATGAAGGCCGCGAACTCGCCGCTCGTGATGATCGGACCGGTCGGGTTGTTGGGGGTGCAGACGATGATCGCGCGAGTGCGATCGGTGACGGCATCCGCCATCGCGTCGAGGTCGTGACGCGCGTCGGCGGTGAGCGCGACCGGGACTCCGGTCGCTCCGGAGATGAGCGGCAGGCTCGGGTACGCCTCGAACGACCGCCACGCGTAGACGACCTCGTCGTCGACGGATGCCGTGGCGAGGATCAGCTGATGCAGGATCGACACGCTGCCCGCGGCGACGTGCACCTGGTCGGGCTCGACGCCGTACCGCGCACCGAGGCGCTCCCGCAGCCGCAGTGCGGTGGCGTCGGGGTAACGGTTGATCGGCGTGATGTGCCGCATCGCCTCGACCACCGACGGCAGCGGGTCGAAGGGGTTCTCGTTGCTCGACAGCTTGAACGCATCGGGTCCCGCCTGCTTGCCCTGGCGGTACGGCGCGAGCGCGGCGATGGCGGGGCGGATGCGGGGAAGGATCGGGTCGGTCACGAGGACGAGTCTACGAGTGCTCGAGGGAAGCGCAGCGAACGAGTCCTCCTGACAATCACCACCCCCACGTGGAAGACTGGGCGGACCATGCGCTTCATCATCCGAGTCGTCGTCAACGCGTTCGCCCTGTGGGTCGTGACGCTGATCCCCGCGCTGCAGGTGAGCATCGTCGCGTTCCCTCCGGGCGAGACGCTGCAGCTCGTGCTCACGCTGCTGGCGGTCGCCGCGATCTTCGCGCTCGTGAACACGATCATCGGCACCGTCGTGAAGATCGTGGCGTTCCCGCTCTACATCCTCACCCTCGGGCTCATCGGGTTCGTCATCAACGGCTTCCTGCTGTGGCTGACCGCCTGGATCACGAGCGGCTTCGGCTGGGGACTCACGGTCGGCCACTTCTGGTGGGGCGTCGTCGCCGCGCTGATCATCTCGATCATCAACGGCATCTTCGGCTTCATCCTGCGCCCGCAGGCCAAGAAGCAGCGCCGCCGCGACTGAGGTCACAGCACGTCCTTCCGTCGCCACCACTCGTCTCCGATGACCGGTGCCGGTGCGGGCGACCCGCCCGGTGCCACCACGTCCTCGGGCAGCACACGCTCGGCCCGATAGTCGGTCGACGTGACCGAGGTCGCCTGACCGAGTTCGTTCCACAGGCCGTCGAGCCCGTCGACCCGCGGGTCACCCGACTCCTCGACCATCTCGGCGGTCTCGACGTAGGTGTCGAGCATGTGCGGTTCGAGCGTGAGATCCTGCAGACCCTCGACCGGATCGCCGACGCGCTCCGCGGTGAAGCTGTCGGGAGAACCGGTCCCGCCGGGGGATCCGCCGCCGGCCAGGGAAGACACGACATCGTCGGTGTGCCGCAACTGCACGAGCGTCTGGTCGTCGTCGAGCGTCGGCTCGACCGGACTTCCCGCGGTGATCTCCACACCGACGTCGTAGACGTCGTCCATCGCGAGATGCGAGGCGATCGCCCCTCCCTGCGAGTGCCCGACGACATCGACCCGGTCACCCGGTTTCGCGCCCGATGCCTTCAATGCGTCGAGGGTCGCCTGGTACGACGCCGACTTCGCCCCCGCGTAGAGCTGGAAGTTCGACTTCATGTCCCAGGGGTTGCTCCCGCCATGCAGAACGGACTGGGTGCCCTTCACATACGCGACGAAGCGGTTCGTCCCATCGGGCATCGTGTACTTCTCCACCCGCACCTGCGCTCCCCCGGAATTCGGGAACCGCTGGAGGGCCTCCGGCAGCGAGGTCGGCGGGGCTTTCGGGGTCGTCGTCGCGACCGGAGTGACGCGCACGGCATCCGCCCTGCCCTGCAGCGTCGTCCCCTTCGGGATCACCCCCTTGCCGAGCAGGGCCGCCGCCATACCGATCCCGCCGAAGAGTCCACCGAACCACGTATCGAACCCGACCTGCGTATCGAGTCCATCGAACCGGTGCGTGCCCCAGTCCAGAACGAGGGCAGTGACGAGGCCCTGGACCCGGGGATCGGCATCCAGGATCTCGTCGGCCCGTGCGTTCAGGGCAGCCGCCGCAGCGGCATCGCTCGCGGCGAGCGCCTCCGCCTGCGCGCGCAGCTCGACCACCTCGTACGCATCCGCCATGAGCAGCGTCGAGGACGCCGTCGTCTCGGCCGTGAGCCGCAGCTCGTCGAGTCGCGTGCGACTGCGCCCGAGCGCATCGAAGCCGCTCCACGAACGGCAGGCGGCCGACCCCATGAGCAGGGCGTAGGCGTTGCCGGCGGCGGCCGCACCCTGCGCGAGCGACCCCGCCACGGCGGCCAACCGCGTGCCGATGTCGCGCAGCACCTCGGTGTCGACCGCGATCGCGCCGCCGTAGCGGATGTCGAGGTCGTCGCTCATCCGAGCCCCGCCGCTCGCTGCTCGGCCTCGGTCGACTCCAGGATCATCACCTCGAGGGCGACGAGACCGCGCTGCTCGGCCATCGTCTCGTGCAGCGACCGCAGCCCGTCGGACGACCATTCGATCTCGTCGACGAGCGGATCGAGCTTCGCCGCTGCGGTCTGCGCGAAGTCGAGGGCGACGCGGAGCTGAACCCCGGCCTGCTGCCACATCGACAGGTCGTACGGGGTCCACTCATCGGTGGTCGGGAGGGCGATCGAGGAGTACATGACCACAGCCTGCGCCGCGCGACGACTCGGCGATCACCGTGGGCGCACGAGCGGTGCAGAGCATCGCTCGATCGCGAGCTGTGCAGGATGAGTCCGACCCCGAACTGTGCACGACGGCCCGGGAGCGGCAGAATGGTTCTGTGACATCCCCGGATCCCTTTCGCGTGATCTTCGTGTGCACGGGGAACATCTGCCGATCCCCCATGGCCGAGGTCGTCTTCCGCGACCTCGCCGAGCATCAGGGGCTGGGCTCGCGCATCGTCTCGCGCAGCGCGGGCACGGGCGACTGGCACCTCGGCGAGCGCGCCGACCACCGCACGATCGACTCGCTCGCCCGCCGCGGGTACGACGGATCGCAGCACCGCGCGAAGCAGTTCACCGCGGCATCCTTCCTCGAGAACGACCTCATCGTGGCCCTCGACCGCACGCACGAGCGCATCCTGCGCGAGTGGGCCCGCGACGAGGATCAGGAGGGGAAGGTCACCCTCCTCCTCGGCTTCGACCCCGACGCCTCGACCCACGATGTGCCCGACCCCTACTACGCCGGCCCCGAGATGTTCGATTCGGTGCTCGGTATGATCGAGACGGCGACTCGCGGGCTGTTCCGTCAGCTCGAACCCGCCCTGCGCCAGCCCCGCACGCCCCGCATCTGACGGGCCCGATCAGGAGGATTCCCCTGACTTTCCAGCCTTCGCTTCCGCCGCAGCCCCTGAGCCCCCTCGACGGTCGCTACCGCGGCGCCGTCACCGGACTCGCCGACTTCCTCTCGGAGGCCGGCCTCAACCGGGCCCGCGTCGAGGTCGAGGTCGAGTGGCTCATCGCCCTCACCGACCGCTCGCTGTTCGAGACCTCCCCCCTGTCGGATGCCGACAAGGACCGCCTCCGCGCCCTCTACCGCGACTTCGGCCAGGCCGAGATCGACTGGCTCGCCGAGAAGGAGGCGGTCACCCGCCACGACGTCAAGGCCATCGAGTACCTCGTGCGCGACCGCCTCTCGACGCTCGGTCTCGACGCCATCGCCGAGCTGACGCACTTCGCCTGCACGAGCGAGGACATCAACTCGGTCTCGTACGCGCTCACCGTCAAGCGCGCGGTCGAGAGCGTCTGGCTCCCCGCCCTCGACTCCGTCATCACCAAGCTCCGCGAGCTCGCGGTCGAGCACGCCGACGCCGCGATGCTCTCCCGCACCCACGGCCAGCCCGCCACCCCGTCGACCATGGGCAAGGAGATCGCCGTGTTCGCGTGGCGTCTCGAGCGCGTGCGCGCCCAGATCGCGGCATCCGACTACCTGGCGAAGTTCTCGGGCGCGACCGGCACGTGGTCGGCGCACCTGTCGGCCGACCCCGACGCCGACTGGCCGACCATCGCCCGCGAGTACGTCGAGGGCCTGGGTCTGGGCTTCAACGTGCTCACCACTCAGATCGAGTCGCACGACTGGCAGGTCGAGCTCTACGACCGCGTGCGTCACGCCGGCGGCATCCTGCACAACCTCGCCACCGACATCTGGACGTACATCTCGCTCGGCTACTTCGCGCAGATCCCCGTCGCCGGTGCGACCGGGTCGTCGACCATGCCGCACAAGATCAACCCGATCCGCTTCGAGAACGCCGAGGCGAACCTCGAGCTCTCGGCCGCGCTGCTCGGGTCGCTCTCGCAGACGCTCGTCACGAGCCGCCTGCAGCGCGACCTGACCGACTCCACCACGCAGCGCAACATCGGCGTCGCGTTCGGGCACTCGCTGCTCGCGCTCGACAACCTGCGCCGCGGGCTCAATGAGATCTCGCTGTCGCGCGACGTGCTGCTCGCCGACCTCGACGTGAACTGGGAGGTGCTCGCCGAGGCGATCCAGACCGTCATCCGCGCCGAGGTCGTCGCCGGTCGCTCGAGCATCACCGACCCGTACGCCCTGCTCAAGGAGCTCACCCGCGGACACCGCGTCGGCGGCGCGGAGCTCGCCGAGTTCGTGCAGGGGCTCGAGATCGGCGACGCGGCCAAGCAGCGCCTGCTCGCGCTGACCCCCGCCACGTACACGGGAATCGCCGAGCGCCTCGCGCGCTGACGCCTCTCCGCCACGCAGAAACGCACCCCATGCCCATCGGGCGGGGTGCGTTTCTGCGTTCGGCTCGCGCACGCGCGTGCACCAATTCAGGAAGAACGGTCGACTGCGATCGGCGGGTCCGCGGGATTCCGCGGGTGACCCCACTCGGCGGCCACGGTTTTCCTGATTTATGACACGCGCCAGGCGGGCACGCCGCCGGCAGGACTATTCCGTGCGGTCGGTGCGGGCGTCGCCCGCGGCAGTGCCGTCGTCGTCGGACTCGGGGTCGTAGAGCACCGGACGGTCGACCGTCTTGGTGACGTCGGCCGGATCGACGGCCAGGATCAGCATCGCCAGCATGAGCAGCGTCACGATGAACGCACCGCCGCCGACGACCAGTCCCAGCATCACCGGGGTGAGGCCCTCGTAGCTGCCGTTCGCGATCGCGGTGTTCACGCGGGCCGTGAAAGCACCGGTCGAGACGAGCGTCACGATCATCGCGAACACACCGCACGCGAGGGCGATGCCCAACAGGTGCAGCGGCCGCAGGATGTCGCGGCGGGTGGGCTTCTCTTCGCTCATCGGGCGTCTCCGCTCTCGGCGGGAACGGATGCCGGGGCGACGGCATCCGCCTTCTGGGGCGTGAGTCCGGCGATGCCGAGGAAGACGGCGACGAGCGCGGCGTAGCCGCCGAGCATCCCGACCCCGAGGATGATGCCGGTCAGCTCGAAGGTGCCCGCTTCCTTGATCGTGTAGTCGTGGGTGAAGCCGGCGGGGATCACCCAGAGCAGCACGGCGAGCAGGATGCCGAACGACCCGATGATGATGGAGTCACGAGCCGTCGGGTCCGTGCCGATACGGCGAGCGCGGATGCCGGCGAGCAGTTCGGTCAGACCCGTCGCGAGCGCCCAGGCGCCGACGACGATGAAGAAGACGTCATTCGTGCGCCACACGGGGATGCCGGTCGCCATGCCGGCCGCAACGCTGAGCAGGCCGACCACGACGGCGGGCCACCGCGACCCCGCGGGGAACACCAACCACACCGACAGCAGCATCACGAGGGCCGTCGCGATCGCGAAGCCGCTGAAGACCGAGAGACCCACCGCCGCGGAGTGATCGGACGAGAACGTGATCATGAGGGCGGCGACGGCGGCGAACAGCGCGCGCAGCAGTTGCACGTTGCGCACGGTGAAGGTGCGGGAAGGGGCAGACATGAAGATCCAGAGTCCTCCGGGGTTGTGCTCCCAGTCTACGCGGGGGCGCCGGGGCGGAAGGACGGGGGCTGTTCGCGGGGCCCGATGGATCTCCCCAGATCGATCATCGGGCCCCACGACTACGCAGCACGGGGGCATCGCTGCGCCCGATCATCCTCCGCAAGGTCGGGCACCCTGCCTGCGTCGAGACGATCACGTCGACCCCACTTCGTCACCCAGGTCCCCAGGGGTGGCCTCGTGCGGTCGTAAGCTCACTCTAAACAGCAGTTCTTCACATACCGGAGGGGGTCTGTGATGGAGAGTGAAGATTTTCTGAAGCCCTCGAACGGGCCCGGCTTCCCCGCCGCGTTCAGGGATGCGATCAACGCGCGCCGCGTGACGCTGTCGTGGGTGCAGGAGCGTCTGCGCGCCCGCGGAAACCAGGTGTCGATGGCGACGTTGAGCTACTGGCGCTCGGGGGCGCGGCATCCGGAGGGCGCACAGTCGCTGGCCGCGGTCGCCGATATCGAGGAGCTCCTGCACCTCGACCGCGGTGCGCTGACCGGGCTGCTGCGGTCGTCGCGAACGGGGCCGCTCGGACCGAACCTCTTCCCGATCGACGAGCACGCCATCGAAGAAGCCGTGAAGGAGGCCTTCGCGGCGCTCGGTGCCGAGTACCCCGACACCTCGCGCGAGCTGACGACGCACTCGGTGACGGACGTCGGGATCGAGGGGCACGTCGTGCAGAGTCGCACGCGCAGCATCGTGCAGTCGACGATCGGCACCATCACGGCGATCCCGTTCCTCGAGCTCACCCCCGGCATCCCCACTCCGGCGCCGGAGTTCGCCGCCGACTTCGGGGGTCGCATCGCGAATCGCTACTCGCACCCCAACGGCGAGGTGCACGGCGTGCTGTTCGAGCTCGACGCACCGCTCACGGCGCCGAACACGGCGATGGTCGAGTGGTCGGTGTCGTATCCGCCGGGGTACCCGCCGCAGCTCGAGACCGGGCACGCCGTCGCGCGCCAGTGCCGCGAACTGCTGGTGTGGACGAGGTTCCATCCCGAAGCGCTGCCGGACTGGTTCGAGGAGCAGGTCGACACTCCGCAGAGTCAGACGGCGACGCCGGTGACGCTGGAGTCGGGCACATCGATCCACCAGGTGCGCCGCGCGTTCGGGCCGGGCGCGCTGCTGCTGCGCTGGGGCTTCGGCGAGCGCGAACCCGAATCGGATCCGTCGGGTCAGCCGGGCTGATCGCCCGTCGCGACCGGACGCCCCGGCGTGTTCGACCACTGGCTCCACGAACCGGGGAAGACCTTCGCATCGATGCCGACCTCGTCGAGCACGAGCGCCGTGTGCGCGGCGGTGACGCCCGAGCCGCAGTACGCCGCGACGCGGGTGCCCTCGGCGATGCCGACGGTGGCCAGGTTCGCGCGCACGGTCGCGGCGTCGAGGATGCGTCCGTCGGCGTCGAGGTGCAGCATCGTGGGGAGGTTGACGGCGCCGGGGATGTGCCCGGCGATCGGGTCGAGGGGCTCGGTCTCACCGCGGTAGCGCTCGGGAGCGCGCACGTCGAGCAGCACCCCGGATGCCGGGAACGCCGCCGCCTCGTCGATCGACAGGGCGTCGTCGCCGATCTCGCGGAGCTCCGCGGTGCCCTCCTCGGGCGACTCATCGGCCGTGTCGACGTCGTGCCCGGCGGCGATCCATCCGCGGATGCCGCCCTCGAGCACGTGCACGTCGACGCCCGCCTGGCGCAGCAGCCACCACGCCCGCGCAGCGGCGAGGCCCTTCGCATCGTCGTAGGCGACGACCAGATCGCCGTCGTGCACACCCCAGCGGCGCACCGCCCGCTGCAGGGTCTCGGTCGACGGCAGCGGGTGCCGCCCCTCGGAGGCCTCGCCGTGCGTCGCGAGCTCGGAGTCGAGCGGCACGTACACGGCGCCCGGGATGTGGCCCTCGAGATACTCCGCGTGCCCGTCGGGGCGGTCGAGCCGCCAGCGCACGTCGATCACGCGCACGGGGGCACCCTGCTCGCGCAGGTCGCTCAGTTCGTCGGGGCTCACGAAGTTGCTCATGCAGCGAGGCTACCGACGCGTTCGATGCATCCGCTCGGAGCCGACATTCTTCGTGATCTTCCGGCATCCCGCTCGGCGCTATCCTCGATGAGGCAGCCGTCGAGAAAGGGCCCCGCGATGCCCACTCGTCTGCGCTGGATGCGCTTCCGCCCGCAGGAGGCCGCCCTCATCGCGATCACCGCAGTTTGGGGCAGCACCTTCCTGCTCGTTCACTGGGCGATGCAGCACTCCGGCCCGTGGTTCTTCGTGGGGCTGCGCTTCCTCGTGGCGGGACTGATCAGCGTCGTCATCTTCCACCGTGTGCTGCGCGGCATCCGCTGGCGGGACATCGGCGCCGGCGTCGCGATCGGCATCATGATCTATCTCGGCTACGGCCTGCAGACCGTCGGACTGCAGACGATCGACTCCAGCACCTCCGCCTTCATCACCGCGATGTACGTGCCGCTGGTGCCGCTCGCGCAGTGGGCGGTGTTCCGCAAACGCCCGCCCGCGATGGCGTTCGTCGGGGCGGCGCTCGCGTTCGTCGGGCTCGTGCTGATCGCCGGACCCGACGCGTTCTCTCTCACCCTCGGCGCCGGCGAGATCGCCACGATGATCAGCACTCTGCCGATCGCGGCCGAGATCATCCTCATCAGCGTGTTCGCCGGGCGCATCGACCTCGGACGCATCACGATCGTGCAGCTGCTGACGGCGGGCGTGCTCGGACTGCTGACGATGCCTCTGGTCGGCGAGGGGTTCCCTGCGTTCTCGTGGGTGTGGGTCGTGTGCGCGGTCGGGCTGGGCGCGGCGAGCTGCCTCATCCAGCTCACGATGAACTGGGCGCAGAAGTCGGTCTCCCCCACGCGCGCGACGATCATCTACGCGGGTGAACCGGTCTGGGCGGGCGTGATCGGGCGCATTGCCGGTGAGCGCCTGCCCGCCCTCGCCCTGGTCGGCGGCGGACTCGTGGTGCTCGGCATCCTCGCGAGCGAGCTGAAGTTCGTGCGGCGGCGGGACCGGGCGCCGTCACCCGAGGAGTCCCGGGAATAGACCCGGCCGCGCCGCGTTCTACCCCACATGATTGAAAGTTCAACCGTGGTTCCTCTCGCCTCCGAGCGGACCCGCGTGCGCGTACCGATGGCCTTCGCCGACGGGTACTCCACCACCGCCGACGTCGTCACCTTCGACGGCCTCGTCGACGGACGCGAGCACCTGCTCCTCGGTCTCGGCGACTGGCGCGCGGCACTCGACCGTGCAGCCGACGGCGGACCCGCCCCCCTCGTGCGCCCGCACAGCGAGTGCCTCACCGGAGACGTCTTCGGTTCGCAGCGCTGCGACTGCGGCCCCCAGCTGCGCGAGGCCGTCGAACGCATCGCCGACGAGGGCGGCTTCCTTCTGTACCTCCGCCAGGAGGGTCGCGGCATCGGCCTCTACGCCAAGCTCGACGCCTACGCGCTGCAGGACTCCGGCCTCGACACCTACGAGGCGAACGTCGCCCTCGGTCGCGGTGAGGACGAGCGCGACTACACCGTCGCCGCTCAGATGCTCGCGGCGGTCGGCGTCGACGGCATCCGCCTGCTCAGCAACAACCCCGACAAGGCGCGCCAGCTCGAGGACCTCGGCATCCGCGTGACCGAGCACGTGCCCACCGGGGTGCACCTCTCGGAGGCGAACACCCGCTACCTCGAGGCCAAGCGCGACCACACCGCGCACACCATCGACCTCTCGGCGGCGTGAGCATGGACGCGCGGATCGACGGACAGACGGATGCCGTGCGGCACCCGCGCCGGCTCGACGACGCCGAGATGCAGACGTGGCTGCCGGTCATCCGCTTCGTGCAGCTGCTGCCGCAGGTGCTCGATCGCGCGCTGAAGGACGAGGTCGGGCTCAACCACGCGCGGTACGCGATCCTCATCATGCTCGCCGGGCAGATCGATGGCGGGGCGACCACCATGACCGAGCTCGCCCGCATCGCAGGGCTCAGCCGGTCGCGCCTGAGCCACGCGATCGACTCTCTCGAGGAGCGCGGCTGGGTCGAACGCACGTCGTGCGGCGCCGACAAGCGCACGCTCTCCGCAGCCCTCACCCCTGCCGGGCGCGACCTGTTGCGCGAGGCGGCCCCCGTGCACGTCGAGCAGATCCGCGAACTCGTGCTCGACCCGCTCACCGACGAGGAACGCGGTCAGCTCGCCGGCATCCTCACGAAGCTGCTGCCCGGGGTGACGGCGGCGCTGTAGGGCACCGCGTCGCCGCGGCGAGCCACCTCCGGCGAGTTCTGCTCTGAGCAGAAACGATGGATGCCCGGGAACCGTGCGTCGTACCGTGAGGCATGGCCGACATCGTCCCCTTCCCACGCACGCCCCGCCCGAGCGACCCCGAGCCGCTGTGGCGCCACCTTCTCGGCGAGCAGTTGCGCCGACGCCGCCACGACCGCGGTGAGACCCTCACCGAGACCGCCGACACCGCGGGCGTCTCACCCCAGTACCTCTCGGAGGTCGAGCGCGGGCGCAAGGAGCCGTCGAGCGAGATGATCGCGGCGATCGCCGGCGCACTCGACACCAGCCTCATCGAGCTCACCAGCGCGGTGGCCGATGAGCTGCGCACGGCGTCGGTGCCGGCATCCGCTCGTGCATCGGTCTTCGCCCTCGCGGCCTGACTTTCCCGGGGGCTGGGGCGCTTCGACAAGCTCAGCGACCCAGGGTGGTGGCCCAACAAGCCTGGGTCCCTGAGCCTGTCGAAGGGCCCGCCCTACCCCCTTACCCCCGTTCCCCCAGCACCGTGTCGATCAGTCCGTAGGCCTGGGCGGCGGATGCCGTGAACACGCGGTCGCGGTCGGTGTCGGCACGCAGCTCCCGGGCCGTGCGGCCGCTGTGCCGGGCGAGGATCTCCTCCATGTCGGAGCGCACCCGCACGACCTCGTCGGCCGCGAGGATCAGGTCGGGGATCGCCCCGCGCGACCGCCCTGCCGGCTGGTGCAGCACCAGTCGGGCGTGCGCGAGTGCGGCACGCTCCCCCGGTGCTCCGGCGGCGACGAGCAGGGCGGCGGGTCCGATCGCCTGGCCCACGCACGTCGTCGCGATGCTCGGGCGGATGTGCTGCATGGTGTCGTATATCGCGAGCGCCGCCCCCGGATCGCCGCCTTCGCTGTTGATGTAGAACTGGATCGCGCTCTCGGGGCTGTCGGCGTCGAGGTGCAGCAGCTGGGCGATCAGCGCGTTCGCGACGCCCGCGTCGATGCCGGTGCCGAGGTAGATGACGCGCTCGGCGAGCAGGTGCGAGTACACGTCCATGACGCGCTCGCCCCGCGGATGCTGCGCGATCACGTTCGGGATCGTGTAGCCGCTCATGCGCCCGCCCCCAGTCCGACCCGCGCACGTCGACGCGGCATCACGTCGGTGAGCGATGACACGATCTCGTCGATGAAGCCGTAGCCGCGCGCCTGCTCGGCCGTGTACCAGCGGTCGTGCAGCGAGTCCTCGAAGATGCGCTCGCGGGTCTGCCCGGTGTCGTCGGAGATGAGTCCGAGCACCGTGTCGCGCATGTGGCGGAGGTCGTCGGCCTGCGTCTCGATCTCACCCGCCGATCCGCCGATCCCCGCCGAACCCTGATGCATGAGGATGCGCGCGTGCGGCAGCGCCCGACGCTTGCCCGCGGCACCCGCCGAGAGCAGGAACTGCCCGGCGCTGCACGCCAGCCCGAGCGCGAGGGTCGAGACGTCGTTGGGGATGAGCCGCATGATGTCGCGGATCGCGAGCATCGACGGCACGGAGCCGCCGGGCGAGTGGATCCAGAGGGCGATGTCGGTCGCGGCGTCCTCGGCCGAGAGGGTGAGCAGCTGCGTCATCAGCAGCGTGCCGTTGTCGTCGTCGAGGGCGCCGTCGAGCACCAGGACGCGTTCGTGGAACAGGGCGCGTCGGGCCTCGGGCCCGAACTGCGGGAGGGGGTTCTCTTCGCTCATGCCCCCAGCATCCGCCGGTCGCCCCTCGCGCACGCCGGAATCTGCCCTCGGCCGATCCGCCCTGGGCAGAGGGCCCCTTCACGGCGCGTAACACCGCCGACTCACGCGGTTCCTAGGCTGGAGGCATGGCCAAGCATGAAGCGAACTCGTGGTCCGAGGACGGCATCAACTTCCGCACCCGCAAGTGGGTGCGCCCGGAGGACCTCAACGCCAACGGGTCTCTGTTCGGCGGGAGCCTGCTGAAGTGGATCGATGAGGAGGCAGCGATCTACGCGATCGTGCAGCTCGGCAACTACCGGGCGGTGACGAAGCTGATCTCGGAGATCAACTTCGAGGCCTCCGCCGTGCAGGGCGACCTGATCGAGATCGGCCTGACGGCCACGCACTTCGGCCGCACCTCGCTGACCATGCGGGCCGTCGCGCGCAACATGATCACGCGCAAGCGCATCCTCACGATCGAGAAGATCGTGTTCGTGAGCCTCGACGAGGACGGCAACCCGACCCCGCACGGCTACCGCGACATCACCTACAACCGCGACCGGATGCCCACCGAGCGGCTCTCGACCGGAACGGTCATCCTGCCCAAGCTCTGAGCGGCGGGCGCGAGCCCGGCGAACGCGGTCGCGAGGTCGGCGATCAGGTCGTCGGCATCCTCGAGTCCGATCGACAGGCGCAGCACGTCGGCGGCAGGGCGCGCCTCGGCCGGCACCGGTCGGTGCGTGAGCGCGGCGGGGTGCTGGATGAGCGAGTCGACACCGCCGAGCGAAACCGCGTGGGTGAAGAGCGTGGTGCCCGAGGCGACGGCGGATGCCGCGGCATACCCGCCCTGCATCCGCATCGCGATCATCGCCCCGGTGCCGCGCATCTGACGGTCGAGGATGCCGTGCGGGTCGCCGTCGAGCCCGGGGTAGAAGACCTCGGCGATCTCGGGCCGGTCGAGCAGCCACGACACGATGCGGCGGGCGTTCTCCTGCTGGCGCTGCATGCGCACGGGCAGTGTCGCGAGCCCGCGGTGCAGCAGGTACGCGCCGAGCGGGTGGAGCAGGCCACCCGTCACGGCGCGTACGCGTCGCAGCGCTTCGGCGGTCTCCTCGCCGCAGGCCACGACTCCGGCGATCACATCGCCGTGCCCTCCCAGGTACTTGGTCGCGCTGTGCAGCGACATCGCCGCACCGAGATCGATCGGGTTCTGCAGGATCGGTGTCGCGAACGTGTTGTCGACGACGACCGGCACCTCGCCCGCCTGCCCCACGACCTCGGCGATGTCGGCGATGTCGAGCGTGGGATTGGCGGGTGTCTCGAGCACCACGAGGCCGGTGTCGGGACGGATGCTGCCCGCCACCTCGTGCGGATGGCAGTAGGTGACCTCGGCGCCGAGCAGCCCCGAGCCGAGCAGATGGTCGGTGCCGCCGTAGAGCGGGCGCACCGCGACGACGTGGCGCTTGCCGACCGCATTGGTGTGCGCGAGGATCACGGCGGTCATCGCCGCCATGCCCGACCCGAAGGCGACGGACGCCTCGGCGTGCTCCATCTCGGCGAGCGCCTCTTCGAAGCGGGCGACGGTCGGGTTCCACAGGCGCGCGTAGACGAGGCTGCCGTCGGCGGGCGGGCGCCCACCGGTCGCCATCGCCTCGTAGGAGTCGCCGCCGCGCTCGACGTCGGGCAGTGGGTTCGTGGTCGACAGGTCGATCGGCAGCGCGTGCACTCCGAGATCCGCGAGGTCGGAGCGGCCGCTGTGGACGGCGACGGTGTCGGGATGCAGCGGGGCGGTCATCCCTCCATGTTGCGCGAATCGCGGCGTGGACGGTGAGAATCGACAGCATCCGCCGCAGATCATGCTGATCTCGCTATTCTGAGCAACAACGGATGCCGAGGAGGACCCGACGTTGCCCAAACCCCCAGGATCGCCGCTCGACGAGACCGACCTCGCGTTGCTCGCCGTGCTCACCCGCGAGGCCGACATCACGAACAAGGCGCTCGCCCACCGCCTGAACCTCGCCGAGTCGACCTGCGCGCACCGCGTGCGGGCGCTGCGCGAGCGCGGGATCATCCGCGACACCCGGATCCGCCTCGACGAGGCATCCGTCGGCTATCCGTTGCAGGCGATCATCAAGGTGCGCCTCGCCAACCACACCGGCCCCACCGTCACCGCGCTGTTCGATGCGCTCGCGAGCGTGCCGCGCGTGCTCCAGGTCTTCCACGTCGCCGGGGTCGACGACTTCCTCGTGCACGTCGCCGTCGAGGACGCGACGGCGCTGCGCGACATCGTGCTCGAGCACATCACCGTGCATCCGGTCGTGCGCGGCACCGAGACGCAGTTGGTGTTCGAGCTACGCGACGGCGCCGGGCTGCTCGCGCGCTAGCGGCGGCATCGGCTCGTTCCGGAATCAGCCATTCGCGCGACGAGACCGACGCACCTGCGCGAGGATGGAACGCATGACCCGCAGTGCCACCGCCGCCACGCAGACCATCCGCGAGATGCGCGACTTCCTGTTCGCGAACGCGACCGACTACGACGCCGCCCGCGCAGGGTTCGCGTGGCCGCAGGTCGACGAGTTCAACTTCGCGCTCGAGTGGTTCGACGTCGTCGCCGGCGAGGCGCCCGACCGCCCCGCGGTTCAGATCGTCGAGGCCGACCTCTCGCTGCGCTCGTGGACCTACGGCGAACTCTCCCGCCGGTCCGACCAGGTCGCCGCGTGGCTGACCGGTCTCGGCATCCGTCGCGGCGACCACCTGATCGTGATGCTCGGCAACACGATCGAGCTGTGGGAGGTGATGCTCGCGATCACCAAGATCGGCGCGGTGTCGATCCCGACCTCGACGCTGCTGTCCGCATCCGACCTCGCCTACCGGATCGATCACGGCCGCGCCCGCGCGGTCGTCACGCTCGGCACCCTCGGCGACCGTCTCGCAGACATCGACGACGGCATCCTGCGCATCGGCATCGGCGACGGCATCCCGGCGGGCTGGGAGCCATTCGCCGACTCGGCGGATGCCCCGACGGTCTTCGAGCCCGACGGCCCGACGCCCGCCACCGACACCTCGCTGCTGTACTTCACCTCGGGCACCACCAACCGTCCGAAGCTCGTGCAGCACACCCACGTCTCGTACCCGATCGGGCACCTGTCGACCATGTGGTGGCTGGGCGTGCGCCCCGACGACGTGCACCTCAACATCTCGTCGCCGGGCTGGGCGAAGCACGCGTGGTCGAGCTTCTACTCGCCGTTCCTCGCCGAGGCGACCGTGTTCGTCTACAACTACGCGCGCTTCGATGCGAACACCCTCATGCAGGTCATGGACACCCACCACGTGAGCACGTTCTGCGCGCCGCCGACGGTGTGGCGGATGCTCATCCAGGCCGACCTCGCCCGCCTCACCCACCCGCCGCGCGAGCTCGTCGGCGCCGGAGAACCGCTCAACCCCGAGGTCATCGACCGCGTGCGCGACGCGTGGGGGGGAACCATCCGCGACGGCTTCGGGCAGACCGAGATGACCTGCTGCGTGGGCAACTCGCCCGGCCAGCCCGTGAAGGTCGGCTCGATGGGGCGGCCGCTGCCCGGGTACCCGGTGGTGCTGCTCGACCCGGTGACCGGCGAGGTCGTCGACGGGGCGAGCGAGGGCGAGATCGCGCTCGACCTGTCGCAGCCGCCGCTGGGGCTCATGGCCGGGTACTACGACGACCCCGAGAAGACCGCGGAAACCCGCGTCGGCGGCTACCACCACACCGGCGACATCGCCGTGCGCGACGACGAGGGGTATCTCACCTACATCGGGCGCGCCGACGACGTGTTCAAGGCATCCGATTACAAGATCTCCCCGTTCGAACTCGAGTCGGTGCTGCTCGAGCACGACCTCGTGATCGAGGCGGCGGTCGTGCCCAGCCCCGACCCGACGCGCCTGTCGGTGCCGAAGGCGTACGTCTGCCTGACGGCGGATGCCGCGGCCGACGGCGAGGCCGCGCGCTCGATCTTCGCCTACGCGAACGAGCGTCTGTCGTCGCACCTCTGGGTGCGGGTCATCGAGTTCGTGGACGAGCTGCCCAAGACGATCTCGGGCAAGATCCGCCGCGTCGAACTGCGGGCCCGCGAGGCCGCGCGCGTCGAGGCCGGAGATTCGGCCGGGCAGCACTGGGAGCGCGACTACCGCTGAGACCGGTGAACTGCCGGAACTCAGCGCACGGGACTCAGCGCACGACGGCGATCGCGCCGGTCGCGGTGCTCGGCGCACGCGCCGGAACCCGGATCGTGGTCGTGGCCGGGGCGGGCTGCGCCGCCTCGACCACCGCTGCCGCTCGTGCCGCGCTGCGCGTCATGCGCCCGTTGTCGGCGGCGCTGATGATCGCGCGCACGATGCCGCCGAGCACGAGCATCGCCCCCAGGGCCGCGCCCGAGATGATGAGGGGCAGCCACTGGTGGGCGAACGATGCCGTGGAGCTCAGGAGCGCCGCGGGAATCCACACCCCGACCGCTCCGCCGCTGAGCCCACCGGCACCGCGAGCGATCGCGGCCCCCGCCACGATCGCGCAGACGACGGCGATCGCCGCGCCGATCCATCCGATCGGAACCAGAAATCCGGCCAGGTCCCTGGCAATGGCAGCTGTCGTCATGATGACCCCCCGGTCTGCGGAATCTCCGCACTCTCCACAGTAGAAAAGCGTACGCGGATCCCCATCCGTCTCACGCATGATCTTTGTCATCCTTTCGGAGGACAGCGATCGGAACCCTTCTTCTACTAGACGACCGAAGTGCTCATTTCTGACGCGGTTTCCGCGTTCGATTCGCGTGGGGTCCGGATGCCTCAGCGGCGCGCCGTGCGGCGCGACGGGCGCAGGGTCAGCCGACGCAGGCCGCGCTTGCGCACGACGGGGATCGGCTGGGTGACGACCGCGTCGACCACCATCGATCCGTCGGTCGGGCCGACGATCGCCATCGCCGAGGTCTCTGTCGCCTCGGCGGGCGCGACGGGCAGCTTCGCGAGCGCGCGATGCGCCTTCACGTACGCGGGCACCAGCAGCACGATCGCGCCGACCCAGGCGAGCGGGTTGCTCAACGCGACGCCCGCGAACCCGATGACCGCGCCGAGTGCGACCGCCGCGACGACGCGCATGACCAGCTCGATCACGCCGGTGACCGTCGGAACGAGCGTGTGGCCCAGCCCCTGCAGGGCGCCGCGCAGCACGAACAGGATGCCGAGCGCCCAGTAGCCCGCACCGTTGATGATGAGCATGAGGTGCGCGAGATCGACGACCTCGTCCGACCCCTCGCCGACGAACAGGCGCACCATCGGCGCACCGAAGGCGACGAGCAGTCCGCCGAGCACGAGGCCCGCGGCGATCGCCATCCACGTCGCCTCCTTGACCCCGCGGCGGATGCGGTCGGGGCGGCGTCCGCCGTGGTTCTGCGCCGCGTACATCGAGGTCGCCAGCCCCAGCGACGAGAGCAGGGCGACGGCGAGACCGTCGACGCGCGAGGCGGTGGTGTAGGCGGCGACGGCATCCGATCCCAGTGTGTTCAACGCGACCTGCACGGTCAGCGTGCCGATCGCGATGATCGAGGCCTGGAAGCCCATCGGCAGGCCGAGGCGCAGGTGCTCGGCGATGTCGGCGCGGGTGACGCGCCAGTCGCTGCGACGCAGGTGCAGCATCGGCAGGCGACGGCGCACGAACTCGAGGCACAGGGCGACCGAGATGGCCTGGGCGATGACGGTGGCGAGGGCCGCTCCGCCGACGCCCCACTCGAGCGGGCCGACCATGAGCACGACGAGTCCGACGTTGAGCGCGCACGAGATCGTGAGGAAGACGAGCGGGGTGCGCGAGTCGCCGATCGCGCGGATGATCGCCGACAGGTAGTTGAAGAACATCGTGGCGCTCGCGCCGAGGAAGCTGATCTGCGTGAACGTCGTCGCCTCGGGCATGAGCTCGGTCGGCGTCTGCAGAAGGGCGAGCAGAGGGCCGGCGATCAGCGGCGCGCACGCCGTGAGGATCACGCTCGTCGCTCCGCTGAGCAGCACGCCGGTCGCGACCGAGCGACGGACGGCCGCGTTGTCCCGGGCGCCGAACGCCTGGGCGATCGGGATCGCGAATCCGCTCGTCAGTCCCCACGCGAAGCCGAGGAGCAGGAACAGCAGGGGTCCGGTCGCACCGACCGCGGCGAGCGAGGTCACGCCGAGGTGCCGCCCGACGACGATCGCGTCGGCGAACTGGTAGAGCTGCTGCACGACGTTGCCGAGCAGCAGGGGGATCGAGAAGGCGAGGATGACGCGCCACGGACGGCCCGTCGTGAGGGAGGTTGCCATGAGGGAGGACTCGCAGGGCTGGAGTACGGATGCGGGGATGGCGGCACTGCTCCGTGTCGCGGGAAAGAGTCTATCGAATCGATTCGGTGAAGTGCACGCGAATCCGTGGATAGGGTGGGCGGATGAGCAGGTATCCGGCGACGATCGCGGGTGCCGTCGACCACGAGCTCGTCATCAAGAAGTCGCGGTTCCTCACGCACATCGCGCCGGTCGGGTCGGTCGAGGAGGCCGAGGCGGTGATCGCCGGCATCCGCAAACGGGCGTGGGATGCCGCGCACAACTGCACCGCGATGGTGACCGGTCTGCTCGGCGATCAGGCCCGCTCGTCGGACGATGGAGAGCCGTCGGGCACCGCGGGGATCCCGATGCTCGAGGTGCTGCGCCGCCGCGAGCTGACCGATGTCGTCGCCGTCGTCACCCGCTACTTCGGCGGCGTGAAACTCGGCGCCGGCGGGCTCGTGCGGGCCTATTCGACCGCGACCTCGGAGGCGCTCGACCTCGCCCGGCTGGTGCGGCGCGAGGCCCTCACCCAGGTGCGGATCGAGGTCGCGCACGCCGACGCCGGGCGCTTCGACAACCTGCTGCGCGACTGGGCCGGCCACCACGGCGCCACGCTCGGCGAGCCCGCGTACGGCGCGGCGGCCACGCTCGAGGTCTGGGCGCCGGCGCTCGAGATCGCGCACCTGACGGATGCCGTGGCCGCGGCATCCGGCGGGGACGTCGTGCCCGTGGTCGGTGTCGAGCGGGTGGTCGACGTTCCGGAGTGAGGGCGTTTCTCGGGGCGGGCCCTTCGACAGGCTCAGGGACTCACTCCGCACAACTGGGTCGCTGAGCCTGTCGAAGCGTCCCCCACCCACGCGGATATTCTGAGGGGATGTTCGACAGCCCGCTCTCGGCCTCGGCGTACGAGGTCCTCGGGGTGACGCCGGGCACCGACGACGACGAGCTGCGGCGCGCGTACCGCGCCCGCCTGCGCGAGGCGCATCCCGACACGGGCGGCGATGCGGCGGTGTTCATCCGGGTGCAGCGGGCATGGGAACTCATCGGCACCCCCGCGGGCCGCGCGAGCTACGACCGCACGCGCAGCGGCGGAGACGAATGGCGCGCGCCCGAGCCCGCCCGCACCGACACACGCCCGCGACCGAAGACCTCCGGCGAGGCCGGCGCCTGGCGCCGTGCACGCTACGTGGCACTGCTCGAGGAGTGGGCGGGCGAGAGCATCCCCGATCCGTACGCCCCGAGCCTCGTGCGCGCCGCACCCCGCGCCCTGCGCCGCCTGCTCGCCGACGCCCTCGCCGAAGAGGGCACCGCCCACGCGGTGGCGGGGCTGGGCATGGGCTTCACGCTCTGGCACGGGATCGCGACCGGGCCCGCGAGCGCCGGCGACGACCCGGATGCCGAGCACCGCCTCGACCACGTGATCCTCGGACCGTCGGGCCTGTACGGGGTGATGTCGGCCGACTTCGGCGGCGTCGTGGGGTTCCGCCGCGGCGAGATCACGGGCCCCAGCCTCGGGCACCGCGCCCCCGTGACCGACCTGCTCGCGCAGATCCGCTCCGTCGCCCGGGCGGCCCGCGTGACCTTCAGCGGCGCGATCGTGGTGCTGCCCGACGACGACCTGTCGATGCCCTCGACGCCTCTCGGGAGCATCCGCGGTCTGCCCGTCTTCGTCGTGCGCCGCAGCATCCTGCCCACTCTCCTGCGCCAGGGCCTGCCGGGCACACGGGTGATCGGCGGCAACGAGCTGTTCGACATCCGCACGCGGTTGCGGCACAGCATCCGCCACCTCTGACGCACTCCGCACCTCTGACGCACGCGATCGGGCGACACGCGGGCCGACACGCCGCACTTTTGAATCACTAAAAAGAGCGGGTAGGGTCGAAGACATGGAGACCACACTCGATCAGGCGCTTCGCGGCGCCGGACTGAGGGCGACCGCGGGCCGCGTCGCCGTTCTCGAGGCGCTGGACTCCATGGCCCATACGGATGCCGAACGCCTCTACCGGGCGATCTCGGAGGTGCTGCCGACCACGTCGATCCAATCGGTGCACAACATCCTCGCGGACCTGACGACGGCGGGCCTCGTCCGCCGGATCGAACCGGCAGGCTCCGCAGCGCTCTACGAACGGCGCATCGGCGACAACCATCACCACATCGTCTGCACCTCCTGCGGGGCGGTCGGCGATGTGGACTGCGTCGTCGGCGAAGCGCCGTGCCTCACCCCGTCGTCTTCGGGGGGATTCACCGTCCAGACAGCAGAAGTCACCTTCTGGGGCCTGTGCCCCAGCTGCCAGAACGCCGCGCAGTAGTCCGACGCATCCGCCACCGACCCGCCACCCGCGGAGAAGGGCTGTTCGCCGTACCCGCGCGCAGAAGGAGAACACCATGACGAAACCCGCCACCACCACCCAGACCGGCACCCCGGTCGCGAGCGACGCGCACTCGCTCACCGTCGGAGCCGACGGCCCCACCGTCCTGCACGACCGCTACCTCGTCGAGAAGCTCGCCTCCTTCAACCGCGAGCGGGTGCCGGAGCGCAACCCGCACGCAAAGGGCGGCGGCGCGTTCGGCGAGTTCGTCGTCACCGAAGACGTCTCGGCCTACACCCGCGCGGCCGTCTTCCAGCCGGGCGCCACCAGCGAGACGCTGCTGCGCTTCTCCTCCGTCGCCGGCGAGCAGGGCTCCCCCGACACCTGGCGCGACGTGCGCGGCTTCTCGCTGCGCTTCTACACGTCCGACGGCAACCTCGACATCGTCGGCAACAACACCCCCACCTTCTTCATCCGCGACGCGATGAAGTTCCCCGACTTCATCCACTCGCAGAAGCGCCTCGGCGATTCGGGGCTGCGCGATGCCGACATGCAGTGGGACTTCTGGACGCTCTCGCCCGAGACGTCCCACCAGGTCACCTACCTCATGGGCGACCGCGGCCTGCCGCGCAGCTGGCGCCACATGAACGGCTACGGATCGCACACCTACCAGTGGGTCAACGCCGCAGGCGAGCGCTTCTGGGTGCAGTACCACTTCCTGTCGAAGCAGGGCGTCGAGGCGATGGGAGCCGACGAGGCCGAGCGCCTGGCCGGATCGGATGCCGACTTCTACCGCCGCGACCTGTTCGACTCGATCGCCGCGGGCGACTTCCCGGAGTGGGACGTCTACGTGCAGATCATGCCGTACGACGAGGCCAAGGCGTACCGCTTCAACCCGTTCGACCTCACCAAGACGTGGTCGAAGAAGGACTACCCGCGCATCAAGGTGGGAACGTTCACCCTGAACCGCAACCCGGAGAACTTCTTCGCGCAGATCGAGCAGGCGGCGTTCTCGCCCGGCAACCAGGTGCCCGGTACCGGCATCTCGCCGGACAAGATGCTCATGGCCCGCGTCTTCGCCTACCCCGATGCGCAGCGTCACCGGGTCGGCACGAACTACAACCAGCTGCCGGTCAACCAGCCGCATGCCGCAGAGACCCGCAACTACATGCACGAAGGCAACATGCAGTATCGGTTCAACCCCGCCGAGCACCGCGTCTACACCCCGAACTCCTACGGTGCGGCCGGCGGCCCCGAGGCCGACCCGCAGGCGGGTGTCGAGGCGAGCTGGGAGTCCGACGGCGAGCTGATCCGCTCGGCGGCGACCCTGCATCTCGACGACGACGACTTCGGTCAGGCCGGCACGCTGTACCGCACGGTCTTCGACGACGAGCAGCGCGCACGCTTCCTCGAGACCCTGACCGGTCAGGGCAAGTCGATCACGGTCGACGGCATCCGCGAGCGCTTCTTCCAGTACTGGACGAACGTCGACGCCGCGCTCGGAGAGGCCCTGCGCAGCCGCGTCTGAGGTTAATCGGGTCGGCGACGGATTCGCGTCGAGACCCACCACCCCCGTCGAGACCCATCGCCCCGCACCTCGGGGGCGGTGGGTTTCGGCGTTCCCGGTGGGTCTCGACGCGCGCGCACGCCCTGCGCGGGAGGAGAATGGATGCCGTGGCTGTCCCTCTCTCCGACCTCACCCGCATGCCCGAACCCCAGCAGGTCTACGCCGCCGACGGCACTCGCCTCGCGACGTACACCTGGGGAGAACTCGACGCCCCGGTCGTCGTGATCGTGCACGGGTTCGCCTCGAACGCCCGCGACAACTGGGTCCTCACCGGCTGGGTGCGCGAGCTCACCAAGGCCGGGTACCGCGTGCTCGCCCTCGACCAGCGCGGTCACGGACTCAGCGAGAAGCCGCACCAGGCCGAGGACTACAGCATCCGCACCCTCGTCACCGACGTCGAAGCCGTGATGGACGCGTACCTCGTCGACGACGCCGTGTACGTCGGATACTCGTTGGGCGCGCGGGTGGGCTGGGAGGTCGTGAAGGAGCTCCCACACCGCATCGGCCGTGCCGTGCTCGGCGGGGTGCCCGACGGCATCCCCCTCGCGCGTCTCGACCTCGACCAGGTGCGCGCGTACATCGCCGACGGAACGCCGGTCGCCGACCCGACGACCCAGAACTACATCGCCCTCACCGAACGAGTGCCCGGCAACGACCTGCGCGCGCTCGTCGCGCTGGCCGAGGGCATGCGGGCGTCCGGGTCGATCGACCCCGACCCGGCGGATGCCCCCACCCGCCCGATCCTCTTCGCGACCGGGTCGAAGGACGCGATCATCGAGGGCTCGCGCGCCCTGGCATCGGCCGCCCCCGACGCCCGATTCTTCGAGATCCCCGACCGCAACCACTTCAACGCCCCTGGCTCGTCGGCGTTCAAGAGCGCCGCGGTGGAGTTCCTGCAGGGCTGAGTGCCGGCTCGGCCGGCCGCGCGCAGCGGAGGAGATCACACGCTCCGCAGGACCGGTTTCGGCATCCGCCCCTGCATTGCGCGAGATCTCCTGTGGACGTGATGCGGCGGGTACCCTGACGGCGTGACCACGAAGACAGAGCGCGGCTCACAGAGCGACGTCTTCCTGAGCGTCTACCTGACGTGGATGCTGACGGCGTTCGGCTTCGGGGCCTCGATCGTCGCCCTGTGGCTGATCGCGTTCAGCGGCTGGGGTGAGCGCGGATCCAGCCCGCAGATCGTGTCCGCCCTCACCGTCGCGCACCTGATCGTCGGAGTGGGCGCGATCGCAGCCGGAATCGTGTTGTCGCTGGCGCTCCGCGAACACGCACGTCTCATCGCGCTCACCGTCTTCTGCACCGTGGGGCTATCGGCCGCGGGATCCATCGTCGGCGCGTGGATGGTCGCTTCCGGCTGAGCGCCGATCCGGCCGCGCGCAGCGGAGGAGATCACACGCTCTGCAGGACCGTTTTCGGCATCCGCTCCTGCATTGCGCGAGATCTCCTGCCGGGGGCGTGTTCACGCCGACACGAAAAAGCGCCCCCGTCGTGAAACGGGGGCGCTTCGGCCGGACGCGAACGTCAGACCGCGGTCTCGGCGCGCTTCGGCAGCACCCATCCCGCGCGCGGGAAGTGGCAGGTGTAGCCGTTCGGGTACTTGATCAGGTAGTCCTGGTGCTCGGGCTCGGCCTCCCAGAACGGGCCCTCGGCCTCGATCGTGGTGACGGCCTTGCCCGGCCAGAGGCCCGAGGCGTCGACGTCGGCGATGGTGTCGCGGGCGACCTGCTGCTGCTCGGGGCTCAGCGGGAAGATGGCCGAGCGGTAGCTCGACCCGATGTCGTTGCCCTGACGGTCACGCGTCGACGGGTCGTGGATCTGGAAGAAGAACGCCAGGATGTCGCGATAGGTCGTCTTGGTCGGGTCGAACACGATCTCGACCGCCTCGGCGTGACCGGGGTGGTTGCGGTAGGTGGCGTGGTCGTTCTGGCCGCCCGTGTAACCGACCCGGGTGTCGAGCACGCCGGGCTGGCGGCGGATCAGGTCTTCCATGCCCCAGAAACAACCGCCGGCGAGCACCGCCGTCTCGGTGCCGGGGGTGCGGGTGATGGTTCCGGTGTCATCGGTCATGACTGCTCCTCGGAGTCGTGGGTGGTGGTGCCGGTGCCGTCGGCGGAGAAGAGGCCGCTGTAGCGACCGTACCCCTCTTCGACGAGCTGGTCGGCGGGGATGAAACGCAGGGCCGCGGAATTCATGCAGTAGCGCAGGCCTCCGGCGTCGCGCGGGCCGTCGTCGAAGACGTGCCCGAGGTGGCTGTCGGCCCCGCTGGATCGCGCCTCGGTGCGCTTCATGAACAGCGAGCGGTCGGTGCGGGTGGTCACGGCATCCGCCTCGATGGGCTTCGTGAAACTCGGCCATCCCGTGCCGCTGTCGAACTTGTCGGTGGAGCTGAACAGGGGCTGGCCCGAGACGACGTCGACGTAGATACCGGCGTCGTGGTTGTTCCAGTAGGCGTTGCGGAAGGGCGGCTCGGTGGCATCCTCCTGCGTGACCTCGTACTGCAGGTGCGTGAGGTCGCTGACGGCCTCGGGCGTCTTGCGGAAGTCGTTCGACATGGTCTGTGTCTCCTTTGTCCGACGCCGCTGGCTGCGACGTCTCTGATCACAACCAGCGAGCGACCCGTTTTGGTCCCGCAGGGCTGAGAGCGGGCTGTGAGTTTTTCCTCGTCACGCGAGCACGCGGACATGAGACGATTCCGAGGATGGATGCCGCCAACGATGCCGAACTGCGGGAACTCCGCGCCCGCGCCTACGGCCCGAGGGCCGACATCACGAACGACCGCGCCGCGATGCGACGTCTGCGCGAACTCGAAGCGGCCCGACGTGCCGAGCTGAGCGCCGCGACAGCTCCCGCAGGACCGCCGGTCGGCGCGGAAGAACCGGATGCCGCGCCCGCCGAGCAGCTCCCCACCGAGGAGGCGGCGGCGGTCGCCGCCCGCACCGCCGCCCCCACCGCCGACGACGGCGAGCCCGAGTGGTGGCAACCGGGCGAGGAACCCGACGATGACGCTCGCGTCGGGGCGACGGCATTCGTTCCTCCTCGGCGACGCGTGCTCTGGGCGCTCTCGGTGATCGCTTCGGCCGCCGTGGCTGCCGGCGTGACCTACGCGCTCACCGGGGTTGCACCGGTGTCGGCATCGTCGGGTGTGCCGCTGACGACGACCCTGCATCCGACCTCGGCGACCCTCGTGCCGCAGGGCTTCGTGGGCGCCATCGAGAGCACTCCCGTGTACGACTTCTACGGCCTCACACTCTTCCTCGGTGAGGGCGGCTTCGGCGGCCCCATCGGGCCCGACGGCGCCTGCATCATCGCCGTCTCGACCACCGACGTCCCCGCGATCGAGTCCTTCGACGGGTCGTCGTGGTCGATCGACGGACCCGTCTACTCCGGCTGCAGCGCAGGGGCGTTCCCCGCGACCATCGAGATCCCGCTCCGCGCCGATGTGCCCGCCGCGCTCGGCGCGCGCTTCTCCGGCAGTCGAGCGATCCAGTTCGTGCTCGACGGCGACCGCATCGGGGTGTTCGTCGACGGCGGCTGAACGATGACGATCGGCGTCTCCGCGACTCGATAGAGTGTCTCGTCTGCACACACACCCTGGGGGACGCACATGTCGGTTGGTCTGCTCGCCGTCGTCGACGACATCCTGAGCGCGGCGATGAAGGCTTCGGCCAAGGCCGCGGGCGTCGTGATCGACGACGCCGCCGTCACGCCGCAGTACGTGCAGGGCATCACGCCCGCGCGCGAGCTGCCGGTCGTCGCGAAGATCGCCGTCGGGTCGCTGGCGAACAAGTTCGTCATCATCATCCCGGTCGCGCTGCTGCTCACCGCCTTCGCACCGTTCGTGCTGCCGTACCTGCTGATCCTCGGCGGCGCGTACCTCTGCTTCGAGGGTGCCGAGAAGGTGCTCGAGTGGTTCGGGGTGCAGCACGGTCACGCCGACGAGGGCGCCCGCAACGAGAACAAGCTCGTGTGGGGCGCCGTGCGCACCGACCTGATCCTCTCGACCGAGATCATGCTCATCTCGCTGTCGAACCTCGAGGCGGGCCTCGACATCTGGACCACCCTCGCGATCCTGGCCGTGATCGCGCTCATCATGACCGGCGTCGTCTACGGCGCGGTCGCGCTGCTGGTGAAGATCGACGACATCGGCCTCAAGATGGCGAAGAGCCGCGAGAAGCGCGTGCGCCACACCGGCATGCGGATCGTGCGATCGATGCCCGGAGTGTTCCGCTTCATCAGCATCCTCGGCACGGTCGCCATGCTCTGGGTCGGCGGGCACCTGCTGCTGGTCAACCTCGGCGAGGTCGGCGTGCACTTCGGCGCCGACATCCTGCACGGGATCGAGCACATCCTCGAACCCGCGGGCGCCGTCATCGTCTGGATCGGCGACACCCTCTTCTCGGCGATCGCCGGCCTCGCCGCCGGCCTCATCATCGTCGGGATCGTGCTCGGGATCGCGAAGGTCTTCGGCAAGAAGCCGAACTTCCACGAGGGTGAGGAATCCCCCGCCGACGTCCACGCCTGACGCTGCGGCGACTCAGCCGCGCCGACGGCGAACGACGATGCGCTTCTCGTCGGCGGGGTTCATCCGGTCGAACCAGACGTCGACGGATTCGCCCTCGACGAGCGGATCGGCGACGTCGATGACCGCGCCGCGACGAACGAAGCGCTGCGTGCCCTGGCCGTCGACGAAGGAGTAGGTGACAGCGGTGAGGATGCGCGTCGACTCACCGAAGTGCGTGTAGCCCTGATTCGTCACCGTTCCGTCGACCGGATCGGAACCGCGCACGATCTCTTCCTCGGTACTCGCCTGCGTCGTACGACGACGCAGACCCACGACGGCGAGCAGGGCGAACAGCGCGCTCACTCCGAGGAGGGAGACGCCGAGAACGATCGGTCCGGCGTTCAGCAGGCAACCGGCTCCCGCGCCCGCGGTCACGAGCGCGATCGGCGCGGCCCACCCCGGGAGACGGAGGTTCTTGACCGAGAGCCGTACCCAGAAGATCAGACCGACGATCGCCGCGAGACCGCCGATCAGGGCGCCCGTCATCGCCACCAGCAGCCACCCGGTGTGCGCCGACACCTCGTCGGCCGCGGGCTCACGCGCCATCATGAGCACGCACGTCATCAGACCGCCCGCGCCGGCGAAGGCGAGGATGCCGGGGACGAAGAGATCCTTGATGGTCGGAACTCGAGCGGCTCGTGCGCGGCGGGCCGCATCGGGGTCGACGGTGCTCATGCCTCCATCTGAGCACATTCTGCGCGTGCGCTCCAGAGAGGTCCGCCCGACCTCAGCCGCGCGTGTGATCGGGGCTGCGCAGCCATTCGTCGAAGGTGATCGCGCCCTGGAGCGCGTCGGGTCCGCCGCGCAGCGCGCCGGAGGCCAGGCCGCGACCGTAGGCGCCGGGCAGCTTCACGTCGAGCACCCGCCGACGGATGCCATCGAAGGCGAGCTGCCGTCGGGCGACGTCGACGAGCGTCTCGTCGCGCGGACCCACGAGATCCTGCGCGCGCCCCACCGGCCCCGCCTCGGCCACCCGCACCACGTGCGCGGCCACCTCGCGGGCGGCGACCGGGCGCATGAGCGTGCGCGGCGCGACCGCGAAGGGCCCGGCGATCTGCGCGAGCACCTGCCCCGCGAACTCGTGGAACTGCGCCGCCCGCACGATCGTGTGCGGGATCGCGCCCGCCGCGACCGCCCGTTCCTGGGCGAGTTTCGCCGCGTAGTACGCGGTGTCGATGCCGTCGATCCCCACGATCGAGAGCGCCACGTGGTGCGCCACCCCGACCTGCGCCCCCGCCGCGAGCAGGGTGCGCGTGCCGGTCTCGAAGAAGTCCCGCGCCTTCTTCTCCGACAGCGTCATGATGCTGGTGACGTCGATGACGGCATCCGCTCCGGCGAGCGCCTCGGTCACCCCTTCACCGGTGAGCACGTTCGCCCCGCTCGCGCGCGAGAGCACGACGACATCGTGCCCGGCCTCGCGGGCGGTGCGGCTGACGTGGCGTCCGACGGTTCCGGTGCCTCCGGCGACGGCGATCCTCATGGGTCTTCCTCTCGTTCGGGGTGCCCTGCGCGTCACCCTGTCACAGGTCCGACGATGCAGTGGGCGCGAGTGTGAGGTCGGTAGTCTTCGAGAGCACCCGTCTTCGAGAGTGCCCCGACGAGGAGAACCCGTGGACGACGACCAGGACGACGTGTTCGGCGAACGGCGCCGTCTCACCTCCCTCGCCTATCGCATGACGGGAACTCTGGCCGATGCCGAAGACGTCGTGCAGGAGACGTACGTGCGCTGGTATCGCCTGACGGATGCCGAGCGCTCCGGCACCCTCAACCCGCCCGGGTGGCTCACCACGGTCGCGAGCCGCATCTCGCTCGACCTGCTGACCTCGGCGCGGCGACGACGCGAGCAGTACGTCGGGCAGTGGCTGCCCGAACCGGTGCCGCTCGATCTGTTCGTGGGCGGGGAGCGGATCGCCCCGGCATCCGTCGCCCTCGACGACCCGTTGGAACGGGTCGCGCTCGATGAGTCGGTGTCGACCGCGCTGCTCGTGGTGCTGGAGTCGATGACGCCGGCCGAGCGGGTCGCATTCGTGCTGCACGACATCTTCGAGGTGCCGTTCCCCGAGATCGCCGAGATCCTCGGGCGCTCGGCGGCGGCCGTGCGTCAGCTCGCGACCTCGGCCCGGCGCCACGTGCGCGAGAACCGCACGAGCGCGGTGCCGCGCGCCGAGCACGACCGGGTGGTGCGGGCGTTCCAGCACGCGAGCCGTTCGGGCGGTATCGAGCAGTTGCTGCGGGTGCTCGCCCCCGACGTCGAGCTGCACAGCGACGGCGGCGGGGTCGTGCGCGCGGCGCTCAACGTCGTGTCCGGCGCCGATCGCGTGGCCCGGTTCCTGCTCGGGATCGCGGCGAAGCGCCCCGATATGCAGCTGGAGGAGATCGAGACCGGCGACGGGATCGCGCTGCTGTTCCGCGAGTACGGCGAGGTCGTCAGCGTCGTGAACCTCGGCGTCACCGACGGGGCGGTGACCCGCGTGTGGATCATGATGAACCCGCACAAGCTGTCGCACTGGCGCACCGACATCGCCGCATCTCAGTAGGGCGGCGCGAGTCCCTCGAACATCGGGAAGTGCTTGACGTTGCGGGTGAGAAGCTCGGCTCCGAGGAGATCTGCTGTGGCCGCGACGATGAAGTCGGCGGCATCGATCCCCGAGTATGCGGGAAGCCACCGACGGCCGAGCTCACCGGCGCGCTCCGCGACGGGCCGATCGACCGGGTGCCAGATGATCTGGTCGATCAGCGGCTCGATACGGGCCAGCTCATGATCGCGGATCAGGACGAGGAGCTCGGTACGCACGATCTCACTCGAATGCAGAGCTCCTCTCTCGACCGCAGAGAGGAGCGCCTGGTGCGCGCCGAGGACCCCCCGCGTGTGATCGATCAGTACGGACGTATCGATGAGGCTGATCATGAAAGTCAAGTGAGACGTCGCCCGGAGCGGATGCCGTCGACGAGCTGATCCCCCGAGATGTCAGAGGTCACAGCGCCGAAGGTCGCCGCGAGGGCGCGCCGCGTTGCGTCTTCGTCGTCGACGTGGCCGTACGTCGAGTGGATCGCCTGACGGATGAGACTGCTCATCGACAGGCCTGTACGGGTCGCGACGGCGTCGAGCACGCGACGGTCGTCGTCGCTCAGGGAGATCTGCGTGCGCTTGAGGCTCATGATGTAAGGACTATACATCGCAACTCATTCGCGCGACAGAGATGAGAGAGGAAGCATCCACCCATTCTGTCGAGCTCAGCGCGTCGATCGATGGCGAGCAGACCCGCCCGCACCGACCGACGCGAAAGCGACAGAAACGGGTCGCTGTGCAGGAGCGCTGGCGCACCGACGTCGCCGCATCCTGATACCGTCGGCGATGCGCTTCCCGCAGCGCAGACCCAGGAGAACCCCGTGCAGATCAGGGATGCCGGAGTCGCCGACCTCGAGGCGCTCACCGAGATACACAACCACGCCGTCGTGCACACGACCGCGATCTGGAACGAGGACTCCGTCGACGTCGACGACCGGGCCGCGTGGCTGGGCGAGCGTTCGTGCGACGGATTCCCGGTGATCGTCGCCACGGATGACACGGGCGTGCTCGGCTACGCGTCGTTCGGTCGGTGGCGCCCGCACAGCGGTTATCGGCACACGGTCGAGCACTCGGTCTACGTGCGCGAGGAGCAGCACGGACGCGGCATCGGACGCGCCCTGCTGACCGCGCTGATCGAACGGGCCCGCGCGCAGGGCGTGCACGTGATGGTCGCCGCCATCGAGAGCGGCAACGCCGCCTCGATCGCCCTGCACGAGAAGCTCGGCTTCGTCGAGGTCGGACGGATGCCGCAGGTCGGCGCCAAATTCGGACGCTGGCTCGACCTCACCTTCCTGCAGCTCACGCTCGACGAGCGGGCCACCCCCGCACCGGCATCCTGAGCATGGATCCCCTGAACTGGCTCGTCGAGGCGTTCAACTCGAACTGGGTGCTGCCCGGCGGGCAGACGCTCCTCGTGCGCGAGGTCGTCGGAAACGCCTTCGGTCTCGCGAGCGCGATCGGCGGGATGCGCCGGCGCATCTGGGCCTGGCCCGTCGGCATCATCGGCAACGTGCTGCTGCTGACCGTCTTCCTCGGCTCAGTGCTCAGCCCCGACCACTCGCTGCCGCACCTGCTCGGGCAGGCCGGACGCCAGGTGATGTTCATCGCCGTCGCGATCTACGGGTGGGTGCGCTGGCGTCAGGCCGAGGGCGGTCGGATCCAGCCGCGGTGGGCGCCGACCGGAGCGCGCATCGGACTGGTACTCGCCCTGGTGATCGGCACCGTCGCGCTGACCCCGCTCTTCCGGGCGCTCGGTTCGTGGGAGCCCGTCTGGGCCGACACCTGGACCTTCGTCGGGTCGCTGCTCGCGACCTACGGCATGGCCAAGGGCTGGACCGAGTTCTGGCTGATCTGGATCGCCGTCGACGTGGTGGGCGTGCCGCTGCTGTTCAGCTCGGGCTACTACGCCACCGGACTCATGTACGTGTTCTACGGCGGGTTCACCGCGGTCGGTTTCATCGTGTGGATGCGAACGCAGCGGCGGGCGGTCGAGCCGATCCTCACCGCGCAGACCGGGCTGATCCCTGTGCAGAAGAGTGTGCAGAAGAAGAGCGCTCGGGGATCAGCAGCACGACCCCCAGCAGCAGACTGATCCCGAGCGCCACCATCTCGCCGATCGCCGATGCGAGCGGCATGTGCGCGAGGTGGAACGCGTGGTACGCGAAATGCAGCGTGCCGAAAACCGTCCAGGCGAGACCGAGCACCCGGTACGCGATCGGGTGACGCCAGATCAGCCCGCCGATGCTCGCCGCTCCGAGCGCCAGGTACATGGCGCCGACATCGCGGATGAGGTGCTCGTTGAACGGACCGTCGACCGAGACCCACGAGCCGAGCACTCCGGGGAACGAGTCGTAGAAGCTCTGCGCCGCGAAGTACGCCCAGCCGCCGACGAACAGCGCGAGCAGGGCGGAGAACGCGAGGGCGAGGAAATGGAGTCGTCTCATGCTCGTGATGACGACGCGGGTGGGGCGGGTGTGAGGTCGGGGGTCGCCCGTCGCACCGCGGCCCCGTACCCAACTCAGGAAGATCGGGGCGAAACCGGCTGAATCCAGGCCAGATCGGCACCGAGGCGACCGATCTTCCTGCGTTAGGTACGCCCGCCCCGCTTCACCCGCGCTCGCGCCGCCGCAGCACCCCGGCGAAGAGCACCACGGCGACGCCGACCGCGGGGATCAGCAGCAGCCCCGCGCGCAGGCTCGTCGCGTCGGCGATCAGCCCCACGACGGGCGGAGACAGCAGGAACCCGAGGCGCATGAGCCACGAGACGACCGTGAGACCGGTGCCGTGGCGCAGGCCCGGCAGCACATCCGCCTCGTTCATCGCGGCGGGAACCAGGGTCGCCACACCGAACCCGGCGGCGGCGAAGCCGATGATCGTGCCGGGGATCGTGGGGAACGCGAGCGCGACACCCATGCCCACCACCACGATCACGCCACCGGCGCGCGCGACGAGTCGCTGGCCGAAGCGGTCGACGAGGCCGTCGCCGAGCAGGCGCCCGATGAACTGCGCGCCGACGAGCGCGATGAACCCGGTCGCCGCGATCGCCGCGGGGGCGCCGAGCGAGCCCAGGTACAGGGTCGCCCACGAGTTGCCCGCGTCTTCGACGATCGTTCCGGCCATCGCGATGATCACCAGGGCGATCAGCATCAGGACCACGCGAGGACGGATGCCGGCACGCACCGCCGCGCGCACATCAGTGGGGTCGGCCACCGCGTCTTCGTCGGCGGCCGCACCCGCCGCATCGAGTCCGGGGAGGCAGAACCGCAGCGCCGTCAGGGACACGGCCGAGAACAGCACCGCCGAGATCGCGAGGTGCACACCGATCGGCAGGCCGAGGGCGATCGCCGCGGCGGCCATCGATCCGCCGAGCACCGCACCGATCGACCAGACCGCGTGGAAGGAGTTGAGGATCGAGCGGCCGTACCCGCGCTGCACGCGCAGACCGTGCGCGTTCTGGGCGACGTCGGTGATGGCATCCATCGCGCCGCCGATGAAGAGGCCCAGCGCGAACAGCAGCACGCTGGGAGCGAGACCGGCGGCGAGTACGCCCACGCTCGTGAGCACGGTGCCGACGACCGCGACCTTCGCCGACCCGAAGCGCCGGATCAGGGCCGCGGCAGCGAGACCCGCGACGATCGCACCGACCGGGAACGAGGCGACGGCGAGACCGTAGACGGTGTTGTCGAGCCCGAGCTGCTCCTTGATCTCGGGGTAGCGCGGCAGGATGTTGGCGAACAGCGCCCCGTTGGTGAGGAAGAGCGCGGCGACGGCGCCGCGGGCGCGACGATCGGCACGCGTGGGTGCGGTGGTGGTGGTCATGATCTTCCGAGGTCAGCGAGTGGTGATGCGCTCGACGGCGATGGCGACCTCGGCCGGGTCGCGCTCGTCGTCATCGAGGGCGCGGTGGATCGAGAGGCCCTCGATCAGGGCGTCGAGCATCCGGGCGGTCTGCGGGTCGAAGTGTCGTTCGAGGGCCACGCGGCTCCGGGCCATCCATGCCGTCGTGATCGCCCGGTAAGCGGGATCGCGGGCGGCGAGCGTGTAGATCTCATGCGAGAGAACGAGCTCGCGCGCGTCGCCGAACACGTCGCGCAGGATCAGTTCGACCACCGCGGCGCGCGCCTCGGCGGGGTCGGATGCCGCCGCCATCCGCTTCTCGAACCGCTCGCTGATCTCGGTGCCGAAGCGCGTGAACGCCTCCCGCAGCAGGTCGTCGATGCCGTCGAAGTAGTAGGTCATCGACCCGAGGGGCACACCGGCGGCCTCGGCGATGCGACGGTGCGACGCCCCCGCGACGCCGGACTCGGCGACGACGTCGAGGCAGGCGTCGATGATGCGGTCGCGGCGCGCGGGATCGTTCTGGCGCCCGCGGCGACTGCCCGGTTCAGGCGCCATCGGCCGTGTCGATCTCGCGGATCACGCGTGCCGGGTTGCCGACGGCGACGACGTTCGCCGGGATGTCGCGGGTGACGACGGCGCCCGCGCCGATCACGGAGTTCTCGCCGATGGTCACGCCGGGGCACACGATCACTCCCCCGCCGAGCCACACGTTGTCGCCGATGACGATGGGTTCGGCGGCCTCGAGCTTGTCGCGCCTCATCGTCGGGTCGATCGGATGCGTGGGCGTGAGCAGCTGCACGTTCGGGCCGATCTGGCAGTCGGCACCGATCGTGATCGTGGCGACGTCGAGTGCCGTGAGGTTGAAGTTCACGAAGGTGCGCGCGCCGATCGAGATGTGATCGCCGTAGTCGACGTGCAGGGGCGGACGGATCGCGACGTCGTCGCCGAGGTCGCCGATGAGGTCCTGCAGCCAGCCGCGCGCGGCCGGGTCGCCCGAGATCGTCTGCCGGTGGTAGAGGTCGGCCAGGCGCGCGGCGCGGGCCGTGCGGGCGGCGAGCTCGGGGTCGTCGCCGATGTACAGGTCGCCGGCGAGCATCCGCTCCCGCTGCGTGCGGGGGTCGCCCGCGAAGTAGTCGGTCATGGATCGAGGGTATCACCGTGTGCGTACGATCGTACGCACTATCTCACACGGCGACGCGAGGGGCCAGGGCCGACAGCATCCGCAGCTTCTCGTGGCTCTCGCTCCCGGGGATCGCCGTGTACACGAGCAGCGCCTGCGACTGCTCCGGATCGAGCAGGCTCTGACAGGTGAGTTCGAGCGCCCCGAGATCCGGGTGCACGAAGCGCTTCGTCTCGTGCGGGCGGAGCCCGACCTCGTGCGTCTCCCAGATCTCCCGGAACTCGGCGCTCTGCGCGTGCAGATCGTCGGCGATCGCCGCCGCCCGCGACCGGGGACCGCGCCGTGCGATCACCTCGCGCAGCCCCGACACCCAGAGCCGCGAGAGGTAGTCGTGCTCGTCTTCGGCGTACAGCTCGCGCGTGCGCGGGTCGCTGAACCAGCGATAACCGATGCTGCGCTCGGGACCGCGCAACGATGCCGTATCGCCCGTCAGCGCGATCCCGAGCGGCGTCTGCCGCAGCGTCTCGCCGAGCTCGCTGACGATCTCGGCCGGAGTGTCGCCCAGGCGGTCGAAGATGCGCAGCATGCCCGGGCCGATGTGGTCGCCCGCTCCCCCGCGCGGTGGCGGTTCGTGCCCCGCGAGGCGGAAGAGGTGGTCGCGCTCGTCGATCGTGAGGTGCAGGCCCTGCGCGATCGCGGCGATCATCTGCTCCGAGGGCAACGGCCCGTCGCCGCGTTCGAGACGGGCGTAGTAGTCGGCCGACATATGGCTGAGCGCCGCGACCTCCTCCCGGCGCAGCCCCTCGGTGCGGCGGCGCTGACCCCGGTGCAGCCCGACGTCCTCCGGCTGCAGGCTGTCTCGGCGCAGTCGCAGGAACCCCGCCAGCGCCTCTCTGTCGATCGCCATCCGGCACCGTCCTTTCGCCGCACCGATCCTCGCACCCGCGGCCGAGGCGTATCCACTGCATGACGTGTCCTGGATGCGCGGGGCCGACGACCGCACGCTGGAAGCAGACCACGAAGGAGCACACCATGACCCGCAGAAGCATCGACATCGAGATCCCCGACCTCACCGGCCACCGCGCCGTCGTCACGGGAGGCAGCGACGGCATCGGCCTGCGCATCGCGACCCGCCTCGCCGCCGCCGGCGCCGAGCTGGTGCTGCCCGTTCGCAATCCGGCGAAGGGCGAGGCGGCGGCATCCGTCATCCGCGCCGTCGCGCCCGACGCCCGCGTGCAGATCGCCGCGCTCGACCTCTCGTCACTGGCATCCGTCGCCGCACTCGGCGAGAACCTGCTGTCGGACGGACGACCGATCCACCTGCTCGTGAACAACGCCGGTGTCATGACTCCACCCGATCGCCAGACCACCGCCGACGGCTTCGAGCTGCAGTTCGGCACCAACCATCTCGGCCACTTCGCCCTCGTCGGGCACCTGCTTCCGCTGCTGCGGGCCGGGCGAGCACGCGTCACCTCGCAGGTGAGCGTCGCCGCGAACCAGGGCGCCATCAATTGGGACGACCTCGGGTGGGAGCGTTCGTACAGCGGCGGGCGCGCCTACAGCCAGTCCAAGATCGCGTTCGGGATGTTCGGGCTCGAGCTCGACCGTCGCAGCGCGGCCCACGGCTGGGGCATCACGAGCAATCTGTCGCACCCGGGTGTCGCCCCGACGAACCTGCTCGCGGCGCGACCCGAACTCGGGCGATCCCGCGACACCGTGGGTGTGCGCGTGATCCGCTGGGCGTCGGCGCGCGGCATCCTGCTGGGCACACCCGAGACCGCCGCGCTGCCCGCGCTGTACGCGGCGACGTCATCGGATGCCCGGGCCCGCCGCCTCTACGGCCCGAAGGGACCCGGGCACCTCGGCGGTGCACCGGCCGAGCAGCCGCTCTACTCCCGGCTGCGCAGCGAGGCGGATGCCGCGCGCATCTGGCGGCTGTCGGAGGAGCTGACCGGCGTCGCGTTCCCTGACGCTTCGGTCAGTCGGTCGACCGCGAGCTGAACAGCCCGCGCAGCACGAGGAAGACCACGACCGCGACGACCAGCACGATCGCGAGCTTGGCGACGAACCAGAGGATCGAGAACAGCGCGCTCACGATCCACCAGGCGATCACGATCGCCACGATGACGCCGAGGATGGTCCAGAGGTTCTTGGTCATGCCTCCAGCCTAGGTTCCCGCGGGGCGTTCGAATCGCTCAGGCCGCCGGGATCTCGTCGATCGAGAAGTACACCGGCAGGCCGCGCTCGCGGGCGATCTCGACGTCCGTGTCGGCGCCGGCGGATGCCCCGGGCAGACGCAGCACCGCATCGCAGTGCTGCAGCAGTCGGTGCGCGGTCTCGTACATGACGTCGCCGTCGGCATCCGCGGCGCCCGTCGCGCCGCGTGTGCGCAGGATCGGCAGCGCGACCCATTCGCCGATCATCGGCACGTGCCCGAGGCGGAAGATCGGAGCGGATGCCTCTTCGAGCCGCTCGAGGTTGGCGGCGATGCGCGCGGGGTCGCCGTCGGTTCCGGAGCGGTAGGGACCGGCGATCAGGATCAGCAGTGGAGTTCTCATGCCGAAGACTGTAGCGTTAACCGTGCAAGAACGTGCAACTTCATGAAGGAACGCAAATGCTCGGTGCGCAGCGCAAGACCCATCTGCTCGAGATCCTCGCCCGCGACGGCCGGGTCGTCGCGAAGGACGTCGCCGCCGAACTCGCGCTCTCCGAGGACTCCATCCGCCGCGACCTGCGCGAACTCGCCGACGAGGGCAAGGCCATCCGTGTCTACGGCGGCGCCCTCCCCGTGCCCGCCGCCGACCGCCCCGTCGACGAGCGGTCGGACCTCGCGACGGCGAGCAAGGAGCGGGTCGCGCGGCGTGCGGCCGACGGCATCCGTCCGGGCTCGACCATCGTGCTCGACGCCGGCACGACCACCCTCGCCCTCGCCCGTCTGCTGCCGTCCGGCGCCGATCTCACCGTCATCACCCCGAGCCCCGCGATCGCTCTCGCGGTCGCCGCGCACTCCGATGCGCGGGTCGTCATGATCGGCGGCGAGCTGTCGCGGCACTCGATGGTCGCCGGCGGTGCCCTCGCGATGGAGGCGATCCGTCACCTGGCCGCCGACACGTTCTACCTCGGCGCCACCGGCATCCACCCCGAGCACGGCCTCACCACCGGCAGCCTCGACGACGCCGTCACCAAGCGCGCCATCGCCGAGCGCTGCGCCGAGACGATCGTGCTCGCGAGCGAGGAGAAGATCGGCGCGGTCTCGCGCTTCCCCGTGCTCGATCTCGCCGTCGCGACCGCCGTGATCACCGATCCGCTCGACGAGAATCCGCTGATCGCGGGGCTGGTCTCAGCGGTCGCGCGTTCATAACTCCGGAAGAACATCGGCGAACCGCCAAGTTCGCACCGCTTTCGGACTCCGCAGACTCGTTTTCGAGGAGTTATGAACCGCCACCGCCTCAGACCGGTACCGGAGCTGTACCCAACTCAGGAACAACGGGCGAAACCGCACCGAGAACAGTCGATTCGGACCGCCCGAGCCCTGATCTTCCTGAGTTGGGGACGCGGGGTGCGCGTGACTCCGGAGAATCGGAGGGTTCGGGCCGGATTCGACCGAATCGGGGCCGGCGGCACAAGGTCTTCCGGAGTCACGCGCACCGTCCGTCACACTTCCCCCGCCTACGGCGTCAACACTTCGACGGCGCACCCCGCGCCGACGAAGGAGACAACGTGTCGCACGTCAACATCGGCAAGACCTACCCCGCTCCCTACCAGGCGATGCTCGCGTTCGCGGGCACGGCCGCCGAGGCCGGAACGGATGCCGGGCTCTCGCCGCTGCTCGTCGAACTGGTGAAGGTGCGGGCCTCGCAGCTCAACGGCTGCGCGTTCTGCCTGCGCATGCACGCCGCGGATGCCGTGAAGCACGGCGAGACCGCCGACCGACTGGCCGTGCTCGCCGGCTGGTGGGAGTCGCAGTACTTCAGCCCCGAGGAGCAGGCCGCCCTCGTCATCGCCGAGCGGGTGACGCTGATCGGCGACCACGGGCGCCTGCCCGATCGCGGCATCACGCCCGAAGACGTGCTGACCGAGAAGCAGATCGCCGCGGTCACCTGGCTCGTCGTCGTGATCAACAGCTGGAACCGGATCGCGATCACGAGCCACTACCCCGTCGCGCCCTGACCGCGCGCGGGCCCGAACGGAGAGGGAGGGGAGGACGCTCCCCAGCCTCCTCCCCTCCGTGATGCCCCGGTCCGACGGGGAGACGGACCGAAGACGTGGCGCGCGATGAGGGAACGGCGCCATCTAACACGACGAGACAGGTGCGATTTTCTTACGCAGATTCGGTGGCGACTTCGACGGGAGGATGCTCCGCCGCCCACGAGGCGAGCAGACGCAGCCGCTCGGCCGACGGCGATCCGGGTTCGGCGGTGTAGATCATGAGCACGTTGCCGGGCTCGGCGGTGATCGCCAGTTCCTCGTAGGCGAGCGTCAGCTCACCGACGACCGGGTGCCGGAACCGCTTCGTGCCGGTGCCGTGGATCCGCACATCGTGCGCCGCCCACAGCGCGCGGAAGACCTCGCTGCGGGTCGACAGCTCGCCCACCAGATCCTGCATGCCCTTGTCGTGCGGGTCGCGACCCGCCTCGGCGCGCATGATGCCGACGCACATGCTCGCGAAGAGGTCCCAGTCCGGATAGAAGTCCCGCGACGCGGGGTCGAGGAACTGGAAGCGCGCGAGATTCGGGGTGCGCCCGCCATCGCCGATCACGGGCGAGTAGAAGGCGCGGCCCAGCTCGTTGGTCGCGAGCAGGTTCTGGTTCGCGTCGCGCACGAAGGCCACGGCATCCGTCATCGCGGCGAGCGCCCACGTCAGACTCGGGCGCGGGGCGCTCTGCTTCGTCGCCCGGCGGCGCGCACGCCCGCTGGCGGGCACGCCGTCGGCGGCGCGCGCCAGGTCGAGCAGATGCGCCCGCTCGGCCTCGTCGAGCAGCAGAGCCCGCGACAGCGCATCGAGAACGGATGCCGACGCCCCGGCGAGCGCGCCCCGTTCGAGTTTCGCGTAGTACTCCACGCTCACCCCGGCGATCGCTGCGACCTCACTGCGCCGCAGCCCGGCGACACGACGGTTGGTGCCGGCGGTGAGTCCCACCGCCTCGGGGGTGAGCCGTGCGCGGCGGGTCATCAGGAACTCGCGCACCTCGGATCGGTTGTCCATGACTTCAGGGTAGGTCGCAGGTCGCCTCTGCGGGAGGCGTGAGGGGTGCCCTGCCGGTACACCCCTTCACAGGGACTCCCTCCCCCGTCGCGCGAGGCGCACAGTGGGAGGCATCCACTCAGAGAAGGAGACCACCCACATGCGTGGAGTCGTCATGCACGCCCCCGGCGATGTCCGGACCGAAGACCTCGAGATGCCCGTCATCGTCGAGCCGACCGACGCGATCATCCGCGTCACCGCGACCTGCATCTGCGGGTCGGACCTCTGGCCGTACCGCGGCCTCGAGCCCCTCGCCCCGCACGGACAGCGGATGGGCCACGAGTACATCGGTGTCGTCGAGACCGTCGGCGATTCCGTGACCTCCGTCGCGCCCGGAGACTACGTCGTCGGCTCGTTCGTCGCCTCCGACAACACCTGCGAGATCTGCCGGGCGGGCTACCAGTCGCGCTGCGTGCACCAGGTGATGATGGGATCCGTCGGCACCCAGGCGCAGTACGCGCGCATCCCCCTCGCCGACGGCACCCTCGTGAAGACGCCGGGCGAGCCCTCCGCCGACCTCGTGCCGTCGCTGCTCGCGGCATCCGATGTGCTCGGCACCGGCTGGTACGCGGCCATCGCCGCCGAAGCCGGCCCCGGCAAGACCGTCGCGGTCGTCGGTGACGGCGCCGTCGGACTGCTCGGCATCCTCGCCGCGAAGCAGCTCGGTGCGGAGCGCATCATCGCGATGTCGCGTCACGCCGACCGCCAGGCGCTCGCGCGCCGCTTCGGTGCGACCGACATCGTCGAGGAGCGCGGGGATGCCGGCGTCGCCGCGATCAAGGAGCTGACCGGCGGGCTCGGCGCGCACAGCACCATCGAGGCCGTCGGCACGCAGGAGTCGATGGAGCAGGCGATCCGCGCGACCCGGGCCGGCGGGCACGTCGGATACGTCGGCGTCTCGCACGACGTGTCGCTCGACGGCTTCGAGCTGTTCTTCTCGAGCGTGCACCTGCACGGCGGGCCTGCTCCCGTGCGCGCCTACCTGCCCGAGCTGATCCAGCTCATCTGGGACCGCGAGATCGACCCCGGCGTCGTCTTCGACCTCACGCTGCCCCTCGACGAGGCATCCGAGGGGTACCGGGCGATGGACGAGCGCCGTGCGACCAAGGTGCTGCTGACGACGGACTGACCGTCGACATTCGAGAGGAGACACCATGCACATCGAAGCATCCGTTCCCACCACGAAGAACCCGCCGGAGCAGTTCGCCGGCGACGTCTGGCTCGACGTGATCGCCGCCCCGCACGAGGCGGGCCAGCGCGCGACCGTCGCCCTCGTGCGCTTCGCGCCCGGCGCCCGCACCGCCTGGCACTCGCATGCGCGCGGCCAGTACCTGCGCGTGACCTCGGGGGTCGCCCGGTTCGGCGACCGCGACGGCAACATCATCGAGGTGCATCCGGGGCAGACGCTCTACACGCCGCCCGGCCAGGACCACTGGCACGCGGCGGCGCCCGGCTGCTTCATGGAGCACATCGCGATCCTCGAAGCGGGCGACGACCCGGCGGCGACCACGACGTGGAAAGAGCACGTGACGGATGCCGAGTTCGACGGGGCGGTCGGCGCATGACCGGCTGGACGGGCGGGCAGCGTTCCGTCGGCGACATCGCCCCGGCCCTCGCCCACTACACGGATGCCGTGCTTTTCGACGAGGTCTGGGCCCGGCCCGAACTCTCGCCGCGCGACCGCAGTCTCGTCACGGTGTCGGCGCTCGTCACGCTCGGGGCCGTCGACCAGCTCGAGTTCCACCTGGGCTTCGCCCGCGACAACGGCGTGACCGAGGAGGAGCTGGTCGAGGCGATCACGCACTTGGCGTTCTACGTGGGTTGGCCCCGGGCGATGGGCGCGATCGCGGCGGCGCGGAAGGCGTTCGCGGCGTCCTGAGTGACGGCATCCGGCTGTTCTCCTGCACGACTTCGGAGTTCTCGGGCGACACACCGGGGGACGGATGCCGCGACGCGGCGTGTCTCGTCGGATCTCCGAAGTCGTGCGGCAGCTGACCCGCGCCTACGCGTAGACCGCGGCACGAGCCCGGGTACCGTGGGCAGGTGTTCGAAGAGACCGTGACCGACCGCCTGATCCTCACTCCCATCGCCTCGGCGGATGCTCGGACCGTCGACGCGATCTTCGCGCTGCAGTCCGATCCCGCGACGTGGGCGCATCTGCCGGAGGCCGTCGAGACCGACATCTCCCAGAGCCGGGCGCGCGCGGCCGATCATGGAAAGTCGTGGGCGGAGTTCGGCCTCGGCTGGTGGTTGCTGCGACTGCGCGTGCCCCTCGGAGACCTCGACACCGAAACGGTCATCGGGATCGGCGGGGCTGCGATCCGACCGCATCAGGCCGCCGCGTGGAACCTCGGTTACCGGCTCACTCCGGGCGCCTGGGGACACGGGCTCGCGACCGAGGTCGGCCGTGCGGGCCTGGCCGCGGCGACCGCCGCCCGCCCCGATCTGCCCGTCACCGCCCGCGTGCTCGCCCACAACCGCGCGTCGTGGCGCACGCTCGAGCGGGTGGGTCTCGCACAGGTCTGGGAGGGAGACGCGCCCGCCGACTACGCCCTCACGTCGGGCATGCAGCGACGTGTCTATGCCGATCGAGCTCTGTCCCCGGAACTCTGCGACCGTCTCATCGCCCTGGGCTGATCCGGTCGCCCCCCGCACGACTTCGGAGTTCTCGGGCGACGCGCCGGGGGACGGATGCCGCGACGCGGCGTGCCTCGTCGGATCTCCGAATTCTTGCGGGGCGGGGGTGCTTCGGCGGGCTCTGCGACCCGGAAGGGGCGCGGACCCTCAGACGTACAGGAGGTCGTCGGCGACAGCATCCGCCCAGTCCGGCACCGCCAGGCGCGCGGGGTCGTCCCACTCGCCCGCGACGATCTGCGCGAAGGCGCCGCGCACACCGAAGAGCTTCTCGAGCGGGCTCCAGTCCGACTCCCCCGGCATCGGCACGAGCGAGCGCTCGACGAGCGCGCCCGGCTGCAGCTCCTCGATCAGCGACAGCAACCGCACGCCCGCCGACACGGGGCGCACCGCCTCGGCATCCGTCACGTGCAGGATGATGCCCTCGCACGCCTCGCCCGCGTGGTCGCGCACGAGCGGAGTGAACCCGTAGGGCACGGCGGCCAGTCCCGGCAGGCCCGCGGCGTTGACGGCGAAGGCGTAGCGTTCCCCGTCGATGAACGGCGCCGCGATCACGCGGAACGGCACGGCGGTGCTGCGACCTTCCGACACGTTCACGCCCTCGGCGAGACAGGTTCCGGGGTACAGCAGCGTCGTGGTGGGGCTCGGCAGGTTCGGCGACGGCGGCATCCAGGTGCCCTCCCCTCCACCGATCGCCGCATCACGGGTGAGACCCGCCACCTCGACGACCTCGAGCTCGACGTCGATGCCGCGCGTGCGCACCCAGTGCCGGGCGAGTTCGCCGATCGTGAGGCCGTGGCGGATCGGCATCGTCCAGCGGCCGACGAGGGACTGCGCGCCCTCGTCGAGCATCGGCCCCTCCGCGCGATCGAGCCGCCCGCCGAGCGGATTCGGGCGGTCGAGCACGACGACCGCGACGCCCGCATCGGCGCAGGCCTCGAGCAGGTGGCTCATCGTCCAGATGTACGTGTAGAAGCGGGCGCCGACGTCGGGCAGGTCGACGAGGACGACGTCGAGATCGTCGAGATCGGATGCCGACGGCCGCACCGCGTCGCCGTAGAGGCTGCGCACCTCGACGCCGGTGACGGGATCGCGCAGGTCGCCGACGTGTTCTCCCTCGCGCGCCCGCCCGCTCAACCCGTGCTCGGGTCCGAACAGCCGCGTGAACGAGAAGCCCGTCGCGGCGAGCGCCTCCCTCCCCCGCAGCAGCCCGGAGGTGAGTGCGAGGTCGTTCGTCAGCATCCCGATCCTGCCGCCGGTGAGGCGGGCGAGCAGATCGGGGCGGATGTCGCGGCGGATCAGTCGGTCGATACCGAGGTGCAGGGCGGGCATGTGATCAGTCGATTCTGTGGTCGGTGACGGCGTTGAAGGTGCGCTGGAGGTTGTCGGCGATGGTGTCGTAGTCGGCCTGGGCGATGCGGGTGAACAGGAAGTCGAGCACTGCGAGCTGCGCGATGCGGCTGGCCATCGCGCCCGAGCGGAAGGTCGACTCGGAGACGGCGGTGAACAGCACGAGATCGCAGACCCGCGCGAGCGGCGAGCGCGGGTTGTTGGTGATCGCGATGGTGGTGGCGCCTGCACGGGCGGCGACCTCGGCCGACTGCACGATCTCGAGCGTGCGCCCGGAGTGCGAGATCGCGATGGCGACGTCGCGCTCGTCGAGCAGGGCGGCGCCGGTGAGCGCGAGATGCAGATCGGTGCGTGCCTGGGCCACGAGTCCGGCGCGGTGCAGTTTCTGCTCGAGGTCTTGAGCGGCGAGTCCGCTCGATGCGGCGCCGTAGATGTCGATGCGGCGAGCGCCGCGCACGGCGCCGACGCACGTCTCGAGCACGTCGATGTCGATCTGGCGCGCGGTGCGCTCGATGGCGGATGCCTCGGCGAAGGCGATCTTGCGCACGGTCGTGAGGGCGTCGTCGTGGCGACTGACATCGCTCTCGGACACTTGGAATCGCTCACGTTCGGAGGCCGTGCGGTCGAGTTCGGTGGCGAGGGCGAGGCGCAGATCGGGGTAGCCGGAGAAGCCGAGGCTCTGCGTGAATCGGGCGATGCTGGCGACCGAGGTGCCCACGGCGAGCGCCAGCTGGGTGATGGAGTTGTCGACCGCGCTCTGCGGATCGGCGAGCACGTGGGAGGCGATCCGGCGCTCGGTGGGCGTGAGCACGGAGAGCCTCTGGTGGATGGCGGTCATCGCGCTGGTGGTCACGCCAAAAGGATTGCAGATTCGAATCAATAAGTGAAAGGAATTTTCAGAAAGCCCTTGATCTTCTGTAACTCATTGCCCAAAGTAGGGCAGAGGCATTCACAGCAGAGCGCCCCGGTCCCGTCCGACGGCTCTCATCAACCGAGAGGATTCCCATGCGACACCGCACCACCCGACTCGCGTTCACCGCGGGCCTTCTCGTCACCGGGCTCGCCGTCGCGGGCTGCGCTCCCGCCGCGTCCAGCGGTGACGGGGATGGCGAAGAGGTCACCCTCAAGATCTGGTCCTGGCAGGCATCCTCGTCGCCGAAGTGGGAAGCCGTCTTCGACAAGTACGAGGAATCGCACCCCGGCGTGACCATCGAGTTCGAGGGCTACCAGCCCACCGAGTACAACCAGATCCTCGCCACCGGCCTCGAGGGCAGCGACGGACCCGACATCGCCATGCTGCGCGCCTACGGCGGCATCCAGCCCGCGATCCAGTCGGAGCAGATCGTGCCGATCGACGACATCGTCGACGGTCTCGACCAGTTCGACCCGACCGTGCTGCGCGCCGCTCAGGGCAAGGACGACGGGGCCACCTACGGCGTGCCCTTCGCGTACCAGACCATGCAGATGTTCTACAACAAGACGATGTTCGACGAGATGGGCCTCGAGGAGCCCACCGACTGGGACGAGTTCATCGAGCTGCAGGACACCCTGCTCGACGAGGGCGTGACGCCGATGGCGCTCGGCGCCCGCGAGGACTGGGTGCTGCCGATGTTCCACGACATCGTGGGCTCGGCCAACTACGGCGGCGCCGACTTCGAGGAGAAGGTGCTCGCCGGCGAGACCGATTTCACCGACCCCGCCTACGTGTCGTCGCTGCAGATCGTGCAGGACATGCAGAAGTACCTCGACAAGAACGTCAACGCGATCGCCGTCGCCGACGCCGTGCTGCAGTTCACCTCGGGCCAGGCCGCGCAGTGGCCCGGCGGCTCGTTCGACCTGCCGACGTTCCAGAACTCGGCTCCCGACACCGAGTGGGGCGTGTACGAGGTGCCGCCGGCCCCCGGCAGCGCCCTCGACCACGCGGTCACCCCGGGCTACGCCGACGGCAGCTTCGGCATCAACGCCGCGAGCGAGAACCAGGATGCCGCGACCGAGCTGCTCAACTGGATGACCACGACGGAGTTCGGCCAGCTCGTCGCCGACGAGGTCGACCAGTTCTCGGCGCTCCCGGGCGTGACCTACTCCGACCCGCTCATGCAGGAGATGAACGAGGCGTACACCGCCAACCCGGCGCCGTACCTGCTGCTCGTCGACTTCCGCTACGGCGACCCGACCGGCACCGCAGTGCTCGGCCCGGACATCCAGGCGATGTTCCTCGGCGACAAGACGCCCGAGCAGCTCGGCGCCGACCTGCAGTCCGGGGTCTCCACCTGGTTCACCCCGGGTTCCTGATCCGAACACGAGGGGGCGTCGATCCGGCGCCCCCTCGCGGAGCGAAAGACACACCATGGCCCTGACCCTCCCCCTCCGGCGCGACCCCGCCACCTCGGGCGCCCCGAAGCGCCGCACCCGCGCGGGCATCGCGCTGAGCACCCCCACGGCGGCGCTGTTCGTGCTGCCCGCGGCCGTGCTCTTCGCGGTGCTGATCCTCTACCCGATGCTCGCCGCGCTCAGCTACTCGTTCTTCGACTGGCAGGGCACCAAGCAGGGCGGCTTCGCCGGCGTCGCCAACTACATCACGCTCCTCACGAAGGAGCCGTACGCCTCCGAGCTGTGGAACGCGTTCGGGCACAACCTGCTGCTGTTCGCCGGGGCGCTCGTCTTCCAGAACTCGCTCGGCCTCGGCATCGCGACGCTGCTGCACCGCCGCAAGCGCACCAAGCGCTTCTTCCAGACGATCTTCGCGCTCCCCTACCTCGTGAGCCCGATGGTCATCGGCTACCTGTGGTCGCTCATGCTGTCTCCGCTGTTCGGTCCGGTCAACGCGATCCTGCGCGGGGTGGGCCTCGAGAGCCTTGCCCTGCCGTGGCTCGGCGACCCGCAGCTCGCGATCTGGGTGATCGTGCTCGTGAGCGCCTGGCAGTGGCTCGGGTTCCCGATCCTGCTCTACGGCGCGGCGCTCGGCGGCATCCCCGAGGAGATCGAGGAGGCCGCGTCACTCGACGGCGCGACCGCCGCCAAGCGCTTCCGCTACATCACCCTGCCGATGCTCACGCCCACGATCGGCATCATCACCGTGCTCACCTTCATCGGCAGCATGGAGGCGATGGCGATCCCGTTCGCCCTCGCCGGATCCAACGGCGCCCCCGCCGGGTCGACCGACGTGATGATGCTGCTCTTCTACCGCACCGCCTTCGAGTCGGGCAACCCGAACTCGATCGGCGTCTCCTCCGCGCTCGCGACGGTCCTCTTCATCTTCATCATGGTGATCTCGGTCGTGATCACCTCGACGATGCGTCGCGCCGAACGAAAGCTGTTCTGATGAGCACCGCCACCGAAACCCGCCCGGAGCCGACCACCGAGGCCATCGTCTCGGGCCGTCGCCCCGCCGCGCCCCGACGCCGGTCGAGCCGCACGAACGACACCCCGTTCATCGGACGCCTGTTCGCGAACGTGTTCCTGTGGGGATACGCACTCGTCGCGATCGGCCCGCTGCTGCTCATGGTCAACAACTCGCTGCGCACCCAGCAGCAGATCGCGACCGAGCCGCTCGGGCTGCCCGTGCCGCCGACGTTCACGAGCTTCCAGAACGCGTGGATCACGGCATCCTTCGACACCTACTTCGTCAACTCGATCACCGTCACCGTCGGCTCGGTCATCGTGACCACCGCCGTGTCGGTGCTCGCCGCCTATGCGTTCGCCCGGGCGCGGGCGAAGTTCTTCCGGGGCATCGAGGCGGTGTTCCTCTCGGGCCTCATGCTGCCGGTGCACCTCGCGATCCTGCCGCTGTTCTACCTGCTCGACTCGCTCAAGATGACCAGCAACGTGTTCAGCCTGATCCTCGTGTACGGCGCCCTCGGCATCCCGTTCACGACCTTCGTGCTGACGGTCTTCTTCCGCGCCCTGCCGATCGAGCTCGAAGAGGCGGCGCGCATCGACGGCGCGGGTCCGTTCCGCACCTTCGTGCAGATCCTGCTGCCGCTCGTGCGTCCGGCGCTCGCGACCGTGATCGTCTTCCGCTTCGTGCCCGTGTGGAACGACTTCTTCTACCCGCTGATCCTGCTGCGCGACCGCGACTCGTACACGCTGCCCGTCGGGCTCACCCGCTTCTTCGGCGAGTACTCCACCGACTGGCCGCAGCTGTTCGCGGGTCTCACGATCGCCACGATCCCGCTGGTCGTGCTGTTCCTGCTGGCCACGAAGCAGATCATCAACGGCCTCACCTCCGGCATGAGCAAGTGAGTCGCGCGTGGTGAACGGCGCTCCGGGGTCGGCGTGGGCATCGCTGCGGTCGATCGACGACGGTGCGGTGGTGCTCGGCTCCGCCGCCGATGACGAGCGGATGCCGTTGACCCCGGCGCACCTGTTCGACCTCGCGTCGCTCACCAAGACGTTCACGACCGTCGCCGTGCTGCGGCTCGTCGACGCCGGGATGCTGGGGCTGGACGAGCCCGTGCGGTCGTTCGTTCCCGTCGGCTCGGAGGCCGATGGCGTGACGCTGCGGCAACTGCTCACGCATACGTCCGGATTGCCGGCCGAGGGGCGGATGTGGCGGACCGGACTCACCGGGGAGGAGCTGCGCTCGGCGGTGCTCCGATCGCCGCTCGTCGCGTCACCGGGCTCGGTGCACCGCTACTCGGACGTCGGGTTCATCGCGATCGGCGAGGTCGTGGAGCGGGTCTCGGGGCGGGCGTTGGACGCGCACGTGGCCGAGATCACGGGGTTGCTCAGCGCATCGTCAGTGACCTGGCAGCCTTCGGCGGACCTCGCGGTGGCGACCGAGGTGCAGCCTCATCGCGGGCTCGTGCGCGGCGAGGTGCACGACGAGTTGGCTCACGCCCTCGGCCGCCCCGCGGGGCACGCCGGGCTGTTCGGGACGGTCGAAGACGTGGCGGCGCTCGCGCGCATGATCCGCGACGACGGGGTCGGCGCCGGCGGACGCGTGCTGTCGGCCGACGGCATCCGTCTGATGACGACGCCCGCCGCGACCGCCGATGCCGGGTACGGTCAGGCGGTCGGCCTGCGCGTGCGCGACGCGGCCTGGATGGGCGGGGCGGATGCCGTCGGCCACACCGGCTTCACGGGCACCGCGTTCGCGGTCTCGCGCTCGGGCGCCTTCGGCGTGCTGCTCACCAACCGCGTGCACCCGACTCGCGAGGGCACGGATCTCAGCGCCGCGCGCCGGGAGTTCTTCTCGTTCCTCGGGTGAGGTGGGTGCGTCGAGACCCATCATTCGCGTCGAAACCCACCGGAGACCGCGTCAATTGCGGTGGGTCTCGGCGCTCCTGGTGGGTCTCGACGCTCGGTTCAGCGCTCGTCGATCAGCCCTCGCGCTCCGACTTCAGCCGCGCTTCAGCAGAAAGGCAGCACACTGGAGGCATGCGCATTCTGGTGGTCGACGACGAGGTGCGTCTCGCCGACGCCGTGCGCCGCGGGCTCGAAGCCGAAGGGTTCGCGGTCGACGTCGCCCACAACGGGGTCGATGGGCTCTGGCGCGCCCGCGAGACCCGCTACGACGCGATCGTGCTCGACCTGATGATGCCGGGCATGAGCGGGTGGAAGGTGTGCGAGGCGCTGCGCGCCGAAGAGAACTGGACGCCCGTGCTCATGCTCACCGCCAAGGACGGCGAGTGGGACCAGGTCGAGGCCCTCGAGACCGGTGCCGACGACTACGTCACGAAGCCGTTCTCGTTCGCGATCCTCGTCGCCCGGATCCGCGCCCTCGTGCGCCGCGGGGCGGTCGCGCGCCCGGCCGTGCTCGAAGCCGGAGATCTGCGCCTCGACCCCGCCGCCCACGACGTCTGGCGCGGCGAGACGCCGATCACCCTCACCGCCCGCGAGTTCTCGGTGCTCGAGTACCTCATGCGCCACCGCGGGCAGGTGATCTCGAAGCGCACCCTCATCGAGGGGGTGTGGGACGACGACTTCGACGGCGACCCGAACATCGTCGAGGTCTACGTCGGCCACCTGCGGCGCAAGGTCGACAAGCCCTTCGACCGCGAGGCGATCGAGACCATCCGCGGCGCCGGATACCGATTGGCGGCCGACGGTGGCTAGGCGCGGCTGGCGGTCGGTGCGCGGCCGCACCACGCTCGGTGCGACGGTCGTCGTGGCGGTGGCGCTGGCGATCGGCGCGGTGTCGTTCTACGGCATCCTGAGCGGGAGCATCCATTCGGCGACCGAGCGCTCCGCCGAGCAGCGCCTCGACGAGCTCGCCGAGCGGCTCGACCAGCCGGGCGGTCGCGGGCCCGACGGCGCCGACGGTCTCGGCGGGCTCGACGACGAGATCGTGCAGATCATCGCCGACGACGGATCGGTACGCGCCGCCAGCGAAGAGGCGCGGGATGCCCTCGGCTCGACCGCTCTGCCCGTCACCGACGACGCCGTCACGATGACCATCGACGACGAACCGATGCTCGTGCTCTCGGACGACCTCGACGACGACCGGACCCTCGTGCTCGCCGTCTCGGTCGAGAACGACGCCGAGACACTGTCGACCGTCGCGGTTCTGCTCACCGTCGCCGTTCCGCTGCTGCTGCTGCTCGTCGCCGTGACGACGTGGCTCGTGACCGGACGCGCGCTGCGGCCGGTCAGTCGCATCCGCGAGGAGGTCGACGGCATCACCGCCGAGCGCCTGCACCACCGGGTGGCGGTGCCCGACTCCGCCGACGAGATCGCGGCACTCGCGTCGACCATGAACGGGATGCTCGATCGGCTCGACGCGTCGGCGACGGCTCAGCGCAGATTCGTGTCGGATGCCTCGCACGAACTGCGATCGCCCCTCGCCGTGATCCGCCAGCACGCCGAGCTCGCCCAGGCCCACCCCTCGACCACGAGCATCGGCGAACTGGCCGAGGTCGTGTCGGACGAGGGGCTGCGGCTGCAGGGCATCGTGGAGTCGCTGCTGCTGCTCGCCCGCCTCGACGAGGGTGCCGGCTCGGTGCACGAGCCGGTCGACCTCGACGACATCGCGCTCGGCGAAGTGCGGCGACTGCGCTCCTCGGGGGTGGAGGTCGACGGGTCCGGCATCCGCGCCGCCCGCGTCGAGGGTGACCCGCGCCTGCTCGGGCAGTTGCTGCGCAACCTCGCCGACAACGCAGCCCGGCACGCGCAGGGCCGCGTGGCGATCGGAGTCGCACCCGCCGACGGCTACGTGTTCGTCACCGTCGAGGACGACGGCGCGGGTGTGCCGGTCGACGAGCGGGAGCGGGTGTTCGAACGCTTCGTGCGCCTCGACGAGGCGCGCAGCCGCGACGCCGGCGGCAGCGGACTCGGGCTCGCGATCGTGCGGGGTATCGCCGCGGCCTCGGGTGGAACGGTCGCCGTCGACGACTCCCGCTGGGGCGGCGCTCGGTTCGTCGTGACGCTGCCGCTCGCGCGATAGTGGCGGGGTTTGTCGGGACGGGACGCTTCGACAGGCTCAGCGACCCAGCGCGACTGGGTCCCTGAGCCTGTCGAAGGGCCCACCGCACGGAGCCGCGTTCCTGAAGACCGCTTCAGGACGCTTCAGGGTGGCTTCAGCGGTGTCGCGGGAGCATGAAGCCATGAACGACAAGACCCCGAACCCCGACCAGACGCCCGAGTCCACGCCCGACGCTCCGACGGTCCCCGTGACCCCGACGACGGATGCCGCGACGCCCGCACCGACCGTACCCTCGGCCGAAGCATCCGCCGCCCCCGCCGCTCCCGCCCCGAAGCCGGGACGCAAGCGCGCCCTGCTCATCGGCGGAGGAATCGCCGCGGCCGTGGTGCTCGCCGGCGGCGGCGTCGCCCTCGGAGCGGCGATCGGCGACGACCTCGGTGACGACGACGACCGCCCCTCGATGTCGGACGGCCAGCGCCACGACGGCGACCGCGGAGACGACCGCGGACAGGACGACCGCGGCGACGACCGCTCCGACGACGGCGCACCGCAGCAGGGCGGCCCCGTGACCGGCATCGGTTCGGACTCCGCCGACGAGATCGTCGAGATCGCGGATGCCGCCCGCGGCGCCGCCGACGGCGAGGTCACCTCGATCGACGCGAAGCGCGACGGCTCGTGGGAGGTCACGCTCGAGACGGCATCCGGTGACGAGTCCGAGGTGCGCGTCACCGCCGACCTCGCGACCGGCATCGTGTCGACGGATGCCGCCGACGGTGACGACACCGGCCCATCGCTGACCCTCGATGAGGCGACCATCCGCTCGCTCGTCGCCGCGGCGCTCGACGAGGCCGAGGGGCTCATCACCGACCTCGACGTCGACGACGACAGCGTCAGCCCCTACGACGTGTCGGTGCTCACGAGCGACAACCGCTCGATCGACATCGACCTCGACAGCGCCTTCGCCGTCGTCGGCACCGACCTCGACGACTGAGGCCCGCGCCGGGGCGGATACGATGCAGGGATGAGCGCTATCGACGACGTCTCCATCGGCGGTGAGGTGATCCGCCTCGGCCAGTTCCTGAAGTTCGCGGGACTCATCGACTCCGGCGGCGACGCGAAAGAGGCGATCATCGACGGCTTCGTGAAGGTCAACGGCGAGGTCGACCGCCGCCGCGGGCGCCAGCTGCACGACAGCGACCTGGTGTCGTTCGAGGCCCGCACGGTGCGCGTACGCCCCTGACCCCGATCCGCCGTCAGGCGCCGGCGACCTGATACCTCAGGTACATCAGCCCTCCGTCGAATCGGTGCTCGTCGATCAGGTCGAGATCGAGGCGAACCCCGTCGGGGAAGAACCGCAGCCCGCCGCCCACGATGCCGGGCCCGATGAACATCTGGAACTCGTCGACCAGGCCCGCGCGGATCGCCTCGGCCGCGATCGTGGGGCCGTCGATCGTGAGGTCGTGCGGTAGTTCGTCCTTCCACCGCGCGACCGCCTCCGGGTCGAACTCGCGCTCGATGCGGGTGCGGGCGCTCGACACCTCGGCCAGCGTGCGCGAGAAGACGATCTTGTCGGCCTTCTGCCAGCTCAGGGCGTAGTCGATGCCCTCCTGCGGCTGGTCGGGCTGGAGGTGCGCGGTCTCCCAGTACGACATCGTCTCGTACATGCGCCGGCCGTACAGGTAGGTGCCGACGTCGTCGAACCGTTCGGTGATGAAGGCGTGCACGCCCGGGTCGAGCGCCCAGTCGAATCCGCCGTCCGGACCGCTCGCGTAGCCGTCGAGCGACGTGATCATGGAGTAGATGAGGCGTCCCATGGGGCGACGGTACCCCGCCCGCTCGGGCGGCGATAGGGGGTGCGCAGGGTCTGCGGCAGGAGGTCGCTCGCCGATCCCCGCAGGTACGTGCCCGAGCCCGGGCGCACGTCGACGATGCCGAGGATCTCGAGCGCCGCGAGCGCTTCGCGCACCGCCGAACGCCCCACCTCGAGCGTCGCGGCGAGCTGGCGCTCGGGAGGCAGACGCGTGCCCGGGGCGATGCCGCCCCCGGTGAAGAGGTCGAGCAGCCGCCGTGCCACTTCGGTCACCGGCGACCCCGCGGGCAGCGCGTTGAGCGAATCCGCGATGTTCACCGTGCGGTTCTCGGGGTAGGCGGGCATGGGTTCGAGAATAGCCGTCGCCGTGGCGTTACCCGGTCGACGGCGTCCGCCGCAACCCCGCTCCCCTTTCGCCCGGTCCCTGGCAGGCTGACGCCATGAAACTCGTCTCCTACGCCGCTCAGCAGCTCGTCACCACCGACGACGTCGCGGACGCTCTGGTCGTCCTCGCCGCCGAGATCGCGAACGAGGGAGGATCGCAGGCCCTGCAGATCCCGATCCTCGTCGAGGACGAAGAGGAACTGGCCGAGCTCGTGGTCGGCGTGGGCAACGACGTCCTGGTCGGACCGCACGCCTCCACGGGCGCCGATCCGGACTTCTCGGAGCACGCCGCGCGTTTGCGCTCGCACCCCTCCTACCCGAAGCGGTGGGCCGCAGACGGCGGTGCCGACGAGGAGGCCGGTGCCTGGGTCGTCGACTTCGATCTCGACGCCGGGACGAATCGACTCTGATCGCCCCAGGGAGGAAGACTGTCCGGTCCTCCGTCGCCCGAGACGGAGGACCGGCGAAGTCGACGAGAGGTGCGCAGAGCGCTCCGCCCCCCGGGGCGTCGCTCCTGACCGAGAGAGAACAGGAAGCGCGCCGTCCGGTTCGACCGACGCAGAACCGGCAGTGCCGACTCGTTGTCCTCCGAGCCTAGGAGCCACGCCCGAATCGACCTCATCGGCCCTCGACCGTTGACGCGCGATACGCGCTGCTGCTAAGCGATCGCGAGAGCGGACGCCGCCCCCGCGCGATAGCGAGTGCGCGGCCGTCGCGCAAGGCTTTTGCCCCATCCGCCCGACGCGCGCACGATGGCGATATGCCCACCCCCATCGGTCGCCCCCTGGAGACCTACGCTCCGATCGGCGACGGTCGCACGGTCGCCTTGATCGGCTCGGATGGCTGCATCGACTGGCTCCCCTTGCCTGATCTCACCGATCTTCCGGTCTTCGCGCGCCTCCTCGACGAGGAGACGGGCGGATGCTTCGAGCTGCGGCCCGTCGCCGAGTTCCGCACCGAGCGACTCTATGTTCCCGAGACGAACGTGCTCGAGACGACCTTCGTGACGGATGCCGGACGCGTCCGCGTCACGGACGCCCTGGTGTCGGGTGTCGCCGGACGACTGCCGTGGGCCGAGCTCGCCCGGCGGATCGACGGCATCGAGGGTTCCGTGGAGATGCGCTGGTGCGTGCGTCCCGGCACGTCGCTGCGCACGGCGGCACCCTGGATCGAGAACACCGACCACGGCCCGGTGGTGCGCAGCGGCGCCACGGCGTTCGCCATCGTGGGCTTCGATCACGGGCCACGGCATCCCGATCCCGACGGAGCCGACGGGCCGCGTCTCGACGGTGCATTCTCGGCAACGGCGGGCTCACGCCACCTGATCGCCCTCGCGGCCACGCACGACGAACCCCTCCACATCCCCGATCCGCACAACGTGGATGACGGCATCGATCGCACGATCGAGAACTGGCGGCACTGGTCTCGCGTCTTCTCGAACGAGGGTCCCTGGAGCGAGCAGGTGCAGCGCAGCGCCCTCGCCCTGAAACTGCTCATCTACAGTCCGTCGGGCGCCATCGCCGCTGCCGCCACCACATCGCTGCCCGAGAATCCGGCCGGCGGCAAGAACTGGGACTACCGTTACGCCTGGGTGCGCGACCTCGCCTACACGGCGCACGCGCTGGTGCGCTTCGGCCTGCGGGAGGAGACCCAGGCCGCGCTGTCGTGGATGCTCCGCACGATCCGCGAGCACGGCCCCGAGCTCCACGTCATGTACACGCTCGACGGCGGGCTCGTGCCCGAGCCCCACGAGTACGACGTCGAGGGCTGGCGAGGTATCGGGCCGGTCGTGACGGGAAACCCCGCGGGCGACCAGCTGCAGCTCGGCGTCTACGGCGACCTGCTCGCGATCTGCCGCACCTACGTCGATGCGGGCAACGTGCTCGACATCGGCACGGCGCGGATGCTCGCGGGAGTCGCCGACCGTACGTGCGATCTGTGGCGCAATCCGGACTCGGGCATGTGGGAACTCCCCGAGGAGCGGCACTACGTCTCGTCGAAGATGGGCTGCTGGAAGGCCCTCGACGACGCCGTCGCGCTGGCCGACGCCGGTGCGATCCCCGGGAGCGCCGATCGCTGGCGGGCCGAGCGCGAGCGCATCCGCGGGTGGATCGACGAGAACGGCTGGTCCGCCGAGCGCTCGGCGTACGTCTTCTACGCCGGCTCGGAGGAGCTCGACGCCTCGGTGCTGCTGCACGCGCCGTCGGGCTTCGACCGCGGGGAGCGCATGTCGTCGACGATCGACGCCCTGGCCGACGAGCTCGGCGCGGGTCCGCTCCTCTACCGCTACAGCGGGGCGGATGCCGAGGAGAAGACGTTCGTGGCGTGCGCGTTCTGGCGTGCCGAGGCGCTCGCCTGCGTCGGCCGGCACGACGAGGCCCTCACCCTCATGGACGAACTCATCGCCCAGGCCAACGACGTGGGCATCTACGCCGAGATGATCGACGCCGACGACGGCTCGGCCTGGGGCAACACCCCGCAGGCACTCAGCCACCTCGCGTTCCTCACCGCCGCCATGACCATCCGCGACGTCGTCCCCGACGAGCTGTTGCGCGACCGCACCTGAAAGACCGACACGAAAACAAGGAAGGGGAACACCATGTCCCGTGACCAGTACACCTTCACCAACCCCGCCGAGCTCTACGCCGACATCGAACCGCAGAAGCAGCACATGCCCGAACCGGGCCTCGACGCGGACCTCGCCCCGAAGGCCGACCTCGGCGAGGAGAGCTACCGCGGCTCCGGCCGCCTGACCGGCCGCAAGGCCCTCATCACCGGTGGCGACTCCGGCATCGGTGCCGCCACCGCGATCGCCTTCGCCCGCGAAGGCGCCGACGTCGCGCTCTCCTACCTCCCCGAGGAGCAGGAGGACGCGGACCGGATCGCCGGCATCGTGCGCGAAGCGGGCGTCAAGGTTGCGACCTTCCCCGGAGACCTGCGCGATCCCGAGTACTGCCGCACGCTCGTCGCCGAGACGGTCGGAGCCCTCGGCGGCCTCGACATCCTGGTGAACAACGGTGGCAAGCAGATCTACCAGGAGTCGCTGACCGACATCACCGACGAGCAGTTCGACGACACGTTCAAGACGAACGTGTACGCGATGTTCTGGATCACGAAGGCCGCGCTCCCCCACCTCCCGGCGGGCTCCGCGATCATCAACACCACGTCGATCCAGGCGTACTCGCCGTCCGACATCCTGGTCGACTACGCGTCGACCAAGGCGACGATCAACGCCTTCACGAAGGGCCTCGCCCAGCAGCTCGCGCCGAAGGGCATCCGCGTGAACGCCGTCGCCCCGGGGCCGATCTGGACCCCGCTGCAGCCGAGCGACGGACAGCCGCAGGAGAAGATCGACCAGTTCGGTGAAGACACCCCGCTGGGCCGCATGGGCCAGCCGGCCGAGCTCGCCCCGGCCTACGTCTTCCTCGCATCGGCCGAATCGAGCTATGTCGCCGGTGAGACGCTCAACGTGAACGGCGGCATGCCGACTCCCTGATCGCCGCGGCCCTTCGTCTCGTCGCTACGCTCCTCGCTCAGGAACCGCGCAGCGAACACCGGTTCCTGAGCGAGCGAAGCGAGACGAAGGGCCGGTACCCCGCACGGCTCGCGCCCGTCAAGCCCGTCGCGCCACGGCATCCGCCCCGGCACGCTGGAAGCACTCAGACCACCGCCCCCCAGGAGGACTCCATGAACACCGACTCCAGCGACAGCCGTATCGACGAGACCCCCGAGAACGTCCAGGGCGACCTCTCGCCCAACGATCTCTGACCGCCGGTGGCCACGCGACTGCTGCTGCTTGCCGACACGCACGTGCCCGCGCGGGCGAAGCGCCTGCCCGACGCCGTGTGGCGCGAGGTCGACCGCGCCGATGTCATCATCCACGCCGGCGACTGGGTCGACCTCGCGACCTTCGAGACGCTCGATGCCCGCGCCGCCCGGTTGATCGGGGTGTGGGGCAACAACGACGGTGCCGACCTGCGAGAGCGGATGCCGGAGTTCGCCGTCGAGGCGATCGAAGGTCTCACCGTGGGCGTGGTGCACGAGACCGGTGCGGCCACGGGCCGTGAGCGGCGCATGGACCTCGCATACCCGGACGCCGCACTCGACGTTCTGGTGTTCGGGCACAGCCACATCCCGTGGGACTCGCGCACGCCCCGCGGCATCCGCCTGCTCAATCCCGGGTCGCCGACCGATCGTCGGCGCCAGCCCGTCTGCACGCTCATGACCGCGGTCGTCGACGGGGACGAGTTGCGCGACGTCGAGCTGGTGCCGGTCGAGCGGAGTTGACGCCGCTCCTCAGGCGGCGAGCGCCGACTGCTCGCGCCGCGTCTTCGCCTCGCCCCGGAGCACGGCCGCGACACCGAGACCGCAGAGTGCGAAACCGACGAACGTGACGATGGTGAGGGGTTCGCCGAGCAGGATGCCCCCGGCGATGGCCGTCGCCGGCGCGATGAGGAACAGCAGCGCCTGCAGGGCGGTGATCCCCACCCGTCGCAGCAGCCACCAGTAGAGGCCGTAGGCGGCGAGCGTCGGGAACAGGGCGGTGAGCACGACGGCGAGCCAGAACGATGCGGATGCCGGGGGCACGAGCGACCCGGTGGCCGCCGACACCGCGAGCAGCAGGACGGCGGTCACGGTGACGTGGATGGCGAGCGTCACGAGCACGCCCGTCTGCACCGCGGATCGCCGCTGCAGGAACGTGCCGACGATGAGGCACACCATCGCGGTGGCCGGCAGGAGGTAGGCGATCGGGGGTGCGGCCGACGACCCGAACTGCGAGCGCACGACGAGCAGCACTCCGACGGCGCCGAGGGCGAGGCCGACCCACTGCGATCCCCGCACGCGCAGTCCGAGGATCGGTCCGACGAGCACGGCGACGATGAGGGGCTGCACCGCATCGATGAGCGCGACCGTGCCCGTGGCGATGCCGGTCGCGACGGCTCCGTAGACGGCAGCGCAGTATCCGAACTGCGCGAAGAGCCCGATCAGCGCCTGCGTGCGCACGTCACGACGGGTGACGCCCTTCGCGGCTCCCGAGACGCGGACGATGAGCAGCAGCACGATCGCCAGGGGCACGAACCGCCAGACGAGCAGCGTGAGCGGTGCGACGTCGACCGTGGCGAAGGCCGGGATGATGAAGCCCGAACTCCACGTGACGATGAAGGCGGCTGCCGCTGCGGCCGTGAGCAGCCCGCGAAGTACACCGATCTGTTTACTCATGCGTCCGACTATACAGGTTGGTATAGTTTTTGCATGACCTCGTCCGTTCCCGAGCTCGCACCCCTCACCCCCGGAGCACGCCGCGTGCTCGACGCCGCCTCGCAGCTCTTCTACGAGCGCGGCATCCACGCGGTCGGGGTCGACACGATCGCCGAGGTCGCCGGCGTCACCAAGAAGACCCTCTACGACCGGTTCGGCTCGAAGGAGGCGCTCGTCGTCGTCTACCTGCAGCACCGCGACGCGCGCTGGCGCGAGCACGTGGCCGCGCACCTCACCCGGGTTCCCGAGCCGGGCATCGACCGCGTGCTCGCGATCTTCGACGCCGCGATCACCTGGTCCGACGACAACAGCCCCAAGGGCTGCAGCGCCATCAACGCCCGCGCCGAGATCGGCGAGGGCAACGACGACCACCCCGTCTTCCCCGAGGTCTCTCGCCAGAAGGTGTGGCTGTTCGACCTGTTCGACGAGCTCTGCGCCGAAGCCGGCATCCGCGATCACCGCGCCGTGGCGCAGGCGATGATGCTCCTCTACGAAGGGGCGATCGTCACGGTCGGCATGGCGACGTTCGCCCAACCCTTCGTCGTCGCGCGCGGCTGGGCGCGCACGCTGCTCACGCGGAGCTGATCGCGCGGCGGCGAGAGCTCAGCCCTGGGAGCCCTTGCCCGGCTTTCCCGCATGGTCGGGCTTGTTGCCGTTCTGATCCGACGGGTTGTCCTTGGCCCCGTTACCGGGGGTGCCCTCCTCGCCCTGACCGGAGTCGCCGTTCTTCCCGTCGTCGACGGTTTCGACGACGGACTCTGACGGCGCGACGGGCTCGCTGACGACATCGTCGCTCACCGGCGCCTCGGTCACGACCTCCTCGGGCGCGACCTCCGCGGGTGCGACCTCGACGGAAGCGACCGCACGGGCCACGGCCTCCGAGAGCGCACTTCCCGAGGCGCCCGAGTCCGGGGCGAGGGCCATCGCGCCGGCGACGGAGACTCCGGCGACCACGAGCGCGGCTGCCCCGGCGATCACGCGCATGCGGGCCCGGCCGACGCGTGCGGGGCGCTCGGCGGGGAGAACGGCCGTGCGCCCCGTCTCGGCATCCGCAGCTCCGCGGTCGTCCTCGACGGTTGCCGCTTCGGCCACCGCGGGCGGAGCGATCCGGTCTGCGGCGGCACGACTCGTCGCCGGCTCGCCCCCGCTCAGGAGCGCGCCTGCCGCCCTGGCCACCTCTGCGGCGGTCGGTCGCCGATCCGGCTCCATGTCGGTCATCCGCTCGAGCAGATCGCGCCAGGCCGGGTCGACATCGCCGGGAACCGGGGGCGATCCGGCCAGCCGTGCGATCGCGGCGGCGCGACCCGAGCCGATCGGCGTGTATCCGGGTTCGCCGGTCAGCGCTTCGAGCACGACGAGGCCCAGCGCGAAGATGTCGGCGGGTGTGCCCGGGTCGTGGTCGCGCAACTGCTCGGGAGCCATGTAGGTGAGAGTGCCGAGCACGATGCCGGGCGTGGTGAGGCGCGATCCGTCGACGAGGCAGGCGATCCCGAAGTCGGCGAGCTTGGCCGTCCATGCTCCCCCGCTGCGCGTCCCACGCCTCTGCAGCAGAACGTTCGACGGCTTGACGTCGCGATGCACGATGCCTGCCGCGTGCGCGGCGGCGAGGCCCTGCGCCAGATCACGGGTGAGCGCGGCGAGTTCGCGCGAGGGGATCGGTCCCTGCGCCATGCGCTGGGCGAGCGTCGGCCCGTCGATGAACTCCATCACCAGGTACTGCGGCCGCCCCGGATCGAGCTGGGCGTCGAAGAGCGTCACGAGCGACGGATGGTTGAGCGAGGCGAGCAGGGCCTTCTCGGTGTGCGCGCGTTCGACCGAGACCTTCGCCTCGTCTCCCGGATGGATCATCTTGATCGCGACCGTCCGCCCGAGATGCGTGTCCTCGGCGCGGTAGACCGTCGCCATGCCGCCCTGTCCGACGCGGTCCTTGAGCAGGTACCGGCCGTCGAGCAGAGCCTCTGTCGGCGAGACGACTTCCAGCGTCATCGGGTACTCCTCATCGCGAAACGTCGATCGATCCTCCGACACTATGTCTCTCGAACGGCCGGAGTCAGTGGGCTTGACTCCGGCCGATCGAGTGGTTCGCTGCCTGCGAGGCGTCACGCCGCGAGCGGCACCGCCCCCACCAGCACGCCGACCGCGAGCATCACCAGCGACACCGCGCACGCCCGCCACAACACCTTCTTGTGGTGGTCGCCGAGGTTGACGCTCGCGAGCGAGACGAGCAGCAGGATCGCCGGCACCAGCGGGCTCTGCAGGTGCACGGGCTGCCCGGTGATCGATGCCCGAGCCATCTCGACGGGTTCGATGCCGAAGTGCTCGGCACTCTGCGCCAGCACCGGCAGGATGCCGTAGTAGAAGGCGTCGTTCGACATGAAGAACGTCAGCGGGATCGACAGGATGCCGGTGATCACCGCGAGGAACGGCCCGAGCGCGGTGGGGATGGCGGTCGTGATCCAGCCGGCCATCGCGTCGACCATGCCCGTGCCGTTCAGCACGCCGACGAGCGCGCCGGCGGCGAGCACCATCGAGACGACGCCCACGATGCTCGGGGCGTGGGCGACGATCTCGTCGGCCTGGCTCTTGAGCTTCGGGAAGTTGATCACCAGCGCGACCGCCGCCCCGACCATGAAGACGTAGGCGAGCGGGAAGATGTCGGCGACGAGCAGCACCATGACCGCCGCGGTGAGGGCGAGGTTGACCCAGATGAGCTTCGGGCGCAGCGTGGCGCGGTTCGGGTCGAGCATCGTGTCGGCCATCGCCGTGTCCTCGCGGTCGAGCAGCGCGGTCGCCGCCGGCAGGCCTCCACGGCCACCGGCGAGGGTGACGATGTTGCCGGTGCGCAGCGTGGCCCGGGCGCCGGGGGTGGCGTTGCCGCCGCGGAACACCTTCGAGCCGGTGCCCGCCGAGCCGCCGATGCGATCGGGGTCGATGCTGCCGAGGCGCTTGCGCTCTCCCAGCCCGAGGAACCAGGCGAAGAGCAGGGCGACGATGAGACCGGCCGCCAGCGAGGGCAGCATCGGCACGAAGACGTCGGTGGGCTGCAGACCGAGTGCGGTCGCGGCGCGCACGGTCGGGCCACCCCAGGGGACGATGTTCATGGTGCCGTTCATGAGACCGGCGACGCAGGTGAGCACGACCGGGTTCATGCCGAGCTTCAGGTAGATGGGCAGCATCGCCGAGGTGGTGATGATGAAGGTCGTCGAGCCGTCGCCGTCGAGCGAGACCGCGCCGGCCAGGATCGCCGTGCCGAGCACGATCTTGGCCGGGTCGTCGCCGAGCAACCGGGTGATGAAGCGGATGAGCGGGTCGAAGAGTCCGACGTCGATCATGATGCCGAAGTACATGATGGCGAACATCAGCAGCGCGGCGGTCGGGGCCATGTCGGAGATCGCGTCGATGATCATCTCGCCGAGGCCGAGACCGGCGCCGGCGAAGAGCCCGAACACCGTCGGCACCAGGATGAGGGCGACCATCGGGGTGAGGCGGCGGGTCATGATGAGCGCCATGAAGACGAGCACCATCGTGAACCCGAGGGCCACGAGCACGCCCTCGGGCGGCAGGAACGCCGTCGCGTAGCCCTCCTCGGCGGAGAGCAGGATCCCAGGTTCCACGTTCACATCGACTCCTTCGTCGTGTCGTGCATCAGAGCGGAGCACCGCGTGCGGCGCATCCCGAGAGACTAGGTCGATCGCAGACGCCGCGCGCGCTATGTCGCATTGCTGCACGTTGTGCGCGTAGCGTGTGTTCTGCGCATTGTGCTCACGACGCGACGAGGAGGTTGCCCCGGTGCGTTTCGCCACCCGACTGCTGCTCGTGCAGCTCGCGACCGTCGCCGCGGTCGTCACCGTCTGCACCCTCGTCTTCGGATGGCTCGGAGTGCAGCAGCTGCGCGCCGAGTCCGAGGCGACGGCGCTCAACATCGCCCGCACCCTCGCCGAGGACCCCGATGTCCGTCAACTCGTCGCCGAGTTCTCCGCCGATCCCGGCACGCCCGCGGCCGCGGCGCTGCGCGACGGACCCCTGCAGCAGATCTCGGTCGACGTCGCCGATCGCACCGATGCCCTGTTCGTCGTGATCACCGACGATCACGGCATCCGCCTCGCCCACCCCAACCAGGATCTGCTCGGCCAGGTCGTCTCGACCCCGTTCGAAGAAGTGCTTCGCGGAACCGAGGTCGTCGATTGGGAAGTCGGCACGCTCGGCGAATCGGCGCGCGCCAAGGTGCCGATCTACGCGACAGCCGGCGAGCCGCCGGTCGGCGAGGTGAGCGTCGGATTCGAGCGCGCGAGCGTGTTCGACGAACTGCCCGCCCTGATCGCGACGATCGCGGTCGCCGGGGTCGCGGCCCTGGGCCTGGCCGCCCTGGCCACGCTTCTGCTGCGGCGCCGCTTCGAGCGGCTGACGCTGGGCCTGCAGCCCGAAGACCTCGTCGCGCTCGTGCAGAATCAGGCCGCCGTGCTCGAGGGGGTCGGCGACGGCGTCTTCGCGATCGACCCGGAGGGCATCGTGCGCGTCTGCAACAGCGCGGCGGAGCGGATGCTGCAGCTCGACTCCCCCGTCGGTCGCCGCGTCTCGTCACTCGGCCTCGACGACACCGTGCGCCGTCTGCTCGACGGTCGCGGGGCGAGCGCCGAGACGGTGGTCGGCGATCGGGTGCTGTATCTCGATGCCCGCCCGGTGGTACGCGAGGCCCGGCCGCTCGGGGTGGTCGTGGTCGTGCGGGATCGCACCGACATCGAGGCCCTCGCCGGTCGCCTCGAGACCGTGCGTGCGACGACCGAGGCGCTGCGGGTGCAGCGTCACGAGTTCGCCAATCGCCTGCACGTGGTCTCGGGCCTGCTCGATGCCGACCGCGGACGTGAGGCGCGCGCCTTCCTCGACGAGCTCACGCACCGCGGGTCGGTGGGCGGCGATGTCGAGGGGATCGAGCGGGTGCCCGATCCGTTCCTGCAGTCGTTCCTCGGAGCGACCGCGGTCACCGCCCGCGAGCGCGGTGTCACGCTGGTCATCACCGACGACACGCTCCTGCTCGGAGAGGTGACCGCCGCCGAAGACGTCGCTGCCGTGCTGGGCAACCTGGTCGACAACGCGATCCGTGCCGCCGTCGCAGGCGTCGAGCCGCGACGGGTCGAGGCCACCCTCCTCACCGACGGCAGCGAGTTGGTGCTGACGGTCGCCGACTCCGGCGCGGGCATCACCCCGCCCGGCCGCGACCCCTTCGCCCCGACCACCGAGACGATCGCCGTGCGCTCCGGTTCCGACGCATCGGATGCCGGACCCGTGCACGGCCACGGCTACGGGCTGCCGCTCTCCCGCGACCTCGCCCGCCGGCGCGGTGGGGACGTGTGGCTGATCTCGCCGGGCGGTGGCGGTGGCGGCGAGGGCGCCCATGGCGCCGTGTTCGGCGCCCGCATCCCCTCGGCGGTGCGACCGCCCGACGACGACCGGCAGCTGGAGGAACAATGACCGACGACATCCGCGTGCTCGTGATCGACGACGACTTCCGCGTGGCGGGGCTGCACCGCGACGCGGTGGAGAGCGTGCCCGGGTTCACCCCGCTCGAGGCGGTGCACACGCTCGACGCCGCCCGCCAGGCGCTGCGCGCGCATCAGCCCGACCTGCTGCTGGTCGATGCGTATCTGCCGGATGGCGACGGCATCCGCTTCGTCGCAGACACCGAGCGCGATGCGTTCGTGCTGTCGGCGGCGACGGATGCCGTGACCGTGCGGCGCGCGATCAACGCCGGCGCCCTCGCCTACCTCGCCAAGCCCTTCGACGCGGTGGCCCTCGTCGACCGGCTGCGCCGCTACGCACGCATGCGCAATCTGCTGGGCGGCGACGCGGCGCTCACCCAGGAGCGCATCGACCGTGCGATGTCGATCATGGCCGGTGGCGCCGAGCCCGCGACCGTCTCGCGCTCGGCGACCGAGCAGCTCATCCTCGACGGCCTCGGCGACGACGACGAGGCATCCGCCGCCGAGGTCGCCGAGCGCGTGGGCATCTCGCGCGCGACGGCGCAGCGCCATCTCGCCGCCCTCGCGACGCGGGGCCAGGTCGAGGTACGACTGCGCTACGGCACCACCGGTCGGCCCGAGCATCGGTACGTGCGGGTGGGGACGCGGTAGTTCGGATGCGGATGCTGGCGCCGGCGATGCCGCCGATGGGATGCTGAGCACGATGAAGCGTTCGACGAAGATCACGATGGTGGTGTCTGCAGCCGTCGTTACGGGGCTGCTCGTTCTCGCGCTGCCGGCGATGCTCGGAGCCACGACCTGGGTCACCGGGGTGTTCGGTGCGGGGTCGGGTTCTCCCGCCGCGACCGAGTCTCCGAAGCCAGCCGCAGGCCCGGCATCCGACGACGGTCTGGTCGACCTCGACGACGGCATCTCGGTGCCCGCCGGTGGACCCGGCGAATGCACGAGCACCGCCCACATCAGCACGATGTCGACGCGGACCGACGACTCCGGCCCGTACTACTCGAAGCTCATCGGTGACCTTGTCGACAGGGGCCCGTCGGAGCTGGCCAGTGGCCAGGCACTCACTGACGAGGCTGGCGACGTCTACGCGTACGAGGTCGCTGCGGGCGACAGCGCGATCGCGATCGGCGAGCGATTCTGCATCGACTACATCACGGTCCAGTCGCACAACCATGTGCGCGCCGGCATGATCCACGCAGGCAACATCCTCTACCTGCGCCCCGACCCGACACTTCCATGGGTCAGTCCCTATGAGCCGTTCGACGTTCAGCCCGGCGAGCAGACCGGCCCGTACTACGACGCGATCGACTTCATGCGCAATGCGGTCGTCGCGAAAGACCTCGCGGAGACTCAGCGGGTGTGGGCCGGGCTCGGCCTACGCATCCATCCGGAAGCCCGCACGATCGCGACGCGGGCGCTCGAGGCGGGCGATTGGGAGCTGCTGCGGCAGATGTTCCCGTGAGTGCGTGAGAGGGCGTTGATAAATTTATCAACGAGTCACCTGAGGCCCAGTCTCCTTTGCTTGCCAAGTGCCGTTCGTCACAACGTGGCCGGTGTCGCGAAGGATCTGCCCGGTAGCCATCCCGTCAATGGTCATGTACCACCGAGGATTCTGCATGTCATGGGCGAAGGCGCGCAACGTCGACTGCACCGCCGCCGTTTGCCCCTGATTAGATTGCACAACGAGAAGCTCGGCGGGTTCCGTCGCAAGCCGGACGATCTGGTCGCCGTTCTTCCCGAGGTCCGGGACCTTCATGGGGCGCCGGACGCTCTTCCCCTTGAGGAGCCATGCCGAGGACATCGCACGCCCGTTGACTCGAAGATTCAATGAATACAAATCGCTCGTCTCCCCACCCCAATCCTTCGGTACGTCGAACTCGTGGAGAAGCGAGGCAATCGCCTGCTTGACAATGTATTCATCGACCTCGGCCGTTGCGGCGACTTCATCCGCGGTAAGAAGCGTGGCCCAATCAATAGCGCTGAAACTGTCGACGCTCCCCGGGTGAATGCGACGATCCACATGATGAGTAATCCCCAACCTCTGCTCGGCCTCGGTGAGACCGTAGCCCCGCGTCCCGACAAAGACTGGTCGGATTCGGACGACCTCACCCACTTCCACCACCTGACCGATAATCTCGACATTCGTACGCCTTGAGAGAAGATTGTGGGCGCTCGCGTATGCGAATCGCGATGGGTCGAGCGTTCCTTCGACACGGATGGAAGCGTCCGTGTTCAACTTTCCGTGAAACTCGATCCTTGGCCCGTCGGCAGTAGTCGTCCTCTTGAAGTAGAACGCCTGCTGCACACTCACCAGCGCACCCGGCGCCACCGCATCGGTCAACAGCAATGCCTGCAATTCGGGGATGCCGAGATCTTCCGCATAGCGCTCCAAGCCACGCGCCAACTCGTAGTACAGCCCGATGAGACCGCGGGGCCGGTCCAAGACGTCGGAGATGTTCATCTCGGTTAGTCCGCAGAGCGCTGCCGCCAGATCGACGTTGAGGAAGATAGGCGTCAAAGTCGTCTTCACGTCGAAAGCGTATTCAACTGCTCGCGCCGGACCTGATGCGTCGTCTCCGCCGGAACCGGCGGGGTCTCCGGCGGGCCCTTCGGCGCCCCGCGTTAGGTTCTGCATCACGACCTCCGCTCGTCGGCGTACCGCGGCGCCATGGATTCCATCTGATCCATCACGAGCTTGATTGCTTCCGGCTGCTTGTCTGGCGGGTACTTGTACTTCACGAGGAGCCGTTTGATCGATGACCGGAGCTTCGCCCGAACATCGTCGCGCACGGTCCAGTCGGTTCGCACGTCCCGCCGCATCACAGCGACGAGTTCCCGCGCGATCTGCGCGAGCACGTCCACGCCCTGAATATCGATCGAGGACTCGTTGGTGGCGACGGCGTCGTAGAAAGCGAGCTCGTCACTCGACAGGGGTGGCGAGAACGTGGAACCGCGGGATGCTTCTGCGGCGACATCCTTCGCGAGCTCGACCAGTTCGGCGATGACCTCGGCCGATGTCAGCTGCTGATTGGTGTAGCGATTCATGATCTCGGCGATGCGCTCCGAGAATGCGCGCTGACGCACGAGGTTTCCGCGGGTGGCCGAGGATCCCGCATCCGTCAGTGACTTGCGCAGCGCCTCGATCGCCAGTTGAGCGTTCGGCGCGGCTTGCGCCTTCGCGAGGAACTCCGACCCGAGGTCATCGAGCGCCAGACGCGGAAGGCCCGCGGCTTCGTAGATGTCGAGTACCTCTCCGGGAGCGATCGAGTCGGCGACGAGTGTCCCCAGCAAGCGCGAGATCTCCTCGGGGATGGGTTCGTCACGCGACTGACGCTCAGCCGCATCGAACTTCGCCATCCACACCCGCACCTCTTCGTAGAACGCGATCTCCTCGTGCAGTTCGGCGAGGCCATCGTGCCCGGACGCAAGCGCCCAGGCGCGTGCCAGTCTCCCGGTCGCGGTGCGATACCTCGACGAGAGTTTCTCCGGCCCCAGTTCCTCGAGGTTCAGTGCGCTCTCGGCGTCGCGCAAGTAGTTCGTCGCGGTCGTCGCCGCGGTTCGCCATGCGCGTGACCCACCCTGCTTCGCGATCGAACGCCAGTCGCAGTCCGCGAGCATCTCACGAATGTCCGCGACCAGTTCTGTTGCGATCGCCACCGCCTCATCGACGTTGCGCCCGATCGGCTTGTTCTCCTGGTCCGCGACGGTGTACTCCGACAACGCCTTCGCGAGGTTGTCGGCGAGCGGGGCGTACGCGACGAGCAGTCCATCCTGCTTGCCCTTGAACGTGCGGTTCACTCGCGCGAGCGTCTGCATCAGCAGAGCGCCCTTCAGTGGTCGGTCCAGATACAGCGTATGGAGCGGCGGGGCGTCGAAGCCCGTGAGCATCATGTCCTTCACGATGACCAGTTCGAGTTCATCGTCGGCATCTTTGAGGCGCGCCTTGATCGTCTTGTTCTCGGAGTCGCGGCGGACATGGTCACTGATCGGTGGCTGATCGCTGGCGGACCCCGAATAGACGACCTTGATCCGCCCCGAGTCCAACGCGTCGGAATGCCAATCCGGCCGAAGGGCGACGATCGCCTCGTACAGTCGCGCGCAGATCTCGCGAGTTCCGCCGACGATCAGCGCCTTACCGGGCGACTCGAGGAACGGCTTCATGCGTTCGCGCCGTTCCTCCCAGTGCGTGACCAGGTCCGCAGCGAGTTTGTCGATGCGCTCTGGGGCCCCGTACACCGCGTTGACGACCGCGACGGATGCTTCCAGCCGTGCCCGCTCGGTGTCGTCGAGGCCGAGAGTGTACTCGTCGGCGGCCCGGTCGATTTCTTCTTCGTCGGTTCCCTCGGCGAACGACACCTTGATGAGTCGTGGTTCGAAGTAGACCGGAACCGTCGCTCCGTCATCCACCGCCCGCGTGAGGTCGTAGATGTCGATGTAGTCACCGAACACTGCACGCGTGTCGCGTTCCGCGAACGAGATCGGAGTGCCGGTGAAGGCGATGAGCGTGGCGTTCGGCAGCGCGTCGCGCAGGTGCCGCGCGTACCCGTCCAGGTCGTCGTAGTGGCTGCGATGGGCTTCGTCGACGACGACGATCACGTTGCGTCGATCGGTGAGGAGCGGATGCTGCGCACCGGATTGCTTCTCGGTCTCGGTGAGTCCGAACTTCTGCAGAGTCGTGAAGTAGATGCCGCCCGTCACACGGTTGCCGACCTCATCGCGAAGCTGGCTGCGCTCGCGAACCTGAACGGGCTTCTCGGCGAGAAGCAGGCTCTGGTCGAACGTCTGAAAGAGCTGTCCGTCGAGCTCGTTCCGGTCCGTGACGACGATCACCGTCGGGTTCTTGAGCTTCGGATGCCGCGACACGAGGTTCGCGTACAGCTCCATCTCCATCGACTTGCCCGAGCCCTGCGTGTGCCAGACGACACCGGCCTTGCCGTTGGTCTCGACGGCCTGCACGGTCCTCCCGACCGCCTTGGTGACGGCGAAGTACTGATGAGGCTTGGCGATGCGCTTCGTCAGTCCGTCCGAGTTCTCGTCGTACGCGGTGAAGCTCCGCACGAGCTGCAGGAAGCGCTCCTGGTTGTAGAGGCCGTCCAGCGCATCATCGATCGGCTCGACCGACGTCCCGTTCTCGAGGCGCGGCTGAGCGAGCGGCGCGCCGTCGTCATCGACGTTCCAGGGGGCGAAGTGGTTGAGCGGAGTGAACGGCGTGCCGTACTTCGCCTCGAGCCCGTCGCTGGCGAGTGTGAACACGCAGAAGCGGAACGACATCGGGAACTCACGCAGGTACGTTTGCAGCTGCGCGTGCGCCGGGGCGACGCCGGTGGATGCGGAGCCTGCGCGCTTCAGCTCGATGATCGACAGCGGCATCCCGTTGACGAAGAGCACGATGTCGAACCGTCGATGCAGATCGCCCTGGCGCAGCGTGAGCTGGTTGACAGCGAGCCAGTCGTTCTCCGACGGGTCGGCCCCGAGCAGACGCAGGCGCGGGTTCTGCTCGATACCGTCGGAGTCGAAGTAGCTGAGCGGGTACCCGCCGACGAGATACTGATGGATGCGGTTGTTCTCGGTGATCGCATCCTGCGACTTCGGCGCGGCGATCTCTGCCGCAGCCTGCTGGAGGTATTCGCCCGGGACTGCGGGATTCAGGCGCCGCAACGCTTCGAGGAGGCGAGGGCGTATGAGCAGCTCGTCCCAGGACTCGCGTTCCCCGCTGCCGGGAGCGATGTCCTCCCCCCGCGCCGTGCGCCAGCCGAGCGGTTCTGCGAGCGTGTCGAGAGCGTCCTGTTCCCAGGCGGCTTCGGTGAGAGCGGTCACGAGGCGGTCGGTTCGTCGTCGGAAGAATCGCTTCCGTACGTCACAGGATCAGCCTCACCGGCAGCGATTCGCTGTCCTCGCTTGAAGAAGCCTGCGACGGCACTCGCCGTGCCGGTCGCGGCCCCACCGACGGCCTTCGCCGCCGTTCCCGTGGCGCCGCCCACAGCGGCAGCGGCTCCCTTCGCGAGGGTGAGTGCACGTGCCTCATCGGGGATGCCGTCTCCGTCGAGATCGACGCTACGGAAGACCGACGTGCCATCGACGACCTTGCTCCACACTCCTTCACCGAAGTCTTTCGCAGACTCCGAGGCCGCTCGCATCGCCAGCACCGACTTCGGCGGATCGGGGATGCCATCGCCATCGGCGTCGGTGAGTTCGAGCCACTCGGGCCACGTGTCGACGGGCGCGGAGAATCCTGATCGGCAGGACTTCACCACGCTGCTCCCGAAGTAAAAGCTCGTCGCGGCACCGGCGGCAGCGCCGATGACCGGGATCGCCTTCGAGCTGATCTTGACGGTGCCCATGACGGCCCCCTTCGCGATCGCTTCGCGGGCGAGCACCATCGTGACCGGCACCAGGGCAGAGTCGGGCAGGTGTTCGGCGATCAGGTCGCCCCACTTGGCAGACGTGCCTCCCGCCGCCGCACGCGCACCAGCCACGGTCGCGCCGGCGGGAAGGGCCGACATGACCATCGTGGTCACCTGATTGCGCTTCTTCTCACCGAGCAGCGCACCGAGGACGATCGCCTTGGCCCGATCGGGGTCGTCGACGGGAATGCCCCGCAGCTCGGCCATGCACAGCGCGAAGAGCGCCGTCGTCTCGTAGAAGAAGACGAGGTCACCGACGCCGAGGCCGATCGCGATGGGGATGCCGACGCCAGGGATCGTCGCGGACGCGCCGATCGCGGCACTGGCAGCCGTGGTGGTGGCGACATACTGCGACTCGATCGTCTTCATCACCTCCGCGGGCGAAGCGTCGGGCCGCTTGCGACGGATTTCCTTGATGTACGCCATCGCGGCGGGTCGCTGCACGGCGATCGCCTTGAAGACCCGGTCTTGGAAGTCCGCGGGCAGCGGAGTCCCTTTGAGTACGGCACCGGCCGGCTCCGTCGTACTGACTTCAGTCATGACTTTCTCCTTGTGGCGTGCAGCGGTTTAGTTGGCGAACTCGAATACGAGGTCGACGTCAGGGTCGATGGAGTGGACGATCGTCGAGTAGAAGGCTCGTGCCTGATCCTTCAACAGATCGGTGTTCTTGACGAGGTACTCGGCTTCGACGTCGTCGCCGAAGATCGTGTTGACCATTTCGACCTTGTCGATCTCGGCAGTCGTCCAACTGAGCAGATCATTGCTCTCCGCCGCGACCTCGACGTTCTGATTGTCGATTCCGATCACGATGAACGACGGGATCCGCACCACGAACGACCCGTCAGCCTGTTCCTCGATCTCCACGTTCTCCGCGTCGAGACCGAGCTTGGCATCGAAGCTGTAGCGGAGGAACGTCGCGCGGGAGTTGGGGATGCTCAGGAAGAGGATCTGGCCATCATCGGTCTTGCGTTCACGGATGCCCTCGATGCCGAGCGTGACAAGAGCGACCTCTTGGGTGCGGGTCACTGCGTTCACGATCTGGGTATTCTTGTCGGTGGTCGGCCCGATCCAACTCGCGATCGGCGCCCGGAACAAGAAGAGCGCTCCGACGGCGACGACGACACCGACGAGGACGAATGCCACGGACGAAAGGAAGGGCTTCACGAGGTTCTGTTCTCTCTGCGTTCAGGCGCCGGCTGCGGATGCTACGGCTTCCGCATCGCGGACGCGGAGCCTTCCCGACATGAGTTGCGGCAGAAGCGCATCGCGCGTTGCGGCGAGCGTTCGGTTCTCCGCGCGGGCTGCATCCTGACGTGCGGACAGGCCCCGCAACTTCGCTCCAAGTTCCACAGCAAACCCCGCGCCGGGAATGAGCACACGAGCGCGACCGAGCTCTATCCGACTCAGCTCCGTCTGGCCAGTGCTACCTTCGCCAAGCGCCTCGATGTCAGCTTCAATCGCCAGAATCGCATGCCCGATCACATCGGGATCGCTGACAGACGGATCGGGTCGGACAATCGTGATGTGCGAATCGGCGGTTACTGCTCCGGGCAAGGTCCAACGTGCGACGCGTCCGAGTGTGCCCTGCCCAGTCGAGTTGACCAACACGTCACCGTAGACCAGCAGCCTGTCTGCCTTTACCTTCGCGTCGTCAGTCCATCGGGACGGATCGAGAGAGACGATCTGATCGCGTACGCACTTCTGGTTGATCACTCTCGTTCCATCGCCTTCGCTGACGTAGCGAGGCGTGATGCCCCTCGTGATCAACGTCGCGACCTCTTGGACGGAGAGGTCGTGCGCACCGTCAGTAGTTGCTGCACCTAACTCGATTTGAGCAAGTCGCGCCGCCGTAGCGGCGAGAGCGGTGTTGGCGGCGATCTTGTCGTCGAGCGCGCCCAGCACCTCGGCGATCGCCCGCTGCTCACTTAGCGGGGGCAGCGTGATCTTGGAGCCTCGTAGGTCGCTGAGGCTGATGTACGGCGCCATGTCCGTGTTGCCTTGCAGGTAGGACGCTTGCGCGAGGAAAGAAGGTGCCTGCAACCAGTAAGAGAGGAAGCGGGAGTTCAGCTGGCCGAAATCTAAGACCCTGAACCAGCAGAGCTGGGGCGAGTACACGGCGCGTGTAGCCAGTTCAGGCACCACTGCGACTCGGCCGACCGTCCCCTTCGTCGTCAGAAGGACGTCTCCCGCACGCGCAGCCTTGACTCCGATCTGGCGCTCGAAAGCAGCATCCACGAAGTCGGGACTATCCATAGCGACTCGGCCGTCCCTAACATCAGCGACTCGAATGATTCGGTACCCCGAGTCAGTCAGCTCCGATTGCCGGGTCCTGTACCCGTCACCCAATGAAAGCACCCCCGCATTCGCGAGCGCTCCGAGTGTAGTCTCAGACATCAACCCTCCTCAGCTGCTCACGCACGGCATCCGCCAGCCGCGCCGACTTCGCGAACTGCGCCTCCAGCTCGACCCGAAGCCGCGCAAGCTTCTCCTCAATCGGCTCACCGTCGTCCTCGACTTCGGCGGCGCCGACGTAGCGACCAGGCGTCAGCGCGTAGTCCGCGGCCTTGATCTCGGCAAGCGTCGCCGAGTAGGCGAAGCCCGGAACGTCTGCGTACTCATCGAGCGCGGCATCCGATTCGATCCCGCGCCACGCGTGGAACGTTCCCGCGATCTTCGCGATGTCATCGTCGCTCAGCGCGCGCTCAGCCCGGTCGACCATGTGGCCGAGGTTCCGCGCATCGATGAACAGCACCTCACCCGCGCGAGCACCCTTGTCCTTCGCGAAGAACCATACGCACACGGGGATACCCGTCGAGCGGAAGAGCTGCGTCGGCAGCGCGACCATGCACGAGACCAGGTCGGCTTCGACGATCTCGGCGCGAATCTTCCCCTCGCCACCCGAGTTCGACGACATCGAGCCGTTCGCCATGACCACACCGGCCGCACCTCCCGGAGCGAGCTTCGAGAGGATGTGCTGTATCCACGCGTAGTTGGCGTTTCCTGCCGGGGGGACACCGAAGCGCCAACGCGGGTCTTCCTCGTTGCGTGACCAGTCCTTGATGTTGAACGGCGGGTTCGCCATCACGAAGTCGGCCTGCATGTCGGGGTGCAGATCACGGGCGAAGGTGTCGCCCCAGCGGGGACCGAGATTGCCCGAGAGCCCGTGGATCGCGAGGTTCATCTTCGCCATGCGCCACGTGCGCTCGTTGAGCTCCTGGCCATAGACCGAGATGTCGCTGCCCTCGCCGTGATGGGCGTCGATGAACTTCTCCGCCTGCACGAACATGCCGCCCGAACCGCATGCCGGGTCGTAAACGCGCCCGTGCGTAGGCTGCAGCAGCTCGACGAGCACGCGCACGACCCCCGCGGGCGTGTAGAACTCTCCGCCGCGCTTGCCCTCGGCCGCGGCGAACTTCTCCAGGAAGTACTCGTACACCTCTCCGAGCAGGTCACGGGCGCGTCGTCCATCGGACCCGCCCTGACCCTGCGAGGCGAAGCGCGCCGAGTTGAAGAGATCGATCAGTTCACCCAGGCGACGCTGATCGACGCTGTCGCGGTTGAAGATGCGCGGAAGCGTGCCGGCCAGCTGCGGATTCGACTGCATAACGGCATCCATCGCCTCGTCGATCAGCAGCCCGATCGACTTCTCGACGCCGCCGACGGTGGTGCCCTTCGCGCTCTCGGCGAGGAACCCCCAGCGCGCGTTGGCCGGAACCCAGAACACGCCCCGCCCGGTGTACTCATCGATGTCGTCGATGAGATCGGCGATCTGCTCCTCGTCGTAGTTGTCCGCAGCGAGTTCGGCGCGGATGCCCGCGCGACGCTCGTCGAAAGCATCCGACACGTACTTGAGGAACACGAGGCCGAGGATCACGTCTTTGTACTGCGAGGCATCCATCGATCCGCGCAGCTTGTCTGCGGCCTTCCAGAGCGTGTCTTTGAGCTCTTTCATGGTCGACGGCGCCTGCGGGGCGGCTTTCGGTGCGCGAGGCATGGGTTTCCTTACTGCGTGGATGCCGCGTCCGCGGCGGTGGTCGGGTCGGTCAAGGCGATGGCTCCAGATGTCGCACCTGCGACGAGGAGGTCGGCGTAGTCGGAGAGGCGCGCAGCGCGGGCTTCGAGGGCAGAGCGGGCGCCCTCGATCTCGGTGAGCGCCGCGCGCAATGGCGCAATCGCCTGCGGCGCGACTCGGCGCAGCATCCATCGCCTCCAGGCGCCAGGACCGCTGGGCGCTCCGGTGATGTCAGTCGCGACGACCTCGGGTACCAACCCACCGGGATCGCTCGCCCGGATGCGCAGAACCCGCGCCGGGTAGGCGACAACCTTCGAGCCATCGGGGTCGACCCACGCGGCAGCAGTGGGGCTCGTGCGAAAGATCACATCGCCGGGGCGCGTGAGAGAGGCCGAGGGATGCCGACTCGCGAACGCGAGCTGATCCACGCGTGTGGCTCCGATCCCGTGCGGGGCATCGAGGTCGGAGGCGCCGACGATGACGAGGCCAGCCGACCCGACGACGCCTTCCGTACCTCGAGTTCCGGAGATGACGCGCAGGTGCCCCTCCCGAAGCAGATCCCCGACAGACGTCGGCGTGGGAGCTGAAGACGCACCCTCTGCGATCACGACGGACGGAAGGTCCTCTCCCAGAGCCGCGGCGGCGGTGTCGAGCCGCGCCGGCAGGTCTGAGGCCCTCGGCTGTACCCCGCGCTTCGACGGCGTCGACGCGGTCAGCGACCCGCCCCGCGCGAGCAAAGAGGCAGTTGGGGCGAAGCGTGCGAAGCGGAACGCGTGCGCACCCAACTCATGAGCACTCCCCATGCTCGCCACCACATCGGACACGAGGTCGGCGCGGGTCGCGGCCGTGAGCGGAACATCGGTGAGGTCCGCCAGCACGGTGAAGCGGTCGGCGATGGCGACATCACCTGTGGGCGCTCCGAGCATCCACAGCGCGAGTGCCTCGCGAGGGGCGCTGTCGATCAGGCCGGGAGCCAGCCGCGCAATACCGCGCACTCGGCCCGAACGAAGCGTATCGGCGCGGAGCCTCTCATCCGGTGGCCGGAGCGCATCAACGAGAACACGTGCGGGGCCGATGACGACCGCGGCATCCGAATCGCGAAGCGCGAGCGATATCTCGTCGACGGCCTGCAGCGTCTCGTCCACGCTCTCTTGCCGTTCCAAGGGCACGCGGGCCACCACGACGGCACGCTCAGTCTGATTGCTCGGCTCGGCGATCCAGTGCCCATCGGTCAGGAGGCGACGGCGGACGCCACGGGCTTCACGACGCGACGGGAGGGCGAGCACTGTTTCATCAGACAGTGCATGCGCGATCGCCGCAGCGAGGTCGGCGTCGTGCGAGTCGATGGTGACCATCGCGTCACTACTGCCGACCAGCGCCTGTGCGGCAGCGACGACGAGTTCGCGCGCATCAGCGGAGAGCCGACCGGCGGAGCCGGCCGTCGTGTGCCGCGCGACTCTTTGCCGGTTCACCAGCGCCAGCGCCGCCGACGCCGAGTACGCCGCGTCGACGAGGCTCTCGGCGTACTCGAGCCAGGGGGCTCCGCGGTCTGCGTGGGCGACGACCTCGCTGCGCAGGAACTCATCGAGCGGATCCGTTGTCTCCGCGACTTGCCGGAGCCCTTCCGATGTCAGATTCTCCAAGGCACCGAGCTGGTGGTGGAGCGCGACGAGCGCTTCGAGTTCCGCAACAGCGCCGAGGTCATCGAACGAGAAGCCTTCGGGGATCGCTGCGGCGGCGGCATCCGCGCGCGCATCCGGGTTGGTGCCGTGATCGGTGCGCATCAGCCACTCCGCCACGTGTGAAGCGTCAAAGACCGATCGACCGGCCTTCTCAGCGACTGCCGCCGGGAACGGATCGGAGCTGGACGCGAAGCGCGTCCTCCACATCGAAGCCACGGGTCGCTTGACGCCGGCCAGGCGGGCAACGCCGGCCAGGTCGATGCGAAGCGATCCTGTTGTGGTCACGTCATTAATGTAGCGGCGGGATCAGGAAGGCAGAAGATTGTAGTGATAAGGGGCGTTATCAGTTTGAAGGTGCCTGCAAAGAAATTCCTCCCGCCATGATGTGTCCCGGCGGCATCGTCGTCGATTCGGGCGGGGTGGTCTCGGGGGATGAAGCCCCGCCCGAAGCTCACAGTCTCAACACATCTGGAGGTCAGCATGAACAACGACAAAGACAGCAACATTCAGGTCAGCGCGGCGAACGAGGTCAAGTGCCCGCACTGCGAAACCGTCTTTACGATCGACGAAGCGCACTACGCCAACATCGCGCAGCAGGTGCGCACCACGGAGTTCGACAACGAGATCCACGCTCGGCTCGCTGACGCGGAGCGGGTGAAGGCGACGGAGATCGCCCTCGCGGTCGCGGAGGCCACGCAAAAGGCAGAGAAGGCGACGGCGCAGCGCGAGCTCGACATCGAGCGGCTGACGGCCGATCTGAAGGCCGCGTCCGCGCTACAGGAGCTCGCGGTCACCAAGGCTGTCTCGGCCTCCGAGAAGAAGGTTGCCGAAGTGCAGGCCAAGCTCGAGATCCAGGCGGCCGAGCAGAAGGTGAAGGACGCCGCGGCCAAGGAATCGTTCGCCAAGGAGCTCACGCTCAAGGATGACCTGATCGAACGTCTCAAGGATCTCAAGGCGAAGCTCTCCGTCAAGCTCCTGGGCGAAACACTGGAGCAGCACTGCGAGATCGAGTTCAACCGCATGCGCTCACTCGCGTTCCCGAATGCGACCTTCGGGAAGGACAACGATGCTTCCAGCGGCACGAAAGGCGACTTCGTCTTCCGTGACTTCAGCGACGACGGCGTGGAGTACGTGTCGATCATGTTCGAGATGAAGAACGAATCCGACTCGCCCTCGACCCGCAAGAAGAACACGGACTTCCTTGCGAAGCTCGATAAGGACCGCATCGCCAAGGGGTGTGAGTACGCCGTGCTCGTCTCCATGCTCGAGGAGGACTCTGACCTCTACACCGGGATCACCGACGTGTCGCACCTCTACCCGAAGACGTTCGTCGTGCGCCCCCAGTTCTTCCTCGCAATCATCGCGCTGCTGCGCAACGCCGCCCTGGACACGATCTTCGTCAAGGCCGAACTCGAGCAGGTGAAGAAGCAGAACATCGACATCACCGACTTCGAGTCGGAGCTCGATGACTTCAAGACCGCATTCGGTCGCAACTACGACCTCGCCAAGCGCAAGTTCGACACGGCGATCAAGGAGATCGACGTCGCGATCGAAAAGCTGCAGAAGGTGAAGGAGGGCCTCCTCGGGTCTGAGAACAACCTGCGCCTCGCGAACGACAAGGCCACGGCACTCTCGGTCAAGAAGTTGACTCGGGGCAATCCGACCATGCAGGCCAAGTTCGCCGAACTGGAAGCGGCTGCCGAGGAGCAGGACGCCGCCTAGTCGCGCAGGACAAAGCCCGCCGCCCTCCGTGGGCGGCGGGCTCTCTCAGCTTCTTGCGCGATGCGCGCACTGCGAGGATTCTCAGTGATACCAGAACAGATTGCCGTCCGGAGCGCCAACGAACTCTGGCGGCTTGATTGCGCCTTGAAAGCTATGGACAACGGGCGCCGGCGTCTCGGTCGAGCTGGGACTCGGGAGTGGGGAGAATAGCGAGGCGTCCAGCCGTTGGCGGTAACGGTTGCCGAGCAGATCTTCGTAGTAGATCGTCAGAACGAGCATGAAGTTCTCGTCGGGTTTGTCCTTGCCCGCTGCGGGCTCCCGCGACTGCGCCAGCGACATCCGGATCACATGTTGATGACCGACTTGCAGAATGCCATTCGGTTCACCAAAATCGCCTAGGCGAGAAACGGCACCGAAGTCATCGCGCCGATCGACCGAAACGTAACGAAGGCGCGCATGTCCGAGGCCGATATTGTGGCAAATTATCGCCAGCGTGTGGTCGACAGAGTCTTGGGGGCGTGTCTCAATACGCCCCCCAAGCGGGAATATCAACCATCCTCTTCCCGCCAACTGGCCCCGCGAATTGTCAAAGTGCGCTGCGTCGTCACTGAGCGCTAAGTCAAGTAGCGGCATCACTGAAAGTCTTGTGCGCATGCTCTCGTCTTGTTGCCGTTGGCGCTCGGCACGACCGGAGCTTCGTAGCGTGAGCATCACACCTGCCAAGGTCATGACTCCACCCGCAACGCCACCCATCAACCCGCCTGCGAAACCAAGCCAGTCGTACTCGACCGTCAGCGGCAGCACCGACCGAAGGCCGCTCAGATCCATTGCGACGAGAGCAGCGACAAGCAGGAGCACCGCTCCGAAGACCGCACTCACGACGTTGACAGCGGGCCGAATCTGCGGATCGGCTAGCCAACCAGGCGTGACCGCGGTCCATATCCGCGAGAGAAGCGGCGTCGGCACCGGAGCATCGGCAGTGGAGATGTGGCGGATCCACTGGTCGGCGCGGGCACCCCGAAGCACCTTGGGCCTCATACCTTTAGCACGGTTTGGAGCCTCCCATAGAACGAGGACCACCGGGTCGGACGCGTTGGGTCGCATACTGCGATACCGGATCCAGGCTGCTCCTCCCTGGCCGGGCAACAGCGGCCGGACACGGTCGGCACCGCGGTCGAACTCCATCCTTTGACCGGGAGTGTGATCAATGAAACGAACGGTCATAGAGGAATCGAGCGTCGCATTGTCGGATCGGAGCAGGCCATCGCCACCGTTGCCTGATTCCGATAAGAACATCGTCGAGTGCTCAACGACCTCGATTGATCGGCGTCGAGGCGGCGTGAACGTGGCCGCAAGCCCGTCATCGCACCTCTTTAAACGAACTGCCACCGCTCGGCTTTCGCGCACGCGCCGGATGGCTTCGCCGACTAAGACGGCGATGGCGCAGAGGGCCACAGCAACCATCACGGAGAAGATCGTACGCATTTCCATAAGGCTCACATTGCCATAGCGCCTGCCGCGGAGTCGCGACGAGATACCGGTCGCCAAGGCAGCCTTGATCAGGGTCGCGCGAACGCGACGGCATCAGTTGAAGTCGCCACCCGGGGCCATGTCCATGAACCGTGAGTAGTGCCCCTGGAACGCCACCGTGATCGTGGCGGTCGGACCGTTACGGTGCTTGGCGACGATGAGGTCGGCCTCGCCCGGGCGCACGTCCTTGTCGTAGACCGAGTCGCGGTGCAGCAGGATCACCATGTCGGCATCCTGCTCGATCGAGCCGGACTCACGCAGGTCGCTGATCGCGGGCTTCTTGTCTTGACGCTGCTCCGGACCACGGTTCAGTTGCGACAGGGCGATGACGGGAACCTGCAGCTCCTTGGCGATGAGCTTGAGGCTTCGCGAGAACTCCGAGACCTCCTGCTGACGCGACTCGACGCGCTTGCCCGAGGTCATGAGCTGCAGGTAGTCGATGATGACCATGCGCAGTCCGGCGCGCTGCTTGAGGCGGCGGCACTTGGCGCGGATCTCGACGAGCGTCATGTTGGGGCTGTCGTCGATGTAGAGCGGGGCGTCGTTGATGCGGCCGCGGGTCGCCGCGACGGTGGTCCAGTCGCGGGGGTCGAGGGTTCCCTTGCGCATGTTCTGCAGCGGGATGGCGCCCTCGGCGCTGAGCAGACGCATCGCGATCTCGCTCTTACCCATCTCGAGCGAGAAGAAGATCGACGGGAAGTCGTGACCGATCGATGCCGCGCGCGCGAAGTCGAGCGCGAGCGTCGACTTACCCATGGCGGGTCGGGCGGCGACGACGATCATCTGCCCACCGTGCAGGCCGTTGGTGAGTTCGTCGAGTTCGCGGAATCCGGTCGGGATGCCGGTCATCGAACCGTCGCGGCCGTTCGCGGCCTCGATCTCCTCGATCGCGGCGTCGACGGCGTTCGTGAGGGGAACGTAGTCCTCGGCGGTCTCGGTTCCGGTGACGGAGTAGATCTCGGCCTGCGCGTTGTTGACGATGTCGGTCGCATCGCCCTCACCCGCGTAGCCGAGCTGCACGATGCGGGTTCCGGCGTCGACCAGGCGGCGCAGGATCGCGCGTTCCGAGACGATGCCGGCGTAGTAGCCGGCGTTGGCCGCGGTGGGGACGATCGAGGTGAGGGAGTGGAGGTAGTCGGCACCGCCGGCCCGACCCAGCTCGCCCGTCTTGATGAGCTCATCGGTGACGGCGACGACGTCGGTCGGCTCGCCGTGGGAGTAGAGCGAGAGGATCGCCTCGAAGATGAGCTCGTGCTTCGGCACGTAGAAGTCGGCACCCTTGAGCGTCTCGATCACATCGGCGACGGCATCCTTCGACAGGAGCATGCCGCCCAGGGCGCTCTGCTCGGCGAGCAGGTCGTGGGGCGGGGTGCGCTCCGGTCCGCGCGGGCTTCCGCCCATGCGCTCTTCTGAGATGTCGGCGATCGACACACTGCTCCCTTCGCTGCGACGTTCTGCGGTACCGCGACACCCGGGACCTGGGGCGTCGTGCTGTCGTCCGGGCCGAGAACGGCCATCTGCGCAGCACATCACGGACTTCCGACATTGGGTCGCTCGCCCACGCTACGAGCGGCGTTATCCACACGCAACACGGCCTGTGGATAACTCTGTGGAGAGCGTGCGAACAAGTCCGGAGAGTCTGTGCACAACGCATGTGGATAACCCGGTGGAGTACCCCGAGTTCAAACTTTCTTTTTCTCCTGGACCAGGTCTTTTCTGTTTCCCCACCCTGTGGATGAGAACGGGCTTCAACTGCACATTTAAGGTTTGTTCATCTCGAAGACACATGTGAAGAACTTGGGGAAAGTCAAGCCGGAATTTCGCCGGGCGCGTCACACGGCGACACGCGCGGAATCCTGCGGAAGGTGTCATCGGATCGGCGCGAGATGGTATGGACATCGCGATATACCGGGAGTATCGTCACCCGGTATCGACGCAGAGCGCGTCGGAACGATCGTCTTTCGGAGGGGGAAGTCGACGTGAACGCTCGAGCAACCCGTCGCGGCGTACCCGCGATCGCCCTGTGGGGCGGTCTGGGAGCGCTCGCGTGGGCGACGATCACCGTCCTCACCGGCGGCGGATCCGCTCAGGCCGACGAGCAGAAAGACCCCTCCCTTCTCGGAGAAGTGTCGTCCCTCGTCACCGGAACCGTCTCCACGGTCGGCGATACCGTCACCGCCGTGACCGAGCCGATCGTCACCCAGGTCGTCGCGCCCGTCGTGAACCAGGTCGTCGCCCCGGTCGTGCACGAGGTGGTCGCTCCGGTTCCCGAGACCGTCCCCGCCGTCGTCGAAGACGTCACAGACACGGTCGCCGAGGTGCCCGTCGTGGGAGATGTCGCGACCCCTGTCATCGAGACCGTCACCGACACCGCACAGGCCGTCGTCACACCGGTGGCCGACCTGCTGCAGGACGCCCCGGTGTCGCAGATCGTCGATCCCGTGCAGGATGCCGTCGCCGCACTGCCGGTGGTCGGCGGGCTGCTCCGCGACCTCGGCGTCACGAAGCTCCTCGACGATGTGACGGGTGTCGTGGACGACACCACGGGCATCGTCGGCGAGGTCGTCGACAACACGGTCCCCCCGGTGCTGGTCGGGCTCGACCCGAACGAGTCGCTTCCGCCCGTCGTGCTTCCGCCCGTCGTGGTCCCCAATCCCGGGTTCGCATCCCTTCCGACCGTGGTGCCGGCGGATGCTGCGGGTGCCACCACCGTGTCGACGCTCACGCCCGCGCCCCGGCATCCGCTCGACGAGTCTGCGCTCTCCGCGCCCGTCGAGGCCCCTGCTCCGGCGACGACTGCGTCCGCGTCCGGTCATGCCTCCGGCCCCGCCACGGCCCCCGTCGGCGGGCCGCTCGCACCGTCTTCCTCCGCCACTTCCGGCGGAGCATCCGCTGTCTCTCCCGCCGGTCTGACCGACGCGGGAATTCCTGCGCTCCGTGCCGTGGAGCGCACCTCCGGCGCTGCTGACGACGTCCTGCCGACGTCGTCGGTCGCCGAGACCGACGTCTCCCCCGACTGACGGGTCGTCACGTCGTCCCCTCGAGGACGACAGATGCCGTGCTGCGCGCGCACATCTTCGCGCGCACCCACATCAGACACCCCAGTCCAGTCAAGGAGAAAGTCATCATGCGTACTTACCTCAAGCGGGCCCTGTGGGGAACGCTTCTCGCCGGCGGGATCACCCTGCTCGGCGCAACGGCCGCGAACGCGGCAGACACCTCGGGAGACGACAGCGTCCTCTCGGGCACCCAGGTCGAGGCTCCGGTCTCGGTCCCGGTCACGATCGTCGACAACGCGATCTCCCTGCTCGGAGACTCCTCCGCGCAGCAGGCTCCGGCCCCGGCACCCGCACCTGCGCCTGCCCCGGCACCAGCCCCCGCCCCGGCACCGGCGCCGGCGGCCACGACGAACGGCGACTCCGGCACGGCATCCGGATCGCAGGCCGTCGTGAACGTCACCGTTCCGGTGACCGTCACCGACAACTCCGTGAGTCTGCTCGGCGACTCGTCGAGCGAACAGGCGGCGGCGCCCGCCGAGGCTCCGGCCCCGGCTCCCGCCGCGCCGGCCCCGTCGGTCACCACGACCGGCGTCGACGGTCTGCTCTCGGGCACCCAGGCGCTCGTGCACGTCGACGTGCCGGTCACCGTCTCGGGCAACGCGATCTCCCTTCTCGGGGACAGCGAAACCGCAGGTCAGGATGCCGCGGCACCGGCACCCACGACCGCACCGACGGATGCCGTCGCCCCGAGCACGTCAGGTGACGACGCTATCGCCGGCGGCACCCAGGTGATCGCGCCGATCTCGGTTCCGGTCGACGTCTCGGGCAACGCGATCTCCCTTCTCGGAGACAGCGAGGTCGCGGGTGGCGACGCGGCACCGGCGGCACCGGCAGCACCGGGTGAGTTCACGGCGCTTCCGGCACCGTGGACGAGCACGTCCGGCGATGACGGAGTTCTGAGCGGCAGCCAGATCACCGCGCCGGTCACCGCACCCATCGACGTCACCGGCAACGCCATCTCCCTCACCGGAGACAGCGAGGTCAGTGGCACGACCGGCACCGGCACCACCCCGGGCGCCCCGACCACCGGCAGCACCACCACCGGTGACGACGGCATCCTCGGCGGCACCCAGGTCACCGCCCCGATCACCGCACCCATCGACGTCACCGGCAACGCCATCTCCCTCACCGGAGACAGCGACGTCACCGGCACGACCGGCACCGGCACCACCCCGGGCGCCCCGACCACCGGCAGCACCACCACCGGTGACGACGGCATCCTCGGCGGCACGCAGATCGGCCTTCCGATCACGCTGCCGGTGACGATCGGAGACAACGCGATCTCGGTGATCGGTGACAGCACGGTGACGACGCCGACCGGCACGGACCCGGGAACCGATCCTGGGACCGACCCCGGCACGGACCCGGGGACGGACCCCGGCACGGACCCTGGCACCGACCCCGGCACGGATCCGGGAACCGACCCCGGTGTGACGCCGGGTACGGACGCCGGAGTCGGACCGAGCTCGGGCGGCACGATGGCCGCGGGCATGGCGACCTCGTCCGGAGGAGCTGACGCCCTCGCCACCACGGGTGGCGCAGCGTCGCTCGCCCCGGTGTTCGTCGCCGTTCTCCTGCTCCTGACGGGAGCGGGCCTGCTGCGCCGTCGCACGGCGTAACGCGGACCCCGGTGGTCCGGCGCCCTGGAGGGAGGAGGCGCCGTACCACCGGTGCGCCGCGTCGCCGAGGGAGCGACGAGTTACCCCCGGGTCCCCAGCCCGGCGTCGACCTCTGACGCGGCTGCAAGGGCGGATGCCCCGTGCCCCCAGCGCGGGGCATCCGTCGCGCCCGTTCACAACTCCGGAGGTCTGCGCGCGATCCGGTCGAGGAGTCCCCGAATTCACCGATTCCACGTGGATTCTCCGGAGTTTTGCGCCGCACCCAATGAGACCGAACCCGTTCATGGGAGCATGTCCCCTGTGAAATCTCCTGCGATCTACCACATCGTTCTGCTCGAGAACACAACCCTTCTGGTCAAGCGAGAAACGGAGGACTGGCGTGACTTGAATGCCGAGTTCGGCGATCTCAAAGCCAGCCTCGGCCCTGGACGTTCGAGGACGCGTGCGAGTGGATGGTCGAGGAGTGGGGGTCCCGCGCCTTGAGCAACCCGTGGCTTTCGGCCTTCCCTTCGAGCACCGCAACGATCATCAGCGTCTGATCCCGACGACGCGCTCTCCAGTTCTGAGGAGCGACCTCCGTTCGGGTCGCGCGCGTTCACAACTCCGGAGATCTGCGCTGGATCCGGTCGAGGAGCCCCCGAATCCAGCGATTCCACGTGGATTCTCCGGAGTTGTGCACCGTACACGTGCACTAACTCAGGAAATCCCTCACCCAACTCCCCCGAATCAGCCCGAAACCAGCCTCAGACCCGCGCTTTTCCTGAGTTAGTGCACACCCCACCCACACCCGAGAAACGCCGAACGCCCCCTGTCCCGAAGGGCAGAGGGCGTTCGCACTTCGACGGGCTCAGTGACCCAGCGAAGACGGAATTACTTCGCGGCGACGACCTGCAGCGTGATGACTGCGGTCACGTCGTCGTGCAGACGAACCGTGGCCTCGTGGTCACCGGTCGACTTGATCGGCGAGGTGATGTGCACCTTGCGCTTGTCGATCGAGCCGAGGCCCGCAGCGGCGACGGCGTCTGCGACGTGCTCGGTCTTGACCGAGCCGAAGAGACGACCAGCGGTGCCGGCCTTGACGGCCAGACGGACCTTGGTGCCCTCGAGGGCGTTCTTCAGTGCGACAGCGTCGTCACGATCGTGGATCGCGCGTGCCTGACGCGCGGCCTGGATCGATGCGACCTGCTTTTCGCCACCACGGGTCCACGCCGTAGCGAAGCCCTGGGGGATGAGGTAGTTACGGGCGTACCCGTTCTTGACCTCGACCACGTCACCGGCGCTACCCAGCCCGGCGACCTCGTTCGTGAGAATCAGCTTTGCCATCTCGATACCCCTTACCGGCCGGCGCCAGCGTAGGGCAGGAGCGCCATTTCGCGCGCGTTCTTGATCGCCGTGGCGATCAGACGCTGCTCCTGCACCGAGACACCGGTGATACGACGGGCACGGATCTTGCCGCGCTCCGAGACGAACTTGCGAAGGGTGGCGACATCCTTGTAATCGATGACTCCGACCCGGATCGACTTCGCGGGAGCGGTGGGCTTGCCACCCTTCCGCGGCTTGCGGCGGTCGCCGCTCGACTTTCCAGCCATGGTTTTTCCTTAGTTATGAGCGGATGCCGTCCCCGAAGGGGCGGATCCAGAAGTGTTGATCAGAACGGGGTGTCGTCGCCGAAGCTGCCCGGAGTGCTCCAGGCATCGGCGCTGGTCGACGAGCCGGGGGTAGACCACGGCTCCTCCGACACCTGCTGCTGCTGTGCGGGGCGAGACTGTCCTCCGCCGCCACCGCCGTTCGAGGCCGCACGGGTGACCTGCGCGGTCGCGTAACGGAGCGAGGGGCCGATCTCGTCGACCTCCAGCTCGATCGCGGTGCGCTGGTTGCCCTCGCGGTCCTGGTAGGAGCGCTGACGCAGACGGCCCTGCGCGATGACGCGCATGCCCTTCGTCAGCGAACCTGCCACGTGCTCGGCGAACTCGCGCCAGACGGATGCGCGGAGGAACAGCGCTTCGCCGTCCTTCCACTCATTCGCGGCACGGTCGAAGTTCCGAGGCGTCGATGCGATGGTGAAGTTCGCCACCGGCAGCCCGTTCTGCGTGTACCGCAGCTCGGGGTCGGCCGTGAGGTTTCCCACAACGGTGATGACGGTTTCGCCGGCCATAGGACTTAGGCCTTCGCAGCCTTGGCGGCCTTGCGAGCAGCCTTCTCTTCGGAGCGCTTGGCTTCCGAAGCGACCATCGCCTGAGCCTCTTCCGAGCGGAGGACCTTGGTGCGCATGATCTGCTCGTTCAGCTTGAGCTGACGGTCGAGCTCCTGCGTGGCCTCGCTGGTAGCGGTGAAGTTGACGACGGCGTAGATGCCCTCGTTCTTCTTCTGGATCTCGTAGGCCAGACGGCGCTTACCCCAGATGTCGACCTTGTCAATCGAGCCACCATCGTTGGTGATGACCTTCAGGAACTTGTCGAGCGTAGGTGCGACCTGGCGCTCGTCGATCTCGGGGGTCAGAATGACCATGAGTTCGTACTGGTGCGTCACTTACCCACCTCCTTCGGACTAGAACGGCTTCCGAGGATTTCTCGAAAGCAGGAGGGTGTGTGAACGTGCCTGCCAGAAGGCAGACAACCTGGACAGTCTAGCGGACGCAACCCTGAGCTTCCACCGCGCGTCACCCTGCCCCTTTGGCATGCTTGTCTGCGGTGGCCGGTGACCGTCATCGGCCACGTGAAGGGGGGACGCCATGCGCGTCAACATGTGGAAGGCCGGAGCCGTCGTCGCCGCCGCGATCCTGCTGGCAGGATGCTCGGCACCGAGCGGAGATGGCAACGAGAGCAAGCCCAGCAGCACGAGCAGCTCGTCGTCGTCGGAGGAGACGTCGACGGCATCCGACTGCCCCGAGCTGAAGGAGGGCGAGACGATCGACATCGCCGACCTCAGCACCTGCTCGGCTGACCGGATGAAGGAATCCGCCGGTTATGCGGCCACGTCGACCACCATGGGAATGGTCTCGACCGCGCGCTACGACTCGGCCAACGACGCCACCGAGGTCATCTCCGACATGGGCTCGATGATCATCATCGGCGACGACACCTGGGTGAAGAGCCCGACCAGCGAGTGGCAGGCCGCTGACCCGAACGCCAGCGACCCCGTGATCGCGGCGCTCAGCACGGCCGCGCAGAACGCCGCGTCGCTCGATCCCGCGACGGCGGCCGCCGCTCTCTCGGGCGAGTTCACCGTGACCGGCACCGGCGAGCGCCTCGGCCAGAAGGTCTACCTCGTCACCGGCACCGCTGAGACGCAGGGAGTCGAGGTCGACGCGACCTTCGAGGTCACCGCGGACTACATCATGCTCGCGACCTCGACGAAGACCGAGGTGCAGGGTCAGGCGATCGAGTCGGTCCTCGAGATCACCGACTGGGACGTGAAGCAGGACATCGTCGCCCCGATCTGATCGGCGACGAGGAAGGGCCCGGCATCCACCACGGATGCCGGGCCCTTCTGCGTCGCGTCAGTTCAGGACGGGCGGGATCTCCGACCACACCTCGCGGTCCTCGGTCGACGGGGCGTCGGGGATGCGACCGGCCCCGTCGGGCTCGGGGATCGCCGCGAGCAGCGCCTGGGTGTACGGATGCTGGGGCGCAGCCCAGAGGCGATCGGTCGGCCCCGATTCGAGAACTCGCCCGGAGTACATGACGAACGTGCGGTCGGCGATGCGTCGCACGACGGCGAGGTCGTGCGAGATGAAGAGCATCCCCGCGCCGGACTCCGCCACGAGGTCGCGCATGAGGCCGGCGACGCTGGTCTGGGTCGACGCATCGAGGGCCGAGATCGGCTCGTCGGCGACGAGCAGCGAGGGCCGGGCGGCGAGCGCCCGGGCGATCGCGATGCGTTGCTTCTGACCGCCCGAGAACTGGTGCGGGAAGCGCGAGGCGACCGAGGTCGGCAGGCCGACGCGCTCGAGCCATTCCTCGACGGTGGATCCGGCGGCACCGCGCGCTCGGGCGGTGGCGATGCCGTCGGAGATCTGGTCGCCCACCCGCCGGCGCGGGTTGAGCGAGGTCGACGGGTCCTGGAAGACCATCTGGATGCCGGTGAGGGCGATCGAGCGTCGACGGATGCCGAGGGGCGAGACCGGTGCGCCGTTGAACAGCACCGTCCCTCCCGCGGTCTTCTCGATGCCGACGACGGCGCGAGCGAAGCTCGACTTGCCGCTGCCGGACTCGCCCACGAGGGCGACGGTCTCGCCCGCGGCGACGGTCATCGACACCCCGTTCACGGCGATCACGGGCGGGTTGCCCGGGTAGCGCACGACCATGTCCTGCGCGTCGAGGACGGAGACCTCACTCATCAGCGTCCTCCTCGATGCGGGAACCGGGCAGTGCGGCGAGCAGCATCCGCGTGTACTCGTGCTGCGGGTCGCGGAACAGCGTCTCGCGATCGGCCTTCTCGACGATCAGGCCGTCCTTCATGACGGCGACCTCGTCGGCGATCGCGCTCATCACGCCGAGGTCGTGCGTCACGAGCAGCACGGCGAGCCGGCGCTCGATCGCGAGGTCGCGCAGCAGCTGCAGGATGCCGGCCTGCACCGTGACGTCGAGCGCGGTGGTCGGCTCGTCGGCGAGCAGCACGTCGGGGTCGCAGGCCAGGGCGCACGCGATCGCGATGCGCTGGCGCTGACCTCCCGAGAACTGGTGCGGGTAGCGCTTCAGCGCCTCGGCGGGGTTCGGCACCTGCACGGTCTGCAGCAGTTCGACGGCCTTCTCGCGGGCCGCCGCACCGCGAAGACCGAGGTGCACGCGCATGTGGTCGGTGAGCTGGCGGCCGACGGGCAGCTGCGGGTGCAGCGATGCCGAGGGGTCCTGGAACACCATCGCGATGCGCTTGCCGCGCACGCGGTTCATCGCCCGACGCGTGAGCCCGACGAGTTCCTCTCCCGCGAGGGTGATCGATCCGCCGGTCTTCGCCTGCCGGGGCAGCAGTCCGAGCACGGCGAGCGAGGTGAGGGTCTTGCCCGAGCCGGATTCGCCGGCGAGACCGTGGATGCGGCCCGCCTCGAGGTCGAGCGAGACGCCCTTCACGAGTGGGCGGCCGATGTCGATCGTCAGATCGCGGATGCTCAGCGCGGTCATGCGGGCACCCCCGCGGCATCCGTCTTCTCGGCCTGCTTCTCGTGCGTCACTTCGGCCGTCGGGTCGAGGATGTCGCGCATCGCGTCACCGAGGAAGTTGAACGCCAGCACGACCGTGAGGATCGCGAGACCCGGGAAGACCCCGAGCCACCAGGCGTCGAAGTTCTGCATGGCCGACGAGATCATCGAACCCCATTCCGCCGTGGGCGGCTGCGCGCCGAGGCCGAGGAACGACAGCCCCGACAGCAGCAGGATGGCGGCACCGATGTCGAGCGTCGCGAGCACCAGCACGGGGCCGGCGATGTTCGGCAGAATGTCGACGAACAGCGTGCGCAGCGGCGAGTGGCCGAGCAGGCGGCCGGCGATGACGTAGTTCTGCCCGCGGAGGCCGAGCACGATGCTGCGGGTCACACGCGAGTACTGCGGCCACGAGACGACGATCGCCGCGATCACCGCGTTGAACAGCGACGGTCCGAGGGAGGCCGCGACCACCATCGCGAGGATCACCGTCGGGAACGCCATGAAGAGGTCGGTGATGCGCATGAGCGTCTCGTCGACCCAGCCCCCGAAGTATCCGGCGAGCGCACCGATGAGAGTGCCGATGATCATGGCGGCGACGACGAGCATGAGCGCGAGCGGCAGGCTCACGGTCGCACCCGTCATGAGGCGCGAGAAGATGTCGCGGCCGTTGCCGTCGGTGCCGAGAAGGGTCTCGACCCCGGGCTCCTGCAGGCGCGGGAAGATCTGCGCGTTGGGGCCGTAGGGCACCCACCACTGCGCGGTGAAGGCGACGATCACCCAGGCACCGGCGATGACGGTGCCGATGATGCCGAGCGGCGTGCGCCAGGCGCGCGGCCAACGGAAGCGGAACCGCCAGGGCCCGGATGCGGCGTCGATGCGGCTCATGCGATCCTCACTCTCGGGTCGAGGACGCCGTAGAGCATGTCGACGACGAAGTTGATGAGGAGATAGATGAACCCGACCACGAGGCCGACGCCCATGATGCCGGGCAGGTCGAGGTTCGCGGCGGAGTTGTAGGCGTAGGTGCCCAGGCCCGGCCACGCGAAGACCGACTCGACGAGCACGGTGCCCGAGAGCAGGGTTCCGAAGGCGACGCCGACGACGGTGAGGATCGGGAGGGATGCGCCTCGCAGCACGTAGTCGAGGATGACGCGCATCGCGGGGAGGCCCTTGGCGCGGGCGGCGCGCACGTAGTCACTGCCCAGCACCTCGAGCACCGAGGTGCGGATGAAGCGGGTGAGCAGCCCGATGGTGACGAGCGACAGCACCATGACCGGCAGGGCGAGGTGGGCGAGGGCGTCGAAGTAGCCGACGGCGTCGCCGTTGAGCAGGTAGTCGACCGTATAGAGACCCGTCACGCGCGGCGGCGGGGTGATCGACGGCGAGATGCGGCCCGACCCGGGGGCGATGCGCAGCTCGAGGAAGAAGACGTAGAAGCTGACCAGAGCGAGCCAGAAGGTCGGCACGCTGAGGCCGACGAGCGTGACGACGCGGATGACCTGGTCGGTCACGAGTCCGCGACGGTACGCGGCGAGCGTGCCGAGCACGATGCTGACGACGAGACTCAGGATGATCGCGCCGATGGCGATCTCGATCGTCGCCGGCACGGCGGTGGAGAGGTCGCTGGTGACCGCACGGCCGGTCACCAGCGACGTCCCGAGGTCCCCGCGGAGCAGGTTCCCCATATAGATGAAGTACTGCACGATCAACGGCTGATCGAGTCCGTGCTCCCGGATGAACGCCTCTCGCGTCGCCGGGTTCTGCGATGCGCCCTCACCGAGCGCGGCCGAGACCGGGTCTCCCGGCACCAGGTTGGTGAGCAGGAACGTGACGATCGTCACGCCCACCAACAGGAGCAGGGAGGTGCCGGCCCGCCGCAGCAGGTATCCGATCAGGGGAGACCGACGCCTGCGCGCCTGTCTCTGCACCGCCACCGTTGTCATGCGTCGTTATCCGTTCAGCCGGCCGGGGTGATCTCGGCGATGTCCATCTCCCACACCGAGTTGTACACGGCGCCCGAGACGGCGGATGCCGAGGCGATGTTGCGACCCGGAACGATGAGCGGCACGAACGGACCCTCGGCCTGCATGGCCTCGGCGAACTCGGTGAACAGGGCGGTGCGCTCGTCGGCATCCGTCGCACTGGCCGCGTTCGCGGCGATCTCGGCGATCTCCGGGTTCGCCTCGGCTGCCCAGCCGGCACGGAGGCCGACCTTCAGGCCCGGGCCGAACGGCAGGAAGTTCGCGGAGTCCGCGTAGTCCGGACCCCAGAACCACAGGCCGAAGCCCTCGGTGCCGTTGACGTAGGCGTCGAGCTCGGTGGCGAACGGCGCCGGGGCGAGCTCCACCGCGATGCCGGCATCCTCGAGCTGCGCCTGGATGCGCTCGGCGAGCGGGGTGAACTCCACGCCGCCGACCGGGTAGTCGTTCGGGAACTGCAGCTTCAGGGTCTGGCCCGTGTAGCCGGCCTCGGCGAGAGCGGCCTTCGCCGCGTCGAGGTCCTGCGAGACGCCGCCGTCGAGCGAGCCCTCGAATCCGGGCGGGATGACGCCGGTCGCCTGCACCGCGCCGGCACCGGCCAGCTCGAGCAGCGCGTCGTAGTCGAGCGCGTAGCGGATCGCCTCGGCGATCTTGACGTTCGCGAGGTCGCCTCCCGCCTCGCCCTGGTTGAGCAGCAGGAAGATCGTCTGGCCCGAGGGCACGGAGTCGACCGTGAGGTCATCGCCGAGGCCCGCGACCTGGTCGCCGTTCAGGTCCATCGCGACCATCGAGTCGCCGCCCTTGAGGTTGGCGAGCTGCGTGGCGCTCTCCGAGACGTTGCGCACGACGACGCGGTCGTAGGCCGACTCCTCGTCGCCGTTGTACTCGTCGTTCTTGGTGAGCACGACCTGCGACGAGAGGTCGAGGGTGTCGAGCACGAACGGACCGGAGCCCGCCGACTCGCCGTCGAGGAAGCTCTGCGCGCTGTCGGAGCCGTCGGTCGCGCCGCCGTTCTCGATCACGACGTCGGAGTTGACGATGCCGAGCGCCGGGTTCGCGAGGATCGCGGGCAGCTGCAGCAGCGGGGTCTCGGACGTGAAGGTGATCGTCTTGTCGTCTACCTCGGTGATCGTGATGCCGGCGAGCAGGAAGTTGGGCTTGGCGTCCTCCATGCCCTGGATGCGCTGCAGCGAGAAGACGACGTCCTTCGCCTCGATCGGGGTGCCGTCGGAGAAGACGCGGTCGCCCTCGAGCGTGAACGTGAACTCGGTCGCGGCGTCGTTCTGCTCCCAGGAGGCGAGTCCGGGAACCGGCGTCGAGACGTCGGAGCCCTCGAAGTCGACGAGGGTCTCGTAGATCGCCTTGGCGATCATGTTGCCGGTCGGGTCGTAGGTGTGACCCGGGTCGGTCGTCTCGATCGAGAACGCGGTGTCGATGACCAGCGAGCCGGAGCCCGACGAGTCATCGCCGTTGTTGGCGGAGTTTCCTCCCGAGCAGCCGGCGAGCGCGAGGAGCGCGACCGCTCCGAACGCGAGCGCAGGCAGAGTGCGGCGTGACGACATGTGAGCCTCCAAGGGCGAGGAGTACATTCGGGTGTCGGCCGCCACTGGTGTGGACGACCGTGGATCAGATTCGCATCATATGCGACGATGTGTCCAGCAAGTGTCGGGATGACCGGCACGGTCTGTCCAGATCATCAACCGTGGGGAGCAATATGTCCAGCAAGGATGCTGAAGCATCGAAGCATTCTGGACGAAGTGCCACCGAGTTGGACGAGATCGCGTACAAGATTCTCGAAGTGCTCCGTGATAACGGTCGCATCTCGATCGCCGCACTCGCCGACAGGGTGGGGATATCCCGCGCCAGCGCTTATTCGCGAGTCGAATCATTGGTGAGCGACGGCGTGATCACCGGGTTCAGCGCCCGGGTCGATCAGGCCAAGGCGGGTCTCTCCATCGGCGCCCTCGTCTTCGTCACGGTGCTGCCGCAGGCCTGGGCGTCGTTCCGTGATCGCGTGAGCGAGATGCCCGACGTCGAGTGGTGCGCGATCACGACCGGCGAGCACGATGCCATGCTGCTCATCCGCGCCGTCGACGTCAGCGGCGTGCACGAGTTCTCGACCGGGGTGATCGCGCAGCTGCCCGAGGTGCGCACCGTCGTCAGCGTCGTGGTGCTCGACGAGGTCATCCGTCGGCCCTACCTGCTGCCCTCCGACATCCCCGAGCGTCACGCCGAGATCCCCCTCGGCATGACCCGCTGGACGCCGGCATCCCCCGGGCGCGACGCGCTGCCGCCCCGCTGATCCGTTCAGGCGGGGATCTCCTCGCACACGCTCAGCTGCGGCAGGCCGTGCATCTCGTAGTGCTCGACGAGGCGGATGAGTCCGTCGTCGGTGAGCTCGAGCTCGCTCTCCCCGTCGCCCGTGACGACCTGGCCGTCGGCCACGAGCACGTGCACGAACGACACCCAGATCGTGTCGGCGGTGCGGGTTCCCACGAACTTGCCGAAGGTCACCGTGTCGCCGGTGTACCCGCCCCAGATCGCACCGTCCTTCTCGAAATACTCGAAGATGCTCGGCGCCTCGGGGTCGACCGCCGAGGTCGTGGACGAGATCATCCGGAAGCGGCGGCCATCGAGCGAGGGAAGGGTTGCAGTCGCAGTCACCCTTCGATTATGGCGGGCGCGGGGGCCCGCCGGATCAACGGTAGATCTCTCGTCGATGCCCGGCCGACACCACGACGACCGTGAGTACCGCATCCTCGATGCGGTAGATCACCCGGTAGTCGCCACTGCGCACCCGCCATTCCGGACGCGCGGTCAAACGCTTCGCAGCAGGCGGCCTCGGATCCTCGGCCAGCAGCTCGATCACGGCTTGCACTCGACGCTTCGCCTCTGGCGGCAACTTCTTGATCTCCCGAAATGCCGCCGGTAGGAACTGGATCTCGTACGTCACAGGCCGAGCTCGCGCTTGACCTCGTCCCACGGAATCGGAGTTTCGTCCAGCCTCTGCGTCTCTTCCCACGCGGCGTCGACCGCACGGATATCGGCGAGTTCTTCGGCATCCTCGAGGAGTTGGGCGAGTTGCGAGGGATCGACCACCACTGCGACCGGGCGGTGCCGTCTCGTGAGATAGACGGGGGCCGTGCGCGCCTCGTCGACGATCGAGGCCAGTCGGCCTCGCGCTTCGGTGATGGCGATCTCGCTCATACGACTATTGTCGCACGAAACGTACGGTTCAAGCGTGAAACGTACAGAACAAGGCGGTACGGTCTCGACGTCATCCCCCCGGTACCGTGGTCGCATGGAGTGGATCGCGAACCCGACCGTCGGCGATTGGCTGCGGGAGCGGCTCGACCCCGATTTCCCGCCCATGCACGGTGTCGTTCCGCAGGGCTTTCCCGCCTACGCGCGCATCTTCCATCCGGGCTTCGTGCACGAGCTCCCGGGACGACGGATGCCGACGGCCGAGGAGCGCGTGCGGATGCCGGCGGACGAGGTGGAGCTCCTGTATCGCGAACTCGTCGAATCCACGACGACCTGGGGCGACGCGGCCGCGGTGTTCGGCACGACGATGCACCCGCTCGCGCAGTGGGCGGGCATCGTGGGTGCCCCCGGGGAGCGCGACTGGATCGAACGGGTCGCCCCCGACGGACGCGAGTTCTCGTCTCCCGCCATCGGCGAGCTCGATGGCGAGAGCCTCGCCGCCCTCGTCTCGGTCCTCCTGCGCCACACCTCGACTCCCGATTCCGGTGTCGCGGGGCTCTGGGAGGGGCGGGGCGGTCTGCTGGGGTTCTTCGGCGATCTGCCCTCCCGCGGGTTCTACACCGTCGGCGACGACGATCCGAATCACCGCGCAATGCTCGCCCGCAGCCTGCGGGATCCGTTCAACAACGTCTTCCGCAAACCGACCTGGCAGGAGGGGATCCTGTCGCGCGAGATCTCGGGGGGCCCGCGACTCGAACTCCCGAACCGCGCGTACGTGCTGTTCGACGCACCGCCGAGTGCGTTCGCCGACCCCGAGTGGGTCCTCGATGCCCCGTGGCGCGATCGGCCGGCGGAGGCGCACGGTGCGCCCGCATCGGCGCAGAGCCCGGGTCTCCTCTGGCCCGACGACCACGCGTGGGTGATGGTGAGCGAGGTCGACTACGACTCGACCATCGTCGCGGGATCGGCGGCTCTGGTCGCCGCCATCTGCGCAGAGCCGGGGCTGGAGGCGCTGGAGATACCGAGCGGCGCCGACCTCTCGTGGAACGCCGACGAGGTGAATCGATGAGCGCGCCGCAGCATCCGGCATCCGCCTTCGACGCCCGCGCACTCACCGGACCGGTCGACCCGCGGGCGGTCGGAGCGTTCACGGCCGACCTCAAGGCGCGACGCGCTCCGGCGTCCGCCGGCACGATCGCCGGCACGGTGATCGGCGTCATCGCGCTCGGATTCGCCGCTCTCGTGGGCGTCGTCGTGCTCGGTGGAGTCGTCACCAGCACCCTGCGCACGGGAGGGTCGACGGGCGCCTCGATCTTCGCCGTGCTCCTGGTGCTCGCCCTGGGCGCCGCCGCCGTGATCACGTTCTTCACGGTGCGCGCCAACCGCATCCGCCGCTATCGGATCGGCATGTTCGCTCAGGCGAACGGCATGAGCTATACCGAGCGCATCGCGAACCCGCCGCTGCCGGGCATGATCTTCAGCCTCGGGTCGGGGCGGCTGGCGACCGACCTGGTGCGCGGAACGCAGCCGCGGTTCGTCGAGTTCGGCAACTACCAGTACACGGTCAAGCACGGCAAGAGCTCGACCACGTACCGCTGGGGCTACATCGCCGTGAAACTCGACGTGCCGCTGCCGAACATCGTGCTCGACGCGCTCGGCAACAACGGTTTCGGCTCGAACCTGCCGGCGTCGTTCCAACGCGCGCAGCGCCTGTCGCTCGAGGGAGACTTCGACCGGCACTTCACGCTGTACTGCCCCGAGGGGTATGAGCAGGACGCGCTCTACCTCTTCACGCCCGACATCATGGCGCGGTTCATCGACCATGCCGCCCAGCTCGATGTCGAGATCGTCGACGACTGGATGTTCCTCTACACGAAGCGCCAGGCGTCGACGCTCGACCCGGCGACGTGGGCCTGGTTGTTCGGCGTCGTCGGTGCGCTGATGACGAAGTTCGACCAGTGGGCGCGCTGGCGCGACGACCGCCTGCGTGCGCAGCATCGGCAGATATCGGATGCCGTCGCGCCGGGTGCCGCGGCATCCGCACCCCTGCCGTTCGCGCCGCCGGCCGGGCTGCTCACTCCCCCACCGGGAGTCGCGGCGCAGGGCCGTCGACTGAAGCGCCGGGTCACGTGGATCCCGTTCGTCATCGTGATCTTCATCGGCGTCGCATACGCGTTCATGTCGATGCGCTGACCCGATCCGGCGGTGCCGGTATCGAGTGTGGGGGTGGGTGCCGTTCTGGGGACCAGCGCCCACCCCATCCCCCCTCGGGATCAGAAGAAGTTCGACTCTCCCTCTGCAGACGGACTCTGCCGTCAACGCCTTCGCCTGCTGGGGACAAGCGGTATATCGGCGCCTGTGAAAATGGTATGCCGGGCCACGTTGCATTTCGTTGCATGATCGTTCAGTCTTTTCACCGCTGTCACGCGTCGCGTCGGAGGAACACCAGCGTTGCGGCTACGGCGGTCCATACCGTCGCGACTGTCAGCACGGCGAGTCCGGCCAGCGGCAAGATCGATCCGTTCGCCACCACGGTGTACGACGCCTGACCAGCCGTCGTCGGCCAGTACGTTCCGACCACCTGGCCGATGATGCCCGGGATTCCCGGAGCAAGTGCCGGGATCAACAGCGCCACCGTCACGATGACCGCCAGAGCGCCGGAGGAGCTGCGCGTGATCGTGCCGAACGCGAGTCCGAGAACCGACGCGAGCACGAGGTATACGACCGCGCAGGCGAGGGCGCGCACGACGTCGGGGTCGCCCAGGGTGGCGGTCGGCCACCCGGCCGCAGCGAGCGTGGCCTGACTCGCACCGAAGGCGGCGGCGACGGTCACGATGGCCGTGGGTACCGCGACCATCGCCACTACGGCGAGCTTGGCGAGGAGGAGGGTTCGTCGCCGGGGTACGAGTGTGAGCGTGGAGATGATCTGACCGCTCGCGTACTCGGCGGTGATCGCCTGCGACCCGAGCGCGGCGATCACGAGCTGCCCGACGAGGATTCCCTTGAAGCCCGCCGCAGTCGGATCGAAGGCGGCCGGAGCGACTGCTCCGTCACCGATGAGACCGGTGACGCCGACGAGGCTCACCAGGACGGTGACCACGGCGGTCGACGCCACCATCACCCAGGTGCTGCGGACGCTCCGGATCTTGATCCATTCGGAGATGACGATGTTCATATCAGGCGGCCTTCGAGTCGGTTGTCATTGCGAGGAACGCGTCTTCCAAGGAGTCGCGCACGAGGGTGAGTTCGGACACCTCGAACCCCCCGGCTGCGGCGATGCGGCCGACATCGTCCGACGTCGCACCCGAGACCGTCAGAGAGTCGGTGCGACCGTCTGCATCGACGGCGGCGGTCACCCCTGCACGTGCGAGCGCGTCGAGAAGGCCGTGGCGATCCGGTGCGCGAACCCGGACTCGCTCGCTCGTCTCGGCGGCGATGAGCTCGGGAACGCTCTGGTCGGCCAGCAGGCGTCCGCGGTGAATGACGATGAGATGATCGGCCGTCAACTCCATCTCACTCATCAGATGGCTGGAGAACAGCACGGTGCGGCCCTGCCCGGCGAGATCGCGCATCAGAGACCTCGCCCACCGGATGCCTTCCGGATCGAGCCCGTTGAGCGGCTCGTCGAAGATCACGATGCCGGGATCGCCGATGAGAGCCGTCGCGATTCCGAGACGCTGGCGCATCCCGAGGGAGAAGTCGCCCGCGGCTCGATCGGCCACGGCATCCAGACCGACGAGTTCCAGCATCTCGCTCACACGACTCCGTGGCATACCCCCGGCACGCGCGACCGCCCGCAGATGATCGGCCGCCGTGCGTCGGGGATGGACGGCGCGCGCGTCGAGCATCGCGCCGATGACGCGCATCGGGTGACGGAGCTCTTCGAGACGACGGCCATCCACGGTCGCCGCGCCGCTGGTCGGCTTGTCGAGTCCGAGAAACATACGAAGTGTGGTCGACTTGCCGGCCCCGTTGGGCCCGAGAAAGCCCGTGACGATGCCCGCGGTCACGTCGAACGACAGGTCGTCCACGGCGACGGCGTGGCGATAGCGCTTGACGAGGGAGTGGGCCTGAAGTGATCCGCGTGAAGAGAGGGGCATGAATGTGACACTACACCGTGCAGTGTAGATATGCACTACACCGTGTAGGGTGATCCGGAAGCAAGGAGCAACCGATGACCGCCAGGGCACAGAAGCCGTTGCGACGCGGGCAGGAGCACAAGCGCTCCGACATCCTCGACGCGGCGCGCGAACTCTTCGTCGAGTCGGGTGCCGACCGTGTCAGCATGGATGCCGTCGCCGCTCGAGCGGGGGTCTCGAAGCGCACCGTCTACGACTACTACGGTGACAAGCGACGGCTCCTGCTCGACGTGATCGAGGACGCCGGCCAGGCGGCGCTCGACCGAGTGCAAGCGGTCATCGAGCGTCATCTCCCCGACGGCATCGACGATCCGGCCGAACTCGAGCTGGCTCTCCGAACCTTCGCCGTCGAGCTGGGAATCGCACAGTTCGGCTCGTCGAACTACATCGCTGCGGCCCGGCTGATCGCAGAGAACGAATCCGTGCTGCCCGAGCTCGAGGACCATCCACTCGACGACGCGCACGCCGAGGCACTCGCGCGCCGCTTCGCGCATCTCGCCGAGCGCGGACTCCTCGACATCGACGATCCACGCCTCGCCGCCGATCATTTCTCGGCGCTGACGACACTGCGGGTGCTGAACGAGCCGATGCGTCGACGCGCAGACGCCGATCGCGTCCGCACCCTGATGCTCGACGGGACGCGAGTCTTCCTTCGCGCCTATGCGGAACCCCGCGGCGCGGCGCGATGAAGTCGTCGGCGCGGATCGCCGCCGGCATGGCCCGGATCGTCCTCGCGCTCTCCGTCATCACCGTGCTCGTGCACACCTATCTGCTGGGCATCAGCGCCGGGCGCACGAGCCTGTTCGACTACTTCGGATACTTCACGAACCTCACGAGCCTGCTCACGAGCGCCTTGCTCCTCGCGTCCGGAGCGCTCGCGCTGCGCGGTCGACGGCATCCGCTCTGGTTGTCGTACGCGCGCGGCGTCGCCGTCACCTGCATGCTGCTCGTGGCCGTGATCTACAACCTGATCGTGCCGGGAACCGGGTCGGCGCCGGCGTGGGTGAGCGTGGTGCTGCACGCCGTCTTCCCGCTGCTCGTCGCGCTCGACTGGTTGCTGATCCGCGATCGCCCGGCGCTGGCCTGGCGACACCTGTGGGTCGTCACGGTCTACCCGCTCGTGTGGATCGTCGTCGTGCTCATCCGCGGCGCGACCGACGGCTGGGTGCCGTACGGATTCCTCCTGCCGTCGCACGGCCCGGCCGTGCTCGCGGCGCACGTCGCCGGGCTCCTCGCCGCCCTGCTCGCCCTCGGCGCGCTGGTGTGGCTCGCGTGTCGCTTCCGTCTCGTTCGCCGCATGCAACTGAGTCCCTGAGCCCGTCGAAGGCCCTTCATCTCGCTGGGGCGCCCCGCTAACCTCACGCCAACCCGAAGTACTCCAGCTCCGCGTCGTCGAGCATCCGCGACCGGATCAGGAACCTCATGCCGGTCGGTCCCTCCACGCTGAACCCCGCTCCCCGACCGGGCACGACGTCGATGGTGAGGTGCGTGTACTTCCAGTACTCGAACTGCGACTGGGACATGTAGACCTCGACGCCCGCGTCCAGCCCGACGTCGAGACTCCCGAGCAGCACGTCGCCGGGCCCGGTGAGGAACATCCCCACCGGGTAGCACATGGGCGACGAACCGTCGCAGCATCCGCCCGACTGATGGAACATGAGCGGGCCGTGCTGCGCCGTCAGGTCGCGGATGAGGGATGCCGCAGCATCCGTCACCGCGACCCGCTGGTAGGTGTCGATGCCGACCATCAGAAGAAGCCCATCGGGCCCTCCGCGTACGAGACGAGGAGGTTCTTCGTCTGCTGGTAGTGGTCGAGCATCATCTTGTGGTTCTCGCGACCGACGCCCGACTGCTTGTACCCGCCGAACGCGGCGTGCGCCGGGTACTGGTGGTACGTGTTGGTCCACACGCGCCCGGCCTCGATCGCCCGGCCCGCGCGGTAGGCGGTGTCGCCGCTGCGGCTCCACACCCCCGCGCCCAGCCCGTAGAGGGTGTCGTTGGCGATGTCGATCGCGTTGTCGAAGTCGTCGAACGAGGTGACCGACAGCACCGGGCCGAAGATCTCCTCCTGGAAGATGCGCATGTCGTTGGTGCCCTCGAACACGGTCGGCGCGACGTAGTAGCCCTCGCTGAGATCGCCGCCGAGGTCGACCCGCTCACCGCCCGTGAGCAGCCGCGCACCGCCCTGCTTTCCGATGTCGATGTAGCTCAGGATCTTCTCGAGCTGGTCGTTGGATGCCTGGGCGCCGATCATCGTCGCCGGATCCAGCGGGTTTCCCTGCACGACCTTCCCGACCCTCTCGAGCCCGTCGGCGAGGAATCCGTCGTAGATGGATCGCTGGATGAGCGCCCGCGACGGGCAGGTGCAGACCTCGCCCTGGTTGAGCGCGAACATCGTGAAGCCCTCGAGCGCCTTGTCGTAGAACGGGTCGCTGGTCGAGCGCGCGACGTCTTCGAAGAACACGTTCGGGCTCTTGCCCCCGAGCTCGAGCGTCACCGGGATGAGGTTCTGCGAGGCGTACTGCATGATGAGCCGGCCGGTCGTCGTCTCGCCCGTGAACGCGACCTTGCGGATGCGCTTGTGCTGCGCGAGCGGGGCGCCGGCCTCGATGCCGAAGCCGTTGACGATGTTCACGACGCCGGCGGGCAGCAGGTCGCCGATGATCTCGAACAGGAACAGGAGGGATGCCGGTGTCTGCTCGGCGGGCTTGATGACCACGCAGTTGCCCGCGGCGAGCGCCGGAGCGAGTTTCCACACGGCCATCAGGATCGGGAAGTTCCACGGGATGATCTGCCCGACCACACCCAGCGGTTCGTGGAAGTGGTACGCGACGGTGTTCTCGTCGAGCTGGCTGATACCGCCCTCCTGCGCCCGCAGCACACCCGCGAAGTAGCGGAAGTGGTCGACCGCGAGCGGGATGTCGGCGGCGAGCGTCTCTCGCACCGGCTTGCCGTTCTCCCACGTCTCGGCGACGGCGATGCGCTCGAGGTTCTGCTCGATGCGGTCGGCGATCCTGTTCAGGATGACCGAGCGCTCGGCGGGACTCGTCTTGCCCCAGGAGGCGAAGGCCTTCCAGGCGACGTCGACCGCGCGGTCGATGTCTTCACCGGTGCCCCGGGCGACCTCGGTGAACGGCTTGCCGTTGACCGGGCTGACGTTCTCGAAGTACTGGCCCTTCGCGGGTTCGACGAACTCGCCGCCGATGTAATGGCCGTAGCGGGGGCGGTAGTCGGCCAGGGATCCCGGCTGACCCGGGGCGGCGTAGGCAGTGGACACGTCTTCTTCGACGATGGTCATCGTGACTCCTCGGGCTGGGCCGCGCCTCGGTGCGCGGCTGTCCTCCGACGGTAGGTCGCGCGACGTTGCACCCGGGTGCGCAACGTTGCGCCCGGTTGCGGATGCTCCTCAGGCCTGCGCGCGCTCGAGTCGCTCGATCCGGGCGACCAGTCCGGGCCGCTTCGGCGAGCGCGCCGGCAGCATCTCGAGCGCGAGGCGCAGCGCCTCGGCATCCGACTGCCCCTCGGGGATCTCGGCGTACGAGAGCAGCACGTCGAGGCTCGCCTCCGACAGCATCGCCTCCCGCAGCGCCGCCCGCACCGTCTCACGGAACTCCTCGACGCCGGGCGAGGTCGACTCGGGCAGCACCGGCCCCCGATAGGCGGTGAGCGCGACGCGGTGCGCTCCGCGGTCGAGCAGCGACATCACGTCCTGCGCGTCGGTGTCGAGGGTCACGGGCAGACGGTACGGTCTCGACTCGGGCACCAGTTCCGGCATCCGCTGTTCGAGCACCTTGCGCAGCCGCACCATCTCGGGCCGCAGCGTGTCGGGCGAGACGTCGGCGCCGTAGACGAGCTCGGTGAGGCGCTCGGCCGACAGACCCTGCCGGTGGGTCGCGAGCATCAGCAGGATGGCCGCGTGCCGGGCGCTGAGCTCGATGACCGATTCCTCATGCTCGGATGCCGTCTCGAGCCGCGCCCTGTCGCGGCCGAGCACGTGCAGGGTCGCGCGCGCCGCGGCGCGGGTACGAGTCGGCGCGAAGTGGTGCGCGCGCGGCGAGGTCTCGGCGCGGGCGCGCAGGCGCGCGATCAGGAGCTCGGACTCGACGGCGCGGGCGGTCGCATCGACGAGCAGTCGCGCCTGCGGGGTCACGACCTCCGGCCCGCCCGTGATGTCGATCACGCCGAGCACGCGCTGCGTCTCGGGGTCGCGCACCGGTGCCGCGGTGCACGACCACGGGTGCACGAGGCGGTTGTAGTGCTCGGCACCGCGGATCTGCACCGATTGTCCGAGGGCGAGCGCGGTGCCCGGGGCGGTCGTGCCGACGGCATCCTCCGCCCAGTTCGCGCCGGCGACGAAACCCATGTCGTCGGTGAGGCTCTGCAGCTGGCGGTCGCCCTCGATCCACAGCAGTCGCCCGGCCTGGTCGCCGATCGCGATCACCACTCCCGCGTCCTCCGGGGTGCCCGGCAGCAGCAGACCGCGGATCGTGTCCATGACGGCGGCGAGCGGATGGGCGCGCCGATACTCCTCGAGCTCGTCGCGGCCGAGCTCGAGCGCGGGCGGGCTCTCGGGGCCGACGCGTCCGCGCCACGACCGTTCCCACGACGCCCGCACGAGCGGCCGCACCTGCTGCAGGCGCTGGTCGTCGAGGTTGCCGGCGAGCAGCTCTTCGTGCGCTCGCTCGATGATCAGGCGAGAGGCCTCAGGTGAAGACTGCCACTGCGACGGCACAGGGACTCCGTTCCTCGGGGGTGGAGCGTGCTCCCAGTGTAGAAGCCGAGGTCGCCCGTGGGAACCCTCCCACGGGTGATCGAGGAGGTTCTGCCGCGAGGCGAAAGACCGTGCGTCCGCCGCCACCACCGCCCGCCTCGGCGGCTCAGGCGCGCGCCGCCCACCAGGCGCGCAGACGTTCCTCGGCGACGTCCGGACCGAGCACGCCCTCGTCGAGGCGCAGGTCGAGCAGGAACTTGTAGGCCTCGCCGACCTCGCGACCGGGACGGATGCCGAGCACCTCCTGGATGCGATTGCCGTCGAGTTCCGGACGCATCGCGTCGAGCTGCTCCTGTTCGGCGAGCGCCGCGATGCGCGACTCGATGTCGTCGTACGCCGACGACAGTCTCCCCGCCTTGCGCTTGTTGCGCGTGGTCACATCCGCACGGGTGAGGATGTGCAGGCGTTCGAGCAGGGAACCCGCATCGCGCACGTAACGGCGCACCGCGGCATCCGTCCAGGCGCCCTCGGCGTAGCCGAAGAACCTCAGGTGCAGCTCGATGAGGGTGGCGACGGCATCCGTCGTGGCGGTGTCGAACCGCAGGGCCTGCAGGCGCTTGCGCGCCATGCGGGCGCCGACGATGTCGTGGTGGTGGAACGTGACCGCTCCGCCGTCTTCGAGCTTGCGTGTGCGGGGCTTGCCGATGTCGTGCAGCAGAGCCGCGATGCGCAGCGCCACGTCGGGCTCGGCACCCGGATGCCGGGAGTGCTCGAGCGAGATCGCCTGGCGCAGCACCGTCAGGGAGTGCTCGTAGACGTCCTTGTGGTGGTGGTGCTCATCGACCTCGAGCTTGAGGGCGCTCACCTCGGGCAGGAACTCATCGATCAGTCCGGTCTCGACGAGAGCGCGGATGCCGCGCACCGGGTCGTCGGTCTGCATGAGGCGCACGAGCTCGGACTGGATGCGCTCGGGGCTGACGATCTCGAGCGTCGACCGCAGCCGGGTGATCGCGTCGGCGGTGTCGTCGTCGATGCGGAAGCCGAGCTGCGCGCTGAACCGGGCGGCCCGCAGCATGCGCAGCGGGTCGTCACCGAACGAGACGTCGGGGTCGGTCGGGGTGCGGAGCACTCCCGCGATGAGGTCTTCGACCCCGCCGGTCGGGTCGACGAGCTTCACCGAGGGCACCTGCAGCGCCATCGCGTTGACCGTGAAGTCGCGACGCACCAGGTCGGCGTCGATCGTGTCGCCGAACTCGACGGTGGGCTTGCGCGTCACCCCGTCGTAGCTGTCGGCGCGGTAGGTCGTGATCTCGACCTGCTCCTTCTGCACGCGCGCACCGATCGTGCCGAACGCACGGCCGATGTCCCACTGCGCGGTCGAGATCGGGGTGACGATGCGCAGGATGTCGTCGGGCCGAGCATCGGTCGTGAAGTCGAGGTCGTGGGTCGGACGCCCCAGCAGCGCATCGCGCACGGGACCGCCGACGACGGCCAGGTCGAACCCGGCATCCGCGAACGCCGTGGCGAGGGTGCGCACCACCGGATGCGCGGCGAGCGCGCCGAGACGGTCGAGGCCTTCGGCCATGTTGAGCATGGGTTCCAGCGTAGTCGGGCGGTGTGGTCGTGCCCTCAGAACAGCGGGTTCTCGCCCCGCGCCCGGTCGATCGCCTGCACCCGGCCCTGGATGAGGCGCAGCAGCATCATGCTCAGCACGCCGCCGCCGATCACGGCCACCGCGACGAGGAACCAGATGCCGACCTCGGGGTCGATGAGCTCGAACCCGTAGATGAGCACTGCTCCGAGAAGCAGGACCGGCCCCTCGATCAGCGCGAACGTGACGAAGAGGCGGGTCTGGCGCGAGAGGTAATCCTTCTCGACGGCTCTGACCCGTGCATCGACCGAGGAGTCTCCCGCGTGGCTCATGCATCCACGGTACCGATGCGACGGGATGCGTTCCAGCATTCCGCCGCCGACGTCCCCGCCATAGGATCACCCCATGGCCGACGACAACACCCCTCCCCCGGCATCCGATCCGGCATCCGACCGGAATCCCGACGCCGCCCGCACCCCGTCGCGGCGCGGGTTCCTCAAGATGGGCGGGGCGGCGTTCGCCGGCGCTGTCGTCGGCGGAGCGGCGGGAGCGGCCATCGGCGCATCCGTCGCCGCGCAGAATTCCCGCAACGGCTTCGCGTCCGAACCCGACCCCTTCGCCGCCCTCACCCCGCGCAGCGAGCCCGGGTTCGACCACCTCGTGGTCGTCATGGGCGAGAACCGCTCCTTCGACAACCTGCTCGGCTACCTGTACTCGCCGCAGACGCTGCCGGCCGGCGAGACGTTCGAGGGGCTCGCGTTCGGGAAGCACAGCAACACGGCATCCGATGGCACCGTCGTCGACGCCCACGTGTATACCGGCGACACCGATCGCATCATGAGCCTGCCCGATCCCGACCCGGGCGAGGAGTACCCGCACGTCAACACGCAGATCTTCGGCACGGTCGACCCGAAGGGAAACGCCGATCTGTTCGTCGACGAGATGACCGCCCCGTTCAATGCTCCGACGCACGGCGAGAAGGCCACGATGTCGGGGTTCCTCGAGGACTACATCATCAACTTCCGTCGCCTGCGCAAGGGCACGGAGCCGAAGCCCGAAGAGGCCGCGCACATCATGGGCTCGTTCTCGCCCGAGATGCTCCCGGTGCTCTCGACCCTCGCGAGCGAGTTCGCGGTCTTCGACCACTGGTACGCCGGCGTGCCCTCGCAGACCTTCTGCAACCGCTCCTTCTTCCACGCGTCGACCTCGCACGGCTTCGTCACCAACCAGGCAGGCGGCGGCTACAAGAAGTGGCTGGATGCTCCCGCCGCCCCGACCGTCTTCAACCGGCTCGAAGAGAAGAAGGTGAGCTGGAAGATCTACATCGACAAGCTGCAGCTCGTCTCGTTCACCGGGATGCTGCACGCCGCCGTGCTCGAGAAGTACTGGCGCACCGACCACTTCGGCACGATGGAGGACTTCTACGCCGACACGAAGAACGGCACCCTCCCCGCCTACGCGTTCATCGAGCCGCGCATGGTCTACGACCACAACGACTTCCACCCGCCGTTCGGCTCGCCCCGCGAGAGCACGGTCGACGGAGAGCCGGTCTACGACAGTGCGATCTCCGACGTGCGCGCCGGCGACCGGCTCATCCACGACATCTACGAGGCCGTGCGCACGAGCGCCTCACAGAAGGGGTCGAACGCGGTCAACACCCTGCTGCTCATCACCTTCGATGAGCACGGCGGATGCTACGACCACGTGCCGCCGCCCGCCGCGACCAAGCCGACCGCCGACACCGGTGCCGGCGAGATGGGGTTCACCTTCGACCGCCTCGGATGCCGCGTTCCCGCGATCGCCGTGTCGGCGTACACGAAGCGCGGCACGATCGTGCACGACGAGATGCATCACGGCACCGTCACCGCCACTCTCTCGCGGCTCCACGGATTGAAGCCCCTCAACGATCGCGACGCCTCGGCGAACACGCTGTTCGAGGCCATCAACCTCGATCAGCCGCGGCATCCGTCGGACTGGCCCGTCACGACTCCCGCCTACACGCCGCCGAACCCCGAGGAACTCGAGCCGAAGCCGGGAGACCCCTCCGGCATGAAGCCCCTCACACCGCCCGCGCGGGGACTCCTCGGACTGCTGCTGTCGCGCTACGGAAAGCCCGGCGAGCCCGACCCCGAGACGTTCGCCGACGCCTACCGACTGCTGCACGAGCACTGCGAGGAGCTGTTCGGGCCGCCCGCCTCCTGATCGGATGCCTAGGCTGAGGTCATGATCACCGCCGACCCCACCGCCCTCGCCTCGTTCTGGGAAGGGGTGCGGTCGGAGCATCCGGAGCTTCCCACTGCCGTGCCCCTGGCCTGGGCCTTCGGCGCGACCCCCGCGCACGCGGATGACCTGCTGGCTCTGGTGCTCGACGGCATCAAGACGGGCACCGCCTCATCGGTCTGGGACTACGAAGCAGCAAGCGATCCAATCCCCGTCGAGGGCGAGCTGAGCATCATCCTCGACGGCACCGGAGCACCGCGCGCGGTGATCGAGACGACGAGCATCCGCATCGTCCCCTTCGACGAGGTCGAGGCCGCGCATGCCCACGCAGAGGGTGAGGGCGACCGCACGCTCGAGTACTGGCGCGCCGCGCACGAGCGGTACTGGCGCGCGCACTCCGAGAATCCGCGCGGTTTCGCGCCGGATATGCCGGTCGTGTGCGAGCTGTTCCGGCTGGTGCACCCGGCCGGGCGTCCATAATTCCGGAGAAAACTGCTTCAGCACTCCGAACAAAATCGAATCCGGCCTTGAACGCCCCGATTCTCCGGAGTTGTGAACGCGAAGAACGGATGCCTCACCCCTCGTCGCGACCACGCGCCCGCCGACGCGACACGATGAGCAGCGTCGCGCCGAGCAGCAGCACGACCGCTCCGCCGGCCGCCCACGCGAAGGTCTCGGGGCCGAGGCCCGTACCGGGGAGCGTTCCGGTACCCGCACCACCCGTGCCGGGCGCCGGCGGTACGACGGGCGTCGTCGGCGGGTCAGGATCGGGCGACGGGCTGGGCTCGACCACGACCGCGGCGAGCACGAAGTCCTGGGCGATGACGGTGCCGCCGCCCTGTGGCAGGAAACCGAACGAGCGGCGCGCGAAGTCGACCGCCTGCGTGCCCTCGGGCGGGACGACCGTCAGGACGTAGTCTCCCGGCGCGAGACCGCCGAGGCTGTAGGAGCCGTCTTCCGCCGACACGAGCTGCCGCGTTCCCCCCGGACCCTCGAGCGTGAGGGCGACCCCGGCGACCGGGGCACCCGATGCATCCCGCACGGTTCCCGAGAAGCTCCCCAGCAGCGCGAGCTCGAAGTTCACGTCGGTCAGCGACTCACTGCCGAGCTCGACCGTCGCGCTGGTGGGTCCGAGTGGCGCATAGCCGCTCGGCGGCGCGATCGTGACCGTGTAGTCACCCGGGGGAAGGCGCGGGATCGTGTACTCCCCGAGCGGGCGGGTCACGGTCGTCGCGACGATGTTCCCGTCGGGGTCGGTGACGGTCACCACCGCCCCGCTCACGCCGATACCCGTCGCCGGCGATGTGACGACGCCACTCAGATCGGCGTTCGCGAGCAGCACGAAGTCCTCTTCCGGCGGGATCGTGATCGGATCCTCGCTGTCGTCCGGCACCGTGATCGAACGCGTGTCGTCGGTGGTCGAGAACCCGCCCGGCGGGGTGACGCGCACGAGGTGGTCGCCGACGGGCACGGTGTCGAAGAGGTATCGCCCGTCCGATCCGGTGATGGCGGCGAGCTCGGTGCCGTCGATCGTCACGGTGACCCCGCCGACGCCGTCGCCGTTCTCGTCGACCACTCGCCCGGAGACCGCGACGGGCACGATGTCGCGCACGACGAAGTCGACGCCGACGGCATCCGTCTCACTGAGGTCGACGGGTCGGGTCGAGGGGCCTTCCGCGATCTTTCCCTCGGGTGCGCTCACTCGCACGGTGTACCCGCCGCTGCCTTGGATGCCGGGGAAGGAATAGGTGCCATCGGCGCCGGTCGTCGTCGTCGCGACGACCCGACCATTCGCATCGGTCAGGGTGAGTCCGATGTCTGCCTGGGGCACGTCGGCGTCGTCGACGACGGTTCCGCTGACGTCGCGCGCGAGCGAGGCGAACCACGTCTGGTACACCGGCAGGCCCGAGCGGCGGGTGAAGACGAAGCTCAGGGTCGTGATGGGGGCGGAGGGTTCGAACCAGGCCGCCGCACCCGAGGTGTCGACCGCACCGGCGTTGCCGGTGAGCGTGAGGGTCGTGTCGTCCCAGGTGGGCACATCGGTGGCCGATCCGGTGCAGGACGGCTTGCCGACCACGCCGGGAGCGCAGTAGTTGAAGCCGCCGCGGAACCCGAGCTCGTCGGCGGTGAGCGCCTGTCCGTCGGGACCGGTGGCCTGGATGCGAACGGAGTCGGCGTCGATGTCACCGAGCACGAAGGTCCAGCCTGCGGTGGGTGTCGGGTCGAGGAAGGAGTACGTCGTCGTCGACGATCCGGTGGGGGTGTCGGCCTGCGGGCGCAGGTTCAGATAGGGCTGGTCCCGGCTGGATCCGTACTTCGCGCCGACGGGGGTGCCCTGCGAGAGCCACGTCGATGCGCCCGAGATCACGCCGACCTGGCCGGAGCGCGAGGTGCTGGTCACGACCGCGACCATGGACGGGTCGGGGGTGATCTGCACCGAGGTCGAATACGCACCGCTCGTGCCGGTCAGCGGCTGCCAGGTCGCCCACTGGGTCGTGGTCGCGGCCGACGCGGGGCTCGCGACCACCGCGACGGCAGCCACCAGGGCCAGGACTCCGATGACGATGCTGCTTCGCTTCGCGCGCATGGCGCCAGGCTACATCGGTATACCAGCGAGGCGAAGAAAAACTTCCGCCTGATCGACGGTCAGTTCGCGCGCGAGAACGTCAGGTGCACGACGCCGGACTCGGCCGTCTCCGACGCGACGGAGTATCCGGACTCGAGTCCGCGCAGGTCGTCCCACAAGCGGATGCCGCTGCCGGTGAGGATCGGGGTGATGCCGACGTGCAGCTCGTCGACGAGACCCGCGCGCAGGTATTCGCGCACGGTCGTCGCTCCGCCGCCCACCCGCACGTCTGCACCCTCCGCAGCCTCGACCGCGCGTCGCAACGCCTCTTCGGGCGCCGCGTCGATGAACTCGAACGACGTGCCGTTCGCGAACTCGATGCGCTCGCGCGGGGTGTGCGTGAGCACGAACACCGGCGCGTGGAAGGGCGGCTCGTCGCCCCACCAGCCGCGCCAGTCGGGGTCGTCGGGGTTCGCGTGCAGACCGAACATCCCGGCGCCCATGATCTCGGCGCCGATGTTCTCGAAGTAGCGTGCGGCGTACTTCTCGTCGACCCCGGTCGTGCCCGCACCGCTCGTGTCGTGGAACACCCGCTCACGGAACGTGCGCGTCGCGGCATACGCCGCCGTGAGACGACCCCAGTCCTCGCCGAACGGGTTCTCCGGGGTCTGGTCGGTGGTCGTGGCGAAGCCGTCGAGAGAGATGTTGAGATCGACGCGAACGCGGGTCATGGGTTCTCCGATGTCCGAGGAGCGGATGCCGCGGCATCCGACACGGCGAACCCACTGTCGACCATCCCGCGCGCCGTGTCAACGGCCGGCCGGTCCCGGCGAACGCCCACCCTCGAGACGCCGAACCGGGAACGGATGCCGCACCCGACGCGTCTCAGACGACGGGGTCGCCCTGCACCGGCCCCTCGGTGTTCGGCTTCCAGCCGAGCGCCGGCGCGACGTGCTTCGCGAACGACTCGAGCACGTGCAGGTTGTATGCGGGTCCGAGCTGGTTCGGGATCGTGAGCAGCAGGGTGTCGGCGGCCATGACGGCCGAGTCGTTCTTCAGCTGCTCGATGAGCACGTCGGGTTCGGCGGCGTAGGTCTTTCCGAACGTCGAGCGGTAACCGTCGATGATGCCGATCTGGTCGCCGCTGTCCTCGCTGCGCAGACCGAAGTACGCCCGGTCCATGTCGGTGATCAGCGGGAAGACGCTGCGGCTCACCGAGACGCGCGGCGAACCGGTGTGACCGGCCTCCTTGTAGGCCGCGCGGAACAGGGCGATCTGCTCGCTCTGGAGTTCGTGGAACGGCACGCCCGTGGCTTCAGTGAGCAGCGTCGAGCTCATCATGTTGAGGCCCTTGCGCCCCGTCTCCTCGGCGGTGGCTCGGGATCCCGAGCCCCACCAGATGTGGTCGCGCAGCGTGGGCGACTGCGGCTCGATCTGCAGGTAGCGTCCGGCGCCGACCATCCGCGGGTCGCCGGCGGCGAGGCCCTCGCCGTCGATCGCGCGCAGGAAGAGGTCGAACTTCTCACGAGCCATCACGCCGCCGCGCTCGGGATCCTCCTCATCGTGGAAGCCGAACGTCTCGTAGCCGCGCAGAGCCGTCTCGGGTGACCCACGGCTCACGCCGAGCGCGATGCGTCCGTCGGCGATCAGGTCGAGCGCGGCCGCCTCTTCGGCGAACTGGAACGGGTTCTCGTACCGCATGTCGATCACGCCGGTGCCGACCTCGATGCGCTGAGTGCGCGCGGCCATCGCCGACAGCAGCGGCATGGGCGAGGCGGCCTGGCGGGCCCAGTGGTGCACGCGCACGTAGGCGCCGTTCACCCCGATCTCATCGGCGCCCTCGGCGATCTCGATGGTCTGCTTCAGCATGTCGCCGGCCGTGCGGGTCGCCGAACCCTGGACATCGGCGTAGTGACCGAACGAGAGGAATCCGAAAGCCTTCATGGTGTATTCGAACGCATGGATGCCGCGGGTTATTCCGCCGCGAGGAACCCGTCGATCAGCAGCGCCCGAATCCGCGGCTCCAGCTCGGCCCACAGATCGGCGAGCGGCACGTCGAAGAGGTCGGCGAGGGCCGCGGCGATCTGCCCGACCGTCAGCTCGCCGTCGCAGGCGCCCACGAATGCGGCGAGCGCCGGGTCGACGTTCACGGTGCGCCCGAAGCCGCCGCCCTGACGCAGTTCGATCACGCTGGGGTCGTCGTTGCCGGGCAGCAGGTGCCGGGCCTCGGTGACATCGGATGCCGTGACGAGGGTCGCGGGGATCCCGCTCGCGAGCAGGTCGTGCGCCACGAGTCCGCGGCCCAGCGCCTCGCCCACACCCGACACGGCCTGACCGACGTGCTCGCTGCGTCGGAGCACCGGCGCATCACCGCGACGGATGAGCACGTATCCGAAGCCGATCGCGGTCACCCCGCGTGCGGCGAAGTCGTCGAGCCAGGCGGTGAGCAGCGGCGTGAACTCCGCGTCGCGCGGGGTGGTGCCGCCGTCGCGGATCCACAGCTCGGCGTAGGCGAGGGGCGAGAGCTCCTCGCGCTCGACGACCCAGAGGTCGAGGTCGCCCGGCACCCAGGCGTCCAACCGCGCCAGGCCCTTCACCCCGTCGCGCGACTCCCAGTTGCCGAGCAGCTGGGCGCTTCCGCCCGCGGTGAGGAAGGCGGGTGCGGTGCGCACGAACTGTTCGACGAGCGCGTCTCCGATGAGTCCGCCGTCGCGGTACTCGTACTCGGGCACGCCCTCGGTGCGCGGCGTGATGACGAAGGGCGGGTTCGAGACGATCAGGTCGAAAGCCTCCCCCGCGACGGGCTCGAACATGCTGCCCAGACGGAACTCGATGTTGCCGATCCCGTTCAGGCGCGCGTTGAGTTCGGCGTAGGCCAGGGCCCGAGAGGAGATGTCGGTCGCGACGACCCGTCCGGCACGGCGCGACACGAGCAGTGCCTGGATGCCGCATCCGGTGCCGAGGTCGAGCGCGCGCTCCACCTCGATCGGCACGACGATCTCGGCGAGGGTGCGCGAGGCGCCGCCGACTCCGAGCACGTGGTCTGCGGGCAGCGCGGTGCCGAGCGCGACCTCGTCGAGGTCGCTCGCGATCCACCACTCCCCGACGCCGTCCGCGTCGACGAACGACTGCGGGCGCAGGAGCGCGGTGGGCGTGACGACGGTGTCGGATGCCGTGGCGAGACCCAGAGCCGTCAGCCCGTCGACGCCGAGACGCGGAAGCGCCTCCTCGACGGAGCGTCGCGGCTGCGGCATCCCGAGCACGAAGAAGCGCCCCAGGGTCGCGAGAGTTCCCTCGTCACCCTCGATCGCGCGCAGGATGGGCTCGCGCATGCCGCGGGCCAGGGCGTCGTCGGCCTCTTCGCCCCACAGGCGGCGCAACGGTGCGGAGCGCAGGTCGGCGGCGTCGAGGTCGGCGGCGAGCGAGGCGCATCCGAGCGGGTCGGGAACGGGCATGGCAGAGGCGGACACGGCCGTCACTCTACGCGTCTTCAGGGTTCTCCTCCGCCGCGCCTTCTAGAATCACAAGGTCAGTACTCACGATTCCGCCCTCTTCCCGGGCGTTCGAGGAAGACCTTCATGACCGCGAGCACCCCCGACAGACGCCTCCGTGCGCGTCTTCGGCGACTCACGAGCGCGGCGGCCGCGTTCGCCCTCGCGGCCGGTCTCGGCGCGGTCGCGTCTCCGGCGATGGCGGCCGACGGCGACGACGAGACGACGGATGCCGGCATCGTCGAGCTCTCCGTCGCGATCGGCTCGCACGGCAGGATCACCCCGGGTGCGTCGGCCACGGCATCCCTCTCGCTGCAGAACGACACCGATGCCCGCCTGTCGACCGGCACCGTCACGGTCGAGATCAACCGCACTCCGCTCTCCGACGGCACGGCCGTCTCGACCTGGCTCGACGAGACGTCGGCGCCCGGAGAGTTCGAGACGCTCGGATCGAAGGCGACGGATGCCGTCGACGCGGGCGGCTCCGATCGCGTCTCGGTCGACATCCCGCCGGAGTCCCTCGCCGAGCTCGCTCCCGGTGTCTATCCGATCCGGGCGGGACTGAGCGGAGCGAGCACCGGCACGGTCGGCAGCGATGACTTCGTGTCGCGCAACGTCTCGGCCGACAGCGTGCTCGTCGTGACCGCCGATGCCGTGCAGGTCGGCGTGATCGTGCCCATCACCGCGACTCCTGCCGACGGCGTGCTGCTCACGGCCGACGAGCTCGCCGAGCTCACGGCGGCCGACGGGGCTCTCACGGCTGCTCTCGACGGCGTCTCGGGCACGGCGGCCGTGATCGCCATCGACCCCGCGATCGTCGCGGCGATCCGGGTGCTCGGCACCTCGGCGCCGGCGAACGCGACCGATTGGCTCGAGCGCTTCGACGACCTCCCCAACGAGCGCTTCGCCCTGCAGTTCGGTGACGCCGATGCGACGGTGCAGGCGCAGGCGCAGCTGCCGGAGCTGCTGCAGCCCACGACCCTCGCGCCCTTCGTGAACCCCCTGAGCTTCCCGAGCACCCCGGCGACGGCCACGCCGACCCCCGGCACCTCCACGCCGTCTCCGACGCCCTCCGCGACCGACGCGCCCGTGCTGCCCGACGACGAGACGCTCACGACCATCGACGACGCCATCGAGGGAATCGTCTGGCCGCTGGCGGGCGCCCGCTCCGAAGACATCGCGACGTTCACCTCTTACTTCGGCGGTGAGGTCACGACGATCGTCTCGTCGTCCGCGACGGATGCCGTCGACACGGCCCACGCGACCACCGACGGGCACGACCTGCTCGTCGTCGACGAGGCGATCTCCGCCGCGATCTCCGGTGCCGCGGGCGAATCGGCTTCGGGCGCCCGGCAGCGCTGGCTCGCCGCAGCGAGTGCACAGCTCTACTTCGCCGGGCAGGCGGCGCCGCAGGGCCCGCTCCTGGTCGGCCTCGACCGCGATGAGACCCGAGACGCCGCAGCGCTTCGTGAGGCGATCGCCGCGGTCGACTCCCCCGGCTTCGACCTGTCGTCGGTGCGTTCGGCTCCTGCCGCGGGCGTCGCCCTCACCGGCGCCGTCGACGACCTCCGCGTCAGCGCTCTCCAGAACATGCTGGTCGACGAGGGCACGCTCGCCACGTTCGCCACGATCCTCGACGACCCCCAGGTGCTGCTCGGTCGGGAGCGCATCCGCGTGCTGCGCGAGATCGCGGTCGGCGTGCCCGAGACGAAGTTCAGCACCAACGTCGCCGTGCACCGTGCGGCGACGAACGACACGCTCCACGCCGTCAGCATCCCCCCGTCGAGCACGATCCAGCTGCTCAGCGCCAATGCCGACCTCCCGTTCAGCGTGCGCAACGACCTGCCGTGGCCGGTCAATCTGCGCTTGACGGTCGCGCCCACCGACCCCCGCCTCGAGGTGCAGGGCAGCAACGAGGTCGTCGTGCAGGCGAACTCCAGCGCCCGGGTGAAGGTTCCCGTCTCTGCCCGCGTCGGAAGCGGCGAGCTCGATCTGCGCCTGAACCTCTACAGCCCCACGGGTGCACTGATCGACGGCCCGCAGACGGTGCGCGTCGCGGTGCGCGCCGAGTGGGAGACGATCGGTCTCGTCATCTTCGGCGGTCTCGCCGTGCTGCTGATCGTCGGCGGTGTGATCCGCACGGTGCTCCGTCGACGTCGGGAGTCCGCGGTCGAGGGTGGCGAAGCGGATGCCGCGGCGGATGCTGAGGCCCTCGACGAATCCGGAGAGAAAGAAACCACGTGAGCAGTCTCGGGCGCGCGAGCGCGATCATCGGCGCCGGCACCCTCGTCTCCCGCATCACGGGGCTGCTGCGCAGCATCGTGCTCGTCGGGGTACTCGGATCGGTCGCCTCCGAGGCGGCGGACGCCTTCACCTACGCGAACCAGCTGCCGAACAGCGTCTTCTCCCTGATCTCGGTGGGCATCCTCACCGCGGTGATCGTCCCTCAGATCGTGAAGGCCACCGCGGATGCCGACGGCGGCAACGCCTTCATCTCGAAGCTGTTCACCCTGGGCACCGTCGTGCTCGTGGTCGTGACCGCGATCGCGACCGCGGCCGCGCCCTGGCTCGTGCACCTCGTGGCCGGCAAGGCGAGCGATGATGCGCTGGCGCTGGCCACCGCTCTCGCCTACTGGTGCCTGCCGCAGATCCTGCTCTACGGCCTGTACGCGATGCTGGGCGAGGCGCTCAACGCGCGCAAGATCTTCGGTCCCTTCACGTGGGCCCCCGTCGTCAACAACATCGTCTCGATCGCCGGCTTCCTCGCGCTCGGCGCCCTCTTCGGCCCGGTCTCCACCCGGGCCGCCGACTGGACGCCCGAGATGATCACCGTGCTCGGCGGCACCGCCACGCTCGGCATCGCGCTGCAGGCCCTCGTGCTGCTCGTGTTCTGGCGCCGCACGGGACTCGCCCTCAAGCCCGACTTCCGCTGGCGCGGTGTCGGTCTCGGCAACGTCGGCCGGCTCGCCGGATGGACGTTCCTCATGGCGTTCGCGAGCCTCGCGGCCGGCATGTACCAGGGCTATCTCGTGAGCGAGGTGTCGGGCCTCGGGGCCTCGGCCACCGTGACCGCCAACGCCTGGCTCATCTTCATGCTCCCCTACTCGGTGATCGTGCTCTCGATCGGCACCCCGTACTTCACGCAGATCAGCGCGCACGCGGCGGCCGGACGAGACGACGAGGTGCGCGCGGACATCGCGCAGAGCATCCGCACCCTGCTGTTCTTCATCGTCGCCGCCACCGCCGCCGTCGCCGCGGCCGCGATCCCCGCGTCCCGCGTCTTCACCGACAACGCCGACGACGCCCAGGCGGCCGCCCTCGTGCTGATCGCCTACCTGTTCGGCCTCATCCCGCTCACGATCCTGTTCATCGTGCAGCGCACCTTCTACGCCTACGACGACACGCGCACGCCGTTCTGGTTCACGATCTTCCAGTGCGTGCTCATCGTCGGCACGGCCCTCGGGGCTCTCGGCCTGCGTGAGGCGGGCATCATCCCGCTCACCTCGCTCGCCGCCGCCGTCGCCCTCGGCCAGTCGATCGCCAGCATCGTGCAGACGATCGTCGCCACCTGGCTGCTGCACCGCAAGATCGGCGGCCTGCAGATCCGCTCCTGGATGGCCGCGATCGGCCGCTTCGCCCTCGCCGGCATCCCCGCGGGCTTCGCCGGATGGGGCGCCTTCGTGCTGCTGGGCGGTGTCGACGGCTGGATGATGGCCGACAAGTTCCAGGGCGCCCTCGGTACCGCGATCGTCGGACTCGTCGTCGTGGTCGTCTACTTCGGCATCCTCGCCCTGCTCCGCGCTCCCGAACTGAAGGCCGCCGGAGCCCTCGCCCGGCGCTTCCTGCCCGGTCGCTGAGCGTCTCCCGTCGCGGGAATGCCGCGCGGTTACCATGGGTTGAAGCTGTCGGACATCATTCGATGGCATTGCAGTTCTCACAGGGAGCATTTCATGCGTCAGGTCGTCATCATCGGCTCCGGCCCCGCCGGTTTCACCGCCGCCATCTACGCGGCGCGCGCGAACCTCGAGCCGCTGCTCATCGCGAGCTCGGTCGAGGTCGGCGGTGAGCTGATGAACACCACAGAGGTCGAGAACTACCCCGGCTTCCCCGATGGCATCCAGGGCCCCGAACTCATGGCCAAGTTCCAGGAGCAGGCCGAGAAGTTCGGCACCGAGGTCGTCTACGACGACGTCGCGTCGCTCGAGCTCGACGGACCGGTCAAGAAGGTCACCCTCGGCAGCGGCACGGTGCACGAGACCCAGACCCTCATCTACGCGACGGGCTCGGCGTACCGCAAGCTCGGCATCGAGGGCGAAGAGCGCCTCTCCGGCTACGGCGTCTCGTGGTGCGCCACCTGCGACGGCTTCTTCTTCCGCGAGAAGACGATCGCGGTCGTCGGTGGCGGCGACTCGGCGATGGAAGAGGCCACGTTCCTCACCCGCTTCGCCGACAAGGTCTACGTGATCCACCGCAAGGACACCCTCCGCGCGTCGAAGATCATGCAGGAGCGCGCCTTCGCGAACGAGAAGATCGAGTTCATCTGGAACAGCGAAGTCGCCGAGATCCTCGGTAAGGACTCGGTCGAGGGCGTGCAGCTGCGCTCCACCGAAGACGGCACGCTGCGCGACCTGCCCCTCGACGGTCTCTTCGTCGCGATCGGCAACGACCCGCGCACGCACCTCGTGCACGACAAGCTGAAGCTCACCGCCGAGGGCACGATCTGGGTCGACGGCCGTTCCTCGGTCACCTCGGTTCCCGGCGTCTTCGCCGCCGGCGACGTGATCGACCCCACGTACCGTCAGGCCATCACGGCCGCCGGTTCCGGAACGGTCGCCGCCCTCGACGCCGAGCACTTCCTCGCCGACCTCGAAGACGCCTCCGTCGAGTTCCCGGCCGCCGAAGCGGCCGAGATCATCACCGCCTGACCCGCGGGAACACTTTTCCCCGGTCGGCTGTTGTATCCGACGAACCTCGAACAAGGAGAAACTCTGATGAGTGCACAGGCTACGAGCCAGGCGACCTGGGAGCAGGACGTACTGCAGGCCGAAGGTCCCGTTCTCGTGGACTTCTGGGCCGAATGGTGCGGACCGTGTCGTATGGTCGCCCCGGTCCTGGACCAGATCCAGGCCGACAACCCCGACAAGATCACCATCCTCAAGCTCAACGTCGACGAGAACCCCGAGCTGGCGATGAAGTACCAGATCACGTCGATCCCGGCGATGAAGGTGTTCCAGGGCGGTGAGGTCAAGACGACCATCATCGGCGCGAAGCCGAAGCCGGCCCTCGAGAAGGACCTCGCGGCCTTCATCGGCTGAGTCTGAGAAGTTTCGGGCCGTCACTCTCTTCGGAGGGTGGCGGCCTTTCTCGTTCTTGCCGTTGTTCTACGGATGCTTTCGGTGACGGGCTCCGGGATGTTCCCCTCTCTCGCAGAACGGGCACCCTCCCGCTTCGCGGGCCCCTCCCGACAGAAGCTGGGTCCCTGGGCTTGTGCAAGGCCCCACCCCGCGGCTACTTGTCCGACACCTCGACCCGCGGCAATCCACGGGCTGTGCGCGCGCGATCCACGATCTCCTGGATCACCGGGGTCTTCGCGGCGCTGTAGCTCGAGGTGCCACGGGCAGCGGCGGCCACGGCGTCGCACTTCGCGTGCCGGTAGCGATCGGCATCGGCGGGGTGCTCGAGCAGCCAGTCCCGCAGGATCCTCTGGTTCACGGCATCCCAGTCCGCCGCGGTGAAGAAGTGCGCGATATGCGTACGCACGCCGTCCCTCTCACGGAGCATCACCGGGTGACTGCGCACCGCGCTCCCCCGCCGCCAGCCCGACATCTCGAGCGCACTCCGGTGCTTCTCGAAGTCCGCGGCATCCGCTACCCGCACCGCGAGGTCGATGATGGGCTTCGCGCGCATGCCGGGGATCGCGGTCGAGCCGATGTGCTCGATGACCCAGTCCGGGTCGCCGTGCGAACGCAGCTGAGCGGCGGCAGCTGCGAACTGCTCGGGCCACGAGGGGTCGTAGGCGACGAGCATCCGTGGCATCGTCAGGAGGCGTCCGCGACCGTCGGGTCCCACCGGCGGTAGCGCTGCTTGTCGTCGAGCAGGCCCCACACGGCCGGCGTCAGCTCGGGGTACTCGAGGGCGATCTGCCGCAGCACCCGGTAGTGCCGGGCTTCGTTCGGCCGCACCCCGTCGTTCGCGCTGATGTTGTCGGCGCGCAGCAGGTAGACGACGAGCTCGTCGATGCTGGGGAGCTCCTCCATGAACTCCCACGGGTCCTCCCCGCCCAGCAACCGCTCCTGCACGATCACGGCGAGTTCGTCGGATGCCTCGGCACGCAGTACTTCCAGGCTGGCGCGACGGGGGACGGACTCGCTCATGCCTTCCAGCCTACGCGCGTGTGCGACGCGGTCGGCGCTCGACCTTCACATCCTCGCTCATGTCCTCGAGCTCCTTGCCCTTGGTCTCGGCGACCTTGAAGTACACGAAGAAGAACGACAGCAGTGCGAAGAACGCGTAGAAACCGTAGGCGAACGGCAGGCCGATGTTGGCGAACGCGGGGAACGTCGTCGAGATGAAGAAGTTCGCCGCCCACTGCGCCGCCGCCGCGACCGCGAGGGCGCCCGCGCGGATCGAGTTCGGGAACATCTCGCCCAGCAGCACCCACACGAGCGGACCCCAGGTGGCACCGAAGAACACGACGAACGCGTTGGCGCAGATCAGCGCCACGGTCGACCAGGGCTCGGGCAGCGTGACGGCACCGGCGGAATCGAGGGTTCCGAACGAGAACGCGAGAGCCATGAGGCCGAGCGAGATCGTCATGCCCACCGATCCGACGAGCAGCATGATGCGGCGGCCGACCTTGTCGACGAGCAGGATCGCGACGATCGTCACCACGATGTTCGTGACGGAGGTGATCACTGTGATCAGCAGCGCCTCGGATTCACCGAAGCCGACCGACTGCCACAGCGTCGTCGAGTAGTAGAAGATGACGTTGATGCCGACGAACTGCTGGAAGACCGACAGCAGGATGCCGACCCAGACGATCGGCTTGAGGCCGAAGCGGTTGCCGCGCAGGTCGCGCAGGGATTCCTTCTTCTCCGTGTCGATCGTGCCGGTGATCTCGGAGATCTTGGCCTTCACATCGACCGTGCCCGTGACGGTCGTGAGCACCTCGGATGCCTTCTCGATGTCGCCCTTGCGCACGAGATAGCGCGGGGATTCGGGCAGTTTCAGCGCCATGATGCCGTAGACGATCGCCGGGATCGCCTCCGCGATGAACATCCATCGCCAGGCGTACAGACCCCAGAGCGACTCCGCAGCTCCGCCGGCGACCTCGGCGAGCAGGGCGTCGGACAACAGGGCGACGAAGATACCGCTCACGATCGCGAGCTGCTGCAGCGAGCCGAGTCGACCGCGCATGCTGGCGGGAGAGACCTCGGCGATGTACGCCGGCGCGATGACGGATGCCGCGCCGACACCGAGGCCACCGACGATGCGCCAGATGATCAGGTCGACGACGCTGAAGGCCAGACCGGAACCGATCGACGACACCAGGAAGAGGACCGCGGCCGCGACCATGATGGGGATGCGTCCGTATCGGTTCGCCAGCGGACCGGCGAACCACGCGCCGACCGCACAACCGATGAGGGCCGACGAGACGGCGAAGCCCTTGAGGCCGGCGCCGAGGTCGAAGCCCGACTGGTTGCCGGCGAGAGCATCCACCGCGCCGTTGATGACCGCTGTGTCGAATCCGAAGAGGAATCCGCCGAGGGCCGCGGCGATGCTGATCGCGATCACCTTCCCCTTGATGCCGGATCCGGATGCTGTCGCTGACATGTTGCCCTCCCATGGGTCGTCCTCAGCGAGTCTAGAACTCCGGAGAATCTCGCGGGGGTGCTTGACATCGAGGGCCGTCAACGAGAAAAGCGCCCGACTCCCCGAGATTCAGGGGGTCCGACGCGATTCTCTGCGGTGGCTCCGGCTCAGTTGCCGTAGCTCTCCTCGCCGAGCTCACTGAGGATGCGGTTGAGATCCTGGATCGAAGCGAAATCGATCGTGACCTGGCCTTTGCGCGATCCGAGGGAGATCTTGACCCGCGTATTGAGGCGATCCCCGAGCTTGCCGGCGACCTCGTCGAGGTAGGCGCGGCGCGCTCCCGGCGTCGCCTTCGTCGTCTTGGTGCCACTGCTCCACTGCGTCTTCGCGGCCTCCTCGGTCGCGCGCACCGAGAGGTCTTCGTTCACGACCTTGTCGGCGAGGCGCTGCATCGATTCGGGCGTCTCGAGGCTGAGGATCGCGCGGGCGTGGCCCGCGGTCAGCACGCCGGCCGCGACACGCTGCTGCACGGGCACCGGCAGCTTGAGCAGACGGATCGTGTTGCTGATCTGAGGACGGGAACGACCGATGCGCGTCGCGAGTTCCTCCTGCGTGATGCCGAAGTCCTCGAGCAGCTGCTGGTAGGCGGATGCCTCTTCCAGAGGGTTGAGCTCGGAACGGTGGAGGTTCTCGAGCAGCGCGTCGCGCAGCAGATCCTCATCGGCGGTCTCGCGCACGATCGCGGGGATGGCGGTGAGGCCGGCCTCCCGAGCGGCGCGCGTGCGCCGCTCCCCCATGATCAGCTCGTAGTCGCCCTCGGAGTTGGTGCGCACGACGACGGGCTGCAGCACGCCGAACTCCCGCACGCTGTGCACCAGCTCGGCGAGATCATCGGCGTCGAAGTGGGTGCGCGGCTGGCGCGGGTTGGCGACGATCTTGTTCGGGTCGACCTGCACGAGGTGGATTCCCGGCACGACGGTGAGGTCCGCAGCATCCGCGCCCTCAGCCGGTGCCTCGGTCGTGGTCGTCGACTCCGACGGACGGATGCTCGCGCCGGGGAAGAACACGTCGACCGGACGCTCCGTCTGATCGGCCGTGGGGATGAGTGCGCCGATTCCGCGGCCCAGACCAGTGCGCTTCGCCATCATTTCTCCTTGCTCTGCGCCACACGCGACGCGATTTCGACAGCGGCCTCACGGTACGCGATCGCGCCGGCGGACTGACCGTCGTAGGCGATCACCGTCTGGCCGAAACTCGGGGCTTCCGATACGCGCACCGACCGCGGGATCATCGTCTCGAGCACCTGCTCGGGGAAATGACCGCGCACCTCTTCAGCCACCTGCTGCGCCAGGCGGGTACGCCCGTCGTACATCGTCAACAGGATCGTCGAGAGGTGCAGACCCGGGTTCAGGTGCTTCTGGATCATCTGGATGCTGCCGAGCAGTTGGCTCAGACCCTCCAGCGCGTAGTACTCGCACTGAATGGGAATGAACACCTCGGATGCCGCGGTGAACGCGTTGATCGTGAGGAGACCGAGCGACGGCGGGCAGTCGATGATCACGAAGTCCATCGGCGTGCTCTTGAGGTACTCGTCGAGTGCTGTACGCAGTCGATGCTCGCGCGCCACCTGGGCAACGAGTTCGATCTCGGCGCCGGCGAGGTGAATCGTGCTCGGCGCGCAGAAGAGGTTCTCATCCTCGGGGCTCTGCTGAACGATCTCAGCGAGGGGCGTGCCCTCGATCAGGACGTCGTAGATGCTCGCGGTCTCCGCATTGTGCGGGACTCCGAGCGCCGTCGACGCATTTCCCTGCGGATCGAGGTCGATCACGAGGACCTTCGCGCCCAGCCCGGCGAGGGCCGAAGCCACGTTCACCGCGGTCGTGGTCTTACCGACCCCGCCCTTCTGGTTGGAGACCGTCATCACCCGCGTCTCTCCGGAGAACTCCACCTTCGTGGACTCCAGAGCACGACGTCGAGCTGACAGGTCGGCGAGCTCCCGCGCGAGCGGTGTATCCATCCCGAATGATTCACTCGGGGATGCCTTTTCGGACTGTTTCACGTGAAACATCCACTCCTTTCGGGGCCGCGTTCCACTCTAATCGCTTGGACCGACGTCAGAACGCCGAGGATGGGGTTCCTCGGGCTGTCGAGGGCTGTATCTCGGGTTCCCTGGGTGCTCTTCGGGGTGTGGGGGTGCAGTAGTCCCTGGGGGTCTGGAGGTGAAGCGCTCCCTTCGTTCGCAGAACGGGGACCCTCCCGCTTCGCGGGCCCCTCCCGATGCTCACTCCCGGGAGTACTTCACCTCCAAACGGCTCGTTTGCCTCAACCAAGGGTGGTTGGCGTCCGTATCCTTCTCAGCGTTTCACGTGAAACATGTCGGCTCCAGAGGGGAGCGTCGACAGCCATAGGTCTGGTCTCCGCGTTGCAGCCTGCGCGATGTGCCGGGCCTGCGTCTGTATGAGCACGAGACCTCACAACCGGAGCCGGCTGCGATCGACGTGACTTCTGCTAGGCGCGTGACGGACCTTGGCCGTACGGCTCGACTGCCCTCCTGTGGCCGTAGATGGATACTCACTGGAGGACGACCCCGCTGGTTCCTGACTGATCGGAGTCGCACAGGCCCAGTGTTCGCCGCCGCGGCTGCATACACGTTTCACGTGAAACACAGGGGGATGAGTGTCTAGCGGGCCCGGGGTGGGCGAAGCCCACGGTCCCTGAGCGAGCGAAGCGAGACGAAGGGCCGCCAGCGAGGAACAGTCAGCTACGCGCCCCCGCGCAGTACCTCCCTCGTCACGCTCCATCCCCCGTTCCCCTCTCCCCTCTCCCACTCCCCTCTCCCCTCTCCCCTCTCCCCTCCCCTCGCCACGCTCCCCGCTTCTCTCGCCACGTGCTCCGCAATCCTCGCCACGTTCCCCGCGCTCCTCCCCAGTCCCCGGCCGCCGGCTCGGCGATGAGGAATCGTATGTTTCACGTGAAACAAGTTCAGATGGGCCCAGGCTGCCGCGCTTCGAGCTTTTGATCATCACCCGTCGAATGGAACTGGGGTACTTCCCCAGCCGCCAGCGGTCGCCCGCAACGCGGCACTCCCCTCGTAGGAGAAACTCGGGGAACAGGAACGAAACGCGGCAAACCGGCACGAAACGAGGCATGGGGATGCGAAGCGAAGCAAAGCGGGATGATGCGAAGCGAAGCAAAGCGGGATGATGCGAAGCGGGACTGATCAAAGCAAGACGAAGCGAGGCCAAGCGAGGCGAAGTGAGGCGAAGTGAGGCGAAGCCGGACGAGGGGGACGCCGGGGGGACGCGGGGAACGCGGGGAAGGGCACGTCGGGAAGCGTTTTGTCGGCGGTACGGGGCGGGCGGATGGGGACGGGGCGGGGCGGAAGGCGCGAAGTGGCGCGGCGCAATGCGAGGGGAAGTAAGACGAAGGGCCGAAACGAGCGCCACCGGTCCCCGCACCTCCCCCCGTCCTGTGTTCGTCGCTATCCCGTCCGCAGCACCGCATGTTTCACGTGGAACATCGCCCCAGCTCCCCGAGAACGGCGCAACGCGCAACGACAGGTGATGTGGACTGCAGAGGTAACTGGGTGCTCCGGGACCTAACGTCGCGCGACCCGCGGGCCGGCGAACCCCCGCCATTACTGCGCGAGCGGACCACCTGAAACAAGAAGAAGCGAACGAAGTCACAAACGAAGGGAACACCACCGCTGCGCACCAGCTAGCTCGAACCCTCTGATCGGGCTCTCTGACCCAGATGTTTCACGTGAAACAAAGCCACCCGACACCATCAGCCCCTAGACGCACTCGCCCTCCGCGCGCTGCTGCACCAGATTGCGTGAGGTTGGTGCCGCTCCCTCACCTGAGCATCGGCACGAGCTCTCGAAGCAGCAACGCCTCAAGCTCTCCTCAACGAGCGGGAAGTACTCAAGAGCCGCAACCCAACCGACCAACCCTGCCACTCCCAACGTCTTCGCAGTGGAGACGACGATCTTCATCGAGAACGATGTTTCACGTGAAACACAAATGTCCAGAGGCCGTCAGCGCCCGGTTCCTACCGCTCGCACAGGCCTACAAGCCACTGTGTGGAGGTGGCGTGCTCCCGGGAGTGAGCATCGGGAGGGGCCCGCGAAGCGGGAGGGTCCCCGCTCTGCGAACGAAGGGAGTACGCCGCCTCCACACCTACAAGAAACGCACGAAAGCAGTCACCGACGTTTCACGTGAAACAGCAGAACTACGAAGACCCCACTCCCCCACGAACCATGAAGACGTCCACGGCATCCTCATTCTCGAGCCTGAATCCATGACGCTCGTAGAGGCGCCGAGCGGCACTCCCCTGCAGCACATTCAGGCGCAAAGGGAGCCCGGTGTCATGCTTCTCGAGAAGGTGAGTGAGCACCGCAGTCCCCACACCCTTGCCCTGCACGTTCGGGTCCAGATAGAAGTGCTCGATCCATACGGCATCCGGCTCGTCGCGAACGGCAACGGATCCCACGTCGCGCCCATCGAGGACGATGACCCAGGTGCTCTCCGGCACGAAAGCCCTCAGGAAGCGTTCACGCACCCAGGTCGGGTCGTACCTGTCGAGTCGCTCGAGATCTGGACGCATCACCACGGCGCGCAGCTCGGCCATCCACGCCGCATCGGTCGATGTGCTCGTACGCAACGCCCAGCCCATGTCGATACCCTCCCGACCGCGAACACTCTGATCTAAACCGAATCCGCGCGACGTTTCACGTGAAACATCGTCGACCTTGGGCCAGAGCCTCCCTCAGCGATGCTGATGTTTCACGTGAAACATCGCCGCTCAGGCGCGTACGAAGGCCCGGATCACGCGGGTGATCTCCGGGAGAACGCCCTCACCGAGCACCTCCACTCGCACGTCGCTGAGCTTGTACTTCTTGATCTGCTTCTGCGCGGCGTCGATCTCGTTCGCCGCGTTCATCCCCTTGAGGAGAGTCACCTCTCCCCCATCGCGCACGAGCGGGGCAGTGAGAGGGAGCAGTGTGCGCAGAGCGCTGACGGCACGCGCGGTGACCACGTCGAAGGCGCCGGGTCGGCCCACATCCTCGGCGCGAGCGCGTAGGATCTCCACGTTCTCGAGGCCGAGCTCATCGACCTGCTCGGTCAACCACGTCACGCGTCGTTCCATGGGCTCGATGAGGGTCCAGTGCACATCCGGTCGGGCGATCGCCAGCACCAGACCCGGAAGTCCCGCTCCAGAGCCGATGTCGGCGACACGGCCGTGGAAGAGAGGTGCGGCGATCGCGCTGTTCAGAATGTGACGCGTCCACAGTCGCGGCAGTTCCAACGGGCCGATCAGACCACGCTGTTCTCCCTCTCGGGCGAGGGCGTCGGTGAAGGCACGTGCGGCGTCAATCCGATCACCGAAGAGCGTGGCCGCAACGGCCGGTTCCGCCTCGAGCCCACTCATGCCGAGTACATCCGACATCGATCGTTCGATGTCAGCGACGGCGCAGAACCGTGTGACGGTCCGCGCCCTCGCCGTACGACTCGGAAACGAGTCCACGTTCCGCCGCGATGTCGTGCACGAGCTTCCGCTCGTAGCTCGACATCGAGGGCAGCGACGCCTGAGACGCACCCTCGTCGAGCTTCGCTGCAGCGGCATCCACCAGCGTCTCGAGCTGACGACGACGCGTGTCGCGCGAACCGCCGATGTCGAGGATCAGGCGGGAGAACGATCCGGTCTTGCTCTGCACGGCGAGGCGCGTGAGCTCCTGCAGCGCCTGAACCGTATCGGGAGCCGACAGGAGGGTGAGGCCGTCGCCCTCCGCCTCGACCGAGACGTACGCACGTCCCTGACGAACATCGAGATTCAGGTCGCCGTCGATGTCGGCGATGTCGAGCAGCTCTTCGAGGTAGTCCGCGGCGATGTCGCCCTCGTTCTCGAGCTCGGCCACCGTGGGCTCGACGTTCTCGGTCACGCTCTCGCTCATCAGGAGCCCTTCTTCTTCGCGCGCTTCTTGCCCACCGGCTGCTGACGCTTCGGGGCTTCGGCCTTGGCCTTCTCCGCCTCGTCGAACAGACGCTTCTGCTCGGCCTCGTAAGCGGCCATCGGAACGACCTTGCCCGAGGAGTCGATCGCCTTGCCCTTGCGAGCGAGGCGCTCCTCGCGGGCCTTGGCTGCTTCGGATCCGGGGGTCGGCATCTCGCGGATGACGAGGAACTGCTGCCCCATCGTCCACAGGTTCGAGATGAACCAGTACACGACGACGCCGAGCGGGAAGAAGATACCCGAGAAGATGAAGCCCAGCGGCAGAACGTAGAGCATGATCTTCTGCATCTGGTACGCCTGGCCGGTCTTGGCCTCGGGCGACAGGTTCTTCGAGATGATCTGCAGCTGGGTGAAGAACTGCGAACCGATCATGAGCACGACGAGCGTGACCAGGATGATGATCGCCGTGGTGTTACCGGCGTCGACCGCGTTGCCCAGCGTCTCGTGCAGCGAGGCGACACCGAAGAGCTTCGCGTCGTAGAACTGCTCGGTGAGCTCGGCGTTGAGCAGGCCCACACCGCCGATGCCGGCCGCGTGGTGCTTGGTGACATCGCTGAGCACGCTGAAGAGCGAGAAGAAGACCGGCATCTGCACGAGGAGCGGGAGACAGCTCGACATCGGCGTCGTGCCGTGCTTCTTGTACAGGGCCATCGTCTCGCGACTCATGGCCTCACGGCTGAGCTGGTCGCGCTTGCCCTTGTACTTCTCCTGGACTTTCCGCAGTTCAGGAGCGATTTCCATCATCTTTCGCTGGCTCTTGATCTGCTTCACGAAGAGCGGGATCAGAGCAGCACGCACCACGATGACGAGACCGACGATCGACAGGACCCAGGTGATGCCCGACGCTGCTGGCAGGCCGACGGCGGTCAACAGCCAGTGCCAGGCGACGAGCACCAGCTCGACCAGCCACTTGAGCGGCCAGAGGATGGTTCCGATCAGATCGAAACCTCCGGAGGAGGGGGCCGGCGACGGTGAGACGCTGGCGAACAGAAGGTCGAGACCCACCGGTCAGTCCTTTCGAGCGGGAACGACGAAACCATGGGCGGTCAGGTCGTGGCGGAAGTGTTCGTGCGGTTTCACGTCGTCGACGCCCCCGCGGGTCCAGGGATTGCAACGGAGGATGCGCCATGCCGAGAGCAGTGTTCCCCGCACGGCACCGTGCTGTTGCACCGCACCTACAGCGTAAGCCGAACAGGACGGGTAGTACGCACAGACATCTCCGTACATCGGGGAGATCACCTTGCGGTACCCGGTGAGGAACCCGAGCACGAGATTGCGCGGGATCAACGGGATGCTGCGCATCAGGTCACCCGTGTGCAGGTGTCCCGTCCCGATGGAGGATGCCGGCAGCGCGGTCATCGCGCGTCCGTCGGTGCGAGTCGGGAGAAGCAGCGCTCGACATCGGCCTGGAGCTCGGCGTAGGTCGCGGTCGCGGACGACGGAAGGGCACGGATGACGACATCCGTGCCCTGGGGTACGCGCGACAGCGCTTCGGCGCACACAGCTTTCAGTCGACGCCGGACGGTGTTTCGAACCACCGCCCCGCCGACCTGCTTGCTGATGATGAAGCCGAAACGCGCGGCCCTGCTCTCATCCGTCGTCATCATCGAGGTGATGACGCGCGCCCCGCCACAGCGTGAACCGCGACGAACGACCAACCGGTAGTCGCTCCCGCGGGTCAGCCGATAGGCGCGGGCGAGCACAGCGGATTACGCGGAGAGCTCGGTGCGGCCCTTCGCACGACGCGCGGCGAGGATGCCACGACCCGCACGGGTACGCATACGGGCGCGGAAGCCGTGCTTCTTGGCGCGACGACGGTTGTTGGGCTGGAAGGTGCGCTTGCTCATAAGATCACTCCGGGAATGCTGCCACCGGATTCACTGCGACCGGAGACAATTTTGGGAACTGCCGAAAAGGCATAAGTCAACCGACTAAGGGTACGTCGCGGCGGCGCACAGAGCAAATCTGCGCGCTTCGCCGCGGTGGATCGGTGAGTACCGCACAGCCATTATCCACAACCTCGAACGCCGGGCGTGACACAACACGCGCGTTGATTTTTCAGGGCAGGTTGCCGTTCCCGGCTGCGATGACTACCGTTGGCATCCGTAGTTATCCACAGGGGCGACCCGCGTCTCGCAGCCCCTCACCGATCCCCGCCCGGAGCGTCATGTCCTCACCTGCCCAGCCCGACGTCCCGATCTGGACCACGGTGCAGGAGTTGCTGGTCGATGACGATCGGGTCACGCCGCAGCTGCAGGGCTTCCTGAGTCTCGCCGTCCCGGCAGGGGTCATGTCGGCCACCCTCTACCTCGAGGTGCCCAACGACCTCACCGCCGCACAGATCAACAAGCGTCTGCGGCTGCCGATCATGGAGGCCCTCACCCACATCGGTGAAGAGGTCACCTCCTTCCGCGTCGTGGTGAACCACGAGCTCGCCGAGCAGCCCACCGCCCCCATCGCCGTCGCCGACTTCGGGCGACAGGAGAACGTTCGCGTCGAGTCGCCGATGGAGCAGCCCACTCCGCTGCGCCACGAGTCACGCCTCAACCCCAAGTACACGTTCGACAACTTCGTCATCGGTCAGTCCAACCGTTTCGCGCACGCGGCGGCGGTCGCCGTGGCCGAGGCGCCGGCCAAGGCGTACAACCCGCTCTTCATCTACGGCGACTCGGGGCTGGGCAAGACCCACCTCCTCCACGCGATCGGCGACTACGCACAATCCCTCTATGCGGGGGTCAAGGTGCGCTACGTCTCGAGCGAGGAGTTCACGAACGACTTCATCAACTCGATCGCGAACAACCGCGGCGCCGCGTTCCAGGCGCGCTACCGCGAGGTCGACATCCTCCTCATCGACGACATCCAGTTCCTGCAGGGTCGCGCCGAGACGCAGGAAGCGTTCTTCCACACCTTCAACACCCTCCACGACCACAACAAGCAGGTCGTGATCACGAGCGATGTCGCGCCGAAGCACCTCACCGGCTTCGAGGACCGCATGCGCAGCCGCTTCGAGTGGGGTCTGATCACCGACGTGCAGGCGCCCGACCTCGAGACGCGTATCGCCATCCTGCGCAAGAAGGCGCAGAGCGAGGCCCTCCACATCCCCGACGAGGTGCTCGAGTACATCGCGACCGTGGTGTCGTCGAACATCCGGGAACTCGAGGGCGCACTCATCCGCGTCTCGGCCTTCGCGAGCCTGAACCGCTCGGCGCTCGACATCTCCCTCGCCCAGACCGTGCTGCGAGACATCGTCGACACGGCGGAGGACAACATCATCTCGCCGACCGACATCATCACGGCGACCGCTCAGTACTTCAAGCTCACGGTCGACGACCTGTACGGATCGAGCCGCTCGCAGCAGATCGCGACGGCGCGTCAGATCGCCATGTACCTCTGCCGGGAGCGCACGAGTCTCTCGCTGCCGAAGATCGGTCAACTGTTCGGCAACCGCGATCACACCACGGTGATGTACGCGTACAAGAAGATCAGCGACCTCATGAAGGAGCGTCGCTCCATCTACAACCAGGTGACCGAGATCACCACGCAGCTCGGTCGACGCTGACCGCTCGCACCGCAATCAGCGCCTCGACAAGGGCGACACGGCATCCGTTCGCGGGTCGTGTCCCCCTTTTTTCGGACTTGACGACGATCTGCGGTATCCGATAAATGCCTCTATGCACATGTGGATAACTTGTGGATGGTTGTGAATCACATCGGGATGAATGGGGTCCGAAGACCCAAACCTGTGGATAACTTCGGGGGACGGATCGGACGGTCGGATGCCTCGAACCCGCGGTTTCCTCAGGGATTCCACAACTGACAAGCGTGTAGTTCCCTACTCGCGACTACTATCCACCGAGTTATCCACAGTATCCACAGCTGTTAACACCGTTAAGGAGTTAACCCGGTTAAGGCGCGATCCGATCACCAGACGGTGGGGAGAACCACCCCGAACGACAGATTCCCGTCGGCGTAGGGATCCGAAGGAGTGTGGGGCTAGCATGGGAAGCCCTGCGGTGGGCCCACCTCGCAGCAGTACCGACGACACCGTCCTAGATCGACGACAAGGGAGCACCCGTGAGGTTTCAGGTCAACCGCGATGTCTTCAGCGAGGCAGTGTCGTTCGTCGTCAAGCTGCTGCCGCAGCGCAACCCGCAGCCGATCCTCGCCGGAGTGCTGATCGAGGCGGACGGTTCAGGTCTGACCCTCTCGGCCTTCGACTACGAGGCATCCGCCCGCACCACGATCGAGGCCACCGTCGACACCCCCGGCACGATCCTCGTGCACGGCCGTCTGCTCTCCGACATCGCCAGCCGTCTGCCGAACGCTCCGATCGAGATCGCGGTCGAGGAAGACGGCGGCATCACGGTCACCTGCGGATCCGCCCGATTCACCCTTGCGGCCATGCCCGTCGAGGAGTACCCGTCGATCCCCGAGGTCGCCGGCTCCTCCGGTGTCGTCCCGGCCGACGACTTCGGTACCGCGATCGCCCAGGTCGGCTTCGCCGCTTCGCGTGACGACGTCACCCCGGTCCTCACGGGTGTGCAGCTCGAGGTATCGGGCCAGAGTCTGAGTCTCGTCGCGACCGACCGCTACCGCGTATCGCTCCGAGACGTGCCGTGGGACGGCGAATCCGCTGCGGATCAGACCGCACTCGTCCCCGCCCGCACGCTCGTCGAGGTCGGGAAGACCTTCGGCCACGCCGGAACCATCCAGATCGCGTTCTCGGGTGCCGGCGATCGCGAGATCATCGCGTTCACCGCGGGCAACAAGACCGTGACCTCGTTGCTGATCAAGGGCAACTTCCCGCCCGTGCGCCGCCTGTTCCCCGAGCAGACCGACCACTACGCGGTCGTCAACACCGCCGACCTCATCGAGGCCGTGCGTCGTGTCGCCCTCGTGCTCGATCGCGCGGCTCCGCTGCGGTTCACGTTCTCGAGCGACAGCGTGACGATGGATGCCTCGGGCAGCGAGCACGCTCGCGCCTCCGAGTCGGTCGACGCGATCCTCTCCGGTGGCGAAGAGGTCGTGCTCGGCCTCAACCCGCAGTACCTGATCGAGGCGCTCGGTGCCGTGAAGAGCGAGTTCGTGCGCGTCACGTTCACCTCGAGCGACAACGCCAACAAGCTCAGCCCGGTGCTGATCACGAGCCAGACCTCGGTCGACCAGGCGGGTCTCGACTCGTTCAAGTACCTCCTGCAGCCGAACCTCCTGCTGCGCTGAGCCCCCTGCGCTGAGTCCCGGATCCGGCCGTTACGCGCCGGAAACCGCAGCGCTCAGAGTGCGAAACACCCGACTGCGAGAGTCAGCCGTACCCCCTGAGCACGGCTGCTCCGCGTAGTCGTGCAGCCGAGCTCGTCTCTCCAGACGAAAGACGCTCCGCATGCCCGAGATCCCCCCTGCCCGATTCCGCCGGTTGCGAGCGCTCGCATCCGGCGTCGCATTCACGGCCGCGACGCTGCTCGCGTTCGGTGCGGCATCACCCGCCTCGGCCGTGGTGGTGCCCGACTCCTACGAAACCGCCACTCTCACCGCCGCTCCGACGTCGGTGTCCGTCGGTGACACGATCACCGTCAGCGCGGTGTTCACCGGCCTGGTCGACGCCTACGCGTACGAGCTCGACATCGCCTACGACCCCGACCTGCTCGCGTTCGTCGCCGACAGCGAGATCCTCCCGACCGGCGGCTTCGGATCGGCGACCGACTCGGGCAGTGAGATCGCGGTCGCCGCCACCCGGCTCGGCACCTCCCCCGGTCTGACCGGCACGCAGACCCTGGTCACACTCACCTTCACCGCACTCGAGGCGGGTGACGCCTCGCTCGACATCGCCAACGGACGCATCGTCGACTCGAGCACCGCATCGTCGACGGTCGATTCCGATGCGCCGGGCACGTCGACGACGGTGGAGATCACCGCCGATGAGGACACCGAGCCGGGCCCCGGTGACGGAGGCTCCGATGGTGGCTCCGATGGCGGCGATCCCGACACCGGATCGGGTTCGGGTTCCGGTTCCGGTTCCGGATCGGGCACGACGACGGACGGCTCGCTCGCCGTCACGGGTGCGGATGCCGCACCCTGGCTGATCCTCGGTGCAGGAGCCATCGCCGCGATCGCGGCGGGCACCGTCATCGCCGTTCGACGGAGGACCCGATGACCGCGCACGACACCCGAGCAGAGAAGCCGAGAACCAGGAGAGACACCACTGTGAAGAAGACCACACTGCGGATCGTCGCCGCCGTCTCGGTCGTGGGTTCCACGATCGTCGCGGCTGGGATGGCGAGCGGAGCAGCGACGGCGGCACCGGCCACCGTCAGCCTCCCGCCGTACTACAGCGAGCTCGACGTGACCGGTGACGAGATGGTGACGGCCGCGGATCTGTCCATCGCCGCCGAATCCCTCGGTCTCACGGCGTCGTCGCCGGACTGGTCCCGAGTGGCCGTCCTCGATACCGATGCCGACGGCGAGCTCACGATCCTCGATCTCGCCGATCTCTCGCAGCGGATCATCTACGACGACGGTCCCTTCGAGCTCGTCGAAGCATCCGTGATCGACATGCAGGCCGCGATGAATGCGGGAGTCGCGACCTCCCAGAGCATCACGCAGGAATACCTCGACCGGATCGCCGCGTACGACCGCACGGTCGTGCCCGGCGGAAGCCGTCCGCTCAACTCGATCATCACGGTGAACCAGAAGGCCCTCGCCGATGCGGCTGCGGCCGACGAGATCCGAGCATCCGACGGCATGACGAGCATGCTGCTGGGCGTGCCGATCGCGCTGAAGGACAACTACGACACGGTCGACATGGTCACCACCGGTGGATGCGCCTGCTGGAACGAGAACCAGACCGCGACCGACGCGTCGATGGTCAGCGGACTCCGCAGCGACGGCGCCGTGATCCTCGCGAAGGCCAGCCTCGACGAGTTCGCCTACGGATTCGTCTCGGAGTTCTCCTCGTTCCAGGAGCCGGGAGCGACGTCACTCGTGGCGAGCCCGTACGACACCACCCGGACGGCCGGCGGATCCAGCGGTGGCACGGGAGCCGCGATCTCCGCGAACCTCGCGGGCATCGGCTTCGGCACCGACACGGGTGGGTCGATCCGAGTCCCGTCGTCGTACAACCAGCTCGTGGGTGTCCGCCCCACGGTGGGTCTGGCCAGCCGCGACGGCATCATCCCGCTGGCCCTCTCGCAGGACACCGGTGGGCCGATGGCTCGTTCCGTCATCGATGCCGCCGTCGCTCTCGACGCGGTGGTGGGAGTCGATGACGCCGATCCCGTCACCGCACGACAGGAGGGCCTCGTGCCCGAGTCGTACACCTCGTTCCTCGACGCGGATGCGCTCCAGGGCGCGCGGATCGGCTACGTCCCGTCGATGGTGGGAACCAACGCCGGCACCGTGCGACTCTTCTCCGAGGCGACCGCAGCGCTGACCGCGCAGGGCGCGACCGTGGTGCCGATCACTCCTCCGTCCGGGTTCTCCGCCGTCCTGAACGAGGGCTCCGGGTCGACGAACGAGTTCCTCCACGATCTCGATGAGTACATCGCCACGCATCTCGGCCCCGATGTCGAGGCGCGCACTCTCACGGACATCCTCGCGACGAACAGCTTCGTCACCTCCCGGCGGTCGATCTACGTGGCGCGCAATGCGGTCACGGACGCGACCTACGAGGGCTGGGCGGGCGAGACCGGTACGCACACCGTGCAGCTCGCGGCCGGCAAGACGCTCGTGACGCAGATGATGGAGGATCTCGACCTCGACGCGATCGTCTATCCGAGCACGAACGCCTACGGGACCCAGGGGACCAACATGCGGCTGAGCCCGAACACCGGGATGCCGTCGGTCACCGTGCCGATGGGGCAGACGATCGCGGGTGAGACGCTGCCCGGCAGCGGCGTGAACCTCGAGTTCCTCGGACGCGACTTCGACGAGGGAACCCTCCTCGGTCTGGCGTACGCGTTCGAGCAGGCGACGGATGCCCGCACGGCGCCGTCGCTCTACGGCCCGCTGCCGTGATCCACGACCGGCGACTGCTCGAACAGCTCGGGCAGTCGCCGGTCCGGCTCCGCCGGGGAAGATGTCGGACCCCGAAGGTAGGCTGACTCCGTGATCGTGGAGCATCTGAGTCTGGTGGATTTCCGCAATTACGCGACCGCCGAACTCGCTCTGCACCGCGGACCGAACGTCCTGGTCGGCCGGAACGGGCAGGGAAAGACGAATCTCGCCGAAGCCGTGGTCTTCCTCGCCACCCTGGGCTCGCACCGGGTCTCGTCCGACGCCCCCATGGTGCGCGACGGACAGGAGTTCGCGATCATCCGTGCGCGACTCTCGCACGGCGAGCGCAAGGTGCTCGCCGAGGTCCAGGTGAATCGACAGGGCTCGAACAAGGCGCGCATCAACGGCTCCCCGTCGAAGACCAACGAGCTGCCGCGTTACGCGCACGTCGTGCTCTTCGCCCCGGAGGATCTTCAGATCGTGCGTGGCGACCCGTCGTCGCGCCGCCGTTTCGTCGACCAGCTGCTCATCCAGCGCACGCCTCGCCTCGCCGCCGTGCTCGCGGACTACGACCGTGTGCTCAAGCAGCGCAACGCGCTGCTGAAGTCGGCCCGGGCCCGCGGCATCCGGGGTGAGGGACTGAGCACTCTCGACGTCTGGGACGACAAGCTGGTCGCGCTCGGCTCCGAGATCATCGTCACGCGCCAGCGCCTGGCCAACGACCTGCAGCAACCGGTCGCCGATGCGTACGCCGCGATCGCGGGTGCCGATCATCGACCCCAGCTCGAGTGGGCGCTGTCGATCCGCGGCGGGGATCCCGAAGAAGACGAAGACGATGCCGCCACCGCGTCCGAGGATGCCGTGACGCCGGCGGCCGTCGCCGAGCAGTTCCGCGCGTCGCTCGCGTCGAAGCGCTCGAACGAGCTCGATCGCGGTCTCACGCTGACGGGTCCGCATCGAGACGATCTGGTGCTGCGCGTCCGCTCGCTCCCGGTGAAGGGCTACGCCTCGCACGGCGAATCCTGGTCCGTCGCGCTCGCGCTGCGTCTCGCCTCGGCCGAGCTGCTGCGCAGCGAATCCCCGGCCGGCGACCCGGTGCTGATCCTCGACGACGTCTTCGCCGAGCTCGATGCCGACCGTCGTCAGCGGCTCGCTGCGCTCACCGCGGGCTACGAGCAGGTGGTGGTGACCGCGGCCGTGGAGGAGGATATCCCCGAGGTGCTGCATGCGCACGTCGTGCGGATCACCGCGGGAACCATCAGCGACGAGCGGTCGGGGGGCGACGAATGAACGACATCGTGAATCCGGCATCCCTCCCGGCTTCCGAGGCCTCCGCTCCCGAAGCGCCCGAGACGGTGGCGACCTATCTGCGTCTGCGGGGACTCAAGCCCAGCGCCAAGAACTGGCGCAAGAAGAAGCGCGTCTCGATCGACGACGAGAACGCCCCGTTCGCTCCCGGCCGCGACCCCGGTGCCCTCGGTGCCGTGCTCGACAAGCTCAGCCGCGACTCCGGTTGGCAGATCACCCTCGCCCGGGAAGACCTCGTGCGGCAATGGGCCGATCTCGCTGGCGCCGACACCGCGAAGCACTCGGAACCGGTCTCGCTGGAGCGCGGGCTGCTGACGGTGAAGTGCGATTCCACGGCGTGGGCGAAGAACCTGCAGTACATGCGGGCGACCATCCTCACCGAGATCGGACGACGGTATCCGGATGCCGGCGTCGAGAACCTCCGCTTCATCGGACCGGACGTCCCCTCCTGGAAATGGGGTCCCAGAGTCGTTCCAGGGCGGGGCCCGCGCGATACCTACGGGTAGGGCACCATGCAAGGGGGTAAAACCTCTCAGAGGCCCACACGCGGCCGTTGAGCGATATTTCGAGAGAAAACCCGGCTAGACTGGGAGTTCGCAATATCGATGTGGAGAATGTCTTCTGATGACGCCTGAATCCCCCGCCGACGAGTCCGAATCGACCACCGGGGGAACCCCCGACCCTTCGACGAGTGCGACCGGAGGAACATCGAACGCACCCGCGGGCGATCTCCCCGAATACGGGGCCGACTCGATCCAGATCCTCGAGGGCCTCGAGGCCGTGCGCAAGCGCCCCGGCATGTACATCGGGTCCACCGGTCCGCGCGGTCTGCACCACCTGGTCTACGAGATCGTCGACAACTCGGTCGATGAGGCGCTGGCCGGCTACGCCGACACGATCCTGGTCACCCTCCTCGCCGACGGCGGCGTGCGCGTGGTCGACAACGGCCGCGGCATCCCCGTGGATCCGCACTCCTCCGACCCGACCAAGTCGACCGTCGAGGTGGTGCTCACGATCCTGCACGCCGGTGGCAAGTTCGGCGGCGGCGCCTACGCCGTCTCGGGCGGTCTGCACGGTGTCGGCTCCTCGGTCGTGAACGCGCTGTCGACGCGCTTCGAGGTCGAGGTCAAGCAGAAGGGCTTCGTCTGGCGGCACAGCTTCGCCGACGGCGGCGCCCCGCAGCAGCAGCTCGAGAAGGGCGAGGCGACCGACGAGACCGGAACCGCGATCACCTTCTGGGCCGACGGATCGATCTTCACCGAGACGACCGAGTACGACTACGACACCCTGCGCACGCGCTTCCAGCAGATGGCGTTCCTCAACAAGGGACTCCGCATCGAGCTGAGCGACGAGCGTCCGTCCTCGACCTACGAGATCGAGGAGAACGGGCAGACGATCGAGAAGCAGCCCGGCGACGTCTTCTTCTACGAGCGCGGACTCGTCGACTACGTCGAGTACCTCAACAAGGTGCGTCACGCCGAGGTCGTCACCGAGGAGATCATCGCGTTCGAGTCCGAGGACACCGAGCGCAAGATCTCGCTCGAGGTCGCGATGCAGTGGACCACCTCGTACACCGAGAACGTCTTCACCTATGCGAACACCATCAACACGCACGAGGGTGGAACGCACGAAGAGGGCTTCCGCGCCGCACTGACCACCCTGGTCAACAAGTACGCGCGCGCGAACAACCTGCTCAAGGAGAAGGACGACAACCTCTCGGGCGACGACGTGCGCGAGGGGCTCACCGCCGTCATCTCGATCAAGCTCGGCGAGCCGCAGTTCGAGGGACAGACCAAGACCAAGCTCGGCAACACCGAGGCGAAGGCGTTCGTGCAGAAGGTCGTCGGCGATCAGCTCGGCGACTGGTTCGAGCGCAACCCGAGCCAGGCGAAGAACGTCATCCGCAAGGCGATCGATGCGGCGACCGCGCGCCTGGCGGCTCGAAAGGCGCGTGAGACCGCGCGTCGCAAGAGCGTCTTCGAGTCGGCCGCGATGCCCGACAAGCTCAAGGACTGCACGAGCAAGGACCCATCGATCAGCGAGATCTTCCTCGTCGAGGGTGACTCGGCAGGCGGTTCCGCGGTGCAGGGTCGCGACCCGCACACGCAGGCGATCCTGGCGCTCCGCGGCAAGATCCTGAACGTCGAGCGCGCGCGCCTCGACAAGGCCCTCGGCAACAAAGAGGTCCAGGCGATGATCCAGGCCTTCGGCACGGGCATCGGCGAGGACTTCGACATCGAGAAGGCCCGCTATCACAAGATCGTCCTGATGGCGGATGCCGACGTCGATGGCCAGCACATCACGACGCTGCTGCTCACCCTGCTGTTCCGCTACATGCGCGGACTCATCGAGGCCGGCTTCGTGTACCTCGCGATGCCGCCGCTGTACCGCCTGAAGTGGTCGAATTCGCCGCACGAGTACGTGTTCAGCGATGACGAGCGCGATGCGCTGCTCAAGTACGGCCTCGACAACGGCAAGCGCATCCCGAAGGATGCGGGCATCCAGCGCTACAAGGGTCTCGGCGAGATGAACGCCAAGGAGCTGTGGGAGACCACGATGGATCACTCCACCCGCACCCTCCGTCAGGTGACGATCGAGGATGCCGCGGCCGCCGATGAGATCTTCAGCGTGCTGATGGGTGAGGACGTCGAATCGCGCCGTACCTTCATCCAGCGCAACGCCAAGGACGTCCGCTTCCTCGACATCTGACGCCACCCTGGGTCCCCGAGCTTGTCGAAGGGTCCCGGATGCTTCGACAAGACTGAACGACCGGAATCGAAAACCACATGACTGACGAAGAACGCCCCGTCCCCGAGCACGACCACGGCCGGATCGACCAGGTCGACCTGCAGTCGGAGATGCAGCGCAGCTACCTCGACTACGCGATGGCCGTGATCGTCGGCCGCGCGCTGCCGGATGTGCGCGACGGCCTCAAGCCGGTGCACCGCCGCGTGATCTACGGCATGTACGACGGCGGATTCCGCCCCGACAAGTCGTTCTCGAAGTGCGCCCGTGTCGTCGGCGAGGTCATGGGTCAGTACCACCCGCACGGTGACTCGGCGATCTACGACGCCCTCGTCCGTCTCGTGCAGCCGTGGTCGCTGCGGTACCCGCTGGCACTCGGCCAGGGCAACTTCGGGTCGCCCGGCAACATGGGAGCCGCCGCCCCGCGATACACCGAGACCAAGATGGCCCCGCTCGCGCTCGAGATGGTGCGCGACATCGAAGAGGACACGGTCGACTTCACCGACAACTACGACGGTCAGACCCAGGAACCGACGGTCCTCCCGGCCCGGTTCCCGAACCTCCTCGTCAACGGCTCGGTCGGTATCGCGGTCGGTATGGCGACGAACATCCCGCCGCACAACCTGCGCGAGGTGTCGGAGGCCGCGCTCTGGGCCCTCGACAACCCCGACATCACCCGCGAAGAACTGCTCGACGGCCTGATCCAGCGCGTTCCCGGCCCGGACTTCCCGACCGGCGCGCAGATCCTCGGCACCAAGGGCATCCACGAGGCGTACCGCACCGGCCGCGGATCGATCACGATGCGCGCCGTCGTCAACGTCGAGGAGATCCAGGGTCGTACGTGCCTGGTCATCACCGAGCTGCCGTACCAGGTGAACCCCGACAACGTCGCGGTCAAGATCGGCGACCTCGCCCGCGACGGCAAGATCACGGGCATCGCCGACATCCGCGACGAGTCCTCCGACCGCACGGGTCAGCGACTGGTCGTCGTGCTCAAGCGCGATGCCGTCGCCAAGGTCGTGCTCAACAACCTGTACAAGCACACGCAGCTGCAGGAGAACTTCGGCGCGAACATGCTCGCGATCGTCGACGGCGTGCCCCGCACCCTCGCGATCGACGGCTTCATCAGCCACTGGATCGCGCACCAGATCGAAGTGATCGTGCGTCGCACGCAGTTCCGCCTCAACGAGGCCGAGAAGCGGATGCACATCCTGCGCGGATATCTGAAGGCGCTCGACGCTCTCGACGAGGTCATCGCGCTCATCCGCCGGTCGCAGACCACGCAGGAGGCGAACGAGGGACTCCAGAAGCTCCTCGACATCGATGAGATCCAGGCCGAGGCGATCCTGCAGATGCAGCTCCGTCGTCTCGCCGCGCTCGAGCGTCAGAAGATCATCGATCAGGCGAACGAGCTCGAAGCGCTCATCACGGACTACAAGGCGATCCTCGCCGACGAGGGCCGTCAGCGCACGATCATCCGCGAAGAGCTCACCGGCATCGTCGACAAGTTCGGTGACGAGCGCCGCACGCACATTCTGCACGGCTACGACGGCGACGTCTCGATGGAAGACCTCATCGCCGAGGAGGAGATGGTCGTCACCGTCACGCGCGACGGCTACATCAAGCGCACGCGCAGCGACAACTACCGCTCCCAGCACCGCGGCGGCAAGGGCATCAAGGGCGCCCAGTTGCGAGCGGATGACATCGTCGAGCACTTCTTCGTCACGACGACGCACCACTGGCTGCTGTTCTTCACCGACAAGGGTCGCGTCTACCGCGCCAAGACCTACGAGGTTCCCGAGGCCGGCCGCGATGCGAAGGGCACGCACGTCGCGAACCTGCTGGCGATGCAGCCCGACGAGAGCATCGCTCAGATCCTCGACATCCGCGACTACGCGGTCGCCGAGTACCTGGTGCTCGCCACGCACAACGGTCTCGTCAAGAAGACCCGCCTCGAGGCATACGACACCAACCGTCAGGGCGGCGTCATCGCGATCCGCCTGAACGACGACGATGCACTGGTCGGCGCTCTGCTGGTCGATGCCGAGGACGACATCCTCCTCATCAGCCGCAAGGGCATGTCGGTGCGCTTCCAGGCCACCGATGAGGCGCTGCGTCCGATGGGTCGAGCGACCGCGGGTGTGAAGGGCATGAAGTTCCGCGAGGGCGACAGTCTGCTCTCGGCATCCGTCGCCGCCCCCGGCCGATTCGTGTTCGTCGTCACCGACGGCGGGTACGCGAAGCGCACGGCGGTCGAGGAATACCGCGTCCAGGGACGCGGCGGATTCGGCATCAAGGTGGCCAAGCTGCACGACGATCGGGGCACTCTCGCGGGTGGTCTGATCGTCTCCGCAGACGACGAGGTCCTTGTGGTTCTGTCCAGCGGCAAGGTGGTACGCTCTGCCGTGGCCGAGGTGCCCGCCAAGGGCCGAGACACCATGGGAGTGGTGTTCGCCCGGACGACGGAAGCCGACCGGATCCTCGCGATCGCCCGCAACGGCGAACGTGGCCTCTCCGACGAAGACGACACGGATGAGGCGGATGCCGCAGCAGACGTCACCGAGACGACAGAGACCCCCGAGGAGAGCACGGACGCATGAGCACGGTAGCCGACAAGCTCGCGAAGAAATCCACCCGTAAGACCGGTGGCAAGCAGGTTCGCCTGCGCCTGGTCTACGTCGACTTCTGGTCGGCCGTGAAGCTCTCCTTCCTCGGAGCTGTGGCCCTCGCGGTCGTCACGATGGTGTCGTTCTTCCTGATCTACCTCGTGCTGCAGGCGACGAACGTGCTGACCACGGCCGATTCGTTCCTCGCGGGCATCACCGACAACGCGTTCAAGCTCACCGAGGTCGTCGGACTTCCGCAGGTGATGGCCTTCGCTGCCGTCGTGGCGATCCTCAACCTCATCGTCTTCACGGTGCTCGGCGCCGTGATCGCGGGTATCTACAACCTCGCGGTGAAGGTCACCGGCGGCCTGCTCGTCGGCTTCATGTCGAACTGACCGATTTTCATGAAGGGGCGGATGCTGCGGCATCCGCCCCTTCGTCGTTCGCGGGGTAGGGAAAACCCGAACCCAGGTGTCCGGGTTCCTCGGTGTCGGCGCGATCTGCGCGCCCGTACCTTGGAATCATGACGACACAGACTGCGACCCCGCCGCAGGCGACGGCCGTGAAGCCGCCGCTGAGGATCCCGCTCACCATCCTGCATCTCGCGGGAGTGGGCGTCATCGGCGGCATCATCAACGCGACCCTCATCGGGATACTCGGAACCGGCCTCGGACTGCTCTTCGCCTTCGGCATCGGGCTGGTCTTCCTCGTCGGCCTGGTCTACGCGCTCTTCGGCGTCGGTTGGTTCGAGGTCGCCCGGGTGAGCGCGCTCTACCGCACACCGATCGCGCCGCTGCGTCTGCGGCCGCGCGAACGGCCCGGCTTCGGCGGGTGGCTTCGTGCTCTCGGCCGCCAGACGATCGACGGACGCATGTGGCGCGCGCTCGCGAACTTCGCGATCGCCGTGTTGCTGGGCTTCATCGTGCTGCGTCTCGCCGCCGCGTTCGCGTGGTCGGTCGTGATCTCCTTCGCGCCCCTCACCTCCGCGGAATCGGTGGTCGGCCCGTTCGGCGGTGGCGCACTGCTCGTCGCCTGGGCACCGCTCGTCGGCATCCTCGGGATCGCCGCGTCGGTCGCCGGCATGATCGGTCTCGCCCTTCTCCACCGCACACTGTCGCTCGCGATCGTGGTGCGCAGCCGTGAGGCCGAACTCACCGAGCAGGTGCGCACGACCACCGCGCAGCGTGAGGGAGCCGTGCGGGCCGCCGACGTCGAACGCACCCGCATCGAACGAGACCTGCACGACGGCGTCCAGCCGCGACTCGTCTCGGTCGGCATGACGCTCGGGCTCGCTCAGCAGAAGATCGAGACCGATCCCGATGCGGCGAAGGAACTGATCGCCGAGGCGCACACGTCCACGAAGGCCGCCATCACCGAACTCCGACAGCTCGCCCGCGGCATCCACGCCTCGGTGCTCGACGACCGGGGACTCGACGCGGCCCTGTCGGCACTCGCCGGTCGCTCGCACATCCCGGTCTCGCTCGACGTCCGCATGGACGGACGATGCAGTCGTGAGGCGGAGGCGGCCGTGTACTTCTCGATCGCCGAGTCGCTGACCAACGCCGCGAAGCACTCGCGGGCCAGCGAAGCGCGAGTGACGGTGCGGATCCGCGAGGGCAACACGCTCTGGGCCCGCGTCGAGGACAACGGCATGGGCGGCGCGCAGGTGCAGCCCGGTGGCGGACTCGACGGGATCGCCAACCGCGTGCTCGCTGCGGGAGGGACCTTCCGCCTCGAGAGCCCGCAGGGCGGCCCGACCAGCCTGGAGGTGAACGTGCCATGCGCATCCTGATCTGCGAGGACTCGGTCCTGCTGCGCGAAGGTCTCGTGCGTCTGCTCGAGGACGCCGGCCACGAGGTCGTCGCGGCACTCCCCGACACCTCGGGACTCACCGAGGCGGTCGCGACGACGGATCCGGAACTCTGCATCCTCGACGTGCGCCTGCCCCCGACGTTCACCGACGAGGGCATCCGTGCGGCGCTCGGACTGCGGTCGACGCATCCGTCGCTCGCCCTCCTCGTGCTCTCGCAGTACGTCGAGGAGCGCTACGCCTCCGATCTGATCGCCGCGCAGGGCGGCCCGCTGGGCTACCTGCTCAAGGACCGGGTCGCCGATGTCGCCGAGTTCCTCCAGTCGGTGCAGCGCATCGCCGAGGGCGCGACCGTGCTCGACCCCGAGGTGGTGGCGCAGCTGCTCACGCGGCGCAATCGCGACGATCGGATGCTGCGGCTCACCGAGCGCGAACGCACCGTGCTGGCGCTGATCGCGGAGGGCAAGTCGAACCAGGCGATCGCCGGACTCCTCTTCGTCTCGGAGGCGAGCGTCGAGAAGCACATCACCTCCATCTTCCAGAAACTCGGGTTCGAGCAGGACGAGTCGGGAAACCGCCGCGTGCTCGCCGCCCTCGCCCACATCGAGAACACCGGCGGTCCCATCCCGCCGGCCACCCAGAACGGAGCGGCGCGATGAGCACCGACCAGAACGACCACCAGGGCGGACACACCCCGCTCACTCCCCCGCCGGCGTCCGAGCCGCCCCAGCCGACGGCATCCGTTCCGCCCACGCCTCCGCCGACCGCGTCCGGCGGGCCGGCCGGTACCGGTGCACGATCGGGCGGGGTGACCGCGATCGCGATCGTCACCGCGGTGGTCGGTGGAATCGCCCTCGTCGGTACGGCGGGGACGGCGGCGATCGGCGCGATGAGCAACGTCAGTGTCGCGAGCAACGCAGGTGGTGACACCGTGCAGGGCATCGACGTCGACGGCATCGACTCGCTCAGCGTCGACGCCGATGCCAGCAGCATGCGTGTGGAGTTCGGCGACGTCGATCAGGCGGAACTCTCCATCTCGAACCGCCGTGGCCCGGACTGGACCATCGAGCGCGACGGTGACGAACTGGTGGTGCGCAGTCCCGACAACCGCTGGGACTGGTGGTTCGGCGACTGGGGCCGTGAGGGCGAGGTCGCCGTGCTGACCCTGCCGGAGACTCTTCGCACCGACGCGATCGACGCCGACCTGACGCTCGACGCCGGAAGCCTCGACGTCGTCGGTGACTTCGGTGCTCTCGACATCGACGTGAGCGCGGGGGCGCTCGATGTCGAAGGGTCGGCGACCGCTCTGGCGGTCGACATGAGCGCGGGCCGTGCCGACATCGTCCTCGCCGACGTCGACGACGCATCGCTGAGCGTCTCGGCCGGAGAACTCAATGTCGAACTGACCGGAACCGCCCCGACGCGGACGACGGTCGAGGTGAGCGCGGGCTCGGTCGACCTCACGGTGCCGGATGTCGCGTACGACATCACCCAGAGCGTCGACGCCGGGTCCCTCGATGCTCGGGTCGAGCAGTCCGCGAGCGCCCGACGCAGCATCGAGGTCTCGCTCTCGGCCGGTGGCGTGACGATCCGTCCGGGCCGCTGATCGCCCATGAGCGCGGGGACTCGCCCGGGTCCCCGCGCTCGATTGGGAGTTTCGGCGAATCTCCGGTAAAGTTTCGGAGGTTGACGGGCCCATAGCTCAGGTGGTTAGAGCGCTTCACTGATAATGAAGAGGTCCCAGGTTCAAGTCCTGGTGGGCCCACACATCAACTCAAGAAATACCCCTCGGGGCCTTAGCTCAGTTGGTAGAGCGCCTGCTTTGCAAGCAGGATGTCAGGAGTTCGAATCTCCTAGGCTCCACACTGTGTTGAGACAGTTCGAGAAGGCCCCGCCGAGTGCGGGGCCTTCTCGTTTCCACAGGTGTTAACAACTCTGTTAAGAACTTTGAGGTCGTGCGGGTCACGCTCCTCGAGCGCGACTCTGACCGACGATGCTCTGCAGGTAGGTCACACGCTGGAAGGTATCGGCGCGCTGCGCGGCATTCCAGACGGGAACGTTCTCGGTGTACGACTGCCCGCCCGGACCCCAGAGCGTCACGTTCACGTATCCACTCACTCGTGGTTCACGAGCGAAAAGGAAGAGCAAGCTCAGGAGGAAGAACCAGATGAACAGGATCACCATGATGATCGCCCACGCCGGGGTGTGCGTGGTCGTCGCGGTCTGATCCTGCGTGGTCACGTTCACCGTCGATATCGGCCATGTGCCCGCCGGTGTCACGACCCAGTCCGGGGTGGCATGCACGTTGCCGATGGAAACGAGGTACGGAGACACCGGAAGTCCAGTGCCGCCTACGGGTTGCATCGTCATACCTGAACCGTATCGGCAGATTTCGTAGGATTCTCTGGCACACCGATATTCCATGTGGATAACCTCTGATCAGGGATTTCCACATGGAAGACTTCGGGTGCCGACCGTGCAGAGCGGGCGGCTCGTCCGCGTATCGGGCGATCACCGGAGGGGGATTCTCATGGAACAGCAGAAGCAACCGGCGCCCGCGCGCCCGACCGCCGCGTTTGTCGGGGCATCGTGGGTCGCACTCGGAATCGGCGCCTCGCTCTTCTTCATCGGGCTCTACAACGCACACATGCTGCTCTCGGAGAAGGGCTTCTACTTCGCCGTCTTCCTTCTCGGTGTCTTCGCCGCCGTCTCGGTGCAGAAGGCGGTGCGCGACCGCGCCGAAGACATCCCCGTCACGGGCGTCTACCTCGGCGTCTCGTGGAGCATGCTTCTCGCCTCGCTGATCCTCATGACCGCGGGACTCTGGAACGCCGATCTGCTGCTCTCGGAGAAGGGCTTCTACGGGATCGGCTTCGCGATGAGTCTCTTCGCCGTCGTCGCGGTGCAGAAGAACGTGCGCGACCTGGCCGCCGCTCGCGACGGCGACCCCGCTCCGGCGCGCCCGCGGCCGCCGCTGTTCCCGCCTCCGCCCGCACCCTGAGCGTCGGCCCGAACCTCCGTACCTCCTCCGAGTGCGGGTGATCGACTCGATCCCGTGGGTCGGCCTCCGTAGCGTGGGACGTATGGACATCAGACGAGGACTCACCATCGGTGCGGTGCTGACGGTCGGCATCGCCCTCACCGGGTGCACGGGTGCGCCGACGGATACCGAGACGCCTGCGCCATCGGCATCCGCTTCGTCCGCTCCGACCCCGACGCCCACTCCGACCGCGGATGCCGACACCGACGCGGCCCTGCTGCCGATTCCCGTCGACGACATCAAGGACTGGGCGGACACCGCCATCACCTGGGCCGACGACGCCCAGGGCACCGGTACGTTCTCGGGGTGGCTGAGTGAGCACACCTCCGCGCACCACCTGACGAGCTTCTCGTCGGTGCCCGCCGGCACGTACCAGGGGCAGATCGCCTGCCGCGGCGACGGCACCATCACCCTCCAGGCGGGCGAGCTCGACAGCGACCCGAGCACCGACCCGGTCGAGTGCACGAACGCCACCATCGCCTTCGACCTCACCACCACCGGCACCGGGATGAGCGTGACGCTCGATCTCGACGGAGCTCCCACCATCTACGCCGTCGCCCTCCAGCGGGTCGAGTGACCGTCACGCGCACTTCTCAGCGGATGGCGCTGATCCGCACCGGTCCGCGTACGTGATCGATGCGCACGGGCTCGCCCTTCTGCGTGACGACGACGTCGCCCTGAGCGGCGAGGGCTCCGGCGATCCGGCGCACGTCGTCCATCGAATCCCGCCACGTGTCGCCTCCCACGGTGCGGGCGACGTCGCTCGGGCAGATCGACGAACCCTCCCGTCGGCGCGTGAGAGTGCGGATGGCGGCGGCGATCCTCTCGTCGAATCCGCTGCCGGTTCGCTGCTCCCACCATGGGTGTCCGCGCTCTCCGAGAGCGACCTTCGCGTCCTGGACGCGCCCCCGAGCATCCGTCTCCCCGTCCTTGACGGCGCGGCGCGCGGCCATCAGTTCGTCGACCAGCTCCTGCCGGAACGAGTCGGGGATCGACGGATCCGTCGCCCGCCAACGCCGTCCGTCGATCACGAAGTGGTGGCCGTCCGGCGTGCGCTCGGGCTCGGTGCGGTGGTCGGTGGAGGTGGACATGGAGTCACTCTGCGCGCGGTTCCCCCGGAGATGAAGGGACTTGACGCGCGGGTGCGAAGGCGTGCACAGCGCCTGAGGGGTCAAGACACGCCGTCATCGTCCGCTCGGGCACGGCGTGTCCTGACCCCTCGCGAGGACGACACGCAGGTACCGCGACTAGCCTGGCGCGCATGACCGAGAACAGCGACCTGACCGACGCGAGCACCTTCGACCTGGCCGAGCTCTCGATCGGATTCCTCGCCCCGCCCGAGGTCTTCGACGAATTGCACCGGCGCGTGCAGGAGATGCTCGAGACGGATTTCGAGAACGTGGTGTGGGAGATGCACATCCGCGAGAACCTCACCGACGACCCCGACCACCGCGAGAACTATGCCGGCCTCTACGAGCAGGTCGAGATCGAGGAGAAGCACGGCTTGCTGGGCAAGCCCGTCGACTCCTGATCGTGAGGGGTCAAGACACGCCCCGAGCGTGCGGCTCGGCACGGCGTGTCTTGACTCCTCACCGATAGGAACTCAGTCCCTCCGGCGGAAGAACCTCGCGCGGGCGGCGGCATCCGCCGGGGTGTAGACGACCAGCTGGATGTCGGTCTGGTCGGACGGCCGCAGCTGGTGGTGCTCGAACACGAGCCTGCCCAGTGACGGATGCCGGAACACGCGTTCGCGCGATTCGAACCCCCGCACGTCGTGGCTCTCCCAGCGTTCGCGGAACTCCGGGCTCGCCTCCATCAGGCGACCGACGAGGTCGCGATAGCGCGGATCACCGAGTCGCGGCCCCGCCTCGGCGCGGAACTCGGCGAGGAAGCGGCGGCTGGTGTCGTCCCAGTCGTCGAGCAGGTCGCGCACGGCGGGGTCGGTGAAGATCAGCCAGAGCAGGTTGCGCTTCTCGGGCGGGGTGGTGGCGACGTTCGGATAGAGCGCCTCGTAAGCGGCGTTCCACCCGGCGACGCCCCAGTCGGGCGCGAGCGCGTAGGCCGGGTGCTCCTCCAGCGCATCGAGGAAGCGCTGCACGTGGGCCGGTGCGGTCTCGACAGCCTCACCCGTGCCGGGTCGTGCGGGTGCGAACCCGGCCAGGCGCAGCGCGTAGTCGTGCTCGGCCACGGTCAGGTGCAGCGCCGTGGCGACGGCATCCAGCACCTGCCGCGAGGGATTGATGTCACGCCCCTGCTCGAGCCAGGTGTACCAGGTGACGCTGACGCCCGAGAGGTACGAGATCTCCTCACGGCGCAGACCGATCGTGCGGCCGCGCCCCGCGGGCGGCAGGCCGTAGGCGCCGCGGTCGAGCTGCTCGCGTCGGGCACGGAGGAACGCGCCCAGTTCTCTGCGCTGCTCCTCGTCCACGGCCACAGAACAAACCTAGTGCTCTCACTACTAGTGTCAGCGCCGTCTTCCGGCATCCGCCGTGTCCCACGAAAGTGGAACCATGCCCACCCCTCTTCGTTCCCGCACCGTCACGCACGGCCGCAACGCCGCCGGAGCCCGCGCCCTCTTCCGCGCCGCCGGCGTCAACGCCGCCGACTTCGGCAAGCCGATGATCGCTGTGGCGAACAGCTTCACCGAGTTCGTGCCCGGCCACACGCACCTGCAGCCGGTCGGACGCATCGTCTCCGACGCGATCTCGGCGGCGGGCGGCATCCCCCGCGAGTTCAACACGATCGCCGTCGACGATGGCATCGCCATGGGTCACGGCGGCATGCTCTACTCGCTGCCCTCGCGCGACCTGATCGCCGACTCGGTCGAGTACATGGTCAACGCGCACCAGGCCGACGCGCTCGTGTGCATCTCGAACTGCGACAAGATCACCCCCGGCATGCTCATGGCCGCGCTGCGCCTGAACATCCCCACGGTGTTCGTGTCGGGCGGTCCGATGGAGGCCGGTCGCGCGACGCTGGTCGACGGATCGGTGCGCACCCTCGACCTGGTCGACGCGATCTCCGAGGCGGCGAACGACACGGTGTCGGATGCCGACATCCAGCGCATCGAGGAGAACGCCTGCCCGACCTGCGGATCGTGCTCGGGCATGTTCACCGCCAATTCGATGAACTGCCTCGTCGAGGCGCTGGGCCTCGCCCTGCCGGGCAACGGTTCTGTTCTCGCCACCCACACCGCTCGTCGCGCGCTGTACGAGAAGGCCGGCGAGGTCGCGGTGCAGATCACCCGTCGCTTCTACGACGAGGACGACCGTTCGGTGCTGCCGCGCGAGGTCGCGAGCTTCGCCGCGTTCGAGAACGCGATGGCGCTCGACATCGCGATGGGCGGATCGACGAACACGATCCTGCACCTGCTCGCCGCCGCCCACGAGGCCGGGATCGACTTCGGCCTCGACGAGATCGATGCGATCTCGCGTCGCGTGCCCTGCCTCGCCAAGATCGCCCCGAACCCGGCCTACGGCCGCATGTACTACATGGAGGACGTGCACCGTGCGGGCGGCATCCCCGCCGTGCTCGGCGAGTTGCGTCGTGGCGGTCTGCTGAAGGAGGACGTGAGCACCATCCACTCGGAGTCGTTCGCGGCCTGGCTCGACGACTGGGACATCCGTGGCGGAAAGGCGACCGACGTCGCGAAGGATCTGTGGTTCGCGGCTCCCGGTGGCGTGCGCTCGTCGAGCGCGTTCTCGCAGTCGGAGCGCTGGGCGGCTCTCGACGAGGACGGCGAGAACGGATGCATCCGCGATGTCGACCACGCCTACTCGGTCGACGGCGGTCTGGCCGTGCTGCGGGGCAATCTGGCCGTCGACGGCGCCGTGGTGAAGACCGCGGGCGTCGACCCGTCGATCCTGGTCTTCTCGGGCCCGGCGGTGGTGTGCGAGTCGCAGGAGGAGGCGGTCGCGAAGATCCTCGGCAAGAAGATCCAGCCGGGCGACGTGGTCGTCATCCGCTACGAGGGTCCCAAGGGCGGCCCGGGCATGCAGGAGATGCTGCACCCGACGTCGTTCCTCAAGGGCCGCGGACTGGGCAAGGTGTGCGCCCTGATCACCGATGGCCGCTTCTCGGGCGGCACCTCGGGTCTGTCGATCGGGCATGTCTCGCCCGAGGCGGCATCCGGCGGCGTCATCGCGCTCGTCGAGGACGGCGACATCATCTCGATCGACATCCCCACCCGCGGCATGACCCTCGAGGTCAGCGAGGCCGAGCTCGAGCAGCGCCGCGCGCGCCTGTTGGACGCCGGTGGCTACCGCCCCGTCGACCGTCAGCGCCCCGTCTCCCGGGCGCTGCGCGCTTACGCGGCCATGGCGACCTCGGCCGACCGAGGCGCGGTGCGCGACGTCGAGGCGGTCGAGAACGCCCTGCGCGAGCAGGAGATCCGGCGGGCGTCCGCGCTCGTCTGAACCGACGCTGAGGGGTCAGAACACGCCGCGACCCGACCCAGGCCTGCGGCGTGTCGTGACCCCTCACGGGTGGGAGAAGAGGTCCCGAGCCATCGGCCGCTCGCCCTCCGGGCCGAAGAGGTGCAGGATCTCGACCGACAGCCCGTCGGCCGGTCCGAACCAGTGCGGCGTCGCGGCGTCGAACTCGACGATCTCGCCCGGCTGCACCTCGTGCTCCTCGGTTCCGAGGATCAGTCGCAGCGTGCCTGCGAGCACGTAGATCCAGGCATGCCCGCGATGCGTCACGAGCGCGGGATCGCGCGGGCCGAGCACGTGCTTGAACGCCTGCACGCGCCCCGGATGTTGCGTCAGCGGTACGGCCACTCCCCCGGCGATCAGGCGCTGGGGTTCGAGGTGCACGCGCGGGTCACCGGTCTCGGGTGCGCCGATCAGCCGATCGAGCGACACCTCGTAGGCGCGCGCGAGCGGGATCAGCAGATCGAGGGTCGGATGCCGGTGGCCGGTCTCGAGCCGGGACAGCACGCTGATCGAGAGGCCGGAGAGCTCGGCCAGTGACGTGAGGGTGAGCCCACGCGCCCGGCGCAGCGAGCGCAGGCGCGGACCGATCGCGGCGAGAACGTCAGCGGTATCGGCATCCATCCGGCCATCTTTGCAGAAGTCGCAAACCACCTGGATCCGGTAGCCACGCGCGAACGACCATGGGACTCCCGACGATCGAAGGAGCCCCATGTCCGCCATCCCCGCCCGCCCGAGCATCCGATGAGGGCTCTGATCCTCGGTGCTCGTGGTGCCGTCGGCACCGTCGTTCGCCGCGACCTCGAGCGTGACGGACACCGCGTCACCGCCGCCAGTCGTGCCGAATCCGACGGCGCCCGTATCGATCTGCGGGGCGACCTCGCCCCGCTCGTGGCACTCGCCGCCGATCACGACGTGGTGGTCAACGCCTCGGGTATCGAGCGCTCAGACCTCGCATCCGCGACCGGCGCGACGCCGCTCGTCGACATCTCCGCCACCGGCTCCTACCTCGAGGCGCTGCGGCGGACGGCATCCGGACCGGTCGTTCTCGGGGCCGGACTCGTACCCGGTCTCAGCACGGTGCTCGCGGCATCGCTCGGCACTCGCGCGGGCGACGATCTCGACGTGCTCGTGATGCTCGGCAGCGGCGAGCATCACGGACCCGCCGCGGTCGCGTGGACGGCCGGACTCGTCGGCACCGACCTGCATCGTCCGCCCGAGGGCGGTGCCGTGCGCAACTTCCGTGAGAGCGTCCGCGCGTTCGGTCCGGATGGCCGGGATCGTCGCTACCTGCGTGCCGACTTCCCCGATCACGTGCTGCTCGGCGGGCCGGAGGCCCCGAGCATCCGCTCCTACCTGACCCTCGGGTCGGCCATGATGACCGGCGCACTCGACCTGGTCGGGCGGATGCCGTCGCTCCGGGGCGCCCTCACGGCGGCGCCTCATGTGGGAACGGATGCCTGGCACGTCGTCGCGCGCAACCGTCGCACGGGCGAGCGCAACGAGGCGTCGGGCCACGGGCAGTCGGACGCGACCGGGCGCCTCACCGCCCTCGCCGCCGTCCGTGTCGTGGAGGCGCAGCCGGCCGGCGCAGTCACCATGGCGGATCTCGTGCCGATGGCCGATGCGCTCGCCGCGGCAACGCACGCCACCGCCCCTGTTCACCTGTGAAGGGTCACGACACGCCGCTCGCGACTGCACGCCTGCGGCGTGTCGTGACCCCTCACGATCACTGTGAGCGGGTCGACGTCCGTTCGATCAGGCGCATCGGCACCACCACGCTCTCGGGTTCGCGGGTGCGGTCGCCGAGGCGGGCGAGCGCCAGGCGCGCGGCCGACCGTCCGAGCTCTTCGACGTCGCCGGTCACGACGCTGATGCCGAGCACCGTCGCCCACTCCGGGTCGTCGAAGCCGATCACGGCGGGCGGGGCACCCGTCGTCGCGATCTCCTCCATGACGCCGAGCAGCACGCGGTTGTTGCCGGCGACGATCGCGGTCGGAGGTTCGTCGAGGGCGAGCAGTTCGCGCACGCACTCGCGCGACGATGCGACGTCGTGCGCGTCGGTGCGCAGAAGCTCGCGCCAGGCGACCGGCGACCCGTCGAGCACGTCACCCATGCCGGCGAGACGGGCCCGGTAGGTGGGTAGCCAGGCGTAGTCGCCGATGAACGCGATGCGCCGGTGTCCGCGATCGATCAGATGCTGGGCGACGAGGCGCCCGCCCTCGCGGTTGTCGAACACGACGGAGTCGGCGGCGAGATTCTCGGCCGGGCGGTCGACGAAGACGACCGGGATGCCGCGGGCCTGCAGCGTCGCGTAGTCGGCGTGGTCGGTCATCGCCGAGACCGTGATGACCGCCTTGGTCTGCCGGTCGGCGAGGTCGTGCGCGACGCGCTTCTCCTGCTCGGCGGACTCGCGGGAGTTCGCCACCGACAGGTGCATACCGCGCGGGCGGATCTCGTCTTCGACGGCCTGGGCGAGAGCCGAGTAGAACGGATTGGTGAAGTCTCCGGTGATGAGTCCGAGCGAATCCGCGAGACGGCCGCTGGCGAGGAGGCTCGCGGCGGCGTTGCGCTGGTAATCGAGCTCGGCGGCTGCGGCGAGCACGCTCGTGAGGGTCTTCTCGCTGACGTACGACTCGCCTCCGAGTGCACGCGATGCCGTCTTCAGGCTCACGCCGGCGCGGGCGGCGACCTGCGCGAGCGTGGGGCGGGGTGCGGCCCCGTCTTCGTGTGGTGTCATCTGTTCCTCTACCGCCTCGAGCGATCTGCTCATTATGACGGGTCATCCGATGGGGGATGCATCTTCCGCCCACGGCATCCGCTGTGTTAGTGTCTCGATCTATGACAGCGATGTCATAAACGTCGCGCAGCCCGCCCCCCGGTATCTGCGTCAGGCGAACGACACACCGCAGTGGAGTTTGAGGAGCAACCATGACTGTTCCCCGTAAGAGGAACGCACGACCCGCAGGTCGCATCTGGGCGGCCGCCGGCGCCGCCGTGACGGTGACCCTGGCCATGCTGACGCCGCTCCCCGCGGCGGCTGCAGCAGGAGGGACGTTCTCGTCGTCCTTCGAATCGACGGATGCCGTGCCCGCACTCGCGGGCACCGGTGAAGCCGTCAACGTCACCGGCAACCGATTCGCCCCCGGCAGCATGCTGCCCGCGATCGCGCCGAACGGCGTCACGGCCTCGGCGCAGAACGCGCCGAACGAAGCCGCCGTGTTCGCCGCCGACGCCAACGCCTCGACCAAGTGGCTCGCCTTCGTCAACAAGGGGTGGCTGCAGTACCAGCTCACCGCCGCGCAGCCGCTGCAGAAGTACACGCTCACCTCGGGTGGCGATGCGCAGGAGCGCGACCCGAAGAACTTCCGCGTGCTGGGCTCGAACAACGGCACCGACTGGACCCCGGTCGACGAGCGGACCGGGGAGATGTTCACCGCCCGCGGTCAGACCCGCACGTTCGAACTGGCTGCGCCGAGCGCGCCGTTCCTCTACTACCGTCTCGACATCACCGAGAACCGCACGCCCACCACGAACCTCATCCAGCTCGCCGACTTCGAGCCCATCGCGGTGAGCGACGGCGCCCCGACCGCGAGCGACCTGCGTGTCGTCGTCGGGAACGGCCCCACGGCGTCCGACACCGCCAAGACCGGCGTCGGCTTCACCGGCACCAAGGCGCTGCAGTACTCCGGGCGCCACCTCGACGCCGGCGCCGCATCGTCGACCACGACCCTCTACGAGAACGTCGATGTGACCGTCGACGGCGACAGCCAGCTGTCGTACCTCGTCTTCCCCGTGCTCGACGGTGAGCAGACCTACGCGGCCACCTTCGTGGCCGTCGATCTCGCCTTCGACGACGGCACCACCCTCGCCGCGACCCCCGGCGTGACCGACTCGTACGGCTACCCCGTCACCGCCACCGAGCAGGGCCGCTCGAACAGGCTCTGGCCCAACCAGTGGAACAAGGTCACCGTCGACCTCGGAGCCTTCGAGGGTCGCACCGTCGAAGACATCCGCTTCACCTACTCCCACCCGGGCGCGGACGTGAAGAACATCGAGGCGCCGACCGCGGCCACCGCGTTCACCGGCTGGCTCGACGACGTCGAGATCGACGCCGCGACCCCGCTCGATGACTCCGACGGACTCGTGTCGTACGTCGACACCCGCCGCGGCACGAACTCGACCGGCGGCTTCTCCCGCGGCAACAACCTGCCCGCGACGGCATGGCCCAACGGCTTCAACTTCATCACCCCGATGACGAACGCCGACAACACCGGAACGATCTACCAGTACCAGCGCGCCAACAATGCGCAGAACAAGCCCGGACTCAACGGCATCGGCTTCTCGCACCAGCCGAGCATCTGGATGGGCGACCGCAACCAGCTCGCCGTGCTCCCCGCCGCGAACGCCAACCCGACCTCTAACCTGAACGACCGCAAGCTCACGTTCACGCACGAGAACGAGATCGCGCGGCCCGACATCTACGACGTCACCTTCGACAACGGCATCCGCACCGAGGTGACCGCCACCGACCACGGTGCGATCTACCGCTTCGAGTTCGCCGGCGACGCGAGCTCGATCCTCATCGATCAGCTCGTGAACTCGTCGAAGCTCTCGATCTCGGGCGACACGGTCAGCGGCTGGGTCGACGGCGGCTCCGGCTGGCCCGGACGCACCCGCATGTTCGTCTACGGCACCTTCGACCGCGCACCCGCGACGGCCGGCCCGACGACCGTCGGCGACCGCAACGGCACCGCCCGCTTCGCCTCGTTCGACACGACCGGTGACCGCTCGGTCGAGCTGCGCATCTCGTCGTCGTTCATCTCGCAGGACCAGGCGAAGAAGAACCACGACTTCGAACTGAAGGACGTCTCGTTCGACGACGCCCACGCCGCGGCGAAGGATGCCTGGAACGAGCGCCTCTCGGTCGTCGACGAGGTGCAGGGTGCGACCGACACCCAGCTCATCACGCTCTACTCGAGCCTGTACCGGCTCAACCTGTACCCGAACTCGCAGTTCGAGAACACGGGCACCGAGGCCGACCCGGTCTACAAGTACGCGAGCCCCGTGGCCGGCACGACCGGCTCGGCGAGCGACACCCAGACCAACGCCAAGATCGTCGACGGCAAGATCTACGTCAACAACGGCTTCTGGGACACGTACCGCACCGCCTGGCCGCTGTACTCGATGCTCTACCCCGACGTGACCGAAGAGCTCGTCGACGGCTTCGTGCAGCAGTACCGCGACAGCGGATGGATCGCGCGCTGGTCCTCTCCCGGGTACGCCGACCTGATGACCGGCACGAGCTCCGACGTCGCGTTCGCCGAGGCGTACCTCGCGGGCGCCCTCTCGACCGACACGGCACTCGAGGCCTATGACGCCGCGGTCAAGAACGCGACCGTGCTGCCGGCATCCAACGCCGTCGGCCGCAAGGGACTCGGGCAGTCGATCTTCCTCGGCTACACCGAGGCCACCACCCACGAGAGCGCGTCGTGGGGTCTCGAGGGCTACATCAACGACTTCGGTATCGCCGAGATGGCGAAGGCCCTGTCGGAGGACCCGAACACCCCCGCCGACCGCGTCGCTCAGCTGAAGGAGGAGGCGACGTACTTCGAGGCGCGCGCCGAGCACTACGGCGAGATGTTCAACCCGGAAGCGGGCACGTTCACCTCGCGCAACGCCGACGGCTCGTGGACCTCGGGCGCCGACTTCGACAAGAAGGCGTGGGGCGGTGCCTTCACCGAGGCGAGCGCCTGGACCTTCGGCTTCCACGCGCCGCACGACGTCGACGGCCTGGCCGCGCTCTACGGCGGACGCCAGGGCCTGGTCGACGTGATGCACGACTTCCTCACCGTGCGCGAGAAGGCCGACTACTCCGGCATCCACGAGGCGCGCGAGGCGCGTGACGTGCGACTGGGCATGCTCGGCATGTCGAACCAGATCGCGCACCACATCCCCTACGTGCTCGCCGAGGCGGGCGACCCCTCGGGTGCGCAGGAGCTGATCCGCGACATCCAGGACCGCCTCTTCATCGGCGACGACATCGGCCAGGGCTACCCGGGCGATGAGGACAACGGCGAGTTCTCGGCCTGGTACGTCTTCTCGGCGCTCGGGTTCTACCCGCTCGAGGTGGGCTCCGGGGATTACACGATCGGTACGCCGCTGTTCGACAGCGCGACGCTGAACATCGGCGGCAAGACGCTCGTCATCAACGCCCCCGGCGCGTCCGCGGGCAAGGACTACGTGGCGGGCGCCAGCATCAACGGCACCCCGATCACCGAGACCACCTTTGACGGCGACCTCGTCCGCGCGGGCGGAACGCTCGACTTCACGATGAGCGACACGCCCTCGGCATGGGGTGCGAAGGACCTCGGTGAGGAGCTCGACGTGCCCGCGACCCTGGTCGACGCGACGAAGGCCGGACGCGGCGTGCTGACGGCCACCGACGGAACCCCCGTCGGGTCGCTCGTCGACGACAACATGAGCTCCAACGTGGCGTTCACGGGCGACACCGCCGAACTCGTCTGGACGTCTCAGTCCGGTCCGGTCTCGATCGGCCAGTACACGCTCACGAGTGCGAACAGGGCGAACGCGCCGTCGAGCTGGACGCTCGAGGGCTCGGTCGACGGCACCACCTGGACCGAGATCGACAGCCGCACGGCGCAGTCCTTCACCTGGGATACGCAGACGCGACCGTTCACGACCGCGAACCAGGACGGCTTCACGAGCGTGAAGCTGACGCTGAAGACGGATGCCGCGACGCTCGCGCTCTCGGAGGTCGAACTGTTCGCCTCGGCATCCGCCGCCGACGGTCTCGCCATCTCGGCCGGGTCGCCGCAGCGGGTCGCGGTCGACACCGAGTTCACGGGAACCCTCGCCACGATCGTCGGGACCGAGACGGATGCCTCCGGCTACACCGTCACGGTCGACTACGGCGACGGTGTCGCGGTGACCGACGTGACGCTGACGCGCGACGACCTGGGTGGCTGGAAGGTGAGCGCACCGCACACCTTCACGAAGCCGGGCACGTACTCGGCAGCGATCACGGTGCGGGACTCGGCCGGAGCGGTGGCGCAGACCACGGCGACGGTGACCGCGTTCCGAGACGAGACGCTGGTGGGCGCCTTCAACAACGTCTGCATCGGTGACCTGGGCGTCACGGCCGCGAACTGCGACTCGCAGGGCCACGGGTACTTCCGCGACAAGATCAACGCCGACGGCTTCGTGCAGGGTCAGACCCTGACCGTCCCGAACACGACGCTGACCTACGACCTGCCGGCGATCCCGGCCGGCCAGCCCGACAACATCACGGGCGAGGGTCAGACGGTCAAGGTGTCGCTCGGCACCGGTGCCACGCAGATCGCGTTCATCGGAACCGCCACCGAGAGCAACCGCGACTCGGTCGCGACGCTGCACTTCACCGACGGCACGACGCAGCAGGTGACGATCAGCCTGGGCGACTGGGTCGGCGCATCCGGCAACCCCTACAAGGGCAACACGGTGCTGACGATCTCGGAGGGCCGCCTCTCGGGCACGGGTCCCGAGGGTTCGGTGAAGAACACCGCCATCTACGCCACCGCCGGCATCCCGCTGGCGGTCGATGGAGACGGTGCGCCGAAGGTCGTCGAGTCGCTCACGATGCCGAAGGAGGCGGGTTCGCTCAACGACGGACGCGTGCACATCTTCGCTCTCGCCTCGGACGGCGACCGCACGGCAGCAGCTCCCCTGAGCGTCACGGCCGGAACGGTCGACGGTCAGATCGCGGGCGAGGAGTTCGACGCGACGCTCGCGACGATCGCCGGTGGTCAGGGCGAGACGTCGGCACTCGTCAACTGGGGTGACGGAACTCCTGTCGCCGAAGTGACGATCGCCGACGGCGCGGTCACGGGAACGCACACCTACGCCACCGCCGGCACCTACACGGTGACGGTCACGGCCGACGACGGCGTGCGGTCGGCGGATGCGCAGCTCGAGATCGGGGTCGTCGACCCCGAGCCCGAGTACGCCCCCGAGATCCAGGTGCCCGAGGGCACGGTCGCCCCGGGAGACCGGGTGACCATCACGGGTTCGGGCTTCGCCGCCGGAGAGAACGTGTCGGTGCGCATCGACTCGGAGACCCCGGTGGTCGTGAAGGCCGATGGGAACGGTGCGATCAGTGCCGAGATCACGGTTCCGGTGGATGCCATCGACGGCGCGCACCCGGTGGTGGCGCTCGGCGACGTCTCGAAGGTCGAGGCTCGTGGAGCGGTCCAGGTGGCCGTCGACCCGACGGCCCCGCGCAACACGTCGGTCTCGCTGTCGGCCGGATCGGACGACCCGGTCGCGGGCGAGTCGATCCCGCTGATCGCGACGGTGAAGCCCGCGGGCGCCGCCGGCAAGGTCGACTTCTTCGAGGGCGACGAGATCGTCGGCTCGGCGGAGGTCACCGGTGGCACGGCCGCGGCCGACGTCACCATCGCGACCTCGGGTGCGCACACCTACATCGCCCGGTTCGTGCCGTCCGACGACACGGCGTTCCGCGCCTCGGAGTCGGCGCCGCTCACGATCGACGTGCGCGACACCCCGGTGCTCGAGGCCGAGCTCGTGATCGGAGCGTCGACCGTGCAGCAGGGTGGCACGGTGCAGGTGACCGGTCGCGGGTTCGCGTCGGGCGAGGTCGTGTCGCTGACGCTGCACTCCGAGCCGATCCACCTGACGGATGCCGTCGCCGACGAGTCCGGAGCGTTCCGACTCCAGGTGACGATCCCGACGAACGCGGAGGTCGGCGCCCACACGCTGATCGCCGTCGGAGCAGATTCCGGTCTGACCGCGGAAGGCGCTCTCACGATCACTGCCGCACCGGTCGGTGGCGGTGGCGGCGGCGACGGGCTCGCCGGAACCGGCGGAACCGTCCCGATCGCCGCGATCGCGGTGCTGCTGCTCCTGCTCGCCGCCGGTGGCGTGCTGGTGCTGCGCCGACGCCGCGTGGAGTCCTGACCCCCGCTCCACTCCCCACAGAAGCCGCCCTCCCCGCCCCCGGGGGAGGGCGGCTTCGCCTTTCTCGTGGCGGGCCCTTCGACAGGCTCAGGGACCCAGTTCCTGCGGTGAGGGGTCGAGACACGCCGTGCCGCGGCATCCGCTCGCGGCGTGTTGTGACCCCTCACGGGTGCTGGGTCGCTGAGCCTGTCGAAGCGTCCCACCACGTGACCGCCCGATACGCTCACGGGATGGATGCCGAGCACGAGATCGTCGTCCACGTGACGTCGGATGCCCCGTGGCTCCCGCCGGGTGGCCGGGCCGAAGTCGTGCGGCGGGACAGTCCGCCGAGCCCGATGTCGATGGTGAGGCTGCTCCTGCGCCGCGGTGACGAGGTGTTCTGCATCCCCCGGGCGGAGACGGGAAAGCTCGACCTCCCGACGGGACTGACGGCTGCGAACGATCTCGACGGATCGGTCGCGATCCGCGCGCTCGCCGCGGAGGTGGCGGGTCTCGGTGCCGATCTCGCGTTCGTCGGTGCCGTGCGCAACGTCGTCGAGCGTCCGGTGGACGACTACCCCTGGCCGACTCCGCGCGCCCACTTCGGCGTGTGGGCGTCTCCGGATGCCCCGATCATCGACGGCATCTGGGTCGATCTCGCGACGCTGACCGAACGCCACTGGCACCCGCTCGCCAGTTGATTTCTCCCGTCCCAGCGCCCCCACCCCGCGCGAGCGCTCAGACCGAGCGCAGGGAGTGCTCGGAGGTGTTGAGGCGCTCGCAGCCGTCGGCGGTGAGCACGACGATGTCCTCGATGCGCGCGCCCCACTCCCCCGAGAAGTAGATGCCCGGCTCGATGCTGAAGGCCATGCCCTCTCGCAGCACCAGGTCGTTTCCGGGCGCGATGTAGGGCTCCTCGTGCACGGAGACGCCGATGCCGTGACCCGTGCGGTGCAGGAAGGCCTCGCCCAGGCCGGCATCCGCGAGCACCTGTCGGGCGGCGGCGTCGACCTCGGATGCCGTGACCCCGGGCCGTGCGGCATCCACTGCCGCCTGCTGCGCCCGCACGAGTACGGCGATGCGCTCGGCCGCCTCCGGATCGGGGGTGCCGACCGCATAGGTGCGCGTGCTGTCGGAGTTGTAGCCGCTGGGCACCGCTCCCCCGATGTCGACGACCACGATGTCGCCCTCTTCGATCACGCGATCCGACACCTCGTGATGCGGGTCGGCGCCGTTCGGCCCCGACCCCACGATCACGAACTCGACGGTCTCGTGGCCCTCGGCGACGATGGCCCGGGCGATGTCGGCGGCGACCTCGCGTTCGGTGCGACCGGCGCGCAGCCACTCGGGCACGCGGCGGTGCACGGCGTCGATCGCGTCGCCCGCCCGACGCAGCTCGGCGACCTCGGCGGCATCCTTGATCATGCGACCCTCCCGCAGCACGGGCGTCGCGAGCTCGAGACGCACGCCCAGTCGCTCGCCGATCGGGATCACGTGCAGGGCGGGCAGGGCATCCGACACCCCGACCCGCGCCACCGATCCGACGGCCACCGAGCCGACGGCGGCCGCGACCAGGTCGTACGGGTTCTCGCCGTCGACCCAGTCCGACACGGCGAGGCCGAGCGTGCCGACCGCCGTGCTGCGCACCTTCGCGAGTTCCATGCGGGGCACGACCACGGTCGGCGCGACACCGGGCCCGATCACGAGAGCGGTCAATCGCTCGATCGTGTCTCCCTCGACCCCCACCAGGTACTGCAGGTCGGGCCCGGGGCCGACGACCACGGCGTCGAGCCCCGCCTCGGCGGCGAGAGCGGATGCCCGCTCGAGACGGGCGGAGTATACGGAGGAGGAGAAGGGCGGAGTGCTCACCCGGCCCACGCTACTCCGCTGCGGGCCTCAACTGATGGCGAGACGGATGCGCTCGGTGAGCAGCGTGCGGTTCGCCGGGGTGAGTTCGAGCAGTGCATAGGCGGTCGGCCACATCGTGCCCTCGTCGAGGTTCGAGATGGGCTCGAAGCCGAACGTGCCGTAACGCACCTTGAACTTGCTCGCGGGCTGGAAGAAGCACAGCACCTTGCCGTCCTTCCCCCACCCGGGCATGCCGTAATACGTGCGGGGCATGAGGTCGGGCGCGACCTCCATGACGAGTTCGTGCAGCGCGGTGGCGAGCTTCTTGTCGTTCTCGTCGGGCAGCTTGGCGATCGCCTCCTGCAGGTCGGCCTCCCCTGCCGCGCGCTGCTCCTCGGGCGTCTTCTTCGCGCGGGAGCGCTTCGCCTTGGCCTCCTGGGCGGCGGCCTGCATGGCTTCGCGTTCTTCGGCGGTGAAGTTCTTCGTGTCGGTCTTCTTGTCGTCGGCCATGACGACTCCTCTCATCGGTGCGTGATCTCAGCGTAAGGATGCCGGGGGCCGCGTGGCTTCTCGATTCGTGATCGATCGTCCGCGGCATCCGTCATACGCGGAGATCCCCCGGTGAGCGCCGGTTAGTGTGGGGGAATGGACCTGCGTGTGGCGGCATACGCGGTCGTCACGGACGACGACGACCGCCTACTCCTCGCGCGCTGGATCGAGGGTCGCCGCGTCGCGTGGACGATGCCCGGTGGAGGTCTCGAGGCCGGGGAGTCTCCCGAAGACGCCGTGCGCCGCGAGCTCCGCGAGGAGACCGGGTACACCGTGAAGGTCGGCGAGCTGCTCGGCATCCACTCCCGGGTCATCCCCGCGAGCCAGCGCGTGCACAAGGCCGATCAGCCTCTGCACACCCTCCGCATCGTCTACCGCGCGACCGTGACGGGCGGCAAGTTGCGCTACGAGACCGACGGGTCGACCGACATGGCGGGGTGGTTCACGCGCTCGGCGGTCGCGGAGCTGCAGCGGGTCAAGCTCGTCGACATCTCGCTGCGCATGGCCGGGATCTTCTGACCGCGAGCCGCCTCACCGGGCGACGAGCGAGCGGATGCTCACGCCCGCGGTTCCTCGGGAACCGAGATGTCGGCGACGGTGGCGCCGTAGGCGGCGATGAGGTCGTCGGCCTCGACGAACAGGCTGTATCCGTGCGCTCCCGCGCCCATGGCGATGCGCTGTCCGACGATCGACTCGTCGGCGAAGACGGGCCAGTCGGTCGTGCTGCCGATCGGCACGATGGTGCCCCGCTCGTAACCGGTCGCGGCGAGTGCCAGGTCGGCCTCAGGGAGCCGTAGCTTGTTCACGCCCACGACGGCGCGCAGTTTGGGCCACGAGATCGAGCGTCCACCCGGGATCAGGGCGAACAGATAGGTGTCGTCGGCGCGCTTGACCACGAGGGTCTTCACGATGCCGGACGGGTCGAGCCCCAGGAGCTCGGCTGCCTCGAAGAGGCTCCGCGCCTCCGGCCGCTCGCGGATCTCGATGTCGAGACCGCGAGCGGCGGCGGCGTCGGTGACCCGCGCGTGCGGGTCGGTGGAGTGTTCGGCGCTCACGCGTCGGGCGCGGAGAGCGGGTCGTCGGCGACCCAGAGCTCGTCGTCCGCACGCAGAGCGGTCCATGCGGCGTAGAGCACCGCGGCGGCTGCGGCGGCGCCGAGGATCAGCGCGACGATCGAGCCGAGGCCCGAGCTCTGCTGCTGCTTCTTCTGGTGGGCCTTCTGCGCCTTCTTGATCTTCTTCGAGACCGGGGCGACGATGCCGTGACGCTTGTTGTTGGCGACGTCCCAGGCGCTGAGTGCCGTGCCCACGACGCCTCCGACGATCGGCACGACCTTGTCGTCGACGACGTGCTTGCCGATCTTCACGCCGCGGTCGACCACGGGGGCGACGCGACGGTTGTAGGCGTCCTGCACGACCGGCACGACCTGCTCCCGGTAGGAGTGTCCGAGCTGGTGGCTGGCCTCTCGGGCGACGCCGGCAGCGTGCCCGACGAGCTCCTGCTGCGCCTCCCAGAGCTGGTTCGCGTCCTTCTGAAGACGACGCAGTTGCTTCTTCCGCTTGCGGCTGAGGCTCACGATGCTCTCCTGTCGATGTGGAGTACGGGTTCCCCATCCTGCCAGACAAGTCTGTACGGGGGGAGGGAATCGCCCACCCCTTGACTTATCCCGAGATGTGCAGGAGAACCCGGCGAACACACCGGAAGCTCTGCGAGAATGGTCGTATGCCTCACGCTTCCCATGTCGCAACCCTGCACACCAACCACGGTGACATCGTCATCAACCTCTTCGGCGACCAGGCCCCGAAGACGGTCAAGAACTTCGTCGGCCTCGCCGACGGCACCCAGGAGTGGACGCACCCCGCGACCGGTAAGCCGGGCGAGGGTCCCCTCTACAAGGACGTCATCTTCCACCGCATCATCCCGAACTTCATGATCCAGGGCGGCGACCCGCTCGGTCAGGGCGTCGGCGGTCCCGGCTACAACTTCAACGACGAGATCAACGCCGAGCTCAACTTCGACCAGCCGTACATCCTCGCGATGGCGAACGCCGGCCTGCGCCGCAACGCCATCACGGGCGAGGTCGAGGGCACGAACGGCTCGCAGTTCTTCATCACCACCGACCCGACCCCGTGGCTCAAGGGCAAGCACACGATCTTCGGCGAGGTCGCCGATGACGCCTCGAAGGCCGTCGTCGACAAGATCGGCTCGGTTCCCACCGCTGCCGGCGACCGCCCGATCGAGCCCGTCGTGCTCCAGTCGATCGACATCGTCGCGGCCTGACGACAGCGATCGCCGATCCGGATGACGACGCCTGAGTTCGCGAGCAATCGCGACAACTTCTGTTACCGGCATCCGGATCGGCAGAGCTTCGTGCTCTGCCAGCGCTGCCTGCGCACGATCTGCGGCGAATGCCAGACGCCCGCCGCGGTCGGGGTGATCTGCCCCGAGTGCATGAAGGCCGAGCGCAAGAACCGCACCCCCGCGCAGAAGCGCGCCGAGCGCCGCTGGGGTGGTGGTTCGACGGCCGCCGTCATGGGGATCACCCGCAGCGGACGGCCTCTGGTCACGTACGCCCTCCTGGCGGTGACCTCGTTGATCGGTCTCATCCAGCTCATTCCCGGGGTGGGCGAGGCGCTCACGCAGCAGATGGTGTTCGCGGCCGCGTACCTCTACCCCGATCTGTCCGGAGCGCCTTTCCAGCCCTGGCGCCTGCTCACGGCGGTGTTCGCCCACGGCGGGTTCATCCATCTCGCCCTCAACATGCTCGCGCTGTGGTTGATCGGCCAGAGCCTCGAGCCCATGCTCGGCCGGGTGCGCTTCCTCGCGCTCTACCTGATCAGTGGTCTCGGTGGCTCGGTGATGGTCGCCCTTCTCGACCCGAGTCAGCCGACGGTCGGAGCATCCGGTGCGATTTTCGGCATGATGGCGGCTCTGCTCATCATCGGCCGCCACATCGGAGCCAATGTCACCGGACTCCTGGTGATCCTGGGCATCAACTTCGTCTATGGGCTCTTCTTCGGCGGCGGGCGCATCTCGTGGCAGGCACATCTCGGCGGACTCGTCGTGGGCGCCCTCGTGGCCTACATCATCGTCAAGACGAAGCGGCGAGAGCAGCGGATCTGGCAGATCGTCGCTCTGGCGGCGCTGACGGTCGTGCTGCTCGTCGTGGTCTTCGTCGTTCCACCGCTGATCATTCTGGCCCGATGAGGGGTTGTTAACAACTCTGTTAACACCTGTGAATAACACCCGTGTAATTCTCCCCAGGTGTGGATAGACCTGTGGATAACTCTGTGGGCGGCTTGTGAGTTCCTGGGGATACAGCCCCGCTCGGAACGACGAAGGCCCCTCGCCGGAGCGAGGGGCCTTCGGAAGTCGTGGACGCTGAGGTCAGCGCCAGCGCGTGGTCATGAGGAAACCGATCAGCGCGATGCCCAGGCCGATGCCGAGGTTCCAGTTGCCGAGACCCGGGATCGGGAACTGCTGGCCCGAGATGTAGAACACGAGGATCCACGCGAGGCCCAGCAGCATGAAGCCGATCATCACCGGCTTGAACCACACGGCGTTGGGAGCGGCGTCGCCTTCGGCGCGCTCGACAGCGGGTTCTTCGGTCTTTCGGTCTCGTGCCATTCCAGCATTGTACCGAAATCGAGTGATGATCCCGAGCGCGGATGCCCAGGCGCTCCTCGACGATCGCGGCGCTCCCACAGCGCGACGGGATAAGATCACGCCATGACTGCATCCGTCGTGCCTGGGGGGCGACGCGCGCGACGGTCCCGTCGACGTTCGCGCGCCACGTTCGCGAGCGTTCTCGGGGAGCTCCTGCTCACCGCCGGCGTACTCGTCCTGCTGTTCGTCGCGTGGCAGATGTGGATCGGCGACATCATCATCGCCGCCCAGAAGAACGAAGAGGGCGCGGCCGTCTCGGCCCAGTGGGCCGCAGGTCCCGCGCCCGAGCTCCCGCCACTCGTCGAGGGCGATGACGGGTCGACGTACTACGAGCCGGTGATCCCCGCCGCACCGGCCGACACCGAGCAGCTCGGTCAGATGCACATCCCGCGCTTCGGTGCCGACTACAACTACGGCATCTACGGCGGCACGACGCGTGCCCGCACGCTCGACAACCTCGGCATCGGCGTCTACACCAACTCGAAGATGCCGGGCGAGGTCGGCAACTTCGCGATGGCCGGGCACCGCACGACCTGGGGCAAGCCGTTCAACCAGCTCGACAAGCTCCAGATCGGCGACGCGATCGTCGTCGAGACGAAGGACGGTTGGTTCACCTACCGCTTCCGCACCCTCGAGTACGTCAAGCCGACGCAGACCGACGTGCTCGCCGACGTGCCGCAGATGCCCGAGGTCGCGACCGGTGAGCGCTACATCACCCTCACCGCGTGCTCTCCCCTGTACTCGCTGGCCGAGCGCATCGTCGCCTACGGAGTGTTCGAGAGCTTCCAGCCCCGTGCCGAGGGTCCGCCCCCGGCACTGACCGACCCGCCGCCGCCCCCGGCCGCACCGTCCATCTAGAGGCACGAGGAGAAACATGTACGCCGCAATCTGGCGCCTGCTGCCCGGCCCCTGGTGGATCCGCCTGCTCATCGTGCTCGTCGTCGTCGCCGCGATCCTCTACGGGCTGTTCTGGTACGTCTTCCCGTGGATCAGCCCCATCATCAACCCCGGCGAGGTCGACCTCGAATGACCCGGGTGCTCGTGGTCGACAACCACGACAGCTTCGTGCACACCCTGGTCGGCTACCTCCACGAGCTCGGCGCCGAGACCTCGATGATCGAGGCGGACGCCGTCGACGCCGCCGAACTCGACGCGCTCCTTCCGGAGTTCGACGCCCTGCTCCTCTCCCCCGGCCCCGGCACCCCGGCGGACGCCGGCGTGTCGGTGGATGCCGTACGACTCGCGGCCGAACGACGGATGCCGCTGCTCGGCGTCTGCCTCGGGCACCAGGCGATCGGCGAGGCCTTCGGCGCCCCGGTGACCGCTGCGCCCGAGCTCATGCACGGCATGGTGTCGGCGGTCGTGCACGACGGGTCGGCGCTGTTCGACGGCATCCGCTCCCCCTTCGACGTCGGGCGGTATCACTCGCTCGGGGTCGCGGCATCCGATCTGCCCGAGGCGCTGCGCGTGACCGCGCACACGGCGTCGGGCACGGTCATGGGCATCGCGCACCGCGACCTGCCGATCGTCGGCGTGCAGTTCCACCCCGAGAGCGTGCTCACCGAGAGCGGCTATCGCCTGCTGGCGAACTGGCTCGCCCTCGCCGGCGACACTGATGCCGTGGCGCGGTCGGCGGGCCTCCACCCCCTGGTGTGACTCCCGGGGCCAGCCGGCGGAGTCAGCCGGCGGGGGCGGTCGAGCAGAAGCGCAGCTCGACCGTCGAGCCGACCGGCACGTCACCGGGCGCTGCCGACATCGAGATCACCGTGTTCGGCGCGACACCCGCGGCGCACTCCCCCTGGTCGATCGGACTCGCGATGAGCTTGAGACCCTCGAGCTCGGCCGTCGCGGCGTCGATCGTGAAGCCGCTGAGGTTGCGCAGTGTGACCTTGCCGCTCGCGACGACGAGGTTGACCACGGTTCCGGGCGCGACCTCGGCGTCGGCGGGCTGGCTCGACTCGATGACCGTGTCGCCCGCGATCTCGGGTTCGTTCCTCTGGATGACCGTGCCGAGTTCGAGTCCGGCATCCGTCAGCGCCTGGCGTGCGGCATCGAGCGCCATTCCCTCGATGGCCGGGACGGTGACCGTCTCCTGACCCGTCGAGACGTAGATGGTGACCAGGTCGCCCTTCGCGACGGCGACACCGGCCTGCGGATCGGTGCGCGTGACGTTGCCCTCGGCGATGTCGGAGCTCGTCTCGAGCACCAGTTTCGCCTCGAGATCGAGTTCGGCGAGATCGGCCTGGGCGCGGTCGGAGGCGACGTCGACCAGGTCGGGCACCACGCGAGCGGTCTGCGGCACCTCGGGGGGACGCATCGTGACCACCCAGAACAACACCGAGGCGATGAGCACGGCGAGCAGGGCCACACCGGCCCAGATCCACGCCACCGGTGGGCCGGACTGCGTGCGCGCCATCGTCGTGTCGGTGCTGAGCTGGCGCAGCGATCGAGCCGTCTCCTGCGCCTGGCGCGGGTTGGCACCGTAGAGCTCGCTCGTCAGTGCGCCCAGTTGCTTGCGCGTCGGAGCCTCGCCCGCGACCGCGGCGTCGAGAGCCGAGCGGAAGTGCGCGGCATCCGGATACCGCTGGTACGGGTCCTTGGCGAGAGCGCGCAGCACGATCGGATCGAGGGCACCCGGGGAGTCCTCGTTGAGCTCGGTCGGCGGCACCGGGGTCTCGCTGACGTGCTGGTAGGCGACCGCCACGGGCGATTCGCCGCGGAAGGGCTGACGACCGGTGAGCAGCTCGTAGAGCACCACGCCGGTGGAGTAGAGGTCGGCGCGGGCGTCGACGGGCTCGCCCTTGGCCTGCTCGGGTGAGAAATACGCGGCCGTGCCGATGATCTGCGTGGTTTCGGCGACCGTCGACGAGGAGTCCGAGACGGCACGGGCGATGCCGAAGTCCATCACCTTGACCTTGCCGTCGGGCGTGACCATGACGTTGCCCGGCTTGATGTCGCGGTGCACGACGCCGGCACGGTGCGAGTAGTTCAGCGCCTCGAGGATGCCGTCGACGTAGCGGATCGTGTCGTCGAGCGGCACGGGGCCGGCCGCGATGATGTCCTTGAGTAGCGTCCCCTTGACGAGTTCCATCACGATGTAGGGCGGATCGTCGGACGAAGCGTCCGCCGCAGAATCGCCCGCGTCGAAGACGCGCACGATCGAGGGGTGCGACATGCGCGACGCCGCCTGCGCCTCGAGCCGGAACCGGGTGCGGAACGCGGTGTCGCGCGCCAGGTCGGGATCGAGGATCTTGATCGCGACCTCGCGCCCGAGGGTCAGGTCGTACCCGCGGTAGACCTTCGCCATGCCGCCGTGCCCGATGAGCTCGTCGACGCGGTACCTACCCGCGAGAACGCGTGGCTCTGTGGACACGGATGACCCCCCTGGGACAACTGGACGTGATGTGTGGTGGAGTAAAGGCTACCCTCAGTTGCCTGAGTTCCCGCCGTTCCCACTGTCTCCTCCGTCGTCGCCGTTGCCCGGATCGACGGCCGCTCCCTGGATGGCGGTCGACTGTCCCTGGGGAGAATTTCCGGACTCGCGATCACCGCAGAAGGCCTTGTAGGTGCCGGTCACGACCTGCCCTGCGGTGCCGGTGTTGATCGAGATTCCCGCCGTGGTCTCGTTCGGTCCGAAGCTCTTCGTGGTCACGGCCGGCTGGCCGGGACCCGCGAACGAGGCGTTCGTGATTGTCACCTCGTAGGAGGAAAGGGTTCCGGTGCCGTTCGGGCAGGAGAACGCCGTCCAGTTGATCGTCGCAGAGCCGCCCTCGAGGAACGTCCCCGAGAACGTCGGCGCGTTGGTCGGTGCTCCGACCGCGGCCTGGTCGGCGTAGAGGTAGAGCGTGATGTCACTGCCCACGTCCACCGAGCCACGGGGCTCCACGCGCTCGACAGCGCCGACGAGGTCGGCGGACGGGGCGACGGTCGTTCCGGTCACGCAGTTGGGGACGAGGCCCGCACCGCGCGCGGCGGCGAGAGCCGCGTCGCACGACATACCCGGCAACTGCAGGGCATCGACATCGACCGGCTCCGGGGCGGGCGTCTCCGTCTCTGTCGGAGTGGGCTTCGGGGTGGGGGTGCGCGAGGTCGACGTGCTCGGCGTCGGGTCGGCGTCGCTGTCGCCCTGGTTCATGAGCGCGAAGACGGTTCCGCCGAGCACGATCACCAGCAGGGCGATCAGAGCGACCAGCGGCCACGTCCACGGGCTGCGCTTCTTCTTCTTGGCGTCGGTCGCCTCGTCGTCGCCGGCTCCGGTGGGGAGCTGCGCCGTGGTCGGCAGCACGCGGGTCGCCCCGTCGTCTCCGCTCGCGGTGAGGATGCGCGTCGCGTCGTCGGCGACGCCGCCCGTCGCGATGGCGGGCACGGCGATCGCCGCGGAGTTCAGGTCGCCGCGGCGCAGCGCCTGAGCGGCGCGCGCGACGGTGGCCGACGACGACGGACGGTCGCTCGGCTTCTTCGCGATCATCGCCATGACGAGGTTCTGCACGGGGATCGGCACGGTCGGCGGCAGCGGCGGCGGCTGCTCGTTGATCTGCGCCATCGCGATCGCCACCTGCGACTCGCCCGTGAAGGGGCGCTTCCCGGCAAGGCATTCGTAGGCGACGATGCCGAGCGAGTAGGTGTCGGTCGCGGGGGAGGCCGGGTGACCCGAGGCCTGCTCGGGCGACAGGTACTGCACGGTTCCCATGACCTGACCGGTGGCCGTGAGCGGCACCTGGTCGGCGATGCGCGCGATACCGAAGTCGGTGATCTTGACGCGGCCGTCGGGCGTGATCAGCAGGTTTCCCGGCTTGATGTCGCGGTGGACGAGACCCGCCGCGTGCGCGGCCTGCAGAGCGGATGCCGTCTGGGCGACGATGTCGAGAGTCTTGTCGGCGCTCAGCGCGCCGTCGCGCTCGAGCACGGTCGACAGCGCCTCGCCGGGCACGAGCTCCATGACGAGATAGGCGCTGCCGTTCTCCTCGCCGTAGTCGAACACGCTCGCGATGCCCTCATGGTTGACGAGTGCGGCGTGACGGGCCTCGGCGCGGAAGCGCTCGAGGAACCCGGGGTCGCCCATGTACTCGTCCTTGAGGATCTTGATCGCGACGGTACGTCCGATGACGTGATCCGTCGCCTCCCAGACCTCACCCATGCCACCGATCGCGATACGCGACTGCAGCTCGTAACGACCACCGAACGACACACCCTGCGTCGGTCTCATCTGCCCAGCACCGCCTCTATGACCTTCTTCGCAATCGGAGCGGCGATCGTGTCGCCGGATCCGGATTGACCCTGTCCTCCGCCGTCTTCGACGACGACTGCCACCGCCACAGCGGGGTCGTCCGCCGGCGCGAAGCCGGTGAACCACAACGTGTGCGGCTTGTTTCCGTTCTCAGCGGTGCCGGTCTTACCGGCCACGTCGATCCCGTCTATTCTTGCACCCTGCGCAGCACCCGTTGAGACGCTCGCGACCATGGCATCCGTCACCTCGTCGGCGATGTCGGGCTCGAGCGCACGTCCGAACTCGGTGTCGTCGTAGGAACGCACGACCGAGAGGTCGTTGCCGATCACCTGATCGACCATCCGCGGGTTCATCACCAGGCCGTCGTTCGCGATTCCGGCCGAGATCATCGCGACCTGCAACGGCGTCGCCGTGACCTGTCCCTGTCCGAATCCGGAGAGGGCCGTCTGCGCGTCGTCGAGCGCGCGCGGGTAGCTCGAGGCGGTCGAGACGAGCGGCGTCTCGAAGCTCTGGTTGTAGCCGAACTTCTCCGCCATCTCGCGGATCGCGTCGTCTCCGAGCTTCACCGCGAGCTCGGCCATGGGGATGTTGCAGCTCAGGCGGATCGCCTCGGCGATCGTGACGGTCTCACCGCCGCCGCAGGTGCCTCCCCATGCGTTCGAGACGCGGTTGCTCGACCCGGGAAGCGTGTACGACGCGGGGTTCGGAAGCGTGGAGTCGGGCGTGAAGTCGCCGCTCGCGTAGGCCGCGGCCGCAACGACGAGTTTGAACGTCGAGCCCGGCGGGTTGAGGTCGCCGGCGATCGCGCGGTTGGAGAGCGGCTTGAGCGGATCCTGCACCAGCTGGTCGTACGTCGCGTTCGCGGCATCCGCATCGTGCGTGGCGAGCAGGTTCGTGTCGAAACCGGGCGTCGAGACCATCGCCAGGATGCGGCCCGTGCTGGGTTCGATCGCGACGACCGCGCCCTGGAGCCCGCCGAGCGCATCGTAGGCGGCCTTCTGGGCCGCGGCGTCGAGGGAAAGCTCGACGCTGAAGCCGGTCTGCGGCTGCCCGGAGAGGATGCGCTCGATCTCGGAGAAGAATGCGCTCGATCCGGTTCCCGAGAGATCGGCGTTCATCGCCTGCTCGATGCCGGTGCGGGAATCGAGGGCGGCGTTGAAGTATCCGGTGACGGGCGCCCACATGCCGGCGTCGGCATACACGCGCTGGAACTGATAGCGATCGTCGGACGGCACGGAGGTGGCGACGTTCGTACCGTCGATGATGATCGAGCCGCGCTGGATCTCATAGCTGTCGAGGCGCGTGCGCTGGTTGTTGTCGTTCTGGGCCAGCGCATCGGCGTCGACGACCTGGATCCAGCTGGTGGCGGCGAACAGCGCGATGAACATGAAGAGCATCACGATGCTCAGGCGACGTAACTCACGGGTCATCCGATCACCACCCTCGGTTGGCGGCGCACGCCGTCGGAGATGCGCAGCAGCAGTGCCACGATGAGCCAGTTGGCGACGAGCGACGAACCGCCCGCGGCGAGGAACGGCGTGGTCAGACCCGTCAGCGGGATGAGGCGGGTGACACCGCCGACCATGATGAAGACCTGGAGGGCGATCGTGAACGAGAACCCGATCGCGAGCAGCTTGCCGAAGTCGTCCTGACCGGCGAGACCGATGCGCACCCCGCGACTGACGAACACCATGTACAGGCAGAGGATCGCGAACAGGCCGATCAGGCCGATCTCCTCACCGAGGCTGGTGATGATGTAGTCGCTGTGGGCCAGGGGAGTGACCCAGGGGCGGCCCTGGCCCCAACCGGTACCGAGCATCCCGCCGTGCGCGAGACCGAAGAGCCCCTGCATGGGCTGGTAGCCGGCACGCTCGGGGTCGACCTGGTTCGGGTCGAACAGGAACAGCCAGTTGATGAAGCGCCCGCGCACGTAGCTGAGGATCTGGGTCGCGAGCGCGACACCCGCCGCCACGAGCCCGAGGCCGATGACGACCCAGCTGGTCTTGCCGGTGGCGACGTACAGCATCGCCACGAACATGCCGAAGATCAGGGTTCCGGTACCGAGGTCGCGCTGCAGCACGATGATGCCGAGCGAGATCAGCCACACCACCAGCACCGGACCCAGCTCGCGCATGCGCGGCCAGGTCATGCCGAGGAAGCGCGTGCCGACCGAGGTGAGGCTCTCACGCGTGCGCACGAGGTAGCCCGCGAAGAAGATCGCGAGGCAGATCTTCGCGATCTCACCCGGCTGGAAGGCGAACGCCCCGCCGAGCGACACCCACACGGCCGCATTCGCGTCGGGGATGCGCAGGCCGGGCACGAACGGCAGCAGCAGGAACACGATGCCCGCGAAGCCGAAGATGTACGTGTAGCGGAAGAGGACGCGGTAGTTGCGCAGCAGGATCACCGCGGCGATCGCGCCCGCCAACGAGATGCCGGTCCAGGCGAGCTGCTTCGTCGAATAGGCATCCCACCCGGTGAACGACTTGGCGATGTCGATCCGGTAGATCATCGCGATGCCGAGCCCCGTGAGCAGGGTCGCGATCGGGACGACGAAGGGATCGGCATCCGACGCGACGACCCGCAGCACGATGTGCAGGGCGAACGCGAGCACGGCCAGGCCGCCGCCGATCGCGAGGATGACGGGGTCGACGGTGCCGAGGGCGCCGAGCTGCACGAGAGTGAGCGCGGAGCCCGCGATCAGCACGGCGAACAGGAGCAGCCAGAACTCGCGGTTGCGCTGCTTCTGCGGGGTGCGGATGCGCTTGAGCGCCTTGAGGACCGCGGTGTCGGCGGAGACGTCGGTGCTCATCCGTCACCTCCGTCCTCGGCCGGAGTCTCGGAAGGCGTCGGCGTCGGTGTGGGGAGCGGGGTCGGCAGCGCGTTGGCATCGGCACCCGCCCGCAGACGATCGACGATGGCCATGGCATCCGACAGCGAGCGGGCCGTGATCGTGCGCTCGACCGACGCGCGCTGGTACTCCGGCAGGTTCGCGAGCAGGATGTCGGTGTCTTCGACGGGCGTCGACAGGGTGATCGGGCCGATGTTCTGCTGCACGCCTTGGAAGATCACCACGCTGTCGTCGTCGGCGCCGATGAAGTAGCGGGTCTGCGTCCAGCTGTAGGCCGCGAACGCGGCGAAGCCGAGCATCGCGAGCACCAGGAGCATCGCGGCGATCCAGCCGACCCGGCGACGGGTCGCGCGCCGACGATCCTCTTCGATGAGCTCTTCGAGGTACTCGGCGGCCGGCTCGAAGTGGGTGGGATCGTTGGCCGCCTGGCGCACCGGGTGCAGCCAGTTGCCGCGCGGGGCGCGCACGGGCGGCACGATGATGCCCGAGGGGTTCGAGGCCGCGCCGACGATCGTGGGCGTTCCGGAGGAGAGCGGATGCTGTCCGCCGACGTCGACGATCACGATCGTGACGTTGTCGGGGGCGCCGCCGTCGAGGGCCTGCTTGAGGAGGTTGTCGGCCGTGCGCCCCGGCGCGAGGCCCAGGCGCATCGCCTTGAGGATGCGGTTCTCGTCGACGACCCCCGAGAGGCCGTCGGAGCAGAGCAGCCAGCGATCGCCCGGCTGCGTCGGCATGACGAACATGTCGAGCTCGGGGTCGGAGTCCATGTCGCTGAGCACGCGCATGAGCACCGAGCGACGCGGGTGGTAGCGCGCCTCCTCGGGCGTGATGCGGCCCGAGTCGACGAGCCGCTGCACGAAGGTGTGGTCGGCCGTGATCTGCGTCAGGGCGTCGTCGCGGTACAGGTAGATGCGCGAGTCGCCGATGTGGCCGATGACCGCGTACTCGTCGACCATGATGATAGCGCTGACCGTGGTGCCCAGGCCCGCGAGCTCGGGGCGGTCCTTCGCGGCACGGATGAGATCGCCCGCCGCGGTCGTCGCCGCCGCCTGCAGCGATGCCTGCGCGTCGTCGGTCGAGGCGTACGCCTGATCGAGCGGTTCGAGGCGCTGGATCGCGAGGCTCGATGCGACGTCACCGCCGGCGTGACCGCCCATGCCGTCGGCGACGACGAACAGGTTGGCTCCGGAGTACCCGGAGTCCTGGTTGTTGGAGCGGATCTTGCCCGTATGGGAGATCGCGGCGCTCGAGCCCTCGAAGACCATGCCGGCGTCAGGCTCGCAGCTCGAAGGTCGTGGCGCCCACCTTGATGGGGGTGCCGAGCGACAGCGAGACGGGGGAGTTGCCGACGCGCTGGCCCGCGACGAACGTGCCGTTGGTGGAGTCGAGGTCCTGCACCGCCCACGAGTCGCCGCGCAGGATCAGGCGGGCGTGGTGGCTGGACGTGTAGTCGTCTCGGATCACGAGGGCGGACTCGCTCGAGCGGCCGATCGTGAGGGTGTCGTTGCCGAGGGGGAGTTCGAGCCCCGCCTTCGGGCCCGAGGTGATGACGAGACGCTGGGCGGTCGCGACGGTCGCCGGACCCGTGGAGGGCTTGGCGGAGGCGGGCTTCGCCGAGGCCGGCTTCGCGACGGGGGCGGCCGGAGCCGCGGAGCCGGATGCCGGGGCACCCGCAGCGGCCTCGGCGGGGAGCTTGCGCACCTTCACGCCGAAGAGATCGGCGCGCAGCGAGTAGACCACGCCGAACACGAAGAACCACAGCAGCACCAGGAAACCGATGCGCAGGAGCAGGAGGACCAGTTCACTCATGGATGCCTCCGAACGCACGGGTGGCGTCGCTGACACGCGCAGGTACCGTCTGCGGCACCACGCGGAAGACGAGATCGGTGCGACCGATCGTGATCGTGGTGTCGGAGGGGAGGGCCGCTTCGCGCAGCTTCTGCCCGTTCACCTTGGTGCCGTTGGTGGAGCCGAGGTCGCGCATCATGGCGCGCTCGCCGTCCCAGAGGATCTCGGCGTGCTTACGGCTCGATCCGGCATCCGCGATGGTGATGTCGGCATCCGTGCCGCGTCCGATGACGGTGCGCGCGCGGGTGATGCGGTGCCGGCGACCGTCGACGTCGACCACCGCCTCCCAGCTCACACGGCCCTCGACCGTTCCGGAGCTGACGCGCACCGTACCCGTCGACACCTTCTCGTCGGGTTCGAGCACGATCGAGAGCGGGCCGCCGAAGCTGTAGCCCTGCGACTTCGAGTGCTTCGTGAGCAGGGCGTACAGCTCGTCGGTCAGAGCGCCGCCGAGTCCGCGCATCCGCTCGGCGTCGTCGGCGCTGAGGCGCACGACGTAGTTGTTGGGCGCGATGATGCGGTCGCGGCTGACGACCGCCGCCTTCGTATCGGCCTCGCGCCGCAGCGCCGAAGCGATCTCCACCGGCTGGATGCCGCTGCGGAAGGTCTTCGCGAACGCGCCGTTCACGGCGCGCTCGAGACCCTTCTCAAAGCTGTCAAGTAGTCCCACTGGGCTCCTCTGGCATGCCAACTGGTAGGGACATCGTAGCCAGGTGTGCTGAGGATCCGCCCCGCGACGGGCTCGGAGTCGCGGATTTCCGGGGTTTTCCGGGGTGCGGGGGGAGTTTCTCGTGGGGTCGCGACGCGTGATAGCCTTACGAGGTTGAGTTCTTCGGAGCGAGACACTCGCGCGAGTGGCGGAATGGTAGACGCGCTGGCTTCAGGTGCCAGTGTCCTTGCGGGCGTGGGGGTTCGAGTCCCCCCTCGCGCACAGCGAGTTGAAAGGCCCGGTTCCTGTGGAACCGGGCCTTTTCTTTGCAGCCAGTGCTTCGTCGGGTACGACTTCCTCCCTCGAAGACCGTTGGACAGGAGGCGCGAGACGTCCTCGGCAGCGCGCCCTAGCGTGCGCTCAGCGTGAACGCCAGGACCGTTCCCAGAACGGTGCCGATCAGCAATGCGACTCCTGCCCATCCCACGATCACGGCGCGTTCTTGGGGGTGCCGAGAGGCGTGGAAGCCTGCTCCGATCCCGCCCACGAGTGCCGTGCCCATGGTGACGAACGCCACCGCAGCCTGCATGCCGTAGTCAGGAGGGAGCGGTGCGGGGTCGATGAGGGGAATCGCGAACCGGAAGGTTGCCACCAGCGCGAGGAAGAGCAGCGAGACGACCGTCATCGCCGCGATCAGAAGCCATCCCGTTGCGGAGCGCATCTGCCCATCATGTCCTGCATGGCCATAGGGACCGGGTACGCGTTGCCGAACCGACGCTGCCCTGAAGGCTCACCTGGCCATCGGCTCGAGGCGAGCTCTAACCTGAAGAGATGGATGCACGCCGCCGACTGTCCGCACTCGCAGCCGCTGGCGCACTGCTGGCGATACTGACGGGGTGTGCGCCATCGGCGATTGAAGCCGTACTTTCCAGCGGCCAGCCAGCAGAGCCTCCTGCAGGCATGACTGCCGACCAGCTCGAGATGGTTGCCCCGGACACGATCCGGTCCCTCGGGGAGAGCAGTGGCGGTGCTCGATTCTTCATCGCTGCGGGCGCCGACCCCTCCACCCCGATCTGTCTATACGCCTACCGAGGCGACTTCCAGAACACGATGGCATGCGGGGCCTTGCCGCTCCGGATGGGAGCGGGAGCCGTGAGTGCGGAAATCAGTGCATCGGGGAGCGGTACCGACCGTGGAGAGCGTGTCGGAGAATTCCTGCGAGTCTTCGAGTAGGGGGTCGCTCCTCACGGCGACACGTGAGAGTTCCGCGTCTTTCTAAGCCGGACTCCACACACCCCCGGGGCCGATTCCCTCCGCCACCTTTCGACTGATGACGCCCAGCTGCCGCGCCTGGGCATCCGTGAGGGTGTCGAACACGAGGCTGCGGATGAGCGCGTGGTGGGCGGGAGTCGACTCGGCGACCACCTGCGCGCCGGCGTCGGTGAGGATGCCGAGGGTGAAGCGTCCGTCGCTCGGGTCGATCTCGCGACGCACCCACCCCTTCGTCTCGAGTCGGGAGACCGCGCGCGACAGGCGCGACAGCGTGCAGCTCGCGTAGGCGGCGAGCACGCTGAGACGCAGGGTGCGCTCGGGGGCGCTGTGCAGGGCGAAGAGGATGCCGTGCTCGAAGTGCGTGAGCCCGCTGTCGCGCTGCAGCTGCGCGTCGAGGGCGGTGGGCAGGCGCTCGAGCAGGGTGGCGAGCGCGGCCCAGATCGCGAGCTCGTCGGAGCTCAGGCCGTGGTCGGAGTTCGTCTTCGGCATTGCCTCAGGGTATCCCGAATTGACTTGCTTGGACAAGTGAAAGCCTGTACCTTGACTTGCTCAAGCAAGTGAAAGGACATCGCACATGGATCTACGACTCGCAGGCAAGAGGGCATTCGTCAGCGGCTCGACCCAGGGGATCGGCTACGCCATCGCCGCAGCGCTCGCCGCGGAGGGCGTGCAGGTGACGCTTAACGGTCGCGACGCCGAGCGCCTCGACAGCGCCGTCGCGCGGCTCGGGGCGGAGCATCCGGAATCCCACCCGAACGGTCTCGTCGCCGACTTCGCGAAGCCCGACGAGGTCGCGCGCCTTCTCGCCGATCTCGGCGACGTCGACATCCTCGTCAACAACGTCGGACTGTTCGGCCTCGCCGACTTCTCGGCGACCTCCGACCACGAGTGGTCGCGCTACCTCGACGTGAACCTCATGAGCGCCGTGCGCCTGTCGCGGCAGGTTCTCGACGGCATGCTCGATCGCGGGTGGGGGCGCATCGTCTCGATCAGCAGCGAGTCCGGCGTGAACGTTCCCGCCGACATGGTGCACTACGGCGTGACCAAGGCGGCGATGATCGCCCTCACCAACGGCCTCGCCAAGCTCACCCGCGGCACCGAGGTCACCGTGAACACGGTGCTCGGCGGACCCACGTACTCCGACGGGGTGGCCGCGACCGTGGCGGCGGTGGCCGAAGCGCAGTCGCTGCCCGCCGACGCCATGAAGCAGGCGATCATCGGCCAGAACGCCACGACGCTGCTCGAGCGATTCCTCGAGCCGACCGAGATCGCGAGCCTCGTCACGTACCTCGCGAGCCCCGTGGCCTCGGCGACCAATGGTGCCGCCCTCCGCGCCGACGGAGGCGTGCTCACCGCGATGCTGTGAGCCGCGAACGGATCAGCGCGAACGGATCAGCCGCGAACGGATCAGACGGCACACTCCTCGGATCTCTCGGTGATGATCCAACCGGTCACCTCGCGCGTCATGACGACAGTGCCGCAATCGCCGGAAGCGAGGTAGGTCACGAAGAGGGTGGCGTCGTTCTCGGTCTGCTCCTGGATCGTCACATCGACCTCGCTGCTCTGCGCGGTCGCGCGATACAGCTCGGCGGTGGCGGTGATCATCTCGGCGCAGGTGCTCACCGCGAACGCACCGCTGCCGTTGAGTTCGGCGATCATGCGCGCGGCGAGTTCGGGGGAGAGGCCGGCGCACGCCGCTTCGGCGTCGGGGGCGCGCGAGGCTTCGAGCCAGGCGAGGAAGCTCTCGACCGGGCCGAGGTCGCCGGCCGGCGACGCGCTCGGGAGAGGTGAGGCCGTGATCGGTGTCTCGGCGGCCGGGGCATCCGACGGGGCTGCGGGCGAGGGCGTGGCCGCGCATGCGCTCAGCACGACGGCTGCGGCCAGGAGGACCGCGCCCGCCATCACACCGCGTCGGGGCCGGAAGATCACCCGCTCATCATGTCAGGGCGCCCTCACCCCTCGCATCCCGGGCAGACTGGAGGGAACGTTCGACACCCCGGGAGATGCAGATGACCGACCAGCCTCGTAAGCCACCCGCACAAGCAGTTCTCACCGTGCAGGAGGTCGAGCAGGTCAGTCCCGATCTGATCCGCATCACGGCCGGCGGCGACGGCTACGCGGACTTCACCGACAACGTCTACACCGACAAGTACGTGAAGATCCTCTTCGCCGACCCCCGTCACGGCCTCGTGCCGCCGTACGATCTGGCGCAGCTGCGCGAGGAGAGCCCCGAGAAGCTCCCGACGCGGCGCACCTACACGGTCCGTTCGGCCGACCCCGAGGCGCGCCTGATCGTGATCGACTTCGTCGTGCACGGTGACGAGGGCGTCGCGGGTCCGTGGGCCCGCCGGGCGCAGCCGGGCGACACCCTCGTCGTGAGCGGTGCCGGGGGCGGGTATCGACCCGAGCCGTCGACGCCCTGGCATCTTCTCGTCGGCGACCACACGGCGCTGCCGGCGATCTCCTCGGCGGTCGAAGCGATGGAATCGGATGCCGTCGGCCACGTGATCCTGACGGTCGCCGACCCGTCGGACCGGGTGCTGCCCGCGGCGCCCTCCGGCGTGAGCGTGCGCTGGACCGCCACCGACGAAGAACTGCTCACCGCCCTCGCCGACCTGCCCTGGGCCGACGGCACCCCCGGGGTCTTCGCCCACGGGGAGCGCGGCACGATCAAGGAGGTGCGCGCACTGCTGAAGCAGCGCGAGGTGCCCCGCGAGTCGCTCTCGATCTCGGCGTACTGGGCGCGCGGTCGCGCTGAGGACCAGTTCCAGGCCGAGAAGCGCGAGCCGATCGGGCAGATCGAGTAGTCGCCGTCCGGCATCCGTCGAACATCCACGAGAAGGAAGAACTCATGATCGAGCCCGGTGACCACGTACGACTCGGACGATCGGGGCTGCGCATCTCGCCCGTCGTGCTCGGATGCATGAGCTTCGGCGCCCCGGATCGCGGCGCGCACGGCTGGTCGCTCGATGAGGAGTCGAGCCGACCCCTCATCCGGCAGGCCCTCGAAGCGGGGATCACGACGTTCGACACCGCTGACGTCTACTCCGACGGCACGAGCGAGGAGTTCGTCGGCCGTGCGCTCGCCGACTTCGCCCGCCGCGACGAGATCGTGCTCGCCACCAAGGTGCACGGGCGCATGGGACCCGGCGCGAACCAGGCCGGCCTCAGCCGCGGGCACATCCTTTCGGGCATCGACGCGAGCCTGCGGCGCCTCGGCACCGGCTACGTCGACCTGTACCAGATCCACCGGTGGGACCCCGAGGTGCCGATCGAGGAGACGATGGAGGCGCTGCACGACATCGTGCGCTCGGGCAAGGCGCGGTACATCGGCGCCTCGTCGATGTGGGCGTGGCAGTTCGCGAAGGCGCAGCATGTCGCCGTGAAGAACGGGTGGACCCCGTTCGTCTCGATGCAGGACCAGTACAACCTGCTGCAGCGTGAGGAGGAACGGGAGATGCATCCGTTCTGTCTCGACTCCGGCGTCGGGGTGCTGCCGTGGTCGCCGCTCGCGCGGGGCCGCCTGACCCGCGACTGGGACGAGACGACGAATCGCACGGGGAAGGATGCCTTCGGCGCGACGCTCTACCACCGCGAAGAGGAGTCCAACCGGGCGATCGTCGAGGCCGTCGCCCGTGTGGCATCCGATCGGGGCGTCTCCCGCGCGCAGATCGCCCTCGCCTGGGTCGCGCAGCAGTCGGCGGTCACCGCGCCCATCGTCGGCGCCACCCGTGCGGCCCACATCGACGACGCGGTCGCGGCCGTCGGCATCCGTCTCGAACCCGCCGAGATCGACGCGCTCGAAGGCGCCTACACGCCCCGCGAGGCCGAGGGGTTCTGAGAGGCGCCGCAGGGTTCTGCGGGGAGCCGCAGGTCGAGCGCGTCGGTACGCTCGGGAGAGAGCTGCGAGCACACATGACCAAGGACGGTGATGGGCGATGAGCCGACCGGAGACCCCGCCGATCGCCGTCGAGAGTGCACCGGTGCGGTGGTCGCGCTGGTGGGTGTCCTCGGGAGCGCTGTTCCTGCTGACGGCCCTGCTCGCCGCGTATCGCAGTCTGCCCGGCACGCTCGACGGGGGCGTGCTCAGCGCACTGAGCGTGGCGACGTCGGCGGGGTTCGGTCTCGCGTTGATCACCGCGGCGATCGCCGGGGTGAGGCATCCGTCGGTCGGGTTGCGCAGGAGCGCGATCGTCGCCCTGGGCCTTCTGGCCGTCTGGATCGTCGCCGGCCCGCCCCTGCTGCTCGCCGTGTTCGGCGTGTCCTCCTCGGCGCCCGTGTTCATCGACGCGATCGTCAAGATCGCGCTGAGCGGCGTGGTCGTCGCGGGCTTCACTCGCAGCACCCTGCCCGACCCGTGGCGGTACACCCCGGCGGCAGTGCTCGCCGCGGTCGTGCTCGCCTCGCTCATGGAGTTCTTCCTGCTCTCGGGAGCGGTGACCGACATGAACGCGATCGTGCTCGTCGCCAACGTCCTCCTGCTCACCCGGATCGTCGCGACCGGTGTGCTCGGCGCGGTGGCCCTGCGGGCCGCCCGATCGCGAGCGGACTCGGTCGTCGTGCTCGGAGGACGGGCCGACGCATGAGCGATGACGAGCTGCGGGCCCTGCATGCGCGGGCCTACGGGCGGGATGCCGACATCGACGGCGACCCCGCAGCGATCGCCCGGCTGCGCGCGCTCGAGGCGCAGGCGGCGCCGGCGGCGCTGGTCGTGACGGTGCCGGTTCGTGAGGTTCCCGTCGTTTCGGTCGCCCCCGCGCCGCCGGTCGAGGAGGCGGCGACGGATGCTGCGCCCGATGAGTTCGGCCGCAGCGGCGAACTCCCTCGCACCGGTGAGCCGCCGGCGATCGACGCCGAGAACGCGGAGCCCGAGCATCCGTCGCCCTCCCGCCTGCGCACCCTCTTCACGCCGCGGCCGTCGGCACCCTGGCTGTGGCTGGGCGCGGCGTGCATCGCGCTCGCCGCGTTCGGATCCGCGGTCGTCGTTTCTGCCTTGCGGTCGGCCGACCCGCGTTTGGTGGCCGAGATCGCGGTCGACCCGGATGCCTCGTGGCCCGAGTCGTTCGGCGCGAAGGGGCCCGACGCGGCGCTGTTCGAGGAGTTCGCCGGTCTGACGATCGCCCGCGGCGTGGAGTGGCTGTCGTTCGATGAATCGGACGCGATGTGCATCGTCGCGATCGACACGGAGGAGCTCCTCGGAGACTCCGGAGGCTTCCAGATCGCGGCGTGGGGGTGCGACGCCGGGTCGTTCCCGCCGGTGATCCGGATCGAGGTCACCTCCGCTCAGCCCCAGGCGCTGCGCGACCGCTTCGGCGACGGCACCGGCCTCGAACTGATCATGCGCGGCGACCGCATCGAGGTCTTCGCCGATCGGTGAGGAGACGGGTTTCTCGGGCGGCACCCTTCGACAGGCTCAGGGACCCAGGCTCCTCGCGTCGTCGGGCACGGCATCCGCGTCACATTTCGGGCACTGACTCGTCTTCCTTCCTGGGGAGCACGCGTTCAGCGTGCCGTGGAGGGGAGCAGGGCCGATGGCTCAGTCGTCGCGCATGTACGGCATCCGCGCCGATCACGACACCGACAGCATCGTGATGTACCAGGCGTACTCCGACGCGATCGCCGATGCGGCGCTCGCGAACGGCCGCTTCGTCACCCCCTTCTCGTTCACGCGGATGACGTGGATCAAGCCGTCGTTCCTCTGGCTCGTGCACCGCAGCAACTGGGCGCGCAAGCCGGGCCAGCAACGCATCCTCGCGGTGCGCCTCAGCAGGGAGGGGTGGGAGACCGCCCTCTCACGATCGGTGCTGACGACCTCGCATCCGGATGCCGTCGCCGACGCGGCCGTGCACGTGCAGTGGGACCCCGAGCGCTCCATCCGCGGTGCGGCACTCGACCACTACAGCATCCAGGTCGGCGTGGGTCGCGGGGTCATCCGCACGCTCGCCGACGAGTGGACGCTCGGGATCGACGACCTCACGCCGACCGTCCGCAAGATCGCCACGCTCGTGCAGAGCGGTCAGGCTGATCGCGCGCGTCGTCTGCTGCCCGCGGAGCGCGCCTACCCGCTGCCGCCGGCGCTGACGCGGCGGATCACACCCTCGGACCGCTGATCCGTCGGGCCGGACACCCGCCGCTCAGAGCGTTCTGAACTCGATCGATCGGGTGCGGCTGCGCATGCGGCGGATCGTGAAGATACGGTTCTCGCGCACCCAGCGCCCCGGACCCTCGGCCGGTCCCAGTGCCTCCGTCAGGTACTGCTCCACCGACGCCAAGCGCGCGTCGTCATCGTCCGGCCGGGTGCCCGGGGCGCGCGTGCCCGGTGCCATGAAGAACGTTGCGCGCGGGCCGGGCGACGCGTCGAGGTACACACGCACCGCCGAGGGGAAGAAGCGCGGTGGTGAATCGGCGGCCCTGTCGAGCGGGGAGCGATCGTCGAGGTAGCGGTGGCGGGCTGCCCAGGCGGTGGCCTCCGCGCCCTGGAGCCAGTCGGCCGCGGCGTCGCGCAGCTCGATCGCCGAGTATTCCGGCGACAGACGCAGGCCGAGACTGCGGTTCGTGGCGGTGACCGCGGCGGTGAGGTGCCCGAGGTTCCAGTGCTTGTCGGTGCCGGACGGCTTGCCGACTCGCTTCGTGATCGCGGCGCGCAGACGCCGCTCGAAGCCGGCATCCGGCTCGGCGGTGAAGACGAGATGGACGTACGGATGCAGCGACGAGAGCTCCGGTCGCACGTCGTCGGCGGCCAGGCCGTTCGCCTCGAAAGCCGCGAGGATCGCATCGGCGTCGCGCGATTCCCGTCGCCAGAGGTCGTCGATCAGAGCAGGGATCGCGGTCAGCAGGTGGTCGGGGGAGTACTCCGGCGCCTTCGGTCGGGCGGACTCCGGCGCGGTCGCCGGGGCTGCGTCGCTCGCCGCCGGGGCCGCCGCCGGGGCCGTGGCCGCCGGGCCTGACGCGCCCGCCGGGCCTGACGTGCCCGCCGGGCCTGCCGTGGCGACCGTGGCGAACGCGGCATTGACGTAGGGGCGTCGACTCGTCGGGGCGCCGGGTCGAAGGGTGAACTCGCGGGCGCCGCGCGCCCATCGCCCCTCTTCCGTGGCGGGGCCGAGCGCCTCCGTGACGTAGCTCTCGATGTCGGCGAGACGACCCGCATCATCGGCCGCACGGGAGCCGGGCGCACGCGTGGTGGCCGGGAGGAGAAGCGTGACGCGCGGGCTCTCCTCGTCGTCGAGGTCGAGGTGCGAGCGGGGCACGAAGTGCTCACGCGAGGCGTCGGCCGCCTGCTCCGACGGCGACCGGCCATCGATGAAGCGGTGGCGGATCGCCCAGTCCTCGGCATCCGTTCCCTCGAGCCATTCGACCGCCGCCGCACGCATCTCGGTCACCGCGTACACGGCGAACAGGCGCACCTCCACGCGCGTCGCCGAGGCGATCAGTCCGGCACGGAAGCGGCCGATGTTCCAGGCTCGGTCGTCGCCCGATGCCTTGCCCAGGCGCTTCGTGACGGCAGCCCTCAGCTTGCGTTCGAGCGTCGCCTCTCCCGCCTCCGCCAGTCGGAACCGGAAGGGTGCCGCCGGCCGTACCGCGGCGACACGGGCGTCGTCATCGACGGTCAGGCCCACCGCGGAGACGGCGGCGAGAAGGTCATCGGGCCGCCGTGAGTCCCGACGCCAGACCTCTTCGAGGAAGTCGGGCAGCGCCGTCATCAGGAACTCGGCGGAGTAGAGAGGGGCCTCGTCGATCGCTCGCGTTTCGCTCATAACCCCACCAGGCTAACGGCGTGCCGTGCGGCGCGCCGTTAGCCCTCGTCCCAGAGCGTGTAGCCGGTCACGCCCGCGGGGATGAAGTCGAGGGGTTCGGTGAGCTCGTCCTCTGTGCCGACGATGCGCCCGGTCTCGCGTGAGACGAGCACGGTGAGCCGGTAGAGCGGGTTGGACGGTTCGGCGACCTCGAGGCCCACCACGTCGCGCCCGAGTCGATCGGTCGTGCGGCCGAGCACGGTCACCCCGCCGGCATCGACGAGCATGTCGAGGAGGGTCGCGTGCTGCGCGTCGGTGAGCGTCCACTGCGACATCAACGAGACGATGGCCGCCCCGAGTTCTCCCGACGTCGGCGCCGGATCGTCGCTCAGATAGGGGGCGAGCGCGGCCTTCAGCTCGTCGGGACTCGACCCGTCGAGTGCGGCCGTGGCGGGCGGGATGTTGAACTGCTCGGGCGTCATCGTGACGCGGTCGATCAGCTCCCCCGGCTCGTACGGACTCTCGCCGAGGCCGGCGGGTCGCTCGCCGTCCTCCCAGTAGGGCTCGCCGGCGACGATCGTCGTGACGCCGCCCTCGTCGAGCGTCCAGTCGATCGTGACGTCCTGCGGGATCACCTCGATGTTCTTCTCCGACATGTCGATGCTCCAGCCCCAGGTCACGAGCTCCACATGCGGTGCCTGCACCGGTCCGTCGCCGTCAGCGAGCGCCGCGTGCGCATCGGCGAGCACCGCGCCGAGCGGCTCGGCATCCGTATAGATGAGGGGCGGCGGGGTGAGGGCGACCGCCCGCTGGTCGGGAGCGAGCACGTTCACGGCGATCAGTGCGACGATCGCGCAGGCGGCGACGGCGGTGGTCAGACCGGCCGCCCAGATCCCGCGCCGGTGCGGCGCTCGCCGCGGGGCGACGTCGCCGCGGATGATCCGCTCCCGCAGGGCGATGTCCTGGGCGCGCAGCGCGGTCTCGCGGGCGGGAGAGGGGTGCGCGAGCGCGAAGAGCTCGTCGAGCCGGTCGTCGGTGAGGGTCATGCGTCCGCCTCCTTCGCCTCGAGCTGCCGGCGCAGTTTGGCGCGTGCGCGGGTGAGCGTCGTCCAGACCGCGGCCGCGCTGCACCGGAGCACCTGCGCCACCTCCCCGGCGCTGAGCTCGTCCCAGTACGTGAGCACGACGACCTGGCGTTCGCGGGCGCTCAGTGTGATGATCGCCTCGCGCAGGGCGAGGGCTTCGAGCGGATGCAGTGCGTCGGAGGTCTCCTGCAGGCCACGAGTGAGTGCGTCGATCGCCCGGCGCTTCGAACGATCGCGCCGGGCGGCGTCGCGCAGCTTGTTGTCGGCCGTGCGGATCAGCCAGGTGATCCCCATCGGATTCTCGGGTTGGAGCTTCTTCCACGCCACGACGAAGACGTCAGCGGCGATCTCCTCGACCTCGCTCCGGTCGTCGAGGAAGCACGAGAGGTGACGGCGCACCCGGGGCAGGTGCTCGTCGAACAGGATGCGGAAGGCGACGGCCTTGCTCCGCGGTGCCGGGGCGCCCGGTGCGCCCGTCGCTCCTGTCGCACCCGTCGCTCTCGTCGTTCCCGTGCGAGTGGCGTGAGCGCGTTCGCGCGCGATCCGGCCGTCGACCTCGGCGAGCACGACCCGCAGGCGCGCGCGAGGGTCCGATCGCAGACGCATCGCCACCCCGCTCCGTCTCTTCCCTGCTCCCTCACGGTACCGGGAGGGAGCACTCGTGCGCCCCGTGTCAGCCCCTCGACGGGGCGCACGAGCCGGCCCCCCGACTCTCAGTATCGATCGGGGGCGCGGAGCGGCGGCATCCGCTCTTTGGCTCGAACGGTCGATTCCTTACACACTTCTCTTCGGGGTCATGCGCGGCGATCGATCGCCGTGAGCACGACGTTGCCGATCGTCGCGACGACGACGATCGCGAGGCCGAGGAAGAAGACGGCGACGAGCAGGGTCGGCACCGGTTCGGCGTCGATCAGCGGATGCCGGAGGGTCCACAGCCGCAGCACCACGGCGGTCGCCACCGCCGCGAGACCCAGCACCAGCAGCATCACCCACACGAGTCGTTGCACGGTCTCCCCCTCCGCGAGCGACGCTACAGCGCGGGTCGTGTGCTCTCGCGCCCCTCTCTTTGCACGTACGACGGATTCCTGACAGGCGCGGCGGGAGCGGGCCGTCGAGACACCACGTCGAGCGCGAGACATCACGCGTGCCGTGGTGTCTCGCGGAGAATGTGGTGTCTCGCTGCGACCTGCGCGGCGTCTCGGGGCATCCTCCGCAGGTCGTACGCCGGTCATCCGCAAGACGGTACCTGCGGCGGATGCGCTGGGGTCTCCGCCGCTCGTAGCGTGGAGCACATGATCACAGCAGAAGGCCTCACGAAGAGGTTCGGAGACAAGACGGCCGTCGATGACGTGTCGTTCACGATCAAGCCCGGAGCCGTCACCGGCTTCCTCGGGCCCAACGGTGCGGGCAAGTCGACCACGATGCGGATGATCGTCGGGCTCGACCGCCCCACGTCGGGCCGCACGACCGTCGGCGGCCGCGAGTACCGCAAGCTCGGGGCGCCGCTCACCGAGGTGGGCGTGCTGCTCGACGCGAAGGCCGTGCACACCGGCCGCACCGCCCGCAACCACCTGCGCGCGATGGCGGCGACCCACGGCATCCCCGCGTCGCGCGTCGATGAGGTCATCGACCTCGCCGGCATCGGATCGGTCGCCCGCAAGCGCGCCGGCAAGTTCTCGCTCGGCATGGGGCAGCGCCTCGGCATCGCGTCGGCGCTGCTCGGCGACCCGCACACGCTCATCCTCGACGAGCCGGTCAACGGTCTCGACCCCGAGGGCGTGCGCTGGGTGCGTCAGTTCGTACGGCACGCGGCATCCGAGGGGCGCACCGTGCTGCTCTCGAGCCACCTGATGAGCGAGATGGCGCAGACCGCCGACCACGTCATCGTGATGGGGCGCGGCAAGGTACTGGCGGATGCTCCGCTCGAAGACCTCGTGCGGGCCTGGACCACGAACCGCGTGCGCGTGCGCACCCCGCACGGTGCGGCACTCGCGCAGCTGGTGGCGGGGCCCGACGTCGAGATCGTGAGCACCGCTCCCGATCTGTTCGACATCACGGGCCTGCCCGCCTCGCGCATCGGCGACCTCGCCGCCGAGCGGGGCGTCGCCCTGCACGAACTCACCCCGACCACCGGATCGCTGGAGGACGCGTACCTCGCGCTCACCGGCGAGGCCGTCGAGTACCGGACGAAGGAGATCGCATGACCGCCCCGGCCCTCACCCCGCCCCGCGCCGCCGTGCCGCACCAGGTCGACACCCGCTACCGCCTGACCTTCGTGCGCGCGCTGCGCGGCGAGTGGATCAAGCTCACCACGGTGCGTTCCACCTGGTGGTCGATCGCGATCGCCGCGGCCCTCACCATCGGCATCGCGGTGCTCTTCGCCTCGGCCGTCGACATGCCCGGCTTCGAGCCGATCCAGGCGGTCGTCTCGCCGATCCAGTTCACGATGCTGCTCGCCGGCATCCTCGGTGCCATCGCGGTCACCGGCGAGTACTCGACGGGCATGATCCGTTCGACGCTCACCGCCAACCCGGGTCGCGGCTCGGTGCTGGCCGCCAAGTCGGTCGTACTCGCGGTGTTCCTCTTCGTGTCGTCGCTGATCATCTTCGGCATCACGGCGGTTGCCGTGTCGGCCGTCGTGGCCGGTCGCGACCAGGGCATCGACTGGTCGGACTTCGACCTGTCGTTCGGGCCGATCCTCACGGCGTCGCTCTCGATGGCCGTGTTCGCGCTGATCGGTGTCGCCTTCGGGTTCATCCTGCGCTCGGGCGCCGGAGCGATCGCAGCGACCGTCGGTCTGCTGTTCGTGCTGCCGATCGTGGCGAGCATGTTCTCGATCGCCGGCGAGGCCTGGAAGTGGGTGTCGGATGCCGGGATGTACCTGCCCTCCTCGGCGGCGCAGAGCCTCATCCTCTCGGGCGGACCGCTCGAGACGCCCGTCGCGTACCTGACGCTCGGCGCCTGGGTCCTCGCGACGCTGCTCACCGCGTGGGGCGTGCTGCGCACTCGCGACGCGTAGAGTCTGGCGAGTGATCACGACGCGCAGCCGCAGCGCCTCGGACCGAGCCCCGGCTCGGGCCTCGGCCCGGGTCTCGGCCCGGGACGACGAGGAGCTGCGGCTGCCGCGTCCGCCCGGGGTGTTCCGGCGCTTCTGGGCGCGGCACCCCGTCGTGGGCGATGCGGTCATCGCGCTGCTCTGCCTGTTCCTCACGCTGACGCCGGCGAGCAGCGTGCGCACCGGCATCCCGGACCCCGCGGCCATCGTGCTCTCGATCATCGCGCTGGCCGGGGTGCTGGCCGCGTGCGTGGCCCTGTTCTGGCGGCGTCGGCATCCGCTCGTGCCGTTCGTGCTGTCGTTCGCGCTGCAAGCGCTGTTCGTGGTCGGCATCCTGCCGGGCGGCACTCCGCTCATCCTGGTCACCGCCTACGCGCTCGCCGTGTACGGCTCGTCCCGCGCGGCGTGGATCGGATTCGGGGTGGCACTGGGGGCGCTCGTCGTCTGGGGAGGCGCCTTCGTGCTCGGCGGCGGGCTGGGGTTCGCCGACGCCGCGAACGCCGTGATCGGTGCGGTCATCTTCGGTCTGATCGGCACCCTCATCGGCGTCAACGTGGGCGGGCGCAAGCGCTATCTCGACGCGATCATCGACCGATCGCGGCAGCTGCTCGTCGAGCGCGATCAGCAGGCGCAGCTCGCCGCCGCCGCCGAGCGGGCGCGCATCGCCCGCGAGATGCACGACATCGTCTCGCACTCGCTCACCGTGATCGTCGCGCTGTCGGAGGGGGCGGCGGCGACGGCCGATCGCGAGCAGGCCCGCACCGCATCGACCGCGACGGCTCAGACCGCCCGCACGGCTCTCACCGAGATGCGGGCGATGCTCGGGGTGCTCCGCGACGACACGAGTCCTCTTCCGCTGGCGCCCCTCACCGCCCCGTCGCCCGAAGACACGGTGGCAGCGGCGCAGCGCGCGGGGTACCCGATCAGCCTGACCGCATCGGGAACACCCGTGACGTTGTCCGCACCCATCGACCATGCGCTGTCGCGGATCGTGCAGGAGGGTGTGACGAACGCCATGCGTCACGCTCCGACCGCGACCGCGACCAGCGTGCGCGTCGAGCACCGGGCCGATGCCGTGATCGTCGAGATCGTGAACGACGGGGCGACAGAGCCGGGCGATTCCCCCGGCTTCGGGCTGCGCGGCCTCGACGAGCGCGTCGCGCACGTGCGGGGCACGATCGCGCACGGCCCGGTCGACGGAGGACGATGGATGCTGCGGGCCGAACTCCCACTCATACAGGAGGACGCATGACCGAGAAGATCAGGGTGCTGCTGGTCGACGATCAGCAGCTCATCCGTCTCGGATTCCGGATGGTTCTCGAAGCCGAGAACGATATCGAGGTGGTCGGCGAGGCCGGCGACGGTGAAGTCGCGATCGCCCAGGCCGCGGCGCTGCAGCCCGACCTCGTGCTCATGGACATCCGGATGCCCGGGCTCGACGGCATCGCCGCGACCGAGCAGATCGTGCACCGGCATCCGCAGACCCGCGTTCTCGTGCTGACGACCTTCGACCTCGACGAATACGCCTTCGGGGCGATCCGCGCGGGGGCGAGCGGATTCCTGCTCAAGGACGTGCAGCGGCACGAGTTGCTCTCGGCGCTGCGCGCGGTGCATCGCGGCGACGCGGCCCTGTCGCCGCGGATCACCCGGATGCTGCTGCAGCACGTGACCCCGACACTGGGTGTCTCGGGTGTCTCGGCTACCTCGGCTGTGTCGCCCGCCTCGCCTACCACCGTGGCGGGGGTGGAGGTTGCCGCCGACCGGGGAGATGCGGCCGCCTCTCTTCTCGAGTCGCTCACCGACCGCGAGCGCGACGTCTTCCTCGCTCTCGCCCGGGGTCTCAGCAATGCCGAGATCGGCGACAGCCTCTTCGTGACGGAGTCGACGGTCAAGACGCACGTCGGCCGCGTGCTCGCCAAGCTCGGTGCTCGCGACCGCATCCACGCCGTGATCCTGGCGCACCGTGCGGGGCTCGTCGTCGGCGACTGACCGAGAGTCGCGGCGGATCAGCCCCGCGTGACGTCGATGAGGCGCGTGATGCGCTCGAGGTCGATGATGCGCGTGGGGGCGAGGGACGCGCGCAGCACGCGCCATACGGGGAGCACGCGTCAGGCAGAGAGCACGCGTCAGACGAACTTCCCGCGTCAGGCAGAGAGCACGCGTCAGACGAACATCACCCGACGCGAAGCGCGGTCGGCATGGATGCGGCCGAGGGGGCTGGTCCACTCGATGGTGCCGTCGGGTCTGGAGCGAGCGGTCCAACGGTGGTCGGAGTCGATGTCGGGATGTTTGAGCTGGTGGTGACTCCTGCAGAAGTGGGCGAGGTTGTCGATCGCCGTTCTGCCGCCCTGGGCATGGTCGTGGTTGTGGTCGATCTCGCAGCGGTGGACGGGCATGCGGCAGCCGGGGAAGCGGCAGTGCTGATCTCGCGCGCGGAGGTGCCGGCGCATGCCCTCGGTGGGAGTGTAGGTGTCGGTTTCGGCGACCATGCCGCTGGCGCCGAGGAAGAGACGGCTCCAGCCGTTGTTGCGGCCGGCAAGGGCGCGGGCGATGTCGGGGTCGAGGGGGCCGTGGCCGTCGAGTTCGGCAGGGTGGTCGTCGAGGCCGGCGAGGGTGGTCGCGGCGATCGTCACCTGGATGCGGGCCTGCACCCCGTCGAGGTCGTTGCCGAGTGCGGGGCTGGGAGAGGCTGCGAGCAGCAGGTCGCTGAACAGGTCGGCCCGGACCTGATCGATGGTCCGCTCGTCGTCAGGAACGGTAGCGCCAGGAACGATGATGCTCTCGGGTATCGCGGCTGATACGAGCGGGTCGGTGGTGAAAGTGGAGTCCTCGCCGAAGATGACACCGGCGAGCGGGTCGTCGGGGGCGATGTGTTCGGGCAGGATCACGTCTTCCGGGTCTTCGCCGTCGAGGAACGTCGGTGCGGGTGCGTCATCGCGGGCCCGGATCACCTCTCGTGCCATGCGCGTGATGCGGTCCTGGATCGCCACGGCGAGCGTCTCGGGCAATACCGCGGTGAGCAGGGCGAGTCCGTCGTCGAGCGACCGCACGGTCACACTGCGTTCGGAGGCTGCTCGTCGGTGCCGTTCGAGGAGCGTCTCACCGGCGAGGGCCGCGGCGACCTGCCGGGCGTGCGCGCGGGTGCGGGCGGGCGAGTCGGCTTCGGCGACCACGAGTACCGCGGTCTCGTAGAGGCCCAGCACCGCGGCATCCGCCCGACCGTTGCGCACCGCCTCGCGCACCACGGACGCTGCTCTCACCATTTCGCGCACGTGCGCGGCGGTCACCCGCCCCGCGGTGAACGCCACCTCGACCGCCGGCATGCTCTGCAGAGCCAGCGCGTCGGAGAACGCGAACTCCACCGCACCCCGCGACAGGTGTCCCGCCGCGGAGTACTCCGCGATCATCGACCGGTAGATCGCATCGCGGTGATACGGATGCTCCGCGACCTCCGCATCGTGCTCGCCGATCCGCTCGCCCAGCAACGCCGTCGCCTGCGCTTCGAGCTCGGCGATCCGCCGCCGCACCTCCACCCACGCGTCGAGCAGACGACCGCGTTCGACCCTGTCGAGGGGAGCCGCGGCGTCTGATGTCATGCTCCGAGATTAGTACATATGTTCGAATCAAGCAAGCATCCGAGCCAGGAGATCGGGTCTCGTTCAGCCCCGACCAGTACCCTGGCTGCATGCCCTCTCTCATCGCCGCAGGTTCGACGCGCGCTCCGCGCCGCCTGGCGTCGGCGACCCCCATGGGGGAGTGGATGCGTGTCGTGATGCACCCCGGCACCAATGGGTGGACCAGCGTCTGGGGAACCATGTCGCACGGCGAGATCGCCGGCTGCCCGCCGCCTCGTCGACCCTAGGCCGCGCCTCACCGGGGCGGCCGAACGTTTCGTCGACCACTCCCACTTCTCGAGGTACCCCTGTGTCTTCTTCCCGTCTTCGTCTTGCCCCGCACGAGCTGTGGCGAGGCATCCGTTCCACCGCCCGCAGCGACGTCTTCGGTGGCGCGCTGCTCCTCGCCGCCACCGTCGCCGCGGTCGTCCTCGCCAACTCTCCGGCCGCACCCTGGTACGAGGCCGTTCGCGACTTCACCTTCGGCATCCCCGCGCTGCATCTCGAACTGAGCGTCGGTTCCTGGGCGGCCGATGGACTCCTGGCCATCTTCTTCTTCGTCGTCGGACTCGAGCTGAAGGAGGAGTGCGTCGCGGGTCGGTTGCGCGATCCTCGGCGAGCGGCGCTCCCGATCGCGGCGGCGATCGGCGGTGTCGTCGTTCCGGCCCTGTTCTTCCTGATCGTCAACGCGTCGAGCGGTGCGGAGGTGTTGCGCGGCTGGGCCATTCCCACGGCGACCGACATCGCCTTCGCGGTCGCGGTCATCGCCGTAGTCGGCCGATTCCTGCCGCCGGCACTGCGCGTCTTCCTCCTCACTCTTGCCATCGTCGACGACCTGATCGCGATCACGATCATCGCGACCTTCTACACCGAGTCGATCAGTCTGCCGCTGCTCGTGCTCGCGCTCCTCCCGCTCGCCGGTTTCGCCTTCGCGGTGCAGCGGGGCGTGCGCGCGTGGTGGATCCTGCTGCCGCTGGCGATCGCGGTCTGGGTCTGCGTGCATGCGGCCGGTGTGCACGCCACCGTCGCCGGGGTGCTGCTCGGATTCGTCGTTCCCGTGCTGCCGACCGAGCGGGCGCGCGTCGCCGTCGGTGAGGATGACGACGGCACGCGGTACGACGGCTTCGCGGCGCATTTCGCCGACCGCTGGGGAGTCGTCGCGACGCTCTTCGCCGTGCCGGTCTTCGCCTTCTTCGCGGCGGGTGTGAGCATCGGCGGGATCGACGGACTCCTCTCGGCGCTGCGCGACCCGATCACGATCGGCATCATGATGGGCCTCGTCGTGGGCAAGCCGATCGGCATCCTCGTCACGACGTTCCTGCTGAGTCGCATCCCTGCGCTCCGCCTCGAGGCGTCGTTGCGGTGGCCCGATCTGGTGGGCATGTCGTTCCTGGCGGGCATCGGGTTCACGGTCTCGCTGCTCGTCGGCGAGCTCGCCTACGGCTCGTCGTCGGTCGCCGACGAGCACGTCAAGATCGGCGTGCTCATCGGGTCGTTCCTGGCCGCAGTCATCGGTGGCGCGGTGCTGGCCGTGCGCAACTCCCGAGCGCGCGCGGCGCTGGATCCCGCGGGACGACAGCCGGATGCCGACGGCCCGCAGCCGCCCCGGCATCCGTAGGCTGGTCGGAAGCCACTCGACGATAAGGACACCCCATGGCAACGACAGCGCTCAGCAGTGCGGATTTCGCACAGACGGTCGAGAAGGACGGCATCGTGCTCGTGGACTTCTGGGCGGAATGGTGTGGCCCCTGCCGGATGTTCGGCCCGATCTTCGAGGGGGCGTCGGAGCAGCACCCAGACATCACCTTCGCGAAGGTCGATACCGAGGCGAACCAGGACCTCTCGCGCGCTGCGGGCATCGTCTCGATCCCGACGCTGATGGCTTTCCGCGACAACATCCTGGTCTTCTCGCAGCCCGGCGCCCTGCCCGCCCCGGCTCTCGAGAACCTCATCGGCCAGGTGCGCGCCCTCGACATGGACGCCGTTCGCGCTCAGATCGCCGAGGCGGAGGCGGCGGCCGAGTAGTCGCCCGCGAGGGGCATCCCTCACCGCACGATCGGACTCTCGGCGGCGATCACCTCGCTCGACATCGGCAACTCGCCCAGGATGCGAGGCGCACCGTCGACCCATTCGACCCGCACGCCCTGTGCCTCGAGCGCCTCGATGTCGATCTCGATGTCGAGGAGCGGAAGGCGGAGATCGCCGAACCGTCGCTCGACGACCTCGCTCACTCGATCGGCCGTGGTCGCGTGGATGAATCCCACGTCGTCGAGATGCATCCCGCGCGTCGAGACGACGTACTCGCCGAATCCGCGACTCATCTCCCAGTCGTCCTGGATGGCGATGTGATGGATGTGATTGCCCAACGCTCCTCCTTAATGAAACGCAACCGTTGCATTAAACGGTAGGCTACTCCTATGACAGGAAAGCGCGGACGCCCCTCGGCCGCCGAGAGGCTCGAACGTCACGAGCGGATCGTCGAGCTCGTCGTCTCGCTCCTCGCGTCCGAGGGGTACGACGCCGTGACCTTCGACCGCATCGCCGCCGACGCGCACGTCGCCAAGCGCACTCTCTACAGCGAGTACGGTGACCGGCTCGGACTGATGCGCGCCGCGGTGCGCCGACAGCACGCCTATGCCGATGCGGCATGGCGATCCGTAGGCGGGGTGCGCGAAGCATCCGTCGCCGTGGTGAGCCACCTCCTGGCCGACGATGCGATCGCCGTTCATCGCGCGCTGATCGGGGCGGCAGGAGCCGATGCGACGCTCGCCGCGGAGTTCTACGACGAGGGGCCGGGTCGGGCGCAGCGATTCCTCGGCGAGTATCTGCCGGTGGATGCCGTCGTCCCCGCCGACCTCCTCTTCTCCGCGCTGCTCGGCGAACCGCACCGCCGGCGCCTGCTCGGGCTCGATGCGGCTCCGTCGGCCGCGACGGTCACCGCGCACGTCGACCGCACGCTCGCCGTACTCGGCCTGTGACGACGGGCGCTCGGGGCGTCCCTCCATCACACCCCGCGAATGCGACCCGCGATCACCCGCCGACGCGGCCGATCGACCCGCCGAAGTACACCTCGACGGCGCGCACGCGGCCGTCGCGCACCTCGAGCGACTCGACGTTGCGCCACAGTATGCCGTCAACGGCATACTCGTAGCGGTGCAGCACGAGACCGTCGATCGGGATGATCTGGAGGGTCTGCGCCGGTGAGCTGAAGTGACCCGCGGTCGGGAAGCAGCGCTCCAGCCAGGTCGCCTTGTCGATGTGGTCGTCCTGCGGGCTGGTGAACACGAAGTCGTCGGCCATGATCCGCTCGGCCGCCGCGCGATCCTGCTCGCGGAATGCCCGCATGAACTCCTGAACGACCCCGACGACGCTGCTCGACATGTCGCGAGCGTAAGCCGCGACGGATGCCGTCGCAAGCGGATGCCCCTCCCCGGCCGCGTCACGAGGTCGGCTAGAATATCGCTGCCTCTCCACTCCTCGGGCGGAGTCGAGGTGATGGGGGATGTACGCCCGGTATCCGTTCGGCTTTACCCGAAGCCACGAAGGAGAACCCCGGTGGGGAACACTCGCGTTCGCGCGCGCCTTTCGCGCACCCTTTCGATCCTTACCCTGGCGGCTGCGCTCGCCGCAGGACCGGTCCTCGTCGCGCCCGCCGAACCCGCCGCCGCGGCATCCGGGTTCTCGCAGGTCGGCGCCGATCGAGCCCTGACGGGCGAGACACCGTCGCCGCACACGGAGGTGAGCGACAGCACCGGGCTGACACCCGCAAACCTCGCCATCGCCGGCCTGAGCGGCGCCCTGCTGCTCGCCGTCATCGGCGGGCTGGTTCTCGACGTGCGTCGCCGCCGCCCGTCGCGGCGGAATCGGATGCCGGGGGTGTGAGCGCATCGATAGAGTGTGCGCGGAGATGACCGCGTCAGCGATGAGGGGATTGACGGACTGACGGTTTCGACGCGCACGATCCGTGGTGCACGGGGGCGGGTGCTCGCAGCCCTCGGCGGGGTGTTCGCGCTCGCCCTGGCGGTGGGCGCGACGGCGGTGCCGGCGCAGGCGGCGGAGGCTCCGCTCGCGGTCACGCCGGGGGCCTGCGTGCCCGCCGACGTCTAGGTGAACAGCGGCGAAGACCCGCTCACCCTGCAGCGCTACGGGGCGGATGCCGCGACCGGTGCTCTCGCGCTCGAGTCGAGCGTCGCGCTCGACCGCTCGTTCGGCGACATCGCCTGGAACGCCGATGAGACCGTGCTCTACGGGGTGGACTGGACCGACCCGCAGCACCTCTTTACGATCGATGCCGCCACGGGCGTCTCGACGGATGCCGGCGAGATCCTGTTCGACGACGGCAGCGCCCCCTTCGAGGACAACTGGCTCAACTCGCTCTCCGCGACCGCCGACGGCCGGCTCCTCGCCGCCGGGTACCTGTACACGAGCATCTGGTTCCTCGATCCGGAGACCGCGCGGCTGACCGATGCACCGGTGAGCTTCCCGATGCTGGCCGACGGCGAGACGTACCTCGCCTCGGGCGGCGACTTCCTCACCCTCGACTCCGGGCTGATCCTCGGTCTCGCCCACGACGGCGCCGACCGCGGGTTCCTCATGCTGTTCGACTTCGCCGCCGGTACCAGCACGGTCGTCGGCCAGGTGCCGCTGTCGTTCGGTGCGGCGCTCTCGGGCGGACGCGTGTACCTCGCGGCATCGACCGGCGAGATCCTCGTGCTCGACGGCATCCCGACCACGGCATCCGAAGCGCCGCTGGCGACGTCCGTCGTCGCGACCACCGGTCTCCCCCTGTACGGAGCGACCTCGCGCCAGGACTCGGGGGCGTGCCCCGTCGCGGCGCTGACGTTCGTGAAGGACCTCGCCGGCAACGATGATGCCGACGGCTCGGGAACGGTGACCGTCGGCGACACGCTGACGGCGACCAACACGGGCGAAACCGCTCTCACCACCGTCACGGTCGACGACCCGCTCACGGGGCAGAGCACCTCGTGCGAGCGGGTGGAGGTCGGGGCGGCCTGCGTCCTCGCGGCGACGCACCGGGTGACGGACGCCGACCTCGTCGCCGGCCAGGTCCTGAACACGGGGCGGGCGAGCTCGGCCGAGACGGATGCCGTCGAGGATGCCGTCACCACGCCGGTCGTGGCCGCACCGGCCCCGCAACCCAGCACCGGCGGCGGCGGTGCTGCTGCGGCTCCCGCTCTCGCCGAGTCCGGCGGCGCCACCGGACTGCCCGCCATCATCGCGGCGATGGGTCTGCTTCTCTGGGGGGCGGTTCTCGTGATCCGTGAACTTCACCCCCGGTTCACCCACCGCGCTCCGTAATCGGAGCCCTTCTTCTCCGTCTCTCCAGTGCAGGGGTCCTCGGACCCGTGCGTGAACGCCCGGTTCCCGAGACCGCGGCGTTCGACGAGTACCGGAATCGGTACCGACGCAGGGGTGCGTCCCCCCAATTGACGCGCCTCACGATGTTCTGGAGTAGTAATCGATGTCTGAGCACATCGCGCGCCGATCGCGCGCGCGCACATTCACCCACTGGCTGGCGGGCATCCTCGTCGCCCTGATGGCCGTCGCCGGCCTCACCACCCCGGCGTTAGCCGCGGGGGGCGCGGTCACCGTCTTCCCCGTCGAGTCCGGAAGCGGACACAACGGCATGCCCGTGCTGACGGAGGGCGGAACCTACGCCTTCCAGCTCGGCTACGGCAGCATGGACGACGGCGCCGTCGTCGCGATCGGCCTGCCGTTGGGGATCACGATCCCCGATGCGGCTCTCGCCGTTCCCGACGGCAATACCGCCGTTCGCTCCCTCGCGGTCAACGCCGCCGGCGAGCTCGTCGTGACGTTCAACGATCCGTTCCCGGCCGATGTGAACCAGGGCGTTCTCGATCTCTCGTTCACCGTCGACGAGGTGCAGCGGTCCGAGGTCCGCGACCTGGTCTGGAACGTCGACGGCACCCCCACGACCCAGAAGGTGATCATCACCGAACCCGGCGAGTCGCCGCAGTCGACGGGCACATCGTCGAACAAGTCGGTCGGCGGCGTGAACATTCCGCACACGGTCGTCGACGGTCGCGTCGTGATCGACCCGAGCGCGCTCGACATCGCCCTGCCGTACACGGTCACCGTGTCGAGCAGGGAGGCGCGCGACATCACGGTGACCGACACTCTCGGCGCCCACCTCGCCTTCGTCGAGGGGTCGCTCGCCGGCACCAAGGTCGTACGCGATGCGAACGACCTGAACCCGGTCGCCACCGACCTCACCGATCTGCCCGCGATCTCGGGCACGAGCTTCGCCCACACCTTCCGTGCCGAGGCGAACTCGATCTACACCTTCACCTATCGGGCGACCATCGCCGACGCCGAGGCCCTGCAGGCCGTGCGCGCCGACCTGCAGCGCGCGTACGACGCCGTCGACAAGATCAACGGCGGTTCCTACTCCGTCACCGTCACCAACCAGGTCGACGTGAACGGCACGAAGCACAGCGCCGGCACCGCCATCCGCGGTTCGGTCAAGGGCCAGGACCGGCCGGGAACGGGCGCCGCCTTCGGCAAGACCGTCGACCCGACCGCCGTACAGCTGCAGAAGCAGCTCGCCGCCGGCGCGACCCTCGAGACGGCGATCGACGCGACCTACACGCTGCGCGCCGACCTGCGCGTCTTCGCCGACTTCGCCGACGGCCCGTTCGCGCTGACGCGCAACGTCGTCATCCGTGACACACTGCCGGCTCAGACGTCGTGGAAGACGGATGCCGCCGGCTTCCTCACCGCGATCGATCAGGACGGCACCGCCGTCGCACTCCGCCCCGCCACGGGCATCACGAGCGACGTCGAGAAGACGATCGCCGCCGACGAGTACCGGGGCACCTACGTCGTCGACGGCAAGAACCTCTTCGTGAACATCGGCAAGGACGTCACCAGGGAGTACCGCCTCGCGGCCGCCGCCACGATCACCGCTCTGCCGCAGCAGGCGAGCAGCGACAACCACTACGCGACCCAGTACCGCGTGTCGAACGATGCGTACTTCGTGTACGACGACGGTAAGTACGAGTCGAAGTCGGCCTCGACGACGATCACCGTTCCGAAGGACACCTCGGGCGGCGTCGACGACCCGGGCCGGTTCTCGAAGACCGCCCCGGGCGGAACCGTCTCGGTCACCGGCGGCACGTCGACGACGATCCCGTACACGTTCCGCATCGGTGAGAACGTCGGAGACGCCGCGACCTCGCGCATCGTCGACGAGGTCGATCACTCGATCTTCGACGTGACCGCGGCGACGCTCCCCGCGATCAAGGAGTCGATCACCGGCGCCTACGACTACAACTACCCGCTCGACGCCGACACGTTCGACGTGACGATCGCCGAGGACGGCACGCTGGTCATCGCCCCGAACGACGCGTTCCCCAAGGACGCCGCGTGGGGAGCCGCTGCCGCGCCGTTCACCAAGAGCTGGACGATCACGGTCGACCTGCCCACGCAGGTGCTGCAGGGGAAGCAGACCATCGAGGTCGACAACTCGGCACGCTACGAGGGGGAGGGTCAGGAGATCGTCTACACCTCGACCTCGCGCACGACGGCGACCAGCTTCGGCAACGAGATGGAGGTGCGCAAGCGCGTCTACGACGCCGCGAACGACGCCTTCACCGGAAGCCTGCGGGTCGAGACGGATGCCGAGGGCGCCCTGACGCAGACCGACTTCATCTACCGCGTCGAGCTCATGCCGCACGGCACATTCACCCACATGGTCGAGGACGTCGTCGACGTGCTGCCCGCGGGCGTGGAGTTCCTGGGATGGGTCGCACCGGGTGACGTGACCTCGGGCACGACGACCGGCGGTGCCACCTACACGGTGCCGGGCACGAACATCACGGCTGCGTACGACGCGTCGACCGACACGGTCACGCTCGAGCGCGGACGCCTCGTGAGCGGTGAGACGCTGGCCCTGTTCTTCAAGGTGCGCGTCGTCGACTACCAGGCGAACGTCGGCATCACCAACATGATCGGCGCCGTCGGCGCCACGATCACGCCGACGAACGACTACCCGCTGAACCTGCTCAAGCGCGACAGCACGGATGCCGCGAAGCTGATCACCGACGCGGGCGCCCGCTTCTCGGTGCTGGCCGACGACCAGCAGACGGTCGTGCTGAGCGACCTGCGCGTGGTCGACGGCAAGATCGTCACGGCCGAGGGCACGACGCCGACCGTGAAGAGCGCCGGAACGTTCTGGCTGCGCGAGGACGTCGCGCCCGCCGGGTACCAGCTGGCGACCGAGCTCACCCGCATCGCCGTCGCGGCGAACGGGGTCTCGGACGACGTGGTGCTCTACAACACCCCGGGCACGACGCCCGAGCCCGAGAAGACGTACGCGATCGGCGACGTCACGTGGATCGACGCGAACAAGGACGGCCGACAGGACGACGACGAGCAGGTTCTGCCCGGCGTGACCGTCGAGCTCATCCAGGACGGCGAGGTCATTGCGACCACGACGACCGACGAGCGCGGCCGCTACCTGTTCGACGAACTGCCGGCCGGGGAGTATCGCGTGAAGTTCACCCTGACCGCGGACCAGAAGAAGACGTACGTCTTCACGCAGGCGGATGCCGGGGCGGACGACACCGTGGACTCGGATGCGGACACCACGACCGGCATGACGCAGACGATCGTGCTCGGGCCGGACAACGTCCACCTCTCGCGCGATTACGAATGGAACGACGTGCGGGCCACCGAGGGCGTCGACCCGACCTGGGATGCCGGCGTGATCGTGCGCGAAGCGCCGACCGAACCGACGCCGGGCACCCCGGGTGCAGGCGCCGAGGAGCCGGGAGAGGGCCCGGTCGACCCGGCGCGGCCGGGCACCCCGGGCGTCAACGCGCTCGCCACGACGGGCGGCGACCTGCCGCTCGCGCTCGCCGGAATCGCGCTGCTGCTGATCTCGGGAGGTGCCGTCACGTTCGCCGTACGCCGACGCCGCGCGGTCTGACCCGCGGAAACATCGAGTCCGGCGCGGGACACCACGAGAGACGTGGTGCCCCGCGCCGGGGTGGGTGAAGCGAGGGTGAAGTTTCGCCTTCGCGGCGGTTGGGCAACCCTTCAGACGACAGCATGCAGATGAGGCTCTGCCCTCGCGACCTCTGCGTCGCCCTGCGGTTTCTGAAGGGGAGTTCAATGACCGGTCCATCTCGCGCGCCCTCGCGCCTGCGCACCGCAGCCGTCGCCATGCTGGCGACGCTCGCCACCGTCACGATGATGCTGGTGGCCGCGCCCGCGGCGTACGCGGCGGGACCCGCCGTGCTCTCGATCGAGATCACGCCGGTGAATCCCACCACCGGCGAGGCGGTGACGGCGACCGGGTACGGACAGCAGAACAACCGCCTCGGATACCGCATCGCGTACTCCTGCTCGGTCGCCGAGTGCACCGACACCGTGGTCACGCTGCCCGCGGTCGCCCTCGACCCGACCTACGGCACCTTCCGGATCCACACGTACGAGACGTGGACCCCGCCCGCCGGTGGGGGTGCGACCATCACCAATAGCCCGACGGCAGGCGTGACCGTGCGCCTCGGCAACGTCGCGGCGGGCACCTCGTCGACGTTCCTCGTGCAGTATGTGCGTGCCATCGACACCAGTGCGCCCGGTATCGCACCGCCGGCATACTTCCCCGACGGCTACCAGATCAACACCTCGGCGACGATCACGTCGCCGAACGCGGTGGCTCCGGCGACGGCGACAGCTGCACCCGTGACGTGGCAGATCGCACTTCCCGCCCCCTCGGTCGTGAAATCGGGCCCTGCGACGGTGCGCCCCGACACCGACATGACGTACTCCGTCGCGATGTCGGACGGATGCATCACCAACCGCAGCGGCAACCGCTGGACGGCGGCCGGTAATTTCCTGTGCGCCGAGAGCTACACCGTCGTCGACCGGCTTCCCGCCCAGGCGCAGTTCGTGAGCGCCGGCGACGGTGGCATCTACGACGCGGCGAACCACACCGTGACCTGGACCAAGGCCGGTGCGACGGCGGCCGGTGGATTCGGCGTCGCCTCATTCGGCGGGTGGACGCAAGGATACGGCTACAACCCGCGCACGGTGACGGTGCGCTATCCCGCTAGCGCGTTCCCCGAAGCTGCCGGGGGAGCCGATTTCGTCGCTCCTGTCACCAACAACGTCGACGCCAGCGTCACGTATCTCGATGACGCGTCGACCGTGAAGACCGCGACGACATCATTCGAACACAATGTCGTCCGCGTAGCGCCTTTCGGTCGCGCCGACAGCACCAAGTCTCCGACGGCCGATCAGGTCGCCTCGGGCCAGCGATTCATAAATGTGCCGCCGGACACGACCGGGCTCGTCTGCCCTGCGTCCGGTCGGGACGACTGGAACCGCCTGTGCACCCCGGGCCAGGCGCTCGCACCGTTCGCCACCCGCACCGACCAGCTCTGGACGGTCGACACCTACAACCGCGGAAACGTACCCGGTGTGGCAACGGTCGTCGAGGACGATCTCGACGCCTCGACTCTCCGGGTCTACCGGATCGACACGAACACCGCGGCCACCATCGCGTACACACTGAGCAACGGCACCACGGGGACGGCGACCGGTACCAGCTACGCGGCTCCAGCAGGTCAACGCATCGTCGCGGCGACCGTGAAGTCAGGACAGCTCGCTGGCCCCAACCTGCTCCCCTCCGGCACCGCCGGCACCCTGTTCCGCGTCACGTATCGCTTCGAGGTTCCCGTCGGCGCGCCGCTGGGCACATGGCCGAACACCGCCGCAACGACGATGACATACGAGGGAAATCCCGAGATCGCGCCGATTCAGAATCAGGCGAGCGGTACCGCGACGTTCCGTGACTGGCCGAAGGTCGCCGCCGCGGCACCCGCTTTCAGCGCGGGATTCGTCGGCACACCGGTGGTCGAGGGCGGCGGACAGGTCGTTCCCGGGGGCAAGGTGACCTACCGCGTCAACGGTGCCACTGCCAATATTCCGGCCGACCGCACGGTTTCGCCGCAGTACGTCTTCATCGCACCGACCGGGTGGACCATCACTCCGAACTCGGCGAGCTTCGCCGCGGGAACCGTGCCGCCGGGAGTGAGCTTCACCTCCAAGAACGTGACGATCGCGGGCGTGACGCGTCAGGCGGTCATCGCCTCGTGGCCGACCGGGGCGACGTTCGGCGCCAACGCGACCTGGCCGACGATGAGCGTCTCGGCGAGCCCGACCTCGGCGGTCGCCGCCGGAACGAGCAGTGTCGCGAACGTCTGGACAGGAGACTCGCGCAACGCGTTCGCTCCGGACACCACCACATGGGGCGGAAAGGTCGTCGACACGACGGACGTCGACGGAGACGGCAACGTCACGGAGGCGTTCGCCTCGAACTCCATCAGCGTCTCGGTGAGCGGCGTGGCACGTCTCGACGTCGTGAAGGAGATCTGCGTCGTGACCGACGACGACTGCGTGTGGGTGTCGAACCCCGACGTGGTGGTCGGCGTCGATCCCGACGCGAGCGACATCACCTACCGCGTCACGCTCGTGAACTCGGGAAACACCGTGCTCTCGGACATCGTCGGCTACGACATCCTGCCGCATGTCGGCGACGGCCGCGGCAGCACGTTCGCCGAAACGCTGAACACCGTCACCTTCCGATCCTTCAACATGGCGCTGAGCTACTCGGCGTCGCAGAATCCGTGCCGCACCGAGGTGCTCCCCACGAACCCCGGATGCACCACCGGGTGGACGGCCGGCGCGTTCGGTGCCTCCGCGATCCGCGCGCAAGTGAGCGGCAATCTCGCACCGGGAGAATCGTCGTCGTTCGAGTTCACGGCCAACGTCGTGCCGGGCGCCCCCGCCGATGCGATCGCCTGCAATTCGGTCGCCATCGACAGCGCCAGCACCCTGCCGACCGAACCGCGCCCGGTGTGCGCGACCACGCAGGAGGCCGACCTCGCGGTCTCGGTGCCCGATCGCCTGCCGCTGCAGGCCGGACGCCCCGGCACGGTTCCCTTCGTGGTGACGAACCTCGGCGGGTCGGAGGCTGCGCCGGCGACCGTCGAGATCGCCGTTCCTGCCGGCATCCGCATCACCAGCCTGACCCCCGAGGGGTGGGTCTGCGATGCCGATGATGTCGCCGCCGACGGCTCGGTGCTCGGACCCGTGACGTTGACGTGCGATCCGGTGACGGCGGAGGGCGCATCGCGCATGCTGGCGCTCGACGAACCGAACGCGCTCGACCTGCCCGCCGTCATTCCCGATGACCAGCTGGTCGGTGACGACACGTGCTTCGGGGCCGAGGTCTCCGGCCTGATGTCCGACCCCGTCGACGCGAACAACACCACCGAGGCGTGCTTCGTCGTCGCGCAGGGAGACGCCCTCGTCGGCATCACCAAGACCGACGGCATCGACACCGTCGCGATGGGCGAGGAGTTCACGTACACGCTCGACGTCGCCAACCTGCTCACGGGCGAGGCGATCGCGGATGCGGTCGTGACCGACACCCTGCCCGACACCCTCGCGTTCGTCTCGGCCAGCGCGGGTGGCGTGGTGACCGATCAGGGCGAGGCGGATGCCGACGGCCTGCGCCCGGGAGGAACGGTGACCTGGAGCATCGCGTCCCTGGCGCCGTCGGGCCGGCTCGGCGACGGCGATGCCGCGACGGGGGCGGCGGGCTCGACCCAGCAGGTCACCGTCACGGTGCGCGTCGTGCAGGCCGCGGAGACGCAGGACGAGATCGTCAACGGCGTCCGGGTCGAGGCGGGCGATCCGGCTCTCCCGGGTGTCATCCTGGCTGCCGACGACTCCGACACCGACGACCTGATCCGATCGGCCGCGCTGACGCTCGTGAAGTCGGCATCGCCGACCATCGTCGACGGCGTCGGGGACGAGGTCGCCTACTCCTTCGAGGTCACCAACTCCGGTGACGTCACCGTCACCGACGTGCAGATCGACGAGACCGCCTTCTCGGGAACGGGTGCGGCTCCGGTCGTCACGTGTCCGGCGGAGGCGGGCGAGCTCGCCCCGGGCGACGTCGTCACCTGCTCCGCTGCGTACGAGGTCACGCAGGCCGACCTCGATGCCGGAGCGATCACCAACACGGCCATCGCCTCGGCGTCGGCTCCCGCCGGCGTCGACGGCCCCGAGTCCGAGCCGTCGAGCGCGACCGTCGACGTGACCGCGGCGCCCGCTCTCTCCCTGGTGAAGTCGGTGGCATCCGATCCGATCCAGGCGGCGGGTGACGAGGTGTCGTACGTCTTCACCGTCACGAACGACGGCAACGTCACACTCGAGGGCATCGAGATCGAGGAGACGGCGTTCACCGGATCGGGTGAGGACGTCGTCGCGAACTGCGCCGACGGCTCCCTCGCGCCGGGCGACTCCGTCGACTGCACCGCGACGTACGCGGTGACCCAGGCCGACGTGAACACCGGACGCATCGACAACACGGCGGTGGCCCACGCCACCACCCCGGCGGATGACGTCGTGTCGAGCGACCCGTCGTCGGCCCCCGTGATCATCGACGCGGCTCCGGGCCTCATGATCGTCAAGTCCGCGACCCCGACCGACCTCGCGGTCGACGAAGAGGTCACGTACTCGTTCGTCGTCACCAACACCGGCAACGTCACGCTCCAGAGCGTCGCGGTCGTCGAGGGCGAGTTCACCGGATCGGGCGACCTCTCGGCCGTCGACTGCGGCGATGCCTCGCGCACCCTCGATCCCGACGACCAGTTGATCTGCGAGGCGACGTACGTCATCACGCAGGACGACGTGGATGCCGGTTCGCTGTCGAACACTGCGACCGCGACGGGCACCGGTCCGGGCGGGCCGATCGCGTCCGACCCCTCGCGCGAGGATCTCTCGTTCGAGCGCGTGCCCGGCCTGGCGATCCTCAAGACGGCCGACGTCGAGGGCATCGAGGAGGCGGGGCAGGAGATCGAGTACCGCTTCCGGGTGACGAACACCGGCAACGTGACGGTCTCGGGCATCGAGGTCGAGGAGGGGGCGTTCTCCGGAACGGGCGAGCTCTCCGAGATCGGCTGCGAGACCGGGAGCCTCCTGCCCGGTCAGTACGTGGACTGCGTCGCTGCGTACGAGGTCACGCAGGACGACGTGGATGCCGGCGGCATCACCAACACGGCGTCCGCGACGGCGAGCGTGCTCGGCGATGCGACGGTCGACGCCGATCCGTCGACCAGTGAACTGCCGTTCATCGGCGTGCTCTCCCTCTCTCTCGAGAAGGTCGGTACCCCGATCGACACCGACGGTGACGACAGGATGACGGTGAACGACCGCATCCGCTGGACCTTCACCGTCACGAATCCGAGCGCGGCGACGCTCTCGGGTCTCGAGGTGTCGGACCCGATGGCGGGTGCGGTCGAGTGCGAGGCCGACGTGCTCGCTCCCGGAGAGACGGTGGCGTGCGCGGCGGTCGAGGAGTATCAGGTCACGGCCGCGCAGGCCGCGGCAGGGGAGGTCGTCAACGTGGCGACGGCCAGCGCGACGGGTGTGGGTGACGCCCGGGCGGATGCCGAAGCGACGGCCAGCGTGACGATCGTCGAGGTCGCTCCCGCTGCTCCCTCGCCGGCGGGTCCGTCGGGCCCGCTGGCCACGACCGGCGGCGACCCCCGGGCGTGGACTCTCCTCGCCCTTCTGGTGATGCTCGCCGGCGCGGGACTGGTCGTGGTCTCGCGGCGGCAAGGGGCGCGGCGGGGTTAGCGTCGCGCCCGCGTACGGAGCGGCGGCCGACGACCCGAAGGTCGGTCGCCGCTCGGTATATTGCATAGGAGAAAAGAGAGCGATTCCCTCCCCCCATGAGCAGTGATCCCCTGGGTGACGTGCGCCTCCGACCGTCCCCTGACCAGGTCGAGCACGGCCTGCGCCGCGCGCTCGATGAGGAGGACTGGTCGTCGGCCGTGCAACTGCTCGGCACACACTGGTCTCTGCTCCTGGACGAGCATCGGGAGCTCCTCGACCTGGCCCTGAAGGCCGTGCCGCTCGGTGCGTTCGAGCAGGATGCCCGCGCCGCGGCCGTGCGCGACATCCGCCTGCACTCCTCGGCGGACGCCGTCGACCGGATGCTGGGCGCTGCCACTCTCCCCGACGCCGACGACACCGCGAAGCTGGAGTCCCTCGCGCGTTCGGAGCGAGCGCTCAGCCTGCTCAGCGTCGCCTCGTCGCGCATGATCGCGCTCCGCGTGCGAGGCAGGATGTCACGCGCGATCCAGCTCGCCCGGCTGGTGGAGATGTTCGGGCGCATCGCCGCGGTGCATCAGCCCGCACTCGTGCACGATCGTCTGCCGGCGGCGCTGCTGCAGGCGGGGATCACGCGCGGACTCGCCGACGACCTCCCCGGCGCCACCGTCGGGCTGCGCGATGCCTACGAACGCGCTCATCAGTCCCGCGTCGCCTACGTCGAAAGGGATGCCGCCGGGAAGTCGGCCCTCTTCCATGCGCTGGAGGGCGACATCGAACAGGCGCGCTCCTGGCTGGAGCGTCACGACGATGCACCGACCGCCGACGGCTGGTATCGCTCCCGGATCGCGCTCACCGCGGATGTCGCGCGGAGCCTCGTCGCGATCGAGGGTCTCCGGTTGTCCGAGGCCCAGGCCGCCGTGCGCCTGCTCGATCAGCCCGTCAACGCCGAGCAGGGCTGGGGTCCGACCGTCTCTTACGCTCGGCTGCGCTACGCGCTGGCGTGGGGGGACCGGCTCAGCGCGCTGGATTCACTGCGCTCGGATCGCGTCAGATACGCGGAGTGGCTGGGCGAAGGGACGACGATGGGCCCCCTGCTGGCCCAGGGGGAGGTCGATCTTCTGCTCTCCCTGGGGCAGACGCGTCAGGCGCGCCTCGTCATCGACGCTCAGGACGACCACCCCGTGAACCGTGTGGCGCGCGCGCAGCTCGCCCTCGTCGAGGGAGACGTCGTCGGGGCGGCGCGTCGTGCGGCGGCGACGCTGGGGGAGAGGCAGACGATCCGCGCGCGGGTGAAGGCCCTGACGGTGCACGCCGTCGCGACCGACCGCCGTCCTGGGGGGATGAGTGCGGCCGAGAGCTATTCGGACCTCAGAGCGGCGATCGGCGAGCGCGGGTTGCTGTTCGCCGCGCTGAGCGTGCCGGCCGATGTGCGAGGGCCGCTCGATGCGCTCCTGCCACCGGGTCACGGCGCGCGCCAGGTGCTTCCGGATCCGACGGATCGGGTGCGCCTGACGCCGCAGCAACAGCATGTGCTCCTCGGGCTCGAGCGGGGCCTCACCGTGCGTGAGATCGCGCTCGAATCGCACCTGTCGACCAACACCGTGAAGTCGCACGCACGGGCGCTCTACCGCCGTCTCGAGTCGACGACGCGCGATGAGGTGATCGGGCGGGCCTACGAGCTGGGGCTGTTGTGAGGTGCCTCCGTACGGTTTCGTCCGACGCCCGCGCGATGCAGGGCGGAGGCGAGGGCGCCGGAGAGCTCCGACGCCACCATCTCGCCGGCGATACGCCCGAGGAATGATCCCAGCAGGATCGCCGGGGAGAGGTGCTCGGGCGAGAACACGACGACGGAGACCCCGAAGAGACCCGTTCCGGCGCACACCGCCGCCAGGAGATACCGTCGGCGTACCCGCGCGCCCGTGCCTCGCGTGCGCCAGACGACGAGGTCGATGACCGCTCCGGCCAGCACCAGTGGGACGATCACGATCACTCCCGCGGTGTTCGCGACCGCGATGAAGACGGCTGCGATCGCACTGGTGAGCACGGCCGTGCCCGGCACATCGGTCAGCCGCCGGGCCAGGAACGGCAGGAGGCTGTGCACTCCGGCCACCAGTGCGTACAGCGGCGGGGCGAGCGGGGCGAGCGCGGTGAGCAGGGGGGCGGTCGCGAGGTGGATCAGCAGGTGCACCGCGGCCAGCGCTCCGCAGATCAAGAGCACGCGAGTCGTCGGGCGACGATGAGTCGGGGAAGCCATCACCCTCACCGTATCGGGGTATCCCGGGTCGCCACGTCGCAATATATTAGAAGGCGAACCGATGCCATGCGGGATGCCGGAGGGGCTCTCGCATCAGGGAGGTGAGGTTCGTGGAGTGGTCTCAGAGTGGGCGCGACGCGCTCCTCGGTGACTTGCGCTCCGTCCTCGATCACGGGCAGTGGGACGACATCGCGATCCTGCTCGACGACTACTTCTTCGCCCTGTCGTTCGCTGCACCGGAAGCGGTCTTCGAGGTGTGGGAACGGGCTCCTCGCGAGTGGCTGCAGGAGCATCCGCGGTACCTGATGGCGCGGGAACTGACCCGCAAGGCCTGGCGGTCGTCGGCGCTGACCGACCACCGCACCGAACGGGTCTTCGCCGACTGGGTCGCATCGCAGGAGAATCCGATGACCCGCGACGTGCTCGGAGTGAAGACGGCCGAGATCCGTCGCCTCCTCGTCTTCGGGCGCGTCGACGACGCGCTCGCGTCGGTCGCCGAGGTTCAGGAGCTGATCCGCAAGACGCACGATCACGACGGGTTCGACGACGTGCTGGGCAGCGTGCTCATGCGCGTGGGCCTGACGTTCGTGGCCGGCGGCGAGCTGGAGCGCGCGGTCGAAGCGTTCTCCGAGGGGTGGCGCTGGTCGCGCAGCACCCTCCCGCATCCGATCGCCCCGTATCTCGCCGGGCACTGCGCGCTCGCGCACGCGCTCGCCGGAGACTTCGCGCACGCCGACGAGTGGCTCGCTCGCAGCGTGGAGGATGCCTCCGGCGATCCGCGCACGATGGCGTTCCACCTGCAGAAGGCGGCGGCGCTCAGCCGCACGCTCATCGCGGTCGCCCGCCTCGACCGCGCCGCGGCGGAGGCCTCGTTGGCCGAGCACGCCGACGGCATCGACGACGGCGACCTGTGGTGGGTGGATGCGCACGTGCGCGCGCGCATCGACCTGTACTGGGGCGACGGAACGCGGAGCGCGCGGCTCATCGAGCGTGCACTCGCGGCCTATCCCTCCGCGACCGCGCCCGCGTCGCTTCCCGGGATGCTGCTGCGGGCCGACCTCTCCGACATCCTCCAGCACCGGGGTGACCTCGATCGTGCGGGGGGCGTGCTCGAGCCCGTCGAGATCGTCGACGCGCACGCCTCGGCCGTCACGGCCCAGGCGCGCCTGCTGATGCACCGGAAGCGAGCGGGTGACGCACTCTCCCTGCTCGACAAGGCATCCGCTCGTCGCCGTACGCCCGCGGTGGTGCCGGCGCGCTGGCTCGTGATCCGCGCCAACGCCGCGCATCTGCTGGAGCGGCCGAGCGTGGTCGAGGTCGTGCGGCTGGCCGCCGACCGCATCGCGTCCACCGGTGCCCATGACGCGGTGCACGAGGCGATGCCCGAGGTGCGCGCCGCGATCGACGAGCGGATGCCGTCGGCCGAAGCTATGGTCGCGGAGGCCGCCGCCGACGACGCCGCCGTCGCGCTACCCGAGGGTGCGATCGCGCTCACCCGGCGGGAGCGCCAGATGCTGGAGCTGATGCGCACGCACGCGTCGGTGCGCGACCTCGCGGGAGCACTGTTCATCTCGGCGAACACCGCGAAGAGCCACCTGCGAAACCTCTACCGCAAGCTGGGCGCGACCGGGCGCGAAGACGCCTTGCGCCGGGCCGGGTACTGACTCGGGGGCGACCGCGCACGGCTGCACATCAGTTCCACTGAATATACGTTCAGTGGATCGACTGAGCGCGGCGTCTACGTGCCGAACGGAGGCCTGTCAACGGGCATCCGTTCCCGGCTCGTCGCGGGCACGCTGGAATCCTCACGACCGACGACGAGAGGAGCACGACATGTCGAATCCCGAGGGTCTCATCAACTCCTTCGGCGCCGAGGAATCGGCGATCCGCCCCGAGGAGGAGGACTTGATCGCGGAGGAGCACGCCGAATCCGACGACGAGGTGTCTGCGGAGGAGCGGATCGCCGGCCAGGACGCGATCGGCGGCGGCGTCAACACCGATCCCGACCTCGGACTCGCGAGCTCGCCGTCGGACATCTCGGCCGCCGACCTTTCCGACGGCAACTCATGAGCGGGTCGGACTCGAGCGCCGACATGCCGACCGGAGCCGAGGCCGAGGAGCGCATCGCGGAGCTGCTGGAGCAAAGACAAAGCGACGGAGTCGGGGTGGACGACGTACCCGCGGGTGGCGGCGGTGCCGACTCCGGCGCGGCCGGCGCAGTGGGGGTCGACGACGACACGGATGCCGCGGCATCCGCCGACGCCGATTCTTACGACTCCGCGCATAACGACGAGCCGGGGGTCGGCAACCGCCGCCCGTGACGCCGCCCGTGACCTCGCGGGCGGCCGGGAGGGCACGGCCTCAGGCCGCTGACGGGTGCAGTACGACCTTGATGCAGCCGTCCTCCTTCTTCTGGAACGTGCTGTACAGCCCGGGCGCATCCTCGAGTGGAGCGTGATGGGTCGTCAGGTCCATCACCCCGAGCGGATCGGCGGCGTCCTCCACCAGCGGCATGATGTCGTCGATCCAGCGCTTGACGTTGCACTGCCCCATGCGCAGGCTGATCTGCTTGTCGAACAGCGTCTTCATGGGCATGATGTCGGCGTCTCCCGCGTAGACACCGCTGAGCGAGACCGTTCCCCCGCGACGCACCGCGTCGATCGATGCGTACACGGCGGCGAGGCGATCGATGCCTGCCTTGTCGAGCAGCTGGCGCGCGGCGGCGTCGGGGAGCAGCCCCACCGCCTTTTGCACGAACTCCACTCCGGCGTTGCCGTGCGCCTCGAGACCGACGGCATCCACCACTCCGTCCGCGCCGCGGCCCTCGGTGAGGTCGCGCAGCTCTTCGACGATCGTGTCGGTGAGATCGAAGGTGTCGATGCCGTGACGCTCGGCCATCGCGCGGCGTTCCGGAACGGGATCGACGGCGAGCACCCGGTAGCCGCGGTGCCGACCGATGCGAGCGACGAACTGACCGACGGGGCCGAGCCCCATCACCGCGAGCGTGCCGCCCTCGGGCACCTCGGCGTACTCCACGCCCTGCCATGCGGTGGGGAGGATGTCGCTGAGGAAGAGGTAGCGCTCGTCGGGGAGGTCGGTGCCGATCGGGATGTGGTTGTAATCGGCCAGGGGCACCCTCAGGTACTCCGCCTGTCCGCCCGGAACCTGGCCGTAGAGCTTGGTGTAGCCGAAGAGCGCCGCCCCGCTGCCGTACTCGCGCACCTGCGTGGTCTCGCACTGCGACTGGAACCCGTGCGTGCACATGAAGCACTCGCCGCAGGAGATGTTGAACGGGATGACCACCCGGTCGCCGACCTTGAGCTTCGTCACGCCCGCGCCGACCTCGACGACGACCCCCATCGGCTCGTGGCCGAGCACGTCGCCGCGGTCGATGAACGGTCCGAGCAGCTCGTACAGGTGGAGGTCGGACCCGCAGATCGCCGAGGACGTGATGCGGATGACGGCATCCGTCGGTTCCTGGATGACGGGGTCGGGCACCTCCTCGACCGTCACGTTGCGGGTGCCCTGCCAGGTGAGTGCCTTCATCGTGTGCTCCGATCCGTGGGTGTCGTCCCACCGTCGTCGCGGTCGACGGCGCCGGCATACCCGGTTGACAGGCCCCGGTGAGGATGCTTCGAGGGTGCGCGCAATACGCTGGTCGGGTGCTCACCGGTCTCAGTGCTTTTCCGCTCACCCCGATCAGCGACGACCGGGTCGATCTCGCCGCCTACGGCGGACTGATCGACCGTCTTGCCGATGCGGGGGTCGATTCCATCGGCGCGCTCGGCTCGACAGGGTCGTACGCCTATCTCGACCGGCAGGAGCGTCGGGCCGTGGCCGTCGCCAGCGTCGAACACTCCCGGGGGATCCCGGTGGTGGTCGGAGTGGGCGCGACGCGCACCTCCCACGTGCAGGCGCTCGCCGATGACGCGCAGGATGCCGGGGCGTCCGCCGTGCTCCTCGCCCCGGTGAGCTATCAGCCCCTCACCGACGACGACGTCTTCGGGCTGTACGCCGACGTGACCGCGGGCCTCTCGGTGCCGCTCGTCGTCTACGACAACCCCGGCACGACGCGGTTCACGTTCTCGCTCGACCTGTACGCGCGGATCGCGGAGCTCCCGCAGGTCGCGGCGATCAAGATCCCACCGGTCGGAGGGGTCGACGCGTCTCGGGCCCGTGTCGCCGAGATCCGCGCAGTCGTGCCGGAGCACGTGCGCATCGGCATCTCGGGCGACGGGGTCGCGGCGGCCGGCCTGCTCGGCGGGTGCGACACGTGGTTCACCGCGGTCGGGGGCACGCTGCCGCAGTCGATGCTCGCGATCGCGCGCCCCGCGCTCGCCGGAGAAGAGGTGGCGCTGACGGCATCCGCCCGCCTGCAACCGCTCTGGGACCTCTTCGCCGTGCACGGAAGCGCGCGTGTCACCGCGACGATCGCCGAGCATCTCGGCCTGGTCGCCGCGCCTTCGCTGCCCCGGCCCCTGCGCGGACTCGACGGCGTGGATCGCGCGCGAGTGGTCGCCGTGGTGGAGGAGCTGGGGCTGCGCGACTGAGCCGCGTGCGGCGGGCGACGACGAGCGTCGTTCCTCCGGCGGCGAGCAGGATGCCGAGGGCCAGAGCGCCGAGCGCGAGCTGTCCGCCGGTCGTGGCGAGTCCGTCGGGATCGGCGGCACCGCCACCGGTGCCCGGAGTCGTGCCCTCCCCCGTGCCGGGGTCGGTGCCTTCACCCGTCCCGGGGTCGGTACCCGGATCCGTCCCCGGGCGAACGGGTGCTGGTTTCGGGGCCCGCCGGGTGAACGGTTACCTATAGGATCTTCGAATCACCCTGGTCGTGGGGGAATCCCGGAGGCGCTGCACAATTCACCGAGAGTTCGGATTGCGGGCGCGGTGTGCGCGGCCTCAGACCGCGGGAAAGCGTTCGATGTTCGACTCGACCCAGTCGCGGAGTCCGCGCAGAGGACGGGCGGCATCGATGCCGAGCTCGGTCAGTGAGTACTCGACCCGCACCGGCACCTCGGCGAAGACCTCGCGCGTGAGCAGGCCCCGGTCCTCGAGGCGGCGGAGCGTGGCGATGAGGACCTTCGGGCTGATGCCCATGAGCCGCTTCTTGAGTTCGCCGAACCGCAGTGCGCCGTCTTCGAGGGCTCCGATCGCGAGCGCGCTCCACTTGTCGGCGAGCAGGTCCAGAACGCCGCGGCACGGGCATTGGGCGTCGTAGACGTCATGCGGGGTGCCGAGCGCGCAGGTGTCGAGCGTGGTCATCCCGCAATGGTAACCGAAAGATACTAGAGACCCTTGCGGGTAACTGGGGTGGACTGGATATGGTCGAGCCATGGCAGAACAGACGTCCCCGACGACACCCGCAGAGCTCCCCGCGACCATGCTCGCGATCGACGCGCCCGGCGGTGCAGCATCCGATCCGGGTTCGATGGTCGACGTGGAGATCCCCACTCCCGTTCCCCACGGACACGACCTGCTCGTCGCGGTCGACGCCGTCTCGGTCAATCCGGTCGACGTCAAGAATCGCGGCCGGGCGAAGAAGGGGGATGCCCCGCGTGTGCTCGGCTTCGACGCCGTCGGTCGCGTCGTCGCCGTCGGCGAGGATGCTCGTCGCTTCGCCGTGGGTGACCGCGTCTTCTACGCCGGTCAGGTCGACCGTGCGGGATCGGACGCGCAGTTCCAGCTCGTGAACGAGAACATCGTCGGCGCAGCACCGGAGTCGCTGACGGATGCCGAGGCCGCCGCCGTGCCGCTCACGGCGATCACCGCCTGGGAGGCGCTGTTCGATCGGCTCCGCCTCGACGCCGACAGCGAGGGCACCCTGCTCGTGATCGGTGCCGCGGGCGGGGTCGGGTCGCTGATCATCCAGTTCGCCCGGGCGCTGACGCGACTCACGGTGATCGCCGTGGCCTCCCGCCCGGAGTCGGAGGAATGGGTGACGCGGATGGGCGCCGATCACGTCGTCGGACGTGACTTCGCAGACGCCGTCCGCGAGATCGCACCGGGTGGCGTCGACTACGTCTTCACCTCGTTCACCCCGGGCAACATCGACGCCATCGCCGCAGTCATCCGCCCCCGCGGAGAAGTCGTGTCGATCGACGAGACCGGTGGCAGCATCGATGCCCTCAAGGGCAAGAGCGTCACATGGCACTGGGAGCTCATGTTCACCCGGCCCATCCACGAGCCCGACGACGACTACCAGCACGAACTGCTCACGCGCGTCGCCGGTCTCCTCGACGCCGGGGAGGTGAGCACGACGCTCACGACCACTCTCTCGCCGCTCGACGCGGCGACCCTTCGCGAGGCGCATGCGCTCGTCGAGACCTCGCGCACGATCGGGAAGGTCGTCGTGACCGGTCCGTGGGGCGCGGAGTAAGCGGCTACTCGGGCAGCGCCGCCGCGATCGCGGCATCCACGTGCAGCGAGGTCGTCGGGAACACGGGCACCGGCACGTCGCCGGCCGACAGCAGCAGCTCGATCTCGGTGCAGCCGAGGACGATGCCCTCCGCGCCGCGCGCGATCAGCCGGTCGACGACCTCGACGTACGCCCGTCGCGACTCGTCGCGCACGACGCCGTGCACCAGTTCGTCGTAGATCACGGCGTGCACGGTGCGGCGGTCGTCGGCATCCGGAACGAGGGTGCGGATGCCATGCGCCGCGAGCTTCTCGGCGTAGAACGGCTTCTCCATCGTGAAGGCGGTGCCGAGCAGGCCGACGGTGGCGAGCCCCGCGCCCGACACCGCGGCGCCGGCGGCGTCGGCGATGTGCAGGAAGGGGATGCCGACGGCATCCGTGATCCGGTCGGCGACGAGGTGCATGGTGTTGGTCGCGAGTACGAGGATCTCGGCACCTGCGGCCTCGAGCGCGCGGGCGCGATCGGCGAGGAGAGCGCCCGCGGAATCCCAGTCGTCCTGCGCCTGCAGCGCCTCGATCTCGGCGAAGTCGAGCGAGTCGAGCAGGATGCGGGCCGAGTGGTAGCCGCCGAGTCGTGCGGCGACCCGCTCGTTCGCGAGCCGGTACCACTCGAGGGAGGACTCCCAGCTCATGCCGCCGAGAACGCCGATCGTCTTCATCCGATCAGGCTATCCGCGGTGTGGGACCCTTCGACAGGCTCAGGGACCCAGCCTCTGCAACGGGTCGCTGCGTCTGAAACTGGGCCGCTGAGCCCGCAACCGGGCCGCTGTGCACGCAACTGGGTCGCTGAGCCCGTCGAAGCGCCCCGCCGCGAGACTCACGCCAGCGCGGAACTCCCCTGCAGGGCGTGCACGACGGGGGCGAGCTCGGGCTGATCCATGGCGTCGCCGAGCGTGCGCTCGAGGGTCTCGTCGTGGATCGGGTGCGCCTGGTCGTACAGCGCACGCCCGGCGGCGGTGAGCTCGGTGTAGATGCCGCGGCGGTCGTCGGCGCAGAGGATGCGGGTCAGCAGCCCGCGATCTTCCAGGCGGGTGACGAGGCGGGTGGTGGCGCTGGGGCTGAGGGCGGTCGCGCGCGCGAGCTGCTGCATCCGCATGTGCCAGCCGTCCTGACGGCTGAGCGCGTCGAGCACGGTGTACTCGACGACCGACAGGCCGACGGATGCTCCGAGTGCGCGTTCGAGTTCGGCCTCGATGATCCCGTGCAGCGCGGCGAGCGTGCGCCAGCCTCGTGCGCGGATCTCGACGGCGTCGTCCGAGATGCCCATGGTGACCTCCGAAAGTCGTTGCTTGCGCCAACTACTTGCGCGTGCAATCATTGTGTTCCGGACGCAATATCCCGCGTCTGCAACTACCTTATCAGAGCACCACGGAGCACCACCATGCCACTCGGACTCATCGCACTCGCCCTCGGCGCCTTCGGGATCGGACTCACCGAGTTCGTGATCATGGGCCTACTGCCCGAGGTCGCCGCCGACTTCGCCGTGAGCGAGGCCACCGCCGGCTGGCTCATCTCCGGCTACGCGCTGAGCGTCGCGGTCGGAGCGCTCGTCGTCACCGCCGCCACGGTGCGGCTGCCGCGCAAGGCCGTGCTCGTCGGGCTGCTCGTGCTGTTCATCGCCGGCAACGCCCTCACCGCGATGGCTCCCGACTACGCCGGCGCCATGATCGGACGCATCGTCGCTGCGCTGTGCCACGGAGCCTTCTTCGGCATCGGCTCGGTCGTCGCCTCCGAGCTCGTCGCCCCCGACAAGAAGGCCGGTGCGATCTCGATCATGTTCACCGGCCTCACCGCGGCGAACGTGCTGGGCGTGCCGTTCGGAACCTTCATCGGCCAGCAGTTCGGCTGGCGTGCGACGTTCTGGGTGATCACCGTCATCGGTGTCATCGCCCTGATCGGCATCGCCGCGGTGGTGAAGGCCCCGCGCTCCGCCGACGCGGTCGTGAGCCTGCGGAGCGAGCTCTCGGCGTTCCGGTCCGGCCAGGTGTGGCTGTCGCTCGTCGTCACGGTGCTCGCCTTCGGCGGCATGTTCGGCGCCTTCACCTACGTCGCCTACACGCTCACCGGAGTCTCGGGCTTCGACACCGCGGCCGTGCCGTGGCTGCTCGTGCTCTTCGGCGTCGGCCTCGTGGCCGGTAACGCGATCGGCGGACGCCTCGCCGACCGCTCGATCGACCGCACGCTGCTGATCTTCATCGCGGCGCTCGTCGTGGTGCTCGTCGCGTTCGCCTTGCTCGCCTGGTCGCAGCCGGCGACGATGGTGATCCTCGTCGCGATGGGCGGCTTCGGCTTCGGCACCGTTCCCGCGCTGCAGAGCCGCATCATGCAGTTCGCGGGTGGTGCGCCGACGCTCGCCTCGGGCGCGAACATCGGCGCGTTCAACGTCGGCAACGCGCTCGGCGCCTGGGCTGGAGGTGTGGGGATCGCCGCCGGGCTCGGCTACACCTCCCCCATCTGGATCGGCGCGGCGATCACGGCATCCGCCCTGGTGATCATGGTGTTCGCGGCGCGGGCGGCGTCTGCGGCGCGGCGCGCGCACCGCGCGGAGTCGGTCGAGCTCGTCTCGGTCTGAGGATCTCGGGGTGGGGCCCTTCGACAAGCTCAGGGACCCAGTTTGTGGGGCCCTTCGACAAGCTCGGGGACCCGGTTTGTGGGGCCCTTCGACAAGCTCAGGGACCCGGTTGCTGGGTCGCTGAGCCTGTTGAAGCGCCCCGCTCGGGCGACTACTGCGCGCGCATAAACTCCTCGGCCTGGCGCACCTGCTCGGTCGACGGGCGGATGCCCGTGTACAGCACGAACTGCTCGAGCGCCTGCCGCGTCGCGACCTCGGCGCCGCTGATGACCGTCTTCCCGGCCGCGCGCCCCGCGCGCACGAGCGGCGTCTCGGCGGGCAGCGCCACGACGTCGAAGACGACGGACGCCGCGGCCACCGCCTCCTCCGAGAACGACAGCGTGTGCTCGTCGGGCCCGCCGGCCATGCCGATCGGGGTGATGTTCACGATGATGTCGGCGGTGCTGTCCCCGGCATCCGCTTGCCAGGCGAAGCCGTACAGGTCGGCGAGGGCGCGCCCCGCCTGCTCGTTGCGCGCGACGATGGTCACGTTCGCGAATCCGGCGTCGCGGAAGGCGGCGGCTGTGGCCTTGGCCATGCCGCCCGATCCCTTCAGCAGCACCGAGGCTGCGGCATCCAAGCCGTTCTCCTCGATGAGCTGGGCGATGGCCGAGTAGTCGGTGTTGTACGCGGTGAGCACGCCGTCGTCGTTCACGATCGTGTTGACCGAGTCGATCGCCGACGCCGACTCGTCCATGCGGTCGACGAGCGCGATGACGTCTTCCTTATAGGGCATCGAGATCGCGCACCCGCGGATGCCGAGGCCGCGCACGCCCGCGATCGCCTGAGCGAGATCGGTCGGCGCGAAGGCTTTGTAGATCCAGTTGAGGTCGAGGGCCTCGTAGAGGAAGTTGTGGAAGCGCGTGCCGTTGTTGCTCGGTCGAGCAGACAGCGAGATGCACAGCGTCATGTCCTTGTTCAGCATGGTCACCCGCTCAGGCTACTCAGCTTCGAGCGCCTCGCGGATTCGGGAGAGGCGGAACGCCGGAGGTGCCCCCGTGCTGTCCGCCCCGCCTCTTCCCGAAACCTGCGATCCTTGCGGATCAGTCTCCCCACCCTTGCCGCTTCCGCCACGGCCCCCGTCGTAGCGTGTTCGTGCTTCCTCCCCTATGGTGAAGATGCATGCACATGGGGATCGATCGTCTCCGTCTTTCCCCAGAAGACGGGAAGCCTTCCCCAGAGGCAAGACGATCCGTGCATGCGATTGGGCCCTCTCGAGTAGGTCAGTCCCCAATGGGCTACTCGAGGGGGCCGCTATCGACATGATTGCACTTTTTCTGAGATTTGTCCCCCAAATGGGGGACACGGATCCAAAAAAAGAGGTACAGTGGAATCTGACGCACCCTCCGGTCGTCTTCGGCCCTCATCGCTCCCCCCGCGGTGAGGGCCACACCATTTTCCGAGCGAGGGTCCGTCCTCGGGGGCGTCGGCGCACGACGCCCCCGTTACCGTGCCGCTCGTGCAACATTTGGATTACCTTCTGATTGCGGCTATTGCCCTCGGGGTCTCCTCCACTAGCGTTAGCGATGTCGGTGCATCCCTGCGTCGGCTATTTTTTCCAGCAGAACAGGCAGTACATGAGCACCCAGGGCACGGTCAAGTGGTTCAACTCGGAGAAGGGCTTCGGCTTCATCTCCCCCGACGACGGAGGCGCTGACGTCTTCGCGCACTACTCCGCAATCGATTCCTCCGGCTACCGGTCTCTCGAAGAGAACCAGCGAGTCGAGTTCGACGTGGCGCAGGGCCCCAAGGGCCTGCAGGCAGAGAACATCCGCCCCCTCTGAGCGGGCAGGAGCATCGCTCCCCGACCGGATCCGTCGCCATCGGTGACATCCGGCGGGGAGCTTTGTGCTTTTCGGGGTGATTCCGGGGCGTGCGAGCGCGCCGGTCGGCGTGCACTAACTCAGGAAGAACAGGCGATTTCCGCCGGATCCGGCCCGAATCGCGCCCGATCGGCCGAGTCTTCCTGAGTTGGGTACGCGACCGATCGGCGTCAGGCCGACAGCAGCAGTGCGCGCAGCTCGTCGACGGATGCTGCGCGGAACGCCGCGTCGTCACCCTCGTGGGCGTCGCTGAAGCCCCACTCGACGAAGATCACCGGAACGCCGTTGGCATTGCCGCCCTCGACGTCGTGGTGACGATCGCCGATGAGCACCGGGCGCGACACGTCGGCGCCGCGCTCTTCGAGGCGGCGCAGTGCCTCGGCCACGATGTCGGTCTTCGAGGCGAGGGTCGACTCGTCGGGGGTCGCTCCGACCGTCGTGACGAAGTCGGCGCGCAGGTCGAAGTGGTCGATCAGGGCGTCGACCTGGTTCTCGGGCTTCGAGCTCGCGGTCGCCTGCGGGATGCCGGCGGCGTGCACGTCGTGGATCAGATCGGTCACCCCGGGGTAGGTGGTGACGTCGGTCGTGTAGCCGTCGGCCTTGCCGAGCGTGCGGTAGAACGAGACGGCCTCGGCGGACTGCTCGGGCGTCATGCCCGCCTGGTCCTGGAACGACTGGAACATGGGCGGCCCGATCCAGTGCACGAGCTGCTCGCGCGTCGGCGCCGGGTGCCCGAAGTGGGTGAGGGCGACGTTCAGGCGGCGCAGAATGCCGACCGAGGCGTCGACGATCGTGCCATCGACATCCCACAGCACGCAGGAGTAAGGGGAGGAGGCCATGCCCTCCAGCCTATGGGGCGCGGGCCGCGTGATCGCGCACGGTGCACGGACGTGCAGGTGCTCCTCGGTCAACGAAAACGGAGATCGTTCGCGTGAGGCCCGGCGCGTCGGCATCCGACACTCCGCGCGTCGGCGCGATCGTCTCCGTTTTCGCGCGCAAAGACGCGGTCAGAACAGGCGGGGGATGCCCGACTCGATGCCCTTCATGTCGTCGTAGTCGAGAACGAGGCAGCGGATGCCGCGGTCCTCGGCGAGCACGCGGGCCTGCGGCTTGATCTCCTGCGCGGCGAACACGCCCTGCACGGGGGAGAGGTGCGGGTCGCGGCCGAGGAGTTCGAGGTAGCGGGTGAGCTGCTCGACGCCGTCGATGTCGCCGCGGCGCTTGATCTCGACCGCGATGGCGGCGCCGTCGGCATCCCGCACCAGCAGGTCGACCGGACCGATCGCCGTCGGATACTCGCGGCGCACGAGCGTCGCGCCCTCGGAGATGCGCTCGACCTGCTCGGCGAGGAGGCGCTGCAGGTCGGCCTCGACGCCGTCCTTCTGCAGGCCGGGGTCGATGCCGAGCTCGTGCGAGGTGTCGTGGATGACCTCGTAGATCTGCACGCGCAGCGCATCGCCGGTCTTCTTGTGGCTGACCCGCCACACCTCGACGACGCCGGCGCTCGCTTCTTCCTCGCCGGGCTCCTCGGTGGTGAGGGTGCACGGCGGGCTCATCCAGTTCAGCGGCTTGTAGCTGCCGCCGTCGGAGTGCACGAGCAGACTCCCGTCTCCCTTGTGCACGAGCAGACGCGTGGCAAGCGGAAGATGGGCATTGAGCCGACCGGTGTAGTCGACCGAGCAGCGGGCGATGACGAGACGCACCCGACGAGCCTACTTCGTCGCGCGCGGGTTCTCGCGCGACGGGTTCGTGAGTCTGCGGAGGGCTGGGGTGGGTGCTCACCGTCGTCGAAACCCACCACCCCCGCCGAGACCCATCGCGCGCGACGTCGGGACCGGTGGGTCTCGACGCGGGTGGTGGGTCTCGGCGCACAGTCGACGGGATCGTCTTGCGGGCTGAGCGTCGGAGGGCGCGCTGCGGAGGAGACCTCGTGCAGTGCGGTCGGGTCGGTCAATTGAGCAGGCGGATGTACTGAGGGCGAGCCTTCATCGCGTGGATGAGTTCCTCCGTGCCGTCGTCTCAGACGAGGACGATCAACTCCAGAAGCCGACCGTTCGAGTCGAATCCGAGGCGCAACTGGCGGCCGGGGTTCTCGTCATCGAGAGGAATGCGGAGTACTGCCCAGGCTGCGGCTTCGATCGCGTCGTCTTCGGAAACGCCATGCTTGAGCGCTGAGGCTCGAACGATCATGCAGCGTGCGACCAAGCGGCAAGCGCCGCACGGATCGCTTCTGAACGATTGAGGTGCTCCTTCTCGGCGCGTCGCATGAGGGCCTCGAGCTCGGCCGCTGTCAGCCGTACGGGAACGACCTCGGATGCCGCGGCTCCACGCGCAGGTCGCCCGCCCATCCGCCGCTTCAAGTCCTCGACGTCGTAGCCGGCCTCGGCTTCCTCGACCCAGCGGTCGACCTCTGCCTCGGCTACCTCGCGGCCCTGCATCTTCCTCGCCATGTCGACAATCGTAATACGAAACCTTGCCGGTGTGAAGGGTGGCCGAAGCGTAAGGCGTCGGAGGGCGCGCTGGGGAGGAGATCTCGCGCTGTGCAGGATCGGTTCCGGCATCCGCTGCTGCCTGGTGAGAGATCTCCTCCGTTACGGCGGGCGGATGCCGCGCAGCCGACGCGCCTACTTCGTCGCAGACACCTTCTCGTCGGCGCGGAGCGGGCGGGCGGCGCCGGAGAACAGACCGGACGCCACGATCAGGGCGACGAGGATGAACAGCGTGTTGAGCAGGCCGATGTGCTCGCTGATGAAGCCGAGCACGGGAGGGCCGCCGAGGAAGGCGACGTAGCCGATGGTCGCTGCGGCGCTGACGCGGGCTGCGGCCTTGGCGGGGTCGTCGGCCGCGGCCGACATGCCGATCGGGAAGCCGAGCGAGGCCCCGATGCCCCAGAGTGCCGCGCCGACCAGCACCAGGGGCAGGTTCGGGGCGAGGATGAACAGCAGCACCCCGCTCGCCGCCGACACCGCGAGCACGCGCAGCACCGCCACCCGGCCGAAGCGGTCGACGAGGGGTCCGCCGAACAGGCGCACCACGGTCATCCCGACCGAGAAGACGGCGAGGGCGATGGCACCCGTGCCCGTCGTGAAGCCGTGGCCCTGCTCGGTGCCCAGCGCGATCCAGTCGTTCGCGCCGCCCTCGGCGAAGGCCATGCCCAGCATGACGACGCCGAGGAGGTAGGTGCGCGGCTCGCGCCACGCCTCGAGCGAGGTGTGCAGGCGCTCGCGCCAGGCGGGCTTCTCGGCGGGTTCGGGATCGAGCGCGGCCTCGCGCACGGGAACCTGCAGGAAGGTGGCGACGGCGACGAGGGCGAGCAGTATGCCCATGATGCCCGCGTGGGTCGCGACGGTGAGCTGCAGCCAGGCAGCCAGGGCGCCGATTCCCGCGCCGATCACGGTGCCGAAGCTGAAGAACGCGTGGAAGACCGGCAGCACGGTCTTGCCCATCTGCTGCTCGATCGCCGTGGCCTCGACGTTCATCATGACGTCGAGGCATCCGTTGCCGAATCCGAAGAGCACCATGCCGGCGAGCACGAGCGGCACCGAGCCGAACACGGTGGACCCGAAGCCGACGAGAGCGATGCCCGCCGAGAACATCAGCATCATCGTGAGCATGCCGACGCGCGCGCCGGTGCGGGCCATGACGGCGGGGCTCGTCGAGATGCCGATGATCGAGGCGATGCCCATGCCGAGCAGGATGAGTCCGACCTGCGCGTTGTCGAGGTCGAGATCGGCCTTGATGCTGGGGACGCGTGACGCCCACGTGGCGATCGACAGACCGCTGGCCATGAAGATCGCGAAGATCGCGGCACGCCAGCGGACGAACTGCGAGCGGGTGAGGACGGCATCCATGGGCGTCATCCTATCGAATCGATTCGACGCGCGGAAAGGCGGGCGGGCTATTCTCGAAGCATGAGCAGTCAGGAGCCGCCTCGGCGCGCGACCATCGCCGACGTCGCCCGTGAGGCAGGAGTCGCGACGTCGACGGCATCCGTCGTCTTCAGCGGCAAGGCCAAGGTCGCCGACGCCACCCGCGAGCGCGTGCTCGCCGCCGCCGCCGACCTCGGCTACGCGGGCCCCGACCCGCGGGCCGCATCGCTGCGACTCGGACGCAGCGGCATCGTCGCCGTCGTCTTCGAGGGGCACCTGCGCAACGCCTTCCTCGACCCCGTCACCACCGCCATGATGGACGGTCTCGCCGACGGGCTCGCCGAGCTCAGCGCCGGCATCCTGCTCATGCGCGACGAGCCGGGCGAAGACGGCCCCGGCCTCGCCAGCGCACCGGTCGACGCCTACGTGCTGATCGGCTGGTCGGGTCGCACGCGCGAGTCCGTCGAGGTGGTGCGCGGTCGCGGCCTACCGGTGGTCGTGATCGAGGGCGACCCGGGCGACGGCACGATCCCCCGCATCGCGCTCGACAACGCGGATGCCTCGGCCGAGGTCGCCCAGCACGTCTACGACCTCGGGCATCGCGACGTCGCCCTCATCACCCTCACGCTCGGCCACGACCGCGAACGCGGACCCATCACGCCCGAGCGCCTCGCCGCCGCGACCGTCGGGGTGACCGTCGACCGGCTCGAGGGCATGCGTCGCGTCTTCCCCGACGCTCCGGCGATCTCGGCATCCGGCAGCTTCATCGACGAGGGCATCGTCATCGGACGGATGCTGCTCGCCGACGCCGCGACCCGGCCCACCGCCGTGCTCGCGCAGAGCGACCTGCTCGCGGTGGGTGTGATCCGCGCCGCGGAGGAACTCGGCCTGCGGGTGCCGGAAGACGTCTCTGTCGCCGGGTTCGACGGCATCGCGATCGACGGGCTCGGTGGGCAGTCGCTCACGACGACCGTGCAGCCGGCCGTCGAGAAGGGGCGCGCCGCGGGCGAGCAGGTCGCGCGGATGCTCGGCGGAGAGGCCGGGGAGACGCAGAACCTGACGTGCGTGTTCCGGCCGGGAACGACGACCGGGGTTCCGGCGCGCTGAGGGGCTTCTCGGGGTGGGGCCCTTCGACAGGCTCAGGGACCCAGTAGCGGAAACTGGGTTGCTGAGCCTGTCGAAGCACCCACCACGCAGCACGTCAACTGCGCTGCGGCCCCAGGGGCAGTTCCGTCTCGCCGAAGTCGAGGATCCGGTAGCGGCCGCAGTCGATGATCTCGTCGGGAATCGCCTGGATCGGCAGTTCCCACGCGGCCGTCTGGGCATCCTCGACGAGGAATGACACGGTTTCGGCGTCGAAGTCCGTGCGGTTCACGAGCCACGCGTAGCCGTTGAGCTGGTGGTCGACCTGCACGAGCTGCGACGGGTCGTCGAGGTGGAGCTTGGGCAGACGAACGGTCCAGAACTGCCCGGCGCCGGTGCGGGCGGATGCCTCGACCCAGTCGGTCACGCACGCGGCATCCGCATCGGGCGCGTTCGCGGCGTCGCTCAGACGGGGGATACTGAGGCCACCGCCGACCAGCAGGATCACCGACGCGACCGCCGCCGCCTGTCGCCGGAGTCGTGCCGGCATCCGCAGCGTGCTCGGCATCGCTACGAGCGCGAGCACCGGGGCGAACGCGAGCGGTTGCAGGTAGCGCGCGGCGTGCGTGCCGAGCGCGATCGCGCCGACGGCGACCAGCAGTGGCACGACCCAGGCGGCCACGGCGACGAATCGCGAGCCGGGGTCGTCGACCCGCACGGTCTGCGCGATGGCCAGCGCGATCAGGGCGAGGACGAGGAGGAGCGCGACGACCCCGAGCGGCGTCGAGAGACGCGCCGCGAGCAGGTCGCAGTAGTACCCGATCGACCCGCGCCAGAGGTCGGGCTGGGCGTATCCGGCACCGGTGTTCGCGATCCATGCCGAAAACGGAATACGCGCGGCGAACCCGAATGCCGTGCCGCCGATGAGTGCAGCGAGAATGCTCAGCATCCGTCGTCTCGTTACTGCGCGCAGGGAGCCTGCGATCGCGATCGCACTGAGCGGTACGGTCGCCCAGGCCGCGAATAGTGGGTTCGATAGCGTCGAGACGAGGGCTACGGCGCCGAGCGCGAGTGACATCGGCACGAGGCGGGCGCTGTCGAGCATCCGTCGGGCGATGCCGATCACGAGCACGACCCCGACGACCGCCGCCGAGTAGTACGTGGTCGTGAGCTGCAGCGAGGCGAGTTCGAGGGCGTCGCGCGAGGCGGAGGTCTCGGTCATCGCGAGCGCGCCGAACGCGGCGAGGGCGACCAGCGACCAGGCGACCGGTGCCCGTCCTTCTCGCCGTCGCCCGGCGACGAGCCGCAGCGCGCCGTAGAGGGTGAGCAGGTTCACGACCGCGCTCACGGCGAAGAGTCCGTTCGTGTCCAGCGGCAGCGCCACGTCGAGACCGGTGAAGACCGCCGTCTCGGGCAGGAACAGCACGCTCGACATCGCCCAGTCGAGCGGATCGCCGGCGAGCAGAGAACGCGAGAGCATCGCCACGATGAGCGAGTCGCCGTCGCGGAACAGCAGGTCGGCTCGGGCGGAGGAGGCGACGGATGCCGCGACGATGACGGAGACGGCGGCAGCCAGCACCCAGCCCCCGAGCTCTCGCACCCACGTCCGCATCACGGGCTTACTCTGCCACGTCCCGCTTTCGGATCGCTCACCTTGCCGCTTTCGCTGGCAGGAAAGTGAAGCGCGAGGGTTTCGAAAGCATCTCGTGGCCGCCTCGACAGGCTCAGCGCACCGGCTGTGCGCGGCCCAATCGTTCCGCGAACAATCGGCATTCATCTTGCCCGGAGCGAGCCGTAGCAATTCCCGTGGTTCCGCTAGCATGCGGGAATGGCAATCAAGGGCACCGCTTACGCTGCCTTTCGAGCGAAGGCGTTCGAGGACATCTTCGATAGGTTGGCATCGGAGGGGCGTCGGAGCTAAATCAAAACGGTGGGCCGGCGCTAGGAGTGACTTCGTCGGCGGGCGTAGAGATCGGCGGCGGTGGCGGATGCGCCGGCGGAGCTAAGTGGAGCTGGTAGGTCAGGGAGAGTGGAATGGACCCAGATTTCATTATTGGTGGCGTCATGGTCGTCGTTGGTGTCATAGCTATTTTTGCGCGCCGGGTCTTTGTGCGAGTCATTTATAAAGGACTTCGCTTCTTCTATGGACAGCCAACGGCGGACGACTCGATCCGCGGGCGACCGCACGCCCGAATTCTTTTCGTTGCAATTTTCATGATCATTATGGGCCTTTCCTTACTGATAGGCGCTTCGACGCGATTGTGATTCGCGTTGGCGGCAATACATGTAACGGCGAATACGGAGGTCTATCACCGGGGGTCGGGATGGCCGCGACGCTTGCTGTCGGACTAACAGATTGCATGCTCCCTTTCCTTGGGGACAGCGAAGAGCCGTGCGGATGATTTCGGACTTCATCATCGGGGGAGTTCTCGTCGCCGTCGGGATCATCGCGATCCTCGTGCGGCGCTCTTTCGCGCGGCTCATCTACCGCGGCATCCGTCTCTTCTACGGAGAACCCTGGGCCGATGACATGCTTCGCGGACGACCGCCCGTGCGCATCGCGGTGGTGGGCGCGTTCATGATTGTGTGCGGTGGCGTGCTGTTGGTGACGGCGTTCGTGGGTTGATCTGAGGGCGCCGCATGAGACGTGATCTCGCGGGGGACGCTTCGACAGGCTCAGCGACCCAGTTCTTGTCAGCGACGCGGGTCCGCCCCTTCGTCTCGCTTCGCTCGCTCAGGAACCGGCGGCTCGGTCCCTGAGTGAGGAGCGAAGCGACGAGACGAAGGGTCTCAGCCGACCTGGGCGCGCAGGTCCCAGACCTCTTCGATCGGGGCGAAGCCCTCGGCGCCGTCGGGTCCGCGGAACAGTTCGACGAAGCGGCCGATGTCCTTCTGCCACTCCGCGTTCGCCGGGTCCTCGTCGAGCGCGGCGACGGCGGCATCCCAGTCGTCGCACTCGACCAGGTGGAACAGCCGCTGGCCCGAACGCCAGATCGTCCAGTCGTGGATGCCGACGCGCGCGAACGTCGCGGCGAGGGCGTCCGGGATCCGGGCGTGGTGCGTGCGGTAGTCGTCGATCGCGCCGTCGCGGATCTCGGAGTGCAGGGCGATGCGCATGGGCATCCTTTCGTCGGTCGTGCGGGTCAGTCGCGCGGGCGGAAGGAGATCGCGACGGGGGTCGCGGCATCCGCTGCTTCCACCACGATGGCATCTCCGTCGCGCGACGCCGAGACCGGCTCGTCGCCGATGCGCGCGCTCGTCTCGTCGAGCAGGCCGTCGGGATCGGGCAGGCGGATGCTTCCGCGCTGATCGGTCACGGCATGCACGGCGCCGTCGGTGCGGGTCCAGCGCACCCACGGCTCGTCGGATGGCTGCAGGCGCGGCTCGGGCCGGGCACCGAAGACGGCATGCCCGAACCGCTGGTTCCACTCGCCCAGCCCCTCGAGCGTCTGCCGCTGCGCGTCGGGGATGCGACCGGATGCCTCGAGTCCGATGTTCAGCAGCAGGTTGCCGCCGCGCGACACGACGTCGACGAGCAGGCGCACGGCCTCGTCGGCGGTGAGAAGGTGCTCGGGACCCTCGTTGCGGTTGTGCCCGAACGAGAGGCCGATGCCGCGGCAGTTCTCCCACGCCTCGCCGACCTCGACCGCGGTGCCGTGCACGTACTCGCTGGTGCGGAAGTCCCAGTGCGACTCGCCCCACCGGTCGTTGACGACGCCCTCAGGAACCGCGTCATAGAACTCCTGGAACGCATGCGCGAGGCTCTTGGGCCCGGGTTCGATCCCGGCCTGCGGCCAGCGGATGTCGCCCCAGAGGATGTCGGGGCGGTAGCGGTCGATGAGGTCGATGACGTGATCGTGCGCGTACTCGGCGTAGGCGAGGTCGTCGGGGGCCGGGGCGTCGTCGCGGTCGATGGGCGGCAGATCGGAGAAGTGCCAGTCGAGACCGCCGGAGTAGTAGACACCGAAACGCAGGCCGCGGGCGCGCGTGGCGTCGGCGAACTCGGCGATCAGGTCACGGCGGGGTCCCCGGGCGACGGTGTTGCGTCCATCGGTGGCCGGCGCGTCCCACAGGGTGACGCCGTCGTGGTGCTTGGTGGTCGGGATGAAGTACCCGGCGCCGGTCGCGGCGACGACCGCGAGCACCTCGTCGGCGTCGAACTCCTCGGCCTTCCACTGATCGAGGAAGTCGTCGTACGGGGCTCCACCGTGCACCTCCTGCTGGTGCCGGTGTGCGGGCGATCCCTCGATGCGGATCGTGTTCGCGTACCACTCGGCGTAGGGGTTATGGGCGTACCACTCCTCGCGCGGTACGGCTCCGAGCTCACCCGTCGGCTCGGCCCAGGCGGGTACCGAGTACGGCCCCCAGTGCACGAAGATCCCCAGCGCCGAACCGCGGAACCACTCCGGCAGCGGGCGCTCGAACGCGCGGTACTCCGCGGGGCGAACAGGATCGGTCTTGAACATGGCCATCATCGGCACCTTTCGTCACACCCTTGTGAACTGCTTCGACTATCACCTATCCTATAGGAAATCTGGAACTCAACGAGGAGCTTCAATGACACTGGCAGACTTCCGACGCCCGACCACCCGCATCCCCGGCGGTGAATGGTTCAGCGGCGCGGGCTTCGGCATCTTCGTGCACTGGGACCAGGCATCCCAGCAGGGCATCGAGATCTCCTGGCCGCTCGTCGGCCGCTCGATCATCCCGGGTGTGGATGCCGTGGACGACGCAGTGACCGTCGCCGGATACCAGGCCACCGCGCCCACGTTCGACCCGCAGAACTGGGATGCCGCCGACCTCGCGCGCCGCGCGAAGGCGGCCGGCGCCACCTACATCGTCTTCACCGCGCGCCACCATGCCGGATACAACATGTTCTTCACGGAGCAGTCGGACTTCGGGGTCGAGCACGGCCCGTTCGGTCGCGACATCACCCGCGAGTTCGTCGACGCCGTGCGCGCCGAGGGCCTCAAGGTCGGCATCTACTACAGCCTCCCGGACTGGAACCACCCCGACTACCCGGCGTTCCGCGACGAAGACCTGCCCTACAAGCTCGAGCACTGGCCCGCCGCCGGCATGCCCGAGTTCGCCGACACCCCGGATGCCACCGATCGTCACCGTCGCTCCAGCCCCGAGGAGTGGTCGCGCTACCTCGAGTACGTGCGGGCGCAGCTGACCGAGCTGCTCACGAACTACGGCACGATCGACCTGCTCTGGTTCGACGGCGACTGGGAGCGCTCGGCGGCGGAGTGGACCGCTCCGGGTCTGCGTCGCCTGATCAAGGAACTGCAGCCCGACGTCGTGATCAACGACCGCCTGCCCGGGCAGGGCGACTACCGCACGCCCGAGCAGGGGTTCCCGCTCACGGTGCCCACCGGACCGTGGGAGCTGTGCCTCACGATCGGCGACCACTGGGCCTGGCGCACGCACCCCGACAACGAGAAGTCGGCGCGGTCGCTGCTGGTGACCCTCATCGACGTGGTCGAGCGCGGTGGCAACCTGCTGCTCAACGTCGGCCCCGGCCCCGACGGCACCCTGCCCGAGGTCGAGAACGAGCGCCTGCAGGAGTTCGCCGACTGGATGCACGCGCACGCCGAATCCGTGATCGGTGTGGAGCCCACGCAGGGCATCGACTTCCACGGTCCGACGACCGCCCGCGAAGGGCGCCTATATCTGCACCTGACCGCGATCCCGGTCGACGAGATCATCGTGCGCGGTCTGCCGGTGCGGCGCATCACGCGGGTGCACCGGCTCGCCGATGGCCTCGAGCTGCAGCACGACGCCAGCTTCGAGGTGCACGAGGCATCCACCGCCGGCGACGACTCCGGCGAGCTGCGCATCGTCGCGCCGGCATCCCCCAGCGGTGCCCTCATCGACGTCATCGCCATCGACTTCTCCACCGAGTGATCCCCGAGTGATCCGAGCAGTACCGCAGTAACCCGAGCAACACCCCCTCAACAACACACGCATCAGTTGCAGCATCCAATGAAGGAGGCAGTCAGTATGAATGCAGTCTCGAACCGGCGCGCGAAGCGCCTCATCCTCACCGGCGTCGCCGGCCTCAGCGCCCTCGCTCTCGCGGGGTGCGCGAGCGGCGGCGGGGGAGGCGGCGGCGAGGCGGGCGGCCCGCTCGTGCTCTACACCTGGGCCGCGAGCGAGGGCGACCAGGCCCAGTGGGCCGACTTCATCTCCGGGGCGCAGGCCGAGGATCCCGACCTCGACATCTCGGTCGAGGGACCGAGCTTCTCCGACTACTGGACCAAGGTGAAGACCCGCCTCTCGGGTGCCAACCCGCCCTGCCTGCTCACGACCCAGGCCGCCCGTGCACAGGAGCTCGGCGACCTGCTCATGCCCCTCGACGACCTGATCGAGAAGAGCGGCTTCGACATCGAGAACATCGACGAGTCGATGCTCAGCGGCATGACGGTCGACGGCACGATCCGTGCGATCCCCTACGACGCCGAGCCCATCGTGCTCTTCTACAACGTCGAGGCGTTCCAGGCCGCCGGCCTCGAGCTGCCGGGGGCGACCTACACGCGCGACCAGTTCGTGTCGGATGCCAAGGCCCTCACCGACGGCGACAAGAAGGGCCTCGCGCTCGCGCCCGGCATCTTCATCCCGAACGCGTGGTCGCTGGCCGACGGCGTGCCCGCGGTCACCGAGGACGGCGAGCTCGACCTCACCAACCCCGAGTTCGTCGAGCAGATCCAGAGCTTCTTCGACCTCGTCGCGGTCGAGGGCGTCGCGAAGGCCCCCGAGGCCGCCGACGGCTCGGAGGTCTCGCAGCAGGCCTTCACCAGCGGCGAGGTGCCGATGCTCATCGAGGGTCCGTGGATGTACGGCAGCTTCGCGGATGCCGCGGACTTCACCCTCGGCGTCTCGATCGTTCCGTCGACCAGCGGTGAGGCCGCGGCGATGACCGCCGGCTCCGGCTTCGGCATCGCGGCGAACTGCGACCGCCCCGACGAGGCGTTCGCGGCCATCGAGGCGCTCACCTCGCTGTCGGTGCAGGAGAAGCAGGCCGAGGCCCGCGGCATCGTTCCCGCCCGCATCGAGGCGCTCCCGGCCTGGGCCGAGGGCAAGACCGAGGGCTCGTCGGAGGTCGTCGAGGCTCTGCTCTCGAACGCGACCCCGCAGCGCACCACCCCGACCTGGAACCAGGTCGAGACCCTGATGACGCAGTACGGCGTGCAGGGCTACCGGGCTGAGCTGACGGCGGAGGAGATCATGGACACGATCACGAACTCGGTCGCGGGCTGAGCGGATGGCGATCATGAGCGACCGGAGCGAGGCCACGGCCTCCTCCGCGATGCCCGGCGTGGCGGGGGTGCCCATCGGCGCCCCCGCCCCGCCGGGGCCGCGGCTGCCGCGTCGGCGTGGGAACGGGTGGGTGGCGGTCGCGTTCCTCGCCCCCGGGATGATCGGGTTCGTCCTTTTCATCCTCACCCCGCTGTTCGGGTCGGCCTTCATCAGCCTCTTCGACTGGAAGCTGTTCGGAAACCCGGATTTCATCGGCCTCGAGAACTACGTCAAGCTGTTCCGCGACCCGACCTTCTACACGGTGCTCGGCAACACGGTCATCTTCGCCGTGGTCTACACGGCGCTGAACCTGTTCGTCGCTCTCACGATCTCGCTCTGGCTCAACACCCGCATGAAGGCCGCGGGCGCGTGGCGGGTGATCTTCTTCCTCCCGGTCATCACCCCGATGGTCGCGAACGCCCTCGTCTGGCGCCTGCTGCTCTCGCAGGACGGTCTCGTGAACTCGATGCTCGCCACCGTCGGCATCGACGGACCCAACTGGCTCTCCGACTCGGCCTGGGCACTGCCCTCGGTGATCGCGATGTCGGTGTGGCAGTCGTTCGGCTACAACGTCATCGTGCTGTCGGCGGGACTCAGCGCCATCCCGAAAGAGCTGCTCGAGGCATCCCGCATCGACGGCACCAGCGCCTGGCAGCGACTGCGGTACATCATCCTCCCGCTGCTCTCGCCCTCGCTCTTCTTCTGCTCGACCATGACGATGATCGGCGCCTTCCAGGTGTTCGTCCAACCGCTCTTCCTCACGCAGGGCGGCCCGGGCGAGAGCACCAACACGTTCGTGCTGTACCTCTACCGCAACGGCTTCGTCTTCGACCGGCTCGGCTACGCCTCCGCCCTCGCGTGGATCCTCTTCGTCGTGGTGATGCTCATCACGGCCCTGCAGTTCGTCGGCCAGCGCAAGTGGGTGAACTATGAGTGATCGTGACCTCTCGGCGACCGCGCTGCTGATCCTGCCGCGCCGTCGGCACCAGCGCCGATCGACCCTCAAGGAGTGGCTGAACACCGCCGCGATCGCGCTCGTCGCGCTGATCTTCGCGTTCCCCTTCATCTGGATGTTCCTCACGGCCCTCAAGCCCGAGAACGAGGTCTTCACGGCGACGCCGCAGATCTTCGGGTCCGAGATCCGCTGGGCGAACTTCGTCGAGGCGTGGACGGTCGTGCCCTTCGGGCGCTTCATCCTCAACGGGCTCATCGTCGCGATCGCCGGTGCCGCGCTCTCGGTCGTCGTCGCCGTGCTCTCGGCCTATGCCTTCTCGCGGCTGCGCTTCAAATTCCGCGACAAGCTCTTCCTGCTGTTCGTGCTCACGCTTGTGCTGCCGCAGGAGGTGCTCGTCGTGCCGCTGTTCATCATGATCAACAGCTGGGGCTGGAACGACACCTACGGCGCGCTCATCATCCCGTTCGCCTTCACCGCGTTCGGCACGTTCCTCATGCGCCAGTTCTTCCTCACGATCCCGATCGAGTACGAGGAGGCCGCGCTCATCGACGGCGCCTCGCGCCTGCGCACGCTCTGGTCGGTGCTGCTGCCGCAGCTGGTCGCACCGCTGAGCGTGCTCGCGGTCTTCTCGTTCATCGGCTACTGGAACTCGTACCTGTGGCCGCTGATCATCATCAACACACAGGACATGGCGACCGTGCCGCTCGGGCTGGGGATGTTCACCGGCCAGTTCGGCACGCAATGGTCGCTACTCATGGCGGCGTCGACGCTCGCCGTCATCCCCTCGTTGATCCTCGTGCTGCTGCTGCAACGGCAGCTCATCAAGGGGGTCACCCTGGGCGGACTCGGAGGACGATGATGAACGCATCGCAGAACACCGGCTCGAGCATCCTCGACGCCACCACCACCACGGCCGTCGCAGATGTGACGGCGGGCAGCCGGATCGTGCACGTCGAGGCGCAGCTCGTCGACCTGCCGGTCGAGACCGTGCGCACCGACGCCATGCAGACCTTCGTCAAGCAGGAGACGATCTTCGTGCGGATCCGCACGGCCGACGGCACCGAGGGCGTGGGCTACAGCTACACGATCGGCACGGGCGGCGGGGCGGTGCTGAGCCTGCTGCGCGAGACGCTGCTGCCCGCACTGATCGGGCTGGAGGCCGAGAGGCCCGAGGCGGTGTGGCTCGCGCTGTTCGGCATCACCCGCGCCACCACCGTCGGGCCGATCACCGCGCTGGCGCTCGCCGCGGTCGACACGGCGGTGTGGGATGCGAAGACCCGCCGCGCCGGCCTGCCGCTGTGGGTCGCCGGCGGGGGAGCCTCGCCGTCGATCCCGATGTACGACACCGAGGGCGGATGGCTGCACCTCTCCGTCGACGAGCTCGTCGCGCACGCGGTCGCCTCGAAAGAGCGCGGCATGGGCGGGGTGAAGATCAAGGTCGGCAAGCCCCGCGGTCACCAGGACCTCGAGCGTCTGAGGGCCGTGCGCGACGCCGTCGGCGACGACCTCGACATCATGGTCGACGCCAACCAGTCGTTCACGGTGTCGGAGGCGGTGCGCCGTGCGCGCCTGTTCGAGCAGGTCGACGTGTTCTGGTTCGAGGAGCCGCTGCCCGCGGAAGACATCGAGGGCCATCGCCAGCTCGCCCGGTCGACCTCGGTGCCGGTCGCGGTCGGCGAGAGCATGTACTCGATCGGCCACTTCCGCGAGCACCTGCAGCGCGGGGGCGCCTCGATCGTGCAGCCCGATGTCGCGCGGGTCGGCGGCATCACGCCCTGGCTCAAGATCGCGCACCTGGCGGAATCGTTCAACGCCCCCGTCGCCCCGCACTTCCTCATGGAGCTGCACGTGTCGCTCGTGTGCGCAATCCCGAACGCCCTCTACCTCGAGCACATCCCGCAGCTGCGCGCCGTCACCACCGACGAGCTGCGCATCGAGGGCGGTCGCGGCTGGGCGCCGACCACGGCGGGCCTCGGCATCGCGTGGGACGACGAGGCGCTCGGGCGGTTGATCGTCTCGTGACCCGTCCCGTTCCCGTGCGCATCGGTCGCGGCGGACTCTCGGCCCCGCCGATCGGGTACGGCGCGGCCGCGCTCGGCAACCTCTACAGCGCGCTCGCCGACGATGCCTGGCCCGAGGTGGTGCCCGCGGCGTGGGCCGGCGGCATCCGCTACTTCGACGTCGCCCCGCACTACGGTCTCGGTCTGGCCGAACGGCGGTTGGGCGAGAGCCTGCGGGCGCTGCCGCGCGAGGAGTTCATCGTCTCGACCAAGGTCGGACGGCTGCTCGTGCCGCAGGATGCCGCGGGCCGCACCGACATCGACAACCTGTTCGCCGTGCCCGCCGATCATCGGCGCGTGCGCGACTACTCGCGCGACGGGGTGCTGCGCTCGATCGACGACTCGCTCACGCGCCTCGTCCTCGACCGGATCGACCTGGTGCTGGTGCACGACCCCGACGACTTCGAGGCCGAGGCGCTCGACGGCGCCTTCCCCGCGCTCAGCGAGCTGCGCGACCAGGGCGTGATCCGCTCGTTCGGGGCGGGCATGAACCAGAGCGCTATGCTCGCCCGGTTCGTGCGCGAGACGGATGCCGACGTGATGATGGTCGCCGGGCGTTGGACGCTGCTCGACCAGTCCGCCGGCGACGACCTGCTGCCCCTCGCCGCCGAGCGCGATGTCTCGGTGCTCGCCGCGGCCGTCTTCAACTCCGGCATCCTCGCGACCGATACCCCCGGGCAGGGGAGCCTGTTCGATTACGGTCCCGCCGACCGCGCGGTCGTCGAGCGCGCGCAGGAGATCGCGCGCATCGCGCATCGGCACGGCCGCACGCTGCCCGAGCTGGCGGTGCAGTTCCCGCTGCGGCATCCGGCCGTCGCGGCCGTCGTGCTGGGCGGGGCCAGCGCCGCCCAACTCGCGCAGAACAGCGCGCTCGCCGACCGACCGGTGCCGGAGGAAGTCTGGCGCGAACTGCAGGAGCAGGGCCTGCTGGGAACGGATGCCTCCGCGCGGCAGCCGCGGGCGCGAGAAGGGCAACCCGTACGATGAGACTCATGTTCAGCGACGACGAAGCCCGTGGACCACGGGCTCTGCCCGCCCGCCGTGCCCTCGTCGACGACGTCTACGACGCCGTGCTCGGGCTGCTCATGGACCGGGTGATCGAACCCGGTGCCCGCGTGAACATCGACGCGGTCGCCCGCGACCTCGACGTCTCGCCGACCCCGGTGCGCGAGGCACTCACCCGCCTCGAGTCCGAGGGGCTCGTGATCAAGCGCGCGCTCAAGGGCTACGTCGCCACCCCGCTGCTCGATGCCGACGGCCTGCGCGACCTCTACGACATGCGCGAACTCCTCGAGCCCGAAGCGGCACGCCGCGCGACGACGCACATCGACGCCGAGACCGAGGCCGAGCTCGCCGCCTCGGTGGCGCAGATGCGCACGGCATCCGCCCCCGACGACGACGAGCACTTCGAGAACTACCGCCGCTTCATCGACGAGGACCTGCACTTCCACCACCTCATCGCCGAGCACGCGCAGAGCCCGCTGCTCTCGGAGGCGATCGTGCGGCTGCGCTCGCACATGCACCTCTACCGGCTCAACTTCCGCCACGACTTCGAAGACGACACGGTCAGCGAGCACGAGAAGATCCTCTCCGCGCTGCGCGATCGCGATGCGGATGCCGCGGCAGCCGCCATGCTCACCCACATCACCAACTCCTACGCCCGCCTCGGACCGGTGCTCGCGGCGCGCTCGGAGTAGCTCCGGGGCGGGACGCTTCGACAGGCTCAGCGACCCGGTCGTGGTGGGTCCCTGAGGTCGCGACCGTGGGTCCCTGAGCCTGTCGAAGGGCCCCGCCTCAGGGCCGCGGCCTAACGGTTCCCTAACGCCAGGTAGAATAGAACCAGACACCCGCCCGCCTGCGCCGTTTTCCCCCGGCCGACGAGCCCTGAGGAGCCGCGTATATGCTGACGCTCCTCGCCGTGTTCCTCCTCGGGTCTCTCCTGATGCCCGTTCTGGTGCGCTGGCTGGGGTCTCAGGCATTCGCGATCGCCGCTCTCATTCCCGCGGCGGCATTCGTCCATGCGCTGGTGATGACGCCGCAGGTGATCGACGGCGACTCCCCGTTCGTCTCGGTGTCGTGGATCCCGCAGCTCGGGCTGAACCTGTCGATGAACATGGACGTGCTCGGCTGGGTGCTCACGCTCATCGTCACGGGTGTCGGTTCGCTCGTTCTCCTCTACTGCCGCTGGTACTTCCACGACGACTCGGCCGGGATCGGCCAGTTCGCCGGCGTTCTGCTGGGCTTCGCCGGCGCGATGTACGGCCTCGTGCTCACCGACGACCTGGTCATGCTCGTCATGTTCTGGGAGGTGACGAGCATCCTCTCGTACCTCCTCATCGGTCACTACCGCCGTCGCGCGGCCAGCCGTCGTGCCGCGCTGCAGGCGCTGCTGGTCACCACGCTCGGCGGACTCGTGATGTTCGTCGGCGTCGTGCTGCTGGTGGTGGATGCCGGAACGTCGAGCATCCGCGAGATCCTCGCCGAGGTGCCGACCGGTCCGATGATCGATGCCGCGATCGTCATGCTCCTGATCGGCGCGATCAGCAAGTCGGCGATCTTCCCGTTCCACTTCTGGCTGCCCGGTGCGATGGCCGCTCCCACTCCGGTGAGCGCCTACCTGCACGCCGCCGCGATGGTGAAGGCGGGTATCTACCTCATCGCGCGCTTCGCGCCGATCTTCGCGCTGAGCCCCACCTGGCGTCCGATCGTGATCAGCCTCGGCATCCTGACGATGCTGATCGGCGGGTTCCAGGCGCTGCGCGAGACCGACCTCAAGCGCATCCTCGCCTTCGGCACCGTCAGCCAGCTCGGTTTCTTCGCCGTGGTCGTCGGCTACGGCACGCAGGCCGCGGCGCTGGCGGGGCTCGCGCTGGTCATCGGCCACGCGCTGTTCAAGTCGGCGCTCTTCCTCATCGTGGGTGTGATCGACCGCCAGCTCTCGACGCGTGACATCAACGAGCTCTCGGGCGTGGGCCGGCAGGCCCCGGTCATGACGACGGCGGCGTTCATCTCGATCGCCTCCATGGCCGGCGTCGCCCCGACCCTCGGTTTCGTGGCGAAGGAGTCGACGCTCACCGCCCTGCTCGATGATGCGATCGGCGGATCCGCGTGGGGACTCGTCGCCCTGATCGGCGTGATCCTCGGATCCATGCTCACTGCGGCATATGGCGTGCGCTTCCTCTGGGGAGCCTTCTGGACCAAGCGCGACGCGCAGGGCGATCGGATGCCGGACACCCCCTGGCCCGACCCGCCCGTCGGCTTCCTGTCGGCGCCGATCATCCTCGCGGGTGTCACGCTCGCCGCCGGCATCGGCGCTCCCGCGCTCGACGTCGCGCTGCAGGGGTACGCGGTCACGGCGACCCCCGGCCTCGACGCCGAGGGGCTGGCCGTCGAAGGCCCGGGGCACCTCGCCCTCTGGCACGGCTTCGAGCCGGCGCTCGGCATCTCGATCCTGTCGATCGTGCTGGGCTTCGGGATCTTCCTGCTCTCCCGCCGCACGGGCTGGGACCGCAAGGCCCGCCTGCTGCCGTTCACCGCGGCCGATGTCTACTACTTCGTCATGCGCGGTGTCGACCGGCTGTCGGTGCTCAGCACGACCCTCACCCAGCGCGGTTCGCTGCCCGTGTACGTCGGCACGATCTTCGTGGTGTTCGTCGCCGCCGAGGTCACGGCGCTCGTCGCGACCGACATCGACCGCTTCCAGTTGTCGGCCTGGCACACGCCGGTGCAGATCGTCGTGGCGCCGATCATGGCGGCCGCCGGTCTCTTCGCGGTGCGGGCGCAGAAGCGCTACACCGGAGTCGTGCTCGTGTCGGTCACGGGCCTCGGCATGGTGGTGCTGTTCGCGACCAGCGGCGCCCCCGACCTCGCGCTCACGCAGATCCTCGTCGAGACCGTCACGATGGTCACCTTCGCCCTCGTGCTGCGCCGCCTGCCCTCGAAGATGGGCGAGCACAACGCCTCGGTCGGGCGCATCCCACGGGCGCTGCTCGCGGTGGGCGTCGGTCTCACGATGGCGCTCGTCGCCGTGGTCGCCACGCAGTCGCGCATCCACGAGCCCATCTCCACCTCGTTCGCGCAGCTCGCCTACGAGATCGGCCACGGCAAGAACGTCGTCAACGTCGCCCTGGTCGACCTGCGTGGATGGGACACGATGGGTGAGCTGTCGGTGCTCGTGCTCGCCGCGACCGGTGTGGCCTCGCTCGTCTTCGTCACCCATCGCGCCGACATGCTCGCCGCCACCCTCAAGCTGCCGCGGTCGAAGCGCCGCCGCACGCAGAGCCGCCCGCTGGTCGAGACGACCGAGGGCATCCGTTTCCAGACCACCGAGAACGAGAGCAGCCCCCGTGCCTGGCTCGTCGGCGGAACGAAGATGAAGCCCGAGAACCGGTCGATCCTGCTCGAGGTGATCGTCCGGGTGCTGTTCCACACCATCATCGTGGTGTCGATCTTCCTGCTCTTCTCCGGTCACAACCTCCCCGGCGGCGGTTTCGCCGGCGGTCTCGTCGCGGGCATGGCGCTCGTCATGCGCTACATCGCGGGTGGCCGCTGGGAGCTCGGTGCAGCCGCACCCACCGACGCGGGACGCCTGCTCGGCGCGGGCCTCATCCTCGCGGTCGGCAGCGCGCTGATCCCCCTGTTCTTCGGTCAGGCGCCGCTCACCAGCACGTTCTGGGAGTGGGAGATCCCCGGCTTCGGCCACATGGAGTTCGTCACCTCGACGATCTTCGACGTGGGCGTCTACCTCGTCGTCATCGGCCTCGTGCTCGACGTGCTGCGCAGCCTCGGGGCCGAGGTCGACCGTCAGACCCAGGCGCTGCGCGATGCGCCGATGGTCTCGCGTGAGAGGCGGGGTGCCCACTGATGGACGTCTCGCTCACCCTCATCGTGATCATGGCCGTGCTCTTCGCCTGCGGCGTGTACGCGATGCTCGAGCGCAGCCTGACCCGCGTGCTCATCGGATTCCTGCTGCTCGGCAACGCGACGAACCTGCTGCTGATGATCGTCATGGGCGTGCCCGGACGCGCGCCGTTCTACGGTGTCGACGGCGAGATCAGCGATCCGCTCCCGCAGGCGCTCACCCTCACCGCCATCGTCATCACGTTCGCGGTGTCGGCGTTCCTGCTCGCGCTCATCTACCGCTCCTGGCAGCTGGGCCAGGCCGACACGGTCGAGGACGACGAGGCCGACATCGCGCTGCGCGAGCGCACCGACGCCGACGAAGATCTCATGGACGACGAGTCCGAGTCCGACGACGACGAGGCCACCACCGACTTCGTCGGCGTGCAGACCGCGCCGATCACGGTGCTCCACATGCGCGACCACTCGTCGATCCAAGACGACGCGCCCGTCGATCGTGCCTACGGCTCGTACGGGACGAATGCCTCCGCGGGCGTCCTCGATGCCGAATCGGCGCCTCCCGACGACGACGAAGAGGAGACCGAGTCCGTCGACGAAGCGGATGCCGAGGGATCCTCCTTCCGGACGGATGCCGACACCCACGCCGCCGATGCCGACGAAACGGATGCCGCGGACGCGGCCCGAGACACGGCTTTCGATCCGGCATCCGACGACAACGCCCCCGAGCACACCGATGAGGAGGATCGCCGATGAGCGTTCTGGTCCCCCTCCTCGTCGGGCTCCCGCTGCTGGGCGCCGCGATCACGCTCGTCTTCGGTCGCAACGCGCGCCTGCAGGTGTTCGTCACCGTCGTCACGCTCGCCGCCGTCTCGGTGATCGCCGCCGTGCTGCTGGTCGCCGTCGACGCCGGTGACACCCCGATCGCGGTGTCGGTGGGCGGATGGCCGGTGCCGTTCGGCATCGTGCTCTACGTCGATCGGCTCGCCGCCCTCCTCGTGCTGATCTCGAGCATCGTGCTGCTCGCCGTGCTCCTCTTCTCGATCGGCCAGGGTGCCGCCGACGGCACCGACGAGACCCCGATCTCGATCTTCAACCCCTCGTACCTGATCCTCGCGGCGGGCATCTTCAACGCCTTCATCGCGGGCGACCTGTTCAATCTGTACGTCGGGTTCGAGATCCTGCTCGTGGCCTCGTACGTGCTGATCACGCTGGGCAGCACCGAGTCGCGCATCCGCACCGGCGCCGTGTACATCGTCGTGTCGCTGGTGTCGTCGATCCTGTTCCTCGCGTCGATCGCGATGATCTACGGAGCCGTCGGCACGGTCAACATGGCGCAGATCGCCGAGCGCATGGCCGAGCTGCCGCAGGAGACGCAGCTCGTGCTGCACCTCATGCTCGTCGTGGCGTTCGGCATCAAGGCCGCCATCTTCCCGGTGTCGTTCTGGCTGCCCGACTCCTACCCGACCGCGCCCGCCCCGGTCACCGCCGTCTTCGCCGGATTGCTGACCAAGGTCGGCGTCTACGCGCTCATCCGCACCGAGACGCAGCTGTTCGCCTCGAACAGCATCGACACGCTGCTGTTGATCATCGCCCTGGCGACCATGGTCGTCGGCGTGCTCGGCGCCGTCGCGCAAGCCGAGCTCAAACGAATCCTGTCGTTCACGCTCGTCAGCCATGTCGGGTACATGATCTTCGGTCTCGCGATCGCGACGCCCGCGGCCATCGGCGCCACGGTGTATTACATCGTGCACCACATCGTCGTGCAGACGACCCTGTTCCTCGCCGTGGGGCTGATCGAACGAAGAGCCGGCAGCACCTCGATCCTGCGGGTCAAGGGGCTGCTGAAGATCGCGCCGGTCATCGCGGTGCTCTACTTCATCCCCGCGATCAACCTCGGCGGGTTGCCACCCTTCTCCGGGTTCATCGGAAAGTTCGCGCTCTTCGAGGCCGCGGCATCCGTCGGCACCCCCCTCATGATCGTGCTGATCATGGGCGGCATCCTCACCTCGCTCCTCACCCTGTACGCGCTCATGCGCGCCTGGAACCTCGCGTTCTGGCGTGAGGAGGAGGACTCGACCGAGACCGAGGGACGCATCTCGTACCTCGGCAACGCGCCCGCCGCCGATGAGCAGCAGGAGCGTCGCCGCATCCCCAAGATCATGACGCTCGCGACCGCCGGCATGGTCGGGGTCACCGTCGCGCTCACCGTCTTCGCGGGCCCGCTCTACGAGCTCTGCGACCGCATCGGCGAGACGCTGCTGCAGCCCGTCAACCTCGTGCAGCTCGAAGAGGAGGTGGGCGGATGAGTCCCGAGGGCAAGCGCCACTTCTGGCGCGACCTGCGCGCCCAGCTGCCGTTCCTCGCCTGGCTGGTCGTGCTGTGGATGCTGCTGTGGGGGCAGTTCACGCTGCTGGCGTTCGTCTCCGGACTCGTCGTCGCGGTGTTCGTGACCCGGGTGTTCCGCCTGCCGACGGTCGAGCTGTCGGGGCGGGTCAACGTCTTCTACGCCGCGCTGTTCGTGGTGCAGTTCCTCTGGGCGCTGCTGCGCGGTGCCGTCACCGTCGCCATCCAGGTCTTCGACTTCCGCAAGCAGCCGGGCACCGCCATCATCGCGGTGCCGCTGCGCTACGCCGACGACCTCGTCATGACGCACGTCGCTGTCGTGTCATCGCTCGTGCCGGGCTCGCTCGTGGTGGAGGCCGACCGTGATCGCCGCGTTCTCTACATGCACGTGATCGGCGTGGATGGGATGGACGACGTCGAGAAGCAGCGCCGCATCGTGCTGCGCTGGGAGCGGCGGGTGGTGCGTGCGCTCGGCGATCCCGCGCAGTATCGTGCGCTCAAGGCCGATGAGCGGGCACGCGTGACCGCCGCCGGATCTTCGACGAAGGGCGGTGCCCGGTGAACATCCTGCTGCTCGTGATCATGGTGGTGTTCGGCATCGCCGCGATCCTCACCGTCATCCGCATCTTCCGCGGGCCCACGATCCTCGACCGCGCGGTCGCCTCCGACGTGCTGCTCACCGAGGTCATGTGCGTGCTCGGTGCCGAGATGGCGATCAACGGCCATACGCGCAGCATCCCGGTGCTGCTCATCATCGCGGCGATCGGCGTCTTCGGATCGATCTCGGTCGCCCGCTTCGTCGCACGAAGGGACAACACGACGCCATGAACATGTTCGGTCTCGTCATCCCCGACGCCGTGATCGACGTCACGGTGCTCGTGCTCATCCTGCTCGGCGCGCTGCTCTGCCTCTCGGCCGCGGTCGGACTGCTGCACTTCCGCGATGTGCCGTCACGACTGCACGCCGCCACCAAGCCGCAGGTGCTCGGACTCGTGTTCATCTGCCTCGCGGTCGCCCTCGCGCAGCGCAGCGTCGGCGGCATCCTGCTGGGGCTGCTGCTGGTCGCCCCGATCGTGCTCATGCAGTTCGCGACCGCCCCGCTCTCGGCGCACATGGTCGGACGCCAGGCGTACCGCAACGGCTCCGCCGATCAGCGCCACCTCGTCGTCGACGAGCTCGCCGACGCCAAGCAGACCCCGCCCGCCGCGGGGTAGTGCGCGGGCGCGTCGGTTCACAACTCCGGATAATCAGGCACTATCCACCTGAATCTGTTGTCCTGAGCGCCATCCCATCAGTTTCTCCGGAGTCATGAACAAGCTGGGAGGGCGCCACTACTCCTCCACGGCGCGCCAGTGTGCCGGACTTGTTCCGATGGCCGCGATACGTGAGTAGCGCAGGCCCCCCGCCGCACACACTGCTGTGGTGCGAAACAGCAAGAAAGCCGTCAGAGATCGAGTCGTAGAGGTGTATGCGCCCTGCGTGTTCACGCGATCGGATCTGCTCGCTCGCGGGCTGAGCGGGCGCTCGATCACGCGGGCCGTCGAGGCGGGAGCGCTGCTACGGCTGCGACGAGATCGCTATGCGTATCCGGACATCGCGGCCGAGGTCGCAGAGGCCGTGCGCATCGGTGGACGACTGTCCTGCCTGTCGCTTCTCGTGGCGATCGGAATCTTCGTGCATCGGGCCTCGGGCCTGCACGTGCAACTCGCACCCGACGCGTCGCGCGTGCGACCGCCTGGCTCAGCACGCACTCGGCTGCATTGGAGCGCACCGTCGTCCGTGCCGGCGCCCCTGCATGCGGCGGCATTCGAGGATGTCGTCCGACATGCGATCAGATGCCAGACGCCTCGTGGTGCACTGGCGACGCTCGACAGCCTGCTCCACCACAGGCTTCTGACTCGGAGACAACTCGCCACAATCTTCGACGGGTTGCCGCAGCGCTACGCCCGCCTTCTTTCCCTCGTCGATGCGACCGCAGAGTCGGGGCCGGAGACCTTCATGCGCCTCATCCTGAAGGCGATGGGCGCGGAGTACGAGACGCAGGTGCGCATAGAAGGAGTCGGGCGCGTGGACTTCGTCATCGAGGGGTGGTTGATCATCGAGTGCGACAGCAGGGAGTTTCACGAAGGATGGCTCGCGCAGGTCGAGGATCGGAGACGTGACCTGGCTGCTGCCGCACGCGGCTACGTCACGATTCGACCGCTTGCAACGGACGTCATGGAGCGACCGGACATCGTGCGAGGTGCCGTGATCGACGTGATGGCTGCTCTTGGCATGCGTGGCGGACGCGGCCGGCGTTCATAATTCCGGATACTCAGGGGCTCAGCACACACTTGCGCTCGTAAAGGGGGCGAGAGCGCGCAGAATTCCGGAGTTGTCGACGTCCGAGACCGGTGGCCGGTGAGTGGGAGGAGTGCGCTCGTCCGAGCGTTCGCTCTGGACGCTCTGTTCATAACTCCGGAGAAAGCGCCGTCGATGTGGCTACCGCGAGCCTGTGGCCGGTGCGTGCGACCTTTCTCCGGAGTTATGCGCGCTGCGCGACGCCCCTCACAACTCGGCGGCGAAGCCCTCGATCAGGCGGGCGGCGGGCTCGGAGTCGCTGATCAGCGTGCCGTGCCCGTGGTCGGGGATCACCTCGAGCCGGGCGCCGGGAATCGCATCGAGGATCGCACGGCACCAGCTCATCGGCGCGAGCGGGTCGTCTTCACCGCGCAGCACGAGCACCGGCACCGTGATGCGCACGAACGCCTTCTCGGGCTGGTGAGCGATCGTGGCCCTGATCTTGCGGATCAGGTGCGGCCCGCCGCGCAGGTACTCGCGGGCGCCGCGCCAGATCACCAGCGGTCGCTCGCCCATCAGGTCGCGCATCAGGTACGAGCCCTGCGCGGCGAGGTTGCGCTTGGTCTTGTCGACGGTGGGCCCGGCGAGTACGACGCCCGAGACGAGGAGCGGATGCCGTGCCGCGAGCTCCGCCGCGATCTGGCTGCCCATCGAGTGCCCGATCACCACGACGGGTCCCTCGCCCGTGTGCCGGAGGTATGCCGCGACGAGGTCGGCGTGGCGCTCCATCGTGAGGGTGCGGGTGGGTTCGGGGGCCTCGCCGAACCCCGGCAGGTCGAGCGCGATGAGCCGACCCGGGAGCCGCTGCGCGATGTCGAGGTAGACGCTGCGCCCCATGCCGATGCCGTGCAGCAGAAGGAACGTCGGCTCGCCCTCGCCGAAGGTCTCGGCGATCAGGGTCGACCCGGCGTGCTCGAACTCGAGGAGCGTGACGGGGGTCCCGGCGGGGGCGAGATAGCTGGTGGGCACCGTTCCACGTTAGTAGAGACGGCCTCCCGCCCCGCGCCGGGGACTCAGCGCCCCCGCACCGGGGACTCAGCCGATGAGGCTGGGCTGCAGGTCGCGCAGCGTGCGCCGATGCGTCATGCGTGTCACGCCGATCATCGCGAACAGCAGCGCACCGACCAACCAGATGCCGAGCACGATCAGGTCGCCGCCCGCTCGGGCGAGATCACCCCCGTACATCAGCTGCCGCATCGCATCGACGACGTAGCCGAGCGGCAGCACGTGGTGCAGGGCCGCGAGCGGGGCGGGCAGCGTCTGCCAGGGGAACGTACCGCCGGCGGTGACGAGTTGCAGCACCATGAGCACGAGCCCGAGGAACTGCCCCACCGAGCCCAACCACACGTTGAGCGCGAGGATGATCGCCGCGAACGTCGCCGAGGCGAACACCAGCACCCCGAGGGTTCCGAGCGGATGGTTGAACGTGAACCCGAGGGTGAGCGCGAGGATGCCCATGAGCCCCACCATCTGCACCGCACCGAGCGCCGCGGGCGTCAGCCACCCGGCGAGCGTGATGCGGATCGGAGAGTGCAGCGCGGTGATCGCGCGCCGCGAGATCGGCTTCACGATGAGGAACAGCGCGTAGATGCCGATCCAGGCCGAGAGGGCGGCGAAGAACGGGGCGAGCCCGGCGCCGTAGTCCTCGGCAGAGGCGACCTTGTCGCTCGACACCTTCACCGGGTCGGCGATCGTGTCGGCCTGCAGGCTGCGCAGCTCGGGGGTGGATGCCGGGATCTGGTCGACACCGGATGCCAAGCCGTCGCGCAGTTCGGCCGCTCCGCTGGCGAGGGTGCTCAGTCCGTCGCGCAGCTGCGCCGCGCCGTCGTTCGCGGATGCCGCGCCCTCCGCGACCGTGCCCGCACCGGTGGCGAGGCTCGAGGCGCCGGTCGAGAGCGTCGCCGCTCCGGACGCGACCTGTGCCGCGCCATCCGCGAGCTGATCGATCTTGCCGACATCCGCCTGCACGGTCGCGTTGCCGTCCTGCAGCCGGGTCGCGAGCGGGTCGAGCTTCGCGAGCACCTGGTCGATCTCCTCGGGCGTGAGGCCCTGATCGGTGAGGATCGTCGTGATGTCGGTGCGCGCCTGCGGCAGGGCATCCGTCGCCTGCTGCACGACCGAGCCCGCCCGGTCGGCGATGTCGGCGAGCTGGCGGTTGCCGTCGCTCACCTGTGCGGCGCCGTCGGCGAGGGACTGCGCCCCGGTCGCCAGGGTCTGGGCGCCGGAGGCGAGCTGCGCCGTGCCGTCGGCCAGCTGGGCCGTGCCGTCGGCGAGGGTCGCGCTGCCCGTGGCGGCGGTGTTCGCGCCGTCGGTCAGCTGCGTGGCGCCGTCGGTCGCGGTCACGAGGCTGTCGCGGATGTCGCTGAGCCCGGTGAGCAGCCGCTCGGCCGCCTCGCTGCCGACCATCTCGGCCACCGAGCTGCGGATCTTCTCGACCGCCTGCGTGCCCATCGACGATGCGAGGTAGTTGTTCGCGTCGTTGGTCTCGAGGTCGATGCGGGCCTGGTGCGGGTCGTCGCCCGCGGCCGAGGTCAGCGCCGTCGAGAAGTCGGAGGGGATGGTCACGGTGAAGTCGACGGTGCCGTGGCGCAGGGCATCCGCCGCTTCGTCGGCCGTCATCCGCTGCCAGTCGAAGGCGTTGCCGTCGATGAGGTTGTCGGCGACGTCCTCGCCGTAGTTGACGGTGTCGCCGACGGCGGCGTCGGATGCCGTGGACGGTGCGCCTGCATCGTCGACGACGAGTGCCACCGGCACCTCGGGGAACTTGGCGTACGGGTCCTGGTTCGCCCAGAGGTAGAGGCCGCCGTAGAGGATCGGCACGCACACGAGCGCGATGAGCGCGATGATACCCATCTTGCTCGCCGTCAGCCGCCGCAGCTCGGCGGCGATCATCGCGGGAACCTTCATGAGGCGGCTCCGTTCGTGTCGTCTTCGTCTTCGTCGTCGGGGTCGGGGTCGGGATCTGTGGTGCGGCCCTTCGTCTCGTCGCTGCGCTCCTCGCTCAGGGACCGGGTTTCTTCGGGTTCGGGTTCCTGAGCGCCCGTCGTCTCGTCGCTGCGCTCCTCGCTCAGGGGCCGGGCTTCTTCGGGTTCGGGTTCGGCATCCGCTTCCGCTTCGGCATCCGCTTCCGGCTCGAGCACGAGTGGCTCGACCGGGCCGGAGGCGTTGACCGCGCCGAGCTCCTGCATCCGCTCCAGCGCCACGGCGGCCGAACCGCCGAGGATCACGAGCATCGCGAACCCGCGCTCGGCGAACTCGGCGGCGATGCGCCACCAGCCGTCGGGCGAGCCGCCGTGCCGGTCGGGCGACACGAGCACGACGGCATCCGTCCCGTCGCGCAGCACCGCGAGCTCGCACAGGATGCGCACGCGCGCCGAGGGGTCGATGTTGCCGATCGGCACCGAGGCGAGCTCGGCGTACCCGAGCTGCGACAGCCAGCGCTTGGCGTGCAGCGGCGTCGCGCCGAGCCCGGCGAACATCAGTTCCTCGCCGACGACGCCCGCGAGCGAGATGTCGGGGTGCGGGTCGCTGACGTCGGGGGCGTCGACGAGGGCGACCCGGCGGCGCAGCTCCTTGGCGCTCTCGGAGTCGTCGATCGTGACGCGACCGGTCTCGGGGCGCATGCGTCCGCTCGCGATCAGGCCGAGGACGGTCGGGCGCTGCTCGGTCTCGGCGAGGGCGTACCGCACCTCGCCGGTGTGGAACTCGAGAGTCGTGGGCGGGAGGGCTTGACCGTTCTTGCCCTTGCTCACATCGTGCAGGGTGATCCTCATGCGGGGGCCTCCGTCGGGCCGGTGACGATGTCGGGGTGGGCGGCGAGCAGCTCATCGGCTTCGCGCCACGAGAGCCCGGCGATGCTGAGTACCGCGCGCACGGCGAGGTTCGCGGCACCCGTGCTCGCGGCATCCGTGCGGGAGATGACCGTGCGCGCGATCTCCTCGATGAGGCGGGCGAGGGTGGGGGCGGCGAGGTCGCTGCGGAAGCTGCCGTCGTCCTGACCGCGGCGCACCAGGGCGGCGACCGTGCGGCGCAGCGGGGCGAGCGCGTCGGCCGTGTGCTGCACGTGCGCCTCGTCGAGCGCGAGGGCGGCCGCGACCTGCACGTGCGCGGCCTCGTGCCAGAGGCGTGCCGTGAGGCGGGCGAGAGCGAGGCGGGCGTCGGCGTCGGTCACGGATTCGGCGATGGCGTTGAAGCGCTGGGCGCCGGTCGAGATGAGTTCGCGGATGAGGGCTTCGCGGTCGTCGAAGTGGCCGTAGAGGGTGCGGCGCGAGAGGCCGGCGCTGCGGGCGATCACGTCGACCGAGGCGTAGGGGTCGACGGAGAGCGCGGAACGGGCGGCCTCGAGGATGCCGGCGCGGTTCTCGACGGCGTCGCGGCGGGGTGCGCGGGTGGTCATGGATTCGAGTGTACTTAATGTGCACAGTTGTGTGCAAGATAACTCGACGGACTCACAGCATCCGCTCGGAGTCACACACCCCGCGCGATGGCACGAAGAAGGGGCGGATGCCGCAGCATCCGCCCCTGATCGAAACCCGTGAGGGTCAGTCGGTGCCGGAGTCGAAGGCCGCGCCCTCGGAAGCCGTGTCGACCGCGTCGGCGAGGTTCTCGTCGACCTCTTCGACCGCACCCGTGATCTCGCCCGACTCGCCCGCGGTCACGCGACCGACGAGTTCGCCCGTGGCGCCGCCGACGAGGCCGAGGCCCGCGTACTGCTCGAGGCGCGCACGCGAGTCGGCGATGTCGAGGTTGCGCATGGTGAGCTGGCCGATGCGGTCGACCGGGCCGAAGGCCGCATCGCCGACGCGCTCCATCGACAGCTTCTCGGGGCCGTACGACAGGTTCGGCGAGACGGTGTCGAGGATGGTCCAGTCGTCACCGCGGCGCAGACGGATCGTCACCGATCCGGAGATCGTGAGGCCGACCCAGCGCTGGATCGACTCGCGCAGCATGAGCGACTGCGGCTCGAGCCAGCGACCCTCGTACATGAGGCGACCGAGGCGGCGGCCCTGCTCGTGGTACGTCGCGAGGGTGTCTTCGTTCAGGATGCCGTTGACCAGGCGCTCGTAGGCGATGAACAGCAGGGCCATTCCGGGGGCCTCGTAGATGCCGCGCGACTTCGCCTCGATGATGCGGTTCTCGATCTGGTCGCTCATGCCGAGGCCGTGGCGTCCGCCGATCGTGTTCGCCTCGCGCACGAGCGCGACCGGGTCGGAGAACTCGACGCCGTTGAGGGCGACCGGGCGGCCGGCCTCGAACGTCACGGTGACGTCTTCGCTGTCGATCGCGACCGACGGGTCCCAGAACTTCACGCCCATGATCGGGTCGACGGTCTCGAGCGAGACGTTCAGGTGCTCGAGGGTCTTGGCCTCGTGCGTCGCGCCCCAGATGTTGGCGTCGGTCGAGTAGGCCTTCTCGGCCGAGTCGCGGTACGGGAAGTCGCGGGCGACGAGCCAGTCGCTCATCTCCTTGCGCCCGCCGAGCTCGGTCACGAAGTCGGCGTCGAGCCACGGCTTGTAGACGCGCAGACGCGGGTTGGCGAGCAGGCCGTAGCGGTAGAACCGCTCGATGTCGTTGCCCTTGTAGGTGGAGCCGTCGCCCCAGATGTCGACGCCGTCCTCCTTCATGGCGCGCACCAGCATCGTGCCGGTCACCGCGCGCCCGAGGGGAGTGGTGTTGAAGTAGGTCTTGCCGCCCGAGCGGATGTGGAACGCACCGCACGAGAGCGCCACGAAGCCCTCTTCGACCAGCGCGGTCTTGGCGTCGACCAGGCGCGAGGCCTCGGCGCCGTACTCGAGCGCACGGCCCGGGATCGAGTCGATGTCGTCTTCGTCGTACTGGCCGAGGTCGCCGGTGTACGTGTAGGGCACGGCGCCCTTCTCGCGCATCCACGCGACGGCGACGGAGGTGTCGAGTCCTCCGGAGAAGGCGATGCCGACGCGCTCGCCGACGGGCAGGGACTGGAGGACCTTGGACATACCCTCCAGTCTACGGCGGGCGGCGTGTCGCTCCCGAATGCGTGACGGCATCCGGGTGCGGTCCATTCCGGTCTGCTGCCGCCGCCCGGCTGCGGCTCCGGCTGCCGGCTCCGGCGCACGCAGCGGAGGAGATCGCACGCAACGGAGGAGCGAATCCTGGATTCCGTCCTGCGGAGCGAGAGATCTCCTCCGTAGGGGAGAGAGGTCTTCTCCGCACGGGAGAGGCGGATGCCGTCGGCGCGCTGTCGTGCCAGAGTGGGCCACGGAGGTGCTCATGGGCGCAGCAGTGCTGTGGGGCGTGGTCGCGGCGGCGCCGCTGTTCATCGGTGCCGTGCTCGCGATGCTGCGGAAATGGCCGCCGCGCTGGCTGGGCATCGTGCTCGGCTTCGGTGCGGGCGCGCTCATGGCGTCGATCGCCTTCGAGCTCTGGGAGGAGGGCCTCGATCGCGGGGGTCCGTTCCCCCTGGTCATCGGCGTCGCCCTCGGCGCGATCAGTTACTACGTCGCCGCACGCATCCTCGACGCGCGCGCCGCGAAGAAGAAGGGTGACGCGGGCGGCGGACAACTCGCCGTCGGTGCACTGCTCGACGGCATCCCCGAGCAGCTCGTGCTCGGCATCGGCCTCGCGTCCGGCGAACCGGTGAGCATCGCGCTCGTCGTCGCCATCCTCGTCTCCAACCTGCCCGAATCGATCGGCTCGGCCGCCGACCTGCTCGACGGCGGCATGAAGCGCTCGCGCGTGCTGCTGCTGTGGGCCGGCGTCGCCGTGATCTGCGCCGCCGCGACCGTCGCGGGCTTCGGCCTCGCGAGTGTCACCGGCGACGCGTTCCGCACCGCGGCCAGCGGTTTCGCGGCCGGGGCGCTGCTCGTGATGCTCGTCGATTCGATGGTGCCCGAGGCCCAGTCCAAGGCCAAGGAGTCGACCGGTCTCGCGACCGTTCTGGGCTTCGCGCTCGCCGCGGGTCTCGCGCTCGCGAGCTGAGCGCCTCGGCGGGCGCGAGGGGTCACGACACGCCGCGCCGCAGCATCCGGTCGCGGCGTGTCGTGACCCCTCACCGGGGGTGGGACGCTTCGACAGGCTCAGCGACCCAGTGAGGGGGCAGCCGCCCCCCGGGCCTCAGAATCCGGGGTACTCCTGGATCTTCTTCTCGAACTCGTCGCGGTCGTCGTCACTGAGCACGGCGCTCGCGATCACGAACAGCTGCAGTCCCTCGACCGGCTCGCCGGTGCGCGCGTTCTGCGCCTCGCGCTCGGTTCTGAATCCGCCGTCCGCGTCGTTCGACAGGTCGTAGATCGTCGCATAGAAGCGCAGCGGATCGGGGTAGTTCTCGGTGTACGACTCCCACGTGTGCTGGGTGCGCGGGTCGTCGCTGCCGTAGAGCTTCTCGATCATCGTCGGGTCGATGCCCGATCCGGTCGGGTCGTTGAAGGCGTACAGACCGTACATCCCGTGCTCCTGCACGACCTGATCGATCACGGCCATGACCTCCTGTTTGCGCGCGTAGTCCTGGATCGGTTCGTTGGTCGCCCAGCCCGCCGAACCGTACTCGTAGAGCATTGACTCCCCGCCGTAGCCGTTGCGCTCGGGCCGCAGGTCTTCGTCGGCGAACTGCGTCCAGGTGTAGCCGAACTCGTCGCTGAGGCGCTGGCGCACGTCGGCGAAGAGGCTGTCGGCCTCGGCGCGCACCTCCTCGAGCGACTGCTGGTTCAGCACGTCCTGGTTGTCGGTGCCCTTGATGCCGGGGTAGGCCTCGGCGTGCTTCTGCTCGTCGGACTTCGATCCGTCGTAGTTGCCGCTGGCCGACGATTGCAGGGCGCTGAGCCCGCCGACGGTGGCGACGTTGAACAGCACCGCGATGATGAGGGCGATCGCGCCGAGCATCCGCCCCCGTTTCGTGGCGATCGCCGCGATGATGACCGCGACGAGCACGAGCTGCAGGGCGAGCATCGTGACGCCGTAGAGCAGGTCGGTGCCGCCGGCGAGCATCGTACCCAGCAGCACGATGGCGAACAGGATGCTGGCGAGCAGGGCGATCCATCCGATTGCGTTCGCCGACCGGCGCTCGTCGTCGCCGTCGGCCACCGACACGAACGTCGGGAACGCCGGTGCCTCCTGCGGTCCGGCGCCGCGGCGCGCACCCCGGTAGCCGCCGGGCGGCGGAACGGGTGGCGCACCTTCGGCGCCCGCAAGGTAGCGGGCGCGCTGGCTCTCGTGATCCATCACCATGGCCTGTCCGTTCCCGAGCCGGGCTCGTCGCCGCCCTGCTGCTGGTCGCGCTCCTGCGTGCCCTGGTCGAGCTTGTCCTTGAGGTCGTCGAGCTTCTGCTCGTCGGGCTGCTGCGGCTGCTGCTGTTCCTCTTCGCCCTCCTGCGGGTCAGGCTGCTGCTCCTGCTCCTGCTGCTGCTTCTCCTTCAGCCGCTCCTCGGAGTCGTCGAGGCTCTCGCCCATATCGCGATCCGGATCGGACGACTGGTTCTCGGCCTCTTCGCTGTTGCACTCCTCGGGCGTCTCGACGACGATCGTCAGCGCCTCGGCGTACAGCTGGGCCGCACCGGCGCCGTCGCCGCCCTCGCGGGCCGCATCGCCCATCCGCTCGATCACGAGCGAGAGGTTGACGCGCACGGCGCAGACCTCCAGGCCCGTCGCCAGGTCGAGGGCCTCTTCGAGCTTCGTGCGTGCCTCGGGCAGTTCGTCGGCGCCCGCGAGCGCGGTGCCGACGTTGAAGGGGGCCTTGTACGGCTCGAACCAGTTGAGGAACTCCTGGCCCTCGGCCGCCGCCTCGGAGCCCGCGTAGTCGTCGACGACGTAGGCGCTGATCGCCTGGTGCGCGAACGCGTACATGCTGAGGATCTTGCCCACGAAGAACAGCGACACCAGCACGAGGGGCAGCGAACCGATCGCGATCCATCGACGGATGCTGCGGCGCCGACGGTTCGAGGCGAGCAGTTGCGCGGCCGCGGCCTGCGGGTCACTCATCGGGCTCCCCCTTTCTGCGGGAAGGGCGCTTCGACAGGCTCAGCGACCCAGTTTCCGGGCCGGCGGAGTCGATCTTCGGGGTGCGGAGGCCGCGCAAGCGGGCGATCAGCATGGCCGCGCGCGCCAGTTCGATCCCGAGCAGCACGATGAGCACGAGCGCCGCGATCCAGTACAGCTCGGTCACGTTGCCGACCTCGCCCGATTCGGCGTAGTTCGTGGTGGTCGTCGGTGCCTCGGGCAGCTGCGGCTCGGTGTCGGCCGTGCGGTGCTCGTACTCGACGCCGAGTTCGGCGGCCAGCGCCTGCAGGTTCTGCTCGTCGACGACCGACAGCGCATCGGAGCCCTGGTACTGGATGTACCCGGCATCCGTTCCGTCGACGCCGCCGCTGGTGATGCGCATAGGCCCGCCCTCGGCGGTGCCGTACCCGAACACCGCGCCGGCGTCGGTGTAGGGCGCGCTCGCGGCGAACGACTCGGGGTCCGACGACACGGTCTGCTCGCCGTCGCCGAAGTAGAACACCATGCGCGAGCGGTCGGGCGACGACTCGGCCGCCGACGCGAGCGTCTGCTCGAGCAGGGTCGCGGCGATGCCGATCGAGCTTCCGCGCGACTGGCTCGTGACCTCGGGGCGCAGCACGTCGAGAGACCCGACCAGTGCCGTGGTGTCGGTGGTCAACGGCATCCGCAGTTCGGCGGCGGCGTCGAAGGTGAGCAGCGCGAAGCGCGCGCCCGGGTACTCGGCGATGATCGTGCGCACGTCGGCGCGCACGCCGTCGAGGCGCGGCTCTCCGTCGGCCCAGTCCTCGGCGACGATGCTCGCGGTCGTGTCGACCACCAGCACGATGTCGGTGTCGGTCGCCAGGGTCTGCGTGGCGCCGCCGGGGATGCCGGGGCGCAGCAGCATCACGAAGCAGGCGAGCACCGCGGCCAACCGCAGCGCCCAGAGCAGACGGTGGTTGCGCGTCTGGGCGGTCGAGCGCCCCGCGTCCTTCGGCGCACGCACGAGCACCCACACCACGAGCGCGGCGATCGGGGTGAACAGCAGCAGGAGCAGGAAGACGTTGATGGCGGGTTGGAAGATCACAGTCGCACCCTCCACAGCAGCACCACGAACGACAGCAGCGCGATCGAGACGACCACGATCCACAGATCGGGGGCGTCGGTCCACACCACCTGCGCCTCGCCGCGGAGCTCGGTCGCATCCTGCTCGCGCACCTGCTCGACGATGTCACCGACCGTGGTCGTGTCGCGCAGTCCGTAGGCCTGACCGCCCGTCGCTTCGGCCGCCGCGGCGAGTTCGGCGCTCACATCCGCGTCCTTGCCCTCGACGGGGTTCAGCGCGAACACGCGCACGCCGTTCGACGCGGCGTAGTTCGCGGCCTCTTCGAGCGTCACGATCGACGCGCCGTTGATCTCGTTGTCGGTCGCGAAGATCACCGAGCGCGAACGCTCGTCGTCGGGGTGGTCGAAGCCCATCGCGCAGGCGGCGAGCCCGTCGCCGATCAGCGAGGCGCCGTTGCCGTTGAGCGTGCCGACCCAGTGCTCGGGGATCTGATCGACGTAGTCGAAGCTCTCGCGCATGCTCTCGAGGTGCGTGCGGATGAAGTCGTAGTCGTCGGTGAGCGGGAAGATCTGCACCGGCGAGCTGTTGAAGATCGTCAGCCCGATGCGCTCGCCCTCGAAGCCGTCGAGCAGCTCTTCGAACACCGTCAGCACCTCGACGTCGACCTCCGACATCGATCCCGAGACGTCGAGGCAGAGCATGATGTCGCGGCTCGTGTTGACGGGCTGGATCGTCTGGGAGGACATCGGCCGGGCGGCCACGACACCGGCCGTGATGACCGTGAGCGCGCCCAGGAGCAGGATGCCGCTCAGGGCGATGATCCGTCGGGAGAGCGCTTCGCGGAACGCGGGCAGCGCGCGCAGACGCTCCGCGCGGGCGATGCGTGCGCGGTCGGTTCCCGTGGACTGCCCGCGGCTGCGCAGTCCGAGCGCGAGACCGATGCCGAGGGCGGCGATCACGACCGCGGCCGCGACGATGATGAGCCAGCCGTTCGCTAGTGCCATGAGCGCACCACCGTCCGCGCCGCCTCGGCGCCGGCGAGAGGATCGATCGGCGGGCCCTGGCGGAAGATGCTCGGATAGTAGTGCCGGCGCATCGCGTCGATCAGGGCGGGGTGCACTCCACGGGAGACGAGGTCGTCGAGGGCGAGCACCGGGGCCTCGAGGCCGCTGTACTCGTTGACGAAGGTGCGCACCACGCGGCTCAGCTCGAGGTTGGCGTTGCGGGGCGAGAGTCGCTTCTCGCGGTAGTCGGTCTCGATCTGCTGCACGCGGTCGAGGTACTCCACGCGCAACTGGCTGAGCACGTCGCCGGTGAGCAGCTGCGGCTGCTCGATGCCGAGACGGTCGGCGGGGCGGCGCTGCTTCGTGAGGGCGATCACGAGCCACGCGCCCACGATCAGCAGGGCGAGGATGCCGAACGCGAGCAGCACCCAGCCCCAGCCGTACTGCGCCGGCGGGTAGAGCTCATCAGACCCGGGCATTCGACCTCCCGCCGGATCGGCTGAGCGCCCCGTGGAGCAGGCGCAGCAGCTGGGGGACGGCCGACTCCTGACCCTCGAGCACGGCGTGGCCGATCTCGAGGCGCTTCAGGGTCTCGGCGAGGTGCGCCTCCTCGGCCTTCGCCTGCGCGGTGAGCTGGCGCACGATCGCCGCATCGCCCTGCACGAAGTCCGGCACGTCCCAGCTGCTGTCGACGTCGCTGCGGATGCGCCCGGTCGCGTGATCGAGCACCGGATCCGCGTCGCGGAGGGTGAGCCACAGCACGTCGTGCTGCACGCGCAGCCGGCGCAGCATCCGCTCGGTCTCGCTCGTGATGGGCGCCTCGTCGGTGATGACGGCGACGATCATGCGCCGCGACACCGTGCGGGTGACGTACGAGAGCAGGCCGTCGCGGTCGTTGGGAACCGTGCTCTCGTCGGTCGCCCGGCTGATCGTGCGCAGTGCGTGCTCGAGCGCGCCCTCGCTGCGACCGGGGGGCAGGCGACGCGCGCGCGAGGCATCGCCGTACACCGTGGTGAAGTCGTCGCCGTGGCGCAGGGTCAGGATGCCGAGAGCACCGGCGGCCATGATCGCGAGGTCCTTCTTGGGCCGTTCGTCGGCCGCGAGGGCCGTCATCGAGCGCCCGGTGTCGACGACGAACAGCACCGTCTGCATGCGCATCGCCCGCGATCGCTTGACCAGGGGCGTGCCCAGGCGGGCGGTCGCGCGCCAGTCGATGTCGCGCACCTGGTCGCCGTACTCGTACTTGCGCAGGTCTTCGAAGTCCAGGCTCCGCCCGCGCAGCAGCGACGCGTGCGCACCGTCGAGCGCGTGCATCGACTTGCGCGACGAGTGCAGGAAGAGCTTGCTCTTCACCTGCGTGATCAGACTGGGCATGGGCTTCTGTTCCGGTGCGGGGCGACGGTTCCTGGCTCGGCGACCGGGGTCAGGGAGTGGGGACGGCGGCGAAGATCTGGTCGATGATCTCCTCGCTGCGGATGCCCTCGGCGTCGGCCTCGAACGTCAGCAGCACGCGGTGGCGCAGCACGAGGTGGCGCAGCTCGCGGATGTCTTCGGGCAGCACGTGCGAGCGGCCCTTGAGCAGGGCGAGGGCGCGCGACGCCTGCAGGAAAGCGATGCTCGCACGGGGGCTCGCGCCGTACTTGATGAACCGGGCGCGGTCGTCGCCGATGTACGGTGCGGGGTTACGCGTGACGTACGCGATCGACACGATGTAGTTGCGGATCGCGGGGTCGACGTAGATGCGGCTCGCGACGTCCTGCAGCATGTGGACGTCGTCGAGCGAGATCGCGCTCGAGACGTGCCGGTCGGGATCGAGCACGCCGGAGTCGATGCGGCCGAGGATCTCGAACTCCTCGGCGGGGCTCGGGTACTCGACGATCTCCTTGAGCAGGAAGCGGTCCATCTGCGCCTCGGGCAGCTCGTAGGTGCCCTCCTGCTCGATCGGGTTCTGCGTCGCGATCACGAGGAAGGGCTTCGGCAGGTGGTGCACCTCGCCGCCGATCGTGGTCTGGTGCTCCTGCATCGCCTCGAGCATGGCGCTCTGGGTCTTGGCGCTCGATCGGTTGATCTCGTCGAGCAGCACGAAGTTGGCGTGCACGGGGCCGAGCACGGTGCGGAACGAGCCGGTCGCCGCATCGTAGATCTGGTTGCCCGTGATGTCGCTCGGCAGCAGGTCGGGCGTGCACTGGATGCGCTTGAACTGCGCCTTGACCGTGTCGGCGAGGGTGCTCGCGGCGGTCGTCTTGGCGAGGCCGGGCACGCTCTCGAGCAGGATGTGGCCGCCGGCGATGAGTGAGATGAGCAGGCTCATGCGCAGGCGCTCCTGGCCCACCATCTTCGCGGAGTAGGCGTCCGAGACGACCTTCAGCACGTCGCTCGCCCGCGAGATCTCCGCGTCGGACGGGGCCGTCCTGGGGGCGGCATCCGCTCTCGGAGCCGGGGCGGATGCCGGGGCCTGTGCAGCTGCGGCGGGAGCGGATGCCGGGAACGTCGGGGGCGTCGCCGTGGCGGGAGGCGGCGGAGGCGTCGGCGCGTCACGCAGTTCGCTGCGCAGTGCCGGCGCCGGTGCGGGAGGCGCGGGCGGGGGCGGAGGGGCCGAATTCGTCGACGGGTCCGGCGCGTAGGGCTCGTTCATCTGCAGTCTCCTCGATCACGCGGGGAAACATCGCGTCCTTCCCCCGCACCAGGGTAACCGCATCCACCGACGCGCCGGCTCGGAGCCGATGGGGAGGAGTCCCCATCGGCCGAGCGACCGTCGGATCAGGGAACGCGGATGCCGCGGCGACGACCCACCCAGACCACACCGGCGCCGACGGCGACGATGCCGATCGCGATCCCGATGATGTAGACGACGACCGAGCCCCATCCGCCGGGACCGTGCGGGTCGAGGAACGGATAGGGGTACCACCACGGGTTCGCGGTGATCGGGCCCGTGATGAAGTTCGCGCGCACCATCGTGTAGACGGTCCACACCAGCGGGAAGATCACGGCGACGAGGGCCGCGCTCCACGGCAGTGCGCGCCGACGGGGCGCGAAGAGCACATCGAGGAGCATGACGAGCGGCACGATCACGTGCAGCGTCTCGTTGGTCCACACCTCCGAGACGCCGTCGAGGTTGATGTACCGGAGGAGCAGGTTGTACACCACGCCCGTGACGATCATGTAGGTGCTGGTGCAGACGAGCAGCGTGGCCAACCAGCGGGGTTCGGGGGTGTCGTCGCGTCGCGTGCGGATCATCCAGATCGCGGCGATCGTCAGGGAGACCACTGCGCCGATGTTCGACAGGACGGTGAAGAAGCTGAAGAAGTTCGCCACGACGGTCGGCACGTGCGAACCCCACTCGGTGGTCGACGAATGCGCGTTCGTGATCGACACCGTGATCTGCCGCACGAGCGCCGCCGCGCCGAGAAGGGCTACGGCGATCCGCAGGTAGGGCCACCAAGTCGTCATCATGCCTCCGCCGCCAATGTATCGGGAGAAGCCCGATGACATCAGTGTGGACTCGGCGCCCGCACGGGCGCCACGGTCGGCTCGGGCCCGTACCGTCGCGGAGCGGCCTGATTCAGTCGAACGGCGCGACCTAGTGACGCTTTCGCGCGCCGCGGAGGCGCCCGATCCCGACGACGATGAGCGAGATGACGACGATCGCGGCCGCGATGGCGGCGACGTACAGGCCCACCGAGGCCCAGCTCGAGGTGTTCGGGTTGAGGAACGGGTACGGGTACCAGTAGGGCGTGGCGGTGAACGGGTCGGTGATGAACGGCCCGCGAACCAGTGTGTAGCCGCCCCACGCGAGCGGGAAGACCACGGCGAGGAGCGCGGTGCCCCAACCGAGTGAGCGGCGGCGCGGTGCGAAGAGAACGTCGAGCAGCATCACGATCGGGAGCACGACGTGCAGCGTCTCGCTCGTCCACGCCTCGGTCGCGCTGTGCGAGGGGATGTTGCGCAGCAGCAGGTTGTAGACGATGCCGGTCGTGATCATGTAGGTGCTCGCGTAGGCGAGCAGCACGGCGAGCCAGCGGGGTTCCGTGTCGTCGCTGCGGCGGGTGCGCAGCATCCACCCGGCGGCGATCAGCAGGACGATGGCCGCGATGAGACCGGAGAGCGTGGTGAAGAAACTGAAGAAGTTCGTGACTGCGGTGGGGATGTCGCGTCCCCATTCGGTCGTCGCCGCCTGGGCGGTCGCGATCTCGCGTGTGAGCTGCCGCGCGAGTGCCGCGAGCGCGAGCAGGGCGGCGACGATCCGCACGTAGGGCCACACAGTTTTCATCGTTCCTCCGACGTTCCGTGCTCGACACTCTGGCGGTCGAACCGTCGGACACCGTAGCCGTGAAACGGGCGAACTTCGGCATCTCAGGGCGGTTTCCCACTCTGCCGGCGGGCTTGTCGGAATATCGCTAAGTGGGGCGCCGGATTCGGGCGAATTCGCTATGGCGATCGGTATATCGATACGCCTGAGTCAGCCCCGCCGCCCCCACCTCAACCGCGTCACGAGCACACCCAGCAGGCAGAGCGCGCCGCCGAGGAACATCAGCGGGGTCGGCACCTCGCCGAGGATCGCCCACGACATCAGGATCGCGACCGCGGGCACGACGTAGGTCGTGGCGGAGGTCTGCCCCGCGGTGCTGCGCTGCAGCACGTAGGCCCAGGTCGTGAAGGCGATCGCCGTGGGGAAGATGCCGAGGTAGACGACCCAGAGGGTCGAGCCGAGGGGAGCGCTCTGCAGCGCGCCGATCAGGCTGCCCGTCCACGGCAGCAGTGCGACGGTGCCCGCCATCGCGCCGAGCCAGGTGAGCGTGGTCGCATCGGACCCGGCGCTCAGCAGATGCTTCTGCAGCAGCGTGCACCCCGCGTACATGACCGCGGCGAGCAGCGCGAGCAGCAGCCCCGTGAGATCGGGGCCCTCTCCGTCGGCCGCCTGCGAGTTCATGCCGATCAGCACGACGCCGAGGAACGCGATCGGCGCGCCGATGATCAGCGGCTTCGGGAACCCCTCGCGCAGGAAGAGCCCGCTGAACACCACGACCATCAGCGGTGCGAGGTTCACCACCATCGCCGCCGTGCCCGCGTCAAGCGTGCGCTCGGCGGCGTTGAGCGCCAGGTTGTAGACGCAGAACCACCCGACGCCCCACACCGCGACCAGCCACCAGTGCCGCCGCGCGGGCAGACGGATGCCGTGGCGCACCGCGATGACCGCGAGGACGAGACTGCCGACCGCCATGCGCAGCAGTGCGAGCGCACCCGGGTCGAAGTGCGGACCCGCACCGCGGATGCCGATGAACGCCGACGCCCAGAGCACGACCGTCACGAGGGCGGCGATCAGCACGAGCGGTCCCTGCCGGGGCTTCGTGCCCGGCAGGTCGCCGGTGAGGGGAACGGTCTTCGACATCCTCCGATGGTGTCAGGGGCCTCCGACATCCGCGATGCGCGGGAGCGACAGCATCCGCACGTTTCCCGCCAGGACCTCGCCGAAGGCGATGTCGGCCCCTTCGATAGGATGGGGGAGCCCGACAAGGGCCAGCTCATCAGCCGGTGCAAACCCGGCGAAAGCAAGGGGGACACCCATGCCAGGAATCGTTATCGTCGGCGTGCAGTGGGGCGACGAAGGAAAGGGCAAGGCCACCGATCTGCTCGGTGACCGCACCGACTGGGTCGTGAAGTTCAACGGCGGCAACAACGCCGGGCACACCGTCGTGGTGGGCAACGAGAAGTACGCCCTGCACCTGCTGCCCTCCGGCATCCTCTCCCCCGGCGTCACGCCGGTCATCGGCAACGGCGTCGTCGTCGACCTCGAGGTGCTCTTCCACGAGCTCGAGGCGCTCGGCGCCCGCGGCATCGACGTGTCGCGTCTGAAGGTGAGCGCCAACGCGCACATCATCACCCAGTACCACCGCACGCTCGACAAGGTCACCGAGCGCTTCCTCGGCAAGCGCATGATCGGCACCACCGGCCGCGGCATCGGACCGGCCTACGCCGACAAGATCAACCGCGTCGGCATCCGCGTGCAAGACCTGTTCGACGAGAACATCCTGCGCCAGAAGGTCGAGGGTGCGCTCGATCAGAAGAACCACCTGCTGGTGAAGATCTTCAACCGCCGCGCCATCACGGTCGACGAGATCGTCGAAGACCTGCTCTCGTACGCCGAGCGGCTGCGCCCGCTGGTCGCTGACACCGGCTACCTGCTGGCCGAGGCGCTCGACCGCGGCGAGGTCGTCGTGTTCGAGGGCGGCCAGGCCACCATGCTCGACGTCGACCACGGCACCTACCCGTTCGTGACGTCGTCGTCGGCGACCGCGGGTGGCGCGGCCACCGGTTCGGGCGTCGGTCCCGGAGCACTCGACCGCATCGTCGGCATCGTCAAGGCGTACACGACCCGCGTCGGATCGGGTCCGTTCCCGACCGAGCTCTTCGACGAGCAGGGCGAATGGCTGCGCTCGCGCGGCTTCGAGTTCGGCACCACCACCGGCCGTCCGCGCCGCGTCGGCTGGTACGACGCCCCGATCACCCGCTACGCCACGCGCGTCAACGGCATCACCGACCTCGTGCTCACCAAGCTCGACATCCTCACCGGACTCGAGCAGATCCCCGTGTGCGTCGCCTACGACGTCGACGGGGAGCGCTTCGACGAGGTGCCGGTCAACCAGACCGACTTCCACCACGCGACGCCGATCCTCGAGTACTTCCCCGGCTGGAGCGAAGACATCTCGGTCGCCCGCACCTTCGACGACCTGCCCAAGAACGCGCAGGACTACGTGCTCGCGCTCGAGAAGATGAGCAACACGCGCATCTCGGTGATCGGCGTGGGCCCGGAGCGCGACCAGGTGGTCGTGCGCCACGACCTCGTCGACTGACCCCGTGACCCGTTTCTGGCTCGGGGGCTACGGCCCCGAGATGGACGGCTCCGCCGAGGGGATCGGATTCCTCGCCGGAGACGACGGCCGCGAAGCCACGACGCTGGGCTACCGCGACCTCGCGGCGACGGCATCCTCACCGTCGTGGCTGGCGCAGCATCCGTCGCTCGACGTCGTCTACGCGGCGCTCGAGCACGAGGGCGCGGTGCAGGCCTTCGTGCGCTCGGGCGAGGGATCGCTCGCGCCGCTCGGCGGCCCGGTGCCGACAGGAGAGGCCGTGTGCCACCTGGCCGTCTCGCGCGACGGGGCCACGCTGATCGCCAGTTGCTACGGCGACGGTCGGGTCGTGCGATTCGGCCTCGCGACCGACGGGCGCATCGTGCCGGCGAAGGCGGATGCCGCGGCGGCGCTGCGCGCGGCACTGTTCGGCGAGGACGAAGACCCCGACGCGGTGCGCGAGGAACCGGGCGTGGGTGCGGCGGCATCCGATCCCTACGGTCTGCCCGACCGCGCCTCGCACGCACACTCGGCGGCGTTCCTGCCCGATGGGCGCATCGTCACGACCGACCTCGGCTTCGACCTCGTGCGCTTCTGGCGGCTGTCGGGAACCGGGCTGCGCCTCGACCACGAGGTGATCCTGCCGCTCGGCGTCGGTCCGCGTCACATGGTGGTGCACCCGAGCGGGCATCTGCACATCGTCACGGAGTACTCGTGCGAGGTGTTCACCCTCGCCGAGGCCCCGAGCGGGGCGTGGGCCGTCGTGTCGTCGACCCTGTCGAGTCCCATCGCCGAGGTCGGCGTCGACTTCCCCGCCGAGCTCGCCCGCACCCGCGACGGCGCCTTCCTGTACACGGCTCTGCGCGGCAGCAACACGATCGCGGCGCTGCGCGTGCTCGGCGGAGGTGAGCGCCTCGAATCCATCGCGCTCGCCGACTCCGGCGTCGACTGGCCGCGCCATCACCTGGTGTTCGAGGGCAAGCTCGTGGTCGCCGGGCAGCGGTCCGACTCGATCAGCCTGATCGACCTCGACGAACGCACGGGCGCGCCCCTCGGCATCCGCCACCAGGCTCCCGCCGCGACGCCGACGCACATCCTGCCGGTGCGCTGACCCGGGCGCCGGGGCTTCGGTCCGGCTCGGCGTGTGAACCCAACTCAGGAAGAACGCTCGGATTTCGCCGGATTCGGCTTGTTTCGGGCGGTTCTGGTTCGGTCCTTCCTGAGTTGGGTACGCCCTCGGCCGGAGAAGCGGTGCACAACTCCGGAGAATCGGTCCCGATCTGGCGGGTTTCGCACCCCCAGCGCCGGCGCGGCCCGGTTTCTCGGGAGTTGTGAACCCCACGCGGCGCATACCGTACCCGGCGCGTCGGGGAACAACCACCCCGTGACACGACGTTGCTGTTCAGCGAGACTGTTGCGCGGAGAGGTGCGAAGCGATGACTGCAGACAAGACGAACGAGTACGACCTGATCGTGCTGGGCGGAGGACCGGTCGGCGAGAACGTCGCGGACCGCGCGGTGCAGGGAGGTCTCACGGCGATCATCGTCGAGAGCGAGCTGGTCGGCGGGGAATGCTCGTACTGGGCGTGCATGCCGTCGAAGGCGCTGCTGCGCTCGGCCCAGGCGCTGCGCGCGGCCAAGCACGTCGCCGGCGCGAAAGAGGCGGTGACCGGTGCTCTCGACGTGCGTGCGGTCTTCGCGCGTCGCGACTCCTTCACGAGCAACTGGTCGGACGACGGCCAGGTGAAGTGGCTGGAGTCGGCGCACATCGATCTGGCCCGCGGGCACGGGCGCCTGACGGGCGAGCGCGAGGTCACGGTGACCGATGCCGACGGTGGCACGCGCGTACTCCACGCCCGCCACGCGGTCGCGATCAGCACGGGTTCGGATGCCGTCGTGCCGCCGATCCTCGGCCTGCGCGAGGCTTCTCCGTGGACGAGCCGCGAGGCCACGAGCGCCGAGGAGCTTCCGGATTCGCTGGCCGTCATCGGCGGCGGTGTGGTCGCGGTCGAGATGGCGACGGCCTACGCCGCGCTCGGATCGACGGTCACCCTCATCGCACGCAGCGACCTGCTGGGCGGCATGGAGCCGTTCGCGGGCGAGCGCGTCGCGGCGGGGCTGCGCGAGCTCGGCGTCGACGTGCGACTGAACACGGGCACGTCGGCCGTGCGCCGCGATGACGCCGGTGTCACGATCACCCTCGACGACGGCAGCGAGATCACCGCGAGCGAGGTGCTCGTGGCGACGGGGCGTTCGCCGCGCAGCGGCGACATCGGCCTCGAGACGGCGGGCCTCGAGCCCGGCACGTGGATCGAGGTCGACGACACCCTGCGGGTGCCCGGTTCGGACTGGCTGTACGCGGTGGGCGACGTCAACGGCCGGGTGCTGCTCACGCACCAGGGCAAGTACCAGGCGCGCGCGGCGGGCGACGTGATCGCCGCCCGGGCGAAGGACGAGCCGGTGGATGCCGACGACTGGGGTCGCCACGCCGCCACCGCCGACCACGCCGCGGTTCCGCAGGTGACCTTCTCGATCCCCGAGGTGGGATCGGTCGGACTCACCGAGAAGGCCGCGCGCGAGGCGGGCCACGAGGTGAAGGTCGTCGACTACGACCTGGGCTGGGTGGCCGGGGCGAGCCTCTACGAGGACGGGTTCGAGGGGCAGGCCCGGCTCGTCGTCGACACCGAGCGCGACGTCGTGCTCGGTGCGACGTTCGTCGGCCCGGAGGTCGCCGAACTGGTGCAGGCCGCGACGATCGCGGTCGTCGGCGAGGTGCCGATCAAGCGCCTGTGGCACGCCGTGCCCTCGTATCCGACGGTGAGCGAGGTCTGGCTGCGCCTGCTCGAGGGCTACGGGCGGGCCTCGGCGTGAGCCGCCGGGCCGGGGCGTCGACGGAGGCGCTGCGGCATCCGATCCGAATCGGCCGACGCTCCGAACAGGGAGTGACGGCGGATGCTTCGCTGCGCGCTTTATTTCTCACATTGACGGCCGCGCGCACAACCCCCGCCGCAATGTCGGCGACCTCTTATACGCTCTAACCCACATCCCAGGAGGCAGAACCATGAAGGCTGTACTCGCAGGAACCGTGATCGCCGAGGCCGACGAAGCCGACCTCTTCCGCATCGAGGGCAACTGGTACTTCCCGCCGGCGTCGATCACGCCGGGCGCGCTCGTCGAGAGCCCGACGCCGTACACGTGCCCCTGGAAGGGTGCGGCGCAGTACTTCTCCGTCGAGGTCGACGGAGAGCTGCACAAAGACCTCGCATGGTCGTACCCGACGCCGTACCCGACCGCTTTCGAGCGCGTCGGCGGCGACTTCTCGGGCTACGTCGCGTTCGACCCGAGCGTCGAGGTCTCGGCCTGACCGGCGACGGCATCCGCTCGTCGTCGTAGAACCCGCCGCACACATGCCCGCCATCGTCGCGCCCTGCATCGATCCCCCGACGGGAGACCACCCATGATCGAATTCCGCAACGTCACCAAGCAGTTCCCCGACGGCACCGTGGCCGTGAACGACTTCAGCCTGGTGCTGCCGTCGCGCAAGACGACGGTGTTCGTGGGCTCGTCGGGCTGCGGCAAGACGACGCTGCTGCGCATGATCAACCGCATGGTCGAGCCGACCTCGGGCGACGTCGAGATCGACGGCGAGAGCGTGCTCGGCGGCGACCCGGTGCAGCTGCGCCGTCGCATCGGCTACGTCATGCAGAACTCGGGACTGATGCCGCACTTCACGGTGATCGACAACGTCTCGACCGTGCTGCGTCTGAACGGCGTGAAGAAGTCCGACGCGTACGCGCGCTCCCGTGAGCTGCTCGACACGGTCGGTCTCGACCAGAAGCTCGCCGAGCGCTACCCCAGCCAGCTCTCGGGCGGTCAGCAGCAGCGCGTGGGTGTGGCCCGCGGTCTCGCCGCCGACCCGAACATCCTGCTCATGGACGAACCGTTCGGCGCCGTCGACCCGATCGTGCGCGCCGATCTGCAGCAGGAGACCCTGCGGCTGCAGCACGAGCTCGACAAGACGGTCGTGTTCGTCACGCACGACATCGACGAGGCGTTCCTGCTCGGCGACCAGGTCGTCATCCTCGACAAGGGCGCGCGGGTCGTGCAGGTGGGCTCGCCGAGCGAGATCATCGAGAACCCGGCCGACGACTTCGTCGCCTCGTTCATCGGCGCGGACCGCGGGCGCCGCGCGCTGCACCTCAAGCAGACGCCGCAGGGCACCGTGGTCGTCGACTCCGAGGGACGCACCCAGGGGGCGCTCGTCGCCGAGACCGAGCACGTCGACGGTCCGCTGGCGGGGCCGGATGCCGCTGCCCTCGGCGCCGTGCAGGGTGGCCAGCCGTGAACTGGGTCGTCAACAACTTCGGGCTGATCCTCGAGCTCACCGCGGTGCACCTGCGGCAGAGCATCGTGCCGATCGTGCTCGGGTTCGTCCTCTCGCTGCCCCTCGGCTGGGTGGCCTGGCGGTACCGACTCGTACGCGGCCCGATCATCGTTCTGACGGGTCTGCTGTACACGATCCCCTCGCTCGCGCTGCTGATCCTGCTGCCCGCCACGCTCGGCTACTCGGCGATCAGCGAGACGAACCTCGTGATCGCCCTGACGATCTATGCGATCGCGATCCTCGTGCGCGCCGTGTCTGACGGCCTCGACTCGGTCGACGACGACGTGCGGCAGGCGGCGACGGCCACCGGGTTCGCGCCCTTCCGCCGTTTCTGGGCGGTCGAGTTCCCGCTCGCCGGCCCCGTGATCCTCGCCGGACTCCGGGTGACCGCGGTCAGCACGATCTCGCTCGCCACCGTCGGCATCCTGATCGGCGTCACGAACCTCGGCTACCTCTTCACGAACGGCCTCGAACGGCGCATCATCGCCGAGGTCTTCGCCGGGGTGATCGCGGTCGTCGTCATCGCACTCGTGATCGACCTGATCCTGCTGCTGGTCGGCCGCGCGCTCATGCCGTGGACCCGGGCGGCCTCGAAGGCCACCGCGAGCCGCGCGATCGCCGTGGGGGCTCCCGCATGAACCTCTTCGTCGAAGCCTTCGCCTGGATCTTCGCCCCCGCCCAGTGGACCGGCACCTACGCGCTGCCCAAACTCCTGGGCGAGCACCTCGCCCTCACCGCGATCTCGGTACTGATCGCCGCGGCGATCGCGATCCCGATCGGGTGGCTGATCGGGCACACGGGCCGCGGCCGCGAGGTGGCGGTCGCCGTCTCGGGTGCCGCCCGCGCCATCCCCTCGTTCGGACTCATGGTGCTGCTGGTGCTCCTGCTCGGAGTGCTCCGCATCCCCGAGGCCGCGATCATCACCTTCGTGCTCCTCGCGATCCCCTCGCTGCTCGCCGGTGCGTACACCGGCCTCGAAGCGATCGATCGGCGCACGCTCGACGCCGCCAAGGCGATGGGTATGACCGGCTGGCAGGTGTTCTGGAAGGTCGAAGTGCCTCTCGGTCTGCCGCTGCTGGTCGGCGGCATCCGCTCGGCGCTCCTGCAGGTCATCGCGACCGTCACGATCGCCGCCTATGTGAACCTCGGCGGTCTCGGTTGGCCGATCATCCAGGGCATCCCGCTGCGCCGGTTCGACCAGGTGCTCGCGGGCGCGATCATCGTCGCGGTGCTCGCCCTGATCGTCGATCTGCTTCTCGCCACCGCCCAGCGCGCCGCCGTTCCCGCCGGGCTCCGTGGCGGCGGGCCGCGCGCCGACGGCAAGCGATCGAGTCGGAACGCGGCTTCCCGCTCCGGCTCGGCCACGGCATCCGCCACCGCCTCCGAACCGGCACCCGCCACCGCCTGAGCATCCGCCCGGCGTCATCCACCTGAATCCACAGCACTCGAAGTCCCAGCAGTTTCCAGAGAAGAGGAAATCCATGTTCACAGCACGAGGCAAGCGCTCCGTCCTCGCCGTCGGCCTTGTCGCCGCGGCCGCGCTCACCCTGTCGGCCTGCGGCGGAAGCAACCCGCTCGACGAGCCGTCCGACAGCGCCGGTTCTGGCAGTGGCGACACGATCGTCGTCGGCTCGCAGGCGTACTACTCGAACGAGATCATCGCCGAGATCTACGCCCAGGCCCTCTCGAACGCCGGTTTCGACGTCGAGACGCAGCTCAACATCGGTCAGCGCGACGCGTACATGCCCGAGGTCGAGTCCGGCGCGATCAACGTCTTCCCCGAGTACACGGGCAGCCTGCTCGAGTACCTGTCGATGGACGGGGTCGACGTCACCAGCCCCGACGACGTCTACGCCGCCCTGCAGGACGCCCTGCCCGACAGCCTGACGGCTCTCGACTTCGCCGAGGCATCCGACCAGGACACGTACACGGTGCTCAAGAGCTTCGCCGACGAGTACGGCATCACCTCGATCGCCGACCTGTCGAAGGCTCCGTCGCCCGTCACCATCGGTGCGGCTCCCGAGTTCGAGCAGCGCCCGTACAGCCCGTCCGCGGCCAAGGAGGTCTACGGCGTCGACCTGCAGTTCTCGGCCACCGGCCCGAGCACGCTCGAGTCGCTGCTCGCCGGCGAGATTCAGGTCGCCGACATCTACACCGCCGACCCGGCCTTCGAGACCGAAGACATCGTGGCCCTCGAGGACCCCGAGAACCTGATCATCTCGTCGAACGTCGTGCCGATCGTGTCGAGCGACATCGCCGACGAGGTCTCCGACGTGCTCAACGAGGTCAGCGCCAAGCTCACCGCCGAGGAGCTCGTGTCGCTGAACGTGCTCAGCACGGTCGACCAGCAGTCGTCGAAGGACATCGCCAAGAAGTGGCTCGAGGACCAGGGTCTGATCTGACCTCCTGACCGCATCACGAGAAGTGCCCGGGCCCGATGGGTCCGGGCACTTCTGCGTGTGCCCGGCGCGCGTGGTGGGTTTCGACGCGACTCCGAGAGGGGGATGCGCGAGGGGCGTGCGAGAGACGGGCTCCGACGGAGGATCCGCTCCCGCTACACCCGGGCGTCCTGCCTCGGCACCCAGACCTGCTTGATGATGATGAGGATGGATGCCGCCACCGGCACCGCCACGAGAGCCCCGAGCAGACCGAGCAGCGTGCCCCCCGCGAGGGCGCCGATCACCACGAGCGAGCCGGGGATCGCGATCGCCTTGTTCATGACGCGCGGAGTGATGACGTACGCCTCGATCTGCATGTAGACGAGGTAGATCGCCGCGAAGATCAGCGCACCGAGCGGGTCGGTGAAGAGCGCGAGGCCCGTGCCGATGATCCAGAACATCACCGATCCGACGAGGGGGATCAGCGTGATGCAGAACGCGACGGTCGCCATGAGCGGCGGGAACGGCAGTCCGAGGAACGTGTAGAGCAGCAGCGCGAGGATCGCATTGAAGAACGCGAGCACGACCATGCCCATCACGTACCCACCCACCGAATCGGTGATCTGGTCGGTGATGTCGCCGGCGCGGTCGCGGTCGCGGGCGGGGATCAGGCGCAGCATGCTCTGCTTCATGCCGGGCAGAGTCGCGACGAAGTAAAGGGTGAGCACGAGCACCACGATCACACCCGAGATCCCGGAGGCGATGGATGCCCCGACCTGCAGTGCGCCGCCGCCGATGCTGGCGATGTTGCCGGGGTCGGTGAGGAACTTCTGCACGTCGGCTACGAGGCCTTGGAACTGGTCGCCGAACTGGTCGTCGAGTGTGGCGTAGAGATCGCTGCGCTGGAAGTCGGCGATCATCCCGGGGACCGATCGCACGAAGCTCGCGATCTGCTCGATCACGATCGGCAGCACCACCCAGAGGATCAGCGCCACGACGACGATCAGCGACAGGATCACGATCACGACCGAGATCGCCCGGGAGAGCCCGCGGCGCTCGAGGAAGCGCACCGACGGGTCGAGCCCGAGGGCGGCGAAGAGGGCGAGAGCGATGTAGATGAGCACGGTCGACAGGCTCGTGACCGCGAGCCCGAGCACGAGGGCGCCGAGACCGCCGAGAGTCACCAGGAAGCCGAAGACGAAGGGGCGGTCGATGCGGGTCCAGAACGAGCGGCTCGGCGTCATCGGCTCGATCACGACGGCCCGCTGCGGGTGCGACGTCGTCGAGTCCGGCGCCGATGCCGCAGACGGAGCCGACGCCGACGCCGCAGACGGAGCGGCCGCAGAGTCCGCGGCCGGCGAGTGCTCGTCCGCCGACGCGGCGTCGTCGGAGGGCCCGGATGCCGGCGGCTTCTCGTTGCTCATGTGCTCACGATAGCGGTGCCCGGCATCCGATCACCGGCGTTCGCTCGCGCTCTAGAGTGGAGGCATGACCGCGCCACAGGATCCGAAGGCCGAACTGCTGCGCCTGCGTGCCAGCATCGACAACATCGACGCCGCGCTGATCTTCATGCTCGCCGAGCGCTTCCGGGCGACTCAGCAGGTCGGTCACCTCAAGGCCGAGTACGACATGCCCGCCTCCGACCCCGGCCGCGAGGAGCAGCAGGTCGCCCGCCTGCGCGCGCTCGCCGAGGAGGCGCACCTCGACCCCGAGTTCGCCGAGAAGTGGTTCAACTTCGTGGTGGCCGAGGTCATCCGTCACCACACCGCGGCGGCCGAGTCACGCTGACCGAGCCAGCCGGCCCGACCGCCCGCCAGGCCGTCGCCCAGGCCGTCGCCCAACCCGTCGGTCAGACCGTGATCGTCCGACCCGTCTCGAGGCCCTCCACCGCGAGGGTGTAGGCGCGACCGATCTCGTCGTCGCCGACCGGGCGGTGACCGGCGAACAGCCGGTGATAGCCGGGGGAGTTCTCGAGCACGTCGGGCGAGACCGCGTTGATGCGGATGCCGCGGGGCGCCTCGGCGGCCGCCGTGATCACGAACGACTCGAGCGCGCCGTTGGCCATCGCGGCCGCGGCGCCGGTGGCGATCGGGTCGCGCGACAGCACGCCGCTGGTGAGCGTGACCGATCCGCCGTCGCGCAGGTGCGTGATCGCCTGACGCACGACCTCGATCTGCGGGAGCGTCTTGCCGAGGAACGCCGCCGTGTAGTCGTCGCGGTCGAGTTCGGTGAGGTGCTTGAACGGCACGGAGCCCGCCGCCACGACCACGGCGTCGATGTCGGTCACCTCGACGAACAGGGCGGCGATCGACGCGGCATCCGCCAGATCGACGCGCACCTCGCCGGTGCGCGACGCGCGGATCACCTCGTGCCCGCGGGATTCGAGCGTGTCCGAGACGACGCGGCCGATGCTTCCGGATGCTCCGATGACGACGATCTTCATGACCCCAGTCTTTCACCGCAGACGGACGAAGGGCCCGGCGTTCCCCGTCCGCCGGACCCTTCCGAGGCCATCACGGAGCCGAGCCGCGGTGATCTCTGAGCAGTCGGTGCCGGTCGTCGCCCTCCCGCACTCCCCAGTGCACGGATGAACCCCCCTCGACCGCGTCCTCCCGACTCCGGTGCTCGGAGCCTCCCGCGTTCGACACCTTCCGAAGAACAGGAGCGCCTCGCGCCCCTCGTGATACATCGCGTCGAGAAAAACTCGAAAAACCTCAGAACCCTGCGCCGTGGCACTGGAACGGCGCCCGATGCCCGGTCTCCTGCGCGGCGACGGCGAGGGCGGGCGCGGGGTCCATGCCGTCGGCGAGGTGCCCGTGCACCGCGGCGAGCAACTCGCACGCGACGTCGTCGGGCACGGTGACGGGGGCGGCGATCACGCAGCGGGTGCCGGCGTGCAGCCACACCCGTGTCATGCCGAGCGCCTCCTCGCCCCAGCGCACCGCCGAACGGCCCAGCTCGCACGCCGAGAGGATGACCGTCTCGGGCGCCGTGGGGATCAGGTCGACGTCGTAACCGAACAGCGTGCCGTCGGCGAGCTCGAAGCCCGAGAACAGGGGGTTGTCGGCGGAGTGCCGCCCGTGCGCGGCGATGTGCAGCAGATCGGATGCCCCGGCCAGCTCGGTCACGGCCGACACCGTCGCCTCGCCGCCGAGGAGCGTGGGGGTCGCGGCATCCGTCGTCGCCCAGGCCGCGCGTGCCCGCTGCACCTCTTCCCCGGCGCGGGGCACGCGCGGACCGGTGGCGAAGCCGATGCGTTCCGGGCGACGACCCGTCGCGCGGCGGGTGCGCACCTCGGCCCAGCGCGACGCCGAGGTCGCGACCGTGAAGGGCACGCCGTGCATGCCGGGCAGCATCGCCCACGGCACACCGGCGAGCACACCGGGCAGGGTGATGACGACGCGCTGCGCATCCGCCGGGTTCACCGCGGCGCGCACGGGGGTGAGGAGCTCGTCGTCGAGGGTCTGCAGGCGCACGGCCAGCGAGCGCTCGATCAGCGCGGACAGGGGGCCGCCCCGGGTGAGGGCGGCGACGTCGAGGTCGGCACGGAGCCCGTCCATCGCGGCGCGCACGCGCGGCCACGACAGTTCGACGACCGATGCTCCGGATGCCGTCGTCGCCACGCACAGCAGTTCATCGCCCGTGTAGAGGTACGCGAGCAGCGCCGTGCCGGGGTCGAGGTGCGCGCGGGCGCCGGCGAGATCGAGGCGCCCGCGGGTCTCCCCGGCGCCGGTCGCCGCCCACTGCCGCTCGCGCACCCGGTCGCGCAGCACGCGCACGCGGGCGTCGGTCGTCCAGTCGGCACCGGCGAGGTCGGCGCGCAGCATCCGCAGCTCGGCGAGATCGGATGCCTGTGCGTCGTCGACCGGCGGACGCACCGGCGCGACCTGGTGGCTGAGGTGGCGGGCGCGCTCCGCCCACTCGAACAGCACGGCGGGGTCGCGCGTCCTCGCCGCCGCCCGGAGCCCCGCGAACATCAGATCCGTGCCGTGCATCGCGACGGACGCCTGCAGGTCGAGCGCGCCGAACGACTGCTGCCACGAGGTGAGAAGGTCGAGTCCCTCGGTCGCCGCGCGCAGAGCCGCCGTGTGGCGACCGCTCGCCGCCGCCCGGGCGGCGCGCACCTCGTGCGCCCTCAGCCGCAGCGGGGTGGGGGCGCTCGCATCGACGCGCGGCATCCGTCCGCTGCCGTCGCGGCGCGCGTCGAGGCGCAGGGCGGTCGCCTCGGTGCGGAAGCCGCCGTGCGCGAGAGCGGATGCCGTGCGCTCGATGTCGTCGTCGATGCGCGCACTGCGGCCCGAGGGGCGGGTGCGCAGCCGCGACTCGAGGCGCACGGCGTCGGCGCGCGCCGCCCAGCCCGCACTACCGAGGGCGGCGAAGCGGCGGGCCGCGGTGCGTGCCATGCGCTCGGCCGCCACCGGATCGTGCCGCATCAGGGAACGCGACAGGTGGAACTCCGCCTCGCCCCGGGCCTGCGGCATCCGCTGCGCCCCGAACTGTCCGGCCACCCGGGCGAGCAGGGTCTCGGCCTCGGTCGTCAGCCCGGCATCGCGCAGCACCTCGGCGCGGTCGAGGTCGCTGATCGCCGTCGCGAGGTCGCTGGTCGCCGCGAACACCGGACGCGATGCGGTCATGAGCGACAGCGCGGTCACGAGGTCGCCACCGAGCAGCGCCGCGTAGCCGAGGTTGTGGCGGGCCTCGGCGAGGGGCTCCTCGTCGCCGTTCGCCTCGTAGACCGCGACGGCCCGGTGCAGGTCATCGGTCGATGCCGCGAGTTCGTGCCGCTGCATCCGCACCATCGAACGGTTCATGAGGCAGTTCGCGAGCTCGGTGCTCTCGTCGCCGGTCGCCCCGAGTGCGTCGATCGCGCGGCTGAGCATGACCTCGGCCTCGGCGAGGGTGCCGCCGTGCATGAGCAGCGTGCCGAGCTGCCCGCTCAGCAGCGCGACGGTCGCGTCGCTGAGCCCCGCGCGATCGAGCGCCTCGCGGCACAGCTGCTCGGCCTCGGACGGATGCCCGGTCTGCGCCTGCACGTACGCCCGGGTGCCGTCGATCCGTGCCCGCAGGTCGGCGTCGTCGGTGCGGGCCGCGGCGTCGTCGAGGGCGCGACGGGCCGCCGCGAACCGTCGGGCGTTGGCCGCTTCGACCCCGCGCCGGTGCAGTTCGCTCGCGGACAGGGGCATCCCCCCAGAATGCCGGGTCGCGGCACCCGGGGGGAAGTCCTGTCGCCGGCTGGCTGGGACCCGTCGACAGTCTCAGGGCCCCAGCCGATGCTCCAGGGGGCGGCCTAGTCGACCGGCGAGGGGAGGTCGGCGACCACCGAGGTCACGGCGGCGTCGACGGCATCCGCGTCGACATCCGCCACCGAGACCTCGCCCAGGAGCGCGGCGATCCGGCCCGCGACGTACGGTGCCGCGAACGACGTGCCGCTCCACACCGCGAAGCCGCCGCGGTAGTCGTCGGGATCGATCGTCTCGCGCCGCAGCCCGTCGATGTCGGCCCGCGTCATCGCCTGCTGACCGCCCACGAACGCCGGCGACGTGCTGACGACCGCGGCCCCCGGGGCGTACAGCCGCACCCACGGTCCGACGTTCGAGAACAGCGCCACCGACCGGGCCGAGGGGTTGAGCGCCCCGACCGAGACGAGCGGCGCCCAGCGATCGCGGGCGATGCCGTTGTCGGCCCCCGGCCACGCCCACAGCGACGCGGGGAACGATGGGCGGTCGATCGCATCGTTGCCGGCCGAGCACACCACCACGCAGCCGAGCTCCCGCGCCTTGGCGAGCAGCGCGTAGAGGGTGCGGCTGTAGAGACCGTCCTCCGGGGTCTCGTGGTAGTACCCGAGCGACAGGTTGAGCACGTCGATCGGATGCCCGGTCTTCGGGTCCTCGCGATACCTCCGCAGCAGCTCGATCACCTGCGCGAGCGTCGTCAGCAGGTCGCTCTCGTCGACCACTCCGAGCGCCCCGGCGACGCGCACCGAGAGGATGTCGGCATCCGGAGCGGTCTGGCGCACGATGCCCGCGATGAACGTGCCGTGCCCGGCGACCGCGTCGATCTCACCGTCGAGCTGCCCGTACAGGTCGGGGTAGCGCTCGGGATCCGCGTCGTCGGTCAGGCCGATCGGCACCCCGTCGAGTTCGACGTGCCGGGTGACGATGTCATCGGGCAGCCAGTCGTGCACCCCGCAGCCGGTGTCGAGCACCGCCACCACGGGGCGCCGGCCCGTCGTCGGGTCGGGTCCGCGCCGGGGCGCAGGGCCCAGCCAGCTCACCGGCTGCCGCGCGCCGCGACCCGGCTCGAGGTAGTCGTCGCTGCCTCCCGCGCCGGCCCCGCGCACGGGATTCGTGCGGCTGAACGGGTTGGTACGGCTGAAGGGATTCGTGCGGCTGAACGGATTGAGGCCGACCGGATCGATCGACAGCACGTGCTCGAGGCTCGTGCGCGGCATGGTCGAGCGCGACATGCGGCGGGCGCGCTGCAGCACGCGCCAGGCATCCGGAGCGACCGGGGATTCGCCGCCGGTCGGCTCTTCTGGGGTGGTCAGGCGCGCGCGGAGGAAGCCGGGAACGCCGGGCAGCAGCTCGCCGGCGTTCTCACGATCGGATGCCTCGATCTCGAGCGTCCATCCGAAGGAGTCGGCCGCATCGCGCAACGTGCGCAGCTCGCGGTCGTACTCCTCCCCGTTCTCGAGGTCCTGCGTGATCAGCAGGCGCGTGGGCAGGTACGCGGTGGGGAACGCGCGGATGCCGTCGACCGGCTCCACGCTCGGATCCAGCGCCGTGCCGCGCCTGATCGATCCCTCCGCCCGGTCCTGCCAACTCCACCCTCTCGGCTGCTCCATGCGTCATCCCTTCCTGCGCGGGTCCTTCCCCGCGTTCCATCCCCGGTGCCCGTCGGGTCGGCGGGCACCGCCACAGCTCACAGCGGTTACAGCGATCTACAGCGGTACAGCGATTACGGCGATACAGCGGCCGCGGCGTCACGGCGGTCAGAGTTCGAAGCGCGGCGTCGCGAGAGTGCGCGCCTCACCGCCGACCGTGGTGGTCAGGCGCACCGTGGTCATGCCCGCGGGGACCTCGTCGAACACGAACCGTCCGGTCTCGGCGGGTGCGGTCGTGCGGATCGTCTCGTCCGCCGAGCCCTCCTCGCCCTGCGCGAGCACGATCTCGGCGGCCGCCGTGTCGACCCAGCCGTCGACGCGGCGCAGGCCGCCCGCGCTCGCCGTGACGTGCAGCAGGATGCTCGTCGTGCCGTCGCTGAACTGCAACGTCAGGGCATCCGTGTCTCCGCGCACCGCGCCGAGCTGATCCTCGATGAGCGTCAGCAGCGCGTACTCCTGGCTCAGCCCGTCCGCGGCGACGGCCGCGATCATCCGATCGACGAGGGTGTCGGGCACGGGGTCGGCATCGCGCCACATCGCCCGCAGCCCGGCGAACAGGGCGTCGTCGTGGGTGCTCATGCGATCCCCTCCGCCCGCGGGGCGGTGTCGAGAAGCGAGCGCAGTTTCGCCAGACACCGCTGCCGGGTCGGGCCGATGCTCCCCACCGGCATCGCGAGATCCTGGGCGAGGCGGGCGTAGTCCGGGCGGTCCTCGAACGCGACCACCCGCAGCAGGCGCTGGCACCGTTCGGCCAGTCGACGCACGGCGTTCCAGAGTTGCCGCCGCTCATCCGCGATCGCCGCCCGCTCCTCGGCCGAGTCCTGCACCGGCAGAAGGGCGTCGAGGTCGTCGGCATCCGCCGTGTCGACGCGTCCGTGGGCCTTGCCCACGCGCCAGGCCTCGCGGCGGGCGGTCGTCGTGAGCCAGGCCGAGACAGCCTGCGCATCGGAGATCGCCGCGTGACCGCGCACCAAACGCATCCATGTGGTCTGCACCACGTCTTCGGCGAGCGTGCGCTCGAGTCCATACGCCCGGACGACATGCCACAGCACGGGCGTCATCAAGCGGACGAGCCCGTCCATCGCGCGACCGTCGCCCTCGCGCCATGCGTCGAACAGGTTCGCCGCATGCTGCCAGCGAGGGGGACCGTCGTCCGACGCAGGATCGAGCGCGGTGCCGGGAGCACCGTCGATCATGAAAGACATTGTGAGCACACCTACCAGGAGCACGGCAAGAGGTTTCTGATACATGACGTGATTGGTCGGAGTCCAGGAATCCGGAGAGCGGATGCCGTCATGCCGGGCCGATACGGTGGACGGGTGACCCTTCTCGCCGTCATCCTGTTCCTCAACGCCGCCTTCAACGCGATCGCGTGGCCGCAGTTCCTCCGCCGGGTCGCGAAGGACCCCCGTGCCAAGGACGCGAACGGCAAGGCAACGAAGTTCCTGATCGTGCACATCGTGCTGATCTCGATCGCGCTGACCCTCGCCCTGCTCTCACTGCTCGCCGGCATCGCCGCGCTCACGGGCGCGCTGTAAGTCGGGCGCCGAAGAATTCGGGCATCCGTTCGTCGAGACCCATCGATCGCGCCGAGACCCATCGTCCGCGACGTCGATAGGGGTGGGTCTCGACGGTTCCGGTGAATTTCGAGGCGCCGGCGGATGCCGAGGGCTCAGGCCTCGTAGCGGCGGGCGTGCTCGGCCCACCGCGCCTCGACCGGCAGGGCGCGCAGTGCGCGGTTGCCGATCGCCAGCGCGACCGCGACCGCGCAGAGCGCCGCGCACACCAGGATCGTGTTCTGGCGGCCGATCCAGGCGAGCCCGAATCCGGCGATCAGCGGTCCGAGCGGCATCGCCCCCATGCCCAGCACCCCGGCGGCGCTGTTCGCGCGCCCGAGCAGGCGGCTCGGGGTCGCGACCATGAAGTAGCCCATCATCCCGGCGTTGAGGGCGGGCACGAGCAGCACCGCCGCGCCGAGCACGGCGATGATCGCCCACGGTTCGACCATCCATGACAGCGCGACGGTGGCGACCGCGACCACCGAGAGGGCGGTGATGGTCAGGATGCCGGCGCCGATGCGAGGAACCAGCAGCGGGGCGATCACGGCTCCGACCAGCATCACGGCCCCGACGCCGGCGCTCAGGGCGCCGATCAGCAGTTCGGAGTGCCCGGCCTGCTGCAGCGCGTAGATGGTCGTGGTGATCGCGGCGTTGAAACCGAGGTTCACGATCGTGGTGATGGCGAGAACTCCGCCGAGATCCGGGCGGGAGAACAACCAGCGGAACGCCTCGCCCATTTCACGGACTCCGCTGCGAAAACCCGGACCGCCCGCGGCATCCGCGGCGTGTCCGAGTGCGACGTGCCGAGCATCCGTCCGTTCGTCTCCGTTTTCGCGCGTCGTGCGCGAGCCGCCCCGCAGGAGCATCCACGCGGTGCCCGCGGCGATCAGATGGCAGAGCGTCATGACGAGGCCGACCAGCCACCCTCCGACGCCGAGCAGCACACCGCCGAGCGGTCCGCCCGCGAGCTGCAGCGCGGCATCCCGCCCCTGGTTGGCGGCCTGCGCGCGACCCATGGCGTCGTCGGGGACGATCGCTTTCAGCGCGCTCTCGCCGGCCACGTCGAAGAGTCCGCTGCGTGCCGCGAGCAGCAGGTTGATCGCGCACAGTGCGGTGAAGGTGAGCGCCTCGCTCGCCGCGAGCAGGGTGAACGCCGTGGCGAGCGCGATACCGAGCAGTGAGCCGACGAGCATCAGCACGACGCGGCGGTGGCGATCGGCGAGCACCCCGCCGACCAGGGTCGTGAGCAGGCGGGCGACGAGTCCGGCCCCGGCGATGATGCCGGCCTGTGCGGGGTCGTCGGTGACGATGAGGGCGAGAAGCGGGATCGCGAAGCCCGACAGTGCGGCGGCGAGACCCTTGCTCGTGTCGCTCACCAGCCACGTGAGATAGCGGGTGTTCCGCCATAGGCGGTGCGGGGCGGTCATGGTGGTCATGGCTCGATGGTAGATCCGCAAGAACAATTGCGCAACTACTATTGCGCAAATTCGGGTGCGGATAGACTCGGCGCATGGCTGACGACGAGACCGCGGCGGATGCCGAGTGGATGACCTCGGCGATGCTCAAGGCGTTCGCGAACCCGCTGCGCCGCCGCATCCTGCGCCTGTTCTCGCGCCATGAGCACCTGCGCGCCGCCGACATCGCCGCCGAGCTCGAGGTGCCGGCCAACAGCGTCAGCTTCCACCTGCGGGCATTGGCGGATGCCGGGCTCATCGTCGAAGCGCCCGAGCACGCACGCGACCGCCGCGACCGCGTGTGGACGAGTCGCAAGGGGGCGCTCAACGTCGGCGGCCCCGAGAACCCCGTCGTCGACGAGGCTCTCGGAACCGCCGTGATCTCGGCCATCGCCGAAGAGCATCAGGACCTGTTCCGCCGCGTGATCGCTTGGACGCCCGAGTACGTCGCCGGGCGCACGGCCGAGGTGCACGCGACCTTCTCGCAGCGCACGATCCGTCTCACCGAGGCCGAGTTCGAGACGGCGATGCTCCGTGTGAACGACGTGCTCGACGAGGCGCAGAAGGCGCACGACGACGCCGACCCCGCCGGCCGCCACTGGCAGATCGACGTGATCGGCGCCGACGACACGATCTGACCGAAGTTGTGCGGGGTGGGACCCTTCGACAGGCTCAGGGACCCAGTGCGTGTGCGGGGCTACTGGGTTGCTGAGCCTGTCGAAGCATCCCCCATGCGGGAGGCCCGGCGCTACGGCTTCGCGCGGCGGAAGGCGAGGAACGAGATCGCCGTGAGCACCGCGACCGCGACCAGGCCCCAGAGCGCGAGACCCAGGGCGCCGAGGTCGAGGATGCCGGTCCACACCTGCTCCCACAGCTCGAGGCGCGTGGCGAGGAAGGCCAGGCCGATCAGCACGAGCGACAGCCCCACGCTCACGATCGTGAGCACCGTCGGTCCCCAGCTCTTGTAGATCGTCGCGCCGGTGAAGCCGAGCACGAAGAGGAACAGCGCCAGCGTGAAGTACACGGTGAACGCGCCGAGCGGTCCCGCCTCCCACAGCCAGGGCAGGTAGAACACGTAGCCGTTGACGCCGTAGCCGTTGGTCAGGGTCTCGATCGCCCCGCCGAGCAGGAAGATGATGCCGAGGAACGCGCTGCCGAGGATCGCGGTGATGATCGTGCCCGTGAAGAACTCCCGACGCGTGACGCTCATCGCCTGCGAGAACGGGAACGTGAGGGTCATTGCCGAGAGGCCGATCGCGAAGAAGTACCAGAGCGGCGCCTGCCCGCCCCCGCCGTACTTGGGGGTGTCGACCGGGATCATCGCGTAGATGAGCACCGAGATCACGACGGCGGATCCGAGGATGATCAGCGGCACCCAGACGAAGGTCTGCCGGTTGATGAGCTGCAGGCGGACGACGTTGAGCGTGCGTCGCATCAGAGTGCCCCTTCCTTCACGGCCGAGGGGTTCTCGGCCTTCTGGGTGAGTCGGACGATCAACTGCTGGAGAGAGACGGGCGCGAGGTCGAGCCCGAGTCCGGAGACCTCGGCGCGCTCGGCGGGAGAGAGTGCGCCGAGCACGGTGACGGATGCCACGCGCCCGAGCGACTCGCGGTGGAGGACTTCCCGGTCGCCGACCCAGGAGTCGACGGCGGTGGCGTCGCCGACGACGGTCACGGCACGGTCGCGCACGGCATCCGTGTCGTCGTTGAGGAGGATGCGCCCCTGGTCGATCACGATGACCTTCTCGATGAGGTTCGACACCTCGTCGATCAGGTGCGACGACAGGATGATGGTGCGCGGGTGTTCGGCGTAGTCCTCGATGAGGCGGTCGTAGAAGATCTGCCGGGCGACGGCGTCGAGCCCCAGGTAGGGCTCGTCGAAGAACGTCAGCTCGGCGCGCGAGGCGAGCCCGATGATGACTCCGACCGCCGAGAGCTGGCCGCGCGAGAGCTTTTTGATCGTCTGCTTCATGGGCAGCTGGAACTCGGCGATGAGTTCGTCGGCGAGGGCCTGGTCCCAGTTCGGGAAGAACAGGCGGGCGGCCGTGAAGGCGTGCCGCGGGTACGCGTCGTCGGGGTACTTCTGGCTCTCGCGCACGAAGCAGATGCGACTGAGCACGCGGGAGTTCTCGTACGGGTGCTCGCCGAACACCCGCACCGAGCCCGAGGTCTCGAAGTTCTGGGCGGTGAGGATCGACATGAGCGTCGTCTTGCCGGCGCCGTTGCGACCGAGGAGGCCGTAGATGTGGCCGCCCTCGAGCGTGAGCGACACGTCGTCGAGCGCCCGGGTGTCCTTGTAGCGCTTGGTGAGGTTCTGCACCTCGATGACGGTGGTCATGCGGTGGTCTTCCCTTCTCGTGCGGTGGGGGTTCGTGCCGCGCGCTCGGCGAGCAGCGCGGCGAGGTCGTCGGCGTCGAGACCCAGGGTGCGGGCCTCGGTGATCAGCGGGTCGATGTACCGGTCGGCGAAGGCGGCGCGGCGCTCGCCGAGGAGGCGCTCGCGGGCGCCGTCGGCGACGAACATGCCGATCCCTCGGCGCTTGTAGATGACGCCCTTGTCGGTGAGCATCGCGACTCCTTTCGCTGCGGTGGCGGGGTTGATGCGGTAGAACGCGGCGAGCTCATTGGTCGAGGGCGCCTGGGCCTCCTCGGCCAGCGAACCGTCGACGATCGAGTCCTCGATCTGCTCGGCGATCTGGAGGAAGAGGGGCTTGCCTTCTTCGATCACGCGTCCTCCACGGGTTAGGGGGTTACTTACATGACTAACTAACCCCTTAACCGGGAGTGTTGTCAACCCCTCGGTCGCGTAGATTCGTAAGGACCCCCGACGAACCCCACGCGAAGGACACCCCATGGCACGGCTTCAGGACGGGTGGGGCGACGAGCGCCTCACCGCACGCGACAAGGGAATCCCCGAGCGAGCGATCGGGCTGACCGTCGACGAGTTCCTCGCGACCGGGCCCCGGCTGTCGGAGTTCTGGACGCCGATCATCGCGCTCGACGACGCCGCGATGCGCCACAACCTCTCGGTGATGGCCGACTGGACCTCCGCCCGGGGCCTGCAGCTCATGCCCCACGGCAAGACGACCATGGCCCCCGCGCTCTGGCAGCGTCAGCTCGACATCGGATGCCCCGGCATCACCCTCGCGACCATGGGCCAGGTGCGCACCGCCCGCACTTTCGGCCTCGACAGCGTCATGCTCGCGAACGCCGTCGTCGACGCGCGCTCGCTGCGGTGGCTCGCGGGCGAGCTCGCCGACCCCGACTTCCGCTTCGTGAGCTGGGCCGACTCCCTCGAGACCGTCGACGCGATGGAGCGCACCCTGCGTGAGACGGGTGTGCCGCGCCGGGTCGACGTCTGCGTCGAACTGGGAGCCGAGGGCGGGCGCACCGGCGCCCGGAGCGTCGAGGCGGCGATCGAGATCGGGCGTCGGATCGCGGCATCCGATGTGCTCCGTCTCGCCGGCGTCGGCGGCTACGAGGGTGCCCTCGGGCACGACCGATCGGATGCCGCGCTCGCCGCCGTTCGCGCCTACCTGGCCGACCAGCTCGTCGTGCACGAGGCCCTCGGCGACCTCTACGACGAGGGCGATGTCTTCGTCACAGCGGGCGGCAGTGCGTATTTCGACCTGGTCGCCGAGGTCTACGCGCCCGCGATCGCCCGCGACTCCCGCACGCGGTTCACGCTGCGTTCGGGCGCGTACATCGTGCACGACGACGGCTTCTACCGCGGCATCTCGCCTCTCGACGAGACGTTCCCCGGCACGGAGGCGGGCGGGGCGTTCCGCCCGGCGATGCGCGGCTACGCGCGGGTCGTCTCGCACCCCGAGTCCGCGCTCGCCCTGCTCGACGGCGGCAAGCGCGACTTCCCCTTCGACGAGGGGCTGCCCGTCGTGCACGGGGTCGCCGGAGATCTCGGCGAGGCGCTCGCGCCGCTCGCCGGGGCATCCGTCACCGCGATGAACGACCAGCACACGTTCCTGCGCGGCGCGGACGTCGCGATCGGCGACGTCGTCGCCCTCGGCCTCTCGCACCCGTGCACCGCGTTCGACAAGTGGCACTTCCTGCCCGTCGTCGAGTCGGCCGAGTCGGATCGCGTCGTGGAGCTCGTGCGCACGTTCTTCTGAGGGCTCTCTCGTGGGGGCCCTTCGACAAGCTCAGGGACCCAGCTCCTGAACCCTGGGTCGCTGAGCCTGTCGAAGCGTCCCGGACCCCGGCTCCTGAGCGAGGAGCCCTTCGTCTCGCTTCGCTCGCTCAGGAACCGCGCAGTCACGAGACGAAGGGCCCCGCGTACAGTGAACAGGTGCCGGAGTTCCCTTACAGCCGCCTGCGTCGCTGGCCCGATGTCGAGGCCGAGAACCTGCAGGCGCACGACGCGACCGACCTGCTCCTCACCGAGCGTGCGCTCGCGCTCGCCGCGGAGCGCGGTGTCGCGGGCCCGGACATCGCGGTCATCGGCGACGAGTACGGGGCGATCACGCTCGCCTTGACGGATGCCGGGCTGCGCGGCATCCGCGTGCACCAGGACCTGGCGACCGGTCGCCGTGCGCTCGACCGCAACGCCGCCGACCTCGGGATCGACGGCTTCGTCGCGCACGAACTCGACAGGTCGCTGCTCGACGGCGCGCGACTCGTGCTGCTGCAGTTGCCGAAGGCGCTCGCCGAGCTCGAGGAGATCGCGGATGCCGTGGCCCGCTGGGCCGCCCCCGATGCGGTGCTCGTCGCCGGCGGGCGCGTGAAGCACATGACCATCGCGCAGAACGAGGTGCTCGGGCGCAGCTTCGGCACCGTGCAGGCGCAGCGCGCCGAGCGGAAGTCGCGACTCATCATCGCGTCGGAGCCGAAGGAAGTGCCGGTCGCGCCGCCTTTCCTGGTGACGGCCACGCATGACGGGTTGACGCTCGTCGCGCACGGCGGGGCGTTCGCCGGGGCGAAGCTCGACATCGGGACGCGGGTGCTGCTCGATGTGCTGCGGGGTGGGGCCCTTCGTCTCGCTTCGCTCGCTCAGGAACCGGAGGTTTCTCGGTCCCTGAGCGAGGAGCGCAGCGCCGAGACGAAGGGCGCTGAGGAACCGACGAAGGGCGCTCAGGTCCTCGACCTGGGCTGCGGCACCGGAGCCCTCGCCGTCTCGTACGCCCTGGCGCACCCGGATGCCCGCGTGATCGCGACCGACCGCTCGGCCGCAGCCGTCGCCTCCGCCCGTGCGACCGTCGTCGCGAACGGCGTCGCCGACCGGGTCACGGTGACCCACGACGATGCGGCCTCCGAGGTGCCGACGGCATCCGTCGACGTCGTGCTGCTCAACCCGCCGTTCCACCTCGGGGCGAGCGTGCACACGGGTGCGGCGACGCGTCTGTTCGAGGCATCCGCTCGTGTGCTCCGACCCGGCGGAGAGCTCTTCACGGTGTTCAACTCGTCACTCGGATACCGGGCCGAGCTGACCCGCCTGGTCGGCCCGACCGAGCAGCTGCGCCGCACGCCGAAGTTCACGGTGACGCGCAGCATCCGTCGCCCGCGCTGAGGGGTCAAAACACGCCGCGATCGGATGCCGCCGCGCGGCGTGTCTCGACCCCTCAGGGGGCACGAGAAACGCTTGCGGCACGCCCGCTCGAGATTCGCTAGATGCCCGAGCAATTCCCCGGTCAGCACGCGATTCTATGAGTATGCCGATAGACCGGATTTGCCCCTGACCGGCCATTTCGTTACGTTGGTCTGTGGGCCTGACGGCCCGAAGACCAGTCCGCGACCACGTCCTTCTTTCGATGTGCTGTGCTGCGAAGAGGCGTGGACGTACGGTCGTTGCTCTATCGCGGTGGATCCGAAATCCGCCGTCCGTGCCGCCACAGCAGACATGTCGAACGGCCTCGAGAGCATCACCCGGGCGTAACCGAAGCAGGCTCAGCCACCCGAAGGCGAGTCGCAGGGGAAACGTGTCCGAAACCGTTCTAGAAGCGCGCAATCTTTTCAAGGTGTTCGGGAAGAATCCGAACCAGGCCGTCCGCCGGCTGAAGGCGGGCGAGAGCCGAACGCAGGTCGCCGAGGCGGGAACCGCCGCCGTCATCGACGCCAGCTTCACCGTCAACCGCGGTGAGATCTTCGTCATCATGGGGCTCTCCGGCTCCGGCAAGTCCACCATCATCCGCATGCTCAACGGGCTGCACCCCGCCACCGACGGATCCGTCACGGTGAACGGCGATCCGATCACCGGCATCCCGGCGTCGCGTCTGCGCGAGATCCGCCGCGACCGCGTGTCGATGGTCTTCCAGCACTTCGCCCTGCTGCCGCACCGCACGGTCGCCGCGAACGTCGCCTACCCGCTCGAGCTCAAGGGCGTCGCCAAGGCCGAGCGCCTCGCGAAGGCCGAGGAGATCCTGTCGCTCGTGGGCCTCGAGGGCCAGGGCGAGAAGCTGCCCTCCGAGCTCTCGGGCGGCATGCAGCAGCGCGTCGGCATCGCCCGCGCGCTCGCCGCCGACAGCGACATCCTGCTGATGGACGAGGCGTTCAGCGCCCTCGACCCGCTCATCCGCCGCGAGATGCAGGAGCAGCTGCTCGAACTGCAGCAGAAGCTGCACAAGACGATCGTGTTCATCACGCACGACCTCAACGAGGCGATGTTCCTCGGCGACCGGATCGCGGTCATGCGCGACGGCCGCATCGTGCAGATCGGTACGCCGGAAGACATCCTCACCGACCCGGCCAACGACTACGTCGAGCAGTTCGTACAGGACGTCGACCGTGCCCGCGTGCTCACCGCCGGCAATGTGATGGAGCGTCCGCGCCCCGTCGTCGCCGAGGGAGCCGGCCCGCGCACCGCGCTGCGCCAGATGCGCGACGCCTACATGTCGGCGACCTACGTCGTCGGCCGCGACCGCCAGCTCGTCGGCATCGTGACCGACCGGGATGCCGTCAAGCTCGTGCGCAAGGGCACCTCGACCCTGCACGACATCATCAAGCCCGTGCCGCAGAGCGTGAGCGAGGACGAGGTCCTCATGAATCTGTTCGTGCCCGCGGTCGAGTCGCCGCTGCCCCTCGCGGTGACGGATGCCGCCGGCCGACTCGCCGGTGTCATCCCGCGCGTGACCCTGCTCGCGGCCCTCGGCCCCGGCCCCGGTGCGACGGGCGAGCTCACGCTTCCCCTGCTGCCGATGCCGCAGGCCGAGATCGACGCCGTGCTCGACGACGGTTGGACGGCGGACCCTTCGACAGGCTCAGGGACCCAGGTCTACGGGGACGCCCCCACGAGTGAGGAGGTGCGCTGATGGACTTCCGCATTCCCCTCGGTACGTGGGTCGCTGCCGGTGTCGACTGGATCAAGGACAACCTCGACGGTTTCCTCGGTGCGATCTCGTTCGTCGTCTCGTTCCTCGTCGACGGTCTGACGCGCGCGCTGCTCAGCCCGCACTTCATCGTCATCATCGTGATCGCCGCGCTCATCGCGTGGCTGGTGCGTTCGTGGCAGCTCGCGATCGGCACGGTCGTGTCGTTCGGTCTGATCGTCGCGATGAACCTCTGGGTGCCCGCGATGCAGACGCTCGCGCTGGTGCTCGTCGCCGCCGTGATCGCCGTCGTCATCGCGATCCCGCTCGGCATCTGGTCGGCCCGCAACGCCACCGTGCGTGCGATCCTCAAGCCGGTGCTCGACTTCATGCAGACGATGCCCGCCTTCGTCTACCTGATCCCCGCGATCGTGTTCTTCAGCATCGGCGTCGTGCCGGGCCTCGTCGCGACCGTGATCTTCGCACTGCCTCCGGGTGTGCGACTGACCGAGCTCGGCATCCGCGGTGTCGACTCCGAGACCGTCGAGGCCGGGCAGGCCTTCGGCGCCAAGCCGGGGCAGATCCTGCGCGGCATCCAGCTGCCGCTCGCGATGCCGACCATCCTCGCCGGCGTCAACCAGGTCATCATGCTCGCCCTGTCGATGGCGGTCATCGCCGGTATGGCGGGCGCCGACGGCCTCGGAAAGCTCGTCGTCGAAGCGATCTCGACCATCAACATCGCCAAGGGCGTCGAGGCCGGCCTGGGCGTCGTGCTCATCGCCGTCTTCCTCGACCGCGTGACCGCGGCGCTGGGCACGCTGGGGGAGAACCCGTCGTCGCTGCTCGGCATGCTCGCGCGTCGCAAGGCGAAGCAGCGGGGTGCCACGGCATCCGCTTCGTCGTCCGGTTCGACGGACGCGACGGATGCCGCCGACGAGGCCGAGCGCCACGTGGCCTCCCCGCACCGCGCCCCGGTGACCACCGCCTGACGTCTTCCCTTCCGAAGCACCACTGCAGTACCCGCAACACAGCACACATCCATACGTGACGAGAGAGATACACATGAAGAAGAAGCTCCTGACCATCGCGGCGATCGGCGCCGCAGCATCCCTGACCCTCGCCGGTTGCAGCGGCGACGGCATGGGCGGCACCGGAGGCGGCTCCGACAGCGGCAACGCCGGCTCGGGCGACAAGGGCACGATCACGCTCGGATTCCTGCCGTCGTGGACCGACGGTCTGAGCACCGCGTACCTGCTGCAGGACCAGCTCGAGAAGATCGGCTACACGGTTGAGATGAAGACGCTCACCGAGGCCGGCCCGCTGTACACCGGCCTCGCGCAGGGCGACGTCGACATCTACCCGTCGGCCTGGCCCGAGCTCACCCACAAGTCCTACATGGACACCTACGGCGACGACATCGAAGACCTCGGCGCGTACTACGACAACGCCAAGCTCACGATCGCGGTTCCGGAGTACTCCGAGCTGAACTCGATCGAGGACCTCGTCGGCAAGGGCGCAGAGCTCGACGGCAAGATCTACGGCATCGAGCCGGGTGCCGGTCTCACCGCGCAGACCCAGTCGATGCTGCCCGAGTACGGCCTCGACAGCGAGTACGAGCTCGTCACCTCGTCGACCGCCGCGATGCTCACCGAGCTGAAGTCGGCGACCGACAAGCAGGAGGACATCGTCGTGACGCTGTGGCGTCCGTTCTGGGCCAACGACGCCTTCCCCGTCAAGGACCTCGAAGACCCGAAGGGTGCCATGGGCGACCCCGAGGCCCTGCACTTCCTGGGAACGAAGGGCTTCGCCGAGGAGTTCCCCGAGGCCGCGGAGCTGATCGAGCAGATCAAGCTCGACGACGCCCAGTACGGTTCGCTCGAGGACCTCGTCGTGAACGAGTACGGCGAGGGCAAGGAAGCCGAAGCGGTCGACGCGTGGCTCGAGGAGCACGGCGCGGACTTCGACTGGGTCGTCAGCTGATCTGACGCTCTGTCTCGCCCCGCGCTGCAACGCGATGGGCGGATTTCTCGCCGATGGGCGGAGGATTCTTCTCGAATCCTCCGCCCATCGGTGTTTTCTCCGCCGGAACGATGATGCCTCGGGTCACCGCACCTTGCGGCGGTAGGCGAGCATCGCGAAGGCGTACGCGACGATCAGGATGCCGACGCACCAGGCGAGGGCGACCCAGATCTCGGACCCCACGGGCTCGCCGGCGAACAGCGCCTGGATCGTGTTCACGATCGACGTGACCGGCTGGTTCTCGGCGAACCAGCGCACGGGCCCGGGCATCGTGTCGGTCGGCACGAAGGCCGAGCTGATGAACGGCAGGAAGATCAGCGGGTACGAGAACGCGCTCGCCCCGTCGACCGTCTTGGCGCTGAGCCCGGCGATGATCGCCAGCCAGGTGAGCGCCAGGGTGAACAGCAGCAGGATGCCGATGACCGCGAACCATGCCCCGACGCCGGCCCCGGTGCGGAAACCCATCAGGAACCCGACGCCGAAGATGATCGCCAGGGTGATGCCGTTCGCGACGAGCGAGGTGAGCACGTGCGCCCACAGCACGCTCGATCGGGCGATCGGCATGGAATGGAAGCGCTCGAAGATGCCGCTCTGCAGGTCGGTGAACAGACGGAACGCCGTGTAGGCGATGCCCGACGCGATCGCGATGAGCAGGATGCCGGGGAGCAGATAGTTCACGTAATTCTCCTGGCCGGTGCTCTGACGCAGAGCCCCGCCGAAGACGTACACGAACAGGAGCATCAGGGCGATCGGGGTGACCGCCGTGGTGATGATGGTGTCGGCGCTGCGGAAGATGTGCCGCATCGACCGGCCGGTGAGGGTCGCCGTGTCGGCGACGAAGTGCGTGCTCATGAGCGGTCCTCCTTCGTGGATGCTTCGGGGTGGGACGCTTCGACAGGCTCAGCGACCCAGTCCTTGTGTGTCGGAGGGCCGACCAGCGAGAGGAAGATCTCCTCGAGCGTCGGCTGCTTCTCGACGTACTCGACCTTCGCGGGAGGCAGCAGTGCCTTCAGCTCGGCGAGCGTGCCGTTCGCGATGATGCGGCCCTCGTGCAGGATCGCGATGCGATCGGCGAGATGCTCGGCCTCGTCGAGGTACTGGGTGGTGAGCAGCACGGTGGTGCCGGTGTGCGCGAGGTCCTTCACGACCTGCCACACCTCGAGCCGGGCCTCGGGGTCGAGACCCGTGGTGGGCTCGTCGAGGTAGATGACTGCGGGGTCGCCGATGAGGCTCATCGCGATGTCGAGCCGGCGGCGCATGCCGCCGGAGTAGGTGCCGACCTTCCGGCCACCGGCATCCGTCAACCGGAAGCGGGCGAGCAGATCGTCGGCGATCCGTCCCGCGCCGGGCAGATGTCGCAGCTTCGCGACGAGCACGAGGTTCTCGCGCCCCGTGAGGATCTCGTCGACGGCGGCGAACTGGCCGGTCAGGCTGATCGTCTCGCGCACCTTCAGCGGGTCGCTCGCGACGTCGTGTCCGCGCACGGTCGCCGTGCCGGCATCCGCCGTCAGCAGCGTCGAGAGGATGCGCACCATGGTGGTCTTGCCGGCGCCGTTCGAGCCGAGCAGGGCGAAGATGCTGCCCGCCTCGACCTCGAAGTCGACGCCCTTCAGCACGTGGAGGTCCTTATAGGACTTCTCGATGCCGGTGACGGTGATCGCTGCGGTCATGACTCCTTCTCCTCGTCCCTCGCTTCGTCGACGGCCTTCACCAGGCGCGCCCGCTCCTTGTCGATCCACTGCTCTCCGCCGTAGGACTCGGCGTAGGTCTCGGCGAACTCGACGGGGTCGTCGCCCACGATCGCCGAGATCGGGGTGCCGTCGATCGCGGCGCGCTCCCACAGGTCGGCGAGGCCCAGGAAGATCTGCACCAGGGTGTCGCCGTCGGTGATGCCGCCGTAGTACATCGAGTAGCGGTGCTGGGCGTTCGCCACCGAGCGGTAGGGCTCGGGGAGGGCGTCGATCCGCTTCTTGGCGTCGCGGTACTGCCTCTTCTGCTCGAGCGATCCGGTGAGCGCTTCGATCCACTTCGCAGCCATGTCAGTTCTCCTCGTTCGTGGTGTGGGTGTTCTTCGTGTCGTTCGGGACGTCCGTGTCGGGCGCGATCGCGGGGTTAAGGCCGTCGATCCGTCGGGCGAGCAGGTTCCAGGTCTTCCAGAACTCCGCCAGCTCGTGGGTGCCCTGCGCGTTGAGCGTGTACACCTTGCGCGGCGGCCCCTTCTCGCTGGGCACCTTCTCGACGTCGACGAGCCCGCGCTGCTCGATCCGCACCAGCAGTGCATACACGGTGCCCTCGGCGGTGTCGGTGAAGCCGTGCTCGCGCAGGCGTGCGGTGATGTCGTATCCGTAAGCCGGCTGCTCGGCGAGGAGCGCCAGCACGATGCCCTCCAGGGTGCCCTTGAGCATCTCGGTCATCTGCTTGCCCATCGGGTTCGCCTCCCTCTCATCGTCGGTACTCAGTGATGCTGGGTACCGGTACAAAGTAACACTAGGTACCGGTACTTAGCAACACCGAATACCGAACGCATCGTCAGACACCGGAGCCGGCACCGGCGCCGTCGCCAACGACACGTTCGCCGCGGCCATCGACCCATACGGCGAGCCCGTCGCCGGTAGCGATTCGGCGGTCCCGCTAGCCCATCGTCGAAAGGCCCCGGGTGGGGGTCAGCGGGGCAGGATCGCCGAGATCTGCCCGCGAACGCCCTCGACGATCTGCGTGACGTCGACCTCGGCATCGCTGGACGCCATGGTGAGGAACATGATCGACGAGACCACCCGCGCCAGGGCCGAGGCCTCGGCGGCGGGGATGCTTGCGAGGCGGGAGAGGGTCTCGGCGAGAGCCTGCTCGGTCTCCCCGACGATGGCGAGTGCCGCGGCGTGATGCGGTTCGGTCGGGTCGCCGAAGACCATCTCGCGCAGGTAGGTGCGCCCGTTCTCGACCTGCACCCGATTGCACTCGATGATGGGCGTCGCCAGCGCCATCATGCCGTCGAGGGGCGTGCGGGCATCGGCGGATGCCGCGCGGCCGCGCTCGAGCGCGTCGGCGTAGTGCGAGTTCTGCACGAGCAACAGGAGCTCGCCCTTGGTCTTGGCGTACAGGAACAGGGTGCCGGTGCCGATGTCCGCCGCATCGGCGATCTGCTGCGTCGTCACCTCGTCGACGCCGCGCTCGGAGAAGAGCTCGGCGGCCGCGGCCACGATGCGCTCGAGCTTCTGCTGCTTGTTCCGTTCGCGTCTTCCGACGGGTGCGCTCTCTGCGGGCACGAGACTCCCCTCGGAATAGATTCTGACCAGGCTCAGTTATGAGTTTAGTCGCGATCGTGCGGGCCACGAGCGACAGGAATCATTGTTCCACGAGCCGAAAGAAGTCCTGATGACCTCCCTCACCCACGCCGTCGTCCTCGTCACCGGAGCGAACGGAGGCATCGGAACGCATCTCGTCGAGCAGGCACTCGCCCGGGGCGCCGCGAAGGTCTATGCGACCGCCCGCCAGCCCCGCGAGTGGGCGGACCCGCGCGTCGTTCCGCTCACTCTCGACGTCACGGACCCGGCGTCGATCGCGGCCGTCGTCGCCGCGGCATCCGACGTCACCGTGCTCGTGAACAACGCCGGTGCCTCGACGCCCACCCCCGGCATCCTCACCCACACCGACGAGGAGATCCGCCACAACGTCGAGACGAACTTCCTCGGACCGCTGTTCCTCGCTCGGGCCTTCGCCCCGCTGCTCTCGGCCCACGGCGGGGAGACCGCCATCATCGATATCCACTCGGCCCTGTCGTGGTACGCCGTCGCCGGCATCTACTCGGCGACGAAGGCGGCCCTCTGGTCGGCCACCAACTCGCTGCGGCTCGAGCTGCAGCCCGCCGGGGTGCAGGTCGTCGGCGTGCACGTCGGCTACGTCGACACCGCGATGGCGGCGCACGCCACCAGCCCGAAGCTCGACCCCGCCGACCTCGTCACCCAGATCTTCGACACGCTCGAGGCCGGCGGGTACGAGGTTCTCGCCGACCAGACCTCGGTGCAGGCCAAGGCCGGACTCTCGGCTCCGCTCGAGGTGGTCTACCCGCAGCTCGCGCAGGGCTGAGCCTTCCGCGGCAAAGAGGGCGCCACCGAGCGGTGGCGCCCTCTTTCGCGTGCCGAAGGCCGTCAGGCGGCGAGGAACCTCGCGGCCACCGGGGCGAACTTCTCCCAGTACTGGAAGATGCCGCCGTGCCCGGAGTTCGGATAGATGATCAGCTCCGACCCCGCGATGCGCCGGTGCAGATCCTCGGAGAGGATCGACGGCACCATGCGGTCGTTGTCGCCGTTGGCGATGAGCGTCGGTTGCGTGATCACCGACAGGTCCGACGGGGCGGAGCGGCCGAAGCGCTGGATCGCTGTGAGCTGCGTGCTGAACGCCTTGTTTCCGATGGGCGCATCCCGGTCGATCGCGCGTTCCTTGAGACGCTCGACGAACGCCTTGCCCGCCCGCTTGCCGACCGCGTCGCGGTTGAAGAAGAGGAACTCCTTGGGGTCGGATCTGGTGAGGACCGACCGGAAGATGTCCCAGTACGTCACACCCACGACCTTGGCCATGTCTTTTCCGCCCCGCGGTCCCGTGCCGGTGAGCACGAGCTTGCGCACGAGTTCGGGATGCGCGACGACCAGGTCCTGGGCGATCATTCCGCCCATCGAGAACCCGAAGACGTCGATGGTGTCGTAGCCGAGCCGGCGGATGAACGCATACGCATCGTCTGCGGCTTCCTCGAGCGTGGGCGGCACGGTGCCGCCTGACGCGCCGACGCCCTGCTGGTCGAACGTGATGACGTGCCGAGTCTTGGCGATGGCGTCGACGATGCGCGGATCCCAGTTGTCGAGGGTCGCGGCGAGATGCGCGAAGAAGACGACCGGTACATCTTCCGTGGGGCCCAGCTCGCGGTACGCGAACTTCTTGCCGCCGACCGTGATCGATCTGGTCGGAGCCTGCGCGTAGGAGGTGATGGGTGGGGTGTCTTCACTCATGATCGAGTTCCTCTTCGTCCGTTCTGGATGGTGCGAGGGCGGGTCAGGCGACCGCACCCGCACCCGTGACGACGACCTTGCCGCGCAGGCCGCCGCGCGTGAGCGCGGCCAGGGCCTGCGGGGTCTCGTCGAATGGGAACGTCGCGCCCACGACGGGGCGGATGCTGCCGCTGTCGACGAGCGCGGCGATCTCTCGCAGCTGCGAGCCGTCGGCCCTCATCCACAGGAACTCGTAGCCGACGCCGAGCTTCTTCGCCCGCGCCCGGATCTTGCGGCTCAGCGCCGCGATCGCGAGGCGGAGGAGGGGGTTGAGTCCCGCCGCGCGAGCGAAGGCGGGGTCGGGAGGCCCCGCGATCCCGATCGCCTTTCCGCCGGGGCGCAGGACGCGCAGCGACTTCTCGAGGTTCTCACCGCCGAGGCTGTCGAGTACGAGGTCGTAACCCGAGAGTTCTTTCTCGAAGTCCTGGGTACGGTAGTCGATCACCACGTCGGCCCCGAGTCCGCGCACGAAGTCCGCGTTCTTCACGGATGCCGTGGTGGCCACGTGCGCGCCGAGATGCTTCGCGAGCTGGATCGCGATCGAGCCGACTCCGCCGGCGCCGGCGTGGATGAGCACCTTCTGACCGGCCTGCACGTTCGCCCTCTCGACGAGTGCCTGCCATGCCGTCAGCGCCACGAGCGGCAGTGATGCGGCCTCGACGATGCTGATCGACGTGGGTGCGGGGGCGAGGTCGGCCTGGTCGATCGCGATGCGCTCGGCGAACGTTCCGATCCGCTGGTCGCGGGGACGGGCGAACACGCGGTCGCCCACGGCGAATCCCGTGACCTCCGACCCGACGCGCAGCACGGTGCCGGCGACGTCGTGACCGAGGACGAGGGGCAGCGGGGAGGGCAGGATCGCCTTGAACTCGCCCGCGCGGATCTTCTCGTCCAACTGGTTGACGCCGGCCGCCTCGACGCGCACGAGCACGTCGCGCACGCCGAGTTCGGGCTCGGGCGCTGCGACTTCGTGCAGCGGCTGTGAGTAGGTGTCGAACGCGAACGCGCGCATGTAGCGTCTCCCAAGGTCGAGTTAACTCAATTATGAGTCAACTCAGTTTTCTTGTCAACGCAGAGGCATCCGAGATCGCTCGGATGCCGCGAGTCAGACGGCCGTGAAGTGCAGGAGCAGCGCGTTACCGGGGTTCAGCACCGGCAGGGGGAGGCCCTGCGCGAGCACCGCGCCCGTGACGGTGAGGTCGGATGCCGCGAGCCACGCCGGGTCGGCGACCTGGTGGCGGTGCGCTCCGCCGATCTCGTCGCGCACCCGCACGCGGTACGTCGCCGCGGGGTCGAGACCCGGGATCGGTACGCGCGGAGACTGCGCGGTCGCGCTGGTCTCGGTGCGCACCCACGCGAACACGGCCTCCTCGCGGTCGGCGCTCACGACGCCGTGCAGCAGGCTGCCGGGGTCGACGTCGTCGCCGCGCACCGTGACGCCCGAGTGCAGCAGTCCCCGCAGCTCGCGGTACAGGGCGGTCCAGGCGGCGATCGCGGCGCGGTCGTCGTCGGATGCCGTCGTGAGATCCCACTCGAGGCCGGCGTGGCCGAACAGGGCGGTCGCGGCGCGGAACGCGAACGACGCGTGCCGACCGGTGGTGTGGGAGACCGTCGGGCCGACGTGCGCGCCGATCAGCTCGGGCGGCAGCAGCGTCTGCGTGCCGCGCTGGATGCTCTGGCGCTCGATCGGGTCGTTGCAGTCCGACGCCCAGACACGGTCGGTGCGGGCGAGGGTGCCGAGGTCGGTGCGGCCTCCGCCCGAGGCGCACGATTCGATCTCGAGACGCGGATGCCGGCGACGGATCTCGTCGAGCACGCGGTACACCCCGAGCGTGTGGGCGTGCACGCGGCGGCGGCCGCGCGCGTCGAGCGAGGCGTGCAGGTCGCGATTGTGGTCCCACTTGACGAAGTCCACGCGGGCGCGCGTGATCACGTCATCGAGCCGCTCGACGATGTAGTCGACGACGTCGTCGCGCGAGAAGTCGAGCACGAACTGGTGGCGCGAGGCGAGCAGCGGGTTCTCGCCGAGCAGCCAGTCCGGATGCTGTCGCGCCAGGTCGGAGTCGGGGTTCACCATCTCGGGCTCGAACCACAGGCCGAACTCGAGGCCGAGGTCGTGCACGCGCGCCGAGAGCGGTGCGAGCCCCTCGGGCCACACGTCGTCGTCGATGAACCAGTCGCCGAGGCCCGCATGGTCGTCGCGGCGTCCGCGGAACCAGCCGTCGTCGAGCACGAACCGCTCCACGCCCAGCTCGGCGGCGGTCGTCGCGAGCGCGGTGAGGGTGTCGAGGTCGTGGTCGAAGTACACGGCCTCCCACGTGTTGAGCAGCAGCGGCCGCGGCGTCTTCGGGTGGCTCGGGCGCGACCGGATCGACGCGTGGAACCGGGCGGTCACGCCGTCGATCCCCTCGTCGCTCCAGGTCGAGAGCAGCTCGGGCGAGCCGTACGTCTCGCCGGGCTGCAGACGCACCTCGCCCGCATCGACGAGTTCGCCGCCGCCGAGCACCGAGCGGTGGGCTCCGGCGCCCTCGGGCAGACGCTCGACCAGCATCTCCTGGTTGCCGCCCCACGCGAGATGGGCGGCCCAGACCTCGCCCGAGCGGAAGCGGAAGCCCGCGGTGCCGGTCAGTGTCAGGAACGAGGAGTCGTGGCCGGGGCGTCCGCGACGCGACGATCGCAGCCAGGTGCCGTCGTGGATCGCCGCGCGCTGCGACACCTTCTCGTTCGTCCAGCGGCCCGTGAAATCGACGACCTCGGCGGCGCGGGCGGGCAGCGGCAGCAGCGAGCGCACGGCGGCGACGTCGACCGGATGCTCGGCGCCGATGTTCTCGAGGACCACGGAGGAGTGCAGCACACCGGCCTCGTCGAGCGCGAACGTGAACGTCGCCTCGACGGTGGCGCGGGCATCCACCAGCACGAAGCTCGCGCTCGCGGCATCCGTCTGCACCGTCCGCGTCCGCGCGAACCCGTCGATCACGGCATCCGCCGCGGTCGCCTCGATCGCCGGGGTGCCCGACCATCCGTGCGCGCGGCCGGGCGCGATCGAGAACGAGCGGGCCACGTCGAGGGAGCTGTTCATCACGGCCGGGGTGGCGGTCGCGAGGAGGCCGGGGATGTCGGCATCCGTCAGCGGCGCACCCCAGTGCGCGATGGTCGGGGCGCCGAACGGGTCGGTCGTGACGACGAGGCTCACGCCTCCGTTACGCAGGTGCGTGGCTTCCGGAACGGCGCTGTCCGGAACGGGGTTACTTGACGACATGAATTAATCATAGCCAGACCGGAGCGAGGAGTTGTCGGCAAGGATGGGAACATGACCACTGCACTCGACGAACTCCTGGCCGCCGTCATCGAGAGCGGCCACCTCGACGAACCGGTCGCCGAGGACGGCATCGTGCACGGCCGCGCCCACCTCGAGGCCGCCGGCACCGACGTCACCGTCAACATCGACCCCGAGATCGAAGACGGCGATGCGGATGCCGAGGCCGACGTCGAGGAGCTGGTCGCGGGAGTCGAGCGCATCCTGTCGATCACCGAGAAGCGCTGGCGCGCGATCGTCGACGAGGCGGCGTCCGACATCGAGGAGGCCGTCGGCGAGTCCGAGGTCAGCGAGCGCATCGACCTGCGCGACGACATGGAGGCCGCGTCGGTCGTCGTCTTCGCGGATGCCGTGCTCGTGTCGTTCGACGCCCCGCGGCAGTTCCCCGACTCGCGCATCCTCGTGCAGCTCGACGAGGAACTCGAGGTCGACGGCGTCGAGGTCGCCGAAGACGACGGCGTCGAGACGATCTCCTTCGCCTCGGGCGACGCGCTGCTCGACCACATCAGCCGCGACGACGCCTGAGGTTCTTGCCGCGGGACGCTTCGACAGGCTCAGCGACCCGGTTTCTTCCGGATCACGGGGTCCCTGAGCCTGTCGAAGGGCCACCCCGCGCGACCGCTCAGCTGTAGATGCGCGCCGCGCCGACCTGCGCCTCGAGCAGCGGCAGCGTGCGTGAGCGCTCCGGCTTCGGGCGGATGCCGAGCACCGTCGCGATCTCGAGCGCGAGGGCGGCGTGCCCGGCCGCGTTCGGGTGGAACGGGTCGCCCATCAGGCCCCACGGGATGCCGCCGGCGCCGAGCTCGATGAGCCGGGCGTACTGATCCACGAGGATGACGTCTTCGCCCGCGGCGACCTGCCGCACGGCATCCGCGAATTCGGCGACACGGGCGCGCTCCGGAGCGTTGGCGACGTCGATCGGCGGCGGGGTCTGCAGCACCGCGATCGCGCCGAGCGCCCGCACCCGTGCGACGAACTCGCGCAGCGAGGCGGCGTACTCCTCGGGTGAGATGACCGGCTGCGGTCCACCGGTCGAGAGGTCGTTCGTGCCGATCATCAGCGTCACGACATCGGGCCGCCACGACGACACCCGGCGCTCGAAGTCTCCGAGGATGTCGACGATCCGATGCCCGCTGATCGCCGAGTTCACGACGATGTCGCGCACCCGCTCGAGCTCACCGCGAACGAGTTCGTGCAGGTGCTCGGCGTAGCTGCGGCCGCCCTGCGTGAAGACGAGGCCGTGGGTGATCGAGTCTCCGGTGATCACCCAGGTCAGCGGGTCGCCGCCCGCGAGCAGGTCGGTGAGGCGGGCGAGATCGGATGCAGCGGTGGGGGCGGTGGTGTCGGACACGCCTCCGACCCTATCCACAGCATCCGACGTCGTGCATGCGGCCACGCAACGGGAGGAGATCTCACGCTCCGCAGGATCGAAAGAGCGGATGCCTCCTGCGGAAGCCGAGTTCTCCTCCCGGGGCGCGCGGCGCCGCGCTCAGAGCCAGCGCTTGTACTTGAAGATCCCGAAGAGGCCGATCGCGAACGCCGCCATCGCGCCGAGGGCGAGCGGGTAGCCGAACGCCCAGTGCAGCTCGGGCATGATCTCGAAGTTCATGCCGTAGACGGTGCCGACGAGCGTGGGGGCGAAGATGATCGCCGCCCACGAGGAGATCTTCTTGATCTCGTCGTTCTGCGCGATGCTCGTGTCGGTCTGACGACGGGCGACGAGAGCGGAGTGCACGCGCAGCGCGTTCTCGAGGATCGCGCGGAACGAGTCGACCCGCTCGTTCACGCGGATCGTGTGGTCGAGCACGTCGCGCAGCGACCGCTGCAGCTCCTCGTCGATGCGGTACTTGTCGGACCCTCGGCGCAGCCACTCGAGCATGCCGGTGAGCGGGTGCACCGCCCGCTGGAAGTTGATGACCTCGCGCGAGAGCTCGTAGATGCGCCGGGAGAGCGCGTCGTCGTCGCTGTCGCCGAAGAGCTGGTCCTCGATCTCGTCGATGTCGTTCTCGAGCCCCGCGACGATCGGCTCGTACTCGTCGACGACCTCGTCGAGGATCGCGTAGAGCACGGCTTCGGGTCCCATTGCGAGCAGCTCGGGGTGCGCCTCCATCCGCCGCCGCACGGCCGCGAGGTTCGGCGACTCGGCGTGGCGGATCGTCACCACGAAGTCGGGGCCGACGAACAGGTGCAGCTCGCCGAACTCGACGGACTCCTGCTCGTCGCGGTAGCGCGCCGGCCGCAGCACCGCGAAGAGCGTGTCGCCGTAGCGCTCGACCTTGGAGCGCTGGTGGCCCGAGAGCGCGTCTTCGACGGCGAGCGGATGCAGATCGAACTCGCGCGCGACCGAGGCGACCTCTTCGGGGCTCGGTCGGTAGAGACCGATCCACGCGATGCCACCGACGGAGTCGAGGATGCGGTAGGTCTCGTCGAGGTTCTGGGGGGTCTCCACGCGACGTCCGTGGACGTACACGCCGTTGTCGATCAGGGCCATAGGAGTGCTTCTTCTCTCGCAGGCGCGCACCGACCGGGGTCGGGCGCGCGGAATCGTCAGGATGCGGAGGACGCCACCCGGGACTGCGGAGATCGACGTGCGAACGCGGAGCGGATGCTCAACGCGCGAGCGCAGGGAGTCGCGACGCAGCGAGGGCGGCGTCGTTACTATCGTCGGACATCGCCATCACCGCCTTTCGGGACTCATCGGGTCACTCGACCCAAGGGGAGAGCATACTCCTCGGTTCTGGCAGGTTTCTGCGTGCTGGGACCCTTCGACAGGCTCAGGGAGCCAGTTCAGCGCAGGGGCGCTGCGGGTCTCGGAACCGGGTTGCTGAGCCTGTCGAAGCATCCCGCCCGCGCGCTCGGGAGGAGTTCTCGCGCAACGGAGGAGCGTGTGCGGCATCCGCTCCTGTGCTGCGGGAGAACTCCTGCGTTGTGCGCGGGGGAGGGGCGACGTCTCGGGCGGAGAACTCGGCGTTGGGCGGAGGAATCGGGTGGATGCTTCCGCCCAACGCGATGATCTCCGCCCGGAGCGGGGCCCTTCGACAGGCTCAGGGACCCAGTTCAGCGAAGGGCCAGCCGGGCTACAAGGGCCAGCCGGCCTACAGGGTGACGACCTCGCCGCCGCGCAGAGCGGAGGCCTGGGCGGCCTTCACGATCTCGACGGTGCGGATGCCGACACCGGCGTCGGGTTGCGGCTGACGCCCGGCGCGCACGGCCGCGACGAACTCCTCGAGCAGCAGGGCGTCGAGGTCGGCGCCGATCGGGTCCCAGGTCTCGCCCGCCGCGTCGTGCCCGGCCACGCCCTTCGCGAACGGGCTGACGGTGACGGTGCCGCGCTCGGCGACGACCTGCAGGGTGAGTCCGCCCCAGGTCGCCGAACTCATCGGCCAGCTCCACGAGCAGTCGATCGTGGCGATGACGCCGCTCGGGTACTGCAGGGTCACGAGCCCTCCGGTCTCGACGGCGAGGTCGCGCTGGCCGTGCAGGATGCCGTTCGACACGGCCCTCACCGACGCGGTGCGCTCACCCAGCAGGTCGTCGAGCAGATCGGCGCAGTGCACGACGTGGTCGACGAGAGCCCCGCCGCCGGCCAGCGACGGGTCGGTGAACCACGCGCGATCCTGCGGCAGCTTGCCGTTGTTGATGCCGGTGACACCGAGCACCCGGCCGAGGCGTCCGCTGCGCAGCTCGGCGATCGCGTCGCGCACGGCGGGCGCGAAGCGCACGGGGTAGGCGACCATGAGGATCACTCCGGCGTCGTCGCAGGCGGTGCGCATCGCGACGGCATCCTCGACCGTCGTCGCGAGCGGCTTCTCGCACAGCACGTGCACTCCTTCGGCGGCGGCGCGCTCGACCAGCGCCCGGTGCCGGGAGTTCTCGGCCGCGACGACGACGGCATCCGGCTTCCAGGCGAACGCCTCGTCGTAGGTCTCGACGTACGCGACGCCGAGCTCGGCGGCCAGTGCGGCCCCGCGCGGCGCGTCATCCGGCGCCGATGCCCCGTCGGGGTCGGTCGCGATCAGCTCGATGTCGGGCATCGCCGACAGGGCGTGCACGTAGCTGAGGGCGTGCGTATGCGCGAACGACAGCACGGCGATCCGCAGGGGCGTGGTCATCGGACGACCTCCTCGGTCGGCGAGGGAACAGGGGAGACGGGCGTCCCGGCGGCGATCGACGCGATCGCCGCCTCGGCGACGGCGACCGCGCGGATGCCGTCGGCCGGTGTCACCCGCGCCTCCCGCCCCTCGCGCAGCGCTGCCACGAAATCGGCGATCTCGGCGTAGTACGGGCTGTCCTGCGGCGACATCGGCGGCAGGTAGTCGGTGGCACCGGGGAGGGCTGCGGCATCCGTGCGCAGCGTGCGGTCCTCGGCGCTGTCGTATCGCAGGCGTCCTTCGGAGCCCGCGACCTCGACGCTCGTACGGAACGGGATGCCCGGGGCGACCCAACTGCCGTGGATGTGGCTGATGACCCCGTTCGCGTGCGTCAGCACGATGTGCGAGGTGACGGGAGCGGGCACGCGGTCGTCGATCGTCGGCGGGTTCTGCACCGCGAACACCTGCGACACGTCTCCCGCGAACCACAGGGCCTGGTCGATGTCGTGGATCATGAGGTCGCGGATCAACCCGCCTCCCGCGCTCTCGGAGAAGAACCACGGCGACTGCGGCGCGGCACCGGCCCGGCTGAACCGCTGCACGGCGAGAGTTCCGATGCGGCCCGCGTCGACGGCGGCCTTGATCTGCGCGTACTCGCCCATGTAACGCACGACGTGCGCGGGGAAGAGGCGCACACCCGCGGCGGCCGCGGCATCCGTCACCCGTGCGGCGTCGATCGACGTCGCCGCCAGCGGCTTCTCGCAGACGACGTCGCGGCCGGCGGCGATGGCGCGCAGCGCGAAGTCGGCGTGCGTGCTGCTGGGAGTCACGATGTCGACGAGGTCGACCAGGTCGATCAGCGCGTCGACATCGGCGACGAGCTCGAACCCGTACTCCTCGGCGATCTCCTCGGCACCCGCCAGCGAGGTCACGTAGCCCTGTGCGCCCAGCGCCCTCCAGGCGTCGGCGTGCACGCGCGAGATGCCGCCGGCTCCGATGAGTCCGACCTTCAGGGTGCTCACTTCGTCTCCTCGGGGGTGGGCGATGCCGTGTCGTGCGGCAGCGGGGTGATGGGCGGGACCGGCATGTCGTCGATGCCGTAGATGTCGGCGGCGTGCCGCTGGAAGGCGTGCACGACGGCGCCGTGCGCCGCGGCCTCACCGCCGAGGCGCGCTTCGGCGAGGGGCACCTGGAACGGCAGTCCGAGATGCCGGGGGAGCGCCTGGCGCAGTGGATCGAGCAGCTGCTCGTGCGCCGCCGACAGACCGCCGCCGATCACGATCATGGCGGGGTCGACGGTCATCGTGAGGGTCGCGATGCCGTGCGCGAGTTCCTCGATGAAGTCGTCCAGCTCGTCCTGCGCGGCACGGTCCCCGGCCCGCGCGGCGGCGAACACCTCCGCGGCCGTCGGGGCGGTGCGCCACGAGATCTGCCCGGTCTCGGTGTTGAGGCCGCGGAAGGCGAGACGGCCGATGTCGCCGGCGGCGTTGTGGATGCCGCGCCGCGGGCGCCCGCCGAGGATGAGTCCCATCGAGATGCGGTTACCCACCGAGAGGTAGATGACGTCGTCGACGAGCTGTGCCACCCCGAGGTGGTGCTCGGCGACCGCGGCGAGTCGCACGCCGTTGTCGACCGAGACGGGGCAGCCGAACGCCTGACGCAGCTGCGCACCGATGTCGGCGCCCGACCACTCGGGGATCACGACCGAGAGCACCACGCGGCCGGCGTCGTCGACCAGACCGGGGAGCGAGACGCCGATGGCCCGCACGCGGGACGAGGCGACGGATGCTCCGCCCAGTGTCTGCCGCACGTCGTCGATCACGGCCGCGAGCTTGGCGGCGCCGTCGGGGTGCGCTTCGACCCCGGGGAAGCTGCGCTGGGCGATCACGCGGCCGGCGAGGTCGGAGAGGAGCACGCGCACGCTCGCGACGCCGATGTCGACTCCGACGACGGTGCCCGCCTCGGCGTGGAACGAGTAGTGCCGCGCGGGGCGGCCGGCTCCGCCGACGCTCGCGACGGGGGCGTCGACGATCAGCCCCGAATCGCTCAGCACCGACACGGCGTTCTCGACCGAGGTGCGCGAGATCTCGAGCGACCGGGAGAGGTCGTTGACCGTCGAGGGCCCGCCATCGCGGAGCTGCAGCGCGGATCGCGCGACGATCGACAGCTGGCCTGACACGCCCATGTGCGGTCCTCTCTTCATCGACGTGGTCGGTGTGCGAACAAGTTAGCACACCGGATTCTCAGATCAGGCTCGGACGTTCTCGAGCCGGAAACACGGCGGAAACAACCGTCTGAGAACTTGTCCTTGACGAATTATCCCATCCCGATGTCATAATGAACCGTACTCAGCACGGTTCAAGCAAAGGAGCACCATGCGCGTCAGCAAGATCACCGGCGTCGTCGCGGGAGTCGCGACCGCCACCCTGTTGGCCGGATGTTCGGCCGGCGGAGGAAGCACCGCTGAAGGAGACCAGAGCATCACGGTCTGGCTCTACCCGGTCATCGCCGACGAGGCGGTGCACAAGGACTTCTGGGACTCGACGATCGAGGCCTTCGAGGCCGAGAACGACGGCATCGACGTGAACTACGAGATCTTCCCGTGGGCCAACCGCGACGAGTCCCTGCAGACGGCGATCGCCGCGGGCAAGGGTCCGGACGTCGTCTACCTCATCCCCGACCAGCTGTCGGCGTACCAGTCGTCGATCGCCCCGCTCAACGACCTGCTCAGCGAGCAGCGGCAGGACGACCTGCTCCCCAACGTCAAGGAGTCCGTCACGATCGACGGCGACATCCTCGGGGCGCCGATCCTGACCAGCGCCCAGCCGCTCATCTGCAACGCCGCCGCCTTCGAGGCCGCGGGCGTGACCGAGTACCCCGAGACCTGGGACGACATCATCGACATCGCGCCGGAGTTCACGGCGGCCGACATGTACGTGCTGAACTACCCGGCGTCGGCGGAGAACACCCTCAACCTCACCTTCTACCCGCTGCTCTGGCAGGCCGGGGGGCAGGTCTACGACGACGGCGAGGTCGGCTTCGACAGCAAGGCCGGCGAAGAGGCGCTCACCTTCATCACCGATCTGGCCGAGGCGGGGGCCCTCGACCCCGAGGCGCTCACCACCAACGTGCCGCTCGAGCAGACCGCGATCGCTCAGGGCAAGGTCGCCTGCACCTGGAACAACGGCGTGACCGAGGTCGCTCCGTTCTGGGGCGAGGAGAACGTCAAGGTGCTCGCTCCGCTCACCGATGAGAAGTCGGTGGCCTACGGCACGGTCGGTTCGCTCTCTGTGCTCAAGGGATCGAAGGCGCAGGATGCCGCGGCGAAGTTCGCCGAGTACGCCACCAGCGCCGAGGTCGTCGAGCCCTACCTCACCGCCGCCGGGTACTTCTCGGCGCTCAGCACCACCGAGCCGCTCTACGCCGACGACCCGCTCCTCGGCGAGGTCGAGAAGTACGTGCCCGACACGACGGTGGGCGACCTGAACGAGAGCTCGCGTGCGCTCATGGGCGTGCTCGCCCCCGAGATCCAGGCGGCGCTGCTGGGTCAGAAGTCCCCGGCCGACGCGCTGAAGGATGCCGCGACCGCCGCGGCCCCGCTCATCAAGTAGTGACCACGGGGGTGCGCCGCGGCATCCGCTGCGCACCCCCGTCCCTTCCCGACCCGACGTGAGGTTCTCATGACGACGGCAACCATGCCGAAGAAGCCGCAGGGCACGGTGACCCGCCTGCTCGCCCGGCGCGAGGCGCGGGTGGCGTTCCTCTTCGTGCTCCCCGCCTTCCTGCTCTTCATCGCGTTCCGCTTCGGCCCCAGTATCGCCGGCGTCGCGCTGAGCTTCTTCGACTACGACATCTCCGGTGAGATCGCGTGGCGGGGTCTCGACCACTTCCAGCGACTCGTCGCCGATCCGCTCTTCTGGCGGGCGATGGGCACGACGCTCGTCTACACCGTCTTCGCCGTGCCGATCTCCCTGGCGCTCTCGACGATCATGGCGCTGGGGGTGCGACGCGCGTTCCGCGGCGCGCGGTTCTTCCGGTCGATCTTCTTCCTCCCCGTCATCACCTCGCTCGTGCTCGCGGGCAGCATCTTCGTCTGGATCTTCTCGAGCAACGGGCCCTGGTCGCAGCTCATGGCTCCGCTCGGGCTCGGCGGCTCGTGGCTCGGCAGCACCGTGCTCGTCATCCCCGCGATCGTCGTCGTGGGCGTCTGGTCGCGGTTCGGCTACGGGATGATGATCATCATCGCGGCCCTGCAGGACGTCCCTCGCGAGCTCGAGGAGGCGGCGCTGGTCGACGGGGCAGGGGCGTGGAAACGCTTCCGCTACATCGTGCTGCCGTACCTGCGCCCCACGTTCTTCTTCCTCGCGGTGATCGAGACTACCGCCGCCTTCCAGGTCTTCGACGTCATCTACGTGATGACCCAGGGTGGGCCGGCGAACGCCAGCTACTCGCTCGTCTACCTGCTCTACGACCAGGGCTTCCGGTACTTCGACTACGGCTACGCGGCCGCGGTCGGTGTCGCCCTCTTCGTCATGACCCTCGTGGTCGCCCTCATCCAGCGCCTCGTGATCGGAAAGCAGAAATGACCGCCCTGATCCAGCCGCCCACGCAGACGCCGGTCTCGGCGCCGCCGCAGAAGCCGGCCGCCCCGCGCCGCCACCGCTCGTTCCGCGCCCTCGAACCCACCCGCATGGGCGTGGTCGTGCGGTGGATCTGGCTGAGCCTCGCCGGCATCCTGAGCTTCTTCCCCTTCTACGCGATGATCGTGCTGAGCCTCAAGCCCGGCATGGTGGTCGACCTTCCCGGATCGCTGATCCCCTGGACCGACATCTCCTTCGAGTCCTACGAGCAGGTGCTGGGCGGGCAGAACATCCTCGGCTGGCTGTTCAACACGCTCGTCTACTCGCTCGTCTCGGTCGTCGCCGTGCTGTTCCTGTCGGCGCTCGCCGGGTACGCGTTCGCCAAGAAGCGCTTCCGCGGCAAGGAGGTGATGTTCTGGTCGTTCCTCGCGATGGTGATGGTGCCGTTCCACGTCACCCTCATCCCGACGTTCATCCTGATGGCGAACCTCGGCGGCATCGACACCTACTGGGGCCTCATCCTGCCGACGCTCGCGAACGCGCAGGCCGTTTTCCTCATGCGCCAGTTCATCCAGGGGCTGCCCGACGAACTGTTCGAGGCCGCGCGGATCGACGGTGCGGGCGAGTTCCGCATCTTCCTGCGCATCGTCCTGCCGCTGTGCAAGCCGATCCTCGCGACCCTCGGCATCTTCGTGTTCCTGTGGCACTGGAACGATTTCCTGTGGCCGCTCATCATCGCCAAGTCGAACTCGATGTTCACCCTCACCGTCGGCATCTCGTCGCTGCAGCAGCAGAACGTCCCGTTGAGCACGATGCTCGCGGGGTCGGTCGTCGCGCTGCTGCCCATCTTCCTCGCGTACCTGATCGCTCAGCGCTACGTGCAGGAGGGCGTCACGGGCACCGGCATCAAGGGCTAGAGACACCAGCTGAGAAGAAGGGAAAGCACCACATGCCTCAGCGCCACTTCACCTCCGAGGCCGATCTCGAGGAGGCCCTCGCGACACCGAGCGACGCGCTCGTCGACGACCTCGCGAGCGGTTCGGGCGACCTCGTCATCCTCGGGGCCGGCGGAAAGATGGGCCCGACCCTCGCGATGCTGGCCCGTCGCGGAATGGATGCCGCGGGCCGTGAGGCCGATGCGGTCTACGCCGTCTCGCGGTTCGGCGACGCCGAGATCCGCGCGCGCCTCGAGAGGGCCGGTGTGCGCGTCGTGCCGTTCGATCTCATCGAGAACGACGACTTCTCGTCGCTGCCGGATGCCCCGAACGTGGTGTTCATGGTGGGGGCGAAGTTCGGGGCCGCGACCAACGCCTCGTGGGCGTGGGAGGTCAACGCGGCGCTGCCCGACCGGGTCGCCCGTCGCTACCGCGACAGCGCGATCTCGGTGCTGTCGACCGGGAACGTCTACCCCTTCGTGCCGGCGTCGTCGGGCGGAGCATCGGAAGAGCTCGCTCCCGCACCGATCGGCGAGTACGCGCAGTCGTGCCTCGGACGCGAGCGGGTTTTCGAGTTCGGTGCGCAGGAGCGCGGGACGAAGGTCGCGATCATCCGCCTCAACTACGCCGTCGATCTGCGCTACGGCGTGCTCGCCGACATCGGCAGCGCGGTGAACGCGGGTGAGCCGGTGTCGGTCGCCACCGCCAACGTCAACGTGATCTGGCAGGGGTACGCGAACGAGGTGGTGCTGCGCAGTCTGAACCACGCCTCCACCGACCCGTTCACGATCAACCTCACCGGCCCCGAGCTGCTGAGCGTCGAGTCGATCGCCCGCCGCTTCGGAGCGCTGTTCGACCGCGAGGTCGACCTCGTCGACGAGCCCCAGCCGACCGCGCTGCTCAGCGATGCGCGTCGGTGCATGGCGCTGTTCGGCTACCCGTCGGTGTCGGCCGAGACGCTCATCGCGATGCAGGCCGACTGGATCGCGGGCGGCCTGCCCATGATCGCCAAGCCCACCAAGTGGGCCGTGCGGGACGGGAAGTTCTGATGGCGACCTCCGCCGCGCGTACCGCGACCGTGCCGTCGCTGCGTCCCGAAGCCGCGGCCACTCTGGCCCGCGGCGCGGTGATCCCCGCGCATCCGCTCGCACTGACCGCCGATCGCACACTCGACGAGCGTCGCCAGCGCGCCCTGTCGCGCTACTACCTCGACGCCGGGGCCCGGGGCCTCGCCGTCGGCGTGCACACCACGCAGTTCGAGATCCGCGACCCCGAGCACGCCCTCTTCGAGCCGGTGCTCGCGCTCGCGGCCGAAGAGATGGATGCCCGCTCCGATCCCGCTCTCGTGCGCATCGCGGGTGTGGCCGGCGACACCGCGCAGGCGGTCGCCGAAGCCGAGCTCGCACGCTCGCTCGGCTACGACGCGGTGCTCATCAGCCCACGCGTCGCGGGTGCCGACGAACGCGCGCTGCTCGACCGCGCCCGCGCCGTCGGCGAGGTGCTTCCGCTCGTGGGCTTCTACCTGCAGACCGCGATCGGCGGACCGGTTCTCGACCGCGACTTCTGGCGCGAGTTCGCGGCGATCCCCGCGGTCGTGGCCGTGAAGGCGGCGCCCTTCGACCGCTACCGCACCCTCGAACTGGTGCGCGGGGTCGCGGCATCCGGCCGTGCCGACGAGATCGCGCTGTACACCGGCAACGACGATGCGATCGTCGCCGACCTGCTCGCGGAGTTCCACGTCGAGTCGCCCGACGGGCCGCGCACGCTGCGCTTCGTCGGCGGACTGCTGGGCCAGTGGGCCGTCGGCACGCGCGCCGCGGTCGCGCTGCTCGAGAAGGCGCACCGCGCGATGGCGGGGGACGCCGCGGCCTATCGCGAGCTGAGCCTCCTCGCCTCCGACATGGTCGACGTCAACCAGGCGGTGTTCGACCCGGGCAACGACTTCCACGGCGTGATCGCGGGAGTGCACGAGATGCTGCGACAGCAGGGTCTGCTCGAGGGCACCTGGTGCCTCGACCCCGCCGAGGGCCTCTCCCCCGGGCAGGCCGAGGAGATCGCCCGGGTACGCCGGGCCTACCCCGCGCTGAACGACGACGCGTTCATCGCCGCGCACCGCGAGGACTGGTTGCGATGAGCGCCCTCCCCGTCGTGGTCGCGGTGGTGCCCGAGGCGCTGTACGCGGAGTTCATCTCGCCCGACGATGCCGATCGCCTCGAGGGGGTCGCCGGGCGGCTGGGGGGATCGTTCGTGCGGGTGGATCGGCTGACGGATGCGCCGCTCGACGAGGTGCGCGTCGTGATCACGAGCTGGGGCATCGATCCGTTCGACGCCGCAGTGCTCGACCGGATGCCGCGACTCGAGCTCGTCGCGCACACGGGTGCCTCGATCAAGGCGTTCGCGACCGCGGAGCTGTTCGACCGGGGCGTCGTCGTCACGCAGGCGGGGGCGGGCATGGCGCGATCGGTCGCGGAGGTGTCGCTCGCCTTCACGCTCGCGCTGCTGCATCGCGTGCCCGAGATGCACAACGGGCTGCGCGGCGGCGGCTGGGACGCGGGCGTCCCGGCGCAGCACGAGATCCTCGACGCCCCGATCGCGGTGATCGGGGCATCGCGCACGGGTCGCGCCTACCTCGAACTCATCCGGCTGCTGGGCGCGCGTCCGCTGCTCGTCGACCCGACGCTCGATCGGGCCGCGGCATCCGCTCTGGGTGCCGAACTCGTCGCACTCGACGACGCCATCGAGCGCGCGCGGATCGTCGCCGTGCACGCGCCGACGCTGCCCGAGACGCACCATCTCATCGGAGGCCGGGAACTGGCTCTGATGCCCGACGGCGCCGGTCTCGTGAACACCGCGCGCTCCTGGCTCGTCGATGAGGAGGCGCTCGTCGACGAAGTGCGAGCGGGGCGCCTCAGCGCCGCGATCGACGTGTTCGACGAGGAGCCCCTCGGAGCGGAGCATCCGCTGCGCACGCTGACCGGCGCGCTGCTCACGCCGCACCGGGCGGCCGGCACGACCGAGGGTCGGCTGCGCCAGGGGCGCATCGTGGCCGACGAGCTCGATCGCTTCACTTCGGGCCGACCGCTCGCCCATGCCGTCGATCGCGCGCACTTGGCGTCGATGGCATGAAGCCGAAGACCTCTGGGGGCTCTGGGGACTGAACCGGATGTTGCGTGACGACCGCGAGGCCGCACGCCCGACCGCGGCCACGCTGCCGCAAGGAGGTACGACATGACGATCACGCACGACACCGACAGCACCACCTCGACCGCCGCGCTGCGCAGCAGACGCATGCTGCTCGCCGGGTTCGGCGCCGCCGCCCTCGGCGGTGTGGCGGCGGTCGCGGTGCAGACACCCGCGCAGGCCGCCGGCCCGGCGGCGCCGATGAGCTCTTCGGGCTCGAAGGACGTCGGCAACGCCGGTCTCGCGACCGACCTGCCCTCGCTCAAGGGCAAGGCGGGCGACCTCGTACGCACGAGCGGTTACGCGGTGCCGGGTGACGGTGGCCACGGCCTCTACCGCTTCGTGAAGAAGGACGCCCCGGCCGTGAACGGCGGCACCGTCATCGCCGCGCGGAAGGAAGGCGCGTGGGTGCTCGTGCATCACGGCGTCGTCGACTTCCGCGCGTTCGGGATCATGGACGCGAGCGTGAACGCCGATGATGCGCTCGATGCGATGGTGAACGATCCGAGCATCCACCGCGTCGAGGCGCACAGCGACCTCAACTTCGTGCGTCGGCACATCTTCCGCCGCTCGGGCATCGCCTTCGACTTCGGCAACCACCTGATGACGACCGTCGGCATCGAGAACGCCGGCAAGGACGACCCGTTCGCCGCCGTGATGTTCTTCCAGGGCGAGGTGACGGGTGCGGCGCAGGAGGCGCGCCTGAACGAGGTCGTGCCCGACCTCGGCGACGTCTTCCCGGTCGCCGATTCGTCGTTCTTCACGGTCGGCGACTGGTACGCGGCCGAGGTGAACGCGCTCGCCGGCCGCTGGGAGCGCGAGCTGCAGAGACTGGTGCAGGTGACGCAGATCGTCGACGGCACGCACATCCGCATCAACTACAAGAACGGCTGGCCGCTCGCCGCCGACCGCACGATGACCTGGCGTCACGTGCTGCCCGTGCAGGACGTGACGGTCTCGAACCTGAAGTTCCTCGGCACCGGGACCGACGAGTACACCGGGTCGCACCCCCTCGCCTTCGAGTACGCGGTGCGCTGCGACGTCGACCACATCGACGGAACCGGCACCTTCTGGCCGCTGATCCAGCGTCGCTGGAACACCTACTACTCGACCGTGAGCTGCACGCTCAAGAACCCCACCTCGGTGACCTGGGGCGGTGCCGGGTACCTGACGCAGCAGATCTACTGCCTCTACGGCTACGTCGCGAACTGCCATACGGCCAACGCGCGCCACCTCAACGACTTCACCGCGAGCGCCTACTGCCTCGTCGAGAACTGCCACGGCGACGGTGACGACCAGGGGCCGTTCGTCACCCACGGCCAGTACGAGCACGACCTCACCTACACCGGCAACTCGGGGCTCATGACCTTCGCGAACTCCGGCGCGGCGTGGGGCTCGGCGGCCAAGCGCATCACGGTGCGCAAGCACGTGTGCTCGTGGTTCGTCGCCCGCGTGCGCATCACCGACCTCACGCTCGAAGACGTGCAGGTCATCGGCAAGCCGTCGCTCGCGGGCTCCGGCATGCTGTGGATCAACGCCGACGGTGCGCAGCTGCGCGGGTGCACGGCATCCGACACGCTCATCATCACCCAGCAGTCGGATGCCTCGTCGCGGCCGAACCTCATCGAGGGCTCGCACGTCACCTTCGTCGCGGCCGGCGGCGAGCTGACGAGTGCGGCCGTCACCACCCCGGTCACCTTCGTCGACACGGTGCTCAGCGGGGTGGGCGGACTGAAGATCACGGGCCCGGGTGCCGTGACGTTCCGGGGGTCGACGCTCGTGGGAGCGGACGACGCCGCACCGATCGTGTCGCAGTCGGAGCGTTTGCGGTTCGAGGGCTCGACCCTGCGCAACGCCCGTGTGGCGGCGGCGCGGGGTGAGCGCCAGACCATCGAGGTCGCGGGGTCGGACGTCGTGAACGTCGGTGGCACGGGCCTGGCGCGCACCGGAGCGGGCGAGCTGCACGTGGCGCTGTCCGACAGCACGTTCCGCGCCGAGGGGGCGGCGACGCACGTGTCGATCACCACCGGCGCCACGCACTACCGCGCGGTCGGCAACCGCTTCGAGGGCGGCGCGATCGAACTCGGCGACGGGGCTTTCGGGTCGTCCTCGACGCTCGTGCACACCGCCAACGTCGAGTCCGGCGTGACGCGCACGGACTTCCCCGCCGCGGGCGACCGCGTCGTCGACACCGCGAACGTCACGGTCTGAGGTGCTCATGCGTGGGGGGCGCTTCGACAGGCTCAGCGACCCAGTTTCTTGCGACGGGGTCCCTGAGCTTGTCGAAGGGCCCCGCCGCGCGCAGACCTGGGTCCCTGAGCTTGTCGAAGGGCCCCGCCGCGCGCAGACCTGGGTCCCTGAGCTTGTCGAAGGGCCCCGCCGCGCGGCATCCGCGTCAATAGCGGGCCGAGAAGCCGCCGTCGGTGTGCAGGAGCTGGCCGGAGATCCAACGGCCCTCGGGCGAGAGCAGGAAGGCGGTGATGCCGGCGATGTCTCGCGGCGTGCCGGCACGGCCGAGCGGATGCATCGGGGTCAGCGCATCGCGGATCTCGTCGTCCATCCATCCGGTGTCGATCGGCCCCGGGTTGACGACGTTCGCCGAGATGCCCTGCGGGCCCAGCTCGCGGGCGGCCGAGATCACGATGCGGTCGAGTGCGCCCTTGGATGCTCCGTAGGGGAGGTTGCCGGTGGTGTGGTCGCTGGTGAAGGCCACGACCGCACCGCCGTCGGGCCCGACCTGACGCGCGAAGGCGGCGATGAGCAGCAGACTCGCGCGCGCATTGACCGCGACGTGCCGGTCGAAGCTCTCCGCGGTCGTGTCGAGGATGCCCGACTCCACGTCGTGGGCATGGCTCAGGACCAGGGCCGAGAGCTCGCCGTGGTCGCGACGCACACGGTCGATCAGGGCTTCGGGCGCGGCCGGGTCGGAGAGGTCGGCGGGGTGGTCGCCGCTGTCGAGGTCGCTGGTCACGACGGTCCAGCCGTCGGCGCGCAGACGGGGCACGATTCCCGCGGCGATGCTGTTCGACCGTGCGGCTCCGGTGACGAGTGCGAGAGGCATTCCGGAAGGGTATCGAAGTCGCCGGATCCCCTACACCCCGACGAGCTCGGCGCTGCGCTGCCAGAGGGCCTCGGCGAGGGCGGGGTCGTCGACCTGCGGGTTGGTCTTCGACGACAGCGTGCGCTCGTCGTAGTACGCCCCCGAGAACCACGTCTCATCGGGAGTTCCCTCGATGAACCAGCGCAGGATCGCGCCGCCCTCCTCTGTGCTCGTGAGCAGCAGCCTGCCGAGGAAACTCCGGTAGACGAGCCGCATCAGGCTCGACGAGTCCGAGGCGAAGTTCGTCTGCACGGTGCCGGGGTGGAAGGCCACCGAGCTCAAGCCGTCGGGGTGGAACTTCGTGTGCAGGCTCTTCGTGAAGAGCACGTTCGCGAGCTTCGCGTCGCCGTAGGCCTTGTTGGCGCTGAATTTCTTCGAGTTGTCGAGGTCCTCGACGTCGATGTGCCCGAAGAGCCGGTGCCCGACGCTCGACGTGTTGATCACCGCCGCCTTCGACGCCAGCAGCGTCGGCATCAGCAGGTTCGTCAGCAGGAACGGCGCGAGGTGGTTGACCTGGATGGTCTTCTCGAAACCGTCGACCGTGGGCGTGCGGTCACCGAAGATGCCGCCGGCGTTGTTCGCCAGCACGTGGATGCCGTCGGCGCCCACGGCATCCGTCAGCTTCGCGGCCAGCTCGCGCACGTCGTCGAGGCGGGCGAAGTCGGCGAAGAAGTACTCGGCGCCGGTGTCGTCGGCCACGGCCTTCGTCTTCTCGGGCGAGCGCCCCACGAGGATCAGTCGGTGATCGGTCGCGGCGAGCTGGCGGGCCGCGGCCGCGCCGATGCCGTCGGATGCTCCGGTGAGGACGATCGTTCTGGCGGTCATGCGTCTGCTCCTGTCGTCGGGGTGATGCGTTCGACCGCTCGGGTGATGTGCCCGGCGACGACGGCGCGCACGCGGTCGGGGTCGCCGCTCGCGAGCGCGTCGACGATCTCCTGGTGGCTGCGCACGTGCTCCTCCTGCTCGTCGACGTCGAGGGCGGCGTTCGCGGCGCGGATGAACCCGACGATGCGTCCGCGCAGCTGCGCGCTGACCTCGTCGAGGAAGCGGTGCTCCGCCAGATCCGCGAGCGTCTCGTGGAACAGCCGGTCCTGCCGCAGCACCTCGTCGACGTCGCCGGGGGCGGCGGCGCCCATCGCGGTGACGATCGTCTCGAGGCGCGCCGCGGCATCCGCGTTCCACCGCTCCTGCACCCGGATCGCCATGAACTGCTCGAGCACGATTCGCAGGCTCGAGATGTCGTCGAGATCGGATGCTGTCAACTCCGCGACCCGTGCACCCCGGCGGGGTTCGCGCACGATGAGCCGCTCCTCGGCGAGCCGCGTGAGGGCTTCGCGCACCGGGATGTGGCTGACGCCGAGGCGATCGGCGAGCTTGCGCTCGACCAGGCGCTCGCCGGGGGCGAGCTCGCCGGAGTGGATCGCGGCGCGCAGCTCGTCGGCGACCTGCTCGGCGATGTTCTGGTCTGACACGGTGCGCATCGGGGGAGTCCTTCCGAACGGGCGGCGATCGGCGGAGCTCGGGGTTCCGAGGTCGCACGCTCGCACCGATGCTATGGCATCGGTCGATGAGACGGCCGAACGACGGGAGCACCCACGATGAACACCGCTCTGGGCGACAGCATCCGCATTCCGCGCAGCGCGCTGCGGGTCGGGTTGGCGCGCCGAGACATCACGCCGCCCACCGGCATCCGCGCCAAGAACTGGGGGCCCGCCGACTGGGAGCGCTCCGAGGGCGCGCATCGGCCGTTCGAGCTGACGGCCCTCGCGATGATCGGCGACGACGACCGTCCGCGTGTTCTGCTCGCGGTCGACGGCACCTGGTGGCGACGGGTCGCCGACGAGCAGGGGGTGCGCGGGGCGATCCTGGCGGGCCTCGGGCTCGCTCCCGACCAGCTCATGCTCTCGCTCTCGCACACGCACGCGGGCGCCGTGCTCTGCGCCGCCGACGCGCATCTGCCCGGCGGTGAGCTCATCCCCGGGTACCTCGATGCGCTCGCCGCCGCGGGCATCGCGGCCGGACGCGAGGCGCTGAGCACCGCCGAGGCCGGCCTGATCGAATGGACGACCGGACGCTGCACCCTCGCCGCCGACCGCGAACTCGATCTCGACGGGCGTGCGCTCGTGGGTTTCCACCCGGATGCCGTCGCCGACGACACCGTCGTGATCGGTCGGGTGAGCGTCGCAGGTCGCGTGCGCGCCACGCTCGTGAACTACGCCTGCCACCCGACGACGCTCGCGTGGCAGAGTCGTGCGGTGTCGCCCGACTACGTGGGCGCGATGCGCGAGGTCGTGGAGGCGGCGACCGGTGCCCCGTGCCTGTTCGTGCAGGGCGCGTCGGGCGAACTCGCCCCGCGCGAGCAGTACACGGGAGACGTGACGGTGGCCGATCGACACGGCCGCTCGCTCGGGCACGCCGTGCTCGCGGCGGTGGACGCGCTGCCGGTTCCCGGCGAGGAACTCACGCTCGATCGCATCGTCGAGTCGGGTGCGCCGCTGGCGGTGTGGGCGGGGCGCAAACGGGTCCCCGAGCGAGGAGCGGAGCGACGAGACGAAGGGCGCTCGGCCGGCGTCACGGCATCCGTCTCCCTCCCCCTGCGCGACCTGCCGACGCTCGACGATCTGGCGCGCGAGTGGGCCGACATCGATCCGCGCTCCCGCGAGGAGCGCCTCGGGCGCGCGCGCAATCTGCGCGAGGGGTACATCGACGGTCCGACCGTCGCGCACCCCGTGTGGGCATGGCGTCTCGGCGATGCGGTGATCATCGGACACCCGGGCGAGGCGTACTCGCGGTTGCAGACGACCCTGCGCGCGAGGTTCCCCGAGAACCCGATCGTCGTGATGAATCTCACGAACGGACCCGGCTTCGTGTACCTCCCCACGCGCGACGCCTACGACCGCGGCGCCTACCAGGCCTGGCAGACCCCGCTCGCCCCCGGCGCTCTCGAGCTTCTCGAGAAGCACGCCACCGACCTCGTCGCCGCGCTTCTGGCGACCACGACCCCAGGAGAGAAATGACCCGTCTCGTCGCCATCGTCACCGGAGGCTCCGCCGGCATCGGCTGGGAGATCGGCCAGCGTCTCGCGGCCGACGGCTACCTCGTCGTCGCCGCCGATCGCGTGCCCGGACTCACCGCCGGTGAGAACCCCGCCGGCATCCTCTGGCGCGAGCTCGACGTCACCGATCACGACGGCGTCGATCGCGTGTTCGGCGACATCGAAGCCGAGCTCGGGCCCATCGAAGTGCTCGTGAACAACGCCGGGATCCAGCGGCATCGCGGGATCGAAGACCTCACGTGGAGCGAATGGCAGGCGGTCGTCGACGTGAACCTGCACGGCGTCTTCTCGGCGCTGCAGGCGGCCGGACGCCGGATGCTCGAGCGCGGGGATGGCCGCATCGTGAACATCTCGTCGATCTCGTCGCGCGGCTCGGCCGGACGCGCGCCGTACGCCACGACCAAGGCCGCCGTGATCGGTCTCACCGCGACCGCCGGTGCCGAGTGGGCCGCGCGCGGCGTGCGGGTCAACGCGGTCGCCCCGGGTTACGTCGACACCGGGGTGTTCCGTCAGGGCGTCGAGGCGGGCACGCTCAGCCTCGACACGATCCTGTCGCGCATCCCGGCCCGGCGGTTGGCCGAGGCGAGCGAGATCGCGGCGGCCGTGAGCTTCCTCGTGTCCGACGAATCGCGTTACATGAACGGGCAGACGCTGTACGTCGACGGCGGATTCCTCGTCGACTACGGTGTGCCGCTCGCGAAGAAGCCCGCATGACCGGCATCGCGCGCATCGACACGGCGACGGCGGTGCTGCCCCTTCCGGCGCCCCTGCACCTCGGGGCGATGACGGTGACCCGGCGCGAGTACAGCGCGGTGCGCGCATCCGACGCCGATGGTTTCTCGGGCATCGCCTACTGCCTGTCGCGCGAGGCGCCGATGGCCGAGATCGTCGAGCGGCTCGTCTCGGGGCACGCGATCGGAGCGGATGCCGACGATCCGGCCGCGACATGGGACCGGATGCTGCGCGGCAGCGCGATCGTCGGGCGCGTGGGTCTGGTGCGCCGAGCGATCGGACTGGTCGACATCGCGCTGTGGGATGTCGCCGCGCGACGGGCGGAGATGCCCCTGTGGCGGATGCTCGGCACGGGGGACGCCCCGCGCGACGCGATGCTCGTGGCCGCCTACCCCTCGGCGGCGCGTGCGCCCCGAGAGGTCGCCGACGAGGTGCTCGCCCAGGCGGACGGGTGGTCGCAGGTGAAGATCTCGCGTATGCCTGATCCGGCATACATGCGCGAACTGCTGGCCCTGCTCGGCGATGATCTGCCGCCGGGGACCGGTCTCGTCGTCGATGTCGGCTTCGGCTGGCGCGATGCCGACGAGGCGCTGGCCGAGATCGCGCAGTGGGGAGACCCGCGCCTCGCCTGGCTCGAGGACCCGCTGCTCCCGGAGGACGCCGCGGGGTGCGCGCGCATCCGCCGCGAGAGCGGGCTGCGCGTGTCCGTCGGCGACGAGGTGACCGACCCCGCCGTGCTGCGCGCACTGGTCGAGGCCGAGGCCGTCGACGTGCTGCGCCTCGACGTGGTGGCGATCGGAGGAGTGACGCCGGCCCGCGAACTCATCGCCTGGGCGTCGGATCGTGGTGTTCCGGTGTCGGGTCACGTGTATCCCGAGGTCACGGCGCATCTCGGCGTCGGCGTCGAGACCTTCGCGCGCGGCACGAACCCTTACGACCCGGCGCCGTCGTTCATCGTCGGAGGGCCGGTGTTCGACGGCACGGTCAGGCCGACGGATGCCGCGGGCCTCGGGTTCACCCTCGATCCGGGGGTCTTCGATCTCGGCGCGTTCTCGGGAGGAGAGGGTGATGACTGATGCGATGCGCAGTGTCGTGGTGACCGGGAGCGGAAAGGGCATCGGCCGCGCGATCGCGGAGCGGCTGACGGCCGACGGCTGGGTCGTGGTCGGGCTCGAGCGCTCGCCCGGCTCGGGGACGATCGAGGCGGGTGTCGTGGCCGAAGTGGTGCTCGGCGACGCGGCGGATCGTGCCGTGCACGAGCGGGCGGCCTCGGTCGCCCGAGGTCTCGCGCCGCTGGCGGGGTGGGTGAACAACGCGGGGATCACGAAGCGCACACCGCTGCACGCGCTCGACGAGGAGGTCGTGCGCGAGATCCTCGACATCAACGGCTTCGGATACCTCTGGGGGTGCTCCGCCGCGGTCTCGGCCTTCGTGGATCAGGGCATCGCCGGGGCGATCGTGAACATCGGCTCGATCCATGGGCGGGCGTCGTTCGTCGACCACGCCGCCTACGAGTTCACGAAGGGCGGCATCGATGCGCTCAGCCGCAGTGTGGCGGTGACCTACGGAGCACTCGGCATCCGTGCGAACACGGTCGCACCGGGCGGGGTGCGCACTCCGCACCTCGAGGCGCAGATCGCGGCATCCGTCGACCCGATAGCCGCCGAGCGCGCACTGTCCGAGGGGCCGCCCATGGGGCGCATCGCGCGAGCCGAGGAGGTCGCAGCGGTCACCGCGTTCCTGCTGTCGGACGCGGCGCCGTACCTCTCGGGGCAGTCGATCGCGGTCGACGGAGCGTGGACGGCATCCTTCGGCGACGTCGCCGTCGACCCCGCGCTGCGCGAGCGCTTCGACGGCTGAGCCGAAGGGCTACGCCTTGAGCATCGAGGCGCGCGAGATCAGCCCGTCGACGACGTCGAAGGTGGCGATGGTCTCGGTCGCGACACCCGCGTTGACGACCTGCTCCTGTGCGACGACCCACCGGTCGCCGAAGAGCACGGTCTGCTCGATCACGCACGACAGCTCGGGGTTCTGCAGCCGCGGCTCGTAGAAGGCGCGGATCGCGGCGGTGCCGACGATCGGCTCCGGAGCGACGCCGGTGATGACGGCATCCGAGGCGTATGTCGCGACGAAAGCCTCGAGGTCGTGCGCGTTGAACGCGTCGAGCTGGTCCTGCACGGTCTGCTCCGCGGACCGGGAGTGAATGCTGTCAGTCAATGCGAACACCCCCGTTGACGTCGTACGTGGCGCCGGTGATGAAACCCGCCCGCGGCGAGGCGAGTGAGGCGATGATCCAGGCGACGTCGGCCGGCTGTCCGAACGCCCCGAGCGGGATCGATGCCTCGAGCTTCGCGCGTCCCTCGCCCTGCAGCTGATCGGTGATCGCACTGGCCACGGGCCCCGGGGTGACGGCGTTGACGCGAATCCCCTCCGGCGCCAGGTGGCGGGCGAAGCTGCGGGTCAACGCCAGGATCGCGCCCTTGCTCGCGGCGTAGTGCAGCCCGGTCTGCAGGGCGCCCACCTGTCCGGCGATCGACGACAGGTTGATGACGCTGCGATCGCCCGCGGCGGCGCGCAGCAGCGGTAGCGACCCGCGCGTCAACAGGAACGTGCCGCGCACGTTCGTCTCGAGCACGCCGTCCCACTCCTCGATGTCGATCTCGTCGTAGGGCGTGTAGGGGCACACGCCGCCGTTGTTCACGAGCACGTGCAGTTCGCCCCAGGCATCCGTGATCTCCGCGACCAATGCATCGATCGAGGCGGGGTCGCGCAGGTCGAGTCGCGAGACCCGCACATCGGACGCCCTGGCCGCGCGGCAGTCCTCGGCGACACGAGCGGCCTCGGCCTCGCGCCCGGTGTAGGTGAGCCAGACGTCGAGCCCCTCGCGGGCGAGTTCGAGGGCGGCGGCCGTCCCGATGCCGGAGCTGGCCCCGGTGATGAGTGCGCGGCGAGTGTCCATCCCTAAACGCTATAGCAAAACGTCCGCCCGGCGAAAGCGCTCAGCGCTCGAACACGACCTCGCCGCCGACGACGGTCGTCGTCACGTACTGCTCCGCGATGCGCTCGGGCTCGATCTCGTACAGGTCGTCGCTGAGGGCGATGAAGTCGGCCAGCATCCCGACCTTGAGCGTGCCGGTCGCGTGCTCCTGGCCGACCGCGTACGCCGACCCGTACGTGTAGGCGCGAACGGCCTCGTCGACCGTCACGCGCTCACGCTCGCCCAGCACCTCGCCGCCGCTCGTGCGCCGCAGCACCATGTCGCGGATCGACACGAGAGGGTTGGCGTCGGAGATGGGTGAATCGGTCGAACCATTGATCACGATGCCGGCATCCGCCAGCGACTTCACACGGTAGATGTCGTCGCGCCGGTCGGCGGCCACCGCCGCGGCCATGCCGTCGCCGAAGTCCGACACGAACACGCCCTGCGGCACGGGGATGACACCCAGCCGCGCAGCGCGGGCGATGTCGTCGTCGCTCGCGAGGGCGAAGTGCTCGATGCGGTGCCGCACGTCGGGGCGCGGAGCGATGCTCTGCGCGTGCTCGATCGCGTCGAGCACGTGCGTGATCGCCCGGTCGCCGATCGCGTGGGTCGCGACCGTCCACCCGGCCCGGTGCGCCCCGACGATGTAGTCGCGCAGCGCCCCGGGCTCGTGCAGCAGCACGCCGAAGTTGTCGGCCTCGCCGTGGAAGCAGGCGTGCATGGCGGCCGAGCGTCCGATGAACGACCCGTCGGCGACGATCTTCACCGGTCCGACGCGCAGCATGTCGTCGCCGAGACCGGTGCGGATGCCGAGGTCGAGGCCGAGCACGTCCTTGTCGGGGAGGTCGGTGAAGGGGTGCAGCACCGTGATGTACGGCATGAGGGTGGTGCGCACCCGCAGCTGCCGCTGCTCGACCGCCGACTGGTAGGCGTGGTAGTCGAGCGGACTGTTGCCCACCATCCGGATCTCGCCGATCCCCGGCTCGGTGACCGAGGTGAGGCCGTAGCTCAGGGCCTGATCGCTCGCGAGCCCCAGGTTGCGCTGCACCTCGTCGAGACTCATCGGCCGCACGAGCGCGAAGATCGGGGCCATCGCCGACTCCTGCAGCAGTCCCTGCGGCCGGCCGTCGGCGTCACGGGGGATGCCGCCGCCCGCGATGTCGGGGAACCCCTCGCGTCCGGTGTACCCCGCGAGCTCGAAGGCCTTCGTGTTCGCGACCATCATGTGCCCCGAGACGTGCTCGAGGATCACGGGCCGCCCGCCCGCGACCCGGTCGAGTCCCTCGGCCGTCGGATGCGCCTCGAGGAAGTTCTGGTCGTAGCCGGAACCCCGCACCCAGGCATCCGGCGCCAGCCCCTCGGCGTGCACGCGCACCGCCTCGTACAGCTCGTCGAGCGAGTTCACCGCGCCGGGGCGCAGGTTCAGCGACGCGAGACGGAAGCCCGTGAGCGAGAGGTGGTGGTGCGCGTCGTGGAACCCGGGCAGCACGGGCTGACCGCCGAGGTCGACGACCCGGTCCGCTTCGACGCCGTGCAGGTCGTCGTCGAAGCCGACGATGCGGCCGCCCAGCACGCCGATGCTGTGCGCCGCGGGGCGGTCGGCATCGAGCGTGCGGATGCGGGCGTGGGTGAAGATGGTGTCGACGCGCATGGTCTCTCTCGGTTCTCGGGGGTCGCTCGGGTGGTCGCTCGGCCGGCGGGACGGATGCCGGTCGGGCCGGGGCTGCCGTCAGGCCACGGATGCCGTGGCCGTGGCCGCGGTCTCGGCCTCGACCGATCGGGCGATGCGTCGCTGGAGTCCCCAGACACCGGCGATCGTGATGAGGATCATCACCGCGTAGAACACGGCCACACCCCACACGCTGCCGCCGGTCGAGTTGAGGATCCACTGGGCCACCAGCGGGGTCGATCCGCCGAAGACGGTCGCGCACAGCTGGTAGGCCAGCGAGACGCCGGAGTAGCGGATGCGGGCCGGGAACGCCGAGGCGAGCAGCGTCGCGAGCAGTGCGTAGTAGGCGGTGCTGCCGATGATCGTGGCGTAGAGGGTGACCGTGATCCACAGGGGGGAGGCGGCCTGGATGGCGAGGAAGTACGGCACCGTGAGCACGACGCTGAGGATGAGGCCCGCGAGCATCACCCGGGCGATGCCGAACCTCTCGGCGATCTTGGCGGCGATCGGCTGCCAGATGAACTGCAGGATCGCCATGCCGAGCAGGATGTTGAGCATGAGCTGCCGCTCGATGCCCAGGGATCCGGTGGTCCAGGCGAGCAGGAACGTGTTCGAGAAGTAGGCGTTCGAGATGCCCATGACCGACGCGAGCACGCCGAGCCCGATCAACAGCGGCGCGGTGCGGATCGCGACGAGCACCGGGGCGCTCACGACCTCCTTCGACTGCTTCGCCGCCTCGAAGTCGGGCGACTCCTCGACCTTCACGCGGATGACGAGGCCCACGATCACGAGGATCGCCGACACGAGGAACGGGATGCGCCAGCCCCAGGTGATGAACTGCTCGTCGGGCAGCAGGCCCACGATGAGGAACATCACGGTCGCGAGGATGGATCCGGCGGGCGAGCCCTGCTGCACCCAGGCTCCGGCGAGGCCCTTCTTCTTGGCCGTGGCGTTCTCGGTCGACAGCAGCACGGCGCCGCCCCACTCACCGCCGACCGCGAAGCCCTGCAGGCCGCGCAGCACGACGAGCAGGATCGGCGCGAGGATGCCGATTTGGGCGTAGGTGGGCAGGAGGCCGATCAGCGTGGTGGCGGTGCCCATCAGGATGAGCGTGAGCACGAGCACGTTCTTGCGCCCGAACTTGTCGCCGAAGTGGCCGAAGACGAGTCCGCCGACCGGGCGCATCAGGAAGCCGACCCAGAAGGTGGCGAACGAGGCGAGCAGCGCGGCGCCGGGTGCGACGTCGGGGTAGAAGACGCGGCCGAAGACGAGGGCGGCGGCCGTGCCGAAGATGTAGAAGTCGTACCACTCGATCGCGGTGCCGACGAAGGCACCCACCATCGAGCGTCGTTGCCGGGCAGAACTGATATCAGTGCGGGAAGCAGCCATCGGGAGGGCTCTCTGTCTCGGGGAAGGAGGGGGAAGTTCGGGTTCTGCCCATCCTGCGGTGATCATCCCATGCTCGTCCAATGAAGAAAACGGGGTGAGGTATACGGTTTACGTATGTACGGCGAACGCGAACTCGAGGCATTCGTCGCGGTGCTCGACACCGGGTCGGTCAGTCTCGCGGCAGAACGCCTGATCAGGACGCAACCGACGGTATCGCGGCAGATCGCCTCGCTCGAGCGCCAGGTGGGAGCATCCCTGTTCCGACGGATGCCGCAGGGCATGGTCGCGACCTACGCCGGCGACCGTCTCGAGCCGATGGCGCGCGACCTCGTGCGCCGGGGCCGGAGAGCGCGCGAGGTGATGAGCGGCATCGTGCTCAAGGAGCGCTCGTTCGTCGCCGCAGCCCCCGAGATGACGAGCGTGCTCGTGCTCGCGCCGTTCATCGCGGGCGGCGGACCCATCTCCGACGTCGTGGTCGCGACGCCGGTCGAGACCTACGACCGGTTGCGCTCTGGGGCCGATCTCGCGGTGACGACGAGTCCGCCGGACTCGCGGCTCAGCAGCATCCGTATCATGAACCTGCCCCTTTACTGCCAGCTGCCGGCGTCGCATCCGCTCGCTGCCGGGGACCGCCTGGAACTGGAGGATCTGCTGGCCGGCCCCTTCCTCACCTCCGGCACCGGATCGGCCGCGTGGACGCAGATCCAGAGGGCGGCCGAGAGCGAGGCGTGGTCGGTCGAGATGGCGAGTTTCGGAGCGGATGCCCCGATCATCCAGGCCCGGTCGGCCGCCGGCCACGGGCCCTGCGTGGTCGTCGAGCCGCCGCGCTTCGGGTTGGTGTCGAAGCCGCTGCACCACCGCGGCATCCCGATGCAGTGCGCGCTGTACGCGAGTTGGGAGCGCACGCACTACGCGCGCGACGACATCCGCGGGGTGGCCGAGCAGCTCAGCGCCTTCGCCGCCGACCACGTGCTGAGCCTGTACGACGCGGAGGACTAAGTGCTAGATGCTATAGCATCGCATTCATGACAACGCCGTTCATCCTCGTCAGCGACTGCGACCTCCCCGGAACCGTCATCGAAGACACGCTCCGATCCGCCGGACTCCACGCCGAACGGGCAGCGTCCCCGGCATCCGACGACCTCGCAACTCTGGGCGCGGATGCCACAGGGCTCGTCGTGCAGTGGGCCCCGATCACGGCCGAAGTACTCGATCGGATGCCGAACCTGCGCATCATCAGTCGCGTCGGCATCGGGTACGACATGATCGACGTCGAAGCGGCCACCGCTCGCGGCATCGCGATCGCGAACACCCCGAGCTACTGCATCGAGGAGGTCGCCGCGCACACCATCGCGATGATCATGACCCAGGCGCGCGGCCTGCCGGCCTACGACCGCGCGGTGCGCGCCGGCACCTGGAAGGCGGTGGACGCCCGGCCCCTCGCCGTGCGTCCGTCGACGACCACGGTGTCGGTGCTCGGCTTCGGCCGCATCGGATCGATCGTGGCCCGCGGGTGCCGGGCGCTCGGTTTCCGGGTGCTCGTCGCCGACCCGTACGCGTCCGCCGACGGCATCCGCTCCGCGGGGTGCGAGCCCGTCGAGATCCCGGATGCCGTGGCGCAGGCCGACATCCTCACCCTGCACGTGCCGCTCACCGAGGCGACCCGGCACCTGATCGACGCCGAGTCGATCGCGACGATGAAGCCCGGAGCCGTGGTCGTGAACACGTGTCGCGGACCGCTCGTCGACGAGCGAGCGCTGGCAGATGCGCTGCGCTCCGGGCACTTGGGCGCGGCCGCGCTCGACGTCTTCGACGGTGAGCCGCTGGCCGACGGCTCCCCGTTGCGCGACCTCGACCAGGTGCTGCTCAGCCCGCACGCGGCGTGGTTCTCGCCCGAGGCGCTCGCCGACCTGCCCGTGCACGCCGCCGAGAACGTGATCCGCTTCCTGGCCGGGGAATCGGTGTCGATCGTGAACCCGGCGTACGCCGACTGAGCCTCGGCCCAGTTCCTCACGCTGAGGGGTCAAAACACGCCGCAGGCGGATGCCGCGGCGCGGCGTGTCTTGACCCCTCACGCGACTTCGGGTCGCTGAGCCCGTCGACGCGTGCCGACGTGCACGTTCGGGAGGCGATCTCCGCGTTGGGCGGAGGAATCCGCTGTCTTTCTCCTCCGTTGCGTGAGTTCTCCTCCCGAACGGGTGCCGAGCGGATGCCGCGCACAACAACGAGGTCGCTGGGTCAAGGGCCCTTCGAATGGCTCAGGAACCCAGCTTCTGACTGAGTCGCTGAGCCAGCTTCTGACTGGGGCGCTGAGCCCGTCGAAGCGTCCCGCCCCGAGAAACCCGGTCCCAAGAGACCCGTCAGCCGGCGAACGCCGCCACGGGCACACCGCTCACGCCGGGCTGGACGGCGAAGAGTGAGCCCGCCTCGGTGCCGTGGTCTGCTCCGAGCCCCTGCGCCGAGGTCGTGATGAAGAGCGTGCCGAGGTCGTCTCCGCCGAACGTGCACGCGCTCACCTGGGGGACGGGCAACTCGATCCGAGCGATCAGAGAACCGTCGGGCGCGTAGCCGTGCACCGCCGAACCACCCCAGAGCGCGACCCACACCGACCCGTCGGCGGCGACGGTCAACCCGTCGGGCGACCCCTGCTCCTCGGGGATGGTCACGAACCCTCGCCGCCCGCGCAGTTCACCCTCGACCACATCGAACACGTCGACCCGCTGCGTGACCGTGTCGACGTAGTAGGCACGGGATCCGCCGGGGGGGAAGGCCACGCCGTTCGAGACGGTCACCTTCGACAGCAGCGTGGTGGAGGCGAGGTCGCCGCCGATCCTCAGCATCCGCCCCACGGCTCCGGCACCGCCGAGAGCCATCGACCCGGCGAGCAGCCGCCCGAGCGGGTCGACCGTGCCGTCGTTGAAGCGCGCATCGCCGAGGTCGAAGGTCGCGGCGACGCGCGCCGGTCCGTCGGGCGAATCCGAGAGGTGCAGCGAGCGCGCACCGAGGGCGACGAATCCGCCGCCGACGCGCGGGCGCACGAACGCCGCATACGTGTCATCGAGGTGCAGGCGATGGATGCCGTCGTCGCGCAGCGTCACGAGGTCAGCGGCGTCGCCGTCGACCCAGCGGATGCCGCCCCACGATGTCGACCAGACCGGCGCCTCGGCGTGCACGCAGATCGGGCCGGTGAGGTTCTCGGCCTTCACGACTGCTCGTCGGTGCGCCGCAGCGGCATCCGCTCGGGCTCGGGGGTGGAAGCCGTCTCCGGGGTCGACGCCGCACTCGGCGCCGAGGCGGGTGCGGCGGGAGCCGCGATCTCGCGCGCGACCTGCTTCTCGAGCACCTGCACGGCGTCGTCGGACAGCAGGATGAGACCGTCGAGCTCTTCGCGCACGCGCTTGTAGGCGACGTTGCGCTCGGCCTGCGTGGCCGACTCGTCGACCGCGACCTTGAGCAGCTGCTGCGCGCGATCGAGGCGCTTTCGCTCGGCGTCGGTGAAAGTCGAATCGCGCAGGCGCCGGGCATCCTTCTCGGCGATCTCGAACGCGACGGCGTACGCCCCCACCGCGTCGAGGTACTCCGACACCTGCTGCTCGGTGACCTTGGCCTCGGCCGACGCCGGACGCAGTGCGTCGGCGGTGCGCTTCGCGCGCAGGAACGCGGCCGTGAGGGGCTGGCGCCCATCGCTCATGGCGGGGAAGGCGATGAGCTTCGCGACGTCGAGCTCGTAGTCGAGCCAGCGCGCGGTGATCTCGTCGTGCTCGGCGAGCAGGCGCGCGAGCAGATCGTTCGGAACGGGGGATGCCGTGGTGTCGACGATCGTCGCACCGCGGTTCTTCGTCGGGTGGGTCAGCGCCCGCGCCTCGATCTGCGCGGTCTTGAGCTGCGCCTTCATGCGGAGCGTCTCGATCCGACGCTCGTGGCGGTTCTTGGCCGACCGTTCCCAGGCCTTCGCTGCGGCACCCGCCATGCCCATGATCGGGAAGACGAGCCACCAGTAGTGCTCTGCCCACCACATGATCTGATCCATGATGTGCCTAGCCTACTGGCGCGTGCCGACACCCGAGAGTGCCGTCTTCGAGAGGATGGGGGCATGGCAGCGCACCGCATCGGGATCGTCGGCATCGAGAACACTCACGCCGACGGCATCGTGCGCGCGCTCAACGTCGACGGGGTCGGCGATGCCCGGGTGACCGCCCTCGTCGCCGGCGATTCCAAGCGCACGGCCGCGCTGGCCGAGCTCGGCGGCATCGAGCGCATCGTGACGGCATCCACCGACCTGATCGGCGAGGTCGACGCCCTGATCGTGGCCACTCGCGACGGGGCGACGCATCGCTCGCTCGCCGTGCCCTTCCTCGACGCGGGCGTGCCGGTGTGGGTCGACAAGCCGCTCGCGCTCTCGGTCGCCGATGCCGACGCGATCCTCGCCGCCGCCGGGTCGACGCCCGTCACGTCGTCGTCGACGCTGCGCTGGCTGCCCGACACGGATGCCGTCGCCGCCGCGCTCCCGTCGATCGGGGAGGTGCAGAGTCTCGCGATCACCGGACCGGCCGATCCCGACGGACCCTATGGCGGCCTCTTCTTCTACGGCATCCATCTCGCCGATCTCGCCCAGCGCCTGGTTCCCGGGGCGCCCGAAGAGGTCGAGGTGGAGCACTCCCCGGGGCACGTGCGCGCCCGATACGCCGTCGGCGGGGTGGGGGTGACGCTCGATTTCGTGCGCCCGGAGGGTGAGGTGTCGGTGCCGTTTCGCGTGACGGCCGTCGGCAGCGGCGGGACGGAGAGCCGTGAGATCGTCGTCGGGTCCGACTACGTGCGTCCCGGCGTTGAGGCCTTCGTGCGCATGCTCGACACCGGCGAGCTCCCGGTACCGCCCGAGCAGATGACCGCGACGGTCGCCGTGCTGGCCGCGGTCGTGGCCGAGAGGTCGTGAGGCGCCCTCTTCGATGACGGCAGGCGCAGGAAATCGGTTTCCCGGTGGCATTCGAACCTAGAATGTGCGCATGGTGGCGCGGGGAAGGTACGCGAAGGGTGTGGCGAAGCGGGAGGAGATCCTGCAGGTCGCGCTCGACGTGGTGGCGGAGGTCGGTTATCGCAAGGCGTCGAATCGAGAGATCGCCGCGCGGGTCGGTCTGACCCAGCCCGGGCTCATGCACTACTTCGGCTCGCGCGAAGAGCTCTACATGGAGGTTCTGCGCGCCCGCGACGAGCGCGACCTCGGCGAGTTCATGGACCCCGACCCCACGTTCGCCGGGTTCCTGTCGATCATCGAGCACAACGTCTCGGTCCCCGGTCTCGTGAGGCTCTTCGTCGAGTTCTCGGCGGAGGCCACGATGGTGGGCCACCCCGCGCACGAGTACTTCGTCGAACGCTACGCGTGGGCGCGCGGCGTGCTCACGGGCGTGATCGACCGCGCCCAGAAGTCCGGGGAGCTCGGGGCGACGCTCGACCCGAAGATCGCGGTCGACATCGTGCTCGCCGCCGCCGACGGGCTCCAGGTGCAATGGCTCCTCGACCCCGAGGTCGACATGGTCGAGCGTCTCTCGCGGCTGTGGGACGGCATCCGCCTGGCCTCTCGCCGCGACTGACGCGCTGCTCTCGCTCGGGATCAGCCGCGAGTGAGGTCCTGCGCGAGCATCACGATGATGCCGCTCGGGCCGCGCACGTAGGCGAGGCGATAGATGTCCTGGTAGTTCGCGACCCCGCGCAGCGGGTGGCAGCCGTGACGGGCGGCGATCTCGAGGGATGCGTCGATGTCGTCGACCGAGAAGGCGACCCGGTGCATCCCGATCTCGTTCGGGAGGGTCGGCTCGGTCTCGATCGCATCGGGATGGATGTACTCGAACAGCTCGAGACGGCCGTGACCGTCGGGCGTCTGCAGCATCGCGATGCGCGCGTGGTTGCCGTCGAGCCCCACCGCAGTGTCGGCCCAGTCGCCGCTGACGGTGTCGCGGCCGACGACCTCCAGGCCGAGTTCGGTGAAGAACGCGATGGTGGCGTCGATGTCGCGCACCGCGATGCCGACGTTCTCGAGTGCGATGGGCATGCTCGGAATGCTAGCCCCGCGCGCCGGAGTTGTCAGTGCCCGAGCTTCTCGGCGCAGGCGACGCAGTACTCGGCGAACGGACGCACCTCGAGCCGGGCGGCCGGGATCGGTCGGCCGCAGTTCAGGCACACGCCGTAGGTGCCGGCATCCATGCGTGCGAGCGCATCGTCGACCTGCTGGAGTTCGGATGCCGCGGCCTCCGCGAGCCCGGTCAGCCGCGACCACTCCGACGACAGCGTGACTCCCTCGGGGTCGTGCTCGTCGTCGTCGTTCGAGCCCTCGCGGTCGTGGGTGAGTTCGGTGAGGATCGCCGCGGTCGCCCGGACACGGGCATCCGCCTGCGCACGCATGGCCGTGAGCAGCGCGCGCAACCGACCGTCGTCCTCCTCCATGCGGCCACCCTACTGCGGGGTGCGCGGGGCGGGGCGTGAGGGGTCAAGACACGCCCTGCGACCGTGCCTGCGTGGGGCGTGTCTTGACCCCTCACGAATGGAGCGCGGAACCACAGGATGCTGAGGAGTCAAGACACGCCGCGCTAGCAGGTCGGCGTGCGGCGTGTCTTGACTCCTCGCGGGGAAGGGAGGGGACGGGAAGGGAAGGGGTCAGCCCTGCCGCCGCTTGCGCTCGGCGCGCGTCTTCGGCTCGGGCGTCTCGACCGTCGGGATGCTGTCGGTGTGCACGGCGGGGTGGTCTCGCTCGAGCGCGGCACCCTCCATGTCGACGTTGGGCAGCAGGCGGTCGAGCCAGCGCGGCAGCCACCAGGCCGACTTCCCGAGCAGGTGCATGAGCGCGGGCATGAGCAGCATCCGCACGACGAACGCGTCGAGCAGCACACCGAACGCGAGGCCGAAGCCGATCGAGCGGATAATCGTCGACTCCGAGAAGATGAACCCGCCGAACACCGACACCATGATGAGGGCGGCGGCGATCACGACCGAGCGGCCGGCGCGGAAGCCCTGCGCCACGGCATCCCGGGCCGACGCCCCGTGCACGTACGCCTCGCGCATGCCGGAGGCGAGGAAGAGTTGGTAGTCCATCGCGAGGCCGAACAGGATGCCGACGAGGATCACCGGCAGGAAGCTGAGGATCGGTCCGGTGCTGTGCAGCCCGATGATCTCGGCACCCCAGCCGAACTGGAACACCGCCACGATCAGGCCGTACGTCGCGAAGAGCGACAGCACGAAGCCTCCGGTGGCGATGACCGGCACGAGCAGCGAGCGGAACACGACGATCATGATCAGCAGCGAGAGCCCGACGACGACCACGAGGTACAGCGGCAGGACTCCGGCGAGTGCCTCGGAGATGTCGATGTTGACGGCCGCCTGACCGGCGACGCCGAGCGTGATGCCGCCGTCGAGTTCGGGCAGCGAACGGATACTCTGCACGAGCTGTTCCGTCGACGCGCTGTTGGGGCCTTCGGCCGGCAGCACCTGGAAGGCGAGGAGTGTGTTGTCGTCGGAGGTCGCGACGGGCGCGACGGCGACCACGTCGTCCTGATCGGCGAGCTTCTGCGCGACCTCGACCTGGGTGGCGAGCAGGTCGTCGTCGCTGACCGCCTCGTCGAGGGTGGCGGTGACGAGCAGCGGCCCGTTGGCGCCTTCGCCGAACTGCTCGTTCACGGCGTGGAAGGCGCGGTAGCTGGTGGAGTCGCTGGGCTCGCTGCCGCCGTCGGGCAGGCCGAGGCGCATCGACATCGAGGGGATCGCGATGATGAGCAGGCCCACGATGCTGACGAGCACGGTGACGATGGCGCGCAGCGTGGACATGCGCTTCACGGGCTTGCCGGTGGCGTGCGGCTTGCCGACGGTCGCGCGGGCCTTCTTGCCGAGCAGACGGTCGCCGATGAGGCCGAGGATCGCGGGGGCGAGGGTGATCGCGACGAGCACGGCGACGGCGACGCACACGGCGCCGACGGTGCCCATGAGGCCGAGGAACGGCACACCCGTGACGTTGAGGGCGAGCAGCGCGACGATCACGGTCGCGCCGGCGAAGACGACCGCGGTGCCCGAGGTTCCGGTGGCGAGCCCGATCGATTCGCGCACGGGGGATCCGGCGAGCAGCTGCTTGCGGTGGCGGTTGACGATGAAGAGCGAGTAGTCGATGCCGACCGCGAGCCCGAGCATCACACCCAGCACGGGGGTGACGGATGCCATGTCGACGACGCCCGAGAAGGCCAGCGACGAGGTCACGCCGACGCCCACGCCGACGATCGCGGTGATGATGGGGAGTGCGGCGCCGATCAGCGAGCCGAGCATGACGATGAGCACGACCGCCGCGAAGGCGAGTCCGATCGCCTCGCCGATGCCGAAGATCTCGGGAACGCCCTGGGCGATGTCGGTGCCGAAGTCGACCGTGGTGCCCTCGACGGCGGTGTCGTCGAAGTGCGAGATCGTTCCCTGCTTGACCTCTTCGGAGAGTTCGAGGCGTGGGTCGACGAACGAGACGTTGACGATGGCGGTCGAGCCGTCGTCCGAGACGACGCCGATGCCGTCCGTGAGGTCGAGGAGAGTGGTGCCGAGGTCGAGCTGCTCGGCGTTGGCGTCGAGGTCGTCACGGTTCTGGTCGATCGTCTGCTGCTGGGCGTCGAGGGCGGCGAGCTGAGAGGTGAGCGCGGCCTTCTGCCCCTCGAGCACGGTGATCTGCTGTGCCGGGGCTCCGGCCGCCTGGGCCTGGGCGATGCCGGCGTCGATCTGCGCGATGCCGTCTTCGAGCTGGGTGCGTCCGCTGTCGAGCTGGGCCTGACCGGCATCCAGCTGCGTGCGGCCGTCGGCGATCTGCGCGGCGCCGTCGGTGAGCTCCTGCTCCTGGTCGGCCTGCTGCTGCTGGGCGTCGAAGGGGTCGATGACCCGGGCGACGCCGTCGAGGTCTTCGGCGCTCGCCGCGAGCGCCGAGATCTCCTTCTTCTGCTCGTCGGTGAAGGGCTCGCCGTTCTCGGTCTGGTAGACCACGGTGCCCGTGCCTCCGGCGGTGTCGGGCAGCTTGTCGGCGAGCTCGTCGATGACCTCGCCCGAGGCGGTGCCGGGGATGTCGAAGCTGTTGCTGAGCGTGCCGCCGAGCGCAAGGAACGCGCCGACCCCGAGGCCGAGGACCACGACCCACGAGATGACCACCGTCCACGCCTTGCGCGCAGCGAAAGAACCCAGACGGAAAAGCAGTGAAGCCAAGACGATCTCCTTCAGACTCGTTGAGCATACGGCACGTCTCGTCTAGAGATCTGTGGCTATCCTGAATGGATGGTGAACGAGCATCGAAGCGGACCCGTGCGCAGCACCGCCGCGCGCGAGGCGATCCTCGACGCCACGGCCCGGCTGTTCCACAATCAGGGCTACGACCGGCTGACGATCGAGGGCATCGCGAAAGAGGCCGGGGTCGGCAAGCAGACCATCTACCGGTGGTGGCCGTCGCGCGGAGCCCTGATCGGGGAGTGCCTCGCCGAGGGGCGGCTCATCCCCGTCGACTTCGTCGTGCCGTACACGGGCGACCTCTCCGCCGACGTCGAGGCGTGGTTGCGCAGCGTGCTCGCGATCCTCGACGAACCCCAGGGTGGCGCTTTGCTGCGCTCGCTGGTCGCGGCGGCGACCGAGGACGCCGGAGTCGGCCAGCACCTCGGTGAGAGTCTGGGCGTGGAGGAGCATCTCGGCTCGCGGCTGCGCGCCGGCATCCGCGACGGCCAGCTGGCCGAGGATGCCCCCGTCGCGCAGATCGGCCGCGCGATCCTCGGCGCCATCATCGTCGAGTCGCTGGGGCGCGAGAAGCGCGACTCCGAGGGCGTCGTGCGGTTGGCGCGGTTCCTGTTCGCGCGCTGAGCGCCCTTCGTCTCGCTGCGCTCGCTCAGGGACCGGGCTCTCCCCCCTCGGTCGCTGAGCCAAGACGCTGGGTCGCTGAGCTTGTCGAAGCGTCCCCTCCGCAGAACGGGAGGACATCTCGCGTATCGCAGGGGCATCCGCGGTATTCGATCCTGCAGAAGGCGAGATCTCCTGCGTTGCGGTGCGCGGGGTCGGGCCCTTCGACAGGCTCAGGGACCCAGTTTCAACGCTGGGTCGCTGAGCCGACCGCCCTGGGTCGCTGAGCTTGTCGAAGCGTCGCAGGCCCGGGAAGCGGATGCCTCAGAAACCGGGGAGCAGGGTGAACAGCGTCGCGCCGCCACCACCGAGGATCAGCGCGATGATGACCGTCCACGCGATCACCCGGATGCGCCGGTTGCGGCGCTCGCCGAGGTCGCCGTAGTCCTCGCTGAGCTCGGGCCGGACGCTCTCGCGCCGGGCCGGCTCGTTCGGCTCGCGCCGGCTGAGGTCGCTCATCAGGAAACCTGTTCGGTGACGGTCGGACCGAAGTACGACGGCAGCGTGGCGGCCGAGCGCTCGCGCAGCTCGGCGACGGGGATCGTGAAGACGTCCTGCACCTCGAGCTGCGGCTCGCTGTCGGTCACGCCGATGCGCATGACCGGGTAGCCGCGTCCCTCGCAGAGGCCGCGGAACTTCACGTCGTCCTCGCGCGGCACGGTCACGATGACGCGACCGGTCGACTCGGAGAACAGGGCGGATGCCGCATCCACACCGTCGCGGTCGATGATCTCGGTGAGCCACACGCGGGCGCCGACGCCGAAGCGCATGACGCCCTCGGCGAGGGCCTGGCCGAGGCCGCCCTCGGAGACGTCGTGCGCCGACGAGATCAGCCACTCGTCGCGCGCGGCGGCGAGCAGGCCCGCGAGGCGCTTCTCGCCCGCGAGGTCGACCTTCGGGGGCAGGCCGCCGAGGTGCTGGTGCACGACCTCGGCCCACGCCGAACCCGAGAGCTCGGTCGAGGTGGTGCCGAGCAGGTAGATGTTCTGGCCCTCGTCCTGCCATCCCGAGGGGATGCGACGCGAGACGTCGTCGATGATGCCGAGCACGCCCACGAGCGGGGTGGGGTGGATCGGCACGTCGCCGGTCTGGTTGTAGAACGAGACGTTGCCGCCGGTGACCGGGGTGCCCAGTTCGAAGCATCCGTCGGCGAGGCCGTCGACCGTCTGGCCGAACTGCCACATGACCTCGGGGTTCTCGGGAGAACCGAAGTTGAGGCAGTCGGTGATCGCGGTGGGCACGGCGCCGGTGACGGCGACGTTGCGGTACGCCTCGGCCAGGGCCAGCTGCGCACCCGAGTAGGGGTCGAGCTGGCAGTAGCGGCCGTTGGCGTCGGTCGAGATCGAGAAGCCGAGACCCGACTCCTCGTCGACGCGGATCATGCCGGCGTCGTCGGGGAAGCTCAGGGCCGTGTTGCCGAGCACGTAGTAGTCGTACTGGTTGGTGATCCAGCTCGTGTCGGCCAGGTTCGGCGAGCCCACCAGCGCGAGGAACTGCTCGCGCAGGGTGTCGGCGTCGTTCGCGCGGGGCAGCAGCTCGGCGGCATCCGCCTGTAGTGCGTCGATCCACGTCGGGTAGGCGACCGGGCGGTCGTAGACCGGGCCGTCGACCGCGACCGTCGAGGGGTCGACGTCGACGATGCGCTCGCCCTGCCAGTCGATGACGAGGCGTCCGTCGCCGGTGACCTCGCCGAGCACGGAGGTCTCGACCTCCCACTTGTTCACCACGGCGAGGAAGGCGTCGAGCTTCTCGGGCGCGACGATCGCCATCATGCGCTCCTGCGACTCCGACATGAGGATCTCTTCGGCGGTCAGCGAGGGGTCGCGCAGCAGCACGTTGTCGAGCGACACCTTCATGCCGCTGTTGCCGTTGGCGGCGAGCTCGCTGGTCGCGCACGAGATGCCCGCGGCGCCGAGGTCCTGGATCGCCTCGACGAGCTCGTCGCGGTAGAGCTCGAGGCAGCACTCGATGAGCACCTTCTCGGCGAAGGGGTCGCCGACCTGCACCGCGGGGCGCTTGGTCGGGCCGCCGTCGGCGAACGTGTCGGAGGCGAGGATGCTCGCGCCGCCGATGCCGTCGCCACCCGTGCGGGCGCCGAACAGCACGACCTTGTTGCCGACGCCGGTCGCGTTGGCGAGCTTGAGGTCCTCGTGGCGCAGCACGCCCACCGCGAGCGCGTTGACGAGCGGGTTGGCCTGGTAGACCGAGTCGAAGACCGTCTCGCCGCCGATGTTCGGCAGGCCGAGGCAGTTGCCGTAGAAGCTGATGCCGCTGGTCACGCCGTGCACGACGCGGGCGGTGTCGGGGTGGTCGATCGCACCGAAGCGCAGGGCGTCCATGACCGCGACCGGGCGGGCGCCCATCGAGATGATGTCGCGCACGATGCCGCCGACGCCGGTCGCCGCGCCCTGGAAGGGCTCGATGAAGCTCGGGTGGTTGTGGCTCTCGGCCTTGAAGGTGACGGCCCAGCCCTCGCCGACGTCGATGACGCCCGCGTTCTGGCCCATGCCCACCATGAGGCGTTCCTTCATCTCGTCGGAGACCTTCTGGCCGAAGCGGCGCAGGTAGTTCTTGCTGCTCTTGTACGAGCAGTGCTCCGACCACATGACCGAGTACATCGCCAGCTCGCCCGAGGTGGGGCGGCGTCCGAGGATCTCGCGGATCTTCGCGTACTCGTCGGGCTTGAGTCCGAGCGCCGCGTAGGGCTGCTCCTTCTCGGGCGTCGCGATCGCGTTCGAGACGGAGTCGGGGACGTGCTTGCGGGCAGGTGCAGGGGCGGTGGTCACGCACACTCCAAGAGGAAGGGGCCGGCGGGGCAGTGCCAGTCTACCGGGGTGCGGTCGGGTGGCCGGCCGGGTGTCGTGGGGGTGGTGGATCGGTGGTTCGGGTGCGTGGATCGGTGGTTCGGGTGCGCCGATCGGTGGTTCGGGGTGCACCGATCGGTGCGAAATGCCGGTTCTGGGACCGCATTCCCGACGTTTCGCACCGATCCGTGCAGTCGTGCGCGCTTCAGGGGGCGGATGCCGCGGCCAGGCGGGCCGAGAGAGCGGCGGATGCCTCGGCGAACTCCGCGGGTCCCTCGATCGTGAAGGGGGCGTCGAAGCGGGCGACCGCGGCGACCAGACCGGTCCACGACCAGGACCCGAGCGTGAGGCGGCAGCGTCCGTCGGGGAGCTGCTCGAGATCGCCGTCGTCGAGGTGCGGAGTGATCTCGCGGGCGGGCAGGTCGATCACGACGGTGCCGACGCAGGGCCAGCGGTCGGCGGCATCCGATCCCTTCGACCGTGCCGCGAGGAAGGTGCGGGCGTCGATGCCGCCGGGCAGCGCGCGCGGAGTGAACGCCGGGCCGGTCGGGATGCGGGGGTGCAGGCGGTCGAGGCGGAAGACGCGCCAGTCGTCGCGGTCGAGATCCCACGCGATCAGGTACCAGCGGCCCTGGCGCGACACGACATCATGCGGCTCGACGCGGCGGCGCGCGGCATCCGCCTCTGTCGCTCCGTAGTCGAAGCGCAGCACGTGCCGGTCGCGCACTGCGGCCGTCACCGCTTCGAGGGTGGCGGGGTCGACGCGGTCGGCAGCCGTCGATCCCTGGAAGCGGATGCCGTCGATCCGATGCCGCAAGCGCGAGGGCATGACCTGGCGTACCGTCGCGAGCGCCCGCTCGGCTCCCTCGTCGATGTCGATGCCGCTCGCCGGGATGCTCTGCAGGGCGACCGCGACGGCGACGGCCTGCTCGTCGTCGAAGAGGAGGGGTGGGAGCTCCGACCCGGCGGCGAGTCGGTACCCGCCGTCGGGTCCCTTGATCGCGCCGATCCGGTAACCGAGATCGCGGAGCCGGTCGACGTCGCGGCGCACCGTGCGCGGGCTCACCTCGAGACGCTCGGCGAGCACGGCGCCGGGCCAATCGCGCTGCGTCTGCAGAAGAGAGAGCAGTGCGAGCATCCGTGACGAGCTTCCGGCCATGTCTCTTATTGTGCTCCGAGAAGCGGACCGAAACTGACCTCTTCTGTCGAGAGAGTGGGCGCACGGGCATCCGCTCGGCTCATCTCTCACAGGAGGAATCATGACCGTCACCACCACGACCCACCTCAACTTCGCCGGCACCGCACGCGCGGCGCTCGACTTCTACGCCGAGGTCTTCGGCGGCACCGTCACGGCGGCGACCTACGGGGACTTCGGCATGCCGGCCGACGTGCCGGGTGCCGACGAGGTCGTTTTCGGGCAGATCGCCGGGGGCGCGATCGCACTGATGGCCTACGACATCCCCGGAGCGACGGACGCTCCGGCCGGGGTCACCCGTCGAGAGAACGGTGTGACGATCACCGACCGTCCGTTCTTCCAGTCGCTGCGGGCCTCGTCGCTCGACGAGCTCACCGGGTACTGGGAGGCGCTCGCCGTGGGCGCGACCGTCGTCGAGCCGCTCGCCGCGTCGGCCTGGTCGGCCGGATTCGGCATGCTCACCGACCGGTTCGGGGTGACCTGGGTGCTCGACGTGGCGTGAGGCCGGTCGGCGCTGTACCCAACTCAGGAAGAACTGGTCGAATCGGGCCGGAATGGGGGTTCTGGGGACGATTCGGCCGACTTTTCCTGAGTTGGGTACGGGGTGCGGGCGAGTCGGCGTGCGTCACTCGGGCCGCTGCAGGCGCTGCGCCCGCAACGCGAAGTCGAGGTGCTGCTGCGCGATCGAGCGGATGCCGACGAGCAGCAGTCCGATGAACAGCGACGCCGCTCCGAACCAGAAGATGACGGTGCCGAGCTGTGTCTGGAAGATCGCCCAGTCGACGTCGCGATCCGCGTTGATCGTGCCGAGGAACGCGCCGATCGGCAGAAACAGTGCGGCGACGACGAACAGCGTCGGCGCGAGCGCGGGCAGGGCGATCCGGTTCGGACGCACGTGGGGTGCGGGGGAGTTCGTCATGCCGCCGAGTCTAGGAGTTACCACCGCACCGATCGGTGCGAGATGTCGGTTATCCGGCGGCAGAACCGACATCCCGCACCGATCGATGCGCGTGCCGGGGCGGGTCAGTCGCGGCGGGTGCGATCGATCAGGCGCCAGGTGGCGGGGAGGAGTCCGGCCATCGCGACGATCTTGATCGCGTCGCCGATGAGGAACGGCACGACGCCGAGGCCGATCGCGGTGGGGATGTCGACCCCGGCGAAGGCCGCGAGCCAGGGCACGCCGCACGCGTAGATCGCGAGCGAGCCGAGGCCGGCGAGGCCGAGCGTCGAGAGCACGGAGCGGTCGGCTCGGCGGCGTGCCAGAGTGCCGACCAGCAGGGCGGCGACCACGTAGCCGACGATGTATCCGAACGACGAGAACGCCCAGCCCGCATTGCCGCCGGCGAACAGCGGCACGCCGATCACGCCGAGAGCCAGATAGAGGAGCGCGCTCGCGCTTCCGCGCAGGGGTCCGAGCGAGGCGCCCGTCAGCAACACGGCGAAGGTCGCGAGCGACAGCGGCACCGGCGTGAACGGAAGCGGAATGGCGATGTATCCGGCGACCGTGATGAACGCGGTGCCGACGAGCGTGAGTGCGATATCCCGCACCCGTGCGCCGGGAACGAGGTCGGCGAGCACCAGAGCGGAGCGCGGGGAGACGGCGGATGCTGACATGGGAAGTTCCTCCTGAACACTGTTCACCTGAACACTGTTCGGTACAGTAGCACCATGAACGCGGCATCCGCAGATCAGCCCGCCCCGAGGCGCAGCAAGCCCGACGTCGTCGACGCGGCCATGAGCGTTCTCGCCGAGAACAGCATCGCCGGGCTCTCGATGCGCCGCATCGCCGACGAGCTCGACGTGCAGGTGAGTGCGCTGTACTGGCACTTCCCGAACAAGCAGGCGCTTCTGGCCGCGGTCAGCGCCCGCATGGTCGCCGGCGAATCGGACGCCGAATCGGATGCCCCCGACCTCACCGCCACGGCCACCGCGCTGCGCGACCGTCTCCTCGCCCACCGCGACGGCGCCGAGGTCGTGTCGAGTTCGCTCGCCCTCGGGCTGCTCGACCTTCCCGCTCGGCAGCGGCTCGTCGACGCGGCGCTCGCCGCGGGGCTCACGGATGCCGCGGCCGAGGTCGCCGCCGACACCCTGGTGCACTACGTGATCGGGTTCACGTTCCACGAGCAGCAGCGGGTGCACGCGGCTGTCATCGGGGCCGCGGATGCCTCCGTCGACCTCTCACCCGCGCGACTCGCCTCCCCGGGCGCCAGCCCGGACGACGACTTCGCCGCCGGCCTCGCGCTCATCGTCTCCGGCATCCGCTCGGCCGCCGTCGCGGGGCGCTGATCTCTCGCGGGGCGGGACGCTTCGACAGGCTCAGCGACCCGGGTTCCTCGGCCGCACCTGCAACTGGGTTCCTGAGCTTGTCGAAGGGCCTCGTCCAAGACGCCGAGGGGTCAGAACACGCCGTGCCGCGGCATCCGTCTACGGCGTGTCTTGACCCCTCACCGCCCGCCGACCGCACGCGAGAGCGCCCGCCCCCGGAATCCCGGGGACGGGCGCTCGCGTGTGTCAGCCGATCAGACCTCGATCAGACCTCGAGCTTGCGGCGCCGAGCGGCGACGAACATGCCTCCGCCGACGAGCAGCACGAGGGCCAGCAGGCCGAGTGCCGTGGGCAGTTCGCCCCCGGTCTGGCTGAGCTCGCCCGAGCCGTCGGGGTCGCCGGGGGTGACGGCTCCGCCGCCGCCGGTGCCGCCGTCGGTGCCCCCGCCGTTGTCGGGGTCTTCGCCTCCGCCGGGAACCTCGGCTGCGGCGACCGCGACGGTCGCCTCCGACGTGACCGATCCGCTGCGGAAGCCCTCGAGGGTGCCCGTGACCGTGACCGTGATGCGGGCGCCGAGAGCGGATGCCGGGATCACGAAGCTCGGTCCGGCATCGACGGCGCGAGCGGCCATCAGCCCGGCGGGCTCGTCGACCGGCTCTTCCTCGTCCTCCGCGGGAACCTCGACCGGAACACCGTCGATCGCCCACTCGTAGGTGAGCTCGGTGCCCTCGGGCCAGCCCGCGGAGGTCGCGGTCAGCGTCTCGCCGACGACGGCCTCACCCGTGATGGTGGGCAGCTCGGTCGGGGCGACGATCTCGACGACCGAGGTGTCGACCGCGCACGTCTCGGTGCAGCTTCCACCGAGAGTGAGGGGCTTCACGGCCAGCGCGAACGAGCCGCCGGCGGATTCCTCGCTGATCGTCGCGTCGATGGTCAGCGACGCGCTCGTGCCGACCGCCGTGCCGACCGGGATCGGCCAGCTGAGTGTTGTGCCGTCGAGCGTGGCGCCCTCGGGCACGACCAGGTCGGCGTTCGCGAGCAGAGCGCTCACGTCGACCGACACGACCGACGAGGCCAGCGGCACGCGACCGGTGTTGAGCGCCGTGACGGTGTACGACACGGTCTCGCCCGGGTAGAGCGCGACCTCGGGGCTGCCGCCGCTGAGTGCGACCGAGTACTTGTCGGGCCAGGCGGGCTTGCCGGGCTCGAGGATCCAGTCGGTCCAGAAGGCGGTGAGGTCGAAGCCCGAGAGCTCCTCGGCCAGGGCCTTCAGGTCGGCGCCGGCGAGGCTCTTGCCCGCGTTGTCGACCTGCCACTGCTTGATCAGGGTGAAGTACGGCTCATCGCCGATCGCGACCCGCAGCGCCGCCCAGAACTGCGCGCTGCGCGTGTAGGTCTGGTAGCCGTAGAGGTTGGCCGAGTCGGTCTGACCGCCGGGTGCGATGTTCCAGTTGGCGCTGGTCGGAGCGGTGTTGTTCCACGAGTTGAAGTACGTCTGCTCCGAGAGGGTCGCGCCGGCGGCCGGTCCCTCCGAGGAGTTGTAGTACGTCGGACCCCAGGTCGCCATGCCCTCGCCCATCCAGATGTCGGTCCACGTCGACGGGGCGACGTTGTTGCCGTACCACTGGTGCACGAGTTCGTGGATGAGCGTGTTGCCGTTGACCGAGTTCACGCTCGGGAAGAACGAGCGGTCCTGCGTCTCGAGTGCGTAGTTGATCGCGCTCGGAACGGTCTTCACGATCACGCCGGTGCTGTTGCCCGGGTAGGGACCGTAGATGCGCTCGAGGTTCTGGGTGATGGTCTGCAGCTGCGTGATGCGGTTGCGCACCGTGGTCTTGTTCGCGTCGCTGAGGCCGAAGTCGATGAACGACCACGACGGGATCGTGCGACCGTCGAGCAGCGTGATGCTGCCCTCGACGACCTCGTAGCGGCCGATGCCGATGACGACGAGCTCCGACGCCATCTGCTTCTGCTGGCGCCAGGTCCACGTGGTGCGCTCGCCCGACTGGCTGACGACCTTCGACTGCAGCTCGCCGTTGCTCGCGACAGCGCCCGGGGCGCTCACGCCCGCGGTGTTGGTGAGGGTCGACGGGGCATCCACCGTGATCGTGTAGGTGGCCTTGTCGCCGGGGGTGTTGTTGTGCGGGAAGCCGGTCATCATGCCGATGGGCTGGCCCAGCAGCATCGCGCCGTCGTTCGTGCCACTCCAGCCTTCCTGGCTGTCGTCGGCGTCGGTGTGGAACACCGGAACGCCGCTGTAGTTCACGGTGACGGTGAACTCGCCGGTGACGGGGGTCGCCGGGGTCACGATGAGCTTGTACTTGATGGCTGCCGCGTCGATGTCGCGGGACCAGGTGGCGGGCTGACCGTTCACGAACACGCTGTCGACGGTCAGACCCTCGAAGTCGAGCGAGAACGAGCGCAGCGGCGCGAGGGCGCGGGCCGTCATGGTGGTGGATGCCGAGTCGAACTTGCCCGTGACGACGGCGGTGCTGCCCGTGCCGGCGACGCCGGTCGGGCTCCACGCGATGTCGATGTCGTAGTCGAGGGCGTCGTATCCGCCGTTGCCGACGTTGGGGAACATGGCGTCGCCCGAGGTGCGGGCTCCGTCGATCGGGTCGTCGGCGGCGGATGCCGGAACGGCGGTGGCGAGGAGGGAGCCGGCGAACAGCGCGGTGACCATGGTGGTCGCGAGCAGCCGCCGACGTCGGAGAGGAGTCAGTCGGGTCATGAGTGCTTTCGGGTAGGCAGGAACGAAAGGCGACCGGTCACGTCGTCGTGGTGCAGGGGTGGCTTGTGGCCGGGGTCGCGAATGCGGGTTGATCGCAACCTAGGGAAGTCCTATGTCGGCAATATATCGCCATTGTGTCGGGCAGATTGCAGGAATTTTTCCTGTCCCGTTACCTGCCGTCGAGGGATCCGGCAAGGGGGTTCTGCGGGGCGGTGCCGTCGCGTAGACAGGGGGCAGATCGAAGGAGAGATAGGCATGGCTGCCGGCGACATAGTGACGTTTCACCGCAACGGAATCTGGTTCAACCGCATCGAAGGAGAGGCGGGGGTGATCGGATCGGGATATCTCACCGAAGCGGATGCCGTCGTCGCGGGCCGCGGCTCGGCCGCTGCGCGCCAGGTCGAGCACCTCATCCACGACGAGGAGCCTCCCGCCGACGCCGATGACCCGTACGCGCGGCATCCGCGCGATCGTGTCGGGGTGTCGATGCAGGGCTGAGCCTCGGCATCCGAATCTTCCGGTCGCGTCCGCGCGCCCGGGCAAGGATCGAGAGCGCACCGTCACCACCCCTGGGCGGTGCGCTCTCGTGTGTGCGGGTGAGTTCTCGAGCCGGGTGGAGCCGCTAGGGGAGGAGTTCTCGCGTTCCGCAGGACTGAATCAGGGTTTGGCTCCTGCGGAACGCGAGATCTCCTCCCGACCGGTGCGGGCGCGCACCGAACGCGCGCAGGCGGATGCCGCGGGATGAAGATCCGCGTCAGGGCTTCTGCACCCCGGCATCCGTGCCGTGCTCGGCTTCGAACGCGCGAGTGTCACGGCGGACATTGCGCAGCGTGAAGACGCCCACGAGCACGAAGAGCAGCATCGCGATGGCACCGAGCCACCGCAGGTCACCGACGCCGTCGAGCGACAGCACCACGATCCACAGCGTGAGGAGAACCGCCGCGATGACGGTCTGGACGAGTGCCAGAACTCTTCGTCGCTGCAGGGCGAGACGCTGTTGGATCAGTGACGGTTGCGGGGCGGCATCCTCGGGCATCGGACGAGGCTAGTCGGTCTCGACACCTGGCACCACCCCTGCCGCCGGAGTGCACTGATCGGTCAGAAATGTCGGTTCTCCGGGTCGAGAACCGACATTTCCGACCGATCGGTGCACTCCGGCGCGCGGCGAGAGGCCTACTGCACCGACCAGCCGCCGTCCGAGGCGAGGATCGCGCCGTTGATGTTCACGCCGTCGTCCGACAGCAGGAAGGTGATCGAGGCGGCGAGCTGCTCGGCGGTCGCGACGGTCGGGATCGCCTGCTGGAACGGGGAGAGGCGGGCCGAGCCGTACTCCGACATGTGCGGGGGCATCGGGATGCCGGTGGCCACCCCGCCGGGAGCGACGCTGTTCACGCGAATGCCCTTCGGGCCGTACATGAACGCCGCGGACTTCGTGACGCCGATGATGCCGTGCTTGCTGGCGGTGTAGGCGTTGCCCGAGGCGTTGCCGCGCAGACCCGCCTCGCTCGAGACGTTGAGGATCGACCCGCGGCCGGCCTTCTCCATGATCGGCAGCACCGCGCGCATGAGCTTGAAGGGCGCGGTGAGGTTGATCGCGATGACGCGATCCCACACGGCATCCGGAGTCTCGCCTGCGGGCGAGAAGTCGTCGTTGATGCCGGCGACGTTCGCGAGTCCGTCGATCGTGTCGCCCGCGGCGGCGATGACGGCGTCGATCGCGTCCTGCTTGGTGAGGTCGCCGGCGACGGTGACGATGTCGGCATCCGGGTTGTCGGCCTTGAGGGCGTCGAGCTTCTCGGCGGCGATGTCGCTGGCGATCACGCGTCCACCTTCGCGGGCGATGCGTTCGGCGGTCGCCCTCCCGATGCCGGATGCCGCGCCCGTGACGATCACGGTCTTGCCGGTGAACCGGGCGCCGGCCTCGACGACCGGCTCGGCCTCCTCGACCGGCAGGACGCCGCCGTTGGCCGCGCGCACGAGGTCGTCGACGACCGACTGCGGCATGGCGCCCTGGCTCATCGCGACGAGCTGCTGCAGCGGCAGGCCGAGCACGGGGGTGAGGAGCGACGGGTCGGCGCCGGTCTGCTCGAAGAGTCCGCGGATGAGCGGGCCGCCGGTCGGGTCGTCGAGCCATTCGCCGATGGTGGAGTGGGCGGTGAGGGCCATGTCGTGCTCCTTGTTCGGGTTTCTGCGAGTTTCGCAACGGTGCGTCTACTTATGGATCAGTGTACGCCCGAGTAGCCTCTGATGGTGCCCCGTCCTCGCAGTGAGAAAGCGCGCCGGTCCGTTCTGGACGCGATGCGCGCCGCGGTGTCGACGGGCGCCTACGAATCGGTGACGATCGAGGGGCTCGCCGAGGCCGCCGAGGTCTCGAAGCAGACCATCTACCGCTGGTGGCCGTCGAAGGCTGCGATCCTCGGTGAGGCGCTGCTCGAGGGGGCGGTGCCCGGCGCCGCGGTCTCGGTGCCGTTCACTTCTGATCTGGGGGCGGATCTGCGGGCCTGGTTCTCGGCCATGAGCCTGTCGCTGGGTGACGCCGAGGGCGTCGCGATCGCGCGGGCGCTGATCGTGGTGACCGCATCGGATGCCGCGCTCGGGCTCGCGTTGAACGAACGGCTGGCCGCGCCGATCCGCCAGTGGGTGCGCGAGCGGTTGGCGCTCGCGGTCGCCGACGGCGAGGTGCGATCGGATGCCGACGCCGAAGTCATCGCTGATCAGTTCGTCGCGATGTCGAGCTACGCCGCGTTGCTGGGCCGACCGCTCAGCGACGAGCGCGTCGAGGCGACGGTGCGGGTGCTGCTGCGGGGGATCGGTGACCCGGGGCGGGGTGCTTCGACAGGCTCAGCAACCCAGTAGTCGGAAGTGGGTCCCTGAGCCTGTCGAAGGGCCACACCCCGAGAGGCTGGGTCCCTGAGCCTGTCGAAGGGCCCACCCCGCAACGCCTGCAGGGAGATGTCACACCTGCAGGGAGCATCCGCCCGTTTCTCCCTGCAGATGTGATCCGTCCCTGCAGATGAGCGGGCAGACGACCCTGCAGGCGAGCGGGCCGACGAGCGGATGCCGAACACCCCTTGATCCCGCACTTGCATTTTGCAAGTATCAACGCATGAGCCTCTTCATCACCTGTCCCGTGGCTGACGTCGAACGAGCCACCGCCTTCTACACCGCCCTCGGGTGGACTCTCAACGCCGAGATGTCGGACCACAACGTGTCGTGCTTCCAGATCGCGCCCGAGCAGTACGTGATGCTCGGCAGCCGCGAGATGTACGCGAGCGTCGGTGGCACCGAAGCCCTGATCGGCGGCCCCGACACCCCGTCGAAGGTCACGGTCTCGTTCGACCTCGACAGCCGCGAGGCGGTCGACGAACTCGTCGCGCGCGCCGAAGCCGCGGGCGGTCGCGTCGGCGACATCGACGACTACCCCTTCATGTATCAGCGCCAGTTCGACGACCCCGACGGCTACCACTACTCGCCGTTCTGGATGAAGCCGGCGAGCGACCAGACCGCGTGAGCGACCTCTCCGCCGCCCTAGACATCGTCGGTGCGCGCTGGGCGCTGCTCATCGTGGAGCAGTTGCTCGCCGGTCCGCAACGCTACGGCGATCTGCAGCGCGAGCTCGGGGCGCCGACGAACATGCTCGCGACCCGGTTGCGCGAGTTGGAAGAAGCCGGCGTGCTGAGGCGATTGCCGCTGACGCACAACACCCGCGCGTACGCGCTGACCGAGCGCGGGGAAGCGCTGGGGGAGGCGATCGATGCGCTGGGCGCGTGGGGCCGAGCGGGGAGGGATGCTTCGACAGGCTCAGCAACCCAGTAACGAGGCAACCCAGTAACGAGGGAACCAAGTAACGAGGCAACCCAGGAGCGAGGGACGGGGTCCCTGAGCCTGTCGAAGGGCACCCAAACGCCTCACCCCATTAACTATTCGTTCACTCCCGCGCCGCCTGCCGGCATCCGCGGTCCCTAGGTTCGGAGTCGGCGCGGCGAGACCCCTGCTCGTGCGCGCTCCGAAAGGACCCCCCGCATGAGAACCCTCTCTCGTCGTGCCCGTCGGCGTGCCCTCGCGACCGTGAGCGTGGCCGCCCTCACCTCCCTCGCCCTGCTGCCCTCGATCGCGGTCGCCGAGGCCGATCCCGATCCCGCGCTGCTCGGTGAGCCGACCCCGTTCCTGATCGAGAGCCTCAGTGCGCCAGGCAAGGTGATCGAGATCGGCAACCCGAACGCGCAGACCACCGTGCCCGACAGCACGCGTGCCGCCGCGGCGGTGTTCCCGTTAGCCAAGACCCCCGCCGAGCTCAGCGCCCAGGCGGTGCTCGCCTACCCGGTCGAGGGCGCGAGTAACACCTTCGTGCTCGCGAACGACGACGGTCAGGTGCTCGCCCGTCGCGCGAACGACGACCCGAACTTCCGCTACCTCACGCTCCCCGGCGTGACGCTCGACGAGGCCGCGGCGAACTCCCTCGCGCAGTGGACCGTGAGCGACGCCGGCAACGGATACAGCTACCTGCGCGGCGTCCAGGCGTACGGCAACGGCGCGATCGCCGGCCTCGACATGTACAACTGGGCGACGGCGGCGGGCAGCGAGGTGCAGACCTACGACGCCGGCGGCGCGAACGTGCAGAAGTGGCGGATGCATCCGCTCACCGCCACCGTCGAGACCCACCGGCAGCGCGTCGACACGGGCACGACGCCCGCGTTCCCGACGGCGCTGACCGGAAAGTACTCGTGGGGCCTGACCGCTCCGCTCGCGAACATCGCGTGGAACGCGCCGGCATCCGACGTCTGGAACACCGACGGCACGGTGACCGTCGAGGGCACCGGCACCGGATACTTCGGCGAGACCGTCCCGGTGACGGCGGAATACCTCGTCGGCTCGCTGGGCGGCGCGGCCGACGCGACGATGTCGGGCTACGTGGGCCAGACGCTCAAGGAGCTGCAGATGCACGCGCCGACCCACGTCGAGCGCACGGTCTCGGGCTCGACGACCACGGTGCGCGCGAAGGTCACGTGGGACTGGGCGTCCGTGGGCGCCGATGCGACGGCATCCGCCGGCACGATCGAGGTCCCCGCCACCGCGGCGACCGGCTTCGACGCCCGCCTCGTCATCACGATCGCGCCCGCCGAGAGCGTGAACATCCTGCGCGGCGCCGGCATCCACTACGACTACACGCACATGAACGGCACGAACTTCCGCCTGACCGACGGCAACCGCACGGTCACCGGGTTCGACGACTGGCGCAGCGGCGGGGCCGCGAACCGGGTCAACCCGAACACGGTGAGCTTCTACTTCGACCAGCCGCGCCAGCTCACGGGCGCCGGGGTCTTCGACCTCAACGGCTTGAAGAACGTCGGCGGGGTGACGGTGCAGTACCGCGATCTCATCGGCGGCTGGATCGACATGCCCACGGATACCGTCGCCTGGCCGTACGTGAACCAGACGCCCGACCTGAGCCTCGAGTTCGAGAGCACCCCCGTGCTCGCCACCGGCCTGCGCGTGATCATCACGAACAAGGCGAGCAGCAACTGGATGAGCCTGTCCGAGATCGAGGCCTACGGCCCCGAGCTCGCCGGCTGACCCCCTCTCCCTTCTTTCCCCTTCTCCCTGAGGAAGACCATGACCTCCCCCACTTCGCGCCGCCCCTGGCGCGCCCTGTCCGCCGCGGTCGTCACCGCCGGTCTTCTCGCCGCGCCCGTCGTTCCGGCGGCTGCGGCCGATTCGACCGATTCGATCGGGGATGCGCTGGCGCAGGCATCCGCTGTCATCGCCGATGAGATGCGCTCGAGTTTCGTGCTGCCGGTGCTGCCCGATACGCAGTTCTATTCGCGGTACAGCGCCTCGCAGTTCTACCCGAAGTACGACACGAACCCGTTCGAGGTGCAGACCGACTGGATCGTCGAGCGCCAGGATGACCTCAACGTGCCGTTCGTCGTGCACGTCGGCGACGTCGTCGACCAGCAGTGGGTGACGGGCGAGTGGGATGCCGCGGCCACGGCCATGCAGAAGCTGACCGATGGGGGCGTGCCGTACTCGGTCGTTCCCGGCAACCACGACGTCGCCGACATGAACGCGCGGTCGTCGGAGGCGAACTCGTGGCAGTACCTGCAGCGGTTCGACGCGGGGCGCATGGCCGCGCAGGGCGGCGAGACGTTCGTCGACAGCTTCCAGAACGGGCTCTCGACCGCCTACATCTTCGAGGCCGAGGGGCACGAGTGGATGTCGCTCGCGCTCGCGTGGAACGCCTCGGCCGACACGTTCGCGTGGGCGCAGCGCGTGATCGACGCGAACCCGGGCATTCCGGTGATCCTGTCGTCGCACGCGGTGATCAACATCGCGCTCGACCAGACGTCGCCGGCGGACTGGTGGTGGGGCGAGGAGCTGTGGAACCAGCTGATCCGCTCGAACGACGAGATCATCATGACGGTCAACGGGCACTTCCACGGCACCACGATGCGCGAGCGCACGAACGACTTCGGTCACCCGGTGTACCAGGTGCTCACGGATTACCAGATGGCTGCCGACGGCGGCAACGGATACATGACGCTCTTCGAGTTCGACCTGACGAACGACCGCATCGACGTCGAGTCGGTGTCGCCGTGGGTGACGGTGAAGGACAAGGAGTCGCTGACCGCGAACGACACTCCGGTGCTGGATGGGAAGTGGCAGTCGTTCTCTCTTCCTCTGGATTTCGAATCGCGGTTCGGATATTCGGTGACGCCCGGTTCGGAGACGAAGGGCGACCTGTCGGAGCGGGCCAAGGAGATCGTCCTGGAGGGCTGGGACGGCACCGGCGTCGGCGAGCAGTGGGCCGCGGCCGGCCGGGCGGATGACTACGTCGCCGTCGACGGCACGGTGGCGCACTGGCGGTTCGGTTCGGTGGCGGAGGGTGTCGTGGATTCGTCCACTGAGATCCCGGATGTGGCCGGCGACAGCCCGATGTATCGCAGCGCTATCGAGAACACGGACGCTCCCGAGAAGCTCGAAGACGTGCAGGTATCCCACTCGAACGTGCCGTTCTACTCGTCGGATCGCGGAGCCGTGTGCTTCGCCGACGTGCACCGCAACGCGAGTGGTCCCGACAACATGTCGTACATCTCGACCGAGTACGGGGCGCCGGCGACGTTCGCGGATCTCTCCTCGTCTTCCGGATACACGGTCGAGGCGTTCCTGCAGCTCGACGAGGAATGGACCGAGGCCGCCAACCGCTGGAGCGCCGCGCTGACGCGTGGGGGCGCGCGTCAGTGGATCGGGATCAAAGACTCGTCCGACCCGGGAGCCGGCGCCGCATGGCTCGGCATCTCGAGCCTGCGCGAATACCAGTTCTCGGCGGGCGACACTGACACTCATAACTCGTACACGCTGTGGTCGGGCGAGATCATGCAGGGGTCGTGGCACCACGTCGCGATCGTGAACGACCCTCGCGCGGATACCGCGATCATGTACGTCGATGGCGTGCCGGTGCTGCGCAACGCGTCGAACGTGGGCGGCATGATGGCCGCGGACTTCATGCCGTGGATCATCGGCGCCTCGACGTGGAACACCGAGGTCGAGCACGGCTGGCACGGGTGTGTGGGCGAGGTGCGCGTGGTGGATCACGCGCTGAGTTCGCGTGAGTTCCTGTATCAGCGGGCGGATCTTGGTTCTGTTTTCTCCGTTTCCGGTGACTTCGATGCGGTGCTGCCGTCGGATGCTGTCGTGTCGTCGTTCTCCGGGCGCGGGTTTGCCGGGTCTTCGGTGAGTGTGGTTGTCGACGGTGTGTCGCTCGGTTCTTCGGCCGTTGCGGCTGACGGGTCGTGGACCGTTGCGCTGTCGTCGCCCATCTCGGGGTCTGGCGCGCACGCGGTGTCGTTCGTTCCGTCGATCGGGACGCGGAGTGCTGCGGCTGTCTCTGTGTCCGTGGTGATAGGTGAGGGTGCGTCGCCGTGGACGCCGGTGGAGTCGGATCTGACGGACGCGCTGGAAGGCGTGATCTCGGTCGACCCGTCGCGCTTCGCGCCGGGGTCTACGGTTTCGGTTTCGCTGCCTGCTGGGTTCGACGGGGCGACTGTTTACGGGTATCTGTTCTCTTCGCCGGTGTCGGCTGGGTCGGGGGTCGTGGCTGATGGTGCGGTCTCGTTGACCGTGCCGGAGACGGTGCCGTTCGGTGAGCACCGGTTCGCGCTGTATGCCGCGGATGGGGCGGTCATCGGGTGGGACTCGGTGACGGTGGTGGATCCTGCTGGTGGTTCGGATGGTGGGTCTGGTTCGGGCGGTGGATCTGTCGGTGGCGGAGCGGATGCCGGGGCGGGGGCGGATGCTGCGGATGGCTCGCTTGCGACGACCGGGATCGACGGGTCGTGGATGCTGCTGTGGATCGCGCTCGGCGCTGCGGCAGCCGCTGCGGGGCTGACGTTGGTGCTGAGGCGTCGTGGGTCAAGCGTCGTGGAGCGAATCGCGCACAACTGAGGGGGAGTTGCCGTTCTCTCCGGCCGCATGTGTCGCGGTCGGGGAGGGCGGCTAATCACAATGCGAGCTCAATCAGTCGCCCTCCGCTGCTGGAGAGCGATCGGCTGCGTCGCGTGACACGGGAGCGTGGCCGTATCCATTCCTCACTCGAAAAACTGAATGCTCTGATAGGAGGCTTGAATAAGCTCACGAGCTGTTCTCACCGACGATTCGTCTCTGGGGTTCACCGATATCTCTGTGTCGCCGACTCCATGGTGTCCGATACCCTTCACATTTCGTACATGTGGGGATGCGGGAAAAGCGTCGGCATCGAGCGGCACCCATACATTCAAGCGATTCTTCTGGCTCAGCACCTTGAATGAAGCAAACACGCGTTTTCGCCCGTCTGGACCGATCAGTGCACTGCGGCTATATGTTGACGTGTCCCTCTGCTCCGTCTCCTTGCCATGAGCGTCGGCAAGACTCGCCGAGAACGCTTGCAGCTCACGCAATATCGCCACGAGAGCGTCGGAGGCTTGGCGCACTCCGCGTTGATAAGAAGTCTCCACTTCGCCGTCATCACCGGCGTCCTGGGCGAGGCTGGCAGACGTCGCGTCGTTCACGCTTCTCGCCAGAGTCATGATGCGGTCGATGTCCGGGAGTCGAAGGTCGGCTGTCATGACCCGACTCAAGTAGTTGCGCAATCGCGGACCATCATTTTCCTCTGACGTTTGCGAAGCGAGAAGCTTGTATAGCTCGAGGTCTCCCAGTCGCCGCAATTCCTCGCGGTCAGGTGCGAAATCTCCACGGATCTCGAAAGCAATATCGTCGAATGTCTGCGGCCACGAAAGTTGAAGACCGAGAACTCTGAGCATCAATGTTGCATCCAACCCTTCGGCCCAGGACATATGGCGGGCCAGGAGATACGTATTCAATAGTCGTTTGAATTGCCGAGGATTGGATCGCAGCCCGTATCTGTATATCTCGAACAGTGTGTTCTCGCCTACCCCCGGAAACCAATCGGACATATCGGCCCATGAAGGGATGAGGTCCTCAACTCTCGCACCGTCCGTGACCATGCGAGGTATGTGAAAAGGAACCTGTATCACCTTTTCGATGTATCGCTCAGCCTCAGTTTCGTCCATCTCCGCCGACGCGTACTGTCGGCGAATGGCAGACGTGAGGTACCCATAGTCGAGTGCGAGAACGAAAACCAGCCCTGGAACGTCCGTGAGTATATGGATCGCCTCGATGATGTTGATGACCTTATCGGGTGCACATCGATCAAGGTCATCGATCAGCACCACGATCCTTTGGTCCTCGGCGATCGAGCTGGCCAGTGAGGTCAAGCTTTCGAACGGCAGAAAATACTCGTCGCTCGCGTCGCGGCCTTTCGTCGGCGTGGTGTTTGCAGAGACGGTCACACCGAAGAACGAGACCTGCAGGCTCGAGACGACCGACGCGAGTCGATCGTGAATCCCGCGCCATCTGCTCCCACCTTCAGAGCTGGCACGCTCATCCAAGCGCCGGCGCACGTTCACGAGCAACGGAAGCAAGAGGTCGGAAGATGCCTCGTACCTCCAGGCATCGAACTGAACTACGACCGGGGGGTTCTCGCCTTCGGAGAGGTTCTTCGCGAGCCCCTCCAGCAGCGAAGACTTACCACTGCCCCAGGGGCCGTAAAGGCCGATGGTGTACCGCGGTGGATGTCCTCCGAGGACAGCTGCCGATATTCCGGCGACGTACTTCTCGAATCCGAGGCGCGGGTCCGCTGTCGGCGTATCGACGAGAATCGGGATGCGTGTGGGGGCGGTGTTCACCCATCGACAATATTCCACGCGATTGCCGAGAGCGGATCTCGCGGCGCATCATGATTAGTCGATCAGCAGGTGACTCGGCGACCCTTTCCAGGTCACCACGAGCTCATCCCTTGCGCGGCTCACAGCTACGTAGAGCAGTGACCGGAACCGCTTGTCCAGGTCCGGCTTCTCCTCATCAGGGACGCCCTTGTACGCCACTGACGGTGGGAACGACCCGTCGGACACGTCGAAGAGGACCACACGCGAGAACTCCATGCCTTTCGCCGCGTGCATCGTCATCGCCACAGGTTGACCACCGGTAATACGGGGTGCGTTGAGGAGTGCGACTGCCACGCCGCGCTGCCCGAGCGCCTGCTGGATCTTGTTCGACGCGGTGTTGGAGGCTGAAAGGATCGCGATCGTCTCGGGCTTCACACCGTCGTCGATCCAGCGCTTCACGTCTTCGGCGATCGCATCGAACTGACCGGCGTCGGACTTCGTCGATCGCGTGGCGGGCCTCGGGCCACTGCGCGATGAACGGTAGCCGTCGGTCGTCACGCCCTTAGCCTCGGAGTCCTCGTACTCGACTCCGGCGAGGATCCCCATCGCGTAACGCAGATTCTCGAGAGTCGTCCGGTAGTTGAGGGTGAGGCGTCGAGAACGGCCTCGAACAGCGATGCCGTATCGCTTGAGGACGATCGTCTGGCCGTAGATGCGTTGATGTGTGTCATCCGCGATGAACAGATCATCGGGACCCTCCGCGACGAGAGCGCGGAGCAGCTGCCATTTCGACGGCACGAGGTCCTGAGCCTCGTCGACCAGGACATGATCCGCGACGTTTCGTTCTGAGTCCCGGAGCCACTCTGCCGAGACCGCAGCGACCTCGGCGAAGGACAACGCGCCAGCGATCCGGTGATTCTTCCGAGCCTGTTCGATGACGCCCCACACCGCGGTCCGACGACTTCGGTCGAGTGCGACACGGCGCCCAGGGCGGCGCACGGTGAGATAGTCATCGAGATCGTGGACGCCGTGAGGAAGCACCACCTGCGTGTACTCCCCCTCGAAGAATGCTTCTGAACGCAGCGAGACGGGGAGGGCGTCGCCCACTTCGTGAAGAGCCGACTTCCAGTCCATCTCCGCCGCGATCGCGGTGCTGTCTCGCGTGGATCCGATGACCTGGAGAGCGACGTCGCCGTACGAGTTCCCGCCGGCGAGGGCGCGGATATCGGAAGCGATCTGGTCCACTCCTCGAACGAGGATGCCGGGTGCGCCGAGCTTCGATGCGAATCGGATGTCGGGGTCCAGACGTTCGAGGTCTCGACGCAGGTTCTCCGCCAGCGCGCGGGTGAAGGTTGTGAGGACAATGCGGGCGTCCGGATTCCGGCGCGCCAATTGCCGTGCTCGGTGCAGCAGGACGACGGTCTTCCCGGTGCCGGCTCCACCGGTGAGGCGGAAGGAACCCTTCCGCGACTTCTCCACGTGCTCGCGTTGCTCGGGGTGGAGGAAGACCCGCCATGCTCCGAAATCGCCACCCTCGATGACGCGACGCAGCTCCTCGGTGTCGTCGATGAACGTGAACTGCATCTGCGCTGCCGGATGCCGAAGCGCCTCGAGGAGTCTCGTGTCGTCGTCTGCGGTCGGGTCTGTAACGATCGGCTCGTCAAGTCGGAGCTCCGACTTGATCAGGTGCAGTGCTGTGCCGGCGCCCATCGCGACGAGCACGTCCGCCTGCCAAGCGTTGTCCAGCCCACTCGCGAAGTCGAGGAGCTCCTCTTCGTCCGACATGCGGAAGGCTGCTTCCGCTGTCTCCGGGTCGAATCCGAACTCGCCGGTCAGGTCGGTGACGAAGAAGCCGAGTTCTGACAGGAGAGGGGAGGCGGTGGGAACTGCGGCGACCGCCGGCGACACCGCGGCCGGCAACTCGGCGACATCGTCGAACGCCTCGACCTCTTGGCGGAAGACGGCGAGGCCGTTCACCGGGTTCATACTCAGACAAGTGGTGCGCGCTCGCTTTATCGCCTCGTCGTGATGCCACGTACCGGCGTAGACGTACGTCGGCTCGCCGCCCATGGGCTCGAGCTTGAACAGGACCGCCCTCCAGTGGATGTCCACCCTGCCCGTGCGGACTCGGCTGTCTACCGGCTGCTGCATCGGCTCGATGTGGAGGCCGGGGACCGTGTCGTCGTCGCTGAGCTTGTCGAGGAAGGTGTAGATCTTCGCCTTGACGGCTTGGTCATGCTTCGGGTCCTTGCTGGCACCCCAGACGATCGTGGGCATGGTCAGTTCCCTCCTGCGTCAGGCAGTGCGCAAATGACCGCATCTGGTTTCGTTCCGACAGGTCCAACCGGGTGATCACGGTCTGCGGTCGCTCCACTCTCCGTCATCGTATCGATCCGATCGGAGCCGAAGAATCTGTCGAGTCGTCGTATGTTCGACAGCTCGACTTCATGCGCGCGGATGAATCCTCCTCCATAATGTTCGCCAGGGGGTGGCATTCGAAGCGGAATGTCTGAGGTCCTCCGTAACGTCACTCGGCTGAGCACTCGCCTCGGCGCGGACGAGAGTTCCGATGACAGGAGGAGAGGTTCGACATGAGCTGGCCGGAGCTGATGGATCCCGCGTTGCAGGATCATATTTCGGAGCGACAGTCCAAGGCGCTGCGCGTCTACGAGGAAGATCATGATCTGTTGGTCGAGCATGTCCGGCAGGAAGACAGCTTCAAGTCCGGCGGATACGGGACGAGGCAGATCCCCGAGCTGTTGCAGAACGCGGTGGACGCGCTCGCCGCGGGTGGCTCGCCCGGGATGGTCGAGTTCCGCCTGGCCGACGGAGCGCTGTATTGCGCCAATGAGGGAGCGGGTTTCGACGCCGATGGGTTGACGGCCGTCACATACGCCTTCCTGAGCTCGAAGCGCGGCGATGAGATCGGCCGTTTCGGGCTGGGCTTCAAGTCGGTGCTGGGGGTCAGCGATCATCCGCAGATCTTCAGCCGCGCGGTCAGCTTCGGATTCAACGCTCCCGAGACCGCGGAGCTGTTCGCCGGCATCCCGTCCGCCGGCGGGCGCTACCCGCTGTTGCGCGTCCCCAGCATGATCGACGTCGCGGCGGCGCGTCGTGAGGATCAGAATCTCGCGGAGATGATGGGGTGGGCGACCACCATCGTCAAGCTGCCGTTAAGCCGCGAGGGTGCGCGGCTGCGTGCCGAGCTCGAAGAGTTCAAGCCTGAGTCGCTGCTGTTCTTCAAAGGCCTCAATCAACTGCGGATCACATTGCAGAGCCGCCCGGGGACTGCGGCTCTGTCTCGCGACTTCCTGCGCGAGGGCCAGGAGAACGACGGCGAAGTGGTCATCGTCGATCGCGACGGAACACGCACCCGATGGCTCTTCGCCGAGCGGACCTACACGCCGACCATCGACGTCTCGTCGACGCTCCCGGAGACGGCGTTGCGTCAGTCGATGACGATCTCATATGCCGTGCAACGAGGTGTGCGTGCGACCACGGGTCGTCTCTGGGCATGGTTCCCACTTCGGGACGAGACGACGGCGAGCGGCATCTTCAACGCTCCCTGGCAGGTGAACGACGACCGCACATCCCTCGTTCCCAACTCCAGACTGAATGCCGCGATGCTCGAGGTGGGAGCGCAGCTGTTCCTGGACGTGGTGGCTCGAGCCGTGACGGTCGACGACCCGGCGGCTCATCTCGACCTCTTCCCCGCTCGAGGGCGTGAGATCAGAAGCGCTGCCGACGCATATCTATCCGCCGCAGTTCCGATTCTCGCGAGGTCGCGGCCGCTCATCCCTGACGCCTCCGGCAATCTCAAAGTATCGACCTACTTCCGAGGCGTGCCCGATCTGGAGAAGAGCCCGATCGGTTTCGAAGCTGCCCACCTGTGGCAAGTGCGTGCACCCCGCGAGACGATGCCGCATGCCAAGTGCTTCTCGACGCCGGCGCGACGAGCTCGACTGAGATCGCTGCTCGGTGGAGCGGAAGGTGAGAGAAGCCCTCAGGAAGCAGGCGTAGCTGGTTGGCTCGCGGAGCTCGCAGATGAGCAGGACCCCCGGGGTTCCTTGGCGGCACTCAGGATTCTCGCCGATCTGCGTCGCGGTGCGCCCGCGACCTATGAAGCCGCCGTCGCCGCGAAAGTGATTCCGTTGGAAAGCGGAGGATGGGCCCGCGCAGACCAGAAACAGACCGTGCTGCTTCCGGTATCGGGCGCAGCCGTGCCGGATGGCGTCGAGCTCGTGCGTGCCGACCTGGCAGAACTGGCGGCCCAAGAGTTGCAGGCATTCGGGTTCCGGGGCATCTCCGTCGACGAGGCCGCCGCTGCTCTTGCAGCCTCTGCGACGGATCGCTGGGGCGAGGACGACTGGGCCCGCCTCTGGAGAGGTATGGATGAAGCCACGCCTCGCGTGGCGTTGGACGCAGTCGAGAGTATGTGTCAGCGAGGGATCACGATCCTGATGCGCACGCGGGCCGGCACCTGGCGCGCGGCGCGCGACCTGATCGCAGACGGTTCGATTGCTCGAAACATACCCCGCCGTCAGATCGACGCCTCGATCGCTCCGAACATCGCGGTCCGCGCTGCCGCGGGCGCGGTCACCGCGCCGGAGCGTGACCGGCCCATCTGGCAGGACGGCCTCCGGAACGAGTACGTCTCGACGATCGAAGCCCTTGCTCGGCGTTACCTGGCAGCGAACAAAGCGACAGCCAAAAGGATCGATGTTCCTGAGCTTCCTGGAGTCGGTCCGCTCGATCTGCTCCTCGATGACCTCACGGAGCAGGACCGAATCACATGGACTCAGGCCGTGCTCACTCGGATGGGTGCGTCGGAGTTCATCCTGGTGGTTCCGCTTGAAGGGCGTCGGGCCGAGATCCGGATGCCCACCATGGAATGGTGGGCCGTTCGCCGATACGGATTGGTCCAGACTTCCGCCGGAGCCCGCAGAATCGATGAGGCACTGTCCGGTTCGCTGCGACGGTTCGCTCCGTTCCTGCCTGTCGCGGGCATCGATGTCGTTGCGGGGCTCCCACTGCCGAAGACCGTCGAATCGATCCCTGGAACGATGCTTGCCGCCTTCCTGGGCGCGGACGACTATCCCGCGACGAAACCGCAGGAGTTCTCGGAGCTGATCGTCGAATGCTCGCGCAGGTCTGACCTGGCGATCCCCGATCGTATTCCGGCGATCACCAACGGGCGGATCGTGCTCACGCCGCGCGAACAGGTGGCGGTCGTGGTCGGCCAAGGAGCCATCGCGGATCTGGACGAGTCGGGCGTCGCGTACATCCCCGTGGATGAGGGCGAAGAGAGTCTCACGACCAGATGGGGACTGCTGTCGGCAGAGGACGCTCTCCACCAGTCGATCGAGATCAACGGTGCGGCGGATGCGGTTCCCCTGCGAGACATTCACCCGAGCCTTCAGAACCATGTCGCAATGTCGCTCGCAAAAGTGACGGTGACGCTCGCGGAAAGCGTTCAGCGAGTACTCCAGAGCGCAAGGGGAGTGAAGAAGAAGCGGCTCCGCGCCACGCGCCAGGAGAACGCCGTGATCGTCGATGCAGGCCTTGACGCGGAGAGCGCGCTGGCCGCGGTGTCGGAGGTGCTCGAACTCGGCCTGACACCGGACGATGTTCGAAGCGTGCTTCGCGCTGACGAGGAGCTACGCCACAGCGAGCTGATCGCGTCAGCACGTTCTGCGCGAAACGACGAGCGACGTCTGCTGATCCTCGTGGATGCAGATGACCTCCGATCAGCCCTCCCGGCAGGTCTGCTCGATGCAGTGGAGGCGAACACCGGGACTCTCGACGACCGTAACGTCGCCGAGCTCTTCCTGCGGGTGTACGGCCAAGACTCGGTGCGTGAACTCCGTGACGTGCTGCGGCGTCGAGGCGTCGCTGTTCCCGATCGTTGGGATGGCTCGCCCGCGGCACAGGCGGCGGTGAAGAATCTCGGATTCGACACATCGTTTGCAGGAACACGCGAGAAGAGACCATCGGCCGTGAGCCACATCCAGGGCCAGCTCACCCTCAACCCACTGCACCCGTACCAGCGCGCAGTGGCCGACAAGATCGGCGAGCTCGTCACCGCCGAAGATCCCGCGGGAAAGCGAGGCCTTCTGTATCTGCCGACCGGTGCGGGGAAGACCCGAGTGACGGTGGAGGCTCTCGTCCACCTGATGAAATCGGGTGAGATACCGTCACCGGTCTTGTGGATCGCTCAGAGCGAAGAACTGTGCGAGCAGGCGATCCACTCCTTCACAGAGGTCTGGCGCGCATTCGGAGATGAGCGTGCTCTCGACGTCAGCCGCTTCTGGGGCGGATACGAGCTGGACGAATCCGACGAGGAGCTTCATGTGGTCGTCGCGATCGACGCCACCTTGGTCAAACGACTCGGTGAGCCGCAGTATGAGTGGCTGACGACTCCCGGAATCGTCGTCATCGATGAGGCGCACACCGCACTCTCCAAGTCATACACGGAGATCCTCCGGCACCTCGGGCTGACTGCGGCGCGGACCGATCGGCCGCTGCTCGGATTGACCGCGACACCATTCCGGGGTCGCAATGATGAGATCAACCGTCTGTTCGCACAGCGTTTCGGGGAGAACCGGCTCGAATCGCTCGATCCGGAAGATCCGATCGCTCAACTGAGGTCGTGGAAGGTGCTCGCGGAGGTGGATTACGAACTCCTCGACGGCGTCGAGGTCGCTGTCGGCGACCAGGATGCGGAGTTCCGGCGGATGAAGGAGGTCACGCCGGGAATGCTCGCGGCCATCGGTCAAGACATGCAGCGGACGTTGACCGTCGTCGAGCACATCAAGAAACAGAACAGTGACTGGCCGATCCTCGTCTTCGCCGCCTCCGTGGCGTCTGCGCACACCATCGCCGCGCTTCTCCGATTGAAAGACGTCAGAGCGGATTCGGTGGACGGAGGGATGCGCAGACAACAACGGCGGCGCGTGGTGGAGCAGTTCAAATCCGGAGAGACTCAGGTGCTCGTGAACTGCGACCTTCTCACACAGGGCTTCGATGCGCCGAAGGTCCGCGCGCTCTACATCGCGCGCCCGACATTCAGTCCCAATCGGTACCTGCAGATGGTCGGACGTGGTCTTCGCGGACCGGAGAACGGCGGTACCGAGCGATGCATGATCGTGAATGTCAAGGACACCTTCGAGCAGTTCGGTGAGGAACTGGCCTACAACGAATTCGACTACCTCTGGAGCAAGGCATGACCGATATCGAGATGACCGCTCTGACGAGTACCGCTCAACCGATCACGGATCCTCGCGAAGGGAGGGCAGCAGTCGTCGCGGAAGTGCGGCGCCGGTGGCTGGGGCCTCTCGACGGTGAACACGAGGTCTTGCAGCGCAGTCCGGTCTACGCGTACCTCGTGGGCACGCTCTACCCCGTCGAGCAGGGGGCAGGAGTTCCTGCCGAACTGGATGAAGTCGAGGATGCCACTGCAGCGGTGGCCGACGAGGAAGAGATCGAATGGGATTCCACGGCCGATGACGGCGATGGCAGTGACGCCGAGATCGAGGACCTCGGCGTCAACCTGACCGGTGCGTTCGGATGGGCGCCGGCCTCCCTGGGCATGTCCTTCGTGCATGGGGGGTCTGCACTGACGGTCGAGCTCTCGGCGGGGGTGTACGAGAAGGACGGCGATGAGCAGTGGACCCGACACCCGATCGGTGGTCGCGAGTTCATCGAAGTGGGCGCAAGCGGCGAAAAGGCGGTGCTCGATGGGCGAGGGATGCTCTCATGGCGGTCGCGGAATCACGGAGGGCGATGGCTGACCACGGTGGCGCTGTCGAATGGTGCGGAGGTCGCCGCGGGAGAGGCCAAGCGATTCCCCGAGATGTGCCTCTTCCAGGTGGAGCTGTCCTGCTCCGACGAGACCGGCCTGCTTCCCTATCCGCAGACGAGTGTTCACGTTTCCCCGGACGATCGTGAACTCGCCTTCCGGTACCGGGACAAGCCGTCATTCGCCATCGGGCACGGAGTCGCCGTCGAATGCGTACCGGCAACTGCTCCGATCACAGTCAGGACATCGGTCATTCCCCAGACCGAGGTGAGCGCGATACGCGCGAAGCGAGGGGCTGGCGACGCGGTGAGCATGCGATGGTTGTCCGACGAGACTGTCACAACCTCCGACCTCGTCGAGGGCCTGTCGTCTGTCGCTCGGGAGTATGCGCAGTGGATCTCGGAGCAGGAAACCGAGGCTTCGCACCTGGGCGGGTCAGATGGAGCGATCGCGGGGGCGATCGTCGAGCGTCAACATCGAGCGCTCGCACGTATCGAGGAAGGCATCCGAGTTCTCGGTGAGGATGCGCAGGTGCTGCAGGCTTTCCGAATGGCGAACACCGCGATGCGGTGGCAGATGCTGCGGCAACGCAAGGTCGTCGGCAAGGAGACTCGCTACGGGCGGAGGCTTTTCGCGGACAAGGGCCCGGACGAACCGACCTGGCGCCCGTTCCAGCTGGGATTCATCCTCAGTGCGCTGGCGTCGACCGTGGACGATGCGCATGAAGATCGTGACCTTGTGGATCTGATCTGGTTCCCCACCGGCGGAGGTAAGACGGAGGCGTACCTGGGCCTCGCCGCGATCGAGATGATCCGACGAAGGCTGGCCCGCGGGCACAAGGGTGGTGGGATGGCCGTGCTCACGCGCTACACGATGCGACTGCTCACGGCACAGCAGTTCCAACGTGCGGCAACCCTCATCTGTGCGCTGGAACTGATGCGTGCGGACGACGAGCGGCTCGATGAAGCCCCCGACTTCTCGATCGGTCTGTGGTTGGGTAACTCCACCACCCCCGGTAACTACAAGCAGGCTGAGAAGCAGTTGCGAGACGCCAAGCAGCAGAGCCGGCCGGACAATCCGTTCCAACTTCTCGAATGCCCGTGGTGTGCGGAGTCGATCATGCCGCCGCGCAAAACGTCGAAGGATCGTCGCTACGGGGTGAAAGCGAGTGCGTACGGGTTCGAGTTCTTCTGTCCGGACGACGATTGCCCGTTCTCCGACACGCTTCCGGTGCAGGTGGTCGATGAGGGAATCTATGCGAATCCTCCGACGATGCTGGTGGCCACGGTCGACAAGCTCGCCCGTCTGGCATGGATCTCGGATGGATCTCGAATGTTCGGGATCGACAGCGTCTGCGACCCGCCCTCGCTCGTGATCCAGGATGAACTCCATCTCCTGTCCGGGCCGCTGGGTACCATCGTCGGCGCGTATGAGGCTGCCATCGGTGCTCTGCTCCGATGGAGCGGCACGGGGCCCAAGACGGTCGCTTCGACGGCGACCACCCGCGCGTCGGCGGAGCAGGTTCGGGGCCTGATGGCGAAGACGGTCGAGGCGTTTCCCCCGGCGGGACTGCAGGCTGAGGACAATCACTTCTCCGAACCCGACCCCGACGCCGCAGGAAGGCTCTATCTGGGGATCATGCCGCAGGCTCACACGCCCTCATGGTCTATCGGTCAGATCGCGACCGAGCTCCTCGATGCCCCGGTCGCCGCCGGGTTGGAGGGCGAGGCGAAGGACCGTTACTGGACGCTTGCGGTCTACCACAACAGCCTCCGCGAGCTCGGGCGCACGGTCACCATCCTTCGGGACGACGTTCAGAGCAACCTTGCGCGTCGGTCCGGCGGCGAGGTGCCGACCCGTGCTCTCGGTCCCGATGGGGTGGAGGAACTCAACGGCAATGTCCCCTCCGATGAGCTCATACGCCTTCTGCAGCGGCTCGAACGAGGACCGGAGAGCGCCGACGTGATCGACGCGCTGGCGACGACGAACATCATGTCGGTCGGCATCGACGTCCAGCGGCTCGGAGTGATGCTCGTGAACGGCCACACGAAGACGACATCGGAGTACATCCAGGCGACCTCTCGGGTCGGACGAGGGACGACACCGGGTCTCGTCGTCACGATGTTCCGCTCGGGGAAGCCGCGAGACCGCTCGGTGTTCGAGTCGTTCGGCGCTTATCACAGCGCCTACTACCGATTCGTCGAGCCGTCCAGCGTGACTCCCTGGTCCCTGCAGGCAAGACGTCGGGCTCTACGCGCAGCACTGGTCATCCTCGTGAGACATGGCGTAGGTAGGAACGGCAACGCCGATGCGGCATACTTCGATCCTGATTCGGCGGGCGTCAAGAAGGCGGTCTCGTTGTTGAAGGAGCACATTGCACGCGCCGACCGACGCGAGGCGGGACAGGTCGGTCACGAGATCGATGAGGCAGTCCTCGACTGGGTGGCAGCCCGCGAGCGGGTTTCGCGAGCCGGCAAGTCTCTCGTCTATCAGTCGAAGGATCCGGACGAGCGCCTGCTGCGGCAGTTCACCGAGCCCGGAGCAGGCTGGCCTGTGATGAACTCGATGAGGAACGTGGACAGAGTCGTCAAGGTGCGCGCGAAAGGAGAACGGAATGGTTGAGTCGACGCCGAAGACGATCCGAGCGTCCGAGACGGTGGCCCCATACGGTCCGGGGGCGATCGTGGACATCCTCGGACAGTCGTTCATGGTCCCGACTGGGGACAGATGGCCCTCGCAGAAGGTGCGCGAACGAGTGGAGTCGTCTCGGCTCGCAGAGGCGCTGCATGTCCAGGAACTGTGGGCGGCTCCGACGACCCACGAACCGGAGAAGAGCTCGGTGCCGGGACTGGAGTTCGTGAGGTTCCCCGGATGGCTTTTCTGCCAGGTGTGCCGTCGGTTGATGAAATGGAGTCCCAAGCTCGAGACCGGCCGGGCGCCGCACTGTTCTGAGACGGGGTGCGACGGGCGGCTCGTCCCGATGAGGTTCGTGCTCGTCTGTACGGAGAACAGCCACCTGGGTGACGTTCCCTGGGGTGACTGGGCGCATCGTGGGTCCGAGGGCGAGTGCCGATCATCCGAGAGGTTGCGCTTCCGCACGCTCGAAGGAGCCGGTGATGGACTGAGCAGTCTGCAGGTCTCGTGCGACGTCTGCGGAGCGGAACGGTCGCTGGGCGAGCTCCGTCGCGATGCGCTTGCCAAAGACGGATTCACCTGCAGAGGCACACAGCCGTGGGAGAGCGAGTGGACCGTCTGCGGAAAGCCGTTGGATGCACAGCAGCGAGGCGCGACCAGCCTCCACTTCAGCGATTCCGTGAGTGCTATCGACATTCCACCCGTTCCCAGTCGTGGTTCCGACACAGAAGACGCGATCCGCGGTCACGGATTGTTCGACAGCCTCGGAGCCGCTGTTCCCGCTCTGCGCGAGGGCATGATCGCGCAGATGGCGAAGGATCTCGGGGTGTCGGAAGTCGAGATCGAGGCGGCGATGGATGATGGTGGGCCCGGCGAACGTCGCGAGATCATGAGCACCCTCCAGGGCGAGGAGTTCGAGGCGTTCGTACGTGCGGTGTCCGGGACCGCGCCGATGCAGGACTTCGTGACCAGGCCGATCAAGCTGTATTCGAGGGGTGAGGATGCCGGTGATGGCGTCGCCGCGAGGATCCAGGACGTGGTGTTGGTCGACAGGCTCCGCGACGTCCGAGCGGTGCGTGGGTTCCGCAGATACTCCCCGGAGGCGACCGCCGTTGCGGCAGTGCCGACACAGTCCTTCGAGAAGAGTTGGCTGCCCGCTGCCGAAGGGTACGGCGAGGGCATCTTCATTCGTTTCGATGCCGCTGCTGTGGAGAAGTGGGCATCGCAGCCCGCCGTCAGAGCGCTTGAGGCGACCCTCCTGCAACATCAGAATCGTTCCGTGCTCGGGCTTCGCCTGCACGTCGTGTCCGCCGAATACATCCTCCTCCATTCCTTCGCGCATCTGTTGATGCGGGAGTTGGCCTTCAGCAGCGGGTATACGGCGTCATCCTTGAAGGAACGGATCTACTGCGAGGCCGCCGGCGATTACGGGATCTTCATCTACACCACCACGGCGGACGTCGAGGGGACGCTCGGAGGGCTCGTCCGCCAAGGAGAGCCGGATCTGCTGGTACCTGCGATCGTGACGGCGCTCGAGCAGGCCGCATGGTGCCCGAACGATCCTGTGTGCGCCGAGTCGGAGCCCCAGAGCATCGACGGGCTCAACCTCGCAGCATGCCACGCGTGCAGTCTCGCTCCGGAGACCTCCTGCGAGTCGTCGAATCTACTGCTCGACAGGACTTTCGTGGTCGGAGGGGAGAAGGTCGTCGGGTTCTTCAGCCCCGTTCTCGACGCCTTGCTCGGTCAGCGCATCAGCTGATCGAGATCGGACGTCGGCGATGATCCGGGCGGCGACAGCGTCGATGTCCGCCCGGATCTCATGCTCCCAGAAGCGCAGTACAAGCCAGCCGCGTCGTGTGAGGAAGTCGGTCGTCTGAGCATCGCGGGCGCGGTTGGTCGCGATCTTCTCCGACCAGAACGTGGCGTTCGATTTCGGAGCTTGATGATGCTCTGGGCATCCGTGCCAGAAGCAGCCGTCGATCAGTACGGACACTTTGGCTCTGCGGAAGAGCAGATCGACCGTCCGGCGCAGATCTCGTTCGGGGCGGGCGTTGACGCGGTATCGAAGTCCTGCGGCATGAACCAGACGTCTCACCTGCATCTCAGGCCCGGTATCGCGGCCACGGTTCGCCCGCATGGTCGCTCGTGCGGCAGGGCTGCTAGCCCATGAAGATGCGGATCCTTCGGATGCCGGCGACGCTCCCATCCGTCCATCCTGCAACGTCGTAGGATCGGATCGACCCGTTTTCGCTGCGGGTCTCGAACGCCCGGGAGGCATAGTTGGGGAACTCCATCTCTGTCCTCGACCTGTTCGCGGGTGCAGGGGGCCTCACCCAGGGCATGCATGAGGCTTCGGCTCGTTTCAACGTGGTGCGCGCGGTGGAGAAGGACCGAGATGCGGCGGCCACGTTCGCGCTCAACCACGGCGAAGGCATCACATACCAGGGCGGCATCGAAGATTGGCTGCGAGAGGATTCCGTCACCTCCGTCGATGTGGTCGTCGGCGGACCGCCCTGCCAGGGCTTCTCCACCCTGGGTAAGCAGAACGCCGAGGATGAACGCAACACGTTGTGGCGTGAGTACGCCGAGACGATCATCCGCGCCGAACCGAAGTACTTCGTTCTCGAGAACGTCGCAGTTTTTGCGAAGTCTCCCCAGTTCCGAGATCTCACCGCAGCGACGGAGAAGGACGGAATCCTCAGGGACTATTCGTTCGAATGGAGCGTGCTCAACGCAGCCGACTTCGGGGCGCCGCAGGCGCGCAAGCGGGCGATTCTGATCGGCAGACATCGTGACATGCCCGAGATCGGTCTACCCGTCGCCACCCACCGTCCAGACGAACACGTCAGTGTGGGCACCGTGTTCGCTGGCATCCCTCACGCGGTGGACCCGGCTCTTGTGGAGCGGCGGGTCGAGATTGACGGTCGGGCCCATCGAGGGTGGTGGTCATCCCGAGAGCTTCACGTCGGGCGCGACTACGCCGAAATCTCGTTGCGCAGGTTCGCCGAGATCCCCCCAGGGGGGAACAGGTTCAACCTCCCGGACGAGCTTCTCGCCCCGTGCTGGCGTAAGCACAAGTCGGGGTCCGGCGATGTGATGGGCCGGCTCCACCTCGACCGTCCGTCTGTCACGATCAGAACCGAGTTCTTCAAGCCGGAGAAGGGGCGATATCTGCATCCGTCTGCGCATCGGGCGATCACGCATTATGAGGCAGCCGTGCTTCAGGGGTTCCCGATCGACTATCGTTTCGCTGGCTCTCGGACCGCCATCGCTCGTCAGATCGGCAACGCTGTGCCTATTCCGCTGGGAAGAGCGATCGGGAGGCTGATCGCAGACTCTATCGTCTGACCGACCGCTTGGCGCCTGGCGCCTACTCGTCCTCGCCGTCCGGATTTCTGCGTCGACGTAACTTTCTCTCCGCGAAGCTCGCGAAAGCACCCGCCGCATCCTTCGCCCGATCCATAGCATCCGCTCCGAGTCGCATCGAAGCGTTGACGACCTCTGTCCCGGTCCGCAGCGCGGCCTCGACGCCGTCGCTGCCGGCCTCGACGATGTCATCGCGGGTGTCGCCGACCGCCGTTGTCCACCGCCGGGCATCCACCGATGAATCTCCGCTTTCGATACCGAGGCGGCCGTGGAAGTCGCCGACGCTGCCGACCACGCGGTTATGCGAACGCACTACCGACGGAGACTCGATCGGATTGAAAAGCACCTTGGCGTTTGCGGTCGAAGCAGCCGCGTCGATCCTCTCGATCATGCGAAGTGTCGAACGGGAGATGAGTTCGATGCGGTTGGCGCGCGCCGTCTGCAACGCGACCCGGTGCTTGTCGAGCTCGTCGGGCGAGGTGTCGAGCACGCGGTCGAGTTCGAGGATCGCGAGCGCATCGTGCAGCTGGAAGCAGCGTGCGATGACTGCGAGCCACTCCTGCACCTTCTCTTCGGCATCCCGCGTCGAATCGACAAGTTCACTGATGCGCGACTTCTTCTCGATCTTCTCGGCGAGCGCGTCGAGCTGACGGAGCGCGTAGGCCTGCGTCCGGGTGATCGTCATCGACGTGCCCTGCACCTTCGACCACGTCACATCGGAGACCCGCCCCACCTGCTTGCGGATCACCATCGCCTCTTCGATCACCAGATCGACGCCGATCATGTCGGCGAGCACGGCATCCTTCTGCGCACGCAGAACGTCTTCGACCTTCTCGTCGATGACGGCGAGATAGTCGGTGATCTCATCCATCGTCTTCTGCATCGCGAGCTGCGCCATGATGCCCGCAGCTCCCGCGAGCATCGCGGGGTTGGTGAGGATCGACCCCGGCGTCTTCAGGAACTGAAGGTTCTTCGCGAACTGTCCGTTCGACGCCCGGAGCGTCGCGTGCCAGTTCCCGCTCGTCGAGTTGGTCACCTTGGGGAGGAGCTGGGCAGCCGCATACGACTCTTCGGTCAGCTTCATCCAGCGTCCAGAGTTGGCCGCGACCTCGGACCCGGTCTTCAGCGCGGCCGCGCCACCGCCGAACGCGCTGCTCAGCCGTGGGAGGTCGAGTTCACGCGAGGGCAGGTGGTGCGAACTGAGGAAATACTCGATGGCCAACGGGGGACCGATCAGTGCAATTCCGTCTCCGTCACTGATCAGTTCGATCTCCGAGAGGTCGGCGTCGTCCATCGAGAGTCCTTTGCTCATGCGCCTGAGCGCGTTCTTGTCGATTCTGGTGCATGGAACCGACATGCGCATTCATCGAGCAGGACCTTTCGTGCCGGCGCGATGCGCGATCGATACAGTGACCTCATGTCGTTGATTCCCCCACCGTCCACCGGCTTCGCGACGATCGATTTCGAGACCACCGGCTTCTACGCCGAAGGCGCGGATCGAGCGATCGAGATCTCGGTCGTGCACTCCGACCCCGATGGCACCATCACGGGCCAATGGGAGACGCTGATCAACCCCGGGCGAGATCTGGGACGGCAGGACATCCATGGCATCTCCGCGCGTGAGATCCTGCGGGCTCCGCTGTTCGGCGGGATCACGGGCGACCTAGTTGATCTGCTGTCGCAGCGCGCGATCGTTGCCCACAATGCATCCTTCGACATGCGATTCCTCGAAGCCGAGCTGAGCCGCGCGGCGTACTGGGCGGGGGTGCCCTTCGTCAGCCTGTGCACAATGCGTCTTGCTCGCACGCACCTCGGCGGCAGTAGCACGCTCGCCGACTGTTGCGCCGCCTTCGACATCGATCTGAGCGGAGCGCACCGTGCGGCCGTCGACGCTCGGGCAACCGCGGAGCTGCTCGCGGCGTTCGTCGCCAGTACCGGCCAGTCGAGCTGGCAGGAGATGTTGGGGCGGGCTGAACGTCTCGCGCCGCACGCAGGTGAGCGCGTCGAGTGGTTCGCGAGATCCTCCGTGGCGGGCTACTCCCCGAGCTTCCTCGAGCGGATGATCGACCGGGTCCCTGACGTCAGCGATACCGACGAACAGGCTGAGTACATCGCCCTCGTCGAGCGCTGCCTGCTCGACCGGTATCTCTCCGAGCACGAGAAGGACGCACTGGTCGCGTTCGCCGACCGCGCGGGCATCTCGCGTTCGACAGTCGAGTCGCTGCATCGTGACTACCTCGCCGCGCTCGTGAAGGTCGCATGGTCCGACGGCATCGTCACCGCGGAGGAGCGTGAAGATCTGATCGCTGTCGCGCAGCTTCTGGAGGTGCCCGTCGAGATCGTTCTGGACGCCGTCGCTCAGCCGGTCGAGGTCGACGTGGTCGCCGAACCGGCGAGCTTCGCCCTCAGCCCGGGGGACATCGTCGTGCTCACGGGAGAGATGACCCGCGCGCGCTCAGAGTGGGAACAGCGGCTTCGTGAGCACGGCATCATTCCGAAGCCCGCAGTGACCAAGGCAGCGCGGCTCGTGATCGCGGCCGACCCCGACTCGCTGTCGGGCAAGGCGCGAAAGGCTCGTGACTACGGCATCCCGATCGTCGGTGAGGCGTGGCTCGCCGAGCGGTACGCCTGATCAAGACTGCTGGAATCTACCCGGGTAGATTCCAGGGTGCGCCCGCATTTCGCTAGTGGTGGGTGGGCCGACGAGCTGGCCCACCCATCCGAACGCACTACTTCCGACGATCTGTCTCCGTCGACCAGCGAGCCCGATTCTGTCGGTACCTCTTCATCATGACGAGGTACCAGATCACCACGGGCGCGGCGCCCACGATGCCGAACAGGGCCATCCACGACGGATTCACAACAGACAGCACAACGCCCGTGATGAGGGTGACGAAGACGCCGCACGTCGCGAAGAGGTGACTCGCCGGACGAGCGATGGTCTCAAGCCACGGATCTCTCATGTGCACGGCCCTCCCGTATAAGTGTCAGGGGATTGGATTGGGCGCCGGCGACGATACGTACCTCGAAAGGCGATGTCTGTGCGCGTTTACCCGCACATCGCCACTGCTCGCTCCACCTGCCCCCGCAAATCCCCCGCCGAGTACCCCGGCCACCCGTGCAACACCCCCACCCACTCCCCAGGCAGCCCCGAAGCACCCCACACAGCCCCACCCAACGCCCCGGCGATCGCGGCAACGGTATCCGTATCCGCTCCACCCCGCACGCCCCGCTCCAACGCATCCACCAGCGACGACGCCCCAGCAACAGCAGCCAACGCCCCCTGGAACGCCCGCACCACCCATCCGTTCTGCGCCATGAAGTCCCGCGGATGCGCCCCGGGCACCAGCGCCTCATCGATCAAGGCACCCCAGCGCGCAGCATCCGCCGCTGGCAGCAACGACAGCTGACCCCGCACGTCGAGCTCGCCGGTGAGGACCGCGTGCCGGATCGCCGCTGACCAGAGGATGCAGGCCGAGGCGCTGTCCTGCTCCCAGTGCGTGAGCTTCGAGATCGCTTCGGCGGCGGCCGCGAGTTCCGTGGCGGGCCGGTCGAGATACCCGAGCGCGAGCGGACCCGTGCGCATGAGCGCCCCGTTGCCTCCGCTGCGTCCGGCGCGGTCGTGCTCGGCGCGGGATGCCGCGAGCACATCGGCCTCGGTGAACGGTTGCGGGATGCGCCCGAGCACCGCGCGGGTCTGCGCGCCGACGTCTTTCGCGGTCTGCGCCCATCCGATCCAGCGTCCGACGATCTCCTCGCGCGACGCGGCATCCTCCAGTCGATCACCGCGCGCGAGCACGTCGAGGATCGGCACGGCCATGCTCGTGTCATCGGTCCACTCGCCGACGCCGTGCCCGAACTGCCCGACGCCGAACACGGGCATCACCGCATCGTCGAGCGCCGGACCGAACTCGTACTGCGACCCGAGCGCATCACCGGCGGCCGAGGCGAGCACGGCACCGACCGCGCGGTCGAGCTGAGGGGCGGTGAGGGGCATAGGTGTCCTCCTGGTCAATTAGTGGGCGGATAGGCGTCGAGTCGTATCTGCAACAAACTGTGGGGGTGGGGCCGCCAGATCAGCCATTCGGCCGGTCGCGCGAAGCAAGCCGTACGAGACTTCCGCGCAACCACCGCCTTTCGCACCCCGCTGTGGCTTCGTGTCTCGATCTCGTCGGCCGGTCCGCATGCACAGGCGCGCGGTGGACGGCGGTGAAACAGCGAATGCGACATCACCGATAGCATCGCGCTTATGGCGATCCTTCCTGACTCTACGGCTGAGGTGCAAGGGCGAAATCGTGAACTCAGCGCGCTTACAGCTTCAGCCTCCCCGGCGACTCGAAAACTATTTATCGGTGTGATCGAGGCGTTGAGCAGGTTGCAACTCGATGGCGCATCGCCAGAAGCGAACGCAAGGTACGAGAGACTCGAGGCTGAACTACAGCGGGCGAGCGAGCGAACCTACCATGAAGCACGTCAAGCTATGGAGGATCTGCTCCGCACTACCAATCGCATGCGATCGACGGACCTAGCAACGAGCGCGTCAACGGCGCGAGGACCCTCGTACTCCAGGTTCGCATGGCTGCTCGGCGTCGCGGGCAGCGACGATCCTGACGCAGCAGGGACCTTCGATGAGTTCGCCCAAGGAGCGGCTCATTGGTATGCCGAATCACTGATTCATCTGATCGCCAATCCAACTGATTCGCACCTGCTTGGAATCCATCCTTGGACCACGCATGCCCGAATGGAGCCTGAGGGCATCCGCTTCCGTTGGGTCTGCCATCTCGTTGCTACCGGAATCGACGCCTGGGCCACTGAGCAAGGTGGCTCGATCGCCGAGATGTTCGGCCAGGGGCAAATCGTCCGTTTTTCGGAAGAGATCGGGCGCGCTTTGCCACTTCCCGGCAAAAAGGTGCTTGTGTCCCTGCATCCAGCCGTGCTCACAGCCATGACAGCGCCACGCGCTACTCCAGCGTCATTTTCGAATCTTGTCGAGGGTTCTGGACCAGAGCTTCGGCCACTAATTGATCTCGATGGCGAAATCCACGTGGGAAACGCATCAGCGCTGGTTTTCGGCTTGGATGTTGTGTTGATTTCGGCGATCAAGGAAATTCATGGATCAGATGCTCAGGGAGATGCCTTCGAGTACTTGTGTAACCACATCGCGCAAGAACTTCTTCCTCCGGATATTCATACATTTCGTGACTCATTCGTATCTGACTCGATGACATCGCCCGATGGAGATGAAGTTGATCTGCATCTTCGGGCGAAGGGGATAGACGTGATTATCGAAGCCAAGTCGTACCTTCCCGCAAAGGACGCGGCAAGCGCTGCGGCGAGCTATGATCAGTTGCTCGGGGCCAACAAACAAATACGGAAGCGAGTGTCACGGCTACAATCTGGCTGCTGGATTCGTAGACGTCGGCCAGAACAAGGCGATCATGTATCGGGATTGGTTGCCGTTCTGCACGGATATAGCGCGCAAGTGTGGCGCCCTCAGGCGATGGTCGAGAGCGGTGTTCCGGCTTTTATCGCCATGCCGTTGCAGGCGTTCACGATATTCTTGGGGTGCCTCCGCTCTGCGGATGACTTGAAGTCATTCATGCGACTTCGCAATGACATGGGCGCTGCAGGTATCTCAGGCGGGGATGAGCTTGAGTTCTTGCTCGGCTGGATGTCAGGTTGGACGCCTGAATCATTCCCACGCGTGGATGGTGCGATTATTCAGGTGCGCCCATACTTCATCGAAACGCACAACCAGATCTCCGCGTCCTGGGAAGACGTTGAATCGTGGAGACAACTGCTGTTTGAAGTTAGCAAACCGGTTCACGCCTAGCGTTCACGCAAACAGGGGGCCCTGTAGGCAGAGCGAACGTATCGGAGGTGCGGTGCTACTTGTTCGCTAACCTGGCCCCACCGACACACACGATCCCAACCGGAGGGGACCCGCATGTCATCCGAAGCCACCACCACGTTCCACTCGAACGCCGACGCCGCGCCCACTGCTGCAGCTGTGCAGAAGACCCTCGCCGACACCAAGGCGAAGGTGCTTGGGCAGAGTCCCGATGGCACGCAGATCGACTTCCAGACCCGCAAGACGATGCTCAACTGGGAGCTCATCGGGCGCGCGACGGTCGTGCCCGCGGCATCCGGATCCGACGTGCACCTGTGGCTGAACGTGCACCACAACCGCCCGCCGGCGCTCATGGACGGCGTCAAGAACAAGAAGGCCGTCGAGAAGCTCGCCGGTCAGATCCAGGCGAACCTCGGCTGACGGCATCCGCCGTGTCGTTCGTGCGAGTCGCCGACGGTCTCGCGATCGTCGACGAGATCCTGCGCATCCGCCGGGGTGAGCGTCGCGGACCCGACGGACGCCCCGACGTCGAGGTCGACTGGCGCGCGCTCAGCCCGTGGGTCATCGAGAACGATCGGGTGAGGATCTTTCCGCTGGCGCGCTCCGAGCGCGACGACCCCGACGAACGGATGCCGGCGCTTCGACGCGAGCTCGAGATGGCGTTCGTCCACTTCTACGGAGGAGACGGGTTCCATGCGGAATCGCCGCTCGATCCCGACGACGGATACGGCCGCGTGCTGAGTCGGGAGAAGCTCGTGTCGTTCCCGCGTGCGGTGTGGCGGGTGCAGGACTACGCGTTCACGCTCGTTCATGCCGTCGATCCGCACGCTTCCGACGCGACGACGCTCGCACTCCACATCTTCCCCGCCGAGTGGCGCTGGCCGGTGCTCGGCAACGCCGACACGAAGCGCGCGGCCTCCCATCGACGCCGCATCGAGAAGCAGGTGCGCGACGCGAACGCGAGTTGGACCTGGCCGGAGGATGCCGGTGAGTGACCGGCATCCGTGCTGCGATCCGTACCGCGACGGCGACCGCACCGACCCGAACGACGAGCAGCGCGCCGGTCGCGTGCGGATCGTCGAGACGTCCGAGCCCGGCTGGTCGATGACCTACCGTATCGAGTGCACGACCTGCGCGCGCCGCTTCACCGTGAAGCAGATCGACGGCCCGGCGCTGCGGTGGGCGTGGGTGCCGCAGGGCGAGAAACGCCGACGCGTGCACTGATCGTTGCGCAAGCGTGCACTGATCGGTGCCATATGTCGGTCATGGGCGCTCAGAGCCGGCAATTTGCACCGATCCGTGCACAAGAGATCCGTGCACGCGCACCGATCCGTGCACAAGAGGCCGCATCCCCCGCACCTACGCCCGACGCACCCGCAGCACGAACGCCACCGCCGCCAGGGCGATCACCACGAGCCCGTATCCGAAGCACACCGCCTCGAGCCCGATGACGCCCACGAGCAGCCCCGCTGCCACGGCCGGCACCCCGAACGCGAGATACGCCAGCACGTAGATCACGGCGAACGTGTCGGCGCGCTCGGTCGCGGGGATCTTCGGCGCCAGCGACGCGACCACTCCCGAGAATGCGGTACCGAAGCCCATGCCCGTGACTCCCGCGGCGACGAGATAGAAGGGGAGCGACTGCACCGAGAGCGCCGCGAGCGACAGCGCGGTTCCGACGGCCAGAGCCGCCGTGCCGAACAGGACGGTCGTGCGCGCCGGCATCCGTCGCATCGCGAACGCCGTCACCGCACCGACACCCGCGAGCAGCACGACGCCCAGCCCCTGCCACACGTGCGCCTCGCCGCCGAGCTCGCCGCGCACGATGTTCGCACCGAGCGAGAGGAACAGCCCGCCGGTCGCCCAGCCCGCGATGATCGCGGGTGCACCGCGCCAGAAATCCGAACGGATGCCGGCGGGCACCGACAACCGGAAACTCAGCGACGCCCAGACTCCGGGCCGACGCGGCGCGGTCTCGGGGATCGCGAAGAACAGCGCGGCGAGCAGCACGTACGCGGTGGTCAGCGGCGCGAAGACGTCGAGCAGTGCCTCGCCGGTCACATCGAGCAGCACCGCCGACACGAGTGCACCGGACGCGAGACCGATGCCCGGGCTCAGCGAGTTCCAGAGGGCCGCGGCCTTCGGGCGTCCGGTCGGGGCGAAGTCGAGCACGGTCGCGGAGAGCGCCGAGATGAGGAGGCCGCTCGCCGCGCCCTGCAGGATGCGGGCGAGGAACAGGGTGGCGACGGCATCCGCATGCCAGAACAGCACCATGCTGGCGGCGAGCAGCAGGAATCCGCCGACCGCCACCGGCCGCCGGCCGATGTGGTCGGAGAGCGAACCGGCCGTGAGGAGCGTGAGCAGCAGTGCCACCGCGTACACGGCGAACACCGCGCTGATGACGATCGCGTCGAACCCGATCTGCTGCGCGAGCACCGGGTAGAACGGCGACGGCGCGCTCGCGCCCATCATCATCACGATCTGCGCGGAGACCGCGAGGGGGAAGCCGAGGCGGGAGCGGATGCCGTCGCGACCGGGTCCCTGAGCCGCACTGGGTCCCGGAGCCGCACCGGGTGCCTGAGCCGCACCGGGTCCCTGAGCCTGTCGAAGGGCCCCACCGTGTTGCGGCGGCACGGTGATCGACTCGGTACTGGTCATGCGGCGCTCCTCAACCGTTCGAGTTTTATCGAACCATCCGACCGTACTCGCCATCCGATGATTGTTCAACTATTCTCGAACCATGCCTGGCGATCTTCCGCACCCGGAGCGCTCCGAGATCCAGCTGACCGACGTGCTCTTCGCGCTCAGCGACCCCGAGCGCCTCGCGATCACGCGCCAGCTCGCCGACGGTCCGCTCGACATGGCCGCCTGCCACGCCACCGACCCGAACCTGCCGAAGTCGACCAAGTCGCACTTCATGAAGGTGCTGCGCGAGGCCGGCGTCATCCGCAACGAGCCCGACGGCCGGCGTCGACGCCTGACCCTGCGCCGTGACGACCTCGACGCCCTGTTCCCCGGCCTGCTGGACTCGGTGCTCGCCAGCTGAGCCTCTACTCCTCCGGCACCCACCGCAGCAGGTCTCCGGGCTGACACTCGAGCGCCGCGCAGAGCGCGTCGAGCGTCGTGAACCGCACGGCCTTCGCGCGTCCGTTCTTCAGTACGGCGAGGTTCGTGGGCGTGATGCCGATGCGCTCGGCGAGTTCGCCGACGCCCATCTTGCGCCGCGCCATCATGACGTCGATGTCGACGACGACGGGCATCAGATCACCTCGTCGTCGAGCTCGGAGCGCAGCGCCGTAGCCTCGGCATCCCGCGCGATCGCCTGACGGAGCAGCGCCTTCATCACCACGACCAGCAGCGCCATGCCGGCGAGCACCACGCCGATCCCGCCGATCAGGGCGATGATCCCCGGCGCTGCGTCGCCCGGGGCGAGCAGTGCCGCGAGGATCCAGGCGAGCACAGCGGCTGCGAGGATCGCCCCGATGATGACGTCGACGTATCGGAACGACGAGGGCTGGAAGATCGACCCACGGCGCACCTTCGTCAGCAGCATCCACACGCATACGCCGAAGACCTGCAGCGTTGCCACCCCCAGTACGGCGATGATCACGAGCGCGATGCGCCCCCACGGCTCGGCGCCCTCGAGGTCGCTCCAGACGAGCGGAACGCCGACCGTCTGCACGATCAGCGAACCGATCAGTGCGAGCGCGATCACGACCCGGAGCGCGGCGATCGTCGCAGTGCCCATGTCTCCACCTTTCGTCGAGGAACAATAGCAATCTATCGTTAATCGTTCGATACGTCGCGATTCTCGCCAAATCGTTGCGATTGATCCACTTCGCGGCGAGGCTCGAAGCATGGCCATCACTGCGACTCGGATCGACGATTACTTCACCCGCTACGCCGCAACGCTGACGAACTTCGACGCCGGCGCGTGGGCCAAGCTGTGGGCCGAGCCGGGGGTGGTCGTCGACGACGCGGCGTCGATGGTGGCCGAGTCCCGTGAGGCGCTCGTGCAGGGGCTCTCGATGTCGTTCCCCCTGCACAAGCGGCTCGGTTTCGCCGCGGCGGGGCACGAGGTGCTCGACATCACCCTCGTGACGGACAAGCTCGCGCTGGTGCACGTTCGTTTCGCGTTCCGTGACGTCGAGGGTGCTCGCCTCAGCGAGATCACCAGCTACTACCTGCTGCGCGACAACGGTTTCGGGCTGCAGACGGCGGTGTGCATCGAGACGGATGCCGCCGAGAAGACGCGCGAACTCGCCACCGCTCGAGGGGTCGAACTGCCGGGGTGAGCGCGGGCTCGCCGTTCACAACTCCGGAGAATCGCACGCCGGACGGGCGTGGTTGCGCAGTTCCGGCCGAATCCGCTGCAGATTCCGGAGTCATGAACCCCGCGCCTACGACGCCACGCGACCCGGGGCCGCGGCCTCCGCGTCGATCTCGGCCCACAGGGCGTCGAGCGACAGTCCGAGAACCCCCGCGATCGCGGCGATCGTCGAGAACGCAGGTGTCGCGACGCGGCCCGACTCGATCTTGCGCAGCGTCTCGGGCGAGACCCCGGCGTCGAGCGCTACGCCCAGCATCGACCGCTCGCCCCGCGCAGCGCGCAGCAGGGCACCGAGGCGCTCGCCGCGTTCGACCTCGGCGGGGGTGAGGGGCATCCGGACCATCATGATGCCAATACTAATCCCGGGATAGGATTGCCGGGATAGTTATTGGTCGCCACCGGAAAGCACCCTATGATCGAAATCCTCACGCCCGACGAACTCGACCGCGCCCGCGCGACCGGCGCCCTCGTCGGCGACATCCTGCACGCGCTGAAAGCCCGGGCGACCGTCGGCACCAACCTGCTCGACATCGACCGCTGGGCGAAGCAGATGATCGAGGATGCCGGCGCCGAATCCTGCTACGTCGACTACGCCCCCTCGTTCGGTGACGGACCCTTCGGCCACTACATCTGCACCGCCGTGAACGACGCCGTGCTGCACGGCATGCCGCACGACTACACGCTCGCCGACGGCGACCTGCTCACCCTCGACCTCGCCGTCTCACTGCGCGGGATCGCGGCCGACGCGGCGATCAGCTTCATCGTCGGCGCCGCGCGCGATCCCGAGGACGAGCGCCTGATCGAGACGACCGAGCGCGCGCTCGCCGCCGGCATCGCCGCCGCCCGCCCCGGCGCCCGCATCGGCGACATCTCGCGCGCGATCGGCACGGTGCTGAAAGCCGAGGGGTACCCCATCAACATGGAGTTCGGCGGTCACGGCATCGGCTCGACGATGCACCAGGACCCGCACGTCGCCAACAACGGACGCCCCGGCCGCGGCTACGTGCTGCGCCCCGGCCTGCTGCTCGCGCTCGAGCCCTGGATCATGGCCGACACCGACAAGCTGGTGACGGATGCCGACGGCTGGACCCTCCGCAGCGCGACGGGTGCCCGCACCGCCCACACCGAGCACACGGTCGCGATCACGGAGAACGGCGCGGAGATCCTGACGCTGCCGACGCGGTAGGTGCCCTTCGTCTCGTCGCTGCGCTCCTCGCTCAGGAACCGAGCCGTTCCGGTTCCTGAGCGAGCGGAGCGAGACGAAGTGCCCCGAAACGCACGCCCCTACGTCCGCCGCACTAGCTGCCGTGCGCGTCGCGCCGACCGCCCGGCCAGGTCGCGCAGCCCCGTGCCCGACCCCTCGCGCTGCAGCTCGACGCCGCCGCTCGAGCCGGTCGTGAGAAGCACGGCGCTGCCGGCCAGCAGCGGTGACGATCCCGCGCGCATCAGCGCACCGGCATCCGACGTCACGGGCACGTCGAACGTCCACCCGGCCCGCCGCACCTTCGCCATCAGGCGCAGGGTCGAGGAGGGGCCGTGGTCGGCGAACACCCTCAGCGGATCGATCGCGACCGAGATGCCGGAGCGCGCACGGGGTCGCTCGCTCGCGATGCGACGTTCGTCGCCCGGCTCGTCGCCGAGGAGGAACAGTTCGATCCGGTCGTTGGTGCGCTCGCGCCCGGCGATGAGCGCCTCGGGCGGCAGGTCGGTGAGCGATTCGAGCGGTAGCGACGACAGGCGGTCGGTCTCGGTGTCGAAGACGAGCGCCTCGCGCCCGTCGCGCAGGATGCTGACGTCGATCGACAGGTGCAATCCACCGCCGCGCGACCAGTTCGCCGAGGTCACCGCGGCCACGCACGACAGCTCGGTCTCGAACTCCGCGAAGCGCACGAGGTCGTCGCGCAGCCCGGCACGCAACAGCGCCGCGCGGATGCGGTGGGGGAACGACAGCCCGGCGTCGACGCCGGGGCCGAAGCGCCTCTCGACGATGGGGGTCACCACGTCGATCAGCCGGTTCCGGTACTCGGCGGGGTAGCGCAGCATCTGTCTGCCGCTCAGGCGCTTGAGGATCTTGCCGCGGAACCAGTGCCGCAGCAGTCGGTCGCGCAGGGTGCCCGGCTCGGTGTTCGCCTCGACGACGTCGAGCACGTTCTCGAGGTGCGGAAAGTAGGTCTCGGGATCGATGCGCGAAGCGCTCGCGCTGCCCGGATGCTTGACCCACGCGTAGCAGGGCACGCTCGCGAGGATCGAGATCTTCGACGCCGCGAAGTACGCCTGCATCACGTAGAGGTGGTCCTCGAGGCGCACGCGGCCGTCGGGGAAGCGGATGCTGTGGGCGCGCAGGAACTCCGTGCGGAACAGTTTGTGCGGTGTGAGCATCTCGAGCAGCGGGTGCTCGCCGAGCACGGCATCCGGAATATCGCGACGGAAGATGCGGCTCGGCAGGGCGCGTCCGATGCCCACCTCCTTGCCGACGACGACGTCGGAGCCGTTCGCATCGGCGTAGTCGCAGAGGGCCTGGAGGGCGGTGTCGAAGAGGTAGTCGTCCTGATCGACGAACTGCACGTAGGTGCCCTGCGCAGCCGCGACGCCTTCGTTGCGCGGCGTGCCCGGCCAGCCGGAATGCGGCAGATTCAGCACGCGAACATGCGGACGATCCTGGGCGACCCGGTCGAGGCGCCGCTTCGTCGCCTCGTCGGATCCGTCGTCGCAGAGCAGGATCTCGAACTGATCCGGACGCAGGCTCTGCCGGTCGAGCGAGGCGATGAGGTCGCGGAACCCGTCGCCCGGGTTGAAGACGGGCACGATCACGCTGACCCGGATGGACGGCTTCTGGATTCCGATATACGACGACATTGACGCCAGTAGAACAGTCGTCGCTGTGACGCGCACCGGGATTGCATTTCCCCCGGGCGTGTGGTGGGCACGATCGGGGCGGTCTCAGGGGGCGGGAGGTCCGTCCGCCTCGGGCGGCGCGTCGGGCGAGGCATCCGCCTTCTTCTTGTTCTGCGCGTCGATCGCCACCCCGATCGCGATGCCGAGCGACAGTCCGAGGCCCATACCGAGGCCGAGGTTGTCGAAGAACAGCAGGCCGGCCACCATGCCGAACGGGATGCCGAGGGCGATGCCCATGACGAGGCCGTTCTGGGTCTCCTTCGCGGACTTCTCTGACTTCTCTCCGGGATCTGTCATGCCTACGACGGTACGGAGGTCGGAGGGACGGCGCATCCCCCGCGTGGGGGACCCGGATTCCCACCCCGCATCCAGGTGAACGATATATCGTTGAGTATCGTTCACCACCCCATCTGGAGGTCACCATGAACAACGCATTCCCCTTCGGCGGAACCGGCAGCAACAGCAGCAACGCCGACAACCCGCTCGGCAACATCTTCGGTACCGGCGGCCTCGGCGGCCCCAACGGTCCGGCCGGCGCGCTCTTCGACGCCTTCGACCAACTGCGCAAGTCGTTCGACCAGCAGCGTCCGTCCGGCGGCAGCCGCATGGCCCGCGGTGATGTCCGCGCGGCGGTGCTCTCGCTGCTCGCCGAGCGCCCGATGCACGGCTACCAGATCATCAACGAGATCTCCGAGCGCAGCGGCGGCTCGTGGAAGCCGAGCGCCGGCTCCGTGTACCCGACGCTCCAGCTGCTCGCCGACGAGGGCCTGATCGAGGCCGAGGAGCAGAACGGTCGCAAGACCTACTCGCTCACCGAGGCCGGTCGCGCCGTCGCCACCGAGGCGACCGAGACGAAGGCTCCGTGGGAGTCGACCTCGAAGGACGGCCACCGCAATGACCCGCGTTTCCACGCGCTGCCCAAGGCCGGTGTCGACCTCGCCGCCGCCGCCGCTCAGGTCGGCCGCAGCGGATCGCCCGAGCAGGTGCAGGCCGCGATCGACGTGCTCGACGACGCCCGCCGTAAGCTGTACAGCATCCTCGCGCAGGACTGATCCGGCCGGGATGACGCGCTTCTGCCCGCCCGGTCTCCGGGCGGGCGTTCCCGACGGCGGAGGAAGAACACGATGACGGATGCCCCGGCGCAGAGCGCCCACCGCGCTCGCTACCGTCGCATCATCTCCTTCGCCGCTCGGGAGTTCGTGAAGATCTGGTGGTTCGAGCTCGTGCTGCCGCGCTTCGGCATGAGCGGCATCTCGGAGCGCACGCGCGCACCGCGCATGCAGAAGTTCGCCCGCCGGTTCCACGGCCTCGCGGTCGAGCTCGGCGGCCTCATGATCAAGGTCGGCCAGTTCATGTCGTCGCGTCTCGACGTGCTGCCGCCCGAGATCACCGCCGAGCTCGCCGGCCTGCAGGACGAGGTGCCGGCCGTGCCGTTCGCCGAGATCCGGGTGCTCGCCGAGGCCGAGCTCGGGATCCCGCTCGGGCGTGCGTTCGCGTGGGTCGACGAGACTCCGCTCGCCGCGGCATCCCTCGGTCAGGCCCACCGGGCGAAGCTGTCGGAACAGGATGCCGCCGACACCGGGCTCGACACGGTCGTGGTGAAGGTGCAGCGTCCGGGGATCGACGGCATCGTCGCGACCGACCTCGCCGCCCTGCGCCGGGTCGGGAAGTGGCTCACGCGGGTGCGCATCGTGTCGGACCGGGTGGATGCCCCCGCCCTCGTCGAGGAGTTCGCGGCCACGAGCCTCGAGGAGATCGACTACCTGCACGAAGCGGCATCCGCCGAGCGTTTCCGGGAGGCCTTCGCCGACGACCCGCGCGTCGACGCGCCGGAGATCGTGTGGGAGCGATCGACCCGCCGCGTGCTGACCCTGTCAGACGTCACGGCCATCAAGATCAACGACACCGACGCGCTGCGCGCCGCCGGCATCGACCCCGCGCAGGTCGCCGAGGTGTTCGCCGAGGTCATGTTCGACCAGGTGTTCACGCACGGCTTCGTGCACGCCGACCCACACCCCGGCAACATGTTCGTGACGCCGCGGGCGGCGGGAGCGGATGCCGGTGACCCGCCGTGGCACCTCACCTTCATCGACTTCGGCATGATGGCCGAGGTTCCGGCGAATCTGCGCGCCGGCCTGCGCACCCTCCTGATCGCGGTGACCGCGCGGGACAGCCGCGGACTCGTCGCCGCCGCGAAGGAGATCGGGGTGCTGCTGCCCTCGGCCGACACCGGCGAGCTCGAACGGGCGCTCACCGCCCTCTTCGCACGGTTCGGCGGCATGGGCTTCGCGGAGCTGTCGAAGGTCGACCCGCGCGAGTTCGCCGACTTCGCCGATGAGTTCGGCGACATGGTGCGCCGTCTGCCGCTGCAACTGCCCGAGCACCTGCTGCTGCTGATCCGCGCGGTGTCGCTCACCTCGGGCATGTGCAGTGCGCTCGACCCGACGTTCAACGTGTGGGATGCGGCCGAGCCCTACGCCAACCGGCTGCTGCGCGACGAGAGCGGCAACCTCGTGCAGGACATGGCGCAGCGCGCGATGAAGACCGCCGGCATCACGATGCGCCTGCCCGACCGCATCGACGCGATCATCACCCGTGTCGACGACGGCAACGTCACCTTCGACACCTCCCGGCTCGAACGCCGTCTCGACCGGCTCGAGGGCATCGCCCGCCGGATCGGCTCGGGCGTGCTCTTCGCCGCGATGCTCGTGGGCGGCGCACTGCTCGTCGAGCCGGTGCCCGGTCTCGGCTACACCCTGCTCTGGGCATCCGCTCTGCCCCTGTTGCACTCGGTGTTCTCGGGCTTCTTCCGCCGGTAGCCGCGGGGCCGCCCTGCGACGCTTCGACAGGCTCAGCGACCCAGGCCGGGGTGTCTCGCAACTGGGCCGGGTGGGGCCGACGGAACTGGGTCCCTGAGCTTGTCGAAGGGCCCCGCCGCGCCCGCGAGCGGAGGAGATTTCGCGTTCGGCAGGAGCATCCGCCGCTTTTGGTCCTGCGCAGCGCGAGTTCTCCTCCCGAGTGAATGGATGCTGCCGCCCTGCGACGCTTCGACAGGCTCAGCGACCCAGGTCGGGTGGGTCGACGGAACCAGGTCGGGTGGGCCCGACGGAACCAGGGCGGATGGGGTCGACGGAACCAGGCCGGGTGGGCCGACGGAACCAGGTCGGGTGGGGTCGACGGAACTGGGTCCCTGAGCTTGTCGAAGGGCCCCGCCCCGCGCAAGCCCCCGTCCCGGTGAACGCGCCGTGGGAGAATGGTTTCTCATGGAGACCCCCGAAGAGAAGCCTCCCCGCACCACCGCCACCAATATCGTCCCCAAGGCCACCGAGACGGGCCGCAAGATCGTCCGCGACATGTCGGCCGTTCCGCCGCGCGGACTGCACCCGGCGCTGATCCCCGGCGTCTCGGTCGAAGAGACCGGGCGCACCTATCGCACCGACCACCTCGTGTTCGGCGTCGCGCTCCTCGCGACCGTCGCGTTCATCGCCTGGGGCGTGTTCGCCGGCGACAACTTGTCGGGCACGGCGAGCAGTGTGCTCGCGTGGGTGGTCGAGTACTTCGGCTTCTTCTTCACGACGATCGCCACCGTGATCCTCGTGTTCATGCTGTTCGTCGGCTTCAGCCGGTACGGGCGCATCCCGCTCGGCCGCGACGACGAAGAGCCCGAGTTCTCGATGTTCTCGTGGATCTCGATGCTGTTCGCCGCCGGCATGGGCATCGGTCTGGTGTTCTGGGGTGCCGCCGAGCCGCTCACCTTCTTCGAGACGCCGCCGCCCGGCACCGTCGAGGCCAACACCCTCGAGGCGATGCACACCGCGCAGGCTCAGGTGCTCTACCACTGGGGTCCGCAGGCCTGGGCGTTCTACGCGCTCGTCGGCGGCGCGATCGCGTACGGTGCATTCCGCCGAGGCCGCACCCCGCTGATCTCGTCGATCTTCGCGCCGCTGCTCGGCGAGGGCCGCACGACCGGGCCCCTCGGCCGCACGATCGACATCTTCTCGATCATCGTCACGCTCTTCGGCACGGCCGCCTCGCTCGGACTCGGCGCCCTGCAGATCGGCCACGGCGTCGAGCTCGTCACCGGCATCGGAGAGGTCGGCAACGGCATCCTGATCGCGGTCATCGCCGTGCTCACCGCCTGCTTCATCGCCTCGGCCGTCTCTGGCGTCTCGAAGGGCATCCGCGCGCTCTCCAACACCAACGCCGTGATGGCATTGGTGCTCGCGTTCTTCGTGTTCTTCGTCGGGCCGTCGATGCTCATCCTCAACGTCATCCCCTCGGTGGCCGTGCAGTTCCTCGGAGACCTGCCCACCATGATCGCCCGCTCGGCGTCGCAGGGTGCAGAGGTCGAGACGTTCCTCTCGGGCTGGACGATCTTCTACTGGGCCTGGTGGATCTCGTGGTCGCCGTTCGTCGGCATGTTCATCGCGAAGATCTCGCGCGGCCGCACGCTGCGCCAGTTCGTGGCGGTCGTGATCGTCGTGCCGTCGGCGATCTCGCTCATCTGGTTCGCGATCTTCGGCACCACGGCGATCAGCCAGCAGATGGACGGCGCCGGGCTCGTGGTCGATCCGCCCGAAGAGGTGCTGTTCGGCGTGCTCGAGAACCTGCCGTTCCCGCTGATCACGAGCATCCTGCTGATCCTGTTGATCTCGATCTTCTTCATCACCGGCGCCGACTCGGCCTCGCTCGTGATGGGCACGCTGTCGCAGCAGGGTCGTCCGGAGCCCGCGCGCTGGGTCACGGTCACCTGGGGCGCCCTGGTCGGCGCGATCGCCGCGGTCGTGCTCGTGTCGGGTGACGAGGGGAGCGGGCTGCAATCGCTGCAGAACGTCACCATCATCGCCGCGCTGCCGTTCGCGGTGATCATGGCGTTCATGATGGTCGCGTTCATGATCGACCTGCGCCGCGACCCCATGATCCTGCGCGAGCGGTATGCCCGTGCGGCGGTGCGCCACAGCGTCATGGCCGGGCTCGAGGAGTACGGCGACGACTTCGCCCTCGTGCCCGTCGAGTACGACCACTCGGGTGACGACCTCGCCTGGATCGACGAGGAGACCGTCGACGAGACGCTCTCCGAGGTCTACGAGGCGGCGACCGAGGCGATCGACATCATCCCGCAGGGAGAGGTGGATGCCGCGGTGGATGCCGCCGTCGACCCCGAGCAGACGGATGCTCCGGAGCGGCCGCGCGTCGACTGATCGGTGTGCGCGGGGTGGCTCAGCCGAGGCGGGTCAGGCGCACGACGAGCAGGCCGACCGAGGTGATCAGCACGAAGTAGCTGAGCACGAGTCCGAGGATCGCGGCGAGCAGGAACCGCCCGCGGTCACGCAGGGCGCGGTGCCCGACAAACACCGCCGCTCCGGCGACGACGATCGAGACGAGATACCCGACGACGCCGCTCGTGAACGTGAGGAACACGATCAGCGCCACGATCCCCGCGGCCAGCGCGATGAGGTGACGGTACGGGTTCGGTTCGGCCTCGGTCATGCCCCCGAGCCTATCCAGGCGCGCTCCGCGTGGTGGGTGCTTCGACAGGCTCAGCAACCCAGTTTCTTGGCTCAGCAACCCAGTGGCACGGTCGGATCTGGGTCCCTGAGCCTGTCGAAGGGGCCCGCCACGAGTTACTCCGCGCCCTCCGCCGTGGCGGTGATGCGGGCGGCCATGCCGGCGAAGATCGCGCCGTGGAACGGCAGCACCGCGAGCCAGTACAGGCGTCCGCTCAGCCCGCGCGGGAAGAACACCGCCCGCTGCTCGTAGCGGGCACCCGTCCCCTCCGGCAGTGCGCGCAGTTCGAGCCAGGCCGAGCCCGGCACCTTCATCTCGGCGCGCAGCCGCAGCAGCCCTCCGCTGGCGGGTGAGGCATCCGTCGTCGTGCCCGGTGCCTCGACGGCCTCGACGCGCCAGAAATCGATCGCGTCGCCGACCCGGGCGTCGGTGCGGCTGCGGCGTCCGCGGCGCAGGCCGACCCCGCCGACGAGGCGGTCCATGAGACCGCGCACCGCCCACAGGAACGGCGACGAGTACCAGCCGTTCGATCCGCCGATGCCCAGGATCACGCGCCACAGCTGATCGACGGATGCCGTCGTCTCGAGCGCCCGTGCATCCGTGAACACCGTGCGCCCGGCCCAGTCGGGGTCGCTCGGCAGCGGGTCGCTCGGTGCGCCCGAGACCTCGGCATCCTGCCAGCTCGTCTCGATCGTGTCGTTGTTCGACCGGCCGATCGCGAGCGCGACGGCCCGGCGATACGGGGTCAGGCCGCCCGTCGGCCGCGGGATGAGGTCGTCGACGTCGCGGTTCTTCACGACGCACTCGTTCTGCAGCGAGGCGACGAGCGGGCGCGCGATCGAGCGCGGCACCGGCGTCACGAGGTTCACCCAGTGCGAGGCGAGACCCGGGGTGAGCACGGGGAGGGCGGCGATCGCGCGCTGGGGGAGTCCGGCCTCCACCGCGTAGCCGTTCATCATCTGCCCGTAGCGCAGCACGTCGGGTCCGCCGATGTCGACCGCCCGGTTCACGCCCTCGTCGACCCGTGCGGCGCCGAGCAGATAGTGCAGCACGTCGCGGATCGCGATCGGCTGGATGTGATTGCGCACCCACTTCGGGGCGGGCATGTACGGCAGCACCTCGGTGAGGTGACGGATCATCTCGAACGACGCCGAGCCCGACCCGATCACGACCCCGGCCTGCAGCACGAGCGTCGGCACCCCCGATTCGAGGAACACCTCGCCCACCCGCACGCGCGAACGCAGGTGCGGCGACAGCTTCACGTCGTCGGGATGCAGTCCGCCGAGGTACACGATGCGGCGGGCCCCGGCCTTCGCCGCGGCATCCGCCACCGTCTGGGCTGCGCGCTCGTCGGCCTCTTCGAAGTCCTTGCCGGCGCCCATCGAGTGGATCAGGTAGTAGACGACATCGACGTCGCGCATGGCCTCGGCCACGGCATCCGCATCGTCGGCCGAGCCCTCGACGATCTCGCAGTCCGGACCCCAGGGGAAGGATGCCGCGCGCGCCGCGTCGCGCGCCAGAACCCGCACCCGGTATCCGGCGTTGAGCAGGCGCGGGGTGAGGCGTCCGCCGATGTACCCGGTCGCCCCGAGGACCAGGGCGACCGGGGCGCTGCCGTCGTCTCGGGGGATCGCGCGCAGGTCGTCTTCGCGTCCGGTGGGCTGGGTGAGCTCGGTCATGTCCCGAGCGTAGGTCGGATCACCGGAGATTTCACTAGGCTGGCGTTTCACTAGTCAAACTAGTAATCTTTCTTCCGAGGAAGGTGATTCGATGTCCCCGGCAGTGGAGAAGACCCGCACGATCGGCACCCGACGCGCCCTCCGCCGGACGCCCGGGATGATCCCCGCAGACGGCGTCGACCTCACCCCGCTGTCGGCCCGGCAGGCCGTCGGCCGCATGTCCGGCATCACCGCTCCCGTCGAGCGCCGATCCTTCTGGCGCGCCGCCGGGATCGTCGGCGGCGTCTCGCTCGTCGCCGCGGCATCTGCTCCGCTCATGGCCGGACTGCTGCTCTCCGGATGACCCGGCATCCCCGGATGCCCCACCAGACCATCGCGAACCACCGAGAAGAAAGGAGCCCCCCATGGGACTCGACGACAAGATCAAGAACGCCGCAGAGGACATCGCCGGTAAGGCGAAGGAGGCTGCGGGCAAGGTGACCGGCAACGAGAAGCTCGAGGCCGAGGGCAAGGCCGATCAGGCCAAGGCCGACGTGAAGAAGGCCGGCGAGAACGTCAAGGACGCCTTCAACAACTGAGCGAGCCGCAGGAACTTCGGGGAGACGGTGGGTGTACCGTCTCCCCGAACTCTGTCCCGGGGCATCCGTCCCGCGACGGGAAGAAAGTGAGAACGACATGTCCGATCCCGTGAAGAGCGAATCCCTCTGGCAGCGGCTGCTCCGCCGCTTCCGACCGGCGCCCACCGAACCGCGTCGGCTCACGGTCGACGACGTGACGGTGGTCGACCGCCCCATGCTCCGACGGGCGGTCGCCGGAACCGTGGTCGGCAACCTCATGGAGTGGTACGACATCGGCGTCTACGGCTACCTGGCGGTGATCATCGGACGGGCGTTCCTGCCGGATGCCTCGGCCGGGGCGCAGTCGCTGTTCTCGCTCGGCGTTTTCGCCGTGACCTTCGTCGCGCGCCCGCTCGGCGGCATCGTGCTCGGCCAGCTCGGTGACCGGATGGGGCGCCAGCGGGTGCTCGCCTTCACGCTCATCATGATGGCCGCCGCGACGTTCCTCATCGGCGTGCTGCCCGACTTCTCGGTCGTCGGGGTCTGGGCGCCCATCCTGCTGATCGTGCTCAAGCTCGCGCAGGGCTTCTCGACCGGCGGCGAGTACGCCGGCGCGACGACCTTCATCACCGAGTACGCGCCCGACAAGCGTCGCGGGTTCTACGCCTCGCTGCTCGACCTCGGCTCTTACATGGGCTTCGCGATCGGCGCGGCGTTCGTCTCGATCCTCCAGCTCACGCTGTCGGCCGACGTCATGCAGGGCTTCGCCTGGCGCATCCCGTTCCTGGTCGCGCTGCCGCTGGGTCTCATCGCCATCTACTTCCGACTCAAGATCGAAGACACCCCCGCTTTCCAGGAAGCGCAGGATGCCGCGGCCCACGCCGCCGACGAAGCGCAGGCCGCGGCGGATGCGCCCAAGGGTGTCATCGCGCTCATCCGCGCGTACTGGCGGGAGCTGCTCACGGCCTTCGTGCTCGTCGCCGCGGCGAACACCGTCGGCTACGCGCTCACCTCGTACATGCCCACCTACCTCACCGGAACCCTCGGCTACGACGAGGTGCACGGCACACTGCTGACACTTCCGGTGCTCGTGGCGATGGCCCTCTGCATCCCGCTCGCCGGTCGGCTCTCCGACCGCATCGGCCGCAAGAAGGTGCTGTTCATCGGCTCGACCTCGGCGATCGTGCTCGCGGTGCCCGCGTTCCTGTTCATGATGCACGGCGAGATCTGGTCGACCGTGCTGGGCCTCGTGCTGCTCGCGTTCCCGGTGACCTTCTACGTCGCCAATCTCGCTTCGTCGCTGCCGGCGCTCTTTCCCACGTCGTCGCGCTACGGCGGCATGGGCATCTCGTACAACCTGGCGGTGGCGCTGTTCGCCGGCACGGCGCCGGTCGTGATGGAAGCGCTCGTGCAGATGACGGGTTCGTCGCTCGCGCCCGCGTTCTACGTGATCGGCACGTCGATCGCCGGGTTCATCGCGGTGGTCGTGCTCAAGGAGTCGGCGCGCCGACCGCTGCCCGGCGCGATGCCGAGCGTGCAGACCGAGCAGGAAGCCATCGAGCTCGTCGAGGGTCAGGACGACAACCCCGACCTCGACCTCGACGAGCTGTTCCCCGAGCGGGTCGAGCAGGCGGCGGATGCCGCGGGTGACGTCGACGGCGCCGAGCCGGCCGAGCCCGAGAAGGTCTGAGGCGGGCAGGCGGGCGGATTACTCGCCCGCCGCTCCCTCTTCCTGCGACTCCTCGTGGTCGCGGATCACGTCGCGCAGTTCCTGATCGAGATCGGATGCCTCTTCGATCGCCGAGGTCATGCCGGCGAGGAAGCGGGTGACCACCGCGCGCTCTTTGTCGGACATCTCGTCGACGAGCGACAGCATCCGCCGGTGCATCGCACCGAGGGTGTGGCGCACCTCGTCGTCGCTGCTGACCGTGGGGACGACGATGCCTGCGCGTCGGTCGGTCGGGTGCGCCTCGCGGCGGACGTGCCCGCCCTTCTCGAGGCGGTCGATGAGGGTCGTGGTGGACGCCGTCGAGATGTCGAGCATGCGGGCGATGTCGATCGAGCGCACGATGCGTCCGGCGCGCTGCTCGCGCAGCAGGAAACGCAGCGCGACGAGGTCGGTCTCGTTCATGCGCATCGACGCGCGCGTGCGGGCGCGCATGGCCGTCTCGGCCGAGCGGTAGCGGCGCAGCAGGTTGAGCACGTCGACCGTGCTCGCGGAGTCGACTTCCGGGTACCAGTAACCCGAGCGGGTGAACTCCTCGGAACTCTCCATCACGCCACCCCTTCGTTCTCGGCGCTCACGCTCTGCGACTCGCGCTCGAGCATCTCGATCGTGCCGTCCTCGACCTCGGCGGGCACGATCTGCAGCACGCCACCGGTGATCGCGTCGTGCTCAGCGGCTGCGACCTGCTCCAGCCGCCACACCGGCACGGTGGGGAAGCGCTCGCGCAGGCGCTCGACCATGTCGGAATACAGGATGTATCCCGCTTCGTCGAGAGTGAATCGCTCAGCCATGGCATCCTTTCCGGCAGGCGGTATTCCATCTTCTCACCCGATGGACGCCCTGATCGCCATTGAAAACCGCTAGGCCACCTCGTTACGTGAGCGTCTTGTAGCATGGAGGGGTCAGGGGGTGACACTTGGTGAACGAAACGACGACGATCACATCCGATCTCGTGCACTGCGTCGACGAGTTCCGTCGGGTCGATGCGCAGTTCGCGCGACGCCTCGCTGCGGTGCGCGCTCCGAACGACACCGACCGCGTCGCCATGCGTTTCATCGCGGACGCGCCGGCCGACGCCCCGGTGACGCCCGGTGATCTCGCGGCCCACCTGAGCGTGAGCACGGCGGCCATCACGAGCGTGATCCGCCGTCTGCAGGAGCGCGGTCAGATCGTGGTCGCCCCGCACCCGGCCGATGCCCGGTCGAAGGTGCTGCGCCCCTCGTTGCGCGACATCAACTCGCCCGTCGACGACCTCACCCGCCGCATCGAGGCGATCGCCGAGGAGTTCACCCCGGAGCAGACCGACGTGGTCGCCCGCTTCCTGCGTCGGCTCACCGAGGAGATCGACGACCTTCCGTAGGTTCGCGTCGACCGTTATATCGGTCTATGTTTCGTTCTGCTTTGAAAGTAACTAGGTAACCTAGTAATGTAAATCTCACGCAGTCTGGACCACGAGGAGAGCAGCATGGGACACCTGACCTACGGAAACACCAACGCGCCGATCGACGTGGACGACGCTCTGCTCGTTCACCTCCGTGCCGTCACCGTCACGAAGCTCCGGCGCAACGAGTCGTTCGCCCTCACCGTTCCGACCTTCGACGGCACGGTCCAGACACTCTGGATCCACGCCTCCATCCCCCTCCGGTTCTCGTTCGACGGAGACCCGCAGCTGCATCGTCCGCTGCTCGCGAAGATGATGGAGGCCGCGAACTCCGCGAACGGTCTCGACCTCTCGCGTCCGGAGTACGTCTCGTCGCTCGAGCAGGCCCGCGAACTCCAGACCGTGAGCGCCTGACATGCCCCATCGAGATCGCAAGGCGTCGCGCGCGTCACTCGCGAAACCGCGCCGCCGGTTCACTATTGCTCTGCCTCCCCGCGGTCTCTGGGTCGAGGTCGAGCGCGGATTCCACGTCGGCAACGAGCGCGGGGTGTTCCTCGGCTCGGTGAAGGCCGCCGACCCCGAACCCGGTTACCACGCCTTCGGGCCGACCTCCGAGCACATCGGGTGGTTCGACCAGCTCGAAGCGGCGAAGGTCGCCGTGATCGCGGCCACCGGAGTGGGCTCGCTGGCCCGCTGACGGCTGGGCGAGACGACGGGCCCGGACACGGAAGAGGGGGCCGCGGGTGAGAATCCGCGGCCCCCTCTCCGTTCACTCAGACCTGCGCGTTGCGGCGGCGGATCATCAGGCCCGCACCGGCGAGCAGGGCCAGGATGCCGAGCATCCACAGCAGCGAAGCCTCGCCACCCGTCGCGGGCAGCGTGCCGTCACCGGCATCCGTCCCGTCTCCGGGGGCGACGACCCCGCCGTCACCCGGCGTGCCGGGGGCACCCGTGCCGGGGTCGGTCGGATCGGCAGGCGGCACCACCGTGACCGCGCTCTGAGCGACCGCCGTCGTGCCGTAGTCGTCGGTGACCGTGTAGACGAGCGCGTACGCGCCCGCCGACGGCCCGACCATACGCGCCGCGCCGGCCGCCTGCACCAGCTCGACCTCGATCCGGTCGGTCAGATCGACACCGTTCGCGTCCTTCGCCGAGACTCCGGCGAGCTCGTCGAACTCCTCGCCCTCGACGACGGTGCGGGTCGGCGGGACTCCACCGAACGTCGGCTCGACCGCGGTCACGGTCACCGTGCGCTCGACGACCGTCTCGTTGCCGGCCAGATCGGTCACCCGGTAGGTGAGCGTGTAGACACCGGGCTTGGTGGTGTCGACCGTGCCCTCGATCGTGATCGCCGAGGTCACGTCGCCGTCGATCTCGTCGGTCGCCGAGACTCCGGCGAGCGGCTCGAACGGCTGTCCCTGCGCCACCTCGGACTCGGCGGGAAGGCCCGCGAACTCCGGACCCTTCTCGTCGTTCGCCGTGCGGGTGAGCGTCACCTCGTCGATCACCTTGCGATCCATCGTCTGGTAGGTCGTGAGGGTGATCGCCTCGGGCGTCACGTCGACGTCGGTGTACTGCGGCTGGTTCGACTGGTCCTTGATGGCCGCCTCGGGAGACGACGCGTCGAGACCGTAGAACTTGCTGCCGCTCGAGGAGTTGCCGGTCACGTACAGCACCTGCCCCTCCTCGGCCGCGAGCGTCACACCCGACTTCTCCTGCGCCTCCAGGTCTCCGGCCGGCGTCGTGCCGTCCATGAGGTAGCTGCGCGTGTAGATGTGGTCGTGACCGGCGAGCACCAGGTCGATGCCCAATTCGCTGAACACCGGTGCGAGGGCCGCACGGCGCTCCTTCACGTCCTGCTCCACGGAGTGGAACGCGGCCGAGTACAGCGAATGGTGCATGACGACGACGATCCAGTTGGCGTCGGCACCCTGCTCCTCGACGACCTCGCGCAGGAAGGCCGCGTGGTCCTCCTCGTTCGTGCTGCGCGCGTTGGTGTTGATGTTGAGGTAGAGCACGCCGTTGTAGGTGTACCAGTAGTCGCCTCCGGCTCGCCCGTCGATGCCCTCGTACCCGTGGGTCTCGGAGCGGTTCGGGGTGAAGAAGTGCGAGTTGAACTGGTCGGACTGGTTGTCGTGGTTTCCGATCGTCGCCTGGAAGGGCACCTGCTTGAGCAGCTCGGGGGCGATCAGCGAGGCGTATTCGTCTTCGGAACGGTGCGTCTCGATCTGGTCACCACCGCTCACGATCATCGAGGCATCCTTCTCGAACTGGTCGATCTGACCGAGCGATGCGGCCCAGCGGTCGCGGTCGTTCTGCCAGCTGCCCGACGCACCGATCTGCGCGTCCGTCAGGTAGACGAAGCTGTACGTCTCGTCGAACGTGCCGGTCCACAGCTCGTACGAGCGCGACCATCCCATCTCGTCGTTGCCGACCCGGTACAGGTACGAGGTCTCCTCGGCCAGTCCGTCGATGACGACCTGGTTCGAGTAGCGCCCGTCGCGGGCCTGCGCAGTGGTGGCGTCGAGCGTGCGCGCCTCGGCGACCGGGAACCCGGCGCCGGTGCGTGCGGATGCCGGTGCCACCTGCACCTGCGCCGCGATCTGACGGTCGGTGTAGAACGTCAGATTGCGCTGCGTCTCGTCGGATCCCACGTGCAGGAGCACGTCGGAGATCGCGGCGGGAGCGCCCTGGGCGGCGATGGTGAGCGAGGTCAGCTGCATGAACACGTCGGAGCTCGTCGCGTTGGTGTTGTGCACCTGCACCGCGATCGTGTTCGTGCCCGCCTGCAGAGCGGATGCCGGAACCGTGAACGCACCCGTGAGCGGCGCCGACCCGTTGTCGCCGGCGTAGACCATGTTGCTCGGGCCGTTACCGATGCGCGCATCCGCGAAGCCGCCGACGAGCTGCCCGTTGACGTACACGCGTGCCGCGTCGTCGTAGGCCAGTTCACCGTTCAGCTGAGTGATCTGCGCGAGGTCGGCCTCGTCGATCTCGAACGTCGTGCGGAAGAAGAACGCCTCCGTATTGGTGGTGCCCGTCTTGTACTGGGTGACGAGGGTGCTCGGCGTGTAGCCGCCCCCCAGGTCGCCGATCACGCCGTTCTTCGCGCCGAAGCTGCCGGTGCCGGTCTTCCACGACGTGTCGTCGTAGTCGGCGGCGGTCCAGCCGGTGTGGGTCGCCAGCCCCGCGGCGGGGTCGTCGGTCGTGTCGTGGAAGCGCCAGACGGTGTCGGCGTTCGTGACCGCGGTGCCGTCGATGTCGATCGGCGCCTGCACGGTCGGCTCGGTCGGCTCCTGCGCGTCGGGGCGCGTCGGCAGCGTCGGCTCACCCGGTTCGGTCGCATCGAGCGGGCGCAATGCGACGTCGAAGACGTGCATGATGCCCTTCGAGACGTCGTTCGGCAGGGTGACGCTCTTGACCGTCTTCTTCGTGTCGAGCGGAACGACCGCCGTCGCGAAGAGGGTCGGCTTGGCGGTGTCGGAGCCACCGGCGAGCGTGTTGCGCTTCGTGAGCGGCACCAGGCGGATGTTCCCGGGCTCGGCGCCCGTGTTCGTCCAGTCGGTGAGGCGCACGTCGACCTTCTTCGTCGAGCCGTCGGTGTAGGTCACCAGGGCGGTGCCGCGCGAGGGTCCGTTGGTCGCGAGACCGAGGAAGGAGATCCCGGATGCCGCGACGTCGCCGAAGTCGAGGACCTGGCCGTTCGGGATCCAGTGGTCGACCTCGCCGGCCACCGTGTCGGGCCACGTGAACTCGACACCGGTGTCACCGAGGGGGAGCTTCGCCCCACCGGTGACGCCCGCCGCCGCGAGGTCTTCACGCGAGAGGCCGATGCCACCGGCATCCAGTCCTCCCATGTTGACCGCACCGTCGGAGGTGATGCCGATCGAGTTGCGGTTGTCGCTGCCGTCACGGAAAGACGGGGGCAGGTCGCCCTCGCCGGTGCCCCACGTCGAGGCCGTCGCGCCCATCGTGAAGTCGAGGGTTCCGCCCGAGCGGGCGAAGTCGGCGGGCAGCCACGACGCGGTCTGCGCCTGGCCGTTCACCGACAGGCCCGTCGTGTAACGACGGTCGTCGCCGGCGCCGGGAGCGTCGATCGAGATGGTGCGGTCGGAGCCGATCGAGCTGATCTCGATGTGCTCGAACATCGGCGCCGAGACCAGCAGGTCGGCGGTGCCCCAGATCGCGGGCATCAGCCCGATGTTGGCCCACACGTACCAGGCGCTGAACGAGCCGAGGTCGTCGTTGCCGGCCAGGCCGTCGGGAGCCGTGGTGAACAGCTCGTCGGCCGCGCGGTACAGCGTCTCGGTCGTCTTGTGCGGAGCCTGCAGCCAGTTGTAGACCCACGGCAGGCCGAAGCTGGGCTGGTTGGCGATGTACGCGGCGTCGCTGAAGGCGCCCGCGTCGAGGTCGCGCAGGATGCGGTCGAGCTGCGCGGTGGCGTCGTCCTTGCCGCCGCGCAGGTCGATGAGGTCGGCCATGTTGTGCGACACGTTGAAGCCGTACTGGTACCCGGTCGACTGCTCGAACTGGGCGCCCTGCGTGGTGAGCGAGGTGTTCAGGAAGCCGTTGCGGTTGCGGGCGTCGATGTGCCCGGTGGCCGTGTTGAAGATGTTCTTCCAGTTCTGCGACCGGGTCGAGAACTGCTCGTACGCGGCCTCGTTCCCGAGGCGTTTCGCCATCTGCGCGATCGCGAAGTCGTTCGTCGTGTACTCGATCGTGCGCGAGGTCGCGGCGCCCTGCTTGTCTCCGTCGATCCATCCGTGGATGCCGTACATCACGGCATCCGATCGTCCGGTGTTCGTCATCGGCAGCGTCTGCGTCGCGAGCATGCTCTCGAGAGCCTTCGTGCGGTCGTAGTCCGTCGAGCCGAAGTCATCCGTCGCCGCGACGATGTTCTGCAGCGAGTCGCCGCTCATCTTCGTCTGGATCTGGTTGTAGGTCGGCCAGCTCGTCCACTTGCCCGACTGCGAGACCATGTCGACGATCGACTGGTTGATGTCGCTCGCGCGCTCCGGGTAGAGCAGGGCCACCAGCTGCGACTGGCCACGGTAGGTGTCCCAGCCCGAGAAGTTCACGTAGAAGTCGCGGCCCTCCTCGACGCTGTGGATCGTTCCGTCGTATCCGGTGTAGCGACCGTCGACGTCCTGGAACGTGTTCGGGTGCAGCAGCGAGTGGTACAGCGAGGTGTAGAAGGTGATGCGGTCGCGGTCGGTGCCGCCGGTCGCGTCGATCGATCCGAGTCCCTCTTCCCAGGTCGCGCGCGACTGAGCGCGGGTCTGGTCGAAGTCGAGGGCGTCGGTCTCTGCCTGCGCGTTCGCGCGGGCGCCGTCGACCGAGACGTAGCTCAGGCCGATCTTGGCCGTGACGTCCGCGCCGTCCGCGAAGGTCAGGTAGGCGCCGGCGCCGTGCTTGGTGGCGGCGGATGCCTCGGTGCCGCCGGCCTGCACGCCCGCCGGGGTCCACGTGCCGAACGACTCGACCGGCTGGTCGAAGGTTGCCGAGAAGTAGGCGGTGTACTGCGAGCCGCCGTTGCAGACGATGTTGGCCTTGACCGAGCCGGTGAGCTCACCGGTCGCGGGGTCGAAGGCGATGTCGGAGGCGTGCACCTGGTTGTTCGACCCGCCCGCTTCGAAGAGCAGCGTCGAGGTCGCGGCCGTCTCGTCGAACGAGTAGCGGCTGACCGCGGTGCGGGTCGTGCTGGTGAGCTCGGCCTGCACGTTCTCGAGGCCGACGGAGTAGTAACCGGGTTCGGCGGTCTCGTCGTCGTGCGAGAAGTCGAGGAAGTACCCGCCGATCGCGCTCGCCGGGTTGGTCGGCAGGGCGCCGTCGGTCAGGGCTCCCGTGAAGGGGATGACGGGGAAGTCGAAGCCACCGAAGTTCGACCGGCATCCCGTGCCCGAGAGGCGGGTCATGCCGAAGCCACGGATCTGGTCGGCGTCGTACTCGTAGCCGCCGAACTGCTGGCCGTTGCCGGTCTCGAACGTGGTGGGGCTGGACTGCACCATGCCGAACGGCACGGTCGCGCCCGGGAAGGTGTTGCCGTAGTGGTCGTTGCCGCGAGTGTTGTTGGCGTCGTTCATCTGGGTGCCGATGAACGGGTCGACCGCCTCGAACGGGGTGAGCGTCGAGACCTCTTCGGCGTAGGCAGCGGGCGTCACGAGGACGGACGAGGCCGCGAGGGCGGTGATGACTCCGGCGGCGAGGGCCGCGCGGCGTCTTCTCATGTGTCGGCCGGGGGATGCCGAACGCATGGGGGGCATGCGATTACCTCCATGTGGTGGGTGGATGCGCTGCCCGCATTCTGACAACGCTGTCAGGAACACTATGGAGGTTTGTGGACGCGATGTCCAACAACAGGTGAACGAAAGATGTCGGCGGGCGGGGCGGGGCCCTTCGACAGGCTCAGGGACCCAGCAGCTGGTAGCTGGGTCCCTGAGCCTCAGAGGCTGGGTTGCTGAGCCTGTCGAAGCAGCCCGACCCGCGGCATCCGCTTACTGGGCGGTGTAACCGCCGTCGACGAGGTGGTAGCTGCCGGTGACGAAGCTCGCCGCGTCGCTGGCGAGGAAGGCGATGAGGTTCGCGACCTCGTCGGCCTGGCCGAGGCGGCCGATCGGGTGCTTGCTCACGAGGTACGCCTTCGCCTCTTCGCCCATGGTCGCCAGCAGCGGGGTGTCGATGAAGCCGGGGCCGACCGAGTTCACGCGCACGCCCTGCGCCGAGTACTCGAGAGCGGCCGACTTCGTCATGCCGACGACCGCGTGCTTCGCGGCGACGTAGGCGGGGGAGTTGGCGAAGCCGACGCTGCCGAGGATCGACGCGACGTTGACGACCGAACCGCCGCCGTTGGCGAGGATCGCGGGCAGCTGCGCCTTCATGTTGCGGAAGACGGCGTTGAGGTTGATCGAGATGACCTTGTCCCACGCCTCGTCGGTGTACTCGGCGGTGGGGGCGGATGCTCCGCCGATACCCGCGTTGTTCACGCCGATGCGCAGCGGGGCGAGGGAGTTCGCGAGCTCGACCGAGGAGGCGATCCAGGCCGGGTCGGTCGCATCGCCGACGGATGCCTCGGCGACGCCGCCCGCGGCACGGATCTCTTCGACGACCGCGTTCGCGTGCTCGGCGTTCAGGTCGTTGACGACGACCGCGGCGCCGTTCTTCGCGAGGAGGAGGGCGGTGGCCTTGCCGATTCCGCTGCCTGCTCCCGTGACGATCGCCGAGCGGTCCGAAACGTCGTACTGAGCCATGGGTGGGCTTCTTCCCGGGCGGGCACTGCTTCCGGGAGATCTTCTCGGACGGTCCGTCCTTCTCTCCAGCCTACGCCCGTTCCGGGTGGGTGGATTCGCGTGAATGGAGTTTTCGGGTGGTGTTCGGCATCCGTTCGGGAGGAGTTCTCACGGATGGGAGGAGGAATCTCCCGCATCCGTCCTCCCGACGCGGAGATCTCCTCCCGAACGGGCGCGGGGTGGGCGCTCGCTCCGAGGGGTTAGGCGACCCGGCTTCGGCTCAGCGACCCGGCTTCGGCTCAGCAACCCGGCCTCGGTACTGGGTCCCTGAGCTTGTCGAAGGGCCCCGCGACGAGAGACCCCGTCAGCGGATGCGGGCGATCTGCAGCTGGATGCGTGCGGTGTCGGGGGTGTGCGCGAGGAGCGTGTCGGCGACGCGGCGCGCGGTGGCGACGCTGCTGTCGTCGGTCGAGGTGGCGATGCGCGTCGAGACGACCGAGGTGCCATCGGGTTCGGTCGAGACGAGGATGTCGGCCACCGGGCCGTCGGAGTCCTTCGCGGATGCCGCCGCGACGACCTCCGGCAGGCGGGCGAGCAGCGGCCGCGCCGTGAAGATGTTCGTGACGCCGGGAACGGTGCGCACGTGGCGGGCGAGGTCGACGGGTTCGTCGGGCGTGGTGGTGCTCATGACACATCCTTGATGTCGGTGTGGATGTCTTCGACGGAGATGTTGACGGCGACGACGTTCAGGTCCGTGTGCTTCGCGAGGGCGGCGTAGGCGACGTCGCGGAGCTCGTCGGTCAGGTGCTGGATCGACGTGCCGAAGCGCACGGATGCCGTCAGGTTGATCTCGACGGGAGCGCCGAGCGTCTCGGCGTCGCCGACGATCTCGGTGCGGCTGATGAAGACGCCGTCGATCGCGTCTCCGCTGTCACGCAGGAGCGCGCGCACGGCCCCCTCGGTGACCGTGATCTGCACACGCGGATCGGGGTGGCTGATGGGCAGGCTGCGGCCGGCGCGCAGTTCCTCCTGGATGGAGGTGAAGATGCGCTCGAACCAGGACTCGGGGGGTGCGGGCAGCTCGGCGGCATCCGCATCGATGAGGTCGCGCGACAGGCGACCCACGCGTTCGAGCGCCTCGAGCGCGTTGAGGCAGTCCGGGCAGCTCTCGATGTGCGGGTCGCGCGGCGTGCGGTCGCGGTCGAGGTAGTCCGAGAGCTGATCGATGGTCGTGCCGCAGTCGAGCGCGTCATCGTGATCGTGCGCGGTCATCGCCAGCCTCCCATCTGGATCGTGATGCTCGAACGGGCACGGGAGAGGAGTCCTCTGACCGTGCTGGGTGAGGTGTCCATTTCCTCTGCAATCTCGGTGTAGCTGAGCTCTGCGACCTGGCGCAGCAGCCAGCACCGTCGTTGATCTTCGGGCAGCGTATCGAGGGCCTTCGACAGGGCCGCGAGCTGGGCGTTGCGGATCGCGATCTGCTCGGGTTGGGTGCTCTCGGTATGAGGGGCATCGTAGCCGGTGAGCGTGGCATCCGTGGGGCGTCTGCGGATGAAGGCGAAGGCCTCGCGGCTGGCGATGCGCATGAGCCAGGATTTCACGGCATCCGGATCCCGCAGCGAGTCGAGCTGGCGCCAGGCCGTGACGAGGGCGTTCTGCACGACGTCGTCGGCCTCGCTCAGAGAGCCGACGATGCGCGACACGTACGCCCGCATCGAACCCGCATACCGCCGCACGATCTCGCGGAAGGCGGAGGAGTCGCCGTCGACGGAGCGATGCACCAGGACGCGATCCGAGACGACCGTCAGATCGCCGCTGCGCGGATCCGTCGAGCGGGCCATCGGACCTCCACCAGAACTTTCTGAAACTTTTTTGTGACGGATCGCGTGATCCGCGCCTCTTACTTGTGAGCGACGTTATCGCTCCCGATCCGGATCCCCCAGGGGTTGTGGTCGGCCGTCGAAAGAGATAGGACACGTCATGGCAACGCAGGATCAGAAGAACACGTCGACCAGCCCCGCCGAGAAGGAGCTGCCCGACACCACCGGCACCCCGACGCCGGCCGCCGTCGCTCCCCGCGTGGACCGTTCCGCCGGGTTCTCGACCTCGCGCATCCCCGCGGATGTCGACGCCGCCGGTACGACCACGATCGCCGAGGGCGTGGTGGCCAAGGTCGCCGGTATCGCCGCTCGTGAGGTTCCCGGTGTGTACGCACTGGGTGGCGGCGGAGCACGCGCATTCGGCGCGATCCGCGACGTGATCAACGCCACCGACCTCGCACAGGGCGTCAAGGTCGAGGTCGGAGAGACCCAGGCCGCGGCCGACCTGACCATCGTCGTCGAGTACCCCGCACCCATCCAGACCGTCGCCAACAACGTCCGCGCCGCCGTCGCCGGGGCGATCACCCGTCTCGTCGGCCTCGAGGTCGTCGAGGTCAACGTCGAGGTCAACGACGTGCACGTGCCCGGTGACGACAACACCCACGAGAACGAGGAGTCGCGCGTCTCATGAGCCCCACCACCACCGGCGCCCTGATCGGCGCACTTCTCGCCCTCGCCGCCCTGCTCTTCGGCTTCTGGGGATTCCTCCTCATGGCCGTGTTCGCAGGGGTCGGAGCGATCGTCGGACGCATCGCCTCCGGCAAGCTCGACGTCCGCGGTCTCGCCGACGTCATCACGGGGCGGCGAACCTCCTGATGCGCGTCGACCAGAACGTCATCGCCGGTGGCCGCCCCGCGGGGCAGGCCACCGGCGGGGAGTCCGTCCCGGGCCGCGTCGAGGTGAAGGAACGCGTCTATCGCACGGTCGCGGAACAGGCATCCGCATCGGTGATCGGCGTCTCCCGCAGTGACGTGAAGGCCGACGTCGTCGCGCGAGGTGCGGGGTTCGCCCTGCGCATCTCGTCACCGCTTCCCGTGCCCGATCTCGACGACACCGCCGCGATCGCCCAAGCCACCCCGGTGCTCGACCGGGCCCGCGAGCTGCAGGAGCGCCTGCAGCGGGAGCTGACCGGCCTCTTCGGCCACGAGGTCACCCGCGTCGCCCTCACCATCACCGGCGCCATCATTCCCGAAAGGAGACGAGTGCGATGAGCACCCCCGCACTTCGCCGCGTCGTCCGACGCGAGACCCATTCGCCGCGCACCGTCGCGATGTTCGTCGCGGTCGTCCTCCTCATCCTCGCCCTCGCCTACGTCGCCCTCGAGATCGTGTTGAGCCTCGCCGCTCAGCCCGCGCTCCTCGTCGGCCCGGCGGCGGCCGCGGGCTGGCTGGTCGGCCTGCCGACGCAGCCCGCCGGTCTCGTCATCGCCGGCAGCGTCGTGCTCGCGCTCATCGGACTGGTGTTCGTCATCCTGGCGATCACCCCGGGGCGACTGTCGAAGCACACCCTCGATGCGGGCGACCGCGCGGTCGTCGTCGACAACGGCGTGATCGCGAGCGCCCTCGCCCAGCATCTCTCCGAGGAGACCGGGATCGCGCGCGACGCCATCACCGTCGGCGTCGGCCACCGCAGCATCGACGTGACCGTGCGCCCCGGCGCCGGAGTGCCCCTCGAGCAGAGCGAGGTGCTCGCCCTCGCCGAGTCCGAGCTGCAGACGTATCGGCTGACCCGCAGCATCCGCACCCGCGTTCGCATCGAGCGCGCGATCGAGAAGGACGCCGACCTGTGAACGCCACCAACCGTGCGCTGAACCGCACCCTGCTGCTCCTCATCGGCCTGATCTTCCTGGCCCTCGGTGCCGTCGGCATCGCCCTCCTGAGCTGGCCGACCGCGGCCGACGTCTGGACGGATGCCGGCAAGAACGCCGAGACCTGGCTCGATCAGGCGGGCGCCGCGACCGCGATCGCCGGCGGGGCCGCCTCGTGGATCGGTGTCGGAGCCGTCGTCGCGATCGTCGTCGTGATCGCGCTGCTGATCCTCGCCCTCACGAGCGTCTCGGGCCGTCGGTCGAAGACGGCGCTGCGCTCCTCCGGCGCGCAGAACCCGCTCGGACGCGTCACCGTCACGGAGTCGTTCGTGTCGGATGCCGTCAAGAAGTCGCTCGCGGGCCGCGACGAGATCCTCTCGGCGAGCGTGACCGCCAACGACGTGCGCCACGAGCCGGTGCTGCACGTGGCGGTCACCCCGCGACAGAACACGGATCCGCGCGAGCTGGTCGATCACCTCGACCGGCTGCTCACAAACCTCGCCACACTCACCGGCCGCGAGACCGCCGCCTACGTGTCGATCCACACCAGCCTGCGCGCCCGTCTCGCCCACGATCAGAGGCGGTTGTCGTGACGGCATCCGCTCGCTGACCGGACTCACAGACTCGCCGTCGGTCGCGCATGGGCCGACGGGAGGGCGGCGGGGGCAGGACCCCGCCGCCAGAACCACCATCACGAAGGGAAACATCATGGGACTCGACGACAAGATCAAGAACGCCGCGGAGGACATCGCCGGTAAGGCGAAGGAGGCTGCGGGCAAGGTGACCGGCAACGAGAAGCTCGAGGCCGAGGGCAAGGCCGACCAGGCCAAGGCCGACGTGAAGAAGGCCGGCGAGAACGTCAAGGACGCCTTCAAGGGCTGACATGATTCCCAGCCGCGCGCTGGGTGAGACCTGCTGGGGACAGTGGGAGGGGGCGGGGCCATTCGACGGCCCCGCCCCTGTTTTCGTGTCTGCGGTTCCGGCGGTGAGCGCACCGAAGACTGTTGCAGATCGAGAATGCTAGCTAAGCTAGAGATCATGGAAAAGCACGAGGGGCTGCGGTGGGTCGGCCTGGTCTTCATCAGCATCGCGGTGTCGTTGATCATCGTCGACTCGACGATCGTGAACGTCGCGATCCCGGCCATCGTCGACGACCTCGGCATCACCTCCACCGAGGTGCAGTGGGTGCAGGAGTCCTACACCCTCGTCTTCGCCGCCCTGCTGCTGGTGTTCGGCAGTCTCGCCGACCGGTTCGGGCGACGGCGGATGCTGCTGATCGGCGTCGTCGTCTTCGCGGGGTCGTCGGTGCTGGCGTCGCTCGCCTCGGACGGCGGTGCGCTGATCCTCGCCCGCCTCGCGCAGGGGGTCGGTGGAGCGATGATCCTCCCGACCACGCTGTCGATCATCAACGCCACCTTCCGCGGCCGTGAGCGCGGGATCGCCTTCGCGGTGTGGGGGTCGACCATCGGAGGCATGGCCGCCGTCGGGCCGCTGCTCGGCGGATGGCTGACGACCGCGTTCTCGTGGCGGTGGGCCTTCGGCATCAACATCCCGCTCGGCGTACTGATCATCATCGGCGTCGCACTCACCGTCGCCGAGACGCGCAGCGATCGTGCCGAGCGCATCGACGGGGTGGGGGCCCTGCTCTCGGTCGTCACGATGGGCAGCCTCGTCTTCGGTCTGATCGAGGGGCGCACCTACGGTTGGTGGGGCGTCGAGCAGCGGCCCGAGATCGGCGACTGGACCTGGCCCTTCGACATCTCGCCCATCCCGTTCGCGTTCGCGCTCGCGCTGGTCGGGCTCGTCGCCTTCATCGCCTGGGGTGTGCATCGTGAGCGCGCCGGTCGCTCGACCCTCCTCGCCCTGCGGCTCTTCGCGATCACGTCGTTCCGCAACGGCAACATCGCCGCCGCGGTCGTCTCGCTCGGCGAGTTCGGGATCATCCTCGCCCTGCCGCTGTGGCTGCAGTTCGTGCTCGGCTTCGACGCACTGCAGACGGGTCTTCTGCTGCTCTCGCTCGCCGGCGGTTCGTTCCTCGCGAGCGGCATCGCGGGGGCGACGAGCGGTCGGATCGCGCCGGTATGGATCGTTCGCATCGGACTCCTCGCCGAGATCGTCGGTGTCGCCGGCGTCGGCCTCGCGATCGGTCCGGATGCCTCGTGGGTTCCGCTCATCCCTCTCCTGTTCGTCTACGGGGTGGGTGTCGGGCTCGCGACCGCCCAGCTCACCGGCGTCGTGCTGGCCGATGTGCCGGTGGCCGACAGCGGCGCCGCCTCCGGCACGCAGTCGACCTCGCGACAGCTCGGGGCGGCGCTCGGAGTGGCGATCCTCGGAACCGTGCTCTTCACCAGCACGGCCGGCATCCTCGCCGCTTCCCTCGACGACCAGGGAGTGCCGTCGGCTCAGCGCGATCAGGTGGTCTCGTCGGTGGTCGACAGTGCGGGCGCGGCGATCAGCGGACTGGCGGCGAACCCCGAAACGGCGGATGCCGCGGATGCCGCGCGCGAGGCCTTCTCGGACGGCACGCGCTATGCGGCGTGGACCGCCGCGGGCTTCCTCGCCCTCGGCCTCCTCGCGACGGTGTCGCTCGGGGGTGCGGCGGCGCGCCCGTCGGAGCGCGAGGAGAGCGGACGCGAGGCCGAGGACCCCCGATAGGTTCCCGTCCCCCGGTGCGACGTCCCCCGGTGCGACGGCGCGCCGCACCGGGAGCGACCTCGAGTCTCGATGCTGATTAGCGTCGTCGTATGCATCGACCGTTCATGAAGACGCCCGAGCAGCTCGAGTCCCTGGAAGGGCAGCAGTATCTCGTGCTGCGTCCGACGGGGGAGTTGGCGGATCGCTACAGCGCGGAACAGACCGACGCTCTGGCGCTGAGTCGACTCCCGCATCCGCACACCGGCCACGTGACGCTGCGGGGCTTCTACGAGCCGGAGCGCCGTGCAGAGCTGAGCGCACTCGTACACGCGTGGGCGATCGAGCAGGACCCGATCGAGATCACCGGCGAGGCCATCGACGCCTTTCCGGAACCCTGGCAGATCCTCATCCTCCGCCTGGCTCGCACCGACTCCCTCCTCTCCGCCTATGCGACTCTGACCGACAGGCTCGATGCGACGGATTTCCGGCGGCTCGGCGAACTGCCGCTCGACGAGTGGACGTTCCACATGTCCGTCGTCTACGGCGCGACGCTGTCGGGCCCGGAGTGGAAGGCGCTCGAGTCTGCGCGAGTCTCGGAGTTCGCACGCCCCGTGCGCGAGACGGCCACCCAGGTCGAGCTGGTCTCGTACTCGAACGGCGTGGAACTCACCGAGGTGATCCCGCTCGGGCGCTGAGAAGCGTTCGAGAGGTGGAGCAGCCCTCACCGGTTTAGTTCTGTTTAGTGCCTGGTCAACATCGGCAATGTCTTTTTCGCGCGATTATTCGCTCCTTCTGTGTGCGCAGAGCACACTCTTGACGCACGCTTACAAAACCGGTTTACTTGGGTCGAGCGATCCTCCGCGATCGCCCACCACAGCAGGTAGCCGACCCGAGGCGACCGAACGAAGGAGTTTCTCGCAATGAAGCGTTATGCAGGTGTTCTCGCCCTCGCCGCCCTCGCGCTGCCCCTCGCGGCATGCGGCTCGTCCGGCGGCGACGCAGCCCCCGACGGCGGGGAGCTGACCTCCGGCCCGATCTCGATCTGGTACTCGACGAACGAGCAGGAGATCGAGTGGGCCGAAGCCGTGGTCGAGGCGTGGAACGCCGACCACCCCGACGAGCAGGTCACCGCCGCGGCCATTCCGTCGGGCAAGTCGTCGGAAGACGCGATCGGTGCCGCCATCACCGCCGGCAACACCCCGTGCCTCGTCTACAACACGGCGCCGGCCGCGGTTCCCGCCTTCCAGAAGCAGGGCGGTCTGGTCAACATCTCGAAGACGTTCGACGACGGCGAGTCCTTCATCACCGAGCGCTCCGGCGATGCGGCCGACGGCTTCCGCTCTCCCGACGGCGACCTGTACCAGGTGCCGTGGAAGGCCAACCCCTTCATGCTCTACTACAACAAGGACGTCTTCGCCGCGGCCGGACTCGATCCCGAGAACCCCGAGCTCGCGACCTACGACGACGTGCTCGCCGCCGCCGCGGCCGTGAAGGAGAGCGGCGCCGCCGACTACTCGCTGTACCCGCCGGCATCCGGCGACTACACGAACTCGCTCTTCGACTTCTACCCGTTCTTCCTCGCGAACTCGGGAGGCACCCAGCTCGTGAGCGACGGCGCCGCCGCCTTCACGAGCGAGGAGGGCCTCGAGACGCTCGAGTTCTGGAAGACCATGTACGGCGAGGGCTACTCCTCGGCCGAGGCCTACAGCGGTGACGCCTGGGCCGGTCCCTTCGCCGACGGAGTGTCGGCCATGGGCATCGCCGGACCCTGGGGAGCCGGAGCGTTCGACGGCAAGGTCGAGTACGGCGTCGTGCCGCTGCCGACCGCCGCGGGCACGGCCGCCGCAGACACCTACACCTTCGGCGACTCGAAGAACGTCGGCCTCTACACGTCCTGCGAGAACAAGCAGACCGCGTGGGACTTCGTGAAGTTCTCGATGGATGCCGAGAACGACCTGGCCCTCCTCGAGACCACGGGGCAGTTCCCGACCCGCACCGATGTCGATGCGATCGCCGCCGACTACCTCGCGACGAACCCCGTGCTGGCGACCTTCGCCGCCTCGGTGCCCCTCACGGTCGACGTGCCGAACGTCGCGGACGCCACCGAGATGTGGCAGACGTTCCGTGACGCCTGGGGTCAGGCCGTGCAGGCGGGAGAGGGCGACCTCGAAGAGACCTTCTCGACCGCCGCGGACAAGATCGATGCCCTGATCGCCCAGGGCTGATCGATCTCGACCGGCTCCCCAGCCGGTCACCACCCCGGGGTGCGCGTGTCATGGCGCGCACCCCGGGACTCTTCGCTCCGCCGTCGTGCCGGAGCCCCGCCGCCGCACCCGCAACGGTGCCCGGCAACGCAGAAACCCGGCAAAGGAGCCCCGCCATGAAGCGCATCGCCGCGTTCATCGCCTTCACCCTCGCTCTCGTCCTCGGATCGTCCGCGCTCGCGGCTCCGGCATCCGCCGCCCCGGAGGACGACGTCGCGACCGTCATCGATCGCCTCGAGGAGTACTACCTCGGGCAGGGCGACGAGATCATCATCGCCAACGGCATCTACCTCGCCCGCACGTCGGAGGCGCTCGACTACGTCGCGTCGCAGAACGCCGACGGCTCGTGGTCCGACGTGAACTACGCCGATCGCACCAGCTCGGCGAACGGCAGCGTGTGGTCGGCGTACACCGCGCTCTATCGGATGCTCGCGATGACGCAGGCGTACAAGGACCCGAACGCCGAGGGCTTCGGCGACCCCCGCCTCGTCGACGCGGTCGGTCGGGCGCTGCTGCACTGGGATCGTGTGAACCCGGGCAACACCAACTGGTGGGAGACCGAGATCGGCGAGTCGATCGCGATGGGGCGCATCTCGATGTTCCTCGGCTCGGCACTGAGCCCCGAAGCGTTCGACGTCGCGTTGAAGCACAACACCGGCAAGCTCGATCCGGTCGGCGCGAACGGCGCATGGCGCACCTCGAACTACATCTTCGAGGCGCTGTCGACCCGCGACATCGCGAAGGTCAAGGAGGGGTTCGCGACCATCGTCGCCACGATCGCGGTCGATCACTCCGGCACCGTGCAGGAGGCCGTGCAACCCGACGCCAGCTTCTGGGCGCACGGCGCGCAGCTCTACAGCGAGGGCTACGGCATGGTGCTCTTCACCTACGCCGCACTGTGGTCGGATGTCGCCCGCGGCACCGGTCTCGCCTTCACGCGCGACCAGCTCGACTCGATCGCGTTCTACTTCATCAGCGGAACGCGCTGGCTGATCCGCGGCGAGATCGGCATGCTCTACCTCAACTACCGTCCGCCGAAGACGGTGAACGACATCACCAGCCATGCCTCCGAGTTCATCGAACCGCTGCAGCGGATGGCGCGCACCGACGCCCTGTACGCCACCGCGTACCAGGCGGTGCTCGATGGCGTGCTCGGCAAGACCGAGACGAACGGCGTCACCGGCAACAAGTACTTCTGGCGCTCCGAGTTCTCCTCGCACCTGCGCGACGGATACGGCATCTTCACGCGCCTCAACTCGTCGCGTATCTTCGGCGCCGAGCTGCGCACCTCGTACCGCGACGAACTCGGCAACCCCGTCTACTGGAACGCGATGGGCTCGACGGCGATCCAGGTGAACAACCGCGAGTACCTCGATCTCGGACCCGCCTTCGACTGGTGGCACTACCCCGGGGTGACCGCTCCGAACGTCAAGCGCACCGAGCGCGGCTTCGAGAACCGCGGCCGCAACGGCGACGGCGGAAGCTTCACCGGCGGCACCTCGAACGGCGAGTTCGGAGTGAGCGTGCTCACCCTCGACACCGCGGGGACCGCGGCGCAGAAGAGCTACTTCTCGTTCGACGAGGGCATGGTGGCGCTCGGCGCCGGCATCGCGTCGACCAGCGACGCGGCCGTGCACACGACCATCAACCAGGCAGCCGCGAAGCCGAACGCGAGCGTGGGCGGCCGGCCCGTGGCCGGCGGCACCGATCAGCAGGGCGTCGGGTCGGCCACGTGGGCGTACAACGACGAGGTCGGCTACGTGTTCGCCGCGGGTCAGGACGTGAAGGTCTCGAACAAGACGCAGTCCGGCAGCTGGGAGGGCGAGGAGGCGATCAGTCGAGATGCGTTCTCGCTGTACGTCGACCACGGCGCGAAGCCCGCGGCCGGAGCCTACGACTACACCGTCCTGCCCGCCGCCACTCCCGCGGAGGTCGAGGCGTACGCGGCGAAGCCCACGATCCGCACCCTGCGCAACGACACCGCGGTGCAGGCCGTGCGCAGCAGTGACGCGGGCATCACGATGGCCACCTTCTTCGCACCGGGATCTCTCGACCTCGGCGACGGCCGCACCCTGACGGTCGACCAGCCGTCGATCGTGCTGCTCGACGAGCGGAGCGATACCCCTGTCGTGAGCCTCTCGAACCCCGACCGTGCCGGCCTGTCGGTCGGTGTCACCCTGGCCGGGGGCGGGGCCGAGAAGAACGCGGTGTTCCGACTCGGTTCGGGCGAGAACCTCGGCAAGACGGTGACCGCGCCGCTCGTCGACGGGGCCCTCCCGGCATCGTCGCCGTTCACCGCCAGCAGCACCGCCGACGGCTCGTCCGTCGACGCCCTGGGCGACCGGGACGCCGCGTCGGTGTGGCGCTCGGCCGCCGGGGGGACGCAGTGGGCCGCGGCCGCGCTGCCCCGCGGATCGTGGGTGACGAAGGTCACGATCGACTGGGCGGATGCTCACGCCACCGACTACGTGGTGCAGACCTCGCCGAACGGCGTCGACTGGACCGACCGCGCGAACATCTCGGGCGGCGACGGCGGCGTCGACGAGGTGCCGATAAACCCCACCGCTGCCGAGCACGTCCGTGTGCTCCTCCTCGGCGGAGAGGGTGCGGGTTACGGCATCCGTGAGCTGACCGTGGCGTCGAGCGTGAATCTCGCTATCGACAGTGCCACGCGGGCGTCCGGCTACGCCGGATACAACCTCGTGTTCTCCCTCGCGGACGGCGACTCCGACACGCGCTGGCGGGGCAACAACGCCGACAGCGCCTGGGCGCAGATCGACCTCGGATCCTCGAAGCCGGTCTCCACGGTGCGTTTGTCGTGGGAGGCGGCGTTCGCCAAGACCTACAAGATCCAGCTCTCCGACGACGGAAGGTCGTGGCGCGACGCGTACACGACTCCGTCGGGTGGCAGCGACGGGGGGATCGACGTCATCACGCTCGACGGGCAGACCGCGCGCTACGTGCGCATGCAGACGCTCACCCGTGCGCTCAACTACGGACCCTCGCTGTGGGAGTTCGAGGTGTTCTCCGATCGCCTGGTCGTCGAGGCGCCGGTCGTGCCCGCCGCGAACGCGAACCTCGCCCTGGGTCGACCGACCACCGTCGACAGCGTGCATCAGAACAACGCCACGATCACCGGGCCCAAGGCCACCGACGGCTCGAAGTCGACCAAGTGGTCGTCGGCGCGCGCGGTCGCCGAGCACTGGCTCCAGGTCGATCTCGGGAGTGTGCGCTCGGTCTCGCGCGCCGTGGTGGCGTGGGAGGCCGGTACGTCGAACGACTACCGGATCGAGGGTTCGATCGACGGTGCGACGTGGATGCCGTTGGCCCGCGTCCAGACGGCGCAGCCCACGCTCACCCACACGCACGACTTCGCGCCCGCCGAGGTGCGGTACGTGCGCCTCGCGGGTCTCCCCTCGACGCAGTACGGACTCAACGTCTGGGAGTTCGAGCTCTACGGCGGATACACCTTCGAGTGCACGGGACCGGTGACCGCGCCACGCGACTCGACGGCGGTCGTCGCCGCCACCGTGTCGCCGGTGACCCCCGACGACGTCTTCACCGCGATCTCGATGGACGAGTCCGTCGTCACCGTCGCGGGAGACGCGCGGGTGTCGCCCGACGGGCGGGTCGAGGTCGACCTCCAGGCCCGCGAACCCGGACGCACGACGGTCGGCATCCGTCATCAGGGCGGCTCGGAGATCGCGTGGTGCGGGGTGACGGTCGACGCCGACACCTCGTGGCTGCAGGCGCAGATCGATGCGGCGAACGCCCTCGACAGCACCGCCTACACCCCCGAGAGCTGGGCGCCGCTGCTCCCGGCGCTCGAGGCGGCGAAGCAGATGCGCGGCACGCCCGGCGCTCCCCAGGAGGATGCGGATGCCGCGGCCGCTGCTCTCGAGGCGGCGCTCGCCGGCCTCGTGCGGCTCGACGCCGTGTCGAGCGCTCCGCGCGATGTCGTGGCGACGGCCTCACAGGATGTCGTGACCGTGCAGTGGTCGGCTCCCGAGCGTCTCGGCGGATCGCCCGTCACCGCCTACGAGGTCACGGTGGGCGATCACGTGGTGCAGGTGGAGGACGGTGCGCTGACGGCATCCGTCGCCGACCTCGCCCCCGGCGACTACGGCGTCACCGTGCGCGCGCAGAACGCCGGCGGGTGGTCGGAGCCCTCGGCGCCGGTGACCGTCACGGTCGATCCCGATGTCGTGGCACCCGTGGTGACGGTCGAGGGATCACCGAAGGTCGGCGGCCGCATCGACGTGACGGGCACCGGCTTCGAGCCGGGCGTCGAGTACGTCATCCAGCTGCGATCGACCCCCGCCGACCTCGGTGTCGTCATCGCGGACGACGACGGGGCGATCGCCCTCCGCGGCGTCGTCCCCGAGGACACCGATCCCGGCGAGCACACGATCGTGGTGATGCAGGCGGATGCCGACATCGCCTCGACCCCGGTGCTCATCCTCGCCGCCGACGAACCGGGGGTCCCCGGTGGACCGGGCACCCCCGGCACCCCCGGCGGCGGCACTCCCGGCGGCGGTACCCCCGGAGGAGGAGCCGACGGCCCCGGTGGCCTGCCGGCGACGGGCGGCGACCTGACGTGGTTGCCCTGGACGCTCGCCATCGCGTTGCTGTTGCTCGGATCGGGCGCCGTCGCTGTGCGGTTGCGGAGAGGCGCCACGACCGATTGAGTGCGAGTGCGAAGGGGGTCGTCCCACCCGGGGCGGCCCCTTCGTCGTGCCCTAGCGCGCGCGTGGCGGGTGCTTCGACAGGCTCAGCAACCCAGTGAGGGAGCCTGTCGAAGGATTCCGTACGGGCGTGAGGGTACCGGGTCCTTGAGCCTGTCGAAGGGTCCCGGACGAGGAGCCCTGGCGGGGGGACACGACGAAGGCCGCCTCCGGAGGGAGGCGGCCTTCGAGGTCCGGGGCTCAGAGGTGCGTGAGCTCGGCCACGCCGATCGACGAGTCGGCCATGCCGTAGAACACGAACGTGCGCTCGCCGATCTTCTCGACCGCGGTCGGGAAGACGACGTTCGCGAGCGTGCCCTGCGTCTCCTCGGCGGTCTCGGGCGCGAGCAGCGGCTCGGGCGAGCGCGCGAGGATCCGCCGCGGGTCGTCGGCGTCGAGCAGGATCGCCCCGGCGGAGTACACCGACCCGTGCGCCAGCTCGAAGCCCTTCGGGGTCGCGCCGGAGACGCCGTGGTGCAGCAGCAGCCACCCCTCCGGCACGCGCAGCGGCGAGGGGCCGGCGCCGATCTTCGCACTCTCGTACGCCATCTCGGGCGCGGCGATCATGGCCGAGCCGTGCACGCGGGTGAGGGCGGAGGCATCCGCTCGTGCCGCTTCGACGTCGACGTAACCGATCCAGATCGACGGACGATCGTCGTCGATCCCGGCCGGCGGGCGCGCACCCTCACCGGGGCGCAGCCAGTCGAGGTCCCACATCGGCCGATGCAGCAGGGCGATGCTCGGGCGGCCGTCCGGGCCGGGGACGAGCTCGGGGAAGAACACGATGTCCTTGTTGGCGAACAGGTTGAGATCGCTCGCGAGCTCGGGCTGGTACGCGAACTGGATCGGTCCGAGCCGTTCCCACGAGACGGTGTCGCGTGAGACCGCGAGGGCGGGCCGCGGGCCGAGCGGGCCGTAGGCGATGTAGGTCATCACGTGCAGGCCGAGGGGCTCGAGGAACGTGATGCGGGGGTCCTCGACCCCGCCGTTCTGGCGGCCGTGCTCCCACTGCTCGTCGGGGGCGAGCACGACGCCGAGGCGCTCGACACCGACCGGCACGCCGTCCTCGACGATCACCCTCGCGCGCGCGATGCGCGAGACGTTGCCCGCGGCCACGACGCGCGGGAAGAGGTAGAGCTCGCCGTCGGGGCCCCAGGCCGTGCCGGGGTTGAGCACCCCCTCGGCCTCGAGCGGGTCGTCATCGCTCGCCGTCATGATCGTGCCGAGACGGGTCAGTGCGTAGGGGATCCGCGTCGTGAGGTCGGCGGCGGGTGGGGAGGATGGAGTCATGGCGATGCCTTCGGGGTCTTTCGGTGTCGAGTGCTCAGCCCTTGATGGCCGAGCCGAGGTTCGCGGACGTGAAGTGCCGCTGGAACAGGAGGAAGAGCACGACCACCGGCACGGCGAGCACGCAGGCGCCGGCGAGCACGGCGCCCATCGGGTTCTCGAGGAACGAGCCGTTCGTCTGCGAGAAGTTCGCCAGGCTCACGGCCAGGGTCTGCTTCGTCGCGTCCTTCGTGACGAGGAACGGCCACAGGAACTCGTTCCAGGGTCCGATGAAGGTCACGAGCATCGCGGTGAGCACGGCGGGGCGCACGAGCGGGACGGCGATGAAGAGCAGGATGCGCACCTCGCTCGCGCCGTCAATGCGCGCGGCGTCGAACACGTCGCGGGGGATCTGCAGGAAGTACTGGCGGAAGATGAGCACGGCGACCGAGTTGATCGCGAAGGGCAGGATCATGCCGATGAAGTTGTCGGCGAGACCGAAGTAGCGCACGACCATGACGTACAGCGGGATCATGAGCAGCTGGAACGGGATCGCCTGCACGAGCAGCACGAGCGCGAAGACCATCCCTCGACCGCGGAACGAGAGAACCGCGAGCGCATAGCCGACGAGCAGACCGAACACGAGGGTGCAGCCGACCACGCCGGCGGTGAAGATCAGGGAGTTCAGCAGTGAGCCGAGCAGGTTCACCGACTGGTTGATCGCGACGAAGTTGTCGAAGGTGAGGTTCTGCGGAAGCGGCAGCAGACCGAACAGACTGGTGTCGCGCGTGCGCTGGAGGGCGCCGATGATCATGTAGTAGAACGGCACGAGCGCCGCGAGCGCCCCGATGAGCAGCAGCACGAAGCGCAGCACACCGAGCACCCGTCCGCTGCGCGCAGGGCGGGCGGCCTTGTCGGGAGCGATGCGGGTCGTCGACGTGGTCATCGGTTCTTGCCTTCCGTGATGCGGCGCGACACGAGCGAGACGATCATCACGGCGATGACGAGGATCATGCCGATCGCGGCGGCGATGTCGGGCTTCCCCTGTTGGATGCCCTGCTGGTACATGAGCAGTGCGGGGGTCATCGAGGCGTTGTTGGGCCCTCCGCCGGTGAGCAGGTACGGCTCGGTGAAGATCTGCCCGGTGGTGATGATCGACAGCAGCACGACGAGCGAGGTGACCGGGCGCACGGCGGGGAGCGTCACCGAGCGGAACCGTTGCCAGCGTCCGGCGCCGTCGAGCTGGGCTGCCTCGTGCAGCTCCTTGGGCACGTTCTGGAGTGCGGCGAGGTACAGCAGGATGTAGAACCCGAGGTTCTTCCAGGTGACGTACACGGCGATGAGCGGCATGATCAACGCCGGGTTGGCGAGCCACGACGGGTCGGGGGCGAGCGAGCCGAGCAGGGAGTTCACGACGCCGTTGCCGTTGAACAGGAAGATCCAGACGGCCAGCGTCGCGACGGATGCCGTCACGTAGGGCACGTAGTACGAGATGCGGAAGAAGCCCTTCCAGTGCACGACGGCGTCGAGCCCGGACGAGAGCAGCAGACCGAGCACGACGGTGAGGGGCACGTTGATGACGAGGAAGATCAGCAGGTTGCCGAACGCCTGCCGCACGATCGGGTCAGCCAGCACGGTCGCGAAGTTCTCGAAGCCGACGAACGGATGCTCGACCGCGACGCCCGGGGCGGTGAAGTAGAAGTCGTGCACCGACATCCAGATCCCGAATCCGAACGGGATGAGGAAGACGACGATGACGAAGAGGATGTACGGAGAGCTCAGCAGGAGTCCGAGGGGATTGTCGCCGAGCCATCGGTGCAGCGCGCCGCCGCGACGACGCGGCGGGTCGGCCTTCGATCTCTGCGCTGGTGCGGCACTGCCCATGGCGATTGTTCCTCACTGATACGACCGTTCCGTCGTCGCATCCGGCCGTGGTCCGGTGGTGCGCGACGGTGACAACTCCTTTAGTAAACCGGTTTTGCTGTGCGAGGTCAACCTGCCGGACTTCCGGTGGAAGACGGCGCTAAATCTCGCTAAACGGTCGGTTACACTACAACCATGAACGCGACTCCCCCCGACGGCGTCGGCGCCGATCGGCCCGCCTCGCCCGTGCTGCAACGCAAGATCACCATCGGCGACGTCGCGGCCAGGGCCGGCGTCTCGAAGAGCGCCGTGTCCTTCGTCTTCAACGGCCGCTCCGGCGTGGGTGAAGAGGCGCGCGAGCGCATCCTCGAAGCCGCTCGCGCTCTCGAATGGCGGCCGGATGCCCGGGCGCGCGCTCTCTCGCGCAGCCGGGCCCAGGCGCTGGGCCTCGTGATCCGTCGCGCCCCCGAGCTGCTGAGCACCGACCCGTTCTTCCCGCAGTTCGTCGCGGGGGTCGAGAGCTTCCTCTCGACCGTCGGCTACGCCCTCGTGCTGCAGGTCGTCGACGGCGAGGAGGCCGAACGCGAGGCCTACTCGCGCTTCGCCCACGAAGCCCGGGTCGACGGCGTCTTCCTCACCGACCTCCGCGTCGAGGACGAGCGTCCGGCCGAGCTCGCCGGGCTCGGGATGCCCTGCGTGCTGCTCGGTTCGGGGACCGGCGAGGGCACGGCCCCCATCGGGCTCGACGACGCCGCCGGCATCCGTCGTGCCGTCCGCCACCTGCACGCCCTGGGTCATGAGCGCATCGCGCACGTCTCGGGTTCCGATCGCTACGTGCACTCGCGCGTGCGTCGCGAGGCCTGGGCCTCCGAGCTCGCCCAGCTGGGGCTGCGCCCCGGCACCGTCGTCGAGGCCGACTTCACCGGTGCGGCCGGCGCGCGCGCGACGCACGAACTGCTCGACGACCCCGAACCGCCGACCGCCATAATCTACGCGAACGACATCATGGCGATCGCCGGCATCTCCGCCGCGATCGATCGGGGCGTCCGCGTGCCCCACGATCTCTCGATCATCGGCTTCGACGACATCCCGCTCGCGCCGTACATCATCCCGCCGCTGACGACCGTGCGACAGGACGTCTTCCAGTGGGGCAACGCCTGCGCGCGCGCCCTCGTCTCGATCGTCGAGGGGAACGAGCCGGGAGCGATCGAGCTGCCTCCGGTGGAGTTCATCGTGCGGGGCAGCACGGGGCCGGTGCGGGGGCAGGGCGAGGCGATCATCGAGGCGGCGGGATGACCGCGCCCGCTCCGCGCCTCGTGGCCTTCGATCTCGACGACACGCTGGCGCCGTCCAAGAGCGCGATCGACCCCCGGATGGGGGCGCTCCTGGTGGCGCTCGCCGAGCGCGTGACCGTCGCCATCATCTCCGGCGGGCGACTCGAGCAGTTCACGGCGCAGGTCGTCGACAGGCTGCCCGCCGCCGGCCCGGAGACGCTGGCGAACTTCCACCTGCTCCCGGCCTGCGGCACCCAGTACTACCGCATCCGTCCGCACGGGATCGAGACCGTGTACGCGCTCGACCTCGCTGCGGGGCGTCGCGCCGCAGCGACGGCCGTGTTCGAAGAAGAGGCGCGCCGGCTCGGCCTGTGGGAGGAGACGACCTGGGGCGATGTCATCGAGGACCGCGGCTCGCAGATCACCTTCTCGGCGCTGGGGCAGCAGGCTCCGCTCGATGCCAAGGCGGCCTGGGATCCGACGGGCGAGAAGCGCAACGCGCTCAGCGCCGCCGTCGCCGCTCGATTGCCGGATCTCGAGGTGCGCTCGGGAGGGTCGACGTCGATCGACGTCACCGAGCGGGGCATCGACAAGGCGTACGGAATGCGACGGCTGGTCGAGCAGACCGGCATCCCCCTCGATGACATGCTGTTCGTCGGCGACCGGCTCGATCCCGCCGGGAACGACTACCCCGTGCTCGCGATGGGCGTCGAATGCCATGCGGTCACCGGCTGGGAATCGACGGCGGAGTTCCTGGAGGGTCTCCTCCCGCGGTTGTGAGGCGGGGCCGACACCCGTTCGGGAGGAGATCACACGGATGGGAGGACGGATTCTGAGAATTCGTCCTCCCATCGCGGTGTTCTCCTCCCGAACCGAGGGCGGGAAGAGCGCCCGAGATCAGCCGGCGGCCGGCGCGATCTCGTTGGGCGTGACCTCGAGCTCGGTGCTAGCGAGCACCTCGCCGGTGGTGAGGTCGACGGCGTGCACGCTGTTCGCGGCGGGCTCGGTCACGTAGGCGATGTCACCGGCCACGACGATCGCGGGGTGGGCGTCCTGCCACTCGGCGGGGCCCTCCCACGCGTCGATCACGGGGTAGGTGTCGGTGATCTCGCCGGACTCGGGGTCGAGCACGTGGATCGCACCGTCGGATCCGAGGATGTACGCGAGCTCACCCGGGCCGCGGGCGACGTCGCGGAACGTGTACTCCGCGCCCTCGGGCAGGTCTACGACCTCGTACGTCAGCGCCTCGGTGTCGATGAGGGTGACGGCGCCGAGCAGGTAGCCCTCGGCGTCGGGGTCGTTCTTGTAGTCGCCGACGATGATCGGGCTGGATTCGCTCACGTAGGCGTTGCCCATCCGGCCGTAGGGCTGGTCGGGAGCGGAGAGCTTCGTGATCTCGCCGTCGGCGTAGACCAGGGCGCCGTCCTCGCAGCCGAACACGACGACCTCGTTCGCGGCCGTGCCCTCGCCGTGCACGCCGGGGCACTGGTCCGACGAGGCGATCTCCGCGCCGTCGGCGTCGCGCACGACGATGCCGTTGCGCCCGTCGGCGTTGCCGACGGTGGTGAGGAACGTGCCGTCCTCGAGCACGATCGAGACGCCGTGGTGCGCCTCGACGCCCGCGATCGTCTCGACCTCGGGGAGTCCGTCGTATGCCGCGAGATCGGCCGTGTCGAAGATGGTCGTGTCGCTCGTGCCGTCGGCGTAGAGGATCGTCTTGCCACCGTGGCGAACGACGTGACCGGGGGTGTCGGCCGCGAAGACCGTGTCGGTGAGGGCCGCGTCGTCGGAGGAGCCGGCGCCGGTGTCGAGCACCTGGAAGCCTTCGCTCATCGTGACCATGACGTGCCGGTCGTCGCCGGCCGGATTGAGGCGGGTGAACTCCTCGGAGTCGAAGTCCGCGACGGTCTCGAGGGTCTCGCCGTCCAGCACCAGGATGCCGCCGTCGTACGAGATCGCGACGCGGGCGCCGGCATCCCTCGTCGAGCTCTCGCTCGCCGGGGCATCCGCGGCGGGGGTGGTCGAGCAGGACGCGAGGGTCACGACCGCGCCGAGGGCGACGGCACCGACCAGCGCTCTGCGCAGGGGGAGTTTCTTCATGCAGGTGCTTCTTTCTCTGTGAGGGGTGGTCTCAGCGGGTGAGACCGGAAACGATGCGCTCGGTGTTGACGCGCATCATGGTCAGGTAGTCGGGGGCGCCGCCGTCGGCATCGGTGAGCGACTCGGTGACGAGCTCGATCACCTCGACGTCGATGTCGGCCTCATCGGCGAGAGCCCGTGCGAGACGATCGGGCGACGACGACTCGGCGAAGATCGCCGGGACACCGGTCTCCTCGACCGCGTCGACGAGGTCGGCGAGATCGGATGCCGAGGGCGCGGCGAGCGTCGTGCCCCCGGGGATCACGGCCCCGACGACGTCGAAGTCGAAGCGCTCCGCCAGGTAGCCGAAGACGTGGTGGTTGGTGACGAGGGCGCGACGGTCGGCGGGGATGCGCGCGAAGGCACCCGTCATCTCGGCATCCAGGTCGTCGAGCTCGGTGCGATAGTCGGCGACGCTCGACTGCAGCGCGTCGGGATCGATCCCCTCGATCTCGGCGAGCGCGGGTTCGAGCGCGTCGACGACCGCGAGCATCTGCGCCGGGTCGGTCCAGAAATGGGAGTCCGGCATGCCCGCGGCATCGCCCTCGCTGTAGTCGAGCACCTCGATCGCGTCGCCGGCGACGAAGGTGCGGGCGTCGGAGGCGGATGCCGCGTCGAGGTGCTGCTGCAGCCCCTCCTCGAGTCCGAGTCCGTTCGAGACGATCAGGTCGGCCTCGCGCAGGGTGGCCGCCTCCTGCGCCGAGATCTCGAAGGAGTGCGGGTCGGCGTTCGGCTTCATGAGCGTGACCACGCGCGCCTGATCACCGACGAGCTGCCCGACGACGTCGCCGAGGATGTTCGTCGAGACGACGACGAGGGGGCGCGCGTCGGTCGCGGGCGGCGCGCACGCCGTGAGGGTCGCGGCGAGCAGGCCGACGGCGGCGAGGGCGGTCGCGGCGCGGGAGCGGAGGCGGGGCGGTCGCATGTCAGCGTCCTGTCTCGGCGACGAAGGCCGGCTCGGTGGCGGTCTCGAACGTGCGGGCGATGCGGGCGGCATCGGCGTAATCGATCTCGTACAGCTGCCGCTCGACGGGGGCGCTGAGGTAAGCGCGGTGCTGGTCGGCGACGAGCACCGGAGCCGCGCCCGACGCGAGCGAGGCGGCGACGAGGGGCGCCGTCTCGGCGAGCAGCGAGCCGTCGGCGGCGCTGAGCACGAGCATCCGCCCGTCCTCGGCCAGCCCGAGAAGGTGGCCGTCCGCGTCGTCGACCGCGGTCACGTGCACGAGCGGGGCCGGTGCCGTGAGCAGCGTCCAGGCGCGGGCCCGGGTGTCGAGCAGGCGGATGTCGGTCGGGCTCGCGAGGCCGGCGACGGTCGGGCGGCCCTCGCGGTTGTCGAACGAGGTGACCGCGCCGGTGGGAGCATCCGCGGGGTACGGGATGCGCTCGACGACGAGCTCGCCGTCGTCGACGTGGGCGAGCAGGGCGCCGTCGGCGCAGCCGATCACGGCGCCGACGCGGGTCGTGATCGTGCCCGAGGGAGCGGCGCACGTCTCGTCGAGTCCGGTCGGTTCGCCGTCGGCGGTGTAGCCGGCGACGCGCGCCCCGACCCCGTCGACCGCTTCGGTGACGAGCGCGAACGACCCGACGGGAACCACGAGTCCGTCGTGCGGCTCGCGCTCGAGGCGGAACTGCTCGCGGATCTCGCCCTTCGAGAGACCCTCGGTGCTGAGCAGCACGGCCTCCCCCGAATCGGTGAACGAGATGCCGGTGCCGCCGGAGGTCGAGCTGTTCGTCGTGGCGACGGTCGCCGAGCCGTCGCCGTCGACCGTTCCGAGCAGGGCCGGGGAGGCGCGGTAGTAGTGGAAGTGGTCGACGTGGTCCCACGTCCACACGCCGCTGTCGACGATCTCGATGCCGTCGCCGACGTCGGCGAACAGGTAGCGGCCGTCGGTGGTCATCGCCCGCGGTGCGTCGATCGCGCCGATCTCGGTCACGGTCTCGTCGAGCAGGTCGAGGTGCGTGACCGTGCCGGCGGGGTCGATCGCCGTGAGTCCGAGCGGGGGTTCGGCGACCTCCTCGGCTCCGGCGATCGCGCCGTGACCGTCGCCGGTGGAGGGGGTGTCGGTCGCCGTCTCGGCGGACGTGTCGGCGGTGGGCGCTCCGGTGCAGGCGGCGAGGCCGAGCGTGAGGGCGCCCAGGAGGGCGAGGGAGGTCGAGAGGGAACGCACGGGGTCCTTTCGGGGGCGGGTGGGGCCGGTTCGGGCGGTCATGCCGCCACCGGTGCGGTCGTGGCGTGGGTCGTCGAGCGAATGCCGGTGACGGCTGCTCGGGCGACCCACGAGAGGCAGGTGAGGGCGATCGCCGCGGCGGCGACGGATGCTCCGGCGGCGGTCGCCGCGAACCATGAGGTGACCAGGCCGAGGAAGACGGCGACGATGCCGAATACGCAGGCGAGCAGCATCCGTGTGGGGATGCGGGTGGTCCAGTGGCCGGCGGCGACCGCGGGGGCGAGCAGCAAACCGACCACGAGCATCGAACCGACGGCCTGGTACGAGGCGACGACCGCGAGGGTGACGAGGCCCACGAGCGCGGCCTGTGCGAGCCGCGGGCGCAGGCCGAGCACGGTGGCGATGCGGGTGTCGAGCGCCAGCGCGACGAACGAGCGGTGGAATCCGCAGGTCACGGCGAGACCGATCGCGGCGGCCGCGGCCAGCAGCACGAGGTCGGCCGAGGTGATGGCGAGGATGTCGCCGAAGAGGATCGCGGTCGCGTCGGTGGCGAAGCTGCCCGAGTGGGAGATGATGATGACCCCGAGCGCCAGCATCGAGACGAAGAGCAGTCCGATGCTCGTGTCGTAGGAGAGTTTCGCTCGGCGCTGGAGCGCACCGATCCCGACACTCATGGCGACCGCGCTCAGTGCGCCGCCGACCAGCACGGGCAGGCCCAGCACCGTGGCCAGCGCGACGCCGGGGAGCATGCCGTGGGCCAGTGCCTCGCCGAGGAACGCCATGCCGCGGATCACGACCCACGTGCCGACGACGCCGCAGAGGATCGCCACGAGTGCGCCGCCGAGCATGCCGCGCTGCACGAACTCGAGCGCGAAGGGGGCGAGGAGAGGAAGGGTCACGTTGAGCGAGCCTAGGGCTTTTTGAGAATGATTATCAAACTCATATGATCGAGACATGACTTCGCCCCCTGTGCTCGCCGATCCGATCGCCGTCCTCGACGACGTGCACGTCGCCTTCGACGGCGTCGATGTGGTGTGCGGCGTCGATCTGCACATCGTGCCGGGGGAGTTCGCGGTGATCGCCGGGCCCAACGGCGCCGGCAAGTCGACGCTGCTCGAAGTGCTCGCCGGCACGCGCTCGCCGCGGCGCGGTCAGCGTTCGGTGCCCGGCGCCGTCGCCTTCGTTCCGCAGCGCGCGGCGATCCCGCCCCGGTTGCCCGTCACGGTGCGCGACGTCGTCGCCGTCGGCGTCTGGGGTCGGCTCGGCCCGTGGCGACGGATGGACGGCGAGGCGCGCACGGTCGTGACTCGGTCGCTGGAGCGACTGGACATCACCCGCCTCGCGCCGAGCCCGTTCGCCTCACTCTCGGGCGGGCAGCAGCAGCGGGCCCTGCTCGCTCAGGGTCTCGCGCGGCAGGCCGACCTGCTGCTCCTCGACGAGCCCACGACCGGGTTGGATGCCGAGAGCAGTCGGCGCATCCGTTCGGTATTGCGCGAAGAGGCCGATCGCGGGGTGGCGGTGGTGTGCGTCTCGCACGATTCGGCATTGCTGGATGCCGCGGATCGGGTCGTTCGGGTGGAAGAGGGGCGGGTCGTTCGGTAGCTCCGCCCCGCCTCCGTTCTCAGTTCTCAGTTCTCGGTCGGAGTCGGGGCCGACGGCTTCTGCGGCACCGGCTCCCACACGACGAGCAGGAACGCCGCGATCGGTCCGAAGAAGAGCGTGAGCAGGAACCACGTCCACGCCGAGCGGTTGCGCGTGCGGGCGTAGCCGCCCGCGAGCAGCGCGACGGAGGTCCACATCGCGGAGACCAGGGGGAACAGGGAGTTGTAGTCCATGCGCTCGACCCTAGGTCGAGGTTCCGGGCGGTGGCGGCGCCGGTCGGGCGCGCCCGCCGATCACCTGCAGGGAGTTCTGACACGTGCAGGGAGAAACGGGCGGATGTTCCCTGCATATGTGTTCTCTCCCTGCAGGTGGATCCGGAAGGAGCGGATCAGACAGGAACCTCTTGACACGCCCCCCGCCCGGGTCTAACGTACAACCAAATGGTTGCACAAAAAGAACTCACCGAAGCGGAGGTCGACCGTGTCTTCCACGCACTGGCCACGTCGACCCGGCGCGACATCCTGCGCCGGACGATCGAGAACGAGCAGTCGGTCTCGACCCTCGCCGCCGAATACGAGATGTCGTTCGCCGCGGTGCAGAAGCACGTCGCCGTGCTGGAGGCCGCGAATCTCATCGTCAAGCGCGCCGAGGGACGCGAGCGCCTCGTGCGCGCGAATCCCGAGATGATCGCCCGCGCCAAGGCGCTGCTCGCCCGCTACGAAGAGCTGTGGCGATCGCGCATCGCTCGCCTCGACGACCTGCTGGCCGCGCCCGCCCCGAGCACCGGCAGCACCACGAGCACCACGAAGAACACCGAACCGACCGAACACGAACAAGGAGACTGACAATGCCTGTCACCGATGTGATCACGGATGCCGAGAACCTCACCATGACGGTCGTCGCCGATCTGGCGGCCCCCGTCGAGCGGGTCTGGGATGCCTACAGCGACCCGCGCCAGCTCGAGCGCTTCTGGGGTCCTCCCGGATGGCCCGCCACCTTCACCCACTGGGACCACACCGTGGGCGGCAAGGCCAACTACACGATGAACGGACCGCGCGGCGAGAAGGCCTCCGGCACCTGGGAGTTCCTCAACATCGACGGCCCGAACGGCTTCGAGGTGCTCGACGCCTTCGCCGACGAGGACGGGACCCCGAACCCCGACCTGCCGTCGATGCGCATGACGTTCACGTTCACGCCGACCGCCGAGGGCACGCGCATGGTCAACACGAGCTACTTCGCCTCGGCCGAGGCGCTCGAGCAGGTCGTGGCGATGGGCGCCGTCGAGGGCACGACGCTCGCGATGAGCCAGCTCGACGCCGTGCTGCAGGACCTCCGCGACTACGCGCAGGGCAAAGGCACGAACGTCGAACTGCTCGACGACGTGCACGTGCGCATCACGCGCCTCGTCGAGGGTCCGCGCGAGCTCGTCTGGCGCGCGCACAACGAGCCCGAGCTCATGAAGCAGTGGCTGCTCGGACCCGACGGGTGGGAGATGACCGAGTGCGTCGTCGCTACCGAGGTCGGGCAGACGTACCGCAACTCGTGGGCACCGACCGGCGACACGGAGGGCGAGGCGTTCGGCTTCGAGGGCGAGGCGCTGCTGATCGACGCCCCGAAGCGGTCGGTGCAGACCGAGCGGATGATCGGGATGCCGGTCGAGACGCTCAACGACCTCAACCTCTACGAGGAGGACGGCGCGACCCTCATCACGCTGTACATCGAGTACCCCGACAAGGAGACGCGCGACATGATCCTCGCCACCGGCATGGCCGACGGCATGGAGACCTCGTACGCCCGTCTCGAGCGGGAGCTGCTCGCGGTCTGACCGTTCACAACTCCGGAGAAGCCGGCCGATTCCGCACGGATCGGCCGGTTTCTCTGCGATTCGGGAGCAGATCTCCGGAGTCGTGAACGGCCGGCCGAGCAGCCACCGTCCACCCGGGCGGGATAAAGTGGCGACACGATGAGGATCACGCGCCGCACTCTGCTTCTGGGCGCCGGGGCCGGAGCCCTTTCGGTGCTGCTCGCCTCGTGCACCCCGGAGCCCGAGCCCACGCCCACGCGCACCCCGACGCGTTCGCCCGAGCCGCAGCCCACGAACGGCGTGCCGCTTCCGGCCGCCAGCATCCGCTCGACGTGGACGAGTGACCAGTACGCGTTCGGTGCCGTCAGCTTCGTGCCCGCCGGCGTGGGGGCCGAGACCCGCAGCGCCCTCGCGCGCCCGGTCGACGACCGCCTGTTCTTCGCCGGCGAGGCCACCGATGAAGAGGCCCCGGCCACCATGCGCGGAGCGATCGCTTCGGGTGAGCGCGCCGCCGACGAATTGCGGGATGCCGCGGGCGACGGCGAGCGCATCGCCGTGATCGGTGCGGGGCTCGCCGGCGCCACGGCAGCCGCGCGGCTGAACGACGCGGGCTTCGAGGTCACCGTTCTCGAAGCGCGCGACCGCGTCGGCGGACGGGTGTACTCACGGGTCGACGACGTCTGGCCACTTCCTCCGCAGCTCGGCGCATGGCTGTTCGGCGAGGCGGATGCCGACCTCGTGCAGACGCTCGAGGCCGAGGACATCTCCGTCGTCGATCTCGCGGGCTCGCTCTGGCGCTCGCCCGACGGAGATACGGATGCCGTCGCCACCGAGTCCCTGACCGCGGCGATCGCCACCGCTCAGGCCGCCCCCGTCGACAGCTCGGTCGCGGATGCTCTCGTCGCGGCAGGCGTCGACACGGCCGACCCCACGATCCTCGCCCTGCTCGCGCTTCTCTCGACGGCCTCGGGCGCGGAGGCCGCGAAGCTGTCGAGCTGGTTCGCCCCGCCGCTCCCTCCGGCCGAGCCCCGCGCCGCCCGCGACAGCCTGCTGCCGTTCATCGAGCACACGCTCGACGGTGTGCAGGTCGGTCTCAACCAGCCGGTCACCCGCCTCGCCTACGACGACACCGGCGTGAGCGTGCGCATGGGCACCGGTGAGGCGCTGTCGTTCGACCGCGTCGTCGTGACGGTGCCGCTCGGAGTGCTGCAGGAGCAGGGCATCGAGTTCGACCCGCCGCTGCCGTTCGCCAACCGCGGCGCGATCTCGGCGCTCGCGATGGGGTCGATCGAGACCGTGTGGCTGCGCTGGGACGAGCCGTTCTGGAATGCCGAGGAGGCGGTGTGGCACACGGTCGGCGGCGATGTCGGCATCCGCACCTGGATCAACCTGCTCCCCGCGACCGGCGAGAACGTGCTGGTGGGGATCGTCGGCGGCGACGCTGCGGCGAGGTTCTCGGAACTCGGCAAGGACGAGTCGGTCGCCCTGGCGCTGGAGGCGCTCGGGCCCTACGCCGCCTGACGCGAGGCCGCGTCGCCTGACGCGGCGGCATGCGGTGGTCCGTCGTCTACTCGGCCTGATCCTCCCGCAGGCGACGGGGCAGCGGCATCCGACTGATGAGCACGAGCGCGGTCGCGACGGTCGCGAACGTCGCGAGGGCGATGCCGGACGACACCAGGAATTCGGCCGGTCCGCTGATCTGCCGCGGGTCGAGGAAGTAGTACGGGTACCAGCCGATGATCGGGCCGCGGATCATCGTGAACCCGCCCCACACGAGCGGGTAGATCAGCGTCGCCGGGATGACCCGCCACGGCACCGCGCGATGGCCGGGCGCGAGCGCCCAGGCGAGTGCGGCGCAGGCCGGCAGGTAGAAGTGCAGCACCTGATCGGACCAGGGCACGTCGATGCGGATGCCGCGCAGCCCCGCCTGCCAGACGAGGATGGCGAACACGATGCCGGCCGTGATCGTCCAGGTGAGCACGAGGGCGAGGGTGACGGTGAGCCAACGCGGATCGCGGGCCTTGCGGAGCGCGATGATGCCGGCGATCGTGAGCAGCACCACGAACGCGACGTTCGACTGGTTGGTGAGGTAGGCGAAGAAGTTCTGGCTGGCGATCGTGTGCGAGGCGAGCCCCCACGCGAGACGGTGGATGAGGGCGACCAGGCACAGCGCGGCGGCGCCGAGTCGGAGCAGGCCGAAGACGGTACGCGTCTTCACCGTTGCGTCACCCGCCGTCCACTCATCCGCCGAGTCTACTTTTGGTCGGCTCCGCGGGTCGTGGGAACGCGCCTCAGCGTCGCGTGCGGGTCGACCACAGAGCCAGTGCGACCAGCGCCGGCTGGAAGAACAGTCGCACGAAGCGCTTCATGTCGGTGTCGAGGCCGAAGCCGTCGCGCTGGTGCATCCACTGCGAGACGTTGCCGGGGAATACCGCGATGAAGAACAGTGCGGCGATCGTGCCGACCCGACGGCGTCGCTTGCGGGCCAGCAGCAGCGCCGAGCCGAGACCGACCTCGACGACGCCCGAGGCGAGCACGGTGACGTCGGGGTCGAGCGGCAGCGATTCGGGTACCTGGGCTTGGAACTCGCGGCGGGCGAACGTCAGGTGCGAGACGCCGGCGAAGACGAGGGAGGATCCGAGGAAGATGCGGCCTATCGTGCGCGCGGTTGTCGACATGAGGCGAGTGTACGCGCGTCAGATCAGACGGCGCAGGGCCGCTTCGAGCGAGATGCCCTGCGCCTCGGCGCGGTCGCGCAGGCGGGCGTGCTCGTCGCCGGTGAGGCTCAGGTGCAGCTCGATCGGGTCGGCCGAGGGCGTGTCGAAGTCGTCGAACAGCGACGAGGTCTCGGCCCAGAGCGGGGCATCCGAGGGGGCGGTCGTGACCGGAGCGGATGCCGCAGACGGGGCGTGCTGCGCGGATGCCGCGACCGGGGCGGAGGCCGCGACGGCGGCGCCGGCGCCGGAGGCGAGCGTGAACCCGGGGCCGCGGCGCGGTTCCTGCTTCGCCTGATAGGCCTTCGCCGCGGCGTTCGCCCGCTCGTCGGCGGCTTCGTTCAGCCGGTCGCCGGCATGCCCCTTGACCCAGGAGAACTCGACGTCGCGCCCGCGGATCGCCTCGTCGATGCCCTCGAGGATGTCGCGGTTGAGCACGGGGCCGCCGTCGGACTTGCGCCAGCCCTTGCGCTTCCAGCCCGGCATCCACTTCGTCACCGAGTCGATCACGTACCGGCTGTCGCAGCGGATGAGCAGCTTCTCGTCGGTGCCGGCCGTCGCGCGCAGCAGTTCGAGCACCGCCTGCAGTTCGCCCTGGTTGTTGGTGCCGTGAGGAGACCCGCCCGCGGCCCAGTTGTCGTCGTCGATGTACCAGGCCCAGCCGTTGGGGCCGGGGTTGCCCAGAGCGGAGCCGTCTGCGGCGGCGGTGATCGTCATCCCTCCACCGTAGCCCGGGCCGCCGACGTCGCCCGGCGGGTCGCGTCTCCCAAACGTGAGGGGTCAAGACGCGCCGTCGCGGATGCCGGTCGTGCGGCGTGTCTTGACCCCTCGCGTGGGGGTGTGCGGGCGCAGGGGCGTGAGGAGTCAGTACACGCCGTTGCGGGTGCCGACGGCGCGGTGTGTCTTGACCCCTCACGTGGGGGTGTGCGGGACAGGGGGCGTGAGGAGTCACAACACGCCGTTGCGGGTGCCGGCGGCGCGGCGTGTCTTGACCCCTCACGAGGAAAGAGGGCGGGTCAGCGCAGGGTGCGGCGCATCCGGATCTCGAGGCGACCGTCGGGGAGCAGGTCGCCGGGTTCGTCGAGGGGTGTGAAACCCGCGCGCTCGTAGGCGCGGTGCGCCGACGGGTTGTCGGGCATGACCGAGAGATCGAGGACGGATGCCCCGGCCTCCGTCGCCCAATCGACGATGCGATCGATCAGATCGGCGGCGAGTCCCGTGCCGCGCGCCGACGGAGCGACCCACATCGAGATCAGTTCGGTGCGGGAGGGGTCGTCGGCGACCGGCATGCCGGTGATCATCCCGACGACGTGCTCGCCGTCGATCGCGAGCAGGTCATGCGCCCCGGGAACCGACAGCCGCTCCCGCCACCGCGACTCGGGCGCCTCGATCCAGTCGGTGAGCTGCGAGCCGAAGGCGGCGGGCGACTCGCGCAGGGCTTCGAGGCGCGCGGCTCGCCACAGCATCCATTCGTCGGCCGTCACGCGGCGGACCTCGATGCCGGCGGATGCGGGGGAGGTCATGTCAGTCCTCGTCCGGTTCGCGATTCTCGGTCGACACCGCGGACGGTGCCGGGGGCGCGACGGGGAACACGATCGACCCGAGCTCGGCGCCGAGGCCGATCGACAGCGGGTCGACGGAGGGCGTCGTGGCGAGCGCGTCGACACCGTCACGTTCGAGCGGCTCGGACGGAAGCCCGGCCCACTGGTTCTCTTCTTCTTCCGGGCGGTGCTGGAACAGTCCCATTCGCCCATTGTCTCTCCGTCGCGGCCGGGCGGCGCCGATTCACACCGGATCCACGGGGCGCGCGGCCGGGGCCGAGTCGCGAGGGGTCGGGACATGCCGTGTCTCTGGCATCGCGAGCGGCGTGTGGCGACCCCTCGCGGCGAGAACGGGCCTCAGGCCGAGGCGGCGCGCACGGCATCGACGAGGTCGCGCCAGGGCCCGGCGACGGCGCCATCGGGGAGCTCGCGTTCGAGGTGCTCGGTGGGGGTACGCGCGCGGATGCTCCAGACGAAGCGGTCGGCGCCGGCGGAGCTCTCGGGGTCGGCGCTCCACGGGCAGCGTTCGATGAGTGCGATCCACGGTTCGGCGTCGGGAGAGTCGGATGCCGCGATCTCCACGCGCCATCGTCGGCTGATCCCCGCGATCCCGCCCGTGCGCACCACGGCGATGACCAACCCGGGGTCAGGTGACCGCCCGCCGTCGCCCGAGGATTCGGGCGCAGCCGACGGCTCGGCGTCAGTCGGCTGCGGGGGCTCGCTCATCCTCATAGACTCCCACGGTCGTCCAGGCGCGTCGAGCGGCTGTCGCGGTGGCCTCATCGACCTCGGATGCCGCAGCGACCGTCGCGTCGGCGAAGGCCGTGAACGTCGCCGTGCTCGACAGCCCTCCGGTGAGCGCGCGGTACCAGACGGTGCCGGCGGTCTCCCACGCGTTGCCGCCGAGGTCGGTGGCGAAGAGGGCGAAGGCGCGGTTGGGGATGCCGGAGTTGATGTGCACGCCGCCGTTGTCTTCGGTCGTGCGCACGAAGCCGCTCATGTGGTCGGGCTGGGGGTCCTTGCCGAGCTCGTCGTCGTCGTAGGCCGTTCCGGGCGCGATCATCGAGCGCAGCGCCACGCCTTCCACCGCCTCGGTGAAGATCTCGGCGCCGATGAGCCAGGTGGCGTCGGCGGCGCTCTGCCCCTGCGCGTACTGCTCGGTCAGCGCACCGAATACATCGGCGATCGATTCGTTGAGCGCACCGGGTTGCCCCTGGTACTCGAGGTTCGCGGTGTGCTGCACGACCCCGTGGGCGAGTTCGTGGCCGATCACCGTGAGCGATCCGGTGAACCCGCGGAACACCTCGCCGTCGCCGTCGCCGAACACCATGCGCTCGCCGTCCCAGAAGGCGTTGTCGTAGTCGACGCCGTAGTGCACCGTCGCGTCGAGAGGTGCGCCGGCATCGTCGAGCGAGTTGCGGCCGAACGCCGAGAGCAGCAGTTCGAACGTCGCCCCGAGCCCGTCGTAGGCCTCGTTGACCGGCGCATCGGCGACGGGCGGGTCGTCTTCGGAGCGCACGACCGCGCCCGGAAGGTCTTGCGTGTTCGCCGCGTCGCTGATCGTGCGGTTCGGGGCATCCGACAGCTGCGCGACCAGGTCGCCGTTCTCGTCGATCGAGAGGTCGATGCGGGCGCGGAACGGCGGCCGGCCCGCGGTGAGGGTCTGCCGCGCGGCGGCGGCCGCACGCGGGAACCGCCCCGATGCAGCCAGCCGGGCGAGCAGGTAGGACGGGACGACTCCGTGACGTTCGATCTCTGCGCTCATGCAGCGACCCTACGCCGGGTCTCCGACACTGCGGCAGGGTCTTGCGCCCGTCACGCCGGTTCGATGCTCATCATCGTCGTGCGCAGTACCCCGCCGTCGAGCGGCACCTCGTAGCGCACCGGCATGCCGGGGTGGGCGGGCGAGAACCAGTACGTCTCCACCGGCGCATCCGGGCCGTCGGACGTGTCGTAGCGCGTGCACTCGACGCGGCCGAGGGGGATGTCGATCGCCTCGGTCGTGACGGTGGTGTGGTCGGCGGGGAACGCCGCGTGGTGCTGCAGATCGGTCCAGGTGACCCGGCTCGTCACGACGTCGGCGGGGTTCTCGGCGAACCAGGCGCGGAGGGTGGCGCCCTCGGCATCCGTCTGCTCGAATCGGTTGAACCGCTCGTGCTGAGATCCGTCGGGCGACTCGACGAACAGGCGGATGGTCTTCCCGGCGCCGGTCGCCTCGCGGATCTCGTCGGCCGTGAACGGCGTCGGCAGCAGGCCGGGGCCGAGGACATGCGCATCAGTGGGCATGCAGACATTGTGCCCCCGACGGGTGGCTCGGGTCGAGGGCTGCTCCCGTCCGCAGGGCACGCCCGGGTTTCTCGCGTAAAATCGGCACAATGACCGATGCGCCCCGCGACGACCTCAGCGATTCCGGCGACCTCGGCCCCGGCATCGATCCCGACGATCTCGCCACGACCCTGCGCGTGCTGAGCGAGCTGCACGAGATCGACAACGAGCACCCCGACTTCGTGGCCGTGCGCCACGCGACCGCCGCGATGTTCAAGGCCGTCAAGCGCGTGCGCCGCAAGGAGATCCGCGACGCCATCGCCGAGGCCGACAAGGCCGTCGTCGCCCGCACGGCGACCGGTGCACCGGACCGCATCGATGACGAGACGCGCGGCAACGACCTCGCCACCAGCGTCGTCGACGCCCCCATCGCCGGCGAGCTGCTCAAGCCCCGCAACTGCTACATCTGCAAGCAGCCGTACACGCTGGTCGACGCGTTCTACCACCAGCTGTGCCCGGACTGCGCCCGCTTCAGCCACGGCAAGCGCAACGCCCGCACCGACCTCACCGGAAAGCGCGCGCTGCTCACGGGCGGCCGCGCGAAGATCGGCATGCACATCGCGCTCCGGCTGCTGCGCGACGGCGCCCACACCACGATCACCACGCGCTTCCCGCGCGATGCCGTGCGCCGGTTCACCGCGCTGCCGGACTCCGCCGACTGGCTGCACCGTCTGCGCGTGGTCGGCATCGACCTGCGCGACCCCGCCCAGGTGATCGGCCTCGCCGACTCCGTCGCGGCCCAGGGCCCGCTCGACATCCTCATCAACAACGCGGCGCAGACCGTCCGCCGCTCGCCGGGTTCGTACTCGCTGCTGGCGGATGCTGAACTCCACCCGCTTCCCGACGGCCCGCTCCCCGAGATGGAGACCTTCGGGCACACCGCCGACCCGCACCCGCAGGCGCTGCAGGCATCCGTCGATGCCCACCCGCTGCTGTCGGTCGCCGCCCTCGGCGGAACCGTCGCCGAGCAAGGCGGCCAGGCACTGACCGCCGAGGACCTCGCCCGCGTCGCGATGGCGCCCGGTTCGTCGTCGCTCGAGAAGCACGCCGACGGCACCGCGATCGACGCCGGCGGACTCGTGCCCGACGTCAACACCGTCAACAGCTGGGTGCAGTCGGTCGACCAGGTCGATCCGCTCGAGATGCTCGAGGTGCAGCTCGCCAACACGACCGCGCCGTTCCTGCTCATCAGCCGCCTGCGCGCGTCGATGGCGGCGTCGTCGGCGCACCGCAAATACGTGGTGAACGTGTCGGCGATGGAGGGGCAGTTCTCGCGCCGGTACAAGGGGCCGGGGCATCCGCACACCAACATGGCCAAGGCCGCGCTCAACATGCTCACGCGCACCAGCGCCGGCGAGATGCTCGAGAAGGACGGCATCCTGATGACCGCCGTCGACACCGGGTGGATCACCGACGAGCGCCCGCACTACACGAAGGTGCGACTCGCGGAGGAAGGCTTCCACGCCCCGCTCGACCTGGTCGACGGCGCGGCCCGCGTGTACGACCCGATCGTGCGCGGAGAGGCCGGTGACGACATCCACGGCGTCTTCCTGAAGGACTACGAGCCCAGCCCCTGGTGAGTCGCGGCTCGAGACCCATCTGAGCCGCGCGCCGACTGCGGAGATCCGTCGCCGAGCAGTGCAGGCGCTCTGGCGCAGCGGATGCCGCTGGACGGGCGGATGCCGTCGTCAGCGGCGTACCAGGTTGGCGGATGCCCAGGTTCCGAGGTCGTCGAGGATCGGTAGCAGTCCCTCACCGCCGGCTGTGAGTGCGTAGGAGACGGTGACCGGCGGGCCGGCGTCGACGGTGCGTGCGACGAGACCCGCGTCGGCGAGTTCGGCGAGGCGGTCGGAGAGCACGGTGTCGCTGATGCCCGCGACCGCGCGGCGCAGGGCGACGAACGTGGAGGGGCCGCCGCCGAGCGACGACACGATCATGCCGTTCCAGCGTTTTCCGAGCACGCTGAAGGCGAGTGTGACGGCGGCGTCGCACCGGTGCAGATCGTGCTCGATCTCGGCCATGCCCTCATTCTAGCGTGCTACGTTAACCGATGTCGCTAAGAAAAACCGAGCGACTACGAAAACGAGAGGTGTCATCCATGTCCCTGTTCCGCCTCGATGCGAGCATCCTCCCCGCGTCGTCCGCCAGCCGGTCGCTCGCCGACCTCGTCGAAGCCGAGTGGACCGCGTCGCACCCCGACTCCCCCGTCACCCGGCGCGACCTCGCCGCCGACCCCGTGCCCGCGACCGCGTGGGCGGATGCCGTCACCGGCGGCTTCGTCGACGAGGCCCAGCGCACCCCCGGACAGGTCGAGGCCCGCGCCCTCGCGACCTCGTTCGCCGACGAGCTGATCGGCGCCGACGCGCTGCTCTTCGCGGTGCCGCTGTACAACTACGGCGTCTCGCAGCACTTCAAGACCTGGTTCGACGTGGCCTACACCGACCCGCGCATCGACCCGACCGGCACCGCGCTGCGCGGCAAGCCCGCCACCCTCGTCACCGTGCTCGGCGGCAACTACGCGCCCGGCACCCCCAAGGAGGGCTGGGACCACTCGACCGGCTGGCTGCGTCGCGTGCTCGAAGACGTGTGGGGCCTCGACCTGCGCGTCGTGGAGCGTCCGTTCACGCTCGTCGGTGTGAATCCCGCGCTCGACGCTTTCGCCGACACCGCGCGCGAACTCAAGGAGAACGCCGAGACGGATGCCCGCACCTACGGGCGCGAGATCGCGGCACTGCGCGGCAACGTCGCCTGAACTGAGGCGGGGCGGGGCGGCCGCGCGCTCGTCTGCACGGAGATGCCACGTCTGCACGGAGCATCCGGTGGTTTCGTCGTGCGGGTGTGATCGATCCGTGCAGATGAGACGGCAGGAGGCTCGGTACCGGGGGCCCTGAGGTCGTCGAAGGGCCCGCCGTCGTGTGCACGTGCAGGGAGGATGCACACGTGCAGGGAGGACCGGGGGGATTCTCCCTGCACGTGTGCATCGCACCTGCAGGTGCGTGTTCAGCAGCCGGGGGCGGTGGGTTGTTCGGTGCAGGTGTGGGCGACGAGGGCGGTGTGGGCTTCGTAGATCCGGATCTGTTGGGTGGGTCCGGGGATGGTGAGGGTTCCGGTGAGGGGGATCCACCCGGTGCCGAGGTCGATCTCGGCGGTGTAGTGGATGGTGACGGTGGTGTCGTAGGTGCCGCGGTCGGTGTAGGTGTGGCTCGTGGCGGTGGGGGTGAACTGGGGCTGACCGAGGGCGTCCCAAGTGGCGCCGGGAGTGGTGGTGTGGGCGGTGGTGCCGTCACCATAGGCGAAGTCGTAGCCGACCGGGGTGAAGCGGGCGGTGAGGGGTGCGCCGAAGAGAGTGCCGGTGCGGGTGTGCACGGATGCGGTCGTGACGAAGTTCGTGGGGAGTCCGGCGATGCCGACGTTGGAGGGGTCGGCGGTCGGGGTCGCGGTCGCCGGGGTGAGGGTGACGAGGTCGCTGATGGAGATCGTGGGGGCGGCGGGGGCGGATGCCAGGGCCGGAGCCGAGGGCTCGGTGCGACGCCGGGGCTCGAGGCAGACGCGTGCGCGGCCGGCGTCGGCACGGCAGCGTTCCAGCTCACTCGGGCCGGTGTCGACCGGGGCGCCCGAGGTGCCGGGGGTTCCGGAGCTGGAGGGGGACCAGGAGGAAGACGGGGAGCCTGGGGACTGGGATTGCGTGCCGGTTACGGTGATCGATGAGCCGTCGTTTGATACCCCGCACCCGCCAGAGACGATCGACCCTTGCGAACATCCCGCACTTGCTGAAGCCATCAGGGGGAGTGAGATCGCGATGGTCAGAGACGCGATCAGCCTTCGCATACCGTCCCCGTGCCTACCTCATAATTTGAGATCAACAATGACGAGCTTGATCCGACAAACGTGACGACGATGCTGTAGATGTCGCTTCGTTCGGCTGGGGTGACATCTTCTCCGACAGCGTCGATCACGCGCGCCGACGTGATGTCTAGACATGCGATGCCAGTCACGGTTGCTTGCACGGCGTCGATGGTCGTCTCGTCTCCGACAAAGCTACGAACGACCGTGTCTCCTTCGATGTGCAAGCCAGACGCTTCGAGTGCACGGCTGTTCTCGAGTTCAGACTCGAGAATCGTGCCGGTGAGGTAATCGTGCGAGTCGGCGCTGGCATCGCCTCCATGCTCTGCATTGACGGCTTCAATGTACTCCCGGTACACCTCCTCCGCGGCCGCGAATGCCTCTTCCTCGCTGGCGAACGCCGGCGTCGGAGTGGGCGTGGGTTGCGGGGCGGGTGCGCAGCCGCTGAGGGCGGCGGCGACGACGGCGAGTGCGAGGGTGGCAGCGGGGTATCGAGTCGACATCACCGCCACAAAGTAGCCCGAATCTGAGCGCACCCGCGGGAGTTATCCACAGGCCGCCGTTGGGTATCACGGGGTGGGACCCTTCGACAGGCTCAGGGACCCAGTTCCGGCGGCGTGGGCCCTTCGTCTCGCTGCGCTCGCTCAGGGACCGAGCGGGGCAGGACCGTCCGACAGGCTCAGGGGCCGGCGGGCCGGGGCAGCCACACCGTCACGATGAGGCCGCCGTCGGGGCGCGGGGTGAGCACGAGACTCCCGTCGTGGGCCTGGGCGATCCGCTCGGCGATCGCGAGGCCGAGTCCGACGCCGACGTGGTCGTCGCCGCGGGCGCGCTCGGCACCGCGCTGGAACGGTTCGACGAGCACCTCCACGCGATCGGCCGAAACGACTGACCCGGTGTTCTCGACCACGACCGCGAGCCCCTCGGGGAGGTCATGGGTGCGCACGGCGACGCGTCCGTCGAAGTCGAGGTTGTGCACGATCGCGTTGTGCACGAGGTTCGTCACCAGCTGCTGCAGCAGCGCCGCCGATCCCGAGACGACCGCGGGAACCCCACCGACCTCGACCGTGACCCCGCGACGGTCGGCCAACGGCAGCAGGGCCTCGACCGCCTCTTCCGACACGAGCGACAGATCGACGGGCTCATGCGTGAACGACCGCCGGTCGGCACGGCTCAGCAGCAGCAGCGCCTCGGTCAGTGCGATCGCCCGGACGTTGACCTCGCCGAGCCGCGAGATCAGGGCGTCGACGTCGCGATCGGGATCGGTGCGGGCGACTTCGAGCAGCGTCTGCGAGATCGCCAGAGGGGTGCGCAGTTCGTGCGAGGCGTTCGCGGCGAATCGGCGCTCCTCCTCGACGTGGGCCTCGATCCGTTCGAGCATCGCGTCGAACACGTCGGCCAGGTCGCGGAACTCATCGGCCGGACCCTCCAACCGCACCCGATGCGACAGCGACCCCTGGGCGGCGAGCTGAGCGGCGGCGCCGATGCGTGACAGCGGCGCGAGCATCCGTCCGGCCAGCAGCCATCCGCCAGCGAGCCCCACCGCGATCAATCCGATCATCGCCCAGGTCGCGAACGGGGTGAACGCGCGGATCAGGTCGGAGCGATTCGGCACGAAGAATCCCGCATCGATGTTCTGATCCGGCACGTACCGCAGCAGCCACAACCACACGACCGCCAGCAGCACGAAACCCGCCAGCGCGACGACCCCGGCATAGCTGATCGCGAGTCGCAGACGTGCGCTCATCCCGCGATGTCTAAGCATCGGCATCCGCCCCGGCATCCGCCGCCGCACCCCCGCGATCCGCAGCCGCACCCCCGGCATCCGCCGCGGAACCCCCGGCATCCGTCGCGATCCGATACCCGACGCCCGGCACCGTCACGATCACCCAGGGTTCCCCGAGCCGCTTGCGCAGCGATGACACGGTGATGCGCACGGCGTTGGTGAAGGGGTCGGCGTTCTCGTCCCAGGCGCGCTCCAGCAACTCCTCGGCGCTCACGACCCCGCCCGCCGCGTCGACGAGCACCTCGAGCACCGCGAATTGCTTGCGGGTGAGGGCGACGTACCGCTCGTCGCGGAAGACCTCGCGGCGGAACGGGTCGAGCCGCAGCCCCGCGACCTCGAGCACCGGCGGCCGGGCGCGCTCGCGGCGCCGCCCCAGCGCACGCAGGCGCAGCACGAGTTCGCGCAGTTCGAAGGGCTTGGTGAGGTAGTCGTCGGCGCCGAGCTCGAACCCCGAGGCCTTGTCGTCGAGGCGGTCGGCGGCGGTGAGCATGATGATCGGGATGCCGCTGCCCGACGCGACGATCGCGCGGGCGATGTCGTCGCCCGACGGTCCGGGGATGTCGCGATCGAGCACCGCGATGTCGTAGGCGTTGATGTCGAGCAGCTCCAACGCGACGTGTCCGTCGCCCGCGATGTCGGCGGCGATCGCCTCGAGCCGCAGCCCGTCGCGGACGGCCTCGGCGAGGTAGGGCTCGTCCTCGACGATCAGCACACGCATGGCTGCGATCCTACGCACCCGCGCATATCGGGAGCATATGCAGAACCGCATACGCCACGGCAACAGCCCGGCGACTGCACTGGGGGTTATGAACAGCTCCACCTCCACCACCCGCCGAGCGCGGCGGATCGTCTGGTCGGCGATCGCACTGATCGTCGCCGTCATCGCCGCCTTCGCCGTGCAGCAGTCGCTCGCCGCAGCGGATGCCGTGCTCTCGCACAGCTTCACCGCCGGCCCCGGGCCCGACGCCTCCACCGACGACAGCGCCGCCGAGACCTCGACGGGTGCCGCCTCGATCCCGCCGGGAGGATCGGTGCTCGCCCCGAGCGACGCCGACGGTGTGATCCGTGACGGCGACCAGCCGACGGTCTTCGACACCGATCGTGTGGCCGTCGGCAACCTCGACCCGGCGCTGCTCGACGCGCTGCAGCGCGCGGCATCCGACGCCGACGTCCCCTTCCTCGTCAACAGCGGCTGGCGCTCGGCGGCCCTGCAGCAGCACATGCTCGACCAGGCCGTGATCAGCTACGGATCGGCCGAGGAGGCGGCGCGCTGGGTCGCGACGCCCGAGACCTCGCTGCACGTGTCGGGCGAGGCTGTCGACCTCGGCGGTCTTCCGACCCTCGACTGGCTCGCCCAGCACGGCGCCGGCTACGGCCTCTGCCAGATCTACGCGAACGAGTCGTGGCACTACGAACTCCGGCCGGATGCCGTCACTCAGGGCTGCCCCGAGATGTACGCCGACCCGACCGAAGACCCGCGGATGCAGCGATGAGCGCCGTCGTCGAGGGGGTCGCGCTCTCGCGGCTGCACGCACCGACGCTCACCACCCTGCCGACGGCGGTCGCAGCGAACGTCGCGCGGGTGCGCGCCTCGACGGGCGCCGCCGTCATGGCGGTCGTCAAGGCCGACGGCTACGGCCTCGGGGCCGTGCCGATCGCGCGCGCCGCGGTCACCGCCGGAGCGACCTGGCTGGGAGTGACGGATGCCGCCGACGCCGTCGAGCTGCGTGAGGCCGGGCTCACGCAGCCGATCCTCGCGTGGCTGAATCCCTCGGGCGTCGATGCGCGGCTCGCGCACGCGCATCGCGTCGACATCGCGGTGGGATCGGTCGAGGAGCTGCGACAGCTGGCCGCGGATGCCGCCGCTCCCGTGCGCGTGCACCTGCACCTCGACACCGGGATGGCCCGCGGCGGATGCCCGGTCGAGGACTGGGCCGAGCTGCTGCGGGTCGCACGGTCGGCCCGCGGACGGATCGAGGTCACAGGTGTCATGGGCCACCTGCCGCGGGCCGACGCCGGCGACCCGTGCGCGAACGCGGCGGCGGTGCGGCGATTGCGCCAGGGGAGGGATGCCGTGCTGCGCGCCGGCTTCGGGCCGCTGACCGTGCACCTCGCCGCGACCGCCGGGGCGCTCACCGACCCCGCCACCCACTTCGACCTCGTGCGGATCGGAGCAGGCCTCGTGGGGATCGATCTCTCCGAGTCCACGGCGCTCGCCGGGGCCGCGCGGTGGACGGCATCCGTCGTGCACAGCGCGCGTGTGCCGGCCGGAACTGCGGTCGGCTACGGCGGAGACCACGTCGCGGAGCGCGCGACGCACCTGAGCGTGATCGGCGTCGGATACGCCGATGGGGTGCCCCGCGAGCTGTCACCGGCGGCGGGCGTCGCGATCGACGGTGCGCGGCATCCGATCGTCGGACGGGTGTCGATGGATCAGATCGTCGTCGACACGGGAGACACCGCGGTTCCGCGCGGTGCGGAGGCGGTGCTGCTCGGGCCGGAGGGTGGTGCGGTGCCGTCGCTGCAGGACTGGGCGCGCTGGGCCGGAACGATCCCCCACACCATCCTCACGGGCATCGGCCCCCGCGTGCAGAGGAGCATCGCATGACCGTGAACGTGCTGGTGATCGGGGGAGGGCAGAACGCCGAGCACGACGTGTCGCTCGCCTCGGCGGCCGCGGTCGCGGCGGCCCTGCGTATGGGGGACCACACGGTGACCTGCGTCACGATCGACCGGGAGGGGATCTGGCGGGCCGACGGCATCCGGGCGGGAGCGTCGGCGGCGGAGTCGCTGGCTCTCGCGATGCCGCTGATCGCGCAGGCCGACGTCGTGTTCCCGGCGGTGCACGGGGCGCCGGGCGAGGACGGCGCGCTCGCAGCGCTCTGCGCGCTCGCCGGAGTACGCGTGGTCGGCTCGGGGGTAGGCGCCGGGGCGCTCGGGATGGACAAGTGGGCGACGAAGCTGGTGGCGGATGCCGTCGGCATCCGGACGGCGCGGGGACGCGTGATCTCGGCCGACGACATCGGCGACGTGGAGTTCGAGGGTGCCGTCGTCGTCAAGCCGGTCTCGGCCGGATCGAGTCACGGGGTCGCGCTCGTGCGCGAGGAGGCCGAACTGCTTCCCGCGCTGCGCGCGGCGGCGCGACTCGACCGGCGCATCCTCGTGGAGGAGGTCGTGCGCGGGCGCGAAATCGACGTCGCCGTGCTGTGTGAGGCGGGCGGCATCCGTTGGGCGGCACCGCCGCTCGAGATCCATGCCGAGGGGCTGTTCGACACGGCGACGAAGTACGACGGAACCGCGCGCTTCACGGTGCCGACGCAGCTCGCGTCCGACGAGTCGGCGGGCCTCAGGCGAGCCGCGCTGGCGATGTTCGACGCCCTCGGATGCGGGGGCCTGGCCCGCATGGACTTCTTCCTCACCGACGACGGGCCGGTGCTCAACGAGGTCAACACCATGCCCGGGCTCACCGCCGCCTCGCAGGCGCCGCGCATGTTCGCCGCCGCCGGGGTGGCGTATCCCGACCTGGTGGCGCGGCTCGTGAAGGGGGCTCGGGTGCCGCGCTGACTCGCTCCCTGCGGCCGACTAGAGCCGGTCGACCGCCGTGACCGTCACGACCGCTTCCCCGGCCTCATCGGACGCCGCGAGGTCGACCGTCGCCGAGATGCCCCAGTCGTGGTCGCCGGCCGGATCATCGAAGATCTGGCGCGCCGTCCACGTCGTCTCGCCGGGGGTCAGGATGAGCAGCGCGGAACTGCGCGCATCCGCCCCGGTGAGGATCTGGTCGTGCTCGGCGAAGTAGCCGTCGAGGGCGTCGTTCCAGGCATCCGCTCCGAAGGCGGGATCGAGTTCGGCGAGGGCGTCGACGTCTTCACGCGCGGCGAGCTGCACCCGGCGGAACAGCTCGTTGCGCACGAGGGTGCGGAACGCGCGCACGTTGCTCGTCAGGCGCTTCGGTGCGGGCGGCACGATCTCGTCGGGGGAATCGACGCGTCCGTTGTCGATCCCGGCCCGCAGTTCTTCCCACTCGTCGAGCAGGCTGGAGTCGACCTGGCGCACGAGTTCGCCCAGCCACTCGATCAGGTCGCGGAGGTCTTCGGTCTTGAGCTCTTCGGGAATGGTCTGGGATGCCGCTCGATAGGCATCCGACAGGTAGCGCAGCACCACGCCCTCCGAGCGCGCGATCTTGTAGAAGGCGACGTATTCCCCGAACGACATGGCGCGCTCGTACATGTCGCGCACGACCGACTTGGGGTGCAGTTCGAAGTCGCGGATCCACGGCTGCGCGGCGCTGAAGGTCTCGAACGCGGCGGTCAGCAGCTCGTCGAGCGGCTTCGGGTAGGTGACCTGCTCGAGCAGCTCCATGCGCTCGTCGTACTCGATGCCCTCGGACTTCATCGCCGCGACCGCCTCGCCGCGAGCCTGGAACTCCTGCTGGCTCAGCACGGCACGCGGATCGTCGAGTGTGGACTCGACGATCGAGATCATGTCGAGGGCGTAGCTGGGGGACTCCTCTCCGAGGAGCTCGAACGCCGCGAGGGCGAACGGAGACAGCGGCTGGTTGAGGGCGAAGTTCGGCTGCAGATCGACCGTGAGCCGGATCTCCCCGGCATCCGTCTGCTCCACCACTCCGGATTCGAGCAGGGTGCGGTAGATGCCGATCGCGCGCAGGGCGAGTTCGCGCTGGCGTGCGCGCGGCTCGTGATTGTCGTATACCAGCGCGCGCATATTGCCGAACACGTCGCCCCCGCGGCCGATGACGTTGAGCATCATCGCGCTGGTGATCTGCATGTGCGAGGTGAGCGTCTCGGGTGTCGCATCGATGAGCTTGCGGAACGAGGGCTCGCCCCACGACACGAATCCGTCGGGTGCCTTCTTGCGGATGATCTTGCGCTTCTTCTTCGGGTCGTCACCCGCCTTGCGGATGGCGGCGAGGTTCTCGCTCTCGTGCTCCGGCGCCTGCGCGACCACGGTGCCCGCGGTGTCGTAGCCCGCACGACCCGCACGGCCGGCGATCTGATGGAACTCGCGGGCGTTGAGCTGCCGCATCCTCGTGCCGTCGAACTTGGTCAGTGCGGTGAGCAGCACCGTGCGGATCGGCACGTTGATCCCGACGCCGAGCGTGTCGGTTCCGCAGATCACCCGCAGCAGACCGCGCTGCGCGAGCTGCTCGACGAGACGACGGTACTTGGGCAGCATCCCCGCGTGGTGCACGCCGATCCCCGCCCGCAGGAAGCGCGAGAGCGTCTTGCCGAACGCCGTCGTGAAGCGGAACGCGCCGATCAGATCCGCGATCGCGTCGCGCTGCTCGCGGGTGGCGACCTTCGTGCTCGACAGCGCCTGTGCCCGCTCCATCGCCGCGGCCTGCGAGAAGTGCACGATGTACACCGGCGCCTGGTTCGTGTTCAGCAGTTCCTCGATCGTCTCGTGGATCGGGGTCTGCTCGTAGAAGAAGTGCAGCGGCACCGGGCGCTCGACACCGGTCACCGTCGCCGTGTCGCGGCCCGTGCGCCGGGTCAGGTCGGACGCGAGCGCGGTCACGTCACCGAGCGTGGCCGACATCAGGATGAACTGCGCCTGCGGCAGCTCAAGCGGCGGCACCTGCCAGGCCCATCCGCGGTCGGGGTCGCCGTAGAAGTGGAACTCGTCCATCACGACCTGGCCGACCTCGGCATCCGTCCCCTGCCGCAGCGAGAGGTTCGCCAGGATCTCGGCGGTGCAGCAGATGATCGGAGCATCCGCGTTCACCGAGGAATCACCCGTGACCATGCCGACGTTCTCGGCGCCGAACACCTCGACCAGTGCGAAGAACTTTTCGCTCACCAGGGCTTTGATCGGCGCGGTGTAGTAACTGCGGCGTCCGTCGAGCAGGGCGGCGAAGTGCGCGCCGATCGCGACGAGCGACTTCCCGGTGCCGGTCGGGGTCGACAGGATCAGGTTGTTGCCCGACACGATCTCGATGATCGCCTCGTCCTGCGCGGGGTAGAGGGTCAGGCCGGTCGACTCGGCCCATTCGACGAACGCCGTGTAGACGGCATCCGCATCGGATCCGTCGGGAAGGGTGGCCGGGTCGAGGAGGGATGCCATGGTGCTTCGATCATCCCATCCGGCGCGGGCGGTCGATGCCTCAGACCGAGGTCGCGGCGCGCAGCGCGATGCGGATCATGTCGCCGAAGGTCTGCTCGCGCTCCTGCGCCGTGGTCTCCTCGCCCGTGACGATGTGGTCGGAGACCGTGCAGATCGCGAGCGCGCGGCGGCCGTGGAAGGCGGCGAGCGTGTAGAGGCCCGCGGCCTCCATCTCGACGCCGAGGATGCCGTGCTGCACGAAGGGCTCCGTGAGTTCAGGACGCGTGCTGTAGAACTGGTCGCTCGAGAACAGCTGGCCCACGTGCACGGCGGAATCGAGGTCTTCCGCTTCGCTCGCCTCGACCGCCGCGCGCAGCAGGGCGAAGTCGGCGACGGGGGCGTAGTCGAGCCCGTGGAAGCGCACCCGGTTGATGCCCGAGTCGGTGCTCGCGGCGTTCGCGATGATGATGTCGCGCACCTTGAGCTTCTCGGTCAGCGCACCGCACGAGCCCACGCGCACGATCGTCTGCACGTCGTACGAGTCGAACAGCTCGTTCGCGTAGATCGCCATCGAGGGCTGACCCATGCCCGAACCCTGCACCGAGACGCGATGGCCCTGCCAGGTACCGGTGAAACCGAGCATCCCGCGAGTCTCGGAGTAAAGCTCGGCGTCATCCAGGAAGGTCTCGGCGATCCACTTGGCCCGCAGCGGGTCGCCGGGGAAGAGGACGATGGGGGCGATCTGACCGGGCTCCGCCGCGATGTGGGTGCTCATCATTCCAATGTACTGATGCTCCTCGTGCACAGAACTGGCGGGTCGCGTCCTCGTTTGACATCATCGGAGCGCGACGCGGCGACGATGCCGGGTCGTGATGCGGCTCACGACGCCGCCGAAAGGGAGACCATGTCAGACCAGATCTTCACGTTCGCCGCTCTCGCGCTGTACTTCGCCGGGATGCTCCTCATCGGATGGTTCGCGTTCCGCCGCACCTCCGACCACGAGGACTACATGCTCGGCGGGCGCAACCTGCCGCCGTGGGTCGCGGCGCTCAGCGCCGGAGCGTCCGACATGTCGGGGTGGCTCGTGATGGGTCTGCCCGGTGCGATCTACGTCTCCGGCCTGATCGAGGCGTGGATCGCCATCGGCCTGACGATCGGCGCGTACCTGAACTGGCTGCTCGTCGCTCCGCGCCTCCGCGCGTACACCGAGGTCTCGCGCAACTCGATCACGGTTCCGAGTTTCTTCGAGAACCGGCTGCGCGATGGCACGCGCCTGCTGCGCATCATCTCCGGTGTCGTCATCCTCGTGTTCTTCACGCTCTACATCTCGTCGGGAATGGTCGCCGGAGGCGTGTTCTTCGAGAGCTCCTTCCAGGGCGACTACCTCGTCGGGATGCTCCTCGTCACCGGGGTCACCCTCGCGTACACGCTGTTCGGCGGTTTCCTCGGGGCATCCCTCACCGATGTCGTGCAGGGGCTGATGATGGTGATCGCGTTGATCGTGGTGCCCGTCGCGGCCATCGTGGCGATCGGCGGATTCGCGGAGACGGGCGACCTGATCGCCGAGGTCGCCCCCGATCACCTCTCGCTGCTGTCGGGCACGGCTCTCACGGGCGGCACCCTGCTGGCGATCGTCTCGGCCCTCGCCTGGGGCCTCGGCTACTTCGGTCAGCCGCACATCATCGTGCGGTTCATGGCGCTGCGCTCGCCGCAGGAAGCCAAGAGCGCCCGCCGTATCGGCATCTCGTGGATGGTGCTCTCCCTCGGCGGCGCCGTGTTCTCGGGCCTGGTCGGCATCGCGTTCATCGCCCAGCGCGGCATCGATCTCGCCAACCCCGAGACCGTCGTACTGCTCATGTCGCAGACGCTGCTGCATCCCTTCGTCGCCGGTCTCGTGCTCGCGGCCGTGCTCGCCGCCATCATGAGCACGGTCTCGAGCCAGCTGATCGTGAGTTCGTCGGCCCTGGTCGAAGACATCTACAAGGTGTTCCGCAAGACGCCGCCGTCGAGCAAGACGCTCGTGCTGCTGGGGCGGATCGGCGTGCTGGGTGTGACCGTCGTCGCGGCCGTGCTAGCGGTCACGCCGAACGACACGATCCTCGGCCTCGTCTCGTTCGCCTGGGCGGGCTTCGGTGCGGCGTTCGGCCCGATCATCCTGCTCAGCCTCTTCTGGCGACGGCTGACCAACTGGGGTGCGCTCGCCGGCATGATCGTCGGCGCGGCGACCGTGTTCCTGTGGAAGCCGCTGAACACGGGACTCTACGAGCTGCTCCCGGCCTTCGTCTTCGCGCTGATCGCCGCCGTGGTGGTGAGCCTGCTCACGTATCGCGCGAACGCCGAGATCGACGAGGAGTTCGCCGAAGCCGGCGCCATGGTGGCCGCGAAGTAGCTCAGCCCTCGGCCCGCCGCACCATCTCGCCGATCCAGATCGGGGCGAACGGAGAGGTGCAGCCGGGTGCCGTCGGGTAGTCGGCGAGCACCTGCAAGCGGTCGCCGATCGCGAGGGCGCGCTCGCGCAGATCCGGATGATGGATGCCGATCTGCGCGAGCGTCTCGTTCATCGACCATTGCGGCCGTGCCGGGGCATCCTTCATCTGCGCCTCGATCAGATCGAGCAGACGGTCGAGGTCGAGGCCGTCGGGGTCCTTGACGACCCGCACCGAAGTGAGCGACCAGGCCGCCGCAGCGACCGTCGGATCGGTGTCGTCGAACCATCGCAGGCGCATCTCCTCGGCGAGCGGGCTCTTCTTGGCGACGTAGTTCACGAACCAGTCGTTCACCTTCGGCGGATCGGTCTCGCGCAGCATGGCGTCGAGTTCATCGGCGCTGAAGTCCTTCGGGCGGCAGACGAGGAGGGCGAGCAGGCGGGCGGGCGTCTCGCCCGTCGCCCACAGCTCCTGCGCGAGCGGGTGGTCGATCTTGATGGTCTTCGCCAGCGCGCGCAGGCGGCTCAGGTTCATGCCGTGGTCGTCGCCGCGCTTCTCGTTGGCCGCGCGCATCTTCGGATCTTCGAGGGCGGCGAGTTCGGCGAGCGCCCGGTCGAGGGTGACGTCGCTCATGGGACCAGAGTAGGCCGCACGGTCGACATTCCGACGTCCGGATGCCGCCGCCGGATCACTCGTCGTCGATGAGCTCGCCGCGGATACGGCGGAGATCCTCCATGAGCGATCCGATGAGGATCCAGTGCTGGCTCGACGGCGGCCGGATCACGAGCGGCGCGGTGAGGGCCGGGATGGCGGAGGTCAGCGTCTCGGGTTCGGGCGCGACATCGGCGATCTGCACGGCGAGGCGCACGTCGTGCCCGGCTCGTCGAAGTTGCTCGGCGATGGCTATCACCGCGGGTTCCTCGCCGATCGAGTCGTCGTAGTGGTCGGCGTAGGCGCGGGTCATCCCGATCACCTGTGTGACGATCGGCGACAGCCGTTCGAGCAGCGCGCGCATCTCCCGCAGATCCGCACGGTGCGTGGATCTGCGCGGGTTGAGGGTGAGAGATTCCTCGCCCGCGGCGATCGCGGCATCCGCGGCATCCTTCATCGGGCGCAGCAGGCGGGCCTCGAGCATCAGCTCCTGCATCCGTGCCGGAGGTTGCGGGTTCGGGAGAGCGTCGGCCAGCCGGTCAAGGCTCGCCGCGAGCTCGGCACCGAGCAGGCCGAGGTGGTGACGCGCGGGGGCCACGAGCACGGGCGGCACGATCAGGGCGTTCACGACGATGCCGATCGCGACGCCGATGAGCGTCTCGATGATGCGGGCGAACGCGTACTCGGGGCTCGACGAGCCGAGGGCGAGCACGAGCATGGCCGAGATCGCGACTTGGTTGCCGGTGCCGGGGGAGGCGCGGAAGATCCAGGCCACGAGCATCGCGACGACGATCGCGAGCAGAACGATCCAGCTCGGGGACCCGAGGAGCAGACCCAGGCCCATCGCGATCACGACGCCCGCGATCACCCCGATGCTGCGCTCGAGGGCCTTCGAGAGCGACTGGTTGACGCTCGGCTGCACGACGAGGAGGGCGGCGATCGCGGCGAACACGGGCAGCTGCGAGGGGAAGACCCATCCGGCGATGAGCCATGCGGCGATGGTCGCCGCTGCGGATTTTACGACCTGCAGCAGCGGGGATCGCTGGCTGGCGCGGATCGCGGCGGGAATGCGCATGTCCCCACGGTAGTCCCGGAGCGCCGCTTCTCGGGGTGTGCGCGGGAACGGGTGGATGCTTCGACCAATTGCTGATATACCGGCGTAACCAGTTAGTGGTTCGATGTACCCATGGACCAGGGACAACGGCTGCGCGGCGAGACCGTCGCGGTCTGGGCCACGGTCGTCTGCTTCGTGCTCGGCACCTCCGCCGGCTTCCTGCTGCTGGGCCCCGAGCCTCGGATGCTGATCGGCTCCGGCTCCCTGGCGCTTCCCGCCGCCTCCGCCGCCGGTGTCATCGCCGGCGGCGCCTTCGTCGTGAGCACTCTCCGGCATCGCCGGAACGAGACCGCGCCCATGCCGCGCTGGCAGCGCATCATCACCGATATCTCGGCGATCGCCCTCACCGTCGCCTTCGCCGGTGTCGCGGGGATGGGCGTGCTCCTCGGCACCCAGGTGCTGGCGATCGGGCTGCAGGGCCTCGAGCTGACGCTCGTCGGCGGCGCCCTCGTCACCGGGTTCGCCGCGGCCGTGGGCGGACGCTTCGCCTTCGCCGCGGGCATCGGGCTGCGCACGGCCGACCTGTCGAGCATCCTGTTCGGCTATCTGGTGATCGGCACCCTCTTCGCGATGGTCACCGCCGCCGACCCCCGGTGGTGGGAGATCAACTTCTCGCAGCTCGGCATGGGTGACGACGCCTGGGCGTTCAACGGCACCCTGGTCGTCGCCGGTGCGCTGGTCGGCACGGTCGGCGCGTACATCGGCCGTGACCTGCACCGCATCCTCGGAGACCCGGCGCTCGGGCGCATCGCGGTCACCTCGGGACTGTGGATCGTGACCGGGTTCGCGCTCGCCGGGGTGGGCCTGCTGCCGCTGCACCGATTCCCCGAGGCGCACAACATCGTGGCGCCCATCACGCTCCTGTTCTTCGCGGCGTCGATGACCGTGACGGCGATCGTCGTGCCCGGGGCGCCGCGCGCACTGAGCATCACCACGATCGGGGTGGGGGCGCTGGTCACGGTCGCGTTCGTGCTGTTCGCGGTCTTCGGTCTCATCACGATGACCGCGCTCGAGGCGATGGCGGTCGGTCTCGGGCTGCTCTGGATGACGACCCTCGTGCGCGTGCTCGCGATCCTCTCGCCCGACGTGCCGCGTCCGTCGGCGCGCGCGCACCTGCTGCACGCCTGACCCGGGCGCCGAGCATCCGCCTTCGAACGGGTGCTGTCAACCCCGTCGTCTCGATCGGCGATGCCGTGCTGAATAGGACTCCGACTTACAAGGAGGAATCACCATGGCGCAGATCATCGAGACCATCGACGTGGACGTCCCCGTCACCACCGCCTACAACCAGTGGACGCAGTTCGAGAGCTTCCCGCAGTTCCTGTCGGAGGTCGAGTCGATCACGCAGATCGACGACACCCACAACCGCTGGAAGGTCAAGGTCGGCGGTGTCGAGCGCGAGTTCGACGCCGAGATCACCGAGCAGCACCCCGACGAGCGCGTCGCGTGGAACAGCATCGGCGGCGACACCGAGCACGCGGGTGTCGTGACCTTCCACAAGCTCTCCGACATCAAGACACGGGTCACCGTTCAGATCGACTGGGAGCCCGAGGGCTTCGTCGAGAAGGTCGGCTCTCTCGTGGGAGCCGGATCGCACGCCGTGAAGAAGGACCTCGAGAACTTCAAGGAGTTCATCGAGACGCGCGGCGCCGAGACCGGCGAGTGGCGGGGCGACGTCGACGCCTGACGTACGCGGGCTCGATCGCCGAACCACCCCTCTGCAGCCCAGCCACCCCCTTCTGCCCCGTGCAGGAGGGGGTGGCTCGCGCATAAGGGGGTGGGTCGGCCGAAGATAGGGAATCCGTCCGATGTCGGGAGGGGGCCTCAGAGCGTTGTCTAGGGATATCGACAACGAGGAGGCGTCATGTACGAGCAGACCTATTCGCACCAGGTGGTCACCGCATTCGAGCAGCAGCAGCGGGAGCGGGCGATCGAACGGCGCCGGTCGATCCGCGAGCACGCCGACCAGATCGTGCCGCGGCCGGTGGGAGTGATCGGGCGGATGCTGGGGCGTCGGGCGAGTGCACTTCCTGTGGTGCGAGGCCGGCGTCGGGCGCCCGCCCCGCAGGGCTCGACGACGGATGCAGCGCCCGCACGCAGCCGCGCCGCCGGTGTGCCGCGCGAGCCGGTCGCGGCCCGGTGAATCCGGCCGTCGCACTGCGCCGAGACCGGCCCGGCGTCGGCGATCGGGCGAGCCCGGCGGATGTCGGAGGGGAGTGGCACGATGAAGGCATGTCCTCCTTCGCGCTGAGCTCCGCGATGGTCGGGCGCGAAGCCGAGATCGGCCTCGTGCGCCGGCTCTTCGAGGGTGCGGCCGAGGGCGTCCCGGTCGGTGTGCTGATCGACGGCGAAGCCGGTATCGGCAAGTCGCGGCTGCTGCGCGAGTTCGCGACCGAGGTCTCGACGCGCGCCGACGTGCACGTGGGCTGGTGCCTCGATCTCGGCGCGGCCCGCACCGCCTACGGGCCCCTCACGGCGATCCTGCGCTCGATCGTGGGGCATCTGGGTGCCGAACGCGTGCGCGAGGCCGTCGGCGTCGGTGCCGAGGCGCTCGGCATGCTGCTGCCCGAACTCGTCGACGAGCCCGCCGACCGGGCGCGCACGAGCCCCGACCGCCTGCGCGACGCGATCGCCACGCTCATCGAGACCGCGGCCGAGGCGGCCCCGCAGGTGCTCGTGATCGAAGACCTGCACTGGGCCGACGAGTCGACGCTCGCGCTCCTCTCCTTCCTGCTGCGCACCCTCGCGCGGGGGCGGGTGCTCCTGCTGCTCAGCTGCCGCAGCGACGACGTGCGCCGGGGCGATGCCGTGAGCCGGTTCATCGTCGAGGCGACGCGGTCCCGCCTGATCGAACGGGTGACTCTGCCCCGGCTCGACGGCGACGCCGTGCGCGCCCTGGCCGAGCAGCTCACCGGTCGCTCGGTCTCCGACGGCGCTCTCGCCCGCATGCAGGAGCGGGCCGAGGGAGTGCCGTTCTTCGTCGAGGAGATCGCCGACTGCACGACGGGTCCGCTGCCCGACGGCCTGCGCGACGTGCTCCTCACCCGCTTCGATCGCCTCGGCGACGACGCGCAGCGGGTGGTGCAGGTCGCCTCGGGAGCCGAGCGCCCCCTCTCGCACCCGCTGCTGTCGACGCTGGCGGGGCTGCCCGAGGATCGGCTCGACGAGGCGATCCGTGAGGCGGCGCGCGGCGGCATCCTGGTGATCGATTCCGACCTCTACCGGTTCCGGCATGCGCTGCTGCGCGAGGCCGTGCACGACGACCTCCTGCCCGGTGAGCGGTCTCGGCTGCACCGCGCCTACGCCGAGGCGCTCGAGGCGCAGCGCGACGGAACCGACGGTGTCGACACCGCCTCGCTCGCACATCACTGGCATCTCGCGCAGGACGAACCGCGCGCGCTCCTCGCCTCGATCGACGCGATGCGCGACGCGAAGGGGCGCTTCGCGTTCGCGGCCGCCGCGCGCTTCGGCGAGCTCGCGCTCGAGATCTGGCCGAGCGTGCCCGACGCCGCGACCGTCGCTGGACTCTCGCACGTCGACCTGTTGCAGACGCTCGGATCCGTGCTCCGCAACGCCGGTGACGGCGAACGCGCACTCGCCGTGATCAGCGCCGCACTCGACGAGATCGACCCCGAGACCGTCGCACCGAGGCTCCATGCCCGTCTGCTGCGCGACAAGGCCCAGTACCTCGCCAACCTCGGCCGCCCCGGCGCGATCCCGCTCACCGAGCAGGCGCTCGACCTCGCGGCGCGGGTCGGCGACGATGCACTGCACGCTACCGTTCTCAATCAGCTCGCCAGCCGCTACATGGTCGCCGGGCGACTGCGTGATGCGCTCCGCGTCGCCGACGAGGCCGAGCAGATCGCGAGCCGTGCGGGCGACCGCGATCAGATGTCGATCGCGGCGAACGTGCACGGTGTCTCACTCGCACACCTGGGCGACATCACGGGCGGCATCCTGGAGTTCGACCGCGCGCGTGACCTCGCCCGCAGCTCCAACGCCGACCTGCGCTACCGCGTCAACTACTCCGATGCCCTCACCCTGCTCGGTCGCTACGGCGAGGCGGTGCTCATCGCCGAAGAAGGCCTCGCCCTCGCGCGATCGCTCGGTGTCGGACGCAGTTCGGGCTCGATCATGATGCAGAACATGTCGGTCGCGCTGTTCGAACGCGGCGAGATCGAGCGGGTCGACGAGATGATGTCGCGCGATCACCGGCAGGGAGCGCTGCGGGTCTTCCGCATGTACTCGAGCATGACGCGGGTTCGGGCCCTCGCCTGGCGCGGGCGGTCGACCGAGGCCGCCGACATGCTGCGCGAGTGGCGCCCGGCCTTCGTCGAGACCGGGCAGACCGAGCGGCAGATCTGGTACGACCTCATCACGATGACCGTCGCCGTGGCCGAGAGCGCGGGCGACCTGCGCGGTGCGCTCGCCGAGATCGTCGTGATGCTCGACGACGACGGCCCCGTACTGCTGCACCAGAGGCGGCTGCTGCTGCAGGCGGCGGCGATCATCGCCGAGCTGCGCGCCGAGGGCGACGACACCGCTGCGGTGTCGGAACGGGTGGCGGCTGCCTGGGCGGCGCAGCCCGCTCAGCTGCTCGCCGACTCGTGGTCGCCGATCGTCGAAGCGCTGCTCTCGCCGTCCGACCCCGCGTTGCAGCGAGCGATCGACGTGGCCGAGGGAGACGACGTGCCCGTCGTGTTCCGCGTGATCACCCGTCTCGAGCGAGCGCGACTGCTGCTGCGCACGGGCGACCGCACGGCGGCGGGGACGCTGCTGGCCGAAGCCGCGACAATCGCGCGGACGCTCGGCCACGCCCGCCTCACGACCACGGCCACGACCTTCGCGCACGCGGCGGGGCTCTCGCTCGATCCGGTGCGCGGTGACAGCGCGGCGACGGCATCCGCGTCCGATCCCGACGCGCTCACCGCCCGCGAACGGCAGGTGCTCGACCTCCTGGCCGAGGGGCTGAGCAACCGCCAGATCGGCGAGCAGCTCTTCATCAGCGTCAAGACGGTGAGCGTGCACGTCTCGGCCGTGCTGCGCAAGCTCGGCGTCAGCACCCGCACCGAGGCGGCCATCGCGGCGGGTGCGCGCCTGCCCGCCCAGGTGAACTCCCGACCGGGCGTGATACGGTGACCTTGCTCCTCCTTCCGGGGGATCGTTCATCACCGGCCCGCGAATCTCCACGAGACGTGTGTGGCCCTCTACACGGATCCGACTTCTGCGCCGATCGGTTCGGCACGGATTCCGAAAAACCTTCATCTCACGCCTCCTCGCCGGAGAGCGTCACCCTGTACCCATCGGATGCTCCGGTGCGGTGCTGCGGCCGTGTACAACAGCGGCCACATCAAAAAAGAAAGAAGAAAACACATGGCCACTGGCACTGTGAAATGGTTCAACGCGGAAAAGGGCTTCGGCTTCATCGCTCCCGATGACGGCACCGACGACCTGTTCGCCCACTACTCGGCGATCACCGGAAGCGGCTTCAAGGAGCTGCGCGAGAACCAGAAGGTCGAATTCGACGCTGAGCGCGGCCCCAAGGGCATGCAGGCTGCGAATATTCGCCCCCTCTGATCCCTCGTGATCGTATGAGGCCGGTCGGCTCCTTCGGGAGCCGGCCGGCTTCTTCGTTTCCGGGGTGAGGCCCTTCGTCTCGCTCCGCTCGCTCAGGAACCGGATCCGGCTTCGCTCGCTCAGGAACCGGCTCGGGGACCACTGGAATACGGGTAACGATGCGGCCACCCGAATTGAGGTTCGCCTTACTTCGGGTTACATTAGGTCAGCCTTACCAAACCGGCGCGACTCTGCGCCTCACCCCTCCTCAACCCGAAGGGATCTGCTGTGCGCACTTCTCGTCTCCTCGCCGTCGGTGCCGCCGCGGCACTCGCGCTGAGCCTCACGGCCTGCGCGACGTCCGCCTCCGAGAGCGGTTCGGATGCCGGCGCCAACCCGGCCTCCGACGACGCCTTCCCCGTGACGATCGAGCACGTCTACGGCGAGACCACGATCGAGTCCAAGCCCGAGCGCGTGGCGACGGTCGCCTGGGCGAACCACGAGGTGCCGCTGGCGCTCGGCATCGTGCCGGTCGGTTTCAGCAAGGCCAGCTGGGGCGACGACGACGACAACGGCATCCTGCCCTGGGTCGAGGAGAAGCTCGACGAGCTCGGCGGCGAAGAGCCGGTGCTCTTCGACGAGGCCGACGGCATCGACTACGAGGCCGTCGCCGACACGAACCCCGACGTCATCCTCGCCTCGTACTCCGGCCTGACGCAGGAGGAGTACGACACCCTCTCCAAGATCGCTCCGGTCGTCGCCTACCCCGAGATCGCCTGGGGCACCCCGGTCGACGAGATGATCGAGATGAACTCGAAGGCCCTCGGCCTCGAGGAGGAGGGTCAGGCCCTCATCGACGACCTCCACGCCGACGCCGATGCAGCGCTCGAGGAGAACAGCGTCCTCAAGGACAAGAAGGTGCTCTTCGCCTTCTTCGACCCGACCGACCTGAGCCAGATCGGCTACTACACGGCCGTCGACACGCGCCCCGGCTACCTGCACGACGACCTCGGTCTGCCGTTCCCCTCGATCGTCGAGGAGTCCGCCGACAGCAAGGAGTTCTACCTGTCGGTGAGCGCCGAGGACGCCGCGAAGTTCGACGATGTCGACGTGATCGCCACCTACGGCGACGAGTCGCTCATCGCGACCCTGCAGGCCGACCCGCTGCTGTCGAAGATCCCGGCCATCGCCGAGGGACGCATCGCGATCCTCCCCGACGCCACCCCGATCGCGGCATCCGCCAACCCGTCGCCGCTGTCGATCCCGTGGGGTCTCAGCGACTACCTCGCCCTGCTGGCCGCGCCGCTCGCTCAGTAATCGATCAGTCCGCTCGCGCGGAGTGACACCTCAGTGACCGCCACCACCACCATCGCACCGGGCGCCGCAGACCTGCGGCGCCCGGTGCTGGTGCGCACGCTCTGGCTTCTCGCCGGAGTCGTCCTCCTGCTGGTCCTCAGCATCCTCTCGGTGTCGTTCGGCGTGCGCGCCGTGTCGTTCGACGACATCGTCGCCGCGTTCAGCGGCCACAGCGACACGATCGAGCAGGCCGCGATCGTCAAGCGCATCCCGCGCACGGTGCTCGCTCTGCTCGTCGGCGCCGCGCTCGCTCTCTCGGGTGCCACGATGCAGGCCGTCACCCGCAATCCGATCGCCGACCCCGGCATCCTGGGCGTCTCGAACGGCGCATCGCTCGCCGTCGTCATCGGCATCGCCTTCTTCGGACTGGCCAACCCCTACGGGCAGATGGCCTTCGCGATCGTCGGTGCCGCCGCCGCGGCGACCTTCGTCTACACGATCGGGTCGCTCGGCCGCGGCGGCGCGACCCCCCTCAAACTCGCCCTGGCGGGCGCCGCCACCTCGGCCGCGTTCGCCTCGCTCATCAGCGCCATCATGCTGCCGCGGGTCGATCTGCTCCAGACGTTCCAGTCGTGGCAGGTCGGTGGTGTCGGTGGCGCCGAGTGGCCGCGCATCGCCCTCACCGCCCCGGTGCTCCTCGTCGGCGCCCTCACCTGCTTCGCCAGCTCGCGGGGCATGAACTCGCTCGCGCTGGGCGACGACATGGCCAAGGGCCTGGGCGAGCACGTCTTCCGCACCCGGATGCTGTCGGCCCTGGGTGCCGTGATCCTCGCCGGCGCCGCCACCGCCATCGCCGGTCCGATCGGGTTCGTCGGCCTCGTCATCCCCCACGTCTGCCGCATGCTGATCGGCACCGACCATCGCTGGCTGCTGCCGTTCTCGGCGGTCGCCGGTGCCGCGCTGCTGACCGCGAGCGACATCGTCGGCCGCGTGATCTCGCCGTCGTCCGAAGAGATCCAGGTCGGCATCATCACCGCGATCATCGGCGCCCCGTTCTTCATCTGGATCGTCCGCCGTCAGAAGGTGCGTGAGCTGTGACCACGACCGACCGCACGAACTCCTCGGGAAGCACCGGCCCCGCCGCCACTCCCGATCACACGCTCGACCGCCCGGTGCAGACGGCATCCGCCCGCGTCGCCGCCATCGTCGCCGGGCGCCGTGCGCGCCACCGCCGCCACGCCAGCGCGACGATCGTGCTCGGCATCCTCGTGTTCGCGCTGTTCGCCGTCGCGCTCATGGTCGGCAACACCTTCTACACGCCCGACGAGGTCATCCGCGTGATCCTCGGCGAGACCGTGCCCGGGGCCTCGTTCACGGTCGGCGACCTGCGTCTGCCGCGCGCGGTGCTCGCGATCCTCACCGGTTTCGGATTCGGCATCGCAGGCGTGAGCTTCCAGACCCTGCTGCGCAACCCGCTCGCCTCGCCCGACATCATCGGCATCTCGGCGGGGGCGGGCGCGGCGGCCGTGTTCGGCATCATCGTGCTGTCGCTCAACGGCCCGGTCGTCTCCGTCTTCGCGCTGGCGGGAGCCGTGCTCACCGCGCTCGTGATCTACCTGCTCTCGATCAAGGGCGGCTTCGCGGGCACCCGGCTCATCCTGATCGGCATCGGCGTCGCCGCCATGCTGCAGAGCCTCATCTCGTACATGCTCTCGCGCGCCGCGAACTGGGACATCCAGACGGCGATGCAGTGGCTCACCGGTAGCCTCAACAACGCCTCGTGGGAGCGGGTGCTGCCGATGGCGATCGCCGCAGCCGTGATCGTTCCGCTGATGCTGTCGCAGGGGCGGGCGCTGGGTGCCCTGCAGCTCGGCGACGACTCGGCATCCGGCCTCGGCATCCGCGTGAACGTCACCCGCCTGCTGTTCATCCTCGGAGCCGTCACCCTGCTCGCCTTCGCGACCGCCGCGACGGGGCCGATCGCCTTCGTCGCGTTCATGGCCGGTCCGATCGCTGCACGCATCACCGGCCCCGGCGCGAACCTGCTGCTGCCCAGCGCCTTCGTCGGCGCCGTGCTCGTGCTCGGCAGCGACCTGATCGCCCAGTTCCTGCTCGGCACCCGCTACCCGGTCGGCGTCGTCACCGGCGTGCTCGGCGCTCCGTATCTGATCTACCTGCTCATCCGCACCAACCGCTCGGGAGGATCGCTGTGACCGTCTCGCACAGCCTGTCGGCCGAAGGGGTCACCCTCTCCTACGGCGACCGCACCATCATCGACGGCCTCGACCTCACGGTCGCGCCCGGCAAGATCACGACGATCGTCGGGGCGAACGGATGCGGCAAGTCGACGCTCCTGCGCTCGCTGGCGCGCCTGCTCTCGCCGGCCGCCGGCCAGATCGTGCTCGACGGAAAGTCCGTGCATGCGCGACCCACCAAGGAGGTCGCGCGCATCCTCGGACTGCTGCCGCAGTCGCCGGTCGCCCCCGAGGGGATCGCCGTCGCCGACCTCGTCGGGCGCGGGCGGCATCCGCATCAGAAGACGCTCGCCCGCTGGAGCGCCCACGACTACGAGGTCGTCGCCGATGCGCTCGACGCCACCGGGGTGACCGAGCTCGCCGACCGCAGCGTCGACGAACTGTCGGGCGGACAGCGCCAGCGCGTGTGGATCGCGATGGCACTCGCGCAGGAGACCGACATCCTGCTGCTCGATGAGCCCACCACGTTCCTCGACGTCGCCCACCAGGTCGAGGTGCTCGACCTGCTCACCGATCTCAGCGTCGCCCGCGGCACCACGATCGTGATGGTGCTGCACGACCTGAACCTCGCCGCGCGCTACGCCGACGAGCTCGTGGCGATGAAGGAGGGGCGCGTGCACGCGATCGGCGCCCCGGCCGAGGTTGTCACCGCCGAACTCGTCGAAGAGGTCTTCGGCCTCGCCAATCAGATCACCATCGACCCGGTCTCCGGCAAGCCGATGGTCACACCCATCGGGAGGCACCATGTCCGCTGAGACCACCACCACCGAGAAGCCGGCGTACATCCTCGCCCGTGCCGAGGTGCGCCGGGTCGAGCGCGTCTCGCCCAACTTCGTGCGGGTGACCTTCGGCGGCGCGGACCTCGACGAGTTCGGCACGCCGGGCGGGGTGTTCGACGCCCGCATCAAGCTGATCTTCCCGCCGGCATCCGGCATCCTGCCCCCGCTGGAGCGCGACACCCCCGACTGGTGGGCGTCGTTCCTGGCCGTGCCCGAAGACGAGCGCGGAACCATGCGCACGTATTCGATCCGCGACCTGCGGGTCGATCCGGCCTCGGGCGACACCGAGGTCGACATCGACTTCGTGCTGCACCTCGCGCCCGGCCTCACCGGTCCCGCGTCGCGCTGGGCGAGCGCGGCCGAAGCTGGCCAGGAGCTCATCATCATCGGACCGCGTCGCGGCGTGGTCGCGGGCGGCGGTACCGAGTACCGACCCGGCGATGCGCCCTCGGTCGTGCTGGTGGGCGACGAGACCGCGGCCCCCGCGATCGCGCGCATCCTCGAAGACGCCCCGCGCGACCTGCGCGGCACGGCGTTCATCGAGGTGCCGTCGGCGGCCGACGAGCTCGCGATCGACGCTCCCGCCGGGGTCGAGGTGCACTGGTTGGCGCGCGACGCCGACCAGGCCCACGGGCTCCGGGTCATTCCAGCGGTGCTCGCGCACCTCGGAGACGCGGATGCCTCGGACGAGATCGCGGTGAAGGACATCGAGAGCGACGATCTGCTGTGGGAGACGCCGGCGTACTCGGGGCTCGGCGAGGAGATCGCGGCGTCCGACGCCCCCGGCGATCGGTACTTCTGGATCGCCGGCGAGAGCGGTGTGGTCACGACCCTCCGCCGTCACCTCGTGAAGGACCTCGGCATCGACCGCGGCCAGGTGGCGTTCATGGGCTACTGGCGCCGCGGCGTCGCCATGCGCGGCTGAGTTTGCGAGGCCGCCCCACAAGCGCACTGACCGGTGCGAAATGTCGGATATGGCGGTCCAGAACCGACGTTTCGCACCGATCGATGCAGAAGTCCCGCCACCCGGATGGGCGGCGGGACTTTCGCTGGGCCGGACGGATGCCGTGCGGCGGCGTTACTTCGCGAGGAAGTCCTTCAGCGCCGCGTTGACCTCGTCGGCGTGGGTCCAGAGGAGGCCGTGCGGGGCGCCCTCGACCTCGACGTACTCGGCCGCGGGAACCGCCTGGTGGAAGCGGCGGGCGGTGGCGTCGATCGGGAGGATGTTGTCCTTCGTGCCGTGCAGGATCAGCGTGGGCTTCGCGGCGGCGGCCACGGCCTCGACGTCGGCGCGGAAGTCCTCGATCCACGACGAGACGACGGCGTAGGCGGCGACGGGCGCGCTGCCGATCGCGACGTTCCAGCTGCCGGTGACGGCCTCCTGGCTGATGCGCGATCCGAGGTTCTCGTCGAGGTTGTAGAAGTCGTTGTAGAACTGCGTGAACCAGGCGAAGCGGTCACCCTTGGCAGCGGCCTCGATGCCGTCGAAGACGTCCTGCGGCACACCCTCGGGGTTGTCGTCGCGCTGCACGAGGAAGGGCTCGAGCGAGGCGAGGAAGGCGAGCTTCGCGACGCGGTCGGAGCCGTAGCGGCTGACGTAACGGGCGAGCTCTCCGGTGCCCATCGAGAAGCCGACGAGCACGACGTCGCGCAGGTCGAGGGTCTCGAGCACGGTGTTGAGGTCGGCGGCGAAGGTGTCGTAGTCGTAGCCGACGTTGACCTTCGACGATCCGCCGAAGCCGCGGCGGTCGTACGTGATGACGCGGTAGCCCTGGGCGAGGAGTTCGCGGGTCTGGCGCTCCCAGCTGTGGCCGTCGAGCGGGTAGCCGTGGATCAGGACGACGGGCTGACCCGAACCCTGGTCTTCGTAGTAGAGCTCGATCGGGGTGCTGTTCTCGTTCCCGACGGTGATGTAACCCATGATCCTGATCCTTTCGGTTCGGTGAGAACGATCGTTCTCGCCTGATGTGATCAATCTAGAGAACGATCGTTCTCGTGTCAAGTAGACTTCTCCCATGACCGAAGACGAGGCACGCGAACGCATCCTCTCCGCCGCCGAGGAGCTCTACTACCGCAAGGGATACGCGGCCGTCGGCATGGACGAGCTGCGCCAGTCCGCCGGCGTGTCGCTGCGCCGCCTCTACGGTCTCTTCCCCGCGAAGAACGACATCGTCGCGGCGGTGCTCGAGCGCAAGCACGGCGAGTGGGAGTCCGGCCTGACGGCCGCCGTGACGGATGCCGGGGGCGACCCCCGCGCCCGCCTGCTCGCCGTCTACGGGTACCTCGAGGACTGGTTCTGCACCGATGACTTCCGCGGCTGCGCGTTCATCAACGCGTTCGGCGAGCTCGGCGGCACGAATCCCGAGGTCGCCGAGATCGTGCGCTCGCACAAGGCGTCGTTCCAGGAGTACATGTCGGGCCTCGTCGCGAGCACGGGCGCCTCGCCCCTGCTCGCCGCGCAGCTGTCGATCCTTGCCGAGGGTGCGCAGAGCACGGCGGCCATCTCTGGCGACGCGGCGGTCGCGGCCCAGGCGCGGGGTGCCGCCGAGGTGCTGATCGACGCGGCGGTTGCGGCCTGACTCCGGCCGATTCTCGAAGCTCAGCGCGGCCGGCCCAATTCGCTAGCCAGGCTAGACAAGTGCCAGGCGAGAGTCAAGGCCCCTGCGGTGGCGCCGACCCCTCGGTATCGTCCGGGTCATGGAGTCACAGACGAAGGGCATCGCCCGACAGAGCCTGATCATCGCCGCGGCATCCTTCATGCTGATCGCGGCCGCCGTCGGCGCCGGAGCGTTCGGCGGAGCATCCGTCGACGATCTGCAGGACGGCGCGCTCTCGGCGCAGGGGTCGTACCTCGCCCCGGCCGGCCCCGCGTTCTCGATCTGGTCGCTGATCTACATCGGCCTGCTCGCGTACACGGTGTGGCAGGCGCTGCCCGCGCAACGGGCGGATGCTCGGCAACAGGCCGTCGGCGGATGGATCGCCGCATCGATGGTGCTGAACGGTCTCTGGTTGGTGACCGCGCGGTTCCTGACGCTGTGGCTCACGGTGCTCGTGATCGCGCTGCTGGTGGCGGTGCTCGCCCGGGTGATCGTGCTCCTCGGGCGGTTCCCCGCGAAGAACCTCGCCGACCGCATCCTCACTGACGGCGCCAACGGCCTGCACTTCGGCTGGGTCACGATCGCGACCGTGGCGAACACCGCGGCGTGGTTCACCCAGATCGCCCCGGCGGACTGGGCGGATCAGGCGGATGTCTGGGCTGTCGCCGTGCTCGTGGTGGTGGCGGTCATCGGTGCCGCGGCGGCACTCGTGACCGGCCGCATCGCCCCGGCGCTGGCGACGGCATGGGGCCTCGTCTGGCTCGCCATCGGACGCTTCACCGACGCCCCGGAGAGCGTGCCGACCGGCATCGCGGCCCTCGTGGTCGCCGTCGTGCTCGTGCTCGCCGGCGTGATCGGGGTCGTGCGGGGGCGGGCGGCTCGCTGAGACATCACTTCGGTATCGTGTGCGCATGGCCACCGACAAGAAGACATTCACCACGGCGATCGGCGTCGACGTCAAGGGCGAGACGTGGAGTTGCGTCGAGATCCCGGATTCGGCCGAGTTCTTCGGCACGGGGAAGACCGTCAGGGTCGATGCCGTGGTCGACGACCTCATCCTGGAGAACGTCGGTGCGATGGTCACGGGAACCGGCGGTCACATGGTCTCGCTGAGCGCGAAGGTGCGCAAGGCGCTCGGCAAGGACATCGGCGACGAGGTTCAGGTGACCGTCACCCCGCGATAGCGCGGTTCAGACGACGAGGCGGTAGCCCATCCCCGACTCGGTCAGCAGGTGCACGGGCGCGCTGGGCTCCTGCTCGAGCTTCTTGCGCAGCTGCGACATGTACAGCCGCAGGTAGCCGGAGTCGGAGACCTGCTCGCTGCCCCAGATCTCTTTCAGCAGGTCCTGGCGGGTGACGAGGGCTCCCGGATGCCGCGACAGATGCTCGAGCATCCGCCACTCCGTCGGGGTGAGGTGCACGCGCGATCCGCCGCGCGTGACGGTCTTGGTCGCGAGGTCGACGACCACGTCGCCGAACGCCACGGTCGACTCGCCGCCGGCCGGAACCGCGCGCCGCGACAGCGCACGGAGGCGGGCGAGGAGCTCGTCGACCTGGAACGGCTTGGTGACGAAGTCGTCGGCCCCGGCATCCAGCGCCTCGACCTTGTCGGCCGAGCCCGTGCGTCCCGAGACGACGATGATGGGAACGTTCGTCCAGCCGCGCAGGGCCTGGATCACCTCGATGCCGTCGAGTCGCGGCATGCCGAGGTCGAGCATGATGAGATCGGGGTGGGTCTGGGCCGCGGCGGCGACCGCGGCGGCACCGTCGGCCGCGACGACCACCTCGTATCCGTGCGCGGCGAGCGTGATGCGCAGCGCCCGCACCATCTGCGGATCGTCGTCGGCGATGAGGAGCTTCACTCCGTGTCCTCCGTGTCGGCGCCGGCCAGCGGCAGTGAGATGACCATCGTGAGGCCGCCCCCGGGGGTGTCCTCGGGAGTCAGGCTACCGCCCATGCCCTCGGCGAAACCGCGTGACAGGGCGAGTCCGAGACCCAGGCCGGTCGTGTTGTCGGTGTCGCCGAAGCGCTGGAACGGCTGGAAGATGCTGTCGCGCCGCTCCACCGGCACGCCCTCGCCGCGGTCGATGATGCGGATCTCGGCCCGCTCTCCTAGGGCGCTCGTCGACACGAGCACGCGGGTTCCGGCGGGGGAGTGGCGGTGCGCGTTCGCGAGCACGTTCACGATCACGCGCTGCAGCAGCACCGGGTCGGCCTGCAGGGCGGGGAGAGCCGGATCCAGGGCGAGCTCGACGTCGGCCGGCCCGAGACCGAGTTCGTCGACCGCGGCGAGGATGGGGCCGGTGGCATCGAGGCGCGTCGATGAGACCGCGAGCACGCCCGCTTCGACCCGGCTGACGTCGAGCAGGTCGGTGACGAGGGTCGAGAGGGTCGCGAGACTCTCGTCGGCCGTGGCGAGCAGCTCGGCGCGGTCGTCGGGCGAGAGGTCGTGGGCTCCGCGCAGTCCGCCGATCGCCGCGACCGCCGAGGCGAGCGGGCGGCGCAGATCGTGGCTGAGCGCCGAGAGCAGGGCGCTGCGCACCTGGTCGGTCTCGGCCAGTGCGGCGGCCTCCTTCGCCGTCTCGCGCAGCCCGGTGTGCTCGATCGCGGCCGAGAGCTGCGCCACGATCGCATCGAGCAGGCGCCGGGCCGGGGCGTCCAGCGCATCGCCGCTGAGTTCGAGCACGGCGTGCGACGCGCCGACCTCGACCGTCGTGGTGCGACCGTCGGCAAGGGGTTCGCCGTCGCTGGCCAGCACCTCGCCCTCGGCCGTGAGCAGTCGCACGCCGCTCAGCCCGAACGCCTCGCGCGTGCGGCTGACGAGCGCCAGCACGGCGTTGTCCCCGCGCAGCACGTTGCCCGCGACGGCCGCGAGCAGTTCGGCCTCGGCGGTCGCTCGCTTGGCGGTGCGGGCGCGGCGGGCGGCCTGGTCGACGATGATGCTCACGAGGATCGCGATCACGACGTAGAGCGCGAGGGCGAGCACGTGCAGGGGGTGCGCGACGGTGATCGTGAACAGCGGCGCGACGAACAGGAAGTCGAGGGTGATGCCCGACAGCACGGCCGCGAACACGGCGGGACGGATGCCGCCGATCAGGGCCACCACGACCACGAGCAGTTGATACGCGAGCACCTCGGAGGTGATCGACTCGGGGCTGCGGAATGCGAACATGATCCACGACAGCAGCGGCCCGAAGGCGAGCGCGACCGCGAAGCCGAGCAGTTGCCGTCGCCAGCCGAGTGCCCCGCCGGTGATCCGGGGGAGGGCGATGCGTCCGCCGGCGGCGGCGTGCGTGACGATGTGCACGTCGATGTCGCCCGAGCGGCGGATGACCTCGGAGCCGATGCCCGGTCCGGTCAGTGCCGCCATCAGCCGCCCGCGCCGGCTCACGCCGATGACGAGCTGCGTGGCATCCGCTCCCTGCGCGAATTCGACGAGGGCGCCGGGGATGTCGTCGCCGATGATCTGGTGGAAGCTGCCGCCGAGAGATTCGACCAGCGCGCGCTGCGCCGCGAGTGCGCCGGGGGTCTCGTCGCGCAGGCCGTCCTGCGTGGAGATGTGCACCGCGAGCAATTCGCCGCCCGCCGAACGTGCGGCGATGCGGGCACCGCGACGCAGCAGGGTCTCGCCCTCCGGGCCTCCGGTCAACGCCACGACCACGCGCTCGCGCGCCTGCCAGGTGCCCTCGATGCCCTGCTCGGCGCGGTAGCTGCGCAGGGCGCTGTCGACCTCGTCGGCGAGCCACAGCAGGGCCAGTTCGCGCAGCGCCGTGAGGTTGCCCAGCCGGAAGTAGTTCGAGAGAGCGGCGTCGATGCGCTCGGCCGGGTACACCAGACCCGCCGAGAGGCGGTCGCGGAGGGTCTGCGGGGCCAGGTCGACGACCTCGATCTCGTCCGCGGCCCGCACCACGGCATCCGGGATCGTCTCCTGCTGCGCGATGCCGGTGATCTTCTCGACCACCGCGTTGAGCGATTCGATGTGCTGCACGTTCACGGTCGTGACGACGTCGATCCCGGCATCCCGGATCGCCTCGACGTCCTGCCAGCGTTTCGGATGCCGCGAACCCGGAACGTTCGTGTGCGCGAGCTCGTCGACCAGGGCGATCTCGGGCCGGCGGGCGATCACGGCGTCGACGTCGAGCTCGGTGAGCGCGACGCCCCGGTGCTCGGTGGTGCGCCGCGGCACTTCGGGCAGACCGATCGTCTGGGCGAGGGTCGCGGCACGGCCGTGGGTCTCGACGACCGCGATCACGACATCGCGGCCGTCGTCGAGCAGGCGTCGCCCCTCGGCGAGCATCTCGAAGGTCTTGCCGACGCCGGGGGCCGCGCCGAGGAGAACGCGGAGACGGCCCCGCCGCTCTCGTGTCATTCGCCCTCCCGCTCATCGAGCGCGAGATTGAGTTCGGCGACGTTGATGCGCTCTTCGCCGAGGAATCCCAGATCCCGCCCTTGAATCCTAGACTCCACGAGCTGGCGCACCGTGCCTTCGTCGAGGTCGCGCGCTGCCGCCACCCGCGGCACCTGCAGCAGGGCGTACGCGACGCTGATGTGCGGGTCGAGTCCCGAGCCGGATGCCGTCACCGCGTCGGCCGGCACCTCGGCGGGGCTCACGCCCTCGCGCTCGGCGATGGTGGCTGTGCGCTCCTCGATCGCGGCGATCAGGTCGGCGTTCTCGGGGCCGAGGTTGCTGCCGCTGGAGGCCGCGCCGTCGTAGCCGTCGCCGGCAGCGGAGGGGCGGGACTGGAAGTACTCGGGGAGGGCGTCGCCGTCGGCATCCGTAAAGGACTGGCCGATCAGCGCGCTCCCCTTGTCGTCGGCGAGGGGTGAGCCGTTCGCCTGCGCGGGCAGGATCAGCTGGCCGATGCCGGTGACGACGAGCGTGTAACCGACGCCGAGCACGAGGGTGAGGACGAGCATCGCGCGGACGGCGACGCCCGCGGTGCGGACGGTGGTGCGGGTGGACGACATGAGGGGGGCCTTTCAGAAGCCGGGGAGGAGGCTGACGACGAGGTCGATCAGCTTGATGCCGATGAACGGGGCGATCACGCCGCCGAGCCCGTAGACGAGCAGGTTGCGCTGCAGGATCTGCGAGGCGCTCGCGGGGCGGTACTTCACGCCGCGCAGCGCCAGCGGGATGAGGAACACGATCACGATCGCGTTGAAGATGATCGCGCTGGTCACGGCGGATGCCGGGGAGTGCAGTTGCATGACGTTGAGCACCGCGAGGCCGGGGAAGACGCCCATGAACATCGCCGGGATGATGGCGAAGTACTTGGCGATGTCGTTCGCGAGCGAGAACGTGGTGAGGGCGCCGCGTGTGATGAGCAGCTGCTTGCCGATGCGCACGATGTCGATGAGCTTGGTCGGGTCGGAGTCGAGGTCGACCATGTTGCCGGCCTCCTTCGCTGCCGACGTGCCCGTGTTCATCGCCACGCCGACGTCGGCCTGCGCGAGCGCCGGAGCGTCGTTCGTGCCGTCGCCGGTCATCGCGACGAGACGACCGCCCTCCTGCTCGCGCCGGATGAGGGCGAGCTTGTCTTCGGGGGTCGCTTCGGCGAGGAAGTCGTCGACCCCGGCCTCGGCGGCGATCGCCTTCGCGGTGAGCGGGTTGTCGCCCGTGATCATGACGGTGCGGATGCCCATGCTGCGCAGCTCGTCGAACCGCTCGCGCAGGCCGTCCTTGACGATGTCCTTCAGGTGCACGACGCCGAGGATTTCCTCCTTGCCGGTCCCTGGGCCTGTCGACGGGCCCTTCACCGCGACGACGAGGGGCGTTCCGCCGCTGGAGGCGACGGCATCCGTCAGCTCGTCCAGGAGCGGGGTCCCTGAGCCTGTCGAAGGGCCCCCACTCAGCCACGCCCGCACCGCGGAGCCGGCGCCCTTGCGGATCTGCGTGCCGTCGGCGAGGTCGAGGCCGCTCATGCGCGTCTGCGCCGTGAACGGCACGACGACGGCATCCGTCTGCTCGTCGATGCGGATGCCGCGGCTCGCCGCCAGATCGACGATCGACGCGCCCTCGGGCGTGGGGTCGGCGAGCGAGGCGAGAGCGGCGACGCGCAGCAGCTCGTCGGCGTCGACCCCGGGCAGCGGCAGCACCTCGTGGGCGCGGCGGTTGCCGTAGGTGATCGTTCCGGTCTTGTCGAGGAGGAGCGTGGTGACGTCTCCGGCGGCTTCGACCGCGCGGCCCGACATCGCGAGCACGTTGCGCTGCACGAGGCGGTCCATTCCGGCGATGCCGATGGCCGAGAGCAGCGCGCCGATCGTCGTCGGGATGAGGCACACGAGCAGGGCGATGAGCACCGGGATGCTGACCGGCGACGCCGCGTACGACGCGATCGGATTGAGGGCGAGCACGACGATCACGAACACGATCGACAGGCTCGCGAGCAGGATGTTCAGCGCGATCTCGTTCGGAGTGCGCTGACGGCTCGCACCCTCGACGAGTGCGATCATGCGGTCGACGAACGTCTCGCCCGGCTGGGAGGTGATGCGCACGACGATCCGGTCGGACAGCACGCGCGTACCGCCGGTGACGGCGCTGCGATCGCCGCCCGACTCGCGGATCACCGGGGCGCTCTCGCCCGTGATCGCCGACTCGTCGACGGTCGCGATGCCCGCGACGATGTCGCCGTCGCCCGGGATGAGCTCGCCCGCCTCGACGACCACGAGGTCGCCACGCTGCAGTTCGGCCGACGAGACGCTCTCGGTCGCCGTCTCCGCGTCGAGAAGTCGGGTCCCTGAGCCTGTCGAAGGGCCCCCCGCGAGAACCCGTCGCGCCATGGTGCTCGTGCGGGTCTTGCGCAGGCTCGCGGCCTGCGCCTTGCCGCGGCCCTCGGCGACCGACTCGGCGACGTTCGCGAAGAGCACGGTGAGCCACAGCCACACGGCGATCCCGGCGGTGAACGGCGCGGGCACGGGGGTGCCGCCCGACTCTCCGGGGCCGCCGAGGAACGGCTCGGCGATCGCGAGCACGGTCGTGAACGCGGCGCCGACCCAGACGATCAGCATCACGGGGTTGCGCACGAGGGCGGCGGGATTGAGCTTGCGCAGCGCACCGGGCAGGGCGGCGGCGAGCTGCGGCCAGCCGAACGTGCGCGGCTTCTTGTCGGCGGACGGGGCGGATGCCGCGGCATCCGCTTCTCGAGTGGTGATGAGTGTCATGGTCAGACGAGTCCTTCGGCGAGCGGGCCCAGGGTGAGCACCGGGAAGTAGGTGAGCGCGGTGACGATGACCGTCACGGCGAGGAGCAGGCCGACGAACTGCGGCCGGTGGGTGGGCAGGGTGCCGACGGTCTCGGGCACCTTCTCCTGCGCGGCGAAGGAACCTGCCAGGGCGAGCACGAGAACGATCGGCAGGAAGCGCCCGAGCAGCATCGCCACGCCGAGCGCGGTGTTCAACCACGGGGTGTTGGCGGTGAGACCGGCGAACGCCGAGCCGTTGTTGTTCGCCGCCGACGTGAACGCGTAGAGCACCTCGCTCATGCCGTGCACACCGGGGTTCAGGATGCTGGTGGCCTCGACGTCCGCCCGGATGCCGGGGATCGCGAAGCTCAGCGCCGTGCCGAGGAGCACGAGGGTCGGCGTGACGAGGATGTACAGGCTCGCGAGCTTGATCTCCTTCGGGCCGATGCGCTTGCCGAGGTATTCGGGCGTGCGGCCCACGAGCAGCCCGCCGACGAAGACGGCGAGGATCGCGAGGACGAGCATTCCGTAGAGACCCGATCCGACGCCACCGGGGGCGACCTCGCCGAGCATCATGTTGAGCATCGGCATCATGCCGCCGAGCGCCGTGTACGAGTCGTGCATCGAGTTGACCGCACCGGTGGAGGTGAGGGTGCTCGCGCTGCCGAACAGGGCCGAACCCAGGATGCCGAAGCGCACCTCCTTGCCCTCCATCGCGGCTCCGGCGAGCTCGGGGGCGGTGCCGCGGCCGGCGAGTTCGAGGGCCGAGAGCGCGAACGTCGAGACGAGGAAGATCGTGCCCATCACGGCGGCGATCGCGTAGCCCTGGCGGTGGTCGCCCACCATGCGGCCGAACGTGCGGGGGAGCGCGAACGGGATCGCGAGGATCAGCAGGATCTGCAGCAGGTTGGTGAACCCGGTGGGGTTCTCGAAGGGGTGCGCGGAGTTGGCGTTGAAGAAGCCGCCGCCGTTCGTGCCGAGCAGCTTGATGGCCTCCTGCGAGGCGACGGGTCCGCCCGGAATCGTCTGCGGGTTCCCCGCGACCGTGGTGATGTCGGTGAAGCCGGCGAAGTTCTGCACGACACCGCCCGCGAGCAGGGCGAGCGCCGCGAGGATCGAGATCGGCAGCAGCAGGCGTCCGAGTCCGCGGATCAGGTCGACCCAGAAGTTGCCGATCGTGGTCGAGCCGCGGCGGGCGATGCCGCGGATCAGCGCGACCGCGACCGCGAGGCCCACCGCCGCCGACACGAAGTTCTGCACCGTGAGACCTGCGAGCTGCACGGTGTAGCCCATGGTCTGCTCGGGCGAGTACGACTGCCAGTTGGTGTTGGCCACGAACGACGCCGCGGTGTTGAACGCGAGGCCCTCGGGCACGGCGGGCAGGCCGAGCGACTCGGGCAGGAACGCCTGCAGTCGCTGCAGTCCGTAGACGAGCAGCAGACCCACGAGCGAGAACGCCAGCACGCTGCGGGCGTAGGCCCGCCAGGTCTGCTCGGATGCCGGGTCGACGCCGATCACGCGGTACACGCCGCGCTCGACGCGGGCGTCGCGCGGGCTCGTGAAGACGTGGGCGATGTAGTCGCCGAGCGGGCGGTAGAGCAGCACGAGGGCGACGATGAGGACGGCGGCCTGCAGCGCGCCGAACCAGATCTCGGCGCCCATCAGATGCGCTCCGCCGCGACGAGGGCGATCACGAGGTAGACGACGGCCGCGGCGGCGAGGGCCGCGGCGATGATCTCGAAGACGATCACAGCTTCTCCACCCCCTTCGCGGCGAACGAGACGAGGGCGAACAGCGCGAGAGTCAGCGCGAGGTAGAGGATGTCGAGCACGTCACCGATACAACTCCGCTCGCGCAGGTCTTCACCGGTTCCTCACGGTTCCCCTACGTGCCTCGCGCGGATGCATGCGGTTTGCTGACGGCATCCGCTCGGGGTGCTCAGAGCACGGGACGCCGGCGATGATGACCGGTGAGCTCCTCGAACGCCTGCGCGGCGAGCAGCAGGTCGACGTCGCGACCGGGTGCCGCCACCAGCTGCACCCCGACCGGCAGTCCGTCGGGGGTGAAGCCCGCCGGCACCGACACCGCCGGGCAGCCGGTCGCCGAGATGATCGTCGAGGCGCGCATCCACTCGAGGTAGTTCTTGAGCCGCACGCCGCCGGCCTCACGGGGGAACTCGAGCCGGGCGTCGAACGGGGCGACCTGTGCCGAGGTCAGCACGAGCAGATCGTGCGTCGTGAAATACGACTCGACCGCGGAGGCCAGACGGCATCGCGCCTCGTCGGCGGAGAGCAGATCGTCGACCGTGAGGGCGAGGCCGAGTTCGGTGTTCCAGACGACGGCGTCCTTGATCTCGTCGCGATGCTCGCGCACCAGCGTGCGGTAGTCGGCGGCGAAGTCGTACGCCCGGGTCACGCGGAAGACCTCGTCGGCATCGCGCAGGTCGGGGATGACGTCGTCGACCTGCGCGCCGGCGCCCGCGAAGACGCCCACGGTGGAGCGGACGACCGCGTCAACCTCGGGGTTGACGGGGAGGAGTCCGTCGAGGTCGCTCGAGAAACCGATGCGGAGCCCCGCCAGGCCGGCACCCGCGACATGGCGCTCGGGGTGGGTGAACTCCGGACGCTCGAAGACCGAGCCGGACTCGGGTATCGACAGCGGCGCCCCCGCCGCCGGGCCGCTGGCAACCGACATCAGGAGTGCGATATCGCCGACGGTCCGCGCCATGAATCCGGGCTGGGCGAGCCACTCCCAGGGGTTCGCGGGCAGCGCATGCGGGATGCGCCCGTTGGTCGGGCGCATCCCGACGATGTTGGTGAACGACCCCGGTGTCCGCAGCGACCCTCCCATGTCGGATCCGTCTCCGGATGCCTGGATGCCGGCGGCGATCGCGGCTGCGGCTCCTCCCGACGATCCACCCGCCGAGCGGGTCGTGTCCCACGGGTTGACCGTCGTGCCGAAGACCTCGTTGAACGTGTGCGAGCCGGCCGTGAACTCCGGCACGTTGGACTTCCCGCTGGTGATCACTCCGGCAGCCCGCATTCGCCGGATGATCAGGGCGTCCTGGGTCGGGACGTTGTCGAGGAGCAGCGCCGAGCCTCGGGTGGTCGGCAGTCCGGCCACGTCGGTGGACTCCTTGTGCGTCATCGGCACACCGTGCAGGGCGCCGAGGGGCTCTCCTGCCGCCCTGCGGGCATCCGCGCGCTCTGCGCGATCGGCGGCGCGATCGTCATCCCGGGTGACGATCGCATTGAGCGCCGGATTCACGGCATCCCTTCGGGCGAGATGGTCGGCGAGCGCCTCGCGCGCCGAGATCTCGCCCGAGGCGATGCGCGCAGCCAGCTCACGCGTGCTCAGCCAGGTCAGTTCCGATTCGTAGGCGACGTGCGAGCTCACGAGCGCTCCTCATGTTTCGTGGAAGTATCGCTTCTGTTCCGGCTTTCGAACATACTGTACGTTTAGAAAATCGTAAACGTAAGGTGAACGGACCCCCACTACTCGAGGAGGAGTTTTATGAAAGGTCTGTGGAAAGCCGCAATCGCGACGACAGCGGTGTTCGCCGTCGCACTCACGGGATGCTCGAGCGGCGGATCGGATGACACCGCCGATTCCTCGCGCGAACTCGTCATCGGATCCGCCGATCCGGTGCCCGATCTCAACCCCGGCCGCCAGAGCAACGTCTACGGCCTCATGATGTCGATCTTCAGCCCGCTCACGTTCATCGATGCCGGCGGCGAGCTCAGCTATGTCGCCGCCGAGTCGGTCGAGAGCGACGACAAGACAACCTGGACGATCACACTTCGCGATGGCTGGACGTTCCACGACGGCACGCCGGTCACCGCTCAGGACTACGTCGACAGCTGGAACGCGGTCGCCCTCGGGACGAACGCGTTCGCGAACTCGGGTCAGCTCGCGTCCATCGAGGGCTACGCAGACCTCAATCCCGCGGAGGGCGAGCCGATCGCCGACAGCATGTCGGGTCTCGAAGTGGTCGACGATCACGTCTTCACGGTGTCGCTGAGCCAGCCCGACAGCCAGTTCCCCGTGCAGCTGTCTCAGGCTCAGACGGCCTTCTACCCGATGCCTCAGAGCGCCTTCGACGATCTGGCGGCCTACGGGAAGAAGCCGATCGGCAACGGTCCGCTCGCGCTCACGACCGAATGGGTCGAGGGTGAACCGCTCGTCGCCGAACGCTTCGACGACTACGAGGGCACGGAGCCGACGGTCGACAAGATCACCTGGGTGCCCTACAGCGATCGTCTGACGGCGTACACCGATGCGCTGGCGGGCAATCTCGACCTCACGGCGCTCCCGGCCACCCGGTCTCTTCAGGTGTCCGGCGACTTCGACGAGAAGAACATCTACAGCTTCTCGGCCCCCGGGATGAACTACCTCGGCATCCCTTACTGGGACGAGCGCTACTCCGACGTCCGTGTACGCCAGGCGATCTCGATGGCGATCGATCGAGAGGCCATCAACGAGGCGATCTACGGCGGGCTCAACACGCCGGCCACGGCCTGGACACCGGCGGTCATGCCCGGCAACCCCGACGGCGTGTGCGGCGAGTACTGCGAGTACGACCCGGATGCCGCCGCCGCGCTGCTCGAGGAGGCCGGCGGATTCGAGGGTGAACTCACGATCCATTTCCCCGGTGGGGCAGGTCACGAGGACCTCTTCAACGCGATCGCGAACTCCCTGCGGCAGAACCTCGGTATCGAAGCCGTCGCGCGGCCCTCGGTCGGATGGGCGGAGTTCGGCGAGGCCAGGAACACCCAGGCGCTCGACGGGCCCTTCTTCTCCCGTTGGGGCGCCCTCTACCCGAGCCAGCAGTCGACCCTGCGGGCGATGTTCTCGAGCGCTCCGGTGTGCAACAACTGCGGCGGCGCTCTCGATCCCGAGGTGGATGCCGCGCTGAAGCAGGCGGATCTGACCGGCGGCGAGGACGGCACGGCGTATGCGCAGGTGCAGGAGCTCCTCGCCGAGGACTTCCCGATCGTGCCGCTGTTCGACGAGTCGTACAACTACGTCACGTCTGATCGCGTTCAGAAGGTGACCGCGTCGGGCGTGGGCGAGCCCATTCTCACCGCGATCGTCCTCGCCGACGACTGAATCACCGGGCCCCGCATATGTGGAGATTTCTCAGCCGGCGACTGCTGGAGCTCGTCATCGTCTTCTTCGGCGTCACGTTCGTCATCTACTGCGCGGTGTTCCTGCTGCCCGGTGATCCGATCGAGGCGCTGGGCGGCGAGCGCCCCCTCCCCGAGAGCGTGCAGCAGCAGCTGCGCGAGCAGTACGGTCTGGATCAGCCGATCTGGCAGCAGTATCTGAACTACCTCGGAGGGCTGTTCCAGGGAGATCTCGGCACGACCTTCACCGGCCAGTCGGTGAGCGAGCAGATGGCGAGCCGCTGGCCGACGACCATCACTCTCGCCCTCACCGCGTGGGGGCTGACGGTCCTGATCAGCGTCGTCCTGGGGCTGGTCGCCGGGCTGCGTCAGGGGTCGGCGATCGACAAGTCGGTGCTGCTGGGCACCATCATCGCCGAATCGGTCCCGGTGTTCGTCATGGGCATCACCGCCCAGTACGTGTTCGGCATCATGCTCAAGTGGACACCCATCGCCGGAGTCGGCGATGGGTGGCCACGAGCATTCATCCTGCCCGCGCTGATCATCGCCATCTACGGATTGGCGGGGGTGTCGCGCCTCATGCGCGGCAGCGTGATCGACACGATGCAATCGGACTTCGTCCGCACGCTCCGTGCCAAGGGCCTCTCGCGTCGGGACATCGTCGGGCTGCACGTCACCCGCAATGCCGCAGCACCCGTGGTCAACGTGCTGGCGATCCAACTGGGCTCGTTGCTGGGCGGGACGGTGGTCATCGAGGCGATCTTCAACATCAACGGCGTCGGCCAGTTGCTCTACAAGGCCATTCAGGATCAGCAGGGCACGGTCGTCGTCGGCGTCGCCACCACGCTCGTCCTCATCTTCCTGGTCACCAATGTCGTCGTCGACGTCATCTCCTCGCTCCTCGACCCCAGGATCCGCAATGACTGAGCCTGCGACCGTCGCCATCGACGGCAACTTCGACCGCGCGACCACACGCGGACTCTGGGCGACGCTGCGCGGACGCGTGCAGTTCTGGGTGAGTGTGGCTCTCCTCGGCTGCCTCGCGATCATCGCCGTCGCACCGGGGTTCCTCTCCGGACTCTTCGGTCAGAGCGATCCCCGGGCGTGCGATCTGCTCGCGTCCAACCGTCCTCCCGGGCCGGGGCATCCGTTCGGCACCGACGTGCAGGGATGCGACGTCATGGCCAACGTGCTCTTCGGCACACGCACGTCGCTCTTCATCGGCCTGACGACCACCGCGATCTGCCTCATCGTGGCCGTCGTCCTGGGAACGCTCGCCGGGTACCGCGGAGGCTGGGTCGACTCGCTCATCGCCCGCGGCGCCGACGTCGTCCTGGGCTTCCCGTTCCTCCTCGGCGCGATCATCGTGCTCAACACGGCGCCCGACCGCACGCCTCTGCTGCTCTCTGCCGTGCTGGCCTTCTTCTCGTGGCCGACGTTCGCGAGACTGATCCGCAGTTCGGTCAAGGAGGTGCGCGAGCGCGAGTTCGTCCAGGCGGCGCACGCGCTGGGCTTCTCGCAGTTGCGCGTGGTGCTGTCGCACGTCCTGCCGAACTCCCTCGCCCCCACCCTGGCGATCGCCGCGACGATGGTCGGTGGGGTCATCGGGGCCGAAGCCACGCTGACATTCCTCGGCGTCGGCCTGGTGCCGCCGTCGATCTCCTGGGGGGTGCAGCTGTCGACCGCGCAGTCGTACTTCCAGCTCGCTCCGCACACGGTGGTGTTCCCCAGCATCTTCCTGACCGTCACGGTGATCAGCCTCATCATGCTCGGCGACGCGCTCAGGGATGCCCTCGACCCGCGGGGACGATCATGAGCGGCGATGGACGGGCACCGACGTGCCGCATCGTTAGCCTGTGGGAATCACGCGGACGACGCCGGACGTCGCCGCAGACATGGACCGATGAAGACGAAAGGGGCGTCTCGAGATGGCGCTGGATGCACTGAGCGACGAGATGATCGATTTCATCGATCGGTTCACGGATGCGTGGGAGCTGATGCGGGGTAAGCGGATGAACGGGCGCGTGCTCGGGCTTCTGATCATCACGGACGAGCCCTCGCTGACGTCGGCCGATCTGGTGAGGCTCCTGGACGCCAGCCCGGGCAGCATCTCGACGTCGACACGCGCGCTCATGGACTCCGGGTACATCACCCGACTGTCGGTGTCGCACAGTCGTGTCGCCCGCTTCCGCGCGGAAGAAGATGTGTGGGGTGCGTTCCTCAGCCGCGAGAAGGTCGGCCTGCAGCGGATGGGAGAGGTGCTGCGCACCGCGATGTCGACCTCCGCGGGTTCCGAGCCCGCCCCTGCGCGCAGGCTGCGCAACGGCAGTCGCTACATGGCCTGGGTCGACCAGTTCCACCACAACCTGCTCGACCAGTGGCGTGCCTATCGCGACCAGGACGAGGACACGCCGCCCCCGGCCGCATTGCCCGCGGAGATGATCGCCGCGATCGAACGCGACAGCGAACGGAGAGACCGTGAGTGATCCCCTTCTGAGCATCACCGACCTCACGGTCGACTTCGGCACTCGCCGAGGAGGCTCGGTGCGAGCCGTCAACGGCGTCTCCTTCGATATCGGCCGAGGCGAGATCGTCGCGGTGGTCGGCGAGTCCGGGTCGGGGAAGTCCGTGACGGCGATGAGCGTGCTGGGTCTGCTGCCCCGCACGGCCGAGGTGACCGGGCGGATCTCCTTCGACGGCGACGACCTCCTCCAGCTCGACGAGCGCGCACTCCAGAGGATCCGCGGACGACGGATCGCCATGATCTTCCAGGACCCGTTCAGCGCCCTCGATCCGGTCTTCACCGTCGGATTCCAGATCCGCGAGACGCTGCGCCGGCATTTCCCCGATCTTTCCGCCCGCGAGCGCAGGACTCGCGCGATCGAACTGCTCGCGTCGGTCGAGGTGCGTGATCCGGAGCGGCGGGCACGGTCGTACCCGCACCAGCTCTCCGGCGGGCAGGCGCAGCGCGTGGTCATCGCCATGGCGTTGGCGTGCGATCCCGAGCTGCTCATCGCCGACGAGCCGACGACGGCACTCGACGTCACGGTGCAGCGGGAGATCCTCGACCTCCTCCTGCGCATCCGTGAACGTGAGGGAACGGCCGTGCTGCTCATCACCCACGACATGGGTGTCGTCGCCGACGTGGCCGACCGCGTCGTGGTGATGCGACACGGCCAGGTCGAGGAGACGCAGACGGTCGCCCGGATCTTCGCGCGCCCGGAGGCGGCGTACACGCGGCAGCTCCTTCAGGCGGTGCCTCGACTGGACGTGGCGGAACGCGAGTCCATCGCCGACGGCGTGCCCATCCTCGAGGTCGATGATCTGAGCGTCGAGTACCGACGGGGCATCCGTTCCGTCACCGCGGTCGAGCACGCGTCGCTGAGCATCGCGCGCGGCGAGATCGTGGCGCTGGTCGGGGAGTCAGGATCGGGCAAGTCCACGATCGGTAAGGCCATCACCGGGCTCGCCCCGGTGACCGAGGGGCGGATCGTGATCGACGGCGTCGATGCCGTGCGCGCGCCGCGCCGCGAGGCCATCGAGCTGAAGAAGAAGATCGGCATCGTCTTCCAGAATCCGCAGGGCGCGCTGGACCCGCGGTGGACCATGGCGGAGTCGATCGGCGAACCGCTCCGCGTGCACGGCCGCATGCGGGGGAAGGTGCTGAAGACCCGCACCGACGAGCTCCTCGACGCGGTGGGCCTCTCCCGGTCGTGGGCCACGAGGTATCCGCACGAACTCTCGGGCGGACAGCGACAGCGCGTCGCGATCGCCCGCGCCCTGGCCCTCGACCCACTCCTGCTGATCGCCGATGAGCCGACCTCCGCCCTCGACGTCTCGGTGCAGTCCACCGTGCTCGATCTCTTTCGCCGGTTGCAGCACGAGCTCCGCTTCGCCTGCCTGTTCGTCAGCCACGATCTCGCGGTCGTCGACAGCCTCGCCGATCGGATTGTGGTGATGAGCAATGCCCGCATCGTCGAGCAGGGCGAACGGCGTGAGGTCCTGTCGAATCCGCGGGAGGACTACACCCGACGGCTTCTCGACGCAGCGCCCGTGCCGGACCCGAAACACCAGCAGAGACGACGAAGAGAAAGAGGACGGGTATGACGACGGAAGCGATGGCGGCCACGATCTCCGACGACGAGATCGTGATGCGGGCATCCTCCCTGCCGGAGCTGGACGGATACCCCACGGTCGACGAACTGCTGGAGCGCGTCGAAGCGCTGCGCGAGGAGTTCCCCGACCTGGTCACGAAGAGGCGCGTGGGCACCTCCCGTCTGGGCGAGCCCATCATGCAGTACACCGTCGACGGCGGGACGGATGCCGACGATCGGCGCACGCGGTGTCTGGTGGTCGGCGGCATCCATCCGAACGAGCCGATCGGCTCGCACACCGTCATCCGTCTGATCGACGACCTTCTGCGCGACGGATCACTCCGGGAGCGCCTGCACGCGGTGTGGCACGTCATCCCCTGCATCGATCCCGACGGCATGCGGTTGAACGAGGGGTGGTTCGACGAGCCCTTCGACGGCGAGACCTACTTTCGCCACTTCTATCGTCCGCCGGGGCACGAGCAGGTGGAGTGGACGTTCCCGATCGACTACAAGAAGAAGTACTTCGATGCCACGCTCCCCGAGACACGGGCTCTGCAGCGCGCCATCGACGAGGTGCGGCCCGACCTCTACATCCCCCTGCACAATTCCGAGACGGGCGGCGCCTACTACTACCTCTCTCCGGACGCACGCGACCTGGCGCCGCTGCTGCATCGCCTTCCCGCCGAACTCGGGATCCCCCTGCACCTCGGCGAGCCCGAAGCCTCGCATTTCACCGAGCTGGCGCCGGCCGTCTTCGCCGCCGGGACGTCGGAGGACGTCTACGAATGGCGCGTCCAGAACGACCTCGACCCTGCGCCGCCCGGAGGGGCCGGTCAGTCCTCGACCAGCTATGCGAGCCGCTACGGCACACTCTCGCTGATCGCCGAACTCCCCATCTGGCGGACGTTCGGCGCCGATGACACGCAGCCGTCCGGCACGAACTACGCGGACCTTCTGCGTGAGGCGGGGGAGGCGCTCGTGGAGACGGGGACGCACCTCTGCGCGGTGCTCGACAGCATCCGGTCGTCGCTCACCATCGACTCGCCGTTCCTGCGCAGTGCGGAGGCGTTCGTGCCCGGCATGACGCGCGCAGGACAGCACATGATCGACCGTGCCGAGGACCCCGCGAACGATCGGGTCGCGATCGTGGCCGAGCGGCCGATGTCGGTCGTGTGGATGTACCGTCTGCGTTTCGGCGGAGCACTGCTCCGCGCGCTGCGGGCCGAGGTCGCCGCCGGGTCGGCGCCCGCGACGGTCCGGCGGGCAGCCGCGGATCTGGAGCGATCGTGGAACGGGTGGCTGGCTCGGCGTGATTCCGACGAGCGTCCCGAGGGCATTCCCGTCACCGACGTCGTCGGGGTGCAGTACGGAGCCGTGCTCGGCCTCGTCGCGCATCATGCGCATCGCGTTCGCACTCGCGCCCGTCTGGAAGACGCATCATGACACTCATCGGTACCACGCTCCCCACACTGCAGATCCTGTCCGGAGAAGCCGCCTCGGCCGACGTCGATGTGCTCGTCGTCGGTGTGGGCACGCGCGACGGTGCTCTCGCAGTCGCAGCGCCCGCGCTGCCGGACGAGATCTCGTCCACGCTCACGACCGCCGCAGCGGCGGTCGGGCACAAGGGAGCGGTGGGCGCGGTCGCGCGTGTACCGTCGCCGGCCTCGATCGCTTCGACATCCGTCGTGCTCGTCGGCCTCGGCGACCTCGCCGGCGCCGGTTCGGACGACGTCGCGGCCCGTGACGAGGTGCTGCGGCGTGCGGCGGGCTCGGCGCTGCGATCCCTCGAATCCGCGCAGCGTATCGGGATCGCGCTTCCCGTCAACGATCCCGCGAGTGCGGAAGCCGTGGCGCTGGGGGCGCTGCTGGGCGCGTATCGCCATACCGCGCATCGCGCCGAGCGCAGCGCGACGATCGCCGGGCGGACCATCGCGATCGCGGTCGGAGGAGACGCGCGATCGGCACTCGATCGCGCCACGATCCTCGCTCGCGCCGTCGCCGCCACACGCGATCTCGTGAACGAGCCCCCGTCCCACCTGTTCCCCGCGTCGTTCGCCGATGCCATCGTGGAGCGCGCGCAGCGCCAGGGTGATTCCGTCGTCGTCGACGTCATCGACGACGACGAGCTGCGCGAACGAGGATTCGGGGGGTTGATCGGCGTCGGAGCCGGGTCGGTGCGGGGGCCGCGGCTGGTCAAGGTCTCCTATGACCCGGCTGGCGCGACCCGCCACCTCGCGCTCGTCGGCAAGGGGATCACGTTCGACTCCGGGGGCATCTCGATCAAGCCCGCGGCGAACATGGAGAAGATGAAGTCCGACATGGCCGGCGCTGCGGCGGCGGCTCAGGCGCTCTTCGCGATCGCGGAGCTCGAGCTGCCCGTGCGGGTGACGGCATGGCTGGCGCTGGCCGAGAACATGCCGTCGGGGTCGGCGGTGCGCCCGAGCGACGTCGTCAGCATCTACGGCGGCAAGACCGTCGAGGTCATCAACACCGACGCCGAGGGGCGACTGGTTCTCGCCGATGCTCTGGTGGCTGCGCAGGAGGAGAGGCCGGATCTGCTTCTCGATCTCGCGACCCTCACCGGCGCCCAGGTGACCGCGCTCGGGTATCGGACCTCGGGCGTCATGGGCGTGCCGAGTGCACGCGACGCCGTCGTTCGCGCAGCCGATGCGACAGGCGAACCGATGTGGGCCATGCCCATCCCCGAGGAGGTATTGGCTGCTTACGAGTCGACCACGGCCGACCTCAAGAACGTCGGCAAGCCCGCCGCCGGCATGCTCGGTGCGGCGGCCTTCCTCCGGGAGTTCGTCGAGGACGGAGTCGCGTGGGCGCATCTCGACATCGCCGGCCCCGCCTACAACTCCGATTCGGCCTACGGGTACATGCCGCTGGGCGGGACCGGTGTGCCGGTGCGGACCCTCGTGGAGGTCGCCCGCGCCCTGGCTGACGATTCTGAGGTGACCGCATGACCGCGTTCGTCGGAGTGGGTGACATGGTCGAGTGGATCTCGCGCCGCGGAGCCGAGACGATCATGACCGAGATGGCCGACACGATCGAGGCGGACTTCCGCCGGTGGGAGTCATTCGACAAGAGCGAGCGCGTCGCCAATCACACGCCCTTCGGCGTGATCGAGCTCATGCCGATCAGCGACCCCGACGTCTACGCGTTCAAGTACGTCAACGGTCACCCGTTCAACCCGGGCCGCGGGTACCAGACGGTGACCGCGTTCGGTGTGCTCGCCGATGTGCACAACGGTTACCCGGTGTTCCTCGCCGAGATGACCATGCTCACGGCGCTGCGCACGGCGGCGACGTCGGCGATGGTCGCCCGCAAGCTCGCGCGCCCCGATTCGTCGACGATGGCGATGATCGGGGCGGGCAGCCAGGCCGAGTTCCAGGCTCTCGCGTTCCGCGGGGTCCTGGGGGTGTCACGCCTGCGGATCTACGACGTCGACCCTGCGGCGTCGGCGAAGTTCGTGCGCAACCTCGCCCCGCGCGGCTTCGACATCACGGTGTGCGCCTCGGCGTCGGAGGCCGCCGCCGGCGCCGACATCGTCACGACGTGCACGGCCGACAAGGCGGTCGCGCAGGTGCTGACGGATGCCGATGTCGCCCCGGGCATGCACATCAACACGATCGGTGGGGACTGCCCGGGCAAGACCGAGCTCGACCCGCGGATCCTCGAGCGGGGTCCGGTGTTCGTGGAGTACACGCCGCAGACGCGTGTCGAGGGCGAGATCCAGAACGTCGCCGCGGACTTCCCGGTGACGGAGTTCTGGCAGGTGTTGAACGGGATGGCTGCGGGGCGCACCTCGCCGGAGCAGGTGACGATCTTCGACTCGGTGGGTTTCGCGATCGAGGACTTCTCGGCCCTGCGTCACCTGCGCGCCGACCTCGCGGGCACGGGGCTCGACACCGAGATCGACCTCGTCGCCGCACCCGAGGACCCGAAGGACCTCTTCGGCTTCGTGACCTCGCCTGTCCCCGTCGCCTGACCGGCGGCCGCTTCGAGGAGAGCTCAGTCTCGCTCCCGCCGGAGTCGGCGACGGGGTAACGGGCCTATGCTCACGAGGTGGGAAACATCGTCACCCGGCTGGCTGCCGGAACGTGGGTCGTCATCGGGCTCGTCGCGGTCGCGGTCGTGTGCGTGCTCACCGGCATCCTGCCGGGGGCGGATGCCGGGGCGCTCGGCGAGAGGATCGCGCCCGTGCTCGGGTTCGTGGTCGCGATCACGATCGTCGCCGAGCTCGCCCGCGACGCCGCCGTGTTCGACGTGGTCGCCCAGCGCCTCGCCCGCTGGGGTCGCGGCCGGGTTCTGTTGCTCTGGGGGCTCGTGATCGCGCTCGCCGTCGTGAGCACGGTGTTCCTCTCGCTCGACACGACCGCCGTGATCGTCACGCCCGTGGTGGTGGTGCTGGCGCAGAGCATCGGGGTGCCGCCGATCCCCTTCGCGTTGGCGACCGTGTGGCTCGCGAACACCGCATCGCTGGCGCTGCCGGTGTCGAACCTCACCAACCTGCTCGCGGCGTCGCAGATGGGCGGTCCGGGGGCGTTCTTCGCGCTGAGCTGGGCGCCCACGCTCGTCGGCATCCTGACCCCGGTGGCGATCCTCACCCTCGTGCATCGGCGCACTCTGTTCTCGGCCTACGAGGTGCCGCCGCCGCGCCGCTCGGCCGATCCCGTGCTCTTCTGGTCGGCCACCGGCATCCTGGTCGTGCTCATGCCGTTGCTCGCCCTCACGCACGACGTGTGGATTCCGGCATCCGTCGCCGCCCTCGCGCTGATCGTGCTGTTCGCCGTGCGCCGGCGCCGCGCGCTGCGGCTCGGTCTCGTACCCTGGCAGGCGCTCGCGCTCGCGGGGGCCCTGTTCGTGATCGTCGAGACGCTCCACGCCCGCGGCATCCTGGACTTCCTGACGACCCCGATAGCCGGCGACGGTCCTGGCGACCTCTTCCGTCTCGCCGCTCTCGGCGCGGTCAGCGCCAACGCGATCAACAACCTGCCGGCGTACCTCGTGCTCGAGCCCGCGGCCGGCGACCCCGTCGCGCTCATGGCACTGCTGATCGGGGTGAACCTCGGCCCCCTCATCACGCCGTGGGCATCGCTCGCGACCCTGCTGTGGCACCACCGGATCACCGCTCTCGGCGTCGAGATCCGCTGGGGCCGGTTCATGATGTGGGGCGCGATCGCGGCGATCCCGACCGTCGCGGTGGCGGTACTCGCGCTGCTGCTGGTGGCCTGACGGGCGCCGATGGGCGGAGAACTCCCTGTGGGGCGGATGTTCGCGTCGGATTCTTCCGCCCAACGGTGAGAACTCCGCCCAACGCCGAGAGCTCCGCCTCTGAAGAGACGCGACCTACTCCTGCGGCGGGCCCTCCGGCCGGTGCGCGCGACGGCCCGAGACGACCACCGGGGCGACCGGGCGACCGGCTCGCTCCTGCCCGGGCAGGGGACGCGAGCGGCGGCCGTAGATCAGTTCCGACGAGTCGAGCAGCCACGGCACCAGCGTGATCGAGACGCCGTGCACGAGCATCAGCTGGTTCGCCAGGCGGCGGGCGCGGCGGTTGTGCAGGAACGATTCCCACCAGTGGCCCACGATGTACTGCGGCAGATACACGGTCACCACCGATGAGCCGTGCTTCTCGCGGTATTGCTTGATGAACTGCGTCACGGGTTGCGCGAACGAGCGGTACGGCGACTCCACGATCACGAGCGGGATCGGCACGAGATGGTCGGCCCACTGTCGCTGCAGTTCGGCGGCGTCGTCGGATGCCACGGCCACGTGCACCGCGATCGTCTTGCCGTGCTTCGCCGCGACCGCGTAGTCGATCGCCTTCATCACCGGCTTCTGCAGCCTGTTGACGAGCACGATGGCGACGTCGCCGGATGCCCCGAACCGCGTCGTGTCGTCGATCGCGATCTCGTGGTCGACGTCGCGGTAGTACCGCTTCACGCCGAGCATGAGGAACGCGAGGATCGGGATGGCGAAGAACACCAGGTAGGCGCCGTGCGTGAACTTCGTGATCGTGACGATGAGGAGCACCAGCACGGTGAGCGTCGCGCCGGCCGAGTTGATGACCAGGCCCACGCGGGCGGATCGGCGATCGGATGCCGCGCCCCCGTCGTGAGACGCCGCACCGTGCCCGCGCAGCACGCGCCGCCAGTGCCGCACCATGCCGATCTGGCCGAGCGAGAACGACACGAACACGCCGATGATGTACAGCTGGATCAGCGTCGTCAGCTTCGCCTGGAACACCACGAGCACGACGATCGCGGCGATGCCCAGCAGGATCATGCCGTTCGAGAACACCAGGCGGTCGCCGCGGGTGTTGAGCGACTTCGGGGCGTAGCCGTCGCGGGCGAGCACGGCGCCCAGCAGCGGGAATCCGTTGAACGCGGTGTTGGCCGCGAGCAGCAGCACGCACGCGGTGGCGGCCTGCACGACGAAGAACAGGATGCTCCCACCGCCGAACGTCGCGGAAGCGATCTGCGCCATGAGGCTGGGTTGCGGGTTCGTGCAGTCGAAGCCGATGAGATCGCAGGGGTTCTCGGCGTAGTGCACGCCGGTGATGAGCGCGAGGGCGGTGAGGCCCGAGAACAGGCAGATCGCGATCGTGCCCATGAGCACCAGGGTGGACTGCGCGTTGCGCACCTTCGGCGCGCGGAAGGCGGGCACTCCGTTCGACACGGCCTCGACGCCGGTGAGGGCGGAGCATCCGCTCGAGAAGGCGCGCAGGATCAGCAGGATGACCGCGGCCTGGCTGAGGTTCTCGGCCTGCACCGAGAAGTCGGCACTGGAGGCGACCGGCGCATCGCCGAGGAACGTGCGCACCAGTCCGGTCACGATCATCAACCCGACCGAGCCGATGAAGACGTAGGTGGGGATCGCGAAGACGAGGGATGCCTCGCGCACTCCGCGCAGGTTCACGATGATGATGAGGATCACGAACCCGACCGCCAGCTCCACGCGGAACGGGTCGAGGCCGGGCAGCGCTGAGATGATGTTGTCGACACCGGAGGCGACCGACACCGCGACCGTCAGCACGTAGTCGACGAGCAGGGCGGCCGCCACGATCACGCCGGGGATCTCGCCCAGGTTCTTCGAGGCGACCTCGTAGTCGCCGCCGCCCGAGGGATACGCCTTGATGAGCTGGCGGTAACTGAGCACGACCACGATCAGCAGCACCACGACCGCCACCGCGACGAGCGGGGTGAAGGAGAGGAACGTGAGCCCGCCGATCAGCAGGATCATCACGAGTTCCTGCGGGGCGTAGGCGACCGAGCTGAGGGCATCCGACGCGAAGATCGGCAGGGCCATGCGCTTCGGCAGCAACTGGTCGTCGACCTGGGCGCTCGTCAGGGGTTCGCCGATGAGGATGCGCTTGACCGCCGGCGCATCGCCGCCCTCTCTGAATTCTTCCGACACGTCCGGCGACACTACTCCTGCCGAACGGCATCCTGACGGCATCCTCACGGAATCCCTACGGCCCGGGCGGGCGCCCTCACGAAATCCTCACGCGGCGGACGGACGGATGCACAGCCGTTTCCGATCACGGGTGGATAACGTCGAGATCATGACCACCCTCCCCGTCGATGAGATCTCGATCCAGGAGACCAAGGCCCTGCGGGACCAGTTCCAGCGGTTCCTGCGCGAGTACGAGTTCGGCATGCGCGAGGTCGAGACGAAGATCTCGATCCTGCGCGACGAGTTCACCCACGACCACGCGTACAACCCGATCGAGCACGTCAAGAGCCGGCTGAAGTCTCCCGACAGCATCGTCGAGAAGCTTGCGCGCAAGGGCATCGACGAGCCCGACTTCGAGCTCATCCGCTCCGAGATCACCGACATCGCGGGCGTCCGCGTCACGTGCAGCTTCGTCGCCGACGTCTACCGGCTGTTCGATCTGCTCACCGCGCAGGACGACATCACCGTGCGGGTCGTGAAGGACTACATCGCCACCCCCAAGCCCAACGGCTACAAGAGCCTGCACGCGATCATCGAGGTGCCGGTGTTCCTCTCGACCGGTGCGCTGTCGGTGCCGGTCGAGGTGCAGTTCCGCACGATCGCAATGGACTTCTGGGCCAGCCTCGAGCACAAGATCTACTACAAGTTCTCGAACCAGGTGCCCTCGCATCTCGTCGACAGCCTGAGCGATGCGGCCGAGGCCGCCGCCGAACTCGACACCCGGATGGAGCGGCTGCACCGCGAGGCGCACGGGGTGCCGAAGCGCCAGCTCGCCCCGCCTCCCCCGCCGCGCATCGTCGAGGTGTAGCCTCGGCGCCATCCGATCGGTCGTCCGCTCCGAAGAACCGGGGAGCACCGTCACCGGTGGACGAGGAGGGCATCATGGCCGATCGGCGTAGTGGAAAGCGGTTCATCGCGTGGGCGGCGCTGGCCGGCCTGATCAGCGGCGCGGTGTTCCTCGCCGTCGCCGAGCTGTTCGCCCTGCTCGTCGCCCGCGCGGCGAGCCCGGTGCTGGCCGTCGGCGGGTTCGTCATCGACATCGTGCCGCAGCCGTTCAAGGAGTTCGCGATCGCGACCTTCGGCGAGTACGACAAGATCGCCCTGCTCGCCGGTCTCGGACTGGCGGTGGTCATCGCCTCGGCGATCGCCGGCATCCTGCAGCTCGTGCGCGCCCCGCTCGGCGTGATCGCACTCGGCATCGCCGGAGTGCTGTCGACCGCGGCGATCGTGACGCGCGCCGGGGTGACGCCCCTGGCCTTTCTGCCTCCCGTGCTCGGCACGGTCGCGGGCGCCGTCATCCTCGTGCTGCTGATCCGCCGCCTGCGCCGCTGGCGCGAGGCCGCCCTCGCCCCGGCCGCAGCGAAGAAGCCCGCCGTCGACCCCTCGACGCCCCCGATCACCAAGCCGTCTCCCACCGACCTCGCCCCCGCCGACACGAAGGTCGGCGTCAGCCGTCGCGGATTCTTCGGCCTCGCCGCGATCGCCGGCATCTCGGCCGTCGTCGTCGGGGTGGCATCACGCGCGGTGAGCATGACGGTCTCGTCGGTGGAGAGCATCCGCAAGGCGTTGAAGCTCCCCACCCCCAACAGCACCGTCACCATCCCCGACGGCGCCGAGCTCGACGTGCCGGGGATCAGTCCGCTCTTCACCCCGAACGAGGACTTCTACCGGGTCGACACGGCGCTCACCGTTCCGACCATCGACCCCGACACCTGGCGCCTCGTGATCGACGGAATGGTCGACGAGCGGGTCGAGATGAGCTTCCAGGATCTGCTCGACATGGGGCTTGACGAGTACGTCATCACCCTGACCTGCGTGTCGAACGAGGTCGGCGGCGAACTCGTCGGCAACGCGAAATGGCTCGGCGTGCCGATCCGCGACGTGCTCGCCAAGGCCGGAGTGAAGTCAGGCGCCGACATGGTTCTCTCGCGCAGCGTCGACGGCTACACCGCCAGCACGCCGTTGGCGTCGCTGACCGACGACAACCTCGATGCGATCCTCGCGGTGGCGATGAACGGCGAGCCGCTGCCGCTCGAGCACGGGTTCCCGGTGCGCATGGTCGTGCCGGGTCTCTACGGCTACGTCTCGGCGACGAAGTGGCTCACCGAGCTCAAGGTCACCACCTTCGCCGATGACGAGGCCTACTGGACTCCGCGCGGGTACAGCGCCGAGGCGCCGATCAAATTCTCGTCGCGCGTCGACACCCCGAAGCTCGGCGAGGCGGTCGAGGCCGGACGCATTCCGATCGCCGGGGTCGCCTGGGCGCAGTCGGTGGGCATCGACCGGGTCGAGGTCAGCATCGACAACGGCGAATGGACCCCGGTGACGCTGTCGAAGGCCATCAACGACGACACCTGGGTGCAGTGGTTCATGGAATGGGACGCGACCCCGGGCACCCACTACGTGGCGGTGCGGGCGATCAACAAGAACGGCGACACGCAGATCGAGGAGCGCGCGCCGATCGCGCCGAACGGCTCGTCGGGCTGGCAGCGCTCGCTCGTGCGGGTCAACTGATCGGTGCGGGTGGCCCCGGCGCGTCCTAGGGTGGACGCATGACCTCGCCCTCCGCCTGTGTGATCACCGTGTCCGACCGATCGTTCGCGGGAGAGCGCGAGGATCGCGGCGGCCCCATCGCCGTCGGGCTGCTCCGAGAAGCGGGATGGCACTGCCCGGATGCCGAGATCGTCGCCGATGGCGCCGACTCCGTCTCCGACGCTCTGCGACGCGCGTTGGCCCGCGGTGCGAAGCTGATCGTCACGACCGGCGGCACAGGGATCGCTCCGCGCGACGAGACGCCCGAGGGCACCCGCCCCGTGATCACGCGCGAGCTTCCCGGGCTCGCCGAGGAGCTGCGTCGTCACGGTCTCGCCGACACCCCGAAGTCGGTGCTCTCGCGGGGCCTCGCCGGCGTCGTCGACCCGTTCGGCGCGCTCGTGGTGAACCTGCCCGGATCCACGAACGCCGTCTCGTCCGGCATCCCGATCGTGCTCACGGTCGCCGCGCACATCGTCGACCAGCTCGCCGGCGGGGACCACGGATGAACGACGTCCGCATCGCCGCGATCGTCGAGCACCCGCTCGACCTCGACGCGCACCTCGCCGCGGTCGACGACCCGCGCCTCGGCGCGGTGACGACCTTCGTCGGGCGCGTGCGCGACAACGACCCGGATGCCGACACCCCGGTGATCGGACTCGAGTACAGCGCCCATCCCGACGCCACCGTCACCCTGCGGCGGATCGCCGCGGAGGCCGAGGGCGGGGCCGGCGCACTCGTCGCGGTCAGCCACCGCATCGGTCAGCTGGCCGTGGGGGACGCCGCCGTCGTGATCGCGGTGGCATCCGCGCACCGGGCCGAGGCCTTCGCCGTATGCCGCGAGATCATCGAGGCGATCAAGCGCGACCTTCCGGTGTGGAAGCGCCAGCACGAGTCCGACGGCACCTCGTCGTGGAAGGGTATCGGCGGCTGACCTCCACCAGCCCTCGTGAGGATGGACATCATGAAGACCCGCGTTTTCGCCAGCGTCGCTCTGCTGGCCACACTTCCGCTCGCCGGGTGCGTCGGCACGACGGCTGAGACTGCAGACGAGTCCGACGCTTCCCAGAGAGAGGCGTCCTGCCAGATCGTCGTCGACGAGCTCCCGGAGTACACCGCCCAGCTCGCTGAGAGTGCAGATGGCCTCACCACCTACGGCCCGTCCACGATGCTCTCGTTCCACACCGGGGCCGATGAGAAGCTGGCCGCCGTTGCGGCGAAGCTCGATGACACCGAGGTGAAAGACGCCGTTCTCGCCGTGCGTGACGCCGCTGCACGGTTCATCCCGATCTGGGAGAGAGCTCACGAGGATCCCGACACGTGGGCGGATGGAACTCTGACCGCCGACATCGCAGCCGCCGATGAGGCCACCACCACTGCACTCGCTGAACTCGGCGACATCTGCCCTGGTGTGAACGACGTCACCCCTTAGCGATCGGGTGACACCCCGGACCGGATTCTGATTCGGATTCCGTCCAGGTGAGTTCCGTTCTCGCCATCGAATCTCGAGAAGCGGCGAGGGTTACGGACAGGTGACCGTGAAAGATACGGTTCCGTCGCGCTGCTCGAATCCCCGAAAGTCGTACTCTCCGATCGACGTCTTCTGGGGATCGCGAGGAAGAACCGACACCCTTCCGGTTGCCGCGACCGTGGAGTAGTTCGTGCCGCCGTCTGCTGCGGGGGCAGACTCGACCACCCCGTCGGCGAGAACTTGGACGGCGTAATCTCCCTTGATCGCCCACGCGCCGACGTGGGCCGAATCGCCTTCTCCTGCATTGAAGGACACCCCGAGGGTGTCCTCTGGAGACTTGCCGGCAATCACGATCATCCCGTCCTCCGGGCACGACCGCAGACCATCGGGGATCTCGCCCGTCACGGTGTGTCTCTCGCCGTCCACCTCGAACTCGATGGCGACGGTCGGAATGCTGGGGTCGTCCCAGGGCACGGTCGCAGGTGCGGTCGCGGAGGCCGTCGGAGAGCTGGAGGAGGTCTGTGCAGGACTTCTGAGTGAGGTGGAGCAGCCAGTGACGGCCACGACACTCACCGCGCCTGTCACAGCGAGAAAAAGATATCGCGTTGTTCTCTGCGTGATCGGTCGCACGTTCACAAGCTACACGCCCGCATCGCCACGCGAGAGTATCGATCAGCCGCCCGCGAAGGGTGGGAGCACGTCGATGAGCTCGACCCCGTCGAGAGAGCGATCTTCATCGCTGCGCACGCCGTCGACCATCACGGCGCAGCGCGGCAGGATGTCGGCGAGTGCCGGGTGGTCGGCGACGACCGCGGCCCGGAGACCGGCCAACGTGGGCTCGGTGCGCTCCTCGGCATCCGTCCCCGCGGCTTCGGCGGCGGCGGCGAAGTAGCGCACGCGGGTCATGCGGATGCCTCGCCGGGATCGGACTCGCCGGGTCGTACCCAGTCGCCCGAGCGCCCGCCCGACTTGGCGGTGATGCGCACGTCTTCGATCACGACCGAGCGGTCGAGTCCCTTGACCATGTCGACGACCGCGAGCGCCGTGACCGAGACGGCGGTGAGCGCCTCCATCTCGACGCCGGTGCGGTCGGCGGTGCCGACGGTGGCCTCGATCTGCACGCCGTCGTCGACGATCTCGAGGTCGACGCTCGCCCGGTGCACGCCGATCACGTGGGCGAGGGGCAGCAGGGATGCCGTCGACTTCGCAGCCTGGATACCGGCGATGCGAGCGACGGCGATGACGTCGCCCTTCGGGGTGGTGCCGTCACGCAGAGCGGCGACCACGTCGGTGCTGCAGCGCACGAATCCCCGAGCGGTGGCGGTGCGGACGGTCGGCTGCTTGAGAGTGACGTCGACCATGTGCGCGTGACCGGCGGCATCCAGGTGGGTGAAGCTCATTCCACCAGCATGACATCGATCCGATCGCCGACGGCGACGGCTTCCACCTCGGCCGGGACGATCGCGAACGCCTGCGCCCGTGCGAGTCCTCCCGCCAGGTGCGAGCCGGAGCCTCCTGCGGTCGCGGGACGCACGGTGCCGGCGACGAGGTCGACGACGGCCGGAAGATACTGGCGCCGGCCCGGAGGCGTGGTCCACGCGGCATCCGCGGTCAGTGATGCGAGCGGCCGGTGGATCGCGGCCCGGCCCTGCATCGCCAGCAGCGCCGGGCGCACGAACACCTCGAACGACACCGCGACGCTCACCGGGTTGCCGGGCAGGCCGAAGACGAGCGTGCCGGAATCGAGCACGCCGAACGCCTGCGGCTTGCCGGGCTGCATCGACACGCTCGCGAACTCGACCTCGCCGCCGCCGTCGAATGCCCCGCGCACGGGCTCGTAGGCTCCGGCGCTCACGCCGCCCGTGAACACGATCACGTCGGCGCCGAGGGCGACCGCGTCGGCCGTGACCGCGCGCACGGCATCCGCCTCGTCGGCCACGCGGGCGACCAGCACCACCTCGGCATCCGCCCCAGCGACCAACTGTTCGAGGAGCGGGCCGTTCGAATCGGGGATGCGCCCCCGCACGACGGCATCGCCGGGGGCGAGCAGCTCGCTGCCGGTCGACACGACCGCCACGCGCGGCGCGCGGCGCACGGCGACCTCGGCGATCCCGGCGGCGACGGCCGCGGCGATCTGGAACGCACCGAGCCGTTCCCCGGCGCGCACGACGGGGTCGCCGGCGGAGAGGTCGGCTCCCCGGCGTCGCACGAATACGCCCGCCTTCGCCGGCGCGCGCAGCACCCGCACCTCGCTGAGAGAGTCGGCGAGGCCGCCCGCGGTGTCTTCGAAGGGGACGATCGCGTCGGCGTCGGTCGGCGCCGGCGAACCGGTCATGATGCGGGCAGCCTCGCCGGGGGCGAGCGCCGGGTCGTCCGAGACCCCGGCAGGCAGATCGGCGACGACGCGCAGGGTGACGGGGGCATCGGCGGATGCCGTCGCGACATCCGCGTACCGCACGGCGAAGCCGTCCATCGCGGAGTTGTCGAAGAGCGGGATGTCGTGCGCGGCGGTCGCATCGGCGGCGAGGGTGCGGGCGGAGGCGTCGCGGATCGCGCGGGTCTCGGACGGCAACGGACGCACCGCGTCGAGCACGCGCGCGAGCTGCTCCTCGACCGTGCGGCGGCCCCCGGGTGCGGCGCTCACGCCGTGACCTCCGTCGCGACGCGGGCCGGGCCCGCGGGGCGGATCGCGACCTCGTGCTGCCGCGCCGAGAGCGCGTCGATCACGGCCAGGCGACCGAGCAGGGGGTCGCCGGCACCCGTGACGAGCTTCACGACCTCGCCCGCCAGCATCCCGCCGACCTGCACGCACAGCGCGCCGAGCACGCCGACCTGCGCGCAGCTGGGCGGTTCGCCCTCGGTGCCGATCGGGAAGAGGTCGGCCAGCACGACGGCATCCGATGCGGGTGGATCCGACCAGAACACCGTCACCTGCGCGTGCCATTCCTGCACGGCGCCCCAGACGAGGGGAACGCCCAGGACTTCGGATGCCGCGGCGACGGCTCGCCGCGTCTCGAAGGAGTCGCTCGTGTCGACGACGATGTCGGCGCCGGCGAGCAGCCTCTCGGCGTTGTCGGGGGAGAGGCGCTCGGAGCTCTGCACGACGGAGGTCTGCGGGGCGAGGGCCGTGATCGCGCGCGCCGCAGAGGCGGTCTTCGGGGTGCCGATGTCGTCGACGCGATGGGCGAGCTGGCGCTGCAGGTTCGTGAGTTCGACCACGTCGTCGTCGATCACGGTGAGGGTGCCGATGCCGGCCGCGGCCAGCGCGAGCAGGGCGGGCGAGCCGAGGCCGCCGGCGCCGACGACCGCGACGTGCGCGGCGTTGAGGCGACGCTGGCCCTCTTCGCCGATACCGCCGAGCACGGCGTGACGCGCGGTGCGCACGAGCTCGGTCGGGTCGAGGGCCGGTGCGGGGGCGACGAGCGGGTCCATGGGTTCAGGGTATGCCGTGCGCTCGCCGTTCCGGAGGCCCGTGAGGGGTCAAGACACGCCGCGACACGTGGCCCGCATCCGGCGTGTTGTGACCCCTCACGGAGAGATCGGTTGCGGGTGAAAGATCCATCCTCCGTTTGTGCGGATGCCTGGGTTCGAAATCTCCGCATGTGCGGTAGATTCGAACCCATGCAGACGTATCGGATCGCGCGCGCCGCGCAGCTGCTCGGGGTCAGCGACGACACGGTGCGCCGCTGGATCGACCAGGGGCTTCTGCCCGTGACCGACTCCACGCCCGCCGAGATCCCCGGCGATGCCCTCGCCGCCCGCGCGCTCGAGCTCGCCGACGAGGCGACCGCGCAGAGCGACTCCCTCTCGAGCGCCCGCAATCGCTTCGTCGGCATCGTCACGCGCGTGCAGATCGAGGGGCTGATGGCGCAGATCGACATCCAGGCCGGGCCCCACCGGGTGGTGTCGCTCATGTCGGCCGAGGCCGCGCGTGACCTGCAGCTCGAGATCGGCTCGCTCGCCACCGCCTCCGTCAAAGCGACCCAGGTCGTCATCGAGATCCCGAAGGGGTGACCATGCACCGCTCCCTGCGCCGCTCCACCGCCGTCGGCATCGCCGCGCTCGCACTCGCGCTCGCCGGGTGCGCGAACGCCGCGCCGTCGGCGCCCGCCCCATCGTCGACGGATGCCGCGGCCGACACGCTCGACGGTGAGGTCTCCGTCTACGCCGCGGCCTCGCTGGCGGGCGCGTTCGACGAGATCGCCACGGCGTTCACGGCCGAGCACCCCGACGTGACCGTGGTGCCGGTGTACGACGGCTCCTCCACCCTCGTGACGCAGATCCTCGAAGGCGCCCCGGCCGACGTGTTCGCCTCGGCCGACGAGGCCAACCTGGACAAGGCCGGAGATGCCGCCGTCGATCCGGAGCTGTTCGCCTCGAACACCCTCGTGATCGCCGTTCCCGCCGGCAATCCGAAGGGCATCGCCGACCTCGCCGATCTCGCCGACGTGACGACGGTGCTGTGCGCGGCCGAGGTGCCGTGCGGTGCGGCATCCACGAAGCTCCTCGATGCGGCCGGCGTCACGATCGAGGCCGCGAGCCTCGAGCAGAACGTCACCGCGGTGCTCACGAAGGTCGAGACCGGCGAGGCCGACGCCGGCCTCGTCTACGCCACCGATGTGATCGGCCGTGACGACGTCGAGGGCGTCGTGCCCGAGAACGCCGACGACGTCGTGAACCACTATCCGATCGCCGCCCTCGCGGATGCCCCGAACCCGAATGCCGCGCAGGCCTTCGTCACCTTCGTGCTGTCGGATGCCGGACAGGCCATCCTCGCGGAGTTCGGATTCGGGAAGCCGTGAGCGCCGCCCGCGTGCCGGGGTACGCCCCGCGCGCACTCGCGATCCCCGCGACGATCGGGCTCGTCTTCCTGCTGCTGCCGCTGATCGCGTTGATCTCGCGGGTCGAGTGGGCGACGTTCCTCGACGACGTGACCTCGGATGCCGCGCGCTCCGCACTCGTTCTCTCGCTCGGCACCGGACTCGTCGCCACGCTGCTCTGCATCGTCGTCGGTGTGCCGCTCGCCCTGCTCATCGCGCGCTCCGGCCCCCGCGTCGCGGCGGTGCTGCGCGCCGTGGTGACCGTGCCGCTCGTGCTGCCGCCCATGGTCGGCGGTGTCGCGCTCCTCTACCTCTTCGGGCGCGCGGGGTGGCTCGGCGGGCTCGGGCTGTCGTTCAGCACTCCCGCGGTCGTGCTGGCGCAGTCGTTCGTCGCGCTGCCGTTCCTCGTGCTCGCCGTCGAGGGAGCCGTGCGCGCCGCCGGGGTCGATCACGAACGCACGGCCGCCGCCCTCGGTGCCGGACGCTGGACGATCCTGCGCCGGATCACCCTCCCCCTCGCGGCTCCCGGCATCGTCGCGGGCGTCGTGCTGTGCTTCGCGCGGGCGATCGGCGAGTTCGGGGCGACCGCACTCTTCGCGGGCAACCGGCCGGGCGTCACGCAGACCATGCCGCTCGCGATCTACACCGCGTTCAACGGTGCGGGCGTCTCGCAGGGCGCGGCGGTGGCCCTCGCGCTGCTGCTGCTCGCGACCGCGATCGCGGTGCTCCTGCTCGTGCGGGGCTGGCGACCGGGGGCGGCGCGATGACGGCTATGCGGGCGCATGTGGTCGTCGAGCGCGAGCACTTCGCGGTCGACGTCGCCCTCGCCGTGGCCGCCGGTGAGACGGTCGCGGTGATGGGCCCGAGCGGCGCGGGAAAGTCGACGCTGCTGCAGGCGCTCGCCGGGCTCGTGCCACTCGGCGGCGGCGAGATCTCCGTCGGCGAGCGGGTCGTCGACCGCACCGCCGCGCCCCGCGTGCAGGTCGCGCCCATGCACCGCGGAATCGTGCTGCTCGGACAGGACGCCCGCCTCTTCCCGCACCTCTCCGTGCGCGAGAACGTCGCCTTCGGCCCGCGGTCGGCCGGCGTCGCGGCTCGCCAGGCCCGGGCATCCGCCGATGCCTGGCTGGAACGCGTCGGCCTCCCCGGCGCCGGCGATCGGATGCCGCACGAGCTGTCGGGCGGCGAGAGCCAGCGCGTCGCCGTCGCCCGCGCGCTCGCCGCCTCGCCGCAGGCCGTGCTGCTCGACGAGCCGCTCGTCGCCCTCGACCCCGACACGGCGGCCGGCATCCGCCGAATGCTGCGCGAGCAGCTCGCCGGCGTCACGACCGTCGCCGTCACCCACGATGCCGCCGATGCGGTGGCGCTCGCCGACCGGTTGCTCGTCATCGAGGCGGGGCGGGTCACGCAGAGCGGACCGGTGCGTGAGGTGCTGGGCGAGCCGGCGTCGGACTTCGTCGCCAGCATCGGCGGGGTGAATCGCCTGGTCGGCGTCGCGGACGGCGGGGACTGGGTGGCCGGCGGGGTGCGACTCGCGAGTGCGGATGCCGCGTCGCGGGCGCTCGCCGCGGTCGAGGGGGCCGCGTTGGCCGCGGTGTTCCGCCCGGAGGATGCGCGCCTGGTCGGGGAACAGGCGGATGCGCGCGGGGATGCCTGGGCCACCACCATCGCGGATCTGGAGCAGACCCTCTCCGGAGTGCGGGCGCGGACCGGCCTCGGGGTCGTCGACGTGCCGCTGGCGGATGCCGGGGGGCTGGCGGTCGGGAGCACGGTGCGGGTGAGCGTCGATCCGGCTGCCGTGCGGTTCGTGGCCGTCGACTGAGTCGGCGGCGGCATCCGTTCGGCCGGGCCGGCCGCCGGGCCCTGGCAATCCCCCGTCGATCGCCGACGCACCCGCCCTGACCGGTATTCCAGCGGCTATTCTCGGAGGATGACGGGGATCGAGGGGGAGCGATGACGGCCGTACCGGTCGTGATCGGCCGCCGAGCGCCCGCTGCCGAGTCCCGTGAGCGGGCGGCGGTCGACCCGCGCGGACTCGTCGACACCCACGGCCGCGTGCACCGCGACCTGCGCATCTCCCTCACCGACCGCTGCTCGCTGCGCTGCACCTACTGCATGCCCGAGCAGGGCAACGAGTGGCTCGCACGCACCAGCATCCTCTCGACCGACGAGATCGTCGAAGTCGCCGAGGTGGCCGCCGCCCTCGGCATCCGCACGTTCCGTCTCACCGGTGGCGAGCCGCTCCTGCGGCCCGACATCGTCGACGTCGTGCGGCGCATCTCGCGCATCCAGGGGGAGGACGGCCCGGTCGAGGTCGCGATGACGACCAACGGGATCAGCCTGGCCCAGAAGCTCCCCGCACTCATCGACGCGGGTCTCACGCGCCTGAACATCAGCATCGACACGATCGACCGCCAGCGTTTCGCCGACCTCACCCGGCGCGACCGGCTCGACGACGTGTTCGAGGGCATCGCGGCGGCCGCGGCATCCGAACTGCGACCGCTCAAGCTCAACGCCGTCGCCATGCGCGGCGTCAACGACGACCAGCTCGCCGACCTCGTGGCGTTCGCGATGGGCGTCGGCGCGCAGCTGCGCTTCATCGAGCAGATGCCGCTCGACGCGGGGCACACCTGGGATCGCGCGACGATGGTCACGCGCGAGGAGATCCTCGAAGCCCTCGGGGAGCGGTGGTCGCTCGAGCCCGTTCCCGGACGCGGGGGAGCGCCCGCCGAGAAATGGCGCATCGACGGAGGACCCCACGAGGTGGGCGTCATCGCCTCGGTCACCGCCCCGTTCTGCGGTGCCTGCGACCGCCTGCGGCTCACCGCCGACGGGCAGCTGCGCAACTGCCTCTTCTCGAACGACGAGTACGACCTCACCACGCTGCTTCGGGGCGAAGCATCCGTTCCCGGACAGCGCGACGACCGGATCGCCGACCTGCTGCGGTCCTGCATCCTCGGAAAGCTGCCGGGCCATGCGATCGACGACCCATCGTTCCTGCAGCCCGCCCGGGGGATGAACGCGATCGGCGGCTGAGCGGGCGGTTCTCCGCGGAGCTATGCGCCGGCGGGTGGTCCTAACTCAGGAAGAACGCGCCGAAACGCGCCGAGAACGGGCTGGAAGGGGCAATCCGACCTGTTCTTCCTGAGTTAGTGCACGGGCCCGCCGCCGCCTCAGCCCAGGAACTCCCGCGCGGCGGCCGACATCGCGGTGACCCCGACCTCGATCGTCGGGTGGATGACCGGCGCGAAGTACGGCGAGTGGTTGGTGGGGATGTCCTTGTCGAGCGTGCCGCCGGCCATCGCCGCCGCGAACGTCGCCGGGTCGACGCCGCCCCAGAACCAGAACACGAGGGGCGCGCCGGTGTCGCGGGCGAACCAGGAGACGTCCTCGCTGCCGGTGAACATGCCGGGATCGACGACGGATGCCTCCCCGAGAACACTCTGCAGCGCTCGCGTGACGCGGGCCGTGGCATCCGCATCGTTGATCGTGGGTGGCAGGGTGTGGTCGGTGCGGATCTCGGGCTCGCGCTCGGCTCCGGATGCCGCGGCCTCGGCGCGCACGATGCGCTCGACGCTCGCGAGCACGCGGTCGCGCATCTCGTCGTTCGGGTATCGCAGGCTGAGCTCGAGCTTCGCCTCGGCGGGGATGATGTTGTTCTTGAGTCCGGCGTGGATCGAGCCCACGGTCACGACGGCCACATCGCGCGGGTCGACCTCGCGCGAGGCGATGGTCTGCAGGCGCATGACGGTGGCCGCGGCCATCACGATCGGGTCGATCGTGGAGTGCGGGCGAGAGCCGTGCCCGCCGCGTCCGTGCAGGGTGACGGTGAGGCCGTCGGATGCCGCCATCTGCGTGCCGGGGCGCACCCCGATCGTGCCGGCGGGCAGCGGGGTGACGTGCTGGCCGAGCACGATGTCGGGCTTCGGGGCGATGTCGAGCAGCCCGTCGTCGAGCATCGCGCGGGAGCCGGCGCCATATTCCTCGGCGGGCTGGACGAGCACGACGAGCGTGCCCGACCACTCGGCGCGATCGGCGACGAGCTTCTCGACGGCACCGATCATCGCGGTCACGTGCATGTCGTGGCCGCAGGCGTGCATGACGGGCACGGTGTTGCCGGCGGGGTCGATGCCGGTCGCGGTGCTCGCGTAGGCGAGGCCGGTCTGCTCGCCCACGGGCAGTGCGTCCATGTCGGCGCGCACCCACACGACCGGGCCGTCGCCGTTGGTCAGGATGCCGACCACGCCCGTCACCCCGACGCCCTCGTGCACCTCGAGTCCGAGGTCGCGCAGGTGGCCGGCGGCGATGCCGGCGGTGCGGGTCTCCTGGAAGGAGAGTTCGGGGTGCTGGTGCAGGTCGACGTAGAGCGCTTCGAGATCGATCGTCATGGCCCGAGCCTATCCGGCGGGGAGCGGGTCGCGCCTGGTGCACCGATCGGTGCAGAACGTCGGGATTGAGCCTCCAGAACCGGCGTTTCGCACCGATCAGTGCACGGGGTCGCCCGGGTCAGGCGCCCGCGACGTAGGTCTCGAGGGCAGGGCCGGGGCGCAGTACCGCGGTGACGATCGCCTGGATGGCGAAGGCGCTGGTCTCGCCCAGCTCGATGAGGTCGGGGTGCAGCAGCCACTGCAGTTGCAGGCCGTCCATGACGGCGAGGATGCTGGCGGATGCCGCGGCGATCGTGTCGGGTGCGGTGACGCCCTCCTGCGCGCAGAGCTCGTGGAACGCGGCGGTCACCTCGCGGCGGAGGGTCGTGTAGCGCTCCTCGAAGTACTCGCGTCCGGGGTGGTGGTCGGTGACGGACTCCGACGAGAGCACGGTGTACGCCTGCACGATGCCGGGGCGCAGCTCGTTGGCGAACGCGGTGCGCACGAGGTGCAGGAACAGCTCGGGCCCGTCGGGGATGTGCTTCTCGGCGAGGTCGGCCACGTCGGCCTGGTCGCGATAGGCGAGCACTTCGAGCAGCAGCTTCTGCTTCGACCCGAAGTGGTGGAGCACACCGGCGTGGGTCATGCCCACCTGTTCGGCGACATCGGCGAGGGTGCCGTTGGTTGATCCCTTGTTGCCGAAGATCTCGACGGCGGCCTGGAGGATCAGCTCGCGCTTGGCGCGGGTCGCCGGGCGCACCCGCGACTTCTCGCTGCTCTCGTTCACGGGACCCCCGTCGTTCGTGTTCAGGCTTGCCATCTTACTCACCAGTAGGTAACCTCACGAAAGCTTACTTTCTCGCCAGTAAGCAAATCACGACGCCGTCGATCGACCGACCGCTCGACGGCAACGCAGCACAATGACCCGTGCCCCCAAGGAGAAGCAATGAAGCTCAGAAGGTCCTTGATCGCCCTCGCGGCGGTCACCGCGCTCGGCACCACCGCGCTCGCCGGATGCTCGTCCGGTGGATCATCGGATGCCGGTGACGGCGCCGGCTCCGCCGCCCTCACGATCGCCAAGCCCGACGGCGCGATCACCACCGAGTCGAACAACCCCTACGTCGGCGACTCCGCCGCCTCGAAGTACGGATACGGCAAGGTCATCTTCGAGACCCTCGGGCTCGTCAACCAGACCGGCGACCGCGGCGTCACCCCGTGGCTCGCCGAGAGCATCGAGTGGAACGACGACTACACGCAGCTCACGGTCGTGCCGCGCGAGGGCGTCACCTGGAGCGACGGCGAACCCTTCACCGCCGACGACATCGTCTTCACCTACGAGCTCGTCTCGACCCCCGCGCTCGACACCGCCGGCCTGAAGTTCGAGGGGGCGACCGTCGACGGCGACGCCGTGACCCTCACCTTCGGAGAGTCGAAGTACGTCAACCAGGCGCGCGTGCTGCACGTGCCGATCGTGCCGAAGCACATCTGGGAGAACCTCGACGAGCCGGCCACCGACCCGGTCACGGGCGACGACCTCGTGGGCACCGGCCCCTACGTCCTCTCGAACTGGTCGACCGAGTCGGTCACCCTCGAGGCCCGCGACGACTACTGGGGCGGCGACCTCGCCGTGCCCGAGCTGCACTACGTCTCGTACGGCGACAACACCGCGCTGACCACCGCCCTCGCGCAGGGCGAGGCGGACTGGGCGCAGGCCTTCATCCCGCAGATCGAGGAGCAGTTCCTCTCGGCCGACCCCGAGCACAACAAGTTCTTCGTCGCCCCGACCACGGGATCGGCGACGCTGTTCATGAACCTGCAGGAGAAGCCGTTCGACGACCCCGCGTTCCGTCAGGCGCTCGCCTGGGTGATCGACCGCGACGCCTACGTCGACATCGCCCGCGAGGGCGCGAGCGAGCCGGTGTGGTCGGTGACCGGTCTGTCGTCGATCCTCGAGGACGAGATCCAGCCCGAGTTCGCGGGCCAGAACTACGAGGTGGATGCCGAGAAGGCGCGCGACCTGTTGGAGGGCGCCGGATACACGTGGAAGGACGACGCGCTCGTCGACCCCGACGGCACGCCCGTCTCGTTCACGCTCTCGGTGCCCTCGGGCTGGAGCGACTGGAACACCGCGCAGGAGCTCATCGCCGAAGACGTCAAGGAGTCCATCGGCGCCGAGGTCAAGATCGACATGCCCGACTGGGGCGGCTGGGCCGACCCGCGCGACAACGGCACGTTCTCGGCGATCATCCACTGGCTCGAGGACAGCGGCACGGCCTACGGCCTGTACACCTCGACCATGGATCCGCGCTGGATCTCCCCGGAGGGCATCGCCGGCTTCAACTTCGGCCGGTTCGAGGACCCCGCCGCGACCGAGGCGCTGAACACCTACGCGAACGCCTCGTCCGACGAGGAGCGCACCGCATCGCTCGACACGCTGCAGAAGATCTTCGTCGAGCAGGTGCCGGCGATCCCGCTCGGTGCGCACCCGCTGCTGGGCGAGTACAACACGCGCAACTACGTCGGCTGGCCGTCGGAGGAGGACCCCTACGCCTCGGGTGACCCGACGCAGCAGAACATCGTGCAGATCCTCACGAAGCTGAAGCCCGCCGAGTAGCCCTTCGTCGAGGAGGCCGGGCTTCGACAGGCTCAGCCACCCATGGGGTCATCGACCACCCACTGGGTCCCTGAGCCTGTCGAAGGGCCCCGGTCTCCTCTTCGGAACTGGGTCCCTGAGCCTGTCGAAGGGCCCCCACGCCGCACCCCACGAAGGAACCCCCATGCCAGACCCCCTCCTCACCGTGCGCGACTTCTCGGTCGTGTACGACGTCGATCCGCCCGTCGCGGCGGTCAAGAACGTCACCCTCGAACTGCAGCGCGGCGAGATCCTCGGTCTCGCCGGCGAGAGCGGATGCGGCAAGACCACGCTCGCGTACGGCGTACAGCGTCTCCTGCGGGCGCCGGCCGTGATCACCGGTGGCGACGTCACATTCCACGACGCCTCCGGTGTGGATGTCGACATCAACTCGCTCGATGTCGACGCGATGCAGCGCTTCCGCTGGGACAAGGTGTCGATGGTGTTCCAGGGCGCCATGAACGCCCTGAACCCGGTGGCGACGATCGGGTCGCAGCTCGAGGACGTGTTCGAGATCCACCGCCCCGACATGAACCGCCGCCAGCGCCGGGCCGAGGCCGAGGAACTGCTCGAGATCGTGAAGGTCGGGCGGCAGCGGGTGCGCTCGTTCCCGCACGAGCTGTCGGGCGGCATGCGCCAGCGCGTGATGATCGCGATGGCGCTCGCGCTGCGCCCCCAGCTGATGGTGATGGACGAGCCGACCACCGCACTCGACGTTCTGGTGCAGCGCGAGATCCTCAAGCAGATCTCGCAGCTGCGGCACGAGTTCGGCTTCTCGGTGATCTTCATCACCCACGATCTGCCGCTGCTGCTCGAGATCAGCGACCGGATCGCGATCATGCGCGAGGGGGAGATCATCGAGCTCGCCACCGCCGAGCAGATCTGGCGGCAGCCGCAGCAGGAGTACACGCGCACGCTGCTGTCGTCGTTCCCCCGGCTCACCGGGGAGAGAGGGGTGCTGGTGCGATGACCACCCTCGAGTTCCAGAACATCACCAAGACCTACACGGTGCGCGGCGCCGGGCAGATCACCGCTCTCGACGACGTGAGCTTCACCCTCGACTCGGGGCGCACGCTCGGCCTCGTCGGTCAGTCGGGCAGCGGAAAGTCGACGATCGCGAAGATCCTCACGCAGCTCGAGACCCCCACGAGCGGTCGGGTGCTGCTCGACGGCGCACCCGTGCCGCGACGCGGCACGGGCCTGCGGCGATACCGCCAGCAGTTGCGCATGGTCTTCCAGGATCCGTTCGCCTCGCTCAACCCGTACCACTCGATCCGCTACCACCTCGAGCGGCCGATCCGCCTCGACGACGTCGTGCCGAAGAAGGACACCGAAGACGAGGTGCGGCGACTGCTCGCGCGCGTCCGTCTCGATGCGGATGCCGTGATCGATCGCCGCCCCCACGAGCTGTCGGGCGGCCAGCGCCAGCGCGTCGCGATCGCCCGCGCGCTGGCCTCGCGTCCGTCGATCCTGGTGGCAGACGAACCGGTGTCGATGCTCGACGTCTCGATCCGCCTCGGCGTGCTCACCCTGCTCGCCGACCTTCAGCGCGAAGAGGGGCTCGGCGTGCTCTACATCACGCACGACCTCGCCACCGCTCGCCACTTCAGCGACGAGATCATGGTGCTCAACCAGGGGCGCGTGGTCGAGTACGGCACCGCCGACGACGTCATCCTGAACCCGCAGGACCCGTACACGCGCGAGTTGCGCGCGGCATCCCCCGATCCCGAGAAGCACTTCGCCTCGGCATCCGCGAACGGAGGCGCGCTGTGAGCACCGCATTCCCCCAGCTCGACGACAACGACCTCATCCAGCAGGACGCGCTCGAGGTCGGCACGACCGCGACGACGGCCGAGCGCGGGCGACGCCCGGTCGCCTGGCGCTTCTTCCTCGGGCGCGCGGGCTTCTACCTGTTCACCCTCTGGGCCGCGATCACGATCAACTTCTTCCTGCCGCGCTTCATGAAGGGCGACGCGGTCAGCTCGTACCTCGCGCGCAACCGCAACGTCAGCCCGGAGGCGGCGGAGTCGCTGCGCATCCTTCTCGGCATCGACAGCGACAAGTCGATCTGGCAGCAGTACATCGAGTACTGGGGGATGCTGTTCCGCGGCGACCTCGGCATCTCGACGCTGCACGGGCTGCGGCCGGTGGGCGAGGTGCTCGCCGCCGCCCTGCCGTGGACGCTGGGCCTGGTGGGCCTCGCAACGATCATCTCGTTCCTCATCGGCACCGTCGGTGGCGCGATCGTCGGCTGGAAGCGGGGGAGCAGGCTCGACGCGCTCATCCCGATCACGACCTTCTTCAACACGATCCCGTACTTCTGGCTGGGGCTCATCGCGATCGCGATCTTCTCGTCGACGCTGAAGTGGTTCCCGTCGTCACACGCCTACGACAAGGGCCAGTCTCCCGAGTGGAGCCTCGACTTCATCGGCCAGGTGATCATGCACGGCACGCTGCCCGCGATGACGATCATCATCGCGTCGCTCGGCGGATGGATGCTCGGCATGCGCAACATGATGCTGACCGTTCTCGACGAGGACTACATCACCGTCGCGCAGGCGAAGGGCATGCCGAACCGGCGCGTGCTCTGGGCGTATGCCGCGCGCAACGCGGTGCTGCCGCAGATCCAGAGCTTCGCACTCTCGATCGGCTTCATCGTCGGCGGCACGATCGTCATGGAGATGGTCTTCAGCTACCCCGGCCTCGGCAAGCTGCTGCTCGACGCCACCAACGCCAAGGACTTCGCGCTCATGCAGGGCGTCTTCCTGGTGATCACGCTCTCGGTGCTCGCGGCCAACATCCTCGCCGATGTCGTCTACGCGTACCTCGACCCGCGCACCCGCCAGACGGAGGCCTGAGATGACCGATACACGCAAGACCTTCTGGTCGCAGCTCGCGCAGGCGTTCGCGATGTTCCGCAACCGCAAGTCGATCGCGGGGCTCATCATCCTCGGCATCTTCGTGCTGATCGCGATCCTCGCCGACTGGATCGCGCCCTACGGCCCGACCCAGAAGGACCGCTCGGCGCTGCGCCAACCGCCGTCGTTCGAGCACTGGCTCGGCACGACGCACATGGGCGAGGACGTGCTCAGCCAGATCATCTTCGGCACCCGCGGCGTCATCGTGGTCGGCTTCCTGTCGGCCGCGATCGCCACGGTCATCGCGATCACGATCGGCGTCATCGCCGGCTACGTGCGCGGCTGGAAGAGCGAGTCGCTGTCGGCGCTGACGAACGTGTTCCTGGTGATCCCCGGCATCCCGCTGATCATCATCATCGCCTCGCAGTTCGACAACCCGCCGATCATCCTCATCGCCGCAGTGCTCGGCCTCACCGGCTGGGCGTGGGGTGCGCGCGTGCTGCGCGCGCAGACCATGTCGCTGCGCAACCGCGACTTCATCCAGGCGGCGCGCGCCAACGGCGAGCCCCTGCGCCGGATCATCACGGTCGAGATGCTGCCGAACCTCATGGCGCTCATCGCGTCGAGCTTCGTCGGCACCGTGACCGCCGCGATCCTGGGCCTGACGACGCTCGCGTTCATCGGGGTGATCCCGGTGAACAACCTCAACTGGGGAACGATTCTGTTCTGGGCCCAGCAGAACGGCGCGTTCCCGCGCCTGTGGTGGTGGTACGTGCCCGCCGGGCTCTGCATCGCGATCATCGGCGTCGCTCTGTCGCTCATCAACTTCGGCATCGACGAGTACGTCAACCCGCGCCTGCGCTCGGCGGGCGAGCGGGCGCGCGCGATGAAGAAGAAGGGGCTCGACGTGAACGACGCCGTCACGGCGGTGCGCAGCATCCCGATGGCGAACACGGATGCTCCGCCCAGCTCGACCCGAGACGATACGACCACGCAGAACTCCTCGACCATCTTGACCCGGAACGCGAAGTGATGACCTCTCCCACCCTCACCACGGCTCTGCCGTACCAGGACCCCGCCCTCTCGATCGACGAGCGCGTCGCCGACCTCCTCGGGCGCATGACGCTCGAGGAGAAGGTCGGGCAGATGCTGCAGCTCGACGCGCGCGACGATCTCGACGACCACGTCCTGCGCCGTCACGCCGGGTCGATCCTGCACACGTCGCCCGAGCGCATCCTGCGCGCGAACGACCTGACCGCCCAGACCCGCCTGCGCATCCCGCTGCTGGTCGCCGAGGACTGCATCCACGGCCACTCGTTCTGGCCGGGAGCGACGATCTACCCGACCCAGCTCGGCATGGCCGCCTCGTGGGATGCCGAGCTCGTCGAGCGCGTGGCCCGCGCCACCGCCGAGGAGGTCGCGGTCACCGGCATCCACTGGACCTTCTCCCCCGTCCTGTGCATCGCCCGCGACCTGCGCTGGGGCCGCGTCGACGAGTCGTTCGGCGAGGACCCGTTCCTCATCGGCGAGCTCGCCTCGGCGATGGTGCGCGGCTACCAGGGCGACGGTCTCGACGACCCGACCGCGGTGCTCGCGACCGCCAAGCACTTCGCCGGCTACTCCGAGACGCAGGGCGGGCGCGATGCCAGCGAGGCCGACATCTCGCGCCGCAAGCTGCGCTCGTGGTTCCTGCCGCCGTTCGAGCGGGTCGCCCGCGAGGGCTGCCGGGTGTTCATGCTCGGATACCAGACGATGGACGGCATCCCGATCACCACCAACGACTGGCTGCTCACCGACGTGCTGCGCGGCGAGTGGGGGTACACCGGCACCCTGGTCACCGACTGGGACAACGTCGGGCGGATGGTGTGGGAACAGCACGTGCAGCCCGACTACGCGCACGCCTCGGCCGCCGCGACGCGCGCCGGCAACGACATGATCATGACGACGCCGCGCTTCTTCGAGGGCGCGCTCGAGGCCGTCGAGCGCGGGTTGCTGCCGGCGGATGCCTTCGACGCCGCCGCCGCGCGCATCCTCACCCTCAAGTTCGAGCTGGGGCTGTTCGAGGACCCGCGTCTGCCGCGCGACGGCCTCGACGAGATCGTCGGCAGCGCCGCGCACGCCGAGTTGAACCTCGAGATCGCGCGCCGGTCGATCGTGCTGCTCGAGAACGACGGCGTGCTGCCGTTGGATGCCGCGGCGCCGACGAAGGTCGCGGTCGTGGGTCCGCTCGCCGACGACGCGCAGACGCAGCTCGGCGATTGGGCCGGAGGGTCGGGCCAGGCCGGATGGCTCGACGGTCAGCCGCGCGAGATGATCACGACCGTGCTCGACGGGCTCTCGGGCGTCGGAGGCTGGGAGGTCTCGCACGCGCGCGGGGCCGACATCCTCACCCTCGAGGACGACCCGCAGGGAGCGCTGTTCCCCGACGGGCAGCCGCGCCCGCGCATCGTGAAGCCGTGCGCCCCCGATGAGGCGCTGATCGCCGAGGCCGTCGCCGCCGCAGAGGCCGCCGATGTCGTGGTCGCCGTCGTCGGAGACCGCATCGAACTCGTCGGCGAAGGCCGTTCGACCGCCACGCTCGAACTCATCGGCGGGCAGAACGCCCTGCTCGACGCGGTGATCGCGACCGGCACGCCCGTGGTGGTGGTGCTGATGGCGTCGAAGCCACTCGTGCTGCCGGCATCCGTCTCGCAGGCCGCCGCCGTGATCTGGGCCGCGAGCCCGGGCATGCAGGGCGGGCGCGCGATCGCCGAGATCATCGCGGGCGAGGTCGAGCCGTCGGGCCGTCTGCCGATCTCGTTTGCCCGGCACGTCGGCCAGCAGCCGACGTACTACAACCAGATCCGCGGGCAGCACGGCGATCGCTACGCCGACCTCACGCAGGCGCCGGCCTGGGGCTTCGGCGAGGGGCTGTCGTACACGACGGTCGCGTATTCGGACCTCGCGCTGGAGCGTTCGTCGCTCGGCCTCGGCGACATCGTCGTCGGGCACGTGACGGTGACGAACACGGGTTCGCGGCCGGTTCGCGAGACGGTGCAGGTCTACGTGCGGGATGCCGTGACGAGCGTCAGCTGGACCGATCGCGAACTCAAGACGTTCCGCCAGGTCGACCTCGCGCCGGGGGAGTCGGCGCGGGTGCGGGTCGAGATGCCGGTCGCCGACTGCACGATCGTGGATGCCGCGGGCCTGCGGGTCGTGGAGCCGGGGGAGTTCGCCCTGCTGGTCGGCCCCTCGTCGCGCGAGGAGAAGCTGCTCGGGGCAGGGTTCACGGTGGAGTGACCGTCCGGCGGTGGTACGAGCACGGCGGATAACCTAGCGTCGTGCATCGATATCGCGAGATCGCCCGCGACCTCACGATCCGGATCGCCGAGGGCGCATTCGACGCCACCGGGATGCTGCCCTCGGAGGCTCATCTCGCGGCCGACTACGAGGTCTCGCGCGGCACCGTGCGCAACGCGCTCGTGCTCATGGCGCGGCAGGGCGCGATCGCCCCGCGACGCGGTTCGGGCTGGCTGGTGCGCACGACGGCGCAGAGCCAGCGGTTCTCGGAGATGCGGTCGTTCGCGCAGTGGGCATCGAGCCGCGGCATGGAACCCGGCGGACACGTGCTCACGCAGCAGCGCCGCCCGGCGACGGCGACCGAGGTGCGCCGGTTCCGGGGAGGTCGCGGCATCGGCGAGGTGCTCGAGGTCGTTCGTCTGCGGTCTCTGAACGGGCGCGTCGTCATGCTCGAGCGCACCGCCTATCCGTCGTGGATCGCCCCGATCGTCGAGGAGCTGTCGCCCGATGAGCCGTCCGTGGTCGGTGCGCTGGAATCGCGCGGCGTGCGCATGGTCTCGGGCGAGCAGTCGATCGACGCGATCGCGGCTCCGAGCGAAGACGCCCGCCTTCTGGGCGTGAGACGTTCGAGCCCGCTCCTGCGCGTGAACCGCGTCAGCTACTCCGCCGACGGTCGGGCGATCGAGGCGGGCGACGACCGCTACCTCCCGGATGTCATGTCGTTCCAGATGCAGGCGTCGCTGCAGGGATACTCGCTCACGCGCGAGCTGGGCTGAGCGGCTCGACCTCGGCCCACGGCATCCGTGGTGCCGGGCTGTACAACTGTGCATCGTGGGCTCCCGGATTCGGAGCGGATGCCGCAGCCGTCGCCGTTCGGACGAATCGCGTTCATCGACCGGTCATCTTCCGGCTGTTCTGTCGCTGCAGGAGGCGATCACGACCTCCGATGGGCGTCCCGTCGGGGACGCCGACACTGTTCCCGGAAGGATCACGTCAGACATGTCCTCGTCACCTCCCCCCGTGGTGCGCCGTCGTCGGAGCGCGTCCCTGCTCGCCGCACTCGCCGCAGCCGGGGCGCTCCTCGTGTCGCCGCTGCTCGCCGCGTCGCCCGCAACCGCCGCCGCGGCATCCGAGATCACCCTCGAAAGCTCCGACGTCGCCGTCGGGGATACCTTCTCGGTCACCTACTCGACCGATCGCCCGACGGCCACGAACTGGCTGGCGATCTACCCCGAGTCCCGGCCCGAGCCCTGCGACGCGTGCGGCATGGCCTGGGCGTACGCGCCCGGCGCGACCGGCACGGTGCAGCTGCCCACGAACGACCGTGCGGGCAACCCGCTGGCCGCAGGGAACTACCGCGTCGAGTACCTCTACAACGACGGCTACTCCCGCGTCAGCGAGCCGGCGACGTTCACCATCGCGGCAGAGCCGGGCACCGGAGAGCCCGGTGAGGGCCCGGAGGTCGACCCGACGAAGCCGATCGACCTGTCGGTCGTGCAGCTCAACGTCTGGGGCAAGACCACCGACGCGACGATGCTCGCCGAGATCGGCGCCGACCTGATCTTCGTCGAGGAGGCGCAGAGCGCGGCAGCAGCCGTCGCCCGCGACCTCGGCTTCGACTACCACTCCACGGGCGGCAGCGCGGGTGTCATATCGCGCTATCCGATCGTCGACGTGGGCGTCGTCACGACGCCCGGCACCCAGGGCGGATGGACCAAGGCGATCGTGCAGGTGGGCGACACCCAGATCGCCGCGTACGGAGGCCACCTCGAGTACCGCTACTACGCCACCTACCTTCCCCGCGGATACGCGGGCGACGTGCTCGGCTCCGGGTTCCCGACCGAGTGGCGCGGGTGGAACAAGCTGAGCGGTCCCGTGACCGACGTGCCGCAGATCCTCGCGGCGAACGAGGCATCCGGGCGACCGGCATCCGCTGCGGCCCTCACCGCCGACATGGCGAACGAGCGCGAGGCCGGACGCCTCACCATCATGGGCGCCGACATGAACGAGCCCTCGGTACTCGACTGGACCGAGACCACCGCGAACCTCTACGACCACAACGGGGTCGTCGCCCCGTGGCAGACCTCCCGCATCCTGCGCGACGGCGGTCTCGTCGACGCGTACCGCGCCGTGTACCCCGACCCCGTGTCCCACCCGGGCTTCACGTGGCCGGCCGACACCCCCAACGTCAGCGTCTCGCAGCTCGCGTGGGCGCCCGAGGCCGACGAGCGCGACCGGATCGACTACATCTTCTTCGCGCCGGACGACCGCCTCACCCTGACGGGCACGCGCATCGTCGGACCGAAGGGCGACATCGTGCGCGGCGCCCGCGCCCTGCCCGTCTCGGACGAGGAGATCTTCACCCCGCAGACGCTGTGGACCAGCGACCACAAGGGCCTGCAGTCCGACTTCGTGATCTGCGGCGAAGCCTGCCAGGCGGCGGAGCCCGAGCTCGGCGAGCTCGTCGTCGGTACGCCGTCGATCACCGGAACGGCGACGGTCGGCGCCGAGGTCACCGCGGTGACCGGCGAGTGGACCGAGGGCACCGCCTTCTCGTTCCAGTGGCTGGCGGATGGCGAGGCCATCGCGGGCGCGACCTCGGCCACCTTCTCGATCCCGGCGGACTTCGCAGGTCGTGCGCTCTCCGTGCGCGTCGGCGGGACGCTCGAGGGATACGTCCCGGCCGAGGTGACGAGTGCTGCGGTCACCGTGACCGCTGCGGAGGAGCCCGGTTCGGATGCTCCAGCGGTGGTGCTCGGATCGTCGAGCGTGGTCGCGGGCGGAAGCCTGAAGGTCAGCGGTGCCGGCTTCGCGGCGGGCGCTCAGCTGAAGCTCGAGCTGCGCTCCACGCCGGTCGCCCTCGGTACGGTGACCGCTTCGGACGCGGGAGCCTTCTCGACGACCGTCACGATCCCGGCATCCGTTCCGGCCGGAGCGCACACGCTCGTCGTGATCCTGCCGGACGGCACCGAGGTGACCGCCGCCGTCACCGTGACCGCGGCGCCGAGTGCGGGTGCGGATGCCGGTGGCGATGCGCTTGCCCAGACCGGTGGAGAGATCCTGATGCCGGCGGTGTGGGCCGCGGTTCTGGCGCTGCTGGTCGGCGCGGGGCTGATGGTGCGCCGCCGGATGCGTCAGTCGTAACGGCATCCGTCCCTGGCGCTGAGCCACCCCTCTCAGTGCGAGCCACCCCCTTCCGCGCCGTGCGGAAGGGGGTGGCTCGTTCGTGAAGGGGTGGTTCGGCGGGGTCAGTCCTCGAGCTGGTCGAGGACCAGTTCTCCTCGCGAGTTGAGCGACTCCATCAGGCGCTCGATGCGACGGCCGTCGATCGGCGGCAGCGTAGCCTCATCGAACGCGAAGACCAGAGGGATGCTCGGATGCATCCAGATGGTCAACCGGCCGGCCGGGTTCTTCGCCTCCGGAAGCCACGTCATCATGAAGCTCTCCTGGCGACGCAACTTCGTGCCGATCACGATCTTCAGATGCGCCAGCGTCCGATCATCGATCTCGACCGGAGGGCGGGCGCTGTTGTACTCCAGGGTTCCCATGGAGCAACCATACGTCCTCGCCGGTCGTCTCTTGCAGGTCATCCGTGCGCGCACAACCCCGGTCGCGCTCGGGTCGGCGCGGGCGTATCGTCCCCGGATGGACGGCATGCGAACGATGGAGAGAACAGAGATCCTGATCGACGGCGTCAGCGCGTACCTCGCCCAGGAACAAGACCTCGACGTGCTCCTGCGGCAGATCGAGACGGCCGCGAGCGGACCCGCGGCGTTCGTCGAGTTCGTCGTCGTGGGGAATCGGCGGGTGAAGGTTCTCATCACCCCGAGCTCCCGCGTCGTGATCTCCACCGAGACGGTGCAGCACGACGCCCGTGACACGGGGAACGACGCCTTTCCCTACGGGGGTCTTTACGACTTCGACCCTGAGCCGCTCGGCTGACTCTGGCCCGAGCGATCGGGACAGAATTGCTTGACCTAGAGTGCTCTAGGTTTCGAGACTGGGTGGATGACCATGATCGCGCCCGCGTCAGACTCTCCCCACATCACGATGAAGGAGATGGTTCTGCGCTCCGGGCTGAGTGAGCACACACTGCGGTACTACGAGCGCATCGGGTTGCTCGGCCGTATCGCGCGCGATAGGTCGAGTCGGCATCGGTATTACAGCGAGAGCGACGCGGTCAAGGTCGTCACGCTGGCCTGCCTGCGCGCCACGGGGATGTCGATCGAACAGATGCGTCGATACGTGTCGCAGAACGACGCGGGCGTTTCTGCCGCAGCGGACCAGATCGCGCTCTTCGATCAGCATCGAGAGTTCTTGCAGCGTCAGATCACCCGTGCGCAGCACCAGCTGGAGTACCTCGACGGGAAGGTCGCCTACTGGAACGCGCTCTCCCGCGGCGATGGGGAATCGGCGTCGAAGATCGGCTGGAGGAACTTCGAAATGGCCCTCGAGATCAACAACGAAATGAAGGAGGAACAGGCATGAAGACCTGGTTCATCACAGGGACGTCCAAGGGCTTCGGCCGGGTGTGGGCAGAAGCGGCGTTGGAGCGGGGAGACCAGGTGGTCGCCACAGCGCGCAATCTCGACAGCATCGCTCCGCTGACCCAGGCATACCCCGACACCGCGCTCGCCCTCGCCCTCGATGTCACCGACCAGGATGCTGTTCTCGCGGCGGTGCGCCAGGCGAAGGAGCGGTTCGGGCGCATCGATGTGCTCATCAACAATGCCGGCTACGGCCTGTTCGGTGCCGTCGAGGAGATCAGCCCCGAGCAGGCTCGAGCTCAGTTCGAGACGAACGTGTTCGGTGCGTTGTGGGTCACGCAAGCCGTGCTGCCGCTGATGCGTGAACAGGGCTCGGGTCACATCATCCAGATCTCTTCCATCGGTGGGGTGAACGCGTTCCCGTACCTGGGCATCTACCACGCGAGCAAGTGGGCGCTGGAAGGGTTCAGTCAGACCCTCGCCCAGGAGGTTGCGGGCTTCGGGATCACGGTGACTCTGGTCGAGCCGGGTGGATACAGCACTGACTGGGGCACCGAGTCTGCGGACTTCGCCGAGCCGATCGACGCGTATCAGCCGCTGCGCGAGGGTCTCGCGAAGACGCGCGCCAACAGTGCCAGCGGTTCCGGCGACCCGGAGGCGACAGGCCCGGCCATGCTGGAGCTGGCGGACATGGAACAGCCGCCGTTGCGGATCTTCTTCGGAAAGGGCCTCAACGCGCTCATCCATGGCGAGTACCAGAAGCGACTCGACGAGTGGGATGCACACAACGCGCTCTCCGAACGGGCTCACGGCTGAGCTCGCGATGTCGCGTCGAGGGCCCGTCTCGTCATCGAGCGGGTCCTCGATCGCGTGGGGGGTGTGTGTCGCCGGCTCACTCGCCGATGGTGCGGACGACCCGGGCCGGGGAGCCGAGGGCGATCGTCCCGGCGGGAACGTCTTTGGTGACGATGGAGCCTGCGCCGACGACGGCATCGTCGCCGATGGTGACGCCGGGGAGCACGGTGACGTTCGCCCCCAGCCAGACGTTCCGCCCGATGGTGACAGGGGCGGGGATGAGGTCGGCACGTCGGTGGGGGTCGATGCCGTGCTGCAGCGTGGCGATCACGACGTTGTGTCCGATGAGGCTGTCGTCGCCGATCGTGATCCCGCCCTGATCCTGAAAGCGGCATCCGGAGTTGATGAAGACCCGCTTGCCGATCGAGATGTTCTTGCCGAAGTCCGCGGTGAACGGCGGGAACAGCGTGACCGTGTCATCGACGGGTGTGCCGATCAGCGCACCCAGGAGTTCTCGCACACGGTTGGGCTCGTGGTATCCGGTGTTGAGTTCGCCGGCGATGCGGAGCGCCTCCTGGCTCGTCTCGTGCATCACCGCGTGGCCGGGTGATCCGCCGGGGATGGTCTCCCCGGCGTTCAGGAGGGTGAGGAGGTCGGTGAGGTCCATGCGACCCACCGTAGGTCGGCGTGGGCGAATGAGGGATGCCCTGTCGGTACACGCTCCGGTGGGGCGACCTCGCGATGAGGGGGCATGGTACGTCGTGCCGGGGCATCCGTCGAGGGGCGCGGTGAAGTCGCCGCGGGGGCGCACGGTGAGCGCACACCCCACAGAGCCGACGGAGGCGCACCATGTATTTCCACGTGCAGGAATTCATCAACGAGATCGCCGCGGACGAGCCGGATCCCGCGGCTGCGAACGCGCTGCAGGAGGGGCTCGGCGGTCAGTTCGGCGAGATGCGCACGATGATGCAGTACCTCTTCCAGAGCATCAACTTCCGCGGTCCCGACGGCAAGCCGTACAAGGACCTCATCCAGGGGATCGGCACCGAGGAGATCAGCCACGTCGAACTGATCGGCACCACGATCTCCCGGCTCCTCGACGGTTCGCCGAAGTACCAGGGCAAGCCGACCGACCCGGTGGATCAGCCGGGTGCCGGCGGCGCGACGCCGCTGAGCATCGCCGTCGACACCGGCAACATCCACCACTACCTCGTCGGCGCGCAGGGCGCGCTGCCGGTGGATGCCGTGGGCAACCCGTGGTCGGGGAGCTACGTGTACAACTCGGGCAATCTCGTGCTCGACCTGCTCTACAACCTCATGCTCGAATCGACCGGGCGGCTGCAGAAGTGCCGGCTGTACGAGATGACCGACAACAAGACCGCGCGCACGACGATCTCGTACCTCATCGTGCGTGACCAGGCGCACGAGAACGCCTACGCGAAGGCGCTCGAGACCCTCGGTGTGAACTGGCGCACGTCGCTGCCGATCCCGAAGACGAACGCCGAGCAGTTCCCGGAGGTGAAGAAGCTCCTCGACCTCGGTCTGCAGAGCAAGAACTACTCGTTCGACCTCACGGCGCAGTCCGAGGCGGGCAAGATCTTCCAGGGCGCATCGCCGTCGAACGACGGCACCGAGCTCGACGCGAGCGAGCAGGCGCCCGAGGGCTTCCCGATGACCATCTCGCCGGAGCGCCCCGAGGAGTTCTCACCGGGCGCCGACGACGAGCTGCGCAAGCTCATCGAGGCGACCGCGGCGATGGAGATGGCCGACATCGATGCGACGTTCGGGCGGATGAAATAGGGGCCGCGAGCTGACCCTATGATCGGAGGATGAATCCGAGGGCCTGGCTACCCGTTGGTCGCGGATGATGCCCCCTTCCTCCTCGGATCCCGCAGCACGTCGGAGAAGGCGACCGAACTCGTCGGGTCTTCCGGACTGGCTCCCGTCGGCGTATCTCGACGCGCTTTCGTCGTCGGAAGGAGAGCTCGAGCCGGACTTGATCTTCTTCGGCGAGGCGAGAGCTCGGCGGGAGAACCTCGAGTTCGACGACGCCGACTACTGGCTGAGGGGCGAACGGCCCGATGCCTGGTGGATTTTCGGAGAGAGCGGCCAAGGAGACCACTGGCTGCTCCACACCGACTCTCAGGTCTACTTCTTCGATCATGACCAGGGTCAGCGGTCGGCTGCTCGCTTCGCCTTCGTCGTGGAGAGTCTGACGCAGTGGCTCGAGATCGCGAACGTTCTCGAATCGAGTGATCGCTCGTCCGATCGCATCGTTCGAGACGCCCTCGAACGAATATCCCCCGGACTCGCCGATCGCTACCCCTTCGCTCTCGCTTGACCCGACCGGCATCTCAGAGCGAGCCCCTCAGCGTCCACCGCCGTTGAGAATTTCCATCCAGTCGGCAGGAAGACGGTCGCTCGGACCGGGAACGGCCTGTGATTCGGGATGGCTCGTCGGTGCGGCGAGCGACGGGCCATCGAACGCGGCCTCGTCTCGGAAGTCCCAGAACCAGTCCTCGCCGGGTTCGAAGCTCTGCATCACGGAATGGCCGGTCTCCTTCCAATGCTTCGTCGCGTGCGTGTTGGGGGAGTCGTCGCAGCATCCGATGTGTCCGCATGCGGCGCACCGTCGCAGATGAACCCACCACGAGCCGGTCTCATCGCATTCCACGCACCCCGTACCGCTGGGAGGCACCGTCACGTCGATCATCTCGGGATCTGTCGTCATGCCGCCATCATCGCGGTTCCCTCGCCGCTTGGACAGGCCCTCCTGGGGCCACTGCTATGTTCGGACCCGCAGGGGGAGGAACGCGCATGACCGCAACCGAGGGTGACGTCTCCGCGGAAGAGCGGACGGAGGCGGCGAGGCTGGCCCTCGCGCGCGCGAAGTACGGATGGGTGTGGCCGCTCACGGGTCTCAACGTGATCGCGCTGATCTTCGCGATCATCGGAGGCGTCGGCGAGACGAACACTTTCTCGTTCCTCTTTCCCCAGATCTGGGGATTCAGGTTCCCGATCGGTGCGGGTATCGGGGTGATCTCGGCATCCGTCGTCGTGGCCGTCGCGATCACCGCATCGAGGCGAGGCGTCGATCGCGCGGATCGCAGGTATCGGTTCTCGGCGTGGTTGACTCTCGCGTCGACGGTGATGTTCGCGGTCTTCCTCGGAGCAATGGGTGCACTGTTCCTGCTGCTGTCGACCGCGGCCGATTGAGCGTTCGCAGCGAGGCACCCGCTGAGCGGCCTCCGATCGAGAAGGATAGGAGAATGGTGGATCAGGCGCGCACGGTCATGGAGCAGCTGACGGACATCACCGTCGACGAGCCGCTCTTCTTCATCGCAGCGCTCCCCTGGACGCGAGCTCGCGAGCAGGATGACTCCGCTCCTCAGCGGCAGATCTTCTTGACGCACGCGACGCAGACCCTGGCGGACTACGCGACGCTCGAGCAGCTCGACAGCCATGTGAGCCTGGGGTATAACTCGCTGTTGATCGGTCAGCGCATCGGACTCATGCAAGCGGGCGAGGTCACCGCAGCGTGGCCCGTCGACAATACGGGTTGGCCGTGGACTGGAACGCGTGGTGGCGGAGCGTGGGCTTTCCGTCGCGACCCCAGCCCCGGCTACCAGAGGACCCCCGCCTCGAGCAGAGGGTTCGTCGTCGCCCAGGGCAGTCTGACGGAGGTCATCGATGCCGCCGAATCGGCGTCGATCGCTCACCCCGACGAGGCGATCGTCGTCGCCGGTGAGTGTTTCTTCGAAGCCCACTGGCACTGACCTCGGAGATCGACCTCCCGCCGGAACGGCGACGGCAACACGCTCCTCTCCCCGCGGCATAGAGTGGATCGGCCCCATCGGGCCCATCACCCCCCTCTGGAGCATCCGTGACCTCCGTCGACGACCGCGCGCGCTATCGCGCGAATCCCTCCGTGCTCACCGCGCTGAAGAGTCCTCGTTTGCTGACGCGCGAGGTGCTCGCCGGTCTCGTCGTCGGTCTCGCACTGATCCCCGAGGCGATCTCGTTCTCGGTGATCGCCGGCGTCGACCCGGCCGTCGGCCTGTTCTCGTCGTTCATCATGGCGATCGCGATCTCGTTCCTCGGCGGACGCCCCGCCATGATCACCGCCGCGACCGGTGCCGTCGCCCTGGTGATCGCGCCCGTCGCCCCGACGTACGGCATGGACTACTTCATCGCCACCGTCATCCTCGCCGGCGTCTTCCAGGTGCTGATGGCCGTGCTCGGCGTCGCGAAGCTCATGCGCTTCATCCCCCGCAGCGTCATGACCGGATTCGTGAACGCGCTCGCGATCTTCGTTTTCAGCGCCCAGGTGCCGCAGCTCATCGGGGTGCCGTGGTTGGTGTATCCGCTCGTCGTGCTCGGCATCCTCGTCATGATCTTCATGCCCAAGATCACCAAGCTGGTGCCGGCGCCCCTCGTGTCGGTCGTCATCGTGACCGCCGTCGTGCTGGTGTTCGCGATCAACGTGCCCACCGTGGGCGACCAGGGCGCCCTGCCGCGCAGCCTGCCCGAACTCTTCATCCCGAACGTGCCGTTCACGTGGGAGACGTTCACGATCATCGCGCCGTACGCGCTCGGCGTCGCACTCGTCGGGCTCATGGAGTCGCTGATGACCGCGAAGCTCGTCGACGAGATAACCGACACCCACTCCCGCAAGACCCGCGAGGCGTGGGCGCAGGGCGCGGCGAACATGCTGTCGGGCATCTTCGGCGGCATGGGCGGCTGCGCCGTCATCGGCCAGACCATGATCAACGTGCGCTCCGGCGCCCGCACGCGCATCTCGACGTTCTTCGCCGGCGTCTTCCTCTTCCTGCTCGTGGTCGTGTTCGGCGACTTCGTCTCGACGATCCCGATGGCCGCACTCGTCGCCGTCATGATCATGATCTCGATCAGTGCGTTCGACTGGCACAGCATCCGTCCGTCGACCCTCAAGCGGATGCCGAAGAGCGAGACGTTCGTCATGATCGTCACCGTCGTCGCCGTTGTGCTCACCCACAACCTCGCGGTCGGGGTCGTGGCGGGAGTGATCACGGCATCCGTCCTCTTCGTGCGCCGGGTCGCGCACGTCGTCTCGGTCACCCGCACCGTCTCGGACGACGGCGAGGTCGCGACCTACGTGGTCGACGGGGCGCTGTTCTTCGCGTCGAGCAATGACCTCACCACGATGTTCGAGTACGCCGCCGACCCCGCACGGGTGGTCATCGACCTGTCCCGATCGCACGTATGGGATGCCTCGACCGTCGCCGCGCTCGACGCGATCGAGACGAAGTGCGCGCGGCACGGCACGTCCGTCGAGCTCGTCGGGCTGAACGAGGCGAGCGGTGCGTTCCACGGACGACTGACGGGGCAGCTCGGCGGCGAGGGGTAGCGCGCATTACGCTGCATCACGGCGACCGGCCCTCGGGGCTCCGGGGTGATTTAGCGTGAGGGTATGACTGCAGAGCCCCGCGTGTACGTGATCCACGAGAACGCCGAATGGTTCCCGCCGTTCGCCGCGGCCTTCGAGGCCGAAGGCGTGCCCGCGCAGGAATGGCTGCTCACCGACGGGTCGATCGACCTCAATGCCGAACCGCCCGCCGGCGTGTTCTGGTCGCGACTGAGCGCCTCGGCGCACACGCGCGACCACGGCGACTCGAAGGAGTTCGGCCGTGCCGTGCTGCGGTGGCTCGAAGCATCCGGTCGCACCGTCGTGAACGGCAGCCCCGTGCTCGAGCTCGAGGTCAGCAAGGCCGCCCAGCACGCCGCACTGCAACGCGCCGGCATCGAGGTGCCGCGCACCATCGCCGTCTTCGGCACCGCCGCGCTCAAGGAGCGCGCCCGCGAGTTCACCGCCCCTTTCATCAGCAAGCACAACCAGGGCGGCAAGGGTCTCGGCGTGCGCCGCCACGACAGCCACGACGAGTTCGACGCCTGGGTCGACGGCCCGGAGTTCGAGGCCTCGCCCGATGGCATCACGCTGCTGCAGGAGAACCTCTTCGCCGCCGCCCCGTTCGTCACCCGGGTCGAGTTCGCCGGTGGGGAGTTCGTCTACGCCGTGCGCGTCGACACCAGCGCGGGCAGCTTCGAGCTGTGCCCGGCCGAGGCGTGCGCGCTGCCCGGCGCCGACGGCGTCGAGCCCGAGCCGCTGTTCCGCATCCGCGAGGAGATCACGGCGCAGCATCCGCTCGTGCAGCAGTACCTCGCATTCTTGAAGGACGCCGGCATCACGGTCGCGGGCATCGAGTTCATCGAGACCGTCGACGGCCGCTTCGTCACCTACGACGTGAACACGAACACGAACTACAACCCCGACGTCGAAGCCACCGCCGCCGTCTCGGGCCCGCGCACGATCGCGAGTTTCCTCGGCGGACTGCTCGCCCGCGACGCCGCACCGGTCGGAGTCTGACGCCTCGCGCGTTCATAACTCCTGAGAATCGGGCCCTCGAGCCTGCGAAAGCCCCCGGAACCAGCGTTCCGGGGGCTTTCTTCCGGAGTTGTGCACCGGGAACTCCGTACCTAACTCAGGACAAACCGCCTCAGAGTCGCCAGAATGCCCCCGATTCCGCGGATTCGGGGGCATTCGTCCTGAGTTAGTGCCACGTGCCGCCGACGCGCTACCGCCCGCTGCCGGCGATGACGCCCTCCTTCACGTACCGCTGAGCGGCGAGAACCAGCACGAGCGCCGGGAGGCTCGCGATGAGGGATGCCCCCATCGTCGCCGCCCACGTGTTCATGTTCGAGTTCGCGAGCGCGTAGATGAACACGGTCACGGGATACATGTCGGTCTTCGTGACGAGGGTGAGGCCGAACAGCAGATCACCCCAGGCGAAGAGGAACGTGAACACCCCGGCCGTGATGATCGCGTTGCGCGACAGCGGCACGACCACACGCCACAGCGACCCGACCGGTCCGAGTCCGTCGAGGGTGGAGGCCTCGATGACCTCGGTGTCGAGGCGCAGCATGAACGAGCGCAGCAGGATGATCGCGAACGGGATGCCGGCGGTGGCGTTCGCGAGGATCAGCCCGATGTAGCTGTTCAGCGCGCCCCACGTGTTGAACATCGCGTAGAAGGAGTTCGCGAGCACGATGCTCGGGATCATCTGCGCGAGCAACAGGATCACGAGCCCGAGGCTCACCGCGCGCGACCGCAGCCGGCTGAGCGAGTAGGCGGCGGGCACCGCGACGACGAGGGTCAGCAGCACCGATCCGATCGCGGTGATCAGGCTGACGCGCAGGCCGTCGAGGCCGCCGTCCTCGAACGCCGTCACGTACCCGTCGAGGGCCGGGGCGGTCGGGAACCACGCGGTGTCGGTGGAGTTGGCATCGGGCTGGAGGGATGCCGAGATCATCCAGTAGATGGGGAACAGGTAGACGATGAGGATCGAGACCGTGAGCACGGTCCAGAACCAGCCGCGGCTGCGGCGGGGAGTGGGGGTGCTCATCGCTCGGCACGCTCCTGTCGGGCGGAGAGCCACGTGTAGACGGCGGCGAAGCCGAGGCTGATGACGAGCAGCAGCATGCCGTAGGCGCCCGCGTGCCCGAACTCGAACAGGCTGAACGCCGAGCGGTACGAGAGCACGCCGAGGGTCATGGTGCTGTTGGCGGGGCCGCCCTGCGTGAGCGCGAGCACGAGGTCGACGATCAGCAGGTTGAAGACGACGCTCATGACGACGAGCACCGAGATCACGGGCCAGATGCTGGGGATGATGATGTGCCACAGGCGCTTGAACGCCCCGGCCCCGTCGAGGGATGCCGCTTCGAGGTGCTCGACCGGCACCTGCTTGAGGGCCGCGGCGAGGATCGTCGACCAGTACGGCAGGCTCGCCCACACGGTCACGATGATCACGGCGGCGAGGGCGGTGGCGGGATCGGCGAGCCAGGCGTTGCCGGGCAGGCCGAGGAACCCGAGGATGTCGTTGATCGCCCCGTCTCCCGCGAGCAGCGACTTCCAGATCGTCGCGACGACGACGGCCGGAAGCAGCCAGGGGATGAGGATGAGGGCGGGCAACCAGCGGCTGCCCGGGAAGCGCCGCGTGAACAGCAGCGCGAGCGCGAGGCCGATCACGAGCTCGGAGATCACGGCGACGACCGTGATGGTGAGGGTGTTCACGATCGCGATACCGGTGGCATCCGCGCGGAAGATGTCGATGAAGTTCTGGAACCCGACGAACGGCGCCTCGCCGGTGATGAAGGTGCCGGTCGTGAAGTCGGTCGTGCTCATGAACACGCCGTACCCGAGCGGGAACAGGAAGAACGCGGCGAAGAACAGGATCGCGGGCACGAGGAAGGCCCACAGCTCGAGGTTCCGTCGCCGCACCAGGGTCAGGCCGAAGCGGCCGGAGGCACGAGTCCCCGGCCGCTTCGGCGCTGTGGCAGCGGCTGTCATCAACCCTGGTCGGCCTTGCTCAGCGCTTCCTCGGCGCTCACGCCGTTGACGGTCGCGTTCTGCAGCGCGTCGACGTACTTCGCCTGCAGGGCGCTCCACTCGGTTCCGAGCGTCGCCGGGTTGAAGGCGTTCGCGACGGGGGTGACGAAGGCCTCGGCGGCCGGGACCTCGGCGACGAAGGCATCCTGCGCCGACGTCAGCGCCGGGACGTACCCGCCCTGCACCGCGGTGTCGACCTGGTTCTCCTCCGAGGCGCGGCACTCGATCAGAGCGGCCGCCGCCTTCTCGCGCTTCTCGTCGCCCTGCACCGGCACGGTGTAGGCGTAGCCGAGGAGTCCGACGCTGCTCTCGTCGGCGCTGGTCGCGGCCGGCACCGAGAACGTGCCGTACTCGAAGTCGAGGCTCGTGTCGACGAGGTTCCAGGGGCCCGAGACCGTGATCGCGGCCTTGCCGGACTTCCACTGGTCGATGCCGTCCCAGCCCCAGTTCACGAACTCCTTCGAGAGGCTGCCGTCGTCGACGAGGGTCTTGTAGAGGTCGACCGCCGCGACCGCGCCGTCACTGGTGAGGTCGGCCGGGTCGCCGCCCGCGCTCAGCAGGAACGGCAGGAAGTACGACGACGTCGAGCCGTCGCCCGCGATGCCGGGCAGCGCGATGCCGTAGTGGTCGGCGGTCGTGGTGGCCTTGGCGGCGGCGATGAGCTCGTCGAAGGTGGTGGGCAGCTCGGTGATGCCCGCCTCCTCGAAGTACGCCTTGTTGTAGAACACCGAGTAGTCCTCGACCTGCGTGGGCAGACCGTAGAGGGTGTCCTCGTACTCGCCGAGGGCGGCGACCGGCTCGGCGAGACCGTCGGTCGTGAGGCCGAGGCTGTCGAGGTCGGAGAGCACTCCTTGCGCTGCGAGCGTCGGCAGCTGGGTGTCGGTGTTGACGAGGGCGATGTCGGGCAGCGACTTCGAGCTCGCCGCCTGCAACAGGCTGGTCGTGTAGTCGCCCGAGAGGGTCTGGGCGTCGATCGTGATGCCGAGGTCAGCGGCGCACTTCTCGAAGTACTCCTTCTGCAGCGTCTGGTACGGGTCGAAGTCGATGCTGCTCCACGACGTCAGCTCGACGCCCTCGAAGTCATCGGCGTCACCGGAGGAGCTCGACGGGGCGGACGAACCGGTGCAACCGGCGAGGAGGACGACGGAGGCGACTCCGGCGGCGGCCGACAGCGCGACCCGGGTGGCGCGCGTGCGAGAGGTGCTCATGAGGGTGCGGGATCCTTAGCTCGACCGGGCTGTGACCGATCGTCGGGAGAAGGTCGGGCGGATGCCCGTGGCATGAGTCTCTCGGACGTGGGGGCATGCGGTCACGGGTTCGGAAACACGGCGAAATGATGTGACGCAGATCGTCATTCCCGCGAAATCTGCGCGTTACGCAGGGGCGGTTTCGGGGCGCTTCGACAGGCTCAGCGACCCAGCGGAGGGGCTCAGCGACCCGGTTTCTGAGTCTGGGTCCCTGAGCTTGTCGAAGGGCCCCACCCAGAGGGGCCGCTCCGCAACGGAGGAGATCACGCGCTCCGCAGGATCAAAACAGTGGATGCTTCCTGCGCAAGAAGTGATCTCCTCCCGTCGCGCGTAGCCCCACCCCGCGAAACCCCCTCAGCGCCGCCGAGCCCCCGCGGGGTGGTCGGCGCCGAGCCGGTCCGCGCCGTCGGTGCGCAGGCGCGAGCGCAGCGTTCCGTCCGAGGGGCGTCCGCCGAACAGCCCCCGCTCGCGCAGCCGCGGTGCCAGCAGCGTCGAGAAGTCGTCGAGCGACCCCGGCGACAGGTACTGGTGCAGCAGGAACCCGTCGACCCCCGACTCCTCGACGAACTCCTCGATGTTCGCGGCGACCTCGTCGGGAGTGCCGATGAACCGGTCGTCGGCGAAGGCGGTCACCGAGGCGAAGCGGCGTCGCACGTCGCCCGCGGTGAGGGGCGGAGCATCCGATCGGGTCTCCTTCGTCTGCGTGTGATTCGTCGACTGCTTCACGATGGGCTCGTCGTCGGCGTAGGCGGCGAAGTCGATCCCGCTCCAGCCGGCGTACGCGGCGAGCTGGGCGTCGGCGTTGTATTGCGACTGATAGCCGTCGAGCTTCTGCTGCACCTCGATCCGCGTGGGCGCGAGTACCGGGTTCATCCCGACGACGGCGCGGATCTGTTCGGGGTCGCGGCCCAGCTCGGCGGCGCGGGCGCGGATGCCGGCGAGCCCCTCCCGAATGGCCTGCGGATCGGAGTCGCCGACGAAGATCAGCTCGGCGTGCCGGGCGGCGAACTCGCGCCCGCGCGGCGACCAGCCGGCCTGGATCAGGTAGGGCGTGCGCTGCGGCGACGGCGGGCTCACGTGCGGACCGGCGACGCGGAAGTGCGCACCCTCGTGGTCGACGCGGTGCACCTTCGACGGGTCGGCGAAGCGCCGCAGCTCGCGACTGCCGACGTAGGCGTCGTCGTCCCAGCTGCGCTCCCACAGGTCGTAGACGACCTCGAGGAACTCGTCTGCCCGGTCGTAGCGGCTGTCGTGCGCGAGCACGTCGAGGCCGAAGTTCGCGGCTGCTCCCGGCAGGTACGAGGTGACGATGTTCCAGGCGATGCGCCCGGCGGTGAGATGGTCGAGCGTGCTGAAGCGGCGGGCGTGGGCGAACGGATGCTCGTACGTCGTCGAGACCGTCGCCCCGAACGCGATGCGTTCGGTGACCGCTGCGAGAGCGGGGATGTGCAGGAGCGGGTCGTGCGCGGGAAGCTCGACGCCCCACTCGAGCGCGGTCGCGGGGCCGCCGCCGAGCGTGTCGTACATGCCCAGCACGTCACCGAAGAAGAACAGGTCGAACTCGGCCTCTTCGGCGCGACGGGCGAGATCGATCCAGTAGCGCAGGTCGAGTGCGCCGAGGCGCCGGTCATCGGGGTGGGTCCACAGGCTCACGGCCCCGGACCCGTTGCCGACGCACGCCTGCTCGTACAGGCCGAAGAAGAGGGGCTTCGTGTCGGTCATGCGCGGGCTCCCTCGAACGCGCTCCCTGAGCCCGTCGAAGGGCCCCGCCCCGCGGAACCCGCCTCCCACAGCATCCGTCCGTCGATCACCGTGCCGAGCGCCTCAGGCGCGCTCTCGACGATCTCGGCGAGCGCATCGCGCGGGTCGGCGGATGCCGTCGCGAACACCGCGAGGTCGGCCCGGGCGCCGTCGATCAGGGTGCCCGCCGGTGCGGGCCCGTCGGCGAGCCCGAGGGCGCGGGCCCCACCGGCCGTCGCCGCGTGCAGCAGCCGAGCATGCAGGTCGTCGGCCGAGTACCCCTGGGCGCGGGCGAGCCGGTGCAATTCGGCGACGTCGTCGAGCACCCGCAGCGAGGGCGCCGACGACAGCGAGTCGGTGCCCACCCCGATCGGATTGCCCTCGGTCAGGTACGCGGCGATGGGCGGGGCATCCAGTCCGATGACGGCGTTCGAGCGCGGACACAGCGCGACCGACACCCCGCGTTCGCGCAACAGGGCGCGGTCGGCGGCGTCGACGTAGATGCCGTGCGCCAGGTGCGAGTGCGGCGTGAGCACGCCGACCGTGTCGAGGTAGTGCACGACGCCGTTGCCCGATCCGTTACCCGAGAGCAGCTGCATGTCGGAGTGCCCGAGGCCGCGCCAGCGCTCGGCGAGGGGGCCGGTGCCGAACCGGGCGAACTCGTCTTCGGATGCCGACTCGGCGGCGTGGATGTGCAGACGCACGCCGTGCGCCTCGGCGAGCCGCTGCAGTTCGCGGAACACATCGGTGTCGAGCGAGTAGATCGCATGCGGCGAGAGGCCGGTCGCGGGAGGGGAGGGGAGCGCGTCGAGCTGGGCGAGCACGCGCTCGGGGCCGTCGTGCTGCCAGGCCGCGCGCTTCCAGCCGAACACCTCCCAGAACACGACGCCGTGCAGCCCGGCGTCGTGCACCGCGCGCCCCGCCTCGGGGTCGGTGACGATCTCGGCGACCGCGGTCGTGCCCGATTCGATCGACAGGCGCACGCCCTCGGCGGCCGACGCCGCCCAGTCGTGTTCGACGCGGTAGCCCTTCTCGAACGCGAGCGCCCAGGTCTCGAAGCTCGGGTACTGCCCCCGGCCCACCGCTGCCATGTCGGTGTACTGCAGGTGCGTGTGGGCGTTGACGAGTCCCGGCGTGAGGGCGCCGTCCCATTCGCGGCGCTCGCCGATCGCGTCGCCGAGCTCGGCGGTGAGGGCGTCGTGCGCGCCGACCGCGACGATGCGTCCGTCGCGCACGGCGACCGCGCCATCGGCGATCGGGGGCGCGGCGACGGGCAGCACGGTGCGCGCGCGGTGGAGGGTGATGTCGCTCATGGTCGTCTCTCGGGTGTGCGGGTCGGGTCGGTCGGGTTCAGGGGGTGACGTCTCGGGGGCGCCAGGATGTCAGGTAGTCGCTCTGTGCAGACGAGACGGCATCCAGTCCGCCGCCGAAGGCGCCGAGCGCCAGCGCGGCCACGCGGTCGTCGGCGCTGCGGGGCAGGATGTGCACCGCGGGCGTGAGGGTGCCGCGCCCGGCCAGCAGGTAGTCGACGGCCGAGAGCTGCACCCCGAACGACAGGTCCATGACCTGGATCGGATTGCCCTCGGCGGCGCTCACGTTGATGCAGTGGCCGTCGTCGAGCACGCGGATGCTGCGCCCGTTCGCGAGCCGCAGCACCGACACCGCGCCGCGCCGCGACGTCTCGACGGCGCCGGCGTCGAGGGCCGCGAGCAGCGAGATCTCCTGAAACGCCCCGCCGCCGACCGCGACGGCGGCGCCGTCGGGCAGCCGGTCGAGGTGCTCGACCGCGACGGTGTGCGCGATGCCGGTCGTCGAGATGAGCACATCGGCGTGCGCCGCGGCATCCGCCAACGGCTCGACGGCGTACCCGGCGAACGCCGCCTGCAGAGCGGCCACCGGATCGACCTCGGAGACGGTGACGCGCGCGCCGAGGGCGGCGGCGTGGCGGGCGACGCCGCTGCCGACGCGTCCGAAGCCGACGACCACCACGTCGCTGCCGGCCCACGACCGGTCGAGCAGATCGGCGACCGCCAGCACCACCGACTGGCCGGTGCCGTGCGCGTTGTCGAACAGTGACTTGGTGCGGGCGTCGTTCGCGGCGACGATCGGGATGCGCAGGGCTCCCTCGCGCTCCATCGTGCGCAGCGGGCGCACGCCGCTCGTCGTCTGCTCGGTCGCGCCGGCCATCGACCCCAGGATGCCGGGGCGCTCGGTGTGCGCGAGACGGATGGTCGCGGCACCGTCGTCGACGATCACCTCGGGGTGGTGGTCGAGCAGGGCGAGGACGTTGTCGCGATCCTCGGCCTCGGTCGCCCCGCGGTGCGCGTAGGTCGGGATGCCGGCGTGCACGAGCGCTGCGGCCACCGCGTCGTCGGTGTCGCGCCCGACGCACGAGACGGCCACGTCGGCGCCGGCCTCGGCGAGCAGCAGGGCGACGGTCGCGGTCTTCGGCTCGAGCACGTCGGAGACGGCGATGCGGATGCCGCGCACCCGCCCGCTCTCGCGCAGCTCCGCCGCGAGAGCCGTCGTCGCGGGCATGAACTGCCGTGCCCACGCGATGCGTTCGGTGCCCTCGCGCCAGAGGGTCGGGTCGGCGATGCGGCCGGTCATGCGAGCACCAGGCGGGCGAGGTGGGTGTCGGCCAGTGCTGCGGGGCGGGGCCCTTCGACAGGCTCAGGGACCCAGTCTCCAGGGGTGTCCGCCGCACCTCGGTCGCTGAGCTCCGCACCTGGGTCGCTGAGCTCCGCACCTGGGTCGCTGAGCCTGTCGAAGCGTCCCCCGCCCTCGCTCGGGAGGAGATCCACGTTCGGGAGGGCGATATCGCCGGATCGATCCTCCGTAACGTCGATCTCCTCCCGAGCGGCGGATGCCGAGGCAGTGGCGGATGCCGAGGCCCGGGCTGTGAGGATCGACAGGGCGACGAGCGCGTCGGCGAGGAGGCTCGACTGCCCGAGCGTCTCGAACACCCCCGGGGCCTCGACGACCCAGGTGCCTTCTCCGACACGGGTGACGAACGGGCGAACTGTGTCGCCTGCCGACGGCACCAGGCCGTTCGCATCCACGGACGCGTCGATCAGCACCCCGGTCACGGATGCCGGGTCGACGGCGGCATGGCCCTCACCGGTCGTCAGCACGAGGTCGGCCACGGGCCACGGCTCGTCGACCGTGCGGGAACCGGCGAGGTGCGCGCGGAGGCGCACGACCGGATCGGCGATTCCGCGGAATACCCGGGTGCCGCCGACGGTGAGCGTGGCGGCGAGACGATCGGCGAGCGGGCCGTCGCCGATCACGAGAGCGGATGCCGCGGGCAGCACGAGATTCGTGCGCCGGGCCAGCGCGCGCACGATCTGCTCGGCGCGCGCGTGCGCGAAGATCGCCGCGAAAGCGGGGAGTTCGCGCGGGTCCGGCGCCGAGTCAGCGGCGGTGATCGCCACGCCGAACGCCGCGCGCGCGGCATCCGCCACCTGCTCCGGCAACGCCGCGAACCGCCACGACACGGCGGCGGGCGCATCGCCCGGCTCAGCGAAAGGCGCCGGGAAGGCGGATGCCGCGGCCGTCGCCCACCGGAATCCCGGGGGCGTCACGGCATCCGTCGACGGGGTGCGGGAAGGGGCATCGGTCACGGTCGCGACGCTATCCGTTCGCCGTCACGCGCCGCCGGTCTGTGACCTCTCATGACGCGCGGGCGAGCGCCGCGGGCGCGCGTTGTCTAGCGTCGGGGCAATGAGCGAAGGCATCCGTCCCGAATCCGTCCCGCACGAAGTGCTCGAACCGGTGTACGACTGGACAGGCTTCGGCTTCGACACCCGCCAGATCCACGCGGGGGAGTTCGACGAACCCGCCCACGGGTCGCGCATCGCGCCGATCTACCTGAGCGCGGCGTTCCGCTTCGACTCGTTCGACGAGAGCACGCGCCGCTTCGGAGGTGAGGACGGGCAGATCTACTCGCGCAACCTCAACCCCACGAACGAGGTCGCCGAGCGCCGCATCGCCGCACTCGAGGGCGGCGTCGGCGCCATCGTGGTGTCGTCCGGGCAGGCGGCGATCAGCGCCGCGATCCTGTCGATCGTCGGCAACGGCGACCGGTTCGTCTCGACCGCGAGCATCTACAGCGGCACGCGCATCCTCTTCGGTCGCTCGTTCGCCCGATTCGGCGTCGGCGTCGACTACGTGCAGGACCCGACCGACGAGGCCGAGTGGGAAGCTGCGATTGGCCCCGACACCAAGGCGATCTTCACCGAGACGATCCCGAACCCCAAGAACGACGTGGTCGACATCGCGGCGGTCGCCCGCATCGCCGAGCGCCACGGCATCCCGCTCATCGTCGACAACACGATCGGCACGCCCTACCTCGTGCGCCCGATCGAACTGGGCGCGCACATCGTCGTGCACTCGGGCACCAAGTTCCTCACCGGCCACGGTGCCGCGATCTCGGGCATCGTCGTCGACGGCGGCACCTTCGACTGGGCCGGCAGCCCGCGCGACTACCCCGGCATCACCGACTCGCCGGCGCCCGGCGTGCCGAGCGCCCTCGAGACCTACGGCCCCCGCGCCTACGAGTACTTCGTGCGCGGCGGCATCGTGAACGACCTCGGTCCGGCGCTCTCGCCGTTCCACGCGTTCCTGCTGCAGCAGGGCATCGAGACCCTGTCGCTGCGCATGGAGCGGCACGTGTCGAACTCCCGCGCGATCGCCGAGTTCCTCGCCCAGCACCCTGCGGTCGAGTACGTCGACTACGCCGGCCTCCCGGGGCATCCGCAGCACGAGATCGCCCAGCGCACCCTCGACGGCCGCAGCGGATCGGTGTTCGCCGTCACCGTGCGCGGCGGGCGGGCAGGCGCCGAGATCTTCATCGACAGCCTGCGGGTGTTCAGCCGCATGACCAACATCGGCGACGTGCGCTCGATGGTGCTGCACCCGGCGACCACCACCCACCTCTCGTTCACGCCCGAACTGCGGGCCCAGCTCGGCATCGACGAGGGGCTCGTGCGGCTGTCGGTCGGCATCGAGACGGTCGCCGATCTGATCGCCGACCTCGATTCCGCGCTCGCCGCGGTGAGCGCGCACCTTTCCGGCGATCCGGATGCCGCAGAGGTCGCACCGTGACCGCCCGCAGCCAGTGGACCGGGGTCACGACCCGCGAGGAGAACGCGCACTGGCGCTCCGTCGCGCAGGCCGTGGCCGCGGAGCTCGCGGTCGACGTGCTCGCCCGCGAACGCGCCGGCGCCGTGCCGCGCGCCGAGTCGGCGCTGCTGCAGCGCTCGGGACTCACGACCCTGCTCGACCCGGCATCGCTGGGCGGCGGGGGAGGCCACTGGTCGTCGGCATTCCTCGCGGTGCGCGAGATCGCCCGGGTGGATGCCGGCATCGCGCAGTTGCTGGGCTACCACTACGCCAACTCGGCCACGATCGCCCTGGTCGCGAGTGCGGACGAGCGCGACGACTGGTACCGCCGGTCGATCGAGGGCACGTGGCTCTGGGGAGACTCGGTCAACCCGGTCGATCCGACGCTGTCGCTCACCCCCGACGGCGACGGGTTCCGGCTGGCGGGGGTCAAGCGCTTCTCGACGGGGTCGTCGGTGGGCGATGTGATCCTCGTCAACGCGGTGGTCGATTCGGGTCCGGATGAGGGGCGCTTCGCCTTCCTCGTGCTGCCGGCTGGGCATCCGGGTGTCGAGGTGCAGGATGACTGGGACTTCCTCGGTCAGCGCCTGTCGGCCAGCAACTCGGTGCGGTTCGCGGATGCTCCGGTCGGCCGCGAGCACCTGCTCGGCTTCGGCACCGACGAGTGGTTCCAGGCGCTGCTCACGCCCGCCGTGCAACTGCTGCTCGGCAACCTGTACCTCGGCATCGCGCAGGGCGCGCTCGACCAGGCGCGCGAACTCACCAACGCGCGGCCGAACGCGTGGTTCCTCAGCGGCGCCGAGCGGTACCGCGACGACCCCTTCGTGCAGCGCCTCTACGGCGAGCTCGTCGCGCAGGTCGCCGCGGTCGAGGCGCTCGCCGATCGCGTGAATGAGGAGTACGACGCGGTCGTCGCGCGCGGGGCCGAGGTCGACGAGCAGGCCCGCGGCGACATCGCGATCCGCGTCGCGCAGCTCAAGGTCGTCTCGAGCGAGACGGCGACCGATGTCGCCCACCGGGTGTTCGAGGCCACCGGGTCGAGCTCCACCGCCTCGAAGATCGGCCTCGATGCGCATTGGCGCAACATCCGCACGCACTCGCTGCACGATCCCATCGACTACAAGAAGCTCGAGGTCGGCGCCGACTTCCTCCTCGGCATCCGTCAGCCCCTGTCCCTCTACACCTGAGGTCGCCGAGGTTCCTCGGGGTGGGGCGCTTCGACAGGCTCAGGGACCCAGTTTCCATGACTGGGTCCCTGAGCTTGTCGAAGGGCCCCACCGCGAGATGATTCGACAGGCTCAGCGACCCCCGCCGTGACCTACCGGGCCTCAAGGTCGTGCAGGCGGGTCCAGAAGTGGTGGAGGCCGTGCTCCGACAGGGTGGCCGAGGCGCCGAGCGTCTCGAACAGCGCCCGAACGGCATCGCCGGCGAGGGGCACGAGACCCGCGGCCACGAGTTCGACATCGGCGACGGATGCCGTGCCCTCCTCGGCGCGACGCAGCACCGACTCCGCGGCGGCCGAAGCCACGGCCGAGCGGGCGGCGGAATCGGCGAGAACCCGTAGGAACTGGGGGTCGTCGGCGGCGCGCTCGGTGTTGCCGTGCTGCTGACGGCGGGTGCGCGCGGCGGTCTGCGCGGCGCCCGTCTCGGTGACCTCGGCGATCAGGTCGGCGAGGTCGCGCACCAGCCCGGTGGCGCGGTCGGACGGCAGAGCGGAGGCGGGCATGGTGCTCCTCGGAGAAGAAGGCGGCGGGATGCTCCGACTGTATCGAACGGCATCCGTCGCGAACGTCATGCGCGTTAACAGGGACGCCCCCGCTCCCCGGTGCTGGATACGCTGAAGCCATGACCTCCCGTCCGTTCGGCTCCCTGGATTGGGCGCGGAGAACCCCCGGAATCCCGGCGCTCCTCGACGAGATCCGCCAGGCGAGCATCGCCGATGCCCCCGAGCTCCCGCAGAGCTTCTTCACCCGTCTCGCCGCCGCCGGCTTCGGCCGCATCCGCGTGCCCGTGGCCGAGGGTGGTCTGGGCGGCGATGTGCTCGACCTGCTCGACGCCCTGCTCGCGATCGCGGCGGCCGATTCCAACCTCGCCCAGGCCTGGCGCACCCACGTGCTCGCGACCGAGCGTCACGTGAAGTCGCCCGCCGGCCCGCTGCGCGACCGCTGGATCTCCCGCGTCGCTGCGGGTTCGATCATCGGCGGCGGCTGGACCGAGGCCGACGGCTCCGGCCCGAGCGTCTTCACCACCCGCCTCTCGACCGAGACCGGCGTCCCGCGTCTCACCGGCCGCAAGTTCTACTCCACGGGCAGCCGTTACGCCGACTGGCTCGAGTACAGCGCGGTCGACGATGCCGGCGACCTCGTGATCGCGGCGCTGCCGGTGGATGCCGAGGGCGTCACGCTCCTCGACGACTGGACCGGCTTCGGCCAGCGCGCCACCGCCAGCGGAACGACCGTGCTCGACGGAGCTCCGGTCGATCCCGACGACGTCGCCCCGTGGCAGACGCAGCACCTCGGCACCCCGGGCTGGCAGCAGATGATCCTGCTCGCGGTGCTCGTGGGCATCGGCGAGGGTGCTCGCGCCGCGGCATCCGATCTCATCGACCAGATCGACCGCGCGCACGGCGGATCGCCGATCCTCGTGCTCGAGGGCTACGGCCGCATCAGCGCGCTCGTCGCCTCGGCCCGCGCCTCGCTCGGCGAGATCGGTCGGCTGAGCGAGATCGCGCACCGGGCGATCATCGCCGGAGATGCGGATGCCGAGACCCTCGCCGACGACGCGGTCAACGCGGTCTTCCAGGCGCAGGCCACGATCGTGCCGCAGGTCATCGAGGCCACCGACAAGCTCATGACGTTGCCCGCGCTGCTCGCCGATGGTTCAGAAGCCGTCGCCGAGGCGCAGAACCTGCGCAGCTCCCTGCGCCTCGACCGGTTCTGGCGCAACGCCCAGACCCTGTCGACGCACAACCCCGTGCTGCACCGCCTGCGTGCGATCGCCGACCGCGAGATCTACGCGATCGACCGCATCGCCGATCCCGCCGAGCGCGAGGCCGCCGTCGCGCAGTCGATCGCCGACGGCATCCGTCCTCTGACCGTCGTGCGGCTCGATGCCGCGCTCGCCGCCCGCCTCGCCGCCGACCCGCGCTCGCTCGATGCGGTGGCCGCGGCGTTCGGCGGTCGCGAGCCCGTGCTCTTCCAGTTCGACGAGCGCCCGGGCGCGCACTTCGACGCAGCCGTCGCGATCGCGACCCTGCTGCACCGCCTCCCCACGGCGTGGTTCGCCGTCGGCACCGGCGATCTGTCGCTCACCGGCCACCCGTACAACCTCGCCCGGCGCATCGCCTCGCTCGAGCAACTGTCGGGCGGACGGACCGCTTGGGTGCTCGACGACGGCGACACCGAGACCGAGGAGCAGCGCGACCGCATCCGCGTGGTGCAGCAGCTGCTGCGCACCTGGCCGCGGGAGAGCATCGCCGCGGATGCCGGTGCCCGCCACTTCGCGCAGACCGAGAGCATCCGTCGCATCAACGCCGACGGCGCCTTCCCGACGGCGGGCCCGCTCAACGTGCCGAGCAGCCCGCAGCACCTGCCGGTGTTCGTGTCGTCGCGCCGGTTCGACGACGTGCACCGCTACGTCGACCTGCTCGTGCGCGACGACGCCTGGGTGCTGCCCTACGCGGATGCCGCGGGCCACCCGCTCGCGACCGGTCATGCGGTGGATGACATCGACGGACTGCTCGCGATCGCCGGTGCGCTGCCGCAGATCGCGGATGCCGGGGCGGATGCAGCGTCGGATGCCGCTCCCCAGACCCTGCGCGCCCGGCTGAGGTTGCCCGCGCCCGCCCTGTACGAGCTCCCCGGAGCATCCGCCCGCTTCGAGCGCGGCAGCGAGACGGAGGCATCATGAGCGACGAGAACCGCCTGCTCACGGTCAACATCAACGTGCTCGGCGTCGGGCAGCGACCCGCCGCCTGGCGCGCCCCCGACATCCGACCCGACGCGATCGTCGACCTCGCGCACTGGCAGAACGTGGCCCGCATCGCCGAGCGCGGTCTCGTCGACGCGATCTTCCTCGCCGACCGCCCGGCGATCACCGACCCGCGCAGCCGTCCGGTGCAGTACCTCGATCCGGGCGTTCTCGTGCCGGCGATGGCCGCGGCCACCGAGCATCTGGGCTTCGTGGCGACGGCATCCACCACCCTCAACGAGCCGGTCGAACTCGCGCGCCGCCTGTGGGCGCTGCACACCGCGACGCAGGGCCGCTTCGCGTGGAACGCCGTCACCAGCTGGGACGTCGAGGCCGTGCGCAACTTCGGCATCACCGAGGTGCCCGAGCGCGCCGTGCGGTACGCCCGCGCCGAGGAGTTCGTGACCGTCATCAAGCGCCTGTGGGAGACCGCGGGCACGTCGGACGTGGTGGATCACGACGGCTCGTTCTCGGTGCATGCCGGGCTCGAGATGGACGCCCTCGTGCCCGAGCGGCCGGCCATCGTGCAGGCCGGCGGGTCTGAGCCGGGCTGGCGTCTTGCGGGGCTCGTCGCCGACGGGGTGTACTCGGTCGACCACGACCCGGCATCCGCGGCGGAGCACCGTCAGAAGATCCGCTCCTACGCCGTCGAGGCCGGTCGCTCGGCCGACGACGTGCGGGTCTTCCCGGGGCTCGCGGTCGTGATCGGCAGCACCGAGCAGGAGGCCTGGGACCGCTTCGACCACTGGGAGCACCTCGCCCCCGCGACCTACAGCCTCAACGAGCTGTCGAAGGCGCTCGGTGCCGATTTCTCGGGGCTCGACCTCGACGCGCAGGTGCCCGAGAAGGTGCTGGCGGATGCCGAGGCGCAGGATGCCGGATGGTCGGCGGCGTACCGCCGGGTGCTCATCGAGCGGATCCGGTCGGAGCAGCCGACGATCCGCCGCCTGCTGCGCGACTTCGGCGGGTACGGGCAGCGGTTCCTCGCGGGAACGCCCGAGCAGATCGCCGACACGATGGAGGAGTGGTTCCGGGCGGGGTCGGCCGACGGCTTCAACATCATGCTCGACCTGTTCCCGTCCGGCTTGGAGGACTTCGTCGACCAGGTCGTGCCCGAGCTGCAGCGCCGCGGGATCTTCCGCCGCGAGTACGGCCAGGGCGGGGTGCTGGAGCGCTTCCGCCGGCCCTAGGCGGGCGGTTAGTGCCGCGCGGCGGGAGGAGATCTCGTGCTGTGCAGGAGGCATCCGCTGTGCTGATCCTGCGGAAGGTGTGATCTCCTCCGGTCGGTGACGGAACGGGGCCGCTGAGCCCGTCGAAGGCTCACGCGGTCAGTCCCGCCGAAGCTCCGGATCATCGGGGGCGACGTTCTTGACCCACTGCTGGATTCCGGGTCGCTCGAACCCGTACGGCACGAATCCCTCTTCGGTGGCTCGCGGCTCGTCGGTGAAGAGCGACACGTCGCCACGCGGCGCCGGCACGATCTCCACCCGGATCCCGCGGTACCTGCCGAAACGCGTCATGCTCCGAGCGTATCGGCGAGCAGAGAGGAGTCGCACTCCGCACCCGAACGGTGCGGGCGGAGATCTCGCCGTCGGGCGGAGATCTTCCCCCGATCCCTCCGCCCATCACGGAGAACTCCGCCCCACGCGGTGCGAGAGGCGCGTCGCGCGTGGCGCGCTAGTCTCGGCGTCGATGGATACCCCGAATGGCCGCGAACTCACCACCCGCGAGCGCGAGGTGCTGGTCGCGATGATCACGCACGCGAAACCCTCCCACGGCTCTTTCGAGGCGAGCGAGCGCGCGGCGCTGCTCGAGAAGGTCGACGACCTGCGCGTGTGGGGGAGATGCGCATGCGGTCGCTGCCCCTCGATCGACCTCGGAGATGCCTCCGGCGAGTACACGAGCGAGGGCCCGCGCGTCGTCCTCGACGGGTGGCGGGTGACCGAGGGCCTCATCCTCTTCGTCGACAACGGATTGCCGACGTACCTCGAGCAGTACAGCGGGACGGACGACGTGTTCGAGGAGTTTGCCCCGGTGGGCGAGATCGAGTTCTCCTGACGGGTGCTGTGGGGTGGGGCCCTTCGACAAGCTCAGGGACCCAGCGCCCTCAGGGACCCAGGCGTGTGAAGGAACTGGTTCGCTGAGCCCACAACTGGGTCGCTGAGCCTGTCGAAGCGTCCCGCCCCGAAACCTCAGACCTGGTCGAGCCGACCCGACCCGGCGAAGGCCGGAGCGCCGACCGCGATCGCCGCAGACGCACCGAGGCCGAAGGCCGTACGTGCCCCGACGATGTCCTCATCGCCCTCGTCACCGATCACCGGCACCGTTCCCCACACCGGCAGCGCGGCCGCGTCGAGCACCACATCGACCCCCGGCCCCACCTGGGCCGACGACGACAACAGCACCGTCACGGGCTTGTCCGCGACATCCACCGGCACCGTCAGCGGCCCGCCGATCGACGGGAACGCGAGATCCGAGATCCGCACGATGCGCGAATCATCGACGTACACGCCGGCCTCGGAATCACCGACCATCGCATCGAGCGGCCACGATTCGAACAGCCGCGAGATCAGCGCCAGCACCGGTGCCGACGTCCCGGCGAGTCCGATCCTCCGCCCGTGCAGGTTCGACAGGGTCGAGATGTTCCGGCCCAGGTTGATCGGATGCTGCCGCTCACCGATGATCGGCACCACGACGACCCGCTGCGTGATCGCGAGCAGCGCCCCCGCGGCGGCGGTGCGGTCGGGCCCGGGGCCGGAGAGGTCGCCGAGCAGCAGCACGTCGGCCGCGGCATCCAGTTCGGCACCGAGCGCGGCGCGCGCCGCCCGTCCGGAGCCCGAGCGCACGGCGAAAGAGGCGAGGGTGGCGTCGTCGACGCGCAGCAGACGGGTCATCAGCGGGCCTCTCTCATCCAGCGGGTGAACGGCTGATCGCCGTGCGAGGCGAGCAGCCCGCGCGTGCGCAGCACGGGCGTCACGTGCTCGGCGAACTCGCGCAGGCCCCACGGGTTGGTGTCGAACAGCAGGTTGAAGCCGTCGGCGGCCCCGGCATCCACCCAGTCGGTCATGATGTCGACGAGCCGTTCGGGCGAGCCCACGAAGAGCTGGTGCCCGAACCCTGCGAAGTACGGCAGCAGCTCGCGCACGGTGAGGTTGCCGGCCGCGCCGTAGGCGGCGATCGCCTTGCGGAACCCGATGGGTGCGGCCGAGGGGTCGCCCGACAGGCGCTGGATCTCGCCCTCGGCCGGGGCGTCGAGGTCGAGCCGCGAGCCGTCGATGCCGAACATCGCGGTGAATCGCTTGAGCACGTAGCCGTCGGGGCTGAGCTCGTGGATCGTCTGGAAGCGGCGCTCGGCCTCCTCCTCGGTCGAACCGACGACGAGGTGGATGCCGGGCAGTACGAGCGGCGCGGGCCGCCCGAGCTCCGCCGACCGGCGGCGCAGGTCGAGGCGGTTCTCGGCCGCCGTCTCCTTCACGGTCTCGGCCGCGAACACGGCTTCAGCGCTCGCGGCGGCGAGCTGACGCCCGCGCGGCGAGCCGCCGGCCTGCACCACGAGGGGTGCGACGTCGGGCAACAGGGCCCGAATCGCGGGATCGACGCCCAGATCGGCACGACGGATGCTGTCGCCGAAGTACTCGCCCTCGTGCACGTAGTCGGTGTCGCCCTGCACGGCGGCGAGGAACGCGGTGTAGGCATCGACGAACTCCTCGGCGCGGGCGTAGCGCTCCTCGCGTCCGGGGTCGGAGGTGTAGCCGAAGTCGGTGACGGCGGGACCGGTGACCCCCGTGACGACGTTCCACCCGAACCGTGAGCCGCTGAACGCGCTGATGCTGAGCAGACGGCGGGCGAGTTCGACCGGGTCGTTCGTGCTCGACGAGACGGTCGAGATGATGCCGAGGTGCTCGGTCTCGGCGGCGACCGTGGCCAGTGCCGCGAGGGGTTCGAGGAGCCGACTCGGACGGATCGCCGGGTTCGATGCGAGTCCCGGGGTGTCGGCGAGGAAGATCGCGTGGATGCCGGCGTCCTCGGCCGTGCGGGCGGCGTCGCGCCAGAAGTCGGCGCCGAACACCCGCAACGGGTCCTCACCCGGCGCGCGCCAAGCACCGGCATCCGTGCCGTAGTCGTAGACGTTCGCGCCGATCACGAGGGGGCGGGTCATCGGGCGGGCTCCTTCTCAACGGTCGCGGGTGCTTTCGTGGATGCGGTGGGGGATGCCGGAGCGGATGCCCCGAGCCGACCCGTGCCGACGTACCAGATCTCGGGGAGGTCGCTGCCGACCAGCGCGCGTTCGCCGAGCGCCCGGGCCTTGAGGTGCACGGGGTTGTGGTTGCTGAGCGTGCGGGCGTTGCGCCAGTGCCGATCGAGGGCGAGGCGGCCGTCGACGAGCGATCCGCCGCCCAGGTCGAAGACGCTCTGCGCGGCCTGCTGCACGAGCGCCGGCACCGTGATCTGCGCGCGCGTGACGGCGAGGTGCCCGTCACCGGTCTGCTCGGCGAGGGGGCGATCCAGGTCGGCTCCGAGCAGCACGGCCGCCGTGCGCACCGACGCCACCACGGCCTGCGCGAGACCGTCGAGAGTGCCGATGCGCTCCTGGAGCTGCGGGTCGTCGGCGGGCACGGCGGTCGAGGCGTGGCTGAAGTTGCGGGTGCGCGAGCGCAGCCAGGCGATCGCGTCGTCGCGGGTGCGCAGCGCGATCCCGGCCAGCGTCGCGAGATGCGTGAGCTGCAGTACGGCGTCGAGGTTGCCGAGCCGGTCGGTGCGCGAGCCCTCGCCCACGCGCACGCGCTCCGGGTCGACGATCACGTCGGTGAACTCGACCGTGCCCGACGTGGTGAGCCGCTGGCCCACGCCGTCCCAGTCGTCGTGCAGCACGACGCCCTCGGCATCCGCAGCCACGATCGCGACCAGGTGGCGGCCGTCCTCGTCGGAAGCGAGCACCGAGATCCGGTCGGCGTAGCCCGTGCCGGTCGCATAGGCCTTGCGTCCGTTCAGACGCAGGATGCCGTCGGCATCCGTGCGCAGCGTCGTGCCCACCGTGCCGATCTCTCCGGCGCCCTCGGTGGTCGCGCCTGCGAAGAGCAGGCCGGCCGCGATCTCGGCGGTCGCGGCATCCGTCTCACCGCGCGCGATGGCGCGGGCGGCGCGGTCGCTGGTGGTGAAGTGCGTGCGCAGGCTCTGCGTGACGTTCGCGTCGGCACGGGCCAGGAGGATCTGCAGGTCGACGAGCTGCGGGTACGTGAGCCCCGCGCCCCCGGCGGCGACGGGCAGTCTCGCCGCCGTCAGGCCGAGGCGGGCGAGCTCGCGCACGTCGGCGCGGAGTCCCCGCTCGGGGTCGCGGTCGTGGTCGCGCGCCGGCGACTCGGCCGCGATGCGGCCGATGACCTCATCGATCTCGGCGACGTTCGCCAGGGCGACCCCGACGTCTGCGACCGAGGTGAACGCGAGCAGATCCTCCGGCATCCGTCAGTCCGTCCCGCCCGCGCCCGACGGGCCGGAGTTCGGCCAGCCCGCGGGTGCCGTGCGACCGGCCGGGTCGAGCGCCGGACGCGTGCGGCCGTAGGCGAGCGCGTGCACGAAGCGGCGGCGGAACTCGGTCAGATCGAACGAGGTCACCGCCCGCGTCGAGGCGCCCTCGGGCGTGCCCCACACCAGCGGCAGGCCGTCGCTCGTGAGAGCGACCCGGGTCGCGAGCGAACCCGCGGCCGGGGTGAAGTCGACCGGGCCCTCGATCCAGCCCGTCACGATCTCGGGGCGATGCAGGATCACCGACGACAGTCCGTCGTGGGCGGCCGAGATCCGGCGCCCCCACTTGTACTGGTAGAAGTCGTTGTACGCATCGAGGATCGTGCCCGCGAAGTGCGCCGCGGGCAGATCGGAGCCGAGCAGCAGCGCCGTGACGTCCTCCTCGAGCAGCGCCTGCGAGGTCACGTTGACGCCCACCATGATCACGTTGCCGCTGTTCACGGCGCCGAACACGGCCTCGGCCGCCGCGCGGTCGTTGTTCGTGTTCGCATCGGTCACGGTCGGGGTTCCGGGCGCCGGGTACGGGCCCGCGCCGCCCATGATGACGACCGAGCGGAACTTCAGGAACAGCTCCGGGTCCTTCTCGAGCGCCAGCGCGATGTTCGTGAGCGGTCCGAGCGGGTGCAGGTCGATCTGACCCGGGTGCTCGTTGGCGATGCGCACGAGGTAGTCGGCCGCGGACTCCGCCTCGAGCGTGGGCTCGGGGCGCTCGAAGCCGCGGTCGCCGAGGCCGTCGTGTCCGTGCACGAACCAGGCGATCGACGGGTCGCCGTCGAGGGGACCGCTCGCGCCCAGGTAGATCGGGATGCGCGGGGCGTCCGCCACGTCGAGCACGTACGCGACGTTGCGGGCCGAGTCCTCGACCGCGCAGTTCCCGTAGATCGTCGTGATACCGACGATCTCGACGTCGGGCTGGGCGAGCAGGTAGAGCAGGGAGTGGGCGTCGTCGATGCCGGTGTCGGTGTCGACGACGATCCACTGCTTCTCGGGGGCGAAGTCGGGCATGATCCTGCTCTCAGTGCTGGTGCTGGTGCGCGGGCTCGGCGAGCTTGAACGCCAGGCGTCCGTGCGCGAAGCCACCACCGGCGCGGATGGCGGTCGCGACCCAGGCGGCCTCGGCCAGTTCGGCCTCGTCGGCACCGGCCGCGACGGCCTTCTGCGAGTGCGCGTCGATGCAGTACACGCACTGCGTGGTGATGCCCACGGCCAGCGCGATCAGCTCGCGGTACTTCAGCGGGATCGCCCGCGACTCGTCGGGAGCGAACACGGCGCTGTCGAAGGCCGCGAACGCCGCGAGGATGTCGGGGGTGTGTTCCTTGTAGACCTTCGTGTAGGTCTTGTCGGCTTCGCTGTCGAAGTAGGCGCTCATGCTCTGCTCTCTGCTGGTGTGCGTCGGGTGCTCCCGCCGCCGGGCGCGACGGCGCCACCGAGGAAGGAGGGTCTACCGCGACGCTAAGACCTGCGGCATCCGCCCCGCACCTCGGAGTGCAACACGAGGTCATCCGGAGCGAGCGGTCAGACCTCGTCCTCGTCGCTGAGTCGGCGGGGGCCCGCCCCGAGACTGCCGAGTGCGTCGTCGGGGTTCAGTAGACCGCACGCCTTCATCGACAGGCATCCGCAGCCGATGCATCCGGTCAGTTCGCGTTCGAGGCGTTCGATGCCCTCTCGACGCTTCTCGAGCGCGCGCTTCCAGCGGCGCGAGGCGCGCTGCCAGTCGTCGTGGCTCGGGGTCTCGGTGAGCGGCACGTCGGCGAACGCCGTCTGCACGTCGGCGAGCGGGATGCCGAGGCGCTTCGCCACCGCGATGAGCGACACCCGCCGGATCATGTGCCGCGGGTACCGGCGCTGGTTGCCGGGCGTGCGGAACGAGGCGATGAGGCCGATCGACTCGTAGAAGTGCAGAGCGGATGCCGCGACCCCCGTGCGTCGCGTCATCTCGCCGATCGAGAGGGCGTCCTCGGCGGTGTGCGCGGCATCGGCGTGCGAGGTCATCCCTGCCTCCGGAATACTGTGGCTCATGCCCGCGGATCCTGGCCCGCGGATTTGACCTAAAGTGTACTTGAGGTTTTAGCGTGGAACGCTGACCCGAAGGAAGACCCGATGACCTATGTGATCGCCCTGCCGTGCGTCGATGTCAAGGACCGCGCGTGCATCGACGAGTGTCCCGTCGACTGCATCTACGAGGGTGAACGCTCGCTCTACATCCACCCCGATGAGTGCGTCGACTGCGGGGCGTGCGAGCCGGTGTGCCCCGTCGAGGCGATCTTCTACGAGGACGACCTGCCCGACGAGTGGACCGACTACTACAAGGCGAACGTCGAGTTCTTCGACGAGGTGGGCTCGCCCGGGGGTGCGGCCAAGGTCGGCATGATCGCGCACGACCACCCGCTCATCGCCGCACTTCCCCCGCAGGAGGGCGCCGAGTGAGCACCTCAGAATCCGGCATCCCCGTCCCCAGTGCCGTCGGCGAAGGGCTCAAGGCGGCGTTCCGCACCCACCCCGCCGGCGTCGCGATCATCACCGCGGCGACCCCCGAGGGGCCCGTCGGACTCACGGCGTCGAGCGTGGCATCCGTCGCCGTCGACCCGGCCGCGATCGTGTTCTCGGTCACCCGGGCGACCGGAAGCGCGGGCGGGCTCCTCTCGGCCCCGACCTTCGTCGTGCACCTGATCGATCACGATCACTCCGAATTGGCGCAGAGCTTCGCCGTGAGCGGGTCGGAGCGCTTCACGCCCGAGCAGCAGTGGAGCACCCTGCCGACGGGCGAGCCGTACCTGCCCGCAGCCCGCTTCGCCCTGCGCTGCCGCGCGCTGCAGACCGTGCCCGTCGGTACGTCGAGCGTGGTGATCGCCGAGGTGCTCGAGGTGTTCGCCGGCCCGCAGGGCCGCCCCCTCGTCTACGTCGACCGCAAGTTCCGCAGCCTCCCGCACCAGCCCTGACCGGCCCCGCGCGTACCCAACTCAGGAACATCGCCCTTCGAACGGCAGTTTCGGCCACTGAATCGGACGATCGCGCCCGTTCTTCCTGAGTGAGGTACGCCGCCGGCGGCGCATAAGTCCTCAGAACCGGCCCCCGAACCCCGGTTCTGGCCGAAAACTACGCCGGAACGCCCGTTCTCTCCGGAGTTGTGAACCCCGATCCGCTCACACCGCGGCGGTCGAACCCCGGTCCGTGAGCACGAACGGCAGATCGGCGGGCGGGACCTCGCCTTCGCCCAGCTGCGCGAGCACCGCGGCGGCCGCGCGCTCGCCCTGCTGCAGCGGGAACTGATCGACCGTGGTGAGCCCGAAGATCTCGCCGAGCTCATGCCCGTCGATGCCGATCACCGAGAGCTCCTCCGGAACGCGGATGCCGTGCTCCCGCGCCGCGAGGATCGCCCCGATCGCCATCTCATCGGATGCCGCGAACACCGCGGTCGGCCGTGGACCGCCCCCGCCGAGCAACTGATGAGCGGCGCGCAGGCCGCCCGCGATCGTGAAGTCGGCGGCCACCACGAGCGACGGGTCGACCGGGATGCCCGCGTCGGCCAGAGCCTCCTCGAACCCGCGGCGACGATTGGTCGGCACGTGGAACTCCTCGTCGAACTCGGCGGTCGCCCCGATGTACGCGATGTCTCGGTGGCCCAGCCCGATCAGGTGCTCGGTGGCGAGGCGGGCGATGCCGAGCTCGTCGACCGTGAGGGTCTCGAGGGTCGGATGCGGTCCGCCGATCGCGATGATCGGCATCCCCAGCTCGAGCAGCCGACGCGTCTCGTCGTCGTCGAGGCGGATCGACACGGCGATCACGGCATCCACGCCCTGGCGCCGCAGGAAGGTGTCGAACACGTGGCGACGCGTCTCGCGGTCGGGGGTGATGTTGTAGAGGGTGATGTCGAAGCCGGCGCGCATGAGCGCCGACGACACCCCCGACAGTACGGTGCTGAAGAACCAGCGGTCGAGGTAGGGAACGATCACGCCGACCGTGCGGGTGCGCCCGGAGGCGAGGCTCGATGCACGCGACGACACCACGTAGCCGAGGCTGTCGGCGGCACCCAGAACCCGTGCGCGCGTCTCGTCCGAGACCTTGCCGCGCCCGCTCAGGGCGCGCGAGACGGTCGCCGTCGAGACGCCGGCCAGTCGTGCCACGTCGTCGATGCTCGCCATCGCGCCGCCTTTCGAGGATCGTTCGAATCGAAGAAGAGAAGATCGGATGCCGGGGCCGCCCGCGAGCGCGACCCCGGTCCGATCGCCGAGGGCATCAGCCCCGCGTGAACCAGACGGTCGTGTCGACGGGGAGCTCCGAGCCCGCGAAGGGCTGGCTCTTCACGAGGAACGTCGCGTCGCCGGGCAACGCGATCGGTGCGGTGCCGAGGTTCGCGACCACGTGCACGTCACCGCGGCGGAAGGCGACGGCATCCGCACCGAGGTCCTCCCAGACCAGCGAGCCCGAGCCGAAGCCGTGCGCACGGCGCAGCGCCAGCAGTTCGGTGTAGAGCGAGAGGGTGGAGTTCGGGTCGGCCAGCTCGACGTCGCGCGCGTACGTCGCCCATTCGTCGGGCTGCGGCAGCCACGAGAGTCCGGTGTCGTTGAAGCCGAACGCCGGGGCATCCGCCTCCCAGGGCAGCGGCACGCGGCATCCGTCGCGTCCGTAGCGCTCGTGCTTCGTGCGGAACCAGGTCGGGTCCTGGCGGTACTCGTCGGGGATCTCCATGGCCTCCGGCAGGCCCAGTTCCTCGCCCTGGTAGAGGTACGACGATCCGGGCAGCGCGAGCATGAGGGTCGTCGCCGCGCGGGCGCGGGCGAGGCCGATCACGGCGTCGGGCTTGTTCGGGGTGTGGGGGCCGATGCCCTCGCCCTGCGGGTTGTCGACCGTGAGGGCGAGGCGGGTGGCGTGGCGCACCACGTCGTGGTTCGAGAGCACCCAGGTGCTGGGGGCGCCGACCGCTCCGAAGTCGTCGAGCGATTCGCGGATGACGTCGCCGAGTGCCTTCGCGTCCCACGCGGTCATCAGGTACGGGAAGTTGAAGGTCTGGTGCATCTCGTCGGGGCGCACCCACAGCGAGGTCTTCTTCAGCGTCGGCAGCCAGGCCTCGCCGCAGAGGGCGCGGTCACCGTCGTACTCGGCGAGCAGTTCGTGCCAGTCGCGGTAGATGTCGTGCACGCCGTCCTGACCCCAGTACGGCACGTTCGCCTCACCGCCGCCCATCGAGTCGGCATCCGACGGAGGGGTGTAGTCGGGCAGGCCGTCGGCCTTGATCATGCCGTGCGCCACGTCGACGCGGAACCCGTCGACGCCGCGGTCGAGCCAGAAGCGCAGGATCGAACGGAACTCCTCGCGCACCTCTTCGTTGGTCCAGTCGAAGTCGGGCTGGGTGGCGTCGAAGATGTGCAGGTACCACTGGCCGGGGGTACCATCGGCCTCGGTCACGCGCTGCCACATGCCGCCGCCGAACACCGACTCCCAGTTGTTCGGGGGCAGTTCGCCGTTCTCACCCTTTCCGTCGCGGAAGATGTAGCGGGCGCGCTCGCGGCTCCCGGGCGCCGCCTTCAGCGCCTCCTGGAACCACACGTGCTGGTCGGAGGAGTGGTTGGGCACGAGGTCGACGATCACGCGGATGCCGCGGGCATGGGCCGTCTCGAGCATGGTGTCGAAGTCGGCCAGGGTGCCGAAGAGCGGGTCGACGTCGCGGTAGTCGGCGACGTCGTAGCCGGCGTCGCGCTGCGGGCTGGTCATGAAGGGGCTCAGCCAGATCGCATCGACGCCGAGGTCCTTCAACGAGTCCAGGCGGCTGGTGATGCCGGGGAGGTCGCCGATGCCGTCGCCCGAGGCGTCGGCGAAGGAGCGGGGGTAGATCTGGTAGATGACGGCGCTGCGCCACCACTCGGATCCGGGCGCGGCGAACTGTTCGATTTCAGGCATCCCCCGAGCCTAATGCAAGCGCTTGCATCACTCGCGCACCGCGCACCCGGGAGTACGCTGACGGCACCATCACGAGGAGGTGTCGCATGATTCCCGAGATCAACTACTGGGCCGTTCTGCTGGCCACGCTGTCGAGCATGATCGTCGGCTCGATCTGGTACTCGCCGAAGGTGTTCGGTACGCGCTGGTCGAAGCTCGCGAACGTCGACATGGATCGTCCGGCGGCCACCGCGGTCTGGCCGATCATCACGACGGTCATCGTGAGCTTCATCACGGCCTGGGTGCTCGCCGGAGCATCCGCCATCGCCTGGCACTTCTACGGCGGATCCTGGTTCTGGGGTGCCGTCATCACCGCGGTCACCCTCTGGGCCGGCTTCACGGCGGCCCGCTTCATCACCCACGACGCCTTCGAGGGGCGCTCGACCCGGCTCACGACGCTCAACATCGCGCACGAGCTCGTGACGGTGCTCGTGATGGCGGCGATCATCGGGGTGTGGCCGCCCGCGATGACCGTGTAGGCGGCTTCGGTACCGGCCGGTTATCCACAGATTTGGGTATATCGGTTAGGAGCTTTTCCCCGTCGCTACGCTGGCCCGGCACCGTCATGTGGTGCGCGGCGACAGGGGGTCGGGGTGAGCAGGATTCAGGCGGATGCCGGAGTCGATTATCGGGTGGATCCGGACGGGGTCCTCGGGATGCTGGCGGGGCTGGACACCCTCGGCGGCGACTTCGAGTCCGCGCATCGTGAGATCGACAGCGCCGCGGCCGAGGGCCCGGCGGCGCTGACCGTCGACGGGCGAACGGCCGTCGCGAACGCGTGGCGCACCTTCATGGAGGATCGCCGCATCGTGCCCGGTGCCGTCATGTATTCGATCAGCGCGTCGGCGAAGGCGGTGGGCGACGCCACGGTGGTGATCGTCACCGGAGATGAGCAGATGGCGCAGGCCGTCGTCGATGCGAGCTTCGGTGTGGACGTGATGCTGTGAGCGCGGTGCGCGGCGAGCTGCCGTTGCTGCTCGATCCAGTGGCGCTCGAGATGCTGGGTACCCAGGTGTTCACCGCCGCGAGCACCCTCGCCGACGCGGCGAACCAGGCGAACGATCAGTGGAAACGCCTGCCCGAGGTGTTCGTCGTCGAGGATGCGGGCATCGCCGAGACGATGCTCGACGGACCCGCCGGGACCGCCGCGGACTTCGTCGAGGCGATGAAGTCGGCCCGCCGGGTGCTCGATGAGTTCACCGTGACCACGATCCCTGCGTTGCAGAAGCGACGCGACGAGCTCGAAGCCCGCATTCTCACCGTGAATCAGGAGTACGAGACGGCGCAGTCGGGGCTCGAGTCGGCGGATGCCGCGTACTGGCGGTCGTACGAGACCGATCCGGCATCCGACTCGACGCGGCGGGCGGGCGAGGCGCAGACCGATGCCACGGATGCCTGGCGCGACGCGCAGGATGCCGTCATCGCGCTCGAAGCCGACATCCGCGTCTTCCGTATCGACGTCGAAGCAGCCGAGGACTTCCTCGCCTCGGATCTGAAGGGGATCAGCGGGGGCGACGATCCGCGCGGAGCGTGGGGTGTGCCGGTCACCAGCACGCAGAGCTTGTGGGGTGACACGGCCGCCCCGTACCCGGGCGGCCCCGTGAGCGACGAGACATTGGCCGACCGGCTGCGTGGAGACATGTCGGATGCCGTGGCGGCCCGGATCACCGCGCTCGGCAACGGCGACCCCGACGATGCGAAGGAGTGGCTCGGGGCGCACCCGGACTTCGCCGGGACCGTCGGGTTCGTCGACGTCGATCGGGCGCGGGCGCTGTGGGATCAGCTCGGGCGTGCGTCCACCCGCGGCGATGACGGAGCCTGGGCGATGGGGCCTCTCGCCGTGCTGCTCGGTGGGGCACCGACCGTGATCGGGAACCTGAACGGCATCCCCGCGGCCGCGAAGGACGAGTTCAACCGGGCGGAGCTTGAGCGGTTGCTCGATGGTGAGCTGACGGATGATCAGCGGCGGAAGTTGGAGAGTGTGCAGGATTTGCTTGACGACGCGGAGGCGGATTCGGCGCCGATCATTTCGCTTCTGACTTTGTTCTGTGAGACGGATGACGGAAGCCCCCGTGTCAGCCTCGGGTTCGGTGACGTGGATAACGCTGATCAGGTCACCACGCTGACCCACGGCATCTCGACCGACGTTACTCAGATCGGGGAGTGGTCCGATTCGGCGATTGCGTTGCAAAAGGCCACATCGGCCGAGCTCTCTGAGGTCGGCTCAACGGCGACGACCGCCGTCGTGCTCTTCATGGAGTGGGACTCGGGAGGGCCGTCGAACGTGTGGGAACTCGAGAGGCCACACGCAGGTGCAGAAAGACTCGCGCAGTTGCTTCGCGGGTTCGACCGGTCGAATCCGAACGTGCAACTCGATCTCGGTCTGCATTCGCTCGGCACGACAATGGGGGCCGAGATGGTCGCGAACAATCCCGGGCTCGTGCAGAACGCGTGGCTGTACGGATCGGCGGGCATTGCCCAAGAGACGGCGGCGGACCTGGAGAACCTCATCCGGCGAAACGAGCTGAACCTCTTCGCAACCCATGCCGAAGACGACTTCATCGCTCCGATGGGCAGGTTCGACGTGTCCACTCATACGGTCGACCCGCGAAACATTGCCGGCACCGAGACGTTCGGATCCGACGGTGGGTGGGTGCTCGGCTACGGCGACGGTGACAGGGATTGGGGCGAGAAAGTCGAGGGGCACAACTCGCAGGCGAGTACGGAGTGGTTCTATCTCCTCGACGGATTCAAGACCCAGCAGACGGGAGGAATGTCACCGTCGTTCATCCCTCAGTGGGACGACGAGGCGGTCGGTTACCTCGACCCGCGTTCGCAGTCCTTCAAGCAGACGGTCGTCGATCTCGTCGATTCGATCGTCCTGTCCGAGGGAGCGCGTTCGTGAACGATGTGCGACGCGCGACGAGTGCAGCGCTGATGGCGGGGTTGCTTCTGGTGATGAGTGGATGTGGTGAACCGATGACGGATGAAGAGTTGTTTGAGCAGGCGCGTGCGGTGAACTTCGAGTACAAAGCTCAGGTCGCCGACGTGCAGATCCAGATCTTCGATGGAGAGTGGGACGTTACCGGATACGGAGACTCCCCCGAAAAATGTGGGAACGATGGATACGAGTTTGATCTGATTCGATACACCCCGGAGGGCTGGCACCTCGACGCCGCGCCGATGGCTATTGCTGAGAGCCTGGCGGAGTGGATGGGCGAGAATGGCTGGACGAACGTCAAGATCCGCGGTTATTCCGGGGAGATAGCCGACGTTGTCGTTGAGGGAGCTTTTCCTGAGGCGCACGTGAAGTTGCTGGTCGCGGACATCAGCCCTGGGGAACTATACGATCATGTTGCGCTTTACGCGACGAGCACCTGCGAGCCCGGTGACGCGCATACGATCTCGACGATGAGGCGGCCTGGTGAGGGTGAGCGCGAGAAGCTGCCGGCGTCTGAGCATCCGACCGCGCCGCCGAGTTTCGGTCACACCGAGGACGGCAAGCGCCGCTTCTGGAAAGACAGCGAGTGACGCGGCCATCGAGGATGCTCACAGCGGCGTCCTCGGCCTTCTTGCTTCTCTGCGGTCTGAGCGGATGTGGGACACCCATCTCTGACGAGGAGATGTTCGAGCAGGCGCGTGTGGTGAACTTCGCGTACAAGGAGGCGGTTGCGGGGGTGCAGCTGGAGATCTTGGATGCGGATTGGCGGATCTGGGACTACGGTGACGCTCCGAAGAAGTGCGCCGATGATGCTTTCAAGTACACGATGACTCGTACAACGCCGGAGGGGTGGCGGCTAGAGGGGATGCCGATGGAATTGGCTGGGGAAGTGGCTCAGTGGTTGGACGAGAACGGGTGGTCGGACATCAAGACGCGTGGGTATTCGGGGGAGATCGCGGATGTCGTCGTCGAGGCGAAGTATCCCGAAAAGCATGTCGACCTCCTCGTCGTGGATATCAGCCCGGGGGAGCTCTTCGACTCGGTGACCATCTCGGCGACGAGCACCTGCGAGCCGGGTGACGCGCATACGATCTCGACGATGAGGCGGCCCGGTGAGGGTGAGCGCGAGAAGTTACCGGCGTCTGAGCATCCGACCGCGCCGCCGAGTTTCGGTCACACCGAGGACGGCAAGCGCCGCTTCTGGAACGACAGCGAGTGACCGCACCGATGAAGCCTTTATTCATACACGAGCAGAAACTGTAAGAAATCCCCTTCCCTCTCGGCGACGGAACTGCGATGATCATCGCGTGACCTTCGGGTCGCCCGTGTGCGTTCCCCCACCGCGCACGGAGTTTGACGAGAGGTCCCCCAATGTCTCGTTCCCGTTCTCCCCGTCGTGCTGTCGGTTGGACGGTGGTCGTCGCGCTCGTCGCCACCGCCGTGCTCGCCGGCGCGGCATCCGCTGCCACCGGAGACCCCGTCCCCGCCGACGAGACCGCCGACCCGACCGCTCCGGAGCCCTCCGTGTCGATCGCCCTCGCCTACGAGTTCCTCGACGCGCGCACCGACCAGTTCTGCGACGGCGAGGGCATGTGCCTGCCCCGCAGCTACGAGGGCGGGTTCTTCACGACGCCGACCTGGGACTTCACGCCGTCGTTCGTCTACGACGACGCGCTGGTCATCATCGCGTACACCGCCCGCGGTCTTCCCGACGACATCCGCCGCGCAAAGAGCATCGGCGAGACGCTGCTCTTCGTGCAGGAGAACGACCCGATCGGCGACGGACGCGTGCGCACGCACTACGAGCCTCACGCCATCCGTCAGGGCCGCATGGAGATCACCGGACCCGGCACGTTCACCGGAAACCAGGCCTGGGCCGGGCTCGCCCTCGCCCGCCTCTTCCACGCCACCGGCGACCAGCGCTACCTCGACGGTGCGCTCGACATCGCGAACTGGATCCAGACGAACACGGCCGACATGGTGCGCGCGCCCTTCGGCTACACCGGTGGGCAGACGGATGCCGGTGACTCGCTCGTCTGGAAGTCCACCGAGCACAACGCCGACATCGCCGGTTTCTTCGGGCAGCTCGCCCAGCTCACCGGTGACACCGTCTGGGCCGACCGCGCCGCCGTCGCCGCCGCGTTCGTCACCGCGATGCAGAGCGCCGACGGCCACGTCGACACCGGCACGCTGCTCGACGGCAGCACGGTCAACACTCACCCCATCCCGCTCGACGCGCAGACCTGGACCTCGCTCGCGACCGGCGACCCGCGCTACGACGCGGCACTCGACTGGACGCTCGCGAACCTCATCGGCACCGACGGCCCCTACACGGGCCCAGGGATCAGCGACGTCGACACCTCGAAGGTCTGGTTCGAGGGAGCCGGGCACCTCGCGCTGGCCCTGAAGCTGCGGGATGCCGCCGGCGATGCCGCCTACGCGGACACGTTGCTCGACAGCATTCGTCTGGGTCAACGCGACGCCGCGAACGGCGACGGCAAGGGAATCGTCGCGACCTCGACCGACGGCCTCGACTCCGGCTTCGGCGACCTCTACTACGCCAGCCTGCACACCGGCGCGACCGCCTGGTACCTCCTGGCCGAGGCCGGCGACAACCCCTTCACCCTGCCGGCCGACTGACCGGCGGCAGGAATGACGGAGGGGGCGGATGCCGAAGCATCCGCCCCCTCCGTCGAAGAAGTTACGCGGCGACGCGCGCGACCGCGGCGATCGCGCTCGCGAAGAAGCCGATCCCGTCGATGCCGGAGCGCATGGCCACCGAGGTGTCGGGGCCGAAGCCGGCCTCGGTCGCGTGCTCGGGGTGTGGCATGAGCCCCACGACGTTGCCCGCCTCGTTCGTGATGCCCGCGATGTCGCGCAGCGAACCGTTGGGGTTGACGCCCGCGTAGCGGAAGGCCACGAGGCCCTCGCCCTCGATGCGGTCGAGGGTCTGCTCGTCGGCGATGTAGCCGCCGTCGGCGTTCTTGAGCGGGATGACGATCTCCTGCCCGCGGCGGAACTCGTTGGTCCACGCCGTGTCGGAGTTCTCGACCGTCAGCTTCTGGTCGCGACGGATGAAGTGCTGGTGGCTGTTGCGGATGAGTCCGCCGGGCAGCAGGTGCGACTCGACGAGCATCTGGAAGCCGTTGCAGATGCCGAGCACGGGCAGCCCCTTGGCCGCGGCATCCTTCACCTCGGCCATGATCGGCGAGAGCGCGGCGATGGAGCCGGCGCGCAGGTAATCGCCGTAGCTGAATCCGCCGGGCAGCACGAGGGCGTCGACACCCTCGAGGTCGTGCGAGCCGTGCCAGAGGGCGACGGGCTCGGCGCCGGCGATGCGCACGGCGCGCTGCGCGTCGCGGTCGTCGAGCGAGCCGGGGAAGGTGACGACCCCGATGCGTACGGTCATTCGACGACCTCGATGCCCACGACGTCTTCGATCACGGAGTTCGACAGCACCTCGTCGGCGATGCGGGTCGCCTCGGCGAGCAGCTCGTCGGTGACCTCGCCCTCGACCGTGAGCTCGAAGCGCTTGCCGATGCGGACGTCGGAGAAGCCCTCGACGCCGAGGCGTGCGAACGCTCCGGAGACGGCCTTCCCCTGCGGGTCGAGCAGTTCGGACTTGGGCATGACGTCGACGACGATGGTGGGCATGAACGGCTCCAGAAGTCGCGGGCAGGAAGGCGCGTCCAGTCTACCGCCCTGCTCCGGTCGCGATTCGCCGCCGGGCGTGGCGCGCGGGGCGTCGCTCAGGCGTGGAAGACGGTGTGCAGATCGCCGATGAGCTCGCGGCCGCCGAGGCCGTCGATCTCGAACAGCACCGAGATGCCGACCACGTGGCTGCCGAGGCGCTCGACGAGCTGGCGGCCGGCGGCGAGGGTGCCGCCTGTCGCGAGCACGTCGTCGATGAGCAGCACGCGCGATCCCGCGGGCAGGTCGTCGTGCATCTCGATGGTGGCGGTGCCGTACTCGAGGGCGTAGTCGACGGATGCCGCGGGGCGGGGCAGCTTGCCCGCCTTGCGGATCGGGATGAGTCCGGTGCCCGCGGCGATGGCGGCGGCACTCGCGAGGATGAACCCGCGGGCCTCGATCCCGGCGATCACGTCGAACTGTCCGGCGAACGGCTCGATGATGGCCTCGGTCGTGACGCGGAGGGCCTCGGCGTCGGCGAGCAGCGGCGTGATGTCGCGGAAGACGATGCCCGGCTGCGGGTAGTCCGGCACGTTGCGGATCAGCGACTGGGCGCGGACGAGGGCAGGGGAGAGTTCGGCTTCGGGCACTGAGCAAGGGTACTCCTCGTGTTCGAGGGTTTCGAAAACGGGGACCCTTGACAATCGTGGGAGCGCTCCCATATCGTGGCCGGAACGTCGTGGGAGCGCTCCCATTGCGGAGCCCACGGCTCAGCACCATCCCGACGCACCACCCACCGCACCACCTCACAAAGGAGTGAACTGTGAACGCACGCGCCCGCCACCGGGTCCTCACGACCGCAGCCGTGGCATCCGTCTCGGCCCTCGCCCTCGCCGGCTGTTCCACCGGCGGAACAGGCGAGGGCGGTTCGAACGCCGACGAAGAGATCACCCTCACCGTCACCACGTTCGGCACCTTCGGCTACGACGACCTGTACGAGGAGTACGAGGCCGCCCACCCGAACATCACCATCGAGGCCACCAACATCGACACCGGCGGCAACGCCCGCACCGACGCCTTCACCAAAATCGCGGCCGGCTCGGGTCTCAGCGACGTCGTCGCGATCGAGGAGGGCTGGCTCGGCGCCGTCATGGACGTCTCCGACACCTTCGTCGACCTGCGCGACTACGGCATCGAGGACCGTAAGGACGACTGGGTCGACTGGAAGTACGGTCAGGCCACGGATGCCGAGGGCCGCGTCATCGGCTACGGCACCGACATCGGCCCCTCGGGCATCTGCTACAACGGCGCCGCGTTCGAGGCCGCCGGGCTCCCGAGCGACCGCGAGTCGGTCGCCGAGCTGCTGAACGGCGACTGGGAGAACTACTTCCAGGTCGGCGCCGACTACACGGCCAAGACCGGGAAGGCCTGGTACGACCACTCCGGCTTCGTCTGGAACGCGATGGTCAACCAGCTCGACGAGGGGTACTACACCGCCGACGGTGAACTGAACGTCGAGGGCAACGCCGAGCTGCATGAGCGCTTCGAGCTGCTGGGAGCGGCGACCGAGGGCGGCCAGTCCGCCGCGCAGACCGCGTGGGACTGGAACGGTGGCAAGTCCTTCGTCGACGGCACCTTCGCGACGTTCGTATGCCCGGGCTGGATGCTCGGCGTCGTGCAGGGTCAGGTCGAGGCCGGCGGCGGCGACGCATCGACCGGCTGGGACTTCGCGGATGTCTTCCCCGGCGGAGCGGCGAACTGGGGCGGCGCGTTCCTGTCGATCCCCGAGTCCTCGCAGCACAAGGAGGCCGCGGCCGAGCTCGCCGACTGGCTGACGCAGCCCGAGCAGCAGGTGAAGCAGTCGGCCGCTGCCGGCAACTTCCCCTCGACGGTGAAGGCGCAGGAGACCCTCGCCGCCGACGCCACCCCGAACGCGTTCTTCAACGACGCCCCCACCGGCGCGATCCTCGCGGAGCGCGCGAAGGGCGTGGTCGCGCAGTTCAAGGGCGCCGATGACTCGGTGATCCAGGAGAACGTCTTCGGCCCGGCGCTCAGCGCGCTCGACCGCGGCGAGACCGACACGAAGGGCGCCTGGGATCAGGCGATCTCCCTCCTGAACGACCTGGTCGGCTGACCGGCCCTTCGCCCTTCGTCTCGTCGCTGACGCTCCTCGCTCAGGGACCGGTTCGTCCGGTCCCTGAGCGAGCGGAGCGAGACGAAGGGCCCCTCCGATCAAGGAAACCCTCATGACTCTCACCGCACCGCCCGCGCAGCAGCGGGTGGCGGCATCCGCCCCTGAATCGGATGCTCCGCCGAAACGCTCCTGGCGCCATCGCGTCTCCCGCTTCGACCAGAACGCCTCGCCGTACTTCTACATCTCGCCGTTCTTCCTGCTATTCGGGCTGGTGGGCCTGTTCCCGCTGCTGTACACGGTGTACGTCGCCGTGCACGAGTGGGATCTGCTCAAGGGCGAGGGCGGGTTCGTCGGCTTCGGCAACTTCGTCGAGATCCTCGGCGACGGGATGTTCTGGAACTCGATCTTCAACACCCTCAGCATCTTCCTGCTGTCTGCGATCCCGCAGCTCGCGGTCGCCCTGACGATCGCGTACCTGCTCGACCGCGGGCTGCGCGCCCCGACGTTCTGGCGCATGAGCGTGCTCATCCCGTTCGTGGTCACCCCGGTGGCGGTCGCGATCATCTTCTCGAGCATCTTCAACGAGGCCGACGGTCTCGCCAACAACCTGCTCAACCTCATCGGCATCGCCGACCAGCAGTGGAAGCACGACACCGCGCTGTCGCACATCGCGATCGCGGTGATGGTGAACTTCCGCTGGACCGGGTACAACGCGCTCATCCTGCTCGCCGCGATGCAGGCCGTTCCGCGCGACCTCTACGAGTCGGCGGCCCTCGACGGCGCCGGCGCCGCCCGCCGCTTCTTCTCGATCACGATCCCGACGATCCGTCCGACGCTGATCTTCGTCATCATCACGGCGACCATCGGCGGACTGCAGATCTTCGCCGAGCCGCGGCTGTTCGACGTCTCCACCGCCGGCGGCATCGGCGGCAGCGATCGGCAGTTCCAGACGACCGTGCTGTTCCTCTGGGAGCTCGCGTTCTTCCGGCGCGATCTGGGCGAAGCATCCGCCGTCGCCATCCTGCTGTTCCTGTTGATCGTCGGCATCGGCGTGATCAACTTCCTGATCTCGCGACGCATATCGACGGGGGATGCCGGCCGCAACCGCGCCGCGCGCCGCCGGGCCCGCGCGACCGCCGCCACCCTCGAGGAGGACGCACGATGACCGCCACGATGGCACTGAGCGTGCCCGAGAAGATCCGCCGTCGCCGGGGCAGCGCCCTCGGCAACGCGGGGATCGGCAGCCGCCCCGGCTTCCTCACCTACGGCCTGCTGGCCGCGTTCGTGATCGGCAGCGTGTATCCGCTGTGGTGGTCGGTCGTCGTCGCGAGCGGCACGAACGCCACGCGCGGCGAGACCCTGCCGCTCATCCCGGGCGGCAACTTCCTCGCGAACGCCGCCAAGGTGTTCGACGCGATCCCGTTCTGGCTGGCGCTGGGAAACTCGTTCCTCATCTCGGGCATCATCACGATCTCGGTCGTGACGTTCTCGACCCTCGCCGGCTACGCGTTCGCGAAGCTGCGCTTCAAGGGACGCGACGGCCTCATGGTGTTCGTGATCGCGACCATGGCGATCCCTACGCAGCTGGGCATCATCCCGCTGTTCATGCTCATGCGCGAGCTCGGCTGGACGGGCTCGATCGGGGCCGTGATCGTGCCGACGCTCGTCACCGCGTTCGGTGTCTTCTTCATGCGGCAGTACCTCGTCGACGTCATCCCCGACGAACTGATCGAAGCCGCCCGCGTCGACGGCGCCAACCAGTTCCGCACGTTCCTGACGGTCGGGATCCCGGCCGCCCGCCCCGCGATGGCCATCCTCGGACTCTTCACGTTCATGACCGCGTGGACCGACTACCTGTGGCCGCTCATCGTGCTCTCGCCCTCGAATCCCACCCTCCAGACCGCACTCAGCCAGCTGCAGTCCGGTTACTACATCGACTACTCGATCGTGCTCGCCGGTGCGGTGCTCGCGACCCTTCCGCTGCTCGTGCTCTTCGTGGTCGCGGGCAAGCAGCTGGTCAGTGGCATCATGGCGGGCGCGGTGAAAGGATGACTCCATGACCCGTGCGTTTCCCCAGAACTTCCTCTTCGGCGCCGCCACCGCGGCCTACCAGATCGAGGGGGCGGCTTTCGAAGACGGGCGCACCGCGTCGATCTGGGACGCGTTCTCGCGCGTACCCGGAGCGGTGATCAACGGGGACAACGGCGACGTCGCCTGCGACCACTATCACCGGTACCGCGACGACGTGGCGCTGATGAAGGACCTCGGCCTCCAGACGTACCGCTTCTCGACCTCGTGGTCTCGGGTGCGCCCCGACGGCGGTGCCGTGAACGCGCAGGGCGTCGACTTCTACGAGCGCCTGGTCGACGAGCTGCTCGCCGCCGACATCCTGCCGTGGCTGACGCTGTACCACTGGGACATGCCGCAGGCGCTGCAGGAGACCGGCGGCTGGACGAACCGCGACACGGTCGACCGCTTCCTCGAGTACGCGGGCACCATGCACGACGCGCTCGGCGACCGGGTGAACGTGTGGACCACACTGAACGAGCCGTGGTGCTCGTCGTTCCTGTCGTACACGGGCGGTGAGCACGCGCCCGGGCACACGAGCGTCGCCGAGGGTCTGCTCTCGGCCCACCACCTGCTGCTCGCCCACGGCGAGACGGTGCGCGAGCTGCGCGGGCGCGACGCCTCGCTCAACCTCGGCATCACGCTCAACCACACGGTCGCCGACCCCGCCGACCCGACCAACCCCGCCGACGTCGACGCCGCGCGTCGCATCGACGGGCAGTTCAACCGCTGGTTCCTCGACCCCATCTACCGGGGCGAGTACCCGGCCGACATCGTCGAGGACATCCGGGCGGTGGATGCCGCGGCCGTCGAGACCTTCGAGGCCGCGATCCACGACGGCGACCTCGCCACCATCGCGCAGCGCATCGACACGCAGGGCGTGAACTACTATCACGGCGACCTCGTCTCGGGCGCGGTGCCCGAGAACGCCGCCGTCGAGAGCGTGCCCGACACCGAGCGCAAGGTGCGCAGCCCCTACCCGTCGTTCGAGAACATCCACAACGTCGAGCGCGGCCTGCCCCGTACGGCGCAGAACTGGGAGGTGCAGCCCGAGGGGCTCACCCGCCTGCTGCAGCGCGTGTGGACCGAGTACGCGCAGCCCGCCGGAACCGTGCTGTACATGACCGAGAACGGCGCCGCCTACGACGACGTCGCGGTCGTCGAAGACGGCGAGACCCGCGTGCACGACGACGACCGCGCCGAGTTCCTGCGCCTGCACCTCGCCGCGGTGCTCGACGCGGCGGATGCCGGGGTCGACGTGCGCGGATACTTCTACTGGTCGCTGTTCGACAACTACGAGTGGGCGTGGGGCTACGACAAGCGCTTCGGCATCGTGCGCGTCGACTACGACACCCAGGAACGCACGCTCAAGGACTCCGCGCGGGAGTACGCTCGCATCATCGCCGCTCGCTCTCTCTGAGACCGGGCGGCGAGGGCGGTCGGAGCATCCGATCACCCGGCCGGATCGGAGGAAGAGCTGTGTCGCGAGCGACGATCGAAGAGGTGGCCGCTGCCGCCGGGGTGTCACGGTCGACGGTCTCGCGCGTCGTCAACGGTTCGACGGCGGTCAGCCCCGAGGCGCTCGCCGCGGTGCACGATGCGATCGAACGGCTGAACTACGTGCCGAACCGCGCGGCGCGATCGCTCGCGTCGCGTCAGACGCACGCGATCGCCCTGATCGTGCCCGAAGACACCACCCGGTTCTTCGGCGACCCGTTCTTCGCCGCGATCGTCGCCGGCATCACCGGCACGCTCCGCACCTCCGACTACCTGCTGAACCTGCTCATCGCGAGCGACGACCCAGGCGACAAGATGACCGGCTTCGTGCGCAACGGCGGTGTCGACGGGGCGCTGCTGGTGTCGCACCACACGAGCGACGCGTTCATCGACCGGATCGCGGATGCCGTGCCGGTCGTCTACGGCGGGCGCCCCGTGCGCACGCGCGAGACCGACTACGTGGTCGACGTCGACAACGTGGCCGGGGCGCGTGAGGCGGTGCGCCGCCTGGTCGACATCGGCCGCACCCGCATCGCCACGATCTCGGGTCCGCTCACGATGCTCTCGTCGATCGACCGCGTGCAGGGCTTCCGCGAGGCACTGGCGGATGCCGCGCTCACGCCGTTCGCCGAGGAGGAGGGCGACTACAGCGAGGCCAGCGGCGCCGACGCCGCCCGCCGCATTCTCGCGGCGGGCCGCCCCGACGCGATCTTCGTCGCGAGCGACCTGATGGCCCGCGGCGCTCTCACGGCGCTGCGCGCCTCCGGCATCCGCGTTCCCGACGACATCGCCCTCGTCGGATTCGACGACTCCTCGGTCGCGCTCAGCTGCGACCCGCAACTCACCACGGTGCGCCAGCCGATGTACGCGCAGGGCGAGGCGATGGCGCAGGTGCTGCTGTCGCGGCTCGCCGGGGGAGACCCGCCCCGCACGACCATCCTGCCGACGGAGCTCGTCGTGCGGGGTTCGGCCTGACGTCGGTCTCTCGGGGTGGGGCCCTTCGACAGGCTCAGGGACCCAGTTCTGTGGGAGTGGGCCCTTCGACAGGCTCAGGGGCCCAGTTCTGTGGGGGTGGGCCCTTCGACAGGCTCAGGGACCCAGCATCGAAACCGGGTTGCTGAGCCCGTCGAAGCACCCACCACGGGGAACTTGCACGGGTGCACCCCTGTCGCCCCCTCCGGGACAGGGGCGCACCCGCGGCTTCAGGTGCCGCCCAGGAGCGACGTGAAGAAGTCGCCGCCGAAGAGCGTCAGCGCCGTGACGCCGGCCGAGAGCAGAACCACGCCCACGGTGCCCGCCACGGCCAGCACCGAGATGCCGTGTCCGCCGAGGCGCTGTCCTCGCAGCCCCACCGAGACGCCCGCGCGGGCCGCGATCTCGCCTGCGGCGTCGTCGCGGTAGAGCTCGGTGCGTGCGGCGAATCGGCGGTGGAACTCCTCGGCGAGAACGAGCGCCGAGGCCATGGTGGCGGGGCGATCGAAGCGCGTGCTCCCCGGCAGGTACACGTACAACCGATCGGAGACGAGCTCGATCTCGGCGCCGCGTCCGAGGTCGAGCACGCGCGCCATCAGGTCGGGCGTGAAGATGTACAGAGCGTCGGTCTGGTAGCCCTCCGGCACGATCAGCCGGAACACCTTCGCGAACTCGCCCTCGAGCTCCATCCGGGCAGCGCCCCGGCCGAGGCCCAGCGTCGGGACGATGCTGCGTCGCCGGTTCGCCAGCACGATGTGCGGCACCGACGACGGCAGCGGCAGCTCGATGAACGCGAACGGTCGCTGCACGGTCGCGCCCTCCTGGCCGCGCGACAGCGAGTGATGGATGCCGAGCTCGAACGGCATCCGCGGATCGTCGCCCGCGACCACCGCGCGCTCCTGGCCGCGCAGCACGCGGGTGAAGGGAGCGCCGGGGCGGCGGATGTGCTCGAGTCGATCCGCGTAGGCCCAGCCGTTCTGCCAGGCGAACGCCGCGACCTTCACGCGGCGGCTGAGGCCCACCGCGAACCACACGAATCCGACGGCCGCGAGCAGCGTGTAGCCGATCACGAACACCGCGAGGATCGGTGCGACGGCGAGGATGTCGGTGCGCCCGAGGAACCACAGGCCCGCGAGCATCGCCCCCGCGAACAGCAGCACGACCACGAGAAGGAACACGAAGCGCCGGTGCAGCGGGGTCTTCGTGATCCGCTCGTAGGCGACGATGTCGCGGATGCCGGCGCTGCGCTGCAGCGGAGCGAGGTCGACGGCTACAGCGTCCACGGCAGGGTCGCCCACGGACCGTTGCGCGTCTCGGTCGCAGCCGCCTTGAAGTCCGCCCACCCGTCGCCGAACTTCTCGAACGACTTCTCGTCGACGCGGCCGTCGGACCAGTGCATGACCCGGCCGGCGATGTAGCTGAGGCCGAAGTCCGCCCACGAGGAGAACGCGGGCCGCGCCTCGACGTTGATCGCGTGGATGATCGAGCGGGCCTCGGGCACGTCGCCGTGTCCGAGCGCGACGCCCCAGGTCGCCATCGCGACGGCCTGGCCGATCGCATAGCCGTCGAGAGTCTGCACGAACAGGTCCGGCGTCACGATGTCCTTACCCACGCGCTTGCGCACCTCGGACTCGATGTACTCGATCGCGGTGATGAACGCCTTGGCGTCGCGCTTGTCGCCGCCCTCCTCGACGATGGCCGCCAGCCATTCCTTCGCCTTCGGGGCACGGCCGAGGCGCTCGGCGACGGCGACGCGCACGGCGAGGTACAGCACCCAGACCTCGCGGCGGCGGCGCACCGTGGTGAGGCGTTCGATGTTCGACAACCACTCCTCACGGGTGTGCACGCCCCACTGCTCGACGAGCACCGACTTCTCCGACGGGCCGAGGTCGCTCGCGGTCGGGTCGTTCCACGGGCCGGAGGGCAGGTTGCGGATCTGCAGGAAGCCCAGGGCGATCTCGTTCGCCTCGGCATCCGTCGTCGAGAACTTCTCGGAGGGCTTCACCTTGGCCGCCGGGATGATCCAGAGGATCAGGAAGAAGAGGGCCACGGCGCCGACGATCGCCCACACCCACCACTGGCCGATCAGCCAGCCGACGATGGACCCGAGGTCGTTGAAATCGACGGGCGCGAGACGGTGCATGGAGGCTCCCCAGAGATAATTAAACTGAACGTACATTCAGCGAGTAATCTATAGTACGGGGACGCACATCGGTGCACATTCGGGGGCAACGGGGAAGTGAACTTCACATGGCGCGATCGGAAGACCAGAATCGACGTGCGCGCGAACGAGCCAAGGAGGTCATCCTCCAGGCGGCGATCGAGGTGTTCGAGGAGCGGGGCGTCTCCGGCGCCAGTATCGCCGAGATCACCAAGCGCGCCGGTGTCGCCCAGGGGCTCGTCAGCTATCACTTCGGCGGCAAGGATCAGCTGATCGCCGCGGTCATCGACCGCTGGTTCATCACCCTCCTCGAGCTGCCGAGCGTCGAGGGCGGCCCCGACGAGGTGCTCGCCTCGATCATCGACAGCGTGTTCCAGGCGACGGCCTACGCCGTGCCGCTGCAGCGCGTCGTGCTCGCGATCCAGCAGCAGCCGGCCACGCACCGCCTCTTCGCCGAGTCCGAGGACCGCTTCAGCGAGCAGGTCACGATGGCCGAAGACGCGGTGCGCAACCTGTTCCGCGCGCGCGGCGCAGCCGATCCCGGGCTCGAAGAGGTCATGTTCCGCAGCGTGCTCGAGGGCGTGTTCGTGAAGTACTCGGTGTACCGCGACACGTATCCGCTCGAAGACGCCCGCCGCTGGGTGCGTCGGCTCTACGACCTGCCGGAGCCGACCGTGCCCCTGCCGCTCGCCGTCGCCCCGCGCGAGGGTGAACCGCGCCCTCGGGCCCGCGGCGGGGTGTGCGAGGGCGCCGGCTCCGACGACTGACTCGGCCCTTCGTCTCGTCGCTACGCTCCTTGCTCAGGAACCGCGCAGCGAGACGAAGGGCCGGGTCGCTGAGCCTGTCGTGCGTGCCGGGGTCAGGCCGGGTCGCCGCCCAGCGGACCGACGGGCTCGAGCGGCTTGGGGTCGTCGGCACCGGTCTTGCGCGCGCGGGCGATGAAGTTGCCCACGTGGTAGATCAGCAGCGCCGCGACGGTGCCGAGCACGATGCCGCCGAAGGCGAAGTCGCCCAGGTTCATCGAGAACCCGGCGATGCCGATCACGAGCGACACCGCGGCCGTGTACTGGTTCACCGGACGCGAGAAGTCGACGCGGCTGTCGACCCAGATCTTGATGCCGATGATGCCGATGAGGCCGTAGAGCGCGGTGGTCGCGCCGCCCAGCACACCGGCGGGGATCGAGTTGAACACCTCGCCGACCTTGGGCGAGAAGGCGAGGAGGATCGCGAACAGACCCGCGACCCAGTAGACGGCGGTCGAGTAGACGCGGGTGGCGGCCATGACGCCGATGTTCTCGCCGTACGTCGTGGTTCCCGAGCCCCCGAAACCACCGGCGATGGTCGTCGCGACACCGTCGGCGATGAGCGCGCGACCGGTCTGCTTGTTGACCGTCGGGTCCTCGGTCATGGTGGCGACACCGCGCACGTGGCCGATGTTCTCGGCGACGAGCACGAGCACGACGGGCAGGAACATCGCGATCGTCGACCAGGTGCCGGGGGCGACGAAGTCGGGGAACTGGAAGTCGGGCAGGCCGACCCAGGATGCCTCGGCGATCAGCTCGTTCGGGGTCTTGCCGCCGCGCAGCTCGTTCGGCACATCGAACGAGCCGTTGAACGCCGCCCAGATGAAGCCGACGGCGACGCCGAGGAAGATCGAGATGCGGCCGAGGAATCCGCGGAACAGCACCGCGAACACGATGATCGCGACGAGGGTGATCGTGGCGGTGACCGGGTCGAGGGTGAAGTTGTTCCACGCGGTCGGCGCGAGGTTGAAGCCGATGAGGGCCACGATCGCGCCGGCGACGACCGGGGGCATGAGCGCATCGACCCAGCGCAGGCCGGCGAACTGCACCACGAGACCGACGAGGGCGAGCAGGATGCCGACGGCCACCACACCCGCGAGCGCCGAACCCGTGCCGCCCGCGGCGACCGCCGCGGTGATCGGCGCGATGAACGCGAACGACGAGCCGAGGTAGCTGGGGAGGCGGTTCTTGGTGATCAGCAGGAAGAGCAGGGTGCCCACACCGCTGAACAGCAGCGTGGTCGAGACGGGGAAGCCCGTCAGCGTGGGCACGAGGAACGTGGCGCCGAACATCGCGACGACGTGCTGCGCACCGATCGCGATCGTGGCGGGCCAGTTCAGACGCTCTTCGGGGGCGACGACGGCGCCGGCTTCGACGGTGCGGCCGTTGCCGTGGATCTTCCACAGGGGCATGCGGGCTCCTCAGGGATTCGGGGTGGGGGAGTGCTGGAGCAACACTACCGATTCCTGAGTGTTCCCTGGGTGCCCTTCGTCTCGCGTGGGGGACGCTTCGACAGGCTCAGCGACCCAGCCACTGGGTCCCGGAGCCACTGGGTCCCTGAGCTTGTCGAAGGGTCCCGCCCTGCCTGACTACGCCCCGAGGCGGTCGATCAGTTCGCGGTAGCGGTCGGCCGTGCGCGAGACGATGTGCTCGGGCAGCGCGGGGGGCTCGCCCTGCTTGTCCCAGTGCGACGCCAGCCAGTCGCGCACGATCTGCTTGTCGAAGCTCGCCATGCGCTGGCTCGGCGTGACGCCGGTTCGCCAGGCCTCGGCATCCCAGTACCGCGACGAATCGCTCGTGAGCACCTCGTCGGCCAGGCGCAGCGTGCCGTCGGCATCCGTGCCGAACTCGAACTTGGTGTCGGCGAGGATCAGGCCCTTCTCCTCGGCGATGGCGGCCGCGCGCGTGTAGAGGTCGAGCGAGACGTCGCGCAGCTCGGAGGCGCGCGCTTCGCCCACCAGCTCGACGGTCTGCGCGAAGGTGATGTTCTCGTCGTGCTCGCCCATCGGAGCCTTGTACGCGGGGGTGAACAGCGGCTCGGGCAGGCGGTCGCCGTTCTTGAGCCCGGCGGGCAGCGGGATGCCGCAGACCGTGCCGCTCTCCTCGTATTCCGCCCAGCCGGAGCCCGTGATGTAGCCGCGCACCACGCACTCGACGGGCAGCATCTCGAGGGACTGCGCGAGCATGGCACGGTCGGCGACGGCATCCGGGATCTCGCCCTCGGCGAGGTGGTTCGGGGTGTCGAGCTGCGCGAACCACCAGCGGCTCAGCCGCGTGAGCAGGGCGCCCTTCTTCGGGATGCCGGGTGACAGCACGAAGTCGAACGCGCTGACGCGGTCGCTCGCCACGACCAGGATGCGCGTGTCGGCGGGATCCTCCGAGGCGTACAGGTCGCGGACCTTGCCCGAGTAGAGGTGACGCCAGCCGGGGATGCTCTGGGACGTGCTGTCTGCAGGAGTGCTCACCTGCCCCATTATCCCGGTCGCGCGACCGCGCCGTGTCAAGGGGAGTGGCGGATGCCGCGGCATCCGCGATGCTCTCCGCAACGAACGGAGGATGCATGTCGAAGGAACTGTCGAAGGGCGACCCGGTGAGCTGGAACACCTCGCAGGGGCGCACACGAGGGACCGTCGAGGAGAAGCGCACGAGGGACTTCGAGTTCGCGGGGCAGCATTTCACGGCGACGGCCGATGACCCGGCCTACATCGTGGAGTCGGAGAAGAGCGGCGATCGCGCCGCGCACAAGGGATCGGCTCTGCGGCGACTGAAGAGCTGACGGCGCGCCCGACAGCGTCGCGCTTGCCCACTTCCGCGGAACAGGCGTATAGTCCACGTGGACTAATCGAAGTGGAGCAGGTGATGAAGGATCCGATCGACACGCTCACGCCCATGGGTGTGATGGTGCTCGCGCTGCTGCGCGAGGGCGACATGCACCCCTATGAGATGGTCCGTCTGCTGCGCACTCGTCAGGACGACCGCCTGCTCACGATCACCAACGGCACGCTCTACCACACGGTCGCGCGCCTGCAGAAGACCGGCCTGATCGACGAGATCGGCATCGATCGCGACGGCAACCGTCCCGAGCGCACCACCTACACGCTGACCGATGCCGGTCGCGACACCGTCATCGCGTGGGTGCGCCGCGAACTGCCCCGCACCGACAGCGAGACCGACTTCCGCATCGCGCTCGCCGAAGCTCACAATCTCGAGCGCGACGACGTCACCGCGCTGTTGCGCGAGCGTCGTTCCGCTCTCGTCGACAGCCACGTGGCCCACCGCGACGGGCTCCGCGCAGCACACGAACGGGGTACACCCGCGCAGGTGCTCGTCGAGATAGAACGCCAGGAGGCACTGCTCGAGGCCGAGGTGCGCTGGCTCGACACCCTCCTCACCCGACTCGACGGCGACGGGCTCCGCTGGGGCCCGAACGACTTCGACGACACAGACCGCTACATCGCTCAGCGAAAGGCTGCACAGCAATGACCGATTCCCGACAGGCCGTCGGCCCCCAGACCGGCCCCTTCGCCGCGGGGCAGGCACCGAAGAGCCCCTGGCCCGCCCTCTGGGCGCTCGTCATCGGCTTCTTCATGATCCTCGTCGACACGACGATCGTCTCGGTCGCGAACCCCGCGATCAAGGCTGCCCTCGACCCGAACACCAACAACCTCGACAACGTCGTGTGGGTGACCAGCGCTTACCTGCTCACCTACGCCGTGCCGCTGCTGATCACCGGCCGTCTCGGCGACCGTTTCGGCCCGAAGAACATCTACCTCATCGGACTCGCGATCTTCACCGCGGCATCCCTCTGGTGCGGTCTGTCGAGCTCGCTCGAGGGCTTGATCGCGGCCCGCGCCGTGCAGGGTCTCGGCGCCGCGTTCATGACCCCGCAGACCATGGCCGTCATCACCCGCACCTTCCCGCCCGAGCGCCGCGGCGCGGCCATGGGCCTGTGGGGTGCGACCGCCGGTGTCGCGACGCTCGTCGGCCCGCTGCTCGGCGGCGTGCTCGTCGACGGCCTCGGCTGGGAGTGGATCTTCTTCGTCAACCTGCCCGTCGGCGTGATCGCCTTCGTCGCCGCGTGGATCCTCGTGCCCAAGCTCAAGACGCACCCGCACCGCTTCGACATCCTCGGCGTCGTGCTGAGCGCCGTCGCGATCTTCCTCGTGGTCTTCGGCCTGCAGGAGGGTGAGAAGTACGACTGGGGCGTCATCTGGGGCCCGATCTCGGTGTGGGGCATGATCATCGCCGGCATCGTGGTGCTCGCGATCTTCATCGTGCAGCAGTGGAAGACGAAGTCCGAGGCGCTCGTGCCGCTGGAGCTCTTCAAGGACCGCAACTTCTCGGGAGCGAACGTCGCGATCGCCGCGGTGGGCTTCACGGTGACGAGCATGTCGCTGCCGCTGATGTTCTTCCTGCAGACGGCCCGGGGGCTCACCCCGACCGAGGCCGCGCTGCTGATGATCCCGATGGCGGTGCTCTCGGGCGTGCTGGCTCCGGTCGCGGGCAAGATCCTCGACCGCACCGACCCCCGCATCATCCTGATCCCGGGTCTGCTCGCCGTCTCGGGAGCCCTGTTCTGGTACTCGTCGCTGGTGAACATGGACACCCCGATCTGGATGTTCCTGTTCCCCTCCGCCCTCATGGGCCTCGGCAACGCCGGTATGTGGGGTCCGCTCGCGACGACCGCCACCCGGATGCTCCCGATGCGCCAGGCCGGCGCGGGCGCGGGCATCTACAACACCACCCGCACGATCGGATCGGTGGTCGGATCGGCCGCGATCGCCACATTCATGCAGGCGCGCCTCGAGGCGAACCTGCCCGGCATGGACGACGCCGGCGGGTCGATCGGCTCGGGTGGAACCCTTCCGGATGTCGTCGCCGAGGGCTTCTCGACGGGCATGTCGCAGGCGATCCTGCTGCCGGCCTGCGTGATCCTCGTCGCGCTCATCGCGTCGCTGTTCCTGCGCGGTGCGCCGAAGCATCCGACCGTCTGATCCTCCGACGAACGCCCCGCCCCGAAATGGGCGGGGCGTTTCGCGTTGACTAAGGTAGACGGGCGGCGACCGGCCGGTCGCCACCCCGATCCGAGGAGCATCCGTCGTGATCCCACACCCCTCTTCCCTGCGCGCCCGGCTCCGCCGCCTCGCCCGCACGACCGGAGCCGCCGTGCTCGCGACCGCCGTCGCGGGCGCCGCGCTGCTCGGCGGAGCCGCCCCCGCCACGGCCGCCGACGGCGAGACGTACGTCATCGGCACCGACACGACCTTCGCGCCGTTCGAGTTCACGAACTCCGACGGCGAGCTCGTCGGCATCGACATGGACCTGCTCCGCGCGATCGCCGACGACCAGGGCTTCGAGGTCGAGATCCGCCAGCTCGGATTCGACGCGGCCCTGCAGGCCCTGCAGTCGAACCAGGTGGATGCCGTCATGGCCGGTATGTCGATCACCGAGGAGCGTCAGCAGACGTTCGACTTCAGCGAGCCGTACTTCACCAGCGGCATCCAGCTCGGCGTTCTCGAGTCGAGCGACATCGATTCGCTCGACGACCTCGACGGCAAGACCGTCGCGGTGAAGACCGGTACCCAGGGCCAGACCTTCGCCGAGGACAACCAGGACGAGTACGGCTTCCGCATCACGCCCTACTCCGACACGACCGACATGGTGGATGCCGTCAAGGCGAACCAGGCCGTCGGCTACTTCGAGGACTTCCCGGTGCTGGCGTACGGCATCCAGCAGGGCTCCGGTTTCCGTCTCGTGGGCGAGCCCGAGCTCGGCGGCGAGTACGGTTTCGCGGTCAACAAGGGCATGAACCCCGAGCTGATCGAGAAGTTCAACGCCGGTCTGGCGAACCTGCAGGAGAGCGGCGAGTACGACGAGATCGTCGACACCTACCTCAGCGCGGGCGAGGCATCCGCCCAGCCGACCGACATCATCTCCGTCGCCGTGAAGTACTGGCCGGCGCTGATGAGCGGCCTCTGGTTGACGATCCTCGCGACGCTCGTCGCCCTCGTCGCCGCCTTCGTGCTCGGCATCGTGTTCGGCTTCGGACGCCTCTCGAAGTTCCTGCCGTTCCGGTGGATCGCGACCGCCTACGTGTTCGTGTTCCGCGGCACCCCGATCCTGGTGCAGGCGTTCTTCGTCTTCTTCGCCATCCCGCAGCTGTTCCCGGGCCTGCAGTTCAACCCGTTCGTGGCCGGAGCGATCACGCTCTCGCTCAACACGGGTGCGTACATGACCGAGATCATCCGCGGCGGCATCCAGGCCGTCGACCCCGGTCAGAACGAGGCATCGCGTTCGCTGGGTCTCGGCCACTGGAAGACCATGCAGAAGGTCGTGCTGCCGCAGGCGTTCCGCATCATGATCCCGTCGTTCGTGAACCAGGGCATCATCACCCTCAAGGACACGTCGCTGATCAGCGTCATCGGCCTCGCCGAGCTGACGTTCCAGTCGCGTCAGATCATCGCCTCGACCTATCTGTCGGCGCAGGTGCTGACGATCGTCGCCATCATCTACTTCGTCGTGATCACGCTGCTGACGCTGCTCGCGAACCGCCTCGAGAGGAAGTTCAACGCATGAGCAAGATCGCCGTGCAGAACCTGCACAAGTCGTTCGGAAGCAACGAGGTGCTCAAGGGCATCGACCTGACGGTCGACGACGGCGAGGTCGTCGCGGTCATCGGGCCCTCGGGTTCGGGCAAATCGACGCTGCTGCGCTGCCTCAACAAGCTCGAGGAGCCCACGTCGGGCAAGGTCGTCATCGACGGCGTCGACCTCACCGACAAGAGCGTCAAGCTCGACGAGGTGCGCCAGCGCATCGGCATGGTCTTCCAGCACTTCAACCTGTTCCCGCACATGACGGTGCTCGAGAACATCACGCTCGCGCCGATCGAGCTGGGTCGCCTGTCGAAGTCGAAGGCGCGCGAGCGCGCGCTGGCCCTGCTCGAGCGGGTCGGCCTGTCGGAGAAGGCGGATGCCAAGCCCGCCTCGCTCTCGGGCGGTCAGAAGCAGCGCGTGGCGATCGCCCGTGCGCTCGCGATGGACCCCGAGATCATGCTGTTCGACGAGGCCACCAGTGCCCTCGACCCCGAGATGGTGGGGGAGGTGCTGCAGGTCATCCGCGATCTCGCCGAGGGCGGCATGACGATGGTGCTCGTGACGCACGAGATGGGCTTCGCCCGCGAGGTCTCCGACCGCACGGTCTTCATGGACGGCGGCGTCGTCGTCGAGGAGGCCGCACCGGCCGAGCTGTTCGAGGCGCCCAAGAACGAGCGCCTGAAGGAGTTCCTCTCGAAGGTGCTGTAGTTCGCGGCATCCGCTATTTTGCTTCGTCGAGCCACCCCTTTCTGCTCAAGCCACCCCATTGCGGGCGGTGCGGAAGGGGGTGGCTCGTTCGTGAAGGGGTGGCTCGGCGCTCGGCACACGGAATTTGCGACCGGACACCGCCATCTGATGGGGTGGGGCGATGACCGTGCAGCTCGTTCGACCGACCGCCGACCTCCTCGACTCGTGGGCAGCCGCCGTGGCGGAGTTCGGCGAGGGGCATGTCGACGGGTCGGGTCTGACGGCTCCCGTGACGCCCGACCGAGCGACTCTGGATGCCCTGATCGCGGATGCCGAGCGCCTCGCCGACACCGCGATCGCCCCGCCCGCCGACCGGGTGCACAACGACCTGTACTGGGTGGTCGACGGAGACGAGGTCGTGGGCTTCCTGTCGTTCCGGCACACGCTCAACGAGTGGCTCGCCGAGGCCGGCGGGCACATCGGCTACTCGGTGCGAGCCTCACGCCGCCGCGAGGGGATCGCGTCGGCCGCGCTGCGCCTCGGCCTCGAGCGAGCGCGCGAGATCGGCCTGGAGCGGGTGATGATCACCTGCGACGTCGACAACGAGGGCTCGTACCGCACGATCGAGCGTGCCGGCGGAGTGCTGCAAGACATCAGCGACCAGTCGGCGCGCGGCCAGGGGATGCTGCGACGGTACTGGGTCGCGCTCTAGAGCAGCGTTACTCGGCGACGCGGGCGGCGATGTCGCTGCGGTAGTGCGCGCCCTCCAGACGGATGCGCGCGATCGCGTCGTACGCGCGAGCGCGGGCCGTGCCGAAATCGGATGCCGTCGCCACCACGTTGAGCACGCGACCACCGGTCGCGAGCAGGTCTCCGCCCGGAGCATCCGGACCCGCCGTCGCGGCGTGCACGATGCGCACGCCCTCGACGGCCGCGGCATCCGCGAGGTTCTCGATCGGGCGACCGGTCTGCGGGGCCTCGGGGTAGCCCTCGCTCGCGAGCACCACGGTGATCGCGACGTCGTCGCTGAAGACGGGCTCGGGCTGGTCCTCGAGGGTGCCGGATGCCGCGGCGAACAGCAGCTCCGACAGCGGCGTGACCAGGCGCGGCAGCACGACCTGCGTCTCGGGGTCGCCGAAGCGGGCGTTGAACTCGATCACGCGCACACCCGCGGGGGTGAGGATGAGGCCGGCGTAGAGCAGGCCGATGAAGGGGGTGCCTTCGGCGTCGAGCTGGCGGATCACGGGCACGGCCACGTCGCGCGTGACCTCGGCGACGAACTCCTGCTCGCTTCCGAACTGCTCGGCGAGCCAGGGCAGCGGCGAGTAGGCGCCCATGCCGCCCGTGTTGGGGCCGGCGTCGCCGTCGAGCGCGCGTTTGAAGTCCTGCGCGGGGCTGAGGGCACGCACGGTGTCGCCGTCGCTGAGGAAGAAGAGCGAGACCTCAGGGCCGGAGAGGAACTCCTCGACGAGCACCGGGCCGGCGGGCAGATACTGCTCGGCGTGCGCGAGGGCCTCGGCACGGTCGGAGGTGACGATGACGCCCTTGCCGGCCGCGAGACCGTCGGCCTTCACGACGTGCGGGGCACCGAGGTCGTCGAACGCCGCCTCGACCTCGGCGGTGGTGGTCGCACGCACGGCGCGGCCCGTGGGAACACCCGCGGAGTCCATGATGCGCTTGGCGAAGGCCTTCGAACCCTCGAGCTGGGCCGCCGCCTTGCCCGGGCCGAAGACCGGGATGCCGCGCTCGCGCAGCGCATCGGCGACGCCCGCGACCAGCGGTGCCTCGGGGCCGATGACGACGAGGTCGATCGCGTGGTCGTTGGCGAACGCGGTGACCGCGCCTCCATCGAGCATGTCGACCGCGACGGGGGTCGCGTCCTGCGCGATGCCCGCGTTGCCGGGGGAGACGAAGATCTCGTGCTCCGCCTTCTCTGCTCGCAGAGCGAGGATGATCGCGTGCTCACGGGCACCGGAACCAAGGACGAGGATCTTCACCCGCCCAGCCTATCGAGCCTCGCCCGTCGGGTTTCGGCGGGTTGCGGCGGGCATAACTCCGGAGATCTGCGCCGAATTGCTCCGCATCTGCGTGATCCAGACCCAATCGCCGCGTTTCTCCGGAGTTATGAACAGGAGCCCCGGTCCGTGAACCCGTCGGAAGGCCCCGCCCCGAGGACCCCTCAGACCGGCCGCTCGTCGGCGACGTTCCACGGCACGGTCCACCCGGCCGCGTCGAAGATGCCGCTGAGCACCATGGCCGTGAAGCCCCACACGATCGTGCCGTCGACGTCGAACGCCGGAGCGCGGAACGTGCGGTCGCCGAACGTGCGCACCGAGGTGTACCGCGTCGCCGGGTCTAGCAGTTGCGCCACCGGCACCCGGAAGACCTCCACCGTCTCGGCGTGATCGATCGCCGCCACACGCGACGGTGTGCGCCACCACCCCAGCACCGGGGTCACGCGATGGTTGCTGGCCGCGAGGGGGATCTCGGGCAGCGTCGCCAGCACGTCGACGCCCGCCGGGTCGAGTCCGGTCTCCTCTTCGGCTTCGCGGAGCGCGGTGGCGGCGGCATCCGCATCTCTCGGCTCGACCCGCCCGCCCGGGAACGACACCTGCCCCGGATGCGACGAGAGCGTGGGGGCGCGGCGCTGCAGCAGCACGTCGAGGTCGCGCGCGACGGCCGCATCGGGCACCACGGCCGGTTCGCGATCGAGCACGCCGAACAGGATGAGCACCGCCGCATCGTGCGCGTTCTCGGGATCGAGGAGGGCCGGGAAGGGGCCGCTCCAGCCGTGCCCGGATGCCGCGGCGAGCAGCTCGGCGCGGGCGCTCTCGGGATGCATGCTCATGCTGCGAGCCTACGCGCGGTCATAGGGTGAGGAGATGGCCAAGAAGATCGACATCGTCGACGGACGCACGGCGCTCGACGTCGTGAAGCAGGCGGATGCCGCGGGCGAGAAGCCTCCGCGCCCCGCGCTCGCCACGGCCGTGCGGTATCTGCTGCAGCTGCTCGACGAGAAGGCGCCGGGCAACAGCGTCGAGGTGCGGGTGCCGCCGTTCGGCGCGGTGCAGGTCATCCAGGGTCCGCGGCACACGCGCGGCACACCCCCGAACGTCGTCGAGATGGACGCCGCGACGTGGCTCGCGGTCGCGCTGGGCGAGGAGCAGTGGGCGGATGCCGCGGCATCCGGTCGCATCGCCGCCTCGGGCACGCGCGCCGACCTCGTCGATGTGCTCCCGCTGCGCCCGTAGGGCCCCGGTACCTAGCGGCGCGCGACCACCAGCGGAACCCCCGTGACGGGGTGGGGGAAGACGTCGACGGGCTGACCGTAGACCTCTTCGATGCGCGGCGCCGTGAGCACCTCGGCGGGGGTGCCGGTGGCGACCACGCGCCCCTGCGACAGCAGGGTGACACGGTCGGCATGCGCCAGTGCGGCATTGAGGTCGTGCAGCACGATCGCGACGGCGACTCCCTCGGCCGCCTGCAGGCCGATGAGCCGCATGACGTCTTCGTGGTGCTTGAGGTCGAGGGCGGCGGTGGGTTCGTCGAGCAGCAGGATGCCGGTGCTCTGAGCGATCACGCGGGCCAGCGCCACGCGGGCGCGCTCACCGCCCGACAGAGACGTGACCGAGCGGGCGCTGAGCGGCAGCACCTCGGTCGATCCCATCGAGGTCGCGACGATCGCGTCGTCGTCGTCGGCCGCGGGAGTGCGCGCCCAGGGCGAGCGCCCCATGCGCACGACCTGCTCGGCCGTGAACGGGAACGTGACGGTGTTCTCCTGCAGCAGCACCGCCCGCTGCTGCGCGAGGGTGCGCGAACGGATGCCGGTGACCGGCGCCCCGTCGAGCTCGACCCGTCCGGTCTGGGCCGTCACGTCGCCGGCGAGCACGCCGAACAGGGTCGATTTGCCGGCGCCGTTGGGGCCGACGAGGGCGTGGATCTGCCCGGCGTGGATGTCGATCGAAGCGTCGTCGATGATCGCGCGACCGTCGCCGACGCGCACGGTGAGCCCGGTGCCCCGCAGGCGGACGGTCATGCCCAGCCTCCCGCCCGGCGGCGCGTGCGCACGAGCAGCCAGAGGAAGAAGGGGCCGCCGACGAGCGAGGTGATCATGCCGATCGGCAGGTCGGCGAGGGGCACGGCGGTGCGGGCGACGAGATCGGCCACGGCGATGAGCAGTGCGCCGCCGAGAGCCGAGGCGATCACGAGCGGCAGGTGCGCGGGGCCGATGGTCATGCGCATCAGGTGGGGTACGACGAGGCCCGCGAACCCGATGATCCCGGCGAACGCGACGGCCGCGCACACCAGCAGCGCCACGGTGACGATGACCGTGATGCGCAGCAGTTCGACGTTGAGCCCGAGGTGCCGTGCGGTGCGCTCGCCGAGGGCGAAGAGGTCGAGGCTCGGAGCGACGATCAACGCCACGACGATGCCGATCGCGACCAGCGGTGCGACGAGGGCGACGTTCTGCCACAGCGCGCCGTTGAGTGATCCGAGCTGCCAGAACACGATCTGCTCGCGCGTCGAGGTCGTGCCGATGAACGTGAGGAACGCCATCCCGGCGCCCGCGATCGCGTTGATCGCGACACCCGTGAGCAGGAGCGTGACGACCTCGGTGCGCCCGCCCGAACGGCTGATGAAGTAGACGGAGAGCACCGCCACGAGTCCACCGATGAAGGCGAACGCGGGGGTCGTCCACATCCCGAACGAGGCGAGTCCCAGGGTGATGCTCGCGGCCGCGCCGAGGGCGGCGCCCGACGAGACGCCGACGACACCGGCATCCGCCAGCGGGTTGCCGAAGATCGCCTGCATGAGCACGCCCGACACCGCGAGCGCGGCGCCGACGAGCAGGCCGAGCACCAGCCGTGGCATCCGGATGCTGTTGATGACGCCGTAATCGGTGGCGTTCGACGGCGCCCAGGCGGTGTCGATGCCGATGCCGTGCAGCAGCACGCCGACGAGATCGGTGGGGGAGAGGTCGTACTGGCCACTCGTGATCGATGCGATGCAGGTGATCACGAGCGCTGCGAGCAGGCCGATGACGACCAGCGCGAAGCGCAGCCCCCGGCGCGTGGTCGGCGTCGGGGTGACGACCTCCGAGGTCATTTCGCGGGCTCGGGCGCGTAGAGGGCGCGGGCGAGGGCGCTGATGATCTCGGCCGAGCGCGGCCCGAAGCTCAGGATCTCGCTGTCGGCCATGTCGATCACGCGGCGGTTGGTTCCGGCGGGCGTCTGGGCGACGGCGGGTACGCGTTCGATCAGACCGTCAATGCCCCCGACCGATTCGAGTCCGTCGGTCATCATCACGAGCACGTCGGGCTTCGCGGCGACGAGGGCTTCGGCGGTCATGGGCTTCATGCCCTCCCAGCCGATCTCCTCGGCGACGTCGACGCCGCCGACCGCGTCGATGAGGGAATCGGCGCCGGAGTCCTCGCCGAAGATGTAATAGACGTTCGCGCTGCCGCGCACGTAGAGGAAGAGCATGCGGGCGCGATCGGCCTCGTCGGCGGGCACTATCTCGGCGATCTCGGCCTCGGCGTCGTCGAGCTCGCCCGCGAGGCGTTCGATGAGGGCCGCTCCGCGGGTGGGCACGCCCAGGGCGCCGGCGATCTCGGTGACGAGCTCGTCGGTGGTGTCGATGCGGCGGTCGCTCGAGATGACGACGACCGCGATGCCCGCGTCGCGCAACTGCTGGCGCACCTCCTTGGGCCCGATGGTCGTGTCGGTGAGCACGACGGTGGGGGCGAGCTCGAGGATCGCCTCGGCGTTCAGGCTATGCCCGCTCTGCGTGACGACGGGGAGGTCTTCCGTGCCGGCGAACTGGGTCGAGGCATCCCGCCCGACGACCTGGTCGCCGAGGCCCAGGGCGAAGACGGTCGAGGCGATGGTGCCCGAGATGTCGATCGGCAGGATGCGGTCGGCCGAGGTGATCGTGACCTCACGGTCTTCGCTGTCGGTCACCGTGACCGGCAGCTCGGGCGCGGTGTCGTCGTCGATGGGGGTGATGGCATGGCTCGACAGGCAGGCGGTCGATCCGCCCTTGACGGCGCGGACGTCATCGACGAGGTCGAGATCGGCGAGAGCGACGGATGCCTGGGGGCAATCGTCCGCGGGCGTTGCCGAGGCGTCGGGGGTTGCGGCATCCGCGCCGGGCTGTGCGCAACCGGCGAGTCCGATCGCGAGCGAGGCAGCGAGGAAGACGGCAAAGACGCGGCGCATAAGGCAAGGCTATCCTAAAACTTGACGCGAGCCTCGCGCACAGCCTACGCTCAGAAACGGAAGCTGCTTAGTGCAGCCTAACCTAATCCCTTCGCCCGACTGCATAGCGGCACCGCCGGCGTGCGTGCCCGCGCACCCCGGGGCCCGGAGAGAAACCGTGAACTCCACAGCACCCAGCACCACAGCGACAGGCCGCGTCCGCGCGGCGATAGCTGCCCTGATATCGCTCTTCCTCGTCGTGACCGGCCTCACGGTCGCTCAGCCCGCGCTCGCGGCCGATACCGTCGTCACCACCAGCGTCACCGTGGCCGATACGTCCGGTGTAACGGTGCGGGCCACGGCATCCGCTCTTCCCGAGGGAACGGCCGGCGCCTATGCCGCCGTCATCGAGAAGGGCAGCGAGAGCGGCGTGACCGCGGGTGGCGGATTCGCGGCCATGCAGTTCGTGCGCACCGTCACCGACGGCGGCTTCACGGTCGACCTCGCGGGGGCGGCATCCGCCTTCGACCGCACCAAGGTGTACGAGGTCATCGTCTGGCAGCAGCACACGATCCCGGACGCCACCAACATCTACGCCCGCGCCGATGTCGCCATCAGCGCGGAGCAGTGGGATGCCGTCTTCCCGCCCGCGACCGAGCCGGAGACCCCCGCTGAGCCGGAGACTCCCGCTGAGCCGGAGACTCCCGCTGAGCCGGAGACGCCCGCCGAGCCGGAGACCCCCGCCGAGCCGGAGACGCCCGCTGAGCCGGAGACCCCCGCTGAGCCCGAGACGCCGACCGAGCCCGAGGTTCCGGCTTCCGCCGCGATCTCCGTCTTCCTCGCCGACGGCACCACGCCCGCGGCCGGCACCGCGCTCAAGGCCGGCGACAAGGTCGTCGTGAAGGGTACGGGCTACGACCCGACCGCCAACGTCGGCGGCCGTGGCGCTCCGATCCCCGCGAACCTGCCCCAGGGCACGTACGTCGTGTTCGGCAACTTCGCCGAGAACTGGAAGCCGTCCGCCGGTGCCGCAGCCGCGACCCGCTCGGGTTCGGTGCAGGCGTGGGCGCTCGCCGAGAGCGTGCTCGACCAGGTCCCCTCTCAGTACCAGGCCGCCGTGCGCGGCCAGTGGGTGCCCCTCGCGGCCGACGGTTCGTTCACGGCGACCCTGACGCTCAAGGACACCACGGCGACCCCCGGCTCGTACGGCGTCTACACATACGGTGCCGGTGGCGTGAGCAACGCCGACCAGGAACGCAGCGTCGCCCTCAACTACGCGCCGGCCCCGAAGGTCGCCATCTCCGACCTCGCCGTCAGCGATGCGGGCATCACGGCGAATGTCACCGGCACGCTGTTCGGCGCCGCGACCGGCGTCTACGCCGCGATCATCGAGACCGGCACCGAGGCGAACGTCACCGCCGGCGGCGGATTCGCGGCGATGCAGTTCGTGCGCAACGTCTCGGGCGGAGCCTTCTCGGTCGCGCTCGCGGCTCCGGCCTCCGCTCTCGACCGCACGAAGACCTACGAGGTCATCGTCTGGACGCAGCACACGTTGCCGAACGCGCAGACCATGCTCGCGCGCACGCCCGTCACGATCTCGACGGCGCAGTGGGACATCGTCAAGCCGGTTCCGGCTGCCCCGTCGATCTCGGTCTTCCTGGCCGACGGCGTGACCCCGGCCGAGGGCACCGCTCTCAAGACCGGGGACAAGGTCGTCGTGAAGGGCTCGGGATACAGCCCGACCGCGAACGTCGGCGGCCGAGGCGTGCCGATCCCCGCGAATCTGCCGCAGGGCACGTACGTCGTGTTCGGCAACTTCGCCGAGAACTGGAAGCCGTCGGCATCCGCTCCTTCTGCGAACCGCTCGATCGGCTCTCAGCTCTGGGCGCTCTCCGAGACCGTGCTGAACCAGGTTCCGGAGGCATTCCAGCCGACCATCCGCAGCCAGTGGGTCGACATCGCGGCGGACGGCACGTTCACCGCGACGCTCACGCTGAAGGACTCCGCGGCCAAGCCCGGTGCGTACGGTGTCTACACCTACGCCGCCGGCGGCGTCGTGAACGCCGAGCAGGAGCGCAGCGTCGCCCTGAACTACGCCGAGGCACCCGTCGCGACCGCGACGGTGAAGGCGGCGACCGAGGACGGTCTGACCGTCACGGCCGGAGGCTCCCAGCTGGGGTCGATCACGGGTGCGTATGTGGCGCTGATCGAAGCGGGCACCGAGGCGGATGTGACCGCCGGTGGTGGGTTCGCGGCGATGCAGTTCGTGCGCAACGTGTCCGGTGGTGCGTTCAGCGTTGATCTGGTGGCGGCGAAGGCGGGTCTTGACCGGTCGAAGTCGTATGAGGTGATCGTCTGGCAGCAGCACACGCTTCCGACGGCATCCACGATCTATGCCCGTCAGGCCGTGACGGTGTCGGATGCGCAGTGGAACACGGTGTTCCCGCCGAGCAGCCCGACGGTGTCGGGTTCGGTGTCGGTGGCGTCGACCGAGGGTCTGACGGTCGCTGCGTCTGGGTCGAACCTGGGGTCGATCACGGGTGCGTATGTGGCGCTGATCGAGGCGGGCACCGAGGCGGATGTGACCGCCGGTGGTGGGTTCGCGGCGATGCAGTTCGTGCGCAACGTGTCCGGTGGTGCGTTCAGTGTCGATCTGGTGGCGGCGAAGGCGGGTCTTGACCGGTCGAAGTCGTACGAGGTCATCGTCTGGCAGCAGCACACCCTCCCGACCGCATCGACGATCTACGCGCGTCAGGCCGTGAACGTGACGTCTGCGCAGTGGGATGCGGTGTTCGGTCCCCTGGACGGCCCGAAGGTGACGACCGCGGTGACGTCCGCGACCGCCCAGAACGGCCTGACCGTCACGGCGACCGGTTCGAAGCACGGCTCGATCACGGGTGCGTACGTCGCGCTCATCGAGAAGGGCACCGAGGCGGACGTCACCGCCGAGGGCGGCTTCATCGCGATGCAGTTCGTGCGCAGCGTCTCGGGCGGCGGCTACTCGGTCGACCTCACGGCGGCGGCGAGCGCGCTCGACCGCACCAAGACGTACGAGGTCATCAGCTGGCAGCAGCACACGATGCCGACCGCATCGACGATCTACGCCCGCAGCACGGTGACGGTCACCGAGGCGCAGTGGGACAAGATCTTCGGCCCGAAGCCGCCGCAGCCCCCGAAGCCCCCGAAGCCCCCGGTCACCCCGACCGCTCCGGTCGCGACCGTCCCCGGTGGATCGCTGCGCTGGGACGTGTCGAGCTCGTTCCTGAGCTACATCACGGGCAACATCGCCAAGGGCGCGATCGAGGTCACCGGTGGTGCCACGCGCGCCGACGGATTGTTCCAGTTCGGACAGGCGACCGGCAGCACCTACGACCCCGCGACCGGCCTCGGCGCGGTCTCCTACGTGGGCGCGGTCCGGTTCACCGGTCACGGCGGCATCCTCGATGTCACGGTCGCCAACCCGCAGATCCGCTTCACCTCGGCGAATGCGGCGACGCTCTACGTGACCAACGGCGGAAGCCAGGTGCCGTTCGCGACGCTCGACCTGTCGCGTGCGGGCAAGACCACGGCGAACGGCGCGGTCACCTACACCTCGGCCCCGGCATCCATCACCTCCGCCGGCGTCAACCAGGTGTTCCAGGGGTACTCGACGACTCTGAGCCCGGTCACGTTCACGATCGGTTCCGCAGCCGCGGCTCCGAGCGGATCGACCGGCACCGTCGCGGCGGCCGCGGCGGTCGTCAAGAAGGCGGCCCTCCCGGCCACGCCTCCGGCGACCACCGGTATCGAGATCGACGACGAGAACCTCACCGCCCTGCAGTCGGGCAAGACGGCGACGATCACGGCATCCGGTTTCGAGCCGAACGAGAAGGACATCCAGGTCGTCGTGTACTCGACGCCCGTCCCGCTCGGCACGGTGGATGCCGACGCCAACGGTGTCGCCACGTGGACCGGCACGCTGCCCGCCACGCTCGAGAACGGTGAGCACACGCTCACCCTCCAGGGCTCGGTGACCCGCGGACTCGTCTTCACGCTGGCTCGTGAGACCGTCGTGATCGGCGCCTGCACCGTCGAGGGCGCGAGCCTGAACTGGGGATACAAGGAGTCGTTCCGCACCTACATCGAGGGCATCGCGAAGGGCGGCTGGACGCTCACCGACGTGGTCTACCAGTACCCCGACTTCGTGTGGTCGAACGGCTCCGGCTCGTACGACGACGAGGGCGGCGCGGGCCTCGTGACCTACGGCGGCAGCATCAACTTCACGGGCCACGACGGCGCGCTGAACACGACGCTGGCGAACTTCCGCCTCGAGCTCGCGGGCGACACCGGCTACATCGTGGTCGACGTCACCGGCACCACGCAGTCCGGCGAGGCCATCGACCTGAAGGACGTGCGGTTCGCGGATTTCTCGCTGGCCGACGTCACCGCGGTCGACGGAGTGATCACGCTCGACGGCATCCCGTCGACGCTCACCGAGGCCGGTGCCGCCGCCTTCGGCACCTACGCCGCGAGCGAGGCGCTCGACCCGGTCAGCGCCGTCATCCCCGTCGGTGCGGACTGCGGAGTCGCGGCCCCGGCCGACGACGAGGAGACCGAGTCGGAGGCGACCACCGCGGTCACCGCCGTCACCGAGGTCGCGGATGAGCAGGGCGGCGTGCCGGTCTGGGTCTGGATCGTCGGCGGGCTCGTCGTCGTTGCCCTCGTCGGCACGGGCGGTGTGCTCATCGGACGCCGCAGCCGCTCGACGGCCGAGTCGTCCGTCACGACCACCGAGGTCTGACACCCGATCGAACCGCCCTTCCGCATCGCGGGAGGGCGGTTCGTCGTGGGGGCGTCGGGCTGAGGGCTCCGTGTTGGGCGGAGCGACGCGGTGATGGGCGGAGTTCTCGGTGATGGGCGGAGGTTTCTGGGCGAAGCATCCGCCCGACGTGGAGTTCTCCTCCCGTGACGGAGGAGATCTCGTCTTCCGCAGGGTCAGAACGGCGGATGCTTCCTGCGGAGCGCGAGTTCTCCTCCGCTGCGTGTGGCCGTTCGTCTCGCTCCGCTCGCTCAGGAGCCGGGTCTCAGGGGCCGCAGACACCCGGCTCCTGAGCGAGGAGCGGAGCGACGAGACGAAGGACGTGCCGCGGCCCGCAGGGAACGGTGGGAGAATGGGGGCATGTCCTCCTCCGAGACTCCGCAGACCGTCGAAGCGACCGTGCGCCACGTGCCGCGGTACGGCGTGTTCATGGGTATCGGTGTCGTGCTGGGTGTGATCGCCGCCGGCATCCTCACCTTCACCGGCAGCTTCGAGGAGTCGCAGGCCCTCGACGTCGTCTACCCGCCCGGCCAGGTCTTCGGATTCCTGCTGCTGTGGACGGTGCCGATCGGGATCGCCCTCGGCGGTGTCGTCGCGCTGATCCTGGAGCGCACCGGCCGCCGGCACGACCGGGTCGTGCGCGTCGACCGCGAGACGATCATCGAGATCCACGACGAGGCACCCGGAGCGCAGACGGCACCCGAGGCGCAGGTGGCACCCGAAGCCGCGGCATCCGACGCCGACGCACCCGCCCCCGAGCGCGACTGACCCTCAGGCCAGTTCGGCGATGACCGGCCGGATGGCCGAGTCGAACGCCACGATGTCTCGGCGCAGACCGTCGGTCACCGCGACGGTCAGATCACCAATCCACCAGATCCCGCGCTGCGAGAACGGCAGCACCTGCACGTTCAGCTCGAACGAATGGGCCCGCCGGCCGATGTCGCGCTCGAACTCGGCGATCGCGCTGGCGTACGCCCGGTAGGCGTCACCGCCGGTGTGGCTCTTCATCGACTTCACATAGCGGTCGTGCGCGGCGCGCGCGTAACGCAGAGCGGATGCCGCGTGCGCGGCGATCCCCGCCCCGAGTTCTTCCGCGCCGGATGCGGGCAGCGCCACGAGCGTGTCGAAACCGTCGATCAGTTCGAGGGGCACACCGGAGGGGTGTGCGCGCGGCTCGACCGTCATGTCCCAGTAGTCGCGCCACTGCTTCTCGATGGCCGACGTGGCGTCGGCGGCATCCGGCGCGCGCACCGGCAGGTCGCGCAGAGTCGGCAGATCGTCGGGAACGCGGATGCCGAGGGCCTGGCGCAGCGCGAGCGCGACGAGCACCGGAACGCTCGCGTCTTCGCGGATGAGCCACTGCGGCTTGTCGGCCATGGCCCCATCGTAGGGCTGTGGCCGCGCTCGGGGTGAGAATCCGGGAAGCAGTGCTAACCGCTGCCGCGCGCCGCGTCAACCCGCGCGCCCTTTCGACCGTCGAGGCGTAGACCGGGGGAAGTGGGCCATCCGCTGCCCGCGGACGAGAGGAAGAGATGATGCGCAATCAGGAGAACGAACGCACGGGCGAGGGCCCGGCAGCCGACGGCGCCGACGGAGAGTCCGGAGCGATGAGCGGGATGGAGACGGGGACCGCGCCCTGGGGCGTGACCGGCGAAGGCGACGCGCGGCACGGTGACGCCGCGGATGCCGGAGGAGAACGCGACACGGCCGACGATGTCGACGGGGCTGACGACGCTCAGCGCTGACGGTGACGCCGATGCGATCGCCTCCCTCCGCAGGAGCCGATCGCATCTCGGCACGCCCGGCGGGCGGTAGGCTGGACGCGTGGCTGCCTCCCCCACCAATCCCTATTCCGAAGCCGGCGTCGATACCGCTGCCGGCGACCTCGCCGTCGAGCTGATGAAGTCGTCCGTGCGGGCGACGCACGGCCCCGAAGTGCTCGGAGGCGTCGGCGGATTCGCCGGTCTCTTCGACGCGAGCGCGCTGCGCGACTTCCGCCGCCCGCTGCTCGCGACCAGCACCGACGGCGTCGGCACGAAGGTCGCGATCGCCCAGGCGATCGACAAGCACGACACGATCGGCCAGGACCTGGTCGGCATGGTCGTCGACGACATCGTCGTGGTGGGAGCGAAGCCGCTCTTCATGACCGACTACATCGCCTGCGGCAAGGTCTTCCCCCAGCGCATCGCCGACATCGTGCGCGGCATCGCCGAGGCGTGCGCCGCGACGGGCACCGCGCTGGTGGGTGGCGAGACGGCCGAGCACCCGGGTCTGCTGGGTCCGCGCGACTACGACGTCGCGGGTGCCGCGACCGGAGTCGTCGAGGCCGATGCGATCCTCGGCGCCGACCGCGTGACCGACGGCGACGCGGTGCTCGCGATCGCCTCGAGCGGTCTGCACTCCAACGGCTACTCGCTCGTGCGTCACATCATCACGGGCGCCGGCATCTCGTACGGCGACAACTCGGCCGACCTCGGCGGCACGTGGGGCGAGGCCCTGCTCGAGCCGACCCGCCTCTACACGCTTCCCCTGCTGCGTCTCATCGACGCCATCCCGGGCGCGGTGCACGCGCTCAGCCACGTCACCGGCGGCGGCATCGCGGCGAACCTCGCCCGCGTGCTCCCGCAGGGGAGCTGGGCCGAGGTCGACCGCAGCACGTGGTCGCCGAGCCCGGTCTTCCGCGTGCTCAGCGACATCGCCGGTTCGTCGCTCGAGTCGGCGGAGGGCACCTGGAACCTGGGTATCGGGTTCCTCGCGGTGGTCTCCGACAGCGCGAAGGATGCCGCGATCGCGGCGCTCCAGGCCGAGGGCATGCCCGCGTGGCAGGTCGGCACGGTGCGTTTCGACGGGCGTCCGGCAGGAGAGTTCGAACAGGGCGCCAAGGGCGTCGACGGTGGAGCGGTGCGCCTCGTGGGCGCCTACGCGGACGGAGCGAAGTAAAACCCCATGTGCGGCATCGTCGGAATGGTGGGGACGGCCCCGGTCAACCAGGACATCTACGACGCTCTCCTCCTGCTGCAGCATCGCGGCCAGGATGCGACGGGCATCGCCACGGCAGAGGCGAACGGCGTCATGCACAACGCCAAGGCGCAGGGGATGGTGCGCGAGGCGTTCCGCACCCGCGACATGCGTGCGCTGCTCGGCAACGTCGGTCTCGGTCACGTGCGCTACGCGACCAAGGGCACGGCATCGAACGAAGAGGAGATGCAGCCGTTCTACGTGAACGCGCCGTATGGCATCATCCTCATCCACAACGGCAACCTCACCAACACGCGTGAGCTCACCGCCGAGATGGCGAAGCGCGATCGCCGCCACCTCAACTCGTCGAGCGACACCGAGCTGCTGCTCAACGTGCTCGCAGGCGAGCTGCAGAACACCACCTCGACGGTCGACCTCGACCCCGAGCGGGTCTTCGAGGCCGTCGAGCGCACGCACGAGCGCATCGAGGGCGCGTACGCCGTCATCGCCGTGATCGCCGGCTACGGTCTGCTCGCCTTCCGCGACCCCTTCGGCATCCGCCCGCTGATCCTGGGGCGTCGCCCGTCGACCGTGCCCGGCAACGAGGGCAAGGACGAGTGGGTCGTCGCGAGCGAGTCGCTGGTGCTCGAGAACGGCGACTACGAGGTCGTGCGCGAGGTCGAGCCCGGTGAGGCCGTCTTCATCACGACCGAGGGTGAGCTGCACACCAAGCAGTGCGCCGCCGAGACGCAGCTCTCGCCGTGCGCGTTCGAGTACGTCTACCTCGCGCGTCCCGACTCGGTCATGAACGGCATCTCGGTCTACGAGTCGCGTCTGCGCATGGGTGACCGTCTCGCCGACACCATCGCGAAGCACGTGCCGATGAACAAGATCGACGTCGTCATGCCCATCCCCGACTCGTCGCGCCCCGCCGCGATGGAGGTCGCCCGCAAGCTCGGCATCGAGTACCGCGAGGGCTTCTACAAGAACCGCTACGTCGGCCGCACCTTCATCATGCCGGGGCAGGCGGTGCGCAAGAAGAGCGTGCGCCAGAAGCTCAACGCGATGTCGACCGAGTTCCAGGGCAAGAACGTGCTGCTCATCGACGACTCGATCGTGCGCGGCACGACGTCGAAAGAGATCATCCAGATGGCGCGGGATGCCGGCGCGGTCTCGGTGACCTTCGCCTCGGCGGCGCCGCCCGTACGGCACCCGCACGTCTACGGCATCAACATGCCGTCGCGTCACGAGCTCATCGCGCACGGTCGCACGATCCCCGAGATCGCCGAGGTACTGGGCTGCGACCACCTCGTCTACCAGGAGGTCGACGACCTGAAGGCCGCGATCACCGAGGGCTCGGTCGTCGACGACCTCGACATGAGCTGCTTCGACGGCCGGTACGTCACCGGAACCGTGAGCGACGAGTACCTGGCCTGGGTGGAGAGCTCGCAGACCTCCTGATGAGCGGGTCGCGGCCCTTCGTCTCGCTCCGCTCGCTCAGGAACCGGGTGGGGCCGTGACCGTGCCACGCCCGCTCTGGCAGGGGCGGGCTCTCGCGCTGATCGGGATCGTGCTCGTGGCGTTCTCGCTGCGTTCGGCGGTCGCCTCGCTGTCACCGGTGATCGACCACATCTCCCGCGACTTCCCGGTGTCGCCCGTGATCGTCGGCCTCATCGGCGCCGCGCCGCCGGTGTGCTTCGCCGTGTTCGGGCTGGTCACCCCGCTCGTCGAACGGCGCTTCGGGCTCGAGCGCGTCGCGGTCGGCGCCCTCGCCCTGATGTCGCTCGGACTCCTGCTGCGCGGCTTCGCGGGCGATTCGACGAGCCTGCTCGCCGCGACCGTGGTCGTGTTCGCCGGTGTCGGCGCGGGCAACGTGCTGCTGCCGCCGCTGGTGAAGAAGTACTTCCCCGACCGTCTCGGCGTCATGATGACGCTGTACTCGACCATGATGGCGGTCTCGACCTTCGTGCCGCCGCTCGTCGCCGTGCCGGTCGCCGACTCGCTCGGCTGGCGGGTGTCGCTCGGGCTCTGGGGCGGGTTCGCGGTGCTCGCGCTGCTGCCGTGGATCGCGCTGCTGATCGGTGAACGCGGGCGCGCGTCGACGGCATCCGCTCGTGCCGCCGACGTCGTGCTCGACCCGACCGACGGGGTCGACGACCTGACGGATGCCGCGGCCGTCGCCACCGGACCCATCGCCACCGTGCCGGCCAGCCCGCGCGTGTTCGGCCGGCTGTGGCGGATGCCGTTGCCGTGGGCGCTCGCGCTGGTGTTCGGCACGTCGTCGACCATGGCCTACGTCGCCTTCGCCTGGCTGCCGACCATGCTCGTCGACATCGCCGGCGTCACCCCCGCGACGGCCGGATTCCTGCTCTCGCTCTTCGCCCTCGCCGGTCTCCCGTGCGGGCTGCTGGTGCCGATCCTCATCGTGCGTTTCCAGGCGACGCGGCCGCTGTTCTTGTTCGCGGTCGCCTGCGGTGTCGTGGGTCTCGGCGGTCTGCTGCTCGTGCCGACGGTCGCCCCGGCGCTGTGGGCGATCATTTACGGGCTCACGGCGATCCTGTTCCCGTTGAGCCTCGTGCTGCTGAGCATCCGTGCGCGCACGCCCGAGAGCGCCGTCGCGCTGAGCGGATTCGTGCAGAGCATCGGCTACGGCATCGCCGCGGTCTTCCCGCTGCTGATCGGTCTGCTGCACGAGACCACCGGAAGCTGGCAGGTGCCGTTGATGGTCGTCATCGGCGTGCTCGTCGTGTCGATCCCCGCGGGTCTCGTCGCCGGGCGCCGCCGCACGATCGAAGACGAGTGGGAGGCGCGGCACGGCCGCTGGTGAGCTCGACGCTCAGGGCACGTGCACCTCGTCGCCCACGCGGATGACTCCCGCCGGCGCGTTCTCGTCGCCCACGCGGATGACTCCCGCCGGCGCGTTCTCGTCGCTCGGCGGGGTGACCGGCAGGAACAGGCGTCCGAGCGTCGGCTCGTCCTGTCCGAGCGCACCGGTGAGGGTCGTGAGCACCTTGACGTCGCGTTCGCCGGTGTCGGGGTTCGCGTGGGTCGCGAGGCAGCGCACGATCGGTCCCTCCGTGGTCAGCGTGACGTCGCCGATCCGCACCTCGCCGTCCCAGTCCAGCTCGGCCCACGCATCGACCCCGTCGATGACGATGTTCGAGCGGAAGCGTCGATCGTCGATCCCCGTTCCCACCGCCTCGCCCAATGCCTCCGCGCTGCCGCGGCTGTGCAGAGAAACGTAGCCTCGGGCTCGGTCCTGGAAGCGCGAGGTCTCGCCGTCACCGACCAGCACGAGGGGGAGTCGCCCGGGACGCTCGAGGCGTCGACCCTCCCGCGTCGCGCGCACGAACGCGGTGACGGCATCCGTCAGCTCTGCGCGTCCGTCGCCGTCGAGACCCGCCTCCGCGAGCACCGCGCCGTCGTGCTCGATCCGCACTCGTGCACGGGCGTCGTCGTAGTGCGTGCGCAGGGCGGCCAGCGCCGGGAAATCCTGCAGGGCGAGACCCTTCGCCTTCGGCCAGTGCTCGAGGCCGTCGCGCTCTTCCGGTGTCGCGGCATCCGCGAAACGGAACGCGAGCACGCGATCTCCCGCGACCCGTCCGTCGGCCTGAACGGTCAGGGACCCGACCGACTCCGGAGTGAAGCCCTTGATCGGGTGACGGTAGAGAGCGACGACATGGGGCATGCGTCGATCCTCGCAGATCGTGTCACCCGGGTACGACGAAACCCCCGTAGGTCATACGGGGGAGAAGTCGAACAGAGGGGCGGTCAGGCCTTCTCTAGTTCGTCCTCGTCTTCGTCGGCGTAGTCATCTGCCCACTTGTCGACGTAGGCATCTTCGTCGGTCGGGTGAGCCAGCTCGCGCTCGAGCGCGGAGTAGTTCACCGACGGACTGTACGCCTTGAGTTCGCGGGCGATCTTTGTGTGTTTCGCCTTCTGACGGCCACGGCCCATGCGCGAGACCCCCTCACGAGTTAAGCGGCGGGTGGTCAGGTCCCGCGGCATTCACGACACCGGTTCGAAGCCGGTAAGAGTAGCATTCAGAATAGCACGCGGGTCAGACCCCCTGGCCTCAGCCGGGCTGGTGAACGGAGCGATCTCATGGCCGACCACACCTCGACGCCTTCCGACGAAGCGGCGCAGAACCAGGCTCTGCAGAAGGCCGTGATCGTCGGAGTGCAGCCGCACCAGGACGGCCGCGTGGTCGACGAAGCCGTGCGCTACGCCCGACTGCTCGGCGTGCCCCTCGTGGTCGCCCACGTCGACGTGACGCGTTTCGTCACCTATGAGGACCCCGACGGCTACGTGCACTCGGCCCCCATCGACATCAACTTCGACGCCGGTGCGGCCGAATTCGAAGCCGTGCAGGCGGCGGTCGCCCCGGCCCTCGACGCCTCGGGCATCACCTGGACCGCCCGTCAGCTCGTCGGCGACCCGGCGCTCGCGATCAAGCAGCTGGCGCACAAGCTCGACGCGCAGCTGATCGTGATCGGCACCCGCAAGCGGGGCATCGGCGAGAGCATCCGAGAATTCTTCACCGGATCGGTCGCCGCTCGCCTGGCGCACCGTCAGCACCGGTCGATCCTCGTCGTGCCGCTCGGCGACCTCGTGCCCGACTCCCAGAAGGAGATCTGGCCGGAGGCGGCGGAGTAGGTCTCCGGCACTGGATCGGCGTTCCGGTCGCACGAGCGGTCGTTATGAGCGCTTATGCCGACCGTTCGCGCGACCGGAGCGTCTCAGCCGACCCAGCTCGGGTCGTCGAACAGCCGCTGGAGGTCATCGACGAGGCGGCCGGTGTGGAAGCCGTCCGCTGCCGCGTGGTGGATCTGGATCGCGAGGGGCTGGATCACTTGGCCCGCGCGCTCGACGTAGCGGCCGAGGGTGAAGATCGGCGGGAGATGCGTCCCGGCATCCTTGATCTGCAGTGAGAACGCGGTGAACGTCGTCCACGGCAGGCTCGAGACGTCGAAGGTGTTGGGCGGCGTATCGGACTGCGGGAACATCTCCGTCGCCGAGCGGTGCGTGCTCAGGAGGTCGACGGCGTGCTCGTGGAAGGTCGCGAAGTCGGGATCGTACGGCGTCCACACGCTCGCGAACGTCTCGCGTTCGGGGTTGAACACGGTGAACGCAGGGTGCACGACGTCCCAGATGCCGGGTGCGCCGTCGGCGGTCAGGCCCATCCGGAACTGCTCGTGGCGGTTGACCGCATCAGCAAGGGCCCAGATCTGTGTCGGATATGTCTTGCGCGCGGCGTTGCGGATCGCCGCCGTGAGCCGCGTCGCATCGAGCTCGACCGTGACGGCATACGTGCACGGGACGTCGGTCGAGTAGTGCCGGAAGTGCTCGGCGCGCGGCCACGAATCGACATCGATCGGACGGAGAGTGCTCATGCCGTCATCCTCTCATCGGCGCGTTGTGCCTGGAGTGATCGGGAGTGAGCCGTGGCGCCGCCTACGTGTGAACCACAGTCCTGGGTGATGTCTCTCCGACTCGGAACGTCGGGTTTCTACGCCGGCGAGGTACTCGTTCGTGGGTTCGGCTTCCGGTGGGTCATCGCGGACCCCCCGAGTTCGAACTGCCGGAGGTGATGCAGTACGCCATCGTGGCGCCGCACCGCGACGGGGCCACGAGCTTCATCATTACCAAGGCGTTCAAGCGCGTCGAGAACGGCGACGAGGACAGCCTCGCGTTCTTCGGGGAAGCGCTGCTGGCAGGCGGCTGGAGGCGCTGCGCGAAGCCATCGCCAGTTCGGGATCCGCGGAGCTCTCTTCCGTCACGCCACTGCCTCGCCGCCCAAGGTCAGTGGGGCAGCGGCGTGCATAACTCCTCAGAACCGAGGTCGAATCCGGCCGATTCCGACCGTTCGAGGAGGGAACGGCGAGTTTCTCCGGAGTTATGAACGGGGAGACGGGGCGGGGCGCTTCGACAGGCTCAGCGACCCAGCGCTGAGCCTGTCGACCTGGTAGGCGGCCTAGCGGGTCGTCGAGATGCCGACCGTGACCGCGCGGGCGGCGGCGTCGAGGGCGTTCTCGAGATCGGTCACCACGTTCGCGGGGAGCGCGCCGCCCTGCGCCACGTGCGTGCGCAGATCGGTGCGGATGCGTGCACGGAACGCGTTGATCACGGCATCCGCCCGGTGCATCTCCTCGCGGCTCGTCACCCGGGTGTCATCGGATGCCGAGCGCGGGCGGCTCTTCGCCGACTGGCGTTCGTCGTGCGCAGCGGAGGCGAGGTCGGCCCGGAGGGTCTTCATCGCGTCCTGCACGCTCTGACGCACCTCGTTCGCGATGAGGCGCACCGAGTCGGCGAGCCCGGACTCGATCCCGGCCAGGTCGTTCTCTCGGGAGGCGAGTTCGGCGCGTCCCTCGTCGGTGATCGCGTAGATCGTGGTGCGCCCGTCGACCGTCTTCGTGACGAGCCCCTCTTCCTCGAGCTTCGCGAGGCGCGGGTAGATGGTGCCGGCGCTCGGGGTGTAGGTGCCGCCGGTGCGATCGGTGAGCGCCTGGATGATGCCGTAGCCGTGCTGCGGTGACTCGGCGAGCAGCGACAGCAGGTACAGGCGCAGGTCGCCGTGCGAGAAGACGGCGGGGGTCATGCCTCTTCCTCCCATTCCGCGTCGTTCGTGATCGACTCGGGGGTGCGGCGCAGAACCGTGACGCCGCCCGAGACGGAGTTCACCCGCAGGTCGACGAAGCGCCCGGCGAGTTCGCCCTTGGTGCCGGTGTAGTTGCTCGGCCCCGAGGAGCTGCGCTCGATGCCGTCGATGAGCAGGCGTCCGCTGAGCGAACGGATGACGTAGTTCGCGGCGAGCGACTCGTCGAGGCGCACCGTGGTGCCTCCCGAGACCGAGTTCACCGAGATGGTGTTCACATCACCGGCGGCGTCGACGGTCGTCGAGCCCGAGACGATGTCGACGGTCGCCTTGCGCACGACACCGGTGACGGCCACGTCGCCCGACACGCTGTTCGCGTTGATCGAGCCGGTGAGACCGCGCACCTGCACGTCGCCCGAGACGGTGTTGACGGTGAGGTCGCCGATCAGGGTGTCGACGATGAGGTCGCCCGAGACGGTGCTGAGGCGAGCATCGTTGCGGATGCCGGAGACGAGGGCGCCGGCGCTGACGACGCCGAGGTTCAGCGCGATCGAGCGGGGCACGGCCACGCTCACCTCGGCGCGAGGCCCCCCGCTGCCGAAGTTGCGGAACACCTCGAGGAAGTTGTCCCAGCCGAGCTGCGGGTGGTCGATCTCGACCTCGCCGTCGTGGGATTCGATGCGGAGGTCCTTGGTGGTGACGCCGTGGACCTCGATGCGGATGCCGGGTTCGTCGTGTGCGATCACGTCGACCTGTCCGCCGACGAGGCCGACCTTGAGGCGCGTCACGGATTCGATGTCGATGACGCGTTCTTCGCCGGGGGCGATGAGCCACTTCTCGGTCATGTCTGCTTCTCCTGGTTCGAGGATCGAGATATATCGTGTTCGAGAAACATAACACGATATATCTCGACATTGTCAAGAGGTTGGGAAACTCTCGGGTTAGCGGGCCGCTTGACATTGACGCGACGTCAACTTCTACGGTGGAGACATCCACACGGAAGGAGAAGCGCATGAGCAGTCGGGACTGGTCGATCCAGGAGATCGCCCGCCTCGCCGGCACGACCAGCAGAGCCCTGCGTCACTACGACGACATCGGACTGCTGGCGCCGACGCGCATCGCGGCGAACGGCTACCGCCACTACGACGAGACCGCCCTCGTGCGCCTCCAGCGCATCCTGCTGCTGCGCGAGCTCGGACTCGGGCTGCCGCAGATCGCGGAGGTGCTGGCTCGCCAGCGCGCCGAGGCATCCGCTCTCGAAACTCACCTCGCGCTGCTGCGCGAGGAGCAGACCCGACTGGCGCGACAGATCGCGTCGGTCGAATCCACCATCGACGCTCTGAGAGGAGGTGAAGAACTCATGGCAGAGAACATGTTCGACGGCTTCGACCACACGCAGTACAAGGACGAGGTCGAGCAGCGCTGGGGCGCGAAGGCCTACGGCGACGGCGACCGCTGGTGGCGGAGCATGACGGATGCCGAGCGCACCGACTGGAAGCAGAGGGTCGCCGACCTCGGTCGAGACTGGATCGCCGCCGCCGAGAGCGGCATCGACCCGGCATCCGATGAGGCGCAGGCTCTCGCCCGCCGCCACGTCGAGTGGCTGATGCAAGTGCCTGGGACGCCGGCATCCGCCCCCGACGGTGACGTCCGCGCATACGTGCTCGGACTCGGCGAGATGTACGTCGCCGACCCGCGCTTCGGCGCGAACTACGCCACCTCGTCGGGTGGCACCCACGGCGCGGAGTTCGTCCGCGACGCGCTCCGCGTGCACGCGGAGGCGAATCTGTAGGCCGCCCTCGGTCTCGCTCCGCTCGCTCAGGGACCGGTTTCACCAGCCGGTCCCTGACCGAGGAGCGAAGCGACGAGATGAGATGAGATCAGTCAAAGGGCCGCCCCACGGCATCCGTTCGGGAGGATTTCTCGCGTTCGGCAGGATCGAAACGGCGGATGCCTCCTGCGGAGGGTGAGTTCTCCTCCGCTGCTGCGCGCGGGGGCCCTTCGTCTCGCTGCGCTCGCTCAGAAACCGGGAGGGTGCCGTACCCACAGGGGTGTTTCGCGCGCAAGGGGTGGCTCGGCGGAGGGGGCGCGGGCGTAAGGTCGGGGCATGACGTGGAGGCGAAGGCGGCGGCGGAGCACGGCCGCACCGCTGTTCGTCGTCGCGGCATCCGCTTACGGGGCCAATGCCGCGCTCGGCACCGCCGTGGCCGCGAAGGTCATCGACACGCGGAACTTCCGGTGGGTGCACCACGCCCTCTACATCGCGACGTGCGTCACCACCGGCGGAGCCATCGCCGCCGGTCTGTGGGCGCGCCCGCGCCGCGCGAGCCGTCGCGCCGCCCTCGCCCTGCTCCCCGCTGCCGCGCCGCTCGCGGCGATCCCCTACCTCGGCACGCACAGCGCACGGCATCCGCTCGTCGCGCTGGCCGCCGCCCCCTTCATCGTCGCGGGCGTCGTGTGCTCGCGCGTGCCGTCCGCCGACCGGAAGTGACCCCATGGAACTGCTCGACGCCATCCGCCGCCGCAAGACCACCAACGGCGGATTCCTGCCCGATCCGGTGAGCGAGGAGCACCAGCGCATCCTGCTCGAGGCCGCCGGGCGTGCGCCCTCGCAGCTGAACAGCCAGCCGTGGCGGTTCGTCGTGATCGAGAACCCCGACACGATCGCGCAGATCTCGCGCATCTCGGGCGAGAGCATGACCGAGGCGATGTCGAACGGCACGTTCTTCGAGCGCTACAAGCCGTACTTCCGTTTCAGCCAGGCCGAGATGGACGAGAAGCGCAGCGGGATGCTGTTCGACAAGCTGCCCGCGGCGCTGCGCCCCTTCACGAGCCAGGTGTTCACCAAGCGCGGGCAGAAACTCATGAACACGTTCGGCGTTCCGAAGACGCTGGGCGAGGAGAACCGCAAGCTCGTCGCCGGGTCGCCGCTGCTGCTGGGCGTGATGCTCGACCGCAGCGAGTACCGACCCGGGCAGCTCTCGTCGTTCTACTCGGTGTTCAGCATGGGCGCCGCGATGGAGAACATCTGGCTCACGACGGTCGAGCTGGGGATGGGTATCCAGTTCATCTCGTTCCCGATGGAGGTTCCGGGGCGGTGGGACGAGATCGTGCGGCTGCTGCGCGTGCCCGACGAGCTCGAGCTCATGGCCGTGTACCGGCTCGGCTACCTGCCGCCTGAGCAGCGCCGCCCGGCGATCGACTGGTCGAGCAGTCAGCGAAAGCTCGCCTCGCAGTACGTCTTCCGCGAGGACTGCGAGACGCCGCAACAGGGGTGGGATGCCGCGCCCCCGCACGCGGACTGATTCCACCCGCTGAGGGGTCAAGACACGCCGCTCCCGCGGCATCCGATGCGGCGTGTCTTGACCCCTCAGCGGATGCAGGGGGCGCGTCAGCGCCGGCCGGTGCGGGGGAGCTCGCGGAGGTCCTTCAGCGCCGGGCCCTCGATGCGCGTGCCGTCGGCGGCGAAGCGCGAGGCGTGCAGCGGGCAGTCCCACGTGCACTCGGCGTCGTTCCAGGCGAGCACTCCGCCCAGATGCGTGCAGACGGCGTCGACCGCGCGCGTGACGCCGTCGACGGTCGAGACGCCGACTGGGAGACCGGCGCGGTTCGCGATGACGCCCTCGCCCTCGGCGGGGCGCGGTACCGGCACGGGATGGGTCTCGGCATCCGTCCATCCCTTCACCGCCTCCTTGCCGACCTCGAGGCCCTCCTGCGCGCCCTGGGCGAGATCGGCGGGAACCGTCATACGCGTGGCGATCGTCGTCATCCAGTGCGGTCGCTCGCGCCACGGCGTGCCGAGGATCTCGGACGACAGGCGGATCGCCGCTGCCGGGCCGTTCGACAGCCCCCACTTCGCGTAGCCGGTCGCGAAGCGGATGCGGCCGAGGCCACGCGGCATCGCGCCGACGAAGGGGATCTGGTTGTGCGATTGGTAGTCCTGCGCCGACCAGCGGTGCGTCTCTTCGGCGCCGGGGAAGTGCTCCTGCGTCCACCGCACGAGGTCTTCGACCGCCGCCTCTTCGCTGTCGGATCGTCCGACCGGATGCCCGTTCCCGCCCACCACGAGCTGGGCGATCCCGCCCGGGCCGTCGGCATCCGCCACCGGACGGATCGATCGGCTGGGCGAGTCCACCGAGAGGAACGTCTCGGCGGGCACCTCGCCCGGCACGCGGAACGAGACGCAGTACGACCGCATGCCGTTCGTCTTCGTGAAATACAGCCCGCGGTCGAGGATGGCGCTGCCGGTCGCCAGCACGACGTCCTTGGCGAAGATGGGTCCGGCGGCGGTCTTCACGTGCGTCTCGGGGATCACCCGCACCCCGGTGGCGCGGATGCCGGTGTGCAGCGTGCCGCCCGCGGCGAGGAAGACGCGGGCCAGAGCATCCGCGACCTCGACGGGATCGATCGTCACCTGATCGTCGAGAGCCACCGCCCCGGCGATGGCGAACGGAAGCGCGCCGAGGTCGCCGGCCGCGAGCATCCGCGTCGGCAGGCCTGCTTCCTGCGCGGCGGCGTGCTGCGCCTCGAGGGTCTCGAGTCCGCTGCGGCCCTGGGCGTACGAGTGGTCGGTGCGACGGAGGTACGAGACGTCGGCGCCGTCGGCGAAGGCGGTGAGCCAGTCCATCCCCGCGCGGTTCGACTCGACGTACGCGCGCACGAGCGCGGCCGGATGGTGCTCGCGGATCTCGGCCAGGCGCTTCCCCTGCAGGAGGGAGAGCTTGCCGGTGTTGCCGCCGGTCGCGAGCTCGGCGACATCGCCCGATTCGATGACGGCGACGTCGAGCCCGGCGCGGCTGAGCATCACGGCGGTCGAGAGACCCGTGATCCCGGCGCCGACGATCACCACGTCGTGACGCGCGCCCGGCTCGAAGGGAGTGCCGAGGGGAGCGGGGGCGTCGGACTTCCACAGGGGCTTCATGCGGGCCAGTCAACGCGGCCCGCACCGCACCGCCCACGCCCTTGACAAGTGCTCGGCGCGCCCTCGCGAGGAGTAGCGTGATGCCGTGACCCTCCGCCGCCTGCTCCTCGTGCTGGCCGGCGGCACGATCGGTACGGCGGCACGGTTGGCCCTGATGCTGCTGATCCCCGATCACGGCGGATTCCCCTTCGCGATCCTCATCGCGAACATCGTCGGGGCGTTCCTCATCGGCGTCGTCGCGGCGCGGTTGCCCGCGTCGAGGGATCTGCGCGTGTTCCTCGCCACCGGCATCCTGGGTGGTTTCACGACGTACAGCACCTTGATGACGGGCACGCTGGCACTCTGGGCGGATGCTTCGCTCGTGGGTGCCGCGTACGCCGTGGGGTCGCTCGTGTTCGGCCTCGTCGCCGCGGCGGCCGGGCTGCGCATCGGCCGTCCCCGACGTGATGCGGGAGTGCGTGATGCGGGAGCCCCGTCGTGAGCCCGCTGCTGTTCGTCGCGGCTGCGCTCGCGGGAGGTGTGGGCAGCGTGCTGCGGTACGTCGTCGATCAGGGCGTCGCCCGCTTCGCGGGCCGTCGGTACCCGTGGGGCATCCTGCTCATCAACCTCACCGGCTCGTTCGCGCTCGGGCTCGTGACGACGGCGCTTCCGGAGCAGCTCTTCCTCATCGGGGCCGGGTTGATCGGCGGCTACACGACCTTCAGTACGGCGATGCTCGACACCGTCGCACTGCAGCGGGGCGGCGCACGTCGGGCGGCGGCCTTCAACGCGGTCGGGATGCTCGTGCTGGGGCTCCTCGCCGCCGGCGCGGGGCTCGCGCTGGGCGCGGCGCTGCGGTAGACGGCATCCGCTCCCAGGTTCCTCCCACCCCAAAAATGTACAAATGTACATGTACGGACGTACGGGAGGACTCCGATGGTGACGAAAGCGCGGCGCAGACGCGACCCTGAAGCGCGCCGCCGCGAGATCGTCGAAGCGGCCGCCGAGCTGATCGTCGAGATCGGCGTCGACGCCCTCACCCACCGCAAGGTCGCCGCCCGGGCGTGCGTTCCGCTCGGAGCGACGACCCAGTACTTCGACACCCTCGACGACCTGCGCGATGCCGCGCTCGGCTTCCTCGTGCGCGAGATCGAATTGCGCATCGAGGCCACCCGTCAGGCCGTCGAATCGGTCGGTGTGACGCCCGAGGCGCTGGCCAGACTCATCACCGAGAGCCTCGCCGACGCCCGCGCCCTCGAGACCGATCGGGCCGTCGTGACCGCCGCCGTGCACGATCCGCGCGTGCGCGAACTGGCTCGGCGCTGGTCCGACCAGGTCGTCGAATTCATCGCCCCCGTTCACGGACTGGACAGGGCCAAGGCCGCAGCCGTCTTCATCGACGGCGTACTCTGGCACGCCCAGATCAGCGACGACCCCCTCGAGGAGCGCCTCATCCGAGACGGCCTCGCCGGGATACTCACCCCGGGCAGCACCGCACCCGCAGCATCCGCACCCGCAGCACCTTCCCTCGCACCCGCACAGACAGCACCCTGAGGAACAACCTTGTCGAAACTCGCCGTCCTGAGCCTCAAGAACCGCGCGCTCATCGCACTGATCACGATCGTCGCCGCGGTCTTCGGTGGGCTCGCGCTCACGAACCTCAAGCAGGAACTCATCCCCTCGCTCGAGCTGCCCGCGCTCGTCGTGATGACCACCTACCCCGGCGCCTCGCCGGAGGTCGTCGAGAACGACGTCTCGACGCCGATCGAGGCGGCGATCCAGGGCGTGCCCGACCTCGAGTCGACCACCGCCACGAGCACCACCAACGCCTCGATCATCCAGGCGAGCTTCACGTACGGCACGAACCTCGCGACCGCCGAGCAGAAGATGCAGCAGGCGATCAACCGCATCTCGTCGACGCTGCCCGAAGACATCGACCCGCAGGTGCTCGCGATCTCGATCAACGACCTCCCGGTGATCCAGGTCGCCGTGTCGGGCTTCGACGACGCCGACAACGCGCAAGCCGAGCTCGAGACCGTCGCGATCCCCGAGCTCGAAGACGTCGATGGCGTGAACGCCGCCGAGATCGTCGGCGGGGTCGGCCAGCGCATCACCATCACCCCGGACGTCGCGGCGCTCGCCGCCGCAGGTCAGAGCACCCAGGCGATCAGCGACGCGCTCGAACAGAACGGCACGCTGTTCCCCGGCGGTGACATCACCGAGAACGGCGAGACGCTCACCGTGCAGACCGGCGCGAAGATCGCCTCGGTCGACGAGATCGCCGCTCTGCCGCTCGTCGGCACCGACCTCACCGTCGGCGACGTCGCGACCGTCGTCCAGGAGTCCGACCCGGTCAGCTCGATCTCGCGCGTCGACGGCCAGGATGCGCTGTCGATCTCGATCACGAAGCTCCCCGCCGCGAACACCGTCGAGGTGTCGGCCGGGGTCATCGCCGCGCTCGACGAGATCGGCGAGGCGTTCCCCGACGCCACGTTCACCGTGATCTTCGACCAGGCGCCGTTCATCGAGCAGTCCATCGAGACGCTCGCGGTCGAGGGCCTGCTCGGACTCGTGATGGCCGTGCTCGTCATCCTGCTGTTCCTGATGTCGGTGCGCTCGACGCTCGTCACCGCGATCTCGATCCCGACCTCGGTGCTCGTCACCTTCATCGGTCTGCAGGCCTTCGGGTACTCGCTGAACATCCTCACCCTGGGCGCGCTCACGATCGCGATCGGCCGCGTGGTCGACGACTCCATCGTGGTGATCGAGAACATCAAGAGGCACTACGTCGGCGACGCCGACAAGGGCGATGCGATTCGGCTCGCGGTGCGCGAGGTCGCGATGGCGATCACGGCATCCACCATCACCACGGTCGCCGTCTTCCTGCCGATCGTGTTCGTCGGCGACATGGTCGGCGAGCTCTTCCGGCCGTTCGCGATGACCGTGTCGATCGCGATGATCGCGTCGCTCCTCGTCTCGCTGACGATCGTGCCGGTGCTCGCGTACTGGTTCCTCAAGCCCGGCAAGCCGCTGCTCGACGAGAACGGCGCAGCCATCGACCCCGAGCACCAGGATGCTCCGCCCACCCGCCTGCAGAAGGCGTACCGCCCGATCCTCGGCTGGACGCTCAAGCACTCGGGCGTCACCGTCGTGCTGGCCGTCGTCGTGCTCGGTGCGACCCTCGCCGCGGCCCCCTTCATGAAGCAGAACTTCCTCGGCGACTCCGGTCAGAACACCATGACGATCACGCAGGACCTCGGCCCGACGGCCAGCCTCGAGACCAAGTCCGATGCCGCGATCAAGGTCGAGGACGCACTCAGCGGCATCGACGGGATCGAGCACGTGCAGGCCTCGATCGGGTCGAGCGGCTCCTCGGTGCGCGACGCGTTCTCGGGCGGATCCTCGGGCGTGACCTACTCGGTGCTCACCGATGAGAGCGCCGACCAGGAGAAGCTGCGCGCCGATGTGCAGGACGCGATCGACGGTCTCTCCGACGTGGGCGACGTGTCGGTGGCCTCGTCGGCCGGGTTCGGCTCGAGCGACATCGAGATCACGGTCTCGGCCTCGAACGGCGACGACCTCTCCACGGCGACCACCGCCGTGATGGACGAGCTCGACGGGCGTGACGGCATCGATCAGGTGAGCGACAACCTCGCCGCCGCCCTGCCCTACATCGCCGTGGTCGTCGACCGTGAGGGCGCCGCCCAGCGCGGGCTCTCGGAGGTCGCCGTCGGAGCGATCGTGTCGAACACGATGCGCCCGCAGCAGCTCGGCTCGGTCGAGATCGACGACACCGCACTCACCGTGTACCTCGTCACCTCCGAGCCGCCGGCCACGGTCGAGGCGCTGCGCGAACTGACGATCCCGACGCCGCTCGGCCCGGTCGCGCTCAGCGACATCGCCACGGTCGAGCAGCGCAACGGCCCCACCTCGATCACCACCGAGCAGGGGCAGCGCACCGCCACGATCACCGTGCCCCCGGCATCCGACGATCTCGCGGTGGCGACGGCATCCGTCTCCGCTGCGCTCGCCGCGGTCGACCTGCCCGCGGGCGCGTCCGCCGAGATCGGTGGCGTCGCCTCGCAGCAGGCCGACTCGTTCTCGCAGCTGGGTCTGGCGATGCTCGCCGCGATCCTCATCGTCTACGTGGTGATGGTCGCGACCTTCAAGTCGCTGCGCCAGCCGCTGCTGCTGCTCGTGTCGGTGCCGTTCGCGGCCACCGGCGCGATCCTGCTGCAGATCGTCACGGGCGTGCCGCTCGGTGTCGCCTCGCTGATCGGTGTGCTGATGCTCATCGGCATCGTGGTGACGAATGCGATCGTGCTCGTCGACCTCGTCAACCAGTATCGGGAGAAGGGTCTGTCGACGGTCGCCGCCGTGCAGGCCGGATCGGAGAAGCGTCTGCGGCCGATCCTCATGACGGCGCTCGCGACGATCCTCGCCCTCACCCCGATGGCGCTCGGCATCACCGGGCACGGAGGGTTCATCTCGCAGCCGCTGGCGATCGTCGTGATCGGTGGACTCATCTCGTCGACCGTGCTCACGCTGATCGTGCTGCCGACGCTCTACAACCTCGTCGAGGGTGCGAAGGAGCGGCGCCAGGCCCGCAAGGGCGGGGGAGCGGATGCCGCGCCGACGGACTCCGCCCCGGATGCGCCGGAGGGTCCGGATGCGGGTTCGGCGGGGTCCGCGGTGGCGGTGGACGAGCTGGAGCTCACCGAGGCCGAGGTGTCGGTCGTTGCGCACGGAGCGACGCTCAGCCGCCGGGAACTGCGCGAGCGCCCCTGGCTGTCGCAGTGATGCGCTGTCCCTAACTCAGGACGAAAGGCCCCGAATCCACGCGAAAGCGTCGGATCCGGGGCCTTTCTGGTTGATCGTCCTGAGTTATTGCACGCGTCTGCCGGAGAGTCAGCCCAGCGAGATGCCCCAGTCGAGGGTCCAGGTCTCGCCCGGAGCGAGGCGACGGACGCCGAGGCCGCTGTTGAACGCGTCGGCGGGTGCGGTCATCGGTTCGATCGCGACGGCCAGATCGTGGCCGGGGTAGTTCGTCGCCGTGTAGACCTGCACGAAATCGAAACCCTCACCCTGCCAGAGCGTGAGGCGGCGGCCATCGGGCGCGGTCAGCGAGTGCCGCACGCGTCCGTCGGGGTCGCGCGCGAGATCGGTGAAACCGGTGTCGAGCTTCGCATCGCCCAGGCGGATGCCGTCGCGCAGGGCCGCCTCGACCGGACGGGTGCCGGTGGGCAGCATCCGCTCGTCGGTCTCGAAAGCGGTCGACGCCGGCACGCGCAGCACGAGGTCGTGCGCGTCGACATCGCCGATGGTCACGTACGGGTGGGTTCCGAGGGCGACGGGGGCCGCGGTTTCCGATCGGTTCGTGAGGGTGTGCGTCACCGCGACGCCGTCGTCGGTGAGGGCGTAGGTGACCGAGGTCTCGATGAGGTACGGGTAGCCGGTCTGCGGCACGATCGTCGCGCGCAGGGTCGCCGAGGCATCCGTCTGCTCGATCTCATAGGCGGTGAACCGCAGGTGTCCGTGGCTGGCGTTGCCGAACTTCGGCTCGGTGATCGCGAGCTGACGGTCGGTGCCGTCGTCGTTCCATCGGCCGTCGCGGATGCGGTTGGGCCAGGGTGCGAGAACGACGCCCGAGCACCCCGGAGTCGGCTGATCGAGCGGATACGGGGAGATCAGGTCGACGTCGCCGATGCGCAGCGCGCGCAGCGAGGCGCCGACCTGGGCGATCTGCGCGGTGACGTCGCCGCGACGGAGGGAGACCTGGATGCCGGTGGGATTCACCTCGCCATCGTATGGCCGCGGGGGAGTCTTTCAGGTGCGGCGGGTACACTGGGGAAGTCGGCTTCGGACACCCGCGCAGCGCGCGGACGTTTTACCTGTTTGAAGTGTGAGTCCAGGGGCCGATGGTGAGCGTCCATCGACGCGCATTCAACCATCACATGAATGGCCCCGGCCCTTGAGCGTCCGGCACCCCTGATCCACGGGTGCTTCTCCGCGTGCGCCGTGCTGTTCTCGTGCGAGAACGAAAGACACACATGCCGAAGAACAAGAAGCCCCAGGGCGGCCGAGCCGCTCGCAACTTCGAGCCGCGCTACGGCGCGAACAAGACCTCCTTCCACGACCGTCACCACGGCGCATCGTCGCGTGACGGCGGCCGCGACGAGCGCGGCGGACGATCGGATGCCGGCGACCGCCGCTCCGCTCCCGCCGCCGGTGGGTACGACCGTCGTCCCGGAAGCCGTAGCGCCGGCCACCGCGGATACCGTCCTGCCGAGGCCGAGTCGGGCGCCCCGAAGCAGCGCTGGGGTGCGCAGGAGCGCGCCGGTCGCGACGAGGCCCGCAGCATCCGCAACCGCGCCGAGTCGGGCCGCCGTGAGGCGCCGCACCGTCGCGACGAGCGTCCCCGTTTCGAGGGCGGCTCCGAGCGTCCCCGCTACAACGACCGCCCCTCGGCCGGCCGCCGCTTCGACGACCGTCCGCGTCGCGACGACCGTGGTGGCGCCGAGCGTCCGCGGTTCAACGATCGTGGTGCTGACCGTCCTCGTTTCGACCGTGACGAGCGTCCGCGTCGTGACGACCGTGGGGGTGCTGAGCGTCCCCGGTTCAACGACCGCGGTGCCGACCGCCCCCGGTTCGACCGTGACGAGCGTCCGCGTCGTGACGACCGTGGCGGTGCCGAGCGTCCCCGGTTCAACGACCGCGGTGCTGACCGTCCCCGGTTCAACGACCGCGGCAACGACCGTCCCCGGTTCGACCGTGACGAGCGTCCGCGTCGTGACGACCGTGGCGACGCAGAGCGCCCCCGGTACAACGACCGTGCGGCATCCGATCGCCCCGAGCGTTCGTACGATGCCGACCGTGCCCGCCGCGCCTTCGACCGCGACCGCACGCAGCGCTCCTACGACGCGCCGGGCGAGCGCAGCCGTCCCTCGACCGGTGGCGCGTACCGCACCGACCGCCCGCGCCGCGACGAGCGTCCGAGCCGTGACGCGCGCCCCGGCCGCAACGACTGGAACGCCAAGCCGAAGGCCGCCTTCGAGCCGACCGACGACGTCGTGCACGAGCGCCTCGAGGCGAAGTCCGTCGCGGCCGTCGAGGTCGACGGTGTGAGCTTCGGCGACCTGGGCCTCGGCTCGAACATCGTCGAGACCCTCGCGAACATGGGAGCGGCGACGCCGTTCCCGATCCAGGCGGCCAGCATCCCGGCCGTGCTCGGCGGGCGCGACGTGCTCGCCCGTGGACGCACCGGCTCCGGCAAGACCATCGCCTTCGGCGCCCCGCTCGTCGAGCGCGTGCTGCAGTCGCAGGCCGGCAAGCGTCGTGAGTTCGGTCGTTCGCCGCGCGCGATCATCCTCGCTCCGACCCGCGAGCTCGCCCTGCAGATCGACCGCACGATCCAGCCGATCGCCCGCAGCGTGGGTCTCTTCACCACCCAGATCTACGGCGGCGTGCCGCAGGGTCGCCAGGTGGGCGCGCTCAAGAAGGGCGTCGACATCGTGATCGGCACCCCCGGTCGCGTCGAGGACCTCATCAACCAGGGCAAGCTCGACCTCTCGGACTGCCGCATCGCGGTGCTCGACGAGGCCGACCACATGTGCGAGCTCGGATTCGTCGAGCCCGTGCAGCGCATCCTGCGTCACACCGCCGACGGCAGCCAGAAGCTGCTGTTCTCGGCGACGCTCGACCGCGAGGTCGCCGCTCTCGTCGACGAGTTCCTCGTCGACCCGGCCGTCTACGAGGTCGCGGGTGAAGACCAGGAGTCCAGCACGATCGAGCACCGCGTGCTCGTGATCGAGCACCGCGACAAGGCCGAGATCCTCACCTCGCTCGTCGACCGCGAGGGCAAGACGCTGGTCTTCGCCCGCACCCGCGCTTACGCCGACATGCTCGCGGAGCAGTTCGACGACGCCGGCATCCCTGCGGTCTCGCTGCACGGAGACCTGAACCAGGCCAAGCGCACGCGCAACCTCGAGCGTCTGACCTCGGGCCGGGTGAACGTGCTCGTCGCCACCGATGTCGCCGCCCGCGGCATCCACGTCGACGACATCGATCTCGTCGTGCAGGCCGACGCTCCCGACGAGTACAAGACGTACCTGCACCGTTCGGGCCGTACCGGCCGCGCCGGTCGTTCGGGCCGCGTCGTCACGCTCATCACGCGTCAGCGTCAGCGTCGTATGACCGAGCTGCTCGACCGGGCCGAGATCGACGCGCCGTTCGAGAACGCGCGCATCGACGACGACATCATCGACGAGATCACCGGTCGCACCCCCACGGCGGAGGCGCTCACCCGCTGAGCCGCGGGCGTGCGCCGCTGAGGTTCGCGCGGGGCCAAGTCTTGGCCGTGCGCGGCTGAGGTTCGTGCGCGGCTGAGGTTCGTGCGGGGTGAGGGTCGCGCGGGCTGAGGCGCGCGCGGGGTGAGGCGCGCGCGGGCTGAGGCGCACGTGGGCTGAGGTTCGCGAGGCCTGAGGGGTCACGAAAGGCCGGGTCGGAAGCATCCGACCCGGCCTTTTTCGACCCCTCGCGCGTGAGCCGCGGCACAACTTCGGAGTTCTGAGGCGACACGCCGGAGTGCAGGGCGGTCGGCGCGGCGTGTCTCGCCCGATCTCCGAAGTTGTGCGGGCGGGCCGGGCGGACGGGGCCGGGCCGTCGGGCGGGGCGGGCCGGTGCGCGGCGGGTGCACGCACGTGACGGAGGAGATCGCACGATGCGCAGGAGCGGATCCGCGAGAGGCTCCTGCGGAACGAGCGATCTCCTCCCCAGGGCGCGGACGGTGCGGCCCCCTGAGGGGTCAAGACACGCCGTATCGGATGCCGGGGGCGCGGCGTGTCTTGACCCCTCAGTGGGGCTACCCGAGCTCGTGCTCGTGGATCGCGGTGGTGAGGTTGGCGCCGTTGAGGTCGAGGTAGAGCACCTGTTCGGTGACCGTGAGGGTGAGCGTGTTGCGGCGCTCGATGTGCGGCGTGACCTGGTCGATGAACCCAGGGTCGAAGCTGAACACGCGCAGGTCCTCGGAGCGATGGATGCGCTTGCCGGCCCAGGGGAGCATGACCTTCTCGGGGTCGCGGTGCGTGTAGACCACGGTGCGCTCGGCGAGGCGGCTGCCGTAGTGCAGGCGTTCGGCGTCGGGAGCGCCGACTTCGATCCAGGCGGTGATCGCGCCGGTGAGGTCGCGGACGAGAACGGCCGGCTCATCGGTCTTCGAGATGCCCTCGCTGAATCCGATGCCCTCGGCGAACTCGAGGCCGTAGGCGAGGATGCGGGTGATCATGTAGGCGTCGGTCTCGGACGGATGCCTCGCCACGCGCAGCGAATAGTCCTCGTAGACCCCGCGGTCGGTGTCTGCGAGTTGCACGTCGAACGTGTGGATGGTGGAGCCGGTAGCCATAGTCACCGAGCCTACGGGCCTGCGGCCCTCCGCCCTGACCAGCGGATGCCGCAGCCCACGCTCAGAACAGCATGGGCTGCGCGGGGGTCGAGGTCGCCGAACCGGTGGTCCGGAACGTGACGGCCGGGCTCGGGCTGCCCGGTGCCCGCCCCGTCGTCGGCGCTCCGTCCTGGCGCCAGATCGAGTCGACATGCCCCTGTCCCGGACGGAATCCGCGCCGGGGGTAGTCGTCTTCGTGGCGCGCGTCGAGGCCGTGCAGCCGGATCAGCGGTTTGACCCGCTTCGCGAGCCACTGCCGATAGGGCTTCGGCGCCTCGGCGGACGCTCCCGGGTAGAGGCCGCGGTACGACGAGACGAGGTCGGGCCGGTGCTCTCCGAGCCACTGGAAGAACCACGGCTTCACACCCGGCCGCAGGTGCAGCGCTCCGTAGATCACCGTGCGCGCGCCCGCCATCTTGATGCGCTCGAGCGCATGCGCGATCGCGTCGACCGAGTCGGTCATGTGCGGCAGGATCGGCATCAGGAAGACGGTGACGGGGAAACCGGCATCCGACAGGGCTTTCACCGTGTCGAGCCTCGCCTGCGTGCTCGGGGTTCCCGGTTCGATCGCCTTCTGCAGCTCGTCGTGGTACATCGCGATCGACATCTGCACGTCGATCGGCACGCGCTGCGCGGCTTTCACGAGCAGCGGGATGTCGCGCCGGATCAGCGTGCCCTTCGTGAGGATCGAGATCGGGGTGCCGGATGCCGCGAGCGTCTCGATGATCCCGGGCATGAGCTTGTAGCGCCCCTCGGCCCGCTGGTAGGGATCGGTGTTCGTGCCCAGCGCCACGGTCTCGTGCTGCCAGCTGCCCTTGCGCAGCTCGCGCTCGAGCACCTCGACGACGTTCACCTTGACCACGATCTGAGAGTCGAAGTCCGACCCGCCGTCGAGGTCGAGGTACTCGTGCGTCCCGCGGGCGAAGCAGTAGACGCACGCATGACTGCATCCCCGATAGGGGTTGATCGTCCAGGCGAACGGCATGCGCGATGCGCCGGGAACGTGGTTGAGCGCCGACTTCGAGAGCACCTCGTGGAAGGTCACCCCGGCGAACTCGGGGGTCGTCACCGACCGCAGCACGCTCGACCGGTCTTCGAGACCGGGGAGTGCCGCGGCATCCGTCTCTCCGAGCTTCTGTCCCTGCCAACGCATGCTTCATTCGAACATGTATCCGAAGTTAACGCAAGTGAGATTCGAAGAAAAAGACGAAGAAGCTATCCCGTCGGTTCGGCCGCCCGGATCAACCCGCACTCCACGCACGACCACACGACGAGGAAGCGCTCGTCGTCGAGGATCTCGAATTTCAACGCCCCGCCGCAGGTCGGACACACCCGGGGATCCCGCACGTGAGCGTTCATCCCCTCAGCCTATGTCCGGCTGCCCCTGGGTCGGCAGGTACTGGTCGACCCCGGTCGGCGCACCCCGCGGATGCCGTCGCTCCGGTACCTGCCTGTGAATGCATATCGGTCACCGCGCGGTGATCGGGGCAGAATGGAGATCATGCCCGAATCGCCGCACGCTCAGCATGCGGCTCCGCGCTCCCCGATCCGTGGTCCCGCCCTGCCGATCGGCGTCGCGGTGACCGCCATCGGCATCCTCCTCTCCCTCGCCTCGGCGCCGGCATCCTCGACGCCCGAAGCCTCGCGGATGCCTGAGCCGGTCGCGGTCGTGCAGGTGCCCTCGGTCGACGTCGGCTCCACCCCGGCCGCCGACCCGTGCGCCGAAGCATCCGTGCAGGAATCGCTCGCCGCCGGAGACGACGCGGCCACCATCGCCGGCTTCGGCGGGGGCGAGGCGTTCCGCGCCGCCGTCGTGGCGGGCAACGCGCCGTGCATCTCGCTCTCCGACCCCGCGCGGGTGTGGGTCGTCGTCAACAAGGCGCGACCGCTCGACCCCGCCGACTACGCGCCCGGCGCCCTCGCCGACGTGCCGCTGCAGATGACCACGGCATCCGGGCAGGTGCGCACCGACGTCGCGACCGCGGTCGGCGACATGGCGAACGCGGCCATCGAGGCCGGGGTCGGGCGCCTCGGTGCGAACAACGGCTACCGCTCGTACGGCCTGCAGGTCACGACCTACGAGTCGCACGTGCGCGACCAGGGGCAGGCCGGGGCGGATGCCGGATCCGCGCGCCCCGGGCACTCGGAGCACCAGACCGGCCTCGCGGTCGACGTCGTCGCGTGCGGCCTGGGCTGCGGCGGGCTCGACGGGTTCGGCGGCACCACGCAGAGCGACTGGGTCGCCGCCCACGCGTGGGAGTACGGGTTCATCGTGCGCTACGAGGACGGGGGCTCCGGCGTCACCGGGTACGCGCCCGAGCCGTGGCATCTGCGCTACGTGGGGCGCGACCTCGCCGCGGCCTACCAGGCGGGCGGGTTCCACACGCTCGAGGAGTTCTTCGGCCTTCCTGCCGCGCCCGACTACCTGCCCTGAGCGACGCTCGGAGGCATCCCACAATCGCGGTACCCAGTACCACGAAACGCGGGATGCATTCCCACAACGTCCTGTCGCGGCATCCGTCATCGCCCTAGAATCGCGGGAGCAAAGACGCCGACACGTTCAGGAGGACGCGCAATGGAACGCGACATCTATGAAGAGGATCACGAGGCCTTCCGCGACCTCGTCAAGGACTTCGTCAAGCGCCACGTGACGGGTGCGGACATCGAGCGGTGGGATGCCGCGGGCGAGGTCGACCGCGACACCATGCGCGCGGCCGGCGAGGCCGGGATCATCGGCCTGTCGGTTCCCGAGGAGTTCGGCGGGGCCGGGATGCTGCAGGACTACCGCTTCCGCGCGGTCGTGAACGAAGAGGTCATCGCCGCCGGCGCGGGCTCGCTCGCCGGGGCCTTCGGCATCCAGGACGACCTGGCGGTTCCGTACCTCGTGCACATGGGCACCCAGGAGCAGAAGTCGAAATGGCTGCCGCGGATGGCGACGGGCGAGGTCGTCGGCGCGCTCGCGATGACCGAGCCCGGCGCGGGCAGCGACCTGCGCGGCATCAAGACCACTGCCAAGAAGGTCGACGGCGGGTACATCGTCAACGGTGCCAAGACGTTCATCTCGTCGGGCGCGACCGCCGACCTGGTCGTCACCTTCGTGAAGACCGGTGAGGGCAACCGACCGGATGCCTTCAGCCTCGTGCTCATCGAGAACGGCATGGAGGGCTTCGACCACGGCAAGAAGCTGCACAAGATGGGCTTCCAGGGCCACGACACGGCAGAGCTGTCGTTCAGCGACGTGTTCGTTCCCGACGAGAACCTCATCGGCGGAGTCGAGGGCAAGGGCTTCGTGCAGCTCATGATGAACCTGCCGCTCGAGCGCCTGTCGATCGGCGTCGCGGGTGCCGCGGCGGCGCAGGCCGCCCTCGACTGGACCGTCGCCTACACGAAGGACCGCGAGGCGTTCGGCGAACGGATCATCGACTTCCAGAACAGCCGCTTCGCGATCGCCGACATGGCCACGACCGTCGACGCGCTGTGGGCGTACATCGACCGCGCGCTGCTCGCGTACTCGCAGGGCAAGCTGTCGGCCGAGGAGGCCGCGAAGGTGAAGTTCTGGGCCACCGAGCGCGAGTGGGAGGTGCTCGATCAGGGCGTGCAGTTGCACGGCGGCTACGGCTACATCACCGAATACCCGATCGCCCGCGCGTTCCTCGACGCCCGCGTGCACCGCATCTACGGCGGCACGAACGAGATCATGCGCGAGATCGTCGGCCGCCAGATCGCCGGCAAGCGCTGACTCCCGCCCGGTTCCTGAGCGAGGAGCGCAGCGACGAGACGAAGGGCCCCGCCCGCGCACTCGAACGGGGTCCCTGAGCCTGTCGAAGGGCCCCGCTGGGGCTTGCGCGACGTCCCAAGCGCGAATGCTAGGAGGTGGCAATATCCTTGCTACCCGAGTAGCATTGAGGCATGACGAACAGCAAGGTCAGCCTCAGCCTCAGTGCGAGTGACGTAGCGTTCCTCGACGCGGAGGTCTTGATGGGAAAATACGCCACCCGGTCGGCGGCGGTTCAGGATGCTGTGGCGCTCTTGCGCGAGAGCCGCCTGGCAGATGCCTACGCCGAAGCATTCGCTGAAGGCTACGACGACGAATGGGACACGGCTGCCAGCGACGGACTCGCCTCAGCGTGAGTGCGCCGTCGACCACGCTGCTGCGGCGCGGCCAGATCGTGCTGGTCGCCTTCGACCCGGTTGTCGGGGCCGAGGCCGCGAAGACCCGTCCTGCCGTTGTCATCAGCAACAACACGGCCAACACCGCGGCTGTACGCAGCACGCGTGCGACGGTAACGGTCGCGCCGGTCACGTCCAATGTCGCGCGAGTCCTCCCTTTTCAGGTTCTGTTGCCTGCGGTGGGCACCGGGCTCAGCGTCGATTCGAAGGTTCAGATCGAACAAGTCCGCACGATCGCGACCTCGCGCATTGTTCGGCCGGTGGGATGGGTGCCTGCTGAACTGATGGGAGAGGTCGACGAGTGCCTTCGCATGCACCTCGCACTGTGATCGTCGTCCGGCATTAACGCCGCGCGTCAGCGGCGTCCGCCGACGCCGGCACGGCGTAGGCGATCCGCGATCAGGATGCCGAGGGCCGTCGCCGCGACGCAGCTGGCCATCGTGACGGCGAAGAACGCCGCCTGGTACCAGAGGCCGAAGCTGCCCAGGTCGAACCAGGCCCATGCCGAGATCGGGTAGACGATCGCGACGGCGACCGCTCCGACGTAGTGCATCCAGGTGCCCCAGTAGCGCCACAGCACGAACAGGAACGGCAGCTCGGTGAACGCCGCCCACCAGAGGTTCGTGGCGACGCTGCCGAAGCCGTACCCCGAGAACGGCACCATGACGAGCCCCGCGATCAGCGCGACGAGCAAGCCCACGAGCGGACGCTTGAGCAAACGCAGCGCGATCACCGAGGGCAGCAGCCACAGCCCGGCGAGGCCCATCCCGAGGAAGGGCAGTGGTCCGGTGAGCAGGGTCGAGAGCCAGTTCATCGGCGCGAGCAGAACCGCCCCGGCGACGCCGAGCGCCGCGCAGGTCAGCAGCAGGGCAGTCGGGAAGCGCACCCGTCCGCGCGCGGGCCGCGTCGCCACGGCATCCGCTTCCGTCGCCGCATCCGCCCCCGAACCGGCAGCCGACGAAGCGGCATCCGCCCCGTTCATCCGAGCGGCTCCGCGGCGGCTTCGCGAGCGGCCTTCGACGTCGGGGAGGCGGCACCGATCTTCCAGTAGCCGCAGAAGCTGACGGTGTTCTTGTCGACGCCGCGCTCGCCGACGAGCAGCTTGCGTACACCCGAAGCGAGCGACTGCTCGCCGGCCGCGTAGGTGTGGAACGTCTCGGCCGGCAGGTCGAGTTCGGCCACCCGCTGCAGCGCGAGGGCTCCGGGCTGCTCGTCGTGCGGGCGCAGCACCCACTCGACCGACAGTCCCTCGGGGTGAGGGAAATCGAGGGCGTCGTCGAGCGACGGCACCTCGATGATCGCGGTGCCGGTCGCGCCCACGGGAACGGATGCCGCGATCGAGGCGATCGCCGGCAGGGCCGTCTCGTCGCCCACGAGCAGCACCCGGTCGACACCGCGCTCGGGGTTAAAGGTGAGGCCCTCGTCGATGATGAGCACGTGCTCGCCCGGGGTGCAGGTCTCGGCCCACCGCGATGCGGGTCCGGCGGTGCCCTCGGCGGCCGATCCGTGCAGCACGAAGTCGACGTCGATCTCGGCGCCGCGCTCGCCCTCGGCCGGTCGGTACGCGCGCACGCTGTAGTTGCGCATCACGGGGCGCTCGCCGTCGGGGATGCGCAGGAACTTCAGGTACCCGAACATCCTGTTGGCCTTGGCGGGCACGCGGTCGAGTCCGGCGTCACCGCCGATCGGCAGGAACAGGCGGAACCACTGATCGAAGCCCATCGGCCGGAACTTCTCGATCTCACCGCCGCCGAGGGTCACGCGCATCCAGTGCGGGGAGAGGCGCTCGGAGCGCAGCACGGTGAGGTGCACGAGTTCCTGCGTCTCGGGCTTGACGAGCTTGCTGAACGCCATCGGGTGCCTTTCAGAGGGAGGGCGGTTGCCAGGGGGAGAACACGAGGAGGATCACCGCGGATGCCGCGAGGCTCAGCGCGACGAAGATCGTGTCGCGCGCGCGGAACGGCACCAGGTGCCGCTCGGTGCGGGTGGGGTGTGCGCCGAAGGCCCGGGAGTCCATCGCGAGGGCGACACGCTCGGCGTGCCGGATGGCTCCGGCGAGCAGCGGCACGATGTAGCCCCAGCCGCGTGCGATGCGCGAGAAAGGGCCGCCTCCTCCGTGGTGTCCGCGCACGCGATGGGCTGCGCGGATGACCGAGAGCTCGTAGCCGAAGCGCGGCACGAAGCGGAACGCGGCCAACGCCGTGTAGCCGATGCGGTACGGAACCCGCAGCTGCTGCACGCTCGCCCGCACGAGGTCGGGTCCGCTGGTGGTGAGCCCGCCGATGAGGGCGAGCGAGATGATCGCGCCGAGGCGCAGCGCCGTGGCGAAACCGATCATCAGTGCTCCGCTGTAGAGCGTCCAGTCGCCGATCCGCAGCACCGGGGTCGTGTCGCCGACGAGCGCGGTGTCTACCCAGAGCGAGAAGCTCACGCCGATCACGGCCATGCCGACGGGCAGCACCGCGAGCAGCAGGAGCAGACGCCAGGTGAGGCGGGCGCCGACGAGCAGCAGCACGTAGGCGAACAGCAGGAACGCGGCCGGAGTGGCGAGGTCGCGCACGAACACCAGGAAGATCATCGCCGGGGCGAATCCCGCCACCTTCGCGAGCGGGTTGAGAGCATAGAGGAACTGATGCCGCGAGGTGACGGTCATCGTCGCGTACGGGTCGAACGCGGTGGCGGTCATGCCTCGGCCCCCCGTGCGTGCGCCGCGAGCACCCGCTGCAGGGCGGGCAGGCGGAGCCCCGCCGAGGTGAACGTCTGCTCGTCGCGGAAGAGATCGGCCGTGCGTCCGCTCGCGTGCACGCGCCCGTCGGCGAGGATCACGGTGTGCGTCGTGTGCTCGGCGACGAGCTGCAGGTCGTGGGTGACGATCACGATCGTCGTGCCCTCGGCGCGCAGACTCTGCAGCAGCGCGAGCAGCTCGGTCGCCCGCGCGCGATCCTGGCCGAATGTCGGCTCGTCGAGCGCGAGAACGCGGGGGCGGGTGATCAGCGCGGTGCCCACCGACAGGCGGCGCTTCTCGCCGCCCGACAGCAGGAACGGATGCACGTCGGCCTTGTGCGCGAGGCCGAAGCGCTCGAGCATCTCGGTCACGCGCTCGGTGATCTCGGCATCCGTGATCTGCTCGCCCTGGGGTCCCTGAGCCTGTCGAAGGGTCAGCCCGTGCGCGAGCTCGTCGAACACCGTGTGCGCGATGAACTGGTGCTCGGGGTTCTGGAACACGAAGCCGATGCGGGCGGCGAGGTCGCGGGGAGCGGCCCGCCCGGGATCGATACCGTCGACGTCGACCTGCCGCTTCGGCGGGGGCACGACCCCGGCGAGCGCTTGGATGAGCGTGGTCTTGCCGGCCCCGTTGGCGCCGACTATGGCGGTGAGGCTGCCGGGCGTGAGATCGAGGTCGATGCCGTGCAGGATCTCGGTGCGGCCCCGGCGCACGGTGAGCCCCCGCGCCCGGATGATCGCCTCGCCCGAGGGTGCGGCATCCGTCGTCGGGTCGGTCGCGGTCGCGGCCGCGCTCGGGCGATCGGATGCCGGGGGTAGCTGTGCCGCCAGCTCCTCGGGTGTCAGCGGCAGGGGGTCGAGACGGATGCCGTCGTCGCGCAGTCGCAGCGCCGCCAGCGTCGCCGCGGGCAGCCACACCCCCATCGCGACGAGCTCGTCGGTGTGCGCGCGGAGGATCTCGGCGACCGGGCCGTCGTACGCGACGCGCCCCTCGCGGTCGAGCACGATCGTGCGGGTGACGAATCCCATCGCGGCGTCGAGGTTGTGTTCGACGAGGAGGATCGCCCGGTCGCCCGCGGCGATCACGTCGGCGAGGGCGGCGTAGACGTCATCGATGCCCTGCGGGTCGAGGTTCGCGGTCGGCTCGTCGAGCACGATCAACGGCGACCCCATGGCGAGGGCGCAGGCGATCGCGAGGCGCTGGCGGCCGCCGCCCGAGAGCCGGTCGGGGTTGTCGTCGCGGCGCTCCCATAGCCCGACGCGGCGCAGGGCGTCTTCGGTGCGGGCGGTGACTTCGGCGACGGGCAGGCGCAGGTTCTCGGGGCCGAAGGCGACCTCATCATAGAGGGTTCCGGTGACGATCTGGGCATCCGGGTCCTGGAAGACCATCGCGACCCGCGTGCTCAGCTCGGAGGTCTGCGCGTCGGCGGTGCCGACCCCGCCCGCCTCGACCGTGCCGGTCATGGTGGCGGGAAGCGCGTGCGGGATGAGCCCGTTCAGCGCGAGCGTGAGCGTCGACTTGCCCGAGCCCGAGGGGCCGAGCAGCAGCACGACCTCGCCCGGGTCGATGTCGAAGGTCACGTCGCGCGGGGAGGGGTGCGCGGCATCCGCGTGGGTGAGAGAGACATCACGCACGCGGAGAAGAGGCGCGGATGGGCGCACGGCGAGACCCCGGGTCGGTGGACGTACGTCTTCGGTGGAACGTACGTCTCTAACTTAGCCGAGCCTTACCTGACCTCGCGACGTGCATTCGTGAGTCCGTGAGGGGTCAAGACACGCCTCACGCCCGGCATCCACTGAGGCGTGTCTTGACCCCTCACGGAGAGTCGAGCGAGACGGATGCCGGGAACGACGCGCTCAGCGACGGGCGACGCCGGCGCGGCTGAGCGCCGTGCCGACCGCGAGGCCGATCGCGGTCCACGCGATGGGGCCGAGCACCGAGATCGCGAGGTATGTGATCTGCGCCCACAGCGGCATCGTGCCGAGATGTGCGGCGAAGAACACGGCGACCGCCACGACGACGCCGATCAGCGCCGCCGAGATGAAGAAGCGCCAGGCGCCCCAGGCGCGGTAGCGGGTGAGAGCCGCGACGCCCTCCTGGATCGCGCCGAACAGCAGCGCCGTGCCGATGAAGCGCAGCGCCCAGGCCGGGTTGAACGCGCTCGAGACGAGCGCGGCGATCAGGTGCGTGATGAGCGCCACGAACGGACGCCGCAGCACCTCCTGCGCGATGATCCCCGGCAGCACGTGCGAGCCGAGCACGAGCCCGTAGAGGAAGAGCAGGGGGCTCGCGAGCAGGATCGGCGTGACCCATCCGGCGATGCCTCCGATGAGGCCGGTCGCGACGCCGATCGCGGCGCAGATCAGCAGCACGCGGGTCGGCAGGACAGAGGTTCGGGCCACGGTTCCAGCCTACTTGCGCGCTCGATGCGCGGATGCCGAGGGGGCCGTGCAAAAGCACGGCGTCGGTGGTCAGCGCAGGCGTTCGGCCAGGTAGGGCGCCGTGCGGCTCGCGGGATTCTGCGCGACGTGCTCCGGGGTTCCGGCCGCGATGACGCGGCCCCCCGCGTCGCCACCGGCGGGCCCGAGGTCGATGATCCAGTCCGCCGCAGCGACGACGTCCATCTCGTGCTCGACGACCACCACGGTGTCGCCGGAGTCGACCAGCGCATGCAGCTGCGCGAGCAGCCGTTGCACGTCGGCGGGGTGCAACCCGGTGGTCGGCTCGTCGAGCAGATACAGAGTGTGGCCACGGCGCACGCGCTGCAGCTCGGTCGCCAGTTTGATGCGCTGCGCCTCGCCGCCGGAGAGCTCGGTGGCGGGCTGACCGAGGCGGAGGTATCCGAGCCCGACGTCGAGGAGAGCACGCAGGCTGCGTGCCGCCGCCGGAATCGAGGCCAGCGCCTCGGATGCCTGCTCGACGGTGAGGGCGAGCACGTCGGCGATGGTCCGGCCGTCGTAGGTGACCTCGAGCGTTTCGGCGTTGTACCGCGCGCCGTCGCACGTCGGGCAGCGCCCGTAGCTGCCGGGGAGGAACAGCAGCTCGACCGAGACGAATCCCTCGCCGAGGCAGGTCTCGCAGCGCCCGCCGGCGACGTTGAACGAGAAGCGTCCGGCGCCGTACCCGCGCTCGCGAGCGAGGTCGGTGCGGGCGAAGACCGCACGCACGGCATCGAACAGACCCGTGTAGGTCGCAAGGTTCGAGCGCGGTGTGCGGCCGATCGGCTTCTGGTCGACCCGTACGAGACGATCGATGTGCTCGAGGCCGCGCACGTCGCGCACCGTCAGGGAGTCGGCGCCCGCATCCGGCACCGTCGCCTCGGCCGGTCGGGAGTCGTCGCCTCCGGCGTCGATCGGGGCGTCGTCGATCTCGTCGGGGGCGTCGTCCGCGCGCAGGTGCGTGCGCACGACATCGGGGAGCACCCGACTGACGAGTGTCGACTTGCCCGACCCCGAGACACCCGTCACGGCGACGAGGGTGCCGAGCGGGACGGATGCATCGATGTCGGCGAGGTTGTGCAGGCTCACGCCCTCGACCGTGAGCCACGCCGATGCCTCGCGGCGGTCGCGGCGCGTCACGGATGCCGCCTGCGCCTCGGGGAACAGGAACGGGCGGGTGACGGATGCCTCGACAGCGGCGAGCCCCGGCACCGCACCGCTGTAGAGGACGTGCCCACCGCCTTCGCCGGCACCGGGGCCGACGTCGACGATCCAATCGGCGTGCCGGACGATGTCCATGTTGTGCTCGACCACGAAGACCGAGTTCCCGGAGCGCTTGAGCTGTGCGAGCACGTCGAGCAGCTGCTCGGCGTCGGCGGGATGCAGGCCGGCCGAGGGCTCGTCGAGCACGTAGACCACCCCGAAGAGTCCCGACCGCAGCTGCGTCGCGAGCCGGAGCCGCTGCATCTCACCGGGGGACAGGGTGGTCGTCGCTCGGCCCAGCCCCAGGTAGCCGAGCCCCAGGTCGGTGAGCACCTCGATGCGCGCGAGGAGATCGGTCGTGAGGGCGACGGCGACGTCGGTGCGCTCGCCCGAAAGAGTGGTGGGGAGCGCAGGCGTGACCTCGGTGAGCTGCGTCGTCGGGCGGATGACGTCGGCGAGGTCGGTCAGCGGGAGAGCGTTGAGCTCGGCGATCGATCGGCCGGCGAACGTGACGGCCAGGGCCTCGCGCCGCAGCCCCGTCCCCCCGCACAGCGGGCACGGCCCGGATCGCACGAACTGGAGCACCTTGGTGCGCATCATCTGGCTCTTCGAGTCGGAGAGCGTATGGAAGACGTACTTCTTGGCGCTCCAGAACATGCCGTTGTAGGGCTTGGCCACGCGGTCGCGCTGCGGGGTGATCTGCACGACCGGCTGCTCGTCGGTGAAGAGCAGCCACTCGCGATCGGCACGGGGAAGATCCCGCCAGGGGACGTCGACGTCGTAGCCGAGCGCGATCGTGATGTCGCGCAGGTTCTTCGCCTGCCACGCGCCCGGCCAGGCGGCGATCGCACCTTCGCGGATGCTCAGCGAAGGGTCGGGCACGAGCGAGTCCTCGGTGACGGTGTGCGCGACGCCGATGCCGTGACACTCCGGGCAGGCTCCGGCGACGGTGTTGGGAGAGAACGCATCGGAGTCGAGGCGGGTCGTGAAGCCCTCCGGGAAGGTGCCCGCCCGGGAGAAGAGCATGCGCAACGAGTTCGACAGCGTCGTCACGGTGCCGACGCTCGATCGCGAGCTGGGCGCGCCGCGCCGCTGCTGCAGGGCGACCGCCGGGGGCAGGCCCGAGATCGATTCGACGTGCGGATCGTGGCCCTGCTGGATGAGCCGCCTCGCGTACGGCGCCACCGACTCGAGATATCGGCGCTGGGCTTCCGTGAAGATGGTGCCGAACGCGAGCGACGACTTGCCCGATCCCGAGACTCCGGTGAACGCGACGATCCGATCGCGTGGCATGTCGACATCGACGGAGCGGAGGTTGTTCTCGTTCGCCCCGCGGACGCGGACGAACGAGTCGGGTGCGTTCTCAGAGGGGGAGGGCATTGTCGCGAGTGTATCCGCGACGTCGGACATCGCCCTGGGTGCCGTTCAGGAACGGATGCCGCGGCATCCGTTCGTCGCATCGTCGATGCCGCTCGTCGCACGGCATCCGCTCCCGCTCCTCGACCCCCGCGCCCGTTTCCTAGCGTGGGGGAACGCAATGACGCGCACCCCGAGGAGAACCCCATGACCGCACCTTCGTCGCGCCGACGCGGCGCCGGAACCGTCGACGACGAGCCCATCATCGTCACCGACCCGAAACTCCCACCCGTCGCCCTCTCTCCCGAGCACGAGGAGAAGAGCCGGCGCTGGACCCTCCCGAAGATCCTGATCTGGACGGCGATCGCGCTGCTCGGCGGTGTCGCCTGGGTGATGCTCGCGATCGTGCGCGGCGAGACCGTGAACGCGATCTGGTTCGTCTTCGCGGCGGTCTGCACCTATCTGATCGGCTACCGCTTCTACTCGAAGGTGATCGAGAAGTACATCACCCGCCCCGACGACCGCCGCGCGACACCGGCCGAGGTCAAGCAGGACGGCAAGGACTACGTCCCCACCGACCGCCGCGTGCTCTACGGGCACCACTTCGCCGCGATCGCCGGCGCCGGCCCGCTCGTCGGTCCCGTGCTCGCCGCGCAGATGGGCTACCTGCCCGGCACGATCTGGATCATCGTGGGTGTCGTGCTCGCGGGCGCCGTGCAGGACTACACCGTGCTGTTCTTCTCGATGCGCCGCGGAGGCCGCACCATCGGCCAGATGGCCCGCCAGGAACTCGGGCGGATCGGCGGCACCGCCGCGATCATCGCCTCGCTGCTGATCATGCTGATCATCGTCGCGATCCTCGCGCTCGTCGTCGTCAACGCTCTCGGTGAGAGCCCGTGGGGCGTCTTCTCGGTGGCGATGACCATCCCGATCGCGATCTTCATGGGCATCTACCTGCGCTTCCTGCGCCCGGGCAAGGTCACCGAGGTCTCGATCATCGGGTTCGTGCTGCTCATGGCCGCGATCATCGGCGGCGGCTGGGTCGCCGGCACCGAGTGGGGCCAGGCGATCTTCCACCTCGACCGCACCACGATCGCGTGGGGCATCATCATCTACGGCTTCATCGCCGCGGTGCTCCCGGTGTGGCTGCTGCTCGCTCCCCGCGACTACCTCTCGACGTTCATGAAGATCGGTGTGATCGTGATGCTCGCCGGAGCGATCATCCTGGTGCGTCCCGAGATCACGGTGCCCGCGGTCAGCATCTTCGGCGAGAACGGCATGGGGCCGGTGTTCGCCGGTCCTCTCTTCCCCTTCCTGTTCGTGACCATCGCCTGCGGAGCGTTGTCGGGCTTCCACGCCCTGATCGCCTCCGGCACGACGCCCAAGCTCGTCGAGAAGGAGCGTCAGACTCGCTTCATCGGCTACGGCGGCATGCTCATGGAGTCGTTCGTCGCGATCATGGCGCTCGTCGCCGCGATCTCGATCGACCAGGGCATCTACTTCGCGATGAACGCGCCATCGGCGGTGACGGGCGGCACGGTCGAAGGCGCGGTCGCCTTCGTGAACTCGCTGGGTCTGACGGGGGTGAACCTCACCCCCGAGATGCTCACCGGAACAGCCCAGGCGGTCGGCGAGGAGTCGATCGTCTCGCGCACCGGCGGCGCCCCGACCCTCGCGCTCGGCCTCGCGCACATCATGCAGCAGGCGCTCGGCGGGCAGGCGCTCATGGCGTTCTGGTACCACTTCGCGATCATGTTCGAGGCGCTGTTCATCCTCACGGCGGTGGATGCCGGCACCCGCGTCGCCCGCTTCATGCTGCAGGACTCGATCGGCGCCTGGTTCCCGAAGTTCCGCGACGTCTCGTGGCGGCCCGGCGTATGGATCTGCACCGCGATCATGGTGGCCGGCTGGGGAGCGATCCTCATCCTCGGCGTCACCGACCCGCTCGGCGGCATCAACACGTTCTTCCCGCTGTTCGGCATCGCGAACCAGCTGCTCGCCGCGATCGCGCTCGCCGTGGTGATGGCGATCGTCGCCAAGCGCGGCCGCAGCTACGTCAAGTGGTTGTGGATCATCGGCCTGCCGCTCGCCTTCACCGCGGTCGTCACGGTCACGGCCTCGCTCTACAAGATCTTCTCGCCGGTCCCGGCGATCGGATACTGGGCGAACCACTTCCGCTACCTCGAGGCGCTGAACACCGGTGACACGTCGCTCGGCGAACGCGAGGTGCTCGAGGCGGTCATCCGCAACACGGCCGTGCAGGGGACGCTCTCGATCATCTTCGTGACGCTCGCGCTGATCGTCATGATCGCGGCGATCGTCGTCACCATCAAGGCGATCCGCAACGGCGGCGGCGAGAACACCGAAGACGAACCGGTCGCCTCGCGCCGGTTCGCCCCGGCGGGATTCCTGCCCAACGCCGACGAGCGCGAGCTCGAGAAGCAGTGGGAGCCGATCCTCGCCGATGAGCGCAAGGTCTCGAGCCACTGACATGGTGATCCATCACGCGGATGCCGTGCCCACCCCGTTGCGTGCACTGATCGGTGCCGCGGCGCGGGTCGGGCGCGGCATCCGCTGGTACATGACGACGCTGATGGGCGACACGGCCTACGCGACCTACGTCGCCCATCACCGTCGTCATCATCCGGACGAGGACCCGATGACCGAGCGCCAGTTCTGGCGTCAGCGCATGGACGACCAGGACCGCAACCCCGGCGCCCGGTGCTGCTGACCGGTGCGCCCGGCGGCGCCCTTCGACAAGCTCAGGCACCCAGTTGTGCGTGGTGGGGCCCTTCGACAGGCTCAGGGACCCGCAAGGGCTGGGTCGCTGAGCCTGTCGAAGCGTCCCCCACGAGGCGCCCTGCCTAGGCTGATCACATGACCGACGTCGTTCTCGCCGCCGTGCTGGGCGTGCTCGGCGGCATCGCGCTGACGGTGCTGCTGCTGCTCGCCCGCCGTCTTGCGCGCGGCGCGGCCGATCTCGGCAGCGAGGGTGAGCAGGCGGCTCTGCGGGCGCTGCATCACGCGAGTCTCGCCGCTCCGCACCTGCGCGCGGGCCTCTCGGCTCCGGAGGTCGTGAAGGCCGCCCGGCACCTGCGCGTGCTGCTCGGCAGTGCCGCGGTCGCGATCGTCGCCGCCGACGACACCGTCTCGTTCGACGGCGCGCCCGATGGGCTGGAAGCCGCGGCCGTGCGGATCGCGAGCCGCGTGCGCGAGTCGGGTCGCCGACAGGTCTTCCCCTCGCAGGCCGCCGACGACCATCTCGAGGGAGTCGGTGCGCCGATCGTCGTCGACGGCCACGTGATCGGCGTGGTCGTCGCGTTCGCCGCCCCGGTGCGGGCGGCGCTGGTGCGGGCGGCCGAAGAGGTCGCCGACTGGTGCGCGGCACAGGTCGAGCTGGGCGGACTCGACGCCTCGCGCACCCAGCTCGCCGAGGCCGAACTGCGCTCGCTGCGCGCGCAGATCTCGCCGCACTTCATCTACAACGCCCTCACGGCGATCGCCTCCTTCATCACGACCGATCCCGCCCGCGCCCGCGATCTCGTGCTCGAGTTCGCCGACTTCACCCGTTACTCGTTCCGGCGACAGGGTGAGTTCACGACCGTGGCCGATGAGCTCGAGAGCATCCGTTCCTATCTCGAGCTCGAGCGCGCCCGCTTCGGTGAGCGTCTGCGCGTGACGCTGCAGATCGCGCCCGAGACTCTCGCGACGGTGATCCCGTTCCTCTCCGTGCAGCCGCTCGTCGAGAACGCGGTGCGCCATGGGCTCGAGCCGGGCGAGGGCGGGGGCGAGATCCGGATCGCGTCGCGCGACGAGGGCACGCACACCGAGATCACGGTGGAGGACGACGGCATCGGCATGGATCCGGATGCTCTGCGCTCCACGCTCACAGCGGCCGACGACGGCCTGCACGTGGGGCTGCGCAACGTCGATACGCGCCTGCGCCAGCTCTACGGGGCGGACGGCGGCCTGGTCGTCGAGACGAACACCGGCGCCGGTACCCTGGTGCGCATGCGGGTGCCCAAGTCGCAACCGCTGAACGACCCGGACAACGACTGAGGTGCGGCCATGATCGACGTGCTCGTCGCCGACGACGAGAGACCGGCGCTCGACGAACTCGTGCACCTGCTGCGCACCGATGAGCGCATCGGCGACATCCTCACGGCCACGACGGGTGCCGACGCCCTGCGGCAGCTGTCCCAGCGCGCCGTGCGCATCGCCTTCCTCGACATCCACATGCCCGGTCTGCTCGGCACCGAACTCGCGCGCGGGCTGCTCTCGCTCGCCGAGCCGCCCGCCGTCGTCTTCGTCACCGCCGACGACGCCCGCGCCGTCGAGGCCTTCGAACTGCGCGCGGCCGACTATCTGCTCAAGCCCGTGCGCGCCGCGCGCCTGCGGCAGGCCGTCGACCGGGTGATCGAGCGCGGCGACGCACCCTCGGCGGGTGACGACGAGGTGCTGCCCGTCTCGATCGGCTCGGCGGTGCGCTTCGTGCGCCGCAGCGACATCCGCTGGGTGCGGGCGCAGGGCGACTACTCGCGGCTCCACGCCGACGGCGATGCCGGGCATCTCGTGCGCATCCCGATCTCCGAACTCGAGGCGCGATGGGCGGATGCCGGATTCCTGCGCATCCATCGCTCGACACTGGTGCGGGCGTCCGCCGTCACCGAGGCCCGGCTCTCGGGCACCGATCCGTCGGTGTCGGTGGGCGAGATCGTGCTGCCGGTGAGCAGGCGTCTGGTGCCGACCGTGCGCGAGGCGCTGGTGCGCAGCGAGGGGATGCCGTGACCGAGGCGCCGAAGCGGGTGCGGGTGACGGCGGATGCCGCGCCGCGCCGCCCCACGACGGCGACGCGCGGGATCGCCCTGCCGGGCTCCCCGGTCGACGAAGCGGATGCCGTGTACGCGCGCGCCCTGATGCGCAGCCAGTTCCGGCTCGCCCTCGGCACGATCGCCGGGTTCGTGCTGGTGGTGCTGGCGATGGCGTTGACGATCGCGCTGATCCCCGCGATCGATCGGATCGTGCTGTGGGGGCTGCCGTTGTCGTGGCTGCTGCAGGCGTTCGCGTTCTATCCGGTGATCCTCGTGTTCGCGCTGCTTTACGTGCGCACCGCCGCGCGCAACGAGCGCCGGTACCGTGCCCTGCGGGACCGCGAGTGAACGCGGTCCTCGATCTCGTCGGCGTCGCGCTCGTGGTCGTCGCGACGCTGCTGATCGGCGTCTACGGTCTGCGGATCTCGCGCACGACGAGCGACTTCTTCGTCGCCTCCCGTACCGTGCGCCCAGTGTGGAACGCCTCGGCGATCAGCGGGGAGTACCTCTCGGCGGGCACCTTCCTGGGGCTCTCGGGGCTGGTGCTGCTCGACGGGGCGCGCGGGTTCTGGTTCCCGATCGGCTACGCGGCGGGGTATCTGCTGGTGCTCGCGTTCGTCGCCGCACCCCTGCGCCGCAGCGGGGCGTACACGATCCCCGATTTCGTCGAGGCCCGATTGGAGTCGACCTCGGCGCGACGGGTGACGAGCGCGGCGGTCCTCATCATCGGTTGGTTGTACATCGTGCCGCAGCTGCACGGTGCGGGCATCACCCTCGTCGTCGTCGCGGGGCTGCCCGAGTGGGTGGGCGCGGTGACCGTGGCGGTGCTCGTGGCCGCCGCCGTCGCCGCGGGCGGCATGCGCGCGATCACCTACGTGCAGGCGTTCCAGTACTGGCTCAAACTCACCGCACTCCTCGTGCCGGTCATCCTCATCGCCTTCGCGCTGAGCGGCGGTCCGCACGACTTCGACCCCGCGCTCGTGTTCCCCGCCGAGGCCGGCCCGTCGGGGTTCGACGCCTATGAGACGGCATCCCTCCTGCTCGCCCTGCTGCTGGGCACGATGGGGCTGCCGCACGTGCTCGTGCGCTTCTACACGAGTCCGACCGGCGTCTCGGCGCGCCGCACCACCGTGATCGTGATCGCGATGGTGAGCGCGTTCTACGCGGTGTCGAGCGGCATGGGACTGCTGGCGCGCATCGCCGCCCCCGACCTCGCGGTGCCGGGTCTCGCCGACACCGTCGTGCTGCAGCTGCCGTCGCGGGTGTTCCCCGGCATCATCGGCGAGCTGCTGACGGCCCTCATCGTCGCCGGGGCCTTCGCGGCATTCCTCGCGACGTCGGCGGGACTCGTCGTGTCGCTCGCCGGGGTGATCAGCCAGGACGTCTTCTCGGGCTCGGTGCGCTCGTTCCGCGTCTCGGCGCTGCTGTGCGCGCTGGTGCCCCTCGCGATCGCGCTGCTCACGGTGCCGGCGGGGCTGGTGGCGAGCGTCGGCGTGGTGTTCGTCGTCGCGGCATCCACGCTGTCGCCGGTCGTGCTGCTGGGGGTCTGGTGGCGCGGGCTCACCGCGCGCGGGGCCGTGGCCGGCATGGTGAGCGGCGGGGTCGCGTGCGGGCTCGCGTTGCTCGTGCACGCGGCGATCGACGGGGTCGGAATCGCCGCACCGTATCTCGCGCAGCCGGCCGCGTGGACGATCCCGCTCGCCGTCGTCGTCACGGTCGTCGTGTCGGTGCTCGATCCGCGCGGGCCCTCGCCCCGCACCGACCGATTCCTCGCCCGCGTGCACACCCCCGAGCGCGGGTGACGGATGCCGCGGGCGTCAGAGCTTGCGGCTGCGAGGCATCAGGCGCACGGGTGGCAGCGGAGGAGCCGGGATGCGCACGTCGTGCCCCTCGACCTCTCCGAAGCGGGCGGATGCCGCCTCCCACTCCTCGCGCGCCTCGGCGATCTCGTCGTGCGAGCGGCCCGCGAAGTTCCACCACATGACGATCTCGTCTTCGAAGGGCTCGCCGCCGAGCACGAACAGCAGGGCGCCCTCGGCGCTCTCGATCGTGACCGTGTCGCGGGAGTCGCCCAGATAGAGGGTGTCGTTGAGAGAGAGCGGATGCTCAGCCACCTGCGCATCGCCCCCGACGAGCATCACGGCGTGCTCCCACTCGGGGCGCAGCGGCAGCCGCACGCGGGTTCCCGCGGGCACGACGATCTCGGCGCCGACGATCGGGGTGTGCACGGTCGCCGGTGAACGGACGCCGGCGAACTCGCCGAGAACGACGGTGGCGGAGGCATCCGCTCCCTGTTCGGCGGGAAGAGACAGGCCGGGCAGTTCGGTGTGGCGTTCGAAGCCGGCGGCCCCGTGCCGCGCGGACTCCGGCAGCACCACCCAGAACTGCAGGGCGTCGAGGGGGATCGGGTCGTCGCCGATCGAGTACTCGGAGTGCGAGATGCCGTTGCCCGCCGTCATGAGGTTGAGCTGCCCGCGGCGCAGATCGGCATCGCTGCCGAGCGAGTCGCGGTGGCGGATCTCGCCGACGAGCGGCCAGGTCACGGTCTGCAGGCCGATGTGCGGGTGGGGCTCGACGCGCATGCGGGTGTCGGCGGGGCCGAAGCGGTCGAGGAAGCACCACGCGCCGATGGTCGGCAGGTTGCGGTGGGGCAGCGCACGCAGCACGTTCATGCCCCGGACTCCGCCGAGGGGAACCTCGCGGGGTTCGAGGACGATGCGCCGCTCGCCGATCATGCGCCGGGTCGCTTCGGCCAGCGGATCTCGGCGCCCGGGATCTCGTGCGTCTCGAGGTAGGAGGCGATGTAGGGGCACAGCGGCACGATCGCGTCGCCGCTCGCCGCGGCATCCGTCAGCGCGGCCTTCGCGAGCTTGCCTGCCAGCCCCTGGCCCTGGAACGCGGGGTCGATCTCGGTGTGCGTGAACCGGATCTGACCGTGCTTCGTCTCGAACGCGGCGAAGCCGGCGAGCAGGTCTCCGCTGCGGATCTCGTAGCGGGAGGCGTCGTCGTTGCGGGTGACGGTGATGTCGGTCATCGGATGCTCCTTCGGGCGTCTGGTTCAAACCTACGCCCGCGCGGGGGAGCGCGGCTCACCCGGTGAGGGGTCAGAACACGCCGCGCGCCCCGGGGCCGTGGCGGCGTGTTCTGACCCCTCAGGGTGTGGGGTTACGGCGCATGCTCCGGAGGAGATCGCACGTTCTGCAGGACGAAGACGGGGAAACGCTCCTGCGTTGCGTGAGATCTCCTCCGATACGGAGACGCGCGCGCCCGGCGACGGACCTGTGGAGAGGGGCGGGCCGGCGTCGGCGGGGGTCGTTACGCTGGAGGGATGCCGCAGACTCCCCGTGACCCGTACGCGGACCTGCCGTACGCCGACGAGCCTTACGACGACGGGTGGGAGCCCAGCGCCCCGCCCGAGCCGATGGACTGGGAGCCGCAGGGCGCCGGTTTCGAGCCGCCCCTCGACTGGGGCCCCGGCCCCACGACCCCGGTGTCGACGGCATCCGCACCGCGGCCGAGCAGCGCACCCGTCACCCGCCGCGCCACGCCGAGCCGATACGCGACCGCGCGCGAGGCCTTGCACACGGTCTTCGGCTACGACGATTTCCGCGGCGACCAGGCCGCGATCGTCGATCAGGTGATCGCCGGCGGCGACGCGGTGGTGCTGATGCCCACCGGTGGCGGCAAGAGCATCACGTATCAAGTTCCCGCGCTCGTGCGCGAGGGCACCGGACTCGTCGTGAGTCCGCTCATCGCTCTCATGCACGACCAGGTCGACGCGCTGCGCGCCAACGGCGTCAACGCCGCCTACCTCAACTCCACGCAGTCGCCGCAGGAGCGTGCAGAGGTCGAGCGCTCCTACATCGCGGGTGAGCTCGACGTCATCTACGTCGCCCCCGAGCGTCTGTCGAACGCGCAGACCACGGCGCTCCTCCAGCGCGGCACCCTCAGCGTGATCGCGATCGACGAGGCGCACTGCGTGTCGCAGTGGGGGCACGATTTCCGCCCCGACTACCTCGCGCTGGGCGACCTGGGCGAGCGGTTCCCTGGGGTTCCGCGCATGGCGCTCACGGCCACCGCCACCCGCGCCACACACCAGGAGATCACGGAGCGTCTTCAGCTCGGTACCGCGCAGCACTTCGTCGCCAGTTTCGATCGCCCGAACATCCAGTACCGGATCGTGCCGAAGGTCGACCCGCGCAAGCAGCTCGTCACCTTCATCAAGTCGCAGGAGTCCGCCGAAGGCGCGGCCACCGGTCCCGCGGGAATCGTCTACGCGCTCAGCCGCAAATCGGTCGAGCAGACCGCCACGTATCTCGCCGCGCAGGGCCTCGACGCCCTGCCGTACCACGCAGGGCTCCCCGCCGAGGTGCGGGCCGCCAACCAGTCGCGGTTCCTGCGCGAGGACGGCGTCGTCATGGTGGCGACGATCGCTTTCGGCATGGGCATCGACAAGCCCGATGTGCGTTTCGTCGCTCATATCGACCTGCCCAAGTCGGTCGAGGGCTACTACCAGGAGACGGGCCGGGCGGGGCGCGACGGCGAGCCGTCCGTCGCCTGGATGGCCTACGGCCTGGGCGATGTCGTGCAGCAGCGGCGCCTGATCGACCAGAGCCCCGGCGACCGCACCTTCAAGATGCGCATGGGACAGCACCTCGACGCGATGCTCGCCCTGTGCGAAACGGTCGAGTGCCGCCGGCAGAACCTGCTCGGCTACTTCGGCCAGGAGTCGCAGCCCTGCGGCAACTGCGACACCTGCCTCGAAGACACCGAGACCTTCGACGGACTCGTCCCCGCCCAGAAGCTGCTCTCGACGATCGTGCGCCTCAAGCGCGAGCGCAACCAGGCCTTCGGCGCGGGGCACCTGATCGACATCCTCCGCGGCGCGTCGACCGAACGAATCCGCCAACAGGGCCACGACAAGCTCGCCACCTACGGCATCGGGTCCGATCTCTCGGATCAGGATTGGCGCAGTGTGGTTCGCCAACTTCTCGCCCGGAGCATTCTCATGGCGCAAGGGGAATATGGCACCCTCGCGCCCGGCGAACAGGCCGCCGGAGTGCTGCGCGGAGATACCGCCGTGCCCCTGCGCAAAGACACGATCGGGCGTGCGACGGCCACGCGCGCACGCAAGGCGACCGCCGCGGATTCGGTGGATGCCGACGACCGGCCACTCTTCGAAGCCCTCCGGATCTGGCGTGCGGAAACCGCTCGTGAACTGGGCAGACCCGCGTACATGGTGTTCAGTGACGCCACGCTTCGAGCCCTCACGGAGAACCGCCCGGCGAGCCTCGCCGACCTCGATGGCATCAGCGGTATCGGAGCGAAGAAGCGCGATGACTACGGCGACGCCGTGCTCTCGGTGATCGCCGCCAACTGATCCTCTCCCCCAGCGTCTCCATCGATGACACGGGGCGAACAATGACGTTTCGCGACCCCGAATATTCTCGAAATGGAATTCGCTGAACGCCTAGACAACCATCGAAATCTCCCGTAGAAACACTCTTACTTGCGCCTGACCGGTAAAGAAGCCGGTTCCTGGGGGGGCCTAGTGACGACGAACTGAGTTCGACATCACGGGAGGGCAAATGAGCGGTACACGAAGGAGGACTCTGCCCAAAAGCAGGATCCTCGCAGTAGCAGCAATCAGTGCAGTGGTGGTCGGGAGCGTCATCGCCCCGACAGCGGCTGTGGCAGCTCCAGGGGACGAGTCTGCCTCCAGTTCGCGATTCCTCACGGGCAGTCTTCTGCTCGGCGGGCTACCGCTCGACGACGTCGTGGCGCTGCAAGGGGTGCAGACGACCAACGACGGCTCGACCGGGCAACCGAACGTCTCCACCGGGGCGCTGAACCTCACCGCGTTGAACGCGCTGAGCATCGGCATCCCGAGCGGACTCAGCGTTCCCGCGCTCTCGAACTTCCTGTCTCTCGGGGCGGTGAATCAGTACTCCGTATCGAATCCCGACGGTTCGAGCCGTGCCGTAACGGGCGCGGTCGCCGACAACGGCGTGGTCGATACGACCGGCACCGGGGCCTACCCGGCGAATGCTTCGCTCAACCTCCAGGGTTTGCTCGGCTCGACGGTGACCAGCGTCGTCGGCGATCTCGACGTGTCGCTCGGAGCGATCAGCGCCGAGGTGGCCCTCGCGGCCGACGGAACCGTCACTCGGGACTACAACGTCGCCGGCGGAAACCTCACGCTGCAACTGCCTGCTGTGACAGGTCTGACGACCACCCTGACGGGACCCGGAGGTGTGGTCTCGACCGTCGATGCGGCGGTGAACACCCTCACCGGACCCAACGGTCTTCTGGCCGGAGCCCTCGCCGGGGTGAACGGGGCGCTCGGGCCGCTGCTCGGCAACCCGGGGCTCAACATCACGATCACCACCCAGGTGAACACGGCGATCAACACCATCCTCGACACACCGCTCACCGACGGTGTCGTGAGCGTGAACCTGCGCACGGGCGTGGTCAGCGCCAACCTCGATGCGCTGCTCACGAGCGCCACGGGCCACGGTCTGAACAACCTCGGAGTCAACGAGGAGGTGCTCTCCGCACCCGTGCTCAACGCGTTGATCACGCGCGTCGGCACCCTGCTCAACACGGTTCCCGGCCTCGTGCAGACCACGCTCACGAGCACCCTCAACGCGGCGACCCTCACCATCACCGCGGCGATCTGCCTCGCCGGTACGGGGCCGACCTGCTCCACCGGCTTCCCCGACCTGGGCACCGGCATCACCATCAACATGACGAACCAGACGCTAGCGAGCGTCGTGGCCGGCACGGCGGTCGCTCCCCTCACAGTGAAGGCGCTGGGCGCCCCGGTGGATATTCCGCTGACCACGCTCCTCGGAGCGCTGGCGACGCCGATCAACACCGTGCTGCTCGGACCGGGTGGTGTCGTCAACACCGTCGTGCCCACCGTGACAACGGCGGTCACGGGGATCGTCACCGCGATCGGCCCGGCGGTCAGCCTGCTCAACGGCGTCGTCTCGCTCCGCGGTAACGTGCAGCCCGACAACGGCCCGATCTACAGCCAGGAGGCGTTCGTCCTCACGGTCGGCGCGATCGCCGGCGGAGGCGGGGTGGGCACGCTCGTGCTCGCTCGAGCCGAAGCGGGGCCGAACGCGCTCGCTCCTCTGCTCGAGGCGACGAGTCCGGTGAAACCGGGACAGCCCACCACGCTGACCTCCAGCGGTTGGCCGGCGAACACCGCCGTGAGCGTCCAGCTCGCCGATGCGGAGGGAACGGCGGTCGGTGATCCGATCAGTGTGACGACGAACGGCGACGGAGACTTCCCCGCCGGAACGACGCTGACGGTTCCGCCCACGGCGGCAGCCGGCGACTACACGATCACGGCCTCCGCCGGTGATCAGACGGTCGAAGCGCCGCTGGTGGTCGAGGCCTACACGCCGACGGTCTCGGCGACCGGTCCGATCACGGTCGGAGAGTCCACGACGCTCACCTCGGGCGGCTGGCCCGCCGAGGCCGAGGTCACTTTCGAACTCGAAGACCCCACCGGCGCCGCTGTCGGCACCCCGGTGACGGTGACGACCGACGAGGACGGCAACATCCCCGCGGGCACGACGCTGACGGTTCCGGCCGGGTCCGCGATCGGCGACTACACGGTCGCCGGTGAGGACGAGTTCGGAAACACGGCCGAGGGCACCGTCACGGTGCTCGCCGTTCCGGGCACGCCGCAGCTGACGGCATCCGGTCCGGTGAAGCCGGGCCAGACGACCACGATCGCGTCGGGCGGGTGGCCCGCCGCGGTCGACGTCACGTTCCAGATCGAGACCGAGGCCGGCGATCCCGTCGGCGACCCGGTCACGGTGACGACCGACATCGACGGCAACATCCCGGCCGGCACGACCCTCACGGTCCCGATCTCGACCGACCCGGGCGACTACGTCGTCGTCGGTGAGGGCGAGGGCGATACGGCCGAGGGGCCGCTCGTGGTGGCTCCGTGGACCCCGTCCGTCGAGGCGTCGGGTCCGGTGAAGCCGGGTCAGGCGACGACGATCGCGTCGGTCGGATGGCCGCCGGCGACGTCGGTGACGTTCCAGTTGGAAGACGCCGAGGGTGAGCCCGTCGGTGCTCCGGTGACGGTCACGACGGATGCCGAGGGCAACGTGCCCGCAGGGACCGTACTCACGGTTCCCGGCGGCACGGAGCCGGGCGACTACACGGTCGTCGGTACCGGCGTCGAAGGGATCACCGCGGAAGCGACGGTCACGGTGGAGCCGTGGACGCCGACCGTCGAGCTCTCGGGTCCGGTGAAGCCGGGCCAGCCCACGACGATCACGTCGGGTGGGTGGCCGCCGCTGGCGAGCATCACGTTCCAGCTAGAGGATGCCGACGGCAACCCGGTCGGTGACCCGATCACGGTCGAGGCGGATGCCGATGGCAACATCCCCGCGGGGACGACGCTGACGGTTCCGGCCGACGCGGATCCGGGCACTTTCACGGTGGTCGGCACGGATGCGGATGGCAACACGGGTGAGGGTGATGTGACGGTGGAGGCCTGGGCCCCGACCGTCGAGCTCTCGGGTCCGGTGAAGCCGGGGCAGCCCACGACGATCACGTCGGGTGGGTGGCCGCCGCTGGCGAGCATCACGTTCCAGCTGGAGGATGCCGACGGCAACCCGGTCGGTGACCCGATCACGGTCGAGGCGGATGCCGATGGCAACATCCCCGCGGGGACGACGCTGACGGTTCCGGCCGACGCGGATCCGGGCACTTTCACGGTGGTCGGCACGGATGCGGATGGCAACACGGGTGAGGGTGATGTGACGGTGGAGGCCTGGACCCCGTCCGTCGAGCTCTCGGGGCCGGTGAAGCCGGGGCAGCCCACGACGATCACGTCGGGTGGGTGGCCGCCGTTGACGGAGGTCACGTTCCAGCTGGAAGACGAGAACGGCGACCCCGTGGGCGAGCCCGTCATCGTCACGACCGACGAGAACGGCGACGTTCCGCCCGGAACGACGATCACGGTTCCGGCCGATGCCGACCCCGGCACCTTCACGGTCGTCGGGACCGACGAGAACGGCAACACCGGTGAGGGAGACGTGACGGTGGAGGCGTTCGCGCCGACGCTCGACGTGACCAGCCCGGTCGCGCCGGGAGCTGCGACCACGGTCACCTCTGACGGCTGGCCGCCGCTGACCGACGTCACGTTCCAGATCGAGGACGCTGCGGGCGACCCGGTGGGTGCTCCCGTCACCGTCGAGACCGACGAGAACGGCGTGGTGCCCGCGGGGACGCAGCTCACGGTTCCGGGAACGGCCGAGCCGGGTGACTACACGGTGGTCGGCGAGGACGTGAACGGCAACACCGTGGAGGCCGACCTCGTGGTCGAGGCCACCGGAACCGACACCGATCCGGTGACGGACCCGGGCACCGACACGGACACCGATCCGGGTACGGACACGGATACGGGTACCGATACCGATACGGGTACGGACACGGATACGGGTACCGACACGGACACGGGTACGGACACGGATACGGGTACCGACACGGACACGGGTACGGACACCGATCCGGGTACCGACACGGATACCGATCCGGGTACGGATACGGACACTGATCCGGGTACGGATACGGACACGGGTACGGACACCGATCCGGGTACGGACACGGACACGGGTACGGATACCGACACGGGTACGGACACGGACACGGGTACGGATACCGACCCGGGTACGGACACGGACACGGGTACGGACACCGACACGGACACGGACACGGGTACGGACACCGACACGGACCCGGGTACGGACACGGACACGGGTACGGACACCGACACGGGTACGGACACGGACACGGGTACGGACACGGACACCGGTACGGACACGGGTACGGATACCGACACCGGTACGGACACGGACACGGGTACGGACACCGACAGCGGTACGGACACGGACACCGGTACGGACACGGACACGGCTACGGATACCGACACGGGTACGGATACCGACACGGGTACGGACACGGGTACGGACACGGACACCGCTACGGACACGGATCCGGGAACCGACACCGACACGGATCCGGGTGCTGACCCCGGCACCGACACGGACACGGGTACGGACACCGGGACCGACACGGGAACCGACACGGGCACGGACACCGGAACCGATCCGGGTTCCGAGCTCGGGATCACGATCCTCTACCCGCAGCGCGCACAGGGCGAGTCCCAGTCCGCGACGGGAACCGGGTTCCGGCCGGGTGAGGTGGTGACGGGCGTCATGCAGTCCGCGCCGCTCAACCTCGGCACGCAGGTCGCGAACGCGGCCGGCCAGGTGACGTTCACCTGGACGATCCCGGCAACGCAGGATCTCGGCATCCACACCGTGACGCTCACCGGAGCGGAGTCCGGATCGGTCTCCATCCAGTTCCGAGTGACCCCGTCGGGTCTGGCGACCACGGGTGCGGAATCCGGACCGTCGCTGGTCTGGGGCCTGGCGTTCCTGTTGGCCGGTGCGGCCCTCGCGGCCGGCGCGCGGAGGAGGCGGATGTCGGTGACGTCGAAGACGTGACCGATCACGATCGGCGGCACCCGGGATCCCCCGGCTCGGGTGCCGCCGTACGTCTCCGCAGCAGGCCGAGCAGAGGACGCAGATGACCCACACGTCGACGAGAGCGCAGCCGATTCCGAAGGCGGCGAAAGTCGCCAGCGCGGCAGCGCTCCTCCTGGCGGCGGTCCACATCGCTCTCACCGCCGTGTTCAACGTCCCGTCGACGGAGGTCAAATACGAGGCGCTGCCCGGTCGGGCGGCGGATGCCTGGATCCGGCCCTACTTCGTGCAGGACTACCGGATCTTCGCCCCCGACCCGGCCAGCGCCGACCGCAACCTCTGGGTGCGGGCGTGGGTCGAGACGCCGGACGGCGAGCGGGTCGAGACGAAGTGGGTCGACGTCACGGCCATCGAACTCGCCGAACCGTACCGCCGCGTGCTGCGCAAGCAGCTCACGGTGATCGGTGCGGAGCAGCTCATGACCTCGTTCGGCAAGCTCACCGAGGCGCAGAAGGCGGTCGTCGAGGAGAACTTCCACACGAGCCCTGACCTGGCCGAACTGAACGAGGCTCTGCTCGCGGCCGACGATGCGAACACGGGCGATGTGCGTTCCTTCATCCGCGCCACGAACTACACGACGTCGTACGCGACGCAGGCGGCGCGCGCACTCTGGGGCGACGACGGCGAGATCCTCGCCGTGCAGACCCGGTCGGTCTACAGTCCGGTGATCCGGTGGGACGACCGCAACGACCCGGATGCCGTCCGCCCCGACTCCTCTTACACGCAGCTGGGCTGGCGCCCCGTGCTCGATTGGTCGCAGCAGAGCGAAGACGCGTTCGCCCGCACATTCCTCCACTGGGCCGAAGCGGCCGGCGTGACCGGCTCGCTGACCGGCGACGAGGAGGATGCCGAATGAACACGGTCACCCGACTCTGGGACTCGTTGCTCCACTGGCTGCTCGATCGCCGGCACGCGACCTACGGCCTCGCCGTGATGCGCATCGGTTTCGCGGGACTCACGATCGTCAGCATCCTGCTCTATCTGCCGGACTACTCCTATACCTTCGGTGAAGGATCGCGCTGGGGAGAGTCGCTGTATCGACCGAGCGGGGTGAACACCTACATCTGGCCGATCTCGATCCTGTTCTCGCGCAGCGATCCGGACTGGTTCACCTACCTCAAGCTCGCCCTGCTGCTCGCGGTCGCGGTCGCCTACCTGCTGGGCTGGCGGATGCGCATCATCGCGCCGCTCTTCGTCGTGCTGTGGCTCGGCTACGCGTCGACGAACCCGCTCGTGCTCAACACCGGGCACTACCAGACGTTCCGGGTGATGCTCCTCTTCCTCCTGCTCGCCGACACGTCGCGGCGCTGGTCGCTCGATGCGCGCCGTCGACGGATCACCCGTGACGAGCATCCGCTCTCGTTCCGCGGCCACATGCTGCCGCGCTGGGTGCCGGTGCTGTCGAACAACATCGCCGTCATCCTCATCGGCGCGCAGCTGTGCATCGTCTACATCACCAGCGCACTGTGGAAGCTGCAGGGGTCGATGTGGACCGAGGGCATCGCCGCCTACTACCCGTTGCGTCTCGAGCAGTTCATCCTGTTCCCCTGGCTCAACGAGATCGCCTGGCACGTGACCCCGGCGATCTTCATCGCCTCCTGGCTGAGCGTCTACATGCAACTGCTCTTCCCGCTGACGCTCCTCAACCGGTGGACGCGCATCTTCGGACTGATCGCGATCACGGGCATGCACGCGGGCATCGGCATCCTGATGTCGCTGCCGTTCTTCTCGCTCGTGATGATCTTCAGCGACATGATCTTCGTGCGCGACGTGACCTGGCGCAAGGTGCAGCTCTGGGTCGTGCGGAGGTGGAAGCGACGCCGGACTGTGAGCAACCGACAACCCGACGCGGGCACATCCCGACAGGTCGTTGGAGAGGATGCACAGGTGACTTCGCCCGAAGTTGTCGGAGTTCTACGATAAGAGCACTCCACCTTCTTCTCCGAGAGGAATGCTCATGGTCGACGCCGCCGTCCGCACCACGAAGACCCCGATCGTCGAGGCCACCAGCCCCGCCATCGATGTCGCCCGCGTCAACGATCTCCTGCTGGGGACCTGGGGCGACACCCGCCGCGAGGCCCGCGAGATGATCAAGGACTCCGCCTTCTGGCGGCAGGACGACCTCGGCAAGGACGAGCACCGCGAGCGCGTGCTCAGCCAGCTGCACCTGCTCGTCGAGAAGAAGGCCGTGCACCGGGCGTTCCCGAAGTCGCTCGGCGGCGAGGAGAACAACGGCGCCAACATCGCGGGCTTCGAAGAGCTCGTCGTCGCCGATCCCAGCCTGCAGATCAAGTCGGGTGTGCAGTGGGGCCTCTTCGGATCGGCCGTGCTGCAGCTCGGCACGAAGGAACACCACGAGAAGTGGCTGCCCGGCATCATGGACCTCTCGATTCCCGGAGCGTTCGCGATGACCGAGATCGGCCACGGATCGGACGTCGCCGCGGTCGGCACCACCGCGACCTACGACCCCGAAACCTGCGAGTTCGTCATCCACACCCCGTTCCGCGGGGCGACCAAGGAGTACCTCGGCAACGCAGGTCTGCACGGCATCGCCGCGACCGTGTTCGCGCAGCTCATCACGAACGGTGTGAACCACGGCGTGCACTGCTTCTACGTGCCGCTCCGCGGAGACGATGGCGTCGATCTCCCCGGCATCGGCCGTGAGGACGACGGACTCAAAGGCGGACTCAACGGCATCGACAACGGGCGCCTGAGCTTCGATCAGGTGCGCATCCCGCGCACCAACCTGCTCAACAAGTACGGCGACGTCGCCGTTGACGGCACCTACACCAGCGGCATCGACAGCCCCGGTCGCCGCTTCTTCACGATGCTCGGCACCCTCGTGCAGGGGCGCGTCTCGCTCGACGGTGCGGCATCCTGGGCATCCGCCCTCGGCCTGCACATCGCGATCACGTATGCGACCCAGCGCCGCCAGTTCGACGGCGTCGACGGGCAGGAGGTCGTGCTGCTCGACTACGGCAAGCACCAGCGCCGCCTGCTCCCGCGCCTGGCCACGACCTACGCGCAGATCTTCGCGCACGACGAGTTCCTGCGGAAGTTCGACGGCGTCTTCTCGGGGCGCACCGACACCCCCGACGACCGCGAAGACCTCGAGACCCTCGCCGCGGCGCTCAAGCCGCTGTCGACCTGGCATGCGCTCGACACGCTGCAGGAGGCGCGCGAGGCGTGCGGCGGTGCGGGCTTCATGTTCGAGAACCGTCTCGTCGGACTGCGCGCCGACCTCGACATCTACGTCACCTTCGAGGGCGACAACAACGTGCTGCTGCAGCTCGTCGGCAAGCGCCTGCTCACCGACTACGCGCGCCAGTTCAAGGGCAAGGATGCCGCTGCCCTCGCCAAGTACGCGGTGGGGATGACCGCCGGCAAGCTCTTCCACGGTGCGGGACTGCGCCAGTTCGGTCAGTCGGTCGCCGACCTCGGACAGGTCTCGCGGTCGGTCGAGAACGGACTGCGCGAGGAGCAGCAGCACCAGTTGCTCACCGAGCGCGTGCAGCAGATGGTGGCCGACATCGCGAACCGACTGCGTCCCGGTGCGAAGGACAAGGCGCTCGGCGCCCGCCTGTTCAACGAGAACCAGGCCGAGCTCATCGAAGCGGCCCGCGCTCACGGTGAGCTGCTGCAGTGGGAGGCGTTCACGGATGCCGTGCACACCGTCGAGGACGAGCAGACGAAGGCCGTGCTCACGTGGCTGCGCGACCTCTTCGGCCTGCAGCTCATCGAGAAGCACCTCGCCTGGCACCTGATCAACGGGCGTCTGTCGACGCAGCGCGCCGCGGCGGTGTCGAGCTACATCGACCGGCTCTGCGCCCGCCTGCGGCCGCACGCGCTCGACCTCGTGAACGCGTTCGGCTACGAGCCCGAGCACGTGCGCGCACCGATCGCTTCGGGTGCGGAGAAGGCCCGGCAGGACGAGGCGCGCGCGTACTACGCCGACCTCGCAGCCTCCGGCGAGGCTCCGATCCAGGAGAAGGCGCTGCGCGCCGCGAAGAAGCACTGAGCCGGGGTTCACAACTCCGGAGGAACTGCATGGAAAAGGGCCCGATCGGCGTGATCGGGCCCTTTTCGTTGATTTTCCGGAGTTATGAACGGGTCGGCCCGGTGCCCGGGGCGGGCGGGTAGGTCGGAATCGCCGGGGAGTGCGCCGCGGGACCCATCCCCGTGCCCGGGAAGTACTGCGCGGGCGACGGCGGATAGATCGGATGCTGGCCCGGGAGCTGCCCGGACGACGAAGCCGCGACCGGGGCTGCCGGGGTCTGCTGCGCCCGCGAGCGCACCCGTTGCAGCACGAACGTATAAGAGAGGTACAAGAAAGCCGCTGCCGTGCCGGTGCCGAAGAGCAGAAGGGCCGGGAGCGTGCTGCTGATCTCCCGTGGCAACTGGAAGAGCGCAGGGAAGAACACGTCGGGGAGAAGCACGAGCGCATTGACCACGAGAAGCGCGAGCGCGGGCAGCAGGAGCGCGAACGGCGACCAGCGCGTCACCGCGATCCCGATCACCACGAGGATCACCCCACCGAGCACCGAGGCCACGGCGACGGGTTGCACGGCCATCTCGAAGCGCTGGTAGGCGTACAGCATCCCGGTTCCGATCCCCCAGGCGAGGAGTCCCGCGCCGAAAGCGAGCAGGACAGGGGCGAGGATGCCGCCGACGATGCCGAGGCTCGCACCCTTGGTCTCGGGGCGTCGACGCGCGAGGGCCAGGACCACCCCCATCGTTCCGAGGGCGGGGAAGAGCACGAGCGGCACGCCGTAGATGATGCCGTCGGTCCACTCGAGGGGGAGGCGGACCGCGCGCTGCGAGGTGATCAGCGCGGCCGGGAACATCGCGAAGACGATCGGTGCGAGGGAGAGCACGCCGACCGCGATGAGCCCCGCCGAGCTCCAGATCCCCGTGACCACCACGGCGACGAGCAGCAGGATGCCGAGGACCTGCAGTGCGGTCGGTCCGGCCAGCTCCGCGAGGTCGAGCTCACGGGCGTATTGGAAGACCGAGGACATCCAGACCCGGCCCCCGCCGGCGAGGAGTCCGGCGCCGACGGGCGCGAGAACCACGGCGACGATGACGGTCAGGACACGCGCGAGCGCGGACGATCGGTACATGGGACTTCCCCTCCAGAGTCTCGTGCTCACCGTATCGACTCGGGGGCGTTGCGCGGAAGACGGGATAATCGTCGGCATGAGCTTTCTCTGGCGGTACTTCCGTCGCGAGGTCGACTATTCGTCACTCGATGACGGCGCGCCCGACGACGACGCTCCGCTCCCGGCGCCGTCCCGGGCCGGGCGAGTGCTCGCCTGCACCGTGGTGATCCTGTTCGGCGCGGTCTTCCTCGTCGCCGTGGTGGCCGTCGGCATCCGGGTCGAGTGGGTGCTGACCGACACGATCCCCTGGCGCAACACCGAGATCTGGGCCTGGCCGCCCATGGTCTTCTGCGCGATCGTCGGCGTGGCCGTGACCGGCTTCGGCGTGCGTCTGCTGATGACGGCGATCCGCGGTCCGCGACTCTGAGAAGACGCGACTCTGAGAAGAGTGGACAGACGGCGCGGGTAACGTCGTGTGCATGACCCGCGTGAACGCCTATGCCGCCCCCTCCGAAGCCGCGCCCCTCGAGAAGACGACGATCGAGCGGCGAGAACTCGGCCCCCACGATGTTCTGATCGATGTCGCCTTCGCCGGCATCTGCCATTCCGACATCCACACGGTGCGGGGCGACTGGGGTGCCCGCGAGTACCCTCTCGCGCCGGGACACGAGATCACCGGCACGGTCGCGGCCATCGGTGCCGAGGTCACGAAGCACGCGGTCGGCGACCGCGTCGGTGTCGGCTGCATGGTCAACTCCTGTGGGGAGTGCGACCAGTGCCGGCGCGGCGAGGAGCAGTTCTGCCGCAACGGCGCCGTCTTCACCTACGGCAGCGTCGACCGCGACGGCACGATCACGCAGGGCGGCTACTCCGAGAAGGTCGTCGTGACGGAGGGCTTCGTCGTGAGGATCCCGGATGCGCTCGCGCTCGATGTCGCCGCGCCCCTGCTGTGCGCGGGCATCACGACCTACTCGCCCCTGCGGCACGCGGAGGTCGGGCCGGATTCGCGGGTGGCGGTCGTGGGTCTCGGCGGGCTCGGCCACATGGGTGTGCAGATCGCTCACGCGCTCGGAGCGGAGGTCACCGTTCTCTCCCAGACGCTGAGCAAGAAGGACGACGGTCTGCGCCTGGGCGCCGACCACTACTACGCGACGAGCGACGACGACACGTTCCGTTCGCTGCGCGGCTCGTTCGACATGATCCTCAATACGGTCAGCGCGCCGATCGATCTGCGGTCGTACCTGGGAATGCTCGACGTCGACGGGGCGATGGTGTGCGTGGGGATGCCGTCCGATGCGCTTCCCCTGTTCGTCGGATCGCTCATCGGCGGACGCAAGTCGATCTCCGGCTCCAACATCGGCGGCATCCGCGAGACGCAGGAGATGCTCGACTTCTGCGCCGAGAAGGGCATCGCCGCCGAGATCGAGGTGATCCCGGCATCCGACATCAACGCCGCCTACGAGCGCGTGCTCGCGTCGGACGTGCGCTACCGCTTCGTGATCGACGCCTCCACCTTCGCCGACTGAGGTCCGCGGGGTGGGCCCTTCGACACGCTCAGGGACCCAGTGCTTTGGGTCGCTGAGCCTGTCGAAGCGCCCCACCGCGAGGGGCCGTGTCGGTGGCCGCCGCTAGCGTGGGGGCATGAGCTCGTTGATCACCGGTCCCGACGAACGCGCGCGCTGCGGCTGGGTGGGTGACGACGCCGAGTACCGCCGCTATCACGACGAGGAGTGGGGCACCCCGTTGCACGGCAATCGGGCCCTCTTCGAGAAGATGGCGCTCGAGGGCTTCCAGGCCGGTCTGTCGTGGATCACGATCCTGCGCAAGCGCCCGCGATTCCGCGAGGTGTTCGCGGGGTTCGACCCGGCGGTCGTCGCGGAGTTCGGCGACGACGACGTCGAGCGCCTGATGGGCGATGCCGGCATCATCCGTAACCGGGCGAAGATCCTGGCGACGATCGGCAATGCGCAGCTCGTGCGCGACATGGCCGAGGGCGAGCTCGACGAGCTGATGTGGTCGTTCGCGCCGCCGGCATCCGACACGCGCCCGGCGTCGTTCGCCGATGTGCCGGCGGTGACCGCGGAGTCGACCGCGATGAGCAAGGAACTGCGCAAGCGGGGGTTCCGCTTCGTCGGTGCGACGACCATGTACGCGCTGATGCAGTCGGCGGGAATGGTCGACGATCACATCGAGGGATGCTGGCGCGCCTGAGCGCGTCGCCGGTCGCGGTTATACTCGTGCGCGGGGGAACCCGCGGTGCGCTCGTGCCGCGGCGCTTTCGATGTGACCCCCGTCGATGACAATTCCCGGGGGAGGGCGAGTGGCGAAGCGGATTGCCTCCACGCCTCCGGTGCTGTCGGGCTACAGCTACGTGCGCCCGCTGGGCTCCGGTGGATTCGCCGACGTCTTCCTCTACGAGCAGGACATGCCCCGCCGCGTCGCCGCGGTGAAGGTGCTGTTGGCGGATGCCGTGAACTCCGACGTGCTGCGCGCGTTCAACGTCGAGGCCGACATCTCCGCCCGCCTCAGCGCGCATCCGTCGATCGTCACGATCTATCAGGCGTCGATCTCGTCGGACGGGCGCCCGTACTTCGCGATGGAGTACTGCCCCGACACGATGAGCGCCCGATACAAGAAGGCACCGCTGCCGCTCGCCGAGGTGCTCGACATCGGCGTGCGCATCGCCGGCGCGCTCGAGACCGTGCACCGGGCGGGGCTGCTGCATCGCGACATCAAGCCCTCGAACGTGCTCATCAACTCGCTCGGTGCCCCGGTGCTCGCCGACTTCGGCATCGCGGCCGCGGTGCTCGACGAGGGCGACTCCGAGACCATCGCGATGTCGATCCCGTGGAGCGCCCCCGAGGTGCTGCAGGAGAAGGTGTCGGGCTCGGTGCCCAGCGAGGTCTGGAGCCTCGGGGCGACGCTGTACACGCTGCTTTCCAGCCGCAGCCCCTTCGAGCGCGACGACCGTGCGTCGAACACGCGTGAGCTGCTCACGCAGCGCATCGTGAAGGCCAAGTACACACCGCTGCCGATCGCGGGCATGCCGAAGGTCATCGACGAGATCCTCGCCACGGCGATGGAGAAGGATCCGGCGCGCCGGTTCCCGAGCATGGCCGCGTTCGCCGACCGTCTGCGTCATGCGCAGTACGAGCTCGGCATCGCGCCCACCGCCTTCGAGGCGGCATCCGCCGAGTGGGCCGCGGCCTCGCCGGTCAGTTTCTCGGATGCCGCGCCCCGTGGCCCCGTCGTCACCACCGTCGCTCCCGACTCCCGTCGCGCCGCACGCGCCGCGAAGCAGCAGGGCGCTGCCCGTGACCGCGACGACCTGCCGGTCGCGACCCGGGCCCCGTCGCGTTCTCCGCTCGTCGCCGGAGTGATCGGCGCGCTCGTGGGCGCTGTCGTGATCGCGGGCGTCGGCGTCGGCATCCTCTTCCTCACCGGGGTCCTGTGATGGCGATCGGCGACCGCGACCGCACCGCGACGAAGCCCCGCTCCCGCGGGCGCGTCATCGCCGCGATCTCGGGCGTCGCGGCTCTCGCCGTGGTCGTCACCCTCGCCGTCACGGCGCAGGGCTACCAGTCGCAGGAGGTGCCCCGTCTGGAATCGGCCGTCTGGGTCATGCGCGACAGCGGCCAGTACGCACGGGTCAACACCGACCTCGCCGAGATCGACACGGTGCGCAACGTCGACGATCCCGAAGCCGTGTGGCAGAGCGGTTCCTCGGCCGTGCTCTACGCACAGGGCAACCGCCAGCGCTGGGACCTCGATCCCGCGAGCCCCGGAGACCTGATCGCGGATGCCGGCGAGGAGGGCACTCCTCTCGCCTCCGAGCCGACCCCGGCCGGAACCCGCGAGATCGTGTCGGCCGGGCCGTACGTGGCCTATCGCACCGACACCGGACAGGTCTCGGTCACCACCCTCGACGCGGGGGCGGGCACGGCTCTGGTCGACCCCTTCGCCGCGGTCGAGGTCGAGGAGGGCGAGGACCCGCCGTCGTACACGGCCGATGCGATCGGCCTCTCGCCCGAGGGCGTGCTCGCGCTCTACTCGGCCGAAGAGGGCGCGGTGCGCCGGTTCGACATCGATGAGCACCGCTTCCTCGGAGACGGTGCCGAGGTGTCCGACGCCCCCGAGGCCGGTGACGGTCTCGAGCTCACCGTGGTCGGCGATCGCTGGGCGATGCTCCAGTCCGCGGAAGGGCGACTCTGGACGTCGGGCGCCGACGCCCCGATCACGATCGACGTCGCCGAGGGCGCACGACTGCAGGCGGGCGCGGCATCCGGTGACGACGTCGTCGTCGCGGACTCCGACGGTCTCGTCTCGGTGGCGCTCGCCTCGGGCGACTCGGAGCGTATCGCCGAAGCATCCGGCGTCCCCGCGCGCCCTGTCGTGGTCGGCACGACGACCTACGCCGCCTGGCTCGACACCGGGTCCGGCACCCTGTGGGCCGGCGGCGAGACCACCTCGCTGTCCGTCCCCGACGACGCGCTCGAGTCCGCGACCATCGAACCCGTCTTCCAGGGCAACGGCGACCGCGTGGTGCTCAGCGAGATCGGCACCGGTCTGCTCTGGACGGCACCGGACGGCGTGCTCATCCCGCTCGAGCAGTGGGCGATCGACGACGACACCGAGCAGCAGGAGGGCACGATCATCGTCGAGGACGTGGCGGAGCAGATGCCGCCCGTCGCCGTCGACGACTCGTTCGGCGTGCGGGCCGGCGAGCAGGTCATCCTGCCCGTGCTTCTCAACGACCACGATCCGAACAAGAAGGACGTCCTGACGATCGACCCCGAGTCGGTGTCGGCGGGGCTCGGCGACGACGGCTTCGGTCGGCTGTCGCTCGTGTCCGACGGACAGTCGCTCGTCGTCGACGTGACCGCGACGAGCGGACAGACCTCCTTCACGTACGCCGTGACCGACGGGGCCGCGGTGTCGCCGCCCGCCACCGTCACGCTCACCGTCGTCGATCCCGGGGTGAACTCCGCCCCGGTCTGGTGCGGTGTCGACGCGTGCCAGCAGGAGTGGCCGACACCGCAGCTGCTTCCGGGCGGCAGCACGGTCGTCTCGGCGCTGTCGGGATGGGTCGACCCCGAGGGTGATCCCTTCGTGCTCGTCGACGCCTACGAGACCGACTCCGCCGCCCCCGTGATGGTCGTTCCCATGGCCGACGGTCGGGTCGCGATCCGTCACACCGACCCGAACGCCTCGGATGCCGTCATCCCCGTGACCGTCGTGGTCGAAGACGTGCACGGTGCGCGCGCCGAGAAGACCCTCGACGTGCAGGTCACCGGCAGCCCCGCGCTCCTCGCCTCCCCGGTCGCGCTGACCGCGCGGGTGGGGGAGCCCCAGTCGATCCGCATCTCCGATCACCTCTCCGGGGGCTCCGGGTCGTACCGCCTGGTCGACGCCGTGCAGACGGCGGCGACGGCGGCGGGCCTTGAGGTCGCGCCGAACCTCGCCTCCGGCGACGTCGAGCTCACGGTCGCCGAGCCCGGTCAGTACGTCGTGACGTACACCGCGCAGGATGCCACGACGCAGGCCGAGCAGTCGGCCGTGATCCGCATCACGGCGGTCGACGGGGCGGCTCCCCTCGCGATGGCTCCGCTCACCGCTTTCGTGCGCGAGGGCGAGGACACCACGGTCGACGTGCTCAGCGCCGTGCAGAACACGACGGGCCGCGTGCTCATGCTCTCGGGAGCCGTGAGCTCGTCGCCGCAGTTGAGCGTGCGCGTCGTCAACAACGAGAGCATCCGCGTCAACGGCACGACCGACGACGGCGAGCCGGGGGTGATCGGCCGCGCACGCGTCACCGTCGCCGACGGCTCGGGTGCGGCCGTCGAGGGAACGGTCACCGTCTTCCTCACGCCGCCGTCGACCGTCACCCGCCCGATCGTCTTCCCCGACGCGATCACCGTGCGCGCGGGGTCGCTCACCCGCATCAACGTGACCGCCAACGACGTCGCACCGCGGGGCGAACCCCTCGTCGTGCAGCCCGAGGTGACCGGTTCGGGTGAGGCGGGAGAGCTCGTGTTCGCCGACGGCAACGCGCTCCGCTATCTCGCCCCGTCGACGCCCGGCACGTACCGGCTCACGTACTCGGTGTCGCTCGAGCGCAACCCCTCCCTCTCCGACGACGGCGCCGTGACGGTGACCGTCGTGCCGCCGGGCACCAACCGTGCTCCCACGCCCACCACGCTCACCGGTCGGGTGCTGAGCGGGCAGACCGTCTCGCTGTCGGTGCCCGCCACCGGGATGGACAGCGACGGCGACCGCGTCGTGCTCGCCGGCATCGATCAGCCCGGCAAGGGCGCAGGCACCGCCACGATCTCGGCGCGCGGCGACGCGATCGTCTACCGCGCTCCGGCCGGTGGCGTCGACGGCGGCCAGGCGACCTTCCGCTACACCGTGCGCGATCCGCAGGGCGAGACCGGCACCGGACTCGTGCGCATCGGCGTGCTCGACGCCGACATCGACGATGCGGCCCCGGTGACCTTCAGCGACTACGTGCGCGTCGAGGCCGGGTCGTCGACGCCGATCGTGCTCGACCCCCGGGCGAACGATCTCGACCCGGCGCAGGGCGACCTCGAGATCACCGAACTGGTGCCCAACGCTCCGCCGGTCGCCGGCAACCCGCTCTACGAGCGGCTGAAGTCGCTGATCGACCCCGACACGTCGCTCGAAGACGGACGCGTCGTGCTGCGCGCGGGCGACGTGGCGGGCACGAACTCCTACTTCTACACGGTGACGTCGAGCCGCACGCAGAGCACCGCGCAGGGCCTCATCGTCGTCTCGGTGACCGATGGCGCCGTGACCGACCAGCCCACCGTCGCCGACACGGTGCTCACCGCGCGCGACCGCGACGATCTCGCCGACCGCGGCATCGACGTCGTCACCGACCGGGTCAGCTGGCCGTCGGGCGACGCGAGCTCGCTGAAGCTCAGCCTCTGGGGTGACCAGCCCGGCTTCTCGGTGCAGGGCGACCGCATCGTCGGCGCGGCCCCGGCCGAGGGCACCCTCGTGCCGTTCCAGCTCACGGGCACCGCCGCGGGCGGACGCGACGTCGTCGCCTACGGGTTCCTGCACATCCCCGCGTTCGACGACATGCAGGTGCAGATCACGCCGGGCGCGACCCCGGTCGTGGTCGACGAAGACGCCGAGGCGACGTTCACCGTTGCCGACTACCTCGACCTCGCGGCGAACGACGCGGTCGAGATCGGAACGGGCGAGTTCACCACGCAGCGCGCCGCCGCGGTCTGCCTCCCCGCAGGCGGGGGAGAGGCGACCTATCGCGCAGGGCGCGAATCGCCGTGGTCCGACACGTGCCTCGTGCCGGTGCGGCTCCAGGGCCAGGAGCGCTGGTCGTACATCGACGTGCCCATCAGCATCCGTCCCGCCGAACCGCAGCTGCTGCTCTCGTCGATCGCCCACACCGTCGCGCCGGGCGCGAGCGCGGACTTCGACCTCTACGCGAACATGGCGAGCTGGGAGGGCGGCCGCGAGGGCGACGCCCGTTCGCTCGACTTCCGCACCGTCTACAGCGGCGCCTCGTTCACGGTCACGCAGAACGGCCCGACGCTCACCGTCGAGGCGCACGCAGACGCGCGGCCCGGCAGCGCCGAAACTGTCGAGGTGACCGTCTCGCAGTACGGCGAGGCCGCGGCATCCGTGCGCCTGGTCGTCGGTGCGGCGCCGCCGGATGCTCCGCGCGGGGCTACCTTCACGAAGCAGTGCGTCGTGACCAGCCCCAGTTGCTCGATCGACGTCGTCGACATCACCGGCGAGTACGACCCGTTCGCGGGCAAGCAGGGCTCCGGCTTGAAGCTGGTGTCGCTCGGCTCCGGCGCCCGGTGCGACGTCGCGACGCTCGCCGCATCCGGAGAGCGCGCGATCACCGCGAGCTGGCCCGGCGGCGGGCAGGCTCCCGGCGGGCAGTGCGTGGTGCCGTTCGTGGTGGCGGATGCTCAGGGCCGCACCGGCACGGGCACCCTCACCCTCGATCTGCAGGGCTACCCGCAGGCGCCGGCGAGTGTCACGACCGTCGGGTACACGCGCTCGACCGTCGTGCTCGAGGTGCCGCTCGGTGAGGCCGGACGCGCGCACCCCTCGGTGACCGGCGTGACGATCCAGCAGGACGGCGCGGCCGCGAACGCCTCGTGCGGGCCGGCCGGTGGCGGCCTGTACCGCTGCACGGTGAACGGCCTGGTCAACGGCGAACCGCATGCGTTCACGGCATCCGCGGTCAACTCCGTCGGCGCATCCGCTCCTACCTCGGCGCACACCAGCTGGGCGTACGCGGCGCCGACGGTGTCGAACGCGACGGCGGCGCCGGTGTATGTCGCCGGGACCACAGATCGCAACCGCGCCGCCGTGAGACTGTCGATCGATGCGCCCGACGATGCGCGCTCCTTCCGCGTCGAGGAGACGGGGCAGGTCATCGACCGGACCGGCGGCACGACGACGGCGCAGCTCACTCTCGCGCCAGGTCCGCAGACCCTCACGATCGTGCCGATCAGTCAGTTCCAGCCGCCCACGGGCGACGGGGGCAACGAGGGTGGGGCGTTCCGCACCCAGGTGACCGCGGCGGGCACGGTGTACTTCGAGCCGTCGAACACGAGCGCGGGCGCATCGTCGAACACGTCGATCAGCATCTCCTCGCCCGGCGCCGGGGCTGCGCAGGCGAACGGCAGCGACCGCGGCGTGGACATCAGGTACGTCGCCTGGCGCTCGGGCAGCGTGTCGTGCACGGCCGGGCCGAACGGCGAACTCCAGGTATCCGGAGGCGAGAAGCAGTCCTCCTCGCCGACGATCGACGGCCTGATCGAGTATCAGATGTACAACGTCAAGGCGTGCGCCTCGAACGGCTACGGCGTCAGCGAGAGCTCGACCACCCAGGTCTTCACGTTCACCTCGGTCGAGGGGCCGGGCGGTGACACGAGCTACAAGGTGGCGACGGCTCCGAACGTCAGCGGAACCACCTACTCCTACCCGCTCGAGCGCGGACCCTCGATTTCGGTGCGCAACGGATTCGTGGTCTGGTACGACATGTACGGCACCAGGCGGCAGGACTTCACCCTCAGCCGCGACGCCGCGCCGGGTCAGATCACCGCCCAGGGGTGCCACTCTGTGGTCACCGTCCACTGCTCGGCTGCCGTGCAGGTCAGCGCGGAGACGGCCCCCACGATCGTCGACGTGCGGTTCGGCGAGTGCCTTCCCGAGAACGCCGGTGACGTCGTCAGCGTCTCGGGTGCGGCTCGCGGCTCCTATGTTCTCGGCACACCGGTGGAGATCCCGGGCCCGACCGCTGCGGACCCGCCCTCCTACGACGTCACGCTCACGTGGACAGGGGCGTACTCCTCTCTCGCCCCGATCACACATCGCGTCCCCGCCGCCTGCACCCCGACCCCCTGACCCACCGTCCGAGACCATCGAGAAGAATACTGTTGCTCCTATGCCTGCTTCCTCCGCTGCACCCGTGACCATCGCCCCCGAACAGGCCGCCTGGTTCGCCGAGACGTTCTCGATCCTCACCGGCAACGTCGAGCAGGTCGTGCTCGGCAAGCGCCACATCGTCGAGCTGGTGCTCGCGGCGGGCATCAGCGGGGGGCACGTGCTGCTCGAGGACTACCCGGGCACCGGCAAGACGGCTCTCGCCCGTGCCATCGGCCAGACCATCTCGGGCACGAGCACGCGCATCCAGTTCACCCCCGACCTGCTCCCCGGGGACGTCACGGGCATCACCGTGTACGACCAGAAGGAGGGCACGTTCGAGTTCCACGCGGGTCCGGTGTTCGCGAACATCGTGCTCGCCGACGAGATCAACCGGGCGAGCCCGAAGACGCAGTCCGCACTGCTTGAGGTCATGGAGGAGGGCACGGTCACGGTCGACGGCGTCACCCGCCCGGTCGGCTCGCCGTTCCTCGTGATGGCGACGCAGAACCCCATCGAGCAGGGCGGCACGTACCGTCTGCCCGAGGCGCAGCTCGACCGCTTCATGATCAAGACCTCGATCGGCTACCCCGACGACGCGGCGACCATGCGCATCCTGCAGGGTGCGGCGCAGCCGACCCGCGTGCTCGACGGCATCGTCGGCACCGACACCATCCTGACGATGACCGAGATGGCGCGCGGCGTGTACGTGAACCCGCTCGTCTCGGACTACATCATGCGCATCGTCGACGCCACGCGCCGGGCATCCGAGGTGCGTCTGGGGGCCAGCGTGCGCGGCGCGATCGCGCTCTCGCGGCTCGTGATGACCTGGGCCGCGAAGAACGGTCGCACCTACGCCACCCCTGACGACGTGCGCGAGCTCGCCGTCGTCGCTCTGGCGCACCGACTCGTGCTCGAGCCCGAGGCCGAGTTCGACGGCGTGACCGCGGTGGCCGTGGTCGGCCAGATCCTGCTCGACGTCGAACCCCCGCGCGAGAACGGCACTGCGTGAGCTTCAACACCGAATCGCGCCTGACCCGCACCACCGCCGGCACGTCGACCTCGACGCGCACGGCGACGGTGACGCGGTACTCGCGTACGCGCCGCGGCCCCGTGCGGGGAGCGGTGTTCGGCATGCGCCGAGCGGCTCGCACCGTGACGCGCGCCGGTCGCCGCGCGGCCCGCTGGGTGCGCGAGACGGTGACGGCTGCGGGGCTGCTCGTGGCCGCGGCCCTGGTGCTCGGCGTCGTCGCGGGACTGCTCTTCGGCTGGGTCGAGGCGTGGGCCGTGGCCGCGATCGCACTGGTGCTCCTGATCGTGTGCGTGCCCTTCGTGCTGGGCGCGCACGACTACCGCATCCACCTCGCTCTCGACCGTGATCGTGTGGTCGCGGGGGCTGAGATCGGCGCGGTGCTCGACGTGCGCAACAACGGCACCCGCCTGTCGCTGCCCGGCGTGGTCGACGTTCCGGTCGGCGAGGGCCTGGTCGAGGCGCACGTGCCGCTGCTGCGCCCCGACGGACACCACCGCGAAGAGCTCACGATCGCGGCGCACCGTCGCGGCGTGATCGACGTCGGGCCGATGACGATCACGCGTGGCGACCCGATCGGCATCCTCCGCCGTGAGATGCGGTGGCCCGAGGTGCAACGCATCCACGTGCATCCGGTCACCGTGCGCATCCCGAGCACCAGTGCGGGGCTCATCCGCGACCTCGACGGCACTCCCAGCACGACGCTCGTCGACGCCGACCTGTCGTTCCACGCCGTGCGCGAATACGTCGTGGGCGACTCGCAGCGCCACGTGCACTGGAAGTCGACCGCCAAGACCGGCACGCTCATGGTGCGGCAGTACGAGGAGTCCCGGCACGCCCGCATCGCGATCATCCTCGACCTCGACGCCGAGTCGTACGACAGCGACGACGAGTTCGAGAACACGGTGAGCGCCGCGGCATCCCTCGCCCTGCAGGGCGTGCGCGACGGCCGCGACGTGCTGTTCTCGGTGAGCAACGAGATCCCTGAGCACAGTCGCACCGAGGTGCTGTCGATCCGCACCCTTCCGACCGTCACCCCGAAGGCGATGCTCGACGCGACCTCGACCCTCGACGCGTCCGACCGGGTCATGCGCCTCGAGGCCGTGGCGGCGCTGACGGTGCAGTCGTACCCCGACCTCTCGATCGGCTTCCTGCTCACCGGATCGCGCACACCGCTCGAGCGACTGCGGCACGCCGCGGTGAAGCTGCCCGCCCAGGTCGACGCCGTCGCCGTGCGCAGCGAGCTCGGCGAGCAGCCCACGATGCGCACGGCCCGCGAGCTGTCGGTGATGACCCTCGGAGCGCTCGGCGATCTGCCGCAGATGCTGGCCCGAGGAGCGCTCCGATGAGCGGCACGCGCACGCCTCTCCGGGGTGCGAACGGCCCCGCACTCCGGTTCTCGGCCCTCACGTTCTGGGCGCTCGGTTTCGTGGCGGTCGGCATCGCGCTCGCGACGGCCGCCGCCTGGCCGGTGTACGAGTCGCCGCGCGCACTCGTCGTCGGTGTCGCCGGCGGCCTGCTCGGGATGGGGGTGGCGGTCCTCGCGCGGATGCTGCGCTGGGGCGCTCTGCTCGCCGCGCTCGCGGCCGTGGCGATGTACCTGATCGTCGCGGTCCCCCTGGCGATCCCCTCGGCGCTGTCGTCGGTGCCCGCGTTCCTCGGCGGCCTGCGCGACGCCGTGTTCGGCGTCGTGCTCGGCTGGAAGCAGATGCTGACCCTGGCCCCGCCGCTCGGCGAGTACCAGGCGGTGCTCATTCCGTTCCTCGTCGTGATGCTGTTCGGCGGATTCCTCGCGACCTTCCTCGCCCTCCATCCCGGGCGTCGTGCCCTGGCGGCGGTCCCGGTCGTCGCCGCGATGAGCGTCTTCGGAGTGGCCTTCGGGTTGAGCGCGACGAGTTCGCCGGTCGTCGTCTTCGGCATCGAGGTGCCCGCTCCGCGCGAGTGGCTCATCGGGGTGGGGGTGTTCGCCGCCGCCCTGGTCTGGGTGATCGGCCGGGCGCGCATCGAGCGGGCGCAGGCGCTGCGCATCGTCGCGGCGACCGGCGTCTCGCGCCGGGCGGCGCCGGTGTGGCTCAGCGTCCGCCGGCACCTGCTCGCGGGCGCGCTCGTGGTCGTCGCGCTCGTCGCCGGCGTCGCGGCGGCCCCCGTCGCCGCCGGCTGGACCGACCGATCGGTGCTGCGCGACGAGGTCGAGCCGATGATCGTCGTGCAGCAGCAGACCAGCCCGCTCGGCTCCTACCGCGCGTGGTTCGCGGGGGATCGCCTCGACGAGACCGTTTTCGGCGTGCAGGGCGACCCCGGAGCCGTCGATCGCGTCCGTCTCGTCACGCTCGACGCTTACGACGGCAACGACTTCCACATCGCCGAGGATGACCGCTTCAGCCGGCTCCCGCGCACGGCCGGCCCGGGCGAGGGTCGTATCGCGCTCGACATCACGGTGGGCGATGCCTACCGCGGCATCTGGGTTCCGACCCCCGCCGGACTCGCCGAGGCGCCGGCGTTCGCCGGATCACGGGCGGATGCTCTCGCCGACGGGTTCCACATCGACGCCGACGGCGACACGGCCATCACCATCGCGGATGCTCCGGGCGGGGGGAGCGGACTGGTTCCGGGCGACCGGTACTCGGTGCTCGTCAACGCTCCGGCCACCGGCGACGGGATCGCGTCGCTGCAGGGCGGCGACTCGACGCTCGACGCCGACGCGTTCCCCGCGCTGGTCGAGTGGGCCGAGATGCAGGAGCAGCCGCGCACCGGCGCCGGCTACGTCGAACTGATCGACCGACTGCGCTCGCGCGGCTACCTCAGCCACGCGGTGCTCGACGACGCGGCGTCGGCCGGGTGGATCGCCGCGCTCGACGGGGCGGAGGGCTACGGCTTCGCCTCGAGCTACGCCGGCCACTCGGCGGCGCGCATCGAAGAGGTCTTCACCGCGATGGTCGAGCAGGAGCGGCGGGCCGGGTCGGACGCCGCACCCGAGCTGCTCGTATCGGCGATCGGAGACGACGAGCAGTTCTCGACGGCCGCCGCTCTGCTCGCCGAGCACTGGGGCCTCGAGTCGCGCGTGGTCATCGGTGCGCGTCTCGCGGGCGCCGAGGAGGTGCCCGGCATCCCGGCCTGCACCGAGGTCTGCACGGGCGAGAGCATGAGCGCCTGGGTCGAGGTGCGGTCCACCGGCGGCGAATGGATGCCGATCGACGTCACGCCGCAGTATGCGATGCTGCCGAGTGCGATCACCGAGGGCGAGCAGCTGCCCGAGCATCCGACCGTTCCGGAGCAGCCGCGCTCGGAGGCGCTCGATCCGCCGCAGGCGCAGAGCGACTCGAACGACGACGCTCCGCCGCTGGAGGCCCCCGAATCGGAGTTCCTGGCCGTTCTGCTGCCGATCCTGCGCGCCGTCGGTCTCGGCGTCCTCGCGCTCGTGCTCCTGACGCTTCCCCTGCTGGTGCTGTTGATCGCGAAGGGCCGCCGGGCACGCGCACGGCGAGACGCCGGTGATCCCGAGGTGCGGCTCGCGGGCGCCTGGGAAGAGCTCGTCGACCTGTACACCGATCACGACGTCGCCCTGCAGACCCAGGGCACGCGCGTGCAGCGCGCCCGATCGACGGATCGCTCGGCCGCCGTGCGACTCGCGGTGCTCGTCGACCGCGGCATCTTCGCGGGGCATCCGCCCACCGATGCGGATGCCGCCGCCGCCTGGCAGATCGTCGACGACGAACGAGCCGCGCTGTCGACGGCCGACAGCCGATGGCGGCGGCTGGTCGCGCGGGTGCGCCTCACCTCGTTGCTGAGCCGGGCGAGGCCGACGAGCGGTCCTCGTTTCGCGGGTCGCCGTCCGGTGATCGGTACGCTCGCAGTAGCCGGTTCGCCCCACGACCGGCAGAAGGAGACCCCATGACACCGTCAGCAGAGTCCGGACTGCTCTCGATGCTCCTCATCGGATGGGGTGTCGGCCTGCTCCTCGGCCTCGGCATCTACGTCTGGTACGCGGTGGCGCTGTCGCGCCTGTTCCCGCGGCTCGGGGGAGAGGCGTGGAAAGGCTGGGTGCCCATCCTCAACGAGGCTGAGATCCTCGCGCGCGGAGGCGTCGCCGCCTGGAAGGTCGTGTTCTACCTGATCCCGATCGTGCAGATCTACGGCATCTATCTCAAGGTGATCGCGACGCATCGGATCAACCAGCAGTTCGGTCGCGGCGCCGGGTCGACGGTGCTCGCGATCCTGCTGCCGCCCGTGTGGGCGACGATCCTCGCCGCCGGGGCGCCGCCGTACCCGGAGGGCGACCGCCTCGCGGCTCTGCAGCCGGGGCCGCGCCGCACGCCCCAGCCGCTGCTCGAACCGACCACCGGAGACACCCGCGACTATGCGCTCCCGGCCTTCGCGCCGCAGCGCCCCGCTTCGGCACACGCCGGAGCGGCTCCGACGGGGGGATTCATCCCGGCCCCGCGCTCGACGAACGCCGGGTCGGAGGCATCCGCCCCGCCCGCCGGGAACGCCGGGATCCCGGCCGAGTGGCAGGCGTTCGCCCCTGCTCCGCAGGCTCCCGCGTCTGCGCCGCAGGCTCCGGTTCCGCAGTCTTCCGCGCCCGAGCCTTCCGTGGCCGCCCCTTCCGTGACCGCGCCGCAGCCGCCTGCCCCCGCCCCGCAGCCGCCGGCTCCGTCGTTCGCTCCGCCCACGGCCCCCGCGCCGCAGCCGCCGGTCGTCTCCGCTCCGGCCGCGCCGCCGGCCGCCGCCCCGGTGCCTCCCGCCGCTCCGGCCGCACCCGCGGCTCCCGCGGAGGAGTTCCCGCTGCCGCCCGCCTTCGCCCCGACCCCGCCCGTCTTCACGCCCCCGGCACCCCCGGCCGCTCCGGCCGCGACGGTGCCGCCCGTGACGGAGGCCCCGGCACCCGGCATCCGTCCCGTCCCCCTGATCGCCACGCCTCCGGTCGCTCCCGCCGCGCCGACCGAGACGTCGGCGGCGGAGGCTCCGCTCGCGCACGACGCCGAGTCCGACGACCTGCTCGCCGACGACCTCGCGCAGACGATCATCAAGCCCCGCCAGGTCGCCGTCGACGACGACCTCGAGGCGACCGTCGTCGTGGCACGCAAGCGCGGAGTGCGTCGCTCACTCGTGCTCGACGACGGCCGCAGCTTCGCGCTCTCGGGCGCGAGCGTCGTGATCGGACGCAACCCGGTGGGCGATCCGGGCGAGCAGCGTCTGTCGATCACCGATGCGACCCGTACCCTCTCGAAGACCCACGCGCGTCTCGTCGTCACCGATGACGAGTGGCGGCTGACCGACCTGCACGCGACCAACGGAGTCGTCGTGGTGGCCGAGGACGGCACCGAGGTGCTGCTCGACCCGGGCGAGAGCGTGGTCGGAACCGGACGCTTCATCCTCGGCGAGGTCGGGATGCACGTGATCGCGGAGCGCGATTCGTGACCGTCGAACAGGTCGTCCTCAATGTCGCGTCACTGACCGACACCGGTCTCAAGCGCGCCGCGAACGAGGACTCCCTGCTCACCGCGGCCCCCGTGTTCCTCGTGGCCGACGGCATGGGCGGGCACGAGGCCGGCGACCGGGCGAGCGCCGCGGTGGTCGCCGCCTTCGAGCCACTCCGAGGCACCGCCGTCACGATCGATGACGTGCGTCTGGCGCTGGGACGCGCGACCGCCGTGGTCGAGTCGATCGCCGCCGCGCACAAGCAGGGAGCCGGCAGCACGGTCTCGGGCGTGGCCCTGGTCGAGCACGAAGGACTGCCGCACTGGCTCGTCTTCAACGTCGGCGACTCGCGGGTCTACCGTCATCACGCCAACGATCTCGTGCAGCTGACGATCGATCACTCGCTCGGCCAGGAGATGGTCGACGCGGGCGAGATGCGTCCCGAAGACCTCGCGACCTTCGCGCAGCGCAACATCATCACCCGCGCGATCGGCGCGGCCGACAGCGAGGCCGACAGCTGGCTCCTCCCGGTGATCGACGGCGAGCGCCTGCTGCTCTGCTCCGACGGTCTCAGCGGCGAGGTGAGCGACGAGGCGATCCGCGCCACCCTCACGATGTGCGGACGCCCGGAGACCGCGGCATCCGCTCTGGTGCGCCGGGCGCTGCAGGCGGGCGGACGCGACAACGTCTCGGTCGTCGTGATCGACGTCGTCGCCGGCGGCCTGCGCGCCGGCCGTGACGACGACACGGCCGGCCGGTTGGCGGTGTCGGTCGGCACCGATTCGATGCTCGAGGGCACGACGATCCCGGTGCGCGCGCGATGACCGACGAGAGCATCGACGAGGAGACCGTCATCGTCACGCGACGCGACCGTCGTCGCGCGGTCGAGCAGGCGGAGTCGGTGCAGGCGGATGGCGCGTCGCAGCCGGCGTCGTCGCAGACGGATGCCGGGGCGCACGTCGAGGAAGACAACGAGGCGACGGTGCTCGTCGGGCGCTCCCGCCCCGCGGCATCCGACATCGACGAGGCGACCATCGTCGTCGACCGTACCCGCGACACATCGTCGGACGATGACCACGAGGCGACCGTCGTGGTCGACCGCGCCCGCCCGGCATCGTTCGAGCCGGACGAGTCGACGGTCGTCGTCGATCGCTCGGGCGGCGCTGCCGTCGCGCCGTCGGGTCTGGAGGAGACGATCGTGCGTCCCCGGCGCGGCCTGCGTCGCCGGCGGACCACGGTGTTCGATGATCCGTCCGACCTCGATGCGACGATCCCTCGGGGACCGGTCTCGTTCGAGCGCCCCACCGAGCCCGAGCCGCCGGCGATCTACAAGCCCCGCCCGGCTCCCCTCGTGCCGAAGGCCCCGCCCGCGGTCGGCGGCGGTCCGGCACCGACCCGCATCGAGGACCCGGGGCTCCCATCCGTGGCGCGGCAGGGAGTGCGCCGCAGTCGCACGGCGCTCCTCGCCTTCGTCGGTGCGTGCGCGGTGTCGGTCGCGGGGCTCGTGACGCTCGGTTTCGTCGTCTTCGCCTGACGCTGCGACTCTTCGCCTGACGCCGCGACTCTTCGCCCGGCACCGGGTCGCCTGACACCCACCGGACTGCATGGGGAACTCTCCCCATGCGGTGGTATTCCGGTACGCGGTTAGGATGATCAGGTGCGCCGAGCGGCCCGAGGCCGTTCGGCCCCAGTCGAGCACGGACCTGTGGGGGGAACACGGAATGAAGGCGCTGTCCTGGATGCGCGCGCGACCGAAGACGCTGGCGTCCGCCGCCGGCGTCACCGTCGGTGTGATCGCGATCACCACCATGGCCTTCACCTACGAGGGCTTCCCGACCACCAAGGTCGACCTGAACGACGGCGGCGTCTGGATCACCAAGACGTCGAGCCTGCTGGTCGGCCACTTCAACCACGAGTCCACGGTGCTCGACGGCGGCCTGCGCACCACGGGTGAGAACTACGACATCCTGCAGGATGCCACCAACATCCTCGTCGTCGACGAGAGCGCCTCGACGATGACCGCGGTCGATCCCGCCCGCGTCGCCCTCGGCGATTCGGCCGCGATCCCCACCGCCTCCAAGGTCGCTCTCGGCAACCGCACCACCGCGATCCTCGATCAGAAGACGGGCGAGCTCTGGGTCGTCCCTGTGCAGGGCGTGCCCGGGTTCGAACCCGAGGTGCAGGACCCGGTCGCCGAGCTCGGCGCCGACGCCGACGTCGTGGTCGGTACCGACGGCACCGTCTACGGTCTCTCGGCCGAGCGGGGCGAGGTCGTCACGGTCCCCGTCGACGCCGAGGGTGAGGCGGGCGACCCCTCGGCCGCCAGCGTCGGCGAGATCGACACCTCCGCACGGCCCACCATCACCGTGGTCGGCACGACCCCGGTCGTGCTCGACGCCGCGGCCGGCATCGTGACCTCGCCCGGCGGCTTCCGCGCCGAACTGCCCGGTGCGAACGAGGCGGTGCTGCAGCAGGCATCCGCAGAGACGGATGCCGTCGCCATCGCCACCCCGGACGCCCTGGTGCGCCTGCCCTTCGACGGCAGCGAGCCGAGCACGACCCAGGCCGGGGGCACCGGAACTCCCACCGCGCCGGTCTGGCTGCGCGGCTGCACGTACGGCGCCTGGGCGGGGACGGCGACGTTCATCCGCGAATGCCCCGGTAGCACCAACGACGTCAACGCGACGGTCGAGGGCGCCGAGGAGTCGCAGAGCCTGGTGTTCCGCGTGAACCGCGACGTCATCATCCTCAACGACGCCGTCGGCGGTGCGGCCTGGCTGGCCGACGAGAGCCTGCAGCGCGTCGATAACTGGAACGACCTCACCCCGCCCGAGGGCGAGACCGAGAACGAGGACGACTCCACCGAGGAGACCGTCGAGACGACTCTGCCCGAGCGCAAGGAGGAGAACACCCCTCCGATCGCCGAGGACGACTCGTTCGGCGTGCGCCCCGGTGTCACGACCATGCTCCCGGTGCTCGACAACGACAACGACCCCGACGGCGACGTGCTGGTCGCCACGCTGGTCGAGGCGCAGCCGTCGATCGGAGAGATCCAGCAGGTGCAGAACGGGGGTTCGCTGCAGATCGCCGTCGCAGAGGATGCGAAGGGCTCGGCGACCTTCACCTACGAGGCCGACGACGGTCGGGACGGCAAGGACACGGCGACCGTCACCCTCACGGTGTACGACGAGAGCATCAACACCGCTCCGGTGCCCAAGCGCAAGACGAGCCTCACGATCGAGACCGGCGGCACGGTCTCGTACAACATCCTCCCGGACTGGATCGATCCCGAAGGCGACGACGTCTATCTGAAGGACGTCGTCCCCGCTCCCGGTGACGAGGTCGACTTCAGCACCGACGGCCAGATCACCTACAAGGCCACCGCGAGCCTGCAGGGCCGCAAGGAGGTGCAGGTCACGGTCGCCGACGGCTACGGCGAGAGCGCGACGGCATCCCTCACCCTCGACGTGCGCCCCGAGGGATCGACGAAACCCAAGACCAACGCCGATCACGTGGTGACCCGCGTCGGCGAGCAGGTCACGATCGCCCCGCTCGCGAACGACACCAGTTCGGGCCGCGAGCCACTGCGCCTCGGCCGCGTGAGCGAGGTGCCCGGCGCCACCGTGCTGCCCGACGCCCCGAACAAGACGTTCACCTTCAGCGCCGACAAGGCCGACACCTACTACGTGCTGTACCTCGCGACCGCCGGTCCCGAGAACGGCGAGGGCATCGTGCGCGTCGACGTGCTCGAGGCGACCGAGACCGATCTGCCCCCGGTCGCCGTGCGCGACGTCGCACTTCTGCCCACCGGTGGCGACGTGCTCGTGGGTGTGCTCGCGAACGACGTCGACCCCGCGGGCGGCATCCTCGTCGTGCAGTCGGTGTCGATCGAGGAGGACTCCGGCATCTCGGTGTCGGTCATCAACCACGAGACGCTGCGCATCACCGACCAGGGTGCGCTGACCGATCAGGCGCGCATCACGTACCGCATCTCGAACGGCTCGAAGTCGGCCGAGGGCGAGGTCGTGGTCATCCCGATCCCGGCGCCCGACAAGTTGCTCCAACCCGTCGTGAACGACGACACCGCGACCGTGCGCGCGGGTGACGTCGTCACGATCCCGGTGCTCGACAACGACACCCACCCGAACGACGACGTGCTGCACGTCGTGCCCGAGCTCGTCGAGCCGCTCGTCGATCCCGAGGACGGCGAGGCCTTCGTGTCGCAGGACACGGTGCGCTTCAAGGCCGGCCCGGTCGCGAAGACGGTCTACCTGACCTACGAAGCCGTCGATTCACGTCAACAGAAGGACGCCGGCTACGTCACCATCCAGATCCTGCCGGTCGACGAGGAGACGAACGCCGCTCCGCGCCCGCAGGACCTCGTGGCGCGGGTGCTCGCCGGGTCGACCGCCAACATCGCGGTGCCGCTCGACGGCATCGACGCCGACGGCGACTCGGTCGAGCTGATCGACATCGCCTCCAACCCGACCAAGGGCCGCATCACCGAGACCGCGCAGAACTACTTCACCTACGAGGCCTTCGACGGCTCGGCCGGTGTCGACGTGTTCAAGTACCGGGTGCGCGATCGCCTCGGCAAGGAGGGTATCGCGACGATCCGCGTCGGCATCGCCCCCGCCGAGAAGGTCAACCAGGCACCGTATGCGGTGAAGGATGCCGTCGTCGTGCGACCCGGTCGTGAGATCGCCGTGCCCGTGATGGAGAACGACTCCGACCCCGAGGGCGACAAGATCGTGCTGGTCGAAGACGGCCTCGAGGTGCCCACCGAGACGGGCATCGAAGCGCGCGTCTCGGGCGACCGCGTGCTCGTGCAGGCGCCGGATCGTCCGCTCGAGACCTCGCTGCAGTACACGATCCGCGACACCCGCGGCGCGACCGCGACCGCCGCGCTGCAGATCACGGTCGACGACGACGTGCCGCTGCAGGCGCCGATCGCCCGCGACGACCGCGTGCGGCCCACCGACCTCACCGAGGGGACGATGGATGCCGACATCGACATCCTCGCGAACGACGAAGACCCCGACGGCACCACCGACCGGCTCGAGGTGACCCTCGGCGAGGGCGCGACGCAGCTGGAGAACGGGATGGTGCGGGTCACCGTCACCGAAGAGCTCCAGCTCATCCGCTACACCCTCACCGACCAGGACGGCCTCGAGGCATCCGCGTTCATCTTCGTGCCGGCCGAGTCCGACCTGCGCCCGATCCTCGACTCCACCGAGCCGCTCGAGGTCATGAGCGGCGAGACCAAGGAAGTGCCGCTCGCCGACTACGTCACGGTCGCCGGCGGCGGGACGGCCCGCATCACCGAGCACGCCCGCGTGAGCGCCGTGCACGCGAACGGCGCCGACCTCGTGCAGGACGAGACCACGCTGGTCTACACCTCGGCCGACGGCTACTTCGGGCAGGACGCGCTCACCTTCGAGGTCACCGACGGCACCGGGCCCGACGACCCCGAGGGGCGCAAGGCCACGTTGAGCATCCCGATCAACGTGCTGCCGCCCGACAACCAGCAGCCCGAGTTCATCGGCACCGAGATGGTCGTCGCCGCGGGCGAGGACCCCGTGAGCCTCGATCTCGTGCCGCTGACGACCGACCCCGATCCCGAAGACGCCGGCGTGCACACGTACAAGTACGTCAGCGGCGCGGGCGACGGCATCAGCGCGCGCATCGATGGACAGGAGCTGCTCGTCGAGGCGGGCTCGGATGTCGCGAAGGGCACGGTCGCCTCGCTCAAGCTCGAGATCTCCGACGGCACGACCGACCCCGTCGAGGGCACGGTGACGGTGCGCGTCGGGGCATCGACGCGTCCGCTCCCGGCCGCCAACACCGACACGATCTCGGAGGCCGACCAGGGCAAGAGCATCACGGTGCCCGTGCTCGCGAACGACTTCAACCCGTTCCCCGAGACGCCGCTCAAGCTCATGAACGCGTCGACAGAGTCGGGGTCGGGCGGTGCCGAGGTGCAGGGCGACGAGGTCGTGGTGACTCCCGCCGCGGACTTCGTCGGCACCATGGTCGTGCGCTACCGCATCCAGGACGCCACGAAGGATCCCGACCGCGAGGCCAACGGCCAGATCATCGTGACCGTGCAGGGTGTGCCGGATGCCCCGGGCACCCCCACGGTGTCGAGCGTGCAGGATCGCACGGTCGTCGTCTCGTACGGCGCACCGTCGAACAACGGCGCCGAGATCACGAAGTACACGGTGCGCTCGGTGACCGGAAATCCGTACTCGAAGGAGTGCGGCTCGACGACCTGCACCCTCGACGGCCTCACCAACAACGTCGAGTACTCGTTCCAGGTCACGGCCACCAACCGTGTCGGCGAGTCCGAGCCCTCGGGCGGTTCGGCGATCGCGCGTCCGGACGCGCGCCCCGACACCCCGAACCCGCCGACCCTGAAGTTCGGCGACAAGTCGCTCGACGTGAGCTGGCAGACGCCCACCACCCCGGGGTCGCCGGTCGAGAGCTACACCCTCGAGATCTCGCCCGCCCCGCCGTCCGGCGTGACGCAGAAGCAGGTCACGGGCAACTCCATGACCTGGGAGGGCCTCGAGAACGGCGGTAACTACCAGGTGCGCGTTCAGGCCCACAACCGCGCGCCCGAGCCGTCGAGCTGGAGCGGATGGTCGGCATCCGAGATCCCGGCAGGACCCCCGATGCCCGCCGCCGCGCCCACGACCGCCGAGATCCAGGGCGTCGGCAATCAGGCGCAGATGCAGGTCTCGTGGGAGCCCGGCAGCGCCAACGGCGACGCGATCGACTCCTTCCAGCTCGAGGTGTGGGAGGGCAACACCCTCCGCAACACCCTCACTCCGAATGCCGGAGCGCGCACGCAGGCGGTCACGGTCTCGACCTCCGAGACGCCGTACACCTACCGCATCCGCGCGATCAACAAGGCGGGCTGGGGTGAGTGGAGCCCGATGTCGGCGCCGCGCCGTGGCGTCAACAAGCCCAGTGCGCCGTCGTTCTCGTCGGTCACCGACGGCGACCGGGCACTCACGCTCGCGTGGACGCAGGGTGCGCGCAACGGCGCCCGTGAGAACGAGGTGCAGTACCAGTACTCGCTCAACGGCGGGGGGAGCTGGGCAGGCATCCCGGGCAACAACGTGATCTCGGGCCTCACCAACGGCACGACCTACAACGTGGTGCTGCGCGCGGTCGCCACCGTCGACGGCACGACTTACGCCAGCGATGGCTCTGCCACGCGGTCGGGCCGTCCCTACGGGCCGCTCAGTCAGCCGGGGCTCTCGACCCGCCAGAACGCGACGAGCGTCACGTTCGAGTGGAACGGCAACCAGTCGATGAACGGCCGCGAGCTGAGCTCGGTGCAGATCCGGATCGACGGCGGCGGATGGGAGGGCGTCGGCGCGACCGGCTCGCGCACGGTCGGCAACGGCTACAGTCAGCAGCACTCCATCACGGTGCGCGTGACGGACTCCGCCGGTCAGACGATCGAACGATCCGCCAGCGAGACCTCCGGCTCGAAGCCGCCGCCCAAGGCCTGGGTGACCTCGAGCGGCAACGCGAACGGCCAGCCCAACTGCAACGACGGCACCTGCTCGTACTTCTACGTCACGATGCGCGACTTCCCGCCCAACAAGACGATGTACCTGCAGTGCGCGAGCAACGCTCCCGCACCGTACGGCGGCACGTTCGGCGGCCGCAACGTCACGACCGACGGCAACGGCAACTACGAGGAGCGGATCGGCTGCTACCTCGGCATGCGCCGCGGAACGATCGAGGCCTGGGTCGTCATCGACGGCACGGCCTACGAGCACAGGGTCTGGCAGTGATGCCGCACCACGCCCCCGCACACGAAGACACCCCACGAGAACAGGGAACGACACACTCATGACCATGACTCCCGAGCAGGCCACCTGGTTCCAGGGCACCTTCCACCGTCTCGTCGAGAACGTCGACAAGGCGGTGCAGGGCAAGCAGGAGATCGTCGGCCTGGTGATCTCCGCGATGCTCGCCGAGGGGCACGTGCTGCTCGAGGATGCGCCGGGGACGGGCAAGACGAGCCTCGCGAAGGCTCTCGCCGCCACCGTGCAGGGCACCAGCGCGCGCATCCAGTTCACCCCCGACCTGCTGCCGTCCGACGTGACCGGCGTGACGATCTACGACCAGCAGCAGCACCGGTTCGAGTTCCACAAGGGGCCGATCTTCGCGTCGATCGTGCTCGCCGACGAGATCAACCGCGCCTCGCCGAAGACGCAGTCCGCACTCCTCGAGGTCATGGAGGAGTCGCGCGTCACCGTCGACGGCGTCACGCACGAGACCGGGCGCCCGTTCCTCGTCATCGCGACGCAGAACCCCATCGAGCAGGCCGGAACCTACAAGCTCCCCGAGGCCCAGCTCGACCGCTTCCTCATCAAGACGTCGATCGGCTACCCCGACCTCGCCGTCACCGAGAGCATCCTGGCCGGGGCATCCGACCGCAACCCCTCCGCCGGCCTCGGCGCGGTCATCACCACCAGCGCGGTCGCCGATATGGCCGACCTCGCCGCCACCGTGCACGTCGAGCCCGCCGTGCTGCGGTACACCGCCGAGCTCGCCGAGGCGACCCGCACCGACTCGGCGACCCGCCTCGGAGTCTCGGTGCGCGGGGCGATCGCGATGATCCGCATCGCGAAGGTCTGGGCCGCCGCCCACGGCCGCCACTTCGTGCTGCCCGACGACATCAAGGTCCTCGCCCGCCCCGTCTGGCAGCACCGCATGCTGCTCGACGCCGAGGCCGAATTCGCCGGAACGTCGAGCGAGACCGTGATCGCGCGGGTTCTCGACTCCGTGGCGGCCCCGCAGGCGCGAACGGCGGCCTGATGACCACGGAGGCCCTGCAGAGCACGCACCCCACGATCGACCGCGACGCCGGCTGGCGCGACATCGCGGCGGTCTTGGCTGTGCGGATGCTCGCGCGCCTCCGTCTCATCGCGCAGGCGGTGCGCCCGCTCGCGTGGGTGCTCATGGGCCTGGCGGTCGGATTCTGGATCCTCGGGCAGGTCGCCGGGTGGGCGGAGTTCACGATCACCGCCCTCGTCATCGCGATCGTCGTCGCGCTGTGCGCTCTGTTCCTCATCGGCCGCACGGCCTACGACGTCTCGCTCGACCTCGCCCGCACCCGGGTCGTGGTGGGAGAGCGGGCGATCGGCGCCCTGAAGCTCGCCAACCTCGGAACGCGCGCCATCCTGCCCTCGCGCGTGGTGCTGCCGGTGGGGTCGGGACGAGGAGAGTTCGGCATCCAGCGCCTCGCCCCGGGAGCCGAGGCCGAGGAGCTCTTCGCGATCCCGACGCAGAAGCGCGGCGTCGTGAAGGTCGGTCCGGTGAGCGTCGTGCGCGGCGATCCGCTCGGCCTCTTCGAGCGCGCCCGCCGCAGTGACGACCCGGTCGACCTGTTCGTGCACCCGCGCACGATCCTCTTCGACGGTCAGTCGCTCGGCTTCCTGCGCGACCTCGAGGGGATGCCGGCGGCCGACCTGTCGCGCGACGACGTCTCGTTCCACGCCCTCCTCGAGTACCAGCCCGGCGACGACCTGCGTCACGTGCACTGGAAGTCGACCGCCCGCACCGGCACCATGATGGTGCGGCAGTACGAGGAGACCCGTCGTTCGCACTTCGTGATCGGCCTCTCGCGCTCGACCGGCGACTACGCCCGTGACGAGGACTTCGAGCTCGCGATCTCGGCCGCCGGATCGATCGGCCTGCGCGCGCTGCGGGATTCGCAGCGCGTCGACATGCGGGTGCAGGGCAGGGAGCTGCCCTCGAGCACCGGCAAGCAGCTGCTCGACTCGCTCTCGGCCGTCGAGAACTCCAAACCCCGCGAAGGCGGCATCGCCGAACTCGCCGGCGTGCTCGCCGCGAGCATGCCGCTCGCCAGCATCGTCGTGCTGGTGTGCGGATCGAAGGTGCGCACCGAAGATCTCCGGCTCGCGTGCGCGCGCCTGCCCTTCGGCGCGCGGGTGCTCGCGATCGTCACCGACTCCACGCTCTCCTCGCCCGAGCTGCGGCGCATCGGCGACGCCGACGTCGTCACGATCGGCGCGCTCGAGCAGATCCCCCTCGCCCTGCAGAAGGTGCTCGCATGACCGCGCCCGCGATCCCGGCTGCGCCGACCGCCCTTCCGCTGCGCCGCTGGATCCTCGATCTCCTCGCCACCGCCCTGCTCGTCGGCGCGATACTCCTCGGCTTCTGGCCGACCTTCGCCGGCGGGTCGTTCCTGCCCGCGGCGATCGGCGGACTCCTCCTCGGCCTGGCGGTCGCCGGCGTCTCGGCCTGGCGTCGCTGGGGCATCCTGATCATCACCGGTCTCACGATCGCGGTGTATTTCGTCTTCGGTGGGGCGCTCGCGTTGCCCGGCACGACCATCGCCGGTTTCGTGCCCACGCTCGAGACGCTCCAGAAGCTCGCGCTGGGCGTGGTGACGTCGTGGAAGCAGATGCTCACGACCGTCGCCCCGGTCTCGGCCGCCGACGGCCACCTGCTCGTACCGTTCCTGCTGGCCCTCGTGGCGTCGACCGTCACGGCCTCGCTCGCTCTTCGGCTGTCGAACGTGGCCTGGGCGCTGATCCCCGCGGGCACGCTGCTCGTGCTGGTGATCGCGCTCGGCACTCCCGAGGCGGCGTTCCCGCTCGTGCAGGGACTCGTGTTCGCGGTCGTGGCCATCGCCTGGATGGCACTGCGTCAGCTGTGGGCCCCGCAGAACTCGGCCGTCTCGGTGAGCGAGGTCGACCCTTCGCGTGCCGCCCACATGCGCCTGCGCCGTTTGCTGGCCGGAGCGGCCGTGCTCGCGATCGCCGCGGGAGCGGGCATCGCCTCGTCGGCCATCGCCGCTCCCGCCGAGACCCGCCACGTGTTCCGCGACGTGATCATCCCGCCGTTCGACATCCGCGACTACCCGAGCCCGCTGCAGGCGTTCCGCAAGAACGTGCGCGACGAGAAGGTCAAGACGCTCTTCACCGTGCGGGGCCTGCCCGAGAAGGCACGCATCCGCATCGCGGTCATGGACCAGTTCGACGGCATGGTCTACAACGTCACCGATGGGGGACCGGGGTCGTCGAGCGCGTTCACTCCGCTGCGCTCCGACATGTCGCCCGAGGCCGAGGGGATCCCGGTCACGCTGCAGGTCGAGATCGCCGAGTACGGCGGTGTGTGGGTTCCGGATGCCGGTGCGGTCTCCGAGATCGAGTACACGGGCGACCGCGCCGAAGAGCTGCGCCGCGGCACGTTCTACAACACCGAGACCGGCACCGCAGTGGCGACGCCTCGGCTCACGGCCGGCGACACCTACACGGTCGACACCGTCATCCCGAACGAGATCGACGACGACCGGCTCGCCGAGGTCGAGTTCGGCAACGTCACCCAGCCCAAGCAGAGCAACGTGCCCGAGGAGCTCACCTCGCTCGCGGCCGAGACGGTCGCGGATGCCGAGTCACCGATCGAGCAGGTGCGGGCGCTCGAGACGATGCTGGCCGACGGCGGGTTCTTCAGCCACGGCCTGGAGGGCGAGGTCATCTCGCGCGCCGGCCACACGGCCGAGCGCATCTCGACCCTCGTGGGCGGCGACCAGATGATCGGCGACGACGAGCAGTACGCCGTCGCGATGGCTCTGCTCGCCCGCGAGGTCGGCATCCCCGCACGCGTCGTGATGGGGTACTACCCCGACGAGGAAGACGCGAAAGCCGCCGAGTTCGCCGCCACCGGCGACGACGTCCACGCCTGGGTCGAGGTGAACTTCGAGGGCGTGGGCTGGCTGCCGTTCAACCCGACTCCTCCCGAGGACCAGGTGCCGAACGACCAGAACACCAAGCCGCGCGTCGATCCGAAGCCGCAGGTGCTGCAGCCGCCGCCCCCGCCGCAGGAGCCGGTCGATCTGCCCCCGACGCTGCCCGATGACCGCAAGTCCGAGGACGAGACGCTCAACATCCTCGGCATCCTGGGCACGATCCTCGCGATCGGCGGCATCACGCTCGCGATCCTCGCCATCCTCGCCTCGCCCTTCATCGTGATCGGCGCGTGGAAGGCGGCCAAGCGCCGTGCGCGTCGCAGCGCCGCGCGCACCTCCGACCGCATCAGCGGCGGCTGGGACGAGCTCACCGATCGCGCGACCGACTACGGCGCGCGGATCGCTCCGGGAGGCACGCGCGTCGAGGACGCCGCGACCGTCGTCGCCACGCTCGATGTGCCGAAGGCGGCCGCGCTGGCGCAGCGGGCGGATGCCGAGATCTTCGGCCCGACCGATCCGACGCCCGCCGATGTCGAGGCGTTCTGGAGCGAGGTCGACGACATCGTCGGAGGCCTGGGCAAGGAGGCCGGCTTCTGGCGGCGCTGGAAGGCGCGGGCGAATCTGCGCTCGCTCCTCGGCGGAACGGCTCTCTCGCACGGCTTCCAGAACCTGAAGGATGCCGCTGCCGCCCGCGTCGCCGATTCCTCGGACGCGCGCGCACGCCGCGAACCTGGCACCATCGAGAACAACGACCGCACCACCGCCCCCGAGAGCGAGAACCCATGACCCAGCTCCCCTTCGGTCAGATCGCCCCGATCTCCCGACGCGCGGTCGCGTACCTCATCGATGCGCTGATCGCCGGCGGTCTGGCGATCGTGCTCAGCGTGGTGCTCGGCATCGCCACGGCGCTCTCGGGTGGACTCGAGGCGTCGTTGCTCACCGTGACCATCGGCGGGCCGCTCGTCGGCCTCGTGCTGCTGGGCTGGTTCGTGGTCTACACGAACATGCAGGCCGGTGCGGGCTCCATCGGTATGCGCGCACAGGGCCTGCGCCTCGTGTCGGAGACCGACGGGTCGTCGATCGGCTTCGGCCGCGCTCTGCTGCGCAACATCATCTTCGGTCTCGCCGCCGGCATCGTCGTGGGATATTTCACGCCGCTGTTCGACGGATCGGGTCGCTTCCAGGGATGGCATGACAAGGTCGGCCGTTCGCTCGTGCTCGACGCCCGCGCCGAGGGCGGGATCGTGCCGATCGCGGCACCGGCGACCACGGCGATGCCGATCGTCGACGGTGCGTCGCCGACGTCCCCCGCGCCGACCGCTCCGTCGCAGCCGCCCGCGATCCCGGGTCTGCCCCACCCCGGATCGTACGGGGCGCCGCATGCCCCGGCCCCGCACGCGTCGGCCCCGCACGCGGGGGTCTCGCCCTACGCACCGCCGGCCGCTCCCGGTCAGTCGCCCGCTGCTCCTCCCGCCGCCGCGGGGGTTCCGCAGAGCCCGCCCGCTCCCGCCGAGGCCTACGCGCCGTCGGCGCCCGTGTTCCCCGCCCCGGCGACGCCGGTGGCACCGGCCGCGCCGATCGGCGAGGGCGGCGACCTGATCGCCTTCGTCCCCGGCGTGACGCAGGATGCTCCGCCCCGCCCGCCGCAGCCCCAGGCCTCGGCCCCCGCCGAGCCCGAGCCCGTCGCCCCGGCATCCGCGCCGACGCCGCCCGCGCCCCCGGCACCGGTCGCCGCACCGGCGCCTGCCGCGCCCGCCCCGGCCGCGCCGGCGGCGCCAGCCGCACCGGCGGCGCCCGCCCCGGCACCGCTCATCGACGACCCCGACGTCGAGTCGACCCGCATCAGCATCCCCGGGCACCGTCTCGTCTTCACGTGGGACGACGGCACCCGCGTGTCGGTCTCGCGGCGCACGGTCTTCGGCCGCAACCCCTCCCCGGAGGAGGGGGCGGCGACGGTCGCGGTGCGCGACGAGACGCTCTCGCTGTCGAAGACGCACTTCGAGGCCGCCGCCGAGACCTCGGGCGGATGGGTGCTCGATCGCCACTCGACCAACGGCACCACGATCGTGCGCGAGGGCCAGCGCATCGCCTGCCCGCCCGGTCAGCGCGTGCCGATCCGGCTCGGTGACGCGATCGAGATCGGCGACCGCATCGTCACGGTCGGGGGCTACGCATGAGGCCCGGACTGGTCGTCTCGTCGGGCGCGGCGACGCACGCGGGTCTGCGCCGACCGCTCAACGAGGACGCCTACCTCGCCACCTCGCCCGTGTTCGTCGTCGCCGATGGCATGGGCGGGCATGAGGCGGGGGAGCGCGCGAGCGCGGCCGTCATCGCCGAGTTCGCCTTCTCGATCGGGCGCGCGGCGCTCGAACTCGACGACGTGCGCCGGGCGCTGGCCACTGCCCGCGAGCGTGTCGAGGAGCTGTCGACCTCGGGCAACGGCCGTGCGGGCACGACGCTCAGCGGTGTCGTGATCGCCGATGTCGACGGCATGGGCTACTGGCTCGCGGTGAACATCGGAGACTCGCGCACCTACCGCTTCGCCGACCGCGAGCTCGAGCAGATCACCGTCGACCACTCGGTCGTGCAGGAACTCATCGAGGCGGGCGAGCTCACGCCGCTCGACGCACTCACCGATCGTCGGCGCAACATCATCACCCGGGCGATCGGCGCCTCCAGCACCGGCGACGCGGACTACTGGATGTTCCCGGCCGAGCTGGGCGATCGGATGCTGGTGTGCTCCGACGGCCTCACCTCGGAGGTGTCGGACGAGCGCATCCGCGACATCCTCGGCACGACGCCCGACCCGCAGCGGGCTGCCGACGCGCTCATCGAGGCGGCCGTGGCCGCCGGCGGGCGCGACAACATCACCGTCGTCATCGCCGATGCCGTCTCGGTCGCCTCGCGCCCGGGCACACTGCTCGCCACCGACGACGACATCGACATGAACACGCGTCCGCGTGAAGCCGCAGCAGGAGGGGGTCGCTGATGCAGACCATCTATCGCCCGGGCCAGTGGAATCTCATCGTGATCCCCGGCGCGCTCGTCGCGCTGCCGCCGGATGCCCCGACCGAGGTCGTGTCGACCCTCTGGGAGCGGCTCCCCGCGCACAAGACGCTGGCGACGGTGGTCGACGTGCTCACGACGCAGGCGGGCGGGTCGTTCACCGCGCTGCCGCCGTTCGTCGCGGCGGTCGCCGAGGGCGCCGATGTGCGCATCGCGCTGCGCGGCGGGGTCGCCGCCCGCGTGACCGCGGTCGACGGCGCGCACGAACTCTCCGGGGCCGAGGTGACGACGTGGAGCGAGCGCTTCATCGGCGGGGCCACGCGCATCGAGATCACCGTCGAAACCGTGGAGGGCGACGCGGGGCTGCCGGTGCATACCGGCATCGTGCGCGCGGCCGCGGTGAGCGCCGATCTCGAATCCGACGACGCCGCTCCGCTGACGGGTGCGCTCGGGCCGGCGCCGGTCGTCGTCGCCACGCACGACGGTGCCTCGGCCACGGCACTCGCCGCCGCCCCGGTGCCGCTCGCCCTGTTCGGAGGCGCAGCGCTCGGCGGTGCAGCGCTCGGCGGTGCAGCGCTCGGAGCGGATGCCGCCGTCAGCGCCCCGCTCGTCGGTGACGTCCCGGTGCCCCCGGTCGTGACGCCCCCGGTCGTGACGCCACCGCCCGTGCCCTCGGCCGTGACGCCTCCGGCCGCGCCTCCCGTGGCTGATGCCCCCGTGCCTGATGCTCCCGTGGCTGAGCCGCCGGTCGCGCCGGTGACCGAGGAGATCCCCGAGCAGTCCTCCGACTCGGCTCCTCTGCCCGTCATCGAGGATGCCACCCTGGTGCCCACCGAAGACACGATCACCCCCGACGACGACGACATCTTCGACCAGCTCTTCGGGGCGACGGTGCACACCGCACCGGCGCCGGCCGATGCCCCGCCGGTGCCGCCGCTCCCCGCCCAGGGCGACCACGACGGTGCGACGATCTCGGCCGCCGAACTGCGCGCCCTGCGGCAGCAGCCCGCCTCGGCCGACGAGACGCCGACGGCCGTGCTGCCCGTCGCGGGAGCATCCGACGGCCCGACCATCGGTCGCCTGCGGGTGTCGAGCGGACAGGTCGTCGAACTCGATCGCACCGTGATCATCGGGCGTCGTCCGCGCTCCACACGGGCCAGCGGGGCGAGCCTCCCGCACCTGATCGCGGTCGAGAGCCCGCAGCAGGACATCTCCCGCAGCCACCTCGAGGTGCGTCCCGAGGGCGACACCGTGGTCGTGATCGACCTGCACACCACGAACGGGTCGACGCTGCTGCGTCCGGGCGCCGACCCCGTGCGCCTGCACCCGGGGGAGCAGACGCTCGTGCTCACCGGCGATGTGGTGGACCTCGGCGACGGGATCACCGTCGCCTTCGAGGACCTGCCGTGAATCGTCGCCCGTCACCGCCGCCCGTCCTTCCCGGCTTCACCTACGTGGAGCCGCTGGGCACGGGCGGCTTCGCCGACGTCTTCCTCTACGAGCAGGAGATGCCGCGCCGCCGGGTCGCAGTGAAGGTGCTGCTCGCCGACCGCATCTCGAGCGGGTCCGCCCAGGAGTTCGCCGACGAGGCCAACGTCATGGCGATGCTCTCGACGCACCCCGCGATCGTCACGATCTACCAGGCCGGTGTCGCGGGCGACGGCCGCCCGTACCTCGTCATGGAGTACTGCCCGCGCCCGAACCTGCAGCTGCGCGCCCGCAAGGAGCCGTTCTCGGTCGCCGAGGCGCTGCGCGTCGGCGTGCAGGTCGCCGGCGCCGTCGAGACGGCGCATCGCGCCGGGGTGCTGCACCGCGACATCAAGCCCGCGAACATCCTCGTCACCGAGTACAATCGCCCGGCCCTCACCGACTTCGGCATCGCGTCGACCACCGGTGCGACGACCGAGGCATCCGGCATGTCGATCCCGTGGTCGCCGCCCGAGTCGTTCGCCGAGCCGCCCACGAGCGGCCCGCGCACCGACGTCTGGGCACTCGGAGCGACGCTGTTCACGCTGCTCGCCGGGCGCTCGCCGTTCGAGCGACCGGGTGAGCGCAACTCCAGCGCCGACCTCATCGAGCGCATCGAGCGCGCGGCCCTGCCGCACCTCGGCCGACCCGACTCCCCGGAGAGCCTCCAGCGGCTGCTCGAGCGGGCCATGGCGAAGAACCCCGACGACCGGTTCCCGAGCGCGGTCGCGTTCGCGCGGGCATTGCAGAAGGTCCAGATCGAGCTGTCGCACTCGGTCACCCCGATCGACATCGTCGACGAGCATCCCTCCGCCGAAGAGCTCGAAGACGACGACGACGGTCTGACCCGGGTGCGCGAGGTCGTCAGCATCGACCCCGACATGGCCACGTCGACGCGGCCCTCGGCCACGACGCAGCGCCACATGCCGCCGCGCACGCCGGAGGTGCCCCGCTTCGACGCGCCGGTCGTGCCCTCGGCGTTCGAGCAGACCCAGCTGCGTCCCTCGGCCGTGCCGGTGCCCCCGCCCGTCCCCGACGACGAGCACACGCTGCTCCGCGCGCCGCAGGTGGTCGCGCCCGAGACCCCGGCGTTCGTCCCGGCTCCGCCGACACCCGGTTCCCCGGCGGCTCCCGCACCCGCGGCGACGAGTGCACGGCGCTCGCGCACGGGTCTCTGGATCGGTCTCGCCGCCGCAGCGGTGGTGCTCGTGATCGGCGGAATCGTCGGACTCAACCTGCTCGTCGCGGGTCTCGAGCCCGAACCCGCCCCTCAGGCATCCGAAGACGCGCAGCCGCAGGACGTCGTGCCGGACGTGGTGCCCACGCTCGCCGCGCCGACCGGCACGCGGGAGGGCTCGACCGTCACGTTCACCTGGACGAACCCCTCTCCGCAGGAGGGCGACAGCTACCTCTGGCACCAGGTGCGCCTCGACGATGTCGGCGAGCAGAAGCAGACTGCGGAGACGACGGTGCAGGTCGAGAGCCCGGCGGGCGATATCGTGTGCATCGAAGTGATGCTTCGGCGCGAGGACGGAAGAGCCTCGGAGCCGGTACGGGGGTGCGTGGAGTGAGCGGTACGACCGGAGTGACCGTCGAGTTCGCCGGGGAGTACTTCCCCATCGAGCGCGGGGGACGATTCATCGTGGGGAGGGAGGGGGATCTCGAGCTCGACGACAACCTCTTCCTGCACCGGCATTTCCTCGAGATCACGGATGCCGACGGGCTGTGGTGGCTGTCGAACGTCGGCACACGGCTGACGGCGACCGTGACCGATTCGGCCGGCGGGGTGCAGGCCTGGCTCGCGCCCGGGGCGCGGTTGCCCCTGGTGTTCGAGAAGACCACGGTGGTCTTCAGCGCGGGGCCGACGACCTACGAGCTCACCCTGCACGCCGCCGAGCCCGCGTTCCGCGCGACCCGGCGCGACCATGACGACGGCGGTGCGTCGACCATCGGGGACGTGCCCCTGACCCTCAGCCAGAAGCTGCTGATCCTCGCGCTCGCCGAGCCGCAGCTGCGCCGCGACGGCACGGGTATGAGCGACATCCCCACGTCGGTGAAGGCCGCCGAGCGCCTGGGCTGGACCGTCACCCGCTTCAACCGCAAGCTCGACAACGTGTGCGACAAGTTCGACCGTGTGGGCGTGCCCGGTATGCGCGGAGGGCAGCGCAGCTTCGCCACCAACCGCCGTGCCCGCCTCGTCGAGCACGTGATCGCCTCGCGCCTCGTCAGTCGCGAGGACCTCCCGTTGCTCGACATCTCGCACGCCGACGAGGTCGAAGGGGAGCAGGAGTGATCTGGGAGATCGACGACGGCGCGTCCGTCGTCGAGGGTCTCGACGCGCACGGACGCCCGGATCCCGCCTACGCCGCCTCGCTCGGGCTGCTGCCCGCGCGCAAGGGATCGCGCGTGCTCGCCTCGCTCCTCGAGGCGGCCGTCGCCGTGCTCCTCGCCCTGCCCGCCCTCATCGTGCTGCCTCCGATCCTCGCCGACATCGCCTCCGGCGGGTTCGACGTCGATGCGTTCTTCGCCCGGGGCGACCTGGTCTGGGTGATCGTCGCGCTGGCCGTCTCGCAGGTGCTGACCCTGGCCTACGTGATCGTGCAACTGGTGATGCACGGGCGAAAGGGTGTGACGCTGGGCAAGGCGGTGTGCGGCATCCGCTCGGTGAACGTGCGCACCCTCGAACGCCCGAAGTTCTGGCGCGGAGCGGTCGTGCGCTACCTCGTCGCCTCCGCCTCGCTCATCGTGCCCGTGATCGGCCCGGTGCTCGTGATCGCCCTGTCGCCGCTCTTCGACATCGAACGTCGCGGGCGCGGGTGGCTCGACCTCGCCGCCGGCACCTGGTTCGTCGACGTGCGCCGGGGCCTCAACCCCTACGACCAGAAGCGCATGCGCATCGCCCGCAAGAGCGTCAAGATCTCGGAGCACGAGGAGAAGGCGCCGCTGCCCTCGCTCGCCACCCCGGTCGACCGTGACGCCCCCGCCGAGTACGTGCCGAGCGCGCGTCTCTCCGGCGGGGTCATCGGCGCGCATCGGTCGCAGACGCCGCAGCCGGAGAAGACGGATGCCGCCGCTCCGGGCTCGATGGTCGCGGCGGTGCCGCCGTCGCTCGCGACCGGCGCCCCTCCCGCGTTCCCGGTCGCCCCGGCCGCAGCTCCCGCTCCGGCCGTGCCCTCGCCCGCACCGCCGGCCTCGGTGCCGGCCGGGCCCGTCGTGGCACCGCCCCAGGCGCCGGCGGCCCCCGCTCCGGGACCCGCCGTCGCGCAGCCCGCACCCCCGGCGCAGGTCGAACCCGGCCCCGCGGTCGCGGCCCCGGCGGCGCCCGCTCCGGCATCGCCTTCTCCGGCAGTGCCCGCTCCGGCATCCGTTCCCCGGGCCGACGCCGGCGACGGCATCCGCGCCGTGCTCGTGCTCGACTCGGGCGCGCGCGTCGAAGTGCGCGGAACCACGCTGTTCGGCCGCGCGCCTGCCGCTGCGGCGGGCGAGGGGGAGGCGCAGCTGATCCCCGTTCCCGATGAGACCCGGTCGGTCTCGAAGACCCATGTGGCCGTGATGCCCGCGCGCCGCGGTGTGTTCGTGGTCGACCGTGCGTCGACCAACGGGAGCGCGATCATCCGCGACGGGGCCGAGACGCCGCTCGTCGCCGGGCACCCCGCCGAGCTGCGCACGGGCGACACCGTGCGCTTCGGCGACCGCACGATGCGGGTGGAACACGCATGACCGGGGCCGAGTGCCCCACCGCCGGAAGACGTGAGACGCGCCCCGGGCGCGGTGAGGATCGACGATGAGAGTCAAGCTGACCCTGCGCCGCCCGGCGGCGCCCCTGACCGACATCGTCGTGATGGCCGACTCGACCGCGACCGTGGCCGACGTCGCGCGCCAGATCGCGTCGACCGATCCGACCCGCAGCATCCCGGCCTCGCCGGCCGACGTGCTCACCCTCTCCGTCGCCCCGCCGACCAGCGAGCAGCTCACCATGCTCACCCCCGACCTCCTCGTCGGTGATGCCCCGATCGGTTCCGGCTTCCTCGCCGAGGTCGTCAACCTCGGCCCGAACCGGGCGTCGGTCGGCACCGCCGGCGCGCGCCCCGCCGCCGTGCTCACGGTGGTCGCCGGCCCCGCGCAGGGCCAGGAGTTCGCCCTGCCCCTCGGGCATTTCCTCATCGGTCGCGACGCCGCGAACGACGTGACGATCGCTGATCCGCTGGTCTCGAAGCGCCACGCGCGCATCGAGGTCGCGACGACCTTCGTCGAGATCGTCGACCTGAACTCCGCCAACGGCATCCTCGTCGACGGCGGCCTCGTGCAGCGCCTGCGCGTGATCCCCGGCCAGCGCTTCACCCTCGGCGACTGCGAGTTCGTCGTGCACCTCGTGAGCGACTTCGACGGCTCGGCCGCCGGCGACCCCGTGCTCGAGCGCGGGGGCGCGCTGCTGTTCAACCGCAGCCCGCGGGTCGAGGCGCGATTCACCGGCGAGGAGCTCGACGAGCCCCGCTACCCCCGCGACCAGGTGCAGCGGCTTTTCCCGTGGCCCATGCTGGTCGCGCCGATCCTGCTGGGCGCGGCGATCTTCGCGATCAGCGGCAACCCGCGCTCCCTGCTCATCGTGTTCATGTCGCCGTTGATGATGTTCGGAAACTTCATCTCGCAGAAGACGAACCTCGGGCAGCGCCTGCGCAAGGAGGTCGAGAAGTTCGAGGAGAACTTCGAACGCCTCGAGGAGAAGCTCTACCTCGCCCAGCCGCGAGAGCGCGAGGTGCGCCAGAACGAAGTGCCCGCCGTCGCGGTCGTGTTCGACGAGGCGATGCGACTCGGCCCGCTGCTGTGGACCCGTCGACCCGAGCACTGGAACTTCCTGGCCGTGCGGTTGGGGAGCTGTACCGACGAATCGCGTACGCGCATCAAGCGCTCCGACATTCCCGAAGCGCTGCCCGAGTACATCGAGCGCGTGGACCGCCTCGAGGAGCGGTACAAGATGATCGACGACGTGCCGATCCTCGAGTCGCTGCAGAGCTCGGGATCGATCGGCGTCGCCGGCCCCACCTCGCTCGCCAGCGATGCGCTGCGGGGACTCGCGGTGCAGCTGTTCGGGATGCACTCGCCCAACGAGCTCGTCGCGGTCGCCCTCACCGAGCCCGGGTGGGCGAACGAACTCGACTGGCTCAAGTGGCTCCCGCACACCTCCAGCGAGCGCAACCCGTTCAAGGACGTCGCGCTGGCCGACTCGGCCTCGACGGGCACGGCCCTGCTCAACGGCCTCGAGGAGATCGTGCTCCGCCGCTCGCGCGAGGCGAAGTCGCAGCGCCCGCCCTACGGTGACGACTGGGACCCGATGTACTACGGCACCGACGTGAAGCGCGCCGCCGAGGAGGCGACGTTCCCCGGTCAGACCGCGATCCTGGTGATCGTCACCAACGACGCCCCGGTCGACCGCGCGCGCCTCACGCAGATCCTCGAGCGGGGAGCGGATGTCGGCGTCTACGGGCTCTTCGTCGCCCCGGTGGTCGAGTCGCTGCCGGCGGCGTGCCGCTCGTTCGTCGACGTCAGCGCCGGCCTCGAGCACGCGCGGGTCGGCACGGTGCGCAACGGTGTCGCCTACGAGGACGTGCGCGTCGAGGGCGTCTCGCACGCGTACATGACGATGTTCGCCAAGCGTCTCGCTCCGGTCGTCGACTCGAGCACCGTGATCGAGGACTCCTCCGACATCCCGAACTCGGTGATGTTCCTGTCGCTCGTCGGCAGCGAGCTGGCCTCCGACCCGAACGCCGTGATCGACCGCTGGCGTCAGAACAACACCATCCTCGACCGTTCGGGTGCTCCGCAGTCGCGCCTGAAGAAGGCGGGCAACCTGCGCGCCATCATCGGGCAGTCGCAGACGGATGCCATGACCCTCGACCTGCGCACGCAGGGGCCGCACGCCCTCGTCGGTGGAACCACCGGCGCCGGTAAGAGCGAGTTCCTGCAGGCCTGGGTGCTCGGCATGGCGGCGGCGCACAGCCCCGACCGGGTGACGTTCCTCTTCGTCGACTACAAGGGCGGTTCGGCGTTCGCGGACTGCGTCGATCTGCCGCATTGCGTGGGCCTGGTCACCGACCTGAGCCCGCACCTCGTGCGCCGTGCACTCACCAGCCTGCGTGCCGAGCTGCACCACCGCGAGCATCTCTTCAACCGTAAGAAGGCGAAAGACCTCCTCGAACTCGAGAAGCGCCGCGACCCCGAGACCCCGCCCGCCCTCGTGCTCGTGATCGACGAGTTCGCGGCGCTCGCCGGAGAGGTGCCCGAGTTCGTCGACGGCGTCGTCGACATCGCGCAGCGCGGTCGCTCCCTCGGCATCCATCTGATCATGGCGACCCAGCGGCCCGCGGGTGTCATCAAGGACAACCTGCGTGCCAACACCAACCTGCGCGTGGCCCTGCGCATGGCCGACGAGTCGGATTCGAAGGACGTCGTCGACGACCCGGTGGCGGCGTCGTTCCCGCCCTCGCTCCCCGGTCGCGGCATCGCGAAGACCGGCCCCGGTCGTCTCGTACCGTTCCAGTCGGCGTACGCCGGCGGCTGGACGACCGACGAGGTGCAGCAGGCCGAGGTCAAGGTGGCCGAGCTGCGGTTCGGATCCATCCAGACGTGGGAGGCCGACCAGGCGCCCGAATCCGACTCGCACGACGAGGACCTCGGCCCGAACGACCAGAAGCGCATCGTCTCGTCACTCGTCGCGGCATCCTCGATCGCCGGCATCCCGGCCCCGCGCCGCCCCTGGCTCGACGACCTGGAGCGCGCGGTCGACATCCGCGACCTGCCGGTGCTCGGTGACGGGCAGATCCTGCTCGGCAAGATGGACGTGCCCTCCCGGCAGATGCAGGAGCCCGCGTACTTCGTGCCCGACAAGGACGGCTCGCTCCTCGTCTACGGCACGAGCGGCTCGGGCAAGTCGACCGTGCTGCGCACCGTCGCGATCGCGGCCGGGTTCCACGCCGGGCACTCCGACGTCGAGGTCTACGGCCTCGACTTCGGGTCGGGTGCGTTGAAGAGCCTCGAGATCCTCCCGCACGTCGGATCGATCATCGGCGGCGACGATGCCGAGCGCGTGCAGCGCATCCTGCGCTCGCTCGCGCGGGTGCTCGACGATCGCGGCAAGCGCTTCAGCGCCGCGAACGCCTCGAGCCTCACCGAGTACCGCGAGATCACCGGGTCGCGCGAGCCGCGCATCCTGCTGCTCATCGACGGCTTCCCGCAGTTCCGCAGCGAGTGGGAATCGACCACCGCGCGGATGCCGTTCTACCAGACCTTCATGCGCATCCTCGGCGAGGGGCGCCCGCTCGGCGTGCACGTGATCGCGAGCGCCGACCGCTCGGGTTCCGTGCCGACGGCGGTCAGCGCGAACGTGTCGCGCCGCGTGGTGCTGCGTCTCTCCGACGACTCCGGCTACGCGATGCTCAACGCCCCGAAGGACGTGCTCGACGAGACGTCCGCCCCGGGCCGTGCCATCGTCGACGGCCTCGAGACGCAGATCGCGACGCTCGGCGGCACCCCCAACGTGGCCGAGCAGACCAAGCTGCTCGAGCAGCTCGCGGCCCAGCTGCGCGGAGCGGGGGTGCGCGAGGTCGAGGAGATCGGCGCGCTGCCCACCCGCCTCTCGGTGCGCGATCTGCCCGATCGCCTGGGCGAGTTCCCGGTGCTGGGTGTGGCGGAGGACACGCTCGCCGCACGCGACTTCGATCCTGTCGGCACGTTCGTCGTGGCCGGTCCGCCGCAGTCGGGCAAGACCACGGCGCTCAAGGGGCTCATCACGTCGATGCGGCGGCTCGACCCGACGGTCAAGCTGTTCCACTTCGGCGGACGTCGGGCGCAGCTCAAGGGGTACGCCGACTGGACGCGCAGCGCCACCACACCCGAGGAGGCGAAGGAGCTCGCGAAGGAGCTCGTCGAGCTCGTCGCCGACGAGTCACTGGGCATCCGCATCCTCATCGTCGTGGAGGACGTGCCGCAGTTCGCCGACTCGCCCGCCGAGCGCGACATGAAGGCGCTGTTCCAGGCGATCAACCGCAGCGACCACCTCATGATCGGCGACGCCGACGTGACGCAGGTCACCAGCGGCTTCGGGTTCATCGGCGACTTCAAGGCCGGCCGCAAGGGCATCATCCTCAAGCCCGACTCGTTCGACGGCGACGCGGTGTTCAAGGTGCCGTTCCCGAAGGTCAAGCGCACCGACTTCCCCGAGGGTCGTGGCATCTTCGTGCAGGCCGGTCGCCAGGTCACGGTGCAGATGCCGCTCGTCGAGGGCGACCGCGTCGGCTGAGCTCCCGTCTGCGGCGGCATCCGGTCGGGAGAAAACCCGGGGCGGATGCCGCCGCTTCGGCGTGCCGGACGGTGGGAGGCCGTGACGCGCCGCCCGCGCAGCATCCGGTCTCCGTTTTCTCGCGTGGCCGGGCGCGGAGGCGCGTGCGTCCTACGCTGGTCGCGTGAGTGTGTTCGGTGCGGTGGTGGAGTTCGAGCGGGGCGTGCTCGAGCGTGACGAGGCGCTGAAGTCAGTCTGGGAGCGTTTCGCGGTGTCGGGTGAGGCGCGGTTGGGGGTGTTGCGGGAGCGTGTGGGGTTTCCGTCGTGGCCGGGGGTGACGTCGGCGTCGGCGTTGAAGGCGGCGTCGGTGGAGGCGGAGGTGTTCGCGGTGCTGGCGGAGTATGCGCGGGAGGCTCGTGGGTTGGTGCGTGCGGGTGATGCGCAGCGGTGGGCCGGGCTGGTGGGCGAGGCGCAGCGTCGGAGCGGTGAGGGTTTTCTGGGTGAGTTGCAGGAGAGCACGGTGGGTGCTGCTCTGTTGCGGGAGCGGTGGGGGTGGGTTCCGCGGTCGAGGTCGCAGCGGGGTGGGATTCCGTGTCAGTGCGGGTTTGCGACCGAGGGTGTTCTGCCGCGGGCGTTGTGCGATGACTGTCAGGAGACGTTGTTGCGACGCTGGGTCGCGGAGGAGCGGCGGATACTGCGCGGGATGCCCGAGTACGCGGAAGAGGTCACTGCGGTCATCGACCGCACCGCTCGCAAGCAGGAGCGGGTGTACGTGACCGGCGGGGAGTACACCGCGTCCGAGGCGACTGGGGTTCGTCGAGCGGGAGGACGCGCGGTCGCCCGCTTGCATCGGCGGCACCGGGAGGAACTGCCCGGCGTAGAGATGTCTCGATGGGAGAAGCTGGGAGCACCTCTCGCCGCCGCGTCGATGCTCGCGTATCGCGAGACGGCGAGCAAGGTCTTGAGACGCGGACTCGGCGGCGCTGCCCTGACTGAGCTCGTCGGACTGTCGCTGCAGGTGAGAGCGCAGCATTCTCGACCGGCGACGGGACGCAAGAGTCGACGGTGAGCGCGTGCGGAGGCGGGCACGGCTTACGCTTTTCGCATGGGTGTGTTCGATGCGGTGGTGGAGTTCGAGCGGGGCGTGCTTGAGCGTGACGAGGCGCTGAAGTCAGTCTGGGAGCGTTTCGCGGTGTTGGGTGAGGCGCGGTTGGGGGTGTTGCGGGAGCGTGTGGGGTTTCCGTCGTGGCCGGGGGTGACGTCGGCGTCGGCGTTGAAGGCGGCGTCGGTGGAGGCGGAGGTGTTCGCGGTGCTGGCGGAGTATGCGCGGGAGGCGGGGCCGTTGGTGCGTGCGGGCGATGCGGAGCGGTGGGAGGCGCTGGTGCGCGAGGCGCAGCGCCGGAGCGGTGAGGGGTATCTGGGGGAGTTGCACGAGAGCGTCGTGGGTGCCGCGTCGTTACGGGAGCGGTTCGGATGGGCGCCCGCACGGCGCACACAGCGCGGGGGGATCCCGTGCGACTGCGGGTACGCGACGGACGGGACACGTCCATCGCGTCTCTGCGACGAGTGCGAGGATGCACTGCTGCGGCGATGGGTCGCGGAGGAGCGGCGGATCCTCCGGGGGATGCCCGGTTACGCCCAGGAGATCGCGGCGGTGATCGCCGACACGGAGGCGAAGCAGCGCAGGATCCTGGAGAAAGGGAGCGACGAATACAGCGAGACGTTCGGTCAGCGGAAGGCCGGGGGAAGGCGTCTCGGCCGACTGCGCCGGGCGCATCGGAAGGAACTCGACGCTCAGGACCTCCGCCGATGGACGCGGCTCGGCGAGATGGTGGAGCATTCCTCCACCACCAGCATCCGCACCACCGCGGCGAAGACGCGCGGTCGGGGCCTCGGCGCCGCCGGCATCACGGAGCTGGGGATTCTGGCCGATCGCGAGAGCATCCGGGCGCTGACGAAGAAGGCCGAGAACGGCACCGCGCGCCGTGCCGCGCGGTGATCCGCAACATGGGGAGTGCTCCCCATCGTGTGAGACATCGCCGCCCACTAATGTCGTATCGTCCAGGAACTGAGGAGGGGCGATGAGCGGCCAGAGCATGATCGTGCCGATCGAGTATCTGCAGACCACGAGCGAGCAACTCACGGCGATCGTCAGCGAGTTCGAGTCGGCGTCGGGGCGCCAGGACGACGTCGAGGCCGCCGTCGCACGGCCCTACGGCGACGGTCGGCTCCAGGACCGCTGCCACGACTTCGAGGGCAGCTGGAACGACAGCCGCGACAAGCTGCTGACGAAGCTCAAAGAAGTCGCCCAGCGAGTGCAGGGGACGGTCGACGAGGTCACCAGTCTCGACTCCGAGATGGCGACGTCGATGGAGCAGTCGGGCAGCAGCGCGGGCGGATCCGGCGGTCACGCGCCGGTGGCGTACTGACACGGAGGGGCGGGAAGATGCAGACGCACAGCGGACGCGATGTCGAGGTGGTCGCGGGGGATGCTGCGGCGATCTCCACGCGAGGGTCGCAGATCACCGAGCTCGGCGAGAGCATGGTCGAGGCGGCGAGCACGCTCGAAGGCATCAAGGACGGCACGATCGTCGGGCGCGGATATGCGATGGACAAGATCAAGGAGGTCATCGACGACGTCCACAAAGACCTCGACGAGGCCGGTCGGCGCTACACGCCGGCGGGGTCGACCCTCTCCGCCTACGCGACGGCGCTCGCTCAGGTGCAGTCGCGCATGCAGACGGTGGTCGCGGATTGCGAGTCCAGCCTCACGGCCCTGCAGACGGCGCAGTCGAACGCGGCGGATGCATCGGCCGCGCTGAGCACCCACAACACGAACACGCGTCTGAACCCGCCGGAGGAGGATGCCGCGGCGGCCAACACCGCTGCGGGGCAGGAGCTCGCTTCTGCGGCATCCGGAGCCCAAAGCGCTCTGAGCACGGCATCGAGCGATCACGATGACAACCTCGCCGCTTTCGACGCCGAGTACGACACCTGGCACGAGGCGTACGAGACGGCCGTGTCGGGCCTCACGGATGCCAACGACATCGGCAAGGACTCCACCTGGGAGGACATCGCGGGAGTCCTCGCGGTCGTCGCCGAATGGGTCAGCTGGGTCGGTCTCGCGATTGCGGTGCTCGGCCTCATCATCGGCGGCCCCTTCTTCGCGATCGCCGCCCTGGTCGTCGGCGTCATCGCGCTCGCCCTCACCGTCGCGCTCATGTTCGACGGCCGCAAGGGGTGGGGGGATCTCGCGTGGGCCATCGTCGGAGTTCTCCCGATCGGCAAACTCGGTCAGGGATTGGGCAAGTTCTTCAAGGCGATCCCGAAGCAGCTCACCGGGCCGCTCGGGCAGATTCGCAATATCCACAACATCTCCGCACTGCCGAAGAACGGCTGGCGCGCGGCGAGCAAGCTCAACTTCGCAAACTTCGTCGAGAACGTCTCGCGCACCCGGCTGACGGGGCCGTTTACGCTCGCAGGACTCGGACAGCGATTCCTCGGCGGAGCGAATCGGTCTTTCACCGTCGCGTTCCAGGAGGCCGCTGCGGTCGGTACCGGTTATGGGAACAGGCTCTACACGCAGCTGCCGCAGGCGCTGCAGCAGCTGGCCAAGTCCGATGCTCCCACGCTGTTCGAGCAGGCATGGAACGTCTACAAGTGGGCGGACAAGGGCGTAGCCATGACCAACGGTCGACCGTCCGGTGGCCTCTCGCCCGCTGGCCTGCTGAACGGGATCACCCGATGACGCCGCTTCCCGTCGAGACGGCGACCGATGCGCGATGGGACTTCGCCTACGACGACGAGTGGTTCCTCCCGCTGCCGACCGCCCGCGATCTCGCGGGCGACGGCGGAGTGGAGGCGTGGGTCGACGCGGCGGTCGAGCGCTACGCGTCGCGATCGACGCTCACCGATGGCGATCTCGACGCGATTCGCCTCACCGCGCAGGGTCTCGCAGGGCTCGCGGGCAACGCCGCGACGCAACTCTGGTTCATCCCCCGAGGGGTGTACAGCGACGTCCTCGTCGAGATCACGGTGGCGGATGCCGAGGCGCTCGACGAGCGCGCTGTGCTGGAAGAGATCGCGACGCTGCCCGACTCCGCGGCATCCGAACTGATCCAACTCGAGACCGACACGCACGGCAACGGATTCCTGCTGCGCCGCACCTCCGCCGTCGTCGTCGACGGCGCCGCGCGCCCGATCGCCAACTGGACGGTCATGCTCCGTGCGGGAGAATGGGTCATCATGATCGAGGCGATGGGCTCGACCCTCGAGTCCTTCGCCCTCATGGAGGAGCACATCCTCCGCGTGATCGACGGCATCACCCTGCCGGCGTGACCGCCGCCCCGAACAGACCAGCGCGAGGAGCCCTTCGGTGAACGAGATCAACGACCTCGGCGTCGAGATGCAGTTCGGCGTTCCCCCGTTCCGCCTCGTGCTTCCTCCGGGCTGGGTGCGGCACGTGCCCACCAATGCGGCGCAGCAGGAGGACGTGCGCAAGGCGAGTGCGATCTTCATGCAGGCCGGGCGTCCCGACCTCGATGCCGAGTTCCGCACCATGATGGCGCAGGTCAACCAAGTCATGCGCAACACCAAGGTGTTCGCCGTCTACCGGCAGCAGGACGTGCCGATGGAGGAACTGCTCCCCCTGTCGATCACGGCCTCGCTGCTCACGGCCGCCCACGGCGAGAACCTCGACGGCTGGGTGACCGAGGCCTTCCGCCTGCGGGGCGCCGTCTTCCTCGACGACCACGTCAAGCACATCGTGCGGTGGGTGACCGAGGCGAAGCGCCCATCCGGGGCGTCGTCGATCGACGGCGTCGGCGGACACACGATCACCTACGTCGTTCCGGTTCCCGGCACGCAGCGCCGGAAGGCGCTCGTGTTCACGTCGACGATCGTCATCCCGGACGGCGACGTGCTGCCCGCCGAGGTGCTCGATGAGCTGGCGCTGCTGAGCGATTCGATCGTCTCGACCTTCGCCTGGGAGAGGGTCGCGGAGGAGGACGCCGTACCCTCGGTCTCGCCCGCTGAAGCCGCCGGTTGAGGGCGTGGCGGACCACCGATGCGTCGCCCGAGCGAACCGATGCTCTGGATCGCCCACGATGCCGAGGGCGAGGCATGAAGCCGGTCGTGCACCTCTCCGGTGACGATGAGACGGTCACCGCGGTTGCGAACGAAGCGGTGGAAGTGCTTCGCGCACAGCCGCAGGCGGCATCGGCGCTGTTCTCCCGCCTGTGGAACCTGCATCAGCGTCGGCGGCGCTTCGTCTCGGCGTCCGCGGCGACGGCGATCGCCACCGCGAGCGCGCCGCCACGGGCGCAGTCGAGCGCGGGATATCTCGCCGTGTGGGGAACGCTGCTCGGCATCGGATTGACGGCGGCGCTGACGTCGGCGGTGATGCTCGGTCCGTCCGACCGCAAGAACGCCTTCACCGACCCCGAGCTGGCCGTGTCGACGGCATTCGTCGCGGGAGTGATCGCCATACCCGTTCTGCTCGTCGTGCTCTTGCTTCGGGTGCCGGACGTTCGGAGCGCCCGCATCGGTGAGGCGTCGTCGGCGCTGGTCGGCTTGCTGTGCGTCGCGATGCTCGCTATACGCCTCGTCCTCGGTACCGGCGACGACCGGGGGTTCACGCCGGACGACCTCGCGATCTGGCTGCCGATGACGGCGGTGATCGCCCTCCTCATCGCGGGAGTCGCGATCCGTAGCGACCTCGTGCGGCGACAGGATGCTGCGCCGTCGACCGGCGCGCGAACATCCGTCGATCCGGGCGATCTGCGCCAGATGCGGCGTGATGCGGAATGGGCGGCGTCGTCGTCCTCTCCGACGCCCTCCGACAAGGCCGAGTGGTCCCGTCGACTCGACACCCTGGCGAGCGCGGGAATCGACGCCACGACCATCGCCCAGGCGCGCACGCTCGCGCCGGCCGCCTGGGTCGCGTGGCTCGCCTACGACGGCGAAATCGACATCGCCGGCGTCATCCCCCGGCCCTGATTCCGGTTCTTCGCCCGGTTCGGCTCGATGGGGAGGTCTCCCCATCGACGGGGGTGGGGCTTTTTCGTATGGTTGGTATATCGGGCCGGAGGGGTCCGGTTCATTCGATTTCCGGAGGTGTGGACGATGGCCGATTTCGGTGCGTCTTATGCAGAGATGGAGCAGGTGGCGTCGTCGCTGTCGCAGGCTCGTGATGACATTCAGGGTCAGTTGGACACGCTGAAGGGTCAGGTGGACACCCTTCTGGGTGAGGACTTCAAGACGCAGCATGCGTCGGGCAAGTTCGGTGAGGGGTACACGGAGCTGACGACGGGTCTGAAGACCGCGGTCGATGGCATCAATGACATGTCGGAGTCGCTGCTGGGCATGATGCGTGCGATTCAGGACCTCGACACGCAGCTCGCCGGCAGCTGACCGAGCGTTCTTCGTGTGGGGCGTCGACCGACCGGGTCGGCGCCCCCTTTCGACCGGTGACCAGGGGAGGGGACACGTATGCCTGATGTGAGTATCGACTACTCGGCCATGGAGGCCAGCAAGACCGCGTACGCGAACATGCGCACGTCGTTGGATGCCGCGACCAGCGCTCTCGGCAGCGTCTCCGGCTCGGCCGTTCCGCAACAGGAGCTGCGACGCCGTCTCGAAGACCTCCACGATTCGTGGGGCGGAGGCATCGACAAGCTCGGTCGCTACGCCGAAGATGCGAGCACCGGCCTGCAGGGCATCCTTGAGGCGTTCCGCGGGCTCGACTCCGAGCTCGCCGCCAGCATGGAGCCCGAGGAAGGGGCATCCGCATGACCGCGTTCCCCGCCCTGGGATTCGATCCCGCTCCCGGCAATCTCGGCGAGCTCGAGGGCTTCGTGCTCGGGCTCTCGACCGGCTGCGACAGCGTCGACGACGCGCTCGCCATGCTCAACGGCGACGATGACGCCGCCTGGACGGGCGAAGCCGCCGTGGCGTTCCGCGCCGCGATGAGCGAGGACTTCCGTCCGCACCTGGTCGACACGGGTTCGGCCCTGCGCACCTCCCGCGATGCGCTCAGCACCTGGGTGACGCAGCTGACCGGCTACCAGCAGCGCGCTCGCGAGCTCGAGGATCGAGCGGCCACCGCCGCCGCGTCGGTGAGCAGCAAGGCGACCGCGAAGGACAAGGCCGTCGACGGCGCCGACGCCGAGGACGCCGATCCCGATGCTGTGTCGAATGCGACCACCGCGCTCGCGACGGCGCAGGGCGCGCTCGACGACGTGATCGCCGAGGCGCAGCGTCTCAAGATCGAGGTCGACGACGACGCGGCGATCGCCGCACAGCACCTCGTGAGCGCGAGCGACACCCTCAACTCCTATGCGGGGAACGCGTTCTCGAACTTCCTCGAGGGGGCGGGCGACTGGCTGGCGGATGCCGGTGAGTGGCTCATGGACAACGTGGTGCCGATCCTGGAGGACATCCTCCGCGCGGCGCTGCCGATCATCGCCATCCTCTCGCTCTTCATCCCGGTGCTCGGCACCGTCGCGCTCGTCATGGCGATCGCGCTGGTCGCGATCGACGGGCTGCAGGCGCTCACCGGCCGCGGGTCGTGGACGGACTTCGCGATCGGCGCGGTCGGGCTTCTCGCCGGTGGTCTGCTGGGTGTCGCGGCGAAGACGCTCATCGGCCCCGGTGGTGCGGTGCTCATCCCCTCGATCCAGCGCATGACTCCGGCGCTCGCCGGTGGCGGCACGGCGGCGGGAACCCTCGCCGTCACCCTGAACATCAACATGAGCAACATGGTCGCCAACACCTACTGGATGACCAACACCGCGATGGACGCGCACAGCAAGGGGCAGGACTTCGTCGACAGCCTGTTCGGTCCGTGGCAGAACCTCGCCGAACGTGTCGACAACACCGTCCACGGCAACGGCCCGAAGACGGACGACGAGCTGTGAGCGTCGAACAGGCAACCGGCCACCGGGTCTGGCAGCGGATGCCGCAGGGCTGGATCGAGTTCCGTGCCCTGGGCGATCGCTCGCCCGACGAATGGCTGGAGCGTTACCTCGAGGGCGGCAAGGGCTGGCTCCCGGAAGAGGCGCGTGAAGCGATCGTCGCCGGCTTCCACGAGGGTGTGCGCACCTTCGCCGACACCGGATTCGACTTCGCCGGGGTGTCGATCGTGCTCGGTGAGCGGCCGGCCGTGTCATTCCTGTGTACGAACGTGGTCGTGACAGGTCCGGAAGACACTGCGGATGCCGTCTCGCTGCACCGTCTTCTGCCGCTCGGTCGCTTCGGCGACGACGCGACCGCCGAGACCTTCGCGTCGCCCGACGGGCGGGTCGGCACCGTGACGAGCGGACTGGTGTCGCGCGGGGGTATGGACGCGGTCATGACGGTGGGCGAGATCCGTCTCCCCGAAGAAGCGGGAACCGTGGTCGTCATGGGCATGTGCTCCGACCCGGCGCAGCGGCAGGAGCTGGCCGTGATGACGGCGTTCGCGCTGTCGATGACGCAGTACCTTCCCGAGGGGGTCGAGCCGCAGCTGCCGGAGGGCGCGCGATTCGAGACGCCGCTCGACGACGGCCTAACCTGAACTCATGCCCTTCGCCCTGATCCTCCCGGCCTCGCGTCCTCTCATCGCCGAGGCGGGATCCGACGATGCTCGCCCCGTCGAGGCCGACCGTGCCGGCGCGGCGCTGCGGGCGGACTTCGAGCGATGGTCGCGGTGGGGTCTCGGCATCCTGGGCTTCGCCCTCGCCGCCGGCGGTGCGTTCGTGGCGGTCGGTCTCATCGAGACGGTGCGGATGCTGGGCGGCACGCCCGCCGGCATCGACCTGGTGGCGATCGTGGTCGCCCTCGTCGTCGCTCTCGCGGGCGTCGTCCTGCTGGTGCTGCTGTGGTGGTCGGGGCGGCGGCTCCTCTCGGCCGCGACGTGGTGGATGCGTCTGCCGTACACGCGCGGAGGGCGCCAGCGCCGCGCCGGCGGTTGGCTGCAGGCCCGCACTGTGAACTTCGAGCCGCGGGTGTTCGTGCGGATCGTCACGGCGACCCTGGCGCTGCTGATCGCGGTGGGCGGGATCTCGCTGTTCGTGCGCGATCTCATCGAGGGGACGACATCGATGACAGCGGCCGCGGCGACGGTCGGCATCGTCGGTGCCGTCTCCGGGATCGGCCAGATCGGCGGGGTGATGCGGATCGTGTCCGGTCTCTCGGAGCGTGACCCGCTCTGGGTGCGGATCCGCTCGGGCTTCGTCCGTCGCTGAACGATCGGTCCTGACGCACGGCCACGGTGGGATGGGGAGGTCTCCCCATCGACGGGGGTGGGGCTTTTTCGTATGGTTGGTATATCGGGCCGGAGGGGTCCGGTTCATTCGATTTCCGGAGGTGTGGACGATGGCCGATTTCGGTGCGTCTTATGCAGAGATGGAGCAGGTGGCGTCGTCGCTGTCGCAGGCTCGTGATGACATTCAGGGTCAGTTGGACACGCTGAAGGGTCAGGTGGACACCCTTCTGGGTGAGGACTTCAAGACGCAGCATGCGTCGGGCAAGTTCGGTGAGGGGTACACGGAGCTGACGACGGGTCTGAAGACCGCGGTCGATGGCATCAATGACATGTCGGAGTCGCTGCTGGGCATGATGCGTGCGATTCAGGACCTCGACACGCAGCTCGCCGGCAGCTGACCGAGCGCAGTTTTCGAGGGGTCGACGGTTGGCCGTCGGCCCCTTCGTCGTGTCCCCGACCCCGTCACCGGCACAGGGCGGATGGGGAGTCCTGCCCATCGTGGCTTCCCGATATGCCCCGCTAGGGTGAAACCACAGAGCACCGGGGGGTGAAAATGTCGGACGTCGAGATCGACAAGGCCGCGCTCGAAGGGGCGATCCTGCAGATCGACCTTTCGATCGGCAATTACGTGATGTATGCGAACGACATCTGGGCCCGCGACACCGGCGTCGGCAACCCAGTGGGGCGCACGAGCCTCCGGGTCATGCTCGAGAACGCACTCGGTCAGGCGTCGATGGAGGCGAAGGCGCAGCACCTCGACGGCATCGCGATCAGCGACCGCCTCAAGAGCATCAACGATTCGTTCGACGACCTCGACGTCTCGCTCGGCGCCGGATGGGATTCCGACTATGTCGCTGACTTCTCCTAATCGCGGCTGGACGCTCGAAGAGATCGAGTACGACAGCGGCTCCCTCGAAGGCATCCATCGTGACCTCGAGACGTTGATCGACGAGGGTGGCAACGCCCGGATCGTGCTGCGCAACATCGACGGCGGACTCGAAGGGCGCGGCGAGAGCATCGATCGCGTGCAGACCGAATCGGGCGCGCTCGCGAGCCGGATGAACCCGACGATCCTCACCCTCGGGCGCATCGCCGATGTCGTCCGCGCCTACGGCGAGGCCGTGGCGCAGCACGCGAAGGCGGCGAACGACCTCATCGACGACATCGAGACGGCCCACGCCGCGAAGGAGGCCGCGGCGGCCGATCTCGATGCGGCCGAGCTCGCGCAGCGCCAGTGCACGCCCGACGACACCGCGCAGACCCGCAACACGGCGGAGCAGGACGTCACGGATGCCGAGAGCGGTCTCGCCTCGGCCGCCAGCACCCTCGACGACCTGTGGGAGCAGTGGGAATCGGCGTACTCCCTGTGGGATGAGGCCTACGGCGCCGCGATCTCGGGCCTGGTCCGCGCCGATGGCACGACCCTCAGTGACTCGACGCTCTCGGCGATCGATGCGCTCGCGAACGCCGACAGCGCGGCCGAGGTCGCGGAGATCTGGGACAGCCTCACCGATGCGCAGCGCGCGGCGTTGGCCCGCACCTACCCGGAGTTCATCGGCAACCTCGAAGGCGTTCCCTACCTCGACCGGTTCCTCGCCAATCGCGAAGCCTACGACCGTGCGATCGAGGGCGGGCCGTACGGCGAACCGCTCGACTCGCAGCTCGAGAGCCTCGGACTCGAACTCACCGACTTCGACGGTCAACTGCTGATGTTCCACCCCTTCGAGCATCCGCAGGCGACCGCCGCTGTGATGTACGGCGTGCGGATCGTCGACGATGAGGGCAACCCGGTCGATCCGATGGATGGCATCACCAACGTCAACGTCCTCGTCGGCGGCATGTTCTCGAGCCTCGAGGACCTCGAGGCGTGGGGGCAGAGCGCACGTGATCTCAACACCTTCGCCGATGCGTACGGAGGGGGAGTGCGGTCGGCGACGATCGCCTGGTACGGCTACGACTCCCCGAACATGCTCAGCGAGCACACGATGGGCAGCGCGACCGAGGGGGCGGCGACGCTGAGCTCGACCCTGCGCGGACTCGACACTGAGGTATCGTCGCAGGTCACCACGTCGGTGATCGGACACTCCTACGGCAGCACGACCGCGTTCCTCGCGGTCGGTGGGTCTTCCGACAACCTCGGCGTCGACAACCTCATCGCGGTCGGCTCGGCCGGCGTCCCCGACGGGTATCACCAGAGCTGGACCGGCGATGCGCCGATGGACTACTCCGGAACGCACATCTACGCCTCGCGCGCCCCGGGTGATTGGATCGCGCGATACGGCGAGCACAGCTCGTTCGGCCACGGCACCAACCCCGAGGAGCTGCCGGGGGCGGTCAGCTTCGAGAGCGACGGTGGGCAGGTGCCGAGCCTGAACGGCGGCTCCGAGGCGGGTCTCGGAACCCCCGGCCACGCGGCGCACGACGGAGGCAACTCGGTGTGGGGGTGGTGGGAGGAGGACAATGGATACCTCGCCCGCGACTCGGAGTCGTTCCGTAACATTGCCAACATCGTCGCCAATGGCGAGCCGCTCGGTTGACCGGCTCGCGGCGACGATGCACGAGGGCAGAGGATGCAGATGAGGAAGCGCTGGCGGATGTCCGCTGTGGTGGCGGTGGTGGCGGTCGCCCTCACCGGGTGCGTGAACGGAGGAGACGGAATGACCCCTACAGGTGACGAGCTCGTCGCGCAGGCGAAGCAGCACTACCTCGACTACCGGTCCATCACCAACGATGTCCAGGCGCTCATCTACGACGGGCCCTGGGAAGCGGAGATCGGCTCCTTCGGGATGCAGCCCTCGGCCGCAGGGTGCGGCGACAACGGTTACAAGTTCGATCTCACACGCACGACGCAGGTCGATCCGGACGCGCAGGGAGCGCTGCGCGATGAGGTGCGTCGCCATCTCACCGACGCCGGGTTCGAGGTCGAGGGCCAGGATCTCGGTTCCGGAGATGCGCAGTCCTCCGACGTGATCGTGCGCGAGCAGGGCGACTTCTCGCAGCTCATGGTGACCTTCATCGCCAACGGGTCGGTACTCGTCACGGCGACCACGAAGTGCTGGCCCGGAGACCGCGCCGAATTGAGCAAGCTGATCTTCGGGGGCGTGACGCTCTCCGAGGGCTATCTTCCGCGCGAGGAGTCGCCCAGCGATCCGCTCTTCTTCGGCGTCACGCCGGGTGAGCCGGCGTTCGGTCCGACGCCCTCACCGTAGGCTGCGCGGGATCCGGACTCAGCGCGCGAGATCGGCCAGGTGGCGCGCGTCGTGGTTGAGCACCTTGACGATGATGCCGCGGCGACGGAGGTCGGCGACCGTGCGCGACTCCTCTTCGCCGTCGCGCCCGAGCGCGTGCGTGTTCGCGACGACGAGCACGTCGCCCTTGTGCAGGGTGTCGATGAGGCGGGCGAGACGATCGCCCCAGCTCTCGAGGATGTCGGGTGCGGGGTGACGGAACCCCTCGATCGGAACGCCGAAGCGCGTGAGATCATCGCGCTGCTGCACGACCGGAGGCATGCCCTCGCGGGAGACCACGAGTCCGACGAGGCGTGAACCGTCGGGGCGAGCGAGCCAGAAGTCGCGGTTCTGCTGCAGTTCGGTGAAGCACTTGGGACACTCCGCCGCGGCGTGCGGCAGGTGCAGCGGGCTCGTCAGCGCGTCGTCGACCGATGCCGTGCCGGTGGTCCGGTCTGTCGTCTCGCTCATGGGCGCACCTCCGGACTCCATTCTGCCCTGTCGGCGCCGAATCCGTATCGACTCCGCCGACGGGATCGGATGCCGCTCAGAGCTGTTGCAGGCGACGGGGAGGTCCCTCGAGCCGGGCGATCGTGATCTTCACGTCGACCAGCTCGTGCTCGACGCCGAGGAGGCGTTCCTCCACCCGGTCGATACGGGCGTCGACGCGATCGAGTCGGGCGTCCACCTGGTCGAATCGGCGATAGACCTGCTCGAACCGGGCGTCGACCTGCTCGAAACGGGCGTCGACCTGCTCGAACCGGGCGTCGACCTGCTCGAACCGGGCGTCGATCCGCGCATCCATCTGCACGAATCGCGCGTCCAGACCGCGCGTCTGGTGGGCGAGCATCGCGCCCACGCCGCTGAGCACCGTCGCCGTGACGGCGAAGAGCGCGATGATCATTCCGATCGTGTCAGGAGACAAGGTCACTGGTCCATTCTGCTCCGCGGAGCGTCGTCAGTCCAGTAACCATATGGTGGCGAATCGCGTACGTGTGGGGACAGTGGATAAGTCGGTTATCCACACGTTCGCGCCGGAAGAGTGGATCAGATCAGACCGAGCGACCGCACCGCATCGCGCTCCTCGACGAGTTCGGCGACCGAGGCGTCGATGCGCCGCCGGGCGTCCTCGCCGATCTCCAGACCCTCGACGACCCGCCACTCGCCGTCGACCGCACGCACGGGGAACGACGAGATCAGGCCCGCGGGCACCCCGTACTCACCGTGCGAGACGACGCCGGCCGAGGTCCAGTCCTCGGTGCCGCGCACCCAGTCGCGCACGTGGTCGATCGTGGCGCTCGCCGCCGAGGCGACCGACGACGACCCGCGCACCCGGATGATCTCGGCACCCCGCTTGGCGACCCGCGGGATGAAAGTCTCGTCCAACCACGCCGGCACGTCGCCGACGATCGCGGCGAGAGCGTCCGCCGCAGGCTCGCCCGCCACGGTCGCGTGCGACACGTCGGGGAACTGCGTCGCGGAGTGGTTGCCCCAGATCGGCAGGCGCCCCACCGTCGCGACAGGCACGCCCAGCGTCTGTGCGAACTGCGCCCTGGCGCGGTTCTCATCGAGGCGAGTCAGCGCCGTGAATCGTTCGGCCGGCACGCCGTCGGCGGATGCCGCGGCGATGAGCGCGTTCGTGTTCGCGGGGTTCCCGACGACCGTGACCCGCACGCCGGGTGCCGCGTTCGCGGCGATCGCCGCCCCCTGAGGGCCGAAGATGCCACCGTTCGCGGCGAGCAGGTCGCCCCGCTCCATGCCGGGTCCGCGCGGGCGCGCGCCCACGAGCAGCGCGAGGTCGGCACCGTCGAAGCCGATCGCCGCGTCATCCGTCACCTCGACGTGCTCGAGCAGCCCGAAAGCGCCGTCCTGCAGCTCGAGCGCCGCGCCCTCCGCCGCTCCGATCCCCTGCGGGATCTCGAGCAGCCGCAGCCGCACCTTCTCGTCCGGTCCGAGCAGGTCTCCCGCCGCGATGCGGAACAGCAGCGCGTAGCCGATCTGTCCGCCCGCGCCCGTGATGGTGATCGTCGTGGTCATATCCCGAGCCTACGACCGTCCGAGGGGCGGAGTACCCTCGGAGCCATGACCTTCAACCCCGACGCCGACCTGTCGACCAACACCACGCGCCGCCGCGGTCGCAACGCGGCGATCGCGGGAGGCACAGGAGTCGGGGTGCTCGGCCTCATCGCCCTGATCGCGGGGCCGCTGCTCGGGATCGACCTGACGGGGCTTCTCGGCGGCGGTACGTCGACGGGTGGTTCGGGCTCCGACTCCGGGAGCTCGGTCATCGAGAACTGCGACACGGGGCAGGACGCGAACGAGAACGTCGACTGCCGCATGGCCGGCGCACAGGTCGCACTCGACGCGTTCTGGGAAGACAATGTCGAGGGGTACGTGCCGCCGACCCTGACGGTGGTCGACGGTGCGACCTCGACGCAGTGCGGCACCGCCTCCAACGCCGTCGGGCCGTTCTACTGCCCGCCCGAGCAGGGCGTCTACCTCGACCCCACGTTCTTCTCGCTCATGCAGCAGCAGTTCGGGGCATCCGCCGGCAACCTCGCCCAGCTCTACATCGTGGGTCACGAGTGGGGCCACCACATCCAGAACATCGTCGGCACGATGGATCAGTACCCGAACAACGGCACCGGAGAGGGCAGCAACGGCGTGCGCATGGAGTTGCAGGCGGACTGCTACGCCGGTGCCTGGATCGGGCGGATCTCCGAGCAGACGGACGCCGACGGCACGCCGTACCTGCAACCGACCACCGAGGAGCAGCGGCGGGATGCATTGGATGCCGCTGCCGCGGTGGGAGATGACCACATCCAGGAGATGTCGGGCGTTTCGAACCCCGACAGCTGGACGCACGGGTCGAGCGAGCAGCGGCAGTATTGGTTCGCGCAGGGTTTCACCGAAGGTCTCGGCGTCTGCGCCGAGACGTTCACCCGCTCGGTCGACGATCTCGACCCCTGAGACTGACCCAGGGGTGCGTCAGGCGCGCAGCGCCGCGAGCAGGGTCTTCACGAGGCCTCCCACGCCCCCGCTCGCCCGGAAGCGCGTGAGCCCCTCGCTCACCTCGGCGCCGGTGCGAGAAGTGACGAACCACGGCGGCGTCGGCAGGATCGTGACCCGACCGCCGCCGTTGAGGCCCGGCGCGGAGCGCGGGAACGGCCGGAACGGGCCACGCAGCACCGATCGCTCGACCCGATCGAGCAGCAGGGCGTTGTGCACGACGCCGATGCCGCTGCCGACGTCGTCGATCGTGCTACCGGGGAAAGCGCCCCAGGTCAGTGTCGGAGTGATGAACGCGAAGCCGGTCCAGCCGTTGATCGCGATCGATCCGTAACGGAGGTCGGCGATCGCTCTCTCGAATCCGGTGCCGAGCGACTTCTCGGTCGCCGGGTCGATGAGCACGTTCGCCCCGAGTGTGCCCTGCAGCTCGTCGTTCGCGTAGGCGACGGCGGCATCGAGGAACTCCTGGCCCGTCCCGGCGACGCTCACGACGCCGAGGACCGGTGCGAAGTACTCGGTGCTCTGCAGGGCCGAGGCGTCGTCGTCGCCGTCGATCTCCACGAGCAACCGGTCGCCGAGCACGAGGGCATCGGGGTAGGCATCGGATGCCTCGTGCATGCGGTTCGTCGACCCCGGGTACCATGTGGGTCGCTCGGGCGCGCTCGCATAGGCCCGACGGAGCGCGGCGCGGAAGGCATCCGCCTGGTCCCAGTCCTCCGACAGGATCACGACCTGCCCGGCGATGCAGTTGTGGCCGCTGTTCTGCAGCCGCATGGTCGCGACGTGCTCGGCCTGGTACCGCAGGTCGGCCTCGGACCAGTCGCCGGGCACGACGATGATCGGCGAGACCCCGCCGAGCTCGGCCGTGATCGGCTTCGACATCGACGGCTTCTTGCGGCGGGCGCCGCGCGCGGTCTTCGGGCCCCAGACGATCGCGTCGAACGTCGCCGCGGACCCGGTGATGTGCACGTGCGAGAGGTCGGGATGCGCCGTGAGGTAGGCGCCGACCGCCGGGCCGCCGCGCACGATGCGCAGGAACCCCGGCTCGATGAGTGGGGCGAGCGCGCGCTTGTAGATCGGCACGAGGGGATCCTGCGTCGGGTTCACCTTGAGCAGCGCGGTGCGGTTCGAGGCGAGCAGTTCGTAGAGCACGTCGAGCACGGGGATCGAGGTGACGTTGCCGGCGCCGAGCACGAGCCCCACTCCGCCGGAGACGGTCGGGGTGCGCTGGCCGAGCCCGGCGGCGGCTCGGGCCGCGCGCGGTGTCGTGCCCGGTTCGAGCCAGACCTCGCCGGTGAATCCCGACAGCAGGAAGCGATCGATGCCGGTGAGGGGGAACGCGTGCACGCGCGTGCGGCCGCCGGGGGCGCGGTCGATGGTGATTCCGTCGAGCGGGTTGGCGCCGCGGGCGAGCCGCGAGAGCGTCTCGATGTAGGCGTCGAGCGCGCCGAGCACACCGTAGGGCCCGCTCAGCCATTCCTCGCCACGGAGCGGATGCCGCGCATCGAGCCCCTTCGTCGCCGCGGCGGTCGTCGCCCAGTCCTCGGCGGTCGCGGCCACGCTCGTGCGCACCTGACGCAGCAGCGTCACGCGCTGCGCGACCGTGAGCGCCGACCACACTCGGGCGCCCGTGTGCAGGTCGTCGATCGCCGTGTCGAGCCGCGCGTGCTCGCTCTCGCCGATCTCGGGCGTGGTCGTGGCGACGGGCGTGGAGGTCACGGGCGGCTCCTTCGAACGGGATCCCAGCTTATGCGTCGATGTCGTGGCGGCGCAGGCGGTAACGGTGAAGAGGCAGGAGGCTCGCGAGCATGATCAGTGCGGGAAGGATGCTGAAACTGAGCACGATGCCGGTGATGGCGGCATCCGGCTGCTCGACCGTCGTGCCCGCGACCGTCGAGACGTACCCGGTCAGGGCGAGGGTGAGCGAGACCGTCGTCGCACCGAGAGCGAAGCCGACGGTCTCCCCGGCGGTCCAGATGCCGGTGAAGGTGCCCGCGCGCCCGCTGCCGTGGGTGCGCTCGTCGTGCGAGATGACGTCGGGCAGCATCGCCATCGGCAGCGACTGCAGCCCGGCGTAGGCGATTCCGGCCACCGCGACGGAGGCGTAGATCCAGGCGCCGGGCGTCCAGACTGCGATCGTGAGGGATGCCGCGGCGAGAGTGAACAGCACGCTCGCGATGCCGAACGCGCGCTCCTTGCCGACCCGCCGGGCGATGACCGTCCACACGGGCGTCGCCACGAGCGCAGGGCCGACGAGCGCGACGAACACGAACGTCACGGCGTCCTCCGACCGCAGTACCCAGGTCGCCACGTACTGCGCCCCGGCGAGCATGGTGCCGGTCGCGAGCGCCTGCAGCAGGAACGCGCCCAGCAGCGCACGGAACGGCTGGCTGCGCCGCAGCGCCCGGAACCCCGAGGCGTACTGCTCTCGGATGCCGGCGGCCGGGGCCACCGCGCTCTCGTCGCCGACGCGGCGTGCGGCTGCGGCATCCGCCGTGCGCGTCGCCACGAACATGCCGATGCCGATCGCGAGACCCGCGACGATCCCCATCAGCAGGTATCCGAGAACGGGGTCGTCGCCCGCCTTGCGCAGTGCGGGGCCACCCGCGCCGAACAGGAGGATGGATGCCGTCAGCACGACGACCCGCCAACCGAGCAGGCGCGTGCGCTCGTCGTAGCCGTCGGTGAGCTCGGCGGGCAGCGCCACGTACGGCACCTGGAACAGGCTGAACGACGTCGCCGTGGCGAGGAAGGCGAGCAGCACGCACACCGCACCGGCCATCGGACCCCACGATGGAGGCACCGCGAACGTCAGCGCGAAGAACACGGGCAGCGTGACGGCGCCCAGCACCATGAACCCGCGACGCGAGCCGGTGCGCGCGAGCTGACGGTCGGAGGCCGCGCCGATCAGCGGGTCGATCACGACGTCCCAGATCTTGGCGGCGGTGACGATGACTCCGGCGGCCAGGGCGGCGACCCCGAGGTTGTCGGTGAGGAAGTACGTCAGCACCAGCCCGGGCAGCGTGGCGTATCCGCCGGTGCCGACGGAGCCGATCGCGTACAGCACGATCGTGCGCGCGGACAGGCGGACGGATGCTCGTTCGGGCCGAGCCTCTGTGCTCATCGCGCCAGTGTAGCGGTGGGCCTTCGTCTCGTCGCCCCGGCACAACTTCGGAGATTGCACACGGCACGCCGCTGAATCGGATGCCGTCGCGGCGCGGCGCTCCGGAACTCCGAAGTCGTGCGGGCGCGGCGCTCCGGAACTCCGAAGTTGTGCCGACGCGGCGCTCAGATCAGGGAGAGCTCGCGCAGCTTCGCCTCGACGTCGGCGTTCGACGGCTCGACCTGGTGGGAGGAGTCGGGGTACAGGACGACGGGGATGTTCGTGCGGCCGGAGATGTCCTTCGCGACGTCGGCACCGGAGGGGTCGGCAACGAGATCGACGTACGTGTACTCGACGCCGAGGTCGTCGAGCTGCTTCTTGGTGCGGATGCAGTCGCGGCACCAGTCGGCGCCGAACATCGTGATGGTGGATTCAGCAGGAGAAGTCATGACACAAGCGTAGAACGCCCTGGCGGGGAGAGGGCCGAGAGGGGCTTGTCGGTAAGGGTAGCCTTACCTATAATCGAAGCCATGAACCACGCGAGCGAGCACCTGGACGACCCCGACTGGGAGAACATCGAGGGCGCTGTGCTCGTCGCCGGAGACGCGGCGGACGCCGGGGTGATCGCGGGGATCGCCGCCCGACTGCCGTGGGACGCGACCGGCGTGATCCTGCTCGAAGCGGCCGCGCGCATCCAGATGCGTCACATCGACGTGCCCGACGGGGTGTCGGTGCGCTGGCTCGTGCGCGGCGACGGCATCCGCGCGCACACCAAGGGCGAGCGCCTCGCCAATGCCGTGCACTCGTGGTGCGTCGAGTGGGCGTGCAGCGAGCCGCCGGCGCAGTGGACCGTCTGGCTGGGGCCGCACACGCCACCCCACGTGGCGCGCATGGCCCGCAGTCTGCTCGGCGTCGCGAACTGACTCCGTCGGCGAACTGGCCCGTCAGCGCGCGAGCGCCGGAGCCCCCGCACCCGCGGTGATCGCGTCGAGCGCTCGCCGCAGGGATGAGCTCGAGGTGTGCGCCGTGTACGGGAAGTACACGACCTCGACGCCGACGCGCGCGAACTCGCGCTCGAGCCGCAGCCCCTTCTCGGTGCCGCGCCAGTCGTCGCCCTTGAAGAAGTGCGTGAAGCGCACGTCTTCCCAGGCGTCCAGCTTCGACGGCGTCGTCTCGACGTGCACGTCGTCGACGAACGAGATGTGGCGCACGATCTCCGCGCGCTCCGCCGTCGGGATGACGGGCTCGATGCCCTTCACCTCGCGCAGCATCTCGTCGCTCACGACGCCGGCGATCAGAATGTCGCACTGCTGCTTGGCGTGGCGCAGAAGGTTCAGATGCCCCACGTGGAACAGGTCGAAAGCTCCCGCGGCATAGCCGATACGCGTCCCCATGATCTCCCCAGATCAGTGATTCCCCAGTAGGCGGATCCCCATCCGCCTGCGACTCCCACAGCCGCACGGGTCAGTCTAGACCTCCCACGCACGAAAGCGCACCCCCGGATCCGGGGGTGCGGCAGTGAGAGGTCAGGTTTCGAGCGCATAGGAACCCGTGGCACGATGAGATGCCGCACAGCGGCGCGCGCAGAGGGGGCGACATGGACACGAAGGTCACGGTCATCGTGCCCACCTTCAACGAACGCGAGAACGTCGCCGAGCTCGTCGCCCGCACCGCCGCCGCGCTGACGGGGTATGACGCCGAGATCCTCTTCGTCGACGACAGCAGCGACGACACCGCCGACGAGGTCGCGCGGGTCGCCGCGGATGCTCCGTTGCCCGTGCGCGTGATCCATCGGGTCGAGAACACGGGTGGGCTCGGCGGTGCCGTCGTGGTCGGCCTGGAGGCCGCGGCATCCGATCTCTGCATCGTCATGGACGGCGACCTGCAGCATCCTCCCGAACTCGTGCCCGTCCTGCTCGCCCGGCAGGCCGAGGGCGATGCCGACGTCGTCGCCGCCTCGCGCTACGTCGGTGGCGGCGACACGAGTGGGCTCGGCACCGCGGTGCGCTTCGGCGTCTCGCGCGCGGCCACCTGGCTGACGCGGGCCATGTTCCCGATCCGCCTCGCCCGCAGCACCGACCCGATGACCGGGTTCTTCCTCGTCGACCGGAGTCGCCTCGACCTTTCGACGCTCCAGCCGCAGGGCTTCAAGATCCTGCTCGAGATCCTCGCGCGCACCGATCTGCGCATCGCCGAGGTGCCGATGGAATTCGCGGAGCGGCGCCGCGGCACCTCCAAGGCGAGCCTGCGCCAGGGCGGCACGTTCATCGCGCATCTCGCTCGACTGCGCTTCGGCAAGATGTCGCTGTTCGCCCTGATCGGCGCGGTGGGCGCCGTCGCGAACCTCGCCATCATGTGGCTGCTGACGGCGGCCGGCGTGCCGTACATCTGGGCGGCGATCATCGGGGCGGTCGTCACGATCGTCGGCAACTTCCTGCTGCAGGAGCGGTTCGTCTTCGCCGACATGCGCACGAATGCCCGCGGCGTGTGGCAGCGCTTCGCGGCATCGTTCGCGTTCAACAGCATCGAGGCGGCGCTGCGCATCCCGGTGATGGCGCTGATGGTCGAGACCTGGCACATCTCGAGCGTCCTCGCGACGGGGCTCTCGCTGATCGTCGCGTTCTTCGCGCGGTTCCTGTTCCACTCGCTGGTGGTCTACGCGCCCCGACGCCGAGGGCAGAGCGGCGAGCCGAAACCCGACACCGCCACGCTGCGCATCATCCGCGCGATCGACGAAGAGGCGATGCGTCCGGGCGAGCTCTGACCCCGCTCGCCTCGCGACGGGATGCCAGCCGCGCCACCGGGATCGCCGTGAGCGCGAAGAGCAGTGCCAGGGTGCGCGACGACGTCAGCAGCGGGCTGAAGAACGTGTCCCAGGCGCCGAGCAGCACGAGCCACACCGCGATCCCGGCGGCGGCCTTGACCGAGACGCTGCGCGCGACGGCGTAGATCGCGCACCCGATCAGCGCGACGGCGAAGATCGCCCCGACCGGGCCGAAGCGCAGCCACAGGTCGCCGACCACCGAGTGCACCTCGTACTGGCCGCCGAACATGTATCCCTCGACGTAGCCGTTGTCGGGGTCGTAGTTCAGCTCGCTCATGCCGGTCTTCGCGATCCACACGTCGTGCGAGACGGGGAGCACTCCGCTGCCGAACCCCTGCGGCCGCTCGGCGACGAGCGCGGTCGCCGCTCCGAGTTCGGGGCGTCCGCCGGCGATGAGCGACCCGGAGGTGTCGATCTGCGCCTGGGTGCGCTGCTGGGCGGCGTCGCCGAGCGCCCCCTCCAGGATCAGCGCCTGCAACAGGCTGAAGGCTGCGAGGCTCAGCACGCCGAGCAGCACGAGAGTCTGCAACGGGCGAGGCCGCCGGGTCCCCGGCGGCATGAACATCTGCCACAGCACGATGACGGCGGCCAGCAGCAGGAACGAGGTCATCGATCGCGAGTCCGACGCCAGGCACACCACGGCGAGCGCCCCGAGCGCGAGCAGGTCGAGCCACCGCCGTCCGCTCATCGCGGTGAGACCGAGCACGATGATGATCACGGGCACCGCGAGCGAGTACTTCCAGAGGTTCGCCGAGTTGCCGCCCGTCAGAACCACGTTCGCCAACGCCCCGACGCCGAACGCCACGGCGGTGCCACCGAGACCGATCTGCGTGCGCGCCCACAGCAGCACTCCGATACCGCCGGCGAGCGAGAGCAACGTGAAGGTCTGCTCGAGCAGCAGGCTCGTCGACACCGGGCGCATGGTCTCGAACAGCGTGAGCACCCCGCCCCACACGGCGGCGATCGCGGCGAGGGCGAGCAGCAGGCGTGCGAAGCGGAACCTCGCCAGCACGTGCCACCACACCGGCAGCAGCACGACGGCGGCGATCAGCGAGAGGCTCACGCCCGGCCCGAACTGGTACCGGACCGCGGTCGCTGCCGCAGCGGCCGCCGCGACGATCGAGGTGGTGGTGTACTGCTCGGCGCGCCCCATGCCGGGTGCGCCGATCAGCGCAGGTCTCCGCGGAACACGGCGACCTTGGCGCCGAAGAGGTAGTCCACGGTCAGGGTGACGTCGTCGCGGTCGGCCTCGGGCACCGAGAACAGGTAAGTGCCCTCGGCGGAGTCGCCGGGTTCCACGGTGCCCTCGAACGGTGCGCCGCCAGGCTGCGTCAGCGTGCCGGCCGGTGCACGATCCTCGCCGATGTAGGCGTTGACCGCCACGTACTCGAGGTCGAGCGGCTCGTCGCCGGTGTTCGTGATGCGCACGGTCGCGCGGATCGCGGGACCGGAGGTCTCGCCCGCGAGAGTGGCCTGACCGTCGACGGCCTGCAGCGACGACAGCGAGATCTCGATGCCCTCCTCGGTGACGATGGTCTGGTCGGGGGCGACCGGGCTCAGTTCGGCGAAGGGCTCGTCGGTCGCGCCGGCCGCGGGCGTCGGCGTCTGCGTCGGTCGCGGGGCATCGGGATCGACGATGTCGCGCGGAGGAGTGGTGGGAGTGGCGGATGCCGAAGGCTCGGTGCTCGGCGTTCCGGCGAGTAGCGGCGGCACGAAGATCGCGCCCAGGACCGCGAGAGCGATCACCACGACCAGTGCCGACAGTGTGATCCACACGCGCCGACGATTCGGCTGCGTCTCTTCGGTTGCGTCCATCGCAGACCCCCTGCTCCCCGTGTCTCCCCATCCGGCGCCGCAGTGGCGGCGGCCGGTGATGAGAGTTTAGACCGCGGGCCCCCGCTGCGAACCAGCCTGTGCAAGAAGTCGTCGTCCGTCGCGCACTCCGCGCCAGGCCGCGCGCAGCGGAGCGATCGGGCGGAGGAACTGCCGGCGTCCCCCGCGCAGCAGAACCTGGCGCGCATTGCTCCAGGCGGTGCGCGACCAGGCCTCGGCATCCGCTGCGTCGAGCAGCAGACCCGCGAAGAGCAGCCGGTTGCGGATGTTGTAGTAGTAGTACAGCTCGGACTTCGCCTCCGGTCGCTGGGCGCTCGCGCGATGCGTACCGCCCTCGTCGTGCACCGCCAGAGCGTCGTCGACGACGAGCAGGCGCGCCCCCGCGCGGGCGGCGCGCACCGAGATGTCGACGTCCTCCCAGTACAGGAAGTACGCGTCGTCGAAGCCGCCCGTGAGGTCCCACGCCTCGCGGGTGAACCACAGGCAGGCTCCGCTGAGCCAGGGCAGGCGTCGGGCGCCCGGGTGCTCGCGGCGGCGACGCGGCCCGCCCATCGATCCGTCGCCGAGGTACACGTCCATGCCGGCGAACCACACCCGGCCCGCGGCGTCCTCGACGCGCGGCGAGGCGACGCTGGGCCCCTCCGTGGTCGCCGCGGCCAGGGCGGTGACGGAGCGACCGTCGATCCGGGCATCCGGATTCAGGAGCAGGATGTCGGTGACCCCGAGCTCGTCGAACGCCACGGCGGCACCGGCGTTCACTCCGCCGCCGAACCCCGCGTTGTCGTCCATCGGCACGAGCCGCCACCCGTTCGCGACGCTCAGGGCCTCGACGCGTGCGCGCTCCTCCGGGGTCGAGCGGTTGTCGACGACGACGATCCGCGCGTCCGGCACCGCCGCGGCCGTCGCGGTCAGGTTCTCCGCGAGAAGGCCCGCCGAGGCGTAGTTGACGACGATGATCCCCAGCATCCGTCGTTCGTCCATTCGTGCATCCTCCCCATCGTCACGAAACCCACGGACCCGTGCGAGGGCACCTGTGGCTATAGTGAAGGCTACATTTGACGCCACCTGGGGAGATGTCGTGTCAGAGATTCGTGGGGCGATGCTGCGTCTGAAACAGGCGCAGAAATCATCGAAGGGCGCGGCGGCATACTCGCGCTACGTGAACCGGCCTTTGGGGCGCCCGCTCGCGGCGACGGCCTACGCGTGGGGGATGATCCCGTCGCAGGTCACCATCGTGAGCGCGCTGTGCACCCTGAGCGGGGTGGCGCTGATCGCGCTGCTCGCGCCGACCGTCTGGTCGTCGGTGCTGGTGGCGGCGCTGCTCGTGCTCGGCTACGCGCTCGACTCGGCCGACGGGCAGCTCGCGCGGCTCACCGGAACGGGCTCGCTCGCGGGGGAGTGGCTCGACCACTTCTTCGATTCGCTCAAGCTCGCGACGATCCATCTCGCCGTGCTCGTGTGCTGGTTCCGGTTCTACGACCTCGACGACCTGTGGCTGCTCGTACCGCTGGCGTTCGCCGCGATCGCGAACACGTTCTTCTTCGGCATCATCGCCGCCGACTTCCTGCGGCGCATCCACCGGCTCCAGTCCCCGGCCGAGACCGAGGAGGCGCCGCGCGAAGCCTGGCGCTCCGGCTCGCTGTACTCGCTCGCGGTGATCCCCAGCGACTACGGATTCCTCTGCCTCGCCTTCGCGCTGCTGTGGTGGCAGCAGGGCTTCGTGGTGATCTACACGGCGCTCGCCGCGATCAATGCGCTGCTCCTGCTGCTCGCCGCACTGCGCTGGTACCGCTCGATCAAGGGCCTGCAGGCCGATGGCTGAGCGCCCGGGGCCCGTGCGCGTCATGCAGTCCTTCGGGGCGCCGCGAGTGACGACCAACCCCTACATCACGATGCTCGATCGGGCACTCGCCGACTCCGACGAGGTCGATCACCTCCGCTTCTCCTGGCGCGGCGCGATCCTCGGCCGCTACGACGTCTTCCACTGGCACTGGCCCGAGGTGAAGCTGCACGGCGGGAGTGCCGTGTCGTCGGTGGGCAAGTACGTGCTGACCGCGCTGCTGTCGCTCCGGCATTCGCTCTCCCGGCGGATCGCCGTCGTGCGCACCGTGCACAACCTCGAGCTTCCCGACGACAACGCCGCCCGGCTGTGGCTGCTGCGACGCATCGAGCACCAGGCCGATCACCGGATCGTCCTGAACGAGACCACGCTGCTGCCGGAGGGCACCGCGCGCTCGGTCATCCTGCACGGGCACTATCGCGACTGGTACGCGCCGCAGCCCCGCGCCGACCGGGTGCGCGGGCGCCTCGGAACCTTCGGCGGCGTGCGTCGGTACAAGGGCGTCTCGGGATTCGTGGATGCCTACGCCGAGGCCCGCGGAGATGATCGCGAGCTCAGCATGACGATCGGCGGGAAGGCCTCGACGCAGGAGTTGGCCGATGATCTGCGCGCGCAGGTCGAGGGGCTGCCCGGGGTGACGCTGCAGCTCGCGTTCCTCAGTGATGCCGAGCTGGTCGAGCTGGTCACGGCATCCGAGCTGGTCGTGCTCGCCTATCGCTTCATGCACAACTCCGGCAGCGTGCTCGCGGCCCTGTCGCTCGACCGGCCGGTGCTCGTGCCGCGCAACGAGCCGAACGAGGCGCTCGCCGCCGAGGTGGGCGCGGAGTGGGTGCAGATGTACGAGGGCGAGGTCGACGGCCGCGCGCTGCTCGAGGCGCTGCGCGCGGTGCGGCGGATCGAGGCCGAGCGGCCGGATCTCTCGCGCCGGGAATGGGCGGATGCCGGGGCCTCGCACGCGGCCGCCTACCGGGCGGCGCTGCGCAGCCGCTGGCTCGGCACGAAGCCCCGGGGGGTGGACGCGTGATCCGCGAGGCGGCGTTCCGCCTGAAGACCGCGATCGGCGGACGGTCGAGCATGGAGGCCTACCGGGCGTTCCTGCAGATGGACGCGCTCGCACCCGAGGAGATCGCCGACATCAGTGCGCGTCGGTCGGCGGAGCACGCGCGGTTCGCCTTCGCGCACAGCCCCTTCTATCGCGACCTGTACTCGTCGCATGGGTTCTCCGACGACGACCTGCGCGACCCCGCATCGTTCTCGTCGCTGCCGATCGTCGACAAGGCCATGCTGCGCGAGAACTTCGACGGCATCCGTACCGATGAGGCCGACCAGCGCACCAGTGTGGTGTCGAAGACGGGCGGCAGCACGGGGCTGCCCCTGCACCTTCTGCGCGATCTGCGCTTCCCGGCGCGGGCGCTCGAGTGGCGGCTGTTCGAGTGGTGGGGCGTGACGCCCTGGGACGACCGCGGCATCGTCACCCGGCACGTGCTCACGGGAGCGGCGCGGCTGCGGCACGATCTCGGGTGGTTGCCCTCGCGGCGCGTGCAGCTCGACGCCTTCCAGATCACGGATGCGGCGGTGACGCAGTTCGCCCGCGAATGGAACCGCGTGAAGCCGCGGTTCCTCATCGGCTACGGCGGCGGGGTGCTCGACACCGTGCGCCGCCTGCGGCGTCTGGGGCTGGAGGTGCATCCGCCCCGTGCGATCGCGGTGACCGCGGCTCCGCTCACCCCCGGCACGCGCGCCGAGATCGAGACGGCCTTCGGCGCCCCCTGCTACGACCACTACCGCTCGGCCGAGATCCCCTGGATGGCGGGGGAGTGCAGTCACCAGAGCGGCTTGCACGTGTTCGCGGACGTACGGCGGATAGAGATCGTGGACGCCGCGGATGCTCCCGTGCCCGACGGCGTCGAGGGCGAGGTCGTCGTCACCGACCTGAGCAACCGGGTGTTCCCGGTGGTGCGCTACCGCCTCGGCGACATCAGCAGCTACCTGCCCGGCACCTGCGCCTGCGGGCGCGGCCTGCCGAGACTGGGCGCGATCTCCGGTCGGTCGTCGGATGCCGTGCGCCTGCCCGACGGCACGACGATCGCGGGTGCGCTCGGCCACATCTTCGACGATGCGCCGCTGTCGATCCGGCAGTTCGAGATCGTGCAGGAGGCCGATTACGCCGTCACGCTCCGCTGCATCCCGAGCGATGCGCCGGATGCGCAGGCCGGGATCGACGCGGCCGCCGCGAAGCTGCGCTTCGCCACCAAGGGCCTGGTTCCGGTGACGGTGGAGCGGGTCGAGAGCATCCCGCAGGTGGGTGGCAAGATGCGCTTCATCCGCAGCGCGGCGCCGGTTCCTCCGGCCTGATTCCGGCCCGCCGGGCTTCCGATATATTTCAGTTTCGCAACGATCTTCCAGTAGGCGTGTGTACACTGACCCCTGGCCGCCGCCCTCCGGGTAGGCGGTGCGTACCGATACTGCACACCATCTCGCCCGGAGGGGGCAAGTTGGAGGGGCGCGGTGTACGCGGGCTGAAACCCCTAGGAGAACCCTGTTGCGTCTTCGACGTCACCATCACCGTCCCGATCCCTCCCCTCGTCTGGCGACCACCGGTGCCACCGCTGCGGTCGCAGCCGTGACGCTGCTGCTCGGCCTGGTCGGCGCTCCCGCCTCGGCGGCTGAGACCCCGGCACCCGAGCCGACGACGACCGAGACCCCGGCCCCGTCCCCGGAGCCGCAGCCGAGCGTGAGCGAGGTGCCGGCCCCCGATCCGGCGTCACCCGATCCCGCCCCCGGCGATTCCCCGGCCACGGATGCTCCCGCGCCCGAAACCCGCAGCGCGGCGGCAGCGGCACCGACCGTGCTGCTCGCCGACGACTTCGAGCGCACCTCGCCCGCGGGGTGGGGCAGCTCCGACAACGGGCTGGCCTACACCTCGTGGTCGTCGCGTGCGGGTGTCGCGAGCGTCGCCGACGGCGCGGCGACCATCGCGCTGAAGCCCGGCGAATCCGCCTACCTCACCCCTCGCGCCGTCCAGGCGAAGGACGTGCGGCTCTCCGCCGACGTGCGCCTGTCGTCGACGGGCGGGCGGGGCTACTACGCCTACACGACCCGCGTGCAGAGCGACGGCGCCTCGTACCGTGTGCGCCTGCTCACCGACGCGAAGGGGCAGGTGCAGCTCTCGGTGCTGCGCACCCAGGACGGCAAGGACACCGAGCTGAAGTCGGCGTCGGTGCCGTTGAGCATCCTCGGTGATTCCTGGTACACGTTCGACGCGACCGTCACCGGAACGGATGCCGTCAGCTTCGAGGCCCGCCTCACGCCGAAGGGCACCACTCCCGGTGCACCGCAGCTGACCGTCACCGATGCCTCGTCGAGCAAGATCGGTGGCGCCGGTGGATTCGCGCTGTGGGGCTATGCCTCCAGCAGCGGCGCCTCGGCATCGGCGCTCCAGATCGATGCCCTCGAGGCCACGGTCGCCACGGGACCGTTGAGCAGCGAGGTCGTGACCGACCCGGAGCCCGAGCTCCAGCCGGAACCGCAGCCGGAACCGGAACCTCAGCCCGAACCGGAACCGCAGCCCGAGCCGGAGCCTCAGCCGGAGCCGCAGCCCCAGCCGGGCACCGGTCTCGAGGCCCGCGGTTCAGCCCCGGTCGGCACCGCGTCGTACGCCGTGCCGCAGGGGGCCGTGTTCGTCAACGGTTCGTCGACGTCGCAGACCCAGAACGGCAGCGCGGCGGCGCCGTACCGCAGCGTGCAGAAGGCGGTCGACTCCTCTCCCGCCGGCTCGACGATCGTCGTGCGCGCCGGGGAGTACCACGAGTCCGTCGAGGTGCCCTTCAACAAGACCATGACCATCCAGGCCTACCCGGGCGAGGCGGTCTGGTTCGACGGATCGACCCGGGTGACGTCCTGGACGAAGTCCGGATCGTCGTGGGTGAGCGGCGGATGGACCGCGGAGTTCGACGACGACATGCTCAACGGCAACGCGAGCTGGTTCGTCGACCCGAACTACCCGATGGCCAACCACCCCGACATGCTGTTCATCGACGGGGTGGCGCAGAAGCAGGTGGCCTCGGCATCCCAGGTCACAGCCGGCACCTTCGCGGTCGATTACGCAGCCGACCGACTGATCCTCGGTACCGACCCGAGCGGTAAGCAGGTGCGGGCCAGCGATCTCGGGCAGGCGTTCAACGTGCGCTCCGCGAACTCGCAGCTCAAGGGCCTCGGCGTCCGCCGCTACGCGACCTCGTACGACGTGCTCGGCACCATCCGCATGCACAACGTCGGGGTCACGCTTCGCGATCTGGTCATCGAGGACAACGCCACGATCGGACTCTTCGTGGGCAACGACCGCGCCACGGTCGACAACCTCACGATCCGCCGCAACGGTCTGCTCGGCATGTCGTTGACCACGGCGTACGACTCGACCGTGTCGGACTCGCTCATCACCGACAACAACAACGAGCGCTTCAACGGCTCGCCCGTCGCCGGTGGTATCAAGGTCACGCGCTCCCGCGGGGTCGACATGACCAACGTCGACACGAGCCGCAACGTCGGCAGCGGAACCTGGTTCGACGAGTCCTGCTACGACGTGAACATCGTCGACGTCACGTCGAACGACAACACCGAGATCGGCATCCACGCCGAGCTCTCGTCGAAGGTCACGATCGCCCGCAGCCAGACGTTCGACAACAAGGAAGGCATCCGGATCTTCGATTCGGAGGGCGTGCTCATCACGAACAACGACCTCGGCAACAACTCCCGGCACGACATCAACCTCATGCAGGACGAGCGACGTCAGGCCACCCACAAGGTCGGACGCGACCCGCGCGTGACCGGTACCGACCCGACGGTGACGTGGATCACCCGCAACATCACGATCCGCAACAACGTGTTCGGCGCGGGCGGTCCGCGGGCGATCTTCGCTCACGACACCCAGACCGGGCGGGCCGTCGACACGTGGAACCTCACGATCGATGGGAACCTCTTCAGCAGTTCGAAGGGCGGACCGTCGATGGTCACCTGGGGTGGCTCGGGCAACGTCTACGAGACGTTCTCGACGCCGCTCGCGCTCGCCTCGGCGAAGAACACCGGCTGGCGCAATGCGATGACCACCACCGCCGAGCCCTTCTCGGGCATGGCCGACGAGATCGCCGCCAACAGCGGCATCGCGCGTCCGCTCACCGGCGCGGCTGCGACCCTTCTCGGGGTCGGCAGCGGCACCGTGCTGCTGGGCAGCGGCCGCTGACACCCACCCCCCACCGAATCCGCCCGCCGCGTCCGTGATGCGGCGGGCGGATGGGTGGTGGGGGCGCGCCGAGCGGCCGTGCCGTGCAGAATGGTCGGGTGACAGCCGACACCCGCCGCCCGCATCTGCTCGTGCACGCCGGGTGGGAACTGTTCGGTTCCGACCGGATGCTCCTCGAGAGCGCACGGGGTCTGCGCGACGCGGGCGAGCGCGTCGTCGTCGCGCTTCCCGCGGCGGGGCCGCTGGTCGGCGAGCTCCAGGCCGCCGGCGTCGAGGTCCTGATCCCGCCGACCTTCGCGTTGCGCAAGTCGGCTCTCCGCCCGCGCAACTGGCTGCGCTCCCTGCGCGATGCCATCCGCGGGTTCGTCGCCGCCGTCGTGATCACCCGTCGCCTGCGACCTCGGACGCTGTACGTGAGCACGATCGTGCTGCCGCTCTGGCCCCTCGTCGGCCGCCTGCTGCGCGTGCCGACCGTGACCCACGTGCACGAGGCCGAGGCATCCGCCGCCCGCATCGTCAACACGGTGCTCTATGCGCCGCACCTCGCCGCGCACCGCATCATCGTGAACAGCGAGTTCACGATGCGCACGGTGGGCTCGGTGATCCCGGCGCTCGGTCGTCGCGCAACGCTCATCCCCAACGGGGTCGACTCCCCGGACTCGGTGCCCGAGCCGCGCGCGGTGATCGATCGCCTGCGCATCGCCTACGTCGGTCGCATCTCCCACCGCAAAGGCCCCGACGTGGCCGTCGAAGCGGTCGCTCTCCTCGGCGACGCCGGAATCGAGGCGGAGCTCGACCTCATCGGGGCCGTCTTCGAGGGCAACGAGGCGTACGACGAGACCCTGCGGCGTCGCACCGACGAGCTGGGCGTCGCGCATCTCGTGCAGCACCACGGCTTCCGGTCCGACGTGTGGCCGGCGCTCGGAGCGGCCGACGTGCTGGTGGTGCCGTCCCGCCAGGACGAGTCCTTCGGCAACACGGCCGTGGAGGGTGTCCTCGCCGGGCGCCCCGTCGTGGCGAGCGAGATCCCCGGACTGCGCGAGGCGGTCGGGGCGTACGGCTCGGCCGCGTTCGTCGCGCCGGGCGATGCCTCGGCGCTGGCGGATGCTCTCGCCCGCGTCGTCGCGGACTGGTCGGCGCTCCGCGTGACGGCGCTCGCCGATCGTGACCGGGCGAAGGAGCGCTTCGCCCCGGAGGTGTACCGGGCGACGATCGCGGCCTTCCTCAGCGACCTCGCACGGGGTCGCTGAGATCGAGGGCGCAGGGGTCCGAGACCGCTGACGTCAGCGCGAACCCGCCGCGGAGTCGAGGAAGGCCGCAGCCTGACGCAGGAACTGCCCGACCTCGGCCGACGTCGAGGTCAGCATCGTGCGGTGCTCGCGCGCCGAGTCGTGGTGCGCGTCGGCGATGTCGAACGGGTTCCGGCGGCGGCGACCGAACAGCGTGCGGTTCGTCTTCGGCGGTGCGGTGAAGCCGCGACGGGCGTGGAGCGCCTCGGCGTATCGGGCCAGGCCCGTGGTGCTCGCGGCATCCGCATCGATTTCGGCGATGATCTCGAACTCACGGGCATCGACGGGCTCGGCCCCGAGGTGGATCGCCTCGCGCAGGGTGAATGCGCGGGAACGGGCCTCGGGTGCGGCGGCGGCGACCGCCGAGCGCTCGGCGCGACTGGCGGTGAGGATCAGATCGGCGGTCCGCAGCGCCTCGGCGTCGATCGCCTCCGAGCGGTGGCCGGCGGCGAGGATCGGCGTCTCGGCATCGCCGGAGGCCTCGGCGATCTCGGCCGAGGTCACGCACATGCGATTGCCCGCAGTCCCCACGCGGGTACCCGCGCTCGAGATCTGCCACCCGGCCGCATCGCCCTGCGCGCGGAGCACCAGCTCCATCAGCGGCGACCGGCAGATGTTCGCCTCGCAGACGAAGATCAGTCTGTGCGTCACGTGTTCCCCCGTCGTGCCCCGCAGAGATCTCTGCGGTCCGATCCTCCAACATAGGTGATAATGGTCGCGGGGAAGGCACCGTGCGAGACACTGAGGCACGTCGAGGTGCCGAGGGGATACGGGGACACATGACACTGCAGGACTATTTCCAGTCGCTCAGGAGCCACTGGATCGTGATCGTCGTGCTGATGGTGCTCGGCGCGGGCTCCGCATACGGGTACTCGCAGTTCATCGACCCCGAGTACCGGGCCGAGTCGCAGGTGATCGTGATCCCGACCCGGGGCGAGAACACCAGCGAGCTGGTGCAGGGGTCGAACTACGTGCAGAGCCTGGTGCAGACCTACACGCTCCTCGTGAAGTCGCCGACCGTGCTCGACCCGGTGATCGACGACCTCGGACTCGACGAGACCGCCAACCGTCTGGCGCGACGGGTCGACGTCAACGTTCCCCTGAACACCGTCGTCATCGAGATCGGGGTGACGGACGCCAGTGGCGAGAGCGCGGCCGAGACCGCGAACGCGATCGCCCAGGAGCTCGCGACCGCCGTCGCGGGCGTCTCTCCGGTCAGCGCCGACGGCGAGCCCGCCGTGCGCGTCGACACGATCTCCGCCGCACGCACTCCGACGGTTCCGATCTCCCCGAACACCCGCCTGAACGTGATGGTGGGTGCCGTCGCCGGAATCGCGCTCGGTGTCGTCTTCGCGCTGCTCCGACGGCTTCTCGCCACCCGCATCACGACCGCGCGCACGCTGAGCGACGCCACCGAGGTCGCCCTCCTCGGCGAGATCCCCGAAGCATCCGACACCCACACGATCGCCCGCATCATCCGCTCGCAGCCCGACGGCCGCGTCGCCGAGGCGATGCGGCAGGTCGCCGCGAGCCTCAAGTTCGTCGACGTCGACAAGAACCGTCGCGTCATCCTCGTCACCTCGTGCTCGGCGCAGGAGGGCAAGTCGTCGGTGAGCCTCGGACTCGCCCTGACCCTCGCCGAGGGAGGGCGCTCGGTGCTGTTCATCGAGGCCGACCTGCGCCGCCCGAGCACCGCCCGCTACACCCAGCTCGAGGGCTCGATCGGCCTGACCACCGTGCTGATCGGCGACGTGGAGCTCGCCGACGCCGTGCAGCAGTGGGGTCGACCCGGACTCGACATCCTCACCGCCGGAGCGCAGCCCCCGAACCCGGGCCAGCTGCTGTCGAGCGGCGGACTGCATCGCATCGTCGACGAGGCGCGCGATTCCTACGACTACGTCATCATCGACACCGCGCCCGTGCTGTCGGTCAGCGACGCGCTGTGGCTGTCGACGATGGCCGACGGCACCCTGTTCGTCGTGCGCTCGAACCGCACCAAGGCCGCCGATCTCACGCGCGCCCTGGGTTCGCTCGAGTCGACCAGGACCCCGGTGCTCGGAATCGTGCTGAACGGTGTGCGCGGCGCGGCGAAGAGCCCGTACTACACCGACGAGCCGAGACGCGGCGCCCGCCCGCGCCTCGCCGCCCGCGCCCCGCGCTGACACCGCCATGAACTCGCTCCTGGCCCTCGGCGCTCGCGCGCTGACGATGGTCGTCTCGCTGGTCTGCGGGGTCATCACGACCCGCATGATCCTCGGCGAGACCGACATCCAGCACTACGCCCTGTACTCGCTGCTCATCACGATCCCGTCGCTGCTGACGTTCACCGACCTCGGCAGCGGCGCGGTTCTCGTGAACGCCGTCGCGACCAGTGACGACATCCGCACCGATCGCCGGCTCCGACTGCAGGTCACCTCGGTCGGCCGCATCCTGCTGATGTTCGCGACCGGACTCATGCTCATCAACACCGTGCTGCTCGTCACGGGCGGATGGCGCGCCCTGTTCGGTGACGCCGGTGCGATCCCGGGGGCGGCGCTCGCCGCCTTCCTGTGCATCACCTTGTTCAGCCTGTCGATCACCCTGGGCGTGTGGTTCCGCATCCTGCTCGGGCAGCGGCGCAACCACCTGGTGATCCTGGTGCAGGGCCTCATCTCGCCGGTCACCCTCGGTGGTGTCTGGCTGATGCTCCACCTCGGCGGGCGCGAGTTCGATTCGTATCTCGCGATCGCCTCGTACGGCGCCTCGCTGCTGTCGGCGATCATCGGCTTCCTGCTGGTGACGCGGTCGACGCGGCCGCTGATCCCGGATGCTCTGCGGATGCTGTTCCGCTGGCGCAGCATCCCCGGGGTGAGGGTCATGGACGTCGGCTGGCCGATGCTCGCGCAGATGATCACCTACCCGATCGCCGTCGGGTCGCAGCGTTACGTGCTCGCCCAGTTCGGCACGCCGACCGACGTGGCCGAGTACGGCGTCACGGGTCAGGTGTTCTTCGCCCTCAACGGCCTGGTGATGGCCGCGGGCGTCGCGCTGTGGCCGCAGTTCGCCCGTCTGCGGCACAGGGGTGAGCTGAAGCGTGGACCGTATCTGCTCTCGCTGCTCTTCGCCGGAGCGGTCGCTGCCGCCACCGCGTTCGTCTGGCTGATCGCACCGTGGCTGTTCGAGTTCATCACCCAGGGCGAACTCGACGTGCGCACCTCGACGATCCTCGCCTTCGGCGCGATGATCATGCTCACCGCGGCCGTGTATCCGCTCGGGATGTTCATCATGGACAAACCCGGCATCCGCTTCCAGGTCATCCCGACCCTGGCGATGGCCGCGGTCAGCATCGTGCTCTCGCTCGTGCTGACGCCGGTGCTCGGCATCGTCGGACCGCTGCTCGGCGTGAGCTTCGCGCTGATCGTCTGCCAGGTGATCCCGTACGCGATCTACATCCACCGCCACCGGGATCGACTCCTGAAGAGCGAACCCGATGCCGCGGCCGAGACCGCGGTCGACGCGGTCTAGCCGGGCCACTCCGTCTCCGCGCGGTGCGCGCGGCGCGCGAGGGGATGGATGCTGTCGCCGGCCGCCAGACGCCGGGCGAGGTCTTCATAGGTCGCGGCGACGTCGTCCCACGAGAACGCATCGGCCGCGCGGCGGCGGACGGCAGCGGATGCCGCGGCGACGGCTCCGGCATCCGATTCCGCCGCGTCGACCGCAGCCGCGACGTTCGCCGGCGTGCGGAAGTACCAGCCCTGCTCGTCGAGCACCTCGCGGTTGAAGACCACGTCGAACGCGATCACGGCCGTGCCGGCGCCCATCGCGCGCAGCAGGGAGGGGTTCGTGCCGCCGACCGAATGGCCGTGCAGGTACGTCGAGGCGTGGTGGTAGAGCGCGTCGAGGAGGTCTTGGTCGTAGACGGCGCCGAGCAGTCGGATGCGTGGATCGGCGGCGGCGATCCGGTCGATCGCGGCCGTGTACTCCGCGGCGTAGGGCGCGGAGCCGACCACGACGAGCGGTTTCGTGGCCTGCGACATCGCATAGCCCTCGACGATCTCGCGGACGTGGTTCTCGGGTTCGAAGCGGGCGACGACCAGGTGGTAGCCCCCGGGCGCGAGACCGAGTTCGCGGATGCCGTCGGACGGAGCGTCGTCGAGCAGGGGGGCGCCGTAGCGGATCAGCTCGCTCGCGACACCGAACTGGTGGTCGTAGTAGTCGGCGATGCCGGGGGCGTCGGCGATGATCGCGTCGGCCTGACGCACCCCGAACGACTCGGCGGCGCGGTAGTACGCCTTGCCGCGCGGGCCCCACTTCGAGCGTCGCCACTCCAGCCCGTCCATGTGGAGGGCGACCGGGATGCGACGGGCGCGCAGCAGCGGGAGGAAGGGCGAGTTCGCGGCGTTGAACACGAACGCGGCATCCGGTCGGGCCTTGGTGACGGCGTGCACCGTCGACAGCGCGGTGTGGCTGAGGGTCTCCAGCGCCTTCTGACGCACCGCAGGAAGGGTCACGCGGCGCATGCCGAGGTGCACGTCGCCCGCTGTGCCGGCATCGCGCCCGTAGACCAGCACCCGATGCCCGCGTTCGACGAGGCGCCGTCCGACCTCTTCGACGGCGGTCTCGAATCCGCCGTAGGCGGCGGGGATGCCGCGCGTGCCGATGAGGGCGATGCGCAGGGACGTCGACGACGGAGCGGAGGCGGTCTGCATCGCATCAGTATGCCCGAGGCGGCCGACAACGCCGGAAGACCGCGGGCTATCCTGGGGCGGTGTCCACGCCGCCGCACGAACGCCGCCCACTGATCTGGGGATTCCCTGCCGAGCAGTCGGTGACGCGCTGGGAGCGTCGGCACTCCGCCGGCGAGGTGCCGAGCGTATGGCCCTACGGGCTCGACGGTCTGTGCGAGTACGCGCCGGTCGCGGTGCTCGACCTCCCGGCCCCCGGACGCCTCTCGCGCCTGCGGTCGCGCGTGGGGATCGGACCCCGACCACGCGCCCAGACGGCGTTCACGTGGGACGAGAACGCGGCGTTCCGCATGCAGGTCGCGAGCCCCTACGAGCGGTTCGCCTCCGGAGTGATCTGGCTGACCGACATGATCGAGCGCGGAGCCGACACCGGTCGTCTCGTCGAGGTGCTCCGTGGCGCCGAGACGCTGTGGGTGCTCAGCGAGGCGCAGGTCGAGCCCCTGCGCGCCCTCTTCGGAAGCGCGGGGCCACGGATCGTCGCGGTGCCGTTCGGCGTCGACGCCGAGTTCTTCTCGCCCCGCCCGTACCCCGATCGCCCGCGCATCGTCAGCGTCGGCAACGACCGCGACCGGGATCCGCAGACGCTGTTCCGCGCGCTGGCGCGCGTGCACGAGCAGCGCCCGGACGTCGAGCTCATCGTCCAGTCGTCGGCGTCGACGGATGCTCCGGCCGGTGTCGAGGTCGTGCAGCGGATGAGTCATGGCGAGCTGCACGAGCTCTATGCGACGGCATCCGTCATCGCCACCGCGACCCGGCCCAATCTGCACGTCTCGGGCATGACGGTGACGCTCGAGGCCTTCGCGACCGGTCGGCCGGTCGTGAACACCGCCACCCCCGGAATGTCGCAGTACGTCACGGAGGAGCGCACCGGCCATCTCGTGCCGCTCGGCGACGACGAGGCCCTCGCGCAGCGGTTGATCGGCCTGATCGACGATCCGCAGCGCGCGGCGGAGATGGGGCTGGCAGGGCGTCGGGACGTCGAGGAGCGCTTCACGACGCACGAGATGTGCGCTCACCTCGCGCAGATCCTGGTCTGACGCCGGGGTGAACTTTCCGACCCGAGACGCCTGATCCGGGGTGTCGCGGAACCGTCGCGAAACTTCTTCTGGTATCCGAGGCGGTTGTGCGCTATCGTTACCGCGGATGCGTCTATGGGGGACGCGGGGGAATCCACTTCTTTTGCCGATCACTCGGCAGCCGCCTGGGGAGGCGCTATGCGAGTCCGTCGACTCGACGCGATCGAAAACGATCACGATTCGAATTCACGTCCATTCCGTCGTATCGCACTGGGGATCGTCACCGTTATGGTGACGGCGATGCTCGGTGCCACACTGACGGCTCCTGCCGCGCAGGCCGATACGGTTCCGACCGATCCGGCGCTGCCGACGACCATGAGCGCCGATCCGCTGCCGACCGTGCAGATCAACGGCATCGTGTGGGCTCAGGCCGTCGCGGGCAACAAGGTCTTCGCCGGTGGCCAGTTCACCAGTGCGCGCCCGGCCGGCGCCGCCGCCGGCACGAACGAGACGGCGCGGTCGAACCTGCTGGCGTACAACCTCGCCACGGGTGTGCTCGACACGTCGTTCAACCCGAACGTGAACGGTCGCATCCTCGCGGCCGCCGTCTCGCCCGACGGCTCCCGCCTCTACATCGGCGGCGGTTTCACGGCAGTCGACGGGCAGAACCGCTACCGTCTCGCGGCCTTCAACACCGCGACCGGGCAGCTCATCTCGACCTGGACCCCCGGGACGAACACGATCGTGCAGGGCATCGTCGCCACCGACACGACCGTCTACGTCACGGGTGAGTTCACCAACATCAACAACGTCGCCCGCACCGGTGTCGCCGCGCTGAGCGCATCGACCGGTGCCGTGCTCGACTTCAACCCGCAACTCGCGGGCGGCTACGGCGTGCGCGCCGTGGTGGTGTCGCCCGACAGGTCGAAGGTCGTCATCGGTGGTTCCTTCACCTCGACCAACGGCTCGACCAACCCCGGGCGCGGCATGGCCGCCCTCGACGCGGTCACCGGCCAGAGCCTGCCGTGGGCGATCAACAGCGTGATCCGCAACGCCGGCACCGGCGCATCGATCTACGCGCTCGCCTCCGACGGCGACAGCGTGTACGGCAGCGGCTACGACTTCGGCGGCTCCAAGACCGAGGACGACTTCGAGGGCGCATTCCGTGCGAACTGGAGCGACGGATCGATGGCGTGGATGGAGGACTGCCACGGCGACACGTACTCGATCTTCCCGACCGGGGGCGTGCTCTACACGGCGTCCCACACCCACTACTGCGGCAACATCGGTGAGTTCCCGCAGCTCGACCCGTGGAACTTCAACCACTCGCTGGCGTTCGACAAGAACCCGTCGAACCGCACCATCACGCCCGACCCCTACGGTTACCGCAGCTTCACCGGCAACCCTGCCGCGAAGCTGCTGCACTGGTACCCGAAGTGGCAGCCGGGTTCGGTCTCGGGCATGGACCAGGCCGGATGGTCGGTCACGGGTGCCGGCGAGTACCTGATCTACGGCGGTGAGTTCACGGCCGTCGGCGGCGTCGCCCAGCAGGGCCTCGTGCGTTTCGCGAAGCCGTCGACCGCGCCGAACAAGGTCGGCCCGACCATCCAGGGCGGGGCCTACCAGATCAGCACGCAGTCCTTCCGTGCCGGTCAGGTGCGCATCGCCTGGTCGGCCAACCACGATGCCGACAACGCGAAGCTGACCTACGAGGTCTTCCGCCGCGACATCGCGCAGCCGATCTACACGACCACGGCCGAGTCGACGTACTGGGTGCGTCCGCGCCTGACGTACTCCGACAACGCGGTCACCGCGGGTCAGACGTACCAGTACCGCGTGAAGGTCACCGATCCGAACGGCAACTCGACGACGTCCGACTGGACCTCGGCGACCGTGGCCGCGACCGGCACCGAGAACGCCTACAACATCGCCGTGCTCGACTCGCAGCCGAAGTACTACTGGCCGCTGAACGAGGCGTCCGGAACCTCGGGCATCGACTGGATGGCGGGCAACGACGTCACCCTCGCCGGCGGGACCACCCGCGGGCAGGCCGGCCAGGTCGTCGGAGCGGCGTCCTCGTCGACGGCGTTCAACGGCTCGAACGGCACGGGTGCATCCTCGGTGTCGGAGGTCGGACCCAACACCTTCTCGGTGGAGGCCTGGTTCCAGACCACCAGCACGAGTGGCGGCAAGATCGTCGGCTTCGGTAACAACGCCACCGGCAACTCCGGCAGCTACGACCGGCACATCTACCTCAACAACACCGGCCAGGTGTCGTTCGGTGTCTACCCGGGCACCACCCGGGCGGTCACGAGCAGCGCCGGTTTCAACGACGGGCAGTGGCACCACGTGGTCGGCACGATGAGCTCGTCCGGCATGGTGCTGTACCTCGACGGCAAGCGCGTCGGTTCGCGTTCCGACACCACGACCGGTCAGAGCTACTCCGGCTACTGGCGGATCGGCGGCGACTCGCTGGGCAGCTGGCCCTCGGCCGGCAGCTCGGGGTACCTGAACGGTCGGATCGCCGACGTGGCGGTCTACAACACCGCGATCACCCGCGACGTCGTCGACGCCCACTGGGTGGCCTCCGGTCGCACGTCGGCTCTGCCGGCAGCGCCGGCGGATGCCTACGGCAAGGCGGTCTACGACCTCGACCCGACCCTCTACTGGCGTCTGGGCGAGACCACGGGAACCGTGGCAGCCGACTCCGGCCGCGACGGCAGCACCGGCAGCTACAAGACGAGCGGCAACGCCTCCATCCAGCGCGGTGAGACGGGAGCCCTCGCGGGAGTGACCAACAAGTCGATCCGGTTCACGTCCTCGAGCTTCGGCAGCACCTGGAACAACCGTCAGAACGTGATCAGCGATCGTCAGTACGCGGCATCCGACATCTACTCCATCGAGACCTGGTTCAAGACGACCACGACCGGCGGCGGCAAGATCGTCGGCTTCGGCAACAGCAACTCGAACAACGCCAACGCCAGCTCGAACTACGACCGCCACATCTACATGGACACGGTGGGCCGCTTGAAGTTCGGCACCTACAACGGCGGGACGAACATCCTCACCGCGCCGAGCACCTACCGCGACAACCAGTGGCACTATGTCGTGGCGCAGCAGTCCCCGAGCGGCATGCAGTTGTACGTCGACGGTGAACTGGTCGCATCGAACTCGGTGTCCAACGCCGAGGACTACGCCGGATACTGGCGGGTCGGCGGAGACTCGACCTGGGAGGGCAACCCGTTCTGGGTGGGCTCGGTCGACGAAGTGGCGATCTACTCCGCGCCGTTGTCCGCGAGCCAGATCCTCCAGCACTACCAGCTGGGTAAGACCGGACAGGGCAACGAACTCCCGGTCGCGCAGTTCACGACCACGCCGACCGACCTGTCGGTGGCCTTCGACGCCTCGAGCTCGAGCGATGTCGAAGGGCCGATCGCCGACTACAGCTGGAACTTCGGTGACGGCGAGACCGGCAGCGGAGTCGCGCCGACCCACGCCTACGCGACGGCCGGCACGTACACCGTCACGCTGACGGTGCGCGACAGCGGGTCGTTGACCTCCTCGGTCAGCCACGACGTGGTCGTGCGCAACCCGAACGTGCTGCCGACATCGGCGTTCACCGCGAGTGCCGAGTTCCTGGCGCTGTCGGTCGACGGCTCGGCCAGCGCCGACCCGGACGGCACCATCGCGAGCTACTCGTGGAACTTCGGAGACGGAGCATCCGCGACGGGCGCGACCGCGGCGCACACCTTCGGCGCGAGCGGCACCTACGCGGTCTCGCTCACGGTCACGGACGATCGCGGCGGCTCGGCGACGAGCACGCAGCAGATCGTGGTCGAGGCGGCGAACGTGCCGCCCAAGGCCGTGGCCAATGTGGTGCGCGGTGCGGACGGCATGACCGTCTCGGCCGACGGCAGCGGGTCGACGGACACCGACGGCACGATCACGGCCTACGCGTGGAACTTCGGTGACAACGCGACCGCGACCGGAGCGACGGCCAGCCACACCTACACGACCGCCGGCACGTACACCGTGACCCTGACGGTCACCGACAACCGCGGTGCGACGCACCAGGCGACGTCGTCGGTCGTCGTGGCTCCGGCCTCGACCGAAGACGTGATCGCCCGCGACGCCTTCGCACGGTCGGCGAGCGCCTCGTGGGGCAGCGCCGACGTCGGAGGCGCCTGGACGACCACCGGTGGGGCCGCGGCCTTCTCGGTCGCGGACGGCGTGGGCAAGATGGCACTGGCGGCCGGGCAGACCCGCGAGGCGCGCCTCGCCGGGGTCAGCTCGACGAACACCATCACCTCGTTGACGATCTCGTCGAGCAACGCGACCTCGGGCGGCGCCTTCAACCTCACGGTCAACGGCCGTCAGGTCGGGAGCGACGTCTACTCGGGCCGCATCAAGGTCGAGTCGACCGGAGTGATCCGCCTCTACCTGCTGCGCAACGAGACGGCGATCGGCAACAGCGTGGTGCTGCCCGGCAACTACGTCGCGGGTGAGAGCCTGTCGGCCGTGCTGTCGGTGCGGGGAACCTCTCCGACCAACCTGTCGCTCAAGGTGTGGCGCACGGGAACGACCGAGCCGACCGCGCCGCAGCTCCAGGCGACCGATACCACGGCCGCGCTGCAGCAGGCGGGATCCGTGGGGCTGAAGATGGCCGTCAGTTCGGTCTCGACCGTGTCGACCGTGATCAGCATCGACGACTACAAGGTGGTCACCGGTGCGGTCGTCGCGCCGCCGAACCAGGCGCCGGTCGCCGCGTTCGTGTCTTCGACGACGGGCCTCACGGCCAACGTCAACGCGAACGGTTCGAGCGACTCCGACGGCACGATCGCGTCGTACGCCTGGAACTTCGGAGACGGAGCGACGGGTACCGGCGTCACGGCGTCGCACCCTTACGCCGCGGCCGGCACCTACACGGTGACGCTCACGGTGACCGACGACGACGGAGCGACGCACACCGTCACGGCCCCCGTGACCGTGACCGCGCCGCCCGTCGACCCGCCGGCGGGACCGACGCCGCTCGCGACCGACGAGTTCAACCGCACTCTCACCGGAGGGTGGGGGACGTCGGATCTCGGCGGAGCCTGGGCCACGTCGGGCGGTAACGCCGCCTTCGCCGTCGCCGCCGGTCAGGGAACGGTGACTCTGGCACCCTCGCAGACCCGTGAGGCCCGTCTGGGCGTCTCGGCGACGAACATCGTGCTCGACACGCTGTTCTCGTCCGACGTCGCCTCGACCGGCGGCACGGCGAGCGTGACGGTGCTCGGACGCACGGTCGGAACCTCGAACTACTCGGCCCGCGTGCGGTTCGAGCCGGCCGGGGTCATCCGCCTCTACATCCTGCGCGACGAGACCGCGATCGGGAACAGCTACGTGCTGCCGACCGCGTACACGCCCGGGCAGGTACTGCACACCAAGCTGTCGGTCACGGGCACGAACCCGACCACGATCGCCGCGAAGATCTGGGTCGAGGGGCAGCCCGAGCCCACCGCGTGGCAGCTGCAGGGCACCGACACGACGGCAGCTCTGCAGGCGGCCGGCGGCGTCGGGATCAAGACGTCGATCAGCTCGGCGTCGACCAACCCGGCGACCAAGCTGTCGTTCGATCGCATCGCCGTGGTGGTTCCGCAGTAGGCACGATGCGGGGAGGGCCAGGCCAGGCGCTCGCCCTCCCCGCATCTGGGCGATCCGGGAGTGCCCGATACGCTCCCGTCGCTGGAAGGCTCGGCATCCTCACGGATGCCGGGCCCTTTCCGTGCGCACGGACCTCCGTGAGGGGTCACAACACGCCGCACGCGGGCCGTCCCGCAGGGCGTGTCTTGACCCCTCGCCAGGAGGTGGGGGGCGAGGACCCCTGCGAGGGGTCACGACACGCCGCCCCGAGGTGCTCGGCAGGGTGTGTCTTGACCCCTCGCGACTGCCCGCGCCTGCACGGGTGACCAGAGACGGCCACCGACGACCAACGACGGCCGCACGGGCAGTGCTGCGCGCCGCGCGGGCGGCTACGCCGGAGCGGTGTTCGGCTTCGAGGGCCGCGCGTACTCGGGCGTCACGTGCCCGATGGCGCCGAGGATGCGACCCTGCGCGAACCAGGTGCGTCGTGTCAGCACGGCATGGGCCGCGACGTCTCCCCGTAGACGCGCGAGCGCGCCGCGAGCCGAGAACACGATCAGGCGGGCGACGCCGCCGAGCAGATGCACACCGCGCAGGAGAATCCGCCGCGGCGTCGACGACGTGCGCGTGAGCAGGCGCGTGCGCATCTGCCCCTGCGAGATGGTCCGGCGTCGCACGAACTCTCGCGTCGTCCGGGCTGCGGGAACCTCGTCGCGCACGACGGAGTCGGCGGAGGCGATGATCGACCCGCCCGCCGCGAGGATCGCTCGCCCGAACAGCATGTCCTCGCCGCCGGCCAAGCCGAGGTTCGTGTCGAAGGAGACACCGAGGTGCCGCACCTGGGCGGCATCGACCAGCACGTTGCCGGTGGCGAGAGCATCGAGGTGCTGCCCGGTGACGCGTCGTCGGCGTCGCATGAAGCCGCCGGCGACGATCCACGGGTCCGTGCCCTCGGGCCACACGTACTCGACGTAGCCCATCACCACCGCGGGATGCTCCGCCGCCCAGACCCGCAGGAGGGCATCGAGCCAGCCCGGTTGCGGGACGACATCGTCGTCGACCATCGCGACGAGTTCACCGGCGCGGGCGGCGTCGAGCGCAGCCTGACGAGCCGCCGCGATCCCGGGAGTGGGCTCCGAGACGTAGTCGACGCCGAGGCCGGCGGCGACCGCGGATGCCGATCGCTCCGGGTCGTTGTCGACGAGCGCGATCCGCATCCGGCTGCCCGCGGCTCCCGTGGCGTCTTGGATCGCGGCGACCAGCGGTGGCAGCAGCTCGGTGCGTCGGAAGGTCGTCACGGCGACAAGGACGGCAGGGCCCTCGTCGGGCGTGGCGGCGCTCATGCGTTCAGTATGCCCCGCTGGGCTGCACCATGACCTTCGCCGTACGCCACATGATCTGCAGGTCGTTCATGACCGACCAGTTCTCGACGTAGCGCAGGTCGAGACGCACGCTCTCGTCCCACGACAGGTCGCTGCGACCCGAGACCTGCCACAGACCCGTGATGCCGGGTTTGATGTAGAGGCGGCGGAACACCGTGCCGTCGTAGGCGGTGACCTCGGTCGGCAGCGGCGGGCGAGGCCCGACCACGCTCATGTCGCCGACGAGCACGTTCCAGAACTGCGGCAGTTCATCGAGCGACAGCTTGCGCAGCACGCGACCGACGCGCGTGACACGGGGGTCGTCCTTCATCTTGAACAGGAGCCCCGAGCCCTCGTTCTGCAGCTTGAGCGCCGCGAGCTTCTGCTCGGCATCCGTCGCCATCGAGCGGAGCTTGACCATCCTGAAGCGCCGGCCGTCGCGCCCCACCCGTTCCTGGTGGAAGAACACGGGGCCGGGGGAGTCGAGCTTGATGAGAAGGGCGAGCGCCGGAAGGATCAGGCCGATCGGGATGAGGGCGAGGGTCGCGACGACCACGTCGAGCGCCCGCTTGAGCACGTGCTTGCCGCCCTCGTAGGTCGGGATCTGCACCTGGATCAGGGGGAGTCCCTCGACCGAGGCGAACGAGATGCGGGGGCCGGCGACGTCGGTGAGTCGGCTCGACAGCACCAGTTCGGCGGCCGTGCCCTCGAGCTGCCAGCTCAGGTGCTTGACGAAGTCGGGGTCGCGCTCCGGACGACTGGCGACGATGATCGTGTCGGCGCCGAGCTCGGTGGCCACCGTTGCCACGGAGTTGGAGTTGCCGAGCACCGGGAAGCGGATGTCGTCGATCTCGACGTCGCGGGCGTTGCCGTCGAGCAGCGTCGCCCCGACCACCTGGTAGCCGGAGGCGCCGATCGGGTGCAGCGTACGGATGACGTACTCGACGTCGTCCCGGTTGCCGACGACGAGCGTGCGGGAGGCGAAGCGCCCGTGACGCCGCTCGCCTTGCAACCAGTGCCGCCATCCCCAGCGCGTGACGAGCAGTGCGAGCAGTCCGACCGGCAGCCCGACGACGAGCATCAGCTGCATCGACTCCCACGCCAGCAGCACGTCGATGATCGCGACCAGACCGAACGCGAGTCCGCTCGCGTTCGCGACGCCGCGGTACTCGGTCGCGCTCGCCTGGAACAGCGCGGCGTCACGGGTGTGGAGCGCGCCGAGCATCAGGAACCACAGCACGGCCAGCGGCGCGCTGGCGCGCAGCACTTCGAGCACCGTGAGGCCGATGGACAGCTGGATCGCCGCCGTCAGTGCGACGGCGAGCAGGATGACAGCCGCATCCGTCGTCCGCAGTCGCATCCGATATCGCCGCTCCCACTGACGGCGGCGTTCCAGCGTTGCGGAGACGCGCGGTGAGACCACCGAGCGCGGCACCGACTTGACGGCTCGCGGAGCGGCAACCGGCACGAATGCCGTTCCTGCGCGAGTGATGCTCACGGCATCCTCTACGGAGGTCATGCCGAGGCTCCTCGAGCCGGTGATGTACGCAAAAATCCCCAGTGCGCCATTGTTTCCCCAGATATTCCCCAGACCGCCAGCCCCACGCTCGCGGTTTCGTCTGCATTCCCGACCCCTCGGGTCCCTCTGACGTTCCGTGATCCCACATCACGGGCGAGCAGACACCGTCCCACACGGTGAATGCATACAGAGAGCACTGCAGACTCCCGTCAGCATAGCCCACGGCGGTCGCGTTCGGTAGGTTCTCCGCGCAACGATCCGAAACGATATTCCGGCGGCCCGGCACGCCGCCGCGACAGCGGGTCTATCCTGGCGCGGTGACACCCAACGCCACTTCGCCGAGACTGCGTCTCACCCGCATGATTCCGCGTGACGCCGCCCAGCCGCACCGGGTCGCCAGCTCGCTCGAGCTGTTCTTCGACCTCGTGTTCGTCGTCGCCGTGAGTATCGCCTCGGCGCAGCTCCACCACGCCCTCAGCGAGGGGCATCTGCAGCACGGGATCATCTCGTACGCCATGCTCTTCTTCGCGATCTGGTGGGCGTGGATGAACTTCACGTGGTTCGCGACCGCGTTCGACACCGACGACTGGCTGTACCGCGTCACCACGATCGTGCAGATGAGCGGAGTGCTCGTGCTCGCCGCCGGCATCCCCAGCGCGTTCGAACACGGCCACTTCGCGCTCGTGGTCGTCGGATACGTGGTGATGCGCATCGCCATGGTCGCCCAGTGGTTGCGGGCGTCGCGCGCCGCGGGTCCGCTGCGCCAGGCGACCCGGCGGTACGCCTTCGGCATCGCCGCGGTGCAGGTGCTCTGGATCCTCTTCCTGCTGGTGCCGGACGGGCCCTTCCAGCTCGTCGCCTTCGCCGCGTTCGCGCTGCTGGAGATGTCGATCCCGGTCTTCGCCGAGCACGAGCGGCAGACCCCCTGGCATCCGCACCACATCACCGAGCGCTACGGACTGTTCACCCTGATCGTTCTCGGCGAGAGCCTGCTGGCGTCGGCGAACGCGATCATCGAGGCGCTGCACGAGGCCGAGTCCTTCGTGCCCTTCATCTCCATCTCCGTGCTCACCCTGGTGGTGACGGCATCGCTGTGGTGGATCTACTTCTGGCCGGAGCACCATCGTGCGGTCGGATCGTTCGGCAGCTCGTTGCGCTACGGCTACACGCACTACCTGATCTTCGCGGCGGCGGCCGCCTTCTCGGCCGGCATCGAGGTCGAGCTCGACGTGCTCACGGGCAAGAGCGAGCTGTCGAGTACGGCCGCGTCCTTCACGGTGACGGTGCCGATCGCCGTCTTCCTGCTCGGCGTCTGGTGGGTCGCCATCCGCAGGAGCGCCGACCGCGTCGTGAACACGGTCGTGCCGATCGGTGCGGTGCTCGTGCTGCTCGACCCGATCCTTCCGGTCCCCGTAGCGCTCACCGCGGTGATCATGGTGATCATCGTCGTGTTCCTGGTGCTCCACCCGCCGGTGCCGGAGAAGAAGGCCGCCGTCATCGAGAACGCATAGCCCGCGCAGGGGCGACGCATCGCTCGCCGCGCGACCATGGATGCTCCCGACCCGCACACGAGGAGCGCGACCATGACCCGGATCCCCGAGCCCGACCGTACGCCCGAGGGCCCCGCCTACGAAGGTCGCCTTCTCGATCGTCCCCATGAGGAGGTGGTCGATCAGGGCGCGGCCTTCGACCTGCGCACCCTGCTGACGCGTCGCGGAGTGCTGAGCCTGGCGGGGATCGGCGTGGGCGCGGTGGTGCTCGCCGCCTGCGCTCCGTCGGTCACGGCATCCGGTTCTCCCTCGCCGACCGCGACGCCGACGCCCAGCCCGACTCCCACCCCCACGCCGACAGCGGATGCCGTGGCCGCCGACATCTCGGAGATTCCCGAGGAGACCGTGGGGCCTTACCCGGGCGACGGCTCGAACGGTCCGCACATCCTCGAGGACTCGGGCATCGTCCGCCAGGACATCCGCTCCTCCATCGACGGCGGCGCGACCGCCGAGGGAGTGCCGCTCGTGTTCGAGCTGCAGATCGTCGATGTCGCCAGCGGGGCGCCTGCCGAGGGCGTCGCCGTGTACACCTGGCACTGCACGGCACAGGGCGAGTACTCGATGTATTCGTCGGGCCTGGAGGACATCACCTACCTGCGGGGCGTGCAGGTGGCGGATGCCGCGGGCGCGGTGTCGTTCACCTCGATCTTCCCCGGCTGCTACGCCGGGCGCTGGCCGCACATCCACTTCGAGGTGTATCCGGACGTCGCGTCGATCACCGACGCAAGCAATGCGATCGCGACGTCTCAACTGGCGCTGCCCGAGGCCGAGTGCGCGGCGGTCTACGCGACCTCGGGCTACGACGGCTCGGCTCGGAATCTCTCTGGGATCACGCTCGCCAGCGACAACGTGTTCGGGGAGGATTCGGCCGTGTCGCAGCTCGCGACGATGTCAGGGGATGCGTCCGCGGGGTACCGTGCGGTGCTGGCCGTGGGAGTGACGGTCTGACACGGCCCGCGCAAATCTGCTAGTCTGTCTACGCAACGTGTGTGCGCGCCCCTCTCGGCGCCCACGTCGCCACTGATCAGGGCCATTCCGGACCACGCACATCGACGCGCGCGGCATCCGCCCACGATCTTCCATCGCGGAGCGCCGATGCGCCCGCCACACAGCAATGATGAGCATGACCATGAGTACGACAACTTTCCATCCGACCGATCCGTTGACCTGGAAGCAGGCCGACCTCGACGTGCACGTCGCGACCCGCGACGGCGAGTTCGCCGGTTTCGTCGAGTTCGACGGCACCGCCCACGTCGTGCGTGACGCGCGCGGTGCCGATCTCGGCACATTCGCCGATCTCGACGACGCTCAGCGGGCTCTGGAGTTCTCACACGAACCCCACAGCAAGCGCCGGAACCTCGGTTTTCCCGCGGTTTTCCGCCGCCGCCCGCGCCGCGCCCGCGCCTGAACGACCCCGCCCCTCCGGAATCACATGCCGGAGGGGCTTTCGTATGCCCTCCCGCGTATGCGGGCAGGGTTAGCCTGAGGTCAGCGATCGGCATCTGCCCTTGGCTTCTGAAGCTCAAGGGCTCCCGATCGGAAGGAGAGCATCATCTCCACTTCACAGCTCGAATCCACCGCTTCCACGCTCGGCCCCATCCGGCAGACCTATTCGGGAAACGCCGACTTCCCGCCGATGGCGAAGGCGTATCGCGATGTGCAGCAGGTGGTCAAGGAGACCGGCCTGATGCAGCGCACCCCGGTCTTCTACTCTCTCGTCGCGGGGGCGCTCGCCCTCGGCTTCGGCGGTGCGATCACCGGGTTCATCCTGCTCGGCGACAGCTGGTTCCAGCTCCTCATCGCCGGAGCCCTCGGCATCCTCTTCACGCAGGTGGCGTTCCTCGCTCATGAGGCCGCCCACCGCCAGATCCTCGCGTCCGGTCCGTCGAACTTCCGCCTGGCGCGCATCCTCGCGGCCGGCGCCGTCGGCATGAGCTACCACTGGTGGGACTCCAAGCACACCCGCCACCACGGCAACCCGAACCAGGTCGGCAAGGACCCCGACATCCAGGTCGACACGATCTCGTTCCTCGAGACGGATGCCGCGCAGTCGCGCGGTCTCGTGCGCCTGATCACCCGCAAGCAGGGCTGGCTGTTCTTCCCGCTGCTCACGCTCGAGGGGATCAACCTCCACTACATCAGCCTCAAGCACCTCACCACGCAGAAGAACGTGAAGGGCCGCTGGACCGAGCTGAGCCTCATCGCGCTCCGCCTCGCGCTGGTCATCGTGCCGGTCTTCCTCTTCCTCCCCCTGGGCATGGCCTTCGCGTTCATGGGCGTGCAGCTCGCCGTCTTCGGCGTCTACATGGGCGCGTCCTTCGCTCCCAACCACAAGGGCATGCCGGTCATCGCGCCCGATGCCAAGCTCGACTTCTTCTCGAAGCAGGTGCGCACCTCGCGCAACGTCAACGGCGGCTGGTGGGCCACCTGGTTCATGGGCGGACTCAACCACCAGGTCGAGCATCACCTGTTCCCGAACATGTCGCGCCTGCACCTCTCGAAGGCACGCGGAATCGTGCGCGACTACTGCGCGGCCAACAGCATCCCCTACACCGAGACGAGCCTGTGGCGGTCGTACGCGATCGTCATCGCTTACCTCAACCGTGTGGGGCTCGCCGCGAGCGATCCTTTCGACTGCCCGGCCGCATCGCAGATGCGTCGCGCATAGACGACGACCATGACGAAGGCCCGAGTGGAATCCGCTCGGGCCTTCGTCATGCAGGGGTGTGTCAGCGTGACGAGTCGTCGTCGCTCTCGACGACCTCGATCGTGATCCTCTCGAGCGGACGATCGTCGTCGATCGCCTCGTCATCGAGCACCTCGTCGCCCAGGAACTCCTCAGCGGGCTCGTCGTCGACCGTCGCGACCTCGCCGAGCGACGCGGTTGCGCCGCCCTCGTCGGAGAAGACGCCGTCGGGGCGGATGAGCTCGCGCACCTCGGCCATGAAGCTCGTGAGCTGCTGCTGCTGCCAGCGCAGCTGACGCGTGCGGTCCTCGGCATCCCGCAGCACCGTGTTGGTGTGCGTCGTGACGGCGTCGACGATCTTCTGCGACTTCACCCGCGCGCGGTCGAGCGTCTCGCGGGCGCGCACCTGGGCGTCTGCCTCGATGGACTGCGCCTGCGAACGCATGAGGCGCTCGTAGTCGTCGGCCTTCGCCGAGATGCGCTGGGCGTGGTCGAGAGAGGCCGAGACCTGCTCGTTCGCATCGCTCGTAATGCGCTCGGCGTGGGCGACGGCCTGGTTGTGCAGCACGAGGAACTCCTGCTGGGCGTCGTCCTGGCGGCGGGTCAGCGTCTCCTCGAACTCGAGCACGCGGGCGTTCATCTCGCGCACGTCGCGCTCGGCGTCGGCACGCAGCTGCGTGGTCTCGCGGGTCACGAGCGAGCGCAGTGCGGCCGCTCCCTTCTCCGCCTCGGTGCGGATGGCCGTGGCCTCCTGCGAAGCCTGGTTGACCTTCTCGGTGGCGTGGGCGCCCTCGCGCTCGATGCGCGCCTCGTGCGCCGTGTACTCGGTGTCGATCTTGAGGCGCACCTGGTCGGCATCCCGCTCGGCCTGGGAGATGATGCGGGCGACGTCGGCCTCGGCCTCGGCGCGCTGGGCGGCGACCTCTTCGCGGGCGGCAGCCATGAGGCGGTCGGCCTGCACCGCGGCGTTCTGGATCAGGACGTTCGCCTGCTCCTCTGCCACGCGCAGGATCGCCTCGAACTGCTGGCGCGACGGCGCCTCCTCACCGTCCGGGGCGGGGGCGTCGACGAGCTCGGAGGTCAGCGTCGCGACCTGCTGCTCGGTCTCGGCGACCTTCGCCTTCAGAGCGGTCAGCTCGCTCTCGAGCTCTTCGCGGGCGGAGCCTTCCTCCGACTTCAGCGCGTCGATCGCGTCGGCGTGACGCACCTCGGCGTCGGCCAGGTCGGCGTTCGCCTGCTGCAGCTGGTTGCGCAGCGTCGACAGTGCGGAGTCGACCTCCGCCTTGTCGTAACCGCGGAAACCGATCGTGAACGCCGCCGGAGACGACGAGGAGCCCTGCGGAGAAGAGGCTGCGGGCGGCGTGGTCTCGATCAGCTGGTCGAAGAAGTCGGGGGAGCGGTCGCCGCTGCGGTCTTCGGACTCGGAGGATTCGCTCATGGTTCGTGCCTTTCTGGGGCAGGTCCGTGAGGACCGGGGAGGGATCGTGAAGGGCCGATGCCGTGACAGCCGCTGCGAGCCGCTGTCGCCGTCGCAGTCCAGCCTAGTTGCGTCGGGCGGGAGTTGCGTGCCGGTTTCACCCGGCGCGAAGGGCGAATTCACCCCGCGCGAGGGGCGATCAGGCGTCGAGTGCCCAGCGGGCGTTTTTGGGGTCGAGCAGGTGACCGCGAAGGTATTCGAGATGCTGGCCCTCCGACACCGTGACCCCGCGCGCTGCGGCGGCGGTCGAGATGCGCGTGCGCAGGTCCTGCCAGAACGAGACGGTCTGGGGGAAGCCCATGTACTCGCGGAAGGTCTCGACCTGCACGCGCGTGCCGGCGGGATCGGGCACCAGGCGCACGATCGTGTCATCGGGCTCGACGAAGCGGATGCCGAAGCCGCCGTCCGCGCGCCCCGGGAAGTCCTTGGGCTTCTTACCCGCGGCCTCGGCGACGATCTCGCGCGCCGCGTCTTCGGGGGCGTGGATGACGACGGTGGTTCCAAATTCGACGAGCACGTTCACCAGCTGCTTCGCGGCGAACTTGCGTCCGGCGTTCTCGCCGGCGGCTGCGGCCTTGCGGTTCGCCCACCTCTTGATGAAGGGTCCGCCGATGATGAGTACGAGGACGAGAATGCCGAGAAGGATGATTGTCGGGTCCACGGCCACAGCGTAGCGGGTGCGTGCGGTCGGGTGGCGCCCACCGATATTTCGGTTAGCTCGACAGCACGTGATCGAGCACCAGCTCGCCGCTGGCGTTGAGGTGCTGCATCAGTTCGGCGATGCGTTGCGGGTCGACGGCGGGCGGCTGCTCCTCGTCGAAGCCGAACTGCAGGGGGATCGCCGGATGGATCCAGACCGTCGCCCGCTTGTTGGGGCCGCTGTCACGCGGCGCCCACGTCATCATGAAGCTCTCCTGTCGGCGCAGCTTCGTCGCGATGATGATCTTGAGATGCGCGAGGGTCACGTCCTCGATGATGATCGGGTCGGAAGTGCCGTCGTACCTGAGCCTGCCCATAGAAGAACCGTACTTGTTATTCGGGGAATATCACGCCGATGTCCGCGCCGAATTCCTGTCTCGCTGGTACCGTGACGGCGGGGGACATCATGTCCGCTGGGGCCGAACGACCACGGGAGAGCGCGACATGAAGCGACAGTCACGCTTGCGGCGCGCCCGAGTCGGTGTTCTGGCACTCCTGGCGGTGGTCCTCGCCTCCTTCTTCCCGTCGCTCACGTCGTCGGCACCGGCATCCGCTGCCACCGACGGGCAGATGGTCGTCCCCTCGTCCGGGAACATCCAGTCGAAGGTCGGCGACGGATGCCGCAACAACTACCGCAAGCACGACGGCATCGATATCGGCGGAGGCGGCGGAACGCCGATCCTGGCGGCCTATGACGGCGTAATCAAGGCGCGAACCGCGAACAGCGGGTACGGCAACTACGTCGACATCGAGCATCCCGGCGGCTACGTCACCCGCTACGGGCACATGGCCGCGCCCGGCATGCAGGCGGCGGGCACGCGCGTCAGCCGTGGCCAGCAGATCGGCGTCGTCGGCAAGACCGGCGCCACCGACGCGTACCACCTGCACTTCGAGGTGTGGCGCAACGGCAGCGTCTACAGTGCGATCAACAACGGCTTCACGTGCCTGACGAACGTCACGCGCGGCGGTTTCATCCCGATGAACTTCCCCGGTCTCGGAACCCCGGTCAACCCCAAGGTGCTGACGGCCGACTACAACCGCGACGGCAAGGGCGATCTCGTCGGTGTGGCCGCCGATGGCGATCTCCACTTCCTCGGGGGGAACGGCACCGCGGCGCTCAAGCCGCGCGTCGTCATCACCTCCGGATGGGCGGGCCGCGGTCAGATCGCGCACGGCGACCTCAACAACGACGGCCACTCCGACCTGATCGTGGTCCGCAACGACGGAACGCTGGAGTTCTACGGGGGCAGCCCCGCGGCCGGGGGAGGGTTCGCCTCCCAGCGCGACATCGCGACCGGATGGGGCGGACTGCTGCATCTCATCTCCGGGGCCGACTACACCGGAGACGGCCTCCACGACGTCATCTCCGTCCGTCCGGACGGCAACATGACGATCCATCTCGGTGACGGCAAGGGCGGATTGTCAGGGCAGACGCGTCCCGGCGGACCGGAGTGGAATTCGATGGTCTACCTCGTGGGCGGCGACTTCGATCGCGACGGGCGCGGAGATCTCATCGCGATCGATGCCGCCGGCACCCAGTACTTCTACCCGGGCATCCCCAACGGCTTCGCCGCGCGGCAGATCGTCGGGCGCGGATGGACCGGGTTCACGGCCATGACGGGCGGCGTCGACTACAACGGCGACGGGCGCCCCGACCTCGTCGCGCGGATGGCGAACGGCGACCTGCGGGTCTACCCGGGCGGCGGGAACGGCGGGTTCGGCGCCTCGTACGTCATCGGAACCGGGTTCGGCTCCTACCTGCAGATCGAGTGATCGCGACCGGCGTCAGCCGAGAAGCAGCATGATCAGGAGCAGCACGGGAAGGCATCCGATCGTCGTCAGGAAGACGGTGTCACGGGAGATCGCCTCGCCGACGCCGTAGCGCTGCGAGTAGTTGAACACGTTCTGCGCGGTCGGCAGAGCCGCGAGCACCGTCACGATCAGCACCTCGTGCGCGGTGAGCCCGAACACGAACTGGGCGAAGACCCACGCGACCAGTGGCATGACCGCCAGCTTCAGGACGCTCGCCACGACGACCTCGCGTCGGTGACCCCGCGTGCCGAGCACGCGCTGGCCGTGCAACGACATGCCGTAGCTGATGAGGAGCACCGGCACCGCGGCATCCGCGATCAACTGCGCGGGTGCCAGGACGATCTCCGGGAGTTGCAGGCCTGTGACCGACACCAGGGTTCCGAGCAGGGCGCCGATGATGATCGGATTCGTCGCGGTGCGCAGCAGCTTGCGGCGCAGAGACGTTCGCTCGGCCGTGGCGGCGTCGAGGATCGTGAGCGAGACCGGCGTGAACACCAGGAGCTGCAGAAGGATCACCGGCGCGGGGAATGCCGCACTCCCCAGCAGATAGAGGGAGAGGGGCAGGCCGATGTTGTTCGAGTTGACTTGACCGGCCGAGAGAGCGCCGATCGTCGTCTCGGCCACCGACCGACGCCAGGCGAAGCGCGCGACGAGGGTGTGGATCAGGATCACGACGACCGCGGCGATGGCCGACACGGGCAGCAACGACGAGAACAGCATCGTCGCGTCGGCGTGCGCGAGAACGGTGAAGAGCAGGAACGGCGAGAGCACGAAGAAGACCAGGCGGCTCAACACCGGACGCGCGTGCTCGCCGAGCAGATCGATCCGTGCCAGCACGTAGCCGACGATGATCGCGACGCCCACCACGACAAATCCGGTGAGCGTCTCGAGCATTCTTCGAGCGTATCGAGGTGCCGCGAGCCGGACGAATCCGGGGGCGCGGGGGAAACACGTCGGGGGGGGGGGGGCCGGGCCCCCCCCCCCCCCCGACGGCGATCAGATCAGGATCGGATCAGAGGGTGTTGCGCGTCCGCATCCGTCGGACGGTGAGCAGTGCGGCGCCGAGGAGCAGCAGGGCCGCCGCCGTCACCACGTACGGCGTCGCATCGGTCATACCGGTGTTGGCGAGCGAACCCGGGGCGCTGCCCGAGCCCTCGCCCGCGCCGCCGCCCGTGGTGGGAGCCGCCGCGACCTCGTACGAGACGGTCGTGCTGTTGCTCTGACCGTTGACGGTCTGCGTCACGACGAGCGAGAACTCGCCCGCCTGGGCGGTGAGCGGAACGCTCCATGCGCCGTCGGCGACGGTGGTCGATCCGGCATCCGCACCGTTCAGGGTGACGCTGATCGCGGCCTCCTCGATGCCCGTTCCGGTCGCGGCCGTCGGGGCGCTGGCGAAGGCGTAGGCGCCTCCGGCCAGCGGTGCGTCGACGATCGGGGCCGTCGGGATCACAGCGAAGGCCGAGGTCGCAGATGCCGAGGTGATGCCCTCGAGCTCCTGCGTGGCGCTGACCGAGTAGGCGTCGATGCCGAGGTCGACCTCGACGCTCCAGGTGCCGTCCTCGCCGACCGTGGCCTCATCGGTGACGTCGCCGGTCAGGGTGACCGTCGCGCCGATCTCGCCGGTTCCGGAGATCTCGGTGACCTCCGACACGATGCGGTCACCGTTCGCCGGCGACGTGAAGACCGGGGCTGCCGGGAGCACAGCGACCGCGAACGGCGTCGCCGCCGACTCGTTGAAGCCGTTGCGCACGATCGCGCTGAACTCGTACTCGCCGACCTCGGGCGGCGCGGGGAACGACCAGTTGCCGTTGCCGTCGATCGGCACCTCGAAGGGTGCGCCCTCGGCCTGGGTGACGACGAGCGTCTGACCTGCGGCACCGGTGCCGGTGATCGCACCGCCGATACCGATCTGAGCGGGAGAAGTGACGGTCGGGGCGTCGATGTAGAGCGCGACGGAGTATCCGCCGGTGTAGGAGAGGGCGTTCTGCAGGTCGGCCGCGAACATGATCGGCTGACCGTTCTGCGTCGTGCCCCCTGAGAGGATGCCGACGGCGGTGTTGCCCTGGAAGACCGCGCCGCCCGAGTCGCCCTCGGACGAAGCCACGTTCGTCACGAAGCCGTAGACCTGACGTCCGCTCACGTTCGCCCAGCCGCCGACTTCGAGCACCTGGCCGGAGGTGAAGCCGGTCGTGCGCCCCGACTTCGTCACCGCGCCGTCGACCACGGCCGTGCCCACAGCGCGAACCGGGATGGTCGCGGCCGAGAGATCCTCGGTTGCGGAGGTTGTCCAGTTCGTGACCTCGGGGAGCGTCTCCAGGCTAGGGTTCACGACGTCCCACGCGGAGACATCGGTCGAGCTCAGGTCGTTCGGGTTGCCTGACGTGCCGGGAGTATTGCCAGGCCCGCCGTACTGCGAGAACGCGAGCTCGGCGAGACCGTAGGTGAGTTCGACGTCGGAGTTGCCGGGGTTGCCGCCGCCGGCCTGGTCACCGCTCGGCAGGGTGAGAGCGCTCACCGAGTAGAGGCCGTCGCCGGTGCAGTGACCCGCCGACACGACCGCGGGATCGCCGGCGGGTGACCAAGCGGAGAAGCCCACCGAGCACAGGCCGCCAGGTCCGTTGGGGTTGGTCGGGTCGAAGGCGAAGTAGCCTGCGCCGCCGACGACGTCGGTATCGGCCTGCGAATCGAACGGAGCATCGATCACCTTGACGACGACGTTCGAGTGGCCGTCGACGAAGGCATCCGCCTCGCCCGCCAGCGCGTCCTCGGGTGCCGTCGTGTAGACGACGACCTGCCCTGCGGCGTTCGTGGCGACGGCTTCGACGCCGTCGGTCGTGAGCAGCTGCTTGGCGTTCGCGTCGAACGACGCTCCGCTCGTCGGCGCCGTGGCGTCTTCATCGGCCGTGGCGGCCGTGGGGATCAACGCGCCGGACAGCGCGAGGATGATGGCCGCGGTGGTACCGCCGGCCAGCACTCTTCTCTTGTTGGGGGTCATCTTCTCGTCTCGATATTTCGCAGTGCAGGTGATCGACGGCGCGCGCGAAAGCGCTTGCGCGTGCCCGGGGACACGCCCAACCTAGCCAACCTGTGAGCACGCTGTATGCGATCGGAGCAAGGTCTTGCGCGAATTGTCATTGGGGAGATGTCCCCATGACACACGGCGAAACGGCCGGTCAGCGCCGGGTACGCGCTCGCGTCTTCGTGACGCTGCCGAGGGTCGCGCGCACCGGGGTGCCGAGGTACAGGCCGAGCGACGCCCCCGAGGCGAGACCGATCCCGATGACGGCGGCGTCGATCAGCGAGCCGCCCGCGCCGACGACGCCCATGCTGGTGCCGCCGTTGTGCACCATCTCGAGCAGCCCCTGGAATACCGCCACTCCGGGCACGAGCGGCACGATGGCCGCGGTCGTCACCGCGACCGACGGAACGTGCAGGTTGTGGGCGATCAGCACCCCGACGAAGCTCGCGAGCAGAGCGCCGATCGCGCTCGCCGCGGCCGGGTGCAGATTGAGGGCGACGGATGCCGTGTACCCGGCGATCGTGATCGCGCTGAGCAGAGCGCTGACGAGGATGATGCGGATGCCGGCGCCGTTGAACACGGCGACGGCGACGGCGATGATGATCGCCCCGGCGAAGACCCCGAGCAGGGGACCGAACGGGGCGGGGTCGTCGGGCAGGTCCATCGTGAACCCGAGCACGCTACCGAGCTCGAGTCCGACCAGGATGCCGATCACCACACCGAGGGTCTGCATCGTGAGGTCGAGGATGCGTCCGCCGGCGGTGAGCGCGAACCCGTCGATCGCATCCTGCGCGGCGCCGACGACCGTGAGCCCGGCGAGCATGAGCACGATGCCCGATGCGACGATGATCGAGGGGCGGATGCCGACGAACGGCTCGATCCCGGCGGACCCGAGCGCCGATACGGCGACCGCGACCACAGTGGTGACGAATCCTCCGGCGATCTGGCTGAAGAAGAGGGGAACCCGCACGCGTGCGAGGCCGGCCTGCGTGAGGGCGGCGGCGAGCGCGGCGATGAAGGTGAGTCCCACGATGATCGGCGAGGCGCCGAGCAGGATGCTGACGCCGACGGCGAGCATCGCCCGGGCGACGACGACCACGGACTGCTGGTAGCGGAACGGCACGCGCCGGATCACGCGGAACGCGGTGCGGGCGGACTCCAGGTCGAGCCCCGCTTCGACGTCGGCGACGAGCGCCTGCACGCGTTGCAGTTTGGCGTGGTCGGGGGCGGCGACGCGCACGACGCGCAGCAGAGTCTCGGGCCACACCTCGCCGCTCAGGTGGAACGAGACGGTCACCGAGTTGTAGGTGACGTCGACCTGCACCCCCTTGAGGGCATAGGCCTCGCACACCCGGGTGATCGCGAGCGTCACCTCGTGAGCGGAGGCGCCGACCGCGAACATCGATTCGCCGATGCGCGTGGCGAGGTCGAGCACGCGGGGCACCGTGCGTTCGTCGATGATCGGCATGGCCTCGGTGTGCGCGACGTTCGAGGGATCGTTGTGCAGGATCCGCTGCATCGAGGCGAGCAGTCGCCGGCGCGAGTTCGAGGGCATACCTCCATCCTCTCGCCCGGGTCAGGGGAACGATGAGAGAGCACGCCGATATGCCACGCTGTCGGCTCGCGTGCCGGCCGTGACGAGGAGGGCGTTGTCACCGACACGGCGGGTGTGTTCGCCCTGGCAGGGGATCGTGATGATCGTTGTGAGTCCCGCCCGCCACGCGGGGATGAGGGCCTCGAGGTCGCGATGCTCGGGGTTGTCGGCGAGGGTGTGCGGGCGCGCGGCGGCGCGCTCCTCGGGGGTAGAGCGCTCGCGGTCGGTGTAGGAGGGGTCGTCGAAGGCGGCGTCGCCGAACTCGTCGCGCCAGGTCGGGCCCATCATGTCGCGGAGGAGGTGCTCGCGATCGGGATCGCCCGGTTCCATCGCGAGCAGTCGCGGGAACTGGTCGTGATCCTGCTCGCGGCCGGCATGGGCGGAGGCCGCCCGCCAGAGTCGCGTCCACGCGCTCTCCCAGTGAGCCCGGGTGTCCGCGTCGAGCACGGCTGCGGCCGGCGCGGGAGTCCGGACGAGGAGCGGCGGAAGGTCGTCGCCGGTGGGCTGCAGCCCGTACGCCTCGCGCAACCAGAGGAGTTCGAAGAGCGCATGCGGTGCGTCTTCGATGCGGATGACCATGTCGTGCGGCCAGGGGTTGCCGGGGATCGGATTCACGGATCGCATCGGAGAAGTACACCCGGGATGCGCGCCGGGCGAAAGACCTCCCGGGGCTATTGCGCTCCAGGCCAGCGGATGCCCGCGGGCAAAGCAAAACCCCCGCCATGTAGAAGCTAGGCGAGGGTTTCTGGGCTGATTGTAATGATCAGCCTTGTGGCTCCGACCGGCATCGATCCGGTGACCTTTCGATTTTCAGTCGAACGCTCTACCAACTGAGCTACAGAGCCGCGCGACCGGCGAACCTGTCGCGTCCTAGACGAAGAGCCCTCTCCGAAGAAAGAGCTCATCGCACGGAGCGACCCTGACGGGACTTGAACCCGCGACCTCCGCCGTGACAGGGCGGCACGCTAACCAACTGCGCTACAGGGCCATACTTGTTTTCAATTATATCGGACGTGGTGACCCCAACGGGATTCGAACCCGTGCTACCGCCGTGAAAGGGCGGCGTCCTAGGCCGCTAAACGATGGGGCCGAGTCAGTCCCGGGGGACTTCCTTGCCGACGCTCAAGCATAAACGATAGTCGGGGCAAATCGCGAATCGAGGGCGAGTCAGCGCGCTCCCGGGCGTGTTCCGGGAGACGATGTACCCGTCAGCATGCCCTTCGACCGACCCGCGCGCCCTGGTGCGCATGTGAAAGTTGTTGTTACTGTGACATGTGTGAAACCGGCGGAAGGGGCCGTGTGAACGACCAGATCACGAAGGATGCCGCAGCAGCTGCAGCATCCGAGGAATGCGGTTGCGCGCCCACGCCCGCCGAGCGCGACGCTCTCTGGAAGCAGAGCGTCAGCCGTCGCAGCGCGCTCGGGCTCGGCGCGCTCAGCGTCGTCGCCCTCAGCGCCTTCGGGGTCGCCTCCGGCGTCTCCGCCGCCTACGCCGCGTCGTACCCGAGCTGGGACGACGTGCAGAAGGCCAAGAACAACGAGGCAGCCAAGGGCGCTGAAATCCAGCGCATCGAGGGCCTGATCCAGTCCCTCACGCAGAAGGTCGCGCAGACCCAGGCCGCTGCCAAGACCGCCTCCGACGAGTACTTCACGGCCCAGCAGGAGTTCTTCGCCGCGATCGCCGAGGCCGACACGCTCCAGGCGAAGGCCGACGAGCAGGCCGGTGTCGCCGACGAGTCGGCCCGCAAGGCCGGCCAGGTCGCCGCGCAGATCTACCGCAACGGTGGCGACGACACCTCGCTCGAGCTGTTCTTCGCCGGCTCCGCCGCGAACGCCGATGAGCTGCTCTCGCGCCTCGGCACGATGGACAAGCTCCTCGAGTACAACCAGTCGGTCTACGACGATGCCGTCGCCGCCCGCAACTCCGCTCAGTCGCTCAGCGACCAGGCCAAGGTCGCCCGCGACGAGCGCGACCGCCTGCAGAAGATCGCCGAGCAGAAGATGGTCGCGGCCCAGCAGGCGGCGGATGCCGCGCAGGCCGCCCTCGACGAGCAGTCGGCGAACCTCAACACCATGCAGGCGCAGCTCGCCGCCCTCAAGGACACGACGACGAAGACGGTCGCCGGCTACCAGGCCGGTGTCGCGGCTCGCGAGGCCGAGGAGAAGAAGCGCCGTGAGCGCGAGGCCGCCGAGGCCGCGGCGAACGCCGGCGGCAACAGCGGCGGCGGAGGCGCCCCCGCCGGCAGCGGCAGCGGTTGGGTGCGCCCGCACGGCGGTTACCGCAGCTCGGGCTACGGTCCCCGTTCGCAGCAGTGCAACGCGAACGGATGCTCGTCGAGCTGGCACTACGGCATCGACCTCGCCAACGGCTGCGGGGCGGCGATCTACGCCGCGTACGCCGGTGTCGTCGACGCCGCGTTCTACAACGGCGGGTACGGCAACTACGTCCGCATCCAGCACGGCACCGGCGTCGCGACCGGCTACGCGCACATCCGCGACGGCGGCTTCGCGGTCAGGGCCGGCCAGCAGGTGCAGGCCGGTCAGATTATCGCCTACGCGGGCAACACCGGCGGATCCTTCGGCTGCCACCTGCACTTCGAGGTCTACATCAACGGGTACTACACGAACCCGGCCGACTTCATGGCCGCGCGCGGCATCTCGATCTGAGCATCCGCCCCTCCGGCATGCAGAAGACCCCCGGCCGCTGAGCGGAACCGGGGGTCTTTCGCTTCGACAGGCTCAGCGACCCAGGGGCGGGTCAGTGGCCCAGGGGGTCAGTGGCCCTGCTCGCCGAAACGGACGATCGCCTCGTCGAGGATGCGCTCGGCCTCGGCCTTGTCGCCCCACGCGTCGACCTTGACCCACTTGTTGGGCTCGAGGTCCTTGTAGTGCTCGAAGAAGTGCGCGATCTCCTTCTTCGTGTACTCGGCGATGTCGTCGATGTCCTGGATGTGCGCCCAGCGCGGGTCCTTCGACAGCACGGCGACCAGCTTGTCGTCGCCGCCGGCCTCGTCGCTCATCTTGAGCACGGCCACGGGACGCACCTCGACGACGACGCCCGGGTAGATGGCGTGGTCGAGCAGCACGAGCACGTCGAGCGGGTCGCCGTCCTCGCCGAGCGTGTTGTCGAAGTAGCCGTAGTCGGCCGGGTAGCCGAAGGTCGTGTAGAGCACGCGGTCGAGGTGCACTCGCCCGGTCTCGTGGTCGACCTCGTACTTCACGCGGCTGCCGCGCGGGATCTCGATGACGGCGTCGTGTGCGCCCATGCGTGTGCTCCTCAGGAGAAAAATCGGTTGGATGCCGCGGACAAGCCTACTCGGCAGGTCCGGGCGTCTGAACGTCGGAGTCGCGCGAACGCCCGCGAGACAGTCGATCGACCAGCCGGGAGACGGGGGCGTTCAGCAGCAGGAGGAAGAGGGCGGCGTACCCGATCTCGGGAACGAGCACGGCGACGAGCAGTGCCGCGGCGAACAGGATGATCGCGGCCAGGTCGCCGAGCACCCCCTCGCGGTAGGTCGAGGGCGGCGCGGTCGAGAGCTCCGGGCGCCGTCCGAGATAGATGCCGCCGGCCAGCGTTGCGAGCTGCGTGGCGATCAAGGTGCCGATGTACACGACCTTCTGCAGGGGGTCGGTGTCGATCTGCCCCAGCATGGCCGTCGGCACGGGCAGCCACACGATCGTGGCCATCCAGGCCACGTTGATCCAGATGAGCGGTGTGGTGATCCGCTCCACATCGCGGTACTGACTGTGGTGCCCCATCCAGAACGTCGCGATGAGCAGGAAGCTCAGCGCGAAGCTCAGCAACTGCCCCGAGTGCTCGTGGAAGAACTCCGCGGTCGTGAGCTTGCCGGACGCGGCATCCGACACCGCCTCCATGAGCGGCAGGATGAGCAGCGTCATCGCGATCGCGACGACGGCGTCGACGAAGGCCTTGAACCGCTCGGTGCGGAACGGCGCGGTGCGGTGCGGTGCGGTCACGGCGTCAGGATAGCCCCGCCGCCGGGGCGGGCGCACGCCCCGCGGATGCCGTGCCCTAGCGTGGAGGGATGCCGTCACTCGACCCCGCCATCGCCGAGATCCGCCGCGCCGTGCGCACAGCACTGGCCGATCTGCCCGAGGGTGCCGCCGTCGTGGTCGCACTGTCCGGGGGAGCGGACTCCCTGGCGTTGGCCGCCGCCGTCGCCTTCGAGGCGCCGAAGCTCGGCATCCGAGCGACCGCCGTCACGATCGATCACGCCCTGCAGGCGGGATCGGATGCCGTCGCCGCGCGGGCCGCCGAGCAGGCGACGGCCCTCGGTCTCGAAGCCCGCGTCGTGCGGGTCGAGGTCGACGACGCGACCGACGACGGCCCCGAGTCGGCGGCGCGGGACGCGCGCTATCGGGCGCTGCGGGATGTCGCCGACGAGGTCGGCGCGCGAGCGGTGCTGCTCGGCCACACGCTCGACGACCAGGCGGAGACAGTTCTGCTCGGGCTGGCCCGCGGCGCCGGAGCCGCGAGCCTGCAGGGCATGGCGCCCGTCCGGGAGGACGACGACCGCGTGCGCTGGATGCGCCCGTTGCTGGCGGTGCGTCGCACGACGACGCGCGCCTTCTGCGCGGCATCCGCTCTCGATGTCTGGGACGACCCCCACAACCTCGACGATCGTTTCTCCCGGGTGCGGGTGCGGGAGCACGTGCTGCCCGTGCTCGAGGCCGAGATCGGGCCGGGGATCGCCGAGGCCCTCGCGCGCACCGCCGAACAGCTGCGCGAAGACGCCGAGGCGTTCGACGAGATGATCCACGAGACCATCGAGGACATCGTCGAGCACGCCGAAGCCGGCATCTCGGTGAGCGTCGCGGCGCTCGCCGCGAACCCCGCGGCCCTGCGCAATCGCGTGATCCGCCTCGTGGTCGACAGCGAGTTCGGGGTGAGCCTCACCCGGCTGCAGACGCTGGAGGTCGCGCGCCTGGTGACCGACTGGTCGGGTCAGGGCCCGATCGACCTGCCCGGGTGCGCCGCCGCCCGCCACGGTGGGCGCATCGTCTTCACGGCGCGCACCTGACCTGCGGCGGGCGGCGCCCGTTACTTCTTGCCGCCGAAGAGGCCGCCGACGATGCTGCCCAGGTCGATGCCGCCGTCGCCCGACTTGTTGCCGCCGCCCAACAGACCGCCGATGATGTCGCCGACGCCACCGCCGCCGGAGTTGCCGTTGCCGCCGCCGAGCAGACCGCCGATGATGTCGCCGATTCCGCCGCCGCCCTGCGACTCGGTCGAGGCGGAGCCGCTCTTGCCCTTGCCTGCGTTCGCGATCAGACCCATCACGATCGGCGCGAGGATCGGCAGGAGCTTGCCGAAGTCGATGCCCGCCGTCTTGTCGGACTGCGTGAGCTTCTCGGTGACCTTCTTCTTCTCCTCGGCTCCGAGGATGTGCGTGACGATCTTGTCGCCGTCGGCCTGATCGATATCCTTGATCGAGGCGGCGCCGCCCGTGCCCTCGTGCTTCTTCAGCGCCTTCTGGATCGCCGCCGAGCCCTCGTCGGTCGAGGCGTTCTTCGCGAGCCCTCCGAGAAGCACCGCACCGCCCTGCTCGACCGCGGTCTTCGCTACGTCGGGTGAGACGCCGAGCTGCTTCGCGATGTCGTCGATCGGGACCTGCTTCAGGATGTCGTCGAGAGCCATGGGAATCCTTCCGTCGGTGGGCTTCCGCCCGTCTCACGGCTCAGAGTAGTGCGGATGCCGGGGCAGGGGGAGAGCGGCGTCATCGATCGCCTAAAATCGATCCATGCGCGCCACGGAAATCCAGGCTGACCTGTCCGAGATCCTCGTCACCGAGGAGCAGATCCTCGCCAAGCTCGACGAGCTGGCCCTGCGGGTCGCCGACGATTACGCGGGCAAGGACCTCATCCTGGTCGGCGTGCTCAAGGGCGCGGTCATGGTGATGGCCGACTTCGCGCGGGCGCTGCCCTTCCACGCGCCGATGGACTGGATGGCCGTGTCGAGCTACGGTGCGAGCACGAAGTCCAGCGGTGTCGTGCAGATCCGCAAGGACCTCGACACCGACCTGAACGGCAAGCACGTGCTCATCGTCGAGGACATCATCGACTCGGGGCTCACGCTGAGCTGGCTGCTCGAGAACTTCGAGTCGCGCGGCGCCGAGTCGATCGAGGTGCTCGCCCTGCTGCGCAAGCCGGAGGCCGCGAAGGTGGTCATCGACTGCAAGTACGTGGGCTTCGACATCCCCACCGATTTCGTCGTCGGCTACGGCCTCGATTTCGACGAGCGGTACCGCAACCTGCGCGATGTCGCCGTGCTCGCCCCGCACGTCTACTCCTGACGCGCTACGCCGTGGGTGAACGCACAGCAGGCGCCTAGTACGCGCGCGATACGCTGATCCGATCATGGATGTGAAGAAGCTCGGCAAGAATCCGCTGATCTACGTACTGGTGATCGGCCTGCTGCTGATCCTCGGGTTCGTGCTGGTCTCGAACATCGCGGCACCCAAGCAGATCACCACGCAGGAGGGTCTGAAGCTGCTCGGCGGCTCGACCGTCACCGAGGTGGTCAACACCGACGGCGACCAGCGCGTCGACCTCACGCTCTCGAAGCCGTTCGAGGGCGCCGACAAGGTGCAGTTCTACTACGTCGACGCCCGCGCCGACGAGGTGGTCACGGCGATCAACGACGCCGACCCCAAGGAGGGCTTCAACGATGCCGTGCCGCGCGCGACGTGGTTCGACGGCTTCCTCTCTCTCCTCCTGCCGCTCGTGCTCCTGGGCCTGCTGTTCTGGTGGCTCCTGTCGTCGATGCAGGGCGGCGGCGGCAAGGTCATGCAGTTCGGCAAGTCGAAGGCGAAGCTCGTCAACAAGGAGACCCCGACGGTCACCTTCGCCGACGTCGCCGGCGCCGACGAGGCGATCGAAGAGCTCCATGAGATCAAGGAGTTCCTGCAGGACCCCGCGAAATTCCAGGCGATCGGCGCCCGCATCCCGAAGGGTGTGCTGCTGTACGGCCCTCCCGGAACCGGTAAGACCCTTCTCGCCCGCGCCGTCGCCGGTGAGGCCGGAGCCCCCTTCTACTCGATCTCGGGTTCGGACTTCGTCGAGATGTTCGTCGGCGTCGGAGCCTCGCGTGTGCGCGACCTGTTCAACCAGGCCAAGGAGAACTCGCCGGCGATCATCTTCATCGACGAGATCGACGCCGTCGGTCGTCACCGCGGCGCCGGCATGGGCGGCGGCAACGACGAGCGCGAGCAGACGCTCAACCAGATGCTCGTCGAGATGGACGGCTTCGACCCGAACGCGAACGTCATCGTGATCGCGGCGACGAACCGCCCCGACATCCTCGACCCCGCGCTGCTGCGTCCCGGCCGTTTCGACCGCCAGATCGGTGTCGACGCTCCCGACCTCAAGGGCCGTCAGAAGATCCTCGAGGTGCACAGCAAGGGCAAGCCGCTCTCGCAGAGCGTCGACCTCGAGGTCGTCGCCCGCAAGACGCCGGGCTTCACCGGTGCCGACCTCGCGAACGTGCTGAACGAGGCGGCGCTCCTCACCGCCCGCTCGAACGCGCAGCTCATCGACAACCGCGCGCTCGACGAGGCGATCGACCGCGTCATCGCCGGTCCGCAGCGTCGCACCCGCGTGATGAAGGACCGCGAGAAGCTCATCACCGCGTACCACGAGGGCGGGCACGCGCTCGCCGCCGCGGCGATGAACTACACCGACCCGGTCACCAAGATCACGATCCTGCCGCGCGGCAAGGCCCTCGGCTACACGATGGTGCTGCCGCTCGAAGACAAGTACTCCGTCACGCGCAACGAGCTGCAGGACCAGCTCACGTACGCGATGGGCGGCCGCGTCGCCGAGGAGATCGTGTTCCACGATCCGACCACCGGCGCCTCGAACGACATCGAGAAGGCGACCTCCATCGCCCGCAAGATGGTCATCGAGTACGGCATGACGACCGAGGTCGGTCCGGTCAAGCTCGGATCCGAGGGCGGCGACATGTTCGTCGCGCGCGACATGGGCCGCGGACGCGAGTACTCCGAGAAGGTCGCCGAGCGCGTCGACGCCGAGGTGCGCGCGCTCATCGAGCAGGCCCACGACGAGGCCTACGAGGTGATCAGCGCGAACCGCGACATCCTCGACCGTCTCGCCCTGGCGCTGCTCGAGGAGGAGACCCTCGACCACAATCAGATCGCCGAGATCTTCACCGAGATCCGCAAGCTCCCCGAGCGCCCGCTGTGGCTGTCGAGCAGCGACCGCCCGGTCTCGGACGTGCCGCCGATCGAGGTTCCGAAGAAGGTCGTGCCGGTCGCGGCATCCGTCGAGGAGCCCTCGGCGACCGCCCGCGCGCAGGAGCCGTCAGGAGCCACGAACCCGCGTCCCGCGACGGCCTGATCGTGGGCGTCGACAGGACGCGGATCGAGCGGCTGACGCGTGAGCTGCTCGAGGCGATCGGCGAAGACCCGGATCGTCCGGGACTGCGCCAGACGCCCACGCGCATGGCCGAGCTGTACGCGGAGTTCTTCGGCGGCGTCGGCGAGGATGCCGCGGCTCCGCTCGAGCGCACGATCAGCGTGACCCGGGGGCCCGCCCCCGACACGCTGCCCTCGGGCGCGGTGCTGCTGCGCGACATCCGCTTCCGTTCGGTGTGCGAGCACCACCTGCTGCCCTTCGCCGGCCGGGCCCACCTGGCCTACCTCCCGGGGGAGCAGGTCGTGGGTCTGGGTGCGCTGGTGCGGGTCGTCGAGATCCTCGCCGCCCGCCCGCAGGTGCAGGAGCGGCTGGGCGAGCAGATCGCCGACACGATCGCCGAGAACCTCGACACCCGCGGCGTGCTCGTCGTGCTCGACGCCAGCCACGGCTGCGTGACGATGCGAGGCGGACGCCAGCCCGAGGCATCCACCCTCACCATCGCCGCCCGCGGCGTCTACGAGGACCCGATCGCGCGCGCCGAACTCATCGCCCTCATCGGTCCGTCGTCCGGCGCGCTCTCGTGACCGGCATCTGGGGCATCGTCAACGTCACTCCCGACTCGTTCAGCGACGGCGGACGCTACCTCGACGTCGATTCGGCGGTCGCGCGGGGACTGAAGCTGCGCGCCGACGGCGCCACAGTGCTCGACATCGGCGGGGAGTCGACGCGTCCCGGCGCGGAGCGTGTGGATGCGGCCACCGAGCAGTCGCGCGTGATCCCGGTCATCGAGCAGCTGGCCGCGGCCGGCGTCGCCCTCAGCATCGACACGATCAACGCCTCGACGGCGTCGGCGGCGGTGCGCGCCGGGGCCCGCATCGTCAACGACGTGTCGGGTGGGCTCGCCGATCCCGAGATGCGCGCCGCCGTCGCCGAGTCCGGTGCCGACTACGCGATCGGGCACTGGCGCGGTTTCTCCGACGACATGTACGCCCGCGCCGACTACCATCGCATCGCGCGCGAGGTCGCCGGAGAGTTGCAGGAGCGCCTGGGCGAAGCCGCGGCGGCTGGCATCGCACCGTCGCGGGTGATCCTCGACCCGGGCATCGGATTCGCCAAGGCGGGTGCGCAGAACTGGGATCTGCTGCGGGGACTCGACGACATCGTCGCCCTGGGACCCCGCGTGCTCATCGGCACCTCGCGCAAGCGGTTCCTGGCCGAGACGTTGGGCCAGGCGGATGCCGACGTCACCGAGCAGCGTCGCGACCTCGCGACCGCCGTGACCAGCGCTCTCGCGCTGCGCGCCGGCGTGTGGGCGGTGCGCGTGCACGACGTCGCCGCGACCCGCGACGCGCTCGCGATCGCGCACGCCTGGGAAGGGCGCTGAGCGCCGGCCGCTGCGTCGTCGGTGCTCCCGCGTACGCTGGGGTGATGGACTCCCTCGATGAGATCGTGCTGACCGGGCTGACGGTGTTCGGCCGGCACGGTGTGTACGACCACGAGCGCGCCGACGGGCAGGAGTTCACGATCGACCTGCGCCTGCGTCTCGACCTCGCCCCGGCCGCGGCATCCGACGACGTGGTCGACACGGTGCACTACGGCGAGTTGGCCGAGAAGGTGGCGGCGATCGTCGCGGGAGAGCCGGTCGACCTGATCGAGACGCTCGCGTCGCGCATCGCCGACGCCGCCCTCGGCGACGAGCGGGTGCACGACGTCACCGTCACGGTGCACAAGCCGCACGCCCCCATCCCCCTCACGTTCACCGACGTCTCGGTGGTCCTCACACGCGGGCGCATCACGGCAGGAGGCGTCGCATGAGCCGCAACCTCACCCGACCGCCCGAGGTTCCGCTGCCGGGTCCCGGTCGCGAGCCGGTCACCGCCGTCGTCGCCCTCGGAGCCAACCTCGGCGACCGGCACGCCACGATCACCGCCGCGGCCGAGCGCATCGCGCGCCTTCCCCTGGTCACCGACGTACGACTCTCTCCGCTGCACGAGACCGTCGCCCTGCGCGTCGACGGGCCCGACCCCGACGCGCCGGGCTACGTGAACGCGGTCGCCCTGGTGACCACGCGTCTCGCCCCCGAGATCCTGCTCGGCATGCTGCATGCGATCGAAGACGAGAACGGGCGCGAGCGCCACGAGCGGTGGGGCGACCGCACCCTCGACCTCGACCTCATCGCGTACGGCGACGAGGTCTCCGACGACCCGCGCATCGTGCTGCCGCACCCGCGTGCGTTCGAGCGGCTCTTCGTGCTCGACCCCTGGCTCGACATCGACCCCGACGCCGAGCTCGCAGGTCACGGCCGCATCGCCGACCTCGCCGCCGCGCTGCGCGCGCAGGGGGAGTGATGCAGCGCACTTCCGCCGGGCTCCTCGTCATCCTCGCCGTCGTCGGCGCCGGTCTCGGGTTCCTCCTCGATCAGCTGCTGACGGCGATGGGGCGCGCGACCTTCACCCCTTCGATCTTCCTCCCCGTGCTGCTCGTGCTGATCGCGGCGGCGGCGCTCGCCGTCGCCTGGCCGGTGCGGCGCAGCGTGCGCACCGGCATCCGCATCGATCCGTTCCGTGCGCTGCGCGCCGCGACGCTCGCTCGCTCCTCGAGTCTGCTCGGAGCCCTGCTCGCGGGCTTCGGCGCCGGCCTCCTGGCCTTCCTCCTGACACGGCCGATCGATCCCCCGGTAGGGTCGACAGTGGCGATGATCGCCCTGATCGCGGGAGCAATCGTGCTCGTGGTCGCCGCCCTCGTCGCCGAACAGTTCTGCACCCTGCCGAAGGATCCTGATGACTCAGAGCCCAGAGAACGCGCCCCTGAACCCGGCCGAGGGCACTGACCTCGCCGCCCTCGACCAGGGGGTGTACACCTCTCTCCGCACGGCGCGCAGCGAGGCCCGCCTCGAGCTCGACGGCACCTGGCACCAGATCTCGCCGCGCTACGCCGTCTCGCAGCTGCTGCAGAACGCGCTCCTGCTCGTCGTCGTGATCGTCGCCGCCGTCGTGCTCGCGCTCGTGCTGCACCAGAGCTGGGTGTGGATCCCCGGCGCCGCGCTGACGCTGCTGATCGTCGTGACGATGATCATCCTGCCGCGGCAGGCGCGGGCGATCGGCTACATGCTGCGCGCCGACGACATCGTTTTCCGCAAAGGCATCCTCTGGCAGCGCATGATCGCCGTGCCCTACGGGCGCATGCAGCTCGTCGACATCACGCAGGGTCCTGTCGACCGCGGCTTCGGCATCTCGCAGCTCAAGATGGTCACCGCCGCCGCCACCACCGGCGTCCAGATCCCCGGCCTCACGCAGGCCGCGGCCGAGGCGCTGCGCGACACGCTCATCGAGGTCGCCGAGACCCGCCGGACCGGCCTGTGAGCGAGCCGCAGTTCCCCGCCCCGCCGACGCCGGCGGACGCCGCGCCCGCCGGGAAGGCGGATTCGTCGAACCTCGCCGACGGCGAATGGCATCGGATGCATCCGCTCACGCCCCTGTTCAAGGGCGGGCTGGTGCTGCTGATCGTCGCGGGCATCACAGTCGCGAACCTGCGCGACCGGGTGATCGCCTGGTTCGTGAACATCACGACGCCGAGCGACACGCACTACAGCGACTACTCCTCGGGCGACCCGGTCGACTGGGTGCTCGAGAACAACCTGATCCTCATCGCCCTTCTGGCGGTGCTCGGGCTCCTGATCGTGCTGGTCGCGATCTTCTGGTTCGTCTGGCGCTTCCAGCAGTTCCGCATCACCGGCGACCACGTCGAGGTGCGCAAGGGCATCATCTTCCGCTCGCACCGCCGCGCCCCGCTCGACCGCGTGCAGGGAGTCAACCTCACGCGGCCGTTCCCGGCGCGCATCATCGGCCTCGCCAAGCTCGAGGTCGTCGGCGCCGGAACCGACGCGAACGTCGAGCTCGAGTACCTCGCCACCCCGCGGGCCGAGGCCGTGCGCGCCGACATCCTGCGCCTCGCGTCGGGCGTGCGTGCGGCGCGGCAGGCCGCGGCATCCGGTGCACCCGCCGGGCCGACGACCACCCGCGCCCAGCTCGTCGACTCGATGAACCACGGCGTCACGGGACTCATCGCCGGCGTCGATCTCGAAGACGTGGCACCCGAGAGCGTCGTGAAGATCCCGACCGGCCGACTGGTCGGCTCGCAGCTGCTCGCGGGCGTGCTGTGGTTCGTCTTCTTCGCGCTGATCTTCGGCATCACGATGGGGTTCATGTTCTTCGGTGCCCTGCTCGACGGAGACGTGGGCGGGAGCTTCATCTCGCTGGGGCTCGCGCTCGGCATCGGCATCCCCCTCGTCATCGCGGTCGTGGGTATCACCTGGGCGCAGATCTCGAAGTCGCTCCGGTACTCGATCGCTCCGACGCCCGACGGCGTGCGCATCACCTACGGTCTGCTCACGACGGTCACCGAGACGCTGCCCCCGGGCCGTATCTTCGCGGTCGAGGTCACGCAGTCATTGCTGTGGCGCCCGTTCGGCTGGTGGTCGATCAAGATCAACCGCATGAGCGGCAAGAGGTCCGCGCAGCAGTCGTCGGGCAGCGCGCAGCAGTTCAACATCGTGCTGCCGGTCGGCAAGCGGGCAGACGTCGAGCGGGTGCTCGGGCTGATCCTGCCCGACGTGCCGGCGGCCGACATCCCGCTCATCTGGGAGCACGGCATCCTCGGGCCCGTCGAGGGCGACCCGTACCGCACCATGCCGCGTCGCGCCGGATGGCGTCGCCCGCTCTCGTGGAAGCGCCACGGCTACACGGTCACCGACTTCGGCCTGATCCTGCGTCGCGGCGTCATGTGGCGCAAGCTCGCGGTGTTCCCGCTCGCGCGGCTGCAGGGCGTCTCGCTCTCGCAGGGACCGATCGATCGTGCGCAGCGCGTCAGCGGCGCGCAGGTGCACACGGTTCCCGGTCCGATCCACGGCATCCTCTCGGGCCTCGATCGCGACGAGGCCCTCGCACTGATCGGCGACGTCTCGAGCCGGGCCGCTGCCGCGGCTGCGCGCGACACCTCGCACCGCTGGAGCGAGCATGCAGGAGAAGCGGATGCCGCGGCCGCGGGTGCGCCCGTGCCGCCGCCGTATGCGCCGGTGCCTCCGCCGTATGCGGGGCAGCCCGGTGCGGATGCGGGTGCACCGCCGGTTCCGCCGCTGCCTTCGGGTGCGCCGCCTGCTGCTCCGGCGCCGCCTGCTGCTCCGGCACCGCCTGCTCCTCCGGCGTCGGCTGCTCCTCAGCCGCCGGCACCGCCCGCGCCTGCCGCCCCTCCCGCACCTCCTGCGTCGACGGAGGAGTGACGTGGTGGAGCGCGACGGACGCCTCGGCGTCGGCATCATCGGCGCGGGTCTCGTGGGGCCCGTCATCGGCGCGGCCCTCGGTGGCGCCGGGCATGCGGTCGTGGGGATCACGAGCGGATCCGACGACGAGCGGGCTTCGGCCGTTCTGCCCGACGTGCCCGTGCTCGACGCACTCGAGGTCGTGCGCCGCGCCGAGCTCGTGGTGATCGCGGTGCCGCACGACCAGTTGGAATCGCTCGTCGCCGGTATCGCCGAGGTCGGCGGATGGCAGATCGGCCAGCTCGTGCTGCACACCGACCCCGCCTTCGGTATCGAGGTACTGCGTCCCGCCGCCGCGAAGGGGGCGATCCCGCTCGCCGTACACCCGGCGATCACGTTCACCGGAACCTCGATCGATCTGCGTCAGTTGCGGGCGGGGTTCGCGGCGGTCACCGCTCCCGCGGCCGTCCTGCCGATCGCCCAGGCCCTCGCCGTCGAGATCGGTTGCGAGCCGGTCGTCGTGGCCGAGGCGGATCGCGCCGCCTACGCCGATGCGATTCAGACGGCCACCGAGTTCTCGCGCTCGATCATCGGACAGGCCACGGGTCGCCTCCGCGAGATCGGCATCGACAACCCCGGCGGCTACCTCTCGGCCCTCGTGCAGTCCACCGTCGAACGGGCGCTGCGCGAAGCATCCGATCCTCCGCCTTTGCTCTGACGGGCGCCCGCGAACGCGTGAGGGGCCACAACACGCCGCGAGGGGCGGGTGGGGCAGGGCGTGTCTTGACCCCTCACCCCAGGGAACGCGCGCTTCCGAAAGCCAGGGCGACCACCTCCCGAGCGCGAGGGGCCACAACACGCCGCGAGTGCGGCGTGCGGTGCGGCGTGTCTTGACCCCTCACAAGTGAGGGGAGTGAGGGGAGCGCGAGGAGCGGGTCAGCGTCCGCCGGAGAACCCGCCTCCGCCTCCGCCGCCGGAGAACCCGCCGCCGCTCGAGCCGCCGAAGCTCGACGAGCTGCCGGTCGACGGGGCCGTGTACGACGATGCCGATGCGGTGGAGACGGCGAAGGCCGCGAGTGAGGTGCTCAGGTACGGTGAGCGACCGTCGCCGATCCAGCCGGGACCCCGCTGCTCGTATGTGTAGGCGTGCTCGAGCACCTCGCCCCATTCGTCTTCCATGCCGAAGAGCATCGCGTAGGGGAGCAGACGCTCGTAGAGCACGATGACGTTCGCGCTGCCGTCCTGCCGGCGCTCCGCCCCCGTGTACGACTGCAGCATCTGCAGACGGTCGGCCTCGGCGACGCGGATGAACTCGCGCACCCCCTGCAGATACTCGTACTGCCGGGCACCCTCCGCGGTGAGCATGACGTGCTTCGAGAATGCGTAGAGGCTCGCCAGGAGCACGAAGAAGGCCCCGAAGGCGACGACCACGAGCGCCGGAATCGCTCCGACCCGACCGGTGGCGACGCCCCAGATCGCCACCGCCAGTCCGATCGCGGCGACGGCGATCGCGATCCACTGCAGGATCACGGCGCCGCGGGCGCGCTCGCGCACGGTGAGCCCGCGGGTCTCGGCCTGCTTCTTGCCCAACGCCTGCAGCACGCCCATGCGCGCGGCGAAGGTCTCGCTCGCGGCGGGGATGTCGACGACGCCGGTGTCGTCGGTGCCGAGGAACAGGTTGTCGACCGCATCCGCGTCGAGCTGGTCGGGGAGACGTCCGTCGGGAAGGCGTCGCAGCCGCGGCCGCTCGGGCTCGGCGCCTTCCTCGATCCGGAGCACGCCGCGGACGGCGAGGTGCACGATCTCGGCGGGGATCACGGCCTTCGCGCCGGGAAGGATCGCGGCCGCGAGCAGCGGGGGCATCGCATCCGGCACGTCGTACTGGGCGACGACGATGCCGGTGGCGGTGCGTCGCCTCTTGCGCACCGCCGAGACGGCGAACCAGCTCGCGACCGTCAGCCCCAGGCTGCCGACCGCGGCGAACATCGGTGCGACGTCGGTGACCGGGTTCGGGGTGCGGGCAGCGGGTTGCGTGACGGTACCCGCGTCGAAGCCGATCGCGACGGTCACCCCGTCGCCGGCGGCGCGTTCGCCCGATTCGACGCGGAAGAGGGCGCCGTCGGCGGTGTCCGTCGGGCCTTCGAGCGTGCATGTCTCCGACGACCCGGAGTATCCCTCGTAGCAGCGGCTGGCGCCGGTGAGGGCGGCTGTCAGGGTGTCGTCGAAGAGGATGTCGGCACGGAAGGACTCGATCGCCTGCGTGCTGTCGAGGGGGAGGAGGTCCCAGTAGAACTCGTCGACTCCGGTCTCGGCGGCGAGGACGACGTCGCGCATCTCGTACTCGATCACGTAGGTCTGAAGCCCCTGCACGTAGTCGTCGTCGCCGGTGAGCACGTAGAGCACGCCATCGTCGGTGTCGGTCTCGTAGGGAACGTCGGCGCCCGTCTCGTCGGTGACGGAGAGGATGCGGGTGTCGATGCCCGCGTTCTCGTAGGAGGTGGCGAGGCCGCGGACGATTCCGCGGTTCTGGTCGAAGTCGGGGAATCGGGCGACGAGCTCCTCGGTGACGTGCATGGTGGCTCGGCCTTCGTCGTCGACGCCCACCGTGTAGGTGGCGTCCCACGACGCGTAGGAGAAATCGTCGACGTCGGCGGAGACGGATGCTCGGGCGCTCGCGGGGCTCGATGCGAGCAACACGAGGCCGGCGACGGCGGCGGTGGTGGCGAGGGCGCGGAGGATCCGTGGGGCGGCCATTCTTCGAGGCTACCCAGCCTCGGCCTCGGATCGGCCTACGGCCTCGGTAAACTGGAACGACTTTTCCAAGGAGCCCCGAATGATCGACGCGTCCGCCGCGCCCGCGCAGAACCCCACCGACCCTTCGAACACGGAGCTCGGCGAAGACGAGATCCACGAGCAGAAGGCCGTGCGTCTCGCCAAGCGCGAGCGTCTGATCGCGAAGCGGACGGATGCCGGTGGCGGGGCGTTCCCGGTCGGTGTCCCGGTGACCCACACGATCCCGGCGCTGCGCGCCCAGTACGGCGAGGGTGGTGCCGACGAGCTCGAAGCGGGAGCCGAGACCGGCGTCGTGGTCGGCGTCGCCGGCCGCGTCGTGTTCAGCCGCAACACCGGCAAGCTCTGCTTCGCGACCCTGCAGGCGGGTGACGGTTCGCGTATCCAGGCGATGATCTCGCTCGCGAACGTCGGCGAGGAGTCGCTGGCGGACTGGAAGGAGTACGTCGACCTGGGAGACCACGTCTTCGTGCACGGCGAGGTCATCTCGAGCCGCCGCGGCGAGCTGTCGATCATGGCCGACGGCTGGGAGATCGCATCGAAGGCGATCCTGCCCCTGCCGAACGCGTACGCCGGGCTGAGCGAGGAGGGTCGTGTCCGCAGCCGCTACCTCGACCTGATCGTGCGCGAGCAGGCCCGCCAGACCGTGCGCGCCCGCGCCGCGGTGAACGCGAGCCTGCGGGCCACGTTCACCGGTCACGACTACCTCGAGGTCGAGACCCCCATGCTGCAGGTGCAGCACGGCGGGGCATCCGCTCGCCCGTTCATCACGCACTCGAACGCGTTCGACACCGAGCTGTACCTGCGCATCGCCCCCGAGCTGTATCTCAAGCGTGCGGTCGTCGGCGGCATCGAACGCGTCTACGAGATCAACCGCAACTTCCGCAACGAGGGCGCCGACTCGACGCACAGCCCCGAGTTCGCGATGCTCGAGGCCTACCAGGCCTACGGCGACTACGACCAGATGGCCGCTCTCACTCAGGAGCTCGTGCAGAACGCGGCGATCGCGGTCGCAGGTTCCACGACGGTGACCTGGGCCGACGGCACCGAGTACGACCTCGGCGGCGAGTGGGACCGCGTCTCGATGTACGAGTCGCTGTCTGCCGCTGCCGGACGCACGTTCACCCCGCAGGACCCGGTCGACGATCTCATCGCCTTCGCCGAGGCCAACGGCGTCGATCTGCCCGCCCAGGCGACCCACGGCAAGCTCATCGAGGAGCTGTGGGAGCACTTCGTGAAGGGTGACTTGGTGCGCCCCACGTTCGTCATGGACTTCCCCATCGACACCTCGCCCCTCGTGCGCGAGCACCGGTCGATCGACGGAGTGGTCGAGAAGTGGGACCTGTACATCCGCGGCTTCGAGCTGGCGACCGGGTACTCCGAGCTCGTTGACCCCGTGATCCAGCGCGAGCGTTTCGTCGAGCAGTCCAAGCTCGCCGCGCGCGGCGACGTCGAGGCGATGCCGATCGACGACGAGTTCCTGCGGGCGCTGGAGCACGGCATGCCGCCGTCCGGTGGCATGGGCATGGGCATCGATCGCCTGCTCATGGCGATCACGGGTCTCGGTATCCGCGAGACCATCCTCTTCCCGCTGGTCAAGTAGTCCGCCCCGCGGTGCGTCGGAAGGTCCATTCCGGCAGCACTGCGGCGTGGATCATCGATCCCACGAGCGCGGCGAGTCCGTAGTCGGGGTCGATCTCGCGCACCAGGTCGAGGTAGTGCGCCGCGTGCGTGGACCGGCCGAGCGCCCACGAGAGCCACGCCGCCGCGGTGAGCGGGGCGGGGCGGGCGGCACGCGGTGCGCGCGACGCGGCGGTGCGCACGACGTCGAGGGCGAAGCTGAGCCGATCGGGGTCGGGTGTCGGACCGCGCCCGAGGAAGATGTCGCCGAGCTCGTCGGGGATCGACCGGCCGTGCTGGGCGAAGTCGAGCTGCGCCCCGAGCGATCGTCGACCGGAGGCGTGGTCCGACGCCCACTGCAGCAGTGCCACGTCTCGGTAGACGGGGCGCTCGAGGCACCACAGCAGCGCGGCGACCGCAAAGGGCGGCAGATCGCCACGGGAGTCGAGCAGCTGCTCGTAGAACGCGGGGACGTCGTCGAGGATCGCGAGGGCGGCCAGGGCCTCGGGGTTCTCGTCGTCGGACAGCGACGACGCCGGGCGCCCGAGCAGCTCGGAGAGGTCGCGCAGGGCCCGCCCGACGCGCTCCTTCTGCGCGAGATCGGCGACGGGGAGCACGGCACCGGAGTTCTGATCGCCCGAGACGTCTCCGATGCCGGGCACCCTCTCGGCGCGCACCGGCTCGACGGGATGCAGAAGAGGTTCCTCTTCGAGGTAGCTCGCCCATCCGCCGGGCGTGACGCACAGCGCGTCGACGATGCGGAGGCCGGCGTCCTCGGCGCAACCGAGCAGTTCGTCGAGGGCGACGGCGTGGGGGAGGACCCACCCGTCCGGTGTGCTCTGAGCCGCCTCGTCGACGTAGGCGACGACGGCGACCGCGTCGATCGCGGCCACGCGTGAGACGAGGCCGATCGCGGTATCCGCGTAGTGCTCGAGCGGCACGTCGTCGCGGGGGAGGTCGATGCGCATCGCGCCGTAGGCGCGGGAGCCCTGGAACGGGAGCATGACGATGCTGCGCCGGGGCGTGAAGCCGGCGAGGAGGGGGACGATGCCGAGGAACTCGGCGGAATCTGCGGCACGGAGGACGGTGTTCATGAGGCGAGTGTGCCCGGTGGCGGCATCCGCCCGTTCCGGAAAACCGGGCCTGTGGAGGGATTGCCCCGCCCTTCGGATCGGCGCAGGAGGAGTGAGGTCGCGTACCATGGGGGTATGGACAACTTCTGGGTCGCCGCCGCGTGGTCGATCCTTCCGACCCTCGGGGTCAGCGCCATCTTCTTCATGGTGCTCCGCGGCATCCTGCGATTCGACCGCACCGAACGCAAGGTGCACGCGCAGATCGAGGCGGAGGAGCGCGCGGCCCGCGGTCTTCCCCCGCGCTCCTGAGGCACTGTCCCACCCATCCGCTACTGTGAAGCGAACACCGCCGGACGGTGATGCGCGACGGAACCTTCATCGGTGAGGTCCGTCAGGAAGAGAGCAGTATGACCGCGGAGGGCGTCGCCTGGGCGATCACGGCGTTCCTCGTGGTGCTCGATCTGACCATCCGCATCACGGCGATCATCGTCATCCCGCGCAACCGCCGCCCCACGGCTGCGATGGCCTGGCTGCTGGCGATCTTCTTCATCCCGTTCGTCGGGGTCTTCCTGTTCCTCGTGATCGGAAACCCGCGACTGCCGCGCGCCCGCCGCCGCAAGCAGGACCAGATCAACGAGTACATCGCCGCGACCAGCGAGCACCTGCACTTCGGAACCCTCCGTCCCCACGCGCCGGACTGGTTCGGTCCGCTGGTCGAGATGAACCAGCGCCTCGGCGCTCTGCCGCTCTCGGGCGACAACGGAGCGCACCTGATCTCCGACTACCAGGAGTCGCTCGACGCGATGGCCGACGCCATCCGCGAGGCGAAGGACTACGTGCACGTCGAGTTCTACATCCTGCAATCGGACGCCTCGACCGACAACTTCTTCCGTGCGCTCGAGGAGGTCGCGGCGCGCGGCGTCTCGGTGCGGGTGCTGCTCGACCACTGGGCCAACCGCTGGAAGCCGCGCTACAAGCAGACGATCCGGCGCCTCAACGCCATGGGCGCCGACTGGCACCTCATGCTCCCGGTGCAGCCGTTCAAGGGCCGGATGCAGCGCCCCGATCTGCGCAACCACCGCAAGCTGCTCGTGGTCGACGGCGTGACCGCCTTCCTCGGCTCGCAGAACGTCACCGACTCGACCTACAACCTGCCGAAGAACATCAAGCGGGGCCTGCACTGGGTCGACCTGATGGTGCGCCTCGACGGGCCGGTCGTGCTCAGCGTCAACGCGATCTTCCTCAGCGACTGGTACAGCGAGACCGACATCGTGCTGGAGGAGATCGACATCGCCCACGCCGACATCGGATCGGGGGACCTCGACTGCCAGGTCGTGCCCTCGGGCCCCGGGTTCGAGGTCGAGAACAACCTGCGTCTCTTCCTCGGCCTGCTGTATGCGGCGAAGAATCGCATCATGATCGTGAGCCCGTACTTCGTGCCGGACGAGGCCCTGCTGCTCGCCGTCACCGCGGCCGTCGACCGCGGTGTCGAGGTCGAGTTGTTCGTCTCGGAAGAGGGCGACCAGGCCATGGTCTACCACGCGCAGCGCAGCTACTACGAGGTGCTGCTCAAGGCGGGCGTGCGCATCTGGATGTACCGCAAGCCGTACATCCTGCACACCAAGAGCCTGACGGTCGACGACGAGGTCGCGGTCATCGGCTCGAGCAATATGGACATGCGCTCGTTCGGTCTCAACCTCGAGGTCTCGATGCTCGTGCGCGGCGAGGAGTTCGTCGCCGAGATGCGCGAGGTCGAAGACACCTATCGGTCGCTCAGTCGGGAGCTCACCCTCGAGGAGTGGATGCAGCAGCCGCTGCGCTCGACCGTGCTCGACAACCTGGCGCGCCTCACCTCCGCCCTGCAGTGATCGCTCCCGACTTCCGATGGAATATCGCCACCGGTACCCTGGGGGCATGGTCACTCCCTCGCGCGTCGTCGCCGTCCTCTCCGCTTTCGCTGCGGCGCTGCTGATCGCCGGGTGCACCGCCACCCCCGGATCGACCTCCCCCACGAGCACACCCGGAGCATCGACCGCGCCCGGGGCCGGCGATGACGACTTCGCCGACGTCGAGGCCGCACTGCTCGACGAGGGCCGCATGTTCGCCGTCGTCACCTGGGGCTCCTCGACGTGCGTTCCGCAGGTCGACACGGTGACCGCCGAGGGCCAGAACGTCTCGGTGACGCTCGTCGACGGCGCAGCCGACCAGGTCTGCACCCAGGACATGGTGCAGCGCGCCAGCATCGGCGGCCTGCCCGCCGGAGTCGACCCGACGAAGGACATCACGCTGCAGGTCACCTACGGCGATATCTCGGATGACGCCGAGATCGGCGGGGCACCCGTCACCGGCGTTCCCGGGGAGTCGACCGAGTACCAGCCCTCCGCCGGATGGTTCGACGACGGCAGCCTCGTGCTGCTCACCTGGGGCTCGTCGGGATGCCCGCCGGTCGTCGAGTCGCTCGAGGGTTCGGGCAACGCGGGCACGGCGACCTTCGTCACCGACGACACCCAGATCTGCACCATGGACATGGCGCCGCGTGCGACGATCCTCTCGTTCGGCGACGACGCGGTCGATGACGACGGCTTCACCCTCACCCTCGTGGGCGGTGGCCTCGACGGCACGGTGTCGGTGCTCGCCGACTGACACCGCCGGCTGAGCGCATCGCCGGCGGAGCACCTCGCGGCGGAGCACCGGAAGGAAAGCCGCGTGTCAGAGCGCGTCGACCGGATGCCCCTCCGGTAGCGCGAGCAGCAGCGCGCTCGGATCGACCCGGCACGTGATGCGCACGGCATTGCCGAACTCGTCGCCGTCGAGCTCGACCGGCGTGGGCACCGACGTCGCAGCCTCCGCGGCGAGGCCCTGGAAGTAGTGCACCGCGGCATCCTTCCCCCGGCGCTCGAGGATGCGCCTGCCGGCGGCGAAGCGCCGCAGCACCGAGTTCTCCCACCAGATCCTGCGCCAGACGTTGAACCAGCCGAACGCACCGGAGGGCCGGATCACGGCGACGTCGAGGGTTCCGTCGGAGATCGAGGCATCCGGCACCAGAGCGATGCCCGCGGGCAGGGTGCCGCAGTTGGCGAAGAGGATGCTGTGCACCTTCGTCGAATGCAGGCGGCCGTCGTCGATCTGATACACCGAGCGGAAGGGCGAGGCGTTGGCGAGCGAGCGCGCGGCGCCGTCGACGTAGGCGATCCACCCGACCGACTTCTTGAGGTCCGGGCGGGTGTTCGCGATCATGTCGGCGTCGAGTCCGATTCCGGCCAGCACCACGAAGGCGTGCTCGCTCTCGTCACCGCTCTCACGTGTGATGCGCGCCCATCCGATGTCGATCGCGTGGCGGGATCCGGTCAGCGCCGCACGGATCATGTCGTCGGGCGAGCCCAGCGGCAACGCCAGGTTGCGTGCGAGCAGGTTGCCGGTGCCGCTCGGCAGGATCGCGAGGGGAACACCGGTGTTCGCGATGGCCTCGGAGACCGCGCGCACGGTGCCGTCGCCACCCGCGACGAGCACGACGTCGACCCCACGGGCGAGAGCCTGCGCCGTGGCACCCTGCCCGGCATCCTGGATTGTCGTCGGATAGAACGCCGGATGCTCCCACCCTTCGGCCTTCGACAGCTCGCGCACGGCAGCGCGCAGTCTCTTCTCGTCGACCTTGATGGGGTTGTAGACGAGCGCGGCCTGTCGTCTCGCGGCCGGGGGCTTCGTCATGGCGATACTCTATTCCCGGCATGTGTCATGCAGGTGACACGGGGACGGGTGCCCGAGCGCTCTGGGGAGGGGCCGGAATGGGTGCGCAGGCGAAGAGCGAGTCGATCGGCGATGCGCGTGCACTGCTGACCGAGATGATCACGGACGAGCCCGATCGGCTCCGGCGCCGCAGCATCTCGCTCGGCGTGCCCGTGGACGATGCCGACGATGCCGCCCAGATGGCGCTCTTGCGCGCCTGGAGATCGGTCGCCCACCTGGAGACTCCCGAGCCGGGAAGGGTGTGCTCGTGGCTCGACGCGATCGCGCGCAACGTCGCGATCGACCTCTCCCGTCAGCGGGCACGCCGCCCGCAGACCGAGCTCGACGACGAGATGCCCGACGCCGTGAACGTGGCCGGAGCCGCCGAGATCCGCGTGATCCTCGACGGTGCGCTCGCCGCTCTGCACGACCTCCCCGACTCGCTGCGGGAGCCATTGCTGCTCACCGCCGTCGACGGGTTGTCGGCCGGCGAAGCGGCGGAGCGCCTCGGCATCGACCCCGCGGCGGTCCGCCAGCGCGTCGCCCGCGCACGCAAGGCGCTCGGCGCCTGCCGGCAGAGCGGCATGGGCGCAGACTGACGGGTTCTTCTCGGCCCGGGGTGACGCCCTGGTCCGCCCGTCGAGACCCATCGAGCCCGCCGAGACCCACCGTCGTTGACGTCGGCACCGATGGGTCTCGACGCGCATGGTGGGTCTCGACGGGCTCGCAGGATGCCGCGCTGCGCGGGTCAGACGGTGCCGAAGGGGTTGTCGACCGCGTAGCGCCAGCCGTGCTCCTCATCGAAGACGGCCACGTCGGCGGTCGTGCCGGCGAGGGCGATCTCGGATCCGTCGGGACCCGTGCCCGTGATCGTCCAGTCGGCGATCGCGAGGCCGGTGCCGGCGCTCTCGAACACGTGGCGGACGGTCATCGAGATCGGCAGGTCGAGACCGAGGAACTGCTCGAGCGCGCCGCGGACGGCCGCCTCGCCGGTCACCGGGGTGCCGGGAGCCGGGACGAAGACGACGTCGGCGGTGTTCAGGGCCATCAGGCCGTCGAGGTCGCGGGCGTTGAAGCGGTCGGCGAAGGCCAGGTTCAGCTGGTCGAGCGAGGTGACACGGGTGGTCATGGGTATTCCTTTCACAGCGGCGATCGGCCGGATGCCGACCACCGAGGAGAAAGACGCTGCACGCCCCCGGGTGTGACATCCGGCGAGCCTGAGGGGGTGGGAGACACCCGTAGAATCGTGGAATGATCGACCTCGCTCTTCTCCGCGACCACCCTGATCTCGTCCGCCGCTCGCAGGCCGCGCGCGGCAACGACCAGGCCACCGTCGACATCGCACTCGAGGCCGATCGATCGCGCCGCGCGGCGCTCGCCGCGTTCGAGGAGTTGCGGGCCGAGCAGAACGCGTTCGGCAAGGTCATCGCGAAGGCGCCGAAGGAGGAGAAGCCCGCGCTCGTCACGCAGGGCAAGGAGCTCGCCGAGCGCGTCAAGCAGGCGCAGCAGGTCGCGAACGACGCCGGAGAGGCAGCATCCGCCGCCCTGGCCCGCATCGAGAACGTCGTGATCGACGGCGTGCCCGCCGGTGGCGAGGCCGACTTCGTCGAGCTGCGTCGCGTCGGCGAGGTGCCCTCGTTCGACTTCGAGCCGCGCGACCACCTCGAGATCGGCGAGATCCTCGGGGCGATCGACATGGAGCGCGGGGCGAAGGTCTCGGGCGCCCGCTTCTACTTCCTGCGCGGCATCGGCGCCCGTCTCGAGATCGCGCTCATGAACCTCGCGCTCGACAAGGCGCTGCAGAACGGCTTCGTGCCGCTCATCACGCCGACGCTCGTACGCCCCGAGATCATGCAGGGCACCGGCTTCCTCGGAGAGCACGCCGACGAGGTCTACCACCTCGACAAGGGCGACGACCTCTACCTCGTCGGCACCAGCGAGGTCGCCCTCGCCGGATACCACAAGGACGAGATCGTCGACCTGTCGGACGGCGCGCTGCGCTATGCCGGCTGGTCGACCTGCTACCGCCGCGAGGCCGGATCGCACGGCAAGGACACCCGCGGCATCATCCGCGTGCACCAGTTCAACAAGCTCGAGATGTTCGTCTACACGGAGGCGGAGGATGCCGAGGCCGAGCACCTGCGCCTCGTCGCGCTGCAGGAGGAGATGCTGACCTCGCTCGGCCTCGCCTACCGCGTGATCGACGTCGCCGCGGGCGACCTCGGATCGAGCGCCGCGCGCAAGTACGACATCGAGGCCTGGGTGCCCACGCAGGGCGCGTTCCGCGAGCTGACGTCGACGTCGAACTGCACGACCTACCAGGCGCGCCGCCTCGACGTGCGCCACCGGCCGGTCGTCGACGGGGCGGACTCCGGTTCCGCACCGAAGACCCAGCACGTCGCGACGCTGAACGGCACGCTCGCGACCACCCGCTGGATCGTGGCGCTGCTCGAGACGCACCAGCAGGCCGACGGCTCGGTGCGCGTGCCCGAGGTGTTGCGCCCCTACCTCGGCGGGCTCGAGGTTCTGACGCCGGAGAACACGAAGGCGACGTCGAAGGTCACCGCATGACCTCGCCCTGGCTCGTCGCGCTCGACGTCGACGGCACCATCCTGCTCCAGGACGAGACGATGAGCCCGGGCGTGCCCGAGGCCGTCGCGCGCCTTCGCGATGCCGGTCACGTCGTGACGATCGCCACCGGCCGCAGCTGGATGGCCACCCGTCGGTACGTCGAGCAGCTCGAACTCGACGCCGAGTACGTCGTCTGCTCGAACGGCGCGGTCACGATGCGCCGCGTCGGCGACGACTGGGAGCGCTGGAACGTCGAGACCTTCGACCCCTCGCCCGCGCTCGCCCTTCTGCGCGAGCGCCTGCCGGACGCCCGCTACATGGTCGAGCTCGCCTCGGGCCAGCGGCTCTTCACCGACCAGCTCGACGACTGGACGCTCGACGGCGGCCGGCGGGTGAGCTTCGAGGAGCTCGCGGCCGAGCCCGTGTCGCGCATCGTCGTGGTCTCGCCCGGCCACGACGAGGAGGACTTCCATCGGCTGGTGGCGGATGCCGGCCTGAACGAGGTCTCGTACGCGATCGGGTGGACGGCCTGGCTCGACATCGCCCCGCAGGGGGTCGACAAGGGCACTGCGCTGGAGCGCGTGCGCGAAGAGCTCGGCCTCGTCGGGGAGCGCGTGCTCGTCGCGGGTGACGGGCGCAACGACATCGGCATGTTCGGCTGGGCGCGCACGCTCGGCGGGCGCGCGGTCGGCATGGGGCAGGCGCCGGCCGAGGTGAAGGATGCGGCATCCGAGATCACCGACGACGTCGTCGATGGCGGGCTGGCGAGTGCGCTGAATACACTTCCAGCGCCCGCCCAGGTCAGCGCGGGAGAATAGAACTCGGCTAGACTCACGGCTTGTCGGCAGATCCGTCTGTCGGGAGGGTTGTCCGAGCGGCCGATGGAGCTGGTCTTGAAAACCAGTGGGCAGAGATGTCTCGTGGGTTCGAATCCCACACCCTCCGCTTCCTGAGCCCGGTGCCCCCTCACCGCAGGCAGAACCGAAAGGCACCGTGTGACCGAGAACACCCGACGCCGTCGAACGATCGCGCGCCACGGCCAGTTGCACTCGCCGGGACCCCTCAGCCAGCTGCTGAAGTTCATCGCGATCGGACTCGCGGTGGTGCTGGTGAGCGGTGTGGGCGTTGCGGCGTACGTCGTATACGACCTGCGCAGCACGCAGCTCGCGAACTCCGTCGAACTCGAGGGCCAGTCGGCCGATGCGGTTCCGCCGGACATCAGCGAGTACGAGGGTGGATTCAACTTCGTGCTCGCGGGTGTCGACACCTGCGAAGAGGCGTACGCCGGCTATTTCGGTGACCGCTGCAGCGGCAACGACTCGGAGGGCAACCTCAACGACGTCAACCTGCTCGTGCACGTCTCCGACAACCCCCGCCGCATCACGGTCGTCAGCTTCCCGCGCGACCTCATGATCCCCATCCCCGAGTGCACCGACGACGACGGCAACGTGCACTCCGCGATGAGCAAGCAGCCGCTCAACGTGGCCTACAGCGACGGCGGTCTCAACTGCGTCGCGAAGACGATCTCCGAGCTCACCGGTCAAGAGGTGCAGTTCGCGGCATCCGTCACCTTCGGCGGCGTGATCGAGATCACGAACGCGATCGGCGGCGTCGATGTGTGCCTCGCGAACCCGATCCGCGATCGTTACACGGGCCTCGACCTCACGGCCGGCACCCACACCGTGCAGGGCCTCGAGGCGCTGCAGTTCCTGCGCACCCGTCACGGCGTCGGCGACGGCAGCGACCTGGGCCGTATCGGCAACCAGCAGCAGTACATGTCGAGCCTGGCGCGCAAGCTCATCAGCGGCGAGACCCTCGGCAACGTGGGCACCATGCTGAAGCTCGCGAACGTCGGTCTCAGCAACCTCGAGACGAGCACGACGCTGAACGACCCGATGACGATCGTGCAGATCGCCCTCGCGGTCAAGGAGGTCCCGTTCGAGGACATCGTGTTCGTGCAGTACCCGACGGGCACCGACTCGCAGAACGCCAACAAGGTGGTGCCGAACTACACGGCCGCCGGCGAGCTCTTCGACGCGATCGAGGCGAACGCGCAGCTGCAGATCACGCACCAGAACACCAGCAACGACGGTGTGATCGTGCAGGAGCCCACGCCCGCCGAGACGACCCCCGAGGAGACGGCCCCCACCGAGGAGACGGCTCCGACCGAGGAGGCTGCTCCGACCGAGCCGGCGACGCCCGACAACGTCGTGGCGCTCCCCGACACCATCAAGGGCAACTCGGCCGCGCAGCAGACCTGCTCGAACGGCAACGTGCGCTGACCGACGTCGGGCAGTGTCCGGACCGACCGATCAGTCGCCGCGCAGCGATTCGACCATCCCGCGGAGCATGCGGAACGCCACGTCTTGATCGTGCGCGCTCATACCCGAGAGCATCCGCTTCTCGACCGCCCGCACCGCTGCGGTCGCGCTCTCGAGCCGCTCGCGGCCCGAAGGAGTCAGATCAGTCGGGAGCGCTTTGCCGACGGGAGCCTCCGTTGCCCGCACGATGAGGCCCTCGCGCTCGAGCTGCTGCAGCAGGACGTTCATCGACTGCCGAGTGACGAATGCTCCGCGCGCGAGGTCGGAGTTCGAGAGGCCCGGCCTCTGGGCCAGCAGCTCGAGACAGGAGTAGCGCGTGATCGTCATGTCGAGCGGTCGTAGAGCCTCCTCCATCGCGCCGCGCAGGGCGCTCGCCGCTTCTTTGAGCAGATACCCGAGCGAGGTCCGCAGGTCGATGCCATCTTGACTCATGTCAGCATTCTGACATAGAGTGATGTGTGTCAGAAAACTGACACACATCGAAGGAGTATCCCATGCCTGTCACCGGCCCCGACTTCATCTCCCTGCAGGTGCGCGACCTGAACGGATCCCGGGCGTTCTACGAGCGATACCTGGGTCTCGTACGCTCTCCCGCCGGACCACCGCATGCCGTCGTCTTCGCCACGGCGCCGATCGCTTTCGCGCTTCGCGATGTCCTCCCCGATTCCGGCCTCGTGGCGGCCCCGCACCCCGGCGTCGGGGTAGCCCTGTGGATGCACGCGACGGACGTGCAGGGGATCCACGATGCCCTCGTCGCCGACGGGCACAGGATCGTCACCGCGCCCATCGATGGCCCGTTCGGGCGCACCTTCACCTTCGCCGATCCCGATGGCTATCACGTGACTCTCCACGATCGCGCCTGAGTGATCGCGTCCGGTTCGTGGGATGCCGCGGAATCCGTTACGATGGCTAGGTGCATCCGAGCTTTCGGGCGAGGATGCCTGGAGACGTCGCATAGTCCGGCCTAGTGCACCACCCTGCTAAGGTGGAGACCTCTTTAAGGGGTCCAGGGGTTCAAATCCCCTCGTCTCCGCAGCGAAGCCCCCGAGTGATCGGGGGCTTTTTCGCGCTCTCCGGTGGAGTCGTGCCGCCGATCCATACCAAAGGGTACGGGCCGATCCTTTGGTATGGATCGTGGGTGCGACCCGATCGAATCCGTCCGGACTGATCGGGTGGGGGGAGCCGGACGCGCGGGATGCTGGGGGCATCCACAGAGGAGGAACGCATGATCGGCACGCTGAATGCTTTGGTCGACCTGGTCGAGAGCACCGACGTCGATGATCTCGATGTCGCCGGATTCGCTCGCGCGCGCGGCACCACGGAGTACCACCTGCGCCGGATGTTCTCGACGCTGGCCGGCATGCCGCTGTCGGAGTACGTGCGACGTCGCCGCATGGCTCGGGCAGGCGCGGAACTCGTCGCCGGGGCATCCGATCTTCTCGATGTCGCCGTGCGGCACGGATACGGCTCGGTCGAAGCCTTCGCCCGAGCGTTCCGAGCCGTGCACGGGATCGGACCTGCCGATGCGCGCCGTGACGGCGGACCTCTTCGCACACAACCCACGCTCCGGTTCCGCCTGAGCGTTGAAGGGAGCACTCCCATGCACGTCACCATCACCCATCACCCCGCGATCGTCCTCGTCGGGCACGCGGTCGACGTCCCGCTGATCCACCGCGGGGTCAACCCGCGCATCCAGGAGCACATCGCCGCGATCGCTCCCGAAGAGCACGCGCGCCTCAAGGCGCTGTCGGATGCCGAGCCCACCGGCATCCTGGCCGTCACCGCCGACGTCGAGCCCGACGCACCCGAAGGCAGCCCCCTCACCTATCTGCACGGCGTGGCCAGGAAGGAGTCGTCGCCCGTGCCCGCCGACCTCGATGCGATGCCGCTGCCCGCCGGCTCCTGGGCGGTTTTCGCGGCCGACGGGCCGTTCCCCGAGACGCTGCAGAACCTCTGGGCGGCGACGGCGACCGAATGGTTCCCCTCGAACCCGTGGCGACTGCGGCCCGGACCCTCGATCGTGCGGTACCTGGAGTTCACCGGCACGCACGCGTCGTGCGAGCTCTGGTTGCCGATCGAAGAGGCGTGAGCGGGTCTGCGCCGCGCGTCAGCGACCCGATGCGCCCAGCGCGGCGACCAACTCCTCCGTCGTCGTGACCTCGGCCAGCAGGGGAACGATCTGCGCGAGGTGCGCTGCACCGACGTCCGGGCGGAAATCCATGACGGCATCCGTCGGGAGCGCCACCGAGTAACCGAGCGCGTAGGCGTCTCGCGCGGTCGATTCCACCCCGATGCTGGTGGCGACGCCGGTCACGACCACCTGCGTCACCCCGCGGCGGGAGAGCTGGTCGTGCAGGTCGGAGCCGGCGAACGCGCTCCACGGTGCGCGACGGATGCGGATGTCGGCGGCATCCGTCACCAGCGAGGGGAGGGGTGCATCGCCGTCGGCGGGCACCGTCGATACCCCGTGCGCCTTGGTCATCTCGGTGCGCCCGGGCACCGACCCGCTGACCGTGGCGACGACCACCGGCTGACCGGATGCCCGGAACGCGGCGGCGAGCGTGTTCGTGTTCGCGACGACCCGCTCGAGGGTGTCCTGCTCCATGCGGGGCGCGGTGGCGACCTGGAGTTCGACGACGATCAGCGCGACGTTCTCGTCGAGGGGTGCGAGCGGCATCAGTCGTTCTCTCCGCCGAAGGTGACGACGACCTTCTCGGCCTGTCCGGGCGTTGCGGCGAGGGCGAGTGCGTCCTGCACGCGGTCGAAGGGGATCTCGTCGCTGATGATCTGCGCGTACTTCTGCCAGTTGTCGATGATGTCGTCGGTCACCTCGAAGATCTCGGTGGGGTACCCCATCGACAGACGGATGTCGAGCTCGGTGGTCAGGAGCCCGCCGAGGTCGATCTCGACCGGAGCCTTGTGCACGGCGACCACGCTGAGCACGGCGCGCTTGCCGGCGACACCGAGCACCGTCCGGATCACCTGCGGCGCACGCGCGGCGTCGATGTATCCCTCGGTGGAGGAGCGCTCGCCGCGCAATCCGATGCCCGTCGACCGGCCGTGCAGCTCGATCAGCCGCGCGGCCACGTCTTCGGCGCGGGAGTCGATGACGGCATCCGCTCCGAGCGCCAGCGCCTTCTCGAGGCGGTTGGGCACGATGTCGATCACGACGACGTGCGCGACGCCGCGACGCTTGAGGCTGAGCAGGGCCCCGAGGCCGATCGGGCCGGCGCCGAAGATCGCGATCCGGTGCTCCGGCGCGGGGTCGAGGCGGTTGACCGCGTGGCGGGCGACCGCCATCGGTTCGTTGAGCGCGGCCACGCTGAACGGCACGTGCGGCGGGACGACCCGGAACTGCTCACCCGGCTTCGCATCGAGCAGCACCACGTACTCGCTGAGCGCGCCCTGCGCGCCGCCGGAGCCGAGCAGGCCGTCGACGGTGGCCATGACGTTGATGACGACGTGGTCGCCGACGGTGACGCCCTCGACCTCGGCGCCGACCTCGACGACCTCGCCTGCCGGTTCGTGCCCGAGCGGCGTCGCGCCCTGGCGCGGAGGGATGCCGCCATAGGTCGTGTACATGTGGTCGGAGCCGCAGATGCCGCAGGCGCGCACGCGCACGAGCACGTCGCGCGGGCCGGCGGTGGGGGCGTCGACGTCGACGACGGTCGTCTCGCCGGGGCCGGTCACCAGTACTGATCTCATCGGGGGCTCCATTCGGGTCGGAAGTTCACGCGGCACTTATGTTACACATGTCACATAAGTAGCGGAACACCTTCGGTACTCTCGACTCATGGCGGAATCTCGGATCGGGCGGCCCCCGGATCAGCGCACCCGCGTGGCCGCGCTCCGCGCCACCCGCGAGCTCCTCCTCGCCCGCGGCTACGAGGGCGTCGCGATGAGCGACATCGCCGCTGCAGCCGGCGTGCCGCGCCAAACGCTCTACCGCCGCTGGCCGACGAAGCAGGCGCTCGTCGCCGACTGCGTGCTCGACGACGTGCTGCCGGTCGAACTGGTCGTCGTCGCCGCGACCGGCGACCTCCGCGCCGACATCGACCTCTGGCTGCAGAGCTCGATCGCCTCGATCGAAGCGGATGCCGACGCCGCACTGTTCCGGGCGCTGCTCGTGGCCTCGGCATCCGATGAATCGGCGCGGCAGCGCACGGTCGACCACTTCCTCGCTCCGCTGCGGAGTGCGATCGAGCGTTCGTTCGCGGCGGCGGGGCGTGAGGGGCACGAGCTCGTCGCGGATGCGCTGCTCGGGGCGATGGTCGCGGCGATCGTCTCCCGCGATGCCGAGGCGCTGCGCCGCGTGCGGGACCTCGGCGACCTGCTTACCCGCGGATGACGGAAGGACTCGCGATGCCGGCCACCGATCTGAAGAAGACGCTCGACGCGTACCAGGCGAAGCGCGGGGTGTTCCGGCTCGTCGACGTGCCGCCGATGCAGTACTTGATGATCGACGGCGCCGGCGATCCGAACGTGTCGCAGGCCTACGCGGATGCCCTCGCCGCGCTGTATCCGATCGCCTACGGGGTCAAGTTCGCGAGCCGCGCGCAGCTCGGCGTCGACACCGTCGTCATGCCGTTGGAGGGCCTCTGGCATGCCGAGGACATGGCGTCATTCACCTCGCGCCGTGACAAGTCGACGTGGCTGTGGACGATGATGATCATGGTTCCCGACCATGTCACCGCCGAGATGGTCGAGGCGGCGCGCGGCAAGGCTTCGGTGAAGAAGGATGCCTCTCCGAGCCTGTCGGCCGTGCGGCTCGAGACCTTCGACGAGGGGCTGTGCGTGCAGACGCTGCACGTGGGGTCGTACGACGACGAGGCGCCCGTGCTCGAGGATCTGCACCACCGCTTCATCCCCGGGAACGGGTTGGAGATGCGCGGCATCCACCACGAGATCTACCTCAGCGACGCGCGCCGGGTCGAACCGGCCAGGCTCCGCACGATCCTGCGGCAGCCGGTGGCTCCCGCGGGTCCCTGAGCGAGCGAAACGAGACGAAGGGCCACCGCCCGCGCTCACGCCGTCGCGGGCTTCTCGCTCCACAGCAGCAGGAAGGCGCCGAGCCCGATCATCATGCCGCCGCCCGTGGCCGACATGGTCGAGAGGCGGCGCGGTGAGCGGCCGAACCAGTCGCGCGCCGCGCTCGCGAGCAGCACCCAGATCGCGTCGCAGCTGACGCCGATCGCGACGACGATGACGCCGAGCACGAAGAGCTGCAGCGGCACGGAGCCCGCGTGCAGGTCGACGAACTGGGGGAGGATCGCGAGGAAGAACGCGATCGACTTCGGGTTGGTGAGCCCCACGATGAAGCCTTCGACGAGCAGCCGGGTGCCGGACTTGCGCGTGGCTGGTGCGGTCGCGGCTGCGGCGGCATCGTGCCGGTGCCGGATCGCCTGGATGCCGAGGAACACGAGGTAGCCGGCGCCGAGCACCTTCACGATCGTGAACAGGATCACGGACTGCGCGATCACCGTGCCGACGCCGAGGGCCACGGCGAGCACCAGCACGATCGATCCGACGGCGGTGCCGAGGATGCTGAGGAACCCGCCGACCCGGCCCAGAGCGATCGATCGACCGATGGTGAAGAGCACCGTCGGCCCGGGGATCACGACCATCACGAACGCGGCGACGACGAACGCGAGCAGCGTCTCGGGAGCGAACATGGGCCGATCCTAAAGGCATATCAATATGCTCTCCACAGATGCGGTTCATCTGTCTTCATCTGGGGTCGATCTGTCGTAATCTCACCTTCGAGATCGGAGGTTCGAATGGTTGATGATGGATGGTCGGTGTCGCCCGAGCAGGTATCGGTCGTGCTGCAGAACGTGGACGTGGCGGGGGAGCCTCTGGGGCAGGCGGTGAAGGATGCCCAGGCTCTCGCCGAGCGTCGCTCCGACCTCATCGTGACCGGGCGCACGACTCTCGCCGAGGCTTGGGACGACTTCCTCGAAGTGCGCGCACTGGTGCCGGGGAAGGCGATCACCGCAGTGTCGAATGCGGCGGCCGCGGTGGTGGAAGGCGTGCTCGCGATCACGGCGGGTGATGAGGTCATGGCTGAGACCTGGCGCTCAGAACACCCGGGGATCTTCGAGGGGCAGGTGAAGATCTCGTGAGCGCCTTCGTCTCGCACACGTTGCGCGAGGTGCCCTCCTCGACGGCGATGTCGGCACTCGGCACAAGCGCCGAATCGCTCGGAACCCTGGTCGTGGAGACGATGGATGCGGTCAGAACCCAATGGGTGGAGCTGGAAGGCGCGTTCACTCTCATTCCGGCAGGCGACACATCCGGAGCGATGATGACGCCGTCGGAATCCTCGAAAGGGTTCCGCGATGCGATGGACGCCGCGAAGAAGGCTCTGGCGGATGCTGCCGGCGACGTGTTCGCCGTGCTCGAGCAGACGCGCACCGAGCTACAAGGGACGATCCAGAATCTCAACGAGCGGCATTACTCGCATTCCCTGATCCTCGATCAGGAGATCGCGACGTTCCAGGCCGACCCTGGGAACGACCCGGTGATCAACGGGAGGAACCATCCGGAGACGGATGCGTACGACACGGCGAAGGTGAACCTCGGGTTGCTCGATCAAGAGGCGGAACGGCTCGCCTTGGAAGTCGAGATGTTCAACCGCTCGGTCGATCAGGCAGAGCAAGACCTTGCCGACAAGCTGCGCGGGATCGAGGGTGGCGATGAGATCTATCAATCCTCGGGGAAGGCGGTGACGACCGCGCAGACGGCTTGGGGGCTCATCCCACCCGGCCCCTCGTCGGGGCCCGGCACGGCGCCGGCCGTGGTGTCGCTCGGTGACTACCTCGATCTCGCCATCGCCCGTGCGGCAGCAGACCGCATCAACTGGTTCACGACGGCGGGGGAGAAGGACGTCTCTGACTGGTTGGCCGCCCACCCTGAGTTCTTCGCGGCTATCGGGTTCATCCCTCCCGCGAAGGCCAACGAGATCTGGGATCGTCTCCGGAACCGGTCGACAGCGGATGCCTCGGGCAAATGGGTCACCGGCCCGTTGGCCACCCTCTGGGATAGAGCGCCCGCGTCGATCGGGAATCTCAATGGTGTCAAGACGGCGGATCGCGTGCCGTGGTCGACGCGCGAGGTCGAGCGGTTGCTCGATGATCCGACGCTGACGGACGAACAGCGTACGAAACTCAACCTGCTCAAGCGTCAAACCGAGGAAGGACTGAGGATTCTCTCCACGTTCATCGATGAGACGGGCGATGTCCGAGCCTCCCTCGTTCGGGGCGACCCCGACACGGCTGACCAGGTCATTACGATCACGCACGGCATCCAGACCGATGTCGGCACACTCGGTGAGTGGGGCCAGATCGCGCGAGATGTGTATGACTACACGAATCAGCAGGTCGACTTCCGCCATATCGATTCGTCAACGGCGGTGATCCTCCAGATGGAATGGGACTCCGGCGACATGTGGTCTGTGTGGGCAGACGAATTGCCGAGTAACGGCGCCAGTCGCATCGCAGCCCTCGTCGAGGGGTTGCGCCACGTCAACCCGAGTGCCTGGCAAGAGGGGTGGGCTCACTCTCTTGGCACGACGGCGGTCATCCTGAGCTCTCAACAGTCGCCTGGTGTATTTGACCACATGACTCTTTTCGGGTCAGCGGGGCTGACTCCAGAAGGTAATGCTGCGATGGAAAACGCGATCGCTGAGGGAGACGCGACGGTCTCGGTTACTGGCGCCAGCGCCGACTGGGTCGCGATCTGGGGGAGGCCCCCGGTGCTATCCACGCACTCTGAAGACCCTGCAGGTAGCGAAGGGGTCGAGATCTTCGATTCGAACGGCGGAGTCGTGACCGACTACGTGACACCAGACCTCCGGCCTGTGATCGGCTTGCCGACAGGCGGGCATAACGCTGGTGCGTCTACGGAAATGCTCTATCGCTTCCACCGGGCTCCGGGCTTTTTCCTCTCGCTCGCCCCCGAGGACAGCGTTGGATACCTCGACCCACGTGGTCAATCGTTCCTTCAAGCCGTCGCAGACTATGCCGAGCGAGTTGAGGAACGGCAATGAGTGGATCACGAGTTCAATCTCGACGGGCCCGCGCACGGTGGTGCGTGGCCACGACCATAGGAGTTGCGATGATGACGCTAACTGGCTGTGCTCCGAGTGGGCCTGAGCTTTACCTAGAGGCGAAGGATGCCTACTCGTCGATGCGCGAGAAAGTCGCCGAGTTGCAACTACATGTTTACGACGGGGAGTGGGATCTCCCCGGGTGGGGGATAGCCCCCGAGGCATGTGGGTCTGGCGGGTATCGATTTTCGTTTACGCGAACAACTCCCCTTGAAGACGGGTGGTGGCTCCCGCAAAACACGACCGAGGGCAAAGTCGACGCGCTCATGCACTGGCTGGATCTGAACGGGTGGTCAGATGTGCGAATGCTCACCTACGGCGGCGGAGTCACCGCCGTCAACATCGAGGCGACGTACCCTGAAGCGCACGTACAGGACATCCTGATCACGGTGACCGCGGGACCCGCGAACGACATCGTGCACATCAAGGTGACCGGCACCTGCGAGCCTGGGAATGACTCCGAGCTCTGGGAGCTGATGTTCCCTGACGGCTACCCGGGATCGAACGCTCCGCAGTCTGTGCATCCGTCGGTGGAGCCTCCGTTCGGTGACGGAGCTCCGACTTCGACGCCCGAATCGTGATCAACAACAATGAGGCATCGATCATGATCTCTGCCACGACCCCAGACTCGCCAGTGCCGCCGATGAAAGCGCCGAAAAAGCGCGATAGGGCGGAGACCTTCGGTGCGATCGTGGTGTTCACACCACTGATCGTCACCGCGGTGTCGTTCATCATCCTGGCCGTGCCGGTATACGGCATCATCGGATTCGTCCTCTTCGGCTATCTTGCGATGGCCTGGTGGGTGTTCGGTGTGGCCTCGCTGTTGGTTCTGTTCTTCGCGCTGTGGGGCAACCGGCGGGCGGCGCTCTATGGGGCGCTCGGCATGCTCGAATCGATATCGACAGCGGTTGTCCTGTTCATGGAGTGGGATTCCGGTGCGTGGTACACCGTGCAGGGAATGAAGGAGCCCGTCTTGGGGGCGGATCGGGAGGCGGCTCTCGTCGCAGGGATGCGCTTCGTCAACCCGGATGCATGGCAGGAGGGGTGGGCGCACTCTCTCGGAACGACTATGGTCACGACCAATCAGATCCATAACCCCGGGGTTTTCGATCACCTCACGCTCTTCGGCTCGGCGGGTATTACCGAGAGCGCGGCAAAGGCACTAGCGGCCCAGATCGCCGACGAAACAGTCTCGGTCTCCGCCGCGTCTTCTGGTCTTGATCCGATCGCGTGGATGGGACGCACGGATCTCTCGACCCATCCTGTCGACCCAAAGACAGTGGAGGGAGTCACCGAGATCGGCTCGCACGGGGGAGCCGTCGAGAATTACCTCAACGCAGACGGGCGAGAGGTGACAGGAGCCGCGACACAGGGGCACAATGCGGGCTCTTCGACCGAGATCATCTATCGCATTCACCGGGCGCCGTACTGGCATCTGGGATTCATCCCCGAGGAAAGCGTCGGGTACCTGGATCCCCGCTCAGAAGCCATGATGCAAGCTGTGGCCGATTTCGCCGAGCGCGTCGAGGCGCGCCAGTGAAAAGCGGATCGCGGTGCCGACGTCGTCTTCTCGCAGCACTCACGCTTTTTTCGACAGGAGCAATTCTCACGATGACTAGTTGTGCGCAGACGGGCGTGACTCTGTACGAGCACGCTCGCGAAACCAATCTCACGATGAAGCAGGAGCTGTCCGAATTGCAACTCCACATCTTCGACGGTGAGTGGACGGTAGGGGAGTACGGCGACATACCTAATGGATGCGGGGCAAACGGATACAACTTCTACGTTCAGCGTGGAACGCCGCTCGAGAGCGACTGGCGGATGTCGGCACCGACAGCCCCGGACATGGCGGACGAGCTGATGGATTGGCTCGAGGGCCGTGGGTGGACGGGAATCGTCGGACGGACATACGCCGCTGGAGTCTCATCCGTCACCGTTGAGGCGGAGAAGAGATCGAGTTACATCGATGACTTACTCATCACGATCTCCAGTGGCGTGGAGAACGACATTGTCACGATACGCGCCACGAGTACGTGCGAAGCAGGAGACCGTTGGGAACTCAGAGAGCTCATGTTTCCGGATAATCTATTCGACTACGACGTCGTTGAGCGGGAGCATCCTACGGAGACTCCCAAGTTCGGCATGGCAACTCCGGCCCCAACCGCTTCGCCCGAATCATGATCGAGGACAACGGGGGTGCACCGCCGACTACGCCCGTCCAGTCGCCGACAGCGCCGAAAAAGCGCGACAGAGCCGAGACCTTCGGCGCGATCGTGGTGTTCACGCCACTGATCGTCACTGGGTTGTCGTTTGTCATCCTGGCGGTGCCGATCTACGGCATCATCGGGCTCGCCATCTTCGGCTATCTCGCGATGGCCTGGTGGGTGTTCGGTGTGGCCTCGCTGTTGGTCCTGTTCTTCGCGCTGTGGGGCAACCGGCGGGCGGCGCTCTATGGGGCGCTCGGAGTCCTCGAATCGCTGGTGCTGGGCATGATCCACTCACAGTTCCCGGGCGCATGAGCGACGACCTCGAACGCACCGCAGCAACCGAGCATCCCTACGTTCCGAACTCGGCGCAACGAGAAAGAGCACGGTCGGCGGCATGGGGCTCCATGCTCGCGGCGCTGTGCCTGTGGTTGGCATTCCCACTCTGGACGGCGTGGTCGGCGTACCTGAACTTCGTCCCGATCTGGCAGTACGTGCAGTACGGGGTGTCGATCGTGCTCGCCGCATTCATCTACAAGAACGTGCACTTCCGTACTCGATTCGGATCGCTCGCGACCAAGATCTTCGGCGCGATGGGAGCGCTCGCCATCGCGGCGCTCGGTCCCGTCCTGCTCCTCTACATGCTCGAGCATCCCTGGGGGTGGTCCTGAGCGGCTTGGATCGAGCTGTGGATAACTTCCGATGGTGTTCCCGGATCACAAGCACACTGTTTCGATGCGCATGACAGATCGGATTCTTGTCGTGTCCGCCAAGCGGACGGAGGTGCCAAGTCGGCGCGGCTTCCGCGGCCGGGCGATCATCGCTTTGTTTGGACTGTTGCTGGCGGTGCTGTCCATGGCGGGATGTGCGCCATCGGGTATAGCTCTGTACGACCAAGCGCGAAGTATCAACTCCTCAGTCAAGAAAGAGATCTCGTTACTGCAACTGAGGATCCTGGACGGTGAATGGGACGTGCAGAAATACGGCGACATTCCGAGCAAGTGCGGCAGCGACGGCTACCGATTCGCGTTCGGGCGCTCGACGCCCCACAGCGATGGCTGGCGCTTGCCCGACGGTTCACCCGACCAGACGATCGATGCCTTTTCCGAGTGGTTCGGTGAGCACGGATGGTCCGGAATCGGAGTGCGTACATTCTCCGGCGACGTGCAAGACCTCGTTCTGGAGGCGCGCAAGCCTTCTGCGCACATCGAACTAGTCGTCATCACCGTTGCGACTGGAAAGTCACGGGACTGGATCGACATCGACGTTACGAGTACCTGCGAGCCGGGAAGCGAGGAAGAGCTCGTCGACCTCATGTTCCCGGCTGGGCTGAACGGGCGGGACTGGTCACAGCCGGAGCATCCGTCGGCTGAGCCGAAGTTCGGCTTCGTCACTCCGACTCCGACTGCAACTCCATGATTCGCGAACGCCATCCGACGAACGATCCGTTCAACAGCGCTGCACTGCCGCCGCGGTCGCACCTCGCCGCCGCGTGGGTCGAAGACGGCCCGCTCCTCTTCGCGCGGATCGTCTGGTTCACGCCATTCATCGCGTTGGCAAGCGTCATCCTGATGCTGATCATCCCGGTGACCGGTTTCGTCGCGCTCTTCGTGCTCACGGCTCTCATCAAGACCTGGTGGATCGGGGGGATACTGGCGGTGCTGGTGATCCTGCTCGCGGCCCGCCGCGACGCTCCTGCCGCACGACTCGGCCGCCTGGCACTGGCCCTTTCGCTCGCTTTCGCCGCACTCGGCTTCCTCATCTTCCGGTGACGGCGCCCACCGAGCATCTGTCCGCCACGCGCCGCCGCAATCGCCCCACAGAGCGGAACCGAGACGAGCCGAACACGAGCGCATCGTTCCGGCCGGCGGCGGGCGACAGTGCGTCGGGCATGGTCTCCTCTTCTCCACGCGGAGCGCGGTCGCTCCACCCGTTCTGACCGGACACCGCGGCGATCTGTGACGCCGAGCGCGATGAAGAGAACTGCCGATGCTAACCGTTGGCATGCCGCTCTGGCAATGGCATTCTCCGATTCCCCGCGCGCGCCTATCGTCGACACCACAAACAGAATCACAGGAGCCCGCATGACTGCACAGACCCGCACATCCCCCGGCTCCGCATGCGGCGGTGACGAGCACGGACTCGTCCACTCGCCTGCCGCCGACACCCCGGCCACCGCAGACGCTCCGAGCGAGGTCTCGTACGAGCGCGTCGACCCCGACCGCTACGTCGTGCTGCACGACGGCCCCGTCGGCTTCGTCGAGGTCGTGCCGCCCGTGTTCGTCTGCTACGTCGGACACCCCTACGCCCAGGCGAGCGAGATCGCCCAGGTCCACGACTTCCACCGCGCCGTGGAGATCGTCGCCGAAACAGCCGCGTCACCGCGTGCGCCTAAGATCACGGCATGAGCCTCGAGATCTGGCCGGGAACGCCCTACCCCCTGGGGGCCACCTACGACGGACAGGGAACCAACTTCGCCCTCTTCAGCGAGTGCGCCGAGAAGGTCGAGCTGTGCCTCTTCGACGCCGATGGCAACGAAGAGCGTGTGGAGCTGACCGAGGTCGATGCGTTCGTCTGGCACGGTTACCTGCCGGCGGTGCAGCCGGGGCAGCTCTACGGCTACCGCGTGCACGGCCCCTACGACCCCACCGAGGGTCAGCGGTTCAACCCGAACAAGCTGCTGCTCGACCCTTACGCCAAGGCCGTCGCGGGTGAAATCGACTGGGGGCAGTCGCTGTTCGGCTACGACTTCGGCGACCCCGACTCCCGCAACGACGAGGACTCGGCCGCGTCGATGGCGAAGGGCGTGGTCATCAACCCGTTCTTCGACTGGGCGGGCGACCGGCTTCTTAAGACACCCTACGCGCAGACCGTGATCTACGAGGCGCACGTGAAGGGCCTCACCGTTCAGCATCCCGACGTGCCCGACGACCTGCGCGGAACGTACGCGGGTATCGCGCATCCCGCCATCATCGACCACCTCGTGCGCCTCGGGGTGACGGCGATCGAGCTCATGCCGGTGCACCAGTTCGTGCACGACTCGGTGCTCCAGGACAAGGGCCTCACCAACTACTGGGGTTACAACACGCTCGCATTCTTCGCGCCGCACAACGACTACGCCTCGAACGGCCAGCAGGGTCAGCAGGTGCAGGAGTTCAAGGCGATGGTCCGCGCCCTCCACGCCGCGGGCATCGAGGTCATCCTCGACGTCGTCTACAACCACACCGCCGAGGGCAATCATCTGGGGCCGATGCTCTCGATGCGCGGGATCGACAACCGGGCGTACTACCGGTTGGAGGAGGACAAGCGGTACTACACCGACTACACCGGCACGGGCAACAGCCTCAACGCCGGCAGTCCGCACGCGCTGCAGCTGATCATGGACTCGTTGCGCTACTGGGTGACCGAGATGCACGTCGACGGGTTCCGCTTCGATCTCGCCTCGACCCTTGCCCGCGAGTTCTACGACGTCGACCGGCTGGCGGCGTTCTTCGAGCTCGTGCAGCAGGATCCGATCGTCTCGCAGGTGAAGCTGATCGCCGAGCCGTGGGACGTCGGCCCCGGCGGCTACCAGGTGGGCAACTTCCCGCCCCAGTGGACCGAGTGGAACGGCAAGTACCGCGACACGGTCCGCGACTTCTGGCGGGGAGAGCCGCAGGCGCTCGGCGAGTTCGCGTCGCGCCTGACCGGCTCGGCCGACCTCTACGAGCACTCCGGCCGTCGCCCCGTGGCCTCGATCAACTTCGTCACCGCGCACGACGGCTTCACCCTGCGCGATCTCGTCTCGTACGACGAGAAGCACAACGAGGCCAACGGCGAAGACAACAACGACGGCGAATCCCACAACCGCTCCGACAACAACGGGGTGGAGGGGCCGACCGACGACGCCGACGTCAACCGCCGCCGGGCGCGCCAGCAGCGCAACTTCCTGGCCACGCTGCTGCTCTCGCAGGGCGTGCCGATGATCGCGCACGGCGACGAGTTGGGCCGCACGCAGGGCGGCAACAACAACGGCTACGCGCAGGACAACGAGATCACCTGGGTCGATTGGGATGCCGCCGACCGGCCCCTGATCGAGTTCACCGCATCCGTCGCCCGACTGCGGCACGAGCATCCGACGTTCCGACGCAGCCGCTTCTTCGACGGGCGCCCCGTGCGCGACGAAGACGGCGAGCGCGTGCCCGACGTCGTCTGGCTGCGGCCGGACGGACGCCCGATGAAGCCCGAGGACTGGGACTCCGGATTCGGACTCTCGGTCGGCATGTTCCTCAACGGATACGGCATCCGCGAGAAGGACGTGCGCGGGCGCCCCGTCACCGACGTGAACTTCCTCGTCTACTTCAACAGCGGGGATGCCGCGGTCGACGCCGTTCTGCCGCCGGCCCGGCTCGCGAAGGGCTGGGAGATCGTCGTCGACACGGCGGGTCAGTCGATCGAGGGCGCGACCCTGCGTCCGCGCGACGACCTCATCCTCGAGGCCCAGTCGCTGCTCGTGCTGCGCGAGCGCCCCGAGGCGGAGATCGACACCGACGACTCCGTCGAGGCATCGTTGCGCGCGCAGACCGAGCACGTCGAGGCGGTCGAGGCGGCTGCGGTCGAGGCGGCTGCGGCCGCATCCGCCGCCGAGGCCGATGACGCTCCGACCGAGGCACCGGACGAGGAGAACCCGTGACCCGTCGCCCCCTCTCGACGTACCGCCTGCAGATCACCTCGCGCCTCACGCTCGACGAGGCGGCGCGCGTCGCGCCGTACCTCGCCGCGCTCGGTGCGGACTGGGCGTATCTCTCGCCGTTGCTCGCCGCGACTCCGGGATCCGACCACGGCTACGACGTCGTCGATCACTCGCGGGTCGATCCGAGCCGCGGGGGAGCCGAAGGACTCGAGCGCTTCGCGGCCGCGGCGCACGGAGCGGGCCTGGGCATCCTGATCGACACGGTCCCGAACCACATGGGGGTCGGCGTTCCGCGCGCGAACCCGTGGTGGTGGGACGTGCTGCGCCTCGGTCGATCGTCGTCGCACGCGGTCGCGTTCGACATCGACTGGCGACGGGGCGACGACCGGGTGCGCCTCCCGATCCTCGGCGCGGCGCCCGCCGACGTGGTGGCGTCGGGCGACCTCGTGGTCGATACGACTCCGCAGACGGATGCTCCGGACGGCACCCTCTCCTACTTCGAGCACGTTCTCCCGCTGGCCCCCGGCACGGCCGCGCTCGCCGACGATCTGCCCGCCCTGCTCGCCGCGCAGCACTACGAGCTGCGGTTCTGGGAGGACCAGAACACCGAACTCAACTACCGGCGGTTCTTCGCGGTGCCCGAGCTCGCCGGCATCCGTGTCGAGCTCCCCGATGTCTTCGCGGCGTCGCACCGCGAGATCGTCCGGTGGATCACCGATGGCCTCGCCGACGGGCTCCGGGTCGACCACCCCGACGGCCTGTCGGATCCGGGTGGCTACCTCGAGAACCTGGCGGATGCGACGGGCGGGGCGTACGTGCTCGTCGAGAAGATCCTCGAGCCGGGCGAGGCGCTGCCCGACTGGTGGCGCACCGACGGCACCACGGGGTACGACGCCCTGGGTGAGATCGACCGCGTGCTCATCGACCCGGCCGGTGTCGCGGCGCTCGACGCCCTCGATTCCCGCCTACGCGCCGACACCGGCCTGCCCGAGGCGGAGTCGTGGCACGACCTGACGCACACGACGAAGCGGATGATCGCCGAGACGATCCTGCAGTCCGAGGTACGACGCCTCGTGCGCAGCCTGCCGTTCGGCATCGTCGACGCGGATGACGCGCTCACCGAGATCGTGGCGTGCTTCCCGCTGTATCGCCCGTATCTGCCCGCGGGGCGCGAGCACCTGGACCGGACGCTCGCCGAGGCATCCCGGCGCCGACCGGATCTCGCGGGGCCGATCGCCGAACTCGCCCCGCTCCTCGCCGACACGGCGCTCGAGATCGCCGACCGCTTCCCGCAGCTGAGCGGCGCGGTGATGGCGAAGGGCGTGGAAGACACGGCGTTCTACCGCTACACCCGCCTCGGTACCCTGACCGAGGTCGGCGGCGACCCGTCGATCGCGGCGCTGACCCCGGCCGAGTTCCACGCGGCTCAGCAGGACCGCCTCGCCGCCTGGCCGCACTCGATGACGACGCTCTCGACGCACGACACCAAGCGCTCGGAAGACGTGCGGGCGCGGCTGTCGGTCCTCGCCGAGATGCCGCAGCGCTGGGCCGATGTGCTCGCCGATCTGCGCGCGATCGCCTCGACCGGTCACGGCCCTCTCGACTCGCTGCTGTGGCAGGCGGCGGTCGGCGCCTGGCCGATCACCTCCGAACGTCTGCGCGACTACGGCCTCAAGGCCGCGCGCGAGGCGGCCGAGTCGACGACCTGGCAGCACCCCGACGAGGACTTCGAGCGGGGCGTGATCGCCATCGCGGATGCCGCGAACGGAGCCGCCCGCGAGACGCTCGAGGGGTTCGTCGCCGAGATCACCGGCTTCGGTCGGTCGAACTCGCTGTCGGCCAAGCTGCTCCAGCTCACCGGTCCCGGCGTGCCCGACGTCTATCAGGGCAGCGAGCTGTGGGATCTGTCGCTCGTCGACCCCGACAACCGACGCCCGGTCGACTTCGCCGCGCACGCGCAGCTGCTCGGAGCGCTCGACACCGACGTGGCGCACGGGCTCCTCCCGGCGGTCGACGGCACGGGTCTCGCCAAGATGCTGGTCACCTCGCGCGCCCTCCGGCTGCGACGCGACCACTCCGAGCTGTTCACCCGCTACCGTCCGGCCGAGGTCGTGGGCGACGCATCCGCCCATGCCATCGCGGTCGACCGCGGCCGCGTCACCGTCGTCGCGACCCGCTTGCCCGTAGGTCTCGCGGCGCGTGGCGGCTGGGGCGACACGCTCCTGATGCGCCCCGACAGTGCGGCCACCGATGTGCTCACCGGCCGCCGCATCGACCCGGGCCCCGTGCGCCTGGCCGAGCTGCTCGACACCTATCCCGTCGCCCTGCTGATGGAGGCACGATGATCGAGGTCTGGGCGCCGCGGGCGCAGCGACTGCGGCTGCGCCGCTGGGCGGATGCCGCGGCATCCCCCCACGACACCGAGCTGGCCTCGGCATCCGACGGCTGGTGGCGCGCCGACGTGGCGCTCGCCGAGGGCGACCGCTACGGCTTCGTGATCGATGACGCCGACGAAGCCCGCCCCGACCCGCGCTCGCGTCGTCAGCCCGACGGCGTGCACGGCCCGTCGGCGGCATTCGACGCGTCGACCTTCGCCTGGACGGATGCCGCGTGGACCGGCCGCCCCCTCGCGGGCGGCGTGATCTACGAGCTGCACGTCGGCACGATGACCCCCGACGGCACCCTCGACGCGCTGATCGAGCGGCTCGACCACCTCGTGGATCTCGGCGTCACCCACATCGAGCTGCTGCCGGTCAACGCCTTCAACGGCCTCTGGAACTGGGGCTACGACGGCGTGCTCTGGTACGCCGTGCACGAGCAGTACGGCGGCCCGCGCGCCTACCAGCGGTTGGTGGATGCCGCGCACGCCCGCGGTCTCGCCGTCATCCAGGACGTCGTCTACAATCACCTCGGTCCGAGCGGTAACTACCTGCCCGAGTTCGGTCCGTATCTGCGCGACGGTCAGCGCAACACATGGGGCGACTCGATCGACCTCGATGAGCCGGCGGTGCGCGAGTACATCATCGAGAACGCGCTGATGTGGCTGCGCGACTTCCACGTCGACGGGCTCCGCCTCGACGCGGTGCACGCTCTGCACGACGAGCAGCCCGTGCACATCCTGCAGGAGCTGGCCGAGCGGGTCGATGCGTTGTCGGCGCATCAGCAGCGGCCGCTCACTCTGATCGCCGAGTCGGACCTCAACGACCCCACGCTCATCCTCCCGCGCGAGGCGGGCGGCTACGGGCTCACGGCGCAGTGGTCCGACGACTGGCATCACGCCGTGCACGTGGCCCTGACCGGTGAGACGGCGGGCTACTACGAGGACTTCGCCGCGGCGGATGCCGTCGCCAAGGTCACCCGCGGAGGGTTCTTCCACGACGGCACGTTCTCGTCGTTCCGCGGGCGTCCGCACGGCCGACCGGTCCCCGACACGGTCCCCGCCTGGCGACTGGTGACCTTCGCCCAGGACCACGACCAGATCGGCAACCGTGCGGCGGGCGACCGGCTCTCGCAGACGCTGTCGCCGGGGAGGCTGGCGGTCGCGGCCGTGCTCACCCTCACCGCTCCCGGAACTCCCATGCTCTTCATGGGAGAGGAGTGGGGAGCCTCCACGCCCTGGCAGTTCTTCACCTCGCACCCCGAGCCCGAGCTCGGTCGCGCGACCGCCGAGGGCCGCATCGCCGAGTTCGCCCGTATGGGCTGGGACCCCGATCAGGTGCCCGACCCGCAGGACCCGGAGACCTTCGAGCGCTCGCACCTCGACTGGGCCGAACTCGACCGGCCCTCGCATGCCGGGCTGCACGCGCTGTACCGCGATCTGATCGCGCTGCGCCGCGCCCGACCCGAACTCACCGACCCCGATTCGTCGCGCAACCGCGTCACGGTCGAGGTGAGCGCGAACTCGGCAGGCAACGCGCCCGACGCCCGTGTCTACCGGATCGACCGCGGTGCGCTGGCGGTGCTGGTGAACCTGTCGCCCGAGCCCGCGTCCTTCGCGGTCGGCCCCGGTGACGAGGTGCTCCTGGCGACGGGCGAGGCGCTCATCGTCGACGGAGAGATCACGGTCCCGTCCGAATCGGCGGCCGTCGTCGCTCCCCCCGAGGGCCCGGAGGCCGTCTCGGGGTGAGAAGCTAGAAGGATGAGTACGTCGTCCCTCACCGCCCCGGCCACCCCGCTGAGCGACGACGAGGTGCGTCGGCTGCGCGAGGACTTCCCGATCCTCGCGAGCACGGTGAACGGGCATCCGCTCGCCTATCTCGACTCGGGCGCGACCTCGCAGCGGCCCTTCGCGGTGCTCGACGCCGAGCGCGAGTTCGCGACCACGTTCAACTCCGCCGTGCACCGCGGAGCGCACACCCTCGCCGCCGAGGCCACCGAGCTCTTCGAAGACGCCCGGGCCACGGTCGCCCGCTTCATCGGGGCCGACGACGACGAGATCGTCTGGACCTCGAACGCCACCGAGGCGCTGAACCTCGTCGCCTACTCTCTCTCGAACGCTTCGATCGGGCTCGGAGGAGCGGCGGCCGAGCCCCTGCGACTGCGGGCGGGCGACGAGATCGTCACGACCGAGATGGAGCACCACGCCAACCTCATCCCGTGGCAGGAGCTCGCCGCGCGCACCGGTGCGACCCTGCGCGTGATCCCGCTCGACGACGACGGGGCGCTGCGCCTCGACACCCTCGCCGAGCACATCACCGACCGCGCGAAGCTCGTCGCCGTCACCCACGTCTCGAACGTGCTCGGCGTGATCAACCCCGTCGAGCAGGTGATCGCCCGCGCCCGCGAAGTCGGTGCGCTCGTGATGCTCGACGCCTGTCAGTCGGCCCCGCACCTGCCGCTCGACGTGCGCGCCCTCGACGTCGACTTCGCCGTGCTCTCCGGCCACAAGATGCTCGGACCCACCGGTGTCGGCGCGCTCTACGGCCGCCGCGAACTGCTCGAGATCATGCCGCCGTTCCTCACCGGCGGCTCGATGATCACCACCGTCACCACCACCGAGGCCGAGTACATGGCTCCGCCCCAGCGCTTCGAGGCCGGCACGCAACGGGTCTCTCAGGCGATCGCGCTCGCCGCGGCGGTCGACTACCTGACCGAGATCGGGATGCCGCGGATCGCCGCCCACGAAGCCCAGCTCGGTGCGCGCCTGCTCGACGGACTCGGCGCGATCGATGGTGTGCGAGTGCTCGGCGCGGGCATCGCTCTGCGGCGCGTGGGGCTCGCGAGCTTCGACGTCGCCGGCATCCATTCGCACGACGTCGGCCAGTTCCTCGACGACCGCGGCATCGCCGTGCGCGTCGGACACCACTGCGCCCAGCCGCTGCATCGCCGTCTGGGCGTGACCTCGTCGACGCGGGCCAGCACCTACCTCTACACCACCGACGCCGAGGTGGATGCCGTGATCGACGGCGTCGCCGCGGCCATCGACTTCTTCGGAGCACGCTCATGACGTCCGGCGACCTGCAGAACCTCTACCAGGAGCTCATCCTCGACCACTCGCGCACGCCGCACGGCTTCGGCCTGCGGGGCGAGATCCTGGCGCAGTCGCACCAGGTCAATCCGACCTGCGGCGACGAGGTCACCGTGCAGGTGCACCGCGCGGCTGACGGATCGATCGAGGCGATCGCCTGGGAGGGGCACGGCTGCGCGATCTCGCAGGCGTCCGCGTCGTTGCTCGCCGAGCTCGCCGAAGGGCTCTCGGTCGACGATCTCGACGTGCGCATCGCGGCCTTCCGCGAGGCGATGCGCTCGCGCGGAAAGATCGAGCCCGACGAGGAGCTGCTCGGTGATGCCGCGGCTCTCGGCGGGGTGTCGAAGTACGTGGCGCGTGTGAAGTGCGCGATGCTCGCGTGGGTCGCCGCGGAGGATGCCCTGCAGAAGTCGACGCTGTCACCCTCGGTGTAGGGCGCGCCGACGTCATCCGGGGACTTCTCGGAATACCGGCGGGCGGTGGGCGTTGGCCCCCTGTATGACCACTATCGGAATCATCGGTGCAGGACACATCGGCGCTCAGGTCGCTCGCGCGGCCGTCGCCACCGGCTACGACGTCGTGATCGCGAACTCGCGCGGACCCGAGACCCTCACGGATCTCATCGACGAGCTGGGCCCGAAGGCGAAGGCGGCGACCGCGGTCGACGCGGGCGCGGAGGGCGATGTCGTCGTGGTGACGGTGCCGCTCAAGGCGATCGGTGACGTGCCGGTCGAACCGCTCGCCGGCAAGATCGTGCTCGACACGAACAACTACTACTTCGAGCGCGACGGCCACATCGACGCACTCGACAAGGGCGAGACCACGACCTCCGAGATCGTGCAGGCGCACCTGCCCACCTCGCGCATCGCCAAGGCGTTCAACCACATCATGGCCGCCGACATCACGTCCGATGGAACCCCGGCCGGTACGCCGGACCGCCGCGCGCTCGCGACCGCGGGCGACGACGAGGCCGTCGCGTTCGTCACGAAGTTCTACGACGAGATCGGATTCGACACCGTGAACATCGGACCCCTCAGCGAGTCGTGGCGGGTCGAGCGCGACCGCCCGGCGTACGTCGTGCGGCAGAACGCGGCCGAGCTCGAGGCGAACCTGGCGAAGGCGAATCGCCTGCCCTGAGTCGAGATCGATTTCACGATGGGGGACGGATGCCGCGGCATCCGTCCCCCATCTCATTCAGGTGAATATTCTCGCCCTGGGATACCAAAGTTGGCGATTTCGCTCTGCGAGTGCAAGACTGCCGGAATGACGGGGGCGGGGGCTACCGAACTGGAGTCGGTGCGAGTGACGCGCATACTGCGCGATGACATCGTGCTGGGTCGGCGTGCCCCGGGTTCGCGACTCGTCGAGCGTGACATCGCCGCCGAGTTGCACGTCTCGCGGCTGCCGGTGCGCGAAGCCATCCGCGTTCTCGTGTCGGAGGGCGTCGTCGTCGCACGGCCGCGCACGTGGGCCGTGGTGCGCGAGTTCACGCACCAGGACATCCAGGACTTCGCCGAGGTGCGCGAGGCGATCGAGACCCTGATCTTCGTGTTCGCCGCCGAGCGCCACGACGAGGACGGCATGGAGCGCATCCGCCTCGCCTACGAGCGTGAGATGGCGGCGGCCCTCGCGGGCGATGCCGAAGGTGCGCGGATCGCGGCGGGCGAGTTCCACGAGATCGCCGCGCGCCTCGCCGGCAACGACATGCTCAACGAGCTGATCAGCGTCTTCCTCACGCGGCTGCAGTGGTTGTTCGGGCAGCACGACGACCTCCTGGCGATGGCCGAGGAGCACCGCATCATTCTCGAGGCGATCGAGGCCCGCGATTCCGACGCCCTGCGCACGCTGATCCCGCAGCACCTCGCGAGCGGGCGGCTCGCGGCCGAGCGGCGGTTGGCGCGCGGCGTCGAGGTCTGAGGGGCGGCGGCTGCGCTCGTGCGTGGCGGCGGCTGCGCTCGTGCGTGGCGGCGGCCCGGCGTTCATAACTCCGGAAGAACGAGGGTTTGCATCGCGGGACGACCGCTTCGGGCCAGTTCGAGCTGAAACCTCCGGAGTTGTGAACGGCCGGTCCGCCGCACTTCGCCCTCACGTCGCCCCGGCACACCGCTATATTGGGCCTGTTGGGTGTGTTCGCGTTCTCTGGGGAGCGGTATGCGAGGCGTAGCCGTCGTCGTCGGGGGTCTGTTGTTGATCGGGGGAGTGACGATCGTCGTGCTCGCCGACCAGCAGCGCGCGGCCGAGGTCGCCCAGCTCCACGAGCGCGTCGAGCAGACCACTGAGCGTCTCGACGAAATCGGTGACGACAACCTCGGCCTCGCCGTCCGGCTCACGGCCCTGCGCTCGCAGATCGCCGAGCAGGATGCCGAACTCACCGACACCACGGGATTCATGCAGTGATCCGGCGCGCGATGGCGGTGACGATCGCTGCGGCGATCCTGGTGGGCGGCGCCGTGGTCGATCGAGCCGCCGCTCTCGAGGCGGAGCGCGCCGAGACGGTCGCCGAACTGATCGCCGTGACCGAGCAGGCGAACACCTCTGCCGCGCGCACCGCCTATCTCGAAGGGGCCGTCGAACGCGCCGAAGAGGATGCCGCCGACCGCGACGCGGTGCTCGAGGTGCGCCCCGCCTTCGTCGATGAGATCGCCGCTCTCTCCACGGCGTTGGAGGGCGCGGACGGCAAGGTCGACACGGCGGCGCACCGGGCATCCGCTCTGAATGCGCAGCAGACGGTGCTCGCCGAGCGGTCGGATCCCGCGGTGGTCGTCGCGGCCACCGCCACTGTTCACGCGCTCACCGAGAAGGTGGGCGAGGAGGTCTCCGACTGGCAGGCGGCGCAGATCGTCACCGCGGGTCCTGCCGGGCCGGCCTGGAGCACGAGCGGACCCGACGGGTACGCGCGCGTGCGCGCCGCCCTCGACCAGGTGGGCGGGGCGGGCGTGGGCCTGTACGAGTCGTCGTCGTGCGCGGGCGGCACGGCCCCGGCCTGCGCGAACAGCGGAGGCTACATCAAGTACCGCGCCGACATCGCGAACTGGAGCACCGGGCGCCTGCAGTGGGCCATGGCGCACGAGCTCGCGCACATCTACCAATTCCAGGTGTGGGGTGCGCTCAACGCCTCGGGCTCGTACCAGTCGATGTTCGGGGGAGACCCCGAGTTCCTGGCCAACTGCATGGCCGTCGTGCGCGGGTACCCGGGCGATGTCGGGTGCAACGGCGATCAGCAGGCGTGGGCATCGGGCATCTGGGTCGGCGCGGTGGGCTGACGGCCGGTCGCTGGCTCAGTCGATGGGTGTCGTCGTGTCGATGGCCTCGCGCAGCGGCCCGCGCATGACGCGCCAGTACCCGGCAGGGGAGAGGCGCGTGAGCACGTCGATGAGCCGGGCCTCGCGGCCGATCATGGTGCGCGCCCGGCGATGGACGGTCGCGCGCACGATGCGCGCCGCGGCATCCGCGGGTTCGGTGTGGTACATCGCGGCCTGTGCGGCGGCGGCCCGATCGGCGATGGCCGGCGGGATCGCGGCGGCGTACCGACCGTGCAGGATGATGCCCGTGCGCACGCCCGCCGGATACACCGCGCCGACCGACACCGTGCTGCCCTCGAGCTCGTGCCGCAGCGCCTCGGAGAACCCGCGCACGGCGTACTTGCTCAGCGCGTAGGGGATGCGACCGGCGGGTGCGGCGAGGGCGTAGACGCTCGCGAGGTGCGTGATGTGGGCGGCGGGGGCGCGGCGCAGCGCGGGCAGGAGCGCCTTCGTGATCGACACGGTGCCCCAGAGGTTCACGTCGGTGAGCCAGCGCATCTCCTCCATCGTGAGCTGGTCGATGTCGCCGAGCATCGACGACCCCGCGCAGGTGATGAGCGCGGTGATCCGAGGGTGGGCGGCGGTGATGTCGGATGCCGTCGCGAACACCGCGTCGTCGTCGCGAAGGTCGACCACGTGGATGGTGACGGGTGGGGCGCTCGGGTTGCGCGGGCCGGCGAGCTCGGTCGAGAGGGCCTGCAGCGCCTCGGCGTTGTGGTCGATGAGGGCGAGGTGCGCGCCGGCGGCGGCGAGCTGGCGGGCGACCTCGGCCCCCATACCGCTGGCCGCGCCGGTGATGACGGTCGTGCTTCCGGGCAATGTCAGTGGCCGCATGCATACTCCTCGAGGGCGAGCCGAGCGGGCTCTTGCCCATTCTGGCCGAGGCTGCGCGCGGGCGATACGGGTACGCTCAAAGGGAGGAGGTTCCGGTGGGACGAACAGCGGATGCCATCGCCGAAGGCGTCGCGATCGCGACCGCTGCGGCGCGCCTCGCGATCAAGAACCACATCCTCGTCGGGACGATCGCCGAGGACGGGATCTTCGACACCGAGAAGTACATCGCCGACGCCCGTGAGGCGTTGCGAGCGATGGCCGAGGAGTCCGAGGCGGCGGCTGAGAACGTCACCGCCCTGCGCAAGCGGGCGCGTGGTCGGCACTCCGATCCGCGCGGCACGCACGACTACCGCGACCGCGATGTGCGCAACCTTCGGCGGCGGGCGAAGCAGTCGAGCGGCGTCGCGGCGAAGCTGCGCGAGATGATGGACGACCCCGAGCAGCTCGGCGCGATGGTCGAAGAGGCGCGCGAGGGTGCGTGGTCCGACGTGCGGCACAACCTCGACCGTCGACTGCGCGTCGAGGGCATGCGTCCCGATCAGGATCCTGACTACTCCCGCATGCGCGAGGCGCGGATGCAGGCGCTGCGGCTCGTCGATCTGCAGGCGCTGTCGTCGCTGCAGCGCGCCAAGGCGAAGCGCAAGAAGAAGGAGAAGGACGCCGAGAAGGAGTCCGCCGAGACCGCCTGAGGGGCTCGTTTCGCTTTCGCGTCGAGTCTCATGTAGGCTATTCCACGGCCCGCTGAGCGGGCTGGGCGCCCGTAGCTCAATGGATAGAGCATCTGACTACGGATCAGAAGGTTAGGGGTTCGAGTCCCTTCGGGCGCACAGCAGATGAAACCCCCGTCGCGAGAGCGGCGGGGGTTTTCTCGTACCCCAGGGAGTGTCTCGCGGGGGACCCTTCGACAGCCTCAGGGACCCAGTCTCTTCACCGGGTCGCTCTGCCTCTGCACTGGGTCGCTGAGCCCGTCGAAGCGTCCCGCCCCCGCACAACTTCGGAGTTCTGGCGCGACGCGCCGGTCGAGGAATCCGTTCGTCCGGCGTGTCGAATCGGATCTCCGAAGTTGTGCCGGGGGAAGAGTGTCTTGTGGGGGACTCTTCGACAAGCTCAGGGACCCACCCTCACCGGGTCGCTCCGTCTCTGCACTGGGGCGCTGAGCCTGTCGAAGGATTCCGCCCCGCACGAACTCGAAATTCGCCACGGATAAACGCCCGCACCCGATATACCAAAATGCCAAAAGGGGCGACCCGAGAAAGTGCTCGTGCTACCGCCTAGACGAGGAACTCGGCGTTTTATGACGCGAAAACGGAATCTTTTTTCTGGGCCCGGCGTGTCGCGCAATTCAGCTTGCAATTGCGCGAAGACATAGGCCACTGTGAATCCCCAGAGCGGCGCATATGAGGCGCCTGTGAGCATCCGGGGGGGATGACTTTGCCCAAGTACATGGTGCGACGTGTTGTCGCGCGCGCAATCGTCGGAGCAGTAGCACTGGTGTCGTTGATGTCGACACCGGTCATGGCGCAGGCAGTCGAACCCGCCTCCGCCGACACGGTGATCGCGAGCGTCGCGGCCGCTCCGGTGGTGTTCGCCTCGGCGGACGAGAAGGACTCCGACGGCGACAGCATCCCCGACGTCGTCGAGCGCGAGGTCTGCGGCACCGCGACCTGCGCGATCGGCACCGAAGACCGCGACGCCGACGGCATCCCCGACTGGACCGAAGTGCTCTCGTGCGGCAGCACCACGTGCGCCTCGCCCACGGCCGACCGCGACAAGGACGGCATCCCCGACTTCGCCGAGCGCCTCGTCTGCGGCACCGACACCTGCTCGAACTCGCTCGAAGACGCCGACGGCGACCGCATCGGCGACTGGGTCGAGTTCGTGATCTGCGGCACGCGCACCTGCGCCGACGGCTCGGAGGACTACGACGGCAACGGCGTCTCGGATGCCGCGGAGCTCGCCGCCTGCGTCGTGCGCGTCGACGACCTCGCCATCACCGGTGGCACGATCGCCCTCTGGATCATCATCCTCGCCGTCGTGCTGATCGGCGGCGGCCTCGGACTCTGGATCTGGCAGCGCCGCCGCAACGCCGCCGCCACGGCGGACATCGACTCGGGTGATGACGCGGATGCCGACACCGACACGGATACCGACACGGATGCCGCTGCGCCTACCGAGACCGACACGGATGCCGACGCGGACTCCGACCTCGACGTCTTCGACGAGCCCGCCGCAGAAGCCGACACCTCCCCGGACGCCGAAGGCACCGACCCGACGCCCGACACGACGCCCGACACCACCCCCGACACGACGCCCGACACCGACGACTCCACCGAGGCTGGTCGCTGATGTGGTCGAGGTCCGTCGCGGTCAGTGCGATCGCGGCGCTGGTTCTCGGTGTCGGCGCCGTGGCGCCCGCACCGTTCACGCCCCAAGAGCTCATGGAGCAGGCCCGCTCCGAGGTGCTGCAGAAGGTCTACGCGGCCGCCGGCCTGAACGCCGACGGAGAGCTCGACGACACCGATGACACCACCGGCACCGCCACCGAGACCCCCGCCCCGGCGGCCCCGCCCGTCCAAGGCGGAATCTCCACGACCACCAGCGCCACCACCCACACCTCCACCGGCACCTCGAAGCCGATCAAGACCTCGGCTGCGGCATCCGATCTCGCACCCGGCGAGCCGACCGACATCGCCTCCGACGCGCTCGGCGTGCAGGCGACGTTCTCGGGCCACGACCTCGAGGCTCCCGTCTCGCTCAGCCTCACCGAGGCGCCGTCCGAGGCGCAGGCGCGTCGCTCGGCCGTGGTCGACACCTCGGGTGTGGTGGTGAGCGATCCGGTCGAGATCGTCGCGCTGAACGATGCCGGCGAGAAGGTCACGAGCTTCCCCGCCGAGCTGATCGATCTGCCCAGCGACGACCCCGAGCACGGCCCGGTCGTCAAGGACGTGATTCCGGGCATCACGCTCGAGTTCGACGTCGACATGGCGCGCGTCGAAGAGGCCGAGGTCGAGACCTCGACCCTGCGCATCTACACGCGATCGACGCCCGACGAGCCGTGGACCGAGCTGCCGTCGTACTTCGACGCCGAGACGCAGACGGTCAAGGGCGAGTCCGATCACCTGTCGCAGTTCGTCGTGATCGGCACCCCGTTCCCGGTTCCGCCGGGGCCGGTGGTGGTGCTCGACCCCGACAACGACGAGGGCGTCGTGCAGACGCCGGCTCCGGCGACCGAGTTCCCGTACAACTGGAACCTCGTGCAGGGGCTCAAGAGCTACCTCGAACTGCAGTGCAAGGCCCGAGTCGTGGTCACGAACGCGGCCGGCATCCCGTTCGTCTCCCGCGACACACGCGCCGGAGTCGCGGCATCCGCCAACCCCGTCGCCACCGTGAGCTTCGGCTTCGCGACGTGGAACGGGTACGCGTGGGGCAACGAGGCCGAGGGCGGCACGATGGCCTACTCGCGCGGCTCGGGCGCCGACAACCAACTGCGCGACTCGTTCGTCACGCACATGCCGACCTACACGGGGCGTCCGTCGAACATCGAGCCGTCGAACGCGAACTTCCCGTTCGCGCAGTTCGGCGGGGTGCCGGGGGCGTACGCGCACGTCGAGACGCTGTTCCTCGACCACAACTACGACCGCCCGGTCATCGATCAGGGCTTCGGCAGCATCGTCGACGGCACGTTCCGCAGCCTCGGCGGGTACCTCGAGTCGATCGGCTTCGACTGCACCGACCCCGTGCTGGGCGGCTGGCCTTCGCCGCCGTCGCAGGCCGAGCTCGCCCGCTGGCGCCACCTGGGCTACCAGAACTACCAGACCTACGGCGCCGACCCGGTGTCGTTCTCGACCGGGAACCTGGTCGAGTCGTTCCCGCTGTTCGACCTGGCGGGCCCCGGCGCGCAGTCGATCGCGGTGAACCTCGTCTACAACGCGCAGGACGGCCGGCTCTCGCGGGTCGGTGCGGGCTGGACGTTCGGGCTGGGTGCCCGGGCGCAGCGCTTCGACGACGACTCGGTCATGGTCGTGCGTGGTGGTGGTGCGTCATTCGTGTTCGCGAGCGACGGCGCCGGTGGCTACACGGGTGAGGAGGGGCTCGGCCTCACCCTCACCGAGGGCGGCGCGGGCCAGCTGAACCTCACGAGTGACGAGGGTGAGACCTGGGTCTTCGACGCCGCCGACATCTGGGGCATCGGCGAGCTCACCCGGCACGTCGACCGCCAGGGCAACGCCACGACCCTCACGTACGGGGCATCCGACCCCGACGTGCACCAGTTCACGCCGCTGACCTCGATCACCGACGCCGCCGGGCAGACCATGCAGGTCGCGAGCGACGGCGTCGGCCGCATCACCGGTTTCACGCTGCCCGACGGTCGCACCTGGTCGCTGGCCTACAACGACGCCGGCGATCTGATGTCGATCACGAGCGCCGACGGCACCGTGCAGTCGTTCACGTACGACGCCGAGCACCGGATGCTCACGGCCACCGACGGCAACGGCGTCACGTATCTCGTGAACGAGTACGACGCGGCGGGCCGCGTGGTGCGTCAGCTGGATGCCGAGAGCAACGTGCGCACTTTCGCGTACGCCGACGGCAAGACGACCTACACCGACAACGAGGGCGGCGTGGCCGTGTTCGAGTACGACGACAAGGCCCGCATCACGGGCATCGTCGACACCGCTGGTGAGAAGGCGACGTGGGAGTTCGACGACGTCGGCAACGTGTCGTCGCACACCGACGAGGCCGGTCGCACGTGGGAGTACACCTACGACGATGACGGCAACCTGCTCGAGGAGGTCGACCCGTCGGGCACCGTCACGAGCTACACGTACACCGATGGCGGCGACGTCGAGACGGCGACCGATCTCGACGGCGACCGCACCGAGACCAACGTCTACAACGCGCAGGGCCTGATCACCGAGGTGCAGCAGGCCGACGGCGCGTCTGTGCGGTTCGAGTACAACGCCGCGGGTGACGTGACGCGCAGCATCCTGCCGTCGGGAGCCGCCACGACCTATGCGTACGACGCGCGGGGCAACCTGGTGTCGTCGACCGATGCGATCGGGCGGGTCACGACCTATGCCTACGACGCGAGCAACCGCCTCACCGCGGTGACCGATGCGGCCGGCGGCGTCTCGTCGTTCGCCTGGGATGCGGGCGACCGCCTCGCATCGACGACGGATGCCGAGGGCGGGGTCACCACCTACGCCTACGACGGCAACGGGCAGCTGACGGCGGCGACCGACCCGATGGGCGCGGTCACCGGTTACACGTGGGATGCGCTGGCGCGCCTGGTCACGGTGACCGACCCCGAGGGCGGTGCGTCGACGTTCGCCTACGACGGGGAAGACAATCTGACGGCGTCATCGGATGCCGAGGGCGGAACCACCGCGTTCGTGCTCGACGAGGCCTACCGCACGGTGGGTGTCATCGACCCGAACGGCGGGGAGTGGGAGCGCCGGTACGACGAGACCGGGGTGCAGACGGCATACGTCGATCCTCTCGGTGCCGAGACGACATCGACGATCGACGATCTCGGTCGCCCGGTCACGACCACCGACGCCACGGGTGCCGCGTCGTCGGTGGAGTACGACGCCGCCGGACGCGTGGTGTCGCAGACCGACGCAGCGGGCGGCGTCGCGACCTACGAGTACGACCCGATGGATCGGGTGACGCTCGTCACCGACCCGGCAGGGTTCGAGACCGAGTACCTGTACGACATCGACGGCAACCTCATCGGGGTCGTCGACCGCAACGGCAATCCGACGCTCTACGAGGTGGATGCCGCCGGCCAGGTGCTGCGTGAGACCGATGCCACCGGTGCGGTCACCGAGTTCTCGTACGACGCCGTGGGGCGGATCGCGAGCATCCTCGATGCCGACGGTCGCACGACCGCGATCGAGTACGACCGCAACGGGCAGCAGACGGCGTTCGTCGCGCCCGGTGGGGCGCGCACGACCTACGCCTACGATGCCGCGGGGCGCCTGGTGTCGCAGACCGATGCGCTCGGCGGGGTCACTACCTACGCCTACGACAAGGCATCGCGCCTGGTGACGGCGACGGATGCCGCGGGCGGCGTGAGCACGTACGCCTACGACAAGGCCGGCCGGCAGACGCAGGCCGTCGATCCGGTCGGCGAGGCGACGGCCTTCTCGTACGACGAGGCGGGTCAGCTCGTCGGGGTCATCGAGGGTTACGAGCCCGGGGCGGATGCCGCCGCCGATGTGAACGTGAAGACCGCGTACGCGTACACCGCCACGGGTCTCCTCGAGAAGATCACGAACCCGCTGGGGGCGGAGACGACCTTCGCGTACGACGCGGCGGGGCGTCAGACGACCGAGACCGGTCCGACGGGCATCGAGACGAAGACGGCGTACGACGACGCCGGTCGCGTCGAGCGGGTGTCGAACCCGGCTGGCCTCATGGCCGCGTACACGTACGACGTGCGCAGCGACGTCGAGACGCTGGTGCGGTCGGACGGCGAGGTGTCGTTCGAGTACAGCGGCGAGCAGCAGCCGATCGTGATGGACGACCCGACCGGCACGACCGGGTGGGTCTACGACGAGGTGGGTCGTCTGCTCCAGCAGACCGACACCCGGGGGGACACGCTCACCTCGACGTACACGCAGGCGGGTCTGCGCGAGTCGCTGACGTATCCGGATGGCACCGAGACGGCGTACACGTTCGACGCCGCGGGTGATGTGGCGACGCAGTCGACGCCCGAGGGGGTCGTCGAATACGCGTGGGATGCCGAGAGCCGGTTGACGGGCATCACCCGCCCGAACCAGGTGACGAGCTCGTTCGAGTACGACCCGCTGGGTCAGGTCACGCGGGTGCTGCACGAGACGCCCGAGCCGGAGCCGGTGCCTGCCGAGCCCGAGCCGGAGCCGTTGAAGACGGATGCCGTGGAGTGCCGTGCCGTGGGCACGTATCTCGCCGAGCGGCAGGCGCCGACCGCGGGTGGGCAGAAGCCGTGCGTGAAGACGTGGGACTATCTCGAGCGGCGCACGCTGCCCGAGGTGGAGTCTCCGGTTCCCGCCGGTGCGTCGCTCGAGTACACGTACGAGTACGACGCCGCGGGCAGTGTGACGGGCTCGGTCCGCACGATCACGGGTCCCGAGATCGCGGAACCGTCGGTCCCTGAGCCTGTCGAAGGGCCCGACACCCCGTCCACACCGTCGGTCCCTGAGCCTGTCGAAGGGCCCGACCCCACGCAATCGGTCGACACTCTCTCCCACACCTTCACCTACGACAACCTGGGCCGCCTGACGCAGTCGGAGGCATCCGATGGTGAGACGAACGCGTACGGTTATGACGAGGCGGGTAACCGCACGTCGTGGGATATTACGGGCGCCGAGGCGGGGGAGTCTCACCTGACGGCGGAGTTCAACGCCGCAGGTCAGTTGCTGTCGACCAAGACGACCGGTGCGAACGCGGGTTCTGCGTCGTACTCGTTCGATGGTGCGGGTAACCGGTCGTCTCAGACGGTGAACGGTGTTCCGACGTCGTTCGGTCATGATGCGGCGGGGCGGTTGTTGTCGACGCAGACGCAGGGCCGGTCGACGTCGTATACGTATGACGGTTTGGATCGTCGGACGTCGGTGACGGATGAGACCCGGTTTGGGTCGGATACGACCGGGACGACGTGGGATGGTCTTGATCCGGTTGCGACGGATAGCGGGTTGCACGGGTCGACGGATCTCCTTCGGGATCCGACGGGTGAGGTCGTGTTCCAGTCGGGTGCGTACGACGATGCGTGGGTGTTGGGTGATGCGCGTAATGCGACGGCGACGGTGGATGCCGGGGGCCGGATCACGGATCTCGTGGATTATGCGGACTTCGGTGCTGCCGGGTTCGAGTCCACGGGGTGGGCGTCGTTGGTCGGTAATGACGGGCAGCCGGGCGATGCGACTCTCGGGCTGGATCACTACTACGCCCGTGACTACGACACCGCGACCGGGTCGTGGGTGCAGCCGGATGAGTGGCGCGGGCTGCTGGTGCGCCCGCAGTCGTTGAACCGGTTCGCGTACGTCGAGAACTCGCCTGTGGCGTTCAGTGACCACCTTGGGTATGCCTCGAAGAAGGGTGGGCTTGCGGCGGGGTTCGGCAAGACCAACGTGAAGAAGTCGACGACGAAGGGCGGGCTCGCTGCCGCATCCGCGGCGATGAACATGAATTCATTGGCGAACTCGCTCTCGAAGGTGGTGAAGTCGCTGCCCAAGGGCAAGGTCTCGAACCCGTCGGGTGAGTCGGATGACTGGACCGCAGCGAGCCACCCGCCGTGTGTTTACTCGTATGAAACCTGTGCGGGCCCCGTTCCTTTGTCGTCCCAGGGTGGGCCGTTCTCCGCAAGTCCATGGACATCGGAACAATGGGCCGCGGCCGGTTGGATCGTCGGTGGTGCGCTTCTTGTCGGGCTCGGAATCGCGTGTATTGCCGCCACAGCAGGCATCTGCGGCGCAACGATTCTCGCATCGGCAGGTGCCGTCGCTGTGACGAGCGCAGGCACGACCGCCGCCGCCGGCGCCGTCTCGATTTCCGCAGGAACGATCCTCGGCGGCGTTGCAATCGTCGGCGGGGCAGCCGCGGTGGGCGACGGCGCCCAAACGATGTTCAACGAAACGCCGAGCGGCAATGGCGCTAACGCAGGTGGATCGAGGCCTTCGTCGCCGAACCAGCTCAATCAACAAATCAATCGAGGTCAAGCTCCCTCCGGCATCCGACGAGTCGACACAGGTAAGGTGACGGGCGAGCAGCAGCACGTCCATTTCTCGAACGGAGCGGCTTTGAACGTCGACGGCACGTGGAAGCACGGTGTGGCGAACTTGACGCGTGACCAGATCGCCTGGTTGCAGCGGAACGGATGGGTGATTCCACGTGGCTAATTCGCGAGTCCTCGAATGGATTGCTCATGCGAGCGATGAGCTGAACCAGTCCCGAGGGACTTTCGTCAGTGCCCACGCTGACGAAATCTCCGGCGTGGACGTCATGTCACGAGTCGCGGTTCTCGACCTCTTTTCGCTTGTAGCGCGAAATCGTCCCTCTTCGTCGCATGCGCGGCTCGCCCTTCCGTACGGGTACTCGTCCGACGTCGACACCAACTTGCCTGACTTAGCAATGCCAGCACGAGACACGTCAGACGAGCCACCGTCGATCTACTTGTTTGCGGATGGATTCTTCTCGTTCCCCAGCGATCGAGAAGAATATCGATGCCCCTACCCTCGGACACCATGGGGCGACTCGTACTCCGCCGAGTACGTTTGCTCGCGCTCCATGCGGGATCGCGCGCTCAGTTGGGAGTTTTCACGGACGGTGTGGGTGCGCCACGCCGGGAGCGGGGAGTGAAATCAACGTGCAAGTCGGTTGTGCTGGCTGGCACAGTCGGAGGCATCCGATGGTGAGACGAACGCGTACGGCTATGACGAGGCGGGTCAGGCGATCGATCTCATCTACGAATCGGGATACGAAGAAGAGCTCGTCGAAGTCGTCGGCAGGCTCGATGAGATCGGCGACCTCGTCGATGGAGCGGTCTCGAAAGCGGAGATCGACGACCTCGTGCGTTTGATCGGGATGTAGCGCCACGCGAAGCATGACGAACGAACTTGGGGCGATCTGGATGCGGGGACTCGCGTCATAATCTGCGGGGTTCATCGTCTTCTCTTTGAGGGCTCCGATTCGGAGCCTGTGGAGGGGGAAGGTGCGAATGAACGAGGACCGGACGACGCTGAAGATCTCCGTAACGGAGGGAAGCTCGTCTGAGATTGGGTTCGAGCCGATCGGGACGTCGTTCGTTGTGGAGGGGGGAGATTGGTTGACGCTGGAGCTTCCCGTGAGTGCTATGGCCGGTGTCGAGATCGTCGTGTGGCCAAACGGAGTCGCGGTGTGGGTGCCCTTGCCCGGCGACTATCTGGTGCGCGACTCCTCCGGGAACGAACTGGATCGCCTGTGAGGGTCGCGATCACGGAGGGTGCGTCTGGCGTGCATGCCGCGCAATCCCATCGCGCCTACGACCTGCTTGAGAGGTGGTGACAGTGGAGATCGACATTCGAGCACGTCGAATAGATGCGATCGATACACAACAGGGCGTGACCCTCGTGCTATCCGGACGAGCCGCCATCCGCATTGAATGCCCTTTCGAGCTCGCAGAATCAGCGGTCGCGTCGACGATGATCGATCCTGAGAACCTCGGTGCCGACCTGCGACTCGGGGTGATTCTCCACGGCCGAGTGATCGAAGCAGCCACCGCTGACGAAGAAACCGGAAAGCTCTCGATCAGGTTCGTCGGCGGTCTTGCTCTCACGGTCGCGCCAGATCCTCGCTTCGAAGCCTGGTCGGCGGGCTGGTCGGACGGATCGATGGTCGTCGCACTTCCGGGCGGTGGGGTGAGCTCCTGGGGTGCGCGGAGATGATGCCCCAGCTCCGGCTCGTTCCTGCGAGCCACGTAGGGGGACGAGACGGAATGTCTCTACTGTTTCGAACACGACTTCCCTCCGGCGGTGGTGCAGTGGTTGCTGGAGAGAGGGAGGAGAGCACTGTGAATGCTTCGACCCGTGGTGCGCGGTTTCTCGAGATCGTCGGCGGACTCCTGCTCATGTTCATTCGCGGCATCCTGTTGTGGCTGGTCATCCCCATCGCGTTTCTGGCCTGGGTCCTCGTGCACGGTTGGGCGCAGCACACCCGGTTGCGGCATGCGCTCGCTTGGTACGACTTCAACACTGTGTCGCTCCTGATGAACGGTCCTCTCCGACTCATGTTTCGGGCCGAACAGCGACCGCCTTTCGTCGGTGTCTCTCATATGGGGAAGGGCGAGTGGCATCGAGTCAGCCTGAACGACTTGCTCTAGTTCAGCGTGGAGTAGCGCGGGATCTCTCGAAGTCGCGTCATGATTCGTGCGCTCGGTCGTCTCTTCAGTGGAGTGGCGGACGCCGCAACGCAGGGCTGCGAACGCTAGGCGCGTTCAAGGTGATCGGAGGAAGAGTGAGCGCCCGCAGGCGAAACGCGTATCGGTGGTTGAACCTCCTCCTGTTCTTCGCGGGGGTCGCGCTGATGGCGCTCGCGTACTGGCTGGATGTCCGCGATGGAGTTCCGACTACGAGGCGGGAAGACCAACCGTTCGAGGTCACCGTGGCCGGCGGCCTCGGCATCATCGCGCTGGGAAACGGGCTCTACAGATTCTGGAAGAGCTTCAAGAGCGATGACGAACAAACGAAGGGGTGAGGGGCGCGCATGATCCAATCCGGACTGGCATTATTCGTCGTGCGATCGATGGAGACGCCACTGGAATCGATCACGGAGGTGCTCGGCATCCAGCCCACCGGAGTCATCCCCAGAGGCACAGTTCTGCGCTCGGGGCGCGTGCAGGAGTGCAACGTCTGGTGCATCGACTCCGACCGGATGGACAACACCGAAGACGACCGAACCGGCACGGTCGCGTTGCGCTGGTTGCTCGATGCCTGCCGTCCCGCAGCGGGGAGGGTGCCTCGGCTTCCGGCGGACTGTGAGACCCGCATCTGGTGGACGGCCGACTCCGACTCCACCCAAGGCGGATTCGTGCTGCCGGTCGAGCTGATGGCGCAGATCGCGGCACTGGGCGTCGACCTATACACGACGGTGAACCTCGATGACCGAACGGATGCCGAACGCGAGGCTGGCGCATGATCGTGTCTCCTGCGCAGAGCCTTCCGCCGGCAAGTTCGCGCACCGTCTGGAACTGGCTCATCGTCGCCCTGCCGATCTTGACGTCGATTCTGGCGTTCGGCTACCTCGCTGATTGGCAGCGGATCTTCCCGCAAATCGTCCAACTGATGGTCGATGATGTCGCGCGCGTAGACCGGCCGACATACGACTCCGCGGAAAGCATGAGGGAGTTCATGTCACTGTTCTTCGAACCCTTCTTCAGCCCGTGGCTGTGGACGTCGTTCATTCTGGGATGGGGCGCGTACGCGGCATCCGTTCGATTCGCCGTGCTCGATGTGCGCGCGCTGACGGGTCGCGGGTTCTTCCAGCCGTTTCCCTGGGCATGGACGTTCCTGTCGCCCCTGGTCTATGTGATCGGGCGACACGTCGTCGTCCGGCGGCAGGGCAGCGCCGAGCGTGCGCCGCTGATGGTGTCGGTGATCTCGCAGTCGCTGGCCTTCGTGGCGATGACGTACTGGACGGTCGTTCTCACCATGCAGGCGCTGGAGCTGATGCTCCCGATGGTGTTCGCACGCTGAAGCACTCGAGGCTTCTCGTCTCGTTCGCGTAACAGGTGGCGTAGCGCCGTCATGTTAGGTGCCATGGGTCGTCTTATTCATGAGGGGGTGGTTCTGGTGCGACCAGAAGCAGGGACGGATGCTGCTGCGGGGGGCGGCGGCTACGCCGTCGCCGTGGAGATGAAGCCATGACACATTTCGGGTTGTTGGCCCTCTACTGGATGGCGGTCATCATCGTCCTGATGGTCGCTGCGGCGAGTACGAGCGTTCTGTCGGGCGGAACGTTGCCGACTGAGGCCAATTACTTCTTCGGCCCTGCGTTCCTCGTCTCTCCCTTTGTCGCGCGGGTCGCCTACAAGTACAGCGAACCGCGGGCCGCGCGAAAAGCGCTCCACGGGGCGATGGCTGCCACCGGCGCCGATCACGGCGTCATCCTGCGCCCGTCCCTCAGACAGATGCTCGGCGTGGCCAAGCTGTGGGAGCACTCGGCGCATGCGCGAGCGCTTCAGAAGGACTTCGTCAACGCGCCGACGTTGGCCAGTGCCCGGCTGGTAGCGGTCCGTACCGCGAACGGGCTCGAGCTCCGCATGGGCTTCTCCGGCGAGCAACTGCTCCTCGACCTCCCAGACGGGAGGTTCCGGTTGGGCAACCCACCGGGCATCGGACGGTTGGAACTACTCCACCCGAACGGTGACCCGGCCGCCGAGTTCCCCATCATGCGCATCCGAAAAGGGTTGCTCAAGCCGGCGACGATCGCCGAGGCGATGGAGGTTCTCGATCCTCGCGGCGCGGCCCCGCACAGGGAGGAGTCCCTCAATGACTGAAACCCCCGAACTCCGGTTCTTCGACGCGATCGTCCGCGCGGTGCACGCAAGGGGTGAGGATTGGAGCCTCCGCGTCGTCGATGCCGCGGTGGCCGCACTCGTCGACGACCTCGACAGCCCGAGCCTCCGGATTCTCGCCGGGCAGCCGGCCAACGACGAGATCGCCACCGAGCGGCTTCTCCTCGCTACGTGCGAAGAGCTCGGCATCCCCCACCCGCCCAGAGGAGAACGATGGGTGCCGCGCGTGATCGACGGGCGTGGTTGGGAGCGCATCGCGAGTGACAGCATCCGCTTCGCGATCGAGCCGTCGGAGGCGAGCAGCACGGGCGTGGAGCTGTCCATCTACATCAACGACGTCTCTGTCGCCGCCAGCCTCTCCTCCGGCCTCCACCCCGTCGACATCGACCACTTCACGGTAGAGGTCGACGAGCGGCGCGCGCTGATCTCATCGTGCCCGGCATGTGGGGATTCCGAGTGCGACTGGGTCGACGTCGACATCTCGCCCGACGGCGAGGCCGTTCACTGGGATTGGGTGAGCGGCGTGCCGAACGGCGTCGACGCGGGTGTCTCCTTCCCGGTCGGCGCATACGAAAAGGAGGTCGAGCGCGTCCGGGCGGATCGTTCGTGGGAGACCCCGATGGATGCCGCACGGCGTCTGGTGTTCGGTCGGGTGGATCACGAGCTCCTCAGCGAGCGCGGGGTGAAGCTCGACTGGGTCGGTCCCGACCACGACGATCCTGCGCGGATCAGAGTGTGGCTCTCATCTCTCCTCGACCGGGACCCGGAGCATCCGTTCCAGGTCTTCCTGCGATTCCCCGGGGACGGGTCACCTGCCGAAGCCAACGCTGCCGAGATCGTTAGAACACTGGCGCGATGCCCTGAAGAGTGGCGCGCGACCTACCTCATGAACAACTCGCGAGACGAACACCTGGCGCCGTCGATCGCGGGTCCGCTCTGGCGGCGCCGGTCGAACCCGGGTGAGCCGCCCGCTGTGGAGGCGCGCGAACTCGGGCCGATCGCCAGCGAACCCCGCTGGTCGGAATGGCTCGCCACCTACGTCTTCGACCCGCGCACGCGCGACAAGACCCTCCGCGAGATCGAGAACATCGACACTCGTGCGGATAACGCCAAGATCGTCACGCGCGGGATCGCCGCGGGGTTGATCGTGTTGCTCGGCGCGGGCGTACTCGTCGGCACGACCGTTCTGGCGGACGGCATGCACGATCCGCCCTTGTGGATGCGACTTCTGCTCCTCGCGTTCGGCCTCCTCACGGTCCTCGGGCTCGGCCTCTCGATTTGGCGCATCGGCGGCGGGAGCGTTGCGCGCACGGAGGCCGCGCGGACGCGCGCGATCGAGGCGCTGGGGAACGACAGCCGACGGATGCTCCCGCGCACAGTTCTCCGCGACTTCTACGTCTCCGATCGCGTGAGCGACAGCGATGTGTGGGATGCAGCGCAGCAGCTGCACGCGCTCGACGCCGCGTGGGCCGGCTACGCCGAGTTACGCGAGCGCCGCAACCTCACTCTGGGTCAGGAACTGGAGATACTGGAGGCCGAGGCGTCTGCCCGCATCGTGCTGGATGCTGTCGGCGAGCTGCTGAACCCCGGGTCCGCGCCGGCGGAGGAACAGTGGTGAGTGGGCGGTTCGTGCCGATCCCGAAGGACGTGAACGGGTGGTGAGTCGATGAGGCTTGAACTCGACATTCGGTTTCTCAGTCGCTCCGGAGTTGATCTCACGGTTGACGACCTGCGACTCGGGCTATCGCTTGGCATCGTGAAGCCGACGACTGTCGTCGCTCTGGCGAAGCGCGCTGATCTCGAATCGCCTGTCGACCCGATCATCCAGGAGCTCTCGGAGCTCGATGGCAGCGCGATCGCGGATATTCGGGAGATCCTCGGTGTGGGAGAACAGGCGACGCTTCAGCCGGAGCTGTCTGTCCGAAAGTGGCTCTATCTCGAGCTGCTCGCGACGTACGAACTCAGGGAGAATCTGAAGGATCCTTTCGAGTTCGTCGAACTGATCTACGCCGACTTCGGCTACCCGGAGTCGGTGGCACCGTTCGTGAGATACATGCCGCTGGAGGAAGGCGCCCCTTCTGGCTTGGCGGCCATGACGGAGAGCTGGCGACAGTACTTGACGAGTGAAGCGGAGGCTCTCGTGCGCTCGCGTGAAGATCGGCCGGGCGACCCGTTTGAGGAGCGCTAGACCCCTACCCCTCCACCAGGCTCGTGATCGCCGGGTCCCGCCGCGCGACCTCCACCGCGGTCGCGACGATCACTTTCCGCATGGCCGACACCGCGATCGCCGGCCGCACGTCCGAGCGGTGCGCGAGGCTGACCGTTCGGGTCATCATGGGGTGCGACAGGCGCATCGACCGCAAGCCGGGCTGGTCGAGCAGCACCATCGCGGGCACGACGGCGACGCCCAGGCCGCGTTCGACGAAGCGCAGCACGGCGTCCATCTCGGCGCCGGCGAGGACGGGCACGGGTTCGAGGCCCTCGCTGCGGAACGCGGCATCCGTCGTCGCGCGCAGTTCGTACGTCTCGTCGAAGACGATGAGCGGCAAGGTGGCGAGCTCGTCGAGGCCGATGGCGGATGCCGTCGACACCGGCGGCTGAGACGCCGACGACACGACGACGAGCTCTTCGGTGAGCAGGGGCATCCGCGTCAGGCTCACGCCCGCGGGTGGCGGGCCGGCCGATTCGGTGATGAGCGCCATGTCGACCGCGCCGACGGCGACCTGCTCGACCAGCGCGCGCGATCCGGCCTCGGCGAGCTGCAGCTCGACACTGGGGTGCGCGACGTGGAAGGCCGCGAGCGCCTCGGCGACGAGGCTCATGCACAGGGTGGGCGGGGCGCCGAGGCGCACGCGTCCACGACGGATGCCGGCGAGCTCGCCCATCTCCTCCTTGATCGCCTCGGCCTCGGCGAGCATGCGCTGGGCGCGGGGGAGCAGCGTCTCGCCGGCGGAGGTGAGGGCGATGTGGCCGCGCGCGCGATGGAAGAGTTCGGCACCGAGTTCGCGTTCGAGCGTCGAGATCTGCCGACTGAGCGACGGCTGCGCGAGGTGCAGCGATTCGGACGCCCGCGTGAAGTGCCCGAGGCGGGCGACCTCGACGAATCCGCGCAACTGCTCGAGGTTCATGTCCATAGGCTACCAACATGGTTCGAAGAGGAACTATGCATTGGAGTTATTAGGGTGACCTAACTAGCGTCGAGAGCATGAGTACTCGCGAACGTCAGATCTCCACCACGATCCTCGTCATCGGCACCGGCGGATCCGGGCTGCGCGCGGCGATCGAGGTCGCCGAACACGGCATCGACGTCCTCGCCGTCGGCAAACGCCCCCGACAGGATGCCCACACCTCCCTCGCCGCCGGCGGCATCAACGCCGCCCTCGGCACCATGGACGCCGACGACAGCTGGCAGCAGCACGCCGCCGACACCATCAAGGAGAGCTACCTGCTCGCCAACCCCCACACCGTCGAGATCGTCACGCAGGGCGCCGAACGCGGCATCCGCGACCTCGAACGCTGGGGCATGGACTTCGCCCGCGAAGACGACGGACGCATCTCGCAGCGCTTCTTCGGCGCGCACACCTTCCGCCGCACCGCCTTCTCGGGCGACTACACCGGCCTCGAGATCCAGCGCACCCTCGTGCGCAAGGCCGAGCAGCTCGAGGTCCCTATCCTCGACAACGTCTACATCACCCGCCTGCTCGTGCGCGACAACGTCGTCTTCGGCGCCTATGGCTTCGACCAGGCCGACGGCACCCGCTACCTGATCCACGCGGATGCCGTCATCCTCGCCGCCGGTGGACACAACCGCATCTGGCGCCGCACCTCCTCGCGCCGCGACGAGAACACCGGCGACTCCTTCCGCCTCGCGGTCGATGCCGGAGCCCGCCTCCGCGATCCCGAGCTCGTGCAGTTCCACCCGTCCGGCATCATCGAGCCCGAGAACGCCGCCGGCACCCTCATCTCCGAGGCGGCACGCGGCGACGGCGGCATCCTGCGCAACGCCCTCGGCGAGCGCTTCATGTCGAAGTACGATCCCGAGCGCATGGAGCTGTCGACCCGCGACCGCGTCGCGCTCGCTGCGTACACCGAGATCAAAGAGGGGCGCGGCACCGAGAACGGCGGCGTCTGGCTCGACGTCTCGCACCTGCCGCGCGAGACGATCATGACCCGCCTGCCCCGCGTCTACCAGACGATGATGGAGCTGCAGATGCTCGACATCACCACCGACCCGATCGAGATCGCGCCGACCGCGCACTACTCGATGGGCGGCGTGTGGGTGCGGCCCGAAGACCACCAGACCGACGTCGACGGCCTCTACGCCATCGGCGAGGCCTCGAGCGGGCTCCACGGCGCCAACCGCCTCGGCGGCAACTCGCTCATCGAACTGCTCGTCTACGGACGCATCGTCGGCCAGGCCGCGATGGAGCACGCGGCCTCCCTCGAGGCTCAGAAGCGGTCAGCGGATGCCGTCGCCGGCGCACGAGCCGAGATCGACGAGCTCCTCGCCGCCGACGGACGCGAGAACGTGCGCGCCCTGCAGCGCGCGATCCGCAACACCATGACCGAGCACGCCGGCGTCGTGCGCTCGGAGGAGGGGCTGCGTCAGGGCCTCGCCGAACTCGACCTCATCGAGGGGCGCATGGAAGACATCGGCATCCACCCCGACATCGCCGGGTTCCAGGACCTCGCGCACGCCTTCGACCTCAAGGCGTCGGCGCTCGCCGCGCGGGCGACGATGGAGGCGGCGCTCGAGCGTCGTGAGACCCGCGGATGCCACAACCGCAGCGACTTCCCCGACACCGACCCGACGCTGCAGGTGAACCTCGTCTGGTCGCCGCGCGACGGCGTGACGCGCGAGGCGGTCCCCGAGATCCCCGAGGAGATCGCCGAGCTCATGCGCGAGGTCGACACGGCGGGCAAGCTCGTCGAATAGGCCCCCACCCTCCGTGAGGGGTCAAGACACGCCGCGTGACCGGTGAGCGGTGCGGCGAGTCTTGACCCCTCAGCGCGGGAGGATTCAGTCCTCGGTGTCGACGACCCCGATCCCGACCGCCTCGTGGTCGGGTTCGGGCTCGTCGCGCTTCGGGGCCTTGGGCTCTTCGCCCGGGTCCTTCTCGGTGCTCGGCTCCTGCAGGTCTTCGGTGCTCGGCACCTCGCTCGGATCGGCGTCTTCGGGTGACTCGGCCGCATCCGGCGTGGTCACTTCGCCCTCGGTATCCGATGCCGGAGTCGGCGTGGGCGTCTGCGCCTCGGCGGAGAGGTCGTCGGTGGGTTCGGGGGTGCTGTTCGTCATGATCGCTCCCTTCGCGATGTCTGACGTTCAGGATGCCGTCGCAGCTGCCCCGCTTGAAGGGGCTTGACGCGCGCTCAGAAGTGCATCTGCTGGAGCGTGCCGTACTTGATGACGATCTCCTCGACCTCAGGCTGGGCATCCGCCGGCTGCAGGCGCACGGTCTTGCCGGCGCCGTCGAGCAGCACCAGGTCGGGTCCGTTCGAGAACCGCAGCGCCGGCCACGGCGAGGTCCAGACGATCGAACTGTTCGCATCGAGGGCCGTCACGCCCGCGGCATCCATCGTCACCGCCGTGGTGCCGTGGTCGCCGCGCACGGGGAAGCGCGCGGGGAACTCGCTGTTCTCCCACTCGCGGAAGTACGCCGACAGGCCGATCTTCGCCTGCGGGAATCCGGCGCGCAGGCTGCGGCCGATCCGCGAGATGTGCACGGTGCGGTCGTCGGGCTCGTCGTCCGAGGGGATCTGCAGCGAGCCGTCGATCTCGTAGGTGAGGCGGAAGAGCTCCTCCTGGCGCGTGTCGTCGAGGGCGAGGTCGCTGCTCTCGAGGAACGGCTGCGTACCGATGCGGCCGGAGCGCACGCTGAACGTGCGGGTGGTGGCGTTCTTCTTGCGGCGCGAGCTCAGCACGCCGAAGACGACGATGCCGATCACGACGAGAACGCCGACGGCGAGGAAGATCAGGATTCCGGTGTCATCACTCACACGCCCACAGTAGTGAGTCAGCGGGTTAACGAAGGTGAACCGACATCGACGATCCGGCGTAGCCTGGAGGGGTGACAGCGTACGTCTCGGCCTTCGACCTCTTCTCCATCGGAGTGGGGCCCTCGAGCTCCCACACGGTCGGACCGATGCGGGCGGCTCTCGACTTCGCGCAGCGGCTCGCCGCCGCAGGCTCACTCGATCGCGTCTCGCGTGTGGGGTGCACGCTCTTCGGTTCGCTGGGAGCGACCGGCATCGGCCACGGAACCCCGGACGCCGTCGTCGCCGGCCTCCGCGGACTCTCGCCCGAGACCTGCGACCCCGCGGCCGTGCGATCGGCCTGGAGCGACTATCCCGCGGGCGCGTCCCTCGCGATCGCCGGGGCGCATGAGGTCTCCTTCGCGAAGGAAGATATCGTCTTCGCCCCGCGCACGCGCTTGCCCGGGCATCCGAACGCCATGACGCTCACGGCGTGGGCGAGCGACGGCGAGGCGGTGGCGGAGGAGACCTACTACTCCGTCGGCGGTGGGTTCATCCGACGCGAGGGCGAGGAGGCCGCGCTCGCGACCTCCGGGTTCCCCTATTCCTACGCGGATGCCGCATCGCTGCTCGCGCTCTGCGACGAGCACGGCCTCTCGATCGCCGAGGTCGCGCGCCTCAACGAGACCTCCCTGCGCAGCGAAGAAGAGGTCGCCGCGGGGCTCGACGCGATCTGGGACGCGATGGCCGGATGCGTCGACGCCGGCCTGCACTCCGACGGTGTACTGCCCGGGATACTCAAGGTGAAGCGACGTGCCGGTGTCATCCGCGGGCAGCTCGACGCCTCGGAGGCTGACGGCCACCGCGAGCTCCCGGGCGAGTGGCTCGGTGCCTTCGCGCTCGCCGTCAACGAGGAGAACGCCGCGGGCGGACGCGTCGTCACCGCCCCGACGAACGGTGCCGCCGGCATCCTGCCCGCCGTCGCCATGTACTGGTGGCGGTTCCTCGCCGACTCCGGCCTCGGGGCGGGCAACGCCGTCACCCCCTACGGCGAGCTGGTCGGCAGCGCGCTGCTGGGATTCGAATCGGATGCTCGGGCGCTCGCCGCCTCCGACGCGTTGGACGAGGAGCAGACCGCCGAGGCGAACCGCCGCCGCGGCATCCGTCGTTTCCTGCTGACGGCCACGGCTCTCGGGTCGCTCTTCAAGGCCAACGCCTCGATCTCGGGGGCTGAGGGCGGGTGCCAGGCCGAGGTCGGATCGGCCTGCGCGATGGCCGCCGGCGGACTCACCGCCGTGATGGGTGGCACCAACCGACAGATCGAGAACGCCGCCGAGATCGCGATGGAGCACCACCTCGGACTCACATGCGACCCGATCGGGGGCCTCGTGCAGATCCCCTGCATCGAGCGCAACGCGATCGCCGCCTCGACCGCCGTCACCGCCGCCCGCCTCGCCCTGCGCGGCGACGGCAGCCACTACGTCTCGCTCGACGCGGTCGTCGAGACCATGCGCCAGACCGGACTCGACATGTCGACCAAGTACAAGGAGACGAGCGAGGGCGGCCTCGCGGTCAACGTCATCGAGTGCTGAGGGGTGGCTCGGGCATTCCTGCCGGAGCATAATCGCACCATGAGCGGTTCGGTGGGCGGCGAGGGAGCCGCGGTCGAGATCACGGGGCTCCGGGTGCGGAGGGGGCCCGCACAGGTCTTCGATGGCATCGATCTGCGCATTCCTCGTGGACAGATCACCGGGCTGATCGGACCCTCGGGCTGCGGCAAGACCACCCTCATGCGGGCGATCGTCGGCGTGCAGCGCATCGACGCGGGTCGGGTCACGGTGCTCGGGGAACCGGGCGGATCGCCGCAGCTGCGTCACCGCGTCGCCTACGGCACCCAGGGCGCCGCGGTCTACGCCGACCTCACGGTGCGACAGAACCTCGCGTACTTCGCCGGTCTGCTGAAGGCGCCGAAGGGCGATGTCGATCGCGTGCTCGCCGAGGTCGGGCTGCGCGCGCAGGCCGGCCAGCTCGTCGAGTCGCTCAGCGGCGGGCAGCTGAATCGGGTGTCGCTCGCGATCGCCCTCATCGGATCGCCCGAGGTCGTCGTGCTCGATGAGCCGACGGTCGGGCTCGATCCGGTGCTGCGCGCCGAACTGTGGACGCTGTTCCGTGGCCTCGCCGACCGCGGCGTGACCCTCATCGTCTCGAGCCACGTGATGGACGAAGCCTCCCGCTGCGACCGCCTCCTGCTCCTGCACGACGGCCGGATCATCGCCGACACCACCCCGCAGGGGCTCCTCAACGAGACCGGCGCCGCCGACGCCGAGGCCGCGTTCCTCACGCTGATCGAACGCGATCAGGCTGCGGCATCCGTCTCTCCTGCCGGTCCTGGTGCCGGCGAGACGCGCCGATCGCGCCGCGCCCGCGGGACGGAGGCCCCGCGTTGAACGGCGCACGGATGCTCGCGACCGCCGGGCGCGTGCTCGCGCAGCTGCGTCACGACCCCCGGTCGATCGCGCTCATGCTCATCGCCCCGAGCCTGCTCGTCGGGCTCTTCGCCTGGCTGTTCAGCGACCAGGACGGGGTGTTCGATCAGTTCGGCGGGGCGATCCTGGCGCTGTTCCCGTTCATCGTGATGTTCCTGATCACCTCGATCACCACACTGCGCGAGCGCCGATCGGGCACGCTCGAACGGCTCATGACGACGCCGCTCGGCAAAGCCGACTTCATCCTCGGGTACGCACTCGCCTTCGGAGTCATGGCCCTGCTGCAGGCGGTGATCACCGTGGCGTTCGCGGTGGGGGTGTGCGGGCTCGACGTCGAGGGGCCGCTCTGGCAGCTCGGGCTCGTCGCGATCGTCGACGCCCTGCTCGGTACCGCGCTCGGACTGCTCGCGAGTGCGTTCGCGCAGACCGAGTTCCAGGCCGTGCAGTTCATGCCGCTGCTCGTCTTCCCGCAGATCATCCTCGGCGGCCTGTTCATGCCCCGCGACCAGATGCCCGACGTGCTGTTCGCGATCTCGGACTGGCTGCCGCTCAGCCACGCGATCGACACGATCAACGCCGTCGCCGCGGGAGACGAGGGGTGGGACGTGTTCGGGCCGCTGCTCATCGTGGTGGCGTTCGCGATCGGCGCGCTCGTGCTCGCCTCGCTGACTCTGCGCCGGCGTACGCGCTGACCGCGGCGGCCGGCCTCAGCGAGCGGCGCGGTTCTTCGTGTGTCGGGTCGGGGCAGCCGCCCAGGGATCCTCGGGCCACGGATGCTTCGGATAGCGGCCGCGCATCTCGGCGCGCACCTGCGCATAGGGCCCCGACCAGAACGAGGTCAGGTCGTCGGTGACGGCGAGCGGGCGCCCGGCGGGGGAGAGCAGGTGGAAGAGCACCGGCACGCGGCCGTCGACCAACCGGGGAGTCTCGGCCCAGCCGAAGCACTCCTGCAGCTTCACGGCGACGACCGGTCGGGCATCCGGATCGTCGAGGGTCGGATACGCGATGCGGACGCGGGAGCCGCTCGGCACCTCGAGCCGCTCCGGTACGAGCTCGTCGAGGCGCCCGGCCTCGGGCCACGGCAGCAGGCGCCGCAGCGCCGAGGTCAGGTCGAGCCGAGCTGCGGGGGTGCCGCTGGCCAGAGCGTCGAGCTCGGATGCGAGCCAGGAGTCGAGGGCGGAGAGGAGCCCGGCATCCGAGACGTCCGGCCACGGCGCCCCCAGCTCGCGGTGCAGCAGCGCAAGGCGGCTCCGCAGCTCGACGGCGGATGCCGACCAGGCGAACATGCTCAGCCCCTCGCGCTGCAGCGTGCGGCGCACGGCATCCCGCCCCTCGTCGGCAGACGCGCGCACCGGAGCCGAAGAGCGCAAGATGGCGCCCACCCGGCGCTCGCGACGCGCCTGGATGCGACCGCCGACGAACTCCGCCTCGACACGGTCGGTGAGCAGGTGGCTCGCCGCCCGCTCCATCTGCTCCTCGGTGAGCATCGCAGCCGATCGCACGACCGCCCCCGAACCGGCTGCCGCGCGCCCGGACGCCCGCGTGACGTCGGCGATGGCCAGCCACTCGACGGCCGCGAGCGAGCCGCTCACTCCCGCGCGGGTACCGGAGGCCAGCAGGAACGTCGCCCCGTTCACCGTGCGGTCGACGCGGCGGGCGATCCGCTCGGGGAACGCCAGCGCGATCACCAGGCCGACGCCGTCGAGATCGGAGCGCACACCCGGCGCAGATGCGCTCATGCGCTCGAGGCGATCCGCGTCGCTGCGCCACCGGCGGGACTCTGGAGTTCGTCCGCCTCGCAGGGCGACGAGCGCCTGCGCGACGTCGGAGTCCGCCGTGCGCACGTCGCCGCCCAGCAGCGCGACGACCTCGGCGGCGAGGCGAGAGCCCACGACCGGGCTGCCGTCACGCAGAGCGCGGGCGAGCCGCGGATCGGTCGGGATGCGTGCCAGGGCTCGGCCCTCCGGCGTCGCGCGACCGTCGTCGTCGATCGCGCCCAGGCCGTGTAGCACCGTGAGGGCATCGGCGAGGCTCTCGGAGGGGAGCGGGTCGATCAGTCGCAGACCCTTGCCTTCCGGTGCGCCCCAGCAGGCGAGCAGCAGAGCGGCATCGGCGAGATCGGTCGAGGCGATCTCGGGAGTCGGACGCGCGGGCGCCGTGGCATAGGCGCGTTCGTCGACGCAGCGCACGACCGTGCCCGCTCCCTGGCGGGTCGCGCGGCCGGCGCGTTGCACGCTCGACGAACGCGAGGCCACGGTGGTGACGAGGCCCGTCATCCCGCGCCCGGCGTCGCGCTGCGGAGTGCGGGCCAGGCAGGTGTCGACCACCAGTCGCACGCCCGGCACGGTCAGCGAGGACTCCGCGAGTGATGTCGTGACGATGATGCGGGGTTCTTCGGCGGGGCGGCGGCCGCGGATCACGGCATCCTGTTCGGCCGCCGGCATCCGACCGTGCAGCTCCCGCACGTCGAACACATCGGTCGTGTCGCGGATGCGGCGAGCGATCTCCGACACCTCGCGCGCGCCCGGTGCGAAGACCAGCGCGTCGGCAGCGGGATCGTCGCGGTGCAGATCGAGAGCAGCGGATGCCGCGGTGCGCGCGACGTGATCGAGGAACGCCCAGGTTACCCCGCGTTCGTCGAGGCGCGGAGCAGGGCTCGGCGCCCACCGTTCGGTGAGGGGGAAGGCGGGAACCCGGTGGTCGACGATCGGCGCGGGCTCGTCATCGGTGCCGATCACGGCGGCGATGCGCTCGGCATCCAGCGTTGCCGACATGGCGATGAGTACGAGGTCGTCGCGCAGTTCGCGCACCTCCGAGAGCAGGCCGATCAACAGGTCGGTCTCGAGGGCGCGCTCGTGGACCTCGTCGATGATCACGGCATCCACACCCGCGAGGTCCGGATCGTCGAGAAGGCGGCGCAGCAGCACCCCGGCCGTGACGAACTCGACCCGTGTCTCGGGTCCGACCGCGCGCTCGCCGCGGACGGTGAACCCGACGCGCGTGCCGAGCGGCGATCCGTCGAGCTGTGCGAGCCGGCGCGCGGCGGCCCGGGCGGCCACGCGGCGCGGCTGGGTGACGATCACGCGGCCCGGCGATCGCGTTGCGAGCAGCGGCGGCACGAGTGTGGTCTTACCCGTGCCGGGAGGGGCGCTCACGACCACCGACGCACTCGTGTCGAGCGCCGCCTGAAGCTCGTCGATCGCGGAGGCGAACGAGAGCCCTGCGCCGATCGTGGCGAGGTCGAAGGCGGCGGAGGTCATGGGTCCAGTCTGCCTGTGTCGAGAAGGGCGAGTAGACGGGGTGCGGCCCGCGGCGGGTGTACTTAACTCAGGAAAACCGGCCGGGATCGGCCTGGATCGGGGTGGAAACAGACTGTGCGGCCCAGTTCTTCCTGAGTTGGGTACGGCGGAAACGACGGATGCCGCGACCGAATCGGCCGCGGCATCCGCTGGGTCCTGCTGTGACTACTCCGCGTCGTCGGCGGGCGGCGGGGGAGTCGTCGGGTTCGGCTCCCGCTGCGTCGGCGCGGCGGGAGCGGGAGCGGCGGCGGATGCTTCGGCCACACCGGCACCGAAACCGCGGCCGACCGCCTGGCCCTGGATGATGCCGGCGAGGTCGAGACCGGTCGCCGACTGCACGCTGTCGAACACCGAGCGCAGTGCCTTCGCGTTGTCGGCCCCGACGACGTGCGAGGCGCCGTCCTCGCCCGAGCCGCCGATGATCGACACGTTGCCGATGGCGGAGTAGCCCTTCGCGAACTCGGCCATGATCGACGGCAGTACGTCGAGCACGCGCTGCGAGAGGAAGGCGTCCTGGTTGGAAGCGATGGCCTTCGCCTCGGCCTCGACGGCCGCGGCCCGGGCTTCACCCTCGGCGCGGATCGCGTCGGCTTCGGCGATGGCGCGCAGGCGACGGGCCTCGGCCTCGGCCTCCGCCTTCGAGCGCAGCGCCTCGGCCTCACCGTTCGCACTGGCGACCGCGGCTGCGGCCTCACCGTCGGCGCGGGCCTTGTCGGCCTGCGCCTGCTGCTCGGCGATGCGGGTGCGGGCCTCGGCCTGCTTGACCTGCTCGATCGCGGCGGCCTCGGCGGCACGCTCACGCGTGTAGAGCTCGGCCTGGGCACGGGTCTCGGCCTCGTACCGCTGCGCGTCGGCGACGCGCTTGACGTCGGCGTCGAGCTGGGCCTGCTTGTTCTCGGCCTGCTGCTGCAGAACGGCCTGCTGGGCCTGCTCGCGGGCGAGGTTCTCGGCCTGCTCCGCTTCGGCGCGCGCACGGCCGATGCCGGCGTTCGCGTTGGCGGTATTGGTGTCGAGGGCGGTCTGCTCGACCAGGTTGGCTTCCTGGTTGGCGATGAACTTCTGGTTGATCGCACGGTCGGCGTTCGTCTGCGAGATCTCGGCCGACTGGCGCTTCGCCTGGATCTCGGGCGCACCCAGCGACTGGATGTAGCCGACCTTGTCGGTGATGCCCTTGATCTGGAACGAGTCGAGGATCAGGCCCTGCTCGGCGAGCTCCTGCGAGACGTCGGCGGCGATCTGGTCGGAGAACTTCTTGCGCTCGCGCATGAGCTCGACGACAGAGAGCGTCGCGACGATGCCACGCAGCGCACCCTCGAGCTGCTCGGTGGTGAACTGCTCGATGGCCTTGTCCTGCGAGGCGAAACGCTCGGCGGCGCGGCGCACGAGGATGGGGTCGGAGCCGATCTTGACGATCGCGACGCCGTCGACGTTGAGCGTGACGCTGTCGAGCGACTGCGCCTCGGCGTTGAGCGACACCTGGCGCGAGCGCAGAGAGATGATCTCGTGGCGCTGCGTGATCGGGTTGACGAGCGACTTGCCGTTCACGATGACCGTGACCGGCGACTCCGACATCTCGGGGCGGCTGGTGCCGTCGGCGCCGACGACGGCGCGTTGCACCTTCTGCTTGCGTCCCGAGATGACCAGCGCCTCATCGGCGCGGGCGACCTTGATCCAGCTGCGTGCGAACAGCAGCAGGATGAGCAGGACGACGACGACGATGACGACGGCGATGCCGACGATGACGAGGATGCCGACGATTCCGGCGAGCTCCATGGGTGACCTCCCTGATCCCCCGAAGGGGAAGTCTGCGTTCCCGCGGCGTGCGGGACTCAGCTCCCACCCTGCCAGATCACAGGAACGGATGCCGAGGGGAGAACTCCCCGTGTCAGGAGCGGCGCAGCTTGTCGGAGAGCGCGCGGAGGGTGCGCAGCTCGTCATCGTCGAGGGCCGACATGCGTTCGGCGATTGATCGCCCGTGCACGGTGGCGACCGCGCGGAACGCGCGCGCACCGGCATCCGTCGCTGTGATGAGCGATCCGCGACCGTCGTCGGGGTCGGCGCACTTGGTGACCAGGCCGTTCGTGACCATGCGGTCGACGAGGCGCGAGACGCTCGGCTGACTGATCAGCATGTTGGCCGTGATGTCGCGCAGACGGGCGGTCATGTCGGGGGAGCGGGTCACCGTGAGCATGACGTCGTACTCGGCCTGGCTGATGTCGGTGCCATCGAAGTCGGCGAGCATGTCGTGGAAGACCTCGTGCTGCGCGCGGAACAGGCTCTCCCAGGCGGCGAGGGCGAGCTTGCGATCGGTCATCCCTACAGGATACCGGCCTCGGGGGCAGCAGTAAGGGCCGATCGGAGAGGCTCCCGACCGGCCCTTGTCCCTTGCACCAAGAGTGTCCTGCAATCACATTCGGTGAGTGCCACAGCAAACATTCACCGTGTGATCACTGTATAACGGCGAGATAACGAATGCAACGGTTTGATCACGGAATCTCGTTCGGGAATCCCAGTACGATCAATCGGGTGCCACCGCACCGCCCCTGTCACCATCGGAAGCAGTGAATGAAGTTCGTCGAAGTCCCCATGCTCCCGATCGTGATCCCCCTCGGCATCGTGATCTTCCTCGTGCTGATCCAGGTGCTCCGATCCCGCGGGCGGGTGACGCTTGCGCGGGCGAGCGTCGCCGCGGTGCTCGCGATCTACGCGGGCGGAGTGGTCGCCAACACCATCTTCCCGATCTTCCTGCGCATCGGCACCGGGTTCTACGACGGGCCGCGCCCGCTGCCGCTCTACCTCGTGCCCTTCGCCGACTACGGGCTCGAGGACGCTCTCATCAACGTCGCGGTGTTCGTGCCCCTTGGCATCCTCATCCCCCTGCTCGTCTCGCGACCGAGCTGGTGGAAGGTGGTGGCGATCGTGGCCGGAGCGAGTCTGGCTATCGAACTGACGCAGATGGCCGTTGCACGCCTCGCCTCGAGCGGGCATCTCGCAGACATCAATGACTGGATGACGAACGTCCTGGGCGGGGTCATCGGCTACGGCCTGTTCCTCCTCGCGACGCGCTCCCGAACGATCGCGCGATTCGTCGAACACTTCCGGTGGCCGGCGAAGGCCGACCGACGCGCGTCATCGCACTCGGCCCCCTGACTCGGCTTTCTTCTCGGCACGGGCTCCGGGGATTCGGCGCACGCGGGAACCTTCCGTCCGTGCGCTGTTCACCGAACGGATGCCGGCGGTAAAGGAAGACGGACGGTGGCGTCTCTAGCGTGGGCGAATCCCCCCTCTCGAGACTCGTCAAGGAGTGCCCTTCCGCATGTCTGTTTCGTCCCCCACTCGCCGGCGCGTCTGCGCCGCGATCCTCGCCGCGACGATGGCCTCCGGTGCCGTCGTCGCGCTCGGAGGCTCCGCCGCCACCGCGGCAGAGCTGCCCGAGACGTTCCTGAGCACGGCCGCGACCACGTGGTCGTACTCCGACGACAACACCGACCCCGCAGCCGGTGCCGCTGATCGCCTGGTCTGGACACAGGCCGCCTTCGACGACTCCACGTGGAAGACCGCCACGGGCGCGTTCGGCGCGAAGAACGGTCAGCCGACCGGGATCGGCTCGGGCTTCCCCGTCAACACCCTGCTGAACCAGTACATCGCGGGCACGACCGACGACGTCCCCACCTTCCACTTCCGTACCGCGGTCGACATCGACGCCGAGCAGTTGGAGGCGATCGACGGCCTCTCCGCCACGCTCACCTACGATGACGCCGTGCAGGTCTTCGTCAACGGCGAGAAGGTCGCCGGGTTCGTCGACGAGAAGGTCGAAGCGGCCCCCGAGGCGCAGCGCAACCTCATGTATGCGGGCAACAGCGGGGGCGACCCCGTCACCTCGACCTTCACGATCCATGCCGACGACCTCGTCGCCGGTGAGAACACGATCGCGGTCGCGCTCTATCAGGACCGCATCACCAGCTCCGACGTCTACTTCGACTTCCAGAGCCTCGCCCCGATGATCGCGGGCGTCGAGCCCGTGGCATCGTACGACGACGTGGTCCTCACGATCGGCGCCGACGAGTCGGCCCGCAACGTGACCTGGTACACCAACGTCGACACGGCGCAGGAGCTGCAGTACGCCGTCGGCACCGACACCTCGTCGTTCCCGGCATCCGGCGTCACCACCATCGCCGCCTCCGGTGGCCTCACGAGCAGCAACGAGTACAACCGCCGCGCCGCGCTGCAGGGCCTCGCCGAGAACACCACGTACCTGTACCGTGTGGGCTCCGAGGCCGGCGGCTGGTCGGACGTACGGTCGTTCTCGACCGCCGCGTTCTCGGGCGACTACGGCTTCCTCTTCTTCGGCGACCCGCAGATCGGTGCCTCCGGCAACGCGGAGCGCGACGGACAGGGGTGGGCCGACACGCTCGACATCGCCGAGCAGACCTACCCCGACAGTGAGCTGCTGTTCTCGGCCGGCGACCAGGTCAATACCGCCTCCAGCGAGACGGAGTACGGCTACTACCTCGCGCCCGAGCAGCTCTCGAGCATCCCCACCGTGCCGGTCAACGGCAACCACGACGTGGGCTCGAAGGCGTACGCGCAGCACTACACGGTGCCCAACCTCGATGAGACCGCGGGCTCCGCGAGCAGCGGCACCTCGTCGGGCGGCGACTACTGGTTCATCTACAAGGACGTGCTCTACGTCGTCCTCAACACGAACAGCAACGACGACCAGAGCCACATCGACTTCATGGAGAAGGTCGTCGCCGAGCACGGCGCCGACGCGAAGTGGAAGGTCCTCGCCTTCCACCACTCGATCTACTCGGTCGCCTCGCACGTGTACGACACCCAGATCGAGCGTTTGCGCAACGCCCTGCCGACCGCGATCTCGGACCTCGGCTTCGACCTCGTGCTGCAGGGTCACGACCACAGCTACACGCGCACGCACCTCATCAAGGACGGCGAGCTCGCCGATGCGACCGAGGTGCCCGGTCAGTCCGTGGTCTCGGCCGCCGAGGGCGAGGTGCTTTACGTCACCGCGAACTCCGCCAGCGGATCGAAGTACTACGACGTCAAGGCTCCGGATGCCTGGTACGCCTCGGTCATCAACCAGGAGAAGGTGCGCAACTACTCGCACATCGAGGTCACCGACGACTCCATCACCGTCACGACCCTGCGCAGCCAGGCCAACGGCACGGCATCGCCGGTGAACAGCGTCGTCGACGAGGTCACGCTCGTGCGCGACGACGTCACCGCCCCGGAGATCGCCTTCCCGGCGAAGTCCGAGGTCGTGCAGGGCGAGGAGTTCGACGCCCTCGCCGGAGTCACCGCCACCGACGAGCGCGACGGTGACGTCACGGCGTCGCTCGAGGTCGAGGGCGCCGTCGACACCGACGTGCTCGGCTCGTACGACCTCGTCTACACAGCGACGGATGCCGCGGGCAACATCGCCACCGCCGACCGCACGGTGATCGTCGTAGAGGCCCCCGTGGTCGCTCCCGCGAAGCCTCGCGTGACGGTCTCGGGCGAGGCCGTGCAGGGGGGGAAGATCACGATCGAGGGCACCGGGTTCACCCCCGGCGACACCGTGTCGGTCGTCGTGCACTCCGAGCCGGTCGACCTCGGCTCGTTCACGGTCGCGGCCGACGGCACGCTGGCCGCGAGCTGGACGATCCCGGCCGCGTTCGAGACCGGCGCGCACACGATCGTGGTGACGCTCGGGGACGGTTCGACCGTGGAGACCTCGTTCACGATCGCCGCCGCGGCTTCCGGCGCGGCCGGTTCCGACGCCCTCGCCACGACCGGTGCGGAACTGCCCCTCGCGATCGGCGGCCTCGCTCTGCTGCTGCTCGTGGTCGGCGGTGTGCTCGTCGCCCGCCGTCGCCTGGTCGCGAACCGCGACTGACGATCACGGATGCCCCGGGCTCTCTGGCCCGGGGCATCCCCGTACTCTCCGAGGAGACCCATGAAGTGGTCACTGCCCGCCGCCGTGCTCGTGCTGTCGATCGCGCTCGTCGGCTGCACGCTCGCGGTCGAGGCGTCGGATCAGCCGGCGCCGACGTCGGTACCGACCCCGAGCGCCTCGGCTTCGACCCCGGTCGAGCTCGTGCCGGGCTCGACCCTCGACCGATCAGTCGTCACTGCGGCGGTGCCGGACGGCGCCACCCTCTCGGTGGTCGTGCCATCGGATGCCGGCGAGGAGGAGCTCGCGGCGCTCGCCGCCGTGCAGAAGGCAGCCGCCCGCCACGGAGCCACCGTGCAGGTGCACGCGGACGCCGACCCCGTCGCGGCCGTGACAGCCGCTCTCGCCGATCGCCCGGATGCGGTCGTCGGCATCGGCCCCGCGCTCGTGGGTGTACTCGACCGGGCCTCCGCCGCCAACCTGGACGTGTCGTTCCTCTTGCTCGGCACGCAGCTCGCCGAGCCGACCGGCAACGTCATCGCCGTCACCTGGCCCGGGGCCGAGGAGCGCGCCGTGTTCGCCGAGGATCCTGCCTCCTTCTCCGGGGGCGCGGCCTACGCCGGCGCGGCGCTGGAAATCGGGCTCGCCGCCTTCGCGTCGGGGCTCGATGGCCACGTCATCGCGCTCGACTGACCCACCCGTTCTCACTCCGGTCACTCACGTCGGCTCCCGGAGGCCGAGGCATCCGGGGTCACGCCCTTCTCCGCCTGCTCGACGAGCGATAACGGATCGGCGATGTCCTCGAGCGACTTGCCGGCCGCGCTCACGCCGAACACGCCGCAGATCACGCCGCCGAAGATCATGATCGCCGAGCCGAGCACGTACCCCCAGAACAGTGGGCCGCGGTCGCCGGTCTCGGCGCTCTGCCCGATCAGCGAGCCGTAGAGCACCGGGGCGATGGCGCCGACGAGCTGACCGATCGAGAACACGTACGAGATGACCTGGCTGCGCAGCTCGAGCGGGAAGATCTCGCTCACCGTGAGGTAGGCGGCGGATGCCCCGGCCGAGGCGAAGAAGAACGACGCGCACCAGAACGCGGTGTGGGTGCCGGCGTTCAGCACGCCGGCGTTGAAGAGGAATGCGCTCACGAGCAGGATCGTTCCCGCGAGCACGTATGTGGCGAACAGCATCCGCCGCCGACCCCAGGTATCGAAGAAGTGGCCGAGGATCAGCGCTCCGGCGAGGTTTCCGACCGCGAAGATGATGAAGTACTGCGACGCGGAGGCCGGCGGGGTGTCGTAGAAGTTCTCGAGCACGAGCGCGTAGGTGAAGAAGATCGCGTTGTAGAGGAACGACTGCGTCACCATCATCGTGATGCCCACCAGGGTGCGGCGCGGATAGGTGCGGAAGAGCACCTTCGCGATCGTGACGAACGGCACCCGTCCGTACTCCTTGACGGTGATCGCCTTCGACTCGTCGACCTCGGGGATCGTCTTGCCCTCCTTGCGGATACGCTCTTCGATCTCGTCGACGTTGCGCTCGGCCTCCTCTTCGCGCCCGTGCGTCATCTGCCAGCGCGGGCTCTCAGGGATGTGGCGGCGCAACCAGATGATGAGGATGCCGAGCACCGGGCCGACGAAGAAGCTGAGTCGCCAGCCGAGGTCCTCGGGGAGGATGTCGGTGTTGAGGAAGAAGAGGTTCGCCACGGCGCCCAGCGCCGCGCCGCCCCAGTAGGTGCCGTTGATGGCGATGTCGACGCGGCCCCGGTACCTCGCCGGGATGATCTCATCGATCGCGGAGTTGATAGCGGCGTACTCGCCGCCGATGCCTGCGCCGGCGACGAAGCGCCAGATGTAGAAGAACCACGGCGCGAAGGCGAGGCCGGCGACCGCCGACCCCACGAGGTAGACGGCGAGCGAGACGAGGAAGAGGTTCTTGCGACCGAGGCGGTCGGTGAGGCGTCCGAAGACCAGGGCTCCGAAGACCTGCCCGAGCAGGTAGCAGGTGCCCGCGAGACCAACCTCGGCGGGACCCATGCCGAGGGTCGCGGCATAGCCGTTCGCGGCCACGATCTGCACTTCGAGCCCGTCGAGGATCCACGAGAACCCGAGTCCGACGACGATCATCCAGTGGAAGCGCGACCACGGCAGGCGGTCCATGCGTGCGGGGACGAGCGACCGCACCTTCCTCACGCCGGTATCGGATGCAGACACGGGACCCTCCTTCTCGCGGGCACCCGCGCCCGCAGCCTCATCCGGTTTACTCCTGCTCGCGGGGACCGCGCGACCGCTTGACCTGCGCCTCTCGCGGGTTCTAGAGTCCGCGCTGTCGTCACATCAGCAAGCGCGACGCTCAGTCGTCTTCGAGTGCGTACGCGCCGGAGGCATCCGTGAACAGGGCTGTCTGGCCGGGCAGGGCCTGCTTCGCGAAGTCCGCGACCCACGGGAACCGGGCGAGGTACGAGTCGACCGACCAGACCTCGTGGTTCGCGGAGTCCTTCATGTAGGCATCCGATTCGAGTCCGGTGACCGACTGCAGGTGCGCGCCCGTGAACGTGACCCAGCGGGGCGGATGCTCGGCGTGCAGCTTCGAGAGGAACACGGGACGGTTGCCGGCGATGCCTGCGGGGGCCGCCACGGCATCGTCACGGGTCACGTCGAGCAGCGCGTCGAGCGAGCCCGCTTCGGCGACCAGCGCCTCCCATCCGCGTGCCGCGGCGTACGCCGCCTCGGTATCGGTGAGCAGGCGCAGCGTGCGCACATGGCCGACGAGGGCACCCTCGTGCCGCACCTCGTCGAACGAGCTTCCCCACCGAGAGCCCGTCGCCATGATCGCCGTGATGCGCGTGCCCGAGAGGAAGGGCTCGGTGTTGCGCCAGGGAGCGCCGACCGGAGGTACCCGGCGGTTGCGGGCGATGTCGTCGCAGACGATCTCGAGCGCGGCGAAAGCGGCCCCCTGTTGTCCGTCGATCACCTCGACCGCCAGCTCTACCTGTTCACCGGTGTCGGTCGGCAGGCGTGAGGCGCCCAGAGTCATCACGGTCACCGGTCCGTCGGTCGGGCGCTTCTCGACGATGCGGACCGACCCACCGATCAAGTCGGGGAAAGGCGCCGGCGCGACCCCCAGCGAATCGAAGACGTGTTCGGGGAAGCCGTGATCCGAGGTCATCGCCCGAGTCTTCCAGTCGCCGAGAGGCGAGGCAACGGGCGGGCGGCGGCTCAGGAGCCGATGAGGCTCCGCTGCTCGATGAGCGGGCAGCTGAAGACGTCGCGCTCGCCGAGCCCGACCCGATTGATGTAGCGCACGACGATGGCGTACGAGGTGAGCAGGCCGACGGAGGTGTACGGCACGTCATGCGCGCGGCAGTACTCCGCGATCATCGGCGCCGCACGGCGGAGGTGAGGGCGGGGCATCGACGGGAAGAGGTGATGCTCGATCTGATAGTTCAGCCCGCCCATCGCGACGTCGAGCAGGCGAGTGCCCCGAACGTTCCGGCTCATCATGACCTGACGCCGCAGGAAGTCGAGCGTCATGTCGCGCGGCACGACCGGCATCCCCTTGTGGTTCGGAGCGAAGGCGATCCCCATGTAGAAGCCGAACAGGCCCAACTGCACGGCCAGGAAGACGAACGCGATGCCCGGCGACAGCACGAGGAAGACGAGCGTCAGAAAGCCTCCGAGGCGGATGCCGAGGAACGCGATCTCGACCCATCGCCGTTCGAGACGACCGCGCGCGAACACCCGGCGCACGCCCGAGGCGTGCAGCGACAGCCCCTCGAGGAGCAGGATCGGGAAGAAGAACACGCCCTGGTGGCCGCGCATCCAGGTGAGCACCGGACCGCGGTGCCGCGCCGCCGTCTCGGCCGTCACGGCGATGACGGGCAACTCGATGTCGGGGTCGGATCCCAGCTTGTTCGGGTTGGCGTGGTGGCGGGTGTGCTTGTGCTGCCACCAGCCGTAGCTCATGCCGACGAGCAGGTCGCCGAGGATCAGGCTGATCCAGTCGTTCCAGCGCCCCGAGACGAAGATCTGCCGATGGGCGGCGTCATGGCCGAGGAAGGCGATCTGCGTGAAGACGATCGCGAGCGCGGCGGCCGTGAAGAGCTGCCACCACGTCTCACCGATCCAGACGAACGCCGCGAGGCACACGGCGACGACCAGTGGTGCGGCGATGAGCTTCGTCCAGTAGTACCCGTATCGGCGGCGCAGCAGGCCCTGGTGGCGGACCTGCTGCGCCAGCTCGGTGAACGCGCTCGTCGCGCGCACGGTGCCCTCGCGCGGACGGGTGCGGATGGTCTGCCGGATGTCGTCCATGACGACCTCCTTCTCCGGCGTCGCCGCTAGCTGCGGACGGCGCCTCCTTCTTCGACCCAGTCCTCGATGCGGGAGTCGTCGTCGGACGACCGATCGCTTCCGGAGGGAGGGGTGAACACGACCGCGTCGGCGAGCGCGGCGACCAGCGCCGCGCGCTCCTGCTCGCGGTCGGAGGCGATCTGGAATCGGTCGGCCGCCTGCGCACGGGCCGCGTGCAGGGCGGTCGTGATCTCGGCGAGCCGCTGCGCGAGCACGGAGGCGAGGCCATCGCGAAGCTCTTCCAGATTGGTGTTCGCGATCTCGAGGCGACGGTCCGCCACATGCAGCTCGACCGTGGGGTACCCGTTCGCGGACAGGTGGTCGCGCATCTCGCTGCTCTGGATCGCATCGACCTCATCGCGATCGGCTTTGCGCGTGAACACCGCTTCGACGGTGTAGTGGTCGGGAGCGTCATCGGTCATCAGTGCGGCGGGAAGCGAACCGACGAGGACGGACCCCAGGCCCAGCAGTTCAGGGTTCTGCCCTGCGATCTTCAGTTGTGCGTTCATACCGCGACGATAGGTGCGCGGCCGCCATCACGGCAGGGCGTTGACTCCCCGGAACATGCGTGTGTGCGAATATGTCGCGCCAGGATCACCCGTGCGCGAGCACCTGCAAGCCGATGACGGCCAGGCCGAGCGCCGCCTCGGCTCCGAGTGCGACGAGGCGCTGGAACCACGTCAACGGCATCCGTCGAACCGCGATCCAGCCGATGACGATGAGCGAGGCGAGCAGGGCGATCGCGCTGGCGCGCAACGCGGCATCCGTCGACCAGGCATCGAGCCCCGCGAATCCCAGGAACACGAAGGGCAGCACGACGGTCCCGAGGGCCCCGAAGCTGGACGCGAGAGCGTGCCGCAGCTCGGGCGGCGTGAAGAGCCGCTCGTGTACGACGAGGTGCGAGATCAGGTCGGCGGTGAAGACGGCGAGCAGGGTGCCCATCACCGTGACGATGAGCGTCGTCGCCGCCTCGCCGGCGCTCACGTGGCCGTGGGCCGAGAGCGTGATGACGACGGCGAGTGCGGCGAACGAGAGGTAGATCCGCTCCTTGAGGTGGGCGGCGCGGGCGGCGCGCTCGGCCTCGTCGATCTCTGCGGCCATGACTGCTCCTCGTTCGCTCTGCGGGTGTGCAGACCAGGCTACGGCCCGGCGGGCACCGTGGTTGTCGGTCGCGCACGACGTTGTTACGGTCGTCGGATGCTGTTCGCCGGAGTTCTCTTCTTCCTCATCGGCGTGGGTCTCTTCATGGGATCGATCGTGCGCGTCGTCCGCGCCAACCCCGGACGGCGGGTGCCGTACTGGCGCGAGGCCGAGGTCACGCCGAAGTGGTCGGTCGCGATGCGCGCAGGCGGAGGAGCGTGCGTGGCCTTCGGTGTCGGCATGCTCGGCGGCGCCTGGGTCGAGCAGGGCGACTCGGCATGGTGGTGGGTGCCGCCCACCCTCGTGCTGTGGGTCGCGCTGCCGGCCGCAGTGATCGCGATGCACAACGCTCGCGCTCGCAGCTGACGGCATCCGTTCCGGTCGCACGAGAGGTCGGTGTCCGCCGCGATGCCGACCTCTCATGCGCCCGGATCATCTCAGCGCCCGGGGGAGACGTCGGATGTTCGGGTTGCGCATCGGCCTCGGCGGTGTTTATATTACGACGTAAAGTAATTCTCCCAAGAAGGCAGACATGACGCTCAGTGTCGAGCAAGACCTCCCCACCGCGACAGCGGCGGCACCCGTGGAACGACGGAAACGGCAGTCCCGGTTCCGTCGCAGCCTGCGCCGCTACTGGCAGCTGTACCTCCTGCTGCTGATCCCCATCATCTGGTTCATCGTGTTCCGCTACATCCCGATGGCCAACGCGGTCATCGCGTTCAAGAACTACAACCCGATCGACGGCGTCTGGGGCAGCCCCTGGGTGGGCTTCGACAACTTCGCGAACCTCTTCCGCAACCCCGTCTTCCCGCGCCTGGTCGGCAACACGTTCATCCTCGCCGCGTACACCCTGCTCGCCAGCTTCCCGCTGCCGATCATCCTCGCCCTCGCGCTCAACGAGGTGCGACTGCGCTTCTTCAAGCGCACCGTGCAGATGGTCACCTACGCGCCGTACTTCATCTCGACGGTGGTCGTGGTGTCGATGACGATCCTGCTGCTCTCGCCGCGCGTCGGACTCCTCGGGCGCACGTTCAGCTTCTTCGGCGCGGGGCAGGTCGATCTGCTCGCCAGCGCCGACTTCTTCCGGCACATCTACGTCGCCACCGACATCTGGACCACGACCGGATACTCGGCCGTCATCTACCTCGCCGCCCTCGCGTCGGTCGACACCTCGCTCTACGAGGCCGCCAAGATCGACGGCGCGAGCAGGCTCCAGAAGATCTGGAACGTCGACATCCCGGCGCTGCTGCCCACGGCATCCATCATCCTCATCCTCGGCGTCGGCAACATCATGGCGATCGGGTTCGAGAAGGCGTTCCTGCTGCAGAACGCCCTCAACCTCTCGACATCCGAGATCATCCCGACCTATGTGTACAAAACGGGCATCCTCAACGCGAACTTCAGTCTCGGGGCGACGATCGGGCTCTTCAACGCCGTGATCAGCCTCGTGCTGCTGCTCGTGGTGAACACGGTGTCGAAGCGAGTGACGGGAAACGGACTGTGGTGACCACGATCAACACCGAGGCGCTCCTGACCGAAGAGGTCGTCGTCGCGAAGAACAAGAAGCGCCGGCCGAAGCGCGACCCGCTCACCCGCGGCGTCAAGGTCAAGGAGACCAAGACCGACCGCGTGTTCATCGCCGCGGCCTACATCCTGCTCACGGTCTTCCTGCTCGTCGTGCTGCTGCCGCTGCTGAACATCCTCGCGAGCTCGGTCTCGAGCCCCCAGGCCGTCTCGGCGGGACGCGTGCTGTTCTGGCCCGTCGACTTCACGCTCCGCGGCTACGAAGAGGCGCTCGGCAACCCCGCGATCCTCCGCGGATTCGGCAACTCGATCTTCTACACCGTCGTCGGCACGCTCATCAGCGTGCTCGGCACGGTCGCCGTCGCCTACCCGCTCTCGCGGACCCAGCTCTTCGGACGCAAGGTCATCACCGGTGGCGTCGTGTTCACGATGCTCTTCAGCGGTGGCGTCATCCCGATGTACCTCGTCGTGCAGTCCCTCGGCCTCCTCGACACCCGTTGGTCGATGCTGCTGCCCAACGCGATCGGCGTCTGGCAGGTGATCATCGCGATCGTGTACTTCCGCTCGGCCGTGCCCGACGAGGTGTACGAGGCGGCACAGCTCGACGGGGCATCCGAACTGCGCATCCTCTGGACCATCGTCGTGCCGCTCGCGAAGCCCCTGCTCGCCGTCATCGCCCTGATGTACGCGATCATGCAGTGGAACTCGTACTTCGACGCCCTGCTCTACCTGCGCAACGCCGACCTGCAACCCCTGCAGCTCGTGCTGAGAGGACTCCTGATCCTCAACGACTCGGGCGGGGGCGGAGACGTCGCCGAGCAGCTGCGGCGCCGCGAACTCGCCGACCTCATGCGGTATTCGACCGTCGTCATCGCGACCATCCCGATGCTCGTTGCCTACCCGTTCGTCGCGAAGTACTTCAACAAGGGGATCATGGTCGGCGCCGTCAAGGGCTGACCCCTCTCACAGACCCACCACCACACACCCCCATTACCCGGGCAAAGGAGATTCCGGCAATGAGACACAGCATCATCCGAGGAGCGGCGGCCGTAGGCGCCCTCGCTCTCGCCGCAGGAGCGCTGGCGGCATGCACGTCGCCCAGCGACGACAACGGCAAGCTCGTCGCGTTCGGCCCGCAGGGCGACAACGGCTCGCTCAAGGACAACGCGTTCACGAAGCTGCTCGAGGAGAAGTTCGACATCGACTTCGACTGGCAGACCACCACCTACGACGGCAGCGTCGCCGGAGAGAAGCGCCAGGTGTCGCTCGCCAGCGGCGACTACCCCGACGCGTACTTCCTCGTGCCGTGGGTCGACGCCTTCTCTCGCAGCGAGGTGCTCAAGTACGGGCAGCAGGGCGTGCTCGTGCCCCTCGAAGACCTCATCGACGAGTACGCGCCGAACCTCAAGGAGCGCTTCGAGGAGAAGCCCGACTGGAAGCAGTCGGTCACCGCGCCCGACGGGCACATCTACGCGATCACCCAGTGGACCGAGTGCTTCCACTGCAGCTACCCGTCGAAGCTGTGGGTCAACTCCACCTGGCTCGACAAGCTGGGTCTCGACCAGCCGACCGACACCGAGGAACTGCGCGAGATGCTGCGCGCGTTCAAGAACGACGACCCGAACGGCAACGGCAAGGCCGACGAGGTCGCGCTCAGCGCATCGTCGGGCGAACCGGTCATCAACTACTTCATGAACGCCTTCACCTACGCCCCGTACGGCTCGCCCACGAGCCCGCCGCCGATGGTGCTCGACGGCGACCAGGTGACGCTCTCGGCGACCACCGACGGATGGCGCGAGGGCCTGAAGTACATCTCGTCGCTCGCGGACGAGGGGCTCATCGACACGGCGTCGTTCACGCAGAACGGCGAGTCGCTGCGCGCACTGGGTGACAACGCCGAGGCCGAGATCCTCGGTGCCGCGGCGGTGCTGCACCCGTACGAGATCGTCACGCAGGATTCGCCCGACGGGCGCGACAAGCACTACGACGCGGTGCCGCCGGTGAAGGGCCCGGACGGCACGCAGTACGCGACGTACCGCTCGCCGATCAGCTCGCTGGGAATGTTCGCGCTCACGAACAAGTCGAGCGAAGAGGAGCGCATCCAGGCGATCAAGGCGATCGACTACCTCGTGACCGATGAGGGTGACAAGCTCGGCGCCATGGGCCCCGAGGGCGAGGCCTGGGTTCCGGCCGAGGCGGGCGACGTCGCTCTCGACCCCGAGCTCGAGCCGACCTTCAAGCCGCTCACGTACGACGAGACCTCGAACTCCGCCTGGCGCTCGATGGCTCAGTACTGGGACTCGCTCGAGTTCCGCAACTCGCAGGTCGTGCCGGAGGACATCTACGCACCCGACGGGTACGAGCGTCGTCTGCTCGAGGCCACGAACCTCTACGAGCCGTTCGCTCCCGACGAGAGCCTCGTCTTCCCGTCGGAGAAGCTGTGGCCGAACCCCGACACCTCGGCGGAGATCGCCGAGCTGCAGACGAACATCGCGACCTACATCACGCAGGCGCAGGCGGAGTTCGTCACGGGGCAGCGCGACATCAACGACGACGGCGCATGGCAGTCGTACATCGACGACCTGAACGGCTTGGGCGTCGACCGCTACCTCGAACTGCAGCAGGAGCTCTACGACGCACTGTGAGCGAGTGAGGTGAAGGACTGCCCGGCGGATGCTTCCGCCGGGCAGTTCTGCGTGGGGTGACTGGTTGCGGCGCTTCGACAGGCTCAACGACCCAGCCGACTGCCGGGGCGGGGTCGGCTGAGGGGTCAAGACACGCCCTACGAGCGGGCCGCGGCGCGGCGCGTCTTGACCCCTCAGCGAGAGAACCGGGTCCCTGAGCCCGTCGGGGCCCGCGAGAGACTGGGTCCCTGAGCCTGTCGAAGGGTCCCGCCCCGCGGAAACCCCGCCTCAGCGCACGAGTGACTGGATCGCGGCCGCGGCGGCGCCACGGGCCCAGTCCTCGAAGGTGTGCGGGCGTGCGACGATGCGGCAACGCGCCGCGGCGCCGAAGGCGTGTGCCTCGAAGGCGCTGCGCAGCGTCTCGTCGAAGAGGTCGAAGTTCGACACGCCCTCGCCCCCGATGATGACGAGTTCGGGGCCGGTGAGGTTCACGAGCGTGGCGATGGCGGTGCCGACGATCTCGGCCGCCTCCCGGAACGCCGCCTCGGCAGCGGGGTCTCCGTCGTGGGCGAGGCGCACGGCCTCGTCGATGCCGATGATCCGACCGTGTGCGGCCGAGACGGCCGCTTCGATGGCGGGGGTCGCGGCCACGGCCTCGACGCAGCCGTTGCGCCCGCACGGGCATATGCGTCGGGGATCGGCGAGGGGCAGGTGCCCGATCTCGCCGGCGACCCCGTAGGCGCCGCTGACGACCTGGCCGTTCACGTGCAGTCCGCTTCCGATGCCGCGGCCGATCGTGACGATCGCGAACGAGGCCGTGCCCAGGCCGATGCCGAACCAGTGCTCGCCGACGGTGAGCGCGTGCACGTCGTTCTCGAGGGTCACCGGCCGGCCGATCCGGTCGCGCAGCCGCGCGGCGAAGTCCTCGTCGGTCCAGCCCATGATGGCCGACTCGCGCACGATGCCGTGGCGGCTGTCGACGTCGCCCGAGATCGAGACGCCGAGCCCGGCGATCGCGGCGGACCGCGGCCCGAGCTCGCTCTCGAGAGAGGCGGTGACCTCGACGATGGCCTCGAGCACGGCATCCGGGTCGTGGGCCGCGAGCGCACGGTGCTCGGAGGCGAGCACCGTGGTCGTGAGGTCGGTGGCGACCGCGATGACCTCGTCGACGTTCACCTTCACACCCAGCATGATCATCGCTCCGGGCACGATCGACACCGGGGCGACGGGCCGCCCGGGATTGCCGTCGCGGTGCTCGGCGGGCGGTGCATCGACGAGCCCCGCTGCGACCAGCGGCGACACGGCCTTCGTGACCGCGGCCTGCGAGAGTCCGGTGTGCCGGGCGATCTCGATACGGCTGATCGGGCTGCGCGTGAGGATGGTCGCGAACACCTTCGATCCGGCATCCGATGCGGATCGGATGAGGGTGGTGCGCGTCGACGTGTCGTGGTCCATCAATTCCTCGTTCGTTATCGGCAACCGTAGCGAATCACGGACGCAGACGGGCGGCGGCGAACTCGAGGGCGTTCTCCTCGTCGAGGTCGCCGCCGGCCTCGTGGCCGTTGTCGGGCCAGAGAACGACGTGCTTCTCGCCCCCGTAAGCCGTGAAGGCGGGGAGCACGGATGCCGGGGGCGTGACCCCGTCGCGCAGCCCGGTGCTCAGGATCGCCGGAGCGTTCGCGCGCTTCGCGTGGTTCACCGCGTCGAAGTAGCGGAGGGTGTCGAGGGCCGCCGCCCGATCGAGCCGGCGGTCGGCGAAGTACTGGGTCAGCAGGGCGTACGGAGCCTCGTTGCTCAGGTCGGCGGCGCGATTCAGTTCGCTGAGGAAGGGAGCCTGGATGATCGCGACGGCGAGGTCGGGCACGAGCCCGGCCATGGCGAGCGCGATCCCGCCACCCTGACTGGCGCCGACGACGCCCACGCGCGATGCGTCGACCAGGTCGAGCGAGCGGAGGGCCTCGACCGCCCGCACCGCGTCGGCGTAGACACGACGGTAGTAGTACTCGTGCGGCGAGCGCAGGCCGCGGGTGAGGAACCCGCCGGCCGAGGGGCCGCCGTCGGGGTGGTCGTCGTCGGTGTCGCCGTGGCCCTGCCCGCGGGCGTCGACCACGAGGTGCGCGTAGCCCGCGGCGGCCCAGCGCAGGTCGCGCAGGGCATGGCCGCGGCCGTTGCCGTATCCGAAGAACTGCACGAGCCCGGGGAGCGGGGCGGTGGCGCCGTGCGGCGCGCGCAGCCAGGCGCGGATCTGCGTGCCGCCGAATCCGGCGAACGTCACCTCGAACACGTCGATCGCGGTCAAGCGGGTCGGATGCGGTTCGATCGTCACGCCGAGCGGATGCTGTCGCGTCTCGTCGAGCGTCTCGGCCCAGAAGGCGTCGAAGTCGGCGGGCTCGGTCTGCGTGGTCGGGGTGTCGACCGTCACGAACTCACCGCGCATCGACAGCTCCGCTCAGAGCATCGGCGCCGACCGGCACCGAGAGAGTGCCGCCCGCGGGCACGGTCAGCGTCACGCGGTGCCCGTCGTGCTCGACGTCGACCGTGCGGTCCTCGGCGAGGCGGTTGTGCAGGATCGCCTCGGTGAGGTGCCCCTCCGACCACGCGACGTCGGCGACGAGGCCGGTGCGCACGCCGATGCCCTGCACCTCGCCCGTCGTCCACGCGGCCGGCAGCGCGGGCAGCAGGCGCACGACGCCGCCGTGGCTCTGCACGAACATCTCGGCGATCGCGGCCGGGAAGCCGAGGTTCGCGTCGATCTGGAACGGCGGATGCGTGCTGAAGAGGTTCGGCAGCAGGCCACCCCACTCCGAGCCGTCGACCGGACCGTGCCGCGTGGCATCGCCGTCGAACGGCGTGAGCGCCTCGTCGAGCAGCGAAGCGGCGGTCTCGCCGTCGCCGATGCGGGCGCGGAGCGCGATCTTCCACGCCCACGACCACCCCATCGCTCCGGGGCCGCGCGCGTCGAGCAGGCGGATGCCGGCATCGAACAACTCGGGGGTGCGTTCGCGCGTCGTCACCTCGAGCGGATACATGCCGAGCACGGGGGTGAGGTGGCGGTGCAGCGGCTCGACCTCGACCACGTCGGCCGACCACTCGCTGATGCGCCCGTCGGCACGGATGCCGACCGGGGCGAGGGCACCGAGCGCGCTCGTGATCTCGGCCGCGAGCGTCGGGTCGTCGAGGTCGAGGGCGTCGATCGCCTGGAGGGCGCGTTCGAGCAGGCCCTGCACGAGCAGCAGATCGGATGCCGACGTCAGGCCGATCGCGGTGCCCTCGCCGTCCGAGGCGAAGAACGAGTTCTCCGGGGAGGTGGAGGGGGACGTGCGCAGGCGTCCGTCGGCGTCGGGCACGAGCCAGTCGAGAGTGAACTCGACGGCGCCGCGCAGCACGGGCCAGATGCGGGCGCGCAGAAGGTCGCGGTCGCCACCGAACTCGTAGGCGTCCCAGAGGTTATGGGTCAGCCAGACGCCGCCCATCATCCAGATCGCCCAGCTCGGGGCGCCGTGACCGTCGCCGACCGGCAGCGCCCAGCCCCACACGTCGCTGTTGTGGTGGGCGACCCAGCCACGCGCGCCGTAGAGTTCGCGGGCGACGTCGGCGCCGTTCTCGGCGAGCTTCTCGACGAGCGCGAGCAGCGGCTCGAAGGAGTCGTCGAGGCCGAGCACGGGAGCCGCCCAGTAGTTCATCTCGGTGTTGATGTTGATCGTGTAGTTCGACGACCAGGCCGGGCGCAGCTCGGCGTTCCAGATCCCCTGCAGGTTCGCGGCCGGGCTGCCCGCGCGCGAGCAGGAGGCGAGCAGATACGCGCCGAACTCGGCGATCACGGTCGTCTTGAGGGCGAGGTCGTCGCCGCGCAGCAGGTCGCGCTCGACGTCCCAGGTGCCCTCGCGCCGCCCGCCGATCGCGAACCGCGCGCGCGTCAGCTTTCGCCGGTCGGCGACGTGCTCGTCGAACAGTGCGGATGCCTCGCGGCGAGCGGCGGCATCCGCCTGTTCCGCCGCGCGGTTCCGGATCGTCTCACGCGAGACGTTCCGCCACTCCTCCTCGCTCGCGCCGGCCCACCACGACGCGGCGCGAGACGAGGAGGAGAGGAAGATCAGCAGGCGCCGGGCGCCGTGGACGGCGACACCGTCGGCGGTCACTTCGACACGGCCGTCGGTGCGCCACGCGACGGATGCCGCGGCGAAGGCGTCGTAGCCCTCGTCGTCGGCGTACCGCAGCGGCGTCTGCAGCGGTCCTTCGTGCAGAGGCGCTCCATCGATGGGGGCCACGACGCCGAGCGTCATCCCGCCGTCGCGGACGACGAGGCCATCGGTGTGCAGGGGAGTGGTCAGCGCGACGGATGCCGTGAACTCGGCGTCGGCCTCGATCTCGATCACGAGCACCTGCGCGGGCGCCGAGACCCACGACCGGCGGCGCAGCGTGCCGCCGGGAATGCGCAGCGTCTCGAGGAGCACGGCGTCGTCGAGGTCGAGGATGCGCGCGGGGTCGTCCGGCTGTGCATCCGTGATCCGTACGTGCAGGTCGCCGAGCGGCAGGTACTCCTGCGAGTAGGGTCCCTCGAACGCCATGAGGAGGTCTTCGGCGCGGCGCACGTCGTCGGCGTCGAGCGCCGCGCGCACCTCGGCCAGGCGTGCGGGGCCCGCGCCCGCGGCGATCACGTCGCGCAGCGCGCGGGCGGGTCCGTCGGGCGTCCCCGACCACAGAGTGGAGTCGTTGAGGGCGTAGCGCGCGTCGGCGCCGCCGAAGGCCATCGCGCCGATCCGCCCGTTGCCGAGCGGGGCCGCTTCCTCCCATCGGGTCGCCGGGGCAGCCCACGAGAGCCGGAGATTTCCGGCGGCGGACGAGGGGTTTTCTGCTGCGGAGAGCGACATCGATCTTCCTGTCAAAACCTCGGATGTTTGCTTGCGGTCTCAGCGTATTCATGATTAATTACCGGTGTCAAGTAATTGGCCGGGCCGTCGGGTCCGGTTCTTTCCTGGGGACAACGCGACGGAGCGCCTGGGGTTTCACCGTCGAAACCACCGAGAGGAAATCATGTTCGACACCATCCGTTCGACAACACGGTTGCGATGGGCGGCGTGCTTCGCCGTCGGCGCACTCGTGCTCGGAGCAGGTGCCGCCACGGCATCCGCAGCATCCGCCACCGAGGTCTCCGCGACCCCGGTCACGGCGGCACTCGCGACGAGCGTCGTCGCCGCGACGAACACCGACGAGGAGTCCCTCGCGGACAAGCCCTACATGGGCTGGAGCAGCTACAGCATGCAGGTCTACGCGGGCAACGGGCAGGCCTGGATCAGCGCCGACCAGATCATCGCGCAGTCCGACGCCATGCACGAGAAGCTGCAGAGCCACGGCTACGAGTACATCAACATCGACGCCGGCTGGAACGGCAGCAACGACGAGTACGGCCGCCCGATCCCGAGCGAGACGCTGTACCCGAACGGCCTGCAGGCCGTGATCGATCACGTGCACGGCAACGGCCAGAAGATCGGCCTCTACTTCATCCCCGGCATCTCCGAATCCGTCTACGAAGCCGCGTACCCCGTCTACGGCGCCCCCGAGTGCACGACCGCCGACGTCGTCAAGCGGCCGCTGCAGCAGGCCGACTACTGGGGCATCGGCCACCGCATCGACTTCTCCACCCCCTGCGGTCAGGCCTACATCGATTCGATCGCCGACATGCTCGGCGAGTGGGGCATCGACTTCGTCAAGTTCGACAGCGTGACCCCCGGCTCCGGCGTCGGCGACCTCTCGCTCGACGCCCGTGACGACGTCGCCGCATGGTCGCAGGCGCTGAAGCGCAACGACATCTGGTTCGAGCTCTCCTGGGCCCTCGACATCCGCTACGCCGACTACTGGAAGGAGCACGCCGACGGCTGGCGCATCGACTGGGACGTCGAGTGCTACTGCGAGAACGAAGCTCTCACCACGTGGGACAACATCGCCCGGCTCTTCCCGAAGGCCGCCGAGTGGTGGCGGCACGCGGGGCCGAACTCGGGCTGGAACGACTTCGACTCGCTGAACGTCGGCAACGGCAAGATGGACGGCCTCACCAAGGACGAGCGCCGCACCGCGGCCACGTTCTGGGCCGTGTCGTCGGTGCCGATGTACCTCGGCAACGACATGACGAACCTCGACGCCTACGGTCTCGAGCTGCTCACCAACGACGAGGTCATCGCGGTCAACCAGGCCGGGCGCCCCGCGCACCCCGTCTCGACCGGCTCGTCGCGCCAGACGTGGTTCTCGACCAACCCCGACGGCTCCGTCACGGTCGCGGTCTTCAACCTCGGACGCACGGACGCCGACATCACGGTCTCGCTCGCCGACCTCGGCGTCGAGGGCGAGGTCAAGGTGCGCGACCTCTGGAAGAAGAAGAACCTGGGCAAGGCGACCGGCGAGTTCGTCGCGACCGACGTGCCCGTGCACGGCACCCGCCTGTTCACTTTCACGCCGGCGAAGAACAGCACGCTCACCCTCAACGACGACGACGCACGGCTCACCTACGAGGGCGCATGGACGCGCAACGGCGGCGCCGAGGTGCCTGCCCGCGCCCAGGCCCTGACGGTCTCGTCGTTCGACTCGTCGCAGGGCGGCACGGCTCCCGAGCCCGGCCCGTCGAACGTGCGCACGATCAACAACAACGACCCCGGCATCGTCTACAGCGGTACGTGGAGTCAGAGCGGCGGTCGCGGCATGGGCGACTACCAGGACGACGTGCACTACAGCGAGGCCAACGGGTCGGCGTTCGAGTACTCGTTCGTCGGCACCGGGATCGACTGGTTCACCGAGACGCACTCCTCGCAGGGGGAGGCCGAGGTCTACCTCGACGGCGTGCTCGTCGACACGGTCGACACCTTCCAGGCCGAGGGCCGCGGGGTGCAGCAGCAGGTCTACAGCGTGCGCGATCTTCCGAACGGTTCGCACACTCTGCGCGTCGTGAAGAAGTCGGGCCAGTTCATGCTGAACGACCGCCTCGACATCGTGCAGGAGGGCGTGATCGACGTCGACCACCTCGCCTTCGACCGGGCGGCCCCGGCGGATGCCGTCGTCACGCTGCTGCGCGACCCGAGCGAGCTGCAGAGCATCTCGCGCGACGGCACGCCGCTCACCGACGGCACGGACTACACGATCGCGGGTGACGAGATCACCTTCGCGAGCGGGTTCCTCGCGGCGCTGCCGGATGGCGACACCGGGCTCGAGCTGCGGTTCCGCGGCGACCACCGCGACGACGTGCACGCCACGGCCGACGACGGAGCGGCGGTCTCGTTCACGTTCAGCGGCAAGAAGCTGACGCTGACCGGCGCGACCGGACCCGACCAGGGCACCGCCGAGATCTACCTCGACGGCAACCTCGTCGACACGGTCGACCTGCACAGCGACACCCGCCTCACGCAGCAGGTGCTCTTCACGCTCGACGACGTGAAGAAGGGGGATCACACGATCAAGATCGTGAAGACCTCGGGCGACCTGCTCCGCTTCGACAGCCTGTCGTACGTGACGCGGTAGCCCGATGAGACCAGGGGCGCGGGTGGAGTGTGTGCCGCCCGCGCCCCTTCTTCTTTGTGTGGATGCCGTCAGGCGGCGTCAGGCGTGATGACCAGGCGCGTGCCCCACGGGTCGGCGAGGCGTAGCGCGTGTCCATCGTCGGCGCCGTCGACGCCGTGCGAGCGGATGCGGTCGGCGAGCGCCTCGACGTCGTCGCGGGTGGGCACCACGATGCGCACATCGCCGAGGCCGAGCGAGGCGGCCCGCGGGCCGGCGCCGGCACTCTGCCAGGTGTTCATGCCGATGTGGTGGTGGTAGCCGCCCGCCGAGACGAACAGGGCGCTGCCGAGATCGGCCGTCACATCGAACCCCAGCACTCCGGCGTAGAACGCCTTCGCCGAGGGGATGTCTCCCACCTGCAGGTGCACGTGACCGATCGCAGCCGTGTCTCCCGACGTCGAGGCATCCGTCGTCAGCCACTGCTGCAGGAACGCGTTCGGGTCGAGGGCGAGCGAGGCCATCTGCACCCCGCCGTCGGGCAGGATCGTCCACTCGTCGCGCGGACGGTCGTGGTAGAGCTCGAGGCCGTTGCCCTCGGGGTCGGTGAAGTAGAACGCCTCGCTGACGAGGTGGTCGGCCGAGCCGGTGAACGTCTGCGGAACGCGCTCGGCCATCGACAGGAGGGATGCCGCGAGCTGGTGCTGATCCTGGAACAGGATCGCCGTGTGATAGAGCCCTGCGCCGCGCGGGTTCGCGTTCGGCAGGTCATTCTCCTGGCGGAGTCTCATGATCTTCTGCGTGCCTCGGCCGAGGGTGGCCGTGGCTCCGGACTGGTCGAGCACGTCGAGCGTGACGGCCTGCTGGTAGTACGCGGTCATGGCGTCGAGATCGCGCACGAGCAGTTCGACGGTGTCCATGCGCGTGTCATCGGGTGCCGCGCCGGCGGTCGAGACGGATGCCGCGCGCCACGCGCCGGCCGCAGGTGCACTGCTCATCGGATGCCTCTTCCCTCGCTGATCGTTGACATTTCAACTAACGCTGCGCCCGCTCCGGGCATTCCTCGAAGCACCTGTCAGGAAGCATCCGCTCGCATGCTTTATAGTGGGATCTACCAAGGGGAGTACTCCGCCACGGTGGTTTCGTCATTACGGATGCGTTCGCATCCCGGGCCGCCGGTTCCTGATCGAAGGAATGGAGAAGACTTTGGCGCTGCTGCCGCATACGCCGAGTCTGGAGTCCTCATGGATGTCACCCCCCTGATCTGGATCATCACGATCGCCGTGACGATCGCGTTCTTCGTGTACGAGTTCTTCGCGCACGTGCGCACACCTCACGAACCGTCGATCGGCGAGTCCGCCCGCTGGTCGATCTTCTACATCAGCCTCGCGCTGCTCTTCGGCGTCGGCATCGGCGTCGTATCGGGATGGACCTACGGTGGTGAGTACTTCGCCGGGTACCTGACCGAGAAGGCGTTGTCGATCGACAACCTGTTCGTCTTCCTCATCGTGATGACCGGATTCGCCGTGCCGAAGAAGTACCAGCAGAAGGTGCTGATGATCGGCATCGTGATCGCCCTGATCCTGCGCGGCATCTTCATCGCCGTCGGCGCGACGCTCATCGAGAACTTCTCGTGGATCTTCTACCTCTTCGGTGCGCTGCTGCTCGTGCTCGCCTACCGCCAGGCGTTCAGCAACCATGAGAGCAACCCCGCAAACGGCCGGTTCATGACGTTCGTGCGCCGCCACCTGCCGGTCAGCGACGAGTACAACGGCGACAGGCTCACCGTCGTCAAGAACGGCAAGCGCTTCGTCACCCCGATGCTGCTCACGATCATCGCGATCGGCTTCATCGACCTCGTGTTCGCCGTCGACTCGATCCCCGCGATCTATGGGCTCACCGACCAGGCCTACATCGTCTTCACCGCCAACGCCTTCGCGCTCATGGGTCTGCGTCAGCTGTACTTCCTCATCGGCGGCCTGCTCGAGCGTCTCGTCTACCTGGCGCAGGGCCTCGCGGTCATCCTCGCCTTCATCGGCGTGAAGCTCGTCTTCCACGCCCTGCACGTCAACGAGCTGCCCTTCATCAACGGCGGCGAGCCCGTGCTCTGGGCGCCCGAGATCCCGATCTGGTTCTCGCTGCTCTTCATCGGTGCGACCATCGCAGTCGCCACCGTCGCCAGTCTCCTCAAGACGCGCCGCGATCCCGCGGCCGTCGCCTCCGCCACCGAGAACACCGACAAATAAGGAGATCTCCTTGAACGCCCACTGTTCTGACTCTTCGGACTCTGACAGTACGAGCGCCCGGTTCACCCCGGGCGCGCACCCCCGCACCGAGCAGGTGACCCGCTGATGGGCGACCTGCTCTGGAATATCGCCCTGGTCTTCGCGTTCGTCCTGATCGGCGGTGTCTTCGCAGCGACGGAGATGGCGCTCGTCACGCTGCGCGAGAGCCAGATCAACGCGATTGGCCTGCGCGGCAAGCGCGGGGCGAAGGTCGCGGCTCTGGCCCGCAACCCCAACACCTTCCTCTCGGCGGTGCAGATCGGCGTGACGGTGGCCGGCTTCGCGTCGGCGGCTTACGGTGCGACCTCGATCGCCCCGTCCGTCGCGCCGCTGTTCGAATCGTGGGGCATGGATCCGGCGATCTCGCTCACGATCGCGACGATCGTGCTGACACTCGTGATCGCCTACCTGTCGCTCGTGCTCGGCGAGCTCGTGCCCAAGCGCCTTGCGATCCAGCGCAACGCGCAGTTCGCGTACGCCGTGGCGCCCGCGCTCAATGGTTTCGCGATCGTCATGCGGCCGGTGATCTGGCTGCTCTCGATGTCGACCAACGCACTCGTGCGACTGCTGGGCGGAGACCCGAACAAGACGGGTGAAGAGCTCAGCGACGAGGAAGTGCGCGACATCGTCGCCTCGCATCAGGGCCTTCCCGATGACGAGCGCCGCATCCTCGACGACGTGCTCTCGCTGCGCGGGCGTCAGATCAGCGAGGTCATGCGGCCCCGCCCCGAAGTGGTCGCGCTCGATGAGACCGCGACGGCCGCCGAGGCGATGGCCCAGGTGCGCGATCTGCCGTTCTCGCGGTACCCCGTCGCCGACAAGTCGATCGACGACATCATCGGCTTCGTGCACGTGCGCGACCTGTTCGAGGCGGCGGGCGACGATCCGTCGCGTCCCGTGCAGACGCTGCTGCGTGACATCCCGTATATCCCGTCGACCGCCCGCGTGCTGCCGACCCTCACGCGAATGCGCGCAGACGGGCACCACATCGCGGTCGTCGTCGACGAGTACGGCGGCACCGACGGGCTCGTCACGCTCGAAGACCTGGTCGAGGAGGTCGTCGGCGAGATCTTCGACGAGTACGACACCGCCGAGATGGATCTCCCGGGCGGAGCGATCGACGGCCGTCTGAACCTGCAGGACTTCGAGGAGGCGACCGGTCTCGAGCTGCCCCGCGGATCGTCCGACACGATCGCCGGGTTCATCACCGAACAGCTCGGACGCCTCGCCGTCGTCGGCGACACGATCGAGGTGCCGGGCGCGACGATCCAGGTCGCCGAGCTCGACCGCCGCCGCATCGCCCGCGTGCGGGTGACCCCGCGCGCGGAGGAGGAGGAGCCGGCCCCGGCCGTCTGACCCTCGCCGCGCCGTCGCCGAGCCACCTCTCGCTGAGCCACCCCTTTCTGCGCGAGCCACCCCTCTGCGGGCGGTGCGGAAAGGGGTGGCTCGGTCGTTGAGGGGTGGCTCGGCGAGTATCGAACGGATGCCGCGGCGCCGAGCGCGGGAACGCGACGTCCACCTGGCGTGCCGATACTCTGGCCGGGACATCGATACGGGGGACACTTCCATGCGCACTTCTCGACTGGCCATTCTCGCCGCCGCTGCCGGCCTTCTCGCCACGGCGCTCACGGGCTGCACCTTCTCGGCATCCGCCACCGCGTCGCCCGACGACATCGCGACGCTCGCGGAGGACGCGCTCGAGGCCGAGATCGGCCAGCGCCCCGAGATCGACTGCGGCGACGACAGCATTCCCCTGAAGGAGGACTCGGTCGTGCCGTGCCTTCTCACAGATCCGGCCAGCGGTGCCGAGTTCGACGCCGACGTCACCCTCACGAAGGTCGACGGCACGAACGTCACGGTTTCGGTGCAGGTCGCGGATGCCCCGAACAACGCTCCCGCACCCGAACCGAGCGAGAGCCCCGCGACCGACACCGGTGGAACCCTGACGCTGACCGCCGAGGAGATCGGCGTCACCGCTGCGCGGGCGCTGACCGACGCGGGCGTGCTCCCGAGCCCGAGCGTGCTCTGCCCGGGCGGATCGCACGAGGTGTCCAACGGCTACAGCCTCGAGTGCACCGCGATCCAGGGCGGCGATCAGTACGCCGCGACCGTCACGATCTCCGAGGTCGAAGGGTCGTCGTACTCCGTCAACGTCGTCATCCCGGAGCTCGCCGGCTGATCCCGCCCGCCGGCTGATCGTTCAGGCCGGGAAGACGACCCCGGTCGCCGCCTCGGCGGCCGACCACAGCGCCGCCCCCGTCTCGGGTGAGCGCACGGCATCCGAGGCGGCGACTCGCTTCGGCGCTCCCCGGAACTCGAGCAGCCCACCCGGTCCCCAGTAGTCGCCGCCCGCGGCATCCGTCGCCGTCGACGCGTGCACGATCGGCAGAGCGCCGGCGTCCTTCCCCTGCACGAGCGCGCGCGTCGGACGAGCCAGCGCCCGCACGAGGCGGGAGCCGGCGGCGAGACCGGGCCGTTCGGGCGTGAGCGGGTCCACCGCGTAGCCCGGATGCGCGCAGAGCGCCGAGCGCCCGGATCCCGACCACCGGCGGTCGAGTTCGAACGCGAACGCCATGAGCGCCGCTTTCGAGCGGCCGTACTGACGCAGTGACGATCCGCGCCAGGAAGCGGTGATGCGCGCGGGATCGAGTTGCGCGAAACGGTGCGCGAGTGAGCCGACCGCCACGACCCGGGCGTCGGGCGCGAGTGCTCGGCCAAGCTGTGCGATCAGGGCGAAATGACCGAGGAAGTTCGTGCCGACCATGAGGTCGAGCCCGTCGGCGGTGCGGGCATCGGGTGTCGCCGCCTTCACGCCGGCGTTGCAGATCACGGCGTCGAGCGTTTCGCCGATGCCGGATGCCGCCTGCGCGACGCTCTCGAGCGATCCGAGGTCGAGGGGCAGCACACGCAGATCGGCGTCCGCCACCCGGGTGCGAACGGCGTCGACCGCCGTCGCCGCTCGCTCGGCGGAGCGGCATCCGAGCAGTACCCGCGCCCCGCGGGTCGCGAGCTGCTCGACGCACCAGTAGCCGATGCCGGCGTTCGCTCCGGTGACGAGGATCGTGCGGCCGCGCAGATCGGAAGCATCCATTCCCCCAACCTACGCGGCCGCCGTTCCCCGGGATCCCGAAGCGCGGATGCCGAGGCTACGCCGAACGTCGCGAGAGGAGCCCCGCGACGACGTCGATCAGCACGAACCCCACGAGGGTCCAGCCGACCAACGGGAGCAACAATCCGATGACCGCGCCGACCGCCGCGACGGCCGCCAGCCCCCACCACGGGGCGTCGCGCAGCACCCCGCGCGGCGGTGGCGAGCCCCCGAACCTCCGTGCCGACCGCGGCGGTCGCCGCTTCCACCACATCACGTACCCGAGCACGACCATCCCGGCGATCGCGAGGGCGATCACGAACAGCACGATCTGGTTCGCGAGACCGAACATCACTCCCATGTGCAGGTCGATGCCCCACCGCGCGAGCTTCGCCGGCAGCGAGAACTCGGCGAAGTCGACCCGGTCGACGACCTGCATCGTCGTGCCGTCGATCGCGACCGAGTCGACCTCGGTCGGGTAGCTCGTCTTGATCCCGCGCACGACCCATGCCGAGCCCGGCGCGGCGGGAGGGGTGATCTCCACGAGCCCGGTGTCGACGTTGGTGCGCTGCGCGATCGCGAGCACCGCATCGAAGGTGGCGGGATTCGCCGCACCGGTCGGAGCGGACACCGCCCCGTGGTGCCCGGCATGCTCGTCGACCGGGGCATCCGCTCCGTCGAGCGCGGTCGTGAGCTGCGGCGTGCCCCAGTCGAGCGAGGCGCGCAGGCTCGAGACGTTCGCGCCGGCGAATTGCGACCAGGTGATGCCGGTGGCCGAGAGGAACAGCGCCCCGAGCACGACCCAGACCCCGAGAGACGCGTGCCAGCCGAAGACCCGCCGGTACCCGGTGTGCGTCGGGTTCGGCCGCAGCAGATCGCGCTTCGCGCGCGCCTTGCGGATGCGGATGATCCACAGTGCGAGGCCCGCCACGACGACGATCCCCAGCCACGATGCCGCGAGCTCGCTGTAGTATCGGCCGATCTCGCCGAGTTGCAGGTTGCGATGCAGGTTGTCGATCCAGGTGCGCAGCGGCAGCGCCCCGCTCGTGCCGTAAACGGTGAGGTCTCCGCGGATCTCGCCCGTACCGGGGTCGATGAACACGGCGCGGGACTCGCTCGCGGCGAGCCCGTCCTGCGCGAACAGGATGCGCGAGGTGTCACCCGGCTCGGGCGCAGGGCGCACCGCCGACAGCGTCGCCTCCTCACCGACGTGCTCCTCGGCGATCCCGATCTGCTCGGCGAGGGTGAGCGACGTCGACGATTCCGGCGCGTGCAGCTCGTGCGCGTAGACGACCTGCTCGAGCGTCGGCGTGAGCGCGTAGAGTGCACCGCTCAGCGCCGCCACCAGGATGAACGGCCCCACCAGGATGCCGGCGAAGAAGTGCAACCGCAGCATCAGGGCTCCGAACCACCGGGGCTTCTTCGCGCGGCCCGGTCGGGAGGCGGCCGGCGGCGCGGCCTCCGTGACCGTCACGACGAGCCGCCCAGCAGCGTCTCGCCGATGAAGCCGCCCTCGCGGCATCCGGGCGGGATCGCGAACACGGCCGAGCCGATCGGCGTCGTCCACTCGTTGAGCAGATCGAGGTCGGCGAGCCGTTGCTGCATCGGCGTGAACTGCCGATCGATATCGGCCTGGAACGACACGAAGATCAGGCCGGACTCCGACACGCTCGCGCCTGCCGGACGCTCGTCGTAGTTGTAGGCGCGACGGAAGATCTTCTCGCCGTCGTCGCCGCGGGCGCGGCGCATGTGCGCGAACGGGGGGATCACGGGAAAACCGACCGCCGTGGTCGCGTCGAAGTCCGGTTCGTCGAACTCCTGCGTGCCGGTGAGCGGTGCGCCGTTCGCCAGTGTGCGACCGACGGATGCCTCGCGCCCGCTGCGATCCAGACGATCCCATTTGTCGAGGTCCATCCGCGTACGGCGCACGACCATACCGGTGCCGCCGGCCATCCATCCGTCCTCGACCCACACGACGGAGTCGAACTCGGTCGTTCCCGGTTCGGGGTTGGCGGTGCCGTCGACCTGGCCGAACAGATTGCGCATCGTCGTGCCCGGGCGCTCGGTGCCGTACGCGCGGCGGAAGCCCTGCTGGCTCCAGCGCAGCGACGCGAAGCTGCGGGCGTCCTTCAACAGCATCCGCGCCGCGTGCGCGACCGTGAGCGGATCGTCGGCGGCGATCTGCAGCAGCAGGTCGCCGTCGGAGAACTCCGGCTGCAGGCGATCGATCGAGAACGCCGGCAGGGGAGCGAGCCACTCCGGCGCCACGCCCGCCGCGCGTGCGACGAGTCCCGGGCCGAACCCGAACGTGACGGTCAGGCGTGCGGGGGCCGCAGCGAGCTCCGGTTCGGAGTCCGCGAGCGCCGCCTTCCCCTGCGTGAGGCGGGCGGCATCATCGGTGAGGATGCGCAGCAGCCGGGTGAGGCCGTCGCGATCCGTCGTGTCGAGCAGGTCGAGCGCGAGGAACAGCCCGTGCGCTTGCGCGGCGGTGTCGATCCCGGCCTGATGCGTGCCGTGGAACGGCACGGTCTCCTCGCCGTTCATCGGCGTCGAAGCGGGGGCTGCGGTGCCGGCGTCCTGCCGGTTCAGGGCGTAGTCGACCCCGATCGCCGCGACCGCGCCGACACCGGCGACAGCCCCTCCGAGGAGGAACTGCCGCCGGGTCGACCCGGAGCGATCGGAGCGCGCACCCTCGGTGCGCGGGGGCATCAGTGGTCCATGCCCTCGTGGTCGTCGCCCTCGTCGCCCTCGTAGTTCTCGTTGGCGCCCGAGTAGTCCTTCACCGGAGCGGTGAAGGCGTACGTCGAGTCGTCCGAGAATGTGAGGGTGACGGTGACCTCGTCGCCCGCGCTGAGGGCGCCCGTGAGCCCCATCAGCATGATGTGGTCGGCACCGGGCACGAGCTCCAGCGAACCGCCGGCGGGGATCGAGAAACCGCCCTCGATCTCGCGCATGACCATCTCGCCGGCCTCGTTCTCGACGGTCTCGTGCAGCTCGACCATGCCGGCGGCGTCGGTCTCGGCCGACACGATCGTGACGGCATCCGTGCCGCTGTTGGTCAGCGTGCCGAAGGCCGCCGACATGTCCTCGTCGGTGGCCTTGACCCAGGCGTCCTCGATGGTGACGGTCTCGCCCGCGGGGGCCGCCTCGGTGGGCGTCTCGGCAGCGGCGCATCCCGTGAGGGCGAGCAGCGACACGGCGACGAGCGCGGTCAGACGGGACAGGTTCTTCGTGGGGGTGTTCATGGAAATGCCTTTCACTTCTCTTCCGCGGCGTCGCCCTCGGCGGACGCGGCGGGTGCCGTCTCCGGACGGCGGAGGATTCGATACAGGACGAGGGCGACGACGGCGATCGCCGCGCCCGCGCCGCCGACGAGCAGCAACCGCAGGCCGCCGTCGGTCTCATCAGTGGACTGATCCGTGGGATCCGAGGCGTCCGGAACGTACGAGGGAGCATCGGCATCCGTCGGTGCCTGCGTCGCCGTCATCGGTTCGGCGTCGCCGATCGTGAACGGGACGATGCCCGAGATCGGATGCCCGTCCTCCGAGACCACCTGCCAGCGCACCTGGTACCCGGCGTCGGGCATTCCGGGCTCGACCGCGGCGGTGACGGTGCTAGCCGAGACCTCCACATCGCCGGTCGCCCAATCGCGACCGCTCTCGTCGATCACGAGCACGACCGCGCCCTGGGTGGAATCGCCCAGCACGAGCAGCTCGCCCGAGTACGTCAGGGTGATGCTCTCGGGCGCCGTGGCCAGACTCTCGTCGGCTTCGGGCGTGCTGTGGACGAGCGAATCATGGGCGGATGCCGGCACGGCCGTCGCGAACACCGCGACAGCCGCCACCGCCATCCCGACCGCGAATCTGCGGGCAGGGGACATGGATGACAGACCTCTCAACGGGCGCCGGGAAGCCGACGCCGCATGTGCGTTCGGATGCCCGCGCGACAGCGTGCCGGCGCAGGCGTGATCACCTGACGGCGCAGAGGCCGCAGGCGCGGATCAGATCGCGGGGGAGAGAGGTGGTGCTCGACCGCGCAGGGTCGACAGCAGCAGTCCATCGCGCAGGGCGACGGGGGAGGAGAAGACGGACGGGGCCGCGAGCGGGCGCGCGGGTTGCACGAAGGTCGCCGAGTCGACCCGGCGCTGCACCCAGCGGATGCTCTGCTGCGCGAGATCGCGCAGACCGAGGAGCAGCCTTTCACCGCGGTGCAGAGCAGCGATCGTGAGGGCGGCGGCGACCACGTGTCCGATCCACATGGTGCCGTCGGCGACGACGGCATCCGGGATCGCGCCCGCGGCCGGGAGCACCAGCGGGGCACCGTGCACGTGCGGGGCGACGACGCCCGACGGCGTGATCGTGCCGAGCACGAAGAGCGTGTGGAAGAGGAACTGGCTGACCGCCACCGAGATGCTCAACCGGATGACCGAGAGCCGGCGGCCGGCGAGGAGCACGCACACCATGAACGAGAGCACCCACGGCACGAGAATTCCGAGCGGCCCCGGCATCGCCCCGCCGGCGGTGACGTGCCCGGCCAGTGCGACGAAGATCGCCACGGCGGATGCCGCGAACCCGCGCAGGACGGCGGGTCTTCTGGACGGGTGCACGCGTCCATTCTGTCAGGTCGCCGAAACGCCGCGAACGAGGGGCGTCAGATTCTCCGACGCCCCTCGTTGTACTCGACGGGCCCTTCCCCAGGACCCTCAAGTGATCTCCCCGATCACGTCGGTGCTTCGGGCACCACACCCGAGGGGCGGCGGTCCCCACATGCCGCCCCTCATCCCCCTCCGGAGATCTCGCGTCAGGCGATCACGTGCACGGCGCCGCCGACGATGATCGTCAGGAGCGTGGTCCAGGCGACGATCGCGAGTCCCTGCCAGAAGAGGATCCGCGTCTTGCTCACGCCGGTCGCGGCGAGCATCGTCGCCGTGAACTGCGTCGGCAGCAGCAGCGGGCCGAGCAGGCTCACCCCGGGAACGCCGTAGCGCTCGAGAGCGTTCTGGAACTTCTGCTTGCGCGGGCTCGCCGCCTCCGGCGTCTCGATCGCCGCTGCGTCGCCGCCGGCCGCGACGAGCTGACGGGAGCGGTTGCGCTGCACGATCGCCTGCCGTGCGCCGGAACTGGCGAGCACGAGCACCAGCACGCAGAGGAAGTTGCCGACGATGCCCGCGATGGCGGCGACGACGGGATGGATGCCGCCGATGATGCCGATCGAGGCGGCGCCCTCTCCCTCGATGAACGGGACGGCGCCCGCGAGGGCGACGATGAGCGGCTGAACGAGCTCGGGCACCTGGGCGACCAGGTTCTGGAAGGTCTCGATGAGGTTCATGGTGTCCTCCGGTCTGTGCGGCAACGGTCTCTCCGTTGCGATGCATCCAGTTCACCCGCTGGGGTCCGATCCCGGCAGTGCCGCGGTGTCACCGGAATCCACGCGCTCCGCACGACCGAGGGGTGACAACTGTCACGGCTCTAGGGTGGTGGGGTGAGCACCCCCTCGACACCCGGAGCCCGCCAACTCGCGCGCGGCATCATCGCCACCTGGTGGTACACGGTGTCGGGTGTGCTGTTCCTCGAACTCATGCTGGTGTTCTTCTGGACGGTGCTCGCGTTCGCCGAGCCCGAGAGCATCGTGCCCGGCATGATCGTGGCCATAGGCGGCCTGATCTGGTGGGCGTCCACCGCGCTCCTGCTGCGCGACTACCGGCACCGCGTCGATGCCGAGCCCGGCGTAGCATGGCGGAGCATCCTCCTGCCGATGACCGTCGCGGTGGCGTTCGGCGTCGTCGCGGGCATCGCGCTCGGCAGTTGGCAGCTCGCGCTCATGCCGATCATCCAGTCGCTCGCGCTGCTCAACTGGCCCGCCGGTGTGCGGTACCGCGTGACCATCGCGGCGGTGCTGGTCATGGGGGCGCTCGGATTCATCGATGCCCACGACGAGGCGGCAGCCGTGTGGTGGATGCCGATCTTCTACACCGCGCTCCTGCCGATCATGACGGTGAGCACGCTGTGGTGGTGGGATGTGCTGAACACGCTCGACCGCGCCAGAGCCTCCGAGGTCAGGCTCGCGGCCACCCAGGAGCGTCTGCGCGTCGCCACCGACGTGCACGATCTGCAGGGGCACCATCTGCAGGTGATCGCGTTGCAGCTCGAACTCGCCGAGCGGCTCATGCCCGTCGACGCGGATGCCGGTATGGAGCAGCTCCGCGCGGCGCGCTCCAGCGTCGACGACGCACGGCAGGGCACGCGCGACCTCGCGACCCGCTTCCGCTCGGTGCCGCTGGGCGACGAACTCGCCAACGCCCGCGACCTGCTCACCGCCGCCGGCCTCGAGGTCGAAGCTCGCATCGCCCCGGACGCGGCATCCGCGCCGGCATCCGCCCTCGGGCCGGTGATCCGCGAGACGACCACGAACGCCCTGCGCCACGGCGGCGGCGCGCGGGCACGGCTCACCCTGGCTCGAGACGGCTCGCACTGGCGCTACACGATCGCGAACGACCGTGCGGAGGGTGAGGAATCGGATGCCGATGGCTCGGGCCTCGACGGTATCCGCCGCCGTCTCGCCGAGGTCGGCGGAGCGCTCGACGTGCGTGACGACGGCGACGAGTTCGTCGTCACCGCGACCGTCCCCGCGGAGGACGCGCGATGATCCGCGTGCTGCTGGCCGACGACGAGGGCATGATCCGGTCGGCGCTCGCCGCGTTGCTGCGGCTCGAAGACGACATCGATGTGGTGGCGGAGTGCGGTGACGGCGACGAAGCGGTGGCCGAGGCGCTGCGCCTCGAGCCCGACGTGTGCCTGCTCGACCTCGAGATGCCGGGCCTGGACGGCGTGCAGGTCGCGGAGCGGTTGAACCGCGCCATCGCGACCCGCTGCGTCGTCGTCACCCGCCACGCGCGGCCGGGTGTGCTGCGTCGTGCGCTGGCATCGGGGGTGTCGGGCTTCCTCCCCAAGTCCCGCGGAGCGAACGAGGTCGCCGCGGTCATCCGCAAGGTCGCGGCCGGCGGCAAGTACGTCGATCCGGAGATCGCCGCCGATGCCCTCAGCGACGAGCGCTCGCCGCTGACCGATCGCGAGCTCGACGTGCTGCGTGCGGGGCGGCGCGGCGAGACGACCGGGCAGATCGCCCGCATCCTCTCGCTCGCCCCGGGAACCGTGCGCAATCACGTCTCGGCGATCCTCGGCAAGCTCTCGGTCGCGACCCGCCAGCAGGCGGTTCTCCTCGCGGAGGAGCGCGGGTGGATCTGAGCCGCCTATCCTGGCATCATGACCTCCGTCGCCGCTAAGCCCTCGGTCCTGTTCGTGTGCGTGCACAACGCCGGCCGCTCGCAGATGGCCGCAGGATTCCTGCGGGAGATCGCGGGAGACCGCATCGAGGTGCGCTCGGCCGGATCGATGCCCGCCGACGCGATCAACCCGGTCGCGGTCGAGGCGATGAGCGAACTCGGCATCGACATCACCGCCGAGCAGCCGAAGGTGCTCACGACCGAGGCCGTCCAGGCATCGGATGTCGTCATCACCATGGGATGCGGCGACGCCTGCCCGTTCTTCCCCGGCAAGCGCTACGAGGACTGGACGCTCGACGACCCGGCCGGGCAGGGGATCGACGCGGTGCGCCCGATCCGGGATGAGATCCGCGCGCGGATCGAGACCCTCGTCTCCGAACTCGTCTGATCCTCTGCGGGGCTGCGGCCGGAGGGAGCCCGGGGCATGTCGTGGTTCGGAACGCTGCCGACGCCGGTGGGAGTCATCGGAGTGGTCAGTGACGGCACGGCGGTCACGCGCGTGACGTGGATCACCGAGGCCCCGGCCGGGGCCGAGCTCGGCCCGGATCCGCTGCTGAGCGAAGCCCTCGGGCAGGTGGCCGCGTACTTCGCCGGTCGGCTGACGCGGTTCGACCTGCCGATCGAGCTCGGCGAGCAGACCGTCGCGACCCGTGCCGTCCTGACGGCGCTGTACGAGACCGTCGGCCACGGCGAGACCCTCACCTACGGCGGCCTCGCGGCCCGGAGCGGCACCGAGGTCCCCGCCCGGGGGATCGGATCGATCATGGGCGCCAATCCGGTGCCCCTCATCGTCCCGTGCCATCGCGTCGTCGCGGGCGACGGTCTCGGCGGGTACTCGGGCGGCGTCCCCGGCCACGGTCTCGAGACCAAGCGCTGGCTGCTCGAGCACGAGGGTGCGCTGCCCGCGTCGCTGTTCTGACGGATCGTTCCGGAGGCGCCGGCGGCGGCATCCGTCATCGCGTCATCGACGCGCCCGACGTCCTGCGAGAATGGACGTGCCGAAGTCCCGAACCGAGGAGCCAACGTGCAGTTCATCTCCACCCGCGGCGGCATGCAGCCGCAGCCGTTCAGCGAGACGCTGTTGGAGGGCCTCGCGCCCGACGGAGGGCTCGCCGTCCCGGCCGAGATGCCGACCGTCGACGCCGAGACGCTCGAGCGCTGGCGGGCACTGACCTACCCGCAGCTCGCGACCGAGGTGCTCGGCCTCTTCGCCACCGACATCCCGCGCGAGGACCTGGCCCGGATGACCGAGGCGGCCTATGCGCCGTTCCCGGGCAACGTGGTGCCGCTGCGCTCGATCGGCGACGGTCTCACGCTCGTCGGGCTTTCGGAGGGGCCCACGCTCGCCTTCAAGGACATGGCGATGCAGTTCCTCGGGCAGGTGCTCGAGTACGCGCTGGAGCGCAAGGGATCCGTGCTCAACATCCTCGGAGCGACCTCGGGCGACACCGGATCCGCCGCCGAGCACGCGCTGCGCGGCAAGGAGCGCGTCTCGGTCTTCATGCTCTCACCGCAGGGCCGCATGAGCGCCTTCCAGCGGGCGCAGATGTTCTCGCTCGACGACGACAACGTGCACAACATCGCCGTCGAGGGCGTGTTCGACGACTGCCAGAACCTCGTCAAGCACCTCGCCGGAGACCTCGACTTCAAGCGGGCGCAGAACCTCGGCGCCGTGAACTCGATCAACCTCGCGCGCATCACCGCACAGGTCGTCTACTACTTCTGGGCGTGGCTGCGGGCGACGGATGCCGACGGCCCGACCGAGGTGTCGTTCACCGTTCCGTCGGGCAACTTCGGCAACATCCTCTCCGGTTTCTTCGCGAAGCAGATGGGGCTGCCGATCCGCCGCCTCGTGCTCGCCGCCAACGAGAACAACGTGCTCGACGAGTTCTTCCGCACGGGTGTCTACCGGCCGCGCAACGCGGCGCAGACGCTCGCGACGTCGAGCCCGTCGATGGACATCTCGAAGGCATCGAACCTCGAGCGCTTCATCTTCGAGCTCGTGGGCCGTGACCCCGAGCGCGTCGTCGGCGCTTGGCGCGACCTCGATGAGCAGGGCTACTTCGACTTCGCCGGTGACCAGCCGCGCTTCGCGCTCGAGTACGGGATCGTCAGTGGCACGTCGACGCACGCCGACCGGCTCGAGACCATCCGTTCGGTGTACGCCTCGACCGAGGAGATCATCGACCCGCATACGGCCGACGGAGTGAAGGTTGCGCGTCAGTACGTGGAGGAGGGCGTGCCCATGCTCGTTCTCGAGACCGCGAAGCCGCACAAGTTCGCCGAGACGATCAACGAGGCCATCGGTGTCGAGCTCGATTACTCGAAGGAACTCCGCGAGATGCTCGGCGCCCCCCAGCACGTCACCGAGATGGCCGACGACGAGCACGCGCTGCGCGCGTTCATCGAGGCGCACGCCCTGCGTTGACGCGCGTCACTCCTCGGGGTCGCCGTGCAGCATCCAGTCGATGCCGAACCGGTCGACGAGCATCCCGAACGTTCCGCCCCACGGCGGAACGTCGAGCGGCATGGTGATGGTCGCGCCTTCGGCGAGCTTGTCCCAGACCTCCTGGGTGCGCGCCTGCGTGTTGCCGCTGAGTGAGACCGAGATCCCGGCGGGCTTCTCGTAGGGCATCCCGTCGGGGGTGTCGGACGCCATGAGCACCAGGCCGTCGGGCGTGGTGAGCTGCGCGTGCATGACCAGGTCCTTCTGGCTGGGATCCTGCACCATGTCGGGGAAGTCCCCGAACACGCTGATGTCGAGGTCTCCGCCGAGCACGCTCTGATAGAACTCCATCGCCTGGCGGGCGTCGGTGCGGAACGACAGGTACGGGTTGAGATTCGCCATGACTGCTCCTGGTGAGAGGGATGCCCCGGGTTCGAGGCACGATCAGTCTGCGTCGGTCCGTCACCGCGCACAAGAGAGGTCGGCGAGCGCGTCCCGGTTCAGGCCGGGAGAGCGCGAACCGCGGCGGTGAGCACCTGCGGGACGGTCGGCACGCCCTCCGCGCGGAAGACCGTCTCGCCGTTCGCCGCACGGATGATGACCGTCGGGGTGAAGCGGATGTCGAGGGACTCCGCCGCGTCGGGATCGCGTGCCACGTCGATCTCGGTCACGGTCGCATCCGGCAGGAACCGTACGGCGTCGGTGAGGACGGCGCGAGTGCGCGCGCACGCACCGCAGAACGCCGATGTCACGAGCGTCAGCTCCATGTGCGTCTCCTCTCGGCGGATGCCTCCACCGATGCAACCGCCGAGCGCAGGTTCGTGTTCCCGCCGCCAGGACTCGGTCGCGAGGCGCCGCTCAGAACGCGGTGCGTTTGACGAGGCCGCGATTCCTGCGGATGTTCTCGTAGTCCCACTGGATCGCGCGCGACTCGGCGAGCCAGGCGGCGACCGCGTCGGTGTCGACGTCGTCGGCCTCGACGAAGAGCACATCGGCGGCCTGGAACGACCCGGATGCCTCAAGACCCGGTGCCGCGAACGACTGCCCGCTCCAGAACATCAGCCGCATCCCGTCCTTCAGCCTGCTGTAGCCGACGATCGGATTGCCGTCGAGGAACCAGACGGGATGCGCGTGCCAGACCTTGCCGGTCGCCGCGGGAAGACCGCGCTCGATCTCCGCGGCGAGCCGGTCGGCGATCTCGCGGTCGGCCGGAGCGAGGCGTGCGTGGTACTCGTCGATCGCGCCGTCCCGCGTCACGTCGGTCACTCGCTGTCCAGGCCGAAGTTGCGCTTCACGAGCGCCTGCACGTCGCGGTCGAGTCCGTCGATGCGAGTCGACACCGCGTCGAATCGAGCTTCTACGGCGACGAATCGAGCGTCGACTGTTTCGAACCGCGAGATCATCTCGGCGCGCAGTCCACCGATCTCGGCGCGCATGACCCGAGTGATGTGCGTCGACATGATCGTCATGATGCCGAACATCAGAGCGATGAACGCGCCGATCATCGTCCACGTCTGTGCTTCGGTCAAAGCGATCATCCTCCTATTGTGAGTGGCGGTCCCCATCCTGCCAAGGTCCGGATCACCTCGCGGCTCGCTACTCACGATCGGTGGAAAACTCGCTCAGGTCGTCATCGGTGGAGGGGGAAGCGCGCCCTCACGCATCCCTCGCCTCCGCCCGCGGATGCAGCACACCCGAGGCGGCGCCGAGCACCGCACCGACGATCGTGTCGACGATCCGCTCGCCCGCGACGTCGAGCGACCCGATGCTTCCGGTCGCCGCGCCCGTCAGCAGCAGCACGAGCGGGGTGATGAATACGAGGGCGAGGGCGTAGTGGCGCACCACGACGAGCTCGATCGAGAACTGCAGCAGCCCCAGCAGCAGGGCCAGCCAGATGCCGGCCGGATGCAGCAGGGCGAGCAGGACGTAGAGGCCGGCGCCGACCACGGTGCCGAGCATCCGATGCAGCCCGCGCTGGAAGGCGGCGCGTCGTGCGGCGGCCACACCGATCACGGCGACGGCCGAACCGACGATCCAGTAGGTGCGATCGGGATCGATCACGAGGCCGAGCAGCACGCCCACGATCGCGACGATCACGACGCGGAGCAGGAGCATCCGGGAATCCGCGTTCCAGGCCGGCCCGGGGAGGAGCTCTCGCATCGGGCGCGCCCGGATCCGCCGGATGCGGGGGAGCGCGAGCGGCGCGAGGGCGACGAGGTACGAGAACAGGCAACCGCCGGTGAGGGCTGCGAGATAGACGAACGGGTCGATCGTCCCGGAGGCGACGACGTGGGCGGACAGGCCGTAGACCAGCACGAAGAACAGCGGTCCGGGAGGGCCGAGCCGGAAACCGAACGCGAGAGCCGCACTCACGGTCGCGACCACCACGACACCGATGCTCACGACGAGAGTGTTCCCCGCGACGAGGATGCCGAGGGCGGCGCTCAGGAGCAACGAGACGGCGATGATCGGCAGCACGCGCGCACGATCGACAACCGGGGCGGAGCCCGCGTAGAGCACCGTGAAGGCACCGGAGGCGGCGATGTAGCCGAGCGGTGCCTGGCCGAGGACGGTCGACACGGCGATCGGTGCCGCGATGCCGATCGCGGCCTGGAGGGCGAGGGGCCAACGCGGTCCACGGGAGGGGGCGAAGGCGAAGAGGCTCACCCCTCCATTCTCCTCCTCGCTCCTGCGGAGGCGGACACGGTCGATACGATGGCGAACGTGACCCCCACCGTGCGCCCCGGCATCGACGAACGCCTCTCGCGGATGATCCAGCTGCCGACCGTCTCGGCCGAGCTCGAAGAGCGGGGACGGGAGCCGTTCGACGCCTTCGTCGCCCTGATCGCCGAGTTGTACCCGTTGACGCACGAGAGTCTCGCGCTCGAGCGCCACACCGATTTCGGGCTCCTCTTCCACTGGCGCGGGAGGGCGGAGGCATCCGAGGGGCCGGTCGTGCTGATGGCTCACTACGACGTCGTCCCGGTCGACGAGAGCGATGCCTGGACGCATCCTCCCTTCGCCGGTGTGATCGCCGATGGCATCGTCTATGGGCGGGGCGCGCTCGACGACAAGGGGCCGTTGATCGTCGTGCTCGAAGCCGTCGAGAACCTGCTCGCCGACGGCTTCGTCCCTGCGCGCGATGTCTACCTGTCGTTCGGTGGCAACGAGGAGACCTACGGGTACGCGGCGCAGGAGATCGCCGCGGTGCTTCGCGACCGCGGCATCGTTCCCTGGCTCGTCGTCGACGAGGGAGGAGCGGTGGTCGATGCACCCCTGCCGTTCGTACCCGGGCGTGCGGCGATGATCGGCGTCGGCGAGAAGGGCGTGATGACCGTGCGGCTCTCGGCCCGCGGGGACGGCGGTCATGCCTCCGCCCCGCCGACCCTCACGGCGGTGCGGCGCATCGCGCGCGCGGTCGATCGGCTGGGCCCCACGACGTTCCGGCCGCGGGCGTCGACGGCGATCCTCCGGATGCTGTCGCGCCTCGCCGATCAGACGCCCGGATCGGCGCGGCACCTGCTCCGGGTGCTCGCCTCCGCGCCGCTGCTCACGGCGCGGGTCTTCGCCGCGCTCGGAGGAGAGCCGGCGGCGCTCGTGCGCACGACCGTCGCGCCCACGATGCAGTCGGGCGGGACCGCGGCGAACGTGCTCCCGTCGCAGGCATCCGCCACCGTCAATCTGCGCATCGCTCTGGGAGAGACGACGCAGCAGGCGGTTCTGCGCGTGCGTCGGCGCGTGCGCGACCCGCTCGTGAAGGTCGAGGTCGTCGAGGCGAGCGAACCGTCGCCCGAATCGTCGACCGAGAACGCGCAGTTCGCGCTGCTCGCCGAGGCGCTCGAGATCTCGCATCCGGGCGTGCCGGCCGTGCCGTACGTGATGATGGCGGCGACGGATTCGCGGCACTTCCATCGCTTCGCCCCGGCGGTGTATCGCTTCGCTCCCCTCGAGATGTCGAACGCGCAGCGGGCATCGATCCACGGCGTCGACGAGAACGTCGAGATCGCCGCCCTCGCGCGGGGAGAGCGGTTCCATCGCGCTCTCCTCGAACGGCTAGTGTGATCTCAGTCGCCCCTCGATGGGTCCGGGGGCCCCACGAGAAGCAGGAGTCGCGATGACGCGCACGCGCACACTGGGCACCCTGGCCGCCGTCGTCGGCTACCTCGCGTTCGTCGAGTTCACCAGCGGCGTGCTGCAGGGGTATTACACCCCGATGCTCACCGACATCGCCCGGCACCTCGGCATCCACGACGCCGACGTGAACTGGCTCGAGGGCACGCAGCTCATGCTGTCGGCCCTGGTGGTGCCCGCCTTCGCGAAGCTCGGCGACATGGTCGGCCACAAGCGGATGCTGTTGATCTCGACGGCCCTCACCGCCGCGGCAGCACTCGTGCTGCCGTTCACCGACTCTTTCGGGGTCTTCCTCGTCGCGTGGACGCTCATGGGCTTCTACGTCGTCTGGCTGCCGCTCGAGATCGCCCTGATCTGGTCGCGGTCGCGCCGGATGGAGGGGCGCTCCACGATCACGGCGAAGGCCGCGGGTCTCCTCGTCGCCGCCCTCGAGGGGGGAGCGATCCTGGGTGCACTCGCCGGAGGTGCACTCATCGATGTGCTGCCGCTGACGGTCGTGCTCCTCGTGCCGGCGATCCTCATCGTCGTCTGCTTCTTCGTCATCCTGTTCGGGGTGAGGGAGTCGCCCGACCCCACGGGCGGTGCGTTCGACACGGTCGGGCTCATCCTCATCTCGCTCGCCCTCGTGTGCTTCACCGGTGGACTCAGCCTGCTGCGCCTCGAGGGCGGCCTCGTGAACCCGTGGTCGTGGGCGGTGGTGCTGCTCGGGATCGTGCTGGTCGTGCCGTTCGTGCTCTGGGAGCTCCGCCGCGACGATCCGCTGATCGACGTGCGCATGTTCCGCTCACCGGCACTCGGCCCGGTGTTCCTCACCGCCGGTCTCTTCGGCGTCAGCGTGCTCGGCGCGCAGGCTCCGCTGTCGACCTTCGCGCGCACGGACCCGGGTGCGCACGGCTACGGGCTGGGCACCTCCGGCTTCCAGACCTCGCTCATCATCGGGCTCTATCTCATCGCGATGATCGCCGGCGCTCTCCTGTTCCCGCTGGTCGCCCGTCGCACCACGCCCCGGCTCACGCTGATGGGCGCGTCGCTCCTGGTCGGGATCGGGTTCCTGCTGTTCCTGCCGTTCCACGACACCTACGCGCAGGTCGTGACGAACATGGTGATCGCCGGGCTCGGCTCCGGAGCGCTCGTGGCTGCGCTTCCCGCGGCGGCGGCATCCGGTGCGCCCGCCACGCAGACGGGCGTGGCGACCGGCCTGACGAACTCCGTCAAGACCGTGGGCGGGGCGATCGCGTCGTGCGTGTTCGGCATCGCGCTGTTGAACGGCGTGGCCGAGTCGGCCGGTGCGGCGGCCGAGGGCACCGCTGGGTCGCTCGCCGGGTACTTCACCGTGTGGATCGTGTGCGGCGTCACTGCCCTGGTGGCGGCCGTCACTCTCGTCTTCGTGCCGAAGACGGCGTTCACGGATCGTCCCGCCGAGGTCGAGGCGTCGCCGGTCGTCTGATCTCGGGTGTCAGGCGTCGCGCGGCGGGTTGTGCATGAATTCGATGCGGATGCCGCCGTCGTCCTCGACGAACGACGCGTAGTAGCGCTCGGTGAAGCGCGGGTACTCCTTGGGCTCGCGCACGGGTGTCCAGCCGGCGGTGACCGCGATGGCGTGCAGACGCTCGACGTCCTCGCGGGAGCCGACGGCGAACGCCAGGTGCTGCCAGCCGACGCGTCCGTGACGGTGCGGTTCGGGGTCGTCGTCGCGCGGTGCCATGAGGATCAGCTCGGTCTCGTCATCCTTGTTCCAGGAGAGCGAGTGATCGTCGCCGTGACCGATCGCGAAGCCGAGCGCGGCGAGCACAGGCGCGAACTGGGCGCGCCCGCGTTCGAGGTCGGCGACCGTGATGCCGAGATGATCGAGGAGGGGCATCAGAGCTCGATGCCGTGGTCCTCGTCGTTGACGCCGGCGTTGTGCCCGCGCCGCGACTCGTAGCCGAGGAACCACCCGATCCAGACGATGGCGGCGAGCAGCACGCCGAGCCAGACGTTCTGGAAGATCAGGCCGATCACCACGCCGAGCACCAGCAGGCCGACGGTGACGATCAGGCGGAGCGCGAGTCGACGACGAGACGGGTTCATGGTCACAGCCTAGGGCTAGCGGGCGCGGTGGTCCTCGGGCGCGAGGCGCGGACCTCGGCGCGGCTCCTGCACGCCGCTGGCGTGGATGAGGCGGAGCACCCGCTGCCGATGGCCCTCCCACGGGGCGAGGAGCGCGAGCATCCCGTCGTCGTCCGTGCGCGTGCCGGTCAGTGCATAACCGACCTGGTGCGCCAGGTGATAGTCGCCGACACTCACGGCATCCGCATCTCCGAGCGCGCGGATGCGCGTCTCGGCCGAGGTCCAGAGGCCGATCCCGGGCAGGCTGGTGAGCACGCGGTCGCGGTCGACGCCGGTCTCTGCGGCGCGCGTGGCGCGTTCGATGCTGTCGCCGCGCTGCGCCGCGCGCACGAGCGTCTTCGACTGCGGCGGCTCGACGCCGGCGCGCTGCCAGATCCACGACGGGATCGTGCGCCAGACGGAATGCGGGGGAGCGGCGTGCATCGGCCGCGGGGTCGGGCCGGGGGCGCGCTCGCCGTAGCGGGTGACGAGGTAACGCCAGGCCCCGAAGGCTTGCATGCCCGTGACCTTCTGCTCGATGATCGCGCACGCGAGCGCGTCGAACACCTCGTCGGTACGCGTGAGCCGCAGACCGGGGTGACGGTGGGCGGCATCGGCGATCAGCGGATGCCGGGTCGGATCGAAGCCCTCTGCGTCGTCGTCGGCCCCGCAGAGCCGGGGGACCCGGTCGAGAGCATCGCCGGCTCCCGGGCCCCAGGCGGTCGCCCGCACCTCTCCCGAAGAGGCGCGGAGTGCGATCGTCGCGATGCCGGAGGGGGTGCGCAGAGCGCGCCAGATGACGCCGCCGTCGATGACGGTCGTGGGGTCGTTCCGTCCGCGACGCAGCATCCCCACGGTCCGCAGCAGGTCGAGCGGATGCTCCGGTCGGTACACGATCTCGTGCGGAGCGCGCGCGGCCTCGGCCGCATCGGCATCCGCTGTCATCGTCATGCGCCCACCCTACGTCGGGCGTCCGACAGAGCGATGGGTGCGCGGGTCAGAAACGGTCGGGCGAGGGGGTGCCGTGTCCGTAGCGGATGACGACGTCGGCGTGGCGATCGAAGCGGTAGCCGATGCCGCGCACGGTGCGGACGATGTCCTCGTAGCGGCCGAGCTTGGCGCGCAGTCGGCGAACGTGCACGTCGATCGTGCGCTCACCGGGCGTCTCGTCGTCCTGGGCCTGCCACAGGGCCGAGACCAGTTCCGAGCGCTCGATCGTGCGGCCCTCGCGGAGCACGAGGTACTGCAGCAGCTCGAACTCCTTGTAGGTGAACGCCGCGGACTCGCCGTCGATGAGCACGCGCTTGCGCGAGATGTCGACCGTCACGCCGCCCTCTTCGTCGACGGCGTCATCCTCGGCCGCGGCCTTGGTGCGGGCGATCGCACCGGGCTCGTGCAGGGCGAGACGCACCACGTCGAGGTCCTTGCCGCCGGAGCCGTGCGGGGCGAGGGCCACCGTGGCGTGCGTCTCGGCGCCGGGGGCGAGTTCGGCGAGCGTGCGGCGGAGGGCGTCGACGAGCAGCGGAAGGCTCACGCCGGCCTCGGCGGCCTTGATCTCGTCGAGACCGACATAGAGGGCGAAGCCGCGCGGCGAACGGGCGGCGGGAAGATCGGCGGCGGTGTTCAACGGTGCGTCTGCCTCGGTGCGTGCGGGAACGGTGCGCAGCGGGGCGGTGGCGGGACGCTCGAGAAGTGCGATGTTCGACATGATGATGAAGTCCTCAGGACGTGAGCCGATGGGCTCTGATGCGTTGCATGAATGACCGGGGCGAGCCGGGAAGCGAGCAAAGGGTGGATGCTCGGGGACCCCTGCCTCGAAGATCGCGAGGGACGGGGTCGGCGGGTGGCTGTTCGTTCAGCTGCACATTCGGCAACACATGCCAACGCGACCGGGCATCATCATCCCGGCAGTCCCGTTCGCCTCCTGGGCGGACAAAGGGCGTGCGTTGGTGGTCATGGGGGGATTATGTCCGATCGTGTCGGCCCGTGTCAAAACGACCACACGATCGCGCGGCGGGCGTAACGTGGTTCCGATGACGAAATCGACGCTCGCCTCCGGCTTCATCCTCACCGACGAGAAGGACGCCTCCCGCTACACGCTGACCCGCGACGGGCAGCTCGTGAGCGTGCTCGACTACCGCGACGACGGTCGCACCATCGCGCTCACTCGGGCCTTCACGATCCCGACTTTCCGCGGCCACGGCTATGCCGGGACGGTCGTCGAGGGTGCGGTCGCCGAGATCGAGGAGCGGGGCGACCGCAAGGTCGACGCGGTCTGCTGGTACGTCGCCGACTGGTTCTCGGCGCACCCCGAGAAGGCGTCGTTGCTGCGCTCACGGTGACCGCCTCGTCCGTGACGTTGTGTTACGACGTCGATTTGGAAGGATGGGGCGTATGAAACTCGCCGAGGCACTCACCGCACGGGCCGATCTGCAGCGCCGGATCGAACAGCTTCGCGCGCGGATCACAGCGAACGCCCGTTTCCAGGAGGGGGAGGAGCCCTCCGAGGATGCGAACGCACTGCTCGTCGACGCCGAAGCCGACCTTGCACGGCTGCGCGATCTGATTCGCCGGATCAACGCCACGAATGCACGGCTCGATCTGGGGACCGACGGCACGATGACCGACGCGCTCGCGACGCGGGACGTGCTGCGGCTCCGGCATTCGCTGCTGGCGGATGCCGCGGCATCGGCATCCGGCAACACGCAGTTCCCCCGGCAGATGCGTTCGGAGCTGCGACAGATCTCGGCGCTCCCCGTGGCGGAGCTGCGGGCGAACGCGGATCGGGTCGCGCAGGAGCTGCGCGAACTCGACAACCGGATCCAGCAGGCGAACTGGACGAACGATCTGGAGGAGTAGCGGAAGTCGGTAGTCACGACGAGGCGGGCACAACCCCCGCCGGGAGGGGCAAGTCCCGGCACCTGTGGGCGGAGGGCAGCCCTGATCTCGCATCGCGCAGCCCCGCACGCCGCACAGGTGATCGCGCACCGCGCATCTCGCATCACCGCGTGCCGATCGTCGTGACGAGGGTGGGTCAGGGGACCTTCCGCTTACGAACCTCTCGATCGACTTGTTATAGTCGAGCTCTGCTCAGCCCCGTCGGCTGAGGTGGTCAGGCGCCCGCGGCGCGCTGGTCCGAGGCTCGAAACCTCCGGCATCCTTCACCAGACACCGGAGGTTTTTCCATGTCGTCATCCCTGCGCGCCCGCCCTCAGACCCGATGGTGGGCGCTCGTCGTCCTCTCGTTGACCCAACTGGTCGTCGTCCTCGACGGCACCATCGTCAACATCGCCCTGCCCCGTGCTCAGGCCGCTCTCGATCTCAGCGACGTGCAGCGCCAGTGGGTCGTGACGGCCTATGCCCTCGCCTTCGGAGCGCTCCTGCTCCTGGGCGGCCGGATCGCCGATTTCATCGGACGCAAGCGGGCGTTCCTGATCGGCATGCTCGGCTTCGGAGCCGCCTCCCTCTACGGCGGTCTCGCCCAGCAGGGCTGGGAGCTGGTCCTCGCGCGAGGCCTGCAGGGCGTGTTCGCCGCCCTCCTCGCGCCGGCGGCTCTGGCGTTGTTGACCGTGACGTTCCCGACTGGACGGGAGCGCAACACCGCCTTCGCCGTGTTCGGCACGGTCGCCGGCACCGGCGCGGCCATCGGCATGCTGCTCGGCGGCGTCCTGACCGAATTCGCCGACTGGCGTTGGTGCCTGCTCGTCAACCTCGTCTTCGTCGTGATCGGCGTGGCGGGTGGGGCGATCGTGCTGACCGAGAGCGCGGCTGAGGGCAGCAAGCGCCTCGATATCGCGGGTGCCTTGAGCGTCACCCTCGGACTCGGGTCCCTCGTCTACGGGTTCAGCCTCGCCGAGGGCGGGTGGGTGCAGCCCCTGACGATCGGCTTCCTCGTGCTCGGCGGCGTGCTCCTCGGACTCTTCGTCTGGGTCGAGAGTCGGGTCGCGCACCCGCTGCTCCCGTTGCGCGTGGTCGCCGACCGCGTGCGCGGCGGCGCGTTCCTCATCCAGGGTGTCGCCGGCGCGATCATGATCGGCGCGACCGTGTACCTGACGTTCCACCTGCAGTTCGTTCTCGGCATGGGAGCGCTCCAGGCCGGGCTCGCGAGCCTCCCGCTCCCGCTCGCGACCATGGTGCTCGCGCCGATCGCGACCAAGCTGCTGCCCGTGATCGGCCCGCGCCCGATGCTCGTGGTCGGCCCGCTGATCGCTGCGGTCGGCCTGTTCACGCTCTCGGGAATCACACCGGACGGTGCGTACGTCGTTCAGATCGCCCCGGCGCTGGTGCTGCTGGGGATCGGGATGGGCTTCGTGTTCATCCCTCTGCAGAACCTGGCGCTCTCGGGGGTCGCGCCGCACGACGCCGGGGTGGCGTCGGCGGTCGCGAACTCGGCGATGCAGATCGGCGGATCGATCGGGTTGTCGGTGTTCACGGCGGTCTACGCGGCCGCGGTCGGTGGACACGCGCAGACAGAGGTCGGTCCGGAGCGGCTCACGGATGCCTACGGCTGGACGTTCATCGCCGCATCGATCTTCATGGTCGCCGCCTCGGTGATCGCGGCGACCATGGTTCGCGGATCGAAGAGCGAGCTGCTGCCGTCGCTCGGAGAGGCCGTCCCCTCCGCGCACTGAGCGGAGCCGGTCGCCCGTCGGGCGGCGGATCGACGATCGGCCCCGTCGATCCGCCGCCGGGGAACGGCTGCTGCGGCACGCCTCGGACGGAATGTCGGTGGCCCTTCGTACCGTGTGATTATGCGCATCCTGCACACCTCCGACTGGCACATCGGCCGCACCTTCCATGGCAACTCGACCATGGACGCGCTGGCCGAGGTGCTCGGAGCGCTCACGGCGCAGGTGAGGGAGCACGCGGTCGACGTCGTGGTCGTGGCGGGCGATGTCTTCGACTCCGCGACGCCATCGGGTCCCGCCTACACCCTGCTCGGCGATGCGCTGGTCGCGCTGCACGACACGGGGGCGAGCGTCGTCGTGACGAGCGGCAACCACGACTCGGCGGCCCGACTCGGTTTCCAGGCCCGGCTGCTGCGCGAGGGCATCCACGTGCTCACCGATCCGCTGGCGATCGGCACGCCGGTGACGATTCACGATGTCGACGGTCCGGTGAACTTCTTCGGGATCCCGTACCTCGAGCCCGCGATCGTGCGCCAGCACTGGCCCGAGGGAGATGCCGAGGGACGTCCCCTGCGCACCCAGGCGCAGACGATGGCGCATGCCATGCATCTCGTCCGCGAGGGCATGGCGCGTCACGACGGTCGCTCGGTCGCGATCTCGCACTGCTTCGCCGCCGGAGTCGATGCGACGACGGGGCTCGAGCGCGAGGTGCGCCAGGGCGGGCTCGACGTCGTGCCGCTCGAGGTGTTCGACGGCCCCGACTACGTCGCTCTCGGGCACATCCACGGCCGAAACCGCCTGAGCGACCGCGTGCGCTATGCCGGAGCGCCGCTGCACTACAGCTTCGGCGAGCAGAGCAAGCCGCGCGGCTCCTGGCTCGTCGAGATCGGAGAGAGCGGGCTCGCCAGTGTCGAGTGGCTCGACCTCCCGGTTCCGCGCCGGCTCGTCACTCTGACGGGCACCCTCGACGAGATCCTCTCCGACGACAACGTCGCGGCTCACGCCGAGGATTGGGTGTGCGCAACCTACACCGACGCGCTTCCGCAGACCGAGCCGATGCGCCGCCTCCGCGAGCGCTTTCCGTTCTGCGCACTGGTGCAGCACCTGCCGGCGACGACGGTCGAGAGCGGTGAAGGGTCGTACGCGGCGCGTCTGCGCGAGGCCGTGAGCGACGACGAACGCATCGCCGCCTTCCTCGAGCACGTCCGCGAGGGCCACGGGCCCACGGCGCGTGAGATCGAGCTCATCCGTGAGGTGCTCGACGACCGGGTGCGCGCAGAGGCGCTCGTCTAGATGCGCCTGCACCGCCTGGAGGCCGAGGGATTCGGTCCGTTCCGCTCGCGCCAGGTCGTCGACTTCGACTCGTTCGCCGACGATGGCATCTTCTTGATCGCCGGTCGCACGGGTGCGGGCAAGTCGAGCATCCTCGATGCCGTGTGCTTCGGGCTCTACGGCGGAGTGCCGCGTTATGAAGGCGGCGAGAAGCGGCTGCGCAGCGACTACTGCGAGCCCGATGACATCTCCGAGGTCTCGATCGAGTTCAGCACCCCGGCGGGTCGCTATCGGGTCACTCGTTCGCCCGAGTACCTGCGCCCGGCCAAGCGCGGGGGCGGTCTGACCAAACAGGCACCGGCGGTGGCTCTCGAGGAGCACACGGAGTCGGGATGGATCGGGCGAGCCGCCCGCGCCGTCGACGTCGCTCACGAGCTCGACGAGATCCTCCAACTGAGCCGCGAGCAGTTCCTGCAGGTGATCCTCCTCGCCCAGAACCGCTTCTCGGAGTTCCTGCTCGCCAACAGCAAGGACCGCCAGGCACTTCTCCGCCGGCTGTTCGGCACCGAGCGGTTCGACGACGTGCAAACGCGATTCGATGAGCGGCGTCGAGCGTCGGAACGCGCACTCGACCTGCGTCTGGCGACGATCGGAGCGCGGCTCGACGAGGCCGAGGCGCTCGTCTCTCGGGAGGCGCTGGGAGCGGATGAGCGCGCGCACACCGCGGAGTCCGAGGCGTCCGGAGAGTCCGCGGCGTCCGGCGAGTCCGCGGCGTCCGGAGGCGCTGCGGCGGCGGATGAGCCGTTCGCTTCCGAGTCCGCCGGCGCTTCCGGTGGTGGGCCGACACCCGGAGCCGCGGCGTCGCGGGACGTGCCCGCCGCCGACACGGGCGGACGCCTCGACGATCTTCGCCGCGCCGAGGCGCGAGCCGCGTATCGCAGCGAGCGCCGCCGTGCCGAACGCGACGATGCCGAGCGCGCACTCGCGGCGGCGGATGCCCGACTCGCCGAGGTTCGTGAGGAACGTGCGGCGCAGAGCGAACGCGACCGTTCGCGTGCCGCGCTCGCGATACTGGACGCCGAGCAGCCGCAGATCGACGAGGATCGGGTCGCGCTCGCGTCCGCGCGCAGCGCCGAGGCCCTCCGCGCAGTGATCGATGCCGCCGAACGGGCCGCACGCGCCGCGGAGTCCGCGGCGGAGTCGGCGCGGATCGCGGAAGACGAGTGGGGCGCCGTCGATGCGGGTCTCGACGCCCCCACCGTCGACCTGCTGAACGACTGGGTTGCCGAGCGTCTGAGCGAGCGTGGCGCATGGGAGCAGGCCGCTCTGCTCGAGGAGGGTTCCGCTTCCCGCAACGCGGAGATCGAACGCGCGCGTGCCGCGGCGAGTGAGGCCGCCGCACGCGTCGCCGAGCTCGTCCGGGAGCAGGGCGGCCTGCCCGCCGAGCTCGCCAGGGAAACCCACGCGCGTGACGAAGCGAGGCGCACCGCTGACCGTCTCGACGACCTCACCCGACGGCGCGACCAGGCGATCACCCGCGCGGAGGCCGTGCGTCGTCGCGAAGAGCTGCGGGAGCAGAGCGACGCGGCCGAGCGTGCGCTCGCGGAGGCGACCGACGAGCTGGCGACGGCTCAGACCGCGCTCGCGCTCCTGCGTCGACGGCGCCTCGACGGCTTCGCGGGAGAACTCGCCTCTACTCTCACGGCTCAGGAACCGTGCCCCGTGTGCGGATCGCGCGAGCATCCGGCTCCCGCCGTGCACGCCGACCCGGTGTCGGCAGACGACGTCGAGGCCGCCGAGGCCGTGCGTGACCTGGCTGCTCGACGGGAACGTGCCGCCTCCGAGCATCACGTGTCGCTCCGCGAGAAGATCGCCGGAGCGGAGGCCGCCGCGGAGGGTCGTACCGCAGAGACGGCGCTGGCCGAACTCGAGGCGCTCGAGACCGAGCGGCGATCCTCGATCGAAGCGCAGAGCGCTCTCGCCACCCATGACGCCGCCATCGCCGCGATCTCCGCGCGAGCGGACGCCCTCGACGACGAGCGCGCCGCCGCGGAGGCGGCAGTGGGGGCGGCACGCGAGACGCTCGCCGCCCAGGAGCAGAGTGCCCGAGAAGCCGAGGCGCGCATCATCGAGGCACGAGGTGAATTCCCTTCGGTCGCATCGCGCATCGCGATCACCAGCGACGGCATCGCCGCTGCAACGGCGCTCGCCTCCGCGCTCCGCGACCTCGAACAGCGGGAGCTCGCTCGCGCCGAGGCTGAGACGGCTCGACGGAGCGCACTCGCCGACTCGCCCTTCGAGACGATCGACGACGCCCGCGCTGCTCTGCGCTCGCCGCGCGAGTGCGACGCACTCGAGGAGAAGATCACACGGCACGCGGTGAGCCGCGAGAAGGAGAAGAGCATCCTCCTGCCGCTCGAGATGCGTGCGCTCCCCGACGAACCGATCGACATCGCGCCGTTCGAAGCATCCGCCGCCGACGCCCGGGGCGGCTGGATCACCGCGGTCTCCGCCGCCGGAGCCGCAGCGGGTGTGCTCGAACGGCTGACGTCGCTCACCGCGGCCGCCGCAGACGAGCACGGTCGCAGCGCCGAGGAGATGGCCGAGCACGCCGTGCTGCAGAACCTCGCCGATTCGATCGCCGGTCGGGGTCCGAACACACGAAAGATGACGCTCGAGACCTTCGTGCTCGCCGCCGAGCTCGAGGAGATCGTCGAGGCGGCCAACCGTCGGCTGGGCGATATGTCCACGGGCCGCTACCAGCTCCGGCACTCCGACGCCCTCGCCGCACGCGGCGCCGCATCGGGGCTCGGCATCGTCGTCCACGACGCCTTCACCGGGCAGACGCGTCCCGCACAGTCGCTCTCGGGCGGCGAGACCTTCCTGAGTTCTCTCGCACTCGCGCTCGGACTCGCGGAGGTGGTCACGGCCCGGGCCGGCGGCATCCGTCTCGACACGCTCTTCATCGACGAGGGCTTCGGGTCTCTCGACGCCGACACCCTCGACGTCGCGATGCGCACGCTCGACGAACTGCGGCAGGGCGGTCGAACCGTCGGCGTGATCAGTCACGTCGAGGCGATGCAGGATCAGATCCCGGCGCAGCTCCGCGTACGTGCGACGAGTGCCGGGCCCAGCGTCATCGAGACGCGCTGACCCGACATCCGCTCAGCCGTGCGGACGCGGCATCCGCTCAGGCGTGCTGACGCGGCATCCGCTCAGGCGTGCTGACGCGGCATCCGCGCACATGCGCGGACGGCGGCACCGCTCAGACGCCGTACTCCTGCCGGATGACCTCGCGCAGCTGGACGCTGCACCGGGCGATCGCCGCCCGGAAATCGACCAGCGCGCCCTCCTCGGCGCGATCCGAGATCGCGCGGAACGCCCGGATCGGCACCCCGAACTTCTCGGCGACCCAGATGTACGCGTAGGTCTCCATATCGACGAGTCCGGCGCCGGACGGGCGGATGACCGCCGTGATGCCGGCATCGCCCACGAAGCTGTCGCCGGTCGCGATCAGCACGCCCTCGCGACCCGTCGACACGCGCGCCGGAAGTGAGACGTGCTGGCCCGCGATGCCGTCGAGATCGAACACGTCGTGCTGCAGGGCGCTCCCGATCTCGTGGACGCTCGCGTCGAGATCCGGATCGATCCCACCCGCGGTGCCGACGACGACGACCTCGTCGTAGGGCTTCGCGTCGAGCGCGCGTGTGAGGGCGTACGTCGCCTGCATCTTGCCCTCGCCGGTGACGAGCTGATCGAATCCTTCGAGGTTCTCGGGGAACGCTTCGAGTTCGGATGCCATGGCGGCGACGAGAAGTTTCACCTCGCCATCCTGCCAGGTGCCGGCGGGCGACGCGAAGCCGCGGGGCATCCGCGATGCGTCATCCCTCCGTAACAGGACCGGGAGATACTGGGACGAGGAAGAGTGGAGGAAGCCGTGTCCCTGCAGAAGCAGATCTCCGATGCCCTCGGTGTTCGCGCCGAGATCGATCCCGAGTCCGAGGTCGAACGGCGGGTGCAGTTCCTCGCCGACTACCTCCGAACCACCGGCGCCCGAGGCTACGTGCTCGGGATCTCGGGTGGTCAGGACTCGACGCTCGCCGGTCGCCTCGCACAGCTCGCGGTCGAGCGCGTGCGTGCCGAAGGCGGAGAAGCCCGTTTCCTGGCCGTGCGCCTCCCGTACCGGGTGCAGCACGACGCAGCGGACGCCGAGGCGGCACTCGCCTTCATCGCCGCAGACAGCTCGGTCGAGGTCAACATCCAGAACGGCGTCGACGGCGTCGAAGAGGACATCGAGTTCGCCGTGACCAGCGACATCAGCGATTTCAACCGGGGCAACATCAAGGCACGGGTGCGCATGGTCACGCAGTATGCGCTGGCCGGGCACGAGGGCGCCCTCGTCATCGGCACCGATCACGCCGCCGAGGCGGTGACCGGCTTCTACACGAAGTTCGGTGACGGGGCCGCCGACATCCTGCCGCTCTCCGGCCTCTCGAAGCGACAGGGTCGCGCGCTGCTGCAGTTCCTCGGCGCCCCCGACCGGCTCGCGTTCAAGGTGCCGACGGCGGATCTGCTCGACGGACAACCCGGACGCGCCGACGAGGACGAGCTCGGACTCACCTACGAGCAGATCGACGACTTCCTCGAGGGGCGCCCGGTGGACTCCGACGTGGCCGGCCGGATCGAAGCGCGCTACCTCGCGACCCAGCACAAGCGCAACCTCCCCGTGACGCCCGACGACACCTGGTGGCGCTGACCCGAGTGCCGTGAGCTGCGGCGATGTCGGATGCCGCAGCTAGTGTCGAAGCACGACGAAATGGAGCATCGTGCGGATCGACACTCAGGCGCAGCGCGTCATCTGGAGCGCCAGCGACCTCAAGGCCGCAGCCGAATGCGAGTTCGCCTGGTGCCGTGCGATCGACGCCAAGCTGGGCCGTGTTCCGGCGGTCGAAGAGCCCGAAGACGCGACACTCGCGCGTGCGGCGCTGCTCGGTGACGTCCACGAGCGGAACGTGCTCGCGCGGTACGTCGCCGAGCTCGGTGACGACGCGGTGCGCCAGATCGCGAAGGTGTCGTCGACGGATGCCGCGGCGCTGGGTGCTGCGGTCGAGGAGAGCCTGGCGGCTCTGCGTTCGGATGCGGAGGTCGTCTTCCAGGCGGCGTTCGCCACCGAGGAGTTCGTGGGGTTCGCCGATTTCCTGCGTCGCGATGCCGACGGCCGTTGGCGGGTGCAGGACTCGAAACTGGCGCGCAAGGCGCGCGTCACCGCGTTGATGCAGCTCGCGGCATACGTCGACCAACTCGATCGACTGGGAGTGCCGCGCGCCGATGAGGTCGATCTCATCCTGGGAGACGGCACGCTGAGCACGCACGCCGTCGACGACCTGCTCCCGCTCTTCCAGGTGCGTCGAGCCCGCCTGCGCGCGCTGATCTCTGATCGACGCATCGATGCGGGGGCGGAGGGCGAACCGCTCGCCTGGGGCGACGACCGGGGAGATCTGCAGGTCGTCGCCTGCGGCCGCTGTGCGACGTGCGAGGAACAGGTGATCGCGCACCGCGACCTGCTGATGGTCGCGCGCATGCGTCCTGTCCAGCGCGCCCGACTGCGTGCGGCGGGTATCGCGACCATCGACGAGCTCGCCGCCGCGCCCGCGGCACCGGCGGGAATGAACGTCGACACCTTCGAAGGACTCCGTGCGCAGGCGGCTCTTCAGCTCCGCGCCGATGCCAGCGGTGCCCCCACCTTCGACGTGCACTACGCGCCAGCGATCCACACCCTCCCGGTGCCGAGCCGCGGCGACATCTTCTTCGACTTCGAAGGCGACCCGCTCTACACGGAGCCGGCGCCGATCGGGGAGTCGCACTGGGGCATCGACTACCTCTTCGGCTGGGTCGACAACGCCGACCAGTACACGGCCATCTGGGCGCACACGTTCGCCGAGGAGCGCCGCGCGTTCGAGACCTTCCTCGACTTCGTCGCGGTGCGCCGGGCCGCCCACCCCGGCATGCACATCTACCACTACGCGCCCTACGAGACCTCGCACCTGGTGGCGATGGCGGCGCGACACGGAGTGCGCGAGGGAGAGGTCGATCGACTGCTCCGTGAGGGGGTCTTCGTCGACCTCTACCCCCTGGTGCTGCGCACGGTGCGCGTCGGATCGCGTTCGTATTCGATCAAGAAGCTCGAGCCCCTCTACATGGGCGACGACGTGCGCACGAGCGACGTGCAGAAGGGCGACGACTCGATCGTGCAGTACGTCGCCGCGCGTGAGCTCGCGGCCGCGGGCGAGCAGAGCGATGCCGACGCGGTGCTCGCCGATCTCGCGGACTACAACCGCTACGACTGCGTCTCGACGCGCCGCTTGCGCAATTGGCTGATCGAGATCGCGCGGCAGAAGGGCGTCAGCCCCGCCCCTCCCGACGCCGCCGATCAGGTGATCTACGAGCCCTCGCCTCGCTCGGTGGCACTCCTCGCCGACGCGGAGCGCGCCGTCGACGCGGGGCAGGACGGCCAGGTCCATCGCATCGCTGCGGCGGCGATCGACTACTTCCCGCGCGAGGCCAAGAGCTTCTGGGTGTCGCACTTCCAGCGGCTCCGCGAGCCCGTCACGATGTGGGAGGGCACGCGCGACGTGGTGCGCGTCGATGCGGGTTCCTCGGTCATGCGCCGCGAGTGGAGCATCGGCGAGGGACGTCGGGTGATGTCCCGCGACATCGAGATCCGCGGTGAGGTCTCGCCGGGAACGACGCTGGGTGTGGGAGCGCAGCCGTTCGCACTATACGAGGCACCGGCGCCGTTCGATGTCGACATCCCCTCGCGCGCGGTGCACGTGCCGCACGCCGTGACGGTGGCCGAGGTTCTCGACGACGGATTCCTCATCACCGAGACGGCGATCCAGGGGCAGACCTGGGACGAGCTCCCCCTCGCCCTGACGCCCGCCGCGCCGCCGCGGGTCGTCTCCCTGCAGGGAGCGATCGACGAATGGGCCGACGCCGTGCACGCCGCAGCTCCGGGGTTCCCGGAGGATCCGGCGACCGACATCCTGCGCCGGATCCCGCCGCGTACACGCTCGGGCGCGCCGCTTCCGCCGGTGGAGGCCGTCGCCGGCGACCCGATCGACGCCATCGTCCGGGGCGTGCTCGACCTCGACCGCAGCTACCTCGCGGTGCAGGGGCCTCCCGGAACGGGCAAGACCTACACGGGGTCACGCGTGATCGCCCGGCTCGTGAACGAGCACGGGTTCAAGATCGGGGTCGTCGCGCAGTCCCACGCCATCATCGAGACGTTGCTCGCCCGAGTCGTCGCCGACGGCGTGGCGCCCGCGCAGGTCGCGAAGGCGCCGAAGGACCCCGACTCCGATCCCGCGTACACGGTGATCCCGAAGAGCGGCATGGCGGCCTTCCTCGCCGAGCACGCCGATGAGGGTGTCGTGGTCGGGGGCACCGCCTGGGACTTCAGCAACACCGCCCGCGTCGAGCGTGGAGGTCTCGATCTGCTCGTGATCGACGAGGCGGGACAGTTCTCGCTCGCCTCGACCATCGCGGTCGCGGCGGGTGCGAAGCGCCTGCTGCTCCTCGGCGACCCGCAGCAACTGCCGCAGGTGAGCCAGGGGGCGCACCCCGAACCCGTCGATACCTCGGCATTGGGATGGGTGATGGACGGCGATGCGGTCGTGCGCCCCGAGTACGGCTACTTCCTCGCCCGCTCCTGGCGCATGCATCCGTTCGTCGCCGCGCCGGTGTCGAAACTCGCCTACGCCGGCAAGCTCGCCTCCGCGCCGGGAACCGAGAAGCGATCCGTCGACGGCATCGACCCCGGGCTCCACGTCGTGCCGCTGAGACATCGCGGCAACGCGACGCAGTCGCCCGAGGAGGCCGCCGAGGTCGTGCGGATCGTCCGTGATCTCGTCGGTCGGACGTTCACCGACCACACCGGCGCCAACGCCGACACCGACGATGACAACGTGACGACCCGCCCGCTCACCCCGGCCGACATCATCGTCATCACGCCGTACAACGCGCAGCGCCAGCTCGTGCACGAGGCGCTCGCGTCCGCGGGCTTCGGCGATGTCCCTGTCGGAACCGTCGACAACTTCCAGGGCAAGGAAGCGGTCGTCTCGATCACCTCGCTCGCCGCCTCCAGCGGACGCGATGCCCCGCGAGGTCCCGAGTTCCTGCTTCTGCAGAACCGATTGAACGTCGCGATCTCCCGCGCGCAGTGCGTCGCCTACCTGATCCACTCGCCGGCACTGCTCGACGATCTTCCCTATACGCCGGAGGGTGTGGCGCGGCTCAGCGCCTTCGCCCGCCTGGTGGGCGCGGCGGACTGACCGAGGCGAACCTGTGCACACCCGAGACGAGATACTTCGAGCAGCCGCGGAGTGGGCGTGGTTTCCCCGAGGATCCGAGAGCGAGAACGCGGAGCTGCTCCTCGTTCGCTACCCGCCTCGCTTCGGTGGGGGAGTACGAGGGTCGCAGGTGCGCTCCTCGCGGCGTGCGGACGAGATTCTCGACCATGCGATCTCCCGTACGGTGCGCTGGGGCGAAGACACCCTGACGTTCTGGACGAACCCCTCGGACGAGCCCGATCTGGAGGATGAGCTCCGCCGGCGTGGAGCCGAACACATCGACACCGTCGCGGTGTTCGCACGACCGATCGATGGGGAGGCCGCGGCCGCAGCACCTCCGCCGAACGGGGCCATCGCCGAGCTGGTCACCGACCTCGACCAGATCCGAGCGGTCGACGGGATCAACGTCGCGGTGTGGGAGCAGCTCGCTCTCGACGACGAGGGCTTCCGTGCCGAGTTCGATGAGCTCACCGCGTCGCTGGAGTCGCGCACCCACGGACGTGTGCTCGCGCGCCTCGCGGGGCAGCCGGTGAGCACGGGAGGGTGGACACTCGCCGACGGCTTCGCGCGTCTCTGGGGCGCGGCGACTCTCGAAGACCATCGCGGACGCGGCGCCTACCGTGCAGTCCTGTCCGAACGCCTCCGGATCGCGGCGCAATGGGGCGCCATGACGGCTCGGGTGAAGGGACGCGTCTCGACCTCTGCGCCGATCATCGCGCGCGCCGGCTTCGAGCACTACGGGGATGAGCGTGCGTACCGCCTCATCGTGGGCTGAACAGCCGCCTGCGGCTCAGACCGTGCCGTAGAGGCGGTCGCCCGCGTCGCCGAGGCCGGGCACGATGTACCCCTTCTCGTTGAGACGCTCGTCGAGCGCACCCAGCACGAGCGTCACATCGCGGTCGCCGACGAGCGCCTCGATCGCCGCGACGCCTTCGGGCGTGCCCAGGAGGCAGATCGCCGTGACGTCCTTCGCCCCGCGATCGAACAGGAACTGGATGGCCGCGGCGAGCGAGCCGCCCGTCGCGAGCATCGGGTCGATGGCGAAGCACTGCCGGTCGCTCAGGTCGTCGGGAAGACGCTCCGCGTACGTCGTGGGCTCGAAGGTCTCCTCGTCGCGCACCATGCCCAGGAATCCGACCTCGGCGGTCGGGAGCAGCTTGACCAGGCCCTCGAGCATGCCGAGGCCGGCCCGCAGGATCGGGACGACGATCGGGCGGGGCTCGGAGATCTTCACACCCATCGTCGTCGTGACGGGGGTCGTGATCTCGATCGGAGAGACCTTGACGTTGCGGGTCGCCTCGTACGCGAGGAGCGTCACGAGCTCCTCCGTCAGCTGGCGGAACACCGGCGACGGGGTACGCGCATCGCGCAGCACCGAGAGCTTGTGGGTGACGAGAGGGTGGTCGGCGACGTGAACACGCATGGAATACAGGCTAATGCGCCGAGCGGCCCGGCACGACATCGGATGCACCGCGCGCGGCGGACGCCGCACGCCGCTGTCGTAGGCTCGATCCATGACCGCCGCCGACCTGCCCGCGATGCGCCGTGCGCTCGTGCTCGCGGCGGAGGCGAGCACCGCGGACGAGATACCGGTGGGTGCCGTGGTCGTCGACTCCGCCGGTCGCATCATCGCCGAGGGGCGCAACACCCGCGAGGAGACGCACGATCCCACGGGTCACGCCGAGGTCGAGGCGCTACGCCGGGCCGCGGCATCCGTCGGCTCCTGGAATCTCGAGGGGCACGCCCTCGTCGTCACCCTGGAACCGTGCCTCATGTGCGCCGGAGCGATCCTGCAGGCGCGCATCGGACGGGTCGTCTTCGGGGCGTGGGACGACAAGGCGGGAGCCGCGGGGTCGATGTACGACGTGCTGCGCGATCGCCGTCTCCCCTACCGGGCCGAGGTCGTCGGGGGAGTCGAAGCGGATGCCGCTACCGCTCTGCTCCGCGACTTCTTCGCCCGCAAGCGCTGACGCTGCGGCCTAGGCGGTCAGTCCGAGGACTTGAAGACGAACGCGTCGGTCGGGGGCTCCGGATCGAGGGCAGGCCGGTACACGTCCGGCTCGATGTAGATCACGCGGGCGGCGGGAACGGCCTCGCGGATGCGCGCCTCGATCTCATCGATGTCGTCGGCAGCCTCGCGCACCGACTTGTCGGCGGTCAGTGCGATCTTCGCCGCGACCATGAGCTCGTCGGGGCCGAGGTAGAGGGTCTTGATGTGGATGAGCTTCTCGACCTCGTCGCCGGCGGCGATCGCGTCGACGATGCGATCGAGGTCGGCGGTGGTGGCGCCTTCGCCGACGAGCAGGCTCTTGGTCTCGATGCCCAGCACGATCGCGATGAGCACCAGCAGCACACCGATCATGAGCGTGCCGATCGCGTCGAACACCGAGTTGCCGGTGATGACGGTGAGCCCGACGCCGAGCAGCGCGAAGCTCAGGCCCGCCAGTGCACCGGTGTCCTCGAGCAGAACGACGGGCAGTTCAGGCGCCTTGGAGCGGCGCACGAACGACACCCAGGACTGCCCCTTCTCTCGAACGAGGTTGCTCTCCTTGATCGCGGTGCGCAGTGAGAAGCTCTCGAGTCCGATCGCGATCACGAGCACGACGATCGGCAGCCACCACCACACGGGGTCCAGTTCGTGCGGGTGCGTGAGCTTGTCGATGCCCTCGTAGATGGCGAACAGACCGCCGAGCGAGAACAGGATGATCGACACGACGAACGCCGAGACGTACCGCTCGCGGCCGTAGCCGAAGGGATGCGCGCGGTCGGCCTCGCGGCGCGACTTGCGTCCGCCGAGCAGGAGCAGGAGTTGATTGCCGGAGTCGGCGATCGAGTGCACGGCCTCGGCGAGCATCGAGGCGGACCCCGAGAGCAGCCAGGCGACGAGCTTCGCGAGCGCGATGCCCATGTTCGCCAGGAACGCTGCGATGATCGCCTTGCCGCCGCCGGATGCACTCATGTGTCGAGTCTAGATCGCCCCCTCTGGGGATCGCAGGTGCGCCCGCCGTAGGATGACGACATGGCTGACTCTCTCCCCGCTCTCGCGTTCCTCGGTGCCGGTTCGATGGGAGGGGCGATCCTGCGCGGCGTCGTCGCCTCGGGCGTCGCCGTCGACGGTGGGATCACCGCAACGAACCGCTCGCGGGTGACTGCCGCCGACCTCGCCGACCTTCCCGGCGTCACGACCATCGCCCTCGAAGAGCGTCCCGACGGTAACCGCGACGCACTCGCTTCCGCCCGGATCGTGCTGGTGGGCGTGAAGCCGGGGATGGTGCCGGATCTGCTCCGCGAGATCGCCCCGCACCTCGCCCCGGACGCCATCGTGGTGAGTCTCGCCGCCGGTGTGACGCTGGCCACGTTCGCAGACGCGCTGGGCGCCGACGTGCACGTCATCCGCTCGATGCCCAACACCCCGGCGACGGTCGGCAAGGCGGTCACCGGTCTCGCCGCCGGTCCCGCATCGACGCCCGACGACATGGCGCTCGTGCGCCGCCTGTTCGAGACGGTCGGCGCCGTGATCGAGGTGCCGGAGTCGCAGATCGACGCGCTCTCGACGATCTCGGGTTCGGGCCCCGCCTACGTCTTCCTGCTCATCGAGGAATGGACGAAGGTCGGCCTCGGTCTCGGCTTCAGCGAGGCGGACGCCCGCCTGATGGCGGAGCAGACCTTCATCGGCTCGACGGCGCTGCTCGAAGCGTCGGGGGAGACCCCGACCGAGATGCGCCGACGGGTCACGAGTCCGAAGGGCACCACCGAGCGTGCGATCGCGGTGCTGCAGGATGCGCACCTCGAGAAGACGTTCGCGGATGCTTCGGCGGCCGCGCTGGCGCGCGCTCGGGAGCTCGCCGCCGGGGCGTGACCATGCGGCTGCGATTCTCGGGCGAGATCTGGTTCTGGCGCGGGCCCGCGCCGTTCCACTTCGTAACCGTGCCCGAGACCGAAGCGGTGATGATCGGCGCGGTCGCCGCGGTCGTCACCTACGGGTGGGGGATGATCCCGGCATCCGTCACGATCGGCGGAACGCGCGTGACGACGTCGCTCTGGCCGAAGGACGGCGGCTACATCGTCCCGATCAAGAAGGCTCTGCAGGACGGTGAGGGCATCGGCATCGACGACGTCGTCGACATCACTCTCGACATCGACGCCTGACGCCTCGCCCGACCTGTACGAGTCGCGCGCGTCAGCGGTCGAGGGCGGCGAAGCGCTCGATGTCGCTGTTGGTGCCGGAGACGATGATCAGGTCGTGGTTCGTGACGATCGTGTTCGCCTCGGCGTAGCGGAACGGCTTGCCCGGGCTCTTGACGCCCACCACCGTGACGCGGTACTTCGTGCGCACGCCGGACTCGTTGAGGCCGATGCCTCGGATGAACTTCGGCGGGTACATCTTGGCGAGCACGAAGTCGTCGTCGAAGCGGATGAAATCGAGCATGCGGCCGCTGACGAGGTGGGCGACGCGCTCGCCGGCCTCGCGCTCCGGATAGATGACGTGGTTCGCTCCGACGCGGGCGAGGATCTTGCCGTGCGACTGCGAGACGGCCTTGGCCCAGATCTGCGGGACCTTGAGGTCGACGAGGTTGGCGGTGATGAGGACGGATGCCTCGATCGACGAGCCGACCGCGACGACCGCCACCTGGAAGTCCTGGGCGCCGATCTGGCGCAGGGCGTCGATGTTCTTCGCATCGGCCTGCACGGTGTGCGTGACGCGATCCGACCACTTCTGGACGAGCTCGAGGTTGCCGTCGATCGCGAGGACCTCCCGGTCGAGGCGATCGAGTTCGCCCGCGCAGGCGGCGCCGAACCGGCCGAGACCGATGACGAGGACGGGAGCGTCGCCCCGGAGGACTTCAACCAACGATCGGCCTTTCCACGGGCAGTGAGTAATACTGCGATCGCGATGTCGCGGCGACTGCCGCGGCGAGAGTCACTGTACCAATGCGCCCCATGAAGATGGTGGCGGCGAGCACGTAGGAGCCGGCGTCGGGGAGCTCGGCGGTGAGGCCCGTCGAGAGTCCGACGGTGGCGAAGGCGGAGATCACGTCGAACAGCACGTGGCTGATGTCGGCCTTCGTGATCTGCGCGATGACGATGGTCGACAGGGCGACGATCGTGGCTCCCCAGGCGACGACGCTGAGCGCGACGCGCTGCACGTCACTGGGGATGCGCCGGCCGAACACCTCGACGGACTGGCGACCCTTCGCCTCGGACCACACCGCGATCGCGAGCACCGCGAGGGTGGTGACCTTGATTCCTCCGGCGGTTGACGCCGATCCTCCACCGACGAACATGAGCATGCTCGCGGCGACGAGCGACGAGCCGTTGAGGTCGGCCATGTCGATCACGTTGAAACCGCCCGAGCGGGTCATCGCCGACAGGAAGAAGGCCTGGAACGTCGTGTCGGCGGCATCCATCGAGCCGAAGGTCTTCGGGTTCTGGTACTCGAGGATGAGGAAGACCGCGGCCCCGAGGACGAAGAGCAGCACGGTCGTCACGAGGGTGAGCTTGGTGTGCAGCGACCAGCGCTTGACGTGCCAGACGTGCTTGGCCAGCGAGTAGATCACGGGGAAGCCGATGCTTCCGAGGAAGACGCCGACCATCAGCAGCGACAGCACGAGGTAGTCGTCGGCGAACACCGCGACGCCGCCGTCGTTGGGGGCGAAGCCCGTGTTCGTGAACGCCATCGCGGCGAAGTAGGGGGCTTCCCAGAGCGCCGCGATCGGACTCACCCCGGCCATCACGAGTCCGGGGTAGAGGAGCACGGCGAGCGCGCCCTCGATGATGAGCGCCGAGAAGGCGACGGTGCGCAGTAGCTGGCCGACCTCCCCGAGGCGGACGGTCTGGCTCTCGTTGACGACGCCGCCGTGCGCGCGCATCGGGTTGGTGTCGCCCGCGGCGAGGAGCTTGGCGCGCAACCCCAGGCGCTTCGAGATCACCATGCCCATGAGGGAGGCGAGGGTCAGAACGCCGAGACCGCCGATGTTCACGCCGACGAAGATGAGCACGTGCCCGAACGGTGACCAGTGGTTCGCCATGTCGACGGTCGCGAGGCCGGTGACGCAGATGGTCGAGACGGCCGTGAACAGCGCGTCGCTGAGCGGGGTGACGGTGCGATCGGCCGCAGCGATCGGCAGCGAGAGCAGCACCGTGAACACGAGGATCAGCAGCGCGAACACCACGATCGCGAGACGCGAGGGCGAGGAGGTGAGGATGTGGCGACCGTGGGCGGCGACATTGCGCAGGCGTTGCTTGGGGGACGACGCAGACACGATGCCCGACATCGCGTCCCCTTTCGTCTGCCTCCGCCGCAGATCGGCGCCGGCTCAGCACCTGCGACCGAGCCCTCGTCATGGTACTCCGTGCCGGGGACGACTACCCTGAACACATGACCGACATCTTCGACGTGATCGCAGACGGTACGAGGCGAGACATCCTCCAGCTCCTCCTGCGGCGCACCACCGAAGGAGAAGCGGGCACGAGCGTCAGCCAGATCGTCGCCGACCTCGGCATCAGTCAGCCCACGGTGTCGAAGCACCTCAAGGTGCTCCGTGACGCCGAGCTGGTGACCGTGCGCGAAGACGGTCAGCGTCGTTTCTACAGCCTCGCGGTCGAGCCGCTCGAGGTCGTCGACGACTGGCTGGTGCCCTTCCTCGTCGACGCGTTCGGCGACGACGCCCCCGACATCGCCTACCCCGGGGCCCCGATCCCCGAGAGTGCCGCGCACGCGGCGGAAGTGGTCGGGCGCGCGGCGGCATCCGCGAAGCACGTGGTCGCCACGGCCCTCAAGCGACTCGGCGCCTGACGCCCCGCTCGACACAGTTCGCCCCCGGCGACCGGGGGGCTGTCGTCGGGGGCGATGCCGCGGGCCCCAGCCCGCGTGTCCCGAGGCGGTGCCTGCCCCGGTCCTGCGCCGAGTGTGACACTTTCGGCTGAGTGAACCTCGGAGAGAGGCTATGCCTCTGCTGTGACGAGTGACGGCACCGTGAGTCCCACTGTTCACACCGGCCCCAAGGGTTTACACGCGTCACTGCCAACCCATAGAGTGTGCTCATTCGAGAAAGGGGTATGTGGGATGCCCGAAGTTCCTGACGTCCGGTTCCTCACTGTTGCTGAGGTGGCCGGGATCATGCGCGTGTCGAAGATGACCGTCTATCGGCTCGTGCACTCCGGCGACCTGCCGGCCATCCGTTTCGGACGCAGCTATCGCGTGCCGGAGTCCGCCGTGGCGGACGCCCTCCAGCGCCCGATCGCCGACGTCGGCTGACCGTGCGGGCGCCCGCATCGTCGGTGTGACGGCGCAGGCCCGACGGTTTGCTAGACTGATCCGAGGCATTTTTCCGTGCCCGTACCCGGGCGTCCGATCATCGCGACGCCCAACCCCCTGACTTAGTGAGGTTTCCGTGGGTTCTGTCATCAAGAAGCGCCGCAAGCGCATGGCGAAGAAGAAGCACCGCAAGCTGCTTCGCAAGACTCGCCACCAGCGCCGCAACAAGAAGTAAGCGGCCAAGACACGAGCGCCCCCGACAGCTCTTCGGAGCATGTCGAATGGGGGCGCTTTGTGTCTCTGCCGAAGGTCCGAGCAGCTCGAAGGAAGCCATGAAGTCGATCACCGTCACCGAACTCGCCGACCGCACGGGCACGCCGCTCATCGACGTGCGCGAGAAGGACGAGTTCGCGGCGGGCCACGTGCCCGGCGCCGTCAACATCCCGATGTCCGAGATCGGCAACCGACTCGAAGAGCTCCCGGCCGAGTCGTTCGACGTGATCTGCCAGGCCGGCGGCCGTTCGGCTCGCGTCGTCGAGGCGCTCGAAGCGCGCGGCTACGACGCCACCAACGTCGAGGGCGGCACGGGCGAATGGATCGCGCAGGGACGCGCGGTCGAGGTTCCCTCGGCGTGACCACGCTGACCCTCATCGGCAAGCCCGACTGCCACCTCTGCGACGTGGCCTCCGAGGTCATCGACGCCGTCGTCGCCGAGCTGCCGGATGCCGCGGCCGAGCGGATCGAGATCGTCGAGGCCTCGATCACCGAAGACCCCGCCCTGTTCGATCTGTGGTGGGAGAAGATCCCCGTCGTCCTGATCGACGGAGAACTGCACGCGCACTGGCGACTCTCGCCGGACCGACTGCGCACCGCCCTCGAGGAGGCCCTGAAATGACCATCCGCCATGTCGTCTCCTGGAAGCTCGCCTCGGAGGACGCCGACGAGCGCGCCGCGCAGGCCGCCGAGGTGGCCCGCCGCCTCAACGCCCTCGACGGTGTCGTGCCGCAGCTGCTGTCGATCTCGGCCGGCGCGAACGTCGTGCTGCCGGAGTCGAACTGGGATGTCGTGCTCGTCGCCGACTTCGACTCCGTCGAGGCGCTCGACGAGTATCAGGTGCACCCCGCGCACGTCGAGGCGTCGGGATACATCCGGTCCGTCGTGAGCGCACGGGTCGCCGTCGACTTCGAGATCTGATCCCCGCACGCGTAACGCACCGAAACAAAACCGTAATCCTGGATCGGGCACTCTTAGTAGGGCATCCACCCGGCACGTGCCAGGATGTTCACCTATCGGCCCACTTCGGTGGGCCTTACCCTGCCATCGACTCTCAGGAGCTGTTATGCACCGTCGCACTACCTTCGCCGGCCTCGCACTCGTGGCTGCCGCAACCCTCGCGCTCGCAGGCTGCGCCGGCGGAACCGACTCCGGATCCAGCGAACCCGCCGCTGGTGACGAGTACGGACTGGTCACGGCCGGCACGCTCACCGTGTGCTCCGACATCCCTTACGCACCGTTCGAGTTCGAGGGTGGCGACAACGGAACCGGCTACACCGGCTTCGACATCGACCTTCTCGACGCGATCGCGAAGAAGCTCGATCTCAAGCTCTCGGTGCAGGACGTGGGCTTCGACGCGCTGCAGTCCGGCACGACCCTCGCCGCGGGCACGTGCGACATCGGCGCCTCGGCGATGACCATCACCGACGAGCGCAAGGCCAACATCGACTTCTCCGACCCGTACTACGACTCGCTGCAGTCGCTGCTCGTGCGCACCGACTCGGGCATCACGGGCATCGACGACCTCGCCGGCAAGAACGTGGGCGTCCAGCAGGGCACCACCGGTGAGACCTACGCGACCGAGAACGCCACGGGCGCCGAGCTCGTGCAGTACCCCTCGGACGGCGAGCTGTGGCCGGCAATGCAGTCGGGCCTCATCGACGCGATCCTGCAGGATCAGCCGGTGAACCTCGAGCACGAGAAGGCCGACAGCGCCTACGAGATCGTCGAGACTTACAACACCGACGAGTCGTACGGCTTCGCCTTCGCGAAGGGCGAGAAGGACGCGCTGCTCGCGGCCGTCAACGACGCCCTGCAGGAACTGCGTGACGGCGGCGAGTACCAGACGATCTACGACACCTACTTCACGGCCAACTGAGCCGTGCGTCGTAGTCGTCTCGGAGGTCCTTCACAATGGCGTTGAAGCGAACTACCAAGAGCAAGCTGTACCGCTACATCGTCTACGCGGTCCTGATCGCCATCGTCGTCTGGGCGGCGGTCGGGACCAACTGGGCGAAGATCGGTCCGCTGTTCTTCAACCCGGAGATCGCGGTCAAGATGTTCCCCGGGATCATCACCACCGCACTCGTCAACACGCTGTGGTTCACGGCCGTCGCCTTCATCCTCGGACTGGTGCTCGGCGTGATCCTGGCGCTGCTGAAGATGTCGTCGATCCTCCCGTTCCGGTGGATCGCCACGGCATGGATCGAACTGTTCCGTGGGCTTCCCGCGATCCTGACGATCTTCGCCGTGGCCTTCATCCTGCCGATCGCGTCGGGAGTGCCGGGCAAGGACCTGGGCGGCCCCGTCGTCCTGGGGCTGATCGGTCTCATCCTCGTCGCTTCGGCGTACATGGCCGAGACGATCCGCGCCGGCATCCAGGCGGTTCCGAAGGGGCAGACCGAGGCCGCGCGTTCGCTCGGCATGTCTCCCATGAAGACCACGTTCTGGATCGTCGTGCCGCAGGGGTTCCGCATCATCATCCCGCCGCTCACGAACGAGTTCGTGCTGCTCCTGAAGGACACCTCGCTGCTGTTCATCGCGGGGACGTTCATCTGGTCGAAGGAGCTCACCAACTTCGCCCGTGATGCGGCGACGCAGAACTCCAACGCGACACCGCTGATCATGGCGGCGATCCTCTACCTGATCGTGACGATCCCCCTCACGCGCTTCAGCGCGTGGCTCGAGCGAAGGATGGCGAGGCAGCGATGATCACCGAACTGATTGATGTCCACGCCCCGGCGATCGATATCCAGGGTCTCGTCAAGACCTTCGGCGACAACGAGGTGCTCAAGGGCATCGACCTCACCGTCACCAAGGGCGAGGTCGTCTGCGTGATCGGCCCCTCGGGCTCGGGGAAGTCGACGCTGTTGCGCTCGGTCAACCTGCTCGAGGAGCCGACCGGCGGCAAGGTGCTGATCGAGGGGATCGACATCACCGACCCCGAGACCGACATCGACCGTGTGCGCACCCGCATCGGCATGGTGTTCCAGAGCTTCAACCTGTTCCCGCACCTCGACGTGCTCGGCAATCTCACGATCGCCCAGCAGCGCGTCAAGAAGCGCGGCAAGGTGGAGTCCGAGAAGATCGCGCACGAGATGCTCGCCCGTGTCGGCCTGGCCGAGAAGGCGAAGGCGTTCCCGGGGCATCTGTCGGGTGGGCAGCAGCAGCGCGTCGCGATCGCGCGGGCGCTGTGCATGAACCCCGACATGATGCTGTTCGACGAGCCGACGTCGGCGCTCGACCCCGAACTGGTCGGCGAGGTGCTGCAGGTCATGCGCACGCTCGCCGACGAGGGCATGACGATGCTCGTGGTCACCCACGAGATGGGCTTCGCCCGTGAGGTCGGCTCGCGCCTGATCTTCATGGACGGCGGTCACATCGTCGAAGAGGGCGACCCGCGCGAGGTCATCGGCAACCCGCAGCACCAGCGCACGAAGGACTTCCTCTCGCGCGTGCTGTGAGACGTTCACACACGATGAGGCCCCCGGAGCGAATGCTCCGGGGGCTTCATCGTTGTGAACGAGGGATCAGACCTCGACGACCTCGGCGTCGGGGGCGTGGGTGCGCACGGACTCGATCCCGTTCTCCGCGGCGGACTTCGAGGAGTAGCCCTCGCTCGTCGCGATGACCTGACCGTTGCCGGCCTTGAGGCGGAACCGGTATTCGCCGGACCTGTCGGTGTAGAGCTCGAACTTGCCTGCCATGAGGCATCCTCTCTGTGGTGTCTGCGAGGCGGAGGGCCTCTCGTGCATCACGGTAGCGCCCGACCGCGTGCGGCGGGAGGGCGGGATTCAGGCGCGCGGGTGCACGGCCACGGGCTCGGGCGCGACCGCGATGCGGACGCGATCGCCGAAGGCGGGGTGGATGCCTGGGGCGTGCTGCACCCGGACGATCTCTCCCGCTTCGGTGCGAACGAGCGTGCGACGCATGCTGCCGAGGAAGGTGCTCTCCTCGACGATCGCGTCGGTCGCGGCATCCGCCTCTGACGCGAAGAACACGTTCTCGGGGCGCAGGTACACGTCGACCGGGCCGTCGGCGGGCGTCTGCAGCGGCAGCCGCTGCCCCCAGACGACGACGTGGTCGCCTTCGGCGACGCCGGCGACGATGCTCGAGAGACCCACGAACGCGGCCACACCGGCGGTCGACGGCGTCGTGTAGAGCTCCTCCGGCGAGCCGATCTGCTCGATGCGGCCCGAGTTCATCACGGCGATCCGGTCGGAGACGGCGAGCGCCTCCTCCTGGTCGTGCGTGACGAACACGGTCGTGATGCCCAGGCGCAGCTGGATGCGGCGGATCTCATCGCGCAGCTGCACGCGCACCTTGGCGTCGAGCGCCGACAGCGGCTCGTCGAGGAGCAGCACCTTGGGCTCGGTGACCAGGGCGCGCGCCAGTGCCACGCGCTGCTGCTGGCCGCCCGACAGCTGGTGCGGGTAGCGGTCGGCGAAGTCGGCGAGACCGACCAGGGCGAGAGCATCCTTCGCGCGCTTGGCGGATTCGGATGCCGACACCCCGCGGCGGCGCAGCCCGAAGGCCGTGTTCTCGGCGACGCGCAGGTGCGGGAACAGCGAGTACGACTGGAAGACCATGCCGATGTCGCGCTTGTTGGTCGGGACGCGCGAGACGTCCTGCCCGCCGAGCAGCACCGCGCCCTCGTCGGAGCCCTCGAGGCCCGCGAGCACGCGCAGGAGCGTCGTCTTGCCGCAGCCCGACGGACCCAGCAGCGAGACGAACTCACCCGGGGCGATGTCGAGGTCGACGCCGTGCAGCACGCGGTTGCCCGCGTAGCTCTTCACGATGCTCTGCAGCTGCACCCGGGTGCCCTCGCCGGCCTCGGCGAGCAGCAGGTTGTCCTGGGTGCGGGGGAGTGCGTGATCGATGGTCATGAGTGGGCCTTTCCGTTGCCGCGTGCGACGCGACCGATGAGGAGGAGAAGGAGGAACACGAGCGCGAGTGCCAGCAGCGTGAAGATCGCCGGCGCGTACGGGTCCTGCTTCTGCACGACGACCATGGCCGTCTGGAACACCTGCCTGTTCAGCAGCGAGGCGATGGTGAACTCGCCGAGCACCACCGCGATGGAGATGAGCGACGCGGCCAGCAGGCCCTGGCGCAGATTGGGCGCGAGCACCTTGAGCACGACCGTCGGCCAGCCCGCCCCGAGCGACCGTGCGGCCTCGGAGAGCGTGCGCAGGTCGGCGGCGTCGATCGACGCCTGGATCGAGCGGTAGGCGAAGGGCAGCACCGTGATGCCGTACGCGAACGCGAGCGTCCACGTGCCGGTGCCCACCGAGCGGCCGATCTGCAGGTAGATCGGGGCGAGACCGACGACCAGCACGATCGCGGGGATCGAGATCGGCAGCAGCACCGCGAACTCGAAGATCGGCTTGAGCTTGCCGAAGCGCAGGTTCACCAGGATCATCGTCGGCGCGAGCAGGAACAGCACGATCGCGACGGTGACGACGGCGAGGATGAGCGAGTTGCCGAGACCGGTCCAGATCGGCTTGATCGCCGCGGAGGCGGCGGGGTCGAACAGCGCGAGCCAGTGGTCGAACGAGAGCCCGCTCTCGGTGTCGCGCAGCGTGTAGAGGAACGTCGACACGAGCGGGATGGCGAAGAACAGGCCGACGAGGATGCCGATGACCCAGCGGGTCGTGAGCGAGGGGGCGAGACGGTTCACGACTGCCACCTCGCAGCCCGACGCTGGATCAGCGAGTACAGGGCCATCACGACGCCGACCACCACGATCATGCCGAGGACGAGCGCGCCCGCGAGGTTCTCGCGACCGAGCACGGTCTCGCTCGTGAGTGCGGTGCGGATCTGCAGCGGCACGATCTGCGAGCCCTGGCTCGCGAGAGCGGCGGCCGTGGCGTAAGAGGAGAACGAGTTCGCGAACAGCAGCAGCAGGCTCGCGAGGAACGACGGGGCGAGCACCGGGAGCCCGATGCGCAGCCAGAAGCTCGTGCGCGTGCCGCCGAGGGTGAGGTTCGCCTCGGCCCACTGCGGCTTGAGCGCGGCGAGGGCCGGCATGAAGGTGATGACCATGAGAGGGATCTGGAAGTAGATGTACGGCAGGATCAGACCGGGCAGTTCGTAGAGCCACGTGCCGTTCTCGTAGATGTTGATGCCGAACGTGTCCTTGAGGAACACGGTCAGCACACCCTGGATGCCCATCATCGCGATGAACGCGAACGCCAGCATCACGCCGCCGAACTGGGCGAGGACTCCGGCCGCTGCATCCACCGACGAGCGGATCGCGCCCTGCGGATTCATCCCGAGGAGGGCGTAGCAGACGAGCGCGCCGACGACGGCGCCGACGACGGCGGTCAGGAGCGAGATCCAGGCGGAGTTGGCGAACGTGTTCAGCACGACGGGATCGCCCAGTGCCGACACGTTGGTCCAGGTGAACGAGCCGTCCTTGGTGAAGAAACCGGAGCCGATCGCGAGCAGCGTCGGCACGGCCAGGAACAGCACGATGTAGGCCGCGAAGGGTACGAGACCCAACCAGGCCCAGGAAGGCGCGGACCGCCGGGCCCGCGCGGTGTGCGCGGGCCCGGCGGTGGTAGCGGGAGCGGATGCCGGAGCATCCGCCCCCGTGTCGACGAGAGTCGTCACTGGACCGCCGCTGCCCACTTCTCACCGAGCAGCGTGCCGGCGTTGGTGGACTGCTCCTCGGTGGGGACGACCGTCTCCTCGGGAACCTCGGGCAGAGCCGCAGCGAGGTCGGCGTCGATCGTGCCGGCCTCGGTCATGGCCTCCATGCGCACGGGGCGAGCGCCGCCGCCGAGCCACAGGTTCTGCACCTCGTCGCTGTAGAGGAACTCCTGCCACAGGCGCGCCGCAGCCGGGTGCGGGGCGTCGACATTGACCGCCTGGTTGTAGTAGCCCGCGTAGCCGGTGCCGTCGAAGACCACGACCTCCCAGTTGGGGTTGTCGGCCTTGTGCGAGGCGTTCAGGTAGTCCCAGTCGAAGACGACGGGGGTCTCGCCGCTCGCGACGGTCGCCGTGGTCACGTCGACCTTGAGCAGGTTGCCGGCCTTCTGCAGCTCCGAGAAGAAGTCGATGCCGGGCTGGAAGTCGTCGAGCGTACCCTCGGACTGGACGGTCGCGAGACCGACCGCGGCGAACGCGGCGCCGGCCTGGGTCGGGTCGCCGTTGATCGCGACGGCACCCTTGTAGTCGGCCGAGAGCAGGTCGGCGAGCTCCGCGGGAGCGTCGAACTTCGACGAGTCGTAGCCGACCGACATGTATCCGCCGTAGTCGCCGACGAAGAGGCCGGTCGGCTCCTTGAGCTCTGCGGGGATGTCGTCCCACGTCTGCACCTTGTAGGGGGCGAAGTAGTCGGTGTTCTGGAGCGCGACCGTGAGGCCGATGTCGAACACGTCGGGAGCGGTGTCGAGGCCCTTGTTGGTCTCGGCGGCCTGGATCTCCTCGGCGCTGGACACGTCGGGGGAGGCCTCGTTGATGGTGATCTCGGGGTACTTCTCGGCGAAGAGGTCGAGGATCTCGCCGTAGTTCGCCCAGTCGCGCGGCAGCGCGATGACGTTGAGCTGGCCCTCCGCCTTGGCGGCGGCCTCGAGGTCGGCGAAGGTGCCGAAGTCAGCGACGGACGTCGCGGTCGCGGCGTCGGTCGAGCCCTCGCCGGCGTCGGTCGCGTCGGCGGCGCCGGAGCAGGCGGTGAGTGCCAGAGCGGCGGTGGTGACCAGTGCGATACCGGCGCCGATGCGCGCGCGGCGGGTGAAGCGTGCCATGAGTGTCCTCTCGGGTGTCCGGCGGTGCGCCGGTTCGGGTTGCGAGAGGAAACTATGGGCCGTGAGTTACCGGTCGGAGCGGCGTGGGTGAACGGAGGGTGACCGGGTGGTGGCGGGGTGGGGTGCGCCGCGTCGTGGCGCGGAGTTCAGGCGGTCTCGACCGTGTATTTGAAACCGAGATGTGACCCGATGTACCCCAATTTCTCGTAGAAGCGGTGTGCGTCGGTGCGCGCGGCATCCGAGGTGAGCTGCACCATCGCTGCTCCGACCGCGGGTGCGGCCTGCTCGCCGACCCAGCGCATCACGGCCGACCCGATGCCCGACGACCGCAGGTCGCTCTGCACCCGGACGGCCTCGACGAGCAGCCTCCGGGCGCCCCGACGCGCCATGCCCGGGATCGAGGTGAGCTGCAAAGTGCCGACGATCGCCCCGTCGAGCTCGACGACGATCAGGTCGTTCGACGGCTCGGCGAGGATCTCGAGAAGCGCCTGGGCGTACGCGGGTCGGTCGTCTTCCGAGGCGACATCGCCGCGCGCCGCGCTGATCGGGTCGTCGGCGAGCAGGGCGATCACGGCATCCGTGTCGTCGGCCGTGGCGCGGCGCAGCACCGTGCTCCCCGGGCGCGACGCGAACGGGTACGGCAGGGGGAGGGCCTCGATCATGCCTCCAGTCTGTCAGCGGGAGCGTCGCGCCGTGGCGAGCGGATGCCGGTGCGCGCCCGAGTCTCTGGAATCATGGCCGGGTGGACATCGGCACCGTGCTCGGACTCGAGCAGCTCACCTGGGGGATGCTGCTGCTCGTCGTCATCGCCGCCTTCGCCGCCGGCTGGATCGACGCCGTCGTCGGGGGCGGAGGGCTGTTGCAACTGCCCGCGCTGCTGCTCATCCCCGGGATCGCGCCGATCCAGGCGCTCGCGACCAACAAGCTCGCCTCGGTGTTCGGCACTGCGACCAGCAGCGTCACCTACTATCGGCGCGCGAAACCCGACATCTGCACCGCGATCCCGATGGCCCTCATCGCGCTCGCCGGATCGTTCGGCGGCGCCGCGGTGGCCACGCTGCTGCCCGCCGCGGCGTTCAAGCCGATCATCGTCGTGGCGCTGCTCGCGGTCGCGCTCTTCACCGCCTTCCGGCCGCAGATGGGCGCGGCGACCATGCTGCGCTTCCACGGGCACAAGCACCACATCATGGCCGGCGCGGCCGGTCTCGTGATCGGCTTCTACGACGGCATGATCGGGCCGGGAACGGGGACGTTCCTCGTGATCGCGCTCGTCGCGCTGCTCGGCTACGACTTCCTGCAGGCCAGCGCCAAGGCCAAGATCGTCAATCTCGCCACGAACCTCGGTGCGCTGCTGCTCTTCATCCCGCACGGCTCGGTGCTGTGGGTGCTCGGGGGGATTCTCGCGGTCGCCAACGTCGCGGGCAGCTACCTGGGGTCGCGCATGGCGATCTCGCGCGGCACGAAGTTCATCCGCGTGGTGTTCCTCGTCGTGGTGATCGCCCTGATCGCCAAGCTCGGCGTCGACGTGTGGAACGAGAACCTGGCCCCGGCGCTCGGGCTGGCCTCCTAGGGGCGGGAGCCTTCTACAGGCTCAGGGGCCCAGTCTCGCGGGGCGGGACCCTTCGACAGGCTCAGGGACCCAGTCTCAGGACCCGGGTTGCTGAGGTCTTGGATCCGAACTGGGTTGCCGAGGCTGTCGAAGCATCCCCGCCGGCGTCAGCATCCGTTTGCACGGAGTGCGCACGGATGCACGGCGATACGGGCGGATGCTCCGTGCATGTGTGATGCGTCCGTGCGGGTGTGCGGGGCGGGGCCCTTCGGCAGGCTCAGGGACCCATTCTCTCGGGCGGCGCCCTTCGACAGGCTCAGGGACGCAGCTCATGTCGAACCCGGGGACGCGACAGGCCCAGCACCCGAAACCGGGTTGCTGGGCCTGTCGAAGCATCCCCACAGGGGGCAGAGGGTCAGGCCTCGTCGTCCTCGGGCTCGAAGTCGACGCCGGCCTCGGCGCGCTGCTCGGCCGAGATCGGAGCGGGCGCGGACGTGAGCGGGTCGTAACCGTTGCCCGACTTCGGGAACGCGATGACCTCGCGGATCGACTCGGTCTTCGTGAGGTGCTGCAGCACGCGGTCCATGCCCAGCGCGATGCCGCCGTGGGGCGGCGCGCCGAACTTGAACGCGTCGAGCAGGAAGCCGAACTGCTCATCGGCCTGCTCGTCGCTGATGCCCATGACCTCGAAGACCCGCTTCTGGATGTCTTCGCGGTGGATGCGGATCGAGCCGCCACCGAGCTCGGAGCCGTTGCACACGATGTCGTACGCGTAGGCGAGGGCCGATCCGGGGTCGGTGTCGAACGTCGCCTCGAACTCCGGCTTCGGTCCGGTGAACGCGTGGTGCACGGCGGTCCAGGCTCCGGCGCCGACGGCCACGTCACCCGAGGCCACGGCATCCGCCGCCGGCTCGAACATCGGGGCGTCGACCACCCAGGTGAAGGCGAACTCGTCGGGGTTCAGGTAGCCCAGACGGCGACCGATCTCGACGCGCGCGGCACCGAGGAGGGCGCGGCTCTCCTTCGTGGCGCCCGCGGCGAAGAACACGCAGTCCCCGGCCTCGGCGCCGACGAGCTCGGCGAGACCCGCCTGCTCGGCCTCGGAGAGGTTCTTGGCGACGGGGCCGCCGAGCGTTCCGTCCTCGTTGAAGAGCACGTAGGCGAGGCCGCGGGCGCCGCGCTGCTTCGCCCAGTCCTGCCAGGCGTCGAGCTGCTTGCGGGGCTGGCCCGCGCCACCGGGCATGCGCACGGCGCCGACGTACTCGGCCTGGAAGACGCGGAACGTGGTGTCGGAGAAGTACTCGGTCGCCTCGACCAGCTCGAGGCCGAAGCGCAGGTCGGGCTTGTCGGAGCCGTACTTCGCCATCGCGTCGGCGTAGGTCAGGCGCGGCAGCGGGGTCTGCACCTCGACGCCGATCGTCTTCCACATGGCGACGACGAGCGACTCCATCAGGCGGATGACGTCTTCCTGGTCGACGAAGCTCATCTCGATGTCGAGCTGCGTGAACTCGGGCTGGCGGTCGGCGCGGAAGTCCTCGTCGCGGTAGCAGCGCGCGATCTGGAAGTACTTCTCGACGCCGCCGACCATGAGCAGCTGCTTGAAGAGCTGCGGCGACTGGGGCAGGGCGTACCAGCTGCCCGGGCTCAGGCGCGCAGGCACGAGGAAATCGCGGGCGCCTTCCGGCGTGGAGCGCGTGAGCGTCGGGGTCTCGACCTCGGTGAAGTCGTCGGCGTGCAGCACGTCGCGGATCGCCTTGTAGACGTCGGAGCGCAGGCGAAGGGCGGATGCCGGGGCCGGACGGCGCAGGTCGAGATAGCGGTACTTGAGGCGGGCCTCCTCGCCGACGGTCTCGCTGTCGGCCAGCGCCGTCGAGACCTGGAAGGGGAGGGGAGCGGACTCGTTGAGCACCTCGACGGTGGTCGCGATGAGCTCGATCTCGCCGGTGGGCAGGTTCGGGTTGGCGTTGCCCTCGGGGCGGCGCGACACCTCGCCCGTGACCTTGAGCACGAACTCGTTGCGCAGCGGGTGGGCGATCTCCTCGTCGCGGATGACGACCTGGGCGATGCCCGACGCATCCCGAAGATCGATGAACGCGACTCCTCCGTGATCACGACGGCGATCGACCCACCCCGCGAGGGTGACGGTCTGACCGATGTGCTCGGCTCGCAGTGAGCCTGCCGAGTGGGTGCGAAGCACGGAGTATTCCTTCTGTTCTGTGAACGGGCGAACCCGCCCATTCTACGGGGGCGCGCGGCGTGTCTCCGGCGGGCGGAGGGGATCAGTAGGGTGGCAGGGAAAAGGAAGGTGCTCCCATGGAACTCGCCCTCGTCCCCGCCGCCGATGTGCCGGTCGTCCCCGATTTCGTCTCCGCGTTCTTCTCGGGAACCACGAGCGTCATCGGCATCATCTTCTACGTGCTGCTGGCGATCGCCTGGTGGAAGGTGTTCACGAAGGCCGGATACCCGGGCATCCTCGCACTGATCCCCATCGTCAACGCGATCTTCCTGCTGCGCATCGCCGGGATGTCGGGCTGGTGGGTGCTGCTCTACCTGGTGCCGATCGCCAACGTCATCCTCGCGATCGTCGTCGCGGTCAAGGTGGGCGATCGTTTCGGCAAGGGTGGTGCGTTCTCGTTCTTCCTGCTGTTCCTGATCCCGTTCATCGGGTACTTCATCCTCGGGTTCGGGGACTCCCGCTACCGCAAGGCCTGACGTGCCGGCATCCCGTCTGCACCTCGTCCGTCACGGCGAGGTCCACAATCCCGGCCGCGTGCTCTACGGCCGTCTGCCCGACTTCCACCTCAGTGACGACGGACGGCGCATGGCGCAGTCGGCGGCCGAGCACGTCGCAGGCCTCGGTCGCGACGTCGAGGCCCTGCGGTGCTCGCCGCTGGAGCGCACGCAGGAGTCGGCCGCCCCGTTCGCCGAGCGCTTCCACCTCGAGCCGGTGCTCGACGAACGCGTCATCGAGCCGACCAACGTCTTCGAGGGCACGCAGATGCGCCGCTCGCTCATGAACCCCCTCAACTGGTGGCATCTGCGGCAGCCGTCTGTGCCCAGCTGGGGCGAGCCGTACGTCTCGGTCGCCGAGCGCATGCGCGCCGCGATGGACGAGCTCTGGCACACCACCGAGGCAGGCGACGCGGTGATCGTGTCGCACCAGGCACCGATCTGGATCACACACCTGTCGGTCGCCGGACTCCCGCTGCGGCACGATCCGCGCACCCGGCGCTGCGCCCTGTCGAGCGTGACTTCGTTCGAGCGGGTCGGCGACGTGTGGCGTGAGGTCGACTACGCCGAACCCGCGGCGACGGGCGGCGCGGTCGACGTCGGCGCCGTCTGAGGCATCCCGCTCGCGGCCCTGGGAGCTACGCGCCCTCGGCCATCAGCGACTGAATGTGACCGACGGCGGCGAGCTGACCCGCCGCGACCGCCAGCGCGACCGCGGCCATCGCGCCGGGCAGCGAGGCGCGGTGCGCGATGTCGCCCGCCGCCGACACCCCGGCGACGGACGTGCGGCCGAAATCGTCGATCTCGATCGCGCCGGACGGGAGCATCGCGAGTCCGAGCTGCTCGGCGAACGGGGCGCGCTGGCGCGAGACCACCGAGGCGACGAAGATGCCGGCGACGGATGCTTCGCCCTCCGCCGTGGTCAACATCACCGTCTCTCCCTTGCGCGTGATCGACAGCGGAGCCGAGGGGGCGACGACGGCGCCGAGCGCCTCGAGGGTCGCGCGGTCCTCCCCTGTGAAGGAGCCCTCGGCGGGGAAGACCGTGATCGACGACACGATCCGGCCGAGCAGTCCGATCAGGTGGGCGGCGCGGGCGGCCTCGCCGATCACGGCGATCGGCTTGCCCGCGTGCTCGTGCCCGTCGCAGAACGGGCAGCTGAACGCCCCGACGCCCCACAGCTCCTGCAGCCCGGGGATCGCGGGCAGTTCGTCGGCCATGCCGGTCGCGAGCACGATGCGCCGAGCCGCGACCGTGCCGCCGTCGGCGAGTTCGAGCGTGAACGCCCCCTGCTCTCCGTCGATCCGCTCGACGCGGGCATCGCGCACCTCGACGTCCGCGTACTCCGCGAGCTGGGCGCGGGCGGTCGCCCGGAAGTCGGCGGGCGGGGTGCCGTCGTTCGCGGCGAAGTTGTGCATGTGCAGCACCGTGCCGTTGCGGTACTCGCCCGAGTCGAGCAGCAGCGCCGAGCGGTGCATCCGTCCCAGCGTCAGCGCCGCCTGCAGGCCCGCGGGGCCTGCGCCGATCACGATCACGTCGTACATGAGGGGTCCTTCCGACCGGGTGGATCTTGCGTTCGCGATCAGTCTGTGACTTCATGTCGGGATGAAGTCAAGCGACGGGGCGCGAGGTTGACATCACTAGTTCGGCTAGTAATCTAGTTTTGCGAGCATTGTCCGGATGTTCGCACCACACGGAGGGAGCGGGACATGATCGAACGGGAAGAGATCGCTGCGAACGAGGATGGCGCGGGCGCCGAGGGGGAGCGCTTCGGGAAGTGGTTGTCCCTGATCAATCAGGAGGACTGAGGTGAGCACCGCGGAGGCTCCCGCCACCATCTGGAACGCGATCGATCAGTCGTACGCGCTCGACGTCGCCCGCGCCGTGGAGCGCGTGCGCGTCGCGGAGGACCAGCTGGCGCGCCGACGTCAGGCTTCGTGTGGACCGAGTCCGCTGCTTCGCGAGATCACCCGGCTCATCGCCGAGGCCGACCATCGCAACGAGGCGATCACTCCCGGTGACCTCGCGTCCGAGTTGCAGGTGACGACCGCCGCGATCTCGAAGGCGCTCGAGAAGCTCGAGACCGCGCGGGTCATCACCACGCAGCGGAATCCCGCGGACAGTCGCTCGAAGCTTCTCGTTCCCCTGCGGCGGATCGATCCCTCCGAGGGGCTCGACGCCACGGCGGTCGCCGTCCACCGGATCGCGACGGACCTGAGCGCCGAGCAGTCGGCGGTGGTGAGCGACTTCCTCGAGAAGGTCGCCGATCTCATCACGAGGGAGTGCCGGGACTGACGGCGTCGCTTCGGCGGTCGAGCGGCGGACCTTGCGTCCACGCTCCGTTTGTGACTTCATGTTGGGATGAAGTCATATGCCGAGCATCCGTGGTCCGTCGGCGATGTCGCCGCCCGCGTCGATCTGCCATTCGTCACGCAACCCGGTGTTTTTGTACCTCCAACCTGCACCTGCCGCAGTGAGATGACCCAACGCACCCTATTTGACCCGCAGAATTTCGGGGTCCCGGTACTTACCAATGGAGAGTGCCGTGCCTAAGTCTCAACGCGAATCGCCAGCGGAACTGACCGCATCCTGGCCGGACACTCCTTCGCTGGACCCTGCCGGCGAGACCGCCCGGCTTCTGGCGAACAACCTGCGTCGTTCTATGGGGAAGGCGAGCATACGATCCGTCGCCGATACTGCGGGCCTCGATGAGGGGACGCTTCGGAACGTCCTGTCGGGTGCGCGATGGCCAGACTTGCGGACGATTGCTCGTCTGGAGGATGCGTTGGGTATTCCGCTTTGGCCCGTGTATGAGGAACGAGGCGGACTGTGGTGACGCTCATGAGCATCGGGGACGTCGCTCGCGTGATGGGGCTTCCGACCAACGTCCTTCGTCACTGGGAGACCGTCGGGTTGTTGACGCCGCAGCGCGGCACGGGTGGTCGGCGGAAGTACGACGAGGACCAGATCGTGCGGATCGCTGTCATTCAACGCAGCAAAGGCGCGGGGATGACGTTGGAGCAGATCGGCGTGATGCTTGACGACGGCGCTAGAGAGCGGCATCTGGTGCTGCAGCAGCATCTTGACGACATCGACCGACGTATGGAGGACATGCGCCGTTCTCGGGAGATGACGGAGCATGCGATGAGCTGCCGCTCGCACGACATCGCAACCTGTCCGCGCTTCCGGGAGGGCGTTGCGGACGTCATGGCCCGCTTTTAGCGGCGAATCGGCGTACCCGAAGGGATCGCCGCCGTTCCAAGGTCGCGCTTGTCGTCTGCGCTCCAGTCGCGGAGCACCCGTATGCTCTACCGATGGACCAGAGTCAGGTGTTCACCGGCGTCGTGCTGCCCGGCCTCGCCGTAGTGATCTCTACGGTGATTGCTGTCTGGATCGCGGCAAGCGAGCGACGCGCCGCGAAGAGGGACAGAGCCGCCGCCCGGACAGAAGCGCTGATTGAGCGTGCGGTGGCGGCCCTGTCCGGGTTGATGTCCGAGCGATTCGGAACGACGGCGTGGGACCGACAGCTCCGGGCGCTCGTAGGCGTTGCCAACTCACTCGAAACCGTCGACGATCCGCGGAGCCGATGGCTAGGAAAGTGGCTTCGTGCGGAGACCTATGGAGTCGCCAACGCGCTGATCAAGCGAGCTCTCTCCATACTTCGATTCGTACCGGGCTGGCGTGTGCTCCGACTGGAGCGTCGACTTCCTCAGATCCTCGAGGTGACAAGGTGGGCACAACTGACGCTGTGGGTGGTCATCGAATGGTCGCATCGTCACATCGACGACTCGCTCCTCGCATCTCGGACTCGCTCAATCGAGGCGGGCAAGGTGGACCAGGACGATGAGCTTCGGTGGCACCAGGAGGTCTTGCGTTCTCCGCTCATCCTTCGGCGACCCTTGCCCGACGCCACGGCGGAGCACAGGCGTTCAGCTTAGGATTCGCCGGGCTCCGACTGCCCCCGCGCGTGCGGCGCGCAGTTGAACATGACGTTCGGCATCGCGCTCTTCGGCAGCCATGCCGGCGGCGCCCACGCTCAGCGGGAAGTTCGAGATGCCGTGGAACGAGCGCCGTCGACGCCATCGTGGCGGGGGAGAGCATGGAGCGTCGCGACCGGTGCCAGAGGGGGAAGGGCGTGCTGTTCAGGATGGTCATACGTGCTCCTTGCGCGCCGTTCCGAACCTGTATTCTCGGCGGCGGAGGTAACCGAATGTGTTGAGGAGTCTGTTGGATGCCGAAGATCCCCTACGACGCATTGAAGTTCCCTGTGTCTCTTCCTGTGTGGTCGCGGACGACGACGGGGCGAACGCCAGGTTCGCACAGTGGTGAAGCCAACGCGCCGCTAGCGGAGTTGATGGCGCACGCTGCGAGCGTCGGTGATACCTCGATAGTGACGGGCACCGCCACGAGGCGTGCGCTCGACATGAGATGGCGCCTGGCTGCGATAGAGGCAGCGCTCGAAGACGTGGGCGGGTACTGGGCGCCCTCTGAGGCATACCTCGAACACCTCGACAGCAGCGAGAAGACGTTCGTGAGCTACCTGCTCGGCATGACGCAGGCATCGCTCATGTCGGAACACATACTCGGCACGGTCGCGTTAGTTCATGTGGATGCTGTGCTCAGGCTCTTCGGGCACCTCCACCGGGCCAAGCGTCCTGACTTGATTGGTTACTCTGCGTCGGCTGCGGCGTTTGGTCGACGCGGTGGAACACCGCTCGGTCGCGTGCTTGTGGAGGCGAAAGGCACCTCGGGCCCGAAGGATCAGCAGGCTATTGACGATGCCCTAGCTCAGCTGAAGCCGGGGGTGGGCACGCTGCCGAACCCGAATCTCCGGCAACTTGCGTTCCTTCTTGGCAGGCACAGCCTCCGCGTGGTGTCGCATGCGTACTTCGATCCCGCGTTCCCGGGTTCGGCGTCGCCAGTATGGTCGAGCCACCTCGAAGATCCTCCAGGTGACGGGGATGTGCCTTCTGAGTGGGACGATGACGAGTTCCGGGGGCTTCTGCTTCTCGCCAAGTTACTGCCTGTCGCCGACGCCATGCGATTGAACCCGGAGATCGACTTTGAGTGGCCTGAAGCGGTTGGCGCCGAGACGAGTGCGGTTCAGGTTGCACCTGGAGTCGTCTTCGGTCTTCCGGCTCACCTCGGTGAGATGCTGCAGGGAATCGTGGGACTTCACCCGCTCGGTTTTAGCCGTTCGGAACAAGATCAGGTTGAGGTTCGGCGTCTGGCGAGGCTCGCAAACGACTTGAGACCACCGGAGATCATGCTCCCGCGCAACGCGAGTCGTTTCCAGGATTGGGAGATCGGGAAGTTGCTGTCCGGCTTCTGCGTTGCCCGGTTCGTAGGCGACGGCGACTAGAGCGATACGGGTCTCAGAAGAATACGGAATTTATTCCGCAATTGAGCTAGCATGCAAGACATCTTCGAAGGAGGTGTCATGGACGCGCTGCAGTACGACCGAGACATCACGCCGCCCGACCGACGGGTGGCGGTGTGCGGGGACTGGCACGGCAACGTCGGATGGATCCGAACGCTCTCTCGTATCCTGCCGGCACTTGCCCCCGACTTGACCACGATCCTCCAGCTCGGTGACTGGTGGATTGATCCCGATGTTGTCGATGAGGCGCTAGCCGACACCAAGATCGACCGCATCTACGTCACCCTCGGCAACCATGAGCCGTGGGATCAGGTCGCCCGTGTTGTCGATGCGAACAGTGCAGCCGTGCGCGTCTCGGAGCTCACCTGGCTCCTGTCGCGTCCGGCCAGGCTGACAATCGGTGGAAGGTCGGTCGTGTCGCTGGGTGGTGCCGCCTCTGTCGACCGGCTCTGGCGCATCGCAGGAGCCGGCTGGTGGCCCGACGAGAGCATTACCGATTAACACGTGGCCGCGGCCATCGCCGGCGGACCCGCCGACCTGATGTTGACGCACGAGTCGCCGGCCCGCACGCCCGTCTGCGCCGTACAGGAGGTACTGCGGTCGAACCCGATGGGATTCCCTGACGAGACGCTCGCAGAGTCCGCCCAGTCACGCGAGCGAGTCGCCCAGGTCTGGGACGCTGTCCGACCCGAACTCTTGATGCATGGTCACATGCACGTCGCCGGCGGCGGCGCGACCGACGACGGGCGCCGAGTGGCGAGCTTCGGACGCGACACGATGCAGGGGAGTCTCGCATTCCTCGATCTCCGCACGCTCCGGTTGGAGGTACCGACGATCCAGCAGATGCGAGAAGCGGCTTTCCCTGATGGGTGACGGTGACCGCGGTCGTGCACGGCAGGAGCGGTTGAAAGGCGTGCTCGAGGCGTTCCGCTCCTGCCAGCTCGACGGGGTGCGCCCGACGCGGAACGCTGTCCGGGACGGATGGGATTACATCAAGGGCCGCCGATGCCTAGACGTGATCATCGACGACGTTCGCCGACGCCACACCCGCAACCCCGAGGGCGGGCCATGAGCGACGACGAACCGAACCCCTGGGCGGAGATCGTCGGCCCCTGCTGCACGTTCACGAGCATGGCGCGCACCCTCGGGTGGACGGAGGCCGAGGTCATGGCGGCTGGGAACGATCTTCGCCTCCTCATGCTGCGCACCGACGACGACGTCCACCTCTTCCCTGCGTTCCAACTCCGCGACGGGAAGATCGTTGACGGACTCCAAGACGTCCTCCGCGTCCTCGCGACCGGGACAGGGAGCAGATGGACGTGGGCACAGTGGCTGAACGTCGCGTTGCCCGACGAGGACACGCCCCGCAACCTCACGCTGCTCTACGAAGGTCGCGTCGAGGAGGCGCTGCGGAACGCCCGGCACGATGCGTGGGGGGGGGGGAATCGTAGGCGAGGTCGTCGCTCAACTACCCATTGCGATGGACTAGTACCTCTCGGGGCGCCAGCCCGAAAGATACTTCTCTGCGAGTTCGACGAGCTCTGTGTCTCCGTCAGCTTCGCGAAGTCGACCAACTTGGACTGCGAGTTTCTCAGCACCACCGGCGACACGAACGAGAGCGTCCCAAGCGAGACGAGGTTCCTCCCGCACGTGACGCGATCCCTCCGACTGTGCCCTCGAGACAGAACGCGAGGACTGCAGGAGTGCGCGGACATCGGCCACCTCGGGCAGCGACGGAGGAACATATGCTTCACCTCTGAAGTCCGCGACGACCAAGTACACCGTCAGAAGGTTCCATTCCCTCTCAGGGGCTCGCGACGGTCCGGCCTCGGCTTGATCAACCAGCTGGGCGGTCAGGTCTTCGACGCACTCCGCGGAGATCAGGTCATTAGCTGGATCCTTCAGCGCCCCAACACTATGGATGAGAACTTCGCGCGACGAGAGCGTTTCCACCCCGGCGAATATCTGTCGCACCGCGGCATCGCGTGCGGGCTCATCGTCGATCCGTCTCAAGAGACGGATCACAACTCGAGTCACGACGATGTCCGGCGACGACCAGTCGAGCATGCCGCGGTTCTGACGCTCGGGCATGTCGGGGATGCGGTTGAGCAGGGCGATGGATGCGGGAATCACCGATTCCGCAACGAAATCGGTTTGGTACGTCTCGAGTTCTGAGATGACCGATTCCCAGTCCTTCTTCGGAAGCGCGTCCAAGTATTCGGCCAGGGCGGTCGGGTCTGTCAGCCGGGCGAGCAAGACCTCGGCATGTTGAACGGCGACAAGATCCGTCGGGAGGGTGCGCCCAAAGTACAACTCGAGGTACCCGATGTAAGCGACGCGGTGATCACGTTTCCAGGTGGGTTTCCACTCCGCGCCGTAACTAGTGTTCTCCAGGTACGTCCGTGCCGCGGGGAAGAGCCTTCTGATGAGCGCTCGGACGACGTCCGAGTCCTGATCCGCCACTGCCAGCAGCTTGTCGATAGCGGATTGGTGGTCGGAGTTCTTGTTACCGCCGAACGCGCCTTGAGTCTCGGTCAGGGCGACACGGGCGCGATGGATAGCCGCGAAAATCTCGGGACGGAACACTCGCAGTGCCTCGAGGGCGAGCACATCGACGGTCTCAATCCTTGAACCAAGGGCGCGAAGTGTCGGCTTGGCCGAGAGAGCAAACCGCGTGGCATCGCGCAGGTTGTGCACCAGCGGTTCAATGATCTCGACGTAGACATCCGGCCAGACGGTGTTGTCGAAGCGCGCGCCGTCAGTATCGCCGAGAATCAGGTTGAGCCGCTCGAACACCTGAGCTCGGAGAGTCTCGGCGGCAACCATCGGCACATCGAAGCTCAACTGAAGGATCTTCTCCAGGTACGCCCGTCCCGGCGCGCCATCCTCGCCAAGTGCGTGCTCGACCCGATGCCGGTCGAACGCGAGCACGTAGATAACATTGGGAAAACTCGCCGTCAGCCGGACCAGCTTGAAGATGTCCCGAATCTCGCCCGTCGTCAATCGGTCGATATCGTCAATCACGACCACGATGGGTTGGGCGAGGTCCCTGAGGGCGTCGACCACCTGATCCTTGAAGGTGCGACTTCCCTTCTTGCGCTCACTCCACCACTTCGTGGCCGCCTTCGTCGCCCGGAACGACCGGTCGAACCACCCTCCGAACATCGGCACCAGCGCGAGCGGGCTCAGGACGTCCCCATACTTTTCGAGGCCCGCGGCGATAGTCCCGAACCTCGTCTCGTCTTTCATTCGAAGTTCAGCGGCTACCTCACGAAAGAAGACGTCAGTGAGTTGCTGATCTCCCGAGAACGCCCACGGGTTGAAGTCGACCACCGGAAGTCCGGGTGCCATAGCGAACTGTTCCCTCATCAAGTTGACGAATGACGTCTTGCCGTGACCCCAGGCCCCCAGCACGCCGACGACGACACCGTGCGACGCGTCCAGTTCGCGCACGGCGGTCGCGAAGTCGTGTGCCACAGAGGCGCGGCCAAGGGTGTCCTGCGTGGAAGACTCGATTGGGTTGTCCACGGGCATGCTTGTCGAGTCGGTCATCGGTTCCCCCGGGTCATCGTTGGCATCACTGGCACGAATGCTCGCTGAAGATATCATCGGCCCTGGTGCTGGACTGTCTTTGAGGAGGTTAGCGCGGGCCCGCATCGTTCCCCGCTCCGCGGCCGGGTCAATCTCCGTCGGCGACGGTCACCGCGTTCCCCCACACCCAGAAGATTCAGGCGCTGACGCACGCCGACTTTCGTATAGTGTGCCTAGTTCGTGCCCTACCCATCGTTCACCACTCGCGTCGGGCACTCCGCCATTCATCCACAGGAATCGAACCCGGTGCAGCATATGAGACATCGTCTTCGCGAGTGTGTTCTTCAAATAAGACAACGCACGCGCGCGTTGAGTGGTTGGATGAGGCAGGGGGTCCGCGACCATCCGCCCAGGCCAAAAGCGGTTTCGCCAGTGCCGGGGCGGGCGCTGATTCACATGAAGGATGCCGACGAGGTCGATCTGCGGCTTGGAGCAGCGCTTGTTGAGGCCACCCTCTTCTGGCCGCGATGGGTGCATCGCCGTGTGGACAGTGTGCACGTGTTGGAGGGAGAAAACGGCAGGCGACGCCAATCCATAGACTGCAGGCCGCTCGATGACGCAAGGCTCGCTTACACAAGGAGCGAGCGTGACAAGGTCGAGCTGGCGAACGTCGACGGGCAGATCATGATTCCGCTGATGTATGTCACGAAAGGACCCTTGCGTCACTTCGACGCATCGAAGGCTGACGGTAGCCCGATGCCCATTCTCGGCACACGCGAAACAGCGCGATGCGGGGTCGCGATGGTCGTGCGAATGCTCCATGCGGACCGTATCGAGTTCGCCCCGATCCTCGCCGAAGCCCTTCTCCACATTGCCGGCCCGAACGTCACGAGCCCAGCTGATGATGCCGTTGTTGATCTTCTCGAACGAGGTCTGTGGCGTGGGAAGCAGGTGGTCCACTCTCAAGCGCTCTCGGATCAGAAATCTAGCGTGCGCAGCCTCATCGAGACTCTGTCGGCTTCATTTCTCCTAGTCGGCCTACTTGACAGCTCTTCCGCGCGTGCCCGGCAGATTCTGAAGATCTCCTATCACTGGCACATCCCTGCCGCCGAACAGGGTTGGGGGAGGGCTGTGCTCATAGCAGCCGGGTTCAAGAAGCGGCGTCTACGGTTGCAGCCTGATGCCGCAGCGGCAACATCCTCTTATCATCTTGAAGTTCGTACGCCTCGAGAAGCCCAGTGTGTGTTGCTGCAACTCCCCGGCGCCGAAGACGGCGGAGGCGGAGTAGACGCTACAGGCAGACCAACCGCGCATGTGTACATGTCGTTCAAAGAGGAGCCATCAGAGGACGCTGTTGCCATCTTCCGAACACCACTATGGGGTCTGCGTGGCGCTGCCGTTGCCGTCACGCTCTTCTGTCTCGTAGCCATCGTTCTCGCGCTCACGCTCGACGACGCCAAGGGAGTGTGGCGTGCGGAACCGGACGGACCCGCGACTGTGCTCCTAGTGGGGCCAGCGTTGTTCTTCACGTTCCTAGCATCTCGAGGTGAAAGCGCCCTCATGCGTCGCCCGCTCACCGTGCTGCGACTGTGTATCGGAGGCGCCGGACTCAGCCTGCTCCTCATAGCTGCGAGTCTTGTGGGCCGTCTGGATGATGGGTGGATCGAAAGCCTTTGGATTGGAATGGCGGTGTACAACGGCGTCGTGGCGGCCTTCCTTTTGGTCGGCATCGTCTCAGAGTTCATGTCAGTACAGAAGGATCGGTCAGGAAAAGCAGCCAAAGGTCAGGAGTGAAGGGTAGGCTGGCGGACGAGCAGGAGGACAATCATGACACCGATAGAACGTGCACGTGCTGAAGAAGCGCGACGCTCTGCGGTAGACGGTGGACGGATCCAGTCTTTGAGCGGCGCGAGCACCGTACCCGTGTCGCGCGATCTCGACTCTCGGTTGAGCCGATACATCAGCGAAGATTCTCGCCTCACGTCGGATCGCTACTCGTTCTGACGCCGTGCGAGCGCAAGCCGAGGCTTGTTGAGCGTGAATCGCGCGCCTGAGCTTGGGGCGGCGGACCTGCTGAGTTGATTGACGGCACCGACTCCTGCGTCTGACGTAAGTGGTCCGCAGCCAACCGAAGATGAAGTCAACATCGCCTCTCGGGTAAAGCCCAACCTCTTCGCCGTGCACGGGTCCCCGATAGAACTGCTTCGGATAGGGATCTCATGCTGGCCATCGGGCGAAAAAACGCGCGAGCGTGAGGGGCGGGAGACTCTTGCAGATTTGGGCCTGCAGCCGACTCATTCTGCTCTGTGCAAGAACGGGTCAACCGCTGTGACGACATGAGTGACGAGTCCTGGCTGCGAACGCCGAAACTCCGGGGATCATGTGTCGCAACATCGGTATAGAAGCAGCGACGAACGACACGATCTGCCCACCAACGTGCTGCGCCACTGGGAGTCGGTCGGACTGTTGACCCCGCCCGTGACGACGCCGGCCGCCGTCGGTACGGCGAGGACGACGTCGTGCGTATCGCCGTGATCCAGCGCAGCAAGGCCGCGGGCATGACGCTCGATCAGATCGCGGTGCTGCTCGACGACAGCAGCTGGGGGCGCCATCAGGTGCTGCAGTCGCACATCGACGACATCGACCGCCGCATGGAGGAGATGCGTCGCTCGCGCGAGATGACCGAGCACGCGCTGCGCTGCCGCTCGCACGACATCGCCACTTGTCCGCGTTTCCGGGCCGGCGTCGACGACGTGCTGGCGCGGTTCTGAGGGGCTCCGGCGGGGCGTCCGCGTCCGGCCTAACCATAGGAACCTCGGCGTAAACTCGTAACCGTGCCACTCGCCTCGAGGATTCACCCGATCCGCAGCGGCCGCCCCTCCCGCACTCGCCGTTCCCGGCGTGCGGTCGGAGCCGCGCTCGCCGCGGTGCTTGCCGTCGGCCTGACCGCGTGCGCTCCGGATGCCGTGAGCGATTCGTTCCTGAGCGGCGAGAACACCGGCTACGTCGCCGCCGATGGAGCGATCAAGGAGATCCCCGTCGCCGAGCGCGGCGAGCCGATCGATTTCTCGGGCGTCACCGAAGACGGCGAGGCCTTTGACAGCGCCGACATCGCGGGCCAGGTCACGGTGGTGAACTTCTGGTACGCCGGTTGCGCGCCGTGCCGCGTCGAGGCCGGCGATCTCGAGTCGGTCTGGCAGGAATACGAAGACCAGGGTGTGTCGTTCGTCGGCATCAATACCCGTGATCAGGCCGACACCGCCAAGGCCTTCTCGACCGAGTTCGGCATCACCTACCCGAGCCTGATCGACGTCGACACGGCGCAGGCCAAGCTCGCCTTCGCGGCCGAGACGCCCATCCAGGCCACCCCCACCACTCTCGTGCTCGACAAGCAGGGCCGCGTCGCCGCCCTCATCATCGGGCCCATCGACGGGACCTCGATCCTGTCCACGCTCGTCAAGGACGCGCTCGCGGAGAGCGCGTGAATCCCCAGGACATCATCGGTTCGGGAGCGCTCTGGCTGGCGATCCCGGTCGCTCTGCTCGCCGGGCTCATCTCGTTCCTGTCGCCCTGCGTGCTGCCGCTCGTGCCGGGGTACCTCGGCTTCCTCGGCGGATCCGTGGCTCCCCGCCCGACGAACGGCGCGACCGCGTCGACGGATGCCTCGGCCCCGGGGCGTGGTCGCCTCGTCGTCGGCGTGCTCCTCTTCATCGCCGGCTTCAGCGCCGTCTTCGTCGCGATCACCTCTCTCGGTGGTGTCGCGAGCGTCTTCCTGATCCAGTGGGGCGAGCTCATCACGCGCATCCTCGGCGTCGTGATCATCCTCATGGGGCTCGTCTTCCTCGGGCTGTTCGGCTTCGCGCAGCGCGAGCTGCGCTTCCACGTCGACGGCAAGTACGGCGTGATCGGGGCGCCGCTGCTCGGCATCGCCCTCGGGATCGGCTGGGCGCCCTGCCTCGGCCCCACCCTGACGGCGATCTTCGCCCTCTCCTTCAACGCCGGCGACCCGGTGCGCGCGGGTGCCCTCGGCCTCGCCTACTCCCTCGGCCTCGGCATCCCGTTCCTGCTCGTCGCCCTCGGCTTCAGCTGGGCGACCACGGCCATCGGATTCCTGCGCCGCCACATCCGCGTCGTCAACATCATCGGCGGCGTGCTGCTGATCGCCCTCGGCGTGCTGATGGTGACGGGGCTGTGGACCGACATCATGTCCCGACTGACGGCGGTGATGAGCAGTGTCATCCTCCCGCTCTGATCACGAGACGACCGAGAAGAAAACCCGGAAGAACGAGAGTGCCGTGAGCAGCAAGACGCCCAGGTCCAGCGATCCGCTGCGGCCGTCCGACCACGTCGACGGCGACGACTCGATCACGCAGCCGCGCCTCGGTTTCGTCGGGTGGCTGCGCTGGGGTTGGCGCCAGCTGACCTCGATGCGCACCGCGCTGATCCTGCTGCTCGTGCTCGCGGTCGCCGCGATCCCCGGATCGATCTTCCCGCAGCGCATGGCCGACCCGAACGGTGTCACGCAGTGGCAGCGCGACAACCCCGATCTCTTCCCGATCCTCGACGGCCTCAAGCTCTTCGACGTCTACCTGTCGCCGTGGTTCTCGGCGATCTACCTGCTGCTGTTCACCTCGCTCGTCGGCTGCGTGATCCCGCGCATCCGGCACCACTGGAAGGCGCTCCAGGCCCGCCCGCCCCGCACGCCCGCGCGGCTGCAGCGGCTCGACGACTTCCGGGCCGTCACCCGCGACTTCTCCGCGACCGCGGCGAACGGCGAGAAGACGGATGCCGAGGCCGAGGCATCCGCGTCGATCGCCGTCGCGACCAAGCAGCTCAAGGCGCTCGGGTATCGGGTCGAGCGCTACGACCGTGGGCGCACCTTCTCGGTGTCGGCCGAGCGCGGGTACTGGCGCGAGACCGGGAACCTGCTCTTCCACCTCGCGCTCGTCGGCGTGCTGGTCACGGTCGCCATCGGCGGCGGTTTCGCGTATACCGGTCAGCGGGTGCTGGTCGAGGGCGAGACGTTCGCGAACACGCTCGTCGACTACGACTCGATGAACCGCGGACGGTTCGTCGCCGACGACGCCCTCGCGCCCTACTCGATGCGCCTCGACACCTTCGACGTCTCGTACACCCCGTTCGGCGAGGCGGGTTCCGGCCAGGCCGGCGACTTCTCGGCGAACGTCACGGTCAAGGAGAACGGCGAGGAGCGCACCGGCTCCATCAAGGTCAACGAGCCGCTGCCCGTCGCCGACGACGACATCTTCCTGCTCGGCAACGGCTACGCCCCCACGATCACGGTGCGCAACGCCGACGGCGACGTGGTGTTCACGAACAGCGTGCCGTTCCTGCCGCAGGACACCAACATGACCTCGCTCGGCGTGATCAAGGTCACCGACGGACTCCCCGAGCAGCTCGGCCTGCTGGGCTTCTTCTACCCGACGACCGCCGTGCTCGACACGGGCGCGTTCTTCTCGGCCTACCCCGCGCTCACCAACCCGACCCTCACGCTCGACGTGTACTCGGGCGACCTCGGCATCAACGACGGCACCCCGCGGTCGGTCTACGTGCTCGACACCACCGACCTCACCCAGCTCACCGGTCGCGCGGTCGACAAGGACTCCATCGAGCTCGCTCCGGGCGAGACCGCCGACCTGCCGAACGGCATGGGAACGGTCACCTTCGAGGACGAGTCGCCCGAGGGCGCGACCGACGCCACGCAGTCGGTCAAGCGCTTCGCCTCGCTGCAGATCCACCGCGACGAGTCCGGCGTCTGGGTGCTCGGCTTCGCGGTGCTCGCGCTCGGCGGACTCATGCTCGCGCTGTTCGTGCCCCGCCGCCGCATGTGGGTCAAGGCCACGGTCGAGGGCGACTCCGTCTCGCTCGAGTACGCAGGCCTCGCCCGCGGCGAGGACCCGACGATCGCGGTGGCGCTCGACGACATCGTCGCCGGCCACGGTCGCCTGCTCGATGCGGCCGGGGGCACGGTCGCCCGCGAACCCGCCTCCGACGACCTCACCGAAGATCTCGCGGATGCCGACCCGACGGCATCCGACTCCCCGAAAGTAGACTGACACCATGTTCGACCTCGAAGTGATCTCGCCGGTCCTGCTCTGGACCGCGATCGCGATCTACGCCGCGGCTTTCATCGCGTTCGCATTCGACCTCGCGCGCCGCTCGCAGATCTCCGCCGACGCGCAGACCGTGCGCGAGGCCGAGCTGGTCGGCGCCGGCGCGCGCGGGGGAGCGACGCTCACCGCCACCGGAAAGCCCATCGAGCCGAAGCCCCAGCGCTTCGTCATGGCGCGCATCGGCACCTCGCTCACCGTTCTCGCGTTCATCTTCCACCTCGGTGCGACCCTCACCCGTGGCTTCGCGGCCGGTCGCGTGCCGTGGGCGAACCTCTACGAGTTCGCGATGATCGGCACGCTGCTCATCATCGCCGTCTACCTGATCGTGCTGGTCAAGGTCGACCTGCGCTTCCTCGGCACGTTCATCACCGGCCTCGTGGTGGTGCTGCTGGGCCTGTCGTCGACGAACTTCTACGTCGAGGTCACGCCGCTCATGGACCCGCTCAAGAGCGTGTGGCTCGTGATCCACGTCTTCGTCGCCTCGCTGGGCACGGCATTCTTCGCCCTCGCCTTCGCGCTCTCTGTCATCCAGCTCATGCAGTCGCGGCGCGAGCGCCTCGTCTCGGAGGGTGCGGCCAAGACCGGCCCCGGGTTCCTGCGCACGTTCCCCTCGGCCGAGCGCCTCGAGAGCATGGCGTACCGCTTCACGATCATCGGGTTCATCCTCTGGACCTTCACCCTCATCGCAGGTTCCATCTGGGCCTACTACGCGTGGAGCCGCTTCTGGGGCTTCGATGTGAAGGAGACCTGGACCTTCGTGATCTGGGTGCTCTACGCCGGCTACATCCACGCCCGCGCGACCCGCGGCTGGCGGGGAAACCCCTCGGCCTGGCTCGCGATCGTCGGCTTCACGGCCGTGCTGTTCAACTTCACGATCGTGAACGTGTTCTTCAAGGGACTGCACGCCTACTCCGGCATCAGCTGAGGCATCCGCCCCTGACATCCACGACGCCCCGTCTCCTTCCGGAGGCGGGCGTCGTGGATGCGGGTTCGAAAACGGAGATCGGATGCCGGCGACAGGGCGTGTCGTTCGCACGACTCGGCGCCGCGCGGCCCGGACGTCTCGGTTTCCCGAGACGGGGCGGGGGAACGAAGAGGCAGGGCGGATGCCGCGGCTCAGGTCGCGAGCACCGCCGTGGCCGAGGTCGTGCGGCGCAGGGCTACCGCGAGGGTGGTCGCGATGAGGGCGAGCACACCCCACACGACGAGGCCGGCGACGGCGGAACCGCTCCCGGCGATCAGTCCCGCGAATGCGGGTGAGGTCGGAAGCGCGGCGCCGAGGCCCGCGAGCCAGTCCGGCACGGTCGAGATCAATCCGGTCGCGACGGCCAGCACGCCGATCAGGGCGCTGACCCAGCGTCCGACTCCGCCGAAGATCGCGACGAGCGCCTGGTTCACCGCGGCGAAGACGACACCCGCGAGCACGGCGGTGCCCGCGAAGGTCCACCAGGCGGCCGCATCGTACGAGGCGACGAACTGCACGATGATCGAGACCAGCAGTCCCTGTCCGGCGCCGATCAGCGCGGCGGGCCAGAAGGCGCGCAGTGCGAGCGTCGGCGACGAGCGGCGCGACGTGAGGGTGCGGGCGGTGTGCGCGCGCATCACGATGAACGATGCCAGGCCACCGAACCACAGCACCACCGCGGCGAGCAGCGGGATGGCGGTGGGGCCGAAGATCGTGTCCATCGACGAGGTCGACTCGACCGGGTCGGCGATCACCGAGGCGATCGACGTCGACTCGGAATCGCTGAACGAGGGGAGCGAATCGGATGCCGTGCGCAGACCGCCGGCGAGGTCGCCCGCGCCGGTCGCGAGGGTGTCGAGGCCCGTCGCGAGTTCGGTGGCGCCGGTCGCGAGTTCGGTTGCGCCGCTCGAGAGCTGGCTCGCGCCGGTCGCCAGCGCGCGGGCTCCCGCGGCCGACTGGTCGACTCCCTCGGTCGCGAGCTGGTCGAGCCCGGCCGAGATCTGGCTGGCGCCGGAGCCTGCCTCGCGCAGTTGCGTCGCGATCGTGGCCGGCGCCTGCGTTGCAACGCCCTGGATGCCGGCGGAGGTCTTCGCAGCCCCCTCGGCGAGCTCGACGAGTCCCTTGCAGTACTCCTCGCCGAACACCTCGGGGATGCAGCTGTCGGCGTATCCCCTGATGCCCGTGGCCACCTTCGAGGCGCCGTCGGTCAACTCGGCCGGAACGATCCCCTGTGCCTCGAGATCGGCCGCCCCACCGGTCAGCCCCGCTCCGAGCTCGCCCGCGGCGCCGGCGAGCTGGCGCGTGTTCGTGGCGATCGTGTCGAGACCGGTCGCCAGCGACGTGGCTCCGGTGCCGAGGTCGCCCGCGCCGGTCGCGAGCTGGGTGGCGCCGTCGGGGATCGCGGCCGCGCCGGTCGCGGCATCCCGTGCGCCGTTCGCCAGGTCGAGTGCACCGGAGGCGGCCTCGCCGATCTGGTCGCCGATCGTCGTGAAGCCGACCAGGATGTTCTCGGTCGTGGCCTCCGACAGCGTGGTGCCGAGCGTGGACGCCGCGACGTTCGCGATCTGCCCCGTGATGAGGTCGTCGGCGACGAGACCGTCGTCGGGCGTGGTGACCTCGATCGTCGCCTTCTCGGGCGTGCCCTCGCCCTCGGAGATCGTGCGCCCGGCCGAGGTGGCCGCCGACGAGAAGTCCTCGGGGATGGTGATGACCGCCTGGTAGTCGCCGTTCGCGAGACCTTCGGCGGCGTCGTCCTCGTTGGAGATCACCCAGGTGAGGTTCGAGTCGAGGTCGTCCGACCCCTCCACGAGTCCGGACGCGAGCTGACGCCCGAGGGGCGTGACCTGTCCGTCGATCTCGACCGGCTCGTCGAGGTTCACGATCGCGGCGGTCATCGAGTCCAGGCGCTCGGTCGGATTCTGGAGAGCGGTGACGAGGATGCCGCCGATCGCCGCCGGCAGCAGCAGGATGCCGAGGATCGTCAGCCACGTGATGGGCTTGCGGGAGCGTGCGCGCTCGATGGGTAGGGTCATGCGGTCACCTCGGTGGTTGCGGTCGCCCGTCGCGGGGCGCGGGTGTCGAGAAGGTTCGCGTCGGGCCAGCCGGCCTCCGCGAGGACCGTGCGGGCGGTCGCCGCATCGGACGCCGTGGCGAAGACGGCCAGGGAACGTGTGGACGCGGCATCCCGCAGCATCGCCGTCACCTGGTCGCGTCGGCCTCCGGACAGTCGGTCGATGCCGTCGACGACCACGACCTCCGAGCGCCCGCGCAGGGCCTCGGCGAGGTCGTCGAGTGCGGCATCCGCGTCGTCGACGATCACGCAGCCGACGTGCGCCCGCACCCAGGCGGCCCGGCCGGGGAGCAGGTGCCCGACGACGCGGAGTCGCCCCTCGTCGGCGGACACGCGACCGGCGACGGCCAGAGCGAGGGTCCGCCGCTCACGGGCGTCGCCACCGGTCGCGATCAGCGCTTCGCCCGGAGCGACCCGGAACGACAGGGCTTCCACGACCGGTGCGTCGGTGCTGACCGTGAGCTCGTCGGCCGCGACGACCGAGCCGTCGCCCGGCCACTCGGCCAGATGGCGTTCGCGCTCGACGGCTTCACCCTCGATGTCGACGCGGGGGAGGATGCGCTCGAGCCAGGCGGGGATCTGCCAGGCGTGTTCGCCGAGGATCGCCATGAGGGCGGGGATGAGCGTCATGCGCACGAGGAATGCGTCGATCGCGATGCCGGCGGCGAGGCCCAGCGCGATCGGCTTGAGAGACGAGTCGCCCTCCGGCACGAACGCGACGAACACCGCGAACATGATGAGTCCGGCGGCGGTGACGACCTTCGCCGATCCCGTGAAGCCGCTGCGGACGGCGCGCTGAGCGGCGGCCCGGCGTTCGGCGCGCGAGGCGGAGCGCGAGGCGCGATCGTGCACGAAGTCCTCGCGCATGCGCGAGACGAGGAAGACCTGGTAGTCCATCGCGAGGCCGAAGAGCACGCCCATGAGCACGATCGGCATGAAGCTGATGATCGGGCCGACCTTCGCGACGTGCAGCAGATCGGCGAACCAGCCCCACTCGAACACCGCGCCGACCACGCCGAAGGCGGCGACGATCGAGAGCAGGTAGCCGAGGGCCGCCGTCACGGGCACCCACAGCGAGCGGAACACGATGGTGAGGAGCACGAGCGACAGCCCGATCACGAAGATCCCGAAGGGCAGCAGAGCGCCTCCGAGCTGGTCGGAGATGTCGATCCCGACCGCCGTGAACCCGGTGACCTTGAGGTCGATGCCGAACTCGTCGAGCCACTCGTCGTGGTGCGAGCGAAGTTCGCGCACGAGGTCGGCGGTGGCGGGGTCGTCGGGCGCGGTCTCGGGGATGATCTGCACGATGCCGGTGTCCGCCGTTTCGTTCGGGGTCGAGAGCGCGACGTCCTTCACCCCGTCGATCTTCGCGACCGCGTCGCTGAGGTCGTCCATCAGCCCGACCGGATCGGTGGAGGTGACGATCGTGCCGGTGAGGATGAGTGGGCCGTTGAAGCCGGGACCGAACTCCTCGCCCACGATGTCGTAGCTCTGGCGGGCCTCGGAGTCCTTCGGCAGCACGCCGGCGTTGGGGAGGGCGAGGTCGAGGCTGAGGGCGGGCACCGCGACGACGCCGAGGCCGAGCACGACGGCGATCGACACGAGCACCGGATGCTTCGTCACGCCGCCGACCCAGCGCTCGCTGAACGCCCGGCGGGGGGCGCGCGCGGATCCGTCCTTCTTCGTCGCGGCGCGCTCCCGTCGGGGGCGGCCGACGATGCGGCCCTTCATGAAGCCGAGCACGGCGGGGGTGAGGGTGACCGCGATGGCCACGGCGATCGCGACGGCGACGGAGGCGGCGATGCCCATCGTCGTCAGGAACGGGATGCCGGCGAAGCCGAGCCCGATCAGGGCGATGAGCACGGTGATCCCGGCGAAGACGACGGCCGAGCCGGCGGTGCCGACGGCCCGGGATGCCGATTCCTCGGGGTCGACGCCGGCGCGCACCTGATCCTGATGCCGGGCCATGATGAACAGTGCGTAGTCGATGCCGACGGCCAGGCCCAGCATGAGGGCGAGGAGCGGGGTGGTCGAGGAGACGGTGGCGAAGGCGGTGGCGGCGAAGATGCCCGCCATCGAGATCCCGACGCCGAGGATGGCGGTGAGCAGGGGGAGCCCGGCGACCACGAACGAGCGGAACGTGACGATGAGCACGAGGAGCGCGATGATGAGGCCGACCGCTTCGGTCGGCGTGATACCCGGGATCTCGGTCGCGAAGAGGTCGCCGCCGAGTGCGGTCTGCGAACCGTCCGGCAACGCCGCGCGGAGATCGTCGACCGCGGCGCTCAGCTCGTCCTTGGTCGCCTCCGAGACGTCGGTCGACTGACCGTCGAACTGCAGGCGCACGATCGCGGCGGTGTCGTCGTCGTTGATCATGCCGTCGACCATCTCGTCGTAGGGCGATGTGACGGCGAGCACGTCGTCGATGCCGCCGAGTTCGTCGACGGCGTCCTCGATGTGCGCGCGGTAGTCGTCGTCGGTGACCTGATCGCCGTCGGCGGCGACGACGACGAACTGCGCGTTCGTGCCGCTCACCTGCGGGAACGAACGGGAGAGCTGTTCGAGGCCGGCCTGCGATTCGGTGCCGGGGATCGAGAAGGTGTTGTCCGTGCCGGAGCCGAGCACGAGTGCCCCGGTGCCCGCGAGGCCGAGCACGAGCAGCCATGAGCCGAGCACGCGCCAGGGGTGCCGGAACGACCAGCGACCGAGTGAGGACAGGAGAGTGGACACGCGGGTTCCTCCGGAGGATGGGGGATGAGGTGGATACACAGGTGTATCCAATACATAGATGTATCGTAAGGTCGCCCGCATTCGGCAATCTGTGTGCGGGGTGTGAGAATCGTCACGATCGCGAACACCAGGAGGTTTCGATGTCGATACCGGCAACCCGGAGTCGTGAGAACACGCGCGCCCGCCTGCTCGAGGCGGCCGAGCAGCTCTTCGCGGAGGTCGGCCTCGACGGCGCCTCGGTGGAGGCGGTGTGCGAGCGCGCCGGCTTCACGCGCGGGGCGTTCTACTCGAACTTCGAATCGAAGGACGAGCTCTTCCTGATGCTCGCCGGACGTGTCGCCGAGACCCGTGTGAACGCGGTGCGCGAGCGCGTCACCGAGATCACCGCCGAGGGCGGCCTGGTTCCCGGCTGCGATCCGACAGACCTGCTGCAGAAGGTGATGGACTCCGGCAGCGACGACCGCATGGGCGTGATGCTCATGAGCGAGATCCGCATCCGCGCGCTCCGCGACGCCCAGTTCGGAGCGGCGTATCTGGCGCAGGAGCGCGAGATGGTCGGCAGCATCGCGCAGATCGTCACCGACATCGTCGACGCCGGGGAGCTGCGGTTGCGAGTGCCGGCCGAGGTCGCCGGCCGCATCCTCATGATCGTCTGGGAGGGAATGACCGTGCGAGGCGCGATGGCCGGGCAGGACGACGCCCAGCTGCGCAGCGCAGGCAGCGAGGAACTCGGCCGACTGGTCGATCTGCTCCTGGTCTGAGGCGCCTCAGCCCGCGTCGAGCACGCGGTAGCTGCGCTCGAGGCGCGCGAACCACCAGTCGCGGCGGTCGTCGTCGGCGGCGAGGCGGTCGAGCGCGGCACCGTCCGGGGTGACGCGGTCGGCGGGAATCACCCCGTCACGGGGGCGACGGTCGGCGACGTCGTCGAGGAAGAGCGATGCCGTGCCGAGGCCGCAGTCGTAGTCGAGGTGGGGAAGGGCGGCGGCGAGGGCGGCGCCCTGCGAGAGCCCGACGGCGGTGTCGAGGGCGCTCGACACGACCGCCGGAAGCCCGGTTGCGGCGATGAGCTGGAGGGCGTGGGTCACTCCGCCGAGCGGCTGCGCCTTCACGACGATGAGGTCGGCGGCCCCGGCGCGCGCCACGGCCAACGGGTCGGACGACTTGCGGATGCTCTCGTCGGCGGCGACCGGGATGCCCAGGTACTTCACGCGGGTGCGCAGCTCGGCGAGTTCCTCGACCGTCGCGCACGGCTGCTCGACGTACTCGAGGTCGAACTCGTTCAGCGCGTGCACGGCGTGCTCGGCCTCGTCGACGTTCCAGAGGCCGTTCGCATCGACGCGGATGCGGCCCTCCGGCCCCATCGCCTCGCGCACGGCGCGCACGCGGTCGATGTCGTCGGCGAGCATCTGCCCGGGTTCGGCGACCTTGACCTTGGCGGTCCGGCATCTGGAGAACCGCGCGAGCACGTCGGGCACGCGCGCGGCCTCGACCGCCGGGATCGTGGCGTTGACGCGGATGCCGTCGCGCAGAGGTGCGGGCTGCGGGCGCCAGGCGAAGTCGATCGCCGAGGCGAGCCAGGTGGCGGCCTCGGCATCCGCGTACTCGATGAAGGGCGAGAACTCGGCCCATCCCTCGGGGCCCTCGAAGAGGAGAGCCTCCCGGGTGTCGACGCCGCGGAATCGCGTGTGCATCGGCAGGGCGACCACGCGTGCGGTGGAGAGGATCTCGCTGAGTTCGGGCGTCATGGGTCTCATTCTCATCTCCCGCCGCCGTTCCCGTCGCACTTTCCGTCGGTCCGGCCGGATCTTTCCGACGGAAAGTGCGACGGGGGCGCAGCCGCGCGCGGGAATAGGGTGGAGAGGTGACCAGCGCATTCGTCTCCGACCTGTTCGACCCCGCCGAGTGGCAGCTCGCGCCCGGCGCCGAGGACTACACCGACATCACGGCCCACGTCTCGAACGACGGAGGCATCGCGCGCATCGCCTTCCACCGGCCGGAGGTGCGCAACGCCTTCCGCCCCCACACGGTCGACGAGCTCTACCGTGCGCTCGACATCGCCCGTCAGGACCCGCGCATCGGCGCGGTGCTGCTCACGGGCAACGGCCCCAGCGCGAAGGACGGTGGATGGGCGTTCTGCTCGGGCGGCGACCAGCGCATCCGGGGGCGCGACGGGTACAAGTACTCCGACCCTTCGACAGGCTCAGGGATCGAGGGGGGAGGCTCAGGGACCCCGGCTTCTCCGTCCCCCGCCTCGTTGGGCCGCCTGCACATCCTCGAGGTGCAGCGTCTGATCCGCTTCATGCCGAAGGTCGTCATCGCGGTCGTGCCCGGATGGGCGGCGGGAGGCGGGCATTCGCTCCACGTGGTCTGCGACCTCACGATCGCCAGCGCCGAGCACGGACGCTTCAAGCAGACGGATGCCGACGTCGGCAGCTTCGACGCCGGATACGGTTCCGCGTACATGGCCCGCCAGACCGGGCAGAAGATCGCCCGCGAGGTGTTCTTCCTCGCCGAGGAGTACTCGGCGCAGCGCGCCTATGAGATGGGCGCGGTCAATCGCGTGGTGCCGCACGCCGAGCTCGAGCGCGAGGCGCTCGCGATGGCCCGCACCGTGCTGACCAAGTCGCCGACCGCCATCCGCATGCTCAAGTTCGCGTTCAACGCCGTCGACGACGGTCTCGTCGGGCAGCAGGTCTTCGCGGGCGAGGCGACGCGTCTCGCGTACGGCACCGACGAGGCCGTCGAGGGGCGCGATTCGTTCCTTGAGAAGCGCGACCCCGACTGGTCGTCGTTCCCCTGGCACTACTGAGGCACCGTCATGACCGTGCTGATCCCGATCGAGGCCGATGATCCGCAGCCGCTGAGTGTCGCGCTGCGGCGGGCGCTCGACGGGGGTCCGGCGCTCGGCTTCGGGATGCTCGCCGACGTACCCGATCGGGTTCCGGTGGGCACGGCCGTCGTGATCGCGACCTCCGGGTCGAGCGGCATCCCCAAGCGCGTGGCGCTGAGCGCCGAGGCTCTGCGCACGAGCGCCGAGGCGACCGCCGACCGCATCGGATCGGGGCGCTGGCTGCTCGCCCTCCCGACGGGGTACGTCGCAGGTCTCCAGGTGCTCGTGCGTTCGATCCTCGCGGGCACCGAACCGGTGGCGCTGTCGGGCAGGTTCTCGCCCGAGGCGTTCGCGCACGCCACGCTGTCGATGCTGCGACACGGTGATGAGGCGCTGTACACCTCGCTCGTACCGGCGCAGGTGGCGACGCTGCTCGACGCGGCCGACGACGTCGCCGTGCGCGCCGCGCTGCAGGCCTACCGTTCGATCCTCGTCGGCGGACAGTCCCTGCCCGAGCCGCTGCGGGAGAGGGCATCCGATCTGGGCGTGCGCCTCGTGCGCACCTACGGCTCCACCGAGACCAGCGGCGGGTGCGTGTACGACGGGGTTCCCCTCGACACCGTCTCGGTGCGCACCGTCGACGGAGAACTGCGCATCGCGGGGCCCATGCTCGCCGACGGCTACCTCGGCGACGACGAGCTGACCTCGCGGGTGTTCGTGCGCGACGAGCACGGCATCCGCTGGTATCGCACGGGCGACCTCGGTCTGGTCGAGAACGGGGTCGTGCGAGTGCACGGTCGCGCCGACAACGTCATCGTGTCGGGCGGCATCAACATCTCCCTCGATCGCGTCGAGCGGATCGTGCGGCAGGTGCCGGGTCTCCATCAGGCCGTGGTGGTCGGCATCGACGACGAGCGGTGGGGCGAGGCATCCGTCATCGTCGCCGCCCGCGGCGAGGTGCTGCGCCGCAGCGAATCCGACCAGCTCGTGCACGCGCGCGACGCCGTCGCCGAGGCGCTCGGCAAGCACGCGCGTCCGGCGCGCCTGATCCTCGTCGACGAGATCGCGACGCTCGCCTCCGGAAAGCCCGACCGCGAGGCGATCCGCCGCATCGCCGCCGAGCTGCGCTGAGGGCGCCATCGCGGCCCGTGCCAGACTGGGGCATGGCCACGTACACGCACGGACATCACGAGACCGTTCTCCGTTCGCACAGTTCCCGCACGATCGCGAACTCCGCGGAGTATCTCCGCCCGCACCTGGATCCGGCCGCCCGCCTCCTCGACGTCGGCGCGGGCCCGGGCAGCATCACGGCCGAGTTCGCGACCGTCGTCGCGCACGTGACGGCGACGGAGATCGATGCGAACGCCCTCGCGCTCTCCCGGAACCTCGTCGCGGACCGCGGCCTCACGAACGTCGACTTCTCGATCGAAGACGTGCACGCGCTCTCGTTCGCCGACGACAGCTTCGACGTCGTGCACACGCACCAGGTGCTGCAGCACGTCGGCGATCCGGTGCAGGCCCTGCGAGAGATGCGACGGGTCACGGTGCCCGGCGGCATCGTCGCGGCGCGCGACGCCGACTACGCCGGATTCGTCTGGTTCCCGCTGCTGCCCGAACTCGACGAGTGGCTGCGGCTGTACCGCGCGGCCGCCCGGGCGAACGGGGGAGAGCCCGACGCCGGGCGACGCCTGCTCTCGTGGGCGCGCGCCGCCGGCTTCGACGACGTCACGGCGACGGCATCCACCTGGTGCTACGCGACCCCCGAGGAGCGCGCCTGGTGGGGCGGCATGTGGGCCGACCGCATCCTCGAATCGGCGCTCGCGCGCCAGCTCGTCGACAGCGGCCTCGCGGGCCCCTCCGAGCTGCAGGCGATCAGCGACGCCTGGAAGCGGTGGGCGGATGCCGGAGACGGCTGGTACCTCGTTCCGCACGGCGAGATCATCGCCCGGGCCTGACGGCCGGTCGCACTCGGGATACATCCCCAGACGGACGCGGGGCGCCCTCCGCTCGCGTAGCGTGAGAGCGTGTTCCGTCCCGTCTCCCGCACCTGGCTCGCCCTCGACATCGTCGGCGCGGTCATCGGTTTCGGTCTCACGGTCGGCATCCCCCTCGTGCCGGGCTCGGGCGGCCTCAGCGTCTGGATCGTCGACGGCGGGTGGTCGGTCACGGCCTACCTCGTCGTCGGAGCGATCGTCTGGGGCGCCGCCGCGATCGCCCGCCTGGCCCCGGCTCTGGCCCTCTGCGTCGCGTGGTTCGGTGCGCTCCTCCAGATGGCTGCGGGACTGCCACCCGTACCCTTCGACTTCGGCGTGCTGGTCGTGCTGTTCGCGACGGCGGCCTGGGGCAGCCGACGACTGCTGTGGCTCGGCGGCGCCTCGGCGCTCGGCGGCGGGATCGTCGGCGGCGCGTACTTCGGGCTGGCGTGGTCGGGCGAATTGATCACCGACGCCGCGAGCGTGATGCGCGCCGCGCTCACCTCCGTGCTGCTCGGCTCGCTGTTCGTGCTGGCGATGGTGATGGCATGGGGGGCGGGACTGCTCTGGCGGGTCATCCTCGCCGGTCGCGCCACGCAGGTGGCGCGCGCGCAGGCCGAGACCGTGGCCGCCGAGGAGCAGGAGCGCGTGCGCATCGCCCGCGACATGCACGACGTGGTCGCGCACTCGCTCGCCGTCGTGATCGCGCAGGCCGATGGAGCCCGCTACGCCGCCGCCGCGAAGCCCGAGATGGCGACCGAGGCGCTGGGCACGATCGCGCAGACCGCCCGCGGTGCGCTGTCGGACGTGCGGATGCTGCTCACCCAGCTGCGTCACCGCCAGGGCGACGGACCGCAGCCCACGCTCGCCGACCTGGAGACGCTCTTCGCGCAGGTGCGGCACGCCGGCATCGAACCGCGGATCACGGTCGACCCCGTGCCCCCGGGTGAGCCGCCCGCGGCCATCCAGCTCGCGGTCTACCGCATCCTGCAGGAGGCCCTCACGAACGCGATCCGCCACGGCGACGGAGCGGTCGACGTGCACCTGGCGTGGCTGCCCGACCGGGTCGAGATCCGGGTGGCGAACACCGTCGCGCCGGGGCCTGCTCCCGTGCAGCTGGGGCAGAGCGGGCACGGCCTGATCGGCATGCGCGAGCGCGCCCAGCTGGTCGGCGGTAGTCTGCATGCCGAGCGCCGGGGAGCGCAGTTCCACGTCTACGGCATGCTGCCGATCGGAGTCACGTCATGATCAGAGTCGTCCTCGTCGACGACCAGTCCCTCTTCCGTGCCGGTGTGCGGATGCTGATCGCCTCTCAGCCCGACCTCGAGGTCGTGGGCGAGGCCGGCGACGGGCGCGAGGCGCTCGACGTCGTACAGCAGACCCGACCCGACGTCGTGCTCATGGACATCCGGATGCCGGTCATGGACGGCCTCACCGCGACCGCCGAGATCCTCCAGCGCCCCGACGCGCCGCGCATCGTGATGCTGACGACCTTCGACCTCGACGAGGCCGCGGCCCGGGCCATTCGTCAGGGGGCGAGCGGATTCCTGTTGAAGGACGCCGACCCCGAGTTCCTGCTCGCCGCCGTGCGCACCGTGCACGCGGGGTCGAGTGTGATCGCAGCATCCGCCACCCGTGAGCTGTTCGCGCACTTCGCGGATGCGCCGACCCCGGTTCCTCCGCAGTTCGCCGACCTCACCGATCGTGAGCGGGAGATCTTCGCGCTCGCCGCACGCGGTCTGTCGAACGGTGAGATCGCGACGCGCGAGTTCCTCAGCGAGGCGACCGTCAAGACGCACATCAGCCGCATCCTCTCCAAACTCAGCCTGCGCGACCGCGTGCAACTCGTCGTGTTCGCGTTCGAGCACGGCCTCGCCTGAGATCCGCCTCGCCCGAGCACGGCCCCCCCGGCATCCTCCCTGCGGCATCGTCGGGATCATCCTCCAGGCGGAGGCGGATGCATCCGCCGGGCGACGACCGCCACGGCACCTGCTCCGTAGCGTCGGAGACATGGAGATCACGACCACCGACCTGGGCCTCGCCGCCCGCGTCCAGCACCTGAAGAAGACCTACGGCTCGGGCGAGGGAGTCGTGCGGGCGCTCGACGACGTCAGCGTCGGCATCCGCCGCGGTCAGTTCACCGCGATCATGGGCCCGTCGGGCTCGGGCAAATCGACGCTCATGCACATCATGGCCGGCCTCGACACCCCGACCGAGGGGCGCGCGTTCATCGGCGACACCGAGATCACGGGTCTCGGCGACCTCGACCTCACCATCCTGCGCCGCCGACGCGTGGGGTTCATCTTCCAGGCGTTCAACCTGGTTCCCACGCTCGATGCCCTCGGCAACATCCTGCTGCCGTTCGAGCTCGACGGGCGCCGGCCGAGCGCTTTGGAGCGTGCGCGCATCGACGGACTCGTCGAGACCCTGGGTCTGGGCTCGCGCCTGCGCCACCGTCCGCACCAGCTCTCGGGCGGACAGCAGCAGCGCGTGGCCATCGCCCGTGCTCTGGCCACCGCGCCGGACCTCGTCTTCGCCGACGAACCCACCGGAAACCTCGACTCGAAGACCGGACGCGAGGTGCTCCAGCTGCTGCAGGCCGCCAGCCGCGAGCACGGTCAGTCGATCGCGATGGTCACCCACGACGCCATCGCGGCCAGCCACGCCGACCGCGTGCTCTACCTCGGTGACGGTCGCATCGTCGCCGACCACCCGCGCCAGACCGCCGAGGAGATCTCGGCCTACATGCTCGCGGCCGAGGTGTCGGCATGACCGCCGTCGGCACGGCCTCGGTGGTCGGCACCGTCGTGCCCGAGACCACCGCCACGGCTCCGCGTCTCGCGTGGTTGCGCGACCGAGGCATGGGCGCCAGCATCCTGGTCGCGGCGCTGTCGGCGGCGTTCGGGGTGATCCTCGTCGAGGTGACGGCGTTCATCGGTGCGGTGCTGCAGGCCGACCCGTTCATCGGCGACAGCGAGACGCTCGCGATCGTCGTCGCCATCCTCTCGGTTCTGCTCACGGGGGTCGCGATGTACGTCGCCGCGATCGTCACCGCCAACACGTTCTCGACGATCATCGCCGGGCGCACCCGTCAGATCGCGCTCATGCGCCTGGTCGGTGCGACCGCGCGCTCGCAGCGTGCGGAGGTCGGGCGACAGGGCCTCGTGGTCGGCGTGATCGGCGCGCTCACCGGCGTGATCGTCGGTGTTGCGCTCGCCGCCGTCGGGGTGCAGATCGGGCGGATGCTGATCGCCAACGTGCCGGCGGACTTCACCCTCGCGCAGCCGTTCCTCGTGCTGCCCGCCGTGGGCGTCGCGCTCACGACCTGGGCCGCGGCGTGGGTCGGCTCGCGACGCGTGCTCACGGTGACGCCCCTGCAGGCGATCGGCGGATCGGTCGAGCGCGCCCACGACGAGGTGTCGGGCGGGGCCGGGCGCCATGTCGGCGCCTGGGTGCTGCTCATCGCCGGGGCCGCCCTGCTCGCGGGCGGGGTGCTGCTCGGACTCGTGACGCCGCTCGGGGTCGTCGTCGCGTTCGTGGGGGGCCTGCTCTCGTTCACCGGTCTCGCGCTCGGCTCGGTGCTGTTCATGCCGCCGGTGCTGCGCCTGGTCGGGCGGATGTTCGGGTCCAGCGCCACCGCGCGCCTCGCCGCCGAGAACGCGCTGCGGTATCCCGAGCGATCGTCGCGCATGGCGATCGGCGTCGTGATGGGCGTCACCCTCGTGACGATGTTCGCGGTCGCGCTGGAGTCGGCGAAGCGGTTGATGATGAACCAGACCTCCGAGGAGGTGCCGCCGGAGTTCTTCGCGCCGTTCGACGCCTTCGCCTCGATCATGATGGTGCTCGTCGCCGTCTCGGCCGTGATCGCCGCCGTCGGCCTCGTGAACCTGCTCACGATCGGTGTCGTGCAGCGGCGCCGTGAGCTCGGGCTGCTGCGGTCGATCGGGCTGTCGAACGCGCAGGTGCGCCGGATGGTGCTGCTCGAGGCGACGCACATCACGGTGGCCGCGACGCTCACGGGCCTGGTGCTCGGAGTCGCCTACGGGTGGATCGCCGCGCAGTCGTTGCTCGGCTCGGTGCCGGTGCTGCCGGACTTCACGCCCGCCGGGCTCGTCGCTCCGCAGGTGCCGTGGCTGCCGGTGGTCATCATCGTCGTCGCGACGGCGGTGCTGACGCTCGTGGCCGCCGCGACGCCGACCCGGCTCGCGACGCGGGTCGCGCCGGTCGAGGCGCTGGCAGCCGACTGACGGCGGGCAGGGCCCGCTGAGGGGTCAAGACACGCCGCGGCCGCGGCCCCGCGGGCGGCGTATCTTGACCCCTCACGGTGCGGAATAGGCTGGACGGATGCCGTCGCCGTTCGATCAGTCCACCTATCAGGTCCGCCTCGACTGGGGGCTCGCCGGCCTCGCACGACTCGCCGAGGCCGACGTGGTCGTGATCGTCGACGTGCTGCACTTCTCGTCGAGACTGGCGGATGCCGTCGCCGACGGTGCCGCGATCGATCTGGCCGAGGCGGCGGTGTGGTCGACGGACTCCGTCGCACCGGCGCTCGCGGTGACCGCCGCCGCCGGAGGAGCGACGGTGCTGGTCGGAGGCATCCGCAATGCCACCGCCGTCGCACGCACCGTGCAGGCCATCCAGGAGGAGCGTCAGGCGCGCACCTCGGTCGCCCTCATCGCCGCGGGGGAGCGCGACGGCTCGAACGACGTGCGCTTCGCGGTCGAGGACCACCTCGCCGCCGGAGCGATCATCGCGGCGCTCACCGACCTCGGCATCGATCACACGGCGCCCGATGCGGCGGTCGCGGCAGAGGGCTTCCGTGCTCTGCGCCGTGCGCTCGGGCACCTGGTCTCGGCGAGCGGTTCGGCGCGCGACACCGCCGATGCCGACGCGGTCGCCGCGGCATCCCGTCTCGACGCCGTCTCGGCGGTGCCCGTGCTCCGCGACCGGGCGTTCGCGGCCTTCGCCTGAGACAGCCGGCGGCACGCCCAGGGGCAGCGCCGTGTGCGCGGGGCACGAGCGTAGGGTCGGGGCATGAGGTTCCTCCCCGCAGTCATCGTCGACGCCGTGCTGGTTCTGATCTTCGCCGTGATCGGCCGCGCCTCTCACGACGAGAGCCCCGCCGGATTCCTGCTCACGGCCTGGCCGTTCCTGGTCGCGCTGCTCGTCGGTCACGCGCTCGCCGCATTGCTGCCCGGTCGCCCGCGCCGGCCGTGGTCGGTGCTGTGGGGCGTGGTCGTCTGGGTCGTGACCGTCGCCGGCGGCATGCTGCTGCGCGTGGCGACGGGGGACACCGCTCAGCTCGCGTTCATCATCGTCGCGACGCTGACCCTCGGCGCGCTGCTGGTGGGGTGGCGCGCGGTCACGGCTCTCCTGCGACGCGGGCGCGCCTCGCGGGCAGCAGCCGACGGTCAGCAGGGCGCGACCCTCTCGCACGACGACCCGGAAGAAACGGCCTCCTCGGAGAACGCGAGCGACGGCCCGCGCAGTCTCTAGAGCCCAGCGCCCTAGCGCGGTGACTGCGCGGCGAGCTTCACGTCGGCGGTGATCTCGCGCCGCGTCCAGGTGAAGAGGTATCGCTGATCGAAGGTGCGCGAGCACTGGGCGCACGAGGTGGCGCGGGTCGGGCGGCGATGCCGGAACGTCTCGTGCCCGGCGGGGCAGCGGCCGATCCAGGGCGCGAGCTCGACGGCGGTCTCGCCATGGTGCGTGGTGCCGCCGACGTAGCCGAGGTCGCGTGCCACGCGCTTCCAGGCCGGACCGTGCGCGGCGGCGTGCCCGGCGAGGGCATGGGCGACCTCGTGCAACAGCACCTGATGGATCTCGTCGTCGTCGAACCGTGCCGCGAGATAGCGCGACACGGTGATTCGCTTCTTCGTGTAGTCGCACTGCCCGGCGCGACGCTTGGCATGGTCGAAGCCGAACGACCAGGAGTCGTCGAGGTACATCGTCATGAGCGCCTCACCCCAGATGCGCACACGGTCAAGATCCGCCATGCGCTCAGGCTAAGCCATACCGCCGACACCGGGGTGAACGGCCGGTGCGCACGGTCAGCCGGCGACGAGCTGCGACGGGCGACGGCGCTCGGCAGCGTCGATCGCCAGCAGCGTGACCTCGAGCTCGCGATCTGCCGCGCCGGCCTCGCGGCGCAGGAACAGCGACTGCTTGAAGCTGTCGCGCGCGGTGTCGAAATCTCCGGCGTCGAAGGCATTCTTGCCGCGGTGCTGGTGGGCGAATGCGGCGATCGTGATCCAGCCCTGGCCTTCGGCCTCCTCCGCGCACGCGGCGAGCTCCTGCTCGGCGGCGGCGTGCGCGCCACGGAACTGCTGCACGGTCGCACGCAGCACACGGGCGCGCAGCACGTCCTTGCGCGTGCCCGCCATCCGGGCCTGTCGCACGGTCGTCTCCGCGAGGGCGAGCGCCTCGTCGAGGCGTCCCAGCACCTTCAGCAACCACACGCGCTCCAGCAGAGCGGGAAGGCTGCGCTGATCCTCGATCTCTTCGAGCCGTACCGCGCACTCGTCGATATCGACCAGCTCGCGGAGGTTCTCCCGGTCGTATCCCCGGATGAAACTCATTGCTCTCCTTCCGCAGCGTCCCCGTCCAGTCTGCATGCCGTTCACCCGGTCGTCGGGTCGGCACGCCCGCGCGCCCGCATCCCGGATGCGGATCAGCGCAGGAAGAGCGAGGCGTCGGGTCGCGGAGAGGCCACGGCATCCGCATCGGTGACGATGTGCGCGCCCTGCACGAACGTCTTCACCTCGGCGCCCTGCGCGATCTTCGCCGGATGCGGGCCCGCGGCGAGCAGGCGGGGGAGCCACTCGGTGGGCAGGGGAGAGGCGGATGCCGCGACCACGAGGTTGCCGAAGCGGCGTCCCTTGAGCACCTGCGTGTCGGCGAGCACCGCGACCTCGGGGAGCACCGCGGCGACGGTCGCGACCTGACGGCGGGCGAAGGCGAGTCCAGGGCCGTCGGCGACGTTGATGAGCAGTACCCCTCCCGGGGAGAGCAGCTGCGAGACCTCGCGGTAGAACTCGACGCTGGTGAGGTGCGCCGGGGTCTGCGCGCCGGAGTAGACGTCGGAGACGACGAGATCGCACGCGCCGATGAGGGCGGCGGGGAGCTTCTGCACGCCCGCGCGCGCGTCCCCGATGCGGAGGCGGATCGACGCGCCCTTCGGTAGGGGCAGGTGTTCGCGCACGAGCGCCGCGAGGGGCGCCTCCCACTCGATCACCTGCTGCCGCGATCCCGGACGGGTCGCATCGATGTAGCGCGGCACGGTCAGGGCGCCGGCGCCGAGATGTACGGCGGTGAGCGGTCCCGCGGGCAGCTGATCGATCACGGCGCCCATGCGCACGATGTACTCGAAGTGAAGGTGCGTCGGGTCGTCGAGGTCGACGTGCGACTGCGGGGTGCCGTCGACGATGAGTTCGAATCCGCTCGTGAACTCCGAGGGGGCGATAGTGGCGACGCCGCCGTGATCGAGCTTCGCCTGCGGATGCTCGGTGTCGCGTGCGCGCATCCGTCCCATGCCTGCGAGCCTACGCGCTCGTGCCGTGCCGATCAGCGCTGACGGCCGTTGGTGCAGGTCTCCTGTTCGGCGGTCTGACCCGAGATGCTCGGGTCGAGCGTGGCGCGGGGCGCCGGGGTCTCGGTCGTCGGTGCGTCGGTGGAGGGGGCGGTCCCGGGGTCGGTCGCCGTGCCCGGGTCGACGACCTCGACGCCGCCGTTGTTGGTCGCGTCGCCCGTGAGCTGCACCGGCTGACCGGCGGCGAGCGCCGACCACAGGGTCTCGGCGGCCTCGTAGTTCGGGACGACGCGGTCGCTGTCGTCCGGGTCCTCGAACACCGGGTACTGCGCGAAGACGAAGTCGCTGAACGGCACGTCCTTGATCGACAGGGCGAGCTGCGCGATGCGCACCGGGTTGCCGAGCTCGGTGCTCGGTTTGATGTTGTCGACGGCCGTGTTCGCGAGCCCGAGCACCTTGCTCGGGTCGCTGAGCACCTCGTCGCTGAGGATCTTCTTCACCAGTCGCGACATGTACTGCTGCTGGTTCGAGACGCGCGCCATGTCACTGCCGTCGCCGACTCCGTAGCGCGTGCGGATGAACTGCAGCGCTTCGTAACCCGAGACGGTCCGGGGTCCGGGGGCCCAATAGTCGATGCCCGCCTTCTCGTCGCGGATGCCGTCTCCGCCGATGCAGACCTCCACGCCGCCGATCGCGTCGGTGATGGCCATGACGCCGTCGAAATCGATCTTCGCGGCGAACGGGATCTCGATGCCGCTGAGGTCGGTGATGGTCTTGGCGACGCAGGAGAGCCCGGCGTTCTGGTAGATCGAGTTGATCTGCGTCTTGCTGGTGGCCGAGGCGATCGATCCGTCCTCGCGCGTGCACTCGGGCGTCTCGATCATGAGGTCGCGCGGCAGCGAGACGACGGTGACGTTGCGGGGTTCGGCCGAGACGTGCACGAGGAGGTTGACGTCGTTGAGGATGCCGCCGTCGGCCTCCGAACAGCGCTCGCCGAGGAGCCCGCCTGACACCTCGCCGCACTCGTCGGTGCCGATGAGCAGCACGCTGAACTCGCCCGGGAAGGCGCTGACCGACGGAGGTTCCACCTCCGGCGCGTCCTCGAGCGCCACCGCGTCGGCATTGAAGCGGTTGATGTAGTCGACGACGACGAAGGCGCCGACGGCGATGGCCGAGACCAGCACGACGCCGAGGGTGATCCCGGCGATCTTGAGGAAGCCCTTCATCGGTCCCGGGGTGGGGAGGGGAGCGTGGCGGGCGACGGTGGATCGGTCCTTGTGGCGGGCGCGAGGCATCTCGAGAGCATAGCCAGGGCCTCGGGAGGATGCCTGTGAAGGCCCCACGGAAACGATTGTCACAAGCATGTGACGATCGTGTGAAAAACTTGCAGGCAATTAGTTAGTCGTAGATACTTATTCGACAGGGCGAGCACCCACTCGTCCATCCCCAGGACGTTTCAAAGAGGAGATCCACTGATGCACAAGCGCATTCTTCCGGTCGTGGCGCTCGGCGCCGTGGCTTCGCTCGCGCTGGCCGGCTGCGCCGGCGGCGGCGACAACGGCGGAGCAGCAGACGGAGAGGGCCAGGAGCTCACCGTCTGGATCATGAAGGGCACGAACCCCGATTCCACCGCCTTCTACGACAAGGTCTCCGCGGCCTTCGAAGAGGAGACCGGAGCGACGGTCAACATCGAGGAGATCCAGTGGGCTGACGCGCACGATCGCTTCGTCACCTCGATCGCCGGCGGCACCACCCCCGACATCGCCGAGACCGGCACCACCTGGACCGCCGAGTTCGCCGACGCCGGCGCCCTCCTGCCGCTCGACGAGTACGTCGACGCCGAGGACGGCCTGCGCGACGACCTGGTCGAGGGCCTCGAGGTCGCGGGAACCTACGACGACGAGCTCTACGGCATGCCGTGGTACGCCGGCGTGCGTTCGCTCGTCTACCGCGCCGACGTGTTCGAGGAGCTCGGTCTCGAGGCTCCGAAGACGTGGGACGACATCATCGCCGCGGGCGACGCGATCAAGGCCGCCAAGCCCGACATGCTCCCGTTCCCGGTTCCCGGTGACGCCGAGTTCCAGGTCTACCCCTGGGTCTGGGGTGCGGGCGGAGAGATCGCCACGAAGGACGGCGACACCTGGACCAGCGAGCTCGACAGCACCGAGTCGCAGGCCGGCATCGAGTTCTACACCGGTCTCGCGACCGAGCACGGCTTCTCCTCCGCAGGTGCCACCACCTGGAAGGAGACCGACCTCCGTGACGCGTTCACGCAGGGCAACGTCGCCATGATGCTCTCGGGCTCGTGGACGCCGAAGTCGCTCATCGAGGCGAACCCCGACCTCGAGGGCAAGATCGGCGCGGCGGTCATCCCCGGCGAAGACGGCGGCATCGCCCCGTCCGTGCTCGGCGGATCGCACCTCTCGGTCTTCAACACGACCAAGAACGCCGACCTCGCGTGGGAGTTCGTCAAGCTCATGACCACCGGTGAGTTCGCCGAGCAGTGGTCGAACGAGACCGGCTACTTCCCGGGCGTCCAGTCCGCGATGGAAGAGGCCCTCGCCTCGACCGACCCGCTTGTGGCACCGTTCGCCGAGCAGATGGTCGACGGCGGAGCATCCGTCCCGGTCACCCCGAACTTCGGCGCCGTCCAGGCGAAGAAGACGACCAACTCCATGATCCAGGCCATCCTCAGCGGGCAGAAGGACGTCGCGACCGCGACGAAGGATGCCGCCGCTGAGATGACGGACCTGCTCAACCAGTAAGGAAGCACTCCTTCCATGTCGATGGTGCAAGCGCCACTGCCGGCCACGAAGGCGGAGTCCACCTCCGCCTCCGTGGCCGGCGGCCGGAAGCGTCGCGGTCTCTCGATCGTCACGGCCCGCCCCTGGCTCCTCCTCGCGCCCGGGCTGATCATCCTCGCGGTGCTCATGCTCTGGCCGCTCATCCAGGTGTTCATCTACTCGCTGCAGGACTACGGTCTGCGCGAGATCAACACCGGGGAGAACAACTGGATCGGCTTCGACAACTACGTCGAGGCGCTCACCAACCCGACCCTGTGGACGGTGGTCCTGCCCAACACCGTCGGGTTCGCCGCGGTGGCGGTCTTCGTCACCGTGGCGGTCGGCACGCTCGTCGCCCTGCTGCTCGCTCGCCTCGGCACCACGTGGCGCGTCATCGTCTCGAGCTGCATCATGGTCGCGTGGGCGATGCCCGCCGTGACCGGCACCTACGTCTGGACCTTCATCTTCGATGCCGACCGCGGCATCTTCAACTCCGTCCTGCGAGACCTCGGCCTCATGGACCAGTCGATCAACTGGTTCACGAACCAGTGGTCGTTCTACGCGATCGTGCTGCTGAACGTCGTGCACCACGGCTTCCCGTTCGTCGCGATCACCGTGCTCGCCGGACTCCTCGGCGTCTCGAAGGAGATGCTCGAGGCCGCGGCCCTCGACGGCGCCGGCGCGTGGCGCCGCTTCTGGAAGATCATCTTCCCGACCCTCAAGCCCGTCTTCTCGGTCGTCATCATCCTGTCGACGATCTGGGACTTCAAGGTCTTCGCCCAGGTGTACCTGATGCCCGGCGGTGGCGGCGGCAACCGCCAGGTGCTCAACCTCGGCGTCTGGTCGTACGTCGAGTCGTTCGGTCAGAACCGCTACGGCTTCGGTGCGGCACTCGCCGTGCTGCTCACCCTCGTGCTGATCGGCATCACGATCGTGTACATCCGATCCCTCATGAAGGAGGACGAGCTGTGAACCCGCGCGCATCCCTCCGCTCCCGCATCGGTATCGGGATCGCCGTCGCGGCCGTCCTGATCTTCACGCTGTTCCCCGTCTACTGGATGGTCTCCAGCGCCTTCGACAAGAAGGCCTCGAGCGGTGGGCAGTCGCTGCTGCCGCAGGAGTTCACCTTCGACAACTTCGCGTTCGTCCTCACCGAGGGCGGGTTCGGCACGTTCCTGCGCAACTCGGCGATCGTGGCGATCGTCACCGTCGTCGTGAGCGCGCTCGTGTGCCTCCTCGCCGCCGTCGCGGTCGCCCGCTTCAAGTTCAAGTTCCGCACCACGATCCTCATGATGATCCTCGTGGTGCAGATGGTGCCGCTCGAGGCGCTCGTCATCCCGCTGTTCCTCCAGGTGAAGAGCCTGGGACTCCTCAACAGCATCCTCGGCCTGATGGTCGTGTACGTGGCGCTCTCGCTCGCCTTCGGCATCTGGATGCTGCGCGGATTCGTCGCGGCCGTCCCGGTCGAACTCGAAGAGGCCGCCTACATCGACGGCGCGAGCTGGTGGCGCATGTTCCGCTCGATCCTGCTGCCGCTGGTCATGCCGGGCCTGGTCGCGACGAGCATCTTCAGCTTCATCACCGCGTGGAACGAGTTCATCTTCGCGATGACGATCCTCGGCGCGCAGACCGACCAGTACACGGTCTCGATCGGTCTCAAGTCGTTCTTCGGCCTGTTCGCCAACGACTGGGGCAGCATCATGGCCGCCTCGACGATCATCACCCTCCCGGTCATGATCTTCTTCGTGATCGTGCAGCGCCGTCTGGCCTCGGGCATGGTGGCGGGAGCCGTGAAGGGATGACCGACGACCTCGAGCGCCTCGCGAACGGCGTGCTCTGGCCGGGCTTCTTCGGCACGGAGGCGCCCGCCTGGCTGACCTCCGAGCTGCGCGACGGCCTCGCGGGTGTCGTGTACTTCGGTCAGAACGTGGGCGAGGGTCTGTCGGCGCTGAGCGCCGAGATCCTCGCCGCCAACCCGGACGCCCTGATCGGCGTCGACGAGGAGGGCGGCAGCGTCACCCGCCTCGAGTCGGCCACCGGGTCGACGCTCCCCGGAGCCGCGCAGCTCGGCGCACTCGACGACCTCGTCGCGACCGAGCGCACCGGTGCCGAGCTCGCCCGTCGCGTGCGTGCGGTCGGTGCGAACGTCGTGCTGGGCCCCGTCGCCGACGTGAACACCGATCCGCGCAACCCCGTGATCGGCGTGCGGGCGTTCGGTTCCGAGGAGGCGCTCGTCACGCGTCACGTGATCGCGGCGGTGGACGGCATCCAGGACGGCGCCGTCGCCGCGTGCATCAAGCACTTCCCGGGCCACGGCGACACGCATCTCGACTCGCACCACGCGCTGCCCGAGATCGCGCTCGACATCGACGAGTACGAGCGGGTCCACCTCGCGCCGTTCCGCTCCGCGGTCGAGGCCGGGGTCGACAGCATCATGACCGCCCACATCGTCGTCCCGGCATGGGGCGACCGGCCCGCCACCCTCAACCCGCGCGTGCTCGGCATGCTGCGCGAGTGGGGCTTCGAGGGCGTGATCATCACCGACGCGCTCGACATGGCGGCCATCCGGGAGACCGTCGGGATCGGCGGGGGAGCGGCGCAGGCCCTCGCTGCCGGCGCAGACCTGCTCTGCATCGGAAACCCGACGAACCCCGGCGAAGACGCCCTCCCCGACCAGGACGAGCGCGACTTCCGCGCCGCGCGCGACGGCATCGTCGCCGCGCTGCGCGACGGGTCGCTCTCCCGTGAGCGCGTCGAGGAGGCCGCCGGCCGCGTGGCGGCCCTCGCACGCAAGCTCCGTGCGGCCGTCGCCGCGGTGTCGAACGGCATCGAGGAGTTCGACGCGACCGACGTCGTGCGTCGTGCGATCAGCGTCGTCGGAGACGTCCCGGCCGCGGCATCCGCTCTGTCGGTCGTCGACGCGCGCCGCCGTTCGACGCTGGCCGTCGACAGCGCCTCGGCGTACGTCTCGGCGACGCTCGCCGACGACGGGCGCCGCGTGCGCCTCGACGTCGCGCACACCTCGGTCGAGGAGCAGGATCGGGTGCTCGACGACGCGGTGTCGACGGAGGGCACGACCGTGCTGCTCATCGACCGTCCCGATGCGGATGCCGCGCAGCGTGCACTCGTGGAGCGCGCGGCCGTGCGCGACCCCGATGCGGTCGTCGTCAATGTGGGTCTCGCCGCACGCACGGCGCTCCCGCTGACGACGATCGAGGTGGGAGCCGCCAGCAGGCTGGGCGCGCAGATGGCACGGGAGCGGTTGGTCGGCGCCGCCGGCTGAGACGGGTGCGCACGATGGACGACGACGTTCTCGCGCTGGTCCGCCGCTCGGTCCCCAAGTTGAGCGCGGCGGAGACGCGCGTGGCCGAGCGGATCCTCGACGACCCGATGCTCGTCGTCGAACTCGCGATCACCGACCTCGCCGAGCTGTGCGGCACATCGCTGTCGACCGTCGCGCGCTTCGCGCAGTCGCTGGGCTTCAGCGGCTACCGCGAGCTGCGCGTGGCGGTCGCGCGCTCGGTGACGCTGGCCCAGGCGCAGCAGGCGCGCTTCGGGTTGGATTCGACGACGATCTCGGCCGATGACGGCCCCGCCACGATCGCCGCGAAGCTCGCGGCCCAGCAGATCGACGCGATCGAGAAGACCGCCCACGGACTCGATGCGGCGACCCTGGATCGGGCGGCGCGGGCCATCGTCGACGCCCGCCACATCGACCTCTTCGGGCAGGCGGCTTCATCGCTCGCCGCGCAGGATCTGCAGCTGAAGCTCTCGCGCATCGGCAGCGCCGTCTCGCACTCGGCCGATCCCCATCTCGCGCTGACCGCGGCCGCATTGCGCACGTCGGACGACGTGGCGGTCGCCTTCTCGCACAGCGGCGAGACGGTCGAGACGCTGCGTGCGCTGGAGGTGGCGAGGGATGCCGGTGCGCTCACCGTCGCCGTGACCGGCGTCGCCGACTCCTCGCTCGCGCGGACCGCCGAGCTCGTGCTCCTCACGCATGCGTACGAATCGCCTTTCCGGATGGCGGCGATGTCGAGCCGGATCGCGCAGCTGGCCCTCGTCGACGTGCTCTTCGTGCGCGTCGTGCAGCACCGCGGCGAGCCCGTGGCGATCCCGCTTCGGCTCACGCACGACGCCGCGGTGCACCACCGGCGCTGAGACCCGGGTCCGGAGATCGCGATACCGGATCGCAACACTCTCGTAACGCGAGAGTCTTGGCATACCAACATCCACTGAGTAGCGTCGAGGGAATCACCATGCGGGCGACGATGCCCGCATGCGCAGCGAAACGCCCCACAGGGAAGGTTCATCCATGCACCAGTCACCACTTCGACGACGCGGTCTCGTCGCCATCACGGGGGCGACGATCGCCGCCCTCGCTCTCGCGGGTTGTGTCGCGAGCGAGCGCGGCGACAACGATTCGGAAGGGGCCGGCGACGTCGACGGCACCTTCGTGTTCGCCGCATCGTCCGACCCGGCCAGCCTCGACCCCGCGTTCGCGCAGGACGGCGAGAGCTTCCGCGTCTCCCGGCAGATCTTCGAGGGTCTCGTCGGCACCGAGCCGGGAACGGCCGACCCCGCGCCGCTCCTCGCCGAGAGCTGGGAGTCGTCGGAGGACGGCATGAGCCACACCTTCACTCTCAAGGAGGACGTGACCTTCCAGGACGGCACGCCGTTCAACGCCGAGGCCGTCTGCGTCAACTTCGACCGCTGGTACAACTGGACCGGCCTCGCCGCGTCCGAGGCCTTCGGCTACTACTACAACAAGCTCTTCAAGGGCTACGCCGACACCGCGGCGGATGCCGTCTACAAGTCGTGCACGCCCGACGGCGACTACTCCGTCACGATCGAGCTGAACAAGCCCTTCGCCGGTTTCGTGGCCTCGCTGTCGCTGCCGTCGTTCGCGATGCAGAGCCCCTCGGCGATGCAGGAGTTCGGCGCCGACGAGGTGGGCGGATCCGCCGAGGCTCCGCAGCTCTCGGAGTACGCCATGGGCCACCCGGTCGGCACCGGGCCGTACCAGTTCGAGGAGTGGGCACCGGGCGAGCAGGTCACGCTCAAGGCCTACGACGGCTACTGGGGTGACGCCGGACAGATCGACGAGATCATCTTCCGCACGATCGACGACCCGACCGCTCGCCGCCAGGCGCTCGAGTCCGGCTCGATCGACGGGTATGACCTCGTCGGTCCGGCCGACACGAAGGCTCTCGAGGACGACGGCTTCACCATGGTGTCGCGCCCGCCGTTCACGATCCTCTACCTGGCGTTCAACCAGGCGATCCCCGAGCTGCAGGACCCGAAGGTCCGCGAGGCGCTGTCGTACGCGGTCGACAAGGACGCGCTGATCAGCCAGGTGCTCCCCGAGGGCACCGAGAAGGCCATCGAGTTCGTGCCCGAGGTCGTCAACGGCTACAACCCCGATGTCACGACCTTCGACTACGACCCCGAGAAGGCCAAGGAGCTGCTGGCCGAGGCCGGCTACGACGAGGCCAACCCGTTGAAGCTCACCTTCAACTACCCGGTCAACGTCTCGCGTCCGTACATGCCGGACCCCGAGCAGATCTTCACGGTGCTCTCGTCGCAGCTCGCAGACGTCGGCGTCGAGACCACCCCGGTCTCGGAGGAGTGGGTCGAGTACCTCGACCGCACCACCGGCACCTCCGACCACGGCATCCACCTCCTCGGGTGGACCGGTGACTACAACGACACCGACAACTTCGTCGGCGTCTTCTTCGGCCAGCAGAGCTCCGAGTGGGGCTTCGACAACCCCGAGCTGTTCCAGAAGCTGAACGAGGCCCGCGGCGTCTCGAACCTCGAGGACCAGACGGCTCTGTACGAAGAGATCAACGAGATGGTCGCGCAGTTCATCCCCGGTGTTCCGCTCGCGCACCCGGCGCCCACGCTGGCGTTCGATCCGCGCGTCGAGAGCTACCCGGCCAGCCCGGTGAACGACGAGGTCTTCACGGACATCGTCCTCACCAAGTAGGCCCGACCGACGCGCACCCTTCGTCTCGTCGCTCCGCTCCTCGCTCAGGGACCGGCCTCCCGGTCCCTGAGCGAGCGGAGCGAGACGAAGGGTGTGCGCCCGATCTACGGAGATCTCTGTGCTGCGCACCATCGGCGGGCGACTGCTGTTCCTCATCCCCACTCTGATCGGCCTCAGCATCCTGCTGTTCGCCTGGGTCAGAGCCCTCCCCGGCGGCCCGGCCGTCGCCCTTCTCGGTGAGAAGGCGACCCCCGAGGCCATCGAGAGGGTCAACGAACTCTACGGATTCAACAAACCGCTCATCGAGCAGTACTTCGTCTGGGTGACGAGGCTGCTCCAGGGCGACTTCGGCACCTCGATCCAGACCAACCGGCCGGTCGTCGAGGAGTTCTTCCGCCGCTTCCCGGCGACCATCGAGCTCAGCGTCGTCGCGCTGATCTTCGCGGTAGGCGTCGGCATCCCGCTCGGCTACTGGGCGGCGCGCCGCCACGGCAAGTTCAGCGACCACGCCTCGGTCGTGCTGAGCCTGATCGGCATCACCATCCCGGTGTTCTTCCTCGCGTTCATCCTGAAGTACATCTTCGCCGTGCAACTGGGCTGGCTGCCCTCCGACGGCAGGCAGAATCCGAGGATCGACGCCACGCATCCCACGGGCTTCTACGTGTGGGACGGTCTCATCACGGGCGAGTTCGATGCCGCGTGGGACGCGATCCTGCACCTGATCCTCCCGGCTCTGGCGCTGGGCACGATCCCGCTCGCGATCATCGTGCGCATCACGCGGGCGAGCGTGCTCGAGGTGCAGAACGCCGACTACGTGCGCACCGGGCGGGCGAAGGGCGTCGGATCGTCGACGCTCCGCAACCGCTTCATCCTGCGCAACGCCATGCTGCCCGTCATCACGACGATCGGTCTGCAGACCGGTCTGCTCATCTCGGGGGCGGTGCTCACCGAGACGGTGTTCGCCTTCCCGGGGATCGGGTCCTTCCTGGCCCGGGCGATCTTCACCCGGGACTTCCCGGTGCTGCAGGGCTTCATCATCTTCATCGCGATCGCGTACGCGCTGATCAACCTCGCGGTGGACGTCTCGTACAGCTTCATCGACCCGAGAGTGAGGGTCCAATGACGACCATCACCGGCATCCGGAAGGGGGCGATGTCATGAGCGTCGCACTCCCACCCGCCCAGGGCGGCGGCGTGATCGACACCGTCGCGATCGCCCAGGCCGGCATCAAGGAAGGGCCCGGCGGGTTCTGGCGCGACGTCTTCCGACGTCTGCGCCGCAACCCCACGGCGTGGATCGGCGCGATCATCGTGCTGCTGTTCCTCCTCGTGGCGGGCCTCGCCCCGCTGCTCGCCCCGTATCCCGAGACCGCGCTCCCCGGGGCGAAGTTCATCACCCCGACCTACATCCCGGGACCGGGGGAGCTGCCGCAGTTCCCGCTCGGCCTGGATCGGTTCGGCGGCGACGTGCTCTCGAAGCTGATCTGGGGTGCGCGGGCGTCGCTGCTCGTCGGCGTCATCTCCACCGCGATGGGACTCGTCGGCGGCATGCTGCTCGGTCTCCTCGCCGGTACCTTCGGCGGCTGGGTCGACACCGTGATCATGCGCTTCGTCGACATCATCCTCTCGGTGCCGAACCTGCTCCTCGCGGTCTCGATCGCGGCGATCCTCGGCCAGACGCCGTTCGCGGTGATGATCGCGATCGGTGCCTCCCAGGTGCCGATCTTCGCCCGCCTGCTGCGCGCCTCGATGCTGCAGCAGCGATCGAGCGACTACGTGCTCTCGGCGCAGACCCTCGGTCTCGGTCGGGGGCGCATCACTATGTCGCACGTGCTGCCGAACGCGATCGGTCCCGTGATCGTTCAGGGCACGCTCACGCTCGCGACCGCGGTGATCGACGCCGCAGCGCTCTCGTTCCTCGGTCTCGGCGGCGGTCGCCCCGAGACGGCCGAGTGGGGTCGCATGCTCACCTACGCGCAGGCGGAACTCTCGATCGCGCCGTGGCTGGCCTTCCTGCCCGGTATCTGCATCGCGGTCACCGCGCTGGGCTTCACCCTGTTCGGTGAGGCGCTGCGCGAGGCCATGGACCCGAGGACGCGTGCCCGATGAACGCCCAGGAGAACACGATGAACGACACCCCGCTCCTCTCCGTCGAGGGGCTCGCGGTCGACTTCACCACCATGGACGGCGTCGTGCACGCCGTCGAGGGGGTCGACCTCGAGATCTCGCCCGGTGAGACGGTCGCGATCGTCGGCGAGTCCGGTTCGGGCAAGTCGACGACCGCGATGGCCATCATCGGCCTCCTCGCAGGAGGCGGCAGGGTCGCCAGCGGCAGCATCCGTCTCGACGGTCGCGACATCGCGCACGCCGGCGAGAACGAGCTCCGTACGATCCGCGGGCGCGACATCGGTCTCGTCCCGCAGGATCCGATGTCGAACCTCAACCCGGTCGCGAAGGTCGGCACCCAGGTCGCCGAGACGCTGCTCGCGCACGGTCTCGCCACACGGCAGAACGTGCAGCAGAAGGTCGTCGAGGCGCTCACCGCCGCGGGCCTGCCCGATCCCGAGAAGCGGGCGAAGCAGTATCCGCACGAGTTCTCGGGCGGCATGCGGCAGCGCGCGCTGATCGCGATCGGCCTCGCCTGCAAGCCGCGTCTGCTGATCGCCGATGAACCGACGAGCGCGCTCGACGTCACGGTGCAGCGCACGATCCTCGATCAGATCGGTGCGATGACGCGCGAGCTCGGCACCGCCGTGCTGCTCATCACGCACGACCTCGGTCTCGCCGCCGAGCGCGCGGAGCGCGTCGTGGTGATGCACCGCGGCAAGGTGGTCGAGCAGGGCCCCGCCCGCCAGATCCTCGAGGATCCGCAGCATCCGTACACGCAGTCTCTCGTGAAGGCCGCCCCCTCGGTGGCGGCCGCGCGCCTGCGTCCGGAGGCCTTCCAGGTCGAGGACCGAGCGGATGCCACGGCCGACGCGTCCGTGGATTCCGGTTCCGCTGCGAAGGCCGACCACATCGTCGAGATCGAGGGCCTCACCAAGGTGTACCCGGTGCGCGGACGCGGCGAGGACTTCGTCGCGGTCAACGACGTGTCGCTCGCGATCCCGCGCGGCGAGACGGTCGCGATCGTGGGGGAGTCGGGGTCGGGCAAGACGACGACGGCGCGGATGCTGTTGAAGCTGATCGAGCCGACCAGCGGTCTGATCCGCTTCGAGGGCAAGGACGTCGCGTCGCTCAGTCGTGCCGAGACGCGCGACTTCCGCCAGCGCGTGCAGCCGATCTTCCAGGATCCGTACTCCAGCCTGAACCCGATGTTCACGATCGAGCGTCTGATCGCCGAGCCCCTCGAGTTCTACCGCCGGGGGAGCGGCGCCGAGCGTCGTGCGCGCGTGCGCCAGCTGCTCGACGACGTGGCGCTGCCGCAGTCGATGCTCGGGCGGTATCCGTCGGAGCTGTCGGGCGGTCAGCGCCAGCGCGTCGCGATCGCCCGTGCGCTCGCGCTCTCGCCCGACCTCATCGTGTGCGACGAGCCGGTCTCCGCCCTCGACGTGCTGGTGCAGGACCAGATCCTCACCCTGCTCGGCGACCTCCAGAGCGAGTACGGGCTCAGCTATCTCTTCATCTCGCACGACCTCGCCGTGGTGCGTCTCATCAGCGATTACGTCTGCGTGATGAAGGACGGCAGCCTGGTCGAGGCCGCATCGTCGGAGGAGATCTTCACGAACCCGCGCGATCCGTACACGCGTCGTCTGCTCGCCTCGATCCCCGGGAACGAGCTCGACATCGCGTCGTGAGGGGCGGGCGGCCGGCGATGTCGCAGGCAGTGGATAGCATGTGACGCATGCGTACTCCTCTTCGATCCGCTGCCCTGCTCGTCGCCGCCGCCCTCACCCTCACCGGGTGCTCGACGCTCATCCCGACCCCGCAGGAGACGAGCGGGTCCTCGTCCGAGGTCGAGGCGGAGGAGACGACGGCGGGCGAACTCGACGCAGCGCCCGCGACGGGAGCCACGATCGCCGGTGACGGCTACACGTTCATCGCGCCCGCGGGGTGGGAGGACCCGCAGCAGGAGATCCCCGGGTTCGATCCCGACAGCTTCGCCGCCGATCTCCAGGACGCCGACGGGTTCGCCGACAACGTGAACGTGCTCAAGTCCCCGGTCGGCGTCGTCACGCCCGACCAGGTCGAGACGCTGGGGTTGAAGGAACTCGAGACGGTGGGCGCCACCGACGTCGTCGTGCACGACCGCGTCGTCGTCGCGGATTCCGAGTCCGCGCACATCTCGGCGGCCATGTCGAGTGAGGGCGTCTCCTACGTCGTCGACCAGTACTACGTCAGCAGCGCCGACCAGACCTACGTCGTGACGTTCTCCTTCAGCGACACGGTGCCGGCGGCCGAGCGCCAGCAGACCGCCGAGTCGGTGCTCGTCACCTGGACCTGGGTGTGATGCTCGCCACACCGCGCTGACGGATGCCAATACCGCAGCATCCGATATTGGTCAAGGACTCCACTTGCCATGTCGCAGATTCGTGTCTATAGTTAGTAGTTGCGCTCGCTTCTCCATGCCCTCATATGGTGGTCGGCATTTCGTTGAGCTTCTGAGCGCACACTCCACCTGACGACAAAGGAATCGAGAAGCCCTGCGGGGCTCACGGAGGTTATTCCCTTGGCTGCTGCTCGCAACGCATCCACATCCACCACCACCAAGAACGGACGCGGAGCTTCCCGCCTCTCGTTCGCCAAGATCTCCGACACGCTGACGGTCCCCGACCTTCTCGCCCTCCAGACCGAGTCCTTCGGCTGGCTCGTCGGCAACGACGACTGGAAGGCCCGCGTGGCCGAGGCCAAGAAGGCCGGCCGCACCGACGTCAACGAGATCAGCGGTCTCGGCGAGATCTTCGAGGAGATCTCCCCGATCGAGGACCTCGGCGAGACGATGCAGCTCTCGTTCACGAACCCGTACCTCGAGCCCGAGAAGTACTCGATCGAGGAGTGCAAGGAGCGTGGCAAGACCTACGCCGCTCCGCTGTACGTCGAGGCCGAGTTCATGAACCACCTCACCGGTGAGATCAAGACCCAGACGGTCTTCATGGGCGACTTCCCGCTCCAGACCGGCAAGGGCACGTTCATCATCAACGGCTCCGAGCGCGTCGTCGTCTCGCAGCTGGTGCGTTCGCCCGGTGTCTACTTCGACAAGACGCCCGACAAGACGTCCGACAAGGACATCGTCTCGGCGCGCGTGATCCCGAGCCGCGGTGCATGGCTCGAGTTCGAGATCGACAAGCGCGACCAGGTCGGCGTGCGCATCGACCGCAAGCGCAAGCAGTCGGTGACCGTCTTCCTCAAGGCCCTCGGCATGACGAGCGAAGAGATCCTGGCGGAGTTCGCCGGCTTCACCTCGATCGAGGAGACGCTCGCGAAGGACACCATCGTCACGAAGGAAGATGCGCTCCGCGACATCTACCGCAAGCTGCGTCCGGGCGAGCAGGTCGCCGCCGAGGCCGCCCGCGCGCTCCTCGACAACTTCTACTTCAACCCGAAGCGCTACGACCTGGCGAAGGTGGGTCGTTACAAGATCAACCACAAGCTCGGTCTCGACGCGCCGCTGACGGACTCGGTCCTCACGGTCGAAGACATCGTCGCGACGATCAAGTACCTCGTGCGCATCCACGCGGGCACCGAGACCTTCTCGGGCATCCGTGGCGGCAAGAAGGCCGAGATCCGTCTCGCGACCGACGACATCGACAACTTCGGCAACCGTCGCATCCGCGCGGTCGGCGAGCTGATCCAGAACCAGGTCCGCACCGGTCTGTCGCGCATGGAGCGCGTCGTCCGCGAGCGCATGACCACGCAGGACATCGAGGCGATCACGCCGCAGACCCTGATCAACGTGCGCCCCGTCGTCGCCGCGATCAAGGAGTTCTTCGGAACGTCGCAGCTGTCGCAGTTCATGGACCAGAACAACCCGCTCGCGGGTCTGACCAACAAGCGTCGTCTCTCGGCGCTCGGCCCGGGTGGTCTCTCGCGTGACCGCGCCGGCGTCGAGGTCCGTGACGTCCACCCGTCGCACTACGGCCGCATGTGCCCGATCGAGACCCCGGAAGGCCCGAACATCGGTCTGATCGGTGCTCTCGCGACGTTCGCGCGCATCAACTCGTTCGGTTTCATCGAGACCCCGTACCGCAAGGTCGAGGGTGGCGTCGTCACCGACCAGATCGACTACCTCACGGCTTCCGAAGAGGTCGACTTCAACATCGCGCAGGCCAACGCCCCGCTCGATGCCAAGGGTCGCTTCCGCGAGAGCCACGTCCTCGCGCGCCCCAAGGGCGGTAGCGGTGAGGTCGACCTCTTCCTCCCGGAGGAGATCGGCTACATCGACGTCTCGCCGCGCCAGATGGTGTCGGTCGCGACCTCGCTCGTGCCCTTCCTCGAGCACGATGACGCGCAGCGCGCCCTCATGGGCGCCAACATGCAGCGTCAGGCCGTGCCGCTGCTGCGCAGCGATTCGCCGCTCGTCGGAACCGGTATGGAGGGCTACACGGCCATCGACGCCGGTGACGTGATCACCGCCGAGAAGGCCGGTGTCGTCTCCGAGGTCTCCGCGGACCGCGTCGTCGTCATGCTCGACGAGGGCGGCACGCAGGAGTACCACCTGCGCAAGTTCGACCGCTCCAACCAGGGCACCTCCTACAACCAGAAGGTCGTCGTCACCGCCGGCGAGCGCATCGAGGTCGGAGAGGTCATCGCCGATGGCCCCGCCACCGAGAACGGCGAGCTGGCCCTCGGAAAGAACCTCCTCGTCGCGTTCATGACGTGGGAGGGCTACAACTTCGAGGACGCGATCATCCTGAGCCAGGACCTGGTGAAGGACGACACCCTCTCCTCGATCCACATCGAGGAGTACGAGGTCGACGCGCGCGACACCAAGCTCGGCAAGGAGGAGATCACCCGTGACCTCCCCAACGTCAGCCCGGAGCTGCTCAAGGACCTCGACGAGCGCGGCATCATCCGCATCGGTGCCGAGGTCCGCCCCGGCGACATCCTCGTCGGCAAGGTCACGCCGAAGGGCGAGACCGAGCTGTCGGCCGAGGAGCGTCTGCTCCGCGCGATCTTCAACGAGAAGAGCCGCGAGGTCCGCGACACGTCGCTGAAGGTTCCCCACGGTGAGCAGGGCACGATCATCGCCGTCAAGGAGTTCAACGCCGAGGACGGCGACGACGAGCTCGGCTCGGGCGTCAACCGCCGCGTCGTGGTCTACATCGCCCAGAAGCGCAAGATCACCGAGGGCGACAAGCTCGCCGGCCGTCACGGAAACAAGGGCGTCATCGCGAAGATCCTCCCGATCGAGGACATGCCGTTCCTCGCGGACGGAACCCCGGTCGACATCGTCCTGAACCCGCTCGGCATCCCGGGTCGAATGAACTTCGGCCAGGTGCTGGAGACCCACCTCGGGTGGATCGCCAAGCAGGGCTGGAAGGTCGAGGGCACCCCCGAGTGGGCCGTGCGTCTGCCGGAGCAGGCTTTCGAGGCTGCTCCCGGTACGAAGGTCGCGACCCCGGTGTTCGACGGCGCGTCGGAGGAGGAGATCTCCGGTCTCCTCGACTCGACGCTCCCGACGCGCGACGGCGTTCGCCTGATCGACTCGTCCGGAAAGACGCAGCTGTTCGACGGCCGCTCCGGTGAGCCGTTCCCGGCGCCGATCTCGGTGGGCTACATGTACATCCTGAAGCTGCACCACCTGGTCGACGACAAGATCCACGCACGTTCCACGGGTCCGTACTCGATGATCACCCAGCAGCCGCTCGGTGGTAAGGCGCAGTTCGGTGGACAGCGCTTCGGTGAGATGGAGGTGTGGGCCCTCGAGGCCTACGGCGCCGCGTACGCCCTCCAGGAGCTCCTCACGATCAAGTCTGACGACATCCTCGGCCGCGTCAAGGTCTACGAGGCGATCGTCAAGGGCGAGAACATCCAGGAGCCCGGCATCCCCGAGTCGTTCAAGGTGCTCATGAAGGAGATGCAGTCGCTCTGCCTGAACGTCGAGGTCCTCTCGGCCGACGGCACGCTGGTCAACCTCCGCGACACCGACGACGAGGCGTTCCGCGCCGCGGAAGAGCTCGGTATCAACATCTCCAGCCGCTTCGAGGCCGCCTCGATCGACGAGATCTAATCCTTCGGACGGGCCCGGGACGCAATTCCCGGGCCCCCCGAAGCAGACTTCTCAAAAAGAATTTCCGACACAGGAGAACTAGTGCTCGAGTCCACAACTTTCGATGAGCTTCGCATCGGCCTGGCGACCGCAGACCACATCCGCGCGTGGTCCTACGGCGAGGTCAAGAAGCCCGAAACCATCAACTACCGCACCCTGAAGCCCGAGAAGGACGGCCTCTTCGGAGAGCAGATCTTCGGACCGTCCCGCGACTGGGAGTGCGCCTGCGGAAAGTACAAGCGCGTCCGCTTCAAGGGAATCGTCTGCGAGCGCTGCGGCGTGGAGGTCACCAAGAGCTCCGTCCGTCGTGAGCGCATGGGTCACATCGAGCTCGCCGCTCCCGTCACCCACATCTGGTACTTCAAGGGTGTTCCCTCGCGTCTGGGCTACCTGCTCGACATGGCGCCGAAGGACCTCGAGAAGGTCATCTACTTCGCCGCGTACATGGTCATCTCGGTCGACGAGGATGCTCGTCACCGCGACCTGGGCACCCAGGAGAACAACGTCCGTCTCGAGCTGAAGACGCTCGGCGACCGCCGTGACTCCAAGATCGCCGAGCGCCTCGCTCGTCTCGAGGAGGAGCTCGCTGCTCTCGAGGCCGAGGGTGCCAAGGCCGACGCCAAGAAGAAGGTCAAGGACGCCGCCGAGAAGGAGATGTCGCTCATCCGCAAGGGTGCCGACGAGGCGATCGCCAAGCTCGAGCGCGTGTGGGAGGACTTCCGCACGCTCGAGGTCGGCGCACTGCGTCCCGAGGACGACGTCTTCCACGAGCTGCAGGACCGCTTCGGTCAGTACTTCGAGGCCTACATGGGTGCCGAGTCGATCCAGCGTCGTCTCGCCGCCTTCGACCTCCAGGCCGAGGCCGAGAACCTGCACCTGCAGATCGCCGAGGGCAAGGGCCAGCGCAAGATCCGTGCGATCAAGCGTCTCAAGGTCGTCAACTCGTTCCTCGAGACCGGCATGAGCCCGGCCGCGATGGTCCTCGACGTCGTCCCGGTGATCCCGCCGGAGCTTCGTCCGATGGTGCAGCTCGACGGTGGCCGCTTCGCGACCTCCGACCTGAACGACCTGTACCGCCGCGTGATCAACCGCAACAACCGTCTTCGTCGTCTGATCGACCTCGGTGCCCCCGAGATCATCGTCAACAACGAGAAGCGCATGCTGCAGGAGGCCGTCGACGCTCTGTTCGACAACGGTCGCCGTGGTCGTCCCGTCACCGGTACCGGCAACCGCGCCCTGAAGTCCCTCAGCGACATGCTGAAGGGTAAGCAGGGTCGTTTCCGCCAGAACCTGCTCGGAAAGCGCGTCGACTACTCGGGCCGTTCGGTCATCATCGTCGGACCGCAGCTCAAGCTGCACCAGTGCGGTCTGCCCAAGCAGATGGCTCTGGAGCTCTTCAAGCCGTTCGTCATCAAGCGCCTGATCGACCTGGGTCACTCGCAGAACATCAAGGCCGCGAAGCGCGCCGTCGAGCGCACCCGTCCCGAGGTCTGGGACGTGCTCGAGGAGATCATCCGCGAGCGTCCCGTGCTGCTCAACCGTGCGCCCACGCTGCACCGTCTCGGCATCCAGGCGTTCGAGCCGCAGCTCGTCGAGGGTAAGGCCATCCAGCTGCACCCGCTCGTCTGCGCGGCGTTCAACGCCGACTTCGACGGTGACCAGATGGCCGTGCACCTGCCGCTGTCGGTCGAGGCTCAGGCCGAGGCCCGCGTGCTGATGCTCGCGTCGAACAACATCCTGAAGCCGTCCGACGGCCGCCCGGTGACCCTGCCTTCGCAGGACATGATCATCGGTCTGCACCACCTGACCACGGTCAAGGAGGGCGCAGCCGGTGAGGGCCGTGCATTCGGTTCGGTCGGCGAGGCGATCCTGGCGAAGGACGAGGGAACCCTCGACCTGCAGGCCAAGATCCGCATCCGCATCCCGGGTCTGACGTTCCTCGAGGGCGAAGCGCCCGAGGGTTACGAGCGTCACGGTCTCGTGGACGCCTCGCTGGGTCAGGCGATCTTCAACGACGCGCTGCCGAAGGGCTACCCCTTCGTCCGCGAGCAGGCCGACAAGGGCAAGCTGTCGCAGATCGTCAACAAGCTGGCCGAGGAGTACCCGAAGGTCGAGACGGCTGCGTCGCTGGACCGCATCAAGGATGCCGGTTTCTACTGGGCCACGCGCTCCGGTGTGACCGTCGCCCTGAGCGACATCCTGACGCCGCCGAACAAGGCCGAGATCGTCGCGGGCTACGAGAAGCAGGCCGCGAAGGTCCAGTCCCAGTACGAGAAGGGCCTCACGACCGACGCCGAGCGTCGCCAGGAGCTCATCAAGATCTGGACCGAGGCAACCGACGAGGTGCAGGCCGCGATGAAGGCGCACTTCCCGGAGGACAACACCATCAACCGCATGGTGTCCTCGGGCGCCCGTGGTAACTGGCTGCAGATCCGCAACATCGCGGGTATGCGTGGTCTGGTGAACAACCCCAAGGGTGAGATCATCCCGCGTCCGATCATCTCCTCGTACCGCGAGGGTCTGTCGGTGGCGGAGTACTTCATCGCGACGCACGGTACCCGTAAGGGTCTGGCCGACACCGCTCTGCGTACCGCCGACTCGGGTTACCTGACCCGTCGTCTGGTGGACGTCTCGCAGGACGTCATCATCCGCGAAGAGGACTGCGGCACGTCGAAGGGCCTCGAGCTCCCGATCGCCGCTCCGAACTCGCAGGGTGAGCTCGTGCGCGATGCGAACGTCGAGAACTCGGTGTTCGCCCGTACGCTCGCCTCGGGTGTCGTCGACAGCAAGGGCGAGGTCCTCGCCGACGCCGGTGACGACGTGGGTGACGTGCTCATCGACAAGCTCGTCGCGGCGGGTGTCGAGACCATCAAGGTGCGCTCGGTCCTGACCTGCGACTCCGCCGTCGGTGTCTGCGCGCAGTGCTACGGCCGTTCGCTCGCGACGGGTAAGACCGTCGACATCGGCGAGGCCGTCGGCATCATCGCGGCCCAGTCGATCGGTGAGCCCGGTACCCAGCTGACGATGCGTACCTTCCACACCGGTGGTTCCGCGTCGGCAGACGACATCACGCAGGGTCTTCCCCGTGTGCAGGAGCTGTTCGAGGCTCGTACCCCCAAGGGTGCGTCGCCGATCGCCGAGGCCGATGGCCGCATCACGATCGACGAGACGGACAAGGCCAAGAAGGTCATCCTGACGCCCGACAACGGCGACGAGCCGGTCATCTACCCGGTTCTGCGTCGTGCGACGCTCCTGGTCGAGGACGGACAGCACGTCACGGTCGGTCAGCCGATCCTGGTGGGCACGCTCGACCCCAAGGAGGTCATGCGTGTCATGGGGGCCCGCGAGGTGCAGCGTTACCTCGTCAACGGCGTCCAGGGCGTGTACCGCTCGCAGGGTGTGCCGATCCACGACAAGCACATCGAGGTCATCGTCCGCCAGATGCTCCGCAAGGTCACCGTCGTCGATCACGCCGACACGACCCTGCTGCCGGGTGAGATGGTCGACCTCAAGCGCTACCAGGCGATCAACCGCGAGGCCGTGGCCGAGGGCAAGCGCCCCGCGTCGGGCCGTTCGGAGCTGATGGGTATCACGAAGGCGTCGCTCGCGACGGAGTCGTGGCTGTCGGCCGCCTCCTTCCAGGAGACGACCCGCGTGCTCACCGAGGCTGCGATGCAGGGCAAGCGCGACCCGCTGGTCGGTCTCAAGGAGAACGTCATCATCGGAAAGCTCATCCCCGCCGGAACCGGTCTCTCGAAGTACCGCGACGTCACGGTCGAGGCCACGGAAGAGGCCAAGAGCGAGCGCTACCCGAACCGGATCTTCGCATCCGACGGTGCGTACGCCGACGGTGACTTCGGTTACGTCGACTTCGACGCGTTCTCGACGGACGACATCACGCCCGGTACTTACAACTGAGTGTGAGTGAGTGAACGAAGGCCCCGGGGTTCTCCCCGGGGCCTTCGTCGTACCCGCCGGCATCCGAGCGGGCGGATGCCTAGTCGAAGATGCTCGCGATGATGCTGGCCGTGTAGCCGGTGGGCGCGAGGTTGGAGTACTGGGTGTCGATGAGGATGCCGTCGCGCCAGAAGAGGGTGCGCCCGTCGGTCACGGGGTATTGCTCGTTCTGCCAGGTCTTCTCGCAGCGGGTGCCGCCGTCGGGCGTGAAGCAGCTGAACCCCTCGGTGTCGGCGAGGTCGTTGAGCAGGTCGAGCGCGGGTCCGCGGTTCATGCGCTCGATCGTGGTGACGAGGCCGGTGGTGTCGGCGCCGGGGTCTCGCCAGATGCAGGTGAGGGTTCCGTTCGGGCCGACGCCCGACGGTCCGAACGCGGCGTCGTTGAGCGGCGTCTCGCCGAGCTGCGACAGCACGTCCTCCGAGAGGATCGCGCGGCAGTCGGTCGGCAGTGCTACGGCAGCGGCGGTGGGTGTCGGTGACGGGGTGGGGGAGGCGGATGCCGACTCGGTGGGCGATTCCGATTCCGAGGGCGACGGAGAGGCTGAGGAGCCCCCGTCGCCGTCGGAGGCGGCGCCGCAGCCCGTGAGGCCGGCGATGAGCAGGAGGGCCGCGACGGCGGCAACGGAGCGTGCCTTCATAGCCACACCGTACTCCTCGGTCATCCCGAGCCGTGCGAGCGGACGATGACGGCGGGGCGCGGTAATGTCGGGCGGGTGAGCACAGACACTTCTTCCCGATCCGCGGTCGTCATCGGAGACGCCCTGATCGACGAGATCCGCGACGAGACGGGCATCCGCGAACTGGTGGGTGGCGCCGCGCTGAACGTGGCCGTGGGCCTGCGCAGATTGGGCGTGCCGACGACGCTGATCGCGATGGTGGGCGACGATGCGGCCGGCGCGCACATCCGCGAGTACCTCGACGACCACGGAGTCACGCTGATCGCCGAGCCGGCCCCGCACGGATCGTCGCGCGCGATCGTGCAGCGCTCGGCCGGCGGCGAGCCGGAGTACGTCTTCAACGAGGCGGCGCGGCGGCGCAGCATCCGCTATTCGGATGCCGCGCGGCGGGCGATCGCCGACTCGGATCTCGTGGCGATCAGTTGCTTCCCGTTCGATGTTCCGGCCGAGGTCGACGCGCTGGCGGATGCCGTCGGCGACGCGCGCCTCGCGATCGATCCCAACCCGCGCTCGGGCATGCTCAGCGACCGGGAGGAGTTCGTGCGCGGCTTCGAGCGCCTCGCCGCGGCGACCGAGATCGTCAAGGTGGGCGCCGATGACGCGACGCTGCTGTACGACGGCGACCTCGACGCGCTGCGCGCGCGTCTGCGCGGTCTCGGCGTGCGCGCGGTGCTGGCGACAGCGGGCTCGGAGGGCGCGGTGATCGAGACGGATTCCGCGACGATCTCCGCGCCGATCGCGACGCTGCCGGGGCCGATCGTCGACACGGTCGGAGCGGGCGATGCGACCCTCGCCGCCGTCGCCGCGGGGCTGGTCGGAGCGCGTCCTGAGGCGGCGGAGGAGTGGCAAGCGCTGCTGCATCGGGCGATGGACATCGCGGCGGCCACGTGCCGCGCCGAGGGCGGTCTGCTGCGCACTCCCGAGTCGCTCGCGGAGTCGGCGCGCGGCGTGCAGGGCAGCTGACAGCTCGATTTCATCCACCGGCCTTCGACGGGTACTATAAATACTCGTGCCCCCGGTTGGCTGTTCAAGTTGGACGGGTGCGCTCTGGCGAGTTACCCAAGCGGCCAAAGGGATCTGACTGTAAATCAGACTGCACTGCATTCGGGGGTTCGAATCCCTCACTCGCCACCAGAAAGGCCCCGCGATCGCGGGGCCTTCTTCGTTTCCGGTTCACCCTCGCGGAGCTCACCGCAAGTAAGAAGCCCCGTTGAGATCGAGCACCGCACCCGACGCCCACTGCGCCTCGGGAGAGGTGAGGTAGACGACCGCGGCGGCGACCTCCTCGGGCGTGCCGACGCGGCCGAACGGGCTCTGCGCGCGCAAGAAATCACCTTCGGCGCCGGCGAGCTTCGACTGCTGCCGTTCGGTCCCGACGAATCCGGGGGAGACGGTCGCGACGGCGATGCCGTGCGGAGCCAGCGCGACGGCCAGCGACTGGCCGAGCGCGTGCAGTCCCGCCTTCGCCGCCCCGTAGGCGGGGAAGTCGGGCTCGCCGCGGTCGGCGCCGCGTGAACCGATGTTCACGATCGATCCGCCGGCACCCGCGCGGATCAACGCGTTGGCGACGAGATAGGAGACGTTGGCGGCGGCGCGGAGGTCGACGTCGAGCATCCGTGTCCATGCGTCCTGCCAGGTGGCGTAGTCCACGGCATCCACCCGATGGAAGGTCGCCGAGCTCGGCGCGATCGCCGCGTTGTTCACGAGCACGTCGATGACCCCGAGCGCCGCGATCGCCTCGTCGACGATGGCCGCTGCATCCGTCGGATCCGAGAGATCGCCGCCCACCAGGTGATGGCCGTCGCCGTGCAGCAGAGCGAGCGTCTCGGCGGCGGAGTCCCGGTCGCTGCCGTAGTGCACCGCGACGCGATCGCCGCGAGCGCTCAGCGCGATCGCGGTGGCCCGGCCGATGCCGCGGGATGCTCCGGTGACGAGTGCGTGTGCCATCCCGCCACTCTACGAGCCGTTCCCACCCGCGACTTCCTAGACTGGGACGATGCGAGCGCTCACCGAAGCAGACGTCCGGGCATCGTTCGTCAATGCGGATGCCGACGAACTCCGGGTCATGGAGATGCCGCACGACTTCGTGCTGGTCGACTGGGACTACCTCGACTTCTTCGCGTGGCGCGATCCGGGCGCCGGGCGCCGCGGGTACGTGCTGATCCCGCATGACGGCGAGATCGTCGGCATCGTGCTGCGCGCCTCCGATCCGGGGCGCGGCCGATCGGGCATGTGCGACATCTGCCGCACCATGCAGCCGGGCAACCAGGTCACGCTGTTCTCGGCGCGGCGGGCAGGGGAAGCGGGACAACGGGGCGACTCGTTCGGCACCTACATCTGCGCCGACCTCTCGTGCCACGAGAACGTGCGGCTCGCACACCCGCTCGCGCCGAACGAGGTCCTGGCCGACGGGCAGGTCGACTTCCGCCTCGACGGCACCCGCCGCCGCATGGAGGCGTTCGTCTCGCGGGTGTGGCAGTACGCCTGACCGCGATTACGCTGGACGCAACGTCCTGTGCTCGAAGGAGAAGCCATGAGCGATGCCATCCTGTTCTCGGTCGATGAGGGGATGGCTCGGCTCACGCTGAACCGCCCGGCTCGGCTCAACGCCTTCAATGCCGATCTCGCGCACGCGTGGCGCGACGCCACGGGCGAGGCGACGTCGCGTTCCGATGTGAAGGCGATCCTGATCGATGCGGCGGGGCCCGCATTCTGCGCCGGCGGTGACGTGATCGACATGGCGACCACGATGGGGTCGGGCGACGAGATCACGGCCCTGGCAGAGGTCATCAACACCGGCATCCGCTCGCTGACGGAGTCATCGGTGCCGGTCGTCGCGGCCGCGCACGGCACGACCGCGGGCGGAGGCCTCGGGATCCTGCTCAGCAGCGACTACGCGGTGGTCGGCTCACGATCGCGGCTCGGCAGCCTCTACGCGAACATCGGCCTCACGCCCGACCTGTCGGTCTCGGCGCAGCTCGCCCGTGCGGTCGGGCAGCGACGTGCACTGCAGCTGGTGCTGCAGGATCGCCTGCTCACCGCCGACGAAGCGGTGGAGTGGGGCCTCGCGGCCGAGACGGTGACGGGCGAGGACTCGGCAGCCGAGGCCGCCCTCGTGCGGGCTCGCGGCGAGGAGATCGCCCGCTTCTGGCTCGCCGGTGCCGCGGATGCCTACGGTCAGGCGAAGCACCTGGTGCGCGCGCAACCCGAGCGCACCTTCGCCGAGCAGCTGACCGCGGAGGCGCTCTCGATCGGCGCCGCGATGCAGACGCCCGACGCGCAGGCGCGGATCGCCGCGTTCGCCGCCGCGTCCGCGAAGAAGGCCGGCTGACCCGGACTGCACCGACGTCGACATTCGGATGCTTGTGCACATCCGGGGCGTCGGGGCAGTGCCCGCGCCTGCTCGCATGGCAGGATGAGGGGCAACGCCGCTAGAGGGGGAGGGTCGTCATGTCCCAGCCGGAGACCGTGACCGAAGAGAAGAAGAACATGTCGCTCCTGATCAGGGGAGCGATCTGGATCGCCATCGGGGCTCTGATCGCCGCAGCGCTCGTCTGCGTCGTGTGGGTGCTGATCGGTGACCAGGACGGCCTGATCGGCCGGGCATTCCTCACGATCCTGCTGTTCGCCGGATTCGCGGGCATCGCGATCCTCGAGGCGGGACTCGCGCCCAAGCGTCCCGACTGGCTGGCGCTCACCAGCATGGTCACCTGGATCATCGCGCTGATCGTCGGTGCCTTCAAGATCTGGCTGCCCGAAGACGACTACTACTTCAACGGAGCGGCGCGGTTCTTCCAGCTGCTCCTCGTGGTCGGCATCCTGCAGCTCGCGCTGCTGCACGTGCGCCTCTTCACCCCGGCGGCGCAGCGCCACCCCACCACGTTCAACCGGGTGATCTACATCATCACGGTCGTCTTCCTCGGCGGCCTCGTGGCGATGCTCGTGTTCTATCTGACCTTCCCCGACTCGTTCGAGTACGTCGAGCTCTACTGGCGCATCGTCGTCGCGCTGACGATCCTCGCCGCGGTCGGAACGACGCTCGTTCCTCTGCTCAACGCGCTCTTCGCTCCGAAGAAGCCGGCTCAGCAGACGCCTCCGGCGAGCGCGTTCCTCTCGTGGCCGACCTTCGCCGACGGTGTGACTCCGCTGCCCGCACTGCCCGACGGCAGCCCCGACTGGAACGCCTACTACACGGGACAGCCCACGGCCTACGTACCGCAGGCTGCGCTCCCGGCGACGTCGTTCCCGGTGGCTCCCGAGCCGCAGGCTCCCACGGTTCCCGGAGTTCCTCCGGTGCCGACCGCTCCCGCCGAACCCGGATTCGCGTACCCGAGCGCGCCCCCGCAGCCTGCCCCTCCGCAGGCAGCGCCGCCGCAGCCCGCGCCCCCTCAGTCCGCACCCCCGCAGTCGGCGCCCTCGGCTCCGCACACGCAGGAAGCCTTCCCGCCGCCGCCTCCCGCCCCGCGTCCTCCGCAGTGAGCGGCGAGATCGAGGTCGAGCTCGCCGAGCTCGCGCAGGAGATCGCACGCGAGGCCGGCGAGCTCGCGCAGCGCCGTCGCCGCGAGGGTGTCACGCTCGCGGCGACCAAGACCACGCTGGCCGACATCGTCACCGAGGCCGACCGCGAGGTCGAGGCCCTGATCCGCACCCGGCTCGACGCGGCGCGGCCGGGTGACGGGTTCCTCGGCGAGGAGTCCGAGGCGGCGCAGGGCGAGACCGGCATCACGTGGGTCGTCGACCCGATCGACGGCACCGTGAACTACGCCACCGGCATCCCCGCCTACAACGTCAGCATTGCCGCCGTGCGCGGAACGGCAGACCCGGCGAGCTGGGAGCATCTCGCCGGAGTCGTGTTCGCACCCGCGCTGGGTGAGCTGTTCTCCGCCGCGCGCGGGCACGGGGCCTGGCTGGGAGACGAACGACTCGCGGTGACCGACGAGACACCCGCAGGCGCGCTGCTGGCGACGGGCTTCGGATACGACCCGGCCACGCACGACGGCGACATCGAGACGGTGAGGCGCGTGATGCCGATCGCGAGGGACCTGCGGCGGATGGGAGCGGCGGCGCTCGACCTCGCCTATGTCGCCGCCGGACGCCTCGACGGATACTTCGAGCGCGGTCTGAAGCCTTGGGATTTCGCGGCCGGGGCACTGCTCGTCCGCGAGGCCGGAGGTGAGGTCTCCCGCTTCGACGTCGACACGGCGCGCCCCCTGATCGTCGCCGGCGGGAGCGCCGTCCATGCGCGCCTGATCGAGCGGATCGGCGTGAAAGATGAATGACTCATGGCTTTCCCAGCCGAGGCGAGGTAGTGTTTACGCGATCGTTATTTCCGCCGCCCGAAGGCGGAACATGAGTAAGCGCCCCCGAGCTTGATGTACGACCCCGAGAGAATCGTTTTGCCCTTCGAGAATCCCCAGGCTGAATCTGCGCCCACGCGCCGCTCCAGCCGACTCCGCACTCAGGCCCACGAGGCCACCGCGGTGGGAGAGACGGCGACAGCCTCTGCATCCCCCGCGGCCACCGAGACCTCCGCGCCCCTGTCCCGTCGCGCCGCCCGCATGCTGGTGGCCGAGGCCATCGCCGCCGACGAGTCCGTCGAGAAGATCGCCGCGCCCGACGAGGTCGTCTCCGAGCTCGGCGAATCGACGCCGAAGCCCGCCAAGGTCCCCCTCGTGGTGAGCGACGAGCCGATCATCATCGACGGCCCCGCCATCCCCGCGCCGACCGAGAACCTCATCGACGCGTTCGAGCAGGCCTCGCAGGCGTTCAAGGGATCGGCGTTCCACCGCGCGACCGCTTCGGTGCCCGTCGAGAAGTCGTCGATCGAAGAGATCGTGCACCTCGCCCCGCGCCGCTCCGGCCGCATCCGCAAGGTCGTCACCGTCGGGGCCTCCCTCGGTGTCATGAGCCTCGCCGGTCTCCTCGCGGTGTCGATGACGCTCCCCGCCGAGGCCCTCGCCGCCGTGCAGGGCACCTCGGCCGCCTCCGCGTCGCTGGTCGCCCCCGCTGCCGCCGACGAGAAGTCCGCGGCCTCCGATGAGATCCAGGCCTTCGTCACGTCGTCCGACGTGCAGAACGAAGCTCTCGACCGCGGCGACGACTTCAGCACGATCTCCCTCGTCGAGGTCGCCGCCGAACAGGGCATCAACTACTCCAACGAGGTCTTCACCAACGACCCCGAGGCCGCCATCCAGTGGCCGTTCCTCGTCGGCGTCGGCATGAGCTACGGCTACGGCATGCGCAGCGGCCGTCTGCACGAGGGCATCGACTTCGTTCCCGGCAACGGCGCTCCCGTCCAGGCCATCGCCGACGGCACGGTGCGCCTCGCGACCGAGCAGGGCGGCGCCTACGGCGTCACCGTGTACATCGACCACGTCGTCGACGGCGAGGTCATCACGAGCCACTACGCGCACATGCAGTACGGCTCGCTGCAGGTGAAGACGGGCGACAAGGTCACCGTCGGAACCGTGATCGGCAAGACCGGCAACACCGGCCGTTCGTACGGCGCGCACATGCACTTCGAGCTCATCGTCAACGGATCGACCATCGATCCGCTGCCGTGGCTCAAGGCGAACGCCGGTCGCTACGAGTATTGACCGGCTCGATTTCATGAGGACGCCACAGTAATGGTATTCTCGTGTGGTTGCCCCGCGAGGGGCAGCACGCCCCGATAGCTCAGTGGCAGAGCACTTCCATGGTAAGGAAGGGGTCGTCAGTTCAATCCTGACTCGGGGCTCGCAGCATTCGTCTCTGCAGAACGCGGATGCGTCGCGGCAGGGTAGCTCAGCTGGTCAGAGCGCACGACTCATAATCGTGAGGTCGCGGGTTCAAGCCCCGCTCCTGCTACAGGAATTCACCCCGGTCCTCGGACCGGGGTTTTCTGTTGCTACGCGACTTCCGCCGACGGAGAGTCGACGGGAGGGCGGCTGAGGATCAGGATTCGCCGCAAGTGCATCGCCGCCAACACCCCCGGGCCGATCGACTGCCGCACCTGCATCGTGCGGTCGTCGACGGTCTCGAGCAACAATCGCACGGCACGTGTCGCCGAGCCGCGGACGCGATGCGCCTCGGCCGACGTCGGATCCTCGAGGGCGATCACCTCGGCGACCGCATGGCAGGCGGCAGTCAGCGGAGCGGGGAGTTCGAGATCGAGGTCGATCGCCGCGGGGCGATCCCAGATCGTGTCCGCGAGCGAGTCCGCGATGTCCCTGATGTGCTGCGAGATCCGCTCCAACGCCTCCAGCTGTCGGTGCGCATCGTCGGTCTCCCCGCGTCGACCCCACGCGCGGGGATTGCCTCGGCGACTCTCGTCCGCCTCGACGAGAGCGAAGCGCAGCGAACGTGCCGTCTCCGCGAGCGAGGTCGCGTCGTCGGCCCACTGCTCCTTCTCGGGCGGCCATGAATCCGACACCGCCTCACCGATGTCGTGCAGGTGCGTCGCGAGTCGCTCGCGGAAGAGACGCAGGCTTGCCGTCGCCTCGGCGGTGAGCGGTGCCGGCGCGATAGCCAGATTCACGACGAGCCCCACGACGACCCCGACCGACATCTGGGTGAGGTATCCCAGGGAGTAGTCGTCGGCATTCTGCCCGCCGATGATCAGCACGAAGAGCGCGGCCATGGGCACGTACTCGCGCCCCACCCCGAACCACCCCGTGCCCGAGAGGAGCACGCCGAGCCCGACGACGATCGGGATGGACCACCACGTCGGACCCACCGTGAGCACGATGATCGAGGCCAGCCCGATGCCGGCGGCGAGTCCGAGCAGGGTCTGGAGCCCGGACTTCACCGATCCCATCAGCGTCGGGTACATGCTCACCAGCGCGCCGAGCGGCGCGTAGTAGGGGTACTCGTCGGTGACCCCCGGCATGTATCGGGCGATGAACCACGCGATCCCGACGGCCAGCGCGGTCTTCGCGACCAGCAGAAGTCGTGCGGGACGCGTCGCTGCCTGCAGCGCCGAACGGAAGGGCGGGCGACGCATCAATCCTCGGTGCGGAAGCCCGCGGGTTTGTGCGTGCCGTCGCAGAACGGCTTGATGGCCGAGAGGCCGCAGCGGCAGAGTGCGACGGTGCGCCGGCGCTGCTCGATGGCGTTGCCGTCCGCGTCGCGGAGGTCGATCGCGCCGCGCACCAACAGCGGCCCGTCGGGATACGCGGTGATCGTCGGATGCTCGTCGTGCATGCTCATACGTCCACCCGCTCTCGGAGCGAGGACTCGTTGCGCGACCAGGCCTCGAGGATGTGCTCCCCGACCCAGCCGTCCACCGCGAGGCATGCCGAGGCTCCGAACATGATGTCCGGCAGCAGATCCGGTCGGTCCTCGGCGAGTCCACCGGCGAGATCGCGCGCCGCGATCTGCTCGTGCACGGCATCCGCCTCGACGTGCTCGTCGAAGTAGTCGGTGACGTCCTCGCCGTAGCCGAGTCGGCGCAGGCCGTCGGCATAGAGCTTGTTCGGGATCGACGACGTCATCTCGAAGGCCGCCAGGTGACCGACGATCGCACCGACCAGTCGACGGTTCAGCCCGAACATCGACATCATGTTGTGCGACGCGAGAGTGATCGCCGGCACATCGTCGACGTAGGCGCCGTAGGTGTCATCGAGATCTGCACCGCGCATCGCGGCGGCGAAGATCTCCGCGTGCACGCGCTCGGGGCGCCCACCGCCGTACTCGTCGGACTGGATCTCGACGAGCGCCGCCTTCGCGCGGCCGGTGAGCCGCGGGATCGCCCACGAGTGGGGGTCGGCCTCGCGCAGCGTGTAGACGGAACGCTGCAGGAAGAACTCGCGTCCCTGCTCAGGCGTCGCCTTACGGGCGAGGTAGCGCGAGAGGCTGGGGCCGTCGTCTTCCGCGGCGAGGGCGAACAGCGCGCGCCCGACGGCATCGACGGTGGGCTCCGGCATCTCCGGAAGCGGAACGACCTCGCGCAGGCGCTGCTCGAAGGCCGCCTCCAGCACACCACGGACCGCGATCAGCTCGGGATCCCACTCCAGGCGAGGATCCAGTCCGGGGAGCGAACCGTACGCGGAGGCGTAGAGCAGGAAGAGCGCCAGCTGCACGTCGTCGTCGTGCACGAGATCGGATGCCTCGGCCACCGCGGCCTGAGCGCTCCGCACGGTCACGGCATCCGCTTCGCCGGTCAGGCGCTTCCGCACCGCATCGCCGAGTGGGCCGCGTGCGGAGGGGAGCGGGGCGGGGGACGTGAGGAGGGGGGAGGTCATGTGCTTCTCCGATCAGTGAGGCGGGTGCAGTCTTCCTCGGTACCGGTGAGGGCGTCAGGGTCTTGACGGTCGGTTCCCGAGGGCGCTAATGGCTGCCGGTCAGCGAGCGCGCCCCTCGGCGAGGTACGCCAGGCGGTGCAGGGTCTCTGCGTTGCGGAAGCGAAGGAGCGGCGTGGTGATCAGGCTCGGGAGCAGTGTCGCGGGCCCTTTCACCGGCTCCTCATCGATGCGCACCATGGCGCCGCCGTCCCACGCGCGGACCCTCAGGGTCACCCGAGCCTCTCCGATCGGCCAGCCCTTCGCACGGATGACCATGCGATTCGGGGGGGACCACTCCTCGACGACGGTGGTGTCGTCGAGGAGGGCGGGCCAGACACCGACCGAGTGATGCAGCTGGGATCCCTCGGCGGGCCAGGTCTCATCGACCTCGCGCATCCGCGAGGCGCCGACGACCCAGGCCGGGTACAGCCATCCGTTCTCGAGCACCTCGAAGACATCCGCCGGGGTGCAACGGAGCGTGCGCACATTCTTCGCCATGCGACCACCATCGCGCGTCGAGCGCCCCGGGCCCAGGGGGTTGACGCGGCGGAGGATCGTCTCAGCGCGAGAGGTGCGCGCGCAGCGCCTCCACGACCAGAGCGTGGTCGGCGTGCATCTCGAGGCCGCTCACACCGATCGCGCCCGCGAGCGTTCCGCCGATCCGGATCGGGAACCCGCCGCCCGCCGCCGCGTACAGCGCGGGGTCGAGACGGGATGAGCGCTCGAAGTCCTCGCCCCGGGAGAGGAAGTCGTAGTGCACGCCCAGAGAAGAGCGGCCGAAGTGCTCGACGACGCGGAACTTCCGCTCCAGCCAGGCGTCGTTGAGGGCGCTCGTGCCCGGCGCCGCCATGTGGAAGGCGCGTTGGCCGCCGAGGACCACCGACACGACGATCGGCAACGCGTCGGCGACGGCACGCGCGCGCAGCCAGGCCCCCACCTCCCAGGCATCCGTCACGGTGAAACGATCGACGTCCAGCTCCCGCTCCTCGGCGGTGATCGCGTCGAGGGCGGCCTGTGCATCGATGCTCATACTCGTGAGACTAGCGGCCTGCCTGCGCCTGGGCGCAGAAAAGCCCGGAATCCGCGAGGGACACCGGGCTTTTCGCGTTGGGAACGCCGTCGAGGTCACGCCAGCGGTCGGAGGCCCTCCACGAGAGGAGTGGTCGGGCGGCCGATCAGACGCGCGAGCGTGCCGTCGGTGTCGGCCAGTGCGCCGTCGCGGATGCCCGCGTCGAGCGCGGTGACGAAGCCGACGGTTCCCGCGTCGAGACCCGCGGACTCGAGAGCGGCGGCGTGCTCCTCGGCGGTCAGCGCGCGGTACTCGACGGGGCTGCCGATGACCTCGGCGATCGCGGCGGCGAGCTCGTCGTAGGTCCATGCGACGTCGCCGCCGAGCTCGTACGCCTGGCCGAGGTGGCCGTCTTCCAGCAGCACGACCGCCGCGGCATCCGCGAAGTCCTTGCGGCTCGCCGAGGCCACGCGGCCATCGCCGACGCTGGCCGCCACGACGCCGGTCTCGCGGGCCTGCGCGATGTTGCCTGCGTAGTTCTCGGTGTACCAGTTGTTCCGCAGGATCACGGCGGGGATGCCGGACGCGGCGATGAGCTCCTCGGTCGCCTTGTGCTCGGGGGCGAGCACGAGATCGCTCGTCGGGGCCTTCGGAGCACTCGTGTAGACGAGCTTGCCGACTCCGGCCGCCTTCGCCGCGTCGATGACGGCCTGGTGCTGCGCGGTGCGGCGACCGACCTCGGAACCCGAGATCAGGAGCACCGAGCCGACGCCCTCGAGCGCCACCGCGATCGTGTCGGCCCGGTCGTAGTCGACGACCGCGGTGCGCACGCCGCGGGCGGCGATGTCGGATGCCTTGGTGAGGTCGCGCACGCCCGCGACGATCGACGACGGCTCCGCGCCGCGCTCGAGGAGGCTGTCGATGACGAGGCGGCCGAGCTGTCCGGTGGCGCCGGTGACGAGAATGGTCATGAGGGTCCTTTCGTGGGAATGACACCTTCGACAACCCCGCGCTGGTTCAAAACCTTCCGACCTGCGGGTACCCACTTTGAAGTAAGGTACCTACATGACGGTGAGTTATGCGCAGATCCGGGAGAGCACCCCGCTCGTCTTCGAGCAGGGGTGCAGCACCCGCGTGATCCTCGACCACGTGATGAGCAAATGGGGCGTTCTCGTGCTCTCGTCGTTGTCGGACGGAACGCTGCGCTGGGGAGAGCTGCGCCGCGAGGTCGACGGCATCAGCGAGAAGATGCTCGCCTCCACGCTGCGCACCCTCGCCGACGACGGCCTCGTGCACCGCGAGTCGTTCCCGACGGTGCCCCCGCACGTCGAATACAGCCTGACCCCGCTCGGGCGCGACCTCATGGAGCGGATGCTGCCGCTGATGGCCTGGATCGCCGACCATGCCGACGGGATGCTCGGACGAAACTGAACTGCGGATTTCACTGAACTGCGGATTTCGTCGCGTGCGTACCCATTCGCGGATGGAATCAGTCGTTCGGAGAAAGTCATTGACGCGATAACCGCAATGGCCCTACTGTCTGACCATGGCAGCTACGACGCCCATCCACCTTGAACGGCCCGACGGCAAGGGGTTGGCGGCAGGCACACTCGGGCTCTGGGGTTCGACCGTCATCGGTCTCGCCTCCACCGCGCCCGTGTACTCGCTCGTCGCGACGCTCGGCTTCGTGGTCCTCGCGGTCGGCGCGCAGGCGCCCATCGCCTTCATCATCGCCTTCGTGCCGATGCTCCTCATCGCGTTCGCGTATCGAGAGCTCAACAACGCCGTGCCCGACTGCGGCACGACGTTCACCTGGGGCACCAAGGCGTTCGGCCCGTGGGTGGGCTGGATGGGCGGCTGGGGCGTCGCCGTCGCGGGCATGGTCGTGCTCGCCAACCTCGCGCAGATCGCCTCCGTCTACTTCTGGTCGTTGATCGGGCAGGACCTCGCCAACAACGACTGGCGCGTGGTCGTCGTGGCCGTCGTCTTCATCGCCGCGATGACGTGGGTGAGCTGGCGCGGGGTCGAGATCGGCGAGCGCATCCAGAACATCCTGCTCGGCATCCAGTACCTCGCCCTCGGCATCTTCATCGTCACTGCTATCTGGCAGTTCTTCGCGGGAACGGCGCCGAACCCGACGCCCTTCGACCTGGAGTGGCTGAACCCGTTCGCCTTCACCGACTGGTCGGGCTTCACCGAGGCCATCCTGCTCGCCCTCTTCATCTACTGGGGCTGGGACACCTGCCTCGCCCTGAACGAGGAGACCAAGGACCCGAAGCGCATCCCGGGCCGCGCGGCTCTGCTCACCACCGTCATCCTGCTCGTCACCTACGTCGCGGTCACGATCGCGGCCATGATGTACGCGGGCCTCGGCGAGACCGGCACGGGACTCGGAAACGAGGCCAACGCCGACGACTTCTTCCTTGCCATCAAGGACGGGCTGCTCGGACCGTTCGGGTGGGTTCTCGTGGTGTCGGTGATCATCTCGGCTATCTCCTCGACGCAGACCACGATCCTCCCGACCGCGCGCGGCACCCTCGCGATGGGCGTCTACCGTGCGCTTCCCGCGAAGTTCAAGGACGTGCACCCGAAGTACAAGACGCCGTCGTTCTCGACGATCGTCATGGGCGTGGTCGCCTCGGTCTACTACATCGGCATGACGCTCATCAGCGATAACATCCTGCAGGACTCGATCCTGTCGCTCGGCCTCGCCATCGCGTTCTATTACGCGATCACCGGCTTCGCCTGCGTCTGGTACTTCCGTCGCGACATCTTCCGCTCGCCGCGCGAGTTCTTCTTCAAGGGCCTCTTCCCCCTGCTGGGCGGACTGATGCTCACCGGAGCGTTCGTGCAGTCGGCGATCGACATGTGGGACGTCGACTACGGCTACACCGTGCTGTTCGGCATCGGCGGCACCTTCGTGATCGGCATCGGATCGCTCGCGTTCGGTCTCGTGCTGATGTTCGTCTGGTACCTGTTCCCGCGGTCGAAGCGGTTCTTCCGCGGCGAGAGCCTGAACCGCGACACCCAGGTGATGGTGCCGGATGAGCCGGCGACCACCATCCGTTCGATCGACGGCGGCATCTGACCCTTCCCGGATCGCGATGACGGCCCCGGCATCCGCGGATGCTCCGGGGCCGTCGTCGTCGGTGACCTAGGCTTGTCGACGTGCGCATCCGGCTCGACATCGCCTATGACGGAACCCACTTCCGCGGGTGGGCCCGGCAGCCGACGCTGCGCACCGTGCAGGGCACGCTCGAAGAGGCGCTGGCGCGGATCGTCGGTTCCGACGTGCGGCTGGTCGTCGCCGGGCGCACGGACGCCGGGGTGCACGCCTCCGGCCAGGTCGCGCACGTCGACCTCGACAACGCGCAGTGGGCGCGCATCGAGTCCCGGCACGGACGCGCCGCCCTCGACCCGGCTGCCTCGATCGCCGGACGGATGCGCGGAGTGCTCGGCGCCTACTCGGATGTGGCGGTGCACCGCACCTCGATCGCGCCCGAGGGGTTCGACGCGCGGTTCTCCGCGGTCTGGCGCCGCTATCGCTACCGGCTCGCGGATGAGATCGCCGGATTCGATCCGCTGCGCCGCCTCGACACGACGAGCGTGCGGGGCCGACTCGACGCATCGGCGATGGATGCCGCGGCGCAGACCCTCATCGGCCTGCACGACTTCGCCGCCTACTGCAAGCCGCGCGACGAGGCCACGACCATCCGTACGCTTCTCGACTACCGGTGGACCCGGGATCCCGAGGGAGTGCTGGTCGCCGAGGTCAAGGCCGACGCGTTCTGCCACAGCATGGTGCGCGCGCTCGTCGGTGCCTGCGTGGCCGTGGGGGAGGGGCGACTGGACGTCGGCGACCTCGTGGTGCTGCGCGACGCGCTCACCCGCACGAGCGAGTTCAAGGTGCTGGCGGCTCGGGGGCTGATCCTCACCGAGGTCGGCTATCCGGCCGACGATCTGCTCGCCGCGCGCGCCGAGCAGACGCGGGCGCGACGCGACAGCGAGTGACGGCGTCCGGCGGCTCAGTCGCCGGACGGAAGGCCCTCGGAGCCCGGGGGCGTGCCCCCGACGAGCGCGATCACGTCGTCGAGGATGAGACCGAGAACGGGGGCCGCATCGATCGCGTCCGCGACGAGCGTGCGGCCACCGTCCTGTCGCTGCGCACGCAGCAGCATCGCGACGGGGACGTGCTCGCGGGGCGCGACGAGGGAGAGCGCAGCCCGTCCTTCGAGGAAGACGACGGCGCGCTGGGGCACGGTGTGGGCGAAGGGCGAATCGGGGACGGAGCCAGCGCTCTCGACGACGCTGAGGTCGACGATCGCACCCGTCGCGTCGGGCCCGAGCACGTGCCACACGCGGCCGACCGTGCCCGCCGCGATCGGCGCGCGGGCGATCGTCGCGGCCATGGCGGTGCGCGCGTCGTCGCCGTCGATGAATCCGGGAAGAGTGTCGGCGGCGATCCGTGTGAGCGCGGCGGCGAGTGCGGGAGCCTCGGCTTCGTCCACGCCGAATGGAGTCGGCAGCCACCCCTCGGGGAGGCCGTCGCTCATTCGAACCTCCAGACCAGGGTCGAGGCGACGGCATCGGCGAGAGCGGTGAAGCCGTCGAGAGCCGGCCCCGCCTCCGCGATCCCGGGGTGCACGATCGATGCCATGACGAGGATGCCGCGCTCCGGAGCAGCACCGGGGAAGGGGCGGACGTAGCAGATCTCCCGGGCGAACACTCCCTCGGTCGCGCCGCGCCCCTCCCGCTCGGTCTCCCACCGGTACACCGAGGATCCGTCACCGGCATCCAGCGTCTCGACTGCTGCGCCGTTGGCGCGCCGCTGCACGTCCTCGGCGAAGGTGGCCTGCGCGATCCAGGGCACCGTGACGATGCTCATCGGCGTGCCGCCCTCGACGGGCGGCACCACGGGCATGTAGACCTCGATCGCGCCGCGCTGGCGCAGGCTCTCCCACTGCTGGTGCACGGCGGCTCGCGCCTGCCCGAACAGCTCGGGGCGATGCACTTCGAGGAACCGCGCTCGCAACAGGTTCACGAGTTCGTCGCGGCCCGAGTCGTCGGCGACGAAGCGCCCCCAGTCGGGCGGCACGAGCAACGTGTAGCCGCGCGGGGTCGAAACGACGCGACCCAGCAGCTCATCCCTGAGCGACATGACGTTCCGCTCTTCTCCGGCGTCGTTCGGCTCGCAGCCGCTTCATGCGCACGGAGGCGATGATGCCCGACGCGATCAGCACGATGGTGAAGGGGGCGACGATCCAGTGCCAGCCGATCGGGTACCCGTCAGCGCCGGGCGTCCAGATCACCCCGGTGGAGTCCTTCTCGAAGGCCGCGATGAAGATCGTCACATACCCAGCTAGGAGGGGCACGAGGGTCATGTAGGCGACATCATCGGCGATCTCCAGACCGCCGAGCAGGAGGTACGCGGAGGCACACCCGATGGCGATCAGGCCGGTGGTGATCGTCAGCCACGCGGGAACACTCAGTACCGGCCAGGGCAGGATCGGTCCCCAGAGATTGAAGTACTCGTTCGGGTAGTAGATGCGACCGCCGTTGAAGATGTATCGAGCGCCCACGGGCACGATCCACTGCGCCAGTGTCACGATCGTGGCGAGGATCGCGATGAGGCGCAGGATGCCGATCCGTCGCGGCAGACCGCTTCGGTTGAGCCCGAAGACGGGCATAGTGGAGAAGGGCACGTCGCCAGTCTACGGTCGGCCGAAGGAGTAGTAGAGAGGATTGATCGGGCTGCTGTAGACGCCGCCGGCGACGCCGGCGACCCAACTGCCGACCGAGGTCACGCCCGCGCCGCCGATTCTCGGCACGGCGCTGACCACGGCATCCGCCCAAGCGTCCGCTATCGTCGCGCTCCTCGGACCCGAGCGAGCGGTCCAATCGGCGAGCGCATTGCCCCACCGATTCAGGGACGCCCATTGCGAACCACGGGCCAGTGTCGAGAACGGGTTCACGAATCCGCCCAGACCCGGCATCGACGACGTGCGCACGCCGCTCGCGAACACCGGGAGCCGCGACGCGGACTGGGAGGCGTTCAACAGGGATTGCCCGCCGTTGGCGGCCGTGGCGAGGCGGATCGACCGGGCGGCGAGCCCGCCGACACCGGCGGTGACGAGGCCGAACGTGCTCCACAACACATCGGAGAGCGACGCTTTCCCGTTCGCGTACAAGTAGATCGTGCCAGCGAGGTGGATCGCCGAGAGCGCAAGCGTTGCGGCGAGGAGGATCGTCGACCACGGGCTGGAGACCACGAACAGCGCGACCACGGCGATCGCGATGATCGCATACCCGATCACCCCGAGCACATCTGCGATCGCGCCCCAGAACCCATCGTCGTTGTCGGCGGCGTCCATCGCGTCGGCCACGCCGTCGGCGGCGGTGTCGAAGGCCTCCTCCCACGCCGCGAACGCGCTGTCGTATGCGCGCCAGAGGTCTTCCCGCGCTTCGGATGCCGAATCCACGGCGTTCGCCGCATCGCGCAGGTCCTCGGAGTGCTGTTCGGCGTCGGCGGTCGGCGACCACATCGCCTCCTGCTGATCCGCGACGGCCGTGTTGTACGACGTCTCCGCGGCCTCGAGAGCCGCGTGATTGGTCGTGTACCAGAGGCGAGCCGTCTCGAGGGCGGTCGCGTACGGAGCGAGAGCCGTGCCCGTGCCCTCGTAGCGCACACCGGCCTGACGCAGGTCGGACTCGATGTTCTCGGCGTCCTCCCTGAGCTTCTCGGTGCCCTGGCTGATCTGCGAGGCGGCGATATCGCGCAGGGTGTCGGCCGTGCGCTTCATCGCGGCGCCCAGAGTCTTGTACTGCTCGGCGGTCGAGGCGATCGTCTCGGGCGTGCCATCGAACTGGCGCAGTTCGTTGCCGGTGAAGGGGGAGCTGCTCACGAGCCGTCCTCCTGACCCTCGATCTGCGCAGAGGCCTCGGCCTCCCACTCGTCCCAGCCTTCGATGATGCCGTCGAGCCGCTTGTAGACGTTCTCGACCGACTCCGTGAGTTCGTCGCGGTTCCCCGACCAGTTCGACTCGAACCAGCCCACCCGATCGCGCAGTTTCGACTTCCCCTGGGGCGTGCCGATGGCCTGCTCCAGGGTGTCGTTGATCGAGCCGGCGTTCTCGAAGTCGTCCTTCGCGGTCTTCAGGGTGTCTCGGGCGTCGCGCAGTCGTTCACGGTCGAGCAGTACGTCCACGGATGTTCCTTCGGAAGAGTCGAGTGGTGATCGGCGGTGCTCTCAACCTAACAACGCCCGTTCTGCACCGTCGATGGGGAGGTCTCCCCATCTCTCCTTAACAGAACCGCGCTGCCGGGACAACCCGGAGCCGACCCATAGCGGCCGGGGGTAGCGTGGCAACGATCATGAAGGTCATCTCGTACAACCTCCGCAAGCACCGGGCCGCCAGCGAGCTCGTGGCGCTCGTCGGCGAGCACGATCCCGACATCCTGTGCCTGCAGGAGTGCGACGTGCAGCACCTACCCGAGAGCATCGGCGGTCTCGTGCTCGCCGACGCGACCCAGGGGAACCGGCTGGGCCTGGCGCTGTACTACCGGTCGAGCACTTTCCGGTTGCGCGAGATCCGGGCGATCGGGCTCAAGAAGTCGCTGCACGACCGCATGCTCAAGCCCGCACACGAGCGCATCCTCGCCGCGCGATTGGTCGACATCGACGAGGGGCGCGAGATCATCGTGGGGTCCTTCCACGCCGCCCCGCTCACGGCGCTGAACTCACTGCGACGGCACCAGATCCGAGCGGCGCTGACGTCGCTGGCGGCCCTCGGCGAGGGGCTGCCGCAGCTCATGGTCGGGGACTACAACTACCCGGTGTTCAAGGAGAATCTCGGCCAGGCCGTGCGGGACCACGGGTACGCCCTGACCCTCAGCGACGATCACACCTATACGCGCTATCGCGTGTTCCGGGGTCACTACGACTTCGCGACGTCGACGGGTTTCGAGATCGAGCGGATCACGACCCTGCCGCAGGGCACCAGCGATCATCGTCCGATCCTCGTCTCGGTGCATCCGGACTGACGCCGCAGACCCGGATGCCGCAGACTCGAAGCATGACGACGATTCCCGCAGTCCTGGTCGGCGGGCCGACGCTGTACTTCACGTACGGCGGTTACGGCTTCCTGACCGATCCGACGTTCGACGAACCCGGTGTGTACGAGGGAGGATCACGCCTGCGCAAGCTGACGGGTCCGGCCGTGCGTCCCTCCGCGCTCGGCCCGATCGACGTGGTGCTGCTGTCGCACGACGAGCACGCCGACAACCTCGACAACGCGGGTCGCGCCCTGCTGCCCGAGGTGCCGCTGGTGCTGGGCACGGCGGAGTCGGCGACGCGGATCCCGCAGGTCGCGGGGCTCGTACCGTGGCAGGAGCATCGGATCGGCGATGTCACCGTGACGGCGGTGCCCGCGCTCCACGGGCCCGAGGGGGCGGAGGCCGTGGTCGGGTTCGTCACGGGTTTCGTGCTCGAGGCGCCCGGCGAGCCCACCGTCTACGTCTCGGGGGACAACGCCTCGGTCGATCTCGTGCGCCGCATCGGCGAGCGGTTCCCGGCGATCGCGATCGCCGTGCTGTTCACGGGCGCCGCGAACGTCGGTGCCTTCGACGACACCGATCTCACGCTGAACGCGCGGACGGCGCTCGAGGCGGCGGGCGTGCTGGCGGATGCCGTCATCGTGCCGGTGCACGCCGAGGGCTGGCTCCACTTCTCGGAGACCCTCGATCGTCTGATCGGGATCTTCGAGCACGCCGACCAGGGGCACCGGCTGCGTGTGCTGACGCCGGGGGAGCGTTCCGACCTCGCGTGAGCCCGGTTCGCGTGAGGCCGGTTTGAGGGACCGCGCTCGGTAGCGTATGCTGTCTCTTTGGTGCCCGTGCCGCTCGTCGGCGAGGTGCATCATCCGAACGTGAGCCCTCCACTGGCGTGTTCCTCCCTCTCGGGAAGAACCACCCCGGAGTGGGATTCACGAACTTCTCCGTTCGACACAAGAAAGCAGCACTATCGTGACGCGCACTTACACCCCGAAGGCCGGCGAGGTCCAGCGTGACTGGGTCGTCATCGACGCCACCGACGTCGTTCTCGGCCGTCTCGCCTCGCACGCGGCAACGCTCCTGCGTGGCAAGCACAAGCCCACCTTCGCCAACCACATCGACTCCGGTGACTTCGTCATCATCGTGAACGCAGAGAAGGTCGCGCTCACGGGTCAGAAGCTCCAGAAGAAGCTGGCCTACCGTCACTCGGGTTACCCGGGCGGCCTCAAGTCGGTCACCTACGCCGAGCTCCTCGAGAAGAACCCGGTCCGCGCCGTGGAGAAGGCCATCCGTGGCATGCTCCCGAAGAACAGCCTCGGCCGCCAGCAGCTGTCCAAGCTCAAGGTGTACGTCGGTGCAGAGCACCCGCACGCCGCGCAGCAGCCCCAGCCGTACACCCTCGACCAGGTCGCCCAGTAAGCGCCGTACAGACTTAAGGACATACTCGTGGCTGACATCCAGGACACCACCGAAACCCCCCAGAGCTTCTCGACCTCGACCCCCGAGACCGACGCAGTCGAGGCGGCTCCCCGCCCCGTGCTCAGCGTCCCGGGCGCCGCAGTCGGTCGTCGCAAGCAGGCCATCGCCCGCGTGCGTCTGATCCCCGGCTCGGGCACGATCACGGTCAACGGCCGTTCGATCGAGGACTACTTCCCGAACAAGCTGCACCAGCAGCTCATCAACGACCCGTTCACGGTCCTCAACCTCGCCGGCGGCTACGACGTCATCGCGCGCATCTCCGGTGGTGGCCCCTCGGGCCAGGCCGGTGCGCTGCGTCTCGGCATCGCCCGTGCCCTCAACGGCATCGACGAGGAGAACAACCGCCCGACCCTGAAGAAGGCCGGCTTCCTCTCGCGCGACGCTCGCGTCAAGGAGCGCAAGAAGGCTGGACTCAAGAAGGCCCGCAAGGCGCCTCAGTACTCGAAGCGTTAAGGTCCACTGCTTCCGATGCCGATCTTTGGCACGGACGGTGTGCGGGGGCTTGCCAATGGCATCCTCACCGCCGACCTCGCGCTCACCCTGGCCCAGGCGACTGCTGTCGTCCTGGGCCAGGGCCGTACTGCGGAGGCACGCAAAGCCGAAGGCAAGCGTCTGACCGCAGTCGTGGCTCGCGACCCCCGGGTCTCGGGACACTTCCTGACCGCGGCGGTCGCCGCCGGTCTCGCCTCCTCGGGCGTCGACGTGCTCGAGGCGGGCGTCATCCCGACCCCCGCGCTGGCGTTCCTTGTCGCCGACCGTGACGCCGACTTCGGTGTCATGATCTCGGCGTCGCACAACGCGGCGCCCGACAACGGGATCAAGATCTTCGCGCGCGGCGGCGTCAAGCTGCCCGACGTCGTCGAGCAGCGCATCGAGGCAGCCATGTCCGGCGAGATGCTGCGCCCCACCGGCGAGGGCGTCGGTCGGATCGACCGGTTCTCGGATGCCGAGGACCGGTACGTCGTGCACCTCCTGGGGTCGCTGCCGAATCGGCTCGAGGGCATCAAGGTCGTGCTCGACTGCGCCCACGGCGCCGCCTCCGGCGTCTCGCCCGAGACCTTCCGCGACGCGGGAGCCGATGTCATCGTCATCGGCGCCGAACCCGACGGTCTCAACATCAACGACGGCGTCGGCTCGACGCACCTCGACAACCTCGCGGAGGCGGTCGTGCGTCTCGGTGCCGACATCGGCATCGCGCACGACGGCGATGCCGACCGCTGCCTCGCCGTGGACGCGGCGGGCAACGTCATCGACGGCGATCAGATCATGGCGATCCTCGCGGTGTCGATGAAGGAGCGTGGTCATCTCACCGACGACACGCTCGTCGCCACCGTGATGAGCAACCTCGGCCTTCACGTCGCCATGCGCGAGCACGGCATCACGGTGCGTCAGACCGCGGTGGGCGACCGCTACGTGCTCGAAGACATGAACGCCGGCGGCTTCGCCCTCGGCGGCGAGCAGTCCGGTCACGTGATCATGAGCGAGTTCGCCACCACCGGCGACGGCCTGCTCACCGGTCTGCACCTGGTCGCCGAGATGGCGCGCCAGGGCAAGACGATCGCCGAGCTCGCGGCCGTGATGACCGTCTACCCGCAGGTGCTCATCAACGTGCGCGGTGTCGACAAGGACCGTGTCGATGACGACGAGGTCGTCCAGGCCGCCGTCCGCGCGGTCGCGACCGAGCTGGGTGACACCGGGCGCGTGCTGCTGCGCAAGTCCGGCACCGAGCCGCTCGTGCGCGTCATGGTCGAGGCCGCCGACGCGGAATCCGCGCAGGCGTACGCCGACCGCCTCGCCGATATCGTGCGCGAGCGCCTCGCGCTCTGAGGATCCCGGCTCTTCACCGAGCGCAGTCCCCGTCCTGAGCAGCCGCTCGCGCCCCTGCGGCCGACGCGAGCTCAGGTCGGGGACTGACCCAGCTGCTCGATGTAGCGCAGGAGCACTCCCTCGCGGAGCGCCCACGGCGAGACCTCGAGCTCGTCGACCTTCAGGGCGGTCATCGCCGTGTGCAGCGAGACCGCGGCGGCGACGATCTGGAACGTGCGATCCGGTGTGATGCCCGGCAGCTCCTGCCGGGCCGACGCGGGCAGGCGCGCGAGGCGAGGGATCCAGGATCCCAGCGACGCGCGGGGGAGCAGCATCCGCTCGGATCCCGACCATCCGGGCACCGGGTACCCGACGAGGCGCGCCAGGGAGCGGATGGCCTTCGACGATCCGACCACGTGGTCGGGGCGGGGGAGGTCCGCGAAGCGGGGCAGCACCTGATCGAGGGTGTCGCGGGCGTGTGCGCGCAGACGCTCGACGTCGTCCTCCCCGGGTGGGTCGTTCGGCAGGAACTGCACGGTCATGCGTCCGGCGCCCAGCGGAACGGATGCCGCGGCATCCGGGAGCTCCTCGCCACCGGCGGCGATCTCGAGCGAACCGCCGCCGATATCGAGGAGCAGGATCTGACCCGCCGACCACCCGAACCAGCGCCGCACCGCGAGGAACGTCAGCTCGGCCTCGGTCTCGCCATCGAGCACCTGCAGCGGCTGCCCGAGAGCGGCTTCGATCCGTGCGATCACCTCCGCACCGTTCGCGGCATCGCGCACCGCGCTGGTCGCGGTGGCGAGCAGGGCATCGACGCGCTCCTCCTCGGCGACCCGGCGGGCCTGCGCGACCGCCCGCTCCAGCGCGAGGACTCCCTCTTCGGAGATCGAGCCGTCGGGCAGCAGATACCGCATGAGGCGCAGCACCGAGCGATCGCTCGTCGTCGCGAGCGGACGCCCGCCCGGCCGCACGTCGGCGGCGAGCATGTGGACGGTGTTGGAACCGATGTCGAGGACTCCGAGGCGCACGCGTAGAGACTACCGTCGCCCCGATACGATGGTCGGGTGACCACCGTCGACCCCACGCAGCCCCTCTCGCCGTACCGAGAGATCGGGCGGGCGGAATGGGCGCGACTGGCCGCCGACCTCGATCAGCCGCTCAGCGAGACCGAGGTCGTGGAGATCCGCGGCATCGGTGATCGTCTGAGCCTCGACGAGGTGCGCGAGGTCTACCTGCCCCTCAGCCGCCTGCTCAGCCTGTACGCGACGTCGACCAAGCGCCTCGGCGCGGCGACCAGCTCATTCCTCCAGGAGGAGGACTCGACGACCCCGTTCGTGGTGGGTGTGGCCGGCTCCGTCGCTGTCGGGAAGTCGACGATCGCCCGTCTCCTGCGCGAGCTGATGAGCCGGTGGCCCGGCACGCCGCGTGTCGAGCTGGTGACGACCGACGGTTTCCTCTACCCGAACGCCGAGCTCGAGCGTCGCGGCCTGATGGAGCGCAAGGGCTTCCCGGAGTCCTACGACCGGCGCTCGCTCATCGAGTTCCTCACTGAGGTCAAGAGCGGGGCACCCGAGGTGCGCGCGCCCTTCTACTCGCACATGCGCTACGACATCGTTCCCGACGCGCACGTGGTGGTGCGTCGCCCCGACGTCGTCATCGTCGAGGGGCTGAACGTGCTCCAGCCGCCGGCGGCGCCGAACGACGTCGCGGTCAGCGACCTCTTCGACTTCTCGATCTTCGTCGACGCCGACAGCGACCACATCGCGAACTGGTACGTCGAGCGCTTCCTCGCCCTGCGCGAGGGTGCGTTCAGCAATCCTTCGTCGTACTTCAACGTCTTCGCTCACCTCACCGATGAGGAGGCGATCACGACGGCGCTCGGATACTGGAACGAGATCAACATGCCCAACCTCGTCGAGAACGTGATGCCGACCAAGCATCGCGCTCGTCTGGTGCTGAACAAGGGCGCGGATCACTCGGTCGAGAGCGTGCTCCTGCGCAAGCTCTGACCCCGTCGGGCGGGTTCGATTGTTCGGACGGCTCGCAAAAAAACGCGCCTATTCTTGACGGCATGTGTGGAATCGTCGGATACGTGGGCCCGCGCCCCAGCCAGGACATCCTTCTCGCCGGTCTCGCCCGCCTCGAGTACCGCGGATACGACTCCGCGGGCGTCGCGGTCATCGACGGCGACGGAGCGCTCGGCATGCGCAAGAAGGCGGGCAAGCTCAGCGCTCTGCGCGACTCGCTCTCCGACGCCCCGCTGCCCGACGGCACGACCGGTATCGGTCACACCCGCTGGGCCACGCACGGCGGCCCGACCGACGTCAACGCGCACCCGCATCTCGCCGACGACGACAAGCTCGCACTGATCCACAACGGCATCATCGAGAACTTCGCCTCGCTCCGCGATGAGCTGGTGGCCGCCGGCGTCGCGTTCCGCAGCGAGACCGACACCGAAGTGGCCGCAGCCCTGCTCGGCCGCGAGTACGCGCAGAACGGCGGCGACCTGCAGCTCGCGTTCCGCAGCGTCGTCAACCGCCTCGAGGGTGCGTTCACCCTGCTGGCCGTGCACCAGGACCACCCGGGGCTCGTCGTGGGCGCCCGCCGCAACTCCCCGCTCGTGATCGGCCTCGGCGAGGGCGAGAACTTCCTCGGTTCCGATGTGGCCGCGTTCGTCGAGCACACCCGCCACGCCCTCGCGATCGGGCAGGACCAGATCGTGTCGATCACGCCCGACGCCGTCACCGTCGTCGACTTCGCCGGTACCCCGGTCGAACCCGAGCCGTTCGAGGTCTCGTGGGATGCCGCCGCCGCCGAGAAGGGCGGATGGGCGAGCTTCATGGCCAAGGAGGTCTCCGAGCAGCCCGAGGCCGTCGCCAACACGATCCGCGGGCGCATCCACGACGGCCAGGTCGTGATCCCCGAGCTCGACGGACTCGACGACCTCTTCCTCGGTATCAACCGCGTCATCATCACCGCGTGCGGCACCGCCTCGTACGCGGCGCTCGTCGGCAAGTACGCGATCGAGCAGTGGGCCCGTGTCGCCGTCGACGTCGAGCTCGCCCACGAGTTCCGCTATCGCGACCCGGTGATCGGCGCCGACACCCTCGTCGTCTCCATCAGCCAGTCGGGCGAGACGATGGACACGCTCATGGCGGTCAAGTACGCCCGCGAGCGCGGCGCACGCACGCTGTCGATCTGCAACACGCAGGGCGCGACGATCCCGCGCGAGTCGGATGCCGTCGTCTACACGCACGCCGGCCCCGAGGTCGCGGTCGCTTCGACCAAGGCCTTCTCGGCGCAGATCACCGCCCTCCTCCTGCTCGGCCTGCACATGGGACGCGTGCGCGGCTCGGTCGCCGACGCGTCGACCGACGTCGACGAGCTCAGCGCTCTGCCCGGCAAGATCGCCCGGGTACTCGCCGATGAGAACGAGCACGTCTCCCAGCTCGCCGGTTGGATGGCCGACACCCGCTCGGTGCTCTTCCTCGGCCGCCACGTGGGTTACCCGATCGCGCTCGAGGGCGCGCTCAAGCTCAAGGAGATCTCGTACATCCACGCCGAGGGCTTCGCCGCCGGCGAGCTCAAGCACGGTCCGATCGCGCTCATCGAGCCCGGGCAGCCGGTGTTCGTGCTCGTGCCGTCGCCCCGCCACTCGGCGCTCGTGCACTCGAAGGTCGTCTCGAACATCCAGGAGATCCGCGCTCGCGGAGCCCGGGTCATCGTGATCGCCGAAGAGGGCGACGCCGCCGTGCTGCCCTTCGCCGACGAGGTCATCCGCATCCCGCTCGCCGGCGCGATGTTCGAACCGCTGCTCGCGGTCGTCCCGCTGCAGATCTTCGCGATGGCGCTCGCCACGGCGAAGGGGCTCGACGTCGACCAGCCGCGCAACCTCGCGAAGTCCGTCACCGTCGAATGAGCCGGGTTCGCGGTGCACGGGTCCGACCGTGCGCCGCGAGTAGGCTGGAACCGTGATCATCGGGACCGGCATCGACCTCGTCGACATCCCGCGATTCGAGCGGACCCTCGAGCGCACCCCTCGTCTCCTGGAGCGTCTCTTCGCGCCCGCGGAGCGGAGCCTCCGGCTTCCGTCGCTCGCTGCCCGGTACGCCGCGAAAGAGGCGCTGATCAAGGCGCTCGGCGGCTCGGACGGCGTGCACTGGACCGAGATCGAGATCGCATCGGAGGAATCGGGGCGGCCGTACTTCGTGCTGGCGGGATCGACGGCCGACGTGATCGTCGAGCGCGGGATCGCGACCCTGCACCTCACGATGAGTCATGACGCGGGACTCGCGACCGCATTCGTCGTCGCCGAGGGAGGCCAGCCGTGACCGTTCCGTTCCGCGAGGCATCCGTCGATATCGATGCGATCGCCGACAACGTCCGCCACTTCCGCCGTCTGACCGGTGTGGAGGTCATCGCCGTCGTGAAGGCCAACGCCTACGGTCACGGAGCGGCCGCTGCCGCCGTGGCTGCACTGGCCGGCGGCGCGACGAGGCTCGGCGTCGCCGAGATCCCCGAGGCGCTCGAGCTGCGCCGGCAGGGGATCACCGCCCCGATCCTCGCGTGGCTGCACGCGCCCGGCGAGCGTTTCGACCGTGCGGCGGCCGAGAACATCGAGCTCGGCATCTCCTCGTTCGATCAACTGGAGGCCGCCGCGGCGGTCGCGAGCGTCGATCGCCCCGTCGCCGTGCATCTGAAGTTCGAGACCGGTCTGTCGCGCAACGGCATCGCCCCGGCGGACTGGGGGCGGGTCCTCGCCGAGGCCGCCCGGCACGAACGCATCGGACGTCTGCGGGTGGTGGGACTCTTCAGCCATCTCTCCAACACGTCCCTCGACGACGATCGCGCAGCTCTGGCGAAGTTCGAGGAGGGGGTAGAGGTCGCGGCATCCTTCGGCATCCATCCCGAGATCCGGCACATCGCCGCCACGGCCGCTGCGATCGACCGACCCGAGATGCGGCTCGATGCGGTGCGCATCGGGGTCGGTATCTACGGGCTCTCGCCGTTCGACGACCGCACCTCCGCCGAACTGGGCCTGCGTCCGGCGATGACGCTCCGCGGAGCCGTCGCCGCCGTGCGCCGGGTGCCCGCCGGCACCGGCGTCTCGTACGGCTACGACCATCGCACCGACCGCGACACGACTCTCGCGCTCGTGCCGCTCGGATACGCCGACGGCGTGCCCCGGCACGCCTCGGGTCGGCTGCCGGTCTCGATCGGGGGGCAGCGCTTCACCAACGTCGGCCGCATCGCCATGGATCAGTTCGTCGTCGACGTGGGAGACACCCCGGTCTCGATCGGCGATGAGGTCGTGCTGTTCGGCGACCCCACGCTGGGTGTGCCCTCGGCCGCCGACTGGGCGGATGCCGCCGACACGATCAACTACGAGATCGTCACCCGCATCGGAGCGCGCGTTCCGCGGAGGACGACATGAGCGTCGATCCCGCCTTCCTCGGGCGCCGTGAGGTCGCCTCCTCCGACGACATGGAGCGCCTGGGCTTCCTGATCGGCGAGCAGCTCGAAGCCGGCGACCTGCTGATCCTCACGGGTCCCCTCGGTGCCGGGAAGACGACCTTCACGCGCGGCCTGGCCGAGGGACTCGGTGTACGGGGGCCGGTGCAGAGCCCGACGTTCGTGATCGCACGCACGCACCCGTCGCTGGTCGGCCGGGCGCCGCTGGTGCACGTCGATGCGTACCGGCTCGGCTCCGCAGCCGAGCTCGACGACCTCGACCTCGACCTCGCGCGATCGGTCGTCGTGGTCGAATGGGGACGCGGCATGGCGGAGGACCTCGCCGATGCCTGGTGGGACATCGAGCTCGAGCGTCCCGTCGGCGACGACGGCGGCGAGATCGATCCGGCCGAGCTCGACGCCGATGCGCCGCGCTACTTCACCATGACGCGCATCGAGGCCTGAGTCCTCTCATTCGGGGCGCGCCAGGCCCATCCCTTCGAGAGAGGCGTCGACATCGAAGCCGAGCTCGTCGGCCAGGGAGAACAGCTCGACCGCCGAGGCGGGATCGGGGTCAAGGCCCTCGTCACCGGTGAGGAGCATGAGGCCCGCGATGAACGCGGCGCGCGCGTTTCCCGCCTCACCTGCGCGGGCGTACCACTGCATCGCCTGCACGGTGTCCTTCGTCACGCCCCGGCCTGTCGCGTACATACCGCCGAGGTTCGACTGGGCGCGGTCGCTGCCGAGCTCAGCGGCCCGATGCGTCCACGCCACCGAGGCGTCGGTCACGCCGCCGTCCGACGTGAGGATGCTCAGCTCGAAGGCGGCGGCGGCGTCGCCTCGCGCGGCCGCCGCCTCGAAGAATCGCGTCCCGGCGGCGGCGTCCTCCGCGTAGCCGTAACCCTGGTGCAGGAAGTACCCGAGGAACAGCATCAGCTCCGCGTTCTCCGGATCCTGTGCGTGCAGGACGCCGAGGCGGGTGGCAGCGGCGGATGCCTCGCTCTCGTCGCGAGCGAAGTAGGCGGTGCGCACCCATCCGAGTGCGCCATCGCGGTCGCCGAGTTCGTCGGCGGCCCGATAGAGCGAGATCGCCGCGGCGGAGTCGTGCGCGGGAAAGGGCGCCCACGGCGCGATTCCGCCGCGTTCGTAGAGGAGCGCGAGATCGAGCAGCGCCGGTACGTTCCCGCGGTCGCCGGCCGCGCGGAGGGTCTGCACGAGGAGGTCCGGCGCGTCACCCGGGAGGAGCCCGATGGAATGCTCGTTGCGCACGAAGGCTTGGCAGAGCTCGACAGCCGCGGCGTGGAGCTCAGCAGGATCGACATCGGGCGTGCGCAGCACACGGGCGGCGTTCTCGTAATGGGGTGACGTCATGCCCCCCACCCTAGGAGGTGGCAGCCGAGCGGCGAGTGCCCCGCCGACGGCCACCCGTGAACGGCGACTACCCTGGAGAGGTGATTCTCGCCGTCGACACCTCCCTGGGCAGCGCCGTCGCGCTGATCGATCCCGACGGCGCGTGCCGCGCCGAGGCGGGCACGAGCGACCCGCTCGGGCACGCCGAGGTGATCGGCGACCTGCTCGTCGAGGCGCTGGCCGCGTCGGGTGGTGACGACGTCTCGCACGTCGTCGCGGGCATGGGCCCCGGCCCCTTCACCGGGCTCCGCATCGGGATCGCCGCCGCCCGGGCTTTCGCGCTCGGTCGTGGCATCCCGGTGATCCCCGTACCCAGCCATCACGCGGCGGCGCTCACGGCGATCGAGACGGATGCCGTCACCGGGCCGTTCGCGATCGTCACCGACGCGCGACGACGTGAGGTCGCGATCACGGTTTTCGACGGCGTCGATGCCGACGGACTTCCGCGCGTGCTCGTCGACACCGTGCTCGTTCCGGTCGTCGACGCTGACGCGCACCTCGACGGTATCCGCCGGATCGACGTCGCCGCGCTGTCGGCCGTCGATCTCGCTCGCGTCGGCGCCCGCGCTCACGCCGCCGGTCGCGAACTCGCAGGCGCCGAGCCCCTCTACCTCCGCCAGCCCGACGTCAAGCAGCCGGCCGCCCCGAAGCGGGTGGGGCTGTGACCCTGCGCGATGCGACCGCCGCCGACCTCGACGCGATCATGGGGATCGAGCGGCGTTCGTTCCCGACCGACGCGTGGAGCGCCGAGGCGATGGCCGCCGAACTCGTCAGCGAGCACGGGCGCTACCTCGTCGACGACGAGGAGGGCTCGGTCATCGGCTACGGCGGTGTGCGCGCGCTGCGCGGCAGTGCGGATGCCGACATCCAGACCATCGCGTTCGACGCCGACCATCGCGGGGTGGGGCGGGGACGGGCTCTGCTGCGCGCCCTGCTCGATGCCGCGCGCGAGCGCGGGGCGCGCGAGGTGTTCCTCGAGGTGCGAGCCGACAACCCGTCTGCGGAGGGGTTGTACCTCTCAGAGGGTTTCGAGGAGATCGGACGACGCCCCCGCTACTATCAGCCGGATGATGTGGATGCGATCGTGATGCGGCTCGTGCTGCGCAGGTCGCCGGGGAACGACTCCGGCATGGGGAGTGAGGTGAGCGCATGAGCGAACCGCTGGTGCTGGGGATCGAGACGAGCTGCGACGAGACGGGCATCGGGATCGTACGCGGACGCACTCTGCTGTCGAACACCATCGCCTCGAGCATGGACGAGCACGCCCGCTACGGGGGCGTCGTGCCGGAGGTCGCGGCCCGTGCGCACCTCGAGGCCCTGCAGCCGTCGATCGACGCGGCCCTGGCCGAGGCGGGCGTGGCTCTCGCCGACCTCGATGCCGTCGCCGTCACGAGCGGTCCCGGTCTCGCCGGCGCGCTCATGGTCGGTGTCGGGGCCGCCAAGGGTCTCGCGGTCTCGCTCGACAAACCGCTCTACGCGGTCAACCACCTCGTCGGGCACATCGCCGCCGACATCCTCACGGCCGATTCCGAACCTCTCGAGTACCCGACGATCGCGCTTCTCGTGTCGGGCGGGCACACCTCGCTCCTGCACGTTCGCGACCTCACGACCGACGTCGAACTCCTCGGGGAGACGATGGACGACGCGGCGGGAGAGGCGTTCGACAAGGTCGCCCGTCTGCTCTCGCTTCCGTACCCCGGTGGGCCCGAGATCGATCGGGCGGCCGTCGACGGAGACCCGAACGCGATCCGCTTCCCGCGCGGGCTGTCCCGCGCCTCCGACCTGGCGAAGCACCGCTATGACTTCTCGTTCTCAGGGCTGAAGACGGCGGTCGCGCGCTGGATCGAGAAATGCGAGGCCGACGGCGTCGAGGTGCCGGTGGCCGATGTCGCGGCGAGTTTCCGCGAGGCGGTCGTCGACGTGCTCGTCACGAAGGCGCTCGCCGCCTGCGCGGACCTCAGCGTTCCCCGACTGCTGCTCGGCGGGGGAGTGATCGCCAATCGCCGCCTGCGCGACGTCGCCCTCGAGCGCGCAGCCGCGGCGGGCGTGACGGTACGCATCCCGCCGCTCTCGCTCTGCACCGACAACGGGGCCATGATCGCGGCGCTCGCAGCCGAGCTGATCTCCTCCGGCAAGCAGCCGTCCACGCTCGCCTTCGGCGCCGATTCGACGCTCCCGGTGACCGAGATCCAGGTCGCGGAGGCGGTCGCGGTATGAGCGACCCCACGGAGCCGACGCCCGCACCGGGGACGCCCACGCCTTCACCGACTCCGCGCATCGACCGGTCGAGTGGCGAGGTCGAGAGTCCGGCAGGTTCCGCACGACTGCCCGGAGCGCGTCGCGACGGATACACGCGGCTGCCGACCGGCCCCGTGGGCATCGAACCCGTGGTCGTGAGCGGTCCGGATGCGGACGACCCCACGGGCCGCACCGCCTGGGCGCCCGCCGAGACCGAGATGGTCGTCGATGACGCCCGCCTCGCTCCGTGGGCGCTGCTCGCGGCGATCGTCGCCCTCGGCGCCTCGTTCTTCGTCGGCTGGGGCCTGCCGGTGGGGGTGGTCGCGATCATCGCGTCGATCATGTCGTTGCGCCGACCGGTCGAGAGTCGGGGGATGGGGCGCTGGGCGCTCGTGCTCGGGCTGACCGCGACGGTGTACAGCCTGGGCTGGCTCGTCTGGGCCGGCATGCAGTTCGAGAGACTGGGCTGACGCCGGATGCTCGACGCCGAGGAAGCCGTCGAACTGCGCGCCCTGCAGGCGCGCGCGTACGGGCGCGAGGGCGGGCTGACGACCGCTGAGCTGGAACGTCTCGAGGAACTCGGTTCCCGTCGTGACCGGGACCCGCGTGTCGAACATCCCTCCGGTCCGGATCCGGTCACGCCCGGCGGCGAGGTCGTTTCATCGGAGATCGACGCACGCCCGCACGACCAGGAGAGCGCGGAGAATCCGTCCATCGACCGGCCCCGTCGGTCGGCGATACGACGGGCGATCACGATCGCGGTCGCGATCGTCGTGGTGTTCGGGATCGGCGCGGTCGCCGGCTGGCTGCTCACGCGGCCGGCCGAACACGTCATCGTGATCAGCGAGGCGCAGCAGCAGTGGCAGCAGCGCCTCGTCGACGGCGGCGAGTACGACGCCGGTTCGATCCGAGTCATGGCGGTCGAGGCCGACGTGGTCGTGTGGGCCGCGACGAAGGGGGACGGGGCCTCCACATGCCTCGTGTTCAGCGATGGCGAAGTGTACCGACCGACGTGCAACGGCACGGATGCGGTGCGCTCCTCGGGGATGGATGCGGTGCTGACCGTCGACGTCGACGACGAGCTCAAGCGCCAGGTGTCGGCGCAACTGTTCCTGACTCTCGACGAACGCCCGGCGGTCATCGCGAACAGCTTCATCTACGGCGAGCCGGACGACTTCGGTACTTTCTACGACGCGGAAGAGACGAGGATCGCCGAGAACCTCGTGGCGCTCGGGTTCGAGCGGACGAGTCTCTGGATCACCGGGTACGACCGTGAGACTCCCATCTGGGCCGCCACGCGTACTGCAACCGGTGAGACGTGCGTGATCTACGACGGCTCCGACGAATCTCCGCTGTCGTTGTGCGATCCGATCCCGGCGGAGGAGACGGGCCCGCGGTCCCTGGTCTTCGAACGGCCCGACGAGGAGACCGGGGGCACGACCCGCATCTCGTACGCCTACGGGGCGGGGCCGTCGTATCTCGAGATCACCCGCGATCCCGCGCCGGGAAGCGTGGGATGAGCACCGACGAGGAACTGCGCCGTCTGCAGCGCAAAGCGTACGGACGTGCGGGGGGACTCACGTCAGAAGACGCTCGCCGCCTGCGCGACCTGGAGCAGGCGCACGCTGCGATCGTCCGTGAGGTCTCGCTTCCGATCCCTGACGCGAGGGAGACGGTCCCAGGTATGACGTCGCCCGCCCCGGCCCCGGCGTCCGATGGGCGGGCCGAGAGCGAACCGGCTCTCGAGGAATCCCTCGGACCCGGACCGGAAGACGCCGATGCTGCGGCGAAGGATTCCGCGGACGCACGAGAACCGGAGGCGGCTCCGGGGACGCGCGCGGTGCTGCGTCGGCACTGGCGGTTCGTGACGGTCTCCGCAGCGCTGCTGCTCGCACTGGGGATCGGCATCGGCTGGGCCGTCTTCGCGCCGCCGTCCGATGCGATAGCGCTGACCGCGGAGCAGCAGGAGCGGCGCGCTCTCCTCGAAGACGAATCCGACTTCGATCCCGGCACGCTGCGTGCGGTCGGGCAGGACGACGACTCCGGTGCGATCGTCTGGCTGGGCACCAAGGGAGAAGGGGATCTGACCTGCGCCGTCGTCGATGTCGACGAGGCGACGCAATCCCAGTGCCAGCGCACGTCCGATTTCCAGAACGTCGGAATCAACGTCGCGGTCATGCGCCCCGGCGAGACCGTCGACGAGGTGACCGCCGTCTTCACGACGATCAATGCGTACATCGTGGTCGCCACCGACGGCGATCCGATCGCATCGATCCAGCAGTGGGACTCGTCGTCATCGATCCTCGCCCAGTTCGTCGGCGACGAGCGCACGCGGGCGGAGGAACTCGTCGCGCAGGGCTTCGAGATGAACCTGAGCGTCGTCGGCTACTTCCGAGACGAGCCGGTCTGGATGGCGAATCGATACGGCGAGACGGTCGAGCCCGAGGCCTGCCTGATCGTCGATGCCGCACAGCTCGATGTGGTCTGCCTGCCCTCCACGACGGCGATCGACGTCGGCCTGTCCACTTTCGTGTCGGACGACGGATCGGGTTCCGGGCCCGGCTCGTCGCTCACTCTCGCCTTCACCGCGAGCCAGACGCCGTACCTGACGATCACCGAAGCTCGAGCGGGCTGACCTACTCGGCGGCGGACACCCGGTCGGCGAGGATCGCGCGGCGCTGGTCTCCGACCCGCACCAGGATCAGCGTGGCCGAGGCGGCACCGCGCAGCGTGAGCTTCTTGCGGAACTGCGCCGGGTCGATATCGACTCCGCGCTTCTTGATCTCCAGCGTGCCGATGTCGTTCGCCTTGAGCACGGCATTGATCGCCTTCGGGTTCGCGGCCATCGTCTCGCGCACCCGGAAGGACTGCACGAACGGGCTGGTGAGCGCGGCATCCGAGGTCAGGTAGGCGATCTTCTCGTCGAGCATGCCGGCATCGAGGCTGCGGGCGACGTCGCCGATCAGACGAGCCCGGATGACCGCTCCGTCGGGTTCGTGCAGGAAGGCGCCGAGCGGGCGCACCTCGGCGTCGACGGCGTCGGCGCCGGCGGTGAGTTCGTGCGAGCGCTCGCCGCGGATCACGAGCGCGGCGCGGCGCACGCCGGCCCGGGCCAGAGCCCCGGTCCAGAGCACGAGTTCGACCACGCTGCCGTCGGCGCTGACCCACTGGGCCTCGGCATCGGCCGGCAGCGCATCGCGATCGTGCGCGGGGCCGAGCTTGATCCCGGTCGGCACGCGGGATGCGAGCGCGAATGCCCAGTCCAGCGAGGGGGAGTAGTCGTCGGGCGAGACGCGACGGGTCTCGCTGTGCCCGGCCGTGCGCCGGGCGGGGTCCATCCACACCGCGTCGCGCCCGTCGAGGTCGGCGCTCTCGGCGGTGCCGTGCTGCACGGTCGCGCTCTCACCGAACGGGGCGAGGTTGTACGCTGCGATCGCCGCGGTCACCGGGTCGGCGTCGACCGCGAGCACATCGAGACCGGCTCCGGCGAAGGCGAGGGCATCGCCGCCGATCCCGGAGCCGAGGTCGGCGATGCGGGTCAGCCCGGCGCTGCGCATGCGCTGGGCGTGGCGGGCGGCGACGCCGAGACGTGTGGCCTGCTCGAGGCCCGCGCGGGTGAACAGCATCCGCTCGGCGAACGGTCCGAACTTCGCTCCTGCCTTCGCACGCAGGTGCGCCTGGCCGACCACGGCCGAGACGAGTTCAGGGGAGTGTCCGTCGGCCCGCAACCGCGACACCGCGCGCGCGACCTCGTCCGTCGACTCGACGCTGCCGAGCACATCCAGCAACTCCAGCCCGACGGGGGTCAGCAGCGCTTGCAGCTCGGACATCTCCACTCGCACAGCCTACGCGGGCGGCGGGGCTGGCACTCGCGTTGCATGAGTGCCAGCGAAGCGCCTACACTGGCGTTAGCACTCTCGGGTTGAGAGTGCGAACAAGTCTTTCGTGTCAGCGTCAAGAAAGAAGAGGTAGACCGTGTCGGTTTCCATCAAGCCGCTCGAGGACCGCATCGTCATCAAGCAGGTCGAGGCCGAGCAGACCACCGCGAGTGGCCTGGTCATCCCCGACACCGCCAAGGAGAAGCCCCAGGAGGGCGAGGTCGTGGCGGTCGGCCCCGGTCGCATCGACGACAACGGCAACCGTGTTCCGCTCGACGTCGCCGTCGGCGACCGCGTGCTCTACAGCAAGTACGGCGGCACCGAGGTCAAGTTCGGTGCGGACGAGTTCCTCGTCCTGTCGGCTCGCGACGTCCTGGCGGTCGTCGTCCGCTGATTCAGCGTTCCCGAGAAGGGGCCCGGATGCTTCGGCATCCGGGCCCCTTCTTCGTCAGGGCGCGTCGTCGCGCCCGCGCCGTCGGAGCGACGATGGTCGGGGAAGTCGCAGCGCACGCGCCACGGAGGTCAGGCGCGACCCGATCTTCCACGATGTGCTCGTCTCGATCTCCTGCAGTCGGGCGCGTGCCTGAGCGAGTTCGGTCTGCGCGGCGCGGCGCGCGCGACGCTGCTCGTCACGATCACCCGCCAGCCGGAGGGCCTCGGCTGCGCGCTCCCTGCCGGAGCGGACCGCCTCGGCATGCTCGTGCTCGAGTCGCATGGCTGCGATCTGGAGCTGCGCGACCTCATCGATGCGGATGGCGAGAGCGTCGCTCTCCGGCGCGTCGTCCGCTTCCGTGAAGACCGCCAGGGCGTCGACCACGCTCCTCCGCGCGGAGTCCGCGAGGGCCGTGGCATGCGCGGCGTCCGGCTCGTGCTCGAGCGCTGCGGTCACGGCGGCAGGGAGGCTGGAGGGTTCGATGCCGAACGGGAAGTCCGCGTCCCAGGTCTCAGCGTAGACGTCGACCTTCGGCTTGGCGATGCTGAGGCGCTTCGTGCCGTAGGCGCACGCGAGGATGCGGCCGTGCAGCGAACTGCCGATCCAGAGGGAGGCCGTGGCGATCTCGCGCACGCGGTCGTCGATCGAGCGTGCGTCGCTGAGGGCGATGTCCCAGTCCGGGCGCTCGGCCGAGACCCGGTCGATGAGCTCACGGTAGAGCTCGATCGAATCGTGCGCGGGCGCGGATCCGGCGACGAAGAGCCGGATGGGGTGATCCCGGAGTTCCGAGCACGCGACGATGGCGTCGGTCCAGGCCTCGATGCCGTACGTGCGGATGTGTCCTTCCGACAGTTGAAGGAGCACGGAGCTGTCGCGGGACGCGTCGATCGGCAGGACCGACGCGATCGTGTGGACGAGATCGGGCGCGAGACGGTGCGGGATGCCGAGGCGCTCGAGCAGTTCGGCGGACTTCGGATCGCGGACCGAGATGTAGCGCGCTTCGCGCAGGGCGCTCGTGGCGACGGCGGCACGCCAGGGAGTGAGGCCGCCGATGCCCGAGACCCCGACGGAGTTGAGCACCAGGCGCGCCCCGCGGTTGCGGGGGAACGCGCTCGGTCGCGGCACGTACGGCGACTCCATCCGTGCGTTCATCACCTCGTCGAGGAGCGCGTCCTGGTCGGCCGCGTCGAGCGACGAGAACCGCGTCCACTCGGCGTCGTCGACGGCCGTCCGGTAGACGTACTCGCGCTGCGTGGAGCCGACCTCGCCGCCGACGGTCCAGATGCCCGTGGCGGGCTTCTCGGTGAGGGTCGGGCCGGTCGCGGTGATCCGCCGCCCGAGGAGCGCGGACATGTCGACGGCGATCGGCGCGGTGTACTCGACATCGACGACGCCACGCGCGAAATGATCGGCGACGACGAGGAAGAGCAGGTCGCCGAGGTTGTCGCGTTCATAGGCGCCGCACGCGACGACCGGGGGGAGCGTGTGCGGGGGCACGGCACATCCTTCGGGAGACCACCGCCGTCGGGTGCGGAGGCGGGGTTGTCCGCGACGGGATCGCGGAATCGCGAGGGCTCAGGCGATGCCGATCAGTATACCGATCAGCCATTTTGGGCCCCGAGAGGGAAGCGCAGCATCCGCCACGCGGCATCCGATTCCTGCCGAAATCATCCGGCAGGCCACGGAACCGCCAGTGGACGTGCACCGCGGGCATAGTGTTGTGCGGTGAGTTCCGTCCCCCGCGCTTCGTCGAGCCAGACCTCCGGAGTCGCCTACGCGGGCGGTGCCTATCTGCTGTGGGGCGTGCTGCCGCTGTACTTCCTGCTTCTCGTGCCCACGGGGCCCTGGGAGGTCGTCGCCTGGCGGGTGCTGCTGTCGTTCGTCTTCTGCCTCCTGCTTCTCACCGTCATGCGCGGCTGGACGGCGTTCCTGGCGATCATCCGGCGGCCGAAGCTCCTCGGCTGGACGGCGCTCGCGGGTCTGCTCATCTACGTCAACTGGCAGGTGTTCCTCATCGGCACCCTCACGGGGAACGTGGTCGAGACGAGCCTCGGGTACTTCATCAACCCGATCACGACGGTGCTCCTGGGCGTGTTCGTGCTGCGCGAGCGGATCCGCCGGCTCCAGTGGGCGGCGATCGCGATCGCCTCGGTCGCCGTGGTCGTGATCATCGTGGCCCACGGCGAGTTCCCGTGGATCGCCCTCTCGCTGACGGCGTCCTTCGGTCTGTACGGCCTCATCAAGAAGCAGATCGGACCGGCGGTGGATGCCGTCAGCGGTCTGACCCTCGAGTCCTTCTGGCTGATCCCGATCGCCGTCGTGCAGCTCATCCTGGTGGCTCAGACCCCGGCGGGCCTCACGATGGGCGTCAACGGCGGATGGCACGCGGTGCTGTTGGCCTGCGCCGGAATCGCGACGGCCGTGCCCCTGCTGCTCTTCGCCGCCGGTGCGCGCCGGATCGATCTCACCGTCATCGGGATGATCCAGTTCATCACCCCGGTGATGCAGTTCGTCATCGGCGTCGTCTTCCTCCACGAGCCCATGCCGGCCGAGCGATGGGCGGGTTTCGTGATCGTCTGGATCGCGATCGTCGTGTTCGTCGTCGATCTGCTGCTCGCCGCGCGGCGAGGGCGAAGGACCGCTCCCACACCCATCGTCTGAAACCGGTATTCCACGGCGTAGCGGATCGTTAACGCACCGAAACACTTGCGACCCCTACGGAGCGCGTCCGCGCCCTAGGGTTAGAGCACTCGACTGTGGTCACGTCCACTCTCAGTTACGCAAGGGAGCATTATGAAGGCACTGAAGGGTTCGCGCACCGCGAAGATCTTCGCAGGCATTGCGCTTGTCAGCGCGTCTGCCCTCGTCATCGCGGGTTGCAGCAGCACCCCGTCGGATGACTCGTCCAGCGGTGGCGACAAGCCCGCCACCGATCTCACCCTCAAGCTCGGCTCGCTGCTGCCGAAGACGGGGTCGCTGGCATTCCTGGGACCGCCCATGGAGTCCGGTGTCGGACTCGCGGTCGAGGAGGTCAACGCGGCGGAGGCCGGCATCACCATCGACCTCACTGCCGAGGACGAGGGCGACACCGACACCAAGGCGTACGAGACGTCGATCGAGAAGCTGCGCAACGCCGACGTCAGCGCGATCGTCGGTGCGGCCGCCTCCGGTGTCTCGAAGCTGGTGCTCGACGGAAACGTGAGCGCGGGGATCCTCCAGATCTCGGCGTCGAACACGTCCCCCGACTTCACCGCCTGGGAGGATGACGGACTCTACTTCCGCACCGCGCCCAGCGACCTGCTGCAGGGCGAGGTGCTCGGCAACCTGATCGCCGAGGACGGCGCCAAGACGCTCGGCATCATCTACCAGAACGACGCCTACGGCACCGGCCTGAACGACGCGCTCACCACGACGTTCGAGGGCACCGGCGGCGAGGTCGTCGAGTCGGTCTCGTTCAACGTCGGCGACGCGCAGTTCGATGCGCAGGTCGAGTCGATTAAGGCGCAGAACCCCGACGCCGTCGCGATCGTGTCGTTCGAGCAGTTCAAGACCATCGCGCCGCTGCTGGTGAACGCCGGCATCTCGGCCGACAAGTTCTACATGGTCGACGGCAACCTGTCCGACTACGGCGACGAGATCTCGGTTTCGCTCGAGGGCGCGCAGGGCACGAAGGCGGGCCCCGCGCTCGAGGACGACTTCACGGATCGCCTGCAGGCGTCGTGGACGGCTGCCGGCAACCCCGAGGTGAAGGACTTCACCTACGCGGCCGAGGCCTACGACGCCGTGATCCTGGTGGCGCTCGCGTCGCTCGCGGCCGGTTCGACCGAGGGTGCCGACATCGCGGCCAAGATGCAGGAGGTCTCGGGCGGTTCGGGCGACGGTGAGAAGTGCACCAGCTTCGCCGAGTGCGCCAAGATCATCAACGACGGCGGCACGGCCGACTACGACGGCTACTCCGGCGACGTGACGTTCGACGAGAACGGCGACCCGCAGGGCGCCACGATCGGCATCTACAAGTACGTCGCGGGCAACACCATCGAGCGCACCAACTGATCGAATCGGTGAGTTGATCGACCGATCACTCGGAAGGCCCCGGATGCTCGCATCCGGGGCCTTCCTCGTGCGGGCGGGGACATGACTTCACCGCCGAGCGGCATGCAGAAAGGGGCGGGATGCCGAAGCATCCCGCCCCTCGTCGAAGCGCTCAGGCGACGTCGTCGGCGAGCGTCCCGAGGTACAGTCCGATGACCTTGGGATCGCTCAACAGCTCACGCCCGGTGCCCTCGTACGCGTCCTTGCCCTGGTCGAGCACGTAGCCGCGGTCGCAGATCTGCAGGCAACGGCGAGCGTTCTGCTCGACCATGATCGTCGTGACCCCCGCCTTGTTGATGTCGGAGACGCGGATGAACGCGTCGTCCTGACGCACGGGGGAGAGGCCGGCCGAGGGCTCGTCGAGCAACAGCACCGACGGATCCATCATGAGCGCCCGCGACATCGCGACCATCTGCCGCTCACCGCCCGAGAGGGACCCGGCGCGCTGCTTGAGACGCTTGCCGAGCTCGGCGAAGATGCCGGTGACGAACTCGAGGCGCTCCGCGTAGATCTTGGGGTTCTGGTAGAGCCCCATCTGCAGGTTCTCCTCGATCGACAGCGAGGGGAAGACGTTGTTCGTCTGCGGCACGAAGGCCACACCGCGCTTGACGAGCTTGTCGGCCTTGAGGCCCACGATGCTCTCGCCGTTCAGCGTGATCTCTCCACCGCGCACGTTGACGAGACCGAACATCGCCTTGAGCAGCGTCGATTTGCCGGCGCCGTTCGGGCCGATGATGCCGATCAGCTCGCCCTGACGCGCGACGAGATTCGCGCCGTTGAGGATGTTCACGCCGGGAAGGTAGCCCGCGTGGACGTCCGTGAGTTCGACGACCACCTTGTCTTCGCTCATGCGTTGTCCTTCTTGTCGGAGTCGACGGGATCCGTCGCCTCGAGCTCTGCCTCTGCCTCGGCCTCGATCTGTTCGCGGATGCGCGCAGCCTCGGCGTCGGCGACGACCGGAATGCGACCGGTGACGGCACCGAGGTCGACGTCCTGGTGGGCGCCGAGGTACGCGTCGATGACCGCGGGGTCGTCCATCACCTGGTCGGGCGGACCTTCGGCGACGACGCGGCCCTCGGCCATGACGACGACCCAGTCGGCGATGTGGCGCACCATGTGCATGTCGTGCTCGACGAAGAGCACGGTCATGCCCTGATCCTTGAGGTCGAGGATGTGGTCGAGCAGCGACTGGGTGAGGGCCGGGTTCACGCCGGCCATCGGCTCGTCGAGCATCACCAGCGTCGGGTCGCTCATGAGCGCCCGGGCCATCTCGAGGAGCTTGCGCTGACCGCCAGAGAGCGCGGCGGCGAAGTCCTTCTCCTTGGCGTCGAGCTTGAAGCGCGCGAGCAGCTCACGCGCCTTGCCCTCGATCTCGGTGTCCTGCGCGCGCCAGAGGAAGGGGAACAGGCTCGACCAGAAGCCCTCTCCGCGCTGCCCGGTGGCCCCGAGCTTCATGTTCTCGAGGACCGTGAGCAGCGACAGCGACTTCGTCAGCTGGAACGTGCGCACCTGACCCATGCGGGCCACCTTGAACGACGGGATGCCCGACAGGTTCTTGCCGTCGAACGACCAGGTGCCGCTGTTGGGCCTGTCGAAGCCGCAGAGCAGGTTGAAGAGGGTGGTCTTGCCGGCGCCGTTCGGTCCGATGAGCGCCGTGATGGCGCCGCGGGGGATCTCGAGGTGCTCGACGTCGACGGCGGTCATGCCGCCGAATCGCCGCTGCACCGCGTCGACGACGAGGATCGGGTCGACCTTGGCGACGCCGGGCTTGACCTCGCCCTTCGTCAGACCGGTGGTCTTCGGACGCTTGATGCTTCCCGTCGCCGGCGCGGCGGCCGGCTCGGGGGTCAGTTCACTTGACAAAGGTCATCTCCCTCTTGTCTCCGAGGATGCCCTGCGGGCGGAAGATCACGAGCAGCATGAGTGCGACGCCGACGACGATGTAGACGACGGTCGCCGCCTGCTTGTCGGTCATCGGCAGCAGACCGGCATTCGCCAGCTGCGGCAGGAGGCTCGCGAGGAACGCGTTGACCACCCAGAACAGGACCGCTCCGAGGGTCGGGCCGAACACGGTGGCCGCACCGCCGAGCAGGAGGATCGTCCAGAGGAAGAACGTCAGCGACGTCGAGTAGCTGCCGGGGACGACCGCCGACGGGAGGACGAAGACGATTCCGCCTGCCGCACCGAGCACACCGCCGACGACCAGCGCCTGCATCTTGTAGGCGAAGACGTTCTTGCCGAGCGAACGCACGGCGTCCTCGTCCTCGCGGATGCCCTTGAGTACGCGCCCCCAGGGGCTGCGCATCAGCGCCCAGACGAGGAGCACGGCGAGGGCGAGCACGATGAGCCCGAACACGCGGTTCCACAGGTCGTTGGCGGTGTACGTCCACGGGCCGAACCCGTAGGTTCCCGGGGGGAACGGGTTCGCATCGCGGAAGCCGCCGTTGTACTGCGCGAGGCCGTCGGCGGAGTTCGTGAACTCGTCGAAGACCTGCGTGGTGAAGAGCAGGCGCACGATCTCGCCGGCCGCGATCGTGGCGATGGCCAGGTAGTCGGCGCGCAGACGCAGGGTCGGGATGCCGAGGAGCACGGCGAAGAGCGCGCCACCGAGCAGGCCGATGAGCATGCCCACGAACCACGGCAGCCCGAACGAGAGCACGGAGATCGCGTAGCCGTAGCCGCCGATGGCCATGAAGGCCGCCATGCCGAAGTTGAGCAGTCCGGCGTAGCCGAAGTGCACGGCGAGGCCCGTGGCGGCCAGCGCGTATGCCAGCGTGATGGGGCTGAAGAGGTAAGCGGCCGTGTTGGTGAAGATGGATCCGAAGTCCATGATGATCAGCCCAACCTTTCCTTGCGGCCGAGCAGGCCCTGCGGTCTGACGAGAAGGATCACGATGAGGATGACCAGCGCGCTCGCGTACTTCAGGTCGGAGGGGATCCAGAGGGTCGACACTTCGACGGCCATACCCACGATGAGCGAGCCGACGAGCGCGCCGAAGGCGGTGCCGAGACCGCCGAGCGTGATCGCGGCGAAGATGAGCAGCAGCATCTGCATGCCCATGTTCCAGGTCACTCCGGGGCGGAAGTAGCCCCAGAGCACACCCGAGATCGCGGCGAGCGTTCCGGCGAGGATCCAGACGTACCGGACGACCCGGTCGACATCGATGCCGGATGCGGCGGCGAGCTGCGGGTTGTCGGAGATCGCCCGCGTGGCCTTGCCGACCCGAGTGCGAGTGAGGAAGAACGCCACCCCGATGATCACGACGATGCTGACGCCCATCGCGATCATGTCGATGTACGACAAGGAGATGGGTCCGAGCCGGATGGGCTCGGGGCTCGCGCCCGGGAGCTGGTAGGTGCCGCCACCGATCATGTACTGGAAGAGGTAGCGGAGCGCGAGCGAGAGGCCGATGCTGACGATCATCAGCTGCACGACTCCCAGCCCGCGACGCCGCAACGGACGCCAGAGACCGGCATCCATGGCCCAGCCCAGCAGACCGCCGGCGATCACGGCCGCGGCGATGCCGAGCCACGGAGGAAGCATCCAGAGGGAGGTCGTCACGACTCCGACGAGCCCGCCCCAGGTGACCATCTCGGCGTGTGCGAAGTTCGACAGTCGCGTCGTGCCGTAGATGAGCGCCGCGCCCATCGACGCGAGTGCGAGGAGCAGGCCGAAGTTCAGGCCGCCCACGAGGCGCGAGGCCAGCTGGTCGATGAAGCTGACGGTGATGCGCTCGCCCTCGCCGAGGAAGAGGTTGAGGATCTTGGTTCCGGTGAGACCGAACTCCACCTCGAACGACGCCGTCGTGCCGGAGATCGGCTGCGTGCCCTCGGGGAGGAGCGACGCGTCGACGATCACACCGTCGGGGAGCGTCTCCTCGTTCACCGTGATCGTGTACGTCTCCTTCTCGGGCACGTACAGGCGCCACTTGCCCTCGGCATCCGTCTCGGTCTCACCCTCGAAGCCGCTGCCGGAGACCGAGAGCTCGACGCCCTCGACCGGCTCGTCGTCGAAGGTGATGACCCCGCCGAAGTAGAAGTCGGTGACCTCTTGACCGTCGTCTGTCGTCTCTGCCGAGGCGGCGAGCGGCGGCTGCATGAGGATCGCGCCGAGTGCGAGCAGCACTCCGATGAACGCGACCAGCCACGGCTTCTTCCGGTGGACGGCGATTGTTGTGGATCCCACGCAACCTCCAGGGTGAGTGCACCTTCGCACAGACTTCGACCGTCTCGGGTTGGACGACGCACTTGACTGTAGTGGGCGATCTGCGTTTCGCCTACACCTTTAATCTGATCGAAATGAGAGCGGTACCAATACACGAAATGAGAGCGGTACCAATACACCGGTGGGCCGATCGGGGTCGTCACGGTGCCCGGCTCCGGGAATGTTCTCGGCCGCTCTCCGCTTAGAATCTTCATACGGTTTTCCGGCCGGATCCGGCCGGCCCCACGAACTCGGCGTCGCGCGACACGCGCAGGAGGAGCATCCATGGAACAGCACGATCCCTTCGGTTTCGTCGGACTGACGTACGACGACGTCCTGCTGCTTCCCGGGCACACGGATGTCATCCCCAGCGAGGCCGACACCTCCTCGCGAGTGACGCGTCGCATCTCGGTCGCCACTCCTCTTCTCTCCAGCGCGATGGACACCGTCACCGAGGCGCGCATGGCGATCGCGATGGCGCGCGAGGGCGGCATCGGCATCCTGCACCGCAACCTGTCGATCGCCGATCAGGCGTCGCAGGTCGACCGCGTCAAGCGCAGCGAGTCGGGCATGATCACCGACCCGATCACCACGACCCCCGACGCGACCGTCGAAGAGGTCGACGCGCTGTGCGCCCAGTACCGCATCTCGGGCCTGCCCGTCGTCGACGGCGACGGCCGTCTGGTCGGCATCATCACGAACCGCGACATGCGCTTCGTCTCGGGCTTCGAGCGCCAGTCGACCCTCGTGAAGGACGTCATGACGTCGGAGGGGCTCGTCACCGCATCCGTCGGCGTGGCCGCCGGCGAGGTCATCGCCCTCTTCGCGAAGCACCGCGTCGAGAAGCTCCCCCTGATCGACGCCGACGGCAAGCTCGCCGGACTCATCACGATCAAGGACTTCGACAAGAGCGAGAAGTACCCCCTCGCTACCAAGGACGACCAGGGTCGCCTGCGCGTCGGTGCGGCGATCGGCTTCTTCGGCGACGCGTGGGAGCGCGCCGAGGCGCTGCGCGACGCCGGTGTCGACGTTCTCGTCGTCGACACCGCCAACGGCCAGTCGCAGGGTGTCATCGATCTCGTCAAGCGCCTCAAGGCCGACGAGTCCTTCGCGCACATCGACATCATCGGCGGCAACGTCGCGACCCGCGAGGGTGCACAGGCGCTCGTCGACGCGGGAGTCGACGCGGTGAAGGTCGGCGTCGGCCCCGGCTCCATCTGCACCACCCGCGTCGTCGCCGGCGTCGGTGTGCCGCAGGTGACCGCCGTGTACGAAGCCTCCCTCGCCGCCCGCCCCGCGGGCGTGCCGGTGATCGCCGACGGCGGGCTGCAGTACTCGGGCGACATCGCCAAGGCACTCGTCGCCGGTGCGGATGCCGTGATGCTCGGATCGCTCCTCGCCGGCACGGACGAGTCTCCGGGCGAGATCGTCTTCCAGTCCGGGAAGCAGTTCAAGCAGTACCGCGGGATGGGTTCGCTCGGTGCCATGCAGACGCGTGGCAAGCAGACCTCCTACTCCAAGGACCGCTACTTCCAGGCCGACGTCCCCAGCGACGACAAGCTCATCCCCGAGGGCATCGAGGGGCAGGTCCCGTACCGCGGACCGCTCGGCGCCGTCGCGTACCAGCTCGTCGGCGGACTCCGTCAGTCGATGTTCTACGTCGGCGCCCGCACGATCGAAGAGCTCAAGACTCGCGGAAAGTTCGTGCGCATCACCTCGGCCGGGCTCAAGGAGTCGCACCCGCACGACGTGCAGATCGTCGTGGAGGCGCCCAACTACAAGAAGTGATCCGCTCGCGCGGATGAGGGGAGGGACGGATGCCGCGGCATCCGTCCCTCGTTCTCTGCGTGGCGTCGCGCGCCGTCAGGCGAAGGGCGTGTGCCACAATCGTGAGGAACCTGCTCGCCCTTTCCCGCGTGCTTCCGGTGGCGAACGCATCGGTGGTATACCGCCCCCAACGGTCGGGAATCTCCCCAAGGAGAGCCGAATTGTCCGTAGATGCCATCCGCGTCCTCGTCGTCGATGACGACCAGGACGTCTCCCTGCTCGTGAAGACGGTGCTCGAGCGACGGGCCGGGTGCGTGGTCGACCTCGCCCCCGACGGTCTCGTCGCGGTCGAGAAGGTCGCCGAGATCCGCCCCGACGTCGTCATCACCGACATCGAGATGCCCGGATTGAACGGACTCGAACTCCTGGCGGAGTTGCGTCGCAAGGTGCCGGCGGTGCCCGTCGTCGTCATGACCGCCCACGTCTCGGTGGAGTACGCGGTCTCGGCGCTCCGCGCCCAGGCCGACGAGTTCCTGACCAAGCCGCTCGACAACGCGCGTCTCGTCGAAGTCGTGCGCAACCTCGCCGAGGAAGGCCGCCGCCGTCGCGAGGAAGGGCGCCGCAAGGAGATCGTGCTCGCGGTCGGAGCCCATCCCGACGACGTCGAGATCGGCGTCGGGGGAGTGCTCGCGGCGCACGCCGCCGCGGGCGACGAGATCACCATCCTCACCCTGTCGCGAGGCGCGCGCGGAGGCGATGCCAACAGCCGTCAGAACGAATCGCTGGCCGCCGCCGAGCTGATCGGCGCCCGCCTGTTCCTCAAGGACCTGGTCGACACGGAGATCTCCGGTGGCGGGTCGACCGTGCGTCTGATCGAAGAGGTCGTCGAGCAGATCCAGCCCACGATCGTCTACACGCACTCCGCGCATGACCGGCATCAGGATCACCGCGCCGTGAACGAGGCGACCACGGTCGCCACCCGCCGCGTCGGCACGGTCGCCTGCTACCAGAGCCCCTCGTCGACGATCGACTTCCGGCCCACGCGTTTCGTGCGCATCGACGGCTTCGTCGACCAGAAGCTGCGCCTGCTCGACTGCTTCGGATCGCAGACCGCGAGCCGCGCCTACCTCGAGCCGGAGTTCGTGCGGGCGACCGCTCGGTACTGGTCGCGCTTCGGTGGCGGCGTGGCGGTGGAGCCGCTCGAGATCGTCCGCGAGACGGCGGCCTTCGTCGGCGCTCATGAGCTCACCCGACAGGAGGGCTGACGTGGCCCGCGTCCTCGTGACCGGAGCCGGAGGGCCCGCCGGCGTCGCCGTCATCCGCTCGCTGCTGCGCCGACCGGAGCTGACGGTCTTCGCAGCCGACATGGACGGCTGGGCGGCAGGTCTCTACCTGGTGCCCGCCGAGCAGCGGCGTCTGGTGCCGCCGGGCAAGGCCGACGACTTCGTGCCGGCTCTCGCGCAGTTGGTGGTCGACGACCGCCTCGACCTCGTGATCTCGACCGTCGACGTCGAACTCATCACGCTCGCCCGCCGGCGCGAGGAACTCGCCCCCGCCGTCCTCGCCGCGCCCTCGGCCGACACCCTCGACACCGCGCTCGACAAGCTGCTGCTCGCCGAGCGGTGCGCCCCCACCGGACGCGCACCGCGCACCGTGCTGGCCGGTCCCGACGCGCTCGCGATCGAGTGGGAGTTCCCCGTCTTCGCCAAGCCCCGCCAGGGTGCGGGGAGCCGCGGCATCCGCCTGGTGCCCGATCGGGCCGCGCTCGACGCGCTCCCGCTCGACGAGGGACTGATCGTGCAGGACTTCCTGCCCGGTGAGGAGTACTCGGTCGACGTCATCGCCGATGCCGCGGGGAGGGTCGTCGCCGCGGTGCCGCGCACCCGCGCGCGTGTCGACTCCGGCGTCGCGATCGCCGGGCGCACCGTGCACGATCCCGAGCTCGAGGAGACCGCCGCCGAGATCGCCCGGGCGATCGGGCTGGTGGGTGTCGCCAACGTGCAGCTGCGCCGCGACCGCACCGGAGCCGCCGTGCTGCTCGAGGTCAACCCGCGATTCCCCGGCGCGCTGCCGCTCACGATCGCGGCGGGCGTCGACATCCCCTCGCTCGTGGTCGACCTGTTCCTGGGGGCCGAACTGCCCGAGCGGCTTCCGTTCCGGGAGCTCGCCTCGGTGCGCTTCCTCGAGGACATCGTGGTCGAGATCGATGACGTGCTCGTCTCGGAGCACGCCGGTCACCAGGAGGAAGCGTGAGCATCGGCATCCTCCGCGGCGATCACCACGTCCACTCCACCTTCTCCGACGACGCCGTCTCGACTCCCGAGGAGAACGTCGCGGCCGCCGTCGTCGCGGGCCTCGAGACCCTCCGCATCGTCGACCACGTGCGCCGCGACACCACCTGGGTGCCCGAGTACCTCTCCGCGATCGCGGCCCTGCGCGTGCCCGAGGGGCTGACCGTGCTCACGGGGGTCGAGGCCAAGATCCTCGACACCGCGGGCACTCTCGACATCCCCGGACTGCCGGCGGGGATCGATCGCATCCTGATCGCCGACCACCAGTTCCCCGGGGCCGGCGGGCCCCTCGGCCCGACCGCCGTGCGCGAACGCATCGCCGACGGGTGGGCGACGACGGACGTGCTCGACGACTTCGTCGCCGGAGTCATCGCCGCGATGGAACGCCACCCGGGCAACCAGCTCGCCCACTGCTTCTCGCTGCTGCCGAAGATCGGTCTCGCCGAGAGCGACCTGGGCGAGGAGCGCCTCACGGCGTGGGCGCAGGCCGCCGCTCGCACGGGCACGCTCGTCGAGGTCAACGAGAAGTGGGGATGCCCCGAGCCCGCGTCGCTGGCCGCGCTCCGCGCCGCCGGTGCGGAGCTGGTGGCCTCCACCGACAGCCATGATGCCCGTGACGTGGGCCGGTACGCCCGCGTGCGCGGCCTGCTCGGGGCGGAGGCGCTGCCGTGATCGACCAGCTCGAATGGTGGCAGACGGCGATCGTCATCGTGCTCATCCTCTGCATCCTCGTCGGCACGCTGCCCGTCATCAACACGGGGCTGCAGTTCCTCTCGCTGCCGATGCACGCGTTCCGCAACCACTACGGGAAGGCGGCCGCGCATCACCCGAACGTCGCGGTGATCATCCCCGCGTGGAACGAGGGGCTCGTGATCGGGCCCGCGATCGAACGGCTGCTGCAGCTGCAGTACCCGGAGGAGCGGCTGCGGATCTTCGTCGTGGACGACGCTTCCACCGACGACACCCCCGACATCGTGCGGGCCAAGGCGGCGCAGCACCCCGGACGCGTGGAGCACCTGCGGCGCGAGGTCGGCGGCCAGGGCAAGGCCCACACACTGAACCACGGACTCGACATCGCCCTCGCCGACCCGTGGACCGAAGCCGTGCTGATCATGGACGCCGACGTCATCTTCGCCCGCGACGCACTGCGCAAGCTCACCCGGCACCTCGCCGACGAGAAGGTCGGCGCGGTGACCGCGTACATCGCCGAGGGCAGCCGCGATCGCAACTACCTCACCCGGTTCATCGGGGTCGAGTACATCATCGGCCAGCTCTCCGCCCGACGCACCCAGAACGTGCTCGGGGCGATCGCGTGCCTCGCCGGCGGGGCGCAGCTCCATTCGCGGGCGAACCTCGAGGCGATCGGCGGACGGATCCCCACCGGCACCCTCGCCGAGGACACCATGACCACCTTCGAGGGCCAGTTGAAGGGGCGGCGGGCGGTGTTCGAGCCCTACGCCGTCGTGCTGGCCGAGGAACCGCGCACGATCGACGCACTCTGGAAACAGCGTCTGCGGTGGGCGCGCGGCAACGTGCAGTTAACGTCGATCTACAAGCACCTGTGGTTCCGACCGAGCCCCGATCACCAGCTGGGCAGCTTCTCGTTCGGGCTCGCATGGTTCACGATCCTGCTGCTGCCGGCCTTCATGCTGGTCGCGGCGACCGCGCTCGTGATCCTGCTGATCTTCCACAGCGACATCGCGGAGTTCGTCTTCCGGTTCATGTGGATCGCGGCCGCGTGCATCTATCTGTTCTCGATGCTCTATTCCGTGCAACTCGACGGGCGCATTGGGCGGCACTCCTGGCGCGAGGCCATCATGTTCCCGGGCCTCGGCGCGCTCATCCTCATGGCCATCGCGCTGTTCCCCTGGGCGTTCGAAGACGCCGTGCTCGCCCTCGGCGGGTCGCTGAACGACGACACCCTCTTCGTCTGGGCCCTCGTCTTCTACCTCTGGGGCCCGATCTCGATGCTGGGCGTCTGGCTCGCCCGGGCCGTCGAGAAGCTGCCGGGCGGGCGGTTCTTCGCCGGCCTCCTGCTCTACATCTGCGGATACGGCTCGTTGCTGTGCGCCATCACCGTGGATTCCTACATCAAGGAGTGGCGTCGCGCCGACGCCTCTTGGATCAAGACCGAGAAGGTCGGACGGGTCGACTCATGACCGAGATGCCCACACCCCAGGCCGAGGCCGAGGAGATCGAGCAGGACGCACGCTCCGAGAAGCGGCTGGTCTGGCAGGCTCTCGCCGCTATCGTCGTCGTCGTCGTGGTGGTCGTCGTCCGCGAGATGTTCCTCCGATGAGCGCACGCCCGTTGGCCCTCGTGGTCGAGGACGACCTCGACCAGATGTCGCTGCTGCGTCGTCATCTCGACCGCGAGGGCTTCGAGGTGTTCTCCGCCGGTGACGCCGAGTCGGCGATCTCGGCCTTCCCGCACATCGACCCCTCGCTCGCGGTGCTCGATCTGCTGCTCCCGGGTATCTCCGGCACGGAGTGCGCGCGCCTGGTGCGGGAGACGTTCCCGCGGTGCTTCCTCGTGATCAGCTCCGTGCTCGACGTGGCGTCGTACCCGTCGGCGGATGCCGCGCTCCCCAAGCCCGTGCGCGGGGCAGCCCTGCGCCGGGCCGTCGCGGGAGTCGACCGATGAATCGTTACGAGTCCTTGGGCACGGCGGCCGCCCCCGCTCCCATGCAGCGCGGGTGGCAGCGGTACTTCGACGACCCGACACCGCTCATGAAGCAGGGCCCCACGGCCATCGCCGTCGGCGTCGCAGGGCTGCTCGTGATCGCGGTGCCCGGTATCCAGGCCACGAATCCGGCGGCGGCGATCGTCGGTATCGCTCTGGTGGGGCTCGTCACCGCACTCGCCGCGGTCCTCGCGGCACGGGGCATTCACGACGGCTGGATCGTGCTCCTCATCCCCGCGGTGGACATCCTGGCCATCGGAGTGCTGCGTGTCGGCACAGGGGGAACCGCGTCGCTGTTCTCGTCGTTCGTCCTGCTCCCGGTGATCTGGCTCGCCGCCTCACCGGGGTTGCGTCCGGTCTTCCTGATCGGGGTCTTGACGTCGATCGCCTTCCTGATGCCGATCGCGCTCGACTCGGCGGCCGGCGAGCTCGCCTGGCTCCGCGGCGTGATCAGCCCCCTCGTCTTCGCGGTGGCCGGGGCGATCGTCAACGAGCTCTCACGCCTCCAGCGTCTGCGCACCGCTCAAGCGGAGTCGCTCGTCGTCGAGCGCACGGCGGCGCTCTCGGCGAACCTTTCGATGGTCCAGCAGCTCCAGGCCAGCGAGAAGCAGTACCAGTTCCTCCTGGAGTCGTTCAGCAGCCTGTGGAGCTCGATCACCGCTCAGGCGGTCATCGCCACCGACCGCAAGGGCGTCGTGATCGCCTGGAATCCCGGAGCGGAGCGCCTCATCGGTCTGTCCGTCGACGAGGCGCTCGATGATGTGACCGTCGATCGCTTCTTCGATCCCTCGGCACTCGGCCTGTTCGCCGATCCCGCGACATCCCGCTCGCTCGACGACCCGACCGGGATGCGCGCCCTGCTCGACGAGGTCGACGAGGGCCGCACGGTCGAAGCCGATGTCGACATGACCACCGCCGGCGGATCCAGCGTGCCCGTGCGTCTCACGCTGTCGCTGTACCAGGGGACGGATGGCGCACAGCGCGGCTATCTGCTCGTCATCACGGACGAGACCAAGGCCGTCGAGGTCGCACGCCTCAAGGACGAGTTCGTCGGCATGATCTCGCATGAACTGCGCACGCCGTTGAGCGCGATCATCGGGTTCCTCGACCTGCTGCAGAACGATCCGGAACAACCGTTGACCGCTGACCAGCAGGACTTCGTGGCCGTGATCGAGCGGAACGCGAAACGCCTTCTGAACCTCGTCGGCGACCTGCTCTTCACCGCGCAGGCGGAGTCCGGCCGATTCCCACTCGAGAAGGCGGAAACCGACCTGTCCGCTCTCGTGCGATCCGCCGTCGAGTCGTCCGGGCCGAACGCTCAGAAGAACGGTGTGGAGCTCCTCTCCGACATCCCGGCGGAACCCATCCGTCTCCTCGTCGACGCCGGCCGAATCGGTCAGGCGATCGACAATCTCCTGTCGAACGCGATCAAGTTCACGCCGAGCGGCGGACGAGTCACCGCACGCCTGGAGATGCGCGAGGGCGAAGCACGCATCTGCATCGAGGACACCGGTTTCGGGATCCCGGAGGAAGAGCAGGGGATGCTGTTCACTCGCTTCTTCCGCGCCTCGACGGCGACTCGGAACGCGGTGCCCGGGGTGGGGCTCGGGCTGACGATCACTCGCGCCATCGTTCAGGCGCACGGCGGGACCATGAGCATGAGCAGCGAGGTGGGGAAGGGAACCGAGTTCTGGTTCACTCTTCCGGTCGAGCTGCGCACGGAAGCGCTGCGTCTCGAGGGCCTGCGCAACGTCTGACATCCCGGTGAGGGGTCACGACTCGCCGCGTGCGTACGCCGTCGTGCGGCGTGTTCCGACCTCTCAGCTCACGTGGGGGAGCCGGAACGGCTCGGCGGCGCGCGCCGACTCGTCGAGCGCGAGATCCGCGAGCGTCGCCCCGATCCCGGTCGCGAACTTGAACCCGTGGCCCGAGAAGCCCGCTCCGACGACGATCCGGCCGCGTCGGTCGAGGACGAACACGCCGTCGTCGGTCGAGGTGTACGTGCAACTGATCGGCACCGCGCTCGTCGCGTCGAGTCCCGGCATCCACTCGCGCACGTAGCCGGCGAGAGTGTCGAGATGCGTGGGGACGTGCGGGCGGGCGTCGGGGTCGACCTCGTCGCCCACGCGGTGGAAGCCGACCTTCACGCCCTCCTCGGGAGTGGGCATGCCGTAGACGGTCGCCGGGTACTCCGCCGGATCGACGTAGTGGTTGAACGAGGGCCAGCCGGCGTCATCGACCGGCGCGAAGTGCGCGGGCGTCTCCTCGGTGACCGTGAGGCGGGGGAGTCCGAGCTCTCCGACCAGGTTCCGGCTCCAGGCGCCGACCGTGACCACCACGGTCTCGGCGCGCAGGTGCGAGCCGTCGGCGAGAGCGATGTCGATGCCCTCCCCGCGGTCGTCGATCGCGGCGACCGGCGTGCTCCATCGCACGTCGCCGCCCGCGGCGAGGATGCGGCGCTCGAACTCGATCAGGGCAGCGGACGCCCGCACGACGCCGGCGTCGGGCGACCACAGCGCGTCGCCGTCGAAGCGCATGCCGGCCCAGCGGCGGGTCGCCTCGCCTGCGGAGAGCACCTCGGCCGGGATGCCGCGCGCGGCCAGGCGCTCGTGGATCCGCCGCAGGTCGACATCACCGTGCGTGACGAGGCCGTGCAGCCGTAACAGGGGAGTCCCGCCGACGTCGCCGAGCGAGTCCCACCCCTCCCGCGCACGCACGAGGAGGTCGAGGTAGTGATCCTCGTCGTAGGCGTTGTTGAAGTTGCGCGTGGCTCCGTGCGACGCCCCCTCGCGGTGGCCGCGGGCGAATCGCTCCAGCACGACGGGACGCTTCCCGCGTCGTGCGAGCTCCCAGGCGGTGGCGAGTCCCATGACCCCGCCGCCCACGACGACGACCGCTGCGGCATCCGCTCCCATGCATCCTCCCGATGTCGCTCCCAGTCTCCCAGCCATCGACCGCCTCCGCGCCCGGGTAGTCTGGAGTGGTGACCATGGAGATCGAGCTCGGCCGAGGAAAGCGCGCGCGTCGCGCGTACACGTTCGATGACATCGCGGTGGTGCCCTCGCGGCGCACGCGCAACCCGGAGGACGTGTCGACCGCCTGGACGATCGACGCCTTCGGCTTCGGGATCCCCGTGCTGGGGGCGCCGATGGATTCCGTCGTGAGCCCGCAGACGGCGATCATGCTCGGGCAGCTCGGCGGCCTCGGCGTGCTCGACCTCGAGGGCCTGTGGACCCGGTACGAGAACCCCGAGCCGCTGCTCGCCGAGATCGCCGGCCTCAGCGACTCCCAGGCGACCGTGCGCATGCAGCAGCTGTACTCGGAGCCGATCAAGCCCGCGCTCATCACGCAGCGTCTCGCCGAGATCCGCGAGGCTGGCGTCACCGTCGCCGGCTCGCTCACGCCGCAGCGCACCCAGGAGTTCTACGACACGGTCGCCGCGGCCGGGGTCGACCTGTTCGTGATCCGTGGCACCACGGTGTCGGCGGAGCACGTCTCGAGCGACATCGAGCCCCTCAACCTCAAGAAGTTCATCTACGACCTCGACGTGCCCGTCATCGTCGGCGGCGCAGCCACCTACACGGCCGCGCTGCACCTCATGCGCACGGGCGCGGCCGGTGTGCTGGTCGGCTTCGGCGGGGGAGCGGCGTCGACCACGCGCGCGACCCTCGGCATCCACGCGCCGATGGCGACCGCCGTCTCCGACGTCGCGGCGGCGCGTCGCGACTACCTCGACGAGTCGGGCGGACGCTACGTGCACGTCATCGCCGACGGCGGCGTGGGCACCTCCGGCGACATCGTGAAGGCACTGGCGATGGGAGCGGATGCCGTCATGCTCGGCGTCGCGCTGGCCCGCGCCACCGATGCGCCCGGTCACGGCTACCACTGGGGCCCCGAGGCCCACCACCCGAAGCTGCCGCGCGGTCGTCGCGTGCAGGTCGGAGGGATCGGCACGCTCGAGGAGATCCTGTACGGCCCCGCTCCCGTGGCCGACGGCACCGCGAACCTCATCGGCGCGCTGCGCAAGTCCATGGCGACCACCGGATACTCCGACCTCAAGGAGTTCCAGCGGGTCGAGGTCGTCCTCGCCCCGTACGAAGCCTGATCCTCCGTATCGCCGCCGTGTCGTCCGCCTCGCTGTTCCCGCCGACCCTCCGTGAGGTGATGCTGCGCGGGCGATGGATCGGCATGCTGCTGTTCTGCCTGCTGGTGGCCGGCGTGTTCGCCTGGCTCGGCCAGTGGCAGCTCGAGCGTGCGATCGAGACCGACCCGCCCGAGCCGGGCGCGACGGAGCAGGTGCAACAGCTCGATGAGGTCGTGGAACCGGGGCAGTACCTTCCCGAGCCGCTCGTCGGTCAGCGGGTCGAGACCTCGGGCACCTGGGTGCCCGGCGACTTCCTCGTCGTCTCGCAGCGCTACAACGACGGCGTCGAGGGCTACTGGGTGACCGGTCAGCTGCGCGTCGCCGAGCGCACCTCGATCGCCGTCGCGATCGGATGGGCACCCGACCGCGAGAGCGCGGACGCGGCGATCGACGAGCTGAACGCCGATGACGGCGGCACCGTCGAGATCGCCGGCCGCATCATCTCCGACGAGGGACCGGTCCCGCCGCCGCACGACGAGCCCGACCGGATGAACCGGATGTCGACGGCCGCACTGCTCAGCTTCTGGCACGACACCGACCGGCTCGACGTGTATCGGCCGTATCTCGCCGCCATCGAGGCATCCGCCGGGCTCGTCGACATCGACTCTCCGGCGCCGAACGAGATGTCGCCGGTCAACTGGCTCAACGTGTTCTACGCCGTCGAGTGGGCGATCTTCGCGGGCTTCGCCTTCTACCTCTGGTACCGCCTGGCGAAGGACGCGTGGGAGCGCGAGGTCGAGGAATTCGAGGACGCCGCCGCGGCGTCCGCCTGACACGCGCACCCCGGGAATGCGGCCGTGCGCGGCCGGTGAGCAGTCGGTGACCAAACGGCGAACACCATTGAGGATGTCGGACCCTCTCCGTAGGGTCGAAGACATGCGCGCGTCCGGACACACGCTCCGGGCGCTCGCACGACAGGCCCCACAAGGGCCCGACGTCACCGAAATCCACAATGTCGAGGAGACCGTTCGCATGTCAGCCCCCCACGACGACGCCCGCACGGGAGTCGATTCGTCAGAATTCCGGAAGCGGGGGCGCACCGGCGCTCTCGCTCTGACCACCGCCGTCGCGCTGACCTTCGGGTCGCTCGCCGCGGCCCCCGCTTTCGCCGAGGAGCCCGTCGATGCCCCCGCATCGTCGAGCACCGAGACCGAGGCTCCGGCGACCCCCGCGCCGGACGACACCGCATCCCCCGCACCGGAGGAGGCCCCGTCGACGCAGCCGGACACCGAGGACGAGGCGGACGACGCGGCAGCGGCGCCCGCGCCCGAAGAAGCACCGGCGGCCCCCGCGGAGGATGCCGCGGTCGCGAGCACGCCGACCACCCACACGATCGCCGAGGTGCAGGGCACCGGCGACGTCTCTCCCGTGAACGGTCAGACCGTCACCGTCGAGGGCATCGTCACCGCCGACTATCGGACCGGCGGCTACAAGGGCATCGTGATCCAGACGCAGGGCTCCGGCGGCGCCGAGGACGCGACGCCCGGTGCCTCCGACGGCGTGTTCGTCTTCTTGAACGCCCTCGCTCCGACTCTCGAGATCGGCGACCTCGTCTCGGTCACGGGCCGCGTGAGCGAGTACTTCGGCCAGACCCAGATCTCGCCCACGGCTCTCGCGGGTGTCGAGGTCGTCACGGCCGATGCCGGTCTGCCCGAGGTGACCCCTCTCCCCGACACCGTCGTGGGCGCCGACCGCGAGCAGTACGAGAACATGCTCGTCGCCCCGGCCGGTACCTACCGTCTCGCGTCGAGCCACCAGCTCTACAACTTCGGCACGCTGTGGCTGAACGCCGGGGAAGATCTCAACGTCAAGAGCACCGAGACGACGCGTCCGGGTGATGATGCGGCCGCGATCGCGGCCGCCAATCGGGCGAACCGCATCCTGCTCGACGACGCATGGTCTCTGCAGGTCAACAACAACAACCACCCGGGCCAGCAGCCGTACTTCACGACCGACCAGGTCGTGCGCACCGGCGACGTCGTCGACTTCAGCGACGCCGGCTACATCCTGCAGTGGGGCTTCGACGACTGGCGGCTGCAGCCGACCGTGCCGATCGACGACTCCTCGCCCGCCGAGCTCAAGGTCGGCTTCGAGCAGACCAACCCGCGCCCCGAGACCGCTCCGGACGTGGGCGGCGACGTGCAGGTCGGGTCGTTCAACGTCTTCAACTACTTCACGACGTTGAAGAGCGAGAACCCCGACGCCCGCGGCGCGGCGAATGCGGAGCAGTTCGCGATCCAGAAGTCCAAGATCGTCGCGGCGATCAACGGACTCGACGCCGACATCGTCTCGCTCATGGAGATCGAGAACTCGGTCAAGCTCGGCAAGCCGATCGACACGGCGCTCGCCGACCTCGTCGACGGGCTCAACGACGCGGCGGGCGGCGAGGTGTGGGCGTTCGTGCCGACGCCCGACGCCCTGAACGACGCGGCGACGACCGACTACATCACCAACGCGATCATCTACAAGAAGGATGCCGTCTCACCGGTCGGCGACAGTGCGACCGTGACCGACGAGTCGGTGTGGGGCAACGCCCGTGAGCCGATCGCCCAGGCGTTCGACATCGACGGACGGGTCGTGACGGTCGTCGCGAACCACCTCAAGTCGAAGTCCCCGCCCACCGGCGCGGGTGCCGAGCCGGCCGACGGCCAGGGTTTCTTCAACGCCGACCGCGTGGCGCAGGCCGAGGCGATCCTCGACTTCGCCGGCGACCTCGAGCAGTCGACCGGGAGCAGCGACCTGCTGCTGATCGGCGACTTCAACGCCTACGGCAAGGAAGACCCGATCGACGTGTTCACGTCGGCGGGCTGGAGCGATCTCGTCGCGGACAAGACCGACGGACAGTACACGTACTCGTTCGACGGCGAGCTGGGTTCGCTCGACCACGTGATCGCGTCGCCGTCGCTCGCCTCCTCGATCACCGGAGCCGGCGTCTGGGGCATCAACTCGCCCGAGTGGAGCGACCGCGGCTACGCGTTCGGCGCCACCGAGGCGGGTACGCCCTACCGGTCGAGCGACCACGACCCGATCATCGTCGGCGTCTCCTCGGAGATCCCGCCGGTGAGCATCGACGTCGTCACGGTGAACGACTTCCACGGACGCATCGAGGCCGACGGTGCCGCCGCCGGTGCCGCGGTGCTCGCGGGAGCCGTGCAGCAGTTCCGTTCCGAGAACCCGAACACGATCTTCGCGGGAGCGGGAGACCTGATCGGTGCATCGACGTTCACCTCGTTCATCAACGACGACAACCCCACGATCGATGCGCTCAACGCGGCCGGTCTCGATGTGAGCTCGGCGGGCAACCACGAGTTCGACCAGGGCTGGGAGGACCTGCGCGATCGCGTGCAGGACCGCGCGGACTGGGAGTACATCGCGTCGAACGTGTTCGTGACCGAGACCGGCGAGCCCGCTCTGGCCCCCGCCTGGGTCAAGGAGCTCGACGGCGTCAAGGTCGGCTTCATCGGAGCCGTCACCGAGGATCTCGACTCGCTGGTCTCCCCGGAGGGGATCGCCGACCTCGAGGTGCGCAGCATCGCCGACTCCGTGAACGCGGTGGCCGACGATCTGCGCGACGGCGACGAATCCAACGGCGAGGCCGACGTCATCATCCTGCTCGTGCACGAGGGCGCCGAGAGCACCGATGTCGCGGCGGTCACGCCCGACTCGCCGCTCGGTGAGATCGTCTACGGCGTGGACGCCGATGTCGATGCGATCGTCTCGGCTCACACCCACCTCGCCTACAACCACGTCATCGACGGCCGCCCGGTCGTCTCGGCAGGTCAGTACGGCGAGAACCTGGGCCTGATGAACATCCAGGTCGACCCGACCACGAAGGACCTGATCTCGATCACCAACGAGATCAAACCGCTCACCGCCAACGGACAGCCGCTCTACCCGGCCGTGCCCGAGGTCGCCGAGATCGTCGCGAAGGCGAAGGCCGAGGCCGACGTGCTCGGTGCGGTCGAGGTCGGGCAGATCACGGCGGACTTCAACCGGGCGCGTCAGGCGAACGGTTCGGAGAACCGCGGTGGCGAGTCGACGATCGGCAACTTCGTCGCCGATGTGCAGAAGTGGTCGACGGATGCCGACATCGCCCTGATGAACCCCGGCGGTCTGCGCGCGAACCTCGCGTACGCGTCGAGCGGGGCATCCGATCCCGACGGCAACGTCACCTATCGAGAGGCGGCGAACGTGCAACCGTTCGCCAACACGCTCGTGACGCTCACCCTGACGGGGGAGCAGCTCAAGGGCGTGCTCGAGGAGCAGTGGCAGCCCGCGGGGGCGGCGCGTCCGTTCCTGAAGCTCGGCGTCTCGGAGGGGCTCGTCTACACGTACGACCCCACGGCGGCGCAGGGAGCGCGGATCACCTCGATCACGCTCGACGGAACCCCGATCGACCCGGCGGCCGAGTACACCGTCGCGGCGAACTCGTTCCTCGCGGCGGGCGGCGACAACTTCGTCACCTTCCGAGAGGGCACCGGCAAGCGCGACACCGGCAAGATCGATCTGCAGTCGATGGTCGACTGGTTCGACGCGAACGGCACCGCGACGCCCGATCAGGCGCAGCGCGCCGTCGGCGTCACGGTCAGCCCGGCGGATGCCGACGGGTACAGTGCGGGCGATCAGGTGACCGTCGCGCTGTCGTCGCTCGCGTTCAGCGCGGGAGAGCCGGCGCCTGGCGAGGTGACGCTCTCGCTGGGCGACACCCAGCTCGCCGCGAGCGCGATCGACCCGGCGATCGTCGACACGACCGACGAGGCCGGACGTGCGACGCTCACCTTCACCGTCCCTGCGGGAGCGACCGGTGAGCAGGCGCTCACCGTCTCGGTCCCCGCGACGGGCACGACGGTGCAGGTGCCGTTCACGATCACGGGTGAGGCGGAGTTCGCCGGCACGATCGACCTGGCCTCCTCGAAGGTGACGGCAGGCAAGAAGCTGCAGATCACCGGTGAGGGTTATGCACCGGGCGAGACGGTGACCGTGCAGCTGCGACCGAAGAAGGGCGCGCCGATCGAGGTCGGCACGATCCAGGTCGCCAGCGACGGCTCGTTCGACGGCTCGGTGACGGTTCCGAAGAACACCAAGGCCGGCGATTACACCGTCGCGGTGTCGCAGTCGGACGGAGACGAGGCCACGGCATCCGTCACCGTCAAGAAGGCGAGCACGATCGGCGGGATCATCGGCGGCATCATCGATTGGATCCTCGATCTGATCGGCGGATGGTGGTGACCCCACCCCGCTGATCGAAGCGGAGGCCGCCGGGAGCGATCCCGGCGGCCTCCGTCGTCGTTCAGGTCGCTGTCAGGTCGTCAGGGGACGAGAACCTGCACGTCGGCCTGCGCAAGGGCTGCGGCGATGTGCGGGGGCGGCGGAGCATCCGTGATCAGGTAGTCGGCCCGGTCGAGCTGCGCGATCTGCGCGAAGAACCGGCGCCCGATCTTCGAGGAGTCCGCCAGGATAGCGGTGCGCTCGGCGCGCTGCATCATCTCGGACATCATCGCGGCGTCGCCGAGGTTCGAGGCCGAATACCCGCCCTCGTCGACGGCCCCGACGCCGATCAGCGCGAGGTCGCAGCGGATGTCGACCTCCGGGCCGCCGGGCGTCATCGTGAACGTCACGGGTCCGGTCGTCGCCTGGGTGATCGAGCGCACCGCACCGCCGAACACGTACAGGTCGCGGAATGCGGTGGGGGCGAGCTCGGCGGGGATCCGCAGGTTGTTCGTCGCGATCGTCAGATCCTGATGATTGCGAAGCGCGCGAGCGACCGCCAACGTCGTCGTCCCGGCGTTCAACATCACCACCGAGCCGTCCTCGATCAGACCGGCGGCGAGGCGGGCGATGCGCTCCTTCTCCTCGGTCTGCACGCGCATGCGCACGTCGAGGGCGCGGTCCTTGAGCGGCCCGGTCGCGGAACTCACGGCACCGCCGTGGGTGCGCACGAGCACGCCTTCGCGGTCGAGTTGATCGAGATCGCGGCGGATCGTGTCGATCGAGACGCCGAAATGCTCGGCGAGATCGCCGACCGTGACCTGCCCCGTCTGCTCGACGTAGCTGGCGAGATCGGCCTTCCTGCCCGCGGGGAGGCGACGACGATGTGCCGGTGCGGATGTTTCCATGCAGACATCTCTAGCACACGAAAGCGACGAACACCGCAGACTTGTGCAGAAAACGGCATATCGCGTGCATGAGTGATTATCCGCGGAATATTCGCCCCCGGTCGCGGGAATCTGTAACGACATCTCCAGATTGACGCTTGACGCCGCGGCAAATCCGGGCATAACATGGCTCAAAACCGCATGAACAAGCATTGAAGCGCGTGATGCGGCACGATCTCGAAGAGGAGAAGTGATGAGCACAGTGCGACTGGGGCAGCGACGCACCCGGAACATCGTCGGAGCCGCCGCGGCGGCCGTGACCCTTCTGGCGGTGGCGGGCTGCGCGCCCAGCACCGGCGGCGACAGCGGTGGAGACGGCGGCGACGTGACGATCGAGTTCGCCCAGTGGTGGGAGCCGGAACTGCCCGACGGCGAGTTCCGCGCCCTCATCGACGAGTTCGAGGCGGCGAACCCCGGGATCACGGTCGATCTCGTGAGCGGGCCGTACGCCTCCACCAAGGAGCAGCTGTTCGCGGGAGCCGCGTCCGGCACCATGCCCGATGTCGTCGGTCTCGACGGCGCGTGGGTCAACGACTTCGCCTCGCAGGGAGTCATCGCCGACCTCAGCGCGCTGATGGAGGAGTACGACTACGACGACAGCGAGCTCGCCAGCCAGATCCAGGTCGACGGCAGCACGTACATGATCCCGGTCGTCAACTTCGTGTATCCGATGTTCACGAACGACGCGCTCCTCGCCGAGGCCGGTGTCGACGCTCCGCCCGCCACCCGCAGCGAGTTCGCGGATGCCGCGGAGAAGGTCTCCGCCCTCGGGGGCGACGTCTCCGGGTGGGTCCTCCCGCTCTCCCTCGAAGCGCCGAACGGTGTGCAGAACGACGTCATGTCGTGGGTCTGGGCATCCGGCGGCTCGATGCTGAAGGACGGTCAGCCCGATCTCACCAACGACGACGTGACCTCCGCGGTCGAGTACATCGGCGAGCTGTGGGACGCGGGAGTGATCGCCTCCGGTTCGTTCACGATGAAGGAGCAGGACAAGGTCGAGGAGTTCACCAACGGCCGGGCCGGCATGATGATCGACTCGCTCGCGCACATCAACCTCATCCGCGAGACGAACCCCGACCTCGAGTTCTCGATCTCGGCGATCCCCGCCGAGGACGGATACGAGGGCGAACGTGGCATTCCCTACGCCTCGTGGGGCATCGGCGTGGCCGAGAACTCCGAGCACAAGGAGGCGGCGTTCAAGCTCGTCGAGTTCCTCATGAGCCAGGAGACCAACTCGACTCTGTCGACGATGGCGAAGGCCTTCCCCGGCAACTCGACCTCGGTTCCCGACTTCGTGAACGACGACGAGCTGTTCAAGACCGCGTTCGACATCTACCAGGCCGGCTACCCCGCCAATGAGTTCACCGGGCTGCCGGTGGCGGAGGAGCTGATGCGCCAGTTCGGCGAGCAGCTGCAGTCCGCACTCGACGGGCAGCAGTCGATCCCCGACGCGCTCAAGGCGGCGCAGACGTCCTGGGAAGCGGAGTTCTGAGCTCCTCGCCTCCCGCCTGAACGGGGTGCCGCATCGCCGATGATGCGATGCGGCACCCGACCAACCTAGGAGCCCGCACCTCATGAGCCTGAGAACGACCGACGACACCGAGGTGATCGTCACCGGGGTGCCGCACTCGCGGCGCCGACGGCAACTGCGCAAGACCACCGAGTCGTACGCCTTCCTCTCGCCGACGATCATCCTGCTGTTCGTCCTGATGATCGTGCCGATCGTGATGGTGATCGGATACTCGTTCCAGGACAACGTGATCCTGAACAAGTCGCCCGAGTTCGTCGGGATCGCCAACTACGTCGAGGTCCTCTCCGACCCCCGCTTCTGGAAGGCCACCGGCAACACGATCCTGTTCACGGTCGCGAGCGTGCTGGCGCACCTGGTGCTCGGTCTCGCGTTCGCGATGATGCTGAACAGCCCGCTCCTCGGCCGGGTCTCGCGCTCCCTGTTCCGGGCCCTCTACGTTCTGCCGTGGCTGTTCACGGTCGCGGTGATCGCGGTGCTGTGGCGCATGCTCCTCGCCCCGAACGGCGTGATCAACTTCCTGCTCAACACCGACATCGAATGGCTCGCCTCTCCGCAGCTGGCGTTGGGCACCATCATCTTCATCAACATCTGGGCGGGGTACCCGTTCTTCATGGTCAGCCTGCTCGCCGGCCTCCAGGGTGTCCCGGCCGAACTGCACGAGGCGGCCACCGTCGACGGCGCCAGCAACGTGCAGCGCTTCTGGAACGTGACGATCCCGCAGCTGCGGCCGATCATCGTGAGCCTCGTGCTGCTCGACCTGATCTGGACCTCGCAGCAGTTCGCCCTCATCTGGATGACCACCGGCGGCGGTCCGATCGACGTCACGGAGGTGCTCAGCACCTTCACCTACAAGCTCGCCTTCGCCAAGTACGACTTCTCGCTCGCCGCCACCTCGGCCGTGCTCGTGCTGCTGATGTCGATGGTGCTCGCCGTGTTCTACGTCCGTCACCAGAAAGCGAGGGACTGATCATGGCGCTCACCGTCAAGAACCGCCGCGTCGTCGCGAAGGGTTCGCTGATGATCGGACTGATCATCGGAGCCGTCTTCGCCGCCGGACCCGTGCTGTGGATGCTCTCGAGCTCGTTCAAGTCCAACACCCAGATCTTCGAGCTGCCCCCGCGGCTCATCACCGACACCTTCTCGTTCGACGCGTACATCGCGATCTTCACGAACGCCGAGACGGTGCGGTTTTTCCTCAACAGCTACATCGTCGCGGGGTCGGTCACGATCCTCACCCTGATCGTCGCGATCCAGGCGGCCTACGCCTTCAGCCGCTTCGACTTCCGGGGCAAGCGCATCCTCAACGTGGTGATCGTGAGCGTGCAGGCCGTGCCGCCCATCACGCTGCTGATCCCGTACTTCGGCCTGATGGTCGGCCTCGGCCTCTACAACTCCTACGCCGGGCTGATCCTCACGTACATGGTGTTCACGCTGCCCTACGCGATCATCATGATGACCGGCTACTTCAACACCCTGCCGCGCGAGCTCGACGAGGCCGTCCGCGTCGACGGCGCGGGGTCGTTCACGGCGCTGTGGCGCATCCTCGTGCCGATCTCGGTGCCGGGCATCGTGTCGGTGGGCATCTACACGTTCATGATCGCGTGGAACGAGTACCTGTTCGCGCTGACGCTCACACGCACGATCGACATGCGTACGGTGCCCATCGGCATCCAACTCCTGATGGGGCAGCACTCCTACGAGTGGAACCAGATCATGGCCATGAGCGTGCTCGGGTCCATCCCCGTGCTCATCCTCTTCCTCTTCTTCCAGCGCTACTTCATCAGCGGCCTCACGGCCGGCTCGGTGAAGAGCTGACCGCCACCCCGCCCGGGGCCCTCGACCATCACGAAAACAGGAGAAACACGTGCTCTACACCGGAAAATCCATCCTCGACGTCGCCAACGCGCACAACTTCGCGATCCCGGCGTTCAACATCAGCGATTGGGCGATGTTCAACGGAGTCATGGACATCAGTGAGGAGAAGAACGCGCCGGTGATCATCGCGATCCACCCGGACGAGGTCTCGCACATCACGACCGACCTGATCGCGGCGATGCACTCCCGCGCGCACCGCTCGAGCGTCCCCGTGGCGATCCACTGGGACCACGGCGGCAGCTACGAGCAGATGATCACGGCGATCAAGGCCGGGTTCACCTCGGTCATGATCGACGCGTCGCTGCTGCCGTTCGACGAGAACGTCGCGCTCACGCGCAAGGTCGTCGAGGCCGCGCACGCGGTGGGCATCCAGGTCGAGGGCGAGCTGGGCACGATCGGCGCGAACGACAGCTACGGCGAGTCGGGTGCCGCGGAGATCATCTACACGAACGTCGACGACGCCGTGCGCTTCGTCGAGGAGACGGGCGTCGACAGCCTCGCGATCGCCATCGGCACCTCGCACGGGCTGTACCCCGCCGAGAAGAACCCCGAGCTGCGCCACGACCTGCTCCAGGAGATCAAGGCCGCGGTCGGCATCCCGCTCGTGCTCCACGGCGGATCGGCGAACCCGGATGCCGAACTGCGTCGCGCCGTCGAGCTGGGCATCAACAAGATCAACATCTCCAGCGACATCAAGGTCTCGTACCACAACCGCATGCGCGAGATCCTGGGCACCGACGAGCGTCTGCGCGAGCCGAACGCGATCCAGCCCGAGCCGATCGCCGCCCTGAAGGCGACCGCGGCTGAGAAGATCGAACTGTTCGGTGCGGACGGCAAAGCCGACCTGTACTGACCGGCACGGATCTCGACGGGGAGGACGATCGACGGATGACACGTGATGTGGGCGGTCGGCTCGTGCTGGGGCTCGGCGGAACGGTCGACTTCGAACTGCGGTGGGACTCCGCCGTCGTGGGCCGGCTGGCCCGGGAGCATCGCATCCGGCGGCACGAGCTGACCGCCGCGGCGTCGATCGTCGACGAGCGCTCGCTCCTGGTGGCCGTGCTCGCGTTCGTCGCAGCCGGGACCGGGGCCGAGCGCTTCGTCGAGTCCTCCGAGGTGATCGAGCGCTTCGCCGCGCACTTCGACGTGGCCGTGACGCTCGGCGGCACGGGGGTGCGGGCGGGGCTCGTGCTCGACAGCCTCGGCATCCCGAGCGTGCAGCATCTGGTGAGCATCGACGACAACGTCCGCCGTCTGCTGCCGGAGCGCGTCTCGTACGTGTCGTCGGCCGACCGCGACACCCTCGATCCGCACCTGATCGTGCAGTACCCGGTCGGGGCGCACGTGCGGCTGATCGACGGTGACATCGTCTCCCCGAGCGCGAACCGGCTGATCTTCGCGAACGACCCGCCCAATCGCGAGATGCGTCTCGCCGACGATCTGCCGGCGGCCCTGGCCGGAGCATCCGTCTTCCTGGTGTCTGGCTTCAACACCATGCAGGACCACGACCTGCTCGAGCGCCGGCTCGACGAGCTGCTCGTCGCGCTCGCGTCGCTGCCCGACGAGGCGCTGGTGTACTACGAGGACGCGGGTTTCTACACGCGGGCCTTCTCTCACACCGTCCGCGACCGGCTGCTCTCCCGCATCGATGTCTACGGCATGAACGAGGACGAACTGCAGGAGTATCTGGGCCGATCCGTCGATCTGCTCGATCCGGCCGACGTGATCGCCGCGCTCACCGCGATCGCCCGGCTGATCCCCGCCCCCGCCCTCGTCGTGCACACCCGGCACTGGGCGATCGCCGTCGGATCGGATGCCGCGCGCCACCGCGCAGCACTCGAGAGCGCTGTCCGGGTCGCGGCGACGCGCTACCGGCTCGGCGATGGATTCTCGTCGTCGGATGCCGAGGAGACGGCCGCGATGGCGCGGAACCGCCGCGGCGCCGAGCTCGTCGCCGCCGTCGAGCGCGGCATCCCCGGAGCGGTCGGCGTGCCGGCTTTCGCCCTCGATATCCCGGAGCCGACGACGATCGGTCTCGGCGATACCTTCGTCGGCGGGTTCCTGGCTGCGCACGCCGATGCGGATGCTGCGCACGCCGATGCGGATGCTGCGCACGCCGATGCGGATGTGAATGCTGCGCACGCCGATGCGAACGGAGCTGCCCGATGAACCCGATCGCCCTCGCCCCGAACCGACCGGCCGAGCGCTTCTACCGCGGCGGAGAGCGCCTCCGCGCGTTCCGCGGCGATCCGGGGTCCGCGCCCCGCGAACCCGAGGACTGGATCGGATCGGTGACGACGGTCCGCGGCGAGGAGACCCTCGGCCTCAGCACCCTGCCCGACGGGCGGCTGCTGCGCGAGGCGATCGCCGAGGATCCGATCGCCTGGCTGGGGGAGGAGCACGTCCGCCGTTGGGGTGACGACGCGCGCCTGCTCGTCAAGCTGCTCGACGCGGGGGAGCGGTTGCCGGTGCATGCGCATCCGCACGACGACTTCGCGGCCGGGCATCTCGGCCGCGCGCACGGCAAAGCCGAGGCCTGGTACATCCTCGAGGGCGGGACGGTGTACGTCGGCCTGCGGGAGGAGGTGACGGCCGATGCTCTCGCCGATCTGGTCGCGCGCCAGGACGTCGCCGCGCTCCTCGGTCTGCTGCACGCGATCGAGGTCGGGCCCGGCGATGTGGTGTGGGTGCCGCCGGGGGAGCTGCACGCGATCGGCGCGGGTGTTCTCCTGCTCGAACTGCAGCAGCCCGAGGACCTCTCGATCCTGCTCGAGTGGGAGGGATTCGCGATCGACGGCGCCGGGGAGGGGCATCTGGGTCTCGGGTTCGAGCTGGCCCTGACGGCGGTGAACCGCACCGGACGTGACCGGGCACAGCTCGACGCCCTCGTCCGCACGGCACCGCGATCGGGGTCGGCGTTCCCGGCCGCCGCCGACGAGTACTTCCGCCTCGATCGGGTTCCGGTCGACGGAGGGCCCGTGATGCTCGATCCCGGGTTCGCGATCGTCGTCGTGGTCGATGGCGAGGTCGCTCTGGGAGGACAGGGGTTCCCCGCGGGGTCGACCGTGCTCGTTCCCGCCGCGGCATCCGAGCGCGCGCTCACGGGTCACGGTGAGGCGCTGGTCGCCCGGCCGCCCGCACCGTGAGGGCGTCGAGCGCGGGCTATCCGCGCCGGATCGAGCGGTGCGGCGCGCCGACTAGACTGGACGCATGCCCGAACCGAAAGTCGCCAGCTTTCCGGCGATCCGCGGTGCGCTGAAGTTCTACCAGATCGCGTCGATCATCACCGGAGTCATGCTGCTCCTGCTGCTGACCGAGATGGTGCTGAAGTACACGCCGATCCACCTCGAACTGTTCCTCGGAGGATCGGGCGGACCGCTCTGGTTCGCCGGCGTGCTCGCCGGCGCCGACTGCGAGTGGTGGTCGCTGTTCGCCCCCTGGACGAACTCGTGCGAGATGACCTCGCTCGGCGACGGCTTCAACGTGTCGCTGGCGATCCTCGTCGCGCACGGCTGGTTCTACGTCGTGTACCTCTTCGCGTGCTTCCGCATGTGGAGCCTGATGCGCTGGCCGTTCCCGCGCTTCATCCTGCTCGCCCTCGGCGGCGTGATCCCGCTGCTGTCGTTCTTCATGGAGGCCATCGTGGCCCGTGAAGTCAAGACCTACCTCGCCACCCGAGAGGCCTCAGAGGTCTCCGCTCCCGCCCCGGAAGGTGCCCGTTGACCGAACAGTCCGAGACCCAGCAGCGCCCCGCGCTCGTCGTCGACTTCGGCGCGCAGTACGCGCAGCTGATCGCCCGTCGCGTGCGCGAGGCCGGCGTCTACAGCGAGATCGTGCCGCACACCGCGACCGCTGCCGAGATCGCCGCCAAGAACCCGGTCGCGATCATCCTCTCCGGAGGGCCCTCGTCGGTGTACGAGGAGGGAGCGCCGCGCCTCGACCCCGCGGTGTTCGACCTCGGCGTGCCCACGCTCGGCATCTGCTACGGCTTCCAGTACATGGCTCAGACGCTGGGCGGCGAGGTCGCGAACACCGGCCTGCGCGAGTACGGGGCGACGGATGCGGTCATCACGGGTGACGGTGGAACGCTGCTCGGCGGCCAGCCCGTCGAGCAGAACGTGTGGATGAGCCACGGCGACCAGGTCGCGCGTGCTCCCGAGGGCTTCGACGTGCTCGCGACGACGGACGCGACCAAGGTCGCGGCGTTCGCGAACGAGGACCGCGGCTTCTACGGCGTGCAGTGGCACCCGGAGGTCAAGCACTCCGATCACGGCCAGCGCGTGCTCGAGAACTTCCTGCACAAGGGTGCGGGCCTCGCGTCCGACTGGAACAGCGGCAACGTGATCGCCGAGCAGATCGAGCGCATCCGCGAGCAGGTGGGCGACGCCCGCGTCATCTCGGCGCTCTCCGGCGGTGTCGACTCCGCGGTCTCCACCGCGCTCGTGCACAAGGCGATCGGCGACCAGCTCACCGCCGTATTCGTCGACCACGGGCTCCTCCGCAAGGGCGAGCGTGAGCAGGTCGAGAAGGACTACGTCGAGTCCACGGGCGTACGTCTGATCACGGTCGACGCCGCTGACACCTTCCTCGGCCACCTGAAGGGTGTCACCGATCCCGAGGAGAAGCGCAAGATCATCGGACGCGAGTTCATCCGCGCGTTCGAGAAGGTGCAGCTCGACCTGGTCGCCGAGGCGAAGGCCTCCGGCGGTGCCCCGGTCAAGTTCCTCGTGCAGGGCACGCTCTACCCCGACGTCGTCGAGTCCGGCGGCGGTGCGGGCACGGCGAACATCAAGTCGCACCACAACGTGGGCGGTCTGCCCGACGACCTCGACTTCGAACTGATCGAGCCGCTGCGTGCGCTGTTCAAGGACGAGGTCCGGGCGATCGGGCGCGAGCTCGGCATCCCCGAGGCGATCGTCGGCCGACAGCCGTTCCCCGGCCCCGGCCTGGGCATCCGCATCATCGGCGAGGTCACGGCCGACCGTCTGGAGATCCTCCGCGAGGCCGACGCCATCGCCCGTGAGGAGCTCACCAAGGCCGGGCTCGACCAGGAGATCTGGCAGTGCCCCGTCGTGCTCCTCGCCGACGTGCGCTCGGTGGGTGTGCAGGGCGACGGCCGCACCTACGGCCATCCGATCGTGCTGCGTCCCGTGTCGAGCGAAGACGCGATGACGGCCGACTGGACGCGCCTGCCGTACGACGTGCTCTCCAAGATCTCGAACCGCATCACCAACGGCGTGCGCGACGTCAACCGCGTCGTGCTCGACGTGACGTCGAAGCCGCCGGGGACGATCGAGTGGGAGTAGGGGAGACGATGCTCCCCGCGTCGGCGCCGGCCCTGCCGGACGCCGAGTACCTGGTGCTGTCGAGCAGGCTCATCCCCGACCTCGACGGCGGCTACACGATCGCGACGCTGTCGCGCGCCCGGCAGCTGGCCGGTGCGGGCGTGGCCGAGGGGCGTGGGCCGCAGCTGCTCACCTTCGACCCGGGCACCGCGGCCGACCACGCGCAGCACCGGGAGACGTTCGTCTCGCGCGGTGCTCTGGTCGACGCCTCTCGCCTGCGCAATCTCTTCGACGAGGCCGTCGCTGCCGAGGGCGGAGGGGTCGCATGGCTGCGAGCGGTCGCCGACCCCGCCCTCGCCGCGAACCCGGGGGTCGAGTACCGCACGATCGCGGATGCCGAGGGGCGGCCGTTCGTCGCGCTCCCGGTGATCCCGGGCAATCCCGACTGGCACCTGAGCGTCGAGCCGGTGCAGATCTTCGACGCGAACGGCGAGGTCGTAGGCGGCGTCGCCGGTTTCGGCGGACTGTACCGCGCGTGGCTGTCGCACCTGGCCGCGGGCCTCGGCGACCGCCCGATCGTCGTCATCTGCGAATCGCGCCAGCTCGGCGAGCTCATCGTGGGATGGCAGGACCCGCGCGTGCGCATCCTCCACACGATCCACACCATCCACCTCGAGGCTCCCTACACGGCGGATGCCCCGACCAACGCGCTGTGGACGCGCTGGTTCGCCCTCTCCGACCGTTTCGACGCCGTGATCTGGCCGACGGCGACGCAGCGCGACGACGTCGTGGCACGCTTCGGCACGGCGGCGCGGAACGAGACCGTGCCGAACCCGATCGCGGCCGTCGCGCGCCGCGACGACCTGCGGGAGCCGGGACTGGTCGTGGTGCTCGGACGCCTGGCTCCGGGCAAGCGCGTCGATCAGGCGATCCGTGCGTTCCTCGCGGCCGACGTGCCCGACACTCGCCTCGAGATCTGGGGCGGCGGACCGGAGCAGGAGCGCCTGACCGCCCTCATCGCCGAGCTCGGTGCGGCAGATCGCGTCGTGCTCGCCGGGTACACCGACGACCCGGGGCGCGTTCTCGACCGGGCCTCGGTCGTGCTCACCGCCACCGCCTTCGAGGGGCAACCGCTGTCGATCGTCGAGGCGCTGCTGCACGGCGCGCCGGTCGTGTCGTACGACGTGCGCTACGGCATCCGCGACGTCCTGGGCGCGGGCGGGGGAGTGCTCGCTCCGAGCGGCGATGTCGATGCGTTGGCCGCCGCCCTGCGCGGCGTGCTGGCCGACCCCGCGCTGCTCGCGCGGCTGAGTGCCGAGGCCCCCGAGGTGGCCGCGGCATGGAGCCCCGAGAAGTCGCTGAGCGCGCTCACCGCCGTGATCGATGCGGCCGTGCGTCGGCCGCCCCGGCGCTGAGAACACGCTCGAGAGAGCGCTCGAGAAGAAATCTCGGAGAATTCCGGATCGCATGTCGATCCGACGCGTTCCCGTTCGACGTCTTTGATGAGAGGGTCGAGACACGATCCCATCGATCAAGGAGAACACCATGAATTACATGCTCATCATGCGCGCGACCGACGAGGCCGTCGATGCGTACAAGGAGATCCCCTTCGAGCAGGTCATCGAGGCGATGGGGAAGTACAACGAGTCCATGATCAAGGCCGGCGTGCTGGCAGCGGGCGAGGGACTCACCGATGCCGCGGAGGGCTTCGTCGTCGACTTCAGCGCCGAGACCCCGCTCATCACCGACGGCCCCTACGGCGAGACCAAGGAGCTGTTCAACGGATTCTGGATCCTCGAGGTGTCGAGCCGCGAGGAGGCCGCCGAGTGGGCGAGCCGTGCACCGCTCGGACCCGGATCGTTCCTCGAGGTGCGCCGGGTGACCGACGCCTCGGACTTCCCCGCCGACAATGAGTGGATCGAGAAGGAAGCAGGCTGGCGCGAGGAGCAGGCGCAGCGCGCCCAGCAGTGAGATGACCCCCTCCTCCGACGACGCGGCGGTGCGTCCCCTTCCCCCACCGGGGACGGTGGAGCGCACCGTCGCCGCGGTCTGGCGCATCGAGTCGGCGAAGATCGTCGGCACGCTCGCCCGCATGGTCGGCGACTTCGGGTGGGCGGAGGACCTCGCCCAGGAGGCGCTGCTCGATGCGCTGCGGCAGTGGCCGGTCGAGGGTGTGCCCCGCAACGGCGCCGCCTGGTTGACGGCCGTCGCGAAGCGCAGAGCGATCGACGGATGGCGGCGGCAGGAGCGCTTCGATCATCGCATCGCCGTGCTCGCTCACGACCTGGAGCGCGAGCAGGCCGAGGGGATCGACGCCGTGCCCTGGGATCCGGACGCGGTCGACGACGACGTGCTCCGGCTGATGTTCATCGCCTGTCACCCCGTGCTGTCACGCGAAGCCCAGGTGGCTCTCACCCTGCGCGTGGTCGCGGGGCTGTCGAGCGAGGAGATCGCTCGCGCGTTCCTGGTTCCCACGGCCACCGTGCAGCAGCGCATCGTGCGGGCGAAGAAGACGCTGGCCGCGGCGGGGGTTCCGTTCGAGACTCCTCCGCGCGAGGAGCACACCGCCCGTCTCGGGGCGCTCCTCGGCATCGTGTACCTGATCTTCAACGAGGCCCACGCGGCGAGCAGCGGGCCGGAATGGATGCGGCCGGACCTCGCCGACGAGGCGATCAGGCTGGGGCGTGTGCTGGTCGGGCTGATGCCGCGCGAGCCGGACGCCCTCGGGCTGCTCGCTCTGATGGAGCTCACCGCGGCGCGGTTCCCGGCGCGGACCGACGCGCAGGGAGATCCGGTGCTGCTCGGCGACCAGGACCGACGGCTGTGGGACCGCAGCCGGATCACGCGAGGACGCGCCGCACTCGCGCGGGCGGATGCCGTCGGCCGAGGCCGTGGCGCCTATGGACTGCAGGCGGCTATCGCCGAGTGCCATGCGCTCGCTCCGTCGATCGAGGAGACCGACTGGGAACGGATCGTCGTGCTCTACGAGGCGCTCGGGCGGCTCGCCCCGTCACCCGTCGTCGAACTCAACCGCGCGGCCGCCGTCGCGATGGCGACGGGGCCGGCCTCGGCGCTGAAGGTACTCGATCAGCTGGAGGCATCCGGAGTTCTGCGCGGGTACCACCTGCTGCCGGCGACACGGGCCGAGATGCTGCGCCGCCTCGGGAGGGAGGACGAAGCGCGCAGCGAGTTCGCGACGGCCGCCGCCCTCACCGGCAACGACCGTGAACGTGCGCTGCTCGAGGCGAAGTCGCGCGGCGAGCGGACATGACTTCGCCCCCACCGGGGGCCGGAGGGGGCGAAGCGCCGCGATCAGCGCACGGAGCGGTGATCAGGCCTTGCTGCGACTGCCACGACCGACGATGAGGCCGTAGATCAGCAGCACGATGATCGATCCGCCGATGGCGAGGAGCCACGTGCCGAGATCCCAGAACTCGGTGAGCGGGCGGTTGAGGATCAGCGAGCCGAGCCACCCTCCGAGCAGGGCGCCGACGACGCCCAGCAGAAGCGTGATGAACCATCCACCGCCCTGCTTGCCGGGCAGGATCAGTTTCGCGATGGCCCCGGCGATGAGACCGAGAAGAAGAAAGCCGAGAAAGCTCATGATGACCTCCTGTGTGCAGACGAGTTTCGTCTGATCGCTCGATTCTGCGCTCTCAGGAAGCTTTCAGGAAACCCCTTGCGCCGCGGGGCGGAACATGCAGGAGGCCCGCCTCCGAAGGGAGACGGGCCTCGTGAGCGACAGACGACGGATCGTCAGTTGTTGCCGCGGACGATCGCGATGATGCGCAGGATCTCGACGTACAGCCAGACGACCGTGACCATGATGCCGAAGGCGCCGAGCCAGCCGTAGACGCGGGGAGCGCCGTTGCGCACACCCTGCTGGATCTGGTCGAAGTCGAGCACCAGCGAGTAGGCGGCCATGATGACCACGAGCACGCCGATGATCAGTCCGAGCGGAATGCCCATGATCTCGGCGCTGTAGAGGCCGAAGGCCTGGCTGGCGGGCAGGACGCCGGTCCACATGAGCACGAGGTTCAGCAGCGAGAAGACGAGGTAGCCCACCATCGCGACCATGAAGATCTTGGTGGCCTTCTTCGACGCGCGGATCTTGCCGCTGGCGAAGAGGGCGAGGGTCACGCCGACGACCGAGATCGTCGCGAGCGTGGCCTGCAGCACGATGCCCGGGTAGAGGACCTCGAAGAACGCCGAGATGCCACCGATGAACAGACCCTCGAGGGCGGCGTAGGCGAAGATCAGCGCCGGACGCACCTTCTTGCGCGAGGTGAAGGTGATGATCATCGCGAGGACGAAACCGCCGAGCGCACCGATCATCCACGGCACGAGCGAGACGGTCGAGAACGAGGTGATGTCGGTGCCGCCGAGCGTCCACACCCAGCCGATGGCCGCGGTGACGAGGAGGATGCCGAACAGGCCGGCCGTCTTCCAGACGGTGTCCTCGACGGACATGCGGTCGGTCTCGATCGAGCCCGCCGGCGGAGCCGCGTACATGCCCTCGAGCTGCGCGTTGGCCGCGGCGTCGACGGTGGCGTGCTGGAACGATGCGGCCTGGGCTCCCCGAGCACCCTGCGGTGCGCCGGGGTAGGTCGCGACATTGCGCGGATCCTGCCGCTTGAAAGCAGGGTTGTTGAATGCGAAGTTGCTCATGGTGGGCCTCACTCCAGAAGGGTGTCGTAGGTCGCTTTCCTCCACGATACCGGCGTGGGGCGCGCGATGGGGTGTTCTACGCTGAGAGCGTGCCCAGGAAAACTCCCCTCGTCATCGGACACCGGGGCGCGCCCGGGTATCGCCCGGAGCACAGCCGCTCCTCGTACGAGCTGGCGCTCGCGATGGGGGTGGATGCCGTCGAGCCCGATGTCGTCGCGACGAAGGACGGCGTGCTGGTCGTGCGCCACGAGAACGAGATCTCGGGCACGACCGATGTGGCGGAGCATCCGGAGTTCGCCGATCGCCGCACCACCAAGCGGGTCGACGGGCAGGCGCTGACGGGCTGGTTCACCGAGGACTTCACCTGGGACGAGCTCTCGACGCTCCGCGGGCGCGAGCGTCTGCCCGAGGTGCGCGCCACGAGCGCCAGCTTCGACGGCGGGCAGCCGATCCTGCGTCTCGTCGATCTGCTCGACCTCGTGCGGCGCGGGTCGGTCGAGCACGGGCGCGAGATCGGCGTGGTGCTCGAGGTCAAGCACGCCACGTACTTCGCGAGCATCGGTCTCGACCTCGCGCCGCTGATCGAGCGCGATCTGCGGGCCGCCGGCTGGGCCGACGGAGAACTGCCGCTGATCATCGAGTGCTTCGAGCAGACCGTGCTGGGGCAGCTCCGGGCCCGCGGCATCCCGGCCTCCTACATCTACCTGATCGAATCGTCCGGCCGCCCCTACGACCAGCTCGTCGCCCACGGCAAGAGGGCGCTCACCTACAAGGCGACAGTCGCACCGCGGGGCCTCAACGGCCTGATCGGCGCGGTCGACGGCATCAGCGTGAGCAAGAAGATGCTGCTGGCGCACGGCAACACGATCGTCGCCGACGCGCATGCGCGCGGCCTCAAGGTCTTCACCTGGACGTGCCGACCCGAGAACGCCTTCCTCGCGCCCGAGTTCCGCGGCGACGGGGGCAAGGGCGCCTTCGGCGACTACGAGGCGGAGTGGGGCGTGATCGCGCGGCAGGGGATCGACGGCGTCTTCGTCGATCACCCGGACCTGGGCGTGGCGTTCTTCCGCGGCTGAGGGATCGGGCACAGGCAGAGCCGGCGTCGGCGCGACCCGGCGGTGCGCGGCGGGAGCGTCGGAGCCGAATGCCAGACTGGCTCGCATGAGTGGAATCGTCGTGGAAGACGTCAGCCGGGCGTTCGGGACGGTGCAGGCCGTCCGGTCGGCCACACTGCGCGCGGAACCGGGGCGGGTGACCGGACTCGTCGGGCCGAACGGCGCGGGCAAGACGACCCTGCTCCTGATGCTGGCCTCGCTGCTCGCCCCCGACACCGGCACGATCCGCATCGGCGGGGTCGATCCGATGGTCGATCCGCTGGCCGCCCGCCGGCTGCTCGGGTGGATGCCCGACGCGCTCGGCGCTTGGCCCTCGCTGACGGCCCGCGAGACACTCGTGACCACGGGCCGTCTGTACGACATCGCACCGACGGATGCCGCGCATCGGGCCGCCGCGCTGCTCGACCTCGTCGGGCTCACCCCGCTCGCCGATTCCCCCGCGAAGGTGCTCTCCCGCGGGCAGAAGCAGAAGCTCGGGCTCGCCCGGGCGCTCGTGCACGACCCCCGGGTGCTGCTGCTCGACGAGCCCGCCTCGGGACTCGATCCCGAGGCCCGTGTGCAGCTGCGCGTGCTGCTGCGCCGTCTCGCCGCCGAGGGGCGCACCGTGCTCATCTCCAGCCACATCCTCTCGGAGCTCGAGGAGGTCGTCGACGACGCCGTCTTCCTCGTCGCGGGAGCGGTGGTCGACGCGGCGCCGGCCCAGGCATCCGTCCGCGCCTGGCGGATCCGGCTGCTCGGCGCCTCGACCGATCGGTTGGCCGCCGACGCCTGGCAGGTCGCGTCGACCCTCGGGGTGGCTCCGGAGTCGCTCGGCGCCGACCGCGGAGCCGTACTGATCGGCTTCGAGACCGAGGAGTCCGCCGCGCACGCGCTGCAGAGGCTGGTCGCCGCGCAGCTCCCGATCTCGGAGTTCGCGCCGGCGCAGAGCGCGCTCGAACACACGTTCCTGCATCTGAATCCGACGGTCGTACCCCCGCCCACGGCTCACCCCGGAACGGAGGCCGGAGCATGAGCATCGCCCATATCGGCACCATCGCCCGTCTCGAACTGACCCAGCGCCTGCGCAGTGTCGGTTGGTACGTGCTGCTCGGCGTCTTCGCCGCGGTGCTCCTCGGGGTCACTGCGCTGTCGTCCGCCGTCTACTCCTACGGCGACGCCCCGGGGGCGGGGATCTTCTCGATCGTCGTGAACATGGTGCTCCTGCTCGTCGTGCTGGTGTCGCCCACGCTGAGCGGCAACGCCATCAACGGCGATCGCGAATCGGCGACCCTCGCCGCGATCCAGGTGACCGCGGCTTCGACGGGTGACATCATGCTCGGCAAGCTCGTCGCCGCGATCGCGACGGGCGGGGCATTCCTGCTCGTCGCGCTGCCCTTCCTCGCCTTCTCGCTGCTCGGCGGGGGCGCGGACCCGCTGGTGCTGCTCATCTCGATCCTCGTACTGGCCGCGGAGATCGTCATCGTCGCGGCCATCGGGGTGGGGCTGAGCGGTCTGATCGCGCGTCCGCTGTTCTCGGTCGCCACGACGTACCTCGTGGTCGCCGGTCTCGTGATCGGCACGCTCATCGTGTTCGCGCTGGGCGGGCTCGCCATGCGCGGCGAGGCGACGAACTACAGCCGTCCCTACGACGAGAACGGCCCGATCTGCGACCAATGGGAGGAATACACCTACGAGGTGCCGCGCTTCGATCTCGTGTGGTGGGCGCTCGCCGCGAACCCCTTCGTCGTGCTGGCCGACGCCACGCCCACCGAGTACGGAAGCGGCGGGTATCCGGTCGATCTGTTCGGGCAGATCAAGTACGGGGTGCGCAGCGCGCAGCTGTCGCCCCTCGAACAGCGCTGGGACGACTGCGCGGTGGGGAGCCCCGGTCCGACTCCGCGCGAGGTGATCGACTCCACGGTGCCGAGCTGGTTCGTCGGGCTCGGAGTGCAGGTCGTGATCGCCGGGTCGCTGTTCGCCGGGGCGTGGTCGCGCACGCGCACGCCCGCACGGATGCTGCCGCCGGGGACGCGCATCGCCTGAGCTCCGGTCGCGGATGCCGGACCGTGCGCGGGAGGGAAACGGGCGGCGGTGGTGTCGGTGGCGCCGCCTAGACTCGTAGAGCCATGACCGAAGCTCCTCTCATCGTTCCCGGAACCGCCGGCCCGCAGGGTCAAGACGACCTCCTCGCCGGCCTCAACCCGCAGCAGCTCGAAGCCGTCACCTACCGCGGTCCCGCGCTGCTCATCGTCGCGGGGGCCGGATCGGGCAAGACGAGCGTGCTCACGCGTCGGATCGCGTCGCTGCTGCGTAGCCGCGAGGCCTGGCCGAGCCAGATCCTCGCGATCACCTTCACCAACAAGGCGGCGGGCGAGATGCGCGAGCGCGTCGAGGGCCTGATCGGCGATGCGGCACGCGGCATGTGGATCTCGACCTTCCACTCGGCATGCGTGCGCATCCTGCGGCGCGAGGCGCAGCAGTTCGGGTTCACCAAGTCGTTCACGATCTACGACTCGGGTGACTCCCGCGCGCTCATCAAGCGTCTGGTCAAGGAGCACGAGGCCGACGCCTTCGGGCTGACCCCGGCATCCGTGCAGTCGCGCATCTCGAAGCTCAAGAACGAGCTGTCGGATGCCGAGTCCTATGCGCGGCAGGCCAACATGTCGGACCCCGCCGAGCGGATCTTCGTCGAGGTCTTCGCCGACTACCAGCGTCAGCTGCAGAAGGCGAACGCCTTCGACTTCGACGACCTGATCGGGCAGACGGTCTATCTGTTCCGCGCGTTCCCCGAGGTGGCCGACACGTATCGCCGTCGGTTCCGGCACATCCTCGTCGACGAGTACCAGGACACCAACCACGCGCAATACGCGCTCATCCATGAGCTCACGCGGCCCCTCGCATCCTCGTCGGCACCCGACCCGTATGCCTCGAACGGCATGATGATCTTCGAGCCGGAGCCCGAGCCGAAGAACGCCGAGACCGCCGGAGCCTCGCTCACCGTCGTCGGCGACTCCGACCAGTCGATCTACGCGTTCCGCGGTGCCGACATCCGCAACATCAGCGAGTTCGAACGCGACTTCCCCGGGGCGCGCGTGGTGCTGCTCGAGCAGAACTACCGCTCGACGCAGAACATCCTCTCGGCGGCCAACGCGGTGATCGGCAACAACTTCGACCGCAAGGAGAAGAAGCTCTGGAGCGACCGGGGCGAGGGCGACAAGATCATCGGCTTCACCGGGTACTCGCAGCACGACGAGGCGCAGTTCGTGGCCGACGAGGTCGAGGCGCTGCACCGCGCCGGCATGCCGTACTCCGAGATGGCGGTCTTCTACCGCACGAACTCCCAGTCGCGTGCGCTCGAGGAGATCTTCATCCGTTCGGCGGTGCCGTACAAGATCATGGGCGGTACCAAGTTCTACGAGCGCGCCGAGATCAAGGACGCGCTGGCGTATCTCGTGGCGGTCGCGAACCCCGCTGACGAGATGGCGGTGCGCCGCATCCTCAACAAGCCGCGTCGCGGCATCGGCGATGTGACCGAGACGGCCATCGCCCGCTTCGCCGAGGAGCACGGGATCACGTTCCGCGATGCCCTGTCTATGCCGGCACAGCTCGGCTTCGGCCCCAAGATCCAGGCGGCGATCGCGCAGCTCGACGCCGTGCTCACCGAGGCGACGGCCATCATGCTGCCGCCGACGGGCGAGGTGCCGGCTCCGACGACCGTGGCCGACGGCCTGAGCCTGCTGCTCGCCAAGAGCGGTTACCTCGATGCGCTGCGCGCCAGCCGCGACCCGCAAGACGAAGCGCGCGTCGAGAACCTCGACGAGTTCGTCGCCGTCGCCCGCGATTTCGCACGCAACAACCCCGAGGGCACGATCGTCGACTTCCTCACCGATGTGGCGCTCGTGGCGGATGCCGATGACCTCGACGACGAGTCGGGCACGGTGTCGCTCATGACGATGCACACCGCTAAGGGCCTCGAGTACGACGCGGTCTTCGTCACGGGTGTCGAGGAAGACCTCATCCCGCACCGCATCTCGGCCGGCGAGCCGGGTGGTCCGCAGGAGGAGCGTCGGCTCTTCTACGTGGGCATCACCCGTGCTCGCAAGCGCCTGCACCTGTCGCTCGCGATGACCAGGGCGCAGTTCGGCGAGGTGACCGTCGCGATGCCGAGCCGTTTCCTGCAAGAGATCCCGGTCGCTCTGATCGACTGGCGCCAGTCTCCGGGAGACGTCAACTCCCGTGGGGGCATGCAGTCGCGCGCCCTCAACGCGCGCCGTGCGGGCGGATTCGGAGGATCGGGGTCGGGTTCCGGCTCCGGCGATCGCTTCGGAGTCAAGCCGCTGCCGGGCCGCGATTCGCTCAAGCCCCTCTCGACCGCCATGGACCGGTTCCCGAACCGCGTCACGGCCAAGGTGCGCGACAACGGCGACCTCGAACTCACCGCGGGGGACCGCATCCGCCACGTCGACTTCGGCGAGGGTCGCGTCGACGCCGTCACCGGTGAGGGCGCCAAGCGTATCGCGCACGTGCGCTTCGACACCGCCGGGCAGAAGAAGCTCCTCATCAAGGTCGCACCGATCGAGAAGATCTGACGGCACCGGCCCGGTGCTGCCGGGCCGGTGCCGCCGAGGGCGGAGCCGTGGAGGGTTAGGCTGGCTCATATGGCCCTCTTCTCCCGCCGCAAGAAGTCCGCTGACGACGCCGTCACCTCCGCACCCGACGCCGCCGAGGTGGTCGAGACGCCGGCGGATGAGGCTCCGTTCGCCGCGGCGGAGGAAGCCCCCGCCGCTCCGTCGATCGGCATCTCGGTGCAGGCTTTCCGCGGCGTCGGAGCGGAGGCGGGTCCCGAGGTCTCGCTGCCCGACCCCGACGCGAAGCCCGCTCCGGCCGTGCAGACCGCGCCTACGGCGCCGGCCGCCCCTGCCGCTCCCGCCGCCGAGCCGCGTCTGCCTCTCGCCCCCGCGTCGCCGCCCGAGCAGACCGAGTCCGTTCCCGGCATGAAGGACAACGTGCTGCTGCGCGAGGCCCTGAAGCAGGTCGAGAAGGGCGCGAGCAACGAGCAGCTGCTCGGCGTCATGCGGCAGGCGCTGCAGGGACACCTCTTCATTCGCGTGAACGGCGATGCCCGTGCGCAGATCGCCGAGGGCAAGCCCCTCGCCGTCGCCGTCGTGCGCGACGAGGAGCGCCAGTTCATGCTGGCCTTCAGTTCGGCCGCCGCTGTGCGCGACTCGGTGAAGCTCGAAGCCGACCCCTCCTCGACATCGGCCGTGGCGCAGCCCTCGACCTCCGTCATGCAGCAGGTCGTCGCCGGCGACTTCGCGGGCCTCATCATCGACAACGCCTCCGCGCCGCACCGGGTGGTGTTCCCGACCGAGCTGCTGCAGAAGACGCTCGAGCAGGCCGATGCCGAGATGACGGTCAAGGCCATCGTCGCGGCCCCGCGCGAGCAGGACTCCGCGACCCGTGCGGGCGAGGCTCTCGCCGAGACGCGCATGTGGGTGGCCGTGAACGACGGTGGCGCCGACGGCCAGGTGGGTATCGCCGAGGCGCAGACGACCGACGGCAAGCGCTTCCTGCAGCTGTTCTCGCACCCGCTCGAGGTCATCGCCCTCGGCCGCGGCGACCGACCGTTGCCGTTCGAGCCCGCGCAGCTCGCGAAGGTGCTCGCGGGGCACACCGAGATGGCGGGCGTCGTGATCGATCCGGCAGGTCCCACCCTCATCGTCGAACGCGATGCCCTCACGCGCGTGCTCGAACTCGCCCCCGCGACCGAGGACTGACACCACACGGCGGAGAGGTCGCGCTGCGGCGCGCCCTTCCGCGGGCGACAGCCGCGCTCTAGGGTCGTTGCATGGCCTCCGAACGTGTGCCCGTGACCGTGTCCGACCCCGAGGGGGAGCGCGAGGTCGTGCTCTCCAGCCCCAACCGGGTCGTGTGGCCGGAGGTCGGGATCACCAAGGCCGAGCTGGCCGACTACGTGCAGCGGGTCGCCGATCCCTTCCTCGCGTCGAACGGCGACCGACCGGTATCGCTCGAGCGGTTCCGTGACGGCGTGGGGAGCGAGGGCTTCTTCTCGAAGAATCCGCCGAAGGGCACTCCCGACTACGTCGACGCCGTGACGGTGACCTACAACAGTGGGCGGCGGCATCCGCAGATCGTGCTGCACCGACCATCGGCGATCGTGTGGGCCGTGCAGATGAACACGATCGTGTTCCACCCGTGGGCGTCGCTCGCGAGTGACCCCGACAACCCCGTCGAACTGCGCATCGATCTCGATCCGCAACCGGGCACGGACTTCGCGGATGCCGTCACCGCCGCCCACGGCCTGCGGGAGGTGCTGAGCGAGGCGGGCCTCGAGGCGTTCGCGAAGACGAGCGGCAATCGCGGTCTGCACGTGTTCGCGCCGATCGAACCCACCCACGAGTTCCTCGACGTGCGACACGCGGTCATCGCCGCGGGGCGCGAACTCGAACGCCGGATGCCCGATCGGGTCACGATGAGCTGGTGGAAGGAGGAGCGCGGAGAGCGCATCTTCATCGACTTCAATCAGGCCAACCGTGATCGAACGATGGCGGGCGCCTACAGTCCGCGTGCCCTGCCGGGTGCGACCGTGTCGACCCCGGTGCACTGGGACGAGCTCGACGGCCTCGATCCGACGAGGTTCACGGTGCGCAGCGTTCCGCAGCGCCTCGACGAGATCGGCGACCCGTGGGCCGACAAGCAGCAGAAGCCCGGACGCATCGACACCCTTCTCGCCTGGTGGGAGCGCGACGTCGAAGACGGATTGGGCGAGCTGTCGTTCCCACCCGAGTTCCCCAAGATGCCGGGGGAGCCCCCGCGCGTGCAGCCCAGCAAGAAGGTGGCGGCGCACTGGGATGCCGACGGGGAGCCTGCCGCGAAGGACTGAGTCAGCCGATCACGTCGGCGAGGTCGTATCCCGCGACCGAGTCGAGCTGCGCGTAGGTGCACGAGCGCGCCTCGCGATCGGGACGCCAGCGTTCGAACTGCACGGTGTGGCGGAAGCGCGCACCCTCGAGCTGGTCGTAGCGCACCTCGAGGACGCGCTCCGGACGCAGGCGCACGAAGGAGACGTCCTTCGATCCGGTGAAGCGCGATCGCTCGCCCTCGCCGGTGACGGCGTCTCCGGCTTCGTCGCGCTCGACCAGGGGCGCGAGCTCCTCGACGAGGTCGCGGCGGCGCGCGTCGCTCCACGCGGCGACGCCGCCCACCTGGCGCAGCGTTCCGTCCTCGTCGTAGAGGCCGACGAGGAGCGATCCGACTCCCGCGCCGGACTTGTGGATGCGGTATCCGAGCGCCACGACGTCGGCCGTGCGGGCGTGCTTGACCTTGATCAGGGTGCGCTTGCCGGGGGCGTAGGGCTGGTCGAGCGGCTTCGCGACGACCCCGTCGAGCCCGGCGCCCTCGAACTCCGCGAGCCAGCGCACGGCGGCATCGTGATCACGGGTCGTACGGGTGATGTGCACGGGATGCGCCACGTCCGCCAGAAGCGACTCCAGACGAGCCCGGCGCTCCGAGAACGGCCGGTCGAGCAGGTCGTCGTCGCCCTCCGCGAGCAGGTCGAACGCGATGAACATCGCCGGTGTCTCGGCGGCGAGGCGCGCCACGCGGGAGGCTGCGGGGTGGATGCGCTGGCTGAGCGCCTCCCAGTCGAGACGCTGCTCTCCTTCCGCGCCGGTCGCGACGACGATCTCGCCGTCGAGCAGGCACGGGCGGGGGAGCAGCTCCGGGATCGCCTCCACGAGTTCCGGGAAGTACCGGGTGAGCGGCTTGGCTCCGCGGGATCCGATCTCGACGGTCTCGCCGTCCCACGCGATGAGGCCGCGGAACCCGTCCCACTTGGGTTCGAAGAGCAGGCCGCCGGGCGTCTTCGCCGGATCGGGCACGGTCGCCGCGGCCTTCGCGAGCATCGGGGCGGGGATGTCGTAGCGCATGCCTCCATCCTGGCGAGCACGTGCGCGCGGCGGAAGGGGACGCGAGGAGTCACGACATGCCGCGCTGGCGCCGCGAGGCGCGGCGTGTCCTGACCCCTCACGGGAAAGGGGTGTCAGGGGAAGAGGTCGCCGAGCTCGTGCGGCTCGCCGGCATCGGCGAGGGCCGTGCGGGCGGCGAGCCATCCCGACATGCCGTTGACGCCGGGCCCGGGCGGGGTCGCGGCCGAGGCGAGATAGACGCCGGGCATCGGCGTGCGCCACGGGGCCGCGGAGAGCGTCGGCCGCTGCAGCGCCTGGCGCATCGTGAACGCCCCGCCGAGCACATCGCCCCGGATCTCGGCCGGGTTGACGGCCTCGCGTGCGGATGCCGGCACCGAACGATGCGCGAGGATCCGCTCGCGGAACCCCGGGGCGAAGCGCTCGACCTGACGCGTGATCAGCTCGGTCGCGTCGAGGTCCGAGTCGAGGGGAACGTGGATGTAGGTCCACAACACGGCCTTGCCCTCGGGTGCGCGGGTGGCGTCGAAGACGGAGGGCTGGACCGCGAGCACGTACGGGCGCTCGCTCACCCGCCCGCGGGCGACGGCGTTCTCACTCGCCCGCACCTCCTCACGGGTGCCGCCGAGGTGCACGGTCGGCGAATGCGCGACGTCGGCGTTCGCCCAGGGCACCGGTCCGTCGAGCTCGAAGTCGACCTTCGCCGCGGCCGGTCCGTACCGGTAGCGGGAGAGAGCGCGAGCGTACCCGGCGGGGATTCCGGGGTGGGTCAGGGCGAGACGCGGCGAGGTGTTCAGCAGGAGCAGGTCGCCGCGCGCGGGATCGCCCCAGTCGAGGATGCCGAGGTCGCGCACGTGCAGCCCCGTCTCGACGCGACCGCCGTGCGCCTCGAGGTCGGCGACCAGCGCGTCGGCGATCCGCTGGGCGCCCCCGCGCGGATACATCCAGCCCTGCGCGTGACCGAGGGCGGCGAGCAGAAGCCCGGCCGCCGCGCCGGGGAGCGAGGGAACGGGCGTATTGGCGTGCGCGAGCACGCCCGTGATCAGGGCCGCCGCCTCCGGGGTGCGGAAGGCGCGCGAGGCGAGCGGTGTGCCCTGGTCGAGCATCCGCAGGGCGTAACGCGCGGCGGTGAGCGGCTCGTGCGGCCAGCGCGGGATCTGATGGCCGGTGAAGTCGACGACCCCGTCGATGTGCTCGCTCAGCGGCCGCAGTCGGGCGAGCCATGCATCACGGTCGTCCCCGAGGGCGGCGGACGTCTTCTCGATGTCGCGCCAGGCGATCGCCGCACGGCCTCCGTCGAGCGGATGGGCGTAGGAGATCTCGGGACGGATCCAGTCGATGCGGTCGGCGAGGCCGAAGGCACGGAAGAACGGCGAGGCGAGTGCCGCCGGGTGCACGGCGGAGCAGACGTCGTGGCGGAAGCCGGGAAGGATGCCGTCGGTCGTGCGCACGCCGCCGCCGATCGTGTCGGACGCCTCGAGCACCCGCACCTCGTACCCCGCCCTGGCGAGCGACACGGCGCTCGCCAGGCCGTTGGGCCCGCTGCCGATGATCGTCGCCCGCACCATGCCGCCAGTCTTGCACGGCCCGCGCCGGGGGGCGGGGAGCGGAAGCGGTCGAGACGGCCCCGGGATCGTGCGATCCTGGAAGGGATGAACGAAGTACAGGGCCCGACCCCGACCGGCACCTCCCGTCCCTACCGCTCCCTCGCGGAGGCGCTGCGCGCGCACCGCATCGACCCGGTCAACCACGAGTTCATCGGCGCGATCGTCGATGCCGTGGGTGTGACCTCGTTCATCGACCGCGGCCGTTACATCGAGGCCCTGCGCCGCGGCGACCACGCCTCGCTCCACATCGGGCGCACCTACACGAACGGGTTCGCCGAGGACGAGACGATCGTCGTCGGCTCCACCCCGCTGCGCCTGCAGCCCAGCGAGGGGCGTGCGCCGTACTTCTACGTCACCCACCCGAGCGAGTACGCGCCCTCCGTCCCCGCGCGTGCGGCGAAGCGTTCCTCGACCCCGCGCACACCGTCGGTGCCGCGCGAGAAGGCGCCGAAGCCGGTGACCGAGCGCGACTACGGTGTGTGCGACGTGTGCTTCATGGTCAAGACGCCGTCGGGCGGCTGCGGCTGCGACTGAGGCCCGCCCGCAGGCATCCGTCCTCCACCGTCAGGCGAACGCGCTCATCCCGGTGATGTCGCGCCCGAGAAGCAGCGCCTGCACGCTCTCCGTGCCCTCGTAGGTGTGGATCGCCTCGATGTCGGCGAGGTGCTGCATCACGCCGTTCTCGAGCAGGATGCCGTTGCCCCCGAGCAGGTCGCGGGCGGTCGAGGCGATGCGGCGTGCGGCGCGGGTGTTGTGGAACTTCGCGAGCGACGCCTGCGTCGGGCGCAACGCGCCCGCCGTCTCGAGGTCGGCCATCCGGCGGCAGTAGAGCTGCATCGCGGTGAGGTCCTCGAGCATGTGGGTGAGGCGCTCCTGCACCATCTGGAACTTCGCGAGCGGCTTGCCGAACTGCACGCGCTGGGTCGCGTACGCCAGGGCGGCCTCGTAGCAGGCGGTGGCGTGGCCGAGTGCCGACCAGGCGACGCCGGAGCGGGTCGCGTAGAGCACGACCGACGCGTCCTTGAAGCTGTGCGTTCCGGGGAGCACGGCGTCGAGGGGAACGCGCACGTCGTCGAGGCGGATGTGCGCCTGGTGGATCGCACGAAGTGACGCCTTTCCGCGGATGACGGTGCCGGTGTATCCGGGAGTGTCCTGCTCGACGAGGAAGCAGCGCACGGCGCCGTGCTCGTCGGCGGACTCGTCGTCGACGCGCGCCCAGACGAAGGTGATCCCGCCGGATGCCCCGTTGCCGATCCACTTCTTCGTGCCGCTGATGACCCAGGCGTCGCCGCCGCGGCGCGCGACCGTCTCGAGCGAGACCGAGTCCGATCCGTGGTCGGGCTCGGTGAGGGCGAAGGACCCCAGCACGCTCGCGTCGGCGAGAGCCGTCAGCCATTTCTCCTGCTGCGCGGGAGAGCCGAACAGTGCGAGGGTGCGCAGCGCGAGACCGCCCTGCACCGCGAGGATCGTGCCGAGAGAGCCGTCGCCCCGCGAGACCTCCATGTTGACCAGTCCGGCGGCGAGAGGGGAGAGACGCGTGAGGGCGGGGTGCTCGACACCGTCGACGACCAGATCCATCTCGCCCAGGCGGCGAGCGGCGGTCAGCGGGTACTCGGCCCGGTCCCAGGCATCGGCCATCTGCGGGGCGACCTCGTCGACGTACGCCTGCGCGCGTTCCCAGGCGGCACGATCGGCATCCGGGATGTCGGCGAACACGGCGTAGTAGTCGCTGCCCTGCCGTCCCGTGACGTCGTACGACGAGACGCGCTCGCCGGGCAGGGGGGAGGAATCGATGCTCATGGGGCTCCTTCGTGGCACCAAGTATCGTACTCCTCGAAACTGAGTTCCACGACTCCGGGAGCGCGAAAGCGGAACCCTGCCCGAGGGCCCTGCCGCAGAGCGCTCAGTCGAGCTGCGAGCGCAGACGCCGGGTGACCTCGGCGACCGGCATCGACCGCGGGAACACGGCGACGACGACATCGTCGGGAGCGCTCGCCGTGGCATCCGCCGGCACGCCGTAGCGACGGCGCACGTCGGTCAGCGCCGCCTGCAGGGTCGCCAGAGGAACCTTCTTCGTGCCGCGCAGCAACTGGCGCAGCACGTGGTTGTGCACCGCGGTCACCAGGGCCGCGAAGCCGACCGCGTCGAGCGGGTCGACGCCGGGGAGGGCCCCGCGCAGGTACTCGTCGAACAGGCGCTCGTAGCGGAACACCGTGATGATCTCGCGCTCGCGCAGCACCGGGACCTCGCGCACGATCCGATAGCGGCGGCGGGCGAGCTCGGGGTCGTGGGCGAAGTGCGAGAAGACCGACTCGGATGCCGCGCACACCGCGCCCCACGGATCGTCGTGCCCCTCGGCGAGGAACACCCGGAGGCGCTCCAGCAGCGCCTCGTGGTCGGCGAAGACGACGTCCTCCTTACCGCCGAACTGGCGGAAGAAGGTGGATCGCGAGACGCCGGCGGCCTTCGCGATCTGCTCGACCGAGGTCTGATCGAAGCCCTGCGTGTCGAAGAGCTCGAGGGCAGCGGCCACGACGCCGGTGCGCAGTTCAGCGGATTCGTGCATGGCACGAGCCTAGACCTCGCGCTGTCGAGCATGCGGATGGTGTGACGCGGGCGGGCCCCGGCGGAGCATCCGGGCCCGCAGGAGCGTCCAGTCCGAGGTAGTAGGCTGGGGGACTGGTCGATGTCTCGACATCGAGAGAATTACCAGACAGCAGCCCAGTGAAGGAACCACAGTGGATCTGTACGAGTACCAGGCACGAGACGTTTTCGAGAAGTACGGAGTGCCGGTTCTCGCCGGCATCGTCGCCGACACCCCCGAGGAGGTGAAGGCAGCCGCGGAGAAGATCGGCGGCGTCGTCGTCGTCAAGGCGCAGGTCAAGACCGGTGGTCGTGGCAAGGCCGGCGGCGTCAAGGTCGCCAAGACCCCCGACGAGGCCTACGAGGCGGCCAAGGCCATCCTCGGCCTCGACATCAAGGGCCACATCGTCAAGCGCGTCATGGTCGCCCAGGGCGCCCGCATCGCCGAGGAGTTCTACTTCTCCGTGCTGCTCGACCGCGCCAACCGCTCCTACCTGAGCCTCTGCTCGGTCGAGGGCGGCATGGAGATCGAAGAGCTCGCCGTCGAGCGCCCCGAGGCCCTCGCCCGCGTCGAGGTGAACCCGCTCACGGGTATCGACAAGGAGAAGGCCGTCGAGATCGCCCGCGCCGCGAACTTCCCCGAGGGCCTCGTCGAGAAGGTCTCCGACGTCTTCGTGAAGCTCTTCGACGTCTACAAGGGCGAGGACGCGACGCTCGTCGAGGTCAACCCGCTCGTGCGCACCGAAGAGGGCGACATCATCGCACTCGACGGCAAGGTCACCCTCGACGACAACGCGTCGGAGATCCGTCACCCCGAGCACGAGGCTCTGGAAGACAAGGATGCCGCCGACCCGCTCGAGGCCAAGGCCAAGGCATCGGGTCTCAACTACGTGAAGCTCGACGGCGAGGTCGGCATCATCGGCAACGGCGCGGGACTCGTCATGTCGACGCTCGACGTCGTCGCCTACGCCGGTGAGAACCACAACGGCGTCAAGCCCGCCAACTTCCTCGACATCGGCGGCGGCGCCTCGGCCGAGGTCATGGCCGCCGGTCTCGACGTCATCCTCGGCGACCCGCAGGTCAAGAGCGTCTTCGTCAACGTGTTCGGCGGCATCACGGCGTGCGACGCCGTCGCCAACGGCATCAAGGGCGCGCTCGAGACGCTGGGTGCCACGGCATCCAAGCCGCTCGTCGTGCGCCTCGACGGCAACCGCGTCGACGAGGGTCGCGCGATCCTCGCCGAGTACGCGCACCCGCTCGTGACCCTGGCCGCCACCATGGACGAGGGCGCCGACAAGGCCGCCGAGCTCGCCAACGCTTGAGACTGAAGGACTAGAAGAATGTCGATCTACCTCAACAAGGACTCCAAGGTCATCGTCCAGGGCATCACCGGCGGCGAGGGCACCAAGCACACGGCGCTCATGCTCAAGGCCGGCACGCAGGTCGTCGGTGGCGTCAACGCCCGCAAGGCCGGCACCACGGTCTCGCACACCGACAAGGACGGCAACGCCGTCGAGCTGCCCGTCTTCGCCTCGGTCGCCGAGGCGATGAAGGAGACCGGCGCCGACGTGTCGATCGCCTTCGTGCCGGGCGCCTTCACGAAGAGCGCGATGGTCGAGGCCATCGACGCCGAGATCCCGCTGCTCGTCGTGATCACCGAGGGCGTGCCCGTCGGTGACTCCGCCGAGGCCTGGGCCTACGCCCAGAGCAAGGGCAACAAGACCCGCATCATCGGGCCGAACTGCCCCGGCATCATCACCCCCGGCGAGGCGCTCGTCGGCATCACGCCCGCGAACATCACGGGCAAGGGACCGATCGGCCTCGTGTCGAAGTCGGGCACCCTGACCTACCAGATGATGTTCGAGCTGCGCGACCTGGGCTTCTCGACCGCCATCGGCATCGGCGGAGACCCGGTCATCGGCACGACGCACATCGACGCGCTCGCCGCGTTCGAGGCCGACCCCGAGACGAAGGCCATCGTCATGATCGGCGAGATCGGCGGCGACGCCGAGGAGCGTGCGGCCGAGTACATCAAGGCGCACGTCACCAAGCCGGTCGTCGGCTACGTCGCGGGCTTCACGGCTCCCGAGGGCAAGACCATGGGTCACGCCGGTGCGATCGTCTCCGGTTCGGCCGGAACCGCTCAGGCCAAGAAGGAGGCCCTCGAGGCCGCCGGGGTCAAGGTCGGCAAGACGCCGTCCGAGACCGCCGACCTGATGCGCGCGATCGTCGAGTCGCTCTGACGCGTTAGACTGTAGGAGAAGGCCCCGGGCTCCACCCCGGGGCCTTCTTTCATGCCCGGGGCGCGCTGTCAGCGGTCGCGGGCAACGAAAAGAGGGGCGGATGCCGCAGCATCCGCCCCTCCGTCGACTCGCTCTCAGATGCCGATGCCGAACAGTGCCTCGATCGGCCCGCGGGCGAAGAAGATCACAAAGCCCGCGCCGACCACCCAGAGCAGCGGGTGGATCGTCTTGGCGCGACCGGAGAAGGCGTTCACGACGATCCAGCTGATGAAGCCGGCGCCGATGCCGTTGGCGATCGAGTAGGTCATCGGCATGACCGTGGCGGTGAGGAAGACCGGAAGCAGCACGCGGAAGTCACTGAGATCGATGTTCTTGATCTGAGCGAGCATCATCGCACCGACGAGCACGAGTGCGGCGGCCGCGACGGCGCCGGGCACGAGCGAGGTCAGCGGGGTGAAGAACATCGCGACCAGGAACATCGCACCCGTGATGAGCGTGGCGAATCCGGTGCGTGCGCCCTCGCCGATGCCGGCGCCCGACTCGACGAAGACCGTCGCCGACGACGAGGAGGTGCCACCACCGGCGATCGCGCCGATGCCCTCGACGACGAGCGCCGACTTGATGCGCGGGAAGTCGCCCTTCTCGTCGGCGAGGTCGGCCTCCTTCGCGAGGCCCGTCATGGTGCCCATGGCGTCGAAGAAGTTCGAGAACAGCAGCGTGAACACGAACATCACGAGGGCGACGATGCTGACCTTCTGCAGGTCGAAGCCGAAGTCGACCTGGCCGACCAGGCTGAGGTCGGGCAGGCCCACGATCGAGCCGGTGAAGCCGAAGTCGAGGCCGAACGGCCAGATGAGGTTGACGATGCCGCCGAGCACGGTGCCGCCGACGAGGGCGATGAGGATCGCACCCTTGACGCGCAGCGCGGTCAGCACGCCGCCGATGAGCAGCGTGACGACGAAGAGCAGGGTCGGGATGGAGGCTACGGAGCCGCCGATGCCGAGGTCGACGGGCGGCGAGGCGTTGCCGGTCGCCGTCACGAAACCGGCGTTCACGAAGCCGATGAAGGCGATGAAGAGGCCGATGCCGACCGTGATCGCGAGCTTGAGCTGCACGGGAACGGCGTCGAAGATCATCTTGCGCAGGCCGGTCGCGGCGAGCAGCACGATGATGACACCGTTGATCATGACGAGCGCCATGGCTTCGGGCCAGGTCACCGAGCCGACGACCGAGAAGGCGATGAAGGCGTTGATGCCGAGGCCGGCGGCGAACGCGAACGGCAGTCGCGTGATCACGCCGAACAGGATCGTCATCACACCGGCGGTCAGCGCGGTGGCGGCGGCGACCGCAGAGCTGGACAGCACGACGCCGTCGACGTCGGGCGTTCCGAGGATGATCGGGTTGAGGATCACGATGTACGCCATCGTGACGAACGTCACCAGGCCACCTCGGATCTCGGTGCCGAAGGTGGAACCGCGCTTGGTGATCTCGAAGAAACGATCCAGGGCGTTCTTCGGCTCAGCGGCGGTGGGTGCGGGGGACGGGGCAGTTGTCATTCGGGTGAACCTCCGGATGAGACGATATCGTCTCTCCCGCGCCGCGCGCGCCCACCGGCATCCGCCCGGATTCTCGTCGTAGTCTCGAAAGGCTATGCAACGCCTTCTCGTCGCCCTCCTCGCCGCGTTCGACGCCGCCATCGCGGCCGCCGTCGGACTCGCCGTGCTCCTGGCGCCGCTGACCCTGCTGTGGACCCTCGCCTTCGGCGCCGCGGCCGACTGGGGTGCGCTCTGGCCGCTGACGGGCACGCTGTGGGCATTCGGGCACGGGGTACCGCTCGACATCACGATCGCGGATGCGGCGCTGGTAGCGGTCGGTGTTCCGGCGGCGGCGGCGTCCTTCACCGTCTCGGTCGCCCCGCTCGCCCTCCTGGTCTTCACCCTGCTGTTCGCGGCGCGCTCGGGCGGGCGAGCCGCGAACGCCGGCTCGTGGGTGACCGGTGTGCTCTCGGGCACGGTCGTGTTCGCCGCGATCGCCGCCGGCGTCGCCCTCACCTCGCGTCTCGACGCGGCGAAGACCTCCCTGCTCCTCGCGATCCTGCTGCCCGCGGCCGTGTACCTCGCGGGTGCGGTGTGCGGAGCGGTGCGCGTGGTCTGGGAGGACGGCGACGGCGGGCCGATCGATGCGATCCACGACCGTCTGGACGCCTGGACCGAGTGGGCCCCGGTACCCGCGGCCATCGTGCGGGGAGCCGCGTTCGCCCTCGTCGCCGTGCTCGGCGTCTCGGCCGCAGCGCTCGCCCTCCTCACGCTGTTCCGCGGCGGTGAGGTCGTCGCCCTCTTCCAGGCCGCACGTGTCGACGTGCTCGGCGCGGTCGTGATCACCCTCGCCCAATTCCTCTACCTGCCGACGCTCCTCGTCTGGACGGCGTCGTGGATCGCCGGACCCGGATTCGCCGTGGGCGTCGGCACCGCGGTGTCTCCGGCGGGCACGCAGCTCGGCGTCGTGCCCGGCATCCCGGTGCTGGGGCTGCTGCCCGAGAACAGCTCGATCTGGATGCTCATCGTCGTGCTGCTGCCGGTCGCCGCCGGTGCCGTGGCCGGATGGGCCGTGCGCTCTCGCCTGGTGTGGGAGGGGACACCGCTCCGGATGCTGCCGCGCGCCGTGATCGCGGTCGGCATGGGTGCCGTGACCGCCGGTGTCGCCGCCCTCGCCGCGCTGCTCACCAGCGGGTCGATCGGTCCGGGGCGTCTCGCCGAGACCGGCCCGTCGGTCGGCGCCTTCGCGCTCGCCCTCGGGGGAGAGGTGCTGCTGGGCGCCGCGATCCTGCTGCTGTCGCCGCGCAACCGCGACGAGCTCGCCGAGGAGCGCACCGATCGCTGGGTCGCCGAGATGACGGCATCCGATCTCGACGATCTGATCGGTGACGCGACGTCGTCGTCGCCATATGCCGGATCCGCCGATTCACCAGCGGATGCCGCCCCTCTGCCCTTCGCGGAGACGGCTCCGCTCGACGATGTCACCGGGGAGGGGCGCCCTCCCGCGCCCCGGTAGACTGGGCGCGTGCTCACGGTCGCCGTTCTCATCTCGGGCACCGGCTCGAATCTTCGTGCCCTCCTCGAGGCCGCCCGCCACCCGGACTTTCCCGCGCGGGTGGTCGTCGTGGGCGCCGACCGCGAGGCCGACGGCCTGGCCCACGCCGAGGAGTTCGGCATCCCCAGCTTCACCGTGCCGTGGCACGAGCACGAGAGCCGCGAGGCCTGGGGCGAGGAACTCGGCCGCCAGCTCGCCGTCTGGAACCCCGACCTCGTCGTGCTCAGCGGTCTCATGCGCCTGTTGCCCGCATCCCTCGTGGCGCGGTTCTCCCCGCGTCTCGTGAACACCCACCCGGCCTACCTGCCGGAGTTCCCGGGCGCGCACGGGGTGCGCGATGCGCTCGCCGCCGGCGTCGCCGAGACGGGCGCCAGCGTGATCGTCGTCGACGACGGCGTCGACACCGGACCGATCCTCGCGCAGGAGCGCGTGCCGATCCTCGACGGCGACACCGAGCACACCCTGCACGACCGCATCAAGCCCGTCGAGCGCCGCCTGCTGATCGATGTCGTGCGGCGCATCGCGACCGGCGAGCTCGCGCTCGACGCCGCTTCCTGATCCTCTTCCTCCCCTCTCACGCCCGACGCACGAAGGAGCATCACCATGGCCGGCCCCCGCCACGACCCCTCGCTGTACCGCGATCGCGACACGGTGCCGATCCGCCGGGCGCTCGTCTCGGTGAGCGACAAGACCGATCTGCTCGTCCTCGCGAAGGCGCTCGCCGACTCCGGCGTGCAGATCGTGTCGACCGGTTCGACGGCCGCGACCATCCGCGAGGCCGGCTTCGAGGTGACCGACGTCGCCGCGGTGACCGGTGTCGCCGAGATGCTCGACGGTCGCGTCAAGACCCTGCACCCGAAGATCCACGGCGGCCTGCTCGCCGATCTGCGCCTCGAGGACCACGAGCGTCAGCTCGCCGACCTCGACATCGCACCGTTCGAGCTCGTCGTGGTGAACCTGTACCCGTTCGTCGAGACCGTCGCCTCGGGCGCCCAGGGCGACGACGTCGTGGAGCAGATCGACATCGGCGGGCCCGCCATGGTGCGCGCCGCCGCCAAGAACCACGCGAACGTGGCCATCGTCGTCTCGCCGCAGTCGTACCCCGGGATCATCTCGGCGATCGCCGAGGGCGGCACCTCGCTGTCGCAGCGCCGCGAGCTCGCGGCCCGCGCGTTCGCGCACACCGCCGCCTACGACACGGCCGTCGCGTCGTGGTTCGCCGAAGGCACCCTCCAGGACGACGGCGACCTGCCGGCGCACCTGACGATCCAGGCCGAGCGCCTCGCGACGCTCCGCTACGGCGAGAACTCCCACCAGCGCGGTGCGATCTACACGCGCGCGGGCGGTCACGGCATCGCCCAGGCCACGCAGCTGCAGGGCAAGGAGATGTCCTACAACAACTACGTCGACGCGGATGCCGCCCTGCGCGCCGCCTACGACATGATCAAGCCGGCCGTCGCGATCATCAAGCACGCCAACCCGTGCGGCATCGCGACGACCGCTCCGAACGCCCTCGACCCGATCGCCAGCGCGCACCTGCGCGCGCACGAGTGCGACCCGGTCTCGGCGTACGGCGGAGTGATCGCCGCGAACGGCACCGTCACGCTCAAGATGGCCGAGAACCTCAAGGACATCTTCACCGAGGTCATCGTCGCCCCCGCGTTCGAGCCCGCCGCCCTCGAGGTGTTCAAGGCGAAGAAGAACCTGCGTCTGCTGCAGCTGCCGGAGGACTGGCAGCAGGAGCGCATGGACGTGCGCCTCGTCTCGGGCGGTCTCCTGCTGCAGGACGCCGACCGGTTCCCCGACGACATCGTCTCGGTCGCCAAGAACTGGGAGCTCGTCTCCGGTGAGCGACCGAGCGACCTCGAGATGGAGAACCTGATCTTCGCGTGGAAGGCGTGCCGCGCCGTCAAGTCGAACGCGATCGTGCTCGCGAAGGACAACGCCACGGTCGGCGTCGGCATGGGCCAGGTCAACCGCGTCGACTCGTGCCGCCTCGCGGTCGAGCGCGCGGGCGAGCGCGCGGCCGGTTCGGTCGCGGCATCCGACGCGTTCTTCCCGTTCGCCGACGGCGCCCAGGTGCTCATCGATGCCGGTGTGACCGCGATCGTGCAGCCGGGTGGCTCGGTGCGCGACGAGGAGGTCGTGGATGCGGCCCGCAAGGCCGGCGTCACGATGTTCTTCACGGGAGAGCGCCACTTCTTCCACTGAGCATCCGCAGCTCCCTCGAGGCCCTCATCCGCAGACCGCGGGTGGGGGCCTCGGTCCGTCCGGTCTCTCGGCGATCGGCGATCGGCGATCGGCGATCGCGTGAGGAGTCACGACACGCCGTCTCGCGCCGCGCGGATGCGGCGTGTCCTGGCCTCTCACCGCGATGTCCGATTTCCGCCAGTCGATGTCGGAGGCCCGTGACAGCATGGAGTCATGAGCCTCCCCGTGACCGACTTCGACGAGCGGTACCGCGCGATCGACGCGCGAGACACCCGCTTCGACGGGCAGTTCGTGACAGCCGTGCGATCGACGGGCATCTACTGCCGGCCGAGCTGTCCGGCGCGCACGCCGAAGCCCGAGAACGTGACGTTCTACCCGACGAGCGCCGCGGCGCACGAGGCGGGCTACCGGGCATGCAAGCGCTGTCTCCCCGAGGCGGCGCCCGGGTCGCCGGCTTGGAATCTGCGCGGTGACGCCGCGGCCCGTGCGATGCGACTCATCTCCGCGGGCGTGGTGGAACGCGAGGGAGTGTCCGGCCTCGCCGCGCGGCTCGGGTACTCGAGCCGGCATCTGAACCGAGTGCTGGTCAGCGAGCTCGGTGCCGGGCCGCTGGCCCTCGCCCGGGCGCACCGTGCGCACACGGCGCGCATGTTGCTCGTCGGCACCGACATGCCCGTCTCCGACGTGGCGTTCTCGGCGGGGTTCGCCAGCATCCGGCAGTGCAACGACACGATCCGCGAGGTCTTCGCCCTCACGCCCAGCGAGCTGCGCGCGCGACGACGGATGCCGATGGCCGCAGCTCCCGGCACGATCGACCTCGTGCTGCCCTTCCGCGGGCCACTCGATGCCTCGGGCATCTTCGCCTGGATGGCGGCCCGCGCATTGCCCGGGGTCGAGGTGGCCACCGAGACGTCGTTCGCACGGCACCTGCGCATGAGCGGAGGGCCGGCGTGGTTCGAGGTGCGGCAGGATGCCGCCGAGCGACTGCATCTGCGCGCCCGGGTCACGCAGCTGGGTGATCTCGCGCCCCTGGTGGGCACGGTGCGGCGCCTGTTCGATCTGGATGCCGACCCGCGGGCCGTCGACGACGCGCTCGGTGCGCACCCCGAGCTCGCGCCGCTGGTCGCCGCGACCCCGGGGATCCGAGTGCCGGGAGCGGCCGATCCCCACGAGATGCTCATCCGCGCAATGGTCGGTCAGCAGATCACGGTCGTCGCCGCCCGGACGGCGCTGACCGCGCTCGCCGACGCCCTCGGAGAGCGCACCGACGACGGTGTGCTCTTCCCGACCATGACCGCGATCGCCGAGCACGGCGCCGAGGTGCTGCGGGGCCCGGCCGCCCGCATCCGTGCCATCACCGGCGCCGCTGCCGCGCTGGCGGACGGCTCGCTCACCCTCACGGTCGGTGACGATGGGGCCGAGCAGCGGGCCGCGCTCCTCGCGATGCCGGGTATCGGGCCGTGGACGGCCGACTACGTACGCATGCGGGTGCTCGGAGACCCCGACATCCTGCTCCCGGGTGACGTCGCGATGCGAGCCGGCGCCGCGGCCTCCGGTCTCCCGGGCGAACCGCGTGCCCTGACGGCGTGGGCGGAGCGGACGGCTCCGTGGCGGAGCTACCTCACCGCGCACCTCTGGCGCGCGGCCCCCGTCCGCTCGGCGAAGCGCGCGACGACGACACCGATCACGACGACACCGATCACGACGACACCGATCACGACGACACCGATCACGACGACACCGATCACGAAGACACCGATCACGAAGGAGACCCCATGACCGCCCTCATCCAGACCATCGACACTCCCGACGGGGCGTTCACCATCCTCGCCGACGACGAGCAGCGCGTGCTGGCGTCCGGCTGGACGGCCGACCGCGGGGCGATCCTCGGAAGGCTCGCGGCGGCGGTGCGCCCGGCAGAGGTGCGCGAGGGCGAGACCGAAGCAGCATCGGCCGTGCAGGCGTATTACGCGGGCGACCTCGCGGCGATCGACGCCGTGCCCGTGCGTCAGACGGGCACCTCGCTGCAGCTGTCGGGCTGGGCCGCGCTGCGGGAGATCGCCCCGGGCGCTCCGCTCACATACACCTCCTTCGCCGCCGTGCTCGACAACCCGCGCGCCGTGCGGGCCGCGGCGTCGATCTGCGCGCGCAACGCCCCGGCGCTGTTCGTGCCGTGCCACCGGGTGCTGCGTACCGACGGCACCCTCGGCGGCTTCGCCTGGGGACTCGACGTGAAGGAGCGCCTGCTCGCACGCGAAGAGATCGCACGCTGAGAGACCGGGGCCGACGGGTCGCGCGAGAGGAAAGGAGGAATTCCTCTTGCGCACAGCTTGTTCACAGCAATAGGCTGGAGGGCTGTCGCACCAACCGGACGACACCGCCGAGCCCTGAGGAGGACACCATGACCACGATCCTGGTCACGCAGATCGCAGCTCTCGGCACGACTCCGGTGCGCACGTTCCACTAGAGCCGCACCGCGCTCCGCGCCCCGCCTCTTCCCCGCCGGACGCCGGACTCGACGAGTCCGCTGCACTCACCGAGACCGCTCGGCGTCCGCCTGCTCCGCAACCTCTTCCGCACGAACCGTCTGAGAGACATGTCTTCCTCGCAGAATCCCCCCGCTTCCTCCTCCCTGTCGACCGCCGCAGCGCTGTGGCGTCTCAAGCCCTTCGTCCGTCCCGTCATCTGGCGGCTCGCCGGCGGTGCCGCCAGCGCGCTCGCCGCGGCGATCATCGCGCTGATGATCCCGATCGTCCTCGAGCAGATCATCCAGGGTCCGGTGCAGACCGGCGAGCTCGGAGCGATCGTCTGGGGCGCGGTCGCCGTTCTCGGCCTCGCCCTCGGTGAAGCCCTGATGGTGTTCCTGCGCCGCCAGTTCGTGCTCAAGCCCTCGACCGAGGTCGAGTACCGCATGCGCACCGATCTCTACGCGCGCCTGCAGACCCTGCCCGTGGCGTTCCACGACCGCTGGCAGTCGGGCCAGCTGCTGAGCCGCATGATGCAGGACATCGGCCTCATCCGCCGCTGGCTCGCCTTCGGTCTCGTGCTGCTCGTGGTGAACATCCTCACGATCATCATCGGAGCGGCACTCCTGTTCCGGTGGCACTGGCTGCTGGGCACGATCTTCATCGTCACAGCCATCCCGCTGTGGATCCGCGGCTACCTCTTCGAGAAGCGCTACGGCGCCCTCACCCGCCGGAGCCAGGACCAGGCGGGAGACCTCGCGACGAGCGTCGAGGAGAGCGTGCACGGCATCCGTGTGCTCAAGGCGTTCGGGCGCGGCAAGCATGCGCTGAGCCGTTTCAGCCGCCAGGCCGAGACGCTGCGCGAGACCGAGATGAGCAAGGCCGGCGCGATCGCCTCGATCTGGTTCTGGCTCGACCTCATGCCGCAGATCGCCTTCGGCCTCAGCCTCATGTCGGGGATCTGGCTCATCTCGCAGGGCGCGATCGACCTGCCCGAACTGTTCGCGTTCTTCGCGATGGCGACGGTGCTGCGCTGGCCGATCGAGTCGATCGGCTTCCTGTTCTCGTTCATGCTCGACGCCCGCACGGCGACCGACCGCGTGTTCGAGATCTTCTCCGAGACGAACACGATCACCGACCCCGAGAACCCCGTGCACATCGAGAACCCGCGGGGCGAGCTGGCGTTCCAGAACGCGCACTTCCGCTACCAGGACGCCGGCGCGCAGGAGCGCGACCTGCTCGACGGCATCGACCTCGTGCTGCGGCCGGGCGAGACCATGGCGCTGGTCGGTCTCACCGGCAGCGGCAAGACCACCCTCACGACGCTGCCGACCCGCCTCTACGACGTGACCGGCGGTTCCGTGACGCTCGACGGCGTCGACGTGCGCGACCTGCCGCTGGCCGAACTGCGCCAGCACATCGCGATGGCGTTCGAAGACGCGACGCTCTTCTCGGCGACCGTGCGCGAGAACGTGCTGCTGGGTCGCGCCGAGCTCGACGTGCACAGCGACGAGGCCGAGCGCGTCCTGCGCGAAGCCCTCGATGTCGCCCAGGCGTCGTTCGTCGACGCGCTGCCCGACGGCGTCGAGACGGTCATCGGCGAAGAGGGACTGAGTCTCTCGGGCGGTCAGCGACAGCGACTCGCGCTCGCGCGTGCGGTCGCCGCGAAGCCGAAGGTGCTCGTGCTCGACGACCCGCTCTCGGCGCTCGACGTCGACACCGAGGCGCTCGTCGAGGAGGCCCTGCGACACGTGCTCGCCGACACGACCGCGATGATCGTCGCGCACCGGCCGTCGACCGTCGCCCTCGCCGACCGCGTGGCGCTGCTCGAGGCCGGCCGCATCACCGCCGTCGGCACGCACAGCGAGCTGCTGCGCAGCAGCCGCCACTACCGTCACGTCATCTCCAGCCTCGAGGCCGAGGAGGCGGCGCGCACCGGCGCGATCCCCGTGATCCGCGACGACGAGGCCGACGAGGCTCACGACATCGAGGCCGGCATCCGCGCCCAGAACGGCGAGCAGCCCGACGAAGATCTGATCACCGAGAAGGAGGTGCGGTCATGAGCGCCCTCATCGGAACGCAGGACGAAGACCGCTCCCGGTACACCAAGGAGGAGAGCAGGGCCATCCGGCAGCGCTCGCTGCGTCTGCTCGGCTCGCTCGTGCGGCCGCTCAAGGCGCGCATCGTGCTGGCAGCCGTCGTGCTCGTCATCTCGACCGCGCTGCAGGTCGCGGGCCCCATCCTCATCAGCATCGGGCTCGACCGTGCGCTGCCGGCCGTGATCGAGCACTCCGACTGGATGCCGACGTTCATGATCGGCGGCGTCTACCTGCTCGCAGGGGTCGTCGCCGCGGTGATGATCGCCTGGTACGTCATCATCGCCGCCAAGCTGACGCAGGCGGTGCTGCTCGATCTGCGCAAGCGGATCTTCCTGCACACGCAGCGTCTGAGCCTCGAGTTCCACGAGTCGTACACCTCCGGGCGCATCATCTCGCGTCAGACGAGCGACCTCGACTCGATCCGCGAGCTGCTCGACGGAGGCCTCAACGAGCTCGTCTCCGGCGTGCTCTTCGGCCTGTTCACCTTCATCGCGCTGTGCATCTGGGACTGGCAGTCCGGTCTCATCCTCGCGATCGCGGGTGTTCCGCTGTTCTTCCTGATGCGCTGGTTCTACTCGCGGTCGCAGCTCGTCTACCGCGAGTCGCGCGTCATCAGCGCACAAGTGATCGTGCAGTTCGTCGAGACCATGACCGGCATCCGCGCGGTCAAGGCGTTCCGCAAGGAGCCCCGCAACGACGTCGCCTTCCAGAAGATCTCGGGGGAGTACCGCGACGTCAACCGCCGTTCGCTGATGCTGTTCGGCACCTTCGAGCCCGGCCTGATGGGCGTCGCGGCGCTCACGCTCGGCATCGTCGTGCTCTGGGGCGGCGTGCGCGTCGCCGAGGGCGCTCTGACCGTCGGCGTGCTGCTGTCGGCGGTGCTGTACGTGCGCAACTTCTTCGCGCCCATGCAGGAGATCGCGATGTTCCTCAACTCCTACCAGTCGGCCACCGCCGCGCTCGAGAAGGTGTCGGGCGTGCTCGAGGAGGTGCCGACGGTGCCCGACCCCGAGAAGCCGGTCGACCTGTGGGAGTCGCGCGGGCACATCGAGTTCGACGAGGTGACCTTCGGGTACAACGGTGAGAAGACGATCCTCCCGAACTTCTCGCTCGACATCCCCGCGGGGCAGACGATCGCGCTGGTCGGCACGACCGGTGCGGGAAAGTCGACGCTGGCGAAGCTCATCTCGCGTTTCTACGACCCGTCGAAGGGCACGGTGACGCTCGACGGCGTCGACCTGCGCTCGCTGCACCCGAAGGACCTCCGCCGCGCGATCGTCATGGTCACGCAGGAGGCCTACCTGTTCAGCGGTACCGTCGCCGACAACATCGCGCTCGGCAAACCCGACGCCTCGCTCGACGAGATCCGCGCGGCCGCCCGGGCCGTGGGCGCGGATGGGTTCATCGAGGCGCTGCCCGACGGCTACGGCACCGACGTCAATAAGCGCGGTGGCCGCGTGTCGGCCGGTCAGCGTCAGCTGATCTCGTTCGCCCGTGCGTTCCTCGCCGACCCCGCGGTGCTGATCCTCGACGAGGCGACGGCGTCGCTCGACATCCCCTCGGAGCGGCTGATCCAGGATGCCCTGCAGACGCTGCTCGCCGACCGGACCGCAATCATCATCGCGCATCGGCTCTCGACCGTCGCGATCGCCGACCGGGTGCTCGTGATGGAGCACGGCGAGATCATCGAGGACGACACCCCCGATGCCCTGATCGGCGGTACGGGCAAGTTCGCCCAGTTGCACGCGGCATGGCAGGAGACGCTGGTCTGACGCGACGAACCGTCGCACGGCACGATGCGGAACGGCGCACCCCGGGAGATCCCGAGGTGCGCCGTCTGCGTGTGGGGCGGCCGCGACTAGGCCTGGATGAACGCCAGGATGTCGGGGTTGATCACGTCGGCGTGCGTGGTGAGCATGCCGTGCGGGTAACCCTCGTAGATCTTGATCTCGGAGTTCGGCAGGAGCTCGTGCTGCTTCAGCGCGGCATCCTTGTACGGCACGACCTGGTCGTCGTCGCCCTGCAGCACCAGCACCGGAACGGTGATCGACTTCAGGTCCTCGGTCTGGTCGGTCTCGGAGAACGCCTTGATGCCCTCGTAGTGCGCGAGCGCGCTGCCGGTCATCCCCTGGCGCCACCAGTTGGCGACGACGGGCTCGGAGACGGCTGCGCCCTCGCGGTTGAACCCGTAGAAGGGACCGGAGGCGACGGCCTGGAAGAAGTCGGCGCGGTTCGCTGCGAGCGCTTCGCGGAAACCATCGAAGACCGAGATCGGCGTGCCCTCGGGGTTCGCCTCGGTCTGCACCATCAGCGGCGGAACGGCCGAGACGAGCACGGCCTTCGCGACGCGCCCCTGGGGCTGGCCGTACTTGGCGACGTAGCGGGCGACCTGGCCGCCTCCGGTCGAGTGGCCGATGTGCACGGCGTTCCGCAGGTCGAGGTGCTCGACGACCGCCGACGCGTCACTGGCGTAGTGGTCCATGTCGTGCCCGGTGCCGATCTGCGAGGAGCGTCCGTGACCGCGACGGTCGCTGGCGACGACGCGGAAGCCCTTCGACAGGAAGAACAGCATCTGCGCGTCCCAGTCGTCGGACGACAGAGGCCAGCCGTGGTGGAACATGATGGGCTGGGCGTCGCGGGGACCCCAGTCCTTGAAGAAGATCTCCGCGCCGTCTTCCGTGGTTACGAATCCCATGTGGGCCTCCATCGTCGGTGCCGCACCGAATCGTGGTGGGTGCGGCGGTGTGGGCTTGTGCGCCCATCGGGGAGTGATGAGCAGGATCAACGTACCCCCGTGCGGCCCCCCGGGACAGGGGTTTCCGGAAGGATTCGACACCTGTTCAGTGAGGTTCCCTCCCCGGTCCTGCCCAGCGCCCCGGCCAGCGGCTCGATAGCATCGGAGGATGGACCCGTTGATGCTCCTCGGGGAGTGGTGGTGGATCGCGGCGGTCGGCGCCGGCGGTGTCACCGCGGGCGCCGTCGGGCTGCGGCGTCGCAGCACGCGCAGTGGCCGACGCCTCGCCGTGGATGCCGCGCGCCACGACCTGCGGGCGGCGAAGGTCGCGGTGGTCGAGAAGCGCGCAGCCGTGAAGATCGCGCGCGCCGATCACACCCGCATCGCCGCCGAACGCACCGCACGCCGGGCGACGGCGGAGCACGTGGCCAGCGCGAAACGGATGCTGCGCGACGCCGAGCGCGATGCGAAGGCGGCCGCGGCCGATGTGCGCGCGAAGCAGGTGCGCCTGAATGCGGCCCGCGCCGCGCTCCCCGCGGCATCCGCCCCTCGCCCGCTGGAGCGGTTGCGCGCCGACCACGATGCGATCGTCGCGCGCTGGATGACCTACGAGACCGATCCCGGTCTGCAGATCGCCTACCCGGCGATGTCGGACGTGAAGCAGCCGGCGACGGCGGCCTACTTCCGCGCGGCGAATCGTGCGGCGGAGGCGCGGCGCACGGCGGGGGAGCGTCCGACTCCCGCGGAGTTCGCCGACTACCGCGACGCCGTCGACGCGCTCGCCCGTGCCTTCGAGATCGCCGAGCACACCGCGCGCGGGCGGGGGGACACGACGGCGAGCGTCGGATGGCAGGACGCCGCGCAGGACGCGATCTCGCGCTCCGCCGAGGCGATCGACCGGGCGGCGGGAGCGGCGGCATCCGCCTTCGCCGCGTGGTCGGCGCGCAAGCGCCCGCGCGGCGACGACCGGGAGGGCCGGGAGGGCCGGGACGACCGCGATCGGTGAGATCCCGCCAGGATCAGCGGGACCCCACCGCGCTCGCTCAGGGAGCGATCGTGCGGCTGCGCACCAGCTCGCGGTACCAGTGACCGGAGTCCTTCACGGTGCGCTCGAGCGTGTCGAAGTCGACCCGCACGATGCCGAACCGCTTGGCGTAGCCGTAGCCCCATTCGAAGTTGTCGAGCAACGACCAGACGAAGTATCCGCGCAGGTCGACGCCGCGCTCGAGAGCCCGGTGCGCCGCGGTGAAGTGCCGACGCAGGTAGTCGGTGCGCTCCGGGTCGGGAACGGTGCCGTCGGCCGAGACCTCGTCGTCGAACGCGGCGCCGTTCTCGGTGACCATGAGCGCCTGCTCCGGGAACTGCTCAGAGAGTGACACGAGCAGCTCCTCGAGTCCCTCGGGTGCGATGTTCCAGCCCATCGCCGTGTACGGGCCCGGCTGCTCGACGAACTCGACGAGTTGATCGCTGCCCGGCCAGGCGGTGCCGCCCTCGGTGCCCTTGTGGCCGTCGTTCTGCTGCTTCGGCGAGACGCCGTCCCAGAGCCGCACGGTCGCGGTCGAGTAGTAGTTGACTCCCAGCACGTCGATCGGCTGGTGGATCGTGGCGAGGTCGCCCTCCTGCACGAACGACCAGTCGGTGACGGAGGATGTGTCGTCGAGCAGATCGGCGGGGTACTCGCCGCGCAGCATCGGACCGGTGAACGCGCGGTTCGCGAGGGCGTCGATGCGACGTATCGCCTCGGCGGCACCGTCGCCCTGACCGCGCAGCACGTGGAAGTTCAGTGTGACCGAGTAGTCCGGGTCGCCCGTCGAGGTCGCTTGCAGCGCCTGCACCGCGCGCCCGTGCGCGAGGTTGAGGTGGTGCACGGCCGACAGGGCGGATGCCGGTTCGTGGCGCCCCGGTGCATGCCCGCCCTGACCGTAGCCGAGGTAGGCCGAGCACCACGGCTCGTTGAGCGTCGTCCACGTGTGCACACGGTCGCCCAGGGCCGTGCCCATGATCTCGGCGTACCGCTCGAAGGCGTCGGTCGTGGAGCGCGAGGTCCAGCCGCCGGCATCCTCGAGGTACTGCGGCAGATCCCAGTGGTACAGCGTGGCGACGGGACGGATGCCGCGGGCGAGCAGCCCGTCGACGAGGCGCGAGTAGAAGTCGACGCCGGCCTGGTTCACCCCGCCGGACACCGTGGGGACGATGCGCGGCCACGCGATCGAGAACCGGTAGGCCTGCAGCCCCAGGTCGGCCATCAGGTCGAGGTCCTCCTCGGTGCGGTGGTAGTGGTCGCAGGCCACGTCTCCCGTGTCGCCGTTCCACACCTTGCCGGGGGTCTTGCTGAACGTGTCCCAGATCGAGGGGGTGCGCCCGTCCTCGGTGGCGGCTCCCTCGATCTGGTACGACGCGGTCGCCGACCCGAACGTGAAGTCCGCGGGGAAGACGAGTCCCGAGCCTCGGTAGTCGTCGCGGGGGGTGAACAGCGTGGTCATGCGGTGATCTCCTCGAGGTCGGCCGTGTAGGTCTGGGTGCGACCGTCGGGATTCGTGACGGTGACGGCCGCGGTGCCGGTGCCGCCCGCGAAGACGCGCAGCTGCAATCCGTCATGGTAGTCGTAGTCCGGTCGATCGACCCGGGCGCCCCAGGGGAGCACGGTTCCGGGGCGCACGTACAGGGGGAGCGAATCGAAGCCGTGCCGCTCGCGCCGCCACCCGCCGCCGGTCACCGTCTCGCCCGTGAGCAGCGAGGTCCACTCACCGGCCGGCAGGTAGAACTCGACCTCGCCGTCCTCGGTGAACACGGGGGCCACGAGCAGGTCGGAGCCGAGCATGTACTGGCGGTCGAGGTACGCCGTCGCCGGGTCGTCGGGGAACTCGAGCACCATCGGCCGCATCAGCGGCACACCCGTGGCGGCCGCGTCGAGGCCCTGCGCGTACAGGTAGGGCATGAGGCGCATCTTGAGGTGCGTGAAGCGACGCGTGACCTCCACAGCCTCGTCGTCGAACGCCCACGGCACCCGATACGAGCTCGAGCCGTGGAACCGCGAGTGGGAGCCGAGGAGGCCGAACGCGGTCCAGCGCTTGTACACGCCGGCATCCGGCATCCCCTCGAACCCGCCGATGTCGTGGCTCCAGAAGGCGAAGCCCGAGAGGGCGAGCGAGAGGCCGCCGCGCAGGGTCTCGGCCATCGAGGTGTAGGTCGACGTCGAGTCGCCGCCCCAGTGCACGGGCATGCTCTGCCCGCCCGCGGTCGCCGAGCGGGCGAAGAGCACGGCATCGCCCTCGCCGCGCGCCTCGGTGAGCACGTCGTACACGGCGCGGTTGTAGAGGTCGGTGTAGAGGTTGTGCATGCGCTCGGGGTCGGCGCCGTCGGCCCAGACCACGTCGGTCGGGATGCGCTCGCCGAAGTCGGTCTTGAAGCAGTCGACGCCCTGCGCCACGAGAGCGCGCAGTTTCGACTGGTACCAGGCCGTCGCCTCGGGGTTCGTGAAGTCGACGAGCCCCATGCCCGCCTGCCAGAGGTCCCACTGCCACACCGAGCCGTCGGCGCGCTTCACCAGGAACCCCTGGTCGGCCGCCTCGCGGAACAGGGGGGAGCGCTGGGCGATGTAGGGGTTGATCCACACGCAGACGCGCAGGTCCTTGTCGTGCAGGCGGCCGAGCATGCCTTCGGGGTCCGGGAACACCCGCGGGTCCCACTCGAAGTCGCACCAGTTGAACTCGCGCATCCAGAAGCAGTCGAAATGGAAGACCGACACGGGCAGTTCGCGGGCCGCCATCTCGTCGAGGAAGGAGTTGACGGTCTGCTCGTCGTAGTCGGTCGTGAAGCTCGTCGACAGCCACAGTCCGTACGACCAGGCCGGCACCACGGGCGGGCGACCGGTGAGGGCGGTGTAGCGCCCGAGCACGTCCTTGGGGGTGGGCCCCGCGATCACGAAGTACTCCAGCTGTTCGCCCGACACCGAGAACTGCACGCGCTCGACCGCCTCCGAGCCGATCTCGTACGACACGTGTCCCGGGTCGTTGACGAGTACGCCGTAGCCCCTGCTCGAGAGGTGGAACGGCACGTTCTTGTACGCCTGCTCGCTCGAGGTGCCGCCGTCGGCGTTCCACACGTCGACCGTCTGGCCGTTCTTGACCAGCGGACCGAAGCGCTCGCCGAGTCCGTAGATCTGCTCGCCGACGCCGAGGTCGAGCTGCTCGTGCACGAAGACGGATGCCGCCGGCATCCCGCCGCCCTGACGCGCGTTGCTCACGATCCCCGGGTCGACCTGGGCGCCCTCGGCGAGCTGGACGTATCCCTGCGCCTTGTGCCCGCTGCCGGTGACCCGGCGTCCGTCGACCGCGAACGACAGGTCCCACGGGGCACCGGGGGTGACCGTCGCCACGAGGGAGCCCGCGTCGAGGACGCCGCCGGCGTCCGACACCGACACGGATGCCGTGGCACCACCGGCACCGGGGAGGGCGAAGCCGCCGTGCCACCGCCGGCCGGTGTGGTGGGCGATCCGCACCCGGATCACGCCCTCGGCGGGGGAGGAGAGGGTGGTCGTGAGCACGGGCCGGTTGAGGGTGTCGCCGCGCTTGGAGATCACCATCGTCGGAGCGGTGATGACGAGACCTGGGCCGTCGGGGGTCTCGGTGGTCTCGGCGATGTCGTACGCCTCCTGCGCGTACAGCGCGGTGACGCCGGGGCGCAGCTGCCAGAACCCGTCGGTGAACTTCATTACTTGACTGCTCCTGCCGTGATGCCCCGGGTGAGGGTGCGCTGGAAGATGAGGAAGAAGATGAGCGTCGGGATGATGCCCAGCAGGGCCGAGGCGCTCGTGGTGGTGACGTCCATGAGGCGGTCGCCCTGCAGCACGCTGATCGCGACCGGGACGGTCTGGTTGGCGTTCGACGCGAGGAACGTCAGCGGGATGAGGAACTCGTTCCACGTCCAGATGAAGAAGAAGATGAGTAGAACCGACAGCGTCGGGCGGCTGATCGGGAAGACGACGCGCCACAGGATCTGCCAGCGGGTCGCGCCGTCGAGCGAGGCGGCCTCGAGGATCTCCTTGGGGAAGGTGCCGTACACCGACGACAGCAGGTACGTGCCGAACGCGGCCTGGATCACCGTGAACACGATGATGACCGACCAGACGTTGTCGTACAGTCCGACCGATTTGAACATGTAGTACAGCGGGTACAGCAGCGCCTCCTGCGGCAGCAGGTTCGCGAGCAGGAAGAGCAGCACGATCCAGGAGCGTCCGCGCACGCGTCCGATCCCGATCGCGAAGGCGTTGAGCATCGAGATCACGACCGCGAGCACCGAGACGATGCCGGCGATGAAGATCGAGTTCCAGACCTTCTCGGGGAAGTTCACGCGCTCCCAGAACTTGATGATCCCACCGAAGTCGAGGGTCTCGGGGAAGGCGAGGGGGCCGGAGGTCGCGTAGTCGAGCGGCGACTTGAAGGAGTTCACGAGCACGAGGTAGAACGGCGCGATCACGAGCAGCGCGCCGACGATGACGAGCGCCAGCAGGAGCCAGTCGACGGGACGCTTCTTGGTCATGCCGCCGCGCGGACGGCTCGCGGCCTTCTTGCCGGTGACGATGGCGGTGGTGGCGTGCATCACAGACCCGCCCTTTCCTTGCGCTCGAGCGAGTTCTGGACGCGGATGAAGATGATCGACACGATGACCACGACGATCGTGAGCACGGTCGCGATCGTGGCGCCGTAGCCCACGTTCCGCTTGGTGAAGAACTCCTGGTAGGCGTAGTACGCCGGGACGAGGGTGGACCCCGCCGGTCCGCCGCGGGTGATGATGTACACCGGGCCGAACACCTTGAGCGCCGCGATGGTGCAGGTGAGGGTGACGACGAAGATCTCGGGGCGGATGATGCTCATCGTGATCGCCGAGAAGCGCTGGAACCAATTCGCGCCGTCGAGTTCGGCCGCCTCGTAGAGCTCGGGGTCGACGCGCTGGAGCGCGGCCATGAACACCACGACGGGGTAGCCGAGCTGCACCCAGACCATCACGACCATCAGCACGATGAGCGCGGAGGGCATCTGGCCGAGCCAGTCGTAGGCGGGGATGCCGAACCAGGCGAGGATCTGGTTGAGCGCGCCGTCGCCGCCGGGGCGCACGATCCAGCCGATCACGATGCCGGCGACGGCGATCGGAAGGATCTGGGGGAGGTAGTAGGTGGCCCGCAGGAAGCTGCCGACCTTGCCGCCGAACTTGCGTCCGACGACGTCGAACAGGAGGGCGGCGACCATGAGGCCGATGATCGTGGGCACGACGACCATCGCGAGGATCATCCACACCGAGTTGGTGAAGGAGGTCCAGAAGTCGCTGTCGGTGAGGATCTTCTGCCAGTTCTCGAGACCGATGAACTCCGGCGTGCGTACGCCCTTCCACTTCGTGAAGGTGAGGTACACGTTCCAGATCAGCGGGACGATGACGACCACGAGCAGCAGCACGAAGCCGGGGAGCAGGTACATCCAGTAGGCCCCGGTCCCACCGCTGCGCTGCGGGATCGACGGTTCTTCGGGCGGCAGCTTGGTGCGGCGGCCCTCGCGGGTGGCGAGTGACATGTTCATCTCCAGGAGGGTGCGGGGGCGGCGCCGGTCGGGCGCCGCCCCCGCGGGCGGATCAACGGAATTCGGCGGTGCCCTCGTCGTACTGCTCGCCGAGGTTCGCGTTCGTGGTCTCGGCATCCTGCACGCCGGTGACCAGACCCTGCAGCTCCTGCACGATCACGTCGTAGAAGCCGGGTGCGGGCCAGTCCGGGTAGAACGACAGGCCGTCGGCGTCGAGCACGCCGTTGAACGTCTCGATGAGCGCGGCGCTCTTCTCGTCGGTGATGTCGGCGGTGTCGGCGGCGACGGGGAGGCCGCCGTTGTTGCCGATGATCGCTTGGATCTCGGGGCGCATCGTGATGTCGATGAACTCGTACGCGAGCTCCTTGTTGGCGGCGTTCTCGGGAACGACCCAGAGGTTGCCCGAGGAGCCGAGCGAGAGATCGGCGCCCGGGAAGGCGTTCATCGTCCACTCGAAGCCGGTGGCCTCGGCGACGAAGCGGCCGAACCACCACGAGCCCGACACGAAGATCGGCGAGGTGCCGTTGATGAACGAGACACCGGCGTCCTCGGCCTTGACGGAGGAGACGTCGGAGGCGATGTAGCCCTTGTCGACGTACTCCTTCAGGGTCTCGGTCGCGGAGGTGATCTCCGGACCCTGCCAGTCGACCTCTCCGTCGTAGAGCTGGTAGGCGTCGACGAAGCTGCGGTCGCCCTCGAGCAGGGCGAGCTGGTACCAGAGCTGGCCGAGCGGGTACTCGGCGCCGGCCTCGGCCAGCGGGGTGATGCCCTGTGCCACGAAGGCGTCGAGCACGTCGACGAACTCCTCGTAGGTGGTGGGGATCTCGAGTCCCGCCGCGGCGAAGGCATCCTGGTTGTAGTAGACGCCGACGAACTCGCCGTAGTTCGGCACGCCGAACCAGGTGTCGCCGCCCATCACGCCGTCTTCGGAGTACTTGGCCGTGGTCTGCAGCGACGGGGCGAGCTTCTCGTCCCAGCCGTACTCCTCGACGGCGTCGGAGATGTCGGTGATGAGGCCGGTCGAGGCCAGGAAGCCCGCCGTCGCGTTGCCCTTGTTGAATTCCATCAGGTCGGGGGCTGCGTCGGTGTCGAGCACCTGGCTCGCGGTCTTCTGGATCTGCTCGAACGACTTCTCCTCGAACTCGACCGTCGCGCCGGTCTCCTCTTCGAAGATCTTGATCGCTTCATCCCAGGCCTTGCCCATGGCGCTGTCGGCGCCCTCGTAGTGCCAGAGCTTGAGGGTCTGGCCGTCTCCGCCGTCGTCGGACGATCCGGCGGTGCAGCCGCTCAGCGCGATACCGGTCGCGGTGAGAGCCGCCAGGGCGGTGAGCGTCTTCGTCCTGCGTGTCGTGCGTGCCATCGTCGGCACTCCTTTCTCGGTGGCCCCGGGGGGCCGAACACTGCATCGGTGGGGTGTTCAGTTGTGGCGATCGCGTGATCGTCGAAGCGTTTCGATCTCGGCGATACGGAAGGGAGGTGTGAGGGGGAGGTCAGTCCCGGGGTGGTCGGACGGAACCCGCGCCGTGGTACTCGGGCGCGATGAGGTGGATCTCGGGCGGCACGTTCGTCTCGTCGAGGTGGCGCACGGCGATGTCGACCGCGAGCTCGCACGACTGCTGCGGCACGAGCGGGATGGTGTCGATCGGCGCTGCGAGTACGGAGGTATCGAAGGATGCCGCGGCCGAGATGACCGAGGCGTCGACGCCGAGCGCGAGGCCGCGTTCGTCCAGCACCTCGAGGAGCACGTCGTGCACGTCGCCGACGGCGTGCATGACGAACGCACGGATGCCGTCATCGAGAGCCGCTTCGGCCGATCGGCGCACGAGAGCGGGGTCGGTGGCAGCGGCTCCGGTCGCGGTCCAGGTCAGGACGACGCCGCGGTCGGCAGCGCGCTCCTCGACTCCGCGGAGGAGTCGGCGGGGGAAGTTCGACTTGCGGTACGAGACCTCGGTCTGGCCGAGGAGGTGCACCGCGGTGTGGCCGGCGTCGGCGAGTCGATCGATCGCGAGGTGGCCGGCGGCCTCGAAGTCGAGGTCGACGCAGGTGAGGTCGCACTGATCGTCGGGGAGCCCGATGAAGATCGTCGGCGTGCGCACCGAGCGGGCGATGTCGACGCGCTCGTCGTCGGGCGCCACATCGAGCACGAGGATCGCATCGACGAGGTTCGACGCGGCGACGCGGTTCATCCCATCGGAGGTCTGCTCGTCGGTGAGGAGGAGGATGTCGTAGCCGCGGCGGCGCGCGGCGACGGCGGTGGCCAGCACGAACGCCATGTGCGTGGGGGCGTGCGTGTCGGCGCGCAGCGGCTCGGTGAGCGCGAAGATGTGGGTGCGGCGGCCCGCGAGCATCCGGGCGCCGGCATCGGGCTGGTACCCGAGCGTCTGCGCCGCGTCCTCGATGCGGCGGCGGGTCTTCTCCGACACGGGGCGCTTGCCGCTGAGCGCGTACGACACGGTGCTGATCGAGACACCGGCGGCAGCGGCCACCTCGTGGATCGTCGTCATCGTGACTCCATCGTCGCTCTGGATGAGATTGTCGAAGCGCTTCGCTCAGGCTTCTTCAGCGATGATAGACACGGTTTGTGGTCGAGCGCAACATATTTCTGTCACGCCGGGGGAGACGCGCGCGGGCACGGTCGCCCGACGCCCCGGCCGAAGGCGACGGGGTCTCGATGGGGGAGGGGATTCGAGACCCCGCCGCCGGCTTCAGGACGCGATGCGGATCGAGGCGATGACCTCGCCGTACTCCGTCTCGCCGACGGGCGTGAAGCCCACGCGCAGGAAGAACGCCTCGGGGCCGTCGTCTCCGGCCTCGTAGATCACATCGACATGGTCGAGACCGCGGGAGCGGGCTTCCTCAAGCAACTTCTCGACGGCGAACCGGCCGACGCCGCGACCCTGGTCGTCGGCGTCGACGTTGATGCGCCACAGCACCGAGCGGAAGTGATCCTCCGGGGCCTCGGGATCGAAGTTGGCGCTCACGAAGCCCACGACGGCATCGCCGTCGAGGACGACCCGCTGCCACGACGTGGCCGGGTTGATGACGGTCGCCGCGATCCCGTACGAGACCGGAGCGAGGAACTGCTCCTGCCCGGGCTTGAGCGACATGTTGTTCACGGCGACGATCGTCGCAGCGGAGAGTTCGACCATGCGCAGTTCGGACATGACCCCAGGCTAACCCCTCGCGCGCACGCGCACACTCGATCGGGTCGAGATTTCTCCCACAGCGTTGCGGGTATCTTGGTATCGAGACAAATCGCCCTTGTGAACGGAGATCATCCGGTGACTGACGACGCCATCATCTACACCTACACCGACGAGGCACCGGCGCTCGCCACCGCCTCGCTCCTGCCGATCATCACGGCCTACACCGGTCAGGCGGGCATCGAGGTCGAGACCAGGGACATCTCGCTCGCCGGCCGCATCCTCGCGGCCTTCCCGCAGAGGCTCACGCCCGAGCAGCAGGTGGGCGACGCGCTCGCCGAGCTCGGCGGCCTCGCCACGCTGCCCGAGGCGAACATCATCAAGCTGCCGAACATCTCGGCATCCATCCCGCAGCTCAAGGCCGCGATCGCCGAGCTGCAGAAGGCGGGATACGACATCCCGGACTTCCCCGACGACCCGACCTCGCTCGACGAGAAGGACGTGCGCGCGCGCTACGACCGCATCAAGGGCTCCGCCGTGAACCCGGTGCTGCGCGAGGGCAACAGCGACCGCCGCGCGCCCCTCGCGGTGAAGAACTACGCCAAGAAGCACCCGCACCGCAACAAGGCCTTCGCGGAGGGGTCGAAGACCCGCGTCGCGACGATGGGCCACGACGACTTCAAGTCCAACGAGAAGTCGTGGGTCGCGGCGTCCGACGACGTGCTGAGCATCCGCCACACGGCCGCCGACGGCACCGTCACCGTCCTCAAGGAGGGCCTCAAGGTCCTACCGCGCGAGATCATCGACGCGACCTTCCTCTCGGCCGCGGCTCTCGACGCCTTCCTCGCCGAGACCCTCGCCCAGGCCAAGGCCGATGACGTGCTCTACTCGGTGCACCTCAAGGCCACGATGATGAAGGTCAGCGACCCGATCATCTTCGGCCACGTCGTGAAGGCCTTCTTCGCCGACGTGTTCGCGACCTACGGCACGCAGCTCGCCGAGGCGGGTCTGCGTCCGAACGACGGTCTCGGCTCGATCCTGTCCGGTCTCGCCGATGTCGCCGACGGAACCGCGATCGCCGCGGCCTTCGACAAGGCCATCGCCGAGGGTCCGCGCCTGTCGTACGTGAACTCTGACAAGGGGATCACCAACCTGCACGTGCCCAGCGACGTGATCGTCGACGCCTCGATGCCCGCCCTCGTGCGCAACGGCGGCAAGCTGTGGGGACAGGACGGCGGCGAGGACGACACCCTCGCGGTCATCCCCGACTCGTCGTACGCCGGCGTGTACCAGGCCGTCATCGACGACGTGATCGCGAACGGCCCGCTCGACCCCGCCACGATCGGCACCGTGCCGAACGTCGGTCTCATGGCGCAGGCGGCCGAGGAGTACGGCAGCCACGACAAGACCTTCGAGATCCCCGCGGCCGGTGTCGTGCAGATCCTCGACGGCGAGGGCAACGCGCTCATCGAGCACGAGGTCGAGGCCGGAGACATCTGGCGCGCGACGCAGACCAAGCACATCGCGGTCATGGACTGGGTCAAGCTCGCGGTCACCCGCGCTCGCGCGACCGGCGACCCGGCGGTCTTCTGGCTCGATGCGAACCGCTCGCACGACGCCCAGATCATCGCCAAGGTGCACCAGGGTCTCGCGCTGCTCGACACGCACGGCCTGACGCTGACGATCCTCGCCCCCGAGGAGGCCACGCGCTACACGCTCGCGCGCATGCGTCACGGACTCGACACCATCTCGGTGACGGGCAACGTGCTGCGCGACTACCTCACCGACCTGTTCCCGATCCTCGAAGTGGGCACGAGCGCGAAGATGCTCTCGATCGTTCCGCTGCTGGCCGGTGGTGGGCTGTTCGAGACGGGTGCCGGTGGCTCCGCGCCCAAGCACGTGCAGCAGCTCGTCGAGCAGAACTACCTGCGCTGGGACTCGCTCGGCGAGTTCTTCGCGCTGGCGGCCTCGCTCGAGCACTTCGCCGACCGCACGGGCAACGAGAAGGCCCGCGTGCTCGCCGAGACCCTCGACGCCGCGACCGGAACCTTCCTCGAGGAGGACCGTTCCCCGGGTCGCGCGCTCGGCACGATCGACAACCGCGGCAGCCACTTCTACCTCGGCCTGTACTGGGCGCAGGAGCTGGCGAAGCAGACGAAGGATGCCGACCTCGCGGCGGCCTTCGCGCCCATCGCCGCGGCACTGACCGAGAACGAGCAGACCATCGTCGCCGAGCTCAACGCGGTGCAGGGTTCGCCCGTCGAGATCGCGGGGTACTACCGCCCCGACGACGCGCTCGTGGCGGCGGTCATGCGTCCGTCGGCCACCCTGAACGGGATCATCGACGCGCTGAACTGATCGCAGAGACGACGAAGGGGCGGATGCTTCGGCATCCGCCCCTTCGTCGTATCCGCTCGTGGTCGGGAGTGATCCCGGATCAGCCGTGGACCGCGTGGGTCAGTTGTGGACCGAGACCTCGAGGCCGACCGGCGACCAGTCGTAGACGTACTTCGCGAGGTCGATCGGCAGGTTGACGCAGCCGTGGCTCATCCGGTTGCCGTAGTTGTTGTGCCAGTAGGTGCCGTGGAACCCGATGTTGGTCGTGAACCAGGTGATCCACGGGACGTCCTCGGTGCAGTACGGGGCGCCCTCGTAGCAGCCCATGTCCTGCATGCGGGTGTGCGCGAAGACCTTGAACTCGCCCGTCGGCGTGGGCGTGCCGGGGAGGCCCGTCGACACCAGCCAACTGTTGACGACCTGGTCGTTCTCGTAGAGCGTGGCGCGCTGCGTGCTGAGGTTGATGTCGATGTGGCGGTAGAGGTTCACCGACTCGAACGGCACCTCGGAGACCGCGAGCGGGAACACTCCGTCGCCCGCCTCGACCTTTGCGGCGACGTCGTCGGCGATGCCGGTCGTCTCGCCGATCGTGCGGCCGGTGACGCCCTCGGTCTCGGCGCGGAGCACATTGCCGGCCGAGTCGACGATGTTGCTCGCGTTCACGGGTGCGCGGTCGACGATCCCGGGCAGCAGGTCGACGGTCTTCTGGATCTCCGCGGCGTCGGCCGAGACGGCCAGCTGGCCGCCCTCGTCGGTGACGGTGAGCCACGAGGCGACGACGTCGGCCGTGAGCGGCACGGTGCGCTCCTCGCCCACGTAGAACCCGGCGGTGCCGAGCAGGGTGTTCAGCGAGGCGGCGGTGGTCGCGGCGTCGTCGTCGGTGACGGCGGCCGCGGCCTCGGTCGGGTCGCCCGAGAACTCGACGTTCGAGCCGCCGGCGGCGACGGTGTCGATGATCGCGGCTGTGAGGGCGTCGACGTCGATCGCGGTGCCGGCCTCGGCGGGGGTCGTGACGTATGTTCCGCTGGCGGCGTCGAAGGTGACGCCCGCATCGGTGGGGTCGACGAAGCTGGAGGGCACGGCGTCGCGCAGGGCGCTGGTGGCCGTCGCAGCGTCGAGCGTGATGTCTCCGGCGATCGGCTCGCCCATCCAGGCGCCGAGGTTCCACATCGGACGCTCGGCGAAGGCCTGGTTGCTGAGCGCTTCGCCGTCGAGGGCGATGCCCAGATCGCTGCCGGTGAGCACCGTGCCGTCGCCTGCTCCGGTGAGAGTGATCTGCGTGTCGGCGAGGTGCGACTCGATCGCGTCGTTCGCCGCTCCGGGCGTCATCCACCCGACGTTGATGCCGGCGACCGTGGTGCCGGGGGCGATGAGGATCATCGAGGCCGCACCGGCGCCGATGGCCACGACGCCGAGGCCGAGGCCGATCCAGAGGCCCAGGCGGCGCTTCTTGGGGGCCGGTTCGTTCGGAGCCCACGCGAGGGGCTGCTCGCCCGTGGGCGGCTCGGACTCCGCCGCGGTCGGCGCTCCGTCGAGCGCTTCTGTCGCAGCCTCGTGAGTCGAGATCACATCCGTCACGAACTTCACCCCCCGGTTATCTAACGTGCCGTCTTTGACAAGAGTACCGGAGAGCATATAACGGGGAGGCAACGGTCGCCCGTGGCCTCCCCGTGAGAATCAGTCGACGATCGCGATGCCGTCGATCTCGACGAGCATCTCCTCGCGCGGCAGGCCCGTGAAGACCGTGGTGCGCGAGGGCAGCACACCGCTCGTGGTGTGCGCTTCGACGAATGCGCCGTAGGCGTCGTTCATGATCGGGAAGTCCTCGCGCTTGGTGAGGTACACGCGCAGCATGACGACGTCATCGAACGTCGCGCCGGAGGCCTCGACGATCGCCTTGACGTTCTCGAGCGTGCGGGTCGTCTGCGCCGCGACGTCACCGGGGTAGAGGTACTCGTTGGTCACGGCGTCGACCGGGCCCTGGCCGGAGACCTGGACGAAGGGGCCCTTGCGCACGCCCTGCGAGAAGGTGTGGGCGGGAGCGGGGGCGGCGTCGGTGGAGATACGGGTCTTCGCAGTCATGAGGCCAGCCTAGTAGCCTTGTTAGATGCCTCAACAAATTGCGGATGCCGTGGACGGAGCCCCCGGAGAGGCCCTGGTGCTCAGCGCCGACAAGGCCGCGCAGGGTCGAGTGCGCGTGTACCGTGGGGCGACCCTGGTCGACGGCACGGGTGCGGATCGCTTCGTCGCCGACGTCGCGGTCGAGGGCGCGCGCGTGGTCGCGGTGGTGCGGGAGGGCGCGGAGTCGCCGACCCTCGTGCTGCCCGAGGGGGCGATCGAGGTCGACGCCCGCGGACTCGTGCTCGCACCGGGGTTCATCGACATGCACGCCCACAGCGACCTCGCGGTGCTCGCCGGCGCCGCGCACGACGCGAAGATCCTGCAGGGGGTCACCACCGAGGTCATCGGCCAGGACGGACTCGGCTACGCGCCGCTCGACGACGCGACCGCACCCGTGATCGCCGCGCAGATCGCCGGCTGGAACGGGCCGACCACCGCGCCGTGGCGAACCGTCGCCGATCTGCTCGACGCGATCGATCAGGCGTCCGTCGCGAATGCCGCGATGCTGGTGCCGCAGGGCAACCTGCGGATGATCGTGGTGGGTCACGAGAACCGTCCGGCGACGAGCGACGAGATCGCTCGGATGTGCGCGCTGCTCGCCGACTGCCTCGACGCGGGCGCCTTCGGCATGTCGAGCGGTCTCACCTACACGCCGGGGATGTACGCCGACACCGACGAGCTCGAGGCGCTGTGCCGGGTCGTGGCCGAACGCGGCGGATACTGGGCCCCGCACACGCGCAGCTACGGCGGATCCGCGCTCGATGCCTATCGTGAGGCGCTCGACATCGGCCGGCGCACCGGGTGCCCGATCCACCTCACGCACGCGACCATGAACTTCGCCCCGAACCGCGGGCGCGCAGGCGACCTTCTCGAACTCATCGATCAGGCGATCGCCGACGGCGTGGATGCGACGCTCGACACCTATCCCTACCTGCCGGGGGCGACGACGCTCGCTGCGCTCCTTCCGAGTCGGCTCTCCGAGACCGGCTCGCTGCTGCGCACGCTCGCAGACCTCGACGACGCCGGACGCGAGCGCGTGCGGGTCGAGCTCGAGGAGATCGGCTGCGACGGGTTCCACGGGGAGCGGGCGGACTGGACGCAGATCCAGATCTCCGGCACCGCCAACCCGGAGCTGGGCGACCTCGTGGGACGCACCATCGCCGAGATCGCCGCGACCGAGGGTCGTCGCGCGGTCGACGTGGTGCTCGACACGATCATCGCGGATGCCGGAGCGACGGGCATCCTCATGCACATCGGCGACGAGGCCAACGTGCAGGCGATCATGCGCCATCCGCGGCACACGGCGGGGAGCGACGGCATCCTGATCGGTGCGCGACCTCACCCGCGGGGACGCGGCACCTTCGCCCGCTATCTGGGTCACTACGTGCGCGAGCTCGGCATCCTCACGCTCGAGGAGGGCGTGCGGCATCTGTCGGGTACACCCGCGCAGCGCCTCGGCCTCGACCGCGGCGATGCGCCCCGAGGCGTGATCCGCGAGCGGGCGACCGCCGACCTCGTCCTCTTCGACGCACGGACGATCGCCGCGGGGGCCACGTTCGAGTCTCCTCTCCACCCGCCCGTGGGCGTGGTCGAGGTGCTGGTCGGGGGAGTGCCGGTCGTGGCGGACGGCGCGGTCACGGGCGCCACCCCCGGTCGGGCGCTGCGCATGCCGCCGGCGCCCCACCGCGCGACCGTGCCCCGGATCGCCGCGCGCATCGACGAGAACGCGCCGGGGTTCCGGTGGTCCACGCGCACGCCGGTCGTCGGAGCGGACGACCTGGTCGCCGCGATCCGCCGGCTCGGCGGCGGCGAACGGGCGGAGGACCGGGGTGAGGCGGTTCCCGCCATCCGACTCCGCGTCGATGCCGCGCTGGCCGAGGCTCCCGATTCCGAGGGGCGCATCGGCGCCGAGGCCTTCCGCCTGTCGGTCGATGCCGGGGGGATCGAGATCGTCGGCGCGACACCGGCCGGCGTCTTCCGCGGCGCGACCGTGCTGCGTCAGCTGCGCGATCCCGATGCGGAGGCGGAGGCGGACGCCGTGATCCCGGCCGGCGTCTGGCAGGGCTCGCCGGCGTACGGCTGGCGCGGGGCGATGCTCGACGTCGCCCGGCACTTCCGTCCGGCCGACGACGTACGCCGCCTCATCGACCTCCTCGCCGATCACCACCTCACCGTGCTCCACCTGCACCTCACCGATGACCAGGGCTGGCGCTTCGAGGTGCCGGGATATCCCCGTCTGACCGGGATCGGCGCACGGCGCGAGGCCACGCAGCGCGGCCATGGCCCGCTCGCGACCGTGGAGCCGGGCGTGCACGAGGGCTTCTACACGCAGGCCGAGCTGCGCGAACTCGTCGCCTACGCGGCGGAGCGCTTCGTCACGCTGGTGCCGGAGGTCGAGCTGCCCGGTCACATCCAGGCGGCTCTCGCGGCCTACCCCGAACTCGGCAATGTCGACGTGGGCGAGCCGATCACCGGCCCCTGGCAGCGCTTCGGCGTGAACCCGCGCACGCTCGCGCCGACCGAAGCGTCGCTCGCCTTCGGGCGGGCGGCCATCGATGCGCTCTGCGACGTGTTCGACGCGGAGTGGATCGGCATCGGCGGCGACGAGGTGCCGGTCACCGAATGGGCGGAGAGCCCGGCGGCGCAGGCGCGCATGGCCGAGCTCGGTCTCGCCGACCCGCACGACGTGCAGCCCTGGTTCACCGCGCACTTCGCCGCTCACGTGCGCAGCCGCGGTCGCACCGCGCTCGCCTGGGACGAGGTGCTCGAGGGCGATGTTCCCGAGGGAGTGCGCATCCTCGCCTGGCGCGGCCCCGTGGCGACGCGCGAAGCGGTGCGCCGCGGCATCCCGGTCATCGCCTGTCCCGACCTCGAGGTGTACCTCGACTACGCGCAGGCGGATTCGGTCGAGGAGCCCATCCGCGTCGGGCCGCCGCTGACCATCGAGCGCAGCTACACGCTGCGGATCGAGGAGGGCGCGGTCGGCGGGCAGGCGAACGTCTGGACAGAGCACCTGCCCACGCGCGACCGTGTGGACTTCGCGATGTTCCCGCGCCTCGCGGCGATCGCCGAGCGGCTCTGGGAGGGTGGGGATCCCGCGCCGTTCGACGACTTCGCGCGCCGGCTCCCCACGCACCTGCGGCGCCTCGCGGCCGCCGGGGTGCGGTACCGTTCCCCTGACGGTCCCTCGCCGGTGCAACGGCGACCCGGCGTGCCGGGCAAACCGATGACGATCGAGGCCCGCGAGCAGATCGTCGCGGGCCTCGTCGCACGCCTCGTCACGGGGGCGGAAACGGCTCCCGACGAGGCCGTCACACAGAAGTAACGTTTCGGTAACCTCGCGGACTCGCTCGGCGAGCGGGGTTGCGTAAATTATGTTCGTAAGGTCTACTAACAAACATGTCCGTGTCGGATGAACAGCGCCCCGCATCGTCGTCGGAGTACGTCGATGCGAATACGCACGCCTTCGGACCCGGCCGCCACCTGCGCTCGCGGTCGAAGGTCCTCCCCGAGCACGCGCGCGGGCACAATCGCGCCCTCGTGCTGCAGACGCTGTACCACGCCGGCGCGATGAGCCGAGCGGACCTCTCGCGCGAAACGGGCCTCACGCGGGTCACCATCTCCGACCTCGTGGCCGAGTTCATCGCCGACGGGATCGTCATCGAGATGGGCGTGCGCGAGACCGCCGGTCCCGGCAAGCCGCCGATCCTCATCGACATCGACCGCGTCGGTCACCAGATCCTCGGACTCGACCTCTCGGGGCCGCACGCGTTCATCGGAGCCGTGCTCAGCCTCGACGGCGACGTGCTCGAGCGCCGCGAGGTGCCCCGGCCCGAGTCCGCCGACGGCGACGCGGCCTACGCCGCCACGCTCGAGCTCGCACGTTCGCTGGTCGCCGCCTCGACGCGCCCGCTGCTCGGCGTCGGCATCGGCACCCCCGGTGTCGTGCGCCCCGACGGCATCGTGCTGAGCTCGCCGAACCTGGGCTGGACGAGCTTCCCCCTCGAGGCCAAGCTCGGCGCCGACCTCGACCTCCCTGTGCTCGCCCGCAACGACGCCAACGCCGCCGTGCTGGCCGAGTACACCTTCGGCGAGGCGAAGGCAGACTTCATGCTCATCAAGATCGGCCGCGGTGTCGGCGCCGGTCTCATCACCGGCAGCCAGCCGCTGCTCGGCAGCCGCTTCGCCGCCGGTGAGATCGGTCACGTCACGGTCGGCACCGACGGGGGGCCGCGCTGCGCCTGCGGGAAGGACGGATGCCTGGAGGCATGGCTGAGCGAGACGCGCCTGAGCGAGGCCGTCGCCGCCGACCCGTCGGCCCGCGACGAGATCCTCCGCGACGCCGGCACCCGCATGGCGATCGCCATCGCCCCGATCGTCGCCGCCCTCGACCTCTCGGAGGTCGTGCTCTCGGGTCCCGCCGACCTGCTCGACGGCATCCTCATCGACGCGGCCGTCGAGACCCTGCACGCCCGCACGCTGGAAGGCGTGTTCGAGGACGCTCTCATCCGCCTCACCGTGCAGGACGACATCGTCCTCCGCGGAGCCGCGGTGATGGTGCTCTCGGGCCAGCTGGGAGTCTCGTGACCCGTACGACCCCGAGCCCCGGCATCCCGGAGCTCGCGACTCGTCGAGGCGCCGGCGAGTCCGCGGGCGGCGCCGTGCGCGTCGGACTCGACGTCGGCGGCACCAAGATCGATGCCGTCGCGGTCTCGCCGTCGGGCGAGATCATCGGACGCCTGCGGCGCCCCACCGGGTGGGGCGATGACGCCGTGGTCGAGAGCATCGTGCTCGCCGTGCGCGCGCTGGCCGCGGAGAACGCGATCGCGATGGCCGACATCGGCTCGGTGGGCATCGGCATCCCCGGGCTCGTCGACGTCGAGAGCGGGCGGGTCCTGCACGCGGTCAACCTCGGCGTCGAGTCGCTCGACCTCGCCGCCCGCGCCCAGGCCGAGCTCGGCATCCCCTTCCGCGTCGAGAACGACGTCAAAGCCGCAGCGCTCGGCGCCGCCGTGCTGCGCGGAGCGACCGGATCCATGGCCTATCTCAACCTCGGCACGGGTGTCGCCGCCGGCATCGTGATCGACGGCCGCATCCACCGCGGCTCCCGGGGCACGGCCGGGGAAGTGGGGCACATCTCCGTCGACCCCCGCGGACGCGTGTGCGGGTGCGGGCAGCGCGGCTGCATCGAGACCCTCTGCGGCGGCGGCGCACTCGCCAAGGCCTGGGGCAGGCCCGGCGCGCTCCCGGTCAAGGACATCATCGAGGCGGCCGACGCCGGCGACGCCGACGCGATCCGCCTCCGCGCCGATCTGCACCACGGGGGAGCGGCCGCCGTGCGCGTGCTCGTGCTCTCCGCGGATGTCGACACCGTCATCATCGGCGGCGGACTCACCGCTCTCGGCCCACGCCTGGAGGACGGCATCCGCTCGGCCCTGCAGGCGGATGCCGAGACGTCGCCGTTCATGCGATCGCTCCACCTCGATGAGCGCATCGAGATGCTTCCCGCGGGGTCACCCGCTGCCGCCTTCGGTGCCGCACTCGTCGGCGCCGCCGTCCCCGAGAAGGAGATCGTCTTCCATGGCTGAGGTCGTCATCGTCGAGAGCAAGGAAGCCGCCGGCTCCCTGGTCGCCACCGAGATCGTCGAGCTGCTCGACGCACGCGCGGACGCCGTGCTGGGTCTCGCGACCGGGTCGACCCCGCTCCCCGTGTACGAGGCGCTGCGCGTGCAGCTCGCCGGTCGCGACCTCTCGCAGGTGCGCGGCTTCGCGCTCGACGAGTACGTGGGCATCGACCCGCAGCACCCCGAGAGCTACCGCTCGGTCATCACGCGCGAGGTCGTCGAGCCGCTCGGCCTCGACCCCCGCCGCATCCACGTTCCCAACGGCGCGATGGAGACGATCCAGCACGCCGGCGACGACTACGAGGCCGCGATCGCCGCCGCGGGAGGCGTCGACCTGCAGATCCTCGGGATCGGAACCGACGGTCACATCGGCTTCAACGAGCCCGGCTCGTCGTTCGCCTCGCAGACCCGGGTGAAGACGCTCACGGCACAGACCCGCGAGGACAACGCGCGCTTCTTCGACTCGATCGACGACGTTCCGATGCACTGCATCACGCAGGGACTCGGCACGATCCTGAAGGCACGCCACCTCGTGCTGCTCGCGTTCGGTGAGGGCAAGGCCGAGGCCGTGGCCGCCGCGGTCGAGGGCCCGCTCACGGCGTCGCTGCCGGGCTCGGCGATCCAGCTGCACCCGCACGCGACCGTCGTCGTCGACGAGGCCGCCGCATCGCGTCTCGCGCAGGCGGACTACTACCGCTACACGTTCGCGAACAAGCCGGCCTGGCAGGGCATCTGAGCGCGCTCGGACGAGCAGCGGGCGCGCGTCAGGGCTGAGGCGTCACTCCACGCGGAGCGGGCCACGCCTCACTGAGGAGCGGGCCACGCCAGCGGCAGCAGGTGCTCGACGCTGAGGGGAGCGAGGGGGAGCGCCGACACGTCGTCGGGCGTGATCCAGCGCAGCTCCTCGAGTTCGGCCTGCACGCTGACCTCGCTCGGATCGATCGTCGTGCGGAACGCGTCGGCGACCACCTGGTGGCCCGGTTCGTTCGCTGCCGCCGATACGAACCGGCCGAGGGGTTCGATCGCGTTCTCGTCGAGCTCGAGTCCGAGTTCCTCGTGCAGCTCGCGCAGCAGCGTCTGCGCGGGCGTCTCGCCGTGCTCGGGTTTGCCGCCGGGCTGCATGAACCGGGTGGTGCCGCGCTTGCGCACGACGAGCACGCGTCCGGCGCCGTCGTCGATGATCGCCGCGCTCACGTGGATGTCAGGCATCGGGGGCGAACACCTTTCCGGGGTTGAGGATGCCGAGCGGGTCGAACACCCGCGCGATCTGCCGCTGCAGCTCCCACTGGTCGTCGCCGAGTTCGTCGGCGAGCCAGCGGCGCTTGAGGGTGCCGATCCCGTGCTCGCCGGTCAGTGTGCCTCCGAGGGCGATCGCCGCGCGGAACAGGTCGTCGGCCGCCTGCCACACGTGCGCGGGCGTCTCGGCACCCGCGAACAGGAAGTTCGGGTGCAGGTTGCCGTCTCCCGCGTGCGCGACGGTGGGGATCGTGAGTCCGTACTGCCGCTCGATGCGCGCGATCTCGTCGAACATCGCCGGCATCGCACTGCGCGGCACCGAGACGTCTTCGATGAGGGCGGTGCCCAGCGATGCCATCGCCTGGTGCATCGACCGGCGGATCGCCAGCAGGCGCTCGCCCTCGACGGGGTCGTGCGTCACGGCGACGGTGCCCTGGTGGACGCGCAGGATCTCGGCGATCGCATCGGCCTCCGCCTCGGAGGCGGGCCCGTCTGTCTGGATCGTGAGCTGCGCGGCACCCGGCGTGGGGGCGGGGAGGTCGAGGACGGTGTGCACGGCGGCGAGGCTCGCGGCGTCCATCAGCTCCATGATGGCGGGCTGCGCGCCCGAGGCCGTGACGGCGGCGGAGGCGGTCGCGGCGCTGCGGACGTCGGGGAACGTCGCGGCGATCGTGCAGACCGTGCCGACGACGCGGCGGCGCAGCTTGAGCGTGGCGCCGACGACGACGCCGAGGGTGCCCTCCGAGCCGATCACGAGCGAGGTCAGGTCGAGACCGGTGACGCCCTTCACGCTGCGATGGCCGAGATGCAGCAGGCGGCCGTCGGCCAGGACGAGGTCGACCGCCAGTACGGCATCCCGCACCACACCGTACTTGGCGCACAGCAGCCCGCCCGCGCCGGTGGCGATGTTGCCCCCGACCGTCGAGATCTCTCGGCTCGCGGGATCGGGCGCCCACCACACGCCGTGCTCGGCGAGGAGACGGTTGAGATCGGCGTTCAGGATGCCGGGTTCGACGACCGCGAGAAGGTCGTCGGGACGCACTTCGAGCACCGCGGTCATGCGGGCGGTGGAGAGGACGATCTCCCCCTCGCCGGCGTTCGCGGCTCCGGCGAGGCCGGTGCCGGCGCCCCGCACGACGACGGGGGTGCGGGTCGCGGTCGCGATGCGCATCGTCTCCTGCACGTGCGCGACGGTCTCGGCGTGCACGATGGCGAGGGGGCGCCCCTCGGCGGCATGTCCGGAGCGGTCGGCCCTCGCCTCCTCGAGCGCAGCCGCGCGCGTGTCGACGAGATCGCCGAGGGCCGCGGTCAGCTGCGCGAGGACGCTCATCCGAGTGCGCGTCGTCCGCTGATGAGGCCGGTGACGATCGCGACGAGGGCGAAGGCCGACCCGACCAGGGCCTGATCCATCGACCACCAGGCGATCGTGACGCCCACGTAGATGAGCAGCTCGACGGCGGCGCGCAGGAACGGGTGCACCCGCAGCACGGGGCGCGGCGAGAGGAACAGCGCCCAGACGAGGATCACGACGACCGGGGCGCCGATGCCCACCACGATGCTCCAGGGGAGATCCCAGGTGGCGAAGCCCCAGAGCGCGAGAGAGGCGACGGCCACCACCAGCACGACGGCACGGATGACGTCGATGACCGTGATGACGGGGCGCTCGACGCCGGGTACGGGGGTGGGATCCTGGGGCATGGATCCAGTCTATTCGGCGGGAACCGGCTCCTCGTCCGGTACCACGACGACCTCGGGCGTCACCGCGGCGTCGACCCGGGCATCCGTCTCGGCGGGAGCGGTCTCCACTGCGGGCTCGTCCTCGACGGGTGCCGGGGCGGGCTGCTCGACCGGGGCTTCCTCGACGACTGCCGGCTGGTCCGCGGGCGCGGACTGCTCAGTCGTTACGTCGGCCTGACTATCCTCAACCGGCTGTTCGTCGACTGACACGGGGTCGATCTCACCGGGAGCCTCCACGAAACCACACGGCACGTTCTCGGGGTTGACCAAGTCAGCGAGGAACACTGGTTCGGACCGGTCTCCACTCTTGACTTCCTTGTCGTTGTTCACAATGAAGTAGGAAATTGACACCTTGCCAAACACGATCTCGAGAACGGACGGTTGGAACTCGATCGTTCCTGTTCCCTCTGCATCGATCGTGGCGGAGTCTGTCTGACGTTCAGCGTCGAGCAGCCCGAGGTACGGCTGAACTTGAGCGCCTGGCGCGCCCTCCACCTGAAGGGTATAGACAGTGATCTCGAGGTTTCCGCGCTCAGGGGGCAGGCACCTGACCGACGCTGAAAGGATGCTCGGCTCGCCCTCCGGAAGAACGGCCTCGACGGGCGGCTCTTCTTCTTCCTCGTCCGGAGGCGTCGTCGGAGTGGGGGTAGGAGTGGGCGTGGGCGTAGGCGCAGGGGTGGGAACCGTCCCGGGACCCGAATCGCCGCCGGAGCCCGGAGCCGGATTCGCCGGAGTCGTGACGACGGGGGCCGCGGGGACGTCCGTGCCGGTGTCGGCATCCGTCTCGTCGTCGGCCACCGGGGGAACGGTCTCGTCCTTCGGCTTCTCGACGGGCTCGTCGAGCTCGTCATCCACGGGTTCGGTGCTCATCGACGCGTCCGGTCCGACGTCCGAGGAGATCGACGACGAATCGGAGTCGCCGGCACTCGGCAGCGACGTCGACGGGTTCGCCCCGGCCAGGCCGGGGATGATCGTCGCCGCGGCGACGACACCGGCCACCACGAGAGCGGCCGAACCGGCGCCGACGAGGGCGCCCATGCCCGACAGCATCCCGCCGGATGCTCCGGCCGAACCGCCGGCAGACCCGCCGGCACCACCGCCGGCCGACCCGCCTGCTCCGCCGGCACCGCCGGCTCCCGCACCGCCGGCGGTCGAGCCCGCCGCGAGGGCGCCGGATCCGCCGTCGCCGGCGACCACGCCGCCGGGGACGCTGGAGGGCATGGCCGCGAGAGCGACGATCGGTGCGCCGCCTCCCTGCAGGGTCGCCAGGTACCCCGCGGCGCCCGTGACGCCGAGCACGAGGGGGAGCAGCACGAGTGCGAGGCGCTTGGAGACGTCCTTCGCCTCGGCGGCCACGATCATGCAGCGGGCGCACTCGTCGAGGTGCGCCTCGATGCGACGGTGGTCACGCGATCCGAGATTGCCGCGCGAGTAGGCGCCGAGGTGCTCGATCGTCCACTGGCACTCCGAGCCCGGGGCCGAGCTGCGCAGGTGCGCCTGGATCCACGCCTCGCGCAGACCCTCGCGGGCGCGGAACGCGAGCTGCGAGACCGCGCCCGACTTCATTCCCAGGAGCGGAGCGACCTCCTGCGGCCGCATCTGCTCGATCTCGGTGTACCAGAGCACTTCCTGCCAGCGCGTGGGGAGACTGCGGAACGCCTGCGCGGTGAGGCTGCGATCGAGGGCGTCGTTCGATGCCTGGTCGGTGCTGTCGGGGTCGGCGACCGCGTCGAGCTCGTCCATCGCGTCTTCGCGGCGCGAGCGCCCCCAGGCGGCGGCCGTGTTGCGGATGCTGGTGAAGAGGTAGGCGCGGAACGAGCCGTTGGGCCCGCCGCCCTTCACGATCGCCTGGTAGATGCGGGTGTACGACTCCTGCACGAGGTCGTCGGGGTCGATCGACGAGGTGACCGAGCGTGCGACCGCGATCCCCGAGGGGTAGTGGCGACGCCAGAGTTCTCCGAACGCCCCCGTGTCACCCGATCGGGTGCGGAGGATGAGGTCTGCGTCGGCGATCGTGTCGTCGATGTGAGGAGTGTTCTCTTCGTGCACTGTGATCCCTCGGTCGTGGGGCACGGGTATGTGCCTTCACAGAGTGAGACGCGCGATGGGCCGGATCATCACGCGAGTTCTCCATTCTCTCTCGGAACTCGCCCGAGGGCCAGCCCTCGCCGGAGTTCGCCGGCGAAAAAGTCTGGAAAAGAAAAGCCTGTTCAGAAGCAAATATTCACGAGTCTCAGAACTTTTCTCAGATTTTTTCCCAGGTTCGCGTAATGAATCGGGCTGCACGTCGTCTCATCTGTAGAGACAGCCACGACGAACTCCACCGGGGGGCGGGGTTCGGGCTCCGATGCAGGGGGTTCACGCATCGGTCGGGCGGGTCGGGAGCCTCGGGGGAGGAGTTCTCGGCCCCCCTCTCTACGTGGGGGAACCCGAGGGTGCCGATCCGGGGGGATCGGCACCCTCCACTCCCTCCGCGCGAAGGGACCGGAGCCGCCTGCGCTGCGCGTCGGCGCGCGGTGGAAGGATCTAGGCCCTGCGGGGTCGCGCCCCGACCCACACGCGCGCCACGCGCAGTTCTGCATCGAGCAGCACGGCATCGCCCACCATTCCGGTGCGCAGCGCACCCAGCTCCGAGGCGAAGCCCACGGCTCCGGCCGGGGTCTCGGTCAGCGCACGCACCGCGTCGACGAGCGCGACGCCCGCGGCGACCGCGCGCCGCAGAGCCTCGTCCTGGGTGAGCGTCGAGCCGGCGATCGCCCCCGTCTCGACGGTGCGGGCGATGCCGTTCTCGACCGTCACGCTCACCGCGCCCAGGTCGTAGCGGCCGTCCGCGCTCCCCGCTGCGGCCATGGCATCCGTGATCAGGGCCACGCGCCCGGGAGCGGCGTCGAACACGAGCTTGACGACGTGCGGATCGAGGTGCACGTCGTCGGCGATCGCCTCGAGCACCACGCGGTGATCGGCCGCGGCGGCGAGCACGGGCCCCGGAGCGCGGTGGTGGATGCCGGGCATCGCGTTGAACGCATGGGTGAGGATCGACGCCCCCGCCTCGAACGCGGCGACCGACATTGCGGCATCCGCATCGGTGTGGCCGACGGCGGCCGCGGAGCCTGCCGCGACGATCCGGCGGATCGCGTCGAGTCCGCCGGGAAGCTCCGGGGCGATCGTGATCTGACGGATCGTTCCGCGACCCGCGGCGAGCAGCCGGTCGACGTCATCGGGCAGCGGTGCGCGCAGGAGCGACGGGTCGTGGGCACCGTGGTGCCCCGGATCGAGGAACGGCCCCTCGAGGTGCGAGCCGAGGATGTCGGCATCCGTGTGCACGAGGTCGGCGATTTGCGCGGCGCTGTGTGCGAGTTCATCGAGCGGAGCCGTCACCAGCGACACCACGGCGCGGGTCGTGCCGTGCGCGCGGTGCAGGTCGCGCGCGGTGCGGATGGAGTCGACGCCGTCGTCGAACGATGCGCCGGCCCCGCCGTGCCCGTGGATGTCGACGAAGCCGGGCGTGAGAAGCGCACCGGGGCCGGCGACGGATGCCGCGTCGACGACCTCGTCGGCGGGCGCCCAGTCGGCGCCCGTTCCGCGTGCGGCGACCCGGCCGTCGTCGAAGCGCACCCAGGCGTCGTCGACGATCTCGCCGCGATCCACGACGCGCGCGGAGTGGACGACCAGGCTTCCGGTCGCTGCAGGGTGGACGCTCATCAATCGCTCCAGGGGATGTCTGCGACGGGGTGGAATCGGGTCCCCTCAGCCTTCCACAGCGGCGCGAGGGCGCCGAGCCGCTCGCGGAACGACGACCATTCGCGTCCCTCTCCATGCTGCGGCGACCAGGCGATCTCGGCCTCCGCGGCGGCGCGCGGGAAGACGAGCAGCTCGACGTCGTCGATCGTGCGCGTGGTCTCCGACCACAGCGGTGCCTCGGTGCCGAGGACCGCCGCATCGGGCACGTCGAGCACGGCGGTCGGCTCCCACTCGTACGCGGTTCGCACGTCGATCACGGCGGCCCAGGTGAGGCCGAGGGGGAACTCCTCGTCGTACTTCATGTCGAGGTACGTGGCATCCGCGGCCGACATGATCAGCGCCCCGCCGCGTTCCACGAAGTGCGCGGCCTCGGCGGCGTGCGAACCGGTGGGGACCTTCATGCCCCAGTACTGCCCGATCGTGCCCTCGGCGATGCCGTCGGCGGCACCCATCTCGTGCCAGGCGACGGGGATCTTCCCGGCATCCACGACGATCTGCGTCGCGCGCTCGGCGAAGTGGTCGAAGTCCTCCTGCGACGTGCCCAGCGACTCGTCGCCGCCGATGTGGAGGTACGGGCCCGGGGTCATCTCGGCGAGCTCGCGCACGACGTCGCGCACGAAGTCGTAGGTGCGCTCCTCGCGGATGCGCACGCTCGAGTGGCCGACGCCCCAGCCGAGGTACGTCTCTCCCGCGACGGGCAGGGGCTGCCCCAGAGTCTCGGACTGCGCGACGAGGGCGTCGTTGAGCACCGGCGCCTCGACGAGCTCGGGGTAGGCGACGCCGACCGCGTGGGTGTGACCCGGCAGATCGATCTCGGGGATCAGCACCATGTGCCGCGACGCCGCGTGGGCGACGATCTCGCGGTAGTCGTCCTTCGTGTAGAAACCGCCGGGGTCGCCGCCGGCCGACGTCGCCGATGACCGCTCGGTGAGCAGCGGCCAGGAGTCGATGTGCACCCGCCACCCCTGATCGTCGGTGAGGTGCAGGTGCAGGCGGTTGAACTTGAGTGCGCTGGTGGCGTCGATGAACCGCTTCACCTCGGCGACGTCGAAGAAGTGGCGGGCGACGTCGAGCATCACTCCGCGATGCGCGAAGCGCGGGGCGTCGTCGATCTCGACGTACGGCAGGCTCCAGCCCTCGTCGTCCTCGCGGAGCAGCTGCAGCAGGGTCTGCACGCCGTAGAACAGGCCGGCCTCGTCGGCGCCGATGATCTCGACGTGCGTGCCGACCGACAGTCGGTAGCCCTCGGATGCCGCGTCGTCGGCGTCGATGCGCAGCACGATGTCGCCCGGGGCCGGGGTGTGCGCCGGCTCGTCGACGGAGGTGAGGGGAGGGGCGCCGCGCCGTGCGGCCGAGGCCGTCAGGACGTCGGCGGCGGAGGAGGAGCCGTGCACGCGCGTCGTCGCGGTGATCGGCATCCGTCCTTCGTGCACGACGGCTGCGGCGGGCACCGGGACGAGCGGAAGCTGATGTGTAAAGACCATGAACAAACCCTAGCCGCCCGGCGGGGAGTCGACCAGGGGGAATCCGGTATGCTCGTTCTGTCGCGACTGGCGTCTGGGTGGGTTACCACCGGGGAGCGACCGACCACGGAATTCGACCGCGCGCCTGGGCCGATGAGAACACCCTTCGAATCCGTCGTCAGAGGAGCCCGTCATCATGACCGACCGTTACTTCAACGCCCCGCTCGCCGAGGTCGATCCCGAGATCGCCGAGGTGCTCGACCGCGAGCTGAAGCGTCAGCAGACCTTCCTCGAGATGATCGCGTCCGAGAATTTCGTGCCCGTCTCGGTGCTGCAGTCGCAGGGCTCCGTGCTCACGAACAAGTACGCCGAGGGCTACCCCGGCCGTCGCTACTACGGCGGCTGCGAAGAGGTCGACGTCGCCGAGGAACTCGCGATCTCGCGTGCGAAGAGCCTGTTCGGCGCCGAGTTCGCGAACGTCCAGCCGCACTCCGGCGCCTCGGCCAACGCCGCCGTGCTGCACGCGATCGCGCGCCCCGGCGACACGCTCCTCGGCCTCTCGCTCGACCAGGGCGGCCACCTCACGCACGGCATGAAGATCAACTTCTCGGGCCGTCTCTACGACATCGTCGCTTACGGCGTGAACCCCGAGACCTCGGTCATCGACATGGACGAGGTGCGTCGCCTCGCGATCGAGCACAAGCCGAAGGTCATCATCGCCGGCTGGTCGGCCTACCCCCGCACGCTCGACTTCGCGGCGTTCCGCGCGATCGCCGACGAGGTCGGCGCACTGCTCTGGGTCGACATGGCGCACTTCGCCGGCCTCGTCGCCGCGGGCCTGCACCCGAACCCGGTGCCCCACGCCCACGTCGTCTCGTCGACCGTGCACAAGACGATCGGCGGCCCCCGCTCGGGCTTCATCCTCACGAACGACGCCGACATCGCCAAGAAGATCAACACGGCCGTGTTCCCGGGCCAGCAGGGCGGCCCGCTCATGCACGTGATCGCCGCCAAGGCGACCGCGTTCAAGCTCGCCGCGACCCCCGAGTTCGCCGAGCGACAGGAGCGCGTGCTGCGCGGTGCCGCGCTGATCGCCGAGCGCCTCTCGCAGCAGGACGTCAAGGACGCCGGCATCGCCGTGCGCTCCGGTGGCACCGACGTGCACCTCGTGCTGGTCGACCTGCGCGAGGCCGAGATCGACGGCAAGCAGGCCGAAGACCTGCTGCACGACATCCACATCACGGTCAACCGCAACGCCGTGCCTAACGACCCGCGTCCGCCCATGGTCACCTCGGGTCTGCGCATCGGCACCCCGGCGCTCGCCACCCGCGGGTTCGGCGACACGGAGTTCACCGAGGTCGCCGACATCATCGCGCTGGCGCTGCAGCCGGGTGCCGACGTCGAGGCTCTCCGCGCCCGCGTCGACGCGCTCGCCGCCGGCTTCCCGCTCTACCCGGACCTGCAGCAGTGACCGCGGTCGTCCTCGACGGCAAGGCGGCATCGGCCGAGATCAAGGCCGAGCTGACCGAGCGCGTCGCTGCGCTGCGCGCCCGCGGGATCACCCCGGGCATCGCCACGGTGCTCGTCGGTGCGGACCCCGCGTCGCAGCTGTACGTGGGCATGAAGCACCGCCAGTCCGAGGCGATCGGGATGAACTCGATCCAGCGCGAGCTGCCGGCCGATGCCACGCAGCAGCAGGTCGAGGCGCTGATCGACGAGCTCAACGCCGATCCCGACTGCCACGGCTACATCGTGCAGCTGCCGCTGCCGAAGCACCTCGACACCGATGCGATCCTCGAGCGGATCGACCCGGCGAAGGATGCCGATGGCCTGCACCCGACGAACCTCGGTCGTCTGGTGCTCAACGTCAACAGCCCGATCCACACCCCGCTGCCGTGCACGCCGCGCGGCGTGATCGAGCTGCTGCTGCGCAACGACTACGACCTGAAGGGCAAGCACGTCGTGGTCGTCGGCCGCGGCGTCACGATCGGCCGCTCGATCGGACTGCTGCTCACGCGCCGCGACATCAACGCGACCGTGACGCTCACCCACACCGGCACGGTCGACATGCCGCGCTACCTCCGCGAGGCCGACGTGATCGTGGCCGCCGCGGGCGTCGCGCACCTCATCCGTGCCGAGGACGTCAAGCCCGGTGCCGCCGTGCTCGACGTGGGTGTGACCCGCACGACCGACCCCGAGACGGGCAAGAGCGTCGTCTCCGGCGACGTGCACCCCGACGTGGCCGAGGTCGCCGGCTTCCTCTCGCCGAACCCGGGCGGGGTCGGCCCGATGACCGTCGCGCTGCTCATGACGAACGTGGTCGAGGCGGCAGAGCGCCTCGCCTGAACGAAGACGCTGACGGCATCCCGCTCGACGGATGCCGTCAGCGTCGGCGCACGCGCGCCTGCACGCTGTCGTAGACCTCGGAGGCCTTCGCCTGCAGCTTGTCGTCGACCTGGTCGTAGATCATCCACCCGACCAGCAGCAGGAGCGGCGGGATCACGTAGCCCCAGAATCCGCGGGCGTCGACGCCGCTCAGCCACACCGTGAGCGCCCAGACGATCAGTTCGACCAGGTACACGAGCACGTACTGGACGACCTTCTCGCCCGCCTTCGTACGGTCGGCGGCCGACTTCGCGGCGGATCGGCGGAAGGCGGCTGCCAGCGTCGGCTTCACGAACAGCGCGGCGAGGGTGAGGATGATCGCCGCCCAGAACGCGTGCCATCCCACCGAGACGCCTCGCAGCAGCAGTCCGATCAGCAGCAGAACCACCACGTTGAACACGTAGAGCGAGCCGAATCGCACGATTGCCTTCTTCATGGGATCAGAATCCCACAGCCCGCGCGGAGTGCGCATCCCCGGAGCGACCGGGGACGATGTCAGCGCTGGCCGCCGAGCGAGCTCTGCACGTTCGAGATGCGGGCGTGCTCGTCGAAGCTGAAGGTGGCGGATCCCGTCGCGTCGACGACGGTCGCACCCGAGAAGGCCTCGTCGGTCCAGGTGAGGGTCCAGCCGGCGAGCCGGGCGAGATCCCACACCGAGGTGCGCGCGTCGGGCAGGGTGAAGCTCGCGAGCATGCGCGGCATGACGATCATGGCGTCGGCCACGGTGAGCTGCGGCAGCGGCGCGTCGAGGAGGAAGACGGCGCGTGTGCCGCCGCCGACGGGAGCGGAGTAGTACGGGGAGCGGCCGGTGAGCTCCACGGCGACGCCGCCGACGGTGTGCGCGGCCGCGGCGATCCAGTCCTCATCGCCCGAGGCATCCGCGGGGAACGGCACCTCGGCCGAGGTGAGTTCGGCGATGCCGTGCTCCTCTCCGTAGGCGCGCAGCTGCGCGGCGACGCCCTGCGGGTCGCCCTGCGGGTGCGCCCAGGCCCAGAGCATCGAGCGCGGCCCCGGGGCGATCGTGGCGATCAGGTGCGCACGCGTGACGAGCTGACGCGAGGGGTCGGCGTTCGCGGTGAAGGTGAGGGTGCCCGCCGTCATGTCGGCGTCCCAGCGATGCTCGCCCAGCGCATCGGCAGCGGCCGAGAGCTGATCCTGGCGGATCACGGAGTAGAGGGCGGCACGATCGGCGAGAGGCTGGAGCGCAGCGAAGGTCATGCGAACAGTTTCGTGGCTGAGCCTATGAATCCGCCAGTCAGTAGCTCTGTTTCTCACCCCGGTCCGGAGCATCCGAACCACCCGAGGCGATGAAACGCGCGGCGAGAGCCTCGGATGCCCGCGCGAGCAGCGCCACGTCGGCACCGACGGCCACGAAGTCGGCGCCGACGGCGAGGTAGGCCTCGGCAGCCACCGGATCGAAGGCGTTCACCCCGACCGGGGTTCCGGCCGCCTTCGCCGCGGCGAAGACGCGCTCGACGGCGGCGACGACATCCGGATGCGTCTGCTGACCCAGCAGGCCCATCGAGGCCGAGAGGTCTGACGGGCCCACGAACACGGCATCTACCCCGTCGACGGCCGCGATCTCGCCCGCCGCCTCGACGCCCGCCGCGGTCTCGATCTGCACCGTGAGCGACGTGTGCTGCGCCGAATCGCGCAGGTAGCCGTCGACGCGGTTCCAGCGCGCACTGCGGGCGAGGGCGCTGCCGACGCCCCGCACGCCCTCCGGCGGGTAGCGGGTGGCGGCGACCGCGGCCCGCGCCTCCTCGGCGGACGACACCATCGGCACGATCACGTTCTGCGCGCCGAGGTCGAGGATCTGCTTGAGGGCCACGACGTCGTTCGCGGGCGCGCGCACGACCGGTGTCACCGGATACGCGGCGACCGCCTGCAGCTGCAGGAGAACCGAATCGAGGGTGTTGGCGGAGTGCTCCATGTCGATCAGCAGCCAGTCGAGGCCGGAGCCCGCGGCGACCTCGGCGAGCAGCGGGCTGCCCGAGCACACCCACATGCCCACGAGCGGGCGATCGGATGCCGCGAGCCGGTCGCGGAAGGGGGGATCTAGATGAAGCGGCATGCGATCGTTCCCATCGGTCCGTAGTCGCACAGCACCTCGTCGCCGCGCGACACCCACATCGGGCGTGTGAACGATCCTGCCAGGATGATCTCGCCGGCCTCCAGGCGCGCGCCGTGCTGGTGGAACTTGTTCGCGAGCCACGCGACGCCGGTGGCCGGGTGACCGAGCACGCCCGCGGCGACGCCCGTCTCCTCGATCTCGCCGTTGCGCGACAGCACGCCGGGCACCCAGCGCAGATCGATCTCATCGGGACGCTTGCGCACCGAGCCGAGCACCATCGCCCCGTAGGCGGCGTTGTCGCTGATCGTGTCGACGATCGTGCGGCCCTCGAGCTCGATGTGCGAGTTGAGCACCTCGAGCGCGGGGACCGCGTAGTCGATCGCCGCGAGCGCGTCGTCGAGCGTGCAGTCGGGGCCTTCGAGCGGATGCTTGAGCACGAACGCGAGTTCGACCTCGATGCGCACGTTCGAGAAGTGGTCGACGGGGATCTCGGCGCCGGACTCGTGGACCGTGTCGTCGAACATCACCCCGTAGTCGGGCTCGGTGATGCCCGTCGCCTGCTGCATGGCCTTCGACGTCAGTCCGATCTTGCGGCCGACGAGCGTGCGTCCCGCGGCGACCTGCGTGTCGCGCCACACGCCCTGGATCGCATAGGAGTCCTCGATCGTCGCCTCGGGCCAGCGCGCCGTGATCCGGGGGATCACCGTGTGCTCCCGGTCGGCCCGGGCCAATTCTGCGGCGATCTGCGCGATGACCTCTGCTGACAGCATCCGTATCTCCTACAGCTGATGGCCGAGCTTGTACTCGCCCTGCTTGTACTCGGGCATCGATGCCTCGCCCTCGTCCGGCCGCGTGTACGAGAAGCCGTCGGCGCCGATCGTCACCGCCATCTCGCTGGAGTCGGTGCGGGCGATCACCGGCTGAGGGTTACCGTCGAGGTCGAGCACGAGCGACGCCTCGGTGTACCAGGAGGGCACGACGGGGTTACCCCACCAGTCGCGACGCTGGTTGTCGTGCACGTCCCAGGTGATGACGGGGTTGTCGGGGTCGCCGGTGTAGTAGTCCTGCGTGTAGATCTCGACGCGGTGTCCGTCGGGGTCGCGCAGGTAGAGGTAGAAGGCGTTCGAGACGCCGTGGCGGCCGGGGCCGCGCTCGATCGCGTCGGAGCGGCGGAGCGCGCCGAGCTTGTCGCAGATCGCGAGGATGTTGTGCTTCTCGTGCGTGGCGAACGCGACGTGGTGCATGCGGGGTCCGTCTCCGCCGGTCGCCGCGGTGTCGTGCACGGTGGGCTTGCGGCGCATCCACGCGGCGTACACGGTGCCCTCGTCGTCCTGGATGTCCTCCGTGACGCGGAAACCGAGGTCCTGGTAGTGGCGCACCGCGCGGGGCACGTCGGGGGTGACCTGGTTGAAGTGGTCGAGGCGCACGAGCTCGCCCGGGGTGTGCAGGTCGTAGCGCCATGAGAGGCGCTCGACGTGGGTGGTCTCGAAGAAGAACTCGTAGGGGAAACCGAGCGGGTCGACCACGCGCACCGAGTCGCCGATGCCCTGCACGAAGCCGTTCGGCTCGCGGCGCACGTCGCAGCCGAGCTCGGTGTAGAAGGCGACGGCGCGGTCGAGGTCTTCCGCGCTGCGCACCCGGTACGAGAACGCGGCGACGGCGGCGATCGGTCCCCGGCGCAGCACGAGGTTGTGGTGGATGAACTCCTCGGTCGAGCGCAGATAGATCGCGTCGTCGTCTTCGGCGGTCACGTACAGCCCGAGCACGTCGACGTAGAACTGACGCGAGGCGGCGAGGTCGGTGACCACGAGTTCCATGTAGGCGCAGCGCAGGATGTCGGGCGGCGTGCTGGTCGGCGTCGCGACCGGGTTGTCGGAGTGGATCGGTGCCTCCTGCGACACGTAGTAGCCGGAGGAGGTGAGAGTCTTCTGCGTCTTGTCGGTCATGTCAGCGTCCTTGCTGTCGATTCCTGCGTGACAGGAGGGGGTCAGTTCTTGCCGAAGGTGGGGTTGTGGGCACCGCCGAGTGTGATGTGCACGCTCTGCTGGTCGGTGTAGAAATCGATCGAGCGGTAGCCGCCCTCGTGGCCGAGGCCCGAGGCCTTCACGCCGCCGAAGGGGGTGCGGAGGTCGCGCACGTTGTTGCTGTTCAGCCACACCATGCCCGCCTCGACCGACTGCGCGAAGTTGTGGGCGCGCTTCAGATCATTCGTCCAGATGTAGGCGGCGAGGCCGTACTTCGTGTCGTTCGCGAGCGCGAGCGCCTCGTCGTCGGAGTCGAACGGGGTGATCGCGACCACGGGGCCGAAGATCTCCTCCTGGAAGATCCGGGCGTCGGGGGCGACATCGGCGAAGACGGTCGGGGCGACGAAGTTGCCCTCGTCGAAGCCCTCGGGGCGCCCGCCGCCGGCGACGAGCCGGCCCTCGGACTTGCCTACACGTACGTAGCTCATCACCTTGTCATAGTGCTCGGGGTGGACGAGTGCGCCCACCTCGGTCGTCGGGTCGTGCGGGTAGCCGACCTTCACGCGCTTCGCCTGCGCGGCATAGCGCTCGACGAACTCCTCGTAGATCGAGCGTTCGACGAGGATCCGCGAGCCGGCCGTGCAACGCTCGCCGTTGAGCGAGAAGACGCCGAAGATCGTCGCATCCACCGCGGCCTCGAGATCGGCATCCGCGAAGACCACGGCGGGCGACTTGCCGCCGAGCTCCATCGACAGGCCCTTGAGGAAGGGGGCGGCGTTGCCGAAGATGATCTGCCCGGTGCGGCTCTCGCCGGTGAACGAGATGAGGGGCACGTCCGGATGCTTCACCAGCGCGTCACCCGCATCCTCACCGAGCCCGTTGACGAGATTGAAGACGCCCTGCGGAAGGCCCGCCTCCTCGAAGATCCCGGCCCAGAGCGACGCCGACAGGGGCGTGAACTCGGCGGGCTTGAGCACCACCGTGTTGCCGGTCGCGAGGGCCGGGCCGAGCTTCCACGACTCGAGCATGAAGGGGGTGTTCCACGGGGTGATGAGCCCCGCGACGCCGATCGGCTTGCGGTTGACGTAGTTCATCTGGCGGCCCGGCACCTTGAAGGCATCGTCGGACTGCGCGACGATCAGGTCGGCGAAGAAGCGGAAGTTCTCAGCGGCGCGGCGGGCCTGGCCCAGCGCCTGCGTGATCGGAAGGCCGGAGTCGTACGACTCCAGCTCGGCGAGGCGGGCATCGCGCGACTCGACGATGTCGGCGATGCGGTGCAGCACGCGGGAGCGCTCGCGGGGGAGCATGCGCGGCCAGGGGCCCTCGGCGAACGCGCGGCGGGCGGCGGCGACGGCCCGGTCGATGTCGGCCTTCTTGCCCGCGGATGCCGTCGTGTAGGTCGTGTTCGTCACGGGGTCGAGCACGTCGAAGGTGTCGCCGTCGACCGAGTCGACGAAGGCGCCGTCGATGTAGTGCTGGATGTGGTCGGGCAGGTCGGCGGGAATGCGCGGATCGGTCATGACTGGTCTCCGGTCGTCGGGGCGGTGCGGGTGTGCAGTGCGTCGAGGAACGCGTCCATCGTGCGCCAGCGGTGGTTGCGGGCGGCGAGTTCGATCTCGAGCGGATCGGCGCCCGCTCGGATGAGGTCGAGGATCTCGGTGTGCTCCTCGACGGAGTGCTGGGCGCGGCCCGGGATCGACGCGAAGGTCGAATCGCGGATGCCGGAGAGCCGCGACCACCCGCGGTGCACGAGGTCGAGCAGATGCGGGTTGGGGCACGGCTCGAACAGCACGGAGTGGAACTGCCGGTTGAGCTCGGTGAAGGCATGGGCGTCGAGGTGGTCGAGCATCCGGGCCATGCGGTCGTTGATGCGGGCCGCCTCGTCGAGGGCGTCGTCATCGAGCAACGGGGCGGAGAGCGCGGTCGCCGACCCCTCGACGATGCCCAGCGTCTGCATCGTGTGGGCGTACTCGCTCTCGTCGACGAGTGTGACCCGGGCGCCGACGTTGCGCTCGAAGGTGACGAGTCCCTCGGCCTCGAGACGGCGGATGGCTTCGCGCACGGGCACGACGCTCATCTTCAGGTCGTCGGCGATCGAGCCGAGCACCAGGCGGTAGCCGGGACTGAACATGTGCCCGGTGATGCGCGAGCGGATCCACTCGTACGCGACCTCGGACTTGCTGGCGGCGGTGGTCGTCATGCGTTCGTGCCCGTCTCGGTGTGCGGGGCGGTCTCGTTCTGCCGGGCGGTCTCCGCCTCGTATCGGGCGCGCCATTCGGCGTTCAGGGGGAACAGGCCGTCGACGGGATGCCCCGCTTCGACCTGCGTCGCGATCCACGCATCCTCGTGCTCCTGGGCGATCGCGGCGTTCGCGATCTCCTCGGCGAGGGCGGGTGGGATCACGATCACGCCGTCACCATCGCCCACGACGATGTCGCCGGGCTGCACGGTCGCCCCGCCGCAGGCGATCGTGACGTCGACCTTCCAGGGCACGTGCCGGCGACCGAGCACCGAGGGGTGCGCGCCCTGCGAGAAGACGGGGAGGCCGATGTCGGCGACCTGGTCGAAGTCGCGCACGCCGCCGTCGGTGACGACCCCGGCCGCGCCTCGGGTGCGGGCGCGCAGGGCGAGGATGTCGCCGAGCGTGCCGGTGGTTGCATCGCCGCGCGCCTCGATCACGATGACCTCACCCTCCTCGACGGCGTCGAACGCGCGCTTCTGGGCGTTGTAGCCGCCGCCGTGGCTCGCGAAGAGGTCTTCGCGGAAGGGGACGAAGCGCAGCGTCTTCGCGGTGCCGACGATCTTCGAGCCCGGGATGTTCGCGGTGACGCCGTCGATGAAGCACGAGTGGTGGCCGCGCTTGCGCAGCTGGGCCGAGAGCCCGGCGGTCGGGGCCTCGAGGAGCTTCGCGCGGAGGGCGGAGGAGAGCGTGGGGGACGCTTCGACGAGGCCGGCGGCCTCGGCGGAGCCCCAGGCCTCGGTGCGCTGCAGGTCGTCGACCGCGGGGAGCGACCCGACCGTCTCGTCGAAGGCGACGTGGCCCTGCGTGACGGTCGTGACGAGCCGGCCCGAGGTGGGAGAGCCCGAAGCATCGGGAGCATCCACCTCGATCTCGACCACGTCGCCGGGGACGATGACGGATGACCCGGCCGGAGTGCCGGTGAGGATCACGTCGCCGGGCTCGAGCGTGAAGTGCTGCGACAGGTCGGCGACGAGCTGCGCGAGCGGGAAGATCAGCCCGGCCGTCGTGTCGTCCTGGCGGAGTTCGCCGTTGACCCAGGCGCGCACGCGCAGCGCCGTCGGGTCGACCGTGCGGGCGTCGATGAGGTGCGGCCCGAGGGGTGTGTAGCCGTCGCCGCCCTTCGAGCGCACGTTCGATCCCTTGTCGTTCGCTCGCAGGTCGTAGAGGCCGAGGTCGTTCGACGCCGTGACCCACGCGACGTGCGTCCAGGCATCCGCCAGAGCTACCCGCCGGGCGGGGGTGCCGATGACGAGCGCGATCTCGCCCTCGAACGCGAGCAACTCGGTGCCCGCGGGACGCTCGACCGTGCCGCCCGAGACCCCGACGGAACTGGACGGCTTGAAGAAGTACGAGGGGGCGGCGGGGCGACGCCCGCGCTGGTCGGCCCGGGAGGCGTAGCTCAGATGGATCGCGATGATCTTGCCGGGGCGGGCGATGGTATCCGTCACGGGGCGCCTCCTCGCGCATTCTCCGACACCTTGTGCGTCGTATCCGAAATCATATATCATCGCTTCCACCCCCGGCAAGCACCTCCGACCGAGACTCGGATGCACGCCGTGACAATGCAGTCACGAACAAAGGAGACACCGCATGAGCGGTCAGTCACAGGCGGGTTTCACACCCACCGGAACCATCGCGACGGCGGCCGACCGTCGCCGCGTCGTCTTCGCCACGGTGGTCGGGACCACCGTCGAGTGGTACGACTTCTTCATCTACGCCACGGCCGTCGGGCTCGTGTTCGGGCAGCTGTTCTTCGCGCCGCTCGGCGCCGACAGCGCCCTGATCGCGTTCGCCACGGTCGGTGTGAGCTTCCTCTTCCGCCCGCTCGGAGCGTTCCTCGCCGGCCACTACGGCGACAAGCTCGGACGCAAGACGGTGCTCATGTGGACGCTCATCCTCATGGGCCTCGCGACCGCACTTATCGGTCTGCTGCCGACATACGAGACGATCGGCATCACCGCCCCGGTGCTGCTCGTCCTGCTGCGCATCCTGCAGGGCATCTCGGCCGGCGGGGAGTGGGGAGGCGCGGTGCTCATGGCCGTCGAGCACGCCCCGCGCGCCAAGCGCGGCATCTTCGGCGCCTCGCCGCAGATCGGTGTTCCGCTCGGTCTGCTGCTGGCCTCGGGTGTCATGGCGCTCATGACGGTGATCGCGCCGGGCGACCAGTTCCTCGCGTGGGGCTGGCGCGTGCCGTTCCTGCTCAGCGTCGTGCTGATCCTCGTGGGCTACTACGTGCGTCGCCGCGTCGAGGAGAGCCCGGTCTTCGCCGAACTCGCGGAGCGCAAGGAGAAGGCGAAGATGCCGATCGTGCAGCTGTTCCGCAAGCACGCGCTGCTCGTAATCATCGCCGCGCTCGTGTTCGCGGGCAACAACGCCGTCGGCTACATGACCACCGGTGGCTACATCCAGGGATACACGACCAACCCCGAGGGTCCGATCGGACTCGAGCGCGGTCCGGTGCTGTGGGCCGTCGCAGGATCGGCGGTCACCTGGCTGATCAGCACGCTCGTCGCGGGGTGGATCTGCGACCGCATCGGCCGCCGCACGACCTACATCGTCGGCTGGGTGCTGCAGCTCGGCGGCGTGTTCGCGCTGTTCCCGCTCGTGAACACCGGGGAGATCGGGCTCGTCTTCGCGGGCCTCGCGATCCTCACGATCGGCCTCGGCTTCACGTACGGCCCGCAGGCGGCGCTGTACACGGAGCTGTTCCCGGCCAGCATCCGCTTCTCGGGCGTCTCGATCTCCTACGCGATCGGTGCCATCGCCGGAGGCGCCTTCGCCCCGACCATCGCGACGGCCATCGTGGCGGCGACCGGTTCGACGCAGGCCGTCACCTGGTACCTCGCCGGTATGACCGTGATCGGACTCATCGCGACGCTGCTGCTGCGTGACCGTTCCGGCATTCCGCTCGGCCCGGATCACGAGGAGGAGCAGGCCGTGAGCCCGATCCACGGACTCGCCCGGGCCTGACCCGCGGATCCGTCCCATCGCAGTTTCCGTCGGCTCGGTGCACCCGGGCCGACGGAAAAGTGCGACGGGAGCGCAGAAGCCGCGCACAATGAGAGAAGTTCGGAAGGAATCGACGACGATGCAGTTCCACCACCACGGCTATGTCTCCGGCGACCCGCGCGTGCAGGATGCCGCGGGCACGGGTATCGAGCGACCCGACGACCTGCCCGACGAGGTTGACGTGCTCATCGTCGGCTCGGGGCCGGCGGGAATGCTCCTCGCGGCGCAGATGTCGCAGTATCCGGGCGTGACGACCCGCATCATCGAGAAGCGCGACGGACGGCTTGTACTGGGTCAGGCCGACGGCATCCAGCCGCGCAGCGTCGAGACCTTCCAGGCGTTCGGGTTCGCCGAGCGCATCACCGCCGAGGCCTACAACATCGGCTGGATGAACTTCTGGGGGCCCGATCCCGACGACGCCGCCGGCATCGTGCGCACGGCGCGCACCGCCGACTACGCCTACGACATCTGCGAATTCCCGCACCTGATCGTCAACCAGGCGCGCGTGCTCGACTACTTCGCAGAGGCGGCCGCCGACGGGCCCGCACGCATCGTGCCCGATTACGGCGTCGCATTCGAGGGGCTGACCGTGCACGACGAGGGCGAGTACCCGGTCGAGGTGCGCGTGCGGTACGTCGCAGGAGCGCGGACAGGGGAGGAACGGGTCATCCGGGCGAAGTACGTCGCCGGATGCGACGGTGCTCGCAGTCGTGTGCGCGAGGCGATCGGTCGGATCCATGTGGGCGACGTCGCGGCGCACGCCTGGGGCGTCATGGACGTGCTGGTGAACACCGACTTCCCCGATTGGCGCACCAAGTGCGCGATCAACTCGCGCGCCGGGAACATCCTCCACATCCCGCGGGAGGGCGGCTATCTCAGTCGCATGTACATCGACCTCGGCGAGGTCGCGGACGATGACGACCACCGTGTGCGGCAGACGCCGATCGAGGAGATCATCCGTCGGGCGAATGCGATCCTGCACCCGTACACGCTCGACGTGCGCGAGGTGGCGTGGCACAGCGTCTACGAGGTCGGCCATCGCGTGACCGACGGATTCGACGACGCCCCCGAGGATTCCGGGCGCTCGCCGCGGGTGTTCCTGACCGGCGACGCCTGCCACACGCACAGCGCCAAGGCCGGGCAGGGCATGAATGTCTCGATGCAGGACGGCTTCAACCTCGGGTGGAAGCTCGGTTCGGTGCTCACCGGCCGCGCGCCCGAGGCGCTGCTCGCGACGTACGGCGCCGAGCGGCGACCCGTCGCGCAGCAGCTCATCGACTTCGATCGCGAGTGGTCGAGCCTCATGGCGCGCAAACCGGAGGAGATCTCGGACCCGCAGGAGCTCGCGACGTACTACCTCGCGACGGCCGAGTTCCCGTCGGGGTTCATGACGCAGTACTCGGCATCGATGATCACCGGATCGGATGCGCATCAGGGATTGGCTACCGGCTTCCCGCTCGGGAAGCGTTTCCGATCTGCGGAGGTCGTGCGGGTGGGCGACGGGAACGTGGTGCACCTCGGACACCACGCGCGCGCCGACGGGCGGTGGCGCGTCTACGCCTTCGGCGACGCGTCCGGTGAACGGTTGGCTGCGTGGGCGCAGGCTGCGGCACCGCTCTTCGAGCGATTCACCCCGGCGGATGCCGACGCGGATGCCGTGTTCGATGTGAAGGCCGTGTATCAGCAGCCCTTCGAGGACGTCGAGGTGACGACGACGCCGGCGCTGTTCCAGCCGCGGACCGGGCCGCTCGGTCTCGTCGATTGGGAGAAGGTGTACGCGGCGGGGCCCAGCAAGTGGACCGACGTCGACATCTTCGCCGAGCGGGGACTGTCGCGCGACGGCGTCGTCGTGGTGGTGCGGCCCGACCAGTACGTCGCCGCGATCCTGCCGTTGGATAAGGCGGGCGTGCGGGAGCTGGCGGAGTTCCTGGCTGAGGGGATGCTGCCGGCGCGGTGAGGCTGACATTCTCTCCCGCCTGCTCCGGGGTCTGATCTGGCGAATGTCGGAGGCGCGGCCTACCGTGGATGCGGACGGGCGATGACGCCCGCCGTGACCTGAGGAGTGGCGTGATGGACTGGAAGATCGAACTCATCTTCGTGCCGGTGTCGGATGTCGACCGCGCGAAGGACTTCTACGTGAAGATCGGCTTCAACGCCGACCACGACCAGACCCCGACCGAGGGTCTGCGGTTCGTGCAGATGACTCCGCCGGGCTCGGCGTGCTCGATCGCGTTCGGCACCGGGCTGGGTCTGGATCTCGAGCCGGGTCAGCAGAACTCGATCCAGGTCGTCGTTCCGGATGCCGACGAGGCTCTCGCCCACCTGCGGGGCCTCGGGGTCGATGCCCGCGGCGTCGAAGATCTCGACTGGGGGCGGTTCGTGTCGTTCGACGACCCGGACGGCAACACCTGGACGCTGCAGGAGCTGCCCGACTACGGCGCGCAGGGCTGAGGATTTGGGTGGCGCGGGGCTGAGGGGCGCGGTCAGGCTCTTTCCGCGACGATCTCGACCTTGAAGCCTGCGGCGTTCTCCAGCCATCCGGCGTAGTGGTCGGGGCCGCCCGCGTGGGGGTAGCGGTCGTGGTACAGCGGGCGCCAGCCGTTCTCCGAGGCGAGTGACATGATCGCGTCGACGGCCGTTGCGGTGCCTCCTTGGAAGGCGAGGTGGTTGACGCCCGGGCGACGGCGGTCATGGCCTCGATCGTCGACGCCCGGTGGAGTCGTGATCGTGAGGTACGGCCCGCTGTCGGCAGCCCAGGTCTGACCCTCCGGCCATTCCTGCTGCAGCGAGAAACCCAGCCGCGGGAGGAGCCATCCCCAGTCGCGGCGAGCGGAATCGGGGTCGGCGACCCATACTTCGACGTGGTGGAGACCGGGCATGGCATCGATTCTCGCAGGGGCAGGCGCAGGCGCAGGCGCAGGCGCAGGGGCAGGTGCGGGCACAGGGGCGGGGGCAGAGGCAGGCGCAGGGGTGCTGGGGCAGGGGCAGGGCGACGGACACGGTCCTCAACGGGAACACCCTTCTGCTCGACCGTGTTCATGCGCGGATCGGTGTTCGTGTCCGGTGTGTCGCTGGCGCTCTCGAGGTCGCGGTCGCGGTCGAGGTCGAGCTCGCGGTCTCGGTGGCGGTGGCGGTGGCGGTGAGTGGTGCGGGTGCGGGTCGGGGTGTTCGCCATTTTTGGTGGCGGTCCCACCAGGCGGGTCCGCGGATGTGGGGTGTGCCTTTGTGCATGCGTATCTCCCAGCCGGACGTGTCGAGGGTGCGGTGGTGGTGCCAGCAGAGGGTGACGCCGTTGTCGGTGTGGGTGGGTCCGCCGCGGGAGTGTTCTGTGACGTGGTGGATCTCGCACCAGGCGGCGGGGACGTGGCAGCCGGGGATGAGGCACTCGCGGTCACGGAGGGTGATCGCGCGGCGTTGGTGGACGGTGAACACCCGGTCGGTGGTGTCGATGCCGATGATGCGCCCGGTGGGGTCGGAGGTGACGCGTTGGATGCTGCCACCGCACGCGGTGTGTCGGGCGGTGGCGAAGGAGACCGGGGTGTCGGTGCCATCGACGCGCGCCCACCCGCGGCCGGTCGCGTAGTCCTCCGCGGTCACGGAGACGACGAGGGTCGGGGCGGCACCGCCGAGGGAGGGCATGTCACTGTGGCGGGCGGCGATTCCGAGGGCGGCGGCGAGGGCATCGTGTTGCTTCTGCGCGCGGGAACGGTCATCGACCATGCCGCTGGGATCACCCGAGGGCAGGACACCGTCGGGCGGGAAGACAGCGTCGTCCAAAGAGGCGAGGCCGTCGGGCGGGAGGGCGTCGTCAGCGAGGCAACCATGCGCCTCACCAGCCAGCGCGTGCTCATCCGTGCCGAACATCGTCTCGTCGGCGGAGGTAACGAACCGCACCCCACTGGCCATGCCCACAGCAGGCTGCGGTGCCGCGGGGATGGGTGGTCCGTCGACTTTCGGATTCAGATACGCATCCCAGATGCGTTGCAACTGCCCCGCCGTCTCCGGCAGCAGCGACCCGCGGATCGGGATCACCCCGTCCTTCACTCGTCCGAGGACGATCCCGCGGGCGCGCATCGCGCGCTCTTCGGCAGGTTCCGCACCGTCCGGGTCGAGGTAGGTAACGATCACCCGCGACAACAGCTTCAAGTCTTCCGGGGTGGCCGGCGGGCCCGAATCGAACTCGCGCTCGGCATCGGCACCACGGTCTCCGTCCATAGCCTCGTCGCCCTCGACGGCCACTAGTCCCCGGGCGTACTCCGCCAACTCGGTGTCCGCCCGCAACCGGTCCGCCACACCGATCCGCGCCCCGGCCTCCTCCACCGGCCCGGTCGCCGCGAGCAGCCCCGCGACCCCGACCGCCCCGTCCAGCAGCGCTTCCCGCAGGGTGGGCCATCGGGCGGGCAGCATCGCCCCCGAGGAGAAGTCCACCTCCCGCCGGACGACCTTCCCGGCCTTCACGACCCGTGCCGCCCCCGCCGCGTCCGTGCGGAGCACTCGTTCGACGAGTTCGTTCATCGTCCGGCATCCGAACCGACCGCAGAACGCCAACTCGCCCGATCTCGCCGGGCGCTGATCGACCGATCCGACCGTCTCCACCACGACGGCGTCGACGAGACGGGCGAGCTCACCCGCGGCGCGGAGCACCTGCATCTTCCCCGCATCCGACAGCCCCGCCAGCGCGTCCGCGCGCAGCACCGCGGCCAGGTCAGCGGCGACCCGGTCCAGGACTTCGGCGGTGCTGTTCATACGTCCCAGTCCACCAGTAGCCACCGACATTCGGAAGCGAAAAGACCAGGCCAGAGGCAGTATCGGCGTGAATGGTGGAGAACTTGGGGCAACACGACACCGGTGCAGAACGAGTGCATGCGGGGCGGGGCCCTTCGACAAGCTCAGGGACCCAGGTCGTGCGGCAATGCCGCGGCCCTTCGTCTCGCTGCGCTCGCTCAGGAACCGGGAGGCTCGCTGCGCTCGCTCAGGAACCGGGAGGCTCGCTGCGCTCGCTCAGGAACCGGGAGGCTCGCTGCGCTCGCTCAGGAACCGGGAGGCTCGCCGCGCCCGCTCAGGAACCGTCGGCGGGAAGCGGGAAGGCGCCGCCCGCCACGACGATGCCGCCGGACTCCGGGATCGTCACGATCAACTCACTCGGCCGACCGACGTGCGCGCCCTGGCGGATGCGAATCGTCTCTCCCGCGTATCCGTGCTCCCGCAGATACGCGCCGGTCGAAGCCGCCGCGGATCCCGTCGCCGGATCCTCGGTGATGCGTCCGACCGGGAAGAGATTGCGAGCCTCGAACGCGGTCGAATCATGTGCATGCAGCACCGTCACCGTTCCGAGCCAGCCCTGCGTTCGCATCAGATCGGCGACGTCGGCGGGACGGAAGCGGAACTGATGGAACAGCTCCCGATCGGCGACGAAGACGATCGGATGCCAGTTGCCGGCGAACGACTCCTGCACGGGGAACCGCGCATCGACATCGGCCACGGTGAGACCCAGCAGGTCCAGCAAGCGATCGCGCACCGCCGGGTCGAGCTCGCGCACCTGCGGCTCGACGCTCGTGAAGGACACGGTGATCGCGCCCGCGGCATCCGCCACCGACTCCAGGGTCACCGGCCCCGCCGCGGTCTCGAACACGACCGTCCCCGTCCCGACGCGTTCGGCGAGGGCCACCGCCGTCGCCACCGTGGCGTGACCGCAGAACGGCACTTCAGCTCCCGGCGAGAAGTACCGCACTCGGTGATGCGGCACCCCGTCGACCTCGGAACGCTCCGTGACGAAGGCGGTCTCGGAGTATCCGACGTCGGCGGCGATTCGCAGCATCCGCTCGTCGTCGAGACCTGCGGCCTCGAGCACGACGCCCGCGGGGTTGCCGCCGTCGGGCGTCGCGGCGAACGCGCTGTAGCGCAGGATCTCGGGGTTTTCGGGCATGGATCGGAGCCTAACGGACAGGAACGAACGGACAGGAACGAACGGACAGGAACGAACGGACAGGAACGAACGGATGCCGCGCCTACGAGTTCACGCGGATGATCTCCTGCTGGTACGGCGCGATCACGTCACCCGAGATGCGCAGGTCGAGCAGCAGGAAGCGGCGGGTCGCGGGGTCTTCGGCAGCCCACGATTCCAGGCGATCGAGATCCGCGAGCGTGCGCACGACCACGCCCTCGGCGCCGACCGCCGCGGCGAAGGCGGCGAAGTCGACCTCGGGAATGCGCATCGGCGCCTCGGCGAGCCCCTTCAATCCGTACAGGTTGACCTCGGCACCGTAGGCGGCGTCGTTCCAGATCACCGCCGCCCCGCGACCGGCGGCTGCACGCACCGCGGACTCGAGATCGGCGATCGCCATGAGTCCGCCGCCGTCGCCCGAGGTGAGCACGACGGTGGCGTCGCGCCGGGCGAGAGCGGCACCGACGACGCTCGGCCAGCCCTGTCCGATCGACTGGAAGGCCGTGCCGATCATCATCATCCGGTCGGGCGCGGCGACCGGCCAGTACATGTTCGCCCAGCCGATGAAATGCCCGCCGTCCGAGACGACCACGCGGTCCTCGGGCAGCAGCGCGGCGATGCGCCGGGCCGCGGAGCGGGGGTCGAGACGCCCGTCGGGGGCGAGATCGTCGCCGTGGTCGTACGCCCGTGCGGCGGCGACGTCGACGCTCTCACGCCACGGCGCACCGATCGAACCCGTCACCCGCTCCACCAGCGCTTCGGCCGCGAGACGTGCGTCGGCCCGGACGAAGCCACCGACGTGGGCGTGCGTGGCCGCCGGGGCGATGTCGATCTGGAACACCTTCGTGCCGGGCGCGAACAGCGCGCCGAAGCGCATCGTGAACTGGTTCAGTCCCGCGCCGAACACGACGGCGACGTCGGCCTCGCGGATCAGCTCCATCGCCCCCTCGGCCCCGAAACCGCCCGTGACGCCCAGGTCGAAACGAGTGTCGGGGAAGACTCCGCGGCCGAGGGCGGTGGATGCCGTGAGTGCGCCGGTGGACGCGGCGAGCTCGCCCAGCGCCGTGCTCGCTCCCGACAACCAGGCGCCGCGGCCGGCCAGCAGGAACGGCCGCTCGGCCGTGGACAGAGCGGCGGCGATCTCGTCGAGCATCCCCTCGGCGAACTCCCCGCTCGGTGCCAGCGCTGCCGGCACCCGCGGCTCCGGGGCCGGCGGCACGGGGCCGGCCTCCCGCGCCGCGACGTCGTAGGGGATCGCGAGCACGACGGGTACGCGGTAGGTGAGCGCGTGCTCGATCGCGATGACGGTCGTCGCCGCCGCGTCGGCGCGGCCGACGGTATAGGTGCGCGCACCGACCGCCGAGGCGAGGGCGATCTGGTCGACGTCCCACGGACGCGGCCCGGACGTCGGTTCGTCGCCGACCACGAGCACGAGCGGCACGTGCGCCTGCACCGCCTCCGCCAGCGCCGTGAGAGTGTTCGTGAATCCGGCGCCGTAGGTGGAGGTGCCCGCGGCGATCCGGCCCGAGGCGCGGAAGTGCGCGTCGGCGGCGACCACGGCACCCTGTTCGTGGCGTACGGCGGTGAAGACGGCATCCGTCTGCGTCTCGATCGCGTCGAGGAAGTAGGCGTTGCCGTTTCCCATCACCCCGAAGACGGCGTCGATGTGCTGGGCGAGGGTGAGCGCGACGTGCGCGGAGACGGAGGGCATGGCGAAGCCTTTCGAGACAGGGACGGAGAACGAGGTTCCGTATGTGTCTCGCACCCGCGTCGGCGAGGAGTGCTTCGTGCCTCTTTTTCAGGCACCGGTCGCAGGGCGGCCGGACGTGGTCAGTCTATCGCCGCGATGGAGGACAATGGATCGGGTGACTGATGCATCGAACGAGCGCGAGACGCTCACCTGGGACGGCTTCGGCGCCGCCACCCGCGACCTTGCCCGTGACATCCTCGCCAGCGGTTTTGAGCCCGAGGTCGTCGTCGCGATCGCCCGCGGAGGGCTCCTGCCCGCCGGCGCCATCGCGTACGGTCTCGGCGCGAAGAACTGCGGCGCGATCAACGTCGAGTTCTACACCGGCATCGGCACCGTGCTCGACGCCCCCGAGGTGCTCCCGCCCGAGCTCGACATGGCATATCTCGACGGGCGCCGCGTGCTGCTCGTCGACGACGTGGCCGACTCGGGCCGCACTCTCGCCCTCGCGGTTCAGTTGCTGAAGGACAAGGGCGCCGACGTGCGCTCGGTCACGATCTACACGAAGCCGTCGACCATCATCCAGCCCGACTACGCCTGGAAGGACACCGATCTCTGGATCAACTTCCCGTGGTCGTTCCAGGGAACCGTGCGCGAAGAGGACCTCGGGCTCGCGCCTTCGGCCTGAGCGGATGCCGTAGCCGGCGCTCTCGATGCGTGATCACTCCCGCAGCAGGGAGCGGAGCGTCTGGATCGTGTCGGCCTCGCCCGGCGCCTTGTCGGGGCGGTAGCCCTTGACGCGGGCGAAGCGCAGCGCGATGCCCCCGGGATAGCGCGGGGATCGCTGTACACCGTCGATCGCGATCTCGACGACCAGTTCGGGCCGCAGGAACACGGTGCCCTGCGTGCGTCGGGTCTCGAGCGTCGGGAACGTGGCGGTCTGCCAGCGCAGCAGTTCGTCGGTGAGCCCTTTGAAGGTCTTGCCGACCATGACGAGAGCGCCGGGTTCGCCGAATTCTCCGGCGGGATCGAGTGCCCCGAGATGCAGGTTCGACAGCAGACCCTGACGGCGCCCCGAGCCCCATTCGGCTGCGAGCACCACGAGGTCGTAGGTGAGTACGGGCTTGACCTTGACCCAGGACTTGCCTCGGCGACCCGCGGCGTACGGCGAGTCGATGGCCTTGGCGACGATGCCCTCGTGGCCGGCGGCGAGGGCATCGTGCGAGACCCGTTCGGCGGCCTCGGCATCGGCCGTCACCGTTCCCGGGATGCGCCAGGGGCCGGCGACCCGATCGAGCTCTGCGAGCCGCACGCCCAGCGGCTCGTCGATGAGGTCGCGCCCGTCGACGTGCAGCAGATCGAAGAACCACGGGCGCAGGGCGAGCTCGCGCGCGGCGTCGGCCCCGAACCGCGACATCGTCTCCTGGAACGGACGCGGCCCACCGTCTTCATCGAGGGCCAGCGTCTCGCCGTCGAGGATGAGGTCGTGCGCGGGCAGGGCACGCACGATCTCGACGAGCTCGGGCACGCGGTGGGTGATGTCGGCGAGGCTGCGGGTGTACACCGACACCTCGTCGCCGTGGCGGTGCACCTGGATGCGGGCACCGTCGAGCTTGTACTCGACCGAGGCCTCACCCGTGATGCCCAGGGCGTCGGTCGGGGTCGCGGCGGTGGCGGCGAGCATCGGCAGCACGGGACGACCGACGCGGAGCCCGACCTCGTCGAGCGATTCGGCGCTTCCGGTGAGTGCGATCAGCGCCGTCTCGCCGAGGTCGCCCGACAGCATGGCGGCCCGGCGTACGGCGGGCACCGGACGATCGGAGGCGCGGGCGATCGCGTCGAGCAGCACGCCGCCGAGCGCACCGGTGCGCAGCTCGCCGAGCATGGCCCGGGTGAGGAAATCCCACTCCGGCGCGGTCGCCCGCGCGGCCAGCGCCTCGAGGGTGCTGCTGCGCACGCTCGCTGAGCCGGTTCCGGATGCCGCGGCGAGACGCTCGAACGCCTGATCGACGTCGGTGATCGCGAGCGTCGAGGCGTCGGCGTGGGAGACCTCGAGGGTGCTCATTCCTCGCCATCCGACACCGAGGCGCCCCTGACGCGGTGTCGCGAGGAGGAGCCCGGTCAGCGGCGCGATCTCATCGGCGTCGGCCTGGACCAGCAGCCGGGCGAGCGCGTCGATCTTCGCCAGGCGCGAGGATGTGGCGGCGACCTCCTCGGTCGTCGAGACCAGCTGGGAGAGCATCATCTCCGAAGTGTGACACCGGGCACCGACATCCGGGGAGAGCGTTGACAACCCGGGGCCACCGGCTCAGGGGCGCCCCCGTTCACCAGCGTGCCGGCACGCGCTCCCGCCGCCTCACCGTCCGCCGCCTCACCGCCCGCGGAACCGCGGCTTCCGCTTCTGCTGGAACGCCGCGAATCCCTCGCGGTAATCATCGGTATCGCCGAGCTCCGCCTGGGCCGCGCTCTCGAGCTCGACCGACTCCCACAGCGCCAGCCGCTCGTCGCGGATGCGCGCCACGAGGCGCTTGCTGGCGACGAACGCGGCCGTCGGTCCGAGGGCGGCCGTGGCCGCGGCATCCCTCGTCGCTCCGTGCACCTCGTCGTCGGGCAGCACCCGCGAGAAGAGTCCCGCGGTCACGGCCTCGACGCCGGTCATCAGGCGTCCGGTGTAGATGAGGTCGAGGGTGCGGTGCGCGCCCAGGCGATCGAGGAAGAGGGCATGCCCGCCGGAGTCGAGGGTCGCGCCGAGAGCGGCGAACGGCGAGCCGATCTTCGCCGACTCCGCGACGTACACGACATCGGTGGCGATCAGCAGCCCGAGGCCGACGCCGAGACAGGCGCCGTGAGCAGCCGCGAACGTGGGAGCGGGAAAGCGCGACATCCGCTGCAGGAGGGGGGCGACGAGCCCGCCCAGGTACCCGATCACGTCGTCGTCGCGCGGATCCACGCCCGAGATGTCCCGTCCTGCGCAGAACGCGCGCCCCTCTCCGCTCAGCACGAGGGCGCGCACCCCCGCCGTCTCGGCCTCGGCGTAGGCGGCATCGAGGCCGTGGAGCGCCTGCTCGTCGAGCGCGTTCAGTCGCTCGGGAGCGCGCAGGGTGACGTGGGCGACGTCGTCGGCGATGCGGAGATCGATCATCGGTGCGTTCTCCCTCACACGTCGTAGTCGACGACGACGCGGTCGCTGGTCGGGTGGGACTGGCAGGTGAGCACGAACCCGCGCTCGATCTCGTCGGGCTCGAGCGCGTAGTTCTCGGTCATCGTGACGCTGCCCTCGACGACCCGGGCCCGACAGGTGCCGCACACCCCGCCCGCGCAGGCGAAGGGGGCGTCGGGGCGCACGCGCAGCGCCGCGTTCAGCACCGACTCGTGCGCATCCACGGGGCTCTCGACCGTCGACGAGACGCCGTCGAGCGTCACCTCGATCGTCGTCGTGCGCTCACCCGCCCGCACCTGCACCGGTCGTGCGGCACGGGCGGGCTCGTCGCCGGTCGTGAACAGCTCGAAGCGGATGTGCTCGCCGCCCACGCCGACATCGGCCAGGACCTCGCGGCAGAGGTCGACCAGGGCGAGCGGCCCGCACAGGAACCACTCGTCGACGTCGTCGGGCGGGAGGAGGGTCGTGAGGATCGTGCGCAGCTTCGGCTCGTCGATGCGGCCCGACAGCACGGGAGCGGTGCGCTGCTCGCGCGAGAGCACGTGGTGCAGGGTGAGGCGGGTGGGGTAGCGGTCCTTCAGATCGGCGAGATCCTCGAGGAACATCACGTCGAGCGTCGACCGGTTCGTAAACAGCAGGGTGAACCGCGCGGTGTCCGACCGCGACAGCACCGTGTGCGCCAGGGCCATCAGCGGGGTGATGCCGGAGCCGGCGGCGATGCCCACCACGTGCCGGTGATCGAGGTCGGGCAGGGCCGAGGTGAAGGTGCCCTGCGGACTCATCACGTCGATCTCGAACCCCGGCTTCAGACCGCTCTGCGCCCAGGTCGAGAACCGCCCGCCCTCGTCGCGCTTGACCGCCACGCTCAGCCGGGTGTCGGCGCCGTCGGCGCGATGCTCGGGAGCACGGCACAGGGAGTACGACCGCCGCACCTCGACCCCGTCGAGCACGGTGCGCAGCGCGACGTACTGGCCGGGCAGGTGGTCGTACTCGCCGGCGAGCGCGGCCGGCACCGTGAACGTCACCTCGACCGCGTCGTCGGTGAGCGGGCGCACGGCCTCGACGACGAGCGTGTGGAAGCGGGCGCGTCGACGCGCCGTCGGCACCTCGCGGGGCGGGGCCGGGGGAGCGGATGCCGTGGCCGGCGCGAACAGCGACATCAGTGCACCTTGAAATGGTCGAAGGGCTCGAGGCAGGCGCGGCACTCGAACAGCGCCTTGCACGCGGTGGAACCGAACCGCGACACCTCCCGGGTGTCGAGCGATCCGCATCGCGGGCAGCGCACGCTCAGCGTGAGAGGGATGGGTCTGTCGTGCACCGCCGCAAGACCGGTCGGAGGGGCGATGCCGTAGCGTTCGAGCTTGCGCTTGCCGGCATCCGACATCCAGTCCGTCGTCCAGGCCGGGGCGAGCACGAGCCGCACCTCGACCTCGCCGAAGCCCGCCGCGGTGAGCGCCAGGATCACGTCGTCGCGGATCGTGTCCATCGCGGGGCATCCGCTGTAGGTGGGGGTGATGTCGACGCGCACCCGCGCGCCGTCGGACTCGACCGCGCGCAGCACGCCCAGGTCCTCGATGGTCAGCACCGGGACCTCGGGGTCGGCGACGGCGGCGGCGATCCGCCAGGCATCCGTCGTCGTCATCGCCGTCACCATGTCGCCCCCGGATGCCGTCGCGCGAGCACCTGCATCTCGGCGAGGATGTGCCCCATCGGTGTGGCATGCGACCCCTGTCGTCCGCCCGCCGACGACGCCGCGACGTCGGGCATCGCGAGGTCGGCCCGGGCGAAGACCGTGTCGATCACGGCATCGAAGCCCGCGCGCAGCGATGACGGACGCGCAGCCGCATCGCCGAGCCGGTCGATCAGCGGGTCGTCGCGGAACAGCTCGTCGGCGAACGGCCAGACGTCGCGCAGGGCGCGGATCATCCGCGTGCGCGACTCCTCGGTGCCGCCCGCGAGCCGGAGCGTCCACTGCACGGCGTGGTCGCGGTGGTAGTCGACCTCTTTGAGCGCCTTCTCGGCGACGGCCGCGAGGGTCCCGTCGCCGCTCGATCGCAGCGCCGCGTAGAGCTCGACCATGTACGTCGAGACGACGAGCTGGCGCGCGATGGTCTGCGCGAAGTCGCCGTTGGGCTGCTCCACGATCCAGGCGCTGCGGAACTCCGGCTCGTCGCGGAAGAACGCCAGATCGTCTTCGCTGCGTCCGTCGAAGGAGCCGGCGTAGCGCAGCAGCGAGCGGGCGTGGCCGAGCAGGTCGAGGGCGATGTTGCCGAGCGCCACGTCCTCCTCGAGCTCCGGCGCACGCGAGATCCAGGCGCCCAGCTGCTGCGAAAGGATCAGCGCATCGTCGCCGAGACGCAGCGCGTACTCGGCGACGTCGGCGGATGCCGCGCGCTCGCCGGATCCCGCAAGTTCCTGCGCGAGGTGCAGCTCCTCGACGGTGACGTCACCGTGCCCGTCCACGGCGTTCACAGGTGCGGCACCCCTTCGGAGGCCGTGTAGTACACGGCGTGCCGGTAATTCTTGCCCGCGGCGCTCTCGAAGTACGCGCCCTTCGCATCGGGGTCGCTCGTGGTGATGGCCTCGGCGGGCACCGCCCAGATCGAGACCCCTTCGCCGCGCCGGGTGTAGAGGTCGCGCGCGTTGCGGATCGCCATCTCGGCATCCGGTGCGTGCAGGGACCCCACGTGCACGTGGCTGAGCCCGCGGTTCGCACGCACGAAGACCTCCCAGAGGGGCCAGGGCTCGCGGGGGTCGGTGCCGGGGCTCGCCATCAGGCCACATCCTTGTCGAGGGCCGAGGCGGCTGCCTGCCGGCGGGCGTACTCCGCCGCGGCCTCCCGCACCCATGCCCCGTCCTCGTGAGCGGTGCGCCGGCGCTCCAGCCGTTCGGTGTTGCACGGACCGTTGCCGCGGAGCACCTCGAAGAACTCGTCCCAGTCGATCTCACCCATCTCGTACCGCCCGGATGCCTCGTCGAAGCGCAGCTCGGGGTCGGGGAGGGTGACGCCGAGGATCTCTGCCTGCGGAACGAGCATCCCCACGAATCGCTGGCGCAGCTCGTCGTTCGAGAACCGTTTGATCTTCCAGGCCATCGACTGCGCGGAGTTGGGGGACTGGTCGTCCGGCGGGCCGAACATCGCCAGGCTCGGCCAGTACCAGCGGTCGACGGCATCCTGCGCCATGCGTCGCTGCTCCTCGGTGCCCTGCATGAGGGTGAGCAGGATCTCGAAGCCCTGGCGCTGGTGGAACGACTCCTCTTTGCAGACCCGCACCATCGCGCGGCCGTAGGGTCCGTAGGAGGCGCGGCAGAGGGGAACCTGATTGCAGATCGCGGCGCCGTCGACGAGCCATCCGATCGCGCCCATGTCGGCCCAGGTCGGGGTGGGGTAGTTGAAGATCGAGGAGTACTTCGCCCGCCCGTCGATGAGCTGCTGCATCATCTCGTCGCGGGTGATGCCGAGGGTCTGCGCCGCGGAGTAGAGGTAGAGCCCGTGGCCCGCTTCGTCCTGCACCTTCGCCATCAGGATCGCCTTGCGCTTGAGGCTGGGCGCGCGCGTGATCCAGTTGCCCTCCGGCTGCATGCCGATGATCTCCGAGTGCGCGTGCTGCGAGATCTGACGGATGAGCGTCCTGCGGTAGGCCTCGGGCATCCAGTCGCGCGGCTCGATGCGCTGCTCGTTCGCGATGAGCTCGTCGAAGAGGCGTTCCTCGTCGGAGACGCGTTGCTCGTCGGAGACGTCCGCGGTGATCGAGGGGTCTGCGGGGGCGTTCATCGTTGCTCCTCCCGGCCAGCATCTTTACTGACCGATCGTTAGGTAATTCTGTCACGACGGGACGGGATCCTCAAGGCCGGCGCGCGCCGGATCCTCGACTCACTGCGAGCGCGAGACCAGCTCCAGCAGCGCTCGGCCGTACGCCTCGGCGGGATCGGGGTGCTCGAACGAGAGGTCTTCCCCCGATATCCGCACCCGCACACGGAAGGTGTCATCGAGCCGCTCCAGCGAGCGGAAGGTTCCGCGCAGCAGCTCGCGCAACTGGTCCTCACGGGGGAGCCACACGGCATCCGCGAGGGTCACCGCGTCGAGCGCCCACTCGGTCGTGCCGTTGAAGGCGAGGTCGGTGCCGCTCGGCGTCTGCCGCGCCTCGATCGTCATGCCGCTGACGGTGAACACGTCGGCCTCGGACTCGAGCTCCACCTCGTTCGGGAGGTCGAGCTGGAAGCGGTCGCCCTCGATCGGATGCCACACCAGGCCGGCGGCTCGGAGGGCGACGGCGAGGTCTCGGGTGATCACGTCTCCACGCTAGACGACCGGTTGCACGGCGGGGCCGGTGCGCCTGTGCGCCGATCGCGGTGTCGGCGGGATGGGGCAGAGTGAGGGAATGATCTCCGCACCCTCCCTCGGCACCCGCGCGGCCGCTCTCGCCGCCCTCCGCGAGCTGGTCGGCCGCCCCGATGCCGACTTCCACGACGGGCAGTACGAGGCCATCGAAGCGCTCGTCGACGGTCGCCGCCGGGCGCTCGTCGTGCAGCGCACGGGGTGGGGAAAGTCCGCCGTCTACTTCGTCGCCACCCGCCTGCTGCGGGGCCAGGGGGCGGGGCCGACCGTCCTGGTCTCACCGCTGCTGGCCCTGATGCGCGATCAGATCGCGGCAGCCTCCCGGGCCGGGGTGAGGGCGGTCGCCATCGATTCGACGAACGCCCACGAGTGGACCGACGTGCTCGCGCAGCTCGACCGTGACGAGGTCGACGTTCTGCTCGTGTCGCCCGAGCGCCTCAACAATCCGGCCTTCCGGGAAGAGCGTCTGCCGGCGCTCGTGAGCCGCATGGGGATGCTGGTGGTCGACGAGGCGCACTGCATCAGCGACTGGGGGCACGACTTCCGCCCCGACTACCGACGGCTGCGCGATCTCATCGCCGAGATGCCGGCCGACGTCCCGGTGCTCGCCACCACGGCCACGGCGAACAGCCGCGTCATGGTCGACGTGGCCGAGCAGCTCGGTGCGAGCACGGCGGGAGGCGATCCCGGGGCCGGGGTGCTCACGATCCGCGGACCGCTCGCGCGCACCTCGCTGCGCCTCGGGGTGCTCCGGCTGCGCGACTCCGCGAGCCGACTGGCCTGGCTGTTGAGCCACCTCGACCATCTCCCCGGATCGGGCATCATCTACGCGCTGACGGTCGCGGCAGCGGTCGATACGGCGCGACTGCTGCGCGATCACGGGCACGACGTGCGGGCGTACACGGGGCAGACCGACACCGAGGAACGCGCCGAATCCGAGGGGATGCTCCAGCGCAACGAGGTGAAGGCGCTCGTGGCGACGAGTGCGCTGGGCATGGGGTTCGACAAGCCCGATCTCGGCTTCGTGCTGCACCTCGGCGCGCCCTCGTCGCCCGTGGCGTACTACCAACAGGTGGGTCGTGCGGGCCGCGCCAGCGAGAGCGCCGACGTGTTGCTGCTGCCCGGTGTCGAGGACCGCGACATCTGGCACTATTTCGCGACCGCGTCGATGCCCGACCGTGAACGTGCGGAGCGGGTGATCGGCGCACTCGGCGACGCGCCGATCTCGACACCGGCCCTCGAGGCGATGGTCGACATCCGTCGGACCCCGCTCGAACTGCTGCTGAAGGTGCTCGACGTCGACGGCGCGGTGCGCCGCGTGCAGGGCGGGTGGGTCGCGACGGGGGCGCCGTGGAGCTACGACGCCGAGCGATACGAACGCATCGCGGGGGAGCGCGTCGCCGAGCAGCAGCACATGATCGCGTACGAGCAGACCGACGGATGCCGGATGGAGTTCCTGCAGCGCGCCCTCGACGACGACACCGCGAAGCCCTGCGGGCGGTGCGACAACTGCGCGGGCGAATGGTTCCCGCGCGAGATCGGCGCGGCGGCCACCACCCAGGCCTCCCAGTCGCTCGACCGGGTCGGGGTACCGATCGAGCCCCGCCGCGCCTGGCCCACGGGCGCCGATCGGCTCGACGTCCCCGTCAAGGGGCGCATCGCCGCCGACGAACAGGCGGGCGAGGGGCGGGCGCTGGCGCGATTGACCGACCTGGGGTGGGGTGGCACGTTGCGCGCGCTCTTCGCCGCGGGGGCTGCGGATGAGGCGGTGACGCGACAGGTGCTCGACGGATGCGTGCGCGTGCTGGCCGGGTGGGGATGGTCGCAGCGACCCGTCGCGGTGGTCGCACTCCCGTCGCGCTCGCACCCCCGGCTCGTCGACAGCCTCGCCCGCGGGCTGGCCGAGATCGGCCGGCTGCCGTACCTGGGCGAGCTCGGTCTCGTCGGCGGCGGTCCGAGCGGTCAGCCCGGCGGTAACAGCGTCTTCCGCCTCGGCGGTCTCTGGGATCGGTTCAGCGCCGATCACCTCGAGATCCCCGACGGTCCGGTGCTGCTCGTCGACGATCTCGCCGACAGCCGGTGGACTCTCACGGTCGCCGCGCGCACGCTTCGGCGCGCCGGCGCGAGCGAAGTGCTGCCGTTCGTGCTCGCCCTGCGCGGGTGATACTGCGCGGGTGACACTGCGCGGGTGACACTGCGCGGGTGACACGGTGGCGTCGAAGAACGCCGAAGAAGAGAGTTCGTGGCCGGATCCCACGTTCGACCTTGACAAGACCAGCCGTCCCGAGCATGTTCGACAGTGACGGCGGTGTCGCCTGTTCCAGGTCGCCTGCTTTCGCGACGTCGGCCATGCGGCCGGCATCGACACCCGACGGAAGAGATCGAAGGAGATCGGACGATGAAGAAGCTCATCAACGCCCCGGAGGACGTGCTCGTCGAATCGCTCAAGGGAGTCGCGCTGGCGCATCCCGAGCTGTCGGTCGACCTCGAGACGCACGTCATCACGCGGGCCGAGCCGAAGGCGCAGGGAAAGGTCGCGATCGTCTCCGGCGGCGGATCGGGGCACGAACCCCTGCACGGTGGCTACGTCGGTGTCGGGATGCTCGACGCCGCGGTCGCAGGTGAGGTCTTCACCTCTCCGACACCCGACCGCGTGCAGGCAGCGACGAAGGCCGTCGACCGGGGTGCCGGCGTGCTGCACATCGTGAAGAACTACACCGGCGACGTGCTCAACTTCGAGATGGCCGCAGAACTCGCCTCGATGGAGGGCATCGAGGTCGGCACGGTCGTCGTCGACGACGACGTCGCGGTGCAGGACTCGCTCTACACGGCCGGACGACGCGGCGTCGGCCTCACCGTGCTGCTCGAGAAGATCGTCGGCGCGGCCGCGGAGGAGGGACAGGACCTCGCCGCCGTCGTCGCCCTCGCGCAGCGCGTCAACGGCCAGGGGCGTTCCATGGGCATGGCGCTCACCAGCTGCACGGTGCCGGCCGCCGGCAAGCCGACCTTCGACCTTCCGGACGACCAGATGGAGATCGGCATCGGCATCCACGGCGAGCCCGGGCGTCACCGGGAGCCCCTGGCGCCGGCGTCCGACATCGCCCGCCAGCTCGTCGAGCCGATCCTCGCCGACCTCGACTTCGCGGGACCCGCGATCGTGATGGTCAACGGCATGGGCGCGACCCCGCAGATCGAGCTCTACCTGATGTACGCCGAGGTCGCAGCGCTCCTGGAGGCAGCGGGCGTGCAGGTCGTGCGCAACCTCGTCGGCAACTACATCACCTCGCTCGACATGGCCGGCTGCTCGGTCACGGTGCTGAAGGCCGACGACGAACTGCTGCGGTTGTGGGACAGCCCGGTCGTGACCCCCGGTCTGCGGTGGGGCGCCTGATGGCCGCGGATACCGTTTCGATCGCCACCCTGCAGGACTGGGTCACCCGCTTCGGCGCGGCCGTCGCCGAGAAGCGCGAATGGCTCACCGAACTCGACTCCGCGATCGGCGACGCCGACCACGGCGCGAACATGGCGCGGGGGATGAGCGCCGTCACCGAGAAGCTCGCAGCGAGCGCGCCGGCCGCGGCGGACGACCTCCTGAAGACCGTCGGGATGACGCTCGTCAGCTCGGTCGGCGGCGCCAGCGGGCCGCTCTACGGCACGTTCTTCCTGCGGATGGGGATGACGACCGGCGCGGTCCAGGATCTCGACGCGACCGGCCTGGCCGCCGCGCTGCGCGCCGGGCTCGAGGGCATCGTCGCGCGCGGCAAGCCCGAGGCCGGGGACAAGACGATGTTCGACGCGATGTCGCCGGCGGTCGATGCGCTCGACGCGGCCATCGCGGGAGGTGCCGACCTGGCCGAGGCGACGCAGGCCGCTGCGGTCGCCGCCGCCACGGGGCGCGACGCGACGCTGCCGCTGGTGGCCCGCAAGGGGAGGGCCAGCTATCTCGGTGAACGCAGTGCCGGCCATCTCGATCCCGGTGCCGCATCGACCACGCTGCTCTTCGAGACGCTCGCCGCGGCGATCGCGGCGAGCTGATGATCGGCATCGTCGCCGTCTCCCACAGCGCACGACTCGGGGAGGCGGCGCTCGAGCTCGCCCTGCAGATGGTGCAGGGGGCCGGCGCGCGAGTGCGCGTGGCGGCCGGTGCGGGGACGGATGCCGACGGCACGCCGATCCTCGGCACCGATGCCCTGGCAGTCGCCGGAGCGATCGACGAGCTCGCCGGCGACTGCGACGGTGTGCTCGTGCTCATGGACCTCGGGTCAGCCGTGCTCAGTGCCGAGCTCGCACTCGAACTGCGCCTGAGCGACGTGCCGGTCAGGCTCGCCCCCGCACCGTTCGTCGAGGGTCTGCTCGCCGCCGTGGTGTCGGCGGCGGCCGGGGGAGATCTCGACACGGTCGCCGCCGAGGCGTCCGCGGCCCTCGGAGCGAAGACGGGGCAGCTCGGTGCGGAGGAACCGGTTCCGGAGCAGGTGGCTCCGTCCCGACCCGCCGGCGACGCGCAGACCCGCCGTGTGCTCGTGCGCAACCCGCAGGGCCTCCACGCCCGCCCGGCGGCCCTGATCGCCGAGGCTTCCGGCGGCGTCGACGTGCGTCTGCGGCGACTGCCCGACGGCCCGGAGGCGGCTGCGGCGAGTCTCTCGCGGCTGCTGATCCTCGGCGCGCGCCAGGGCGACGAGATCGAGATCTCGGCGCACGGGGCGGATGCCGCCGGTGCTCTCGATCGGATCGCGGCGCTCTTCGACGACGGGTTCGGGGAGGCAACGGACAGTCTCCCCGGCAACGGCAACGGCAACGGCAACGGCAACGGCACCGGCACCGGCACCGGCAACGGCAACGGCAACGGCACCGGCACCGGCGTCGGGACGGGCTCGGCGCCGGAACCGGTCGCGCCGCCTCGGGATGCTGCGGGTGCGGTGACCGCGGGCGATGTGCTGCGCGGACGAGGCGTGAGCCCCGGGGTCGCCGCGGCATCCGTCGTTCATCTCGCTCCCTCGCTGCCCGAGCCCGATGGCGGAGTCGTCGTCGCCGAGAGCGAGCGCGCCGCCGAGGTCTCGGCGGTCGAGCGGGCGACCGTCGCGGTCGCCGAGCACCTGCGTGCGCGCTCCGCGGAGTCGACGGGGGAGGCGCGGGAGATCCTCGATGCCGCACGCCTCATCGCGTCCGATCCCGAGCTACTCGCCGATGCCCGCGCGCTCGTGCTCTCGCAGGGCCGCACGGCCGCGCGCGCGGTATGGGAAGCGGCCCGATCGCACGAGACGGCCCTCGAGGCGCTCGGGGGGCGGATCGCCGAACGCGTCGCCGATATCCGCGACGTGCGCGACCGCGTGATCGCGGTGATCCTCGGACTCGACCTGCCGGGGGTCCCCGAGCGCGAGGAGCCGTTCGTGCTCGTCGCCGTCGACCTCTCGCCCGCCGACACGGCCGCCCTCGGCGGTGGTCGCTGCGTCGCGCTCGTCACCGAGCAGGGCGGTCCCACCTCGCACACGGCGATCATCGCCCGCTCGCTCGGGCTCCCGGCGGTCGTCGGCGTCACCGGTGCGACGGGCATCCGCGAGGGGGAGATCGTGCTCGTCGACGGTGATCGCGGCACCGTCGAGGTCGGCCCGGATGAGGAGCGAGTGGCGTCCGCGCGTGCCGCCGCGGTCGTCGTCGAGTTCGACGGGCAGGGCCGCTCGGCGGACGGCCATCCGCTCGCCCTGCTCGCCAACGTCGGAGGTGCGGCGGACGCCCTCGCGGCTGCGGAGGCGCGCGCCGAGGGTGTGGGACTGTTCCGCACGGAATTTTGCTTCCTCGGGCGCACGGATGCTCCCTCCGTCGATGAGCAGGTCATCGCGTACCGCGGGGTGCTTGCCGCGTTCCCCGGTCGCAAGGTGGTCGTGCGCACGCTCGACGCGGGAAGCGACAAACCCCTGCCCTTCGCGAACGTCGACGACGAGGAGAACCCGGCGCTCGGCGTCCGGGGTCTGCGGATCGCCCGTCGCAGCCCGCGTCTTCTCGACGATCAGCTGCGAGCGCTCGCCCTCGCCGCCGCGGCGGAGTCGGCCCTCGTCGAGGTCATGGCGCCGATGGTGGCGACCGTCGAGGAGGCGGCGGAGTTCGCGGAGCGGGCCAGGGGCGCGGGGATCGACCGTGTCGGCATCATGATCGAGACCCCGTCGGCCGCCCTGCTCGCCACCGAGATCTTCGAAGTCGTCGATTTCGTCAGCCTCGGCACCAACGATCTCGCCCAGTACACGCTCGCGGCCGACCGGCTCCTCAGCGAACTGGGCGACCTCAACGATCCGTGGCAGCCCGCGGTGCTGCGGCTCATCGGCGCGGTAGGCGCCGCGGGGCGCGCGGCGGGAAAGCCGGTCGGGGTATGCGGCGAGGCCGCGGCGGACCCCGCGCTCGCTCCGGTGCTCGCGGGGCTCGGAGTGACTTCGCTCTCGATGGCACCGCGCGCGCTCGGGCGGGTCGGCGCGGCGCTCGCGGCCGTCGATCAGGACGCGTGCCGACGTGCGGCCGATGCGGCCCTCGCAGCGCCGACCGCTTCGGCGGCGCGGGAGGCGGTGGGCGCTGTTCTGGCGGACGTGAGCGGGCTCTGACACCTTCCCTCGCGACATATATGCGCCCACGGGCATGCGATTCGTATCATTCTGATCTCGACCGGTCGTGGAGGCGGGCGGGATGTCCGGAGCAGCCGCTACGCTCGCCCCAGGGGAGGCGTCGGCAGGCGGCGCAGCGGATCATCGGAGGGTCATATGCCGCACGCGCGGTCGTTCACGAAGCTCGTCCTCGGCCTGGTCACGGCCGGGGCATTGTTCGGACTCTCCGGGTGCGCGCCCGAACCCGACTCGACGCCGGATCCCACCCCGACGGCTGCCCCCGAGACTCCGGAGCCCGCGGCCTACGACGGGCCGCTCCACTTCGTCGGTGACGAGCTCGACTGGTTCCTCCCCTCGGAGGACGAGATCCGCGCGCTCCTGCCGGGCATCGCGGAGATGTCCGAACCGTCGAGCGCACTGGAGCAGATCTCCGACGGGGGTGGGCCGGTGCCCGTCCCCTCGATCTGCGGCGCGCTCTCCGCAGAGATGTCCTTGGGATCGGTCGCGGCGCGGACCCTCACGTGGACCCTCGAGGGAAGCGACAACGCCGTGGGACGGCTGCACGTGCTGCAGCTCGCCGACGAGGCGCAGGTCGCAGCGCGGATGGACCAGCTTCGCGCGGCGACGGAGCAATGCGCCTCCTACGTGCTGGAGCGGGAGTCCGGGTTCGACGCCGAAATGGTCGGCGACGGTGACGACGTGCAGGCGATCGCCGGAACGCTGACCGAGGGGTACGTCGATGGCGAGTGGCGGTATCACAAGGGCTACGCGTCGATGGGGAACGTCATCGTCGAGCTGTTCCAGACGGGGGTCGACGGATCGACGATCGACGCCGAGGCGGTGGCGGAGATGCTGCGAGAGCACAGCGGCTCCGCCCGCGACGCCCTCATCGCGGAGCTGACGGCCAATCCGCCGACTCCGTCGGAGACACCGACGGCGGCAGACCCGTCAACGCCGTGGAGTGCGTGGGAGATGAGCACCGCGGCCGTCGGCCCGATCGTGCTCGGCAGTGATCTCGATGCTGCCCTGGCCGCTGTACCGGGTGCTCGGGCGGTCGAGCCGGAGTGGGCGGGGAGCCCGTGGTGGCTGACCGCCGCCGATGGATCCTCATCGGTCGGGATCTGGACCGATGAGAGCGGCGAACTCGTCGAGAGCGTGACGGTCGGAGTGTCGAACGTCTACGGCGAACCGGTCCACCCGGGAGCCTCCTTGCCCTCGGCCGGCGGAGTGCGCGTGGGGGATCCCGTGAGTGCGGCCATCACGGCGTTCCCGCAAGGGACTTTCGTGACCGTCATCGCCTCCGGCGAGTACTTCTACGAGTCGGCCACACGAGACGGCGGGTTCGTGCGGTTCCGCTCCGACCGCGACCCCGCCGATCCGGCAGCGGTCGTGACGGGCATCGGTGTGGAGGATGCGACGTTGCGCGCGCCGTTGGTGTTCGGATGAGCGGGCGGGGGATGCCGCCGATGCGCTCGCTCATGAGACTTCTGGTCGGGATGGTCGCGGCCGGGGCGCTGCTCGGGCTCCCGGCGTGCGCGCCCGAACCCGACCCGACGCCGGACCCGACCCCGACGGCGGCCCCCGAGACTCCGGAGCCCGCGGCCTACGACGGACCGCTCCACTTCGTCGGTGACGAGCTCGACTGGTTCCTGCTCTCGGCCGACGAGATCGCGGCGGTCGTCCCCGGTGCGGCGGAGTTCTCGGAGCCGTCGGCCTCACTGCTGCAGGCCGCGGACGGGTTCGGAGCGACGTTCGATCCGGAGACCTGCGGCGTGTTCTTCCTGGAAGCCTCGCTCGGTTCGATCGGAGCGCGCAGCATCACCTGGCAGGCGGAGAACGAGCGGCAGGGGCGCTTGAGCGTGCTGCAGTTCGCGGACGAAGGACAGGCCGAGCGACGCATGGACGACTACGTCGCCGCGTCGGAGCAGTGCGCGACGTTCACGTTCGACCAGAGCGCGTCGTCGTTCGACAGCGCGGCGATCGACGAGGACGATGTGCGCACGGTCGTCGGATCGATCGAGCTGGGCACGCCCGACAGCGGCTTCCGGCACTACTTCGGGATCGCGTCGGTGGGCAACGTCCTGGTGGAGTTCTGGCACTCGTACACCGGGGACTCCGTCATCGATGCCGACGCGGCCGCTCGTGCTCTGCAGGCACGCGCCGCCCAGGCACGGGATCTCCTGATCGGCGAGCTGACGGCGAACCCACCGGCGACGCCGACCGATCCTCCCGCCGCTGACGCTGCGGCGGCCTGGTCGGACTGGGCGATCGGCTTCGACGGCGTCGGTCCGCTCCGCCTCGGGGAGGACATCGATGCGGCCGTGGCGACGGTGCCCGACGCCGATGTCTCCGCCTCCGAATGGCCCCCGGACGTTCGCACGCTGACGAACCCGGATGGATCCGCGAATCTGCAGGTCCAGGCTCAGGAGGGCGGGACGGCCGTCGCGACGATCCTCGCCGGGAAGATCGCGCTGTACGGTGAACCGCCCGTCGACGGCTCCGGGCTTCCGCGTGCCGGAGCCGTCGGGGTCGGAGATCCGATCGAGAGCGCCATGACGGCGTTCCCGGAGGGAACCTCGGTGCGCGTCGTCTCCGCGGGACTGTACTTCTACGAGGTGTCGACGCGCGAGGGCCGGGTCATGCTCTTCCACACCGATCGCGACATCACGACGCCGGGAGCCGTCGTCATCGGGATCACCGCCGAAGACGGCACCGCGCGTCGCGAGTACACCCTCGACGCTCTCCGGAATCAGGCGGGCACCGTCTCGCCCTGAGGTTGCTTGCTCACGAGCGTGAGCACGTCGTAGGTCGCGACGGTCTCGTCGCGCTGATTGCGGATGACGGCGTCCCAGCGCACCTCGCCGTAGTCGTCGGTCTCGCGCGGCGTGATCTGCTTCGCGGTCAGTTCGACGCGGATCTCATCACCCGGCGATACCGGCGTGACGAAGCGAAGGTCCTCGAGTCCGTAGTTCGCGAGCACCGGACCGGGCTCGGGATCGACGAAGAGCCCTGCTGCCCACGACACGAGCAGATAGCCGTGGGCGACCCGCCCCGGGAAGAACGGATTCGCCGCCGCCGCGGCCTCGTCCATGTGGGCGTAGAAGGTGTCGCCGGTGAAGCGCGCGAACGTCTCGATGTCGTCGAGGGTCACGGTGCGCGATCCCGAGGCCACCTGGTCGCCGACCCGCAGTTCGGCGAGTGATCGGCGGAACGGATGCCGTCCGTCGCTGCGCACCGCGGCGCCCGTGTGCCAGACACCGGTCAGGGCCGTGAGCATCTCGGGCGATCCCTGCACCGCGGTGCGCTGCATGTGGTGCAGCACCGCCCGGATCCCGCCCAGCTCCTCGCCACCGCCGGCCCGCCCCGGTCCACCGTGCACGAGGTTCGGGAGCGGGGATCCGTGTCCGGTCGACGAGCGCGCATCGTCGCGGTCGAGCACCAGCAGTCGACCGTTGAACGGCGCGATGCGGGTCGCGAGCGCCACCGCCTGCGCGGGGTCGTGCGTCGCGATGCTCGTCACCAGCGAACCGCCGCCGCGGGCGACGAGACCTGCGGCCTCCGCGATGGTCGAGTAGGTCAGCATCGAGGCGACCGGGCCGAAGGCCTCGACGCCGTGCACGGCATCCGCCTCGGCGTCGTCGAAGCGCAGCAGCATCGGCGCGACGAAGGCCCCCTCCGAGATCTGCCCCGTGGTTCCGTCGGCGCGACGCACCTCCGGCGTCGCGGTCGTGCCGATCACGATCCGTCCACCGGCATCCTGCAGCGCGGCGACCTGTCGCAGCACCTCGTCGCGCTGGGCGAGCGAGGCGAGCGGGCCCATGGTCACGCCCTCGGCGCGGGGGTCCCCGAGCACCGTGCGCTCCGCGAGGCGGGTGCGCACGGCGTCGATCACGGCATCCGCCGATCCTTCCGGCACGATGACGCGACGGATCGCCGTGCACTTCTGCCCGGCCTTCGTCGTCATCTCGGTGACGAGTTGGCGTACGTAGGCATCGAACTCGGGCGTGCCGACCGTGGCATCCGTGCCGAGTACCGAGGCGTTGATCGAGTCGGTCTCGGCCGTGAAACGCACGCCCCCGGTCTGCACCGCGGCGCTCCGCCGCAGCGACTCGGCGGTCGAGGCGCTGCCGGTGAATCCCACGATGTCGCCGAGGAGCAGGTGGTCGAAGAGATCGGGCACGCTCCCGCTCACGAGCTGCAGTGTGCCCTCGGGCACCAGGCCCGACTCGATGAGGATGCGCACCATCGCCTCGGCGAGGTAGCCGGTCGGGGTCGCGGGCTTGATCAGCGTCGGCATTCCCGCGAGGAAGGCGGGGGCGAACTTCTCGAGCGCACCCCACACGGGGAAGTTGAAGGCGTTGATCTGCACGGCGACGCCCGGCAGCGTGGTGTGCACGTGGCGGCCGAGGAAGGACCCGTCCTTCGAGAGGGGCTCGACCGGGCCGTCGATGCGCACGGTGCTGTTCGGCAGTTCGCGGCGTCCCTTGCCCGAGTAGGAGAAGAGCACGCCGATGCCGCCGTCGATGTCGACCCACGAATCGGCGGCCGTCGCACCCGTACGGGCCGAGAGCGCGTACAGCTCGTCCTTGCGGGCGGTCAGCGCCAGCGCGAACTGCTTGAGCAGCACGGCTCGCTGGTGGAAGGTGAGCGCGGCGAGGCTCGCCTGCCCGATCGTGCGGGCGTGCGCGAGCGCCGCCGCGAGGTCGAGACCCGTGGTCGACACGCGGGTCACGAGCTCGCCGGTCGAGGCGTCGCGCACCTCCGTCGAGGGTGATCCGGTCGAGGGCGTCCACCAGGCGCCCTCGATGTAGCTGGGCAGGTACTCGGTCATCGCGTCTCCTTCGGAGAGTCGGGGTCGGTCCAGTCGTAGAAGCCTGCGCCGCTCTTTCGTCCCAGCCGCCCCTCGGCCACCATCCGGCGCAGCAGAGCGGGTGGCTCGAAGCGTTCACCCAACTCGCGGGCGAGCTCCTGGGCGATCCCGAGACGCACGTCGAGCCCCACGAGGTCGGTCGTGCGCAACGGGCCCACCGGATGCCGGTACCCCAGCGTCATGGCGGCGTCGATGTCGGCAGCCGATGCGACGCGCTCCTCGAGCATCCGAATGGCTTCGAGGCCGAGCGCGACGCCGAGGCGCGACGACGCGAAGCCGGGGGAGTCGGCGACCACGATCGGAGTCTTGCCGAGCAGAGCGACCCACTCGCGCGCGGTATCGACGACGGCCGGGTCGGTGGCCGCTCCCCGCACGATCTCGACGAGCGCCGACGAGGGCACCGGGTTGAAGAAGTGGAGCCCGAGAAAGCGCTCCGGCAGTCGGCGGGCGAGCGCGAGGTCGTCGATCGAGATCGATGAGGTGTTCGAGGCGAGCACGGCCTCGGCCGGCAGCACCTGCTCGAGCCGCGCGAGCGCGTCCTCCTTGAGCACGCGGTCCTCGGGCACGGCCTCGACGACCAGTGCAGCCTCGCTGCACGCCTCGACATCGGTCGTGACCCGGAGGCGCGCGGCGCATTCGCCCGCATCGAGACCGGGGTCGCGGTCGGCGGAACGGCGGAGACTCTCGTCGATGCGCAGCGCCGCGGCATCCGCGCCCTCCGTATCGCGCTCGACGACGACCACTCGCGATCCGGCGAGCAGGAACGCGTGCGCGATGCCCGCGCCCATACGCCCTCCGCCCATCACGCCGACGACGGCCGGCGCGCTCACGAGCGATCCGTGCGATCGAGGAAGGCGGTCATGCGGCGCTCCTTCTCGAGGCTCTCGAACAGCTCAGCCTGCAGTTCTCCGTCGATGTGCGGATGCTCCGCACGCGGCGCGCGGAGGGCGCGCTTGGTGTGCCGGGTGGCGAGCGGGTCGTTCGCGGCGATGCGGTCCGCGAGCGCGTGCGCGGCGGGCAGCAACTGCTCGGGCGGATGGATCGCCGAGATGAGCCCCCAGGCGAGGGCGTCGTCCGCGCCCAGCGCACGGCCCGTGAGCAGGAGATCGGCGGCGCGGGCGTGGCCGACGATCTCGGGCAGGCGCCAGGTCGCGCCGGCAGCGGCGAGGATGCCGAGTCCGGTCTCGGGGTTGCCGATGCGGAGCGACGCGGTGGCGATGCGGATGTCGGCGGCGTAGGCGAGCTCCGCACCGCCGCCCAGCGCGTAGCCGTCGAGGGCGGCGATGACCGGCATCGGCAGTTCGGCCACGCGGAGGAAAGCCGTGGCGTTGATCCCGCGGCGCGCATCGTCGGCGCGGCGCTCGCGCAGTTGGGCGATGTCGGCGCCCGCCGCGAAGTCGCCGCCCGCACCCGTGAGGATCAGCGTGCGGGGGTCGGCTTCCAGCTCGGCGCAGAGCTCGTGCAGGGCATCGATCGTGGCGAGGTCGATGGCGTTGCGGCGCTCCGGTCGGTTGAGCGTGGCGAGCACGCGGTCGTCGCGCTGTTCGATCAGCAGCGGGTCGCTCATGCCACCCGCTCCAGGATCATGGCGGTGCCCTGCCCGACGCCCACGCACATCGTCGCGAGTCCGAGCCCCGCCCCCTCGCGCTCCATGCGCCCGAGCAGCGTGACGACGATGCGGCACCCGCTCGACCCGAGCGGGTGCCCGAGGGCGATCGCTCCGCCGTCGCGATTGACGCGCTCCGGGTTGAGTCCGAGCCGGCGGATCGAGGCGAGCGACTGGGAAGCGAACGCCTCGTTCAGCTCGACGGCCCCGATCGCGTCGACCGCGAGGCCGGTGCGCCGCAGTGCCTTCTCGGTCGCCGGCACGGGACCGAGGCCCATGATCTCCGGAGCGAGTGCGGCGGAGGTCGCCGTGACGATGCGGGCACGGGGTGTCAGGCCATAGCGGCGCACGGCCTCACCCGAGGCGACGATCACGGCGGAGGCCCCGTCGTTCAAGGAACTCGAGTTGCCGGCGGTGACGAGGCGGCCGCCCTCCACGACGGGGCGCAGCGACGCGAGCGCGCCGAGGTCGGTGTCGCGGCGCGGGCCCTCGTCGACGTCGACCTCGCCGGCGCGCGTGGGCACGGCGACGATCTCGTCGGCGAAGCGTCCCGCGTCGATCGCGGCGATCGCGAGCGCGTGGCTGCGCAGCGCGAACGCATCGGCGTCCTCTCGCGTGATCCCGTCGCGCCGGGCGACCTCCTCCGCGGTCTCCGGCATCGAGAGCGTGGTGCCTGCGCGCGCGGAGAGGCGCGGGTTCGTGAACCGCCAGCCGATCGAGGTGTCGACGACGGCGCCCGGTTTCGCCCACGCCCGTTCGGGCTTGGCCTGCACCCACGGGGCCCGGGTCATCGACTCGACGCCGCCCGCGACGAGCAGCTCGGCGTCCCCCGCGCGGATCGCCTGGGCCGCCAGGGCGATGGCCGACATCCCCGAGGCGCAGAGCCGGTTCACGGTCAGACCCGGGATGTCGTCGGGGAGCCCCGCGAGCAGCACGGCCATGCGCGCGACGTTGCGGTTGTCCTCCCCGGCCTGGTTCGCCGCCCCCAGGATCACCTCGTCGATCGCGGCATCCGGTACTCCGGCGCGATCGACGGCGGTGCGCACCGCGAGGGCGGCGAGGTCGTCGGGGCGGATGCCGGAGAGGGCGCCGCCGTAGCGCCCGATCGGGGTGCGGACCCCGCCGATGAGGAACGCCTCGGTCATGTCGGCCTCCTCACACGCGCCCGTAGGCGCGTAACGGCTGTTCGATCAGCGCGACCAGCTGCCGCAGGAAGCTCGCGGCGTAGCCGCCGTCGCACACGCGGTGATCGAACACCAGCGACAGCTGGGCGATGCGGCGGGCGACGACCTCGCCGTCGACGACCCAGGGGCGCTCGAGCACGCGTCCGATGCCGAGGATCGCCACGTCGGGGTGGTTGATGATCGCAGCCGACCCGTCGACGCCGAGTCCACCGTAGTTGTTGAGGGTGAAGGTCGAACCGCGCATCCGTTCGGGCGGCATCGCGCCGGCCCGGGCGGTCTCGGCGAGCTCGCGCAGCGCGGCGTCGAGTCGCGCGACACTCAGCTCGTGCGCGCGGGGGACGACCGGCACGAGCAGCCCGCGCTCGGTGTCGGTGGCGACCCCGAGGTTCACGCCCTCGAACGCGATGAGCTCCTCGCCGCCGTCATCCAGACGCGAGGCGAGCACGGGGTGGTCCTCGAGCGCGAGCAGGGCGAAGCGGGCGAACAGCGCGGTCAGCGACGGCGCGCGCTCGCCGGCCGCGGCGATCTCGCGCCGCAGATCCCAGAGACGCGTTGCGTCGACGTCCACCCAGACGGTCGCCTCGGGGATCTCGGCGCGACTGCGGCTCAGGCGGGCGCTCACGGCCCGACGCAGCGGAGACAGGCGGTCGCGGGCGCGCACGCGCAGGCCGTCGATCTCGTCGGCGGACGACGCCGGACCCGCGGATGCCGGTGCGTGCGCGCCGTCGACGGCATGATCGACCGCGGCCCGCAGCACGTCGGCGCGCGTCACGGCACCGTCGGCTCCGGTCGCGGGGATCGCGTGCACGTCGAGACCGAGGTCGCGGGCGAGCCGACGGACGATCGGCGAGCGCACCGCGACGGTGCGGGCGGAGGGTGCCTCCGCCGGTTCGGCGGGCCTCGCGGCGGAGTCGTGCACGGCCGACCGTCGGCGGCGTCCGCTCGCCGACCGTTCGCTCGTGCCGTAGCCGATGAGCACGTTGCCCGAGCCTGCGCGTTCCTCGACTCGGTAGTCCTCGTGCGCCGCGCTCTCGGGGAGGACGGCTTGGGATGAGGCGCTCGCCGCCGCGGCACCCGACACCTCCAGCACCGGGGCGCCGACGGCGATCGTGTCGCCGGCGTCGCCGTGCAGCGCGGTCACCACCCCCGCGAAGGGGGACGGCAGCTCCACGACGCTCTTGGCGGTCTCGACCTCGGCGATCGCCTGATCGACGGCGATCGTGTCGCCGACCGCGACGAGCCACTGCACGAGACCGGCCTCGGTGAGACCCTCGCCCAGATCGGGCAACCGGAAGACGTGCGCGGTGAGGGTGCTCACGATTCGTCCTCCCAGTGCAGCGTGTCGATCGCGTCGAGCACGCGGTCGACGTCGGGCAGGTACCAGTGCTCGAGCTTCGGCGGGGCGTAAGGGATGTCGAACCCCGTCACCTTGCGCACCGGTGCCTCGAGGTGCTCGAAGCAGCGCTCGAACACCCGGGACTGGATCTCGGAGGCGACGCTCGCGTAGCCCGGTGCCTCGGCGATCACGACCGCCCGACCGGTGGCGCGTACGGCGGCCGTGACCGTGGCGTCGTCGAAGGGCGAGAGCGAGCGCACATCGACGACCTCGACGCTGCGGCCCTCGGCGGCTGCGGCCTCGGCGGCTTCCAGCGCGAGCGGCACGGCCGCGCCGTAGGCGAGCAGCGTCACATCGGTGCCGGTGCGCGCGACCCGGGCGCTGCCGAGGCCGACGCGGTGCGCGGTGTCGACCTCGCCGCGCGTCCAGTACAGCTTCTTGGGCTCGAGGAACACGACCGGATCGGGCGACTCGATCGCCGCCCGCAGCAGCGAGTAGGCATCCTGCGGGGTCGACGGGCACACGACCGTGAGCCCCGGGGTGTGCGCGTAGTACGCCTCCGACGAGTCGCAGTGGTGCTCGACCCCGCCGATGCCGCCACCGAACGGGATGCGGATGACCAGCGGCATCCGCACCCCTCCGCGCGTGCGGTTCCCGTACTTCGCGACGTGGCTCACCACCTGCTCGAACGCGGGCAGCGCGAAAGCGTCGAACTGCATCTCGACCACGGGGCGCATGCCGTTCATCGCCATGCCCACCGCCGTGCCGACGATCCCGGACTCGGCGAGCGGGGTGTCGAAGCAGCGATCCTCGCCGAAGCGCGCGGAGAGTCCGTCGGTGACCCGGAAGACCCCGCCGAGCGCCCCCACGTCCTCCCCAAAGACGACGACCTCGGGGTCGTCGGTCAGGGCGTCGGCGAGTGCGAGGTTCAGCGCCGCGGCCATCGTGAGCGTCACCGGGGCCTGGCCGTCCGCATCGACGCCCGCGCCGATGCCGTCGAGATGCGTGCCGTCCTGCGCGATCGTCATCGGGATGCTCCTTCTCGAGAGGCGGACTCCGCCTGGCCGGATGCCGCCGCCGTGCGCTCGATCTCGCCCCGCAGCATCGCCCACTGCTCCTCGAGCTGAGGGGAACGGGTCGCGGTCACGAATCGGAAGAGATCCTCGGGATCGAGGTCGGCGTCGGTGTTCAATGCGGTGCGCAGCTCGGTCGCGAGGGTCTCGGCATCCGCCGCGAACCGGGCCTCGGTCTCGTCGTCGAGCGCTCCGACCGCGCGGAGGTGCGTGCGCAGCCGCCGCAGCGGGTCGCGTTCGACCCAGGCCTGCACCTCGGCACGCTCGCGGTAGCGGGTGTCGTCGTCGGCGTTGGTGTGCGCCTGCATCCGATAGGTGTGCGCCTCGACGAGCGTGGGGCCGTCGCCCGCGCGTGCTCGCCGCACGGCCGCGCCGAGCACCGAGAGCACCGCGGCGACGTCGTTGCCGTCGACCCGCTGCCCCGGCATCCCGTAGCCGATCGCCTTGTGCGCGAGCGAGGGGGCAGCGGTCTGGCGCGAGAGGGGCACCGAGATCGCGAATCCGTTGTTCTGCACGAAGAAGACCACCGGCACGCGGAAGACCGCCGCGAAGTTCATCGCCTCGTGGAAGTCGCCCTCGCTGGTGGCGCCGTCGCCGCACAGGGCGAGCACGACCGTGTCGTCGCCGCGACGCTTCGCGGCGTACGCGAAGCCGACCGCGTGCAGCAACTGGGTCGCGAGGGGCGTGGACTGCGTGGCGACGCGGTGCGCACGCACGTCGTAGCCCGAATGCCAGTCGCCGGCGAGCAGCACCATGGTCTCCGCCGGCGGGACTCCGCGTCCGATGATGGCGACGGCGTCGCGGTACGTGGGGAACAGCCAGTCAGCGGCGCCGTCGAGCACCCGCGCGGCTGCGACCTGGCAGGCCTCCTGCCCGTGCGACGAGGGGTAGACCGCGAGGCGGCCCTGGCGCACCAGTGCACTCGCCTGGTCGTTGAAGCGGCGTCCCTCGACGAGTCCGCGGTAGGCGTCGAGCAGCGCGCCGCGGTCGGGGAGCGGATAGTCCGCGTCCTCGGTGAGCGTGCCGTCGGGGGCGATGAGCTGCACCGCCTCGTCGCGGGGGAGCATGTCGTCGTTCATCTGGTCGCCTTCCTCGCCGAACCTGATGACGACAGCATGCGCTCTCGCGCGCAGTCGTCCAAGAGGTGCGGCCGAATGCTGGACGATTGCGCGCTCGTTGCGCTCGCGCTCGCCGAAGTGTCAGAATTCGACGCGGGACGAAGGAGTGCCATGACCACGCTGGATGAGATCGACCGGGCCATCCTCGACGAGCTGCGACGCGATGCGCGGGCGTCGATGACCGCGCTGGCGGATGCCGTGCACATCTCGCGGGCGGGCGCCCATGCCCGCATCCGACGGCTCACCGATGCGGGGGTGATCACGGGGTACACCGTGCGCACGGATCCCGCGAAGCTCGGCCATCACGCGAGCGCCTACGTCACGCTCGCGATCGAGCAGGCCAGTTGGCAGCTCGTGCAGGATCGGTTGCGGGCGATCCCCGAGATCGAGCACATGGCGTTGGTCGGCGGAGACTTCGACGTGATCCTTCTCGTGCGGGCGAACGATGCGCGCGATCTCCGCCGGATCGTTCTCGAGGACATCCAGGCGATCCCGTCGATCCGCACCACCCGCACGACGCTGATCTTCGAGGACTTCGAGCGCTGAGCGGCCACCCTCGCCGCGCGGCCCGCGTGCCAGACTGGGGCGATGAGCGCAGCCGACCCCGTCCGTCGCGGGCGCCCCGGGTACGACCGCCGGGGTCTGCTCGACGCGGCGGTGGCGGTGTTCAACGAGTCCGGGTACGACGGCACCTCGGTGGCGGCCCTCGCCGCCCGGCTCGGGCTGTCGAAGGCCGCGCTCTACCACCACTTCTCCTCCAAGGAGGAGATCCTCGACACGGCCCTCGACGAGGCGCTCGACGGTCTCGAGGGCGTGCTGGCGGCCACGGATGCCGTGCGCCCGGGCGACCGTCTGGCCGCGGTGCTCGAGGGTGCCGTCGGTGTGCTCGTGGCGCACCTGCCCTCGGTCACGCTGCTGCTGCGCGTGCGGGGCAACAGCGAGGTCGAACGGCGCGCGCTCGAACGTCGGCGCGCCTTCGATCAGGCCGTGACCGCGATCGTGCGCGCGGCGCAGGAGGAGGGCGCGGTGCGCGCCGATGTGGATGCCTCGGTCGCGACGCGCCTGCTCTTCGGCATGGTCAACTCCCTCGTGGAGTGGTATCGCCCGAGCGGTCCCGAAGGGGGCGAAGCCCTCGCCCGCGACGTTCTCGCCGTGGCCCTCGACGGGCTCCGTACGCGCTGAGCCGCGGCATCCGCCTCTCCGGCGTGCGGCGCGGGTCGTCAGCCGATCGTCAGCGTGAAGCCGTCGTCTGTCGCCGTCACGGCGACGCGGGTGAGGTCGTCGACCTGCACCTCGGGGTCATGCGCGTGGGCGTGCGGGCCGACGCCGACCACGCGCATGCCGGCGGCGTGCGCGGCCTGGATGCCGGCACCCGAGTCCTCGAACACGATGCAGTCGGCGGGATCGACACCGAGCTCCGCTGCGGCGCGGAGGAAGCCCTCGGGGTCGGGCTTCGAGGCCGAGACGCTCTCGGCGGTGATCGTCAGGGCGGGCAGGGGGAGCCCCGCCGCGCCCATGCGCGCGGTCATCAGTTCGACGTTCGCCGAGGTCACGATCGCGTGCGGGTGGGGGAGCAGCGCCTGCAGCAGTGCGGCGGCTCCGGTGATCTCGACGACGCCCGCGACATCGCTGCTCTCGTTCGCGAGCATGACGGTGTTCTCGTGCAGATTGATCGCGTGGTCGCGCTCGGGCAGCAGGATCGACATGCTCTGGTGGCCCTGGCGGCCGTGGATGACCCGCAGCACCGTGGCGGGGTCGAGCCCGTGCGGCTGCGCCCACTCCAGCCAGAGGCGTTCGACGACGGCCGTCGAGTCGACCAGGGTCCCGTCCATGTCGAGGAGGACGGCGCGGGCGTGGAGGGTCTCGGTCACCCCTCCAGGCTAACGGCGCGGCGCCGCGGCATCCGCCCCCATCGGCGAGCGCCGCGACCCTAGGATGGCGGCGGGAGGTGCAGCATGCACGCGATCGCCGAACGGGTCCGCCAGGTGCTCCGGCAGGTGCGGGGGCCGGCGCGCGACGACGCCGTGCTCGAGGCCGCCGCGCTCATCGTCGGGGCGCTGTTCCTCGTGATCGGTTTCCTCGTCGCCTTCCCCGTGTTCTTCGGCCATGAGATGGCGATCAGCGGCACGGGATCGATCGGCAACTTCGCGGCCTACGGGGGAGCGGCCACCGCGGCCCTCGCGTTCGCGCTCGGACGTCTCGTCGCCCGCCCCGAGGATGCTGATCCGGATGCCGTGCGCGACGGGTTCAGCGTGCCGGGCGACCGTCTGCGCTGGTACGACCTGCTCGCGATCGCCTTCGCCCACGCGGCGATCGCCTACCTCGGCTGGCTCGGGATCGCGAAGCTGCTCGAGCAGAGTTTCACGGATGCGCCGGTGTTCGCGTTCCCCGGAGCGGTGCTCATCGGTGTCGCCTTCGCACTCACCGCGTACGTGTCGTTCCTCAGCTCCGTCGCGCTCACCCCGATGACCCTGTCGCTCGTGCTCGCGGTGTTCCTCGTGATCGGCGCCTTCGCGAGCATGCTCGCCTCCAGCGATCCGCACTGGTGGCGCGACAACCTCTCGGCGCTGGGCATGAGCTCCAACAGCGCCTCGTACGCCTTCAACGTCACCCTGATCATCGCGGGCGTGATGGTCACGACGATCTCGCGCTACGCGACCGCGGGCCTTCCCTCGACCGACCCGATCGACCGGCGCGGCCGCACGATCGTGCGCACGGGTCTCATCCTCATCGGCATCTTCCTGGCGTGCGTGGGCATCTTCCCCGTCGACGAGTTCTTCGCGGTGCACAACACCGTCGCGACCGGGATGGCGGTGGCCTTCGCCGTGATCGTCGTCGGGCTGCCGTGGTTCCTGCGCACCATCCCGCGCGTCTTCGTGCTGCTGGGGTGGGCGTACGTGCTGGTGATCGTGCTGCTCGCGGTGTTCTTCGCGACCGGGTACTACAACCTGACCGCCGTCGAGCTGATCGCCGCGGTGCTCATCTTCAGTTGGATCATCGTGTTCCTGCGCACGGCGGGCTCGATCCATGAGCGGTCACCGGAGCCCGCGGCGGCGCCGGACGCCGTCGACACCGCCTGAGAACGGCTACTCGCCGCGCAGCGCCCGGGTCGCGGCGGCGCTGCGCTCGAGGGCGTCGACCGCGACATCGCGGCGCAACTGCGCCGCGCCGATGAAGAGGCAGTCGACGAGGGCGAGCTGGGCGATGCGGCTCACCATCGCGCCGGCGCGGAAGCGGGATTCGCGCGCGTGGGTGAGGAGGAGGTGATCGGAGGCGCGGGCGAGGGGAGAGGTACCGGCGCCGGTGATGCCGATCGTGGTGGCACCGGTGTCGCGGGCGGCCTGCAGGAAAAGCACGGCTTCGGGGGTCGTTCCCGAGTTCGAGAAGCCGATCGCGACGGTGGGCGAGGTGCGCAGGGCGGCGGCGGCGCTCGCCTCGTGCGCATCGTCGAGAGCGATCGCGTTGTGGCCGATGCGCAGCAGTTTGTGGCCGAGATCGGCGGCGGCCAGGCGACTCGCCCCGATTCCGAACAGCAGGATGCGCCCCGAGCCCTCGATGGCCTCGGCGGCGGCTCCGAGCGCGTCGTAGTCGAGGCGCTCGACGGTCTCCTCGATCGCGAGGCGTTCCAGGGCGGCGAGTTTGCGGGCGGCGTCACGCAGGCTGTCGTCGGCGGCGATCTCGGCGCCGAACCCGCTGTTGGTGCCGAAGTTGACCGATTCGCGCCCGAGCTCGGCGGCGAGGGTGCGACGCAGCGCGGCGTAACCGCTCACCCCGATCACGCGGCAGAAGCGCACGACCGACGCGACCGAGGTGTCGCACGACGCGGCGAGCTCGGTGATCGTGCTCTCGATCACCTGGGTGGGGTTGTCGGCGACGGCGCGGGCGATCCGGGCGAGGGAGGGCGGCAGCGTATCGACCGAAGCCGCGATCGTCGTCTGGATGCTCATTCATCTCCCTTTCCGGCTGTGAAGAATTCTTTCATGTCGCCGTCAATCTGCGTAGACTATTTTTATGATCTCGATGTCCCGCGTGCTCGCCGTCGACCTCGGCAAGTCGCGCTGCCGACTGGTGGTCGCCGATCCGACACGCCGGCCTGCACATGAGGGTACAGGTGCGCCGGGGCTCGCCGCCGCCGACGGTGTCAGTGCCGCGCTGGCCGCGGTCGAGACCGTGCTCGCCGAGGTACCGGACGGGATGATCTCGGCCCTCTCCATCGGGGCGGCAGGTGCGTGGGCCGCACCCGCCGCCGCGCAGCGCCTGGCCGGTCTCCTCGCCGCGCGCGTGCTGGCCCCCGTCGCCGTGACCTCCGACGTCGTCACCGCCCACGCCGGAGCGCTCGACGGCGGCCACGGCGTGCTTCTCATCGCCGGCACGGGCGCCGCCGCCCTCGGAACGGATGCCGAGGGCGCCCGTCTCGTCGACGGCTGGGGTCCCGACGTCGGCGACCTCGGAAGCGGCTCCTGGCTCGGCCGCGAGGTGCTCCGCGCCGTGCTGCGCGCCGCCGACGGCCTCGGACCCGTGACCTCTCTCACCGAGGCGATCGCGGCACCGGTGGGCACGGCATCCGACATCATCCCCTGGCTCGCGCACGGCGATCCACTCGCCCGACGTCTCGCGACCCTCGCTCCGCTCGCCCTGGATGCCGCCGAGGCCGGCGATGAGGCCGCCCGGGCGATCGCCGCCGAGGCGACCCGCCTGCTCACCTCTTCCGCCGTCGCGGCGTCCACGACGCCCGATGTCGTGCTGCACGGCGGACTCACCGACCACGCCTGGTTCCGTGCGCAGCTCACCGACGCGCTCGCCGCCGCCGGCCGCCGGGTCCGGCCGCCCGTCGGCGACGCGATCGACGGTGCCCTTCTGCTCGCCACCCGCTTCGATCTCCCTCACGAAAGGTTCGTGCACCGTGCCGAATGACGACACCCGACTCACCGCTCTGATCGAGGAGCTGTCGAAGCTCGACACCGAGGCCGCGACCACCGAGCGCGGCGACCTCGACCTGCTGACGAGCGCACAGCTCGTCGAGCGGATGAACGCCGAGGACGCCCGGGTGGCGGGAGCGGTGGCCGCGGAGGCCGCGCAGATCGCCGCCGCCGTCGACGGCATCACCGAGCGCTTCCGTCGCGGAGGGCGCCTCATCTACATCGGTGCGGGGACGGCCGGTCGCATCGGCGTGCTCGACGCGAGCGAGTGCCCGCCCACCTTCGGAACCGACCCGTCGCTCGTGGTCGGCATCATCGCGGGCGGTGAGACGGCGATCCGTTCGGCCGTCGAGAACGCCGAGGACGACGCCGACGCCGCGGCCGCATCACTGGCGGAACTGCAGCTCACCGCATCCGACACGGTCGTCGGCATCTCGGCCTCGGGACGCACGCCCTACGTGATCGGCGGACTCGACTACGCCCGCGGTCTGGGCGCACTCACGGTCGCGATCGCCTCGAACCGGGCCTCCGCGATCGGTGCCGCCGCCGACATCGCGATCGAGGTCGTGACGGGCCCGGAGTTCATCTCCGGGTCGACGCGCCTGAAGTCGGGCACCGCGCAGAAGCTCGTGGTCAACATGCTCACGACGCTCTCGATGATCAAGCTCGGCAAGACCTACCGAGGCGTCATGGTCGATCTGCTCGCCACCAACGAGAAGCTGCACGCGCGGTCGATCCGCACGGTGTCGCAGCTCGCCGGGGTCGACACCGACGAGGCCGCGCGCGCGCTCGCCGCCGCCGACGGATCGGTCAAGCTCGCGGTGCTCATCCTCGCGACCGGCGCGACGCCCGCCGACGCGGCCTCCGCCCTCGACGCGGCCGACGGTCTGCTGCGCGAGGCGATCTCGGCGCTGAGCTGAGCTCGCCCGTCTGCCGCGGGGGTCAGTGCCCGAACTCGATCAATGCGACGCCGACCGCGATGAGCGCGACGCCCGCGGCCATCATCGCCGAGAAGTGGTCCTTGAAGAGGATGCGGCCCATCACGGCCGTGATCGCCACGCCGGCGGCGGCCCAGATCCCGTAGGCGACGCCCACGGGCATGCCCATCGCCAGGATCGTACCCAGCAGCGAGAACGCGGCGAGGTAGCCGACGACGATCACGGGGATCCACCGGCGGCGGCGCAGGCCCTCCGAGGCACGCAGGCTCAGTGTGGCGGTGACCTCGCTGGCGATCGCGAGAACCAGCAGCAGCCAGATCACGAGACGACCTCCGTCGAGGTCGGGCGGGCGTGCGAGCCGAGCTCGACGAGCAGCACGCCGATCACGATCGCGCCGACACCGATGATCTGCACCGTGCCGAGGGCCTCACCGAACAGCACGGTGCCCAGCACGGCGGTGAGCACGACGCCGATCGCCGACCAGATGCCGTAGGCGACGCCCACCGGCATCCCCCGATCGAGCACGACCGAGAGCAACCACAGCGACCCGGTGTACCCGGCGACGACCACGATCAGCCAGAGCGGATGCGTGAAGCCCTCGGCCGCGCGCAGCGACAGCGTCGCCGATACCTCGAGCGCGATCGCGATCAGCAGGGGCGGCCACGGCGAGCGGTGGGGTCGGTCTGACATCGAGGGCCTTTCGGGAGCGGCGGTGCCGACGGCGGATGCCGGGGCTCGTGCGCCGCAGGGGAGAACGCGTCGGATGCTCGCAGGATTCCCTGTCCGGCAGGTGAACGGGTCTCGCGGGAACGGGTGTCGGGGGTACCGGGCATCATGGGGACATGAACCGCACGTCGTTGCGCCGCGAGCGCCTTCGCTCGCATCGGCTCACCGCCCGCGCCGCGTCGGTCGTCGAGGCGGCGCGGCACATGCTGGCGGTGCAGAGCCAGGATTTCACCGCCGGGCGATGGGCGCTGGCTGCCCGCACGCGCGGCGCCGTCGCCTGGGAAACGGTCGATCGCGCGTTCGATCGCGGCGACCTCGTGCGCGCCTGGACGATGCGCGGCACCCTGCACACGATCCCGGCACGAGATCTGGGGTGGGTGCTGTCGGTCACCGGGGCGCGTCAGTTGGCGGCCGCCGCGACGCGCCATCGCGATCTCGGTATCGACGACGAGCTGTTGCGGCGGGCGGCCGCGATCATCGACCCGCTGCTCCGCGACGGCGGCTGCTCCCGCGCCGAGGCCTTCGCGCGATGGTCGGATGCCGGGATCGACCCGCGGGATCAGCGCGGCGTGCATCTGCTCGGAGCTCTCGCGATGCGGGGCGAGATCTGTCAGGGCCCGGTCGTGCCCGCGACGACCTCCGCGGGGCTCACCCGCGAACAGCGCTTCGTCGCGACCGACGCGTGGATCCGTGATCCCGAGCAGCCGGACGATCCGCTCGCCGAGCTCTTCGTACGCTACGTCGACGGTCACGGACCGGTGCGCGTCGAGGACTTCGCGTGGTGGTCGGGGCTCACCCTCGGGGCATCGCGCGAGGCCGTGGCCCGCGCGGGCGTCCGCGTGGTCGAGGTCGAGGAGGGCACCTATGCAGCGGTCGCACCGCCGCGTCGCTCGCCCGGGGCGCCACAGGTGCAGGTGCTCGGAGCCTTCGACGAGTACTACATCTCCTATGCGGATCGCACGCTCGTGTGCCCGCCCGAGGGGCTGGCCGCGGTCGGTCCGGGCAAGAACGGCATGGTGCGCCCCGTCGTGGTCGTCGACGGCGAGGTGGTCGGGGTGTGGCGTCTGCCGCCGGCATCCGGACGCGGGGGCGGTGAGGCGGTCGTCGAGCTGTTCCCGGCGGGGGAGCGGCCGGCGCTCGATCCGAAGATCGACGAGCAGGTGCGCGCCGCGCTCGCGCGTCATGCGGCATTCCTCGGTGCCGCGGCCTGATCCGCGGAGCGACCCGCAGATGGACGCCGTGGATCACTCCTCGGCGTGACGCCCGAGGAACTCGTAGACCTCGCTGTCGTCGACGCCGGGGAAGGCGCCACGGGGCAGCGGCGAGAACATGTGCGTGTGCACGCGGGCGCTCGGCCATGATTTGCCGTTCCAGCGCTCCGTCAGCTCCGACGACGGGCGTCGGCAGCACGATTCGTCGGGGCAGTTCGACACCGCGCGATCGGTCGTCTCGCGACCGCGCCACCAGCGTGCGTCGTCGAAGGGGACGCCCACCGTGATCGAGAACTCGCCGTCGGCCGACGACCCGGTCTGGGTCGAGCACCAGAACGTGCCCGACGGAGTGTCGGTGTACTGGTGATGCTCGGTCGTGCGGTTCTGTTGCGTGAAGGCCGCCCGTGCCTGGAACTTGCGGCACACGCGCTGACCCTCGACGGCCCCGGTGACGTCCATGGGCAGGGGCAGGTCGTCGTTCTCGTAGACGCGAGTGATCGCGCCGTCGGAGTCCACGCGCAGGAAGTGCAGCGACATGCCCAGGTGCTGGGTGAGCAGGTTGGTCATCCGCATCCCCGCGGCCTCGTGCGTGACACCGAAGGCGTCGCGGAAGTCCTCGACGGCGAGGTTGCGATCCTTCTTGGCCTGCTGCAGGAAGGCGACGGATGCGGTCTCGGGCAGCAGGCAGCATGCACCGAAGTAGTTGATCTCGAGGCGCTGCTGCAGGAAGTCGGCGTAGTCGGTGGGCGGGGTGTGCCCGAGCAGGCGGTGCGCCATCGCCTGCAGCGCCATGGAGCGCAGGCCGTGGCCGCCGGGGATGGAAGCGGGCGGCAGGTAGATGCGCCCGTTCTCGAGGTCGGTGACCGAGCGCGTGGAGTGCGGCAGGTCGTTGACGTAGATGAGCTCGAACCCGAGGCGCTCGGCCATGATGCTCACGGTGCGGTGGCTGAGCGCGCCCTGCACGTGCCCGGCGGCCTTGAGCTGCTTCTCGGCGAGCTTCTCGATGTCACCCAGGTAGTTGTTCTGCGCCCGCATCCGCAGCCGGAGCTCGGTGTTGGCGCGGCGGGCCTCCTCCGGGGTCGCGATGGCCTCGCGCTCGCGGCGCTGGAGCTCGCGGTGCAGGCCCAGCACCGACTCGATCGTCTCGTCGCTCATGCCCTTCGTCACGCGCACGGGGGAGATGCCGAGCTGGCGGAACACCGGGCTCTCCTGCGCGCGGTCGAGCTCGATCTCGAGAGCCGCGCGGCGGTTCGGCGGTTCGCCCGAGATGAGGTCGGTGACCTCGGTGCCCGTGGCCTGGGCGATGGCCTGCAGCAGCGAGAGTTTCGGCTCGCGCTTGCCGTTCTCGATCAGGCTGAGCTGCGACCCCGCGACGCCCACGAGCGCGCCGAGCTCGTCGAGGGTGAACCCCTGAGCCTGCCGGTGGTGACGGATGCGATGGCCGAGGGTCGTGAGATGGATGCCGGAGGACGCCATTCCTTGATCTTAGACGAAAGAATCGCGATATTTACGACCGGGATCGTCGAAAAGTCCCGAGGAATGCCGAAGAAGATGGGTTCAACGCCCCACACTTCAAAGGAGCAGCCCATGGCCATCGCCGAAGTCTTCACCCCTCGCACCTCGCCCGTCGCCGCCGCGCGCACCTTCGGCGCGGTACCGGCCTATGACACTCCCGCGATGGCGGAGCTGGTGGCCTGGGTCGACGAGATGGCGGAGCTGACGCAGCCCGATTCCGTGCACTGGGTCGACGGGTCGCGCGCCGAGAACGACTGGCTGCTGCGCGGCCTCGTCTCCGAGGGCAAGCTCATCAAGCTCAACCCCGAGTGGCGTCCCGGCTCGTACCTCGCCCGCTCGCACCCCAGCGACGTCGCCCGCACCGAGGGGCGCACGTTCATCTCCTCCGAGAAGGAGAAGGACGCAGGTCCCACGAACAACTGGGCACCGCCCGCCGAGATGCACGAGAAGATGACGGACCTGTTCGCCGGGTCCATGCGCGGACGCACGATGTACGTCGTGCCGTTCTCGATGGGTGCGGTCGGCGGCCCGCTCTCGCACATCGGCGTGCAGATCACCGACAGCGCCTACGCGGTCGCCTCGATCGGCATCATGACCCGCGTCGGCGATGCCGTCACCCGGCAGATCGCCGACGGCGCCCCGTGGGTGCGCACTGCGCACACCGTCGGCGCCCCGCTCGCGCCGGGACAGGCGGATGCCGAGTGGCCGTGCAACGACGAGAAGTACATCGTGCACTTCCCCGACACCCTCGAGGTGTTCTCCTACGGCTCGGGATACGGCGGTAACGCGATCCTCGCCAAGAAATGCTTCGCGCTGCGCATCGCCTCGGTGATCGCTCGCGACGAGGGCTGGCTCGCCGAGCACATGCTGCTGATCCGCGTGATCGACCCGCAGGGCACGGCCTACCACGTGGCTGCGGCGTTCCCCTCGGCGTGCGGCAAGACGAACCTCGCGATGCTGCGCCCCACGATCCCCGGATGGAAGGTCGAGACGCTCGGCGACGACATCGCGTGGATCCGTCCGGGCGAGGACGGGCGCCTCTGGGCGATCAACCCCGAGGCCGGCTTCTTCGGCGTCGCTCCGGGTACGGGTGAGGCGACCAACGTCACGGCGGTCGAGACGCTGTGGGGCAACACGATCTTCACGAACGTCGCCCTGCGCCCCGACGGCGACGTGTGGTGGGAGGGACTGACCGACACCGCTCCCGCCGAGCTCACCGACTGGGAGGGCAATGCCTGGACGCCGGACTCCGGCCGTCCCGCCGCGCACCCGAACTCCCGCTTCACCGTCTCCGCGGCGCAGTGCCCGCAGATCGCCGAGGACTGGGAGGAGGCCGTGCCGCTCGACGTCATCCTGTTCGGCGGGCGTCGCGCCAGCAACGTCCCTCTCGTCGTCGAGGCGACCGACTGGACCCACGGCGTCTTCCTCGGATCGAACATCTCGTCCGAGCGCACCGCCGCGGCCGAGGGAACCCTCGGCGAGCTGCGCCGCGATCCCTTCGCGATGCTCCCGTTCTGCGGCTACAACATGGGCGACTACTTCGGTCACTGGTTGAAGGTCGGTCGCGGTCTGCGCTTCGATCGTGCGCCGCGCATCTTCCAGGTCAACTGGTTCCGCCGCGGCGACGACGGGCGCTTCCTGTGGCCCGGGTTCGGTGACAACTCGCGGGTCGTCGACTGGATCATCCGCCGGATCGCCGGCGAGGTGCCGGCCGTCGACAGTCCGATCGGGCGCCTGCCGCGCACACAGGACCTCAACCTCACGGGGCTCGACATCCCGCAGGCCGACCTCGACGAGCTGTTCGAAGTCGACCCCGCGGCGTGGCGGATCGAGGCCGATCGCACCGAGGAGTTCTACGACACGTTCGGTGACCGGCTTCCGGCCGCGCTGCGTGCCGAACTGGCGTCGCTCCGGTACCGCCTCGAGAAGGCGTAGCCGGAGCGCAGGGCCAGGTGCCGGTTCGGGGGAGCCGGCACCTCTGCGGGTCCTCATCGCAGGACGCGCGCACAGACCCGCGACGGCGGGATGTCGGAGACGAACCCATGGCTGAGTGGTCTCCGGTATCCCGCCGTCGCGTCTTTGCGTGCGCGTCGCGCCGTGTGACCGGGTGCAGCGGTCGGATCAGGCGAGCAGCTGGTGGCGGGCGAGGTCCCGGTACAGCGGTGTCGACTCGACGAGCTCCGCGTGCGTGCCCTGACCGACCACCGCGCCGTCCTGCAGCACGACGATGAGGTCGCTGTCGACGACCGTCGAGAGGCGGTGCGCGATCACCACGAGGGTGCGGTCGTTCGAGACGGCGTCGATCGCCTCGCGCATGCGCTGCTCGTTCACGCCGTCGAGCGAGGAGGTCGACTCGTCGAGCAGCAGGATCGGTGCGTCGGTGAGCAGGGCGCGGGCGATCGCGAGTCGCTGGCGCTCGCCGCCCGAAAGCATCACGCCGTCCTCGCCGACCGGTGCCGCAAGGCCCAGCGGGCTGCGCTCGAGCACGTCGCCCAGGTTGACCGCGCGCAGCACCCGTTCGCAGTCCGCATCGGATGCCGCGGGAGAGGCGAGTCGCAGGTTGTCGGCGAGCGTGCCGGCGAGGGTCGGAGCGTCCTGCTCGACGTAGCCGAAGTGCGCGCGCAGCTCGTCGCGAGGGTAGGTGCGCGCGTCGTGCCCGTGCACGCGGATCGATCCGCCCGTCGGGTCGTAGAAGCGCTCGACGAGCGAGAGGATCGTGCTCTTGCCGGCGCCGCTGGGCCCGACGAGAGCGACGCGGGCGCCGCGGGGAACGGCGAACGAGACGCCGCGCAGCACCTCGCGGTCGGGGGCGTCGGCTGCGGGAACGGTGACGAGGGTCGTCTCCGGCTTCTCGACGTGGGCGTCTTCGAGCAGCGTCCGGGCGGCCTTCGCCGCCGCCTCGCGCGCAGCGACCACGTTGTCGGGGTAGCGGAAGTGCACGTCGCGGAACTCGATCGCGGGAGCACCCTGTGCCGTCGCGGTGCGCACGATGTCGGCGGCGATCCGCTCGTCGTCCTGCGTCTCGGTCGGCAGGTCGAGCACCTCCTGGATGCGGCCGAGCGCGCCGAGCGCCTGGTTGACCGAGGTGATCGCCCCGAACGTCGTCGCGAGCGGCATGACCAGCAGGAACAGGAACATGATGAACGCGATCAGCGAGGCGATCGAGAGTGCACCGGCGGCGACCCGGAACCCGCCGACGCCGAGCACCACGATCAACGAGAGCTGGAGGGCGATGCCCGCGACCGGAACCACGAGCGAGGAGATCTTCGCGATCCGCACGCCGATGCCGTAGGCCTCGTCGGCCGTCTGCGACACGGTCGCGGTCTCGCGCTCGGTCGCGCCGGACGCGCGGATCGTGCGGATGGACCCCACCGCGCGCTCGACCCCGGAGGCCAGCTCGCCGACCTTCTGCTGTTGCGCGGTCGAGGCCGTGCGGATGCGGCCGCTGAGCGCCACCACGACGACGACGGAGACGCCGATCACCAGCACGATCAGCAGCAGGAGGATCGGGTCGATGACGAGCATCGCCACGAGGGCTCCCACGAAGAGCACGGCGCTGCCGACGGCATCCGCCAGTCCCTGCGTGAGCACGGCGTAGAGCAGGGTCGTGTCGGTGCCGACGCGCGAGACGAGGTCGCCGGTGCGGCGCGCGTCGAACTCCGAGGTCGGCAGGTGCAGGATGCGGGCGATGAGCTTGCGGCGGCTGGAGAGCACGACCGCGGTGCCGGTGCGCTGCAGCAGGTAGTGCTGGAAGCCGGAGATGATCGACGACACGATCACGAATCCGATCAGCAACCACACCAGGATCCCGAGCGTGCCGCCGGACTGCACGGCTTCGATGACCTGCCCGACGAGCAGCGGTTGCACCAGCGAGGTCGCGGCGCCGAAGACGCTGAGCACGGCCACGACGACGAGCGTGCGCTTGTGCTCGAAGAGGAAGGGGAGGAGCTGGCGGAACGTGGCGCGCGGACCATCCTGCTGCGCGCCGCGTCCGCGTCGGCGCGGTGTCGCCGTCCGGGACATGGAAGACCTCGTTCTGGGAAAAGGGGGTACTACGACCGTACTTCGTGCAGAGGGCGTCCGCGGTCGCTCAGGATCGCCCGAACCGGCGGTGCGCGGCCTGCTTCGATACGCCGAGGGCGCTGGCGATGGCCTGCCAGGAGTAGCCGCCGTTGCGCGCCCGGCGCACTTGAGCCTCCTCGGCGCGCGAGATCTCGCGGCGGAGTGCCGTGAGCCGGTTCAGCTCGGCGAGGGGCTCGCCTTCGGGGTCGGTCGCGATCGCGGTGCGGATGCTCATGCGTCAACGCTAGTTGACACCTGAGCCGGCGTCAAGCCGAATTGACGTTTCGAATCGCTCGCTTCGTCGATTCCGACCCCGCGAAACGGCGAAGTGAGCGATTCGAACCCGTGATTGGCAGACTGGGCGGATGCTCGACACTCCCGCACTCCGACCCGGCGACCGCGTCGCCGTGCTGTCTCCCGCCTTCGCCGCTCCGGCCACCGCACCCGAGATCCACGAGCAGGCGATGAGACGGCTCGCCGAGCTCACCGGACTCGTTCCCGTCGAGTACCCGACGACGCGCCTCCTCGGCGCGAGTCCGGAAGCACGGGCCGCCGACGTCAATGCGGCGTTCGCCGATCCGAGCATCCGAGCGATCCTGGCGACTATCGGCGGCGATGACCAGATCCTCGTCGTGCCGCACCTCGATCCCGCGCTGGCGCTCGCCGATCCCAAGCCGTTCCTCGGGTACAGCGACAACACGAACATCCTCAACTGGCTCTGGGGGCTCGGCATCCGCGGGTACTACGGCGGCTCGACCGCTGTCCACCTGGGGCCGGGCGCCGCCGTCGACGACGTGCACCTGCTGTCGCTGCGTGCGGCGCTCCTCGACCGCGGCACGGTCGAGATCACCGAACCGGGGGAGTCCGAGGACATCGGTCGCCGCTGGACCGATCCGCGTGCGTTGACCGAGTTCGGCGATCGGACCCCGACGGAAGCGTGGACGTGGGCGGGGCCTGCGCGCACGGTCTCGGGGCGGACCTGGGGCGGATGCCTCGAGGTCATCGACAGCCTCGCCCTCGCTGACCGCCTGCCGGTGATCGATGATCTCGCCGGGTCGATCCTGTTGCTGGAGACGAGTGAGGAGCGTCCGCCGGCGAGTTGGGTGCACCGATGGCTGCGCGGGCTGGGGGAGCGCGGCATCCTCTCGGCTGTCGCAGGGGTGGTGGTCGCGCGACCGCCGGTGAGCGACTTCGACTTCTCGCCGTCCGCCGAGGAGGCGCGCGCCCTGCGTGCAGCCCAGTGCGACGTCGTGATCGATGTCGTCGCGCGCTACAACCCGGAGGCGGTGGTGTGCGTCGGCCCGCCCTTCGGGCACACTCGCCCGCAGTGGATCGTGCCCTACGGCGGCACGATGACCCTCGACGGCGTCGCACACCGGATCTTCGCCGACTACTGACTCGCGACCGTCGGGGGAACGCGAGAACGCCCCCGGATCCCTGAGTTCGTCCCAGGGGCCCAGAGGCGTTCTGCGGTGACTGATGCCGTTACGGCTGCGGCGTCGCAGCCACGCCGAGGTCGTCCTCGTAGTCGACGTCCTTCGTCTCCTTCGAGAGCACCAGGGCGATGAACGTGAGAACACCCATCGACGAGAGGTACAGACCCACGAGCCACGGGGCGCCGCCGCCCGCCTGCCACAGCCACACCGCGATGAGGGGTGCGACGGCCGCGCCGAGGATCGACGAGACGTTGTACGAGATCGCCGAGCCCGAGTAGCGCACGTTCGTCGGGAAGAGCTCGGGCAGCAGGGCGCCCATCGGGCCGAAAGTGGCGCCCATGAGCATGAAGCCGAACACGAGGAACGCCTGGGCGAGAGCACCGGTGAACTTCGGGTCGACGGCAGGCAGCAGGAATGCGTTGAACGTCAGACCGAAGATGATGATGAGGCCCGTGACCCAGAGCAGCAGCTTGCGGCGGCCGATCTTGTCGGCGATCGGACCCGACAGCAGGGTGAAGATTCCGAAGAACACGACACCGATGATCTGCATGAGCACGAAGTCCGTGTAGCCGAAGCCGAGACCGGGGTAGAACTGGGCGGCGAACGCCGACGCGTCGAAGTCGTTGCCGGCGGCCTCCGCGGCGGCCTGTGCGGCGGCGGATGCCGTCTCGAGCGAGGCCGCCTTCGTGCCGTACGACAGCGTGAAGTTCGTCATCAGGTAGAACAGCACGTACGTGGCCAGCATGAAGAACGTGCCGAGGATGAGCTGCTTCCAGTGGTGGCGGAAGACGGTCGCGAGCGGGAGCTTGCGGATCGTGCCCTTGGTCTCGGCCTTCTTGAAGGTGTCGGACTCGACGAGGCGCAGACGCACCCAGAGGCCGATGATGACCATCACGGCGGAGAACAGGAACGGGATGCGCCAGCCCCAGGAGAGGAACGCCTCGGACTTCAGCGCCGGGTTCTCGGCGTGGGGGAGCAGCCAGTTGATGCTGAGGAACAGCAGGTTCGCGATGATGAACCCGAGCGGGGCGCCCAGCTGCGGGAAGGTGCCGTACCAGGCGCGCTTGCCCTTCGGGGCGTTCTCGGTGGCGACCAGGGCCGCACCCGACCACTCGCCGCCGAGCGCGAAGCCCTGCGCGAGACGCATGATCAGCAGCAGGAGGGCGGCCACCCAGCCGATCTGCTGGAAGGTGGGCAGGAGCCCGATGAGGAACGTCGCGATACCCATCGTGAGCAGCGAGGCGACGAGCGTCGCCTTGCGGCCGTACTTGTCGCCGAAGTGTCCGAAGACCACCGCGCCGATGGGGCGGGCGACCATCGCCGCGCCGAAGACACCGAACGAGGCGAGGAGGGAGGTGGTGTCGTTGCCGGTCGGGAAGAAGAGGACCGGGAACACGAGCACGGCCGCCGTGGCGTAGGCGTAGAAGTCGTAGAACTCGATGGTCGTGCCGACCAGGCTCGCGGTGATGACACGCGAGCGGGGATTCGCCGGCGCTGTGGTCGTACTCATGCTGCTCCTTAGGAATAAGTGCCTCGGTACACCGAGGCACTCGGGCGAGTTTACGCCTTCCTGAGTGTTCGCTGTACGCCGGGCGGGGTCAGAAGGCTCTGTGTGACGCGATGCGTAGAGTCGGGCCGACGAGGGGACATCTGCATGGCGACCGAAATGCCCGTCTACCGGGCCCCGATGCGTTCGCGCGATGACGCCGTGCCGCGGGGTGTCGGCGCCGAGCGGGGGCTCGCGCTCGGGATCTGCGGCATCGGCGGCCGGGTGTCGCCGTCGCCGACGACTCTGGAGTCCGCGCTCGCCCGCGCCGACGAGCAGAGCGGCATCCGTTTGGCGTGGAGGATCGAGCGCTTCGCCAAGGCGCCGATCGGGGCCTACGTCTGGACGCGCGACATCGACGGCCTGAGCTACCTCGGGCGGCTCACCGGCCCGTGGACCTACGACGCCACGGCGGAGGCGCTCGCCGCGGACCTCGTGCACGTGCGCCGCTGCGACTGGATCCTCGAGCCGATCGAGGAGAGAGTCGTCCCCGGTGCCGTGCAGGCCGCCTTCGGTCGTGGCGGACGCAACTGGCAGCGCATCCGTGCCGAGGGCGTCACGCCGCCCACGGCAGCGATCTGGCAGCAGCACCGCGGCAACGTCTGAGCTCTCGGCTTTCGCCGGGTACGGTCACTCCTCGGTGTCGCCCAGGCACAGTCCGCGCACGAACTCCGCACGCGGCGAGAGCAGTTCCTCGAGTTCGAGCACGACGACGCGGTTCTCCCCGGCGCGGGTCGCCGGCGCGGGAACGAACAGCGTGCGCTGCGGACCGTTGCGCCAGTAGCGGCCGAGGAAGAACCCGTTCACGAACGCGTATCCCTTGCTCCACGCGCCGGTGTCGAGGAAGAGGTCGGCCGGAGCATCCAGCACGAGGTCACCCGTCCAGGCGCGCGGGCCGTCGCCCGATCGGGGGGCAGTGCGGGTCGCGACCTCGTCGGCGATGGCCTGCACGTCGAGCGGAGTCGAGGTCCAGTCGCCGAGGGGCGCACCATCGAGCATCGGAGCGCCGATCAGGCCCTTCTCCTCGCCGAGACGATGGTCGTAGTTCACGCGACCCTGCTCCTCGACAAGGATGCTGAGGGCGCGACCGGCGGGGATCCGCAGCGCCTGGTCGTGCCGCGTGCGCGACAGGGTGCCGACGGGCAGGCCGTCGACGCTCACCCAGGCGAGGTCGCGCACCTCCTCGACCGTGAGCAGCCCGGGGCCTCTCATCGGAGGAAGGGCCAGGTCGTAGCGCACGAGGGCGCTGAGGTGCCCCAACTCATCGAATGTGGCCGGGAGTGGAGCAGGAGAAGCGGATGCCGCGGCATCCGTCCATGCGCCGGCGGGCGTGAGTTCGACGCTCGCGACCGGGGCGGATGCCCGGGGCGCGGGCAGCTCGTCGGGGACGGGTGCGTACTTCGCGATCACGTCGCGGAAGGCGAAGAACTTCTCCGTCGGATCGCCGGCCTCGTCGAGCGGGGCGTCGTAGTCGTACGACGTGACGATCGGGAGGTAGCGGCCCTTGTGGTTCGCGCCGTTCGTCAGGCCGAAGTTCGTGCCGCCGTGGAACATGTAGATGTTCACCGACGCTCCTGCGGCGAGCAGGGCGTCGAGATCGGATGCCGCGGCATCCACGTCGGTCGTGTGGTGCACTCCGCCCCACCAGTCGAACCATCCGTCCCAGAACTCGGAACACATGAGGGGGCCGGTGGGCTGGTGCGCGCGCAGGGTCGCGAGACGCTCGGTGCTGCGCGATCCGAACGAGCCGGTCTTGTGGAGCTCGGGCAGGCTGCCATCGGCGAGCATCTGATCGGTGGGCTGATCGACGGTCGTGAGCGGCACCGTGATCCCGGCCTCGCGGGTGAGGGCGACGAGGGCTTCGAGGTAGGCCTTGTCAGAGTCGTAGGCGCCGTACTCGTTCTCGATCTGCACGAGCACGACGGGACCTCCGCGGTCGATCTGACGCGGGGCGACGATCTCGTACACGCGGCGCAGGTAGGCGCTGATATCGGCGAGGAACGCCGGATCGGAGGAGCGCAGAGCGCGCTCGCCGGCGGTCAGCCAGGTCGGCAGGCCGCCGTTGTGCCACTCGGCGCAGATGTACGGTCCGGGGCGCACGATCGCGTCCATCCCCTCCGCGTGCACGAGGTCGAGGAAGCGGCCGAGGTCGTTCCATCCGGTGGCGTCCCACTCGCCGCGCCGAGGTTCGTGCGCGTTCCAGGCGACGTAGGTCTCGATCGTGTTGAGACCCATCAGGCGCGCCTTGCGGATGCGGTCCTGCCACTGGTCCGGGTGGATGCGGAAGTAGTGCAGGGCGCCGGCGATGACCTGGTGCTTCCGTCCGTCGCGGAGGAAGTCGGTGTCGCCGATGGTGAAGGAGGTCACGATGTGAAGTGCTTTCGGTAGAGAAGTGGCCGGATCGGGTCCCGAGCTCAGGATCGTTCCCTGAGCCTGTCGAAGGGCCCGATCCGGCCACCGTGTTACTTGTTGACGCTGAAGCCCTGCGAGTTGCCGTACTCGACCAGCGCGTCCTGCCAGGCGATGAGGCCCTCGTTCAGGTCGGTGCCGTTCTGGTACGCCTGGCCGACGGTGTCACCGAAGATGCTGATGCCGTAGACCTGGTAGGGGAGGTAGCTCCAGTCGGGGACCACGTCCTCGGCCGCTGCGGCGAGCACCTCGTTGATCTTCTGGCCGCCGAAGTACTCCGGGGCGTCGGAGAGGAACTCCTCGCTCGACAGCTCGGCGGAGGTCGACGGGAAGCCGCCGCTCTCGAGGAAGAGCGAGATGCTGTCCTCGGAGTTGTTGAGCCACCACAGGAATCCGGCCGCGAGCTCCGGGTTCTCGCTCTGCGTGGTCACGGCCTGGCCGCCGCCGCCGTTCTCGGCGCTGGCGGGGGTGCCGTCGTAGGTCGGCATCGGAGCGACGCGCCAGTCACCGGCGCCGTCGGGCGCACCCGAGATGAGGTTGCCGGGCATCCAGGCGCCGATCACGAGGGTGGCGATGCTGCCGTCGCCGAGGGCGCGGAACCACTCGTCGCTCCAGCTGCTGACCGGGGCGACGAGGTCTTCCTCGACGAGACGGTTCCAGTTCTCGGTCCACTTCTTCGAGCCCTCATCCTGAAGGTCGATCGTGACGTCGGTGCCGTCGGTCGAGAAGGGCTGGCCGCCGGCCTGCCAGATCATCGACGTCGCGAAGCCCGCGTCGCCGGTGTCGTTGGTGATGTACGCGTCGGGGTTCGCGGCGTGGATCGCCTTCGCGGCCTCGTAGTACTCGTCCCACGTGGTCGGCACGGCGATGCCGGCGGCGTCGAAGACGGCCTTGTTGTAGAACAGCGCCATGGGGCCCGAGTCCTGGGGGAGGCCGTAGATGGCGTCACCGTCGGTGACCGAGTTCCAGGTCGAGGCGGTGTAGTCGTCCTCGAAGTCGCCGAAGCCGTACTGAGACAGGTCGACGAAGGCATCCGTGAGGGCGAACTGCGGGAAGGCGTAGTACTCGACCTGCACGACGTCGGGAGCACCGGAGCCCGCCTTGATGGCGTTCTGCAGCTTCGTGTACTCGTCGGTGTTGGTGCCGGCGTTGACGACGTTGACCTTGACGTTCGGGTACTCCTCCATGAACGCCGCGGCCTGCGCCTCGGCGGAGGGGGTCCACGACCAGTACGTGATCTCGCCGCCCTTCTCGAGCGCGGCCTCGACCGAGTCGAACGATCCGTCGCCGGCGGCGCTGCCGCCGCCGGTGCCTCCGGTGCTGCAGCCGGCCAGGGCGAGAGCTGCGACGGTGCCGGCGGCGAGCACCGTCAGGGTGCGGCGCGCAGCGGGGTGAGGAAGGTGCTTCATTGCTGTGTCCTTTCGGGGGTGCGATCCAGCATCGGATCGACGTTTTCTGCGATGCGAGGTGCGGGAAGAGGGGTGCTTACTGCTTGACGCTTCCCGCGGTGAGACCTGACTGCCAGAACCGCTGCAGCAGCAGGAAGGCGATCACGATCGGGATGATCGTGAGCAGCGAGCCCATGATCACCAGGTTGTAGATCGGCTGGGATCCGGCCCCGATCGCCTGCGAGCTCCACTGGTTCAGGCCCACGGTGAGCGGGTACCAGGCGGGGTCGGAGAGCATGATCAAGGGCAGGAAGTAGTTGTTCCACGTCGCGACGACCGTGAAGAGGGCGACGGTCACGATGCCGGGTGCGAGCAGGCGCATCGAGATCGTGAAGAACGTGCGGAACTCCCCGGCGCCGTCGATGCGAGCGGCTTCCAGCAGTTCGGTGGGCACGGATTCCGAGGCGAACACCCAGATGAGGTAGAGGCCGAACGGGCTGATCAGCGAAGGGATGATGACCGCCCAGGGGGTGTTCGTCAGACCCAGCTCGCTGAAGAGCAGGAAGGTGGGCACCGCGAGCGCCGTGCCGGGCACCGCGACCGCACCGAGCACGATCGCGAAGACGGCGCGTCGGCCGGGGAAGCGGTACTTCGCCAGGCCGTAGCCGGCCATGGTCGCCAGCAGTGTCGCGCCGCCCGCGCCGACCACGACGTAGAGCAGGGTGTTGCCCAGCCAGCGCAGGAAGATGCCGTCGCGGAACGAGAACGTCGCGACCAGGTTGTCGATGAACGCGAAGTCGTCGGCGAACCAGAGGCCGAACGAGCTGAAGAGGCCCGACTGCGTCTTGGTCGAGCTGAACAGCAGCCAGACGAGCGGCACGAGCGTGTACAGCGCGTACACGACCATCACGATCAGCAGCGTCTTCGACGACCGCGGGTTCATCGGGTCGTTGCGCTTGCGTGTGGAGCGGGCGAGGGGGAGTGCCATCTCAGCGCACCTCCGACTTCGAGCCGCGCAGTTGCACGACGTAGGCGATCACGGCCGTGATGATGCCCATGATGATGGCGATCGTCGCGGCGTAGTTGAACTGCTGGCCCGCGAACGAGAGGTTGTACGCGTACATGTTGGGGGTGAAGTACGTCGTGATCACGTTCGGGGCGAGGGGGCGCAGGATGTTGGGCTCGTTGAAGAGCTGGAAGCTGCCGATGATCGAGAAGATCGTGGCGATGACGAGCGCGCCGCGCACGGAGGGGATCTTGATGGAGAAGATCGTGCGCCAGGCGCCGGCGCCGTCGAGCGAGGCCGCCTCGTACATCTCGGTGGGGATCGTCTTGAGCGAGGAGTAGAAGATCAGCATGTTGTAGCCGACGAACTGCCACGTCACGATGTTTCCGATCGACACGAGGATCCACTCGCGGGCGAACGGGGTGATGAGGTCGCTGCCGAGGAAATCGTTGAAGTTCGACGTCAGACCGAACTGGTCGCCGTAGATGTAGCCCCACATGAGCACCGCGACGACGGCGGGAACCGCGTACGGCAGGAAGATCAGGATGCGGAAGAACGAGGCGCCGCGCAGGCGCGCGCTGTCGAGGGCCAGGGCCGCACCGAGGGCGAGGGCGAGCATGATCGGCACCTGCACGACGAGGAAGATCAGCACTCGGCCGAACGCCTCCCAGAACTGGGGGTCGGTGAGGGCGCGCACGTAGTTGTCGACGCCGACGAACGCGTTGCCGCCGATGAGCTTCTCCTGGAAGAAGCTGAGGTACAGGGCGTACGCGAGCGGGGTGAGGAACACCAGCGCGAACACGAGCATGAACGGGCCGACGAAGGCCCATCCCTTCCAGTCGCGCTTCTCGCGGCGGCGAATGCCGGCGGCTCCGGGGGCCGCAATGATTTCAGTCGTCATCGACGAGACCTTCTCCAAGTCCAGGCGCTCACTGCGCCGTGTGTCAACGTCAACATATGCGATGCGCTGCTAGTGTGTCAACGTCAACACATGAATGGATGATCAATCGTGTCCCTGGAATCCTCGACAGAGCAGTCGCCGCGGCGGCGAGACCCCTCGATGGAAGACGTGGCGCGCGAGGCCGGCGTCTCCGGCCAGACCGTCTCCCGGGTGGTGAACGCGCGCGGCTACGTCGGTGCGGCGACCAGGGAGCGCGTCGAGCAGGCGATGCAGCACCTCGGCTATCGGCCGAACAGTGCGGCCAGGGCTCTGCGATCGGGCCGCTTCCGCGCCATCGGCGTGATCATGTTCTCGTTCAGCTCCTACGGCAACCAGCGCACGCTCGACGCCATCGCCGTGCGCGCCTCGCAGATGGGCTACGCGCTCACCCTGATCCCGGTCGAGTCCAGCGCCCGCGAGACGGTGGCGGGCGCGTTCCGCCGTCTCGAGGAACATGCCGTCGACGGCATCATCATCGTGGTCGAGGCCCACCAGCTCGACGAGGCGGAGGTCGAGATCCCCGACGGGTTGCCGATCGTGCTCGTCGACTCGAACCGCGGATCGACGCATCCGTTCGTCGACACCGACCAGGCGCAGGGCGCCCGGCTCGCCACCGAGCATCTGCTCGACCTCGGGCACGAGACCGTCTGGCACGTGTCGGGGCCGACCGAGTCCTACTCCGCCGAACGTCGCCGCGAGGCCTGGCGGTCGACGCTGGAGGCGCAGGGTCGCCGGGTTCCCGAGATGATCCCGGGCGACTGGAGCGCTGCCTCCGGGTACCGGGCCGGTGTCGAGCTGCGCGATCGCGACGACGTCACCGCCGTGTTCGCCGCCAACGACCAGATGGCGATCGGTGTGGTGCGCGCGTTCCGCGAGGCAGGCCGCGACATCCCGAGCGACGTCAGCGTGGTCGGCTTCGACGGACTGCCCGATGCGGCGCAGATCTGGCCGCCGCTCACGACGGTGCAGCAGCACCCCGAGAGGGTCGGCGCGCTTGCGGTCGACGCGCTGCTCGCCGAACTCGACGGGGGAGAGGCCGCGCAGACGCCCCTCGTCGGCACCGAACTCGTCGTCCGCGAGAGCACGGCCCCCCCGCGCCCCGCTCCCTGAGCCCGTCGGAGGGCCCCGCCCCGTGCAACTGGGTCCCTGAGCCTGTCGAAGAGTCCCACCCCACCGGAACTGGGTCCCTGAGCCTGTCGAAGGGCCCCGCGATGCGCGACGGTGGCCTGTGGATAACTCCCGCGGGTGCGCTCAGATTCGGGCTACTTTGTGGCGGTGATGTCGACTCGATACCCCGCTGCCACCCTCGCTCTCGCCGTGGTCGCCGCCGCCCTCAGCGGCTGCGCACCCGCCCCGCAACCCACGCCCACTCCGACGCCGGCGTTCGCCAGCGAGGAAGAGGCGTTCGCCGCGGCGGAGGAGGTGTACCGGGAGTACAACGAGGCGGTGAATGCAGAGCGTCGCGGCGATGACAGCGTCGATCCGCGCGATTTCTTGATCGGACTGGCGCTGGAAGGCGACACGGACGCCCGGCGGATACTGGCAGAGGAGGGACTCACCATCAGTGGAGACGGAGAGGTCGCCGAGTTCGTATTGCTCCAGACCGAGCTCGAGTCCGGTGCGGCGTCGGTCCAAGTGCTGGTGTGCCTGGAAGTGAGCGAGACGACCGTGCTCGATGCGAAGGGCCTTGACGTGACGCCTCCGGATCGCGACCTGCGAGTGCCGCTGCAAGTCACCTTCGACGAATCTGATCACGGATTGATGATCTCGGAATCGACGACCGAAGACGGTCAGTCATGCTGAGCGCCGCATCACTCTTGATCCTGAGCTCGCTCGTATTCGGTGGCCCTGGGATCGTTGCCGCATCCGCGACTTGCGAGTCCAGTCTCGCCTCCGCAGGCCTCTGCGGTTCCACCGACGGCACGTCCGTGACGGTCACCGGCACTCAACCGGGCCCGCAGTACCCCGGCTCGTCGTCGAATCCGGGCTCGGACTCTGGTTACTCGAACCCGGGAACGTCCGCTCCCCGCTACTCGCGCCCGCAGCAGAACTACGACACGGATGACTGCCGCGGTGTCTCCGACCTTCGATGCGTGCGCGGCGCAGAACCCGGTCTGACGCCTGAGGCCCCGGCATCCGCCCCCGCCGCCCCGACGATCTCCATCACCGACCTCGTCACCCTCACCCCGGCGACCGCGACCCCGACCGCCGACCCCTCCAACGTCGGCATCGCCGGACTCCCCACGAACTTCGTCACGACCGCATCCGTGCACACCCGCACCGGCACCCTCTTCGGCGCACCCCTCACCGCCCGCTTCACCCCGGTCGGCTACGACTTCGCCTATGGCGACGGCACCACCGCCCACACCACCACTCCCGGCGCCACTTGGGACGCCCTCGGCCAACCCCAGTTCACCCCCACCGCCACGAGCCACACCTACACCGACCGCGGCACCTACGACACCACCGTCACCATCCACTACACCGCCGAGATCGACCTCGGCACCGGGTGGATCCCCCTCACCGGCACCCTCACCATCCCCGGGCCCACCCAACAGATCCGCATCTACGAAGCCCACACCGCCCTCGTCGCCCACACCTGCACCGAACAACCCACCGCCCCCGGCTGCTGAACACGCACCTGCAGGTGCGATGCACGTGCACAACACGGCGGGCCCTCCGACGAGCTCAGGGCGGCAGGTACCGCGCCTCCCGCCGTCTCATCTGCACGGATCGATCACACGTGCACGACGAAACCACCGGATGCTCCGTGCAGACGTGACATCTCCGTGCAGACGTGACATCTCCGTGCATACGAGCACGCGAGGACGCGAAAGACGCGCCAGACGTCAGTCGCGGGTGGGCTTAGCGCCAGATCGCGGCGATGGCGGCGTTCGCGGCGGTGAGGATTCCGACGAGCCAGAACATCACCGGGGGCATGGATGCTCCGCGCTTCTGCCGCGCGGTGCCGATGCCGAGCAGTGCGCCGATGACGAGCAGCAGCACGAGCTTCACGCCGATCTTGACGTAGTTCAGTTCGTACGAGATGCCCCACGGGGCGGCGAGAGCGAGACCGGCGACCGCGGCGATCGCCATGCCGATGCTCATCAGCCGCGTGAAGACGCGCTTACCGCCGAAGGCCTGCGCCGCCCACGCTCCGAAGAGCACGGCGAAGCCGATCAGGTGGACGAAGAGAACGATGTGGCGCAGGGTCTCCATGACCCTCACCGTACGAGTCTGCGCCTTCCCTCCGCTACGAAGGAAAGGCTGGCCTCAGCGCGCTCTCAGCCCCGCAGCTCCTTGATGACGAGGGCGGTGCGCAGCGCGGCATCCGCTGCTTCGGCGCCCTTGTCCTCTTTCGATCCCTCGAGACCCGCACGGTCGAGACCCTGCTGCTCGTCGTCGAGGGTGAGCACGCCGAAGCCGACGGGCTTGCCGGTGTCGAGCGAGACGCGGGTGAGGCCATCGGTCGTCGCTGCCGACACGTACTCGAAGTGCGGGGTGCCGCCGCGGATGATCACGCCGAGCGCGACCACCGCATCCGCACCACCGGCGAAGGCGGCCTGTGCGGCGACGGCGAGTTCGAACGATCCCGGCACGCGCACGAGGCGGTGCGTGGCCCGCGCCTCGTTCAGCACGCGCTCGGCCCCGGCGATGAGGCCGTTCGTGATCGTGTCGTGCCACGTGCCGGCGATGATGACGACGTCGAGTCCGCGTCCGTCGATGTTCCCGGTCGTGGGTGCTCCTGCGCCGCTCATGCGTCGTCCTTCCGTCCTGCGAGGGCGGCCTTGAGCTCGTCCTCACCGATGATGTGACCCATGCGGTCACGCTTGGTCTCGAGATACTGGTGGTTGTTGGGTCCGACGCCGACGATGAGCGGCACCTGCTCGACCACGTCGAGGCCGAGCTCGCGCAGCTGATTCACCTTGTCGATGTTGTTCGTCAGCAGGCGCACCTTCGACACGCCGAGATCGGCGAGGATGCCGGCGGCCGCCGCGTATTCGCGGGCATCGGCCGGCAGCCCGAGAGCGAGGTTCGCGTCGACGGTGTCGAGCCCCTCCTCCTGCAGGCTGTATGCCCGGAGCTTGTTGATGAGCCCGATGCCGCGTCCCTCGTGACCGCGCATGTAGATGACGATGCCGCCGTCCTGCTCGATCGCGTCGAGCGCGGCGTCGAGCTGGGGGCCGCACTCGCACTTGAGCGAACCGAAGGCTTCGCCGGTCAGGCACTCGGAGTGCACGCGCACGAGCGAGGTCTCCTGCGGTTCGCCCGAGACGACGGCGATGTGGTCGGTGCCGGTGACGCGGTCCTTGTAGGCGAGGAACCGGAAGGTTCCGTGCGTGGTCGGCACGGTCGCATCGGCGCGCAGGCTCACGCGGCGGTTGCGCACCGGGCCGTTGTCGCCCTGCGGGTCGATCTCGTTGAGGTGGTCGATCAGCTGCTCGATCGTGATGACGGGCACACCGTCGCGGGCGCCGAGCTCGAGGAGCCCCGGCATCCGCATCATGCTGCCGTCCTCGGCGACGACCTCGGCGATCGCCCCCACCGGCTGCAGTCCCGCGAGGCGCATGAGATCGACGGCGGCCTCGGTGTGGCCGCTGCGCTCGCGCACCCCGCCGTCGACCGCGCGCAGCGGCAGCACGTGGCCCGGGCGGATGATGCTCGTGGCGGTCGATTCGGGGTTCGCGAGCACGTTGAGCGTGTGCGCGCGGTCATGCGCGCTGATACCGGTCGTGACGCCCTCGGCGGCATCGACGCTCACCGTGTACGCGGTGGCGCGCGCGTCTTCGCTCGCGGCGACCATCGGCTGCAGGTTGAGGTCGTCGGCGCGGTCGGCGGGCATCGGCGCGCAGATGAATCCGGACGACCAGCGCACGGTCCACGCGACCCACTCGGGGGTGGCGAGCTCTGCCGAGAGGATGACGTCGCCCTCGTTCTCACGGTTCTCGTCGTCGGCGACGAGAACGGGGCGCCCGGCGCGCAGGGCGTCGAGGGCGTCGGCGATCGTGGAAAGGCTCATCGCGAGCCTCCTTCCGGTGCGGTCCGGAACGCGAGCAGGCGCTCGACGTGCCGGGCGAGGATGTCGGTCTCGAGGTTGACGCGGTCGCCGACGGCGCGGGTGCCGAGGGTCGTCGCGGCGAGCGTCTCGGGGATCAGGGAGATCTCGAACCACTGCTGCTCGTCGGGTCCTGAGCCTGACGAAGGAGGGTCGCTGACCGCGCTGACGGTGAGCGAGGTGCCGTCGACCGAGATCGATCCCTTGTCGACGACGAGCGGGGCGAGGTCGGCGGGAAGGCCGATGCGCAGCACACTCCACTGGGCTCCGGGCCGAACCTCGAGAACCGTGCCGACGCCGTCGACGTGGCCCTGCACGATGTGCCCGCCCAGGCGCGCGCCGACGGGCATCGCCTTCTCGATGTTGACGCGGGTGCCGACGGCGGCATCGCCGAGCGCCGCGACGTCGAGGGTCTGCTTCATGACGTCGGCGTCGAAGGAATCCGCATCCGAGGCGACCACGGTCAGGCACACGCCCGAGACGGCGATCGACTCGCCGTGCACGGCGTCGGCGGCGGCCTTCGGAGCGCGCACGGTCAGACGCCAGCCGTCGCCCGACGGCGAGATGGCGGTGATCTCGCCGATCTCCTCGATGATCCCGGTGAACATCAGACGGCTCCTTCGGTCGACGCGGTGGGGAGAGAAGCGGGATGGGCGATCGCGAGCAGATCGGCGCCGAGGGGCAGCCACTCGTCGATCGTCAGGCGGTGCGCCTCGCCGATGGACGAGACGCCGATGTCGGTGAGGGCGAGGCGGCTTCCGCCCAGCAGCACGGGGGCGATGTAGGCGAGCACGCGATCGGCCAACCCCGCCGCCACGAACGCGCTCGCGAGGGTCGGCCCGCCCTCGACGAAGACGCTCTGGATGCCGCGGCCGTGCAGGTCGGCGAGCACCGCGTGCAGGTCGTGTCCGTCGAAGAAGAGGGGAGTGTGCGGATGCCGGCGCACCGCCGCATCCGCCGGAGTGGGGCGCGAGCCGATGACCACCGGGACGGGCTGGTCGGGGAGGAGCGCGTCTCCGTCGCGAGCGGTGAGCGAGGGGTCGTCGGCCAGCACGGTGCCGGTGCCGACGACGATGGCATCGGATGCCGCGCGGCGGCGGTGCACATCGGCACGGGCAGCGGGACCGGTGATCCACTGGCTCGATCCGTCGTCGGCCGCGGCGCGTCCGTCGAGGCTCTGCGCCCACTTCACGGTGACGTGGGGGCGGCCGAGGCGCTGCGCGGTGAGCCATCCGTCGATCACGGCGTGCGCGGCATCCGCCTGCTCGCCGGCCTCGACGCTGACGCCCGCGGCCCGCAGCCGCTCGGCGCCTCCGCCCGACACGGCGCCGGGATCGTCGAGCGCGTAGACGACGCGGCTCACTCCGGCCTCGATCAGGGCGAGCGCGCAGGGACCGGTGCGTCCGGTGTGGTTGCAGGGTTCGAGGGTCACGACCGCGGTCGCGCCGCGGGCTGCGCCGGGGGCGAGCTTCGACAGCGCGTCGACCTCGGCGTGCGGGGTGCCGGCGCCGTGGTGCCATCCCTCGGCGAGGATCGTGCCGTCGGGGGAGAGGATGACCGCGCCGACCTGCGGGTTCACGCCGCGGGGGCCGAGCGCCGCGAGCGCGAGAGCACGGCTCATCGCCTCGCGCTCTGTCTCGTTCACTGCCATCCGTCGTCCTTCTCTGAAGGCTCCGGGGGAGGCGGACGGCGCGCACGGCGGCGCATCGTGCTGCCTCCCTTCCGGACTAGCGGGATCTCTCCCGCATCACCGTCGGTCCCGGATTTCCACCGGATCGGCACCTCGGTCGAAACCGAGACGCTCGCGGACTGTCACCGCCGGTTCGGATTCCCACCGACCCCGGAGCACGTTGATGTTCTGAGTGTACTCAACGCGCCCGCGCGGAATTCATTCCCCGTCATCCGGCGACGTCTCGGCTCATTTCAGCAGGCGCGACAGGCGTCGGTCGGCGAGCACCTTTCCGCCCGTCTGGCAGGTCGGGCAGTACTCGAGAGAGCGGTCGGCGAAGAAGACGCTGCGCACGGTGTCGCCGCAGACCGGGCAGGTCTCGCCGCGGCGGGCGTGCACCTGCATCCCCCGGCGCTTCGCGTCTTTCAGCTCGGCCGGGGGCTTGCCGGATGCCTCGGCGAGCGCCTCGCGCAGCGTCGCCTGCATCGCCGCGAACAGCGAGTCGATCGCCGCGTCGTCGAGCGTCGCGGCGATCGCGTACGGCGACATGCGCGCGGCGTGCAGGATCTCGTCGGAGTACGCGTTGCCGATGCCGGCGATCACCGCCTGATCGCGCAGCAGGCCCTTGATCTGCGTGCGCTTGCCGTCCAGGAGACCGGCGAACACCTCGCGGGTGAAGGCGTCGTCGAGGGGGTCCGGGCCGAGACGGGCGATGCCCGGCACCTCCGCCGGGTCGCGCACGACGTAGACCGCGAGGGACTTCTTCGTGCCCGCCTCGGTGAGGTCGAACCCGCTGCCGTCGTCGAGCGCGACGCGCAGGGCGATCGGCGTCTTGCCGGGCTTGATGATCGTCGTGGGCAGGGTATCGTACCATCGCAGCCAGCCCGCCTTCGCGAGGTGGAAGACGAGGTGAAGATCGTCTCCGCACGAGAGCACGATGAACTTGCCCCGCCGCGAGGCGCCGCTGATCACGGCGCCGTGCAGCGCGGTGTTGGGCGGGTCGTAGGTCTTCAGCGCGGCGATCGCCGCCACGCTCGTGCGCGTGATCGTGCGACCCACGACGCGCTCGCCCAGGAAGTCGACGAGCCCCTGCACCTCCGGCATCTCGGGCATGCGAACATCCTGCCACCGGCATCCGACATCGTCACCCCCGGCTCCGGGCGCGAGGGGCGGCTCAGAGCACGGGCCAGGCCACCGGGGCGCGGTCGTCGGTGGGGAGGAGCCCCGCGACCCAGCCGTCGTCGCGGCCGCGCGGTCCGGTGAGCAGTTGCCGCTGAAGACCCTCGTAGCGGAAGCCGAGCGCGCGGGCGGCGCGAGCCGAGGGGACGTTCCCGACCACGGCGCGCCAGGTGAGGCGTGCGAGACCCAGCTCGTCGAAGCCCCAGTCGATGACGGAGCGGGCCGCCTCGACGAGATACCCCCGACCACGGGCGGATGCCGCGACCCAGTAGCCGAGTTCGGCGTGCCCGCCCGCGTCGTGCGGGGTGATGTGGTGCAGCCCGATCGAGCCCACGAGCTCCTCACCCGCGTGCACGCTCCACACCGCCTGCGACCCGTCGGCCCACCACTCGCCGGTCAGACGCACGTAATCGGCGGCGTCGTCGCGCGAGTAGGGCGAGGGCACGGTGGTCCAGCGGGGGATCTCCGGGTCCTGGCACGCGGCCGTGATCGCGTCGATGTCGGCGTCGGTCGGCGCCGCCAGCACGAGGCGCTCGGTCTCCAGTCGCACAGCTTCCATCGGACTACGGTATCGCCGTGGCGGGCGGCAGAGGGCGGATGCCGGAGCCGATGTCGGAGGCGGCGGCTAGTCTTGTCCGGTGACTGTTCCAGGGATTCTGCGCGCCTTGGAAGAGGCGTCTCTGTACCGTGAAGCGCTCGGCTGGGCTCAGATCGATGCCGACCTCGGCCTCGTCGACGGGCTCGATGCTCCGGCCCTCGCGGGACTCCTCGCCAAGCGCGCCGCCGCGGGGCATCCGCAGGCGTTGCTCGCCGTCGTGCCCACGGGCCGCCGCGCCGAGAGCCTGGCGCAGGCGCTCGGCTCCTACATCCCCGACGCCGAGGTGCTCACGTTCCCGGCTTGGGAGACCCTGCCGCACGAGCGCCTCAGCCCGAGCCCCGACACGGTGGGTCTCCGACTGCAGACGCTGCGCCGCATCCGCGAGTGGGCGGGCGATCATCCGCTCGTCGTCGTCGCCTCGGTGCGTGCGGCCCTGCAGCCGATCGCCGGCAACCTCGGCGAGATCGAGCCGCTCGAGCTCGCGGTCGGCAGCCGCGGCCTCGAACTCGACACCGTGGCCGCCCGTCTCGTCGAGCGCGCCTACTCGCGCGTCGACATGGTCTCGCGTCGCGGTGAGTTCGCGGTGCGCGGCGGCATCCTCGACGTGTTCCCGGCGATCTCCGAGCACCCGTTCCGCGTCGAGTTCTTCGGCGACGAGATCGATCAGATCCGCGCGTTCTCGGTCGCCGACCAGCGCTCCCTCCCCGGCGACGTCGGCTCCGTGGACCTGCCGCCCAGCCGCGAGCTGCTGCTCACCGACGACGTGCGCGATCGCGCGCGTGCGCTGATCGGCGGCTTCCCGGCGATCGCGGGCATGCTCGAGAAGATGGCCGAGGGCATCCCGGTCGAGGGCATGGAGTCGCTCCTGCCCGCGGTCGCCGGTCCCCTCTCGTCGCTCGCCGAGTACCTTCCCGCGGGGGCGGCGACCGCCGTGGTCGACCCCGAGCGTTCGAGCGCGCGGGCCATCACTCTCGGCGACACCAATCGCGAGTTCCTCGATGCGGCCTGGAGCGCCGCGACCTCGGGTGCCTCCGCCCCCATCGATCTCGGCGCGGGCGACTTCCTCACGATCGCCCAGCTGCGCGAGGTCGTCCGCGACCGCGGCGGTGTGTGGTGGCGGCTCAGCCCCTTCGGTGCGGGTCTCGGTGAAGACGAGGCCGAGGCGGCGAACCTCGACGCCACCGTGATCCCGTCGTTCCACGGAAACGTCGACGGGGCGATCTCCTTCGTCGCCGAGCGCATCTCCGAGGGCTGGCGCGTCGTGGTCATCGCCACCGGTTCGGGTCTCGTCGATCGCGCCCGCGACGTGCTCGCCGATCGCGGCATCGCCGCTCGCATCCTTCCCGAGCTGAACGATGCGCCCGAGCCCGGCGTCGCGACGCTGCTCACCGGCTCGGTCGAGGCCGGATTCCAGGTGCCGGAGGCGAAGCTCGCCGTCCTCACCGACAACGAGTTCTACGGTCGCACGATCGGCGGAGACCAGCGCGTCGTCAAGAAGCTCGCCTCCCGCCGCAAGAACGTCGTCGACCCGCTGCAGCTCAAGCCGGGCGACTTCGTGGTGCACAACACCCACGGCATCGGACGCTTCGTCGAGATGACCCAGCGCGAGGTCTCGACCGGTGGACGCAACGCCACGAAGTCGGTGCGCGACTACCTCGTGCTCGAGTACGCGCCCTCGAAGCGCGGCTACCCGGGCGACAAGCTCTACGTGCCCACCGACCAGCTCGACCTGCTCTCGAAGTACGTGGGCGGTGAGGGCCCGACCCTATCGAAGATGGGCGGCAGCGACTGGTCGCAGGCCAAGGGCAAGGCCCGCAAGGCCGTGCGCGACATCGCCGTCGAGCTCGTCAAGCTCTATTCGGCGCGCATGAGCGCCAAGGGCTACGCCTTCGGGCCCGACACCCCCTGGCAGCGCGAGCTGGAGGAGGCGTTCCCCTTCGCCGAGACGGCCGACCAGCTGCAGACGATCGACGAGATCAAGGCCGACATGGAGCGGCCGATCCCGATGGACCGCCTGCTCTCGGGCGATGTGGGCTTCGGCAAGACCGAGGTGGCCGTGCGCGCGGCGTTCAAGGCCATCCAAGACGGCAAGCAGGTCGCGATGCTCGTGCCGACGACGCTGCTGGTGAAGCAGCACCTCGAGACGTTCACCGAGCGCTTCGCCGGATTCCCGGTGAAGGTGCGCCCGCTCTCGCGATTCCAGACCGACAAGGAGGCCCGCCTCACGCTGCAGGGTCTGCTCGACGGCACGGTCGACATGGTCATCGGCACGCACCGCATCCTCACCGACCAGGTGATGTTCAAGGACCTTGGCCTGATGATCATCGACGAGGAGCAGCGGTTCGGCGTCGAGCACAAGGACGCTCTCAAGAAGATGAAGACGAACGTCGACATCCTCGCTATGAGCGCCACCCCGATCCCGCGCACGCTCGAGATGGCGGTCACCGGCATCCGCGAGATGTCGACGCTGGCCACCCCGCCGGAGGACCGGCATCCGATCCTGTCGTTCGTCGGTCCGCGCAGCGACAAGCAGATGGCCGCCGCGATCCGCAGAGAGATCCTGCGCGAGGGTCAGGTGTTCTTCGTGCACAACCGGGTGCAGTCCATCCAGCGCGTCGCCGCCCAGCTCGCCGAGCTCGTGCCCGAGGCGCGCATCGCGGTCGCCCACGGGCAGATGGGCGAGCACGCGCTCGAGCAGGTCGTCGACGACTTCTGGGAGCGCAAGTTCGACGTGCTCGTCTCGACGACGATCATCGAGACCGGGCTCGACATCTCGAACGCGAACACGATCATCATCGATCGCGCCGACCGCTACGGCCTCAGCCAGCTGCACCAGCTCCGCGGACGCGTGGGCCGCGGTCGCGAGCGCGCCTACGCGTATTTCTTGTACGACGAGATGAAGCCGCTCAGCGAGACGGCGGCCGACCGACTGCAGACGATCGCCGTGAACAACGACCTCGGCTCGGGCATGCAGGTCGCCCTGAAGGACCTCGAGCTGCGCGGCGCGGGCAACCTGCTCGGAGGCGAGCAGGCCGGTCACATCGCGGGCGTCGGCTTCGACCTGTATCTGCGCATGATCGGTGAGGCGGTGTCGACGTTCCGCGGCGAGGAGGTCGAGTCCGGTCAGGAGCTGCGTCTCGAGTTGCCGCTCGACGCGCGCATCCCCGAGTACTACATCGACAGCGAACGCCTGCGGCTCGAGGCCTACCAGAAGCTGTCGGCGGCCTCGATCGCGACGGCGAAGGACGACGCGATCGACCTCGTCATCGACGAGCTCACCGACCGCTACGGCACGCCCCCGGCCGAGGTCGAGGGGCTCATCGCGATCGCCCGTCTGCGCCGCCGGGCCGCACGCGCGGGCCTCGCCGACGTCGTCGTGATGGGCTCGAACCTGCGCATCGCACCGGCTCGCCTCGAGGATTCGATCAAGGTGCGCTTGCAGCGGCTCTACCCGAAGGCGAAGCTCGTCTCCGGCGGCGAGGCGCTGGTCGTGCCGATGCCCACGGTGCCGGCCGCGGTCGGCGTCGGGCTCGAACCCCTCCCGGATGCCGAGCTGCTCGAGTGGGTGGGGCAGTTGTTCACCGCCATCTTCCCGGAGCCCGTGAAGGCCGAGAGCGCATAGCCCGCAAGACCGCGTAGCCCACTAGACCAGCCACGACCGCGCGTCAACGGGGTGTGGAACCGGCGCAGGGCGGCGGATGCTGAAGCCATGTGGACACTTCTGATCATCCTGCTCATCGTGTGGGCCGGCCTCGCCGTCTTCGGCTTCGTGGTCAAGGGCCTCCTCTGGCTCGCCGTCCTCGGCATCGTGCTGTTCCTGGCGACCCTCGTCATCGGCATGCTCCGCCGCACCGCGGCGACCAAGGAGTAGATCGTCGACCGGAGCAGACCTCCCGCCGCGCGCTCCCGCGCCACTACGCTGTGAGCATGTTGTACGAGCACCTCGGGGCTCGGCCCCGGATCCACGACACCGCCGTCATCGCTCCCACCGCCGTCGTCTCCGGCGACGTCGAGATCGGAGCGGGCTGCCAGGTGCTGCACGGCGCCGTGATCACGGCCGAGGGCGGGCCGATCACGCTCGGCGCGCACGTGATCGTGATGGAGAACGCCCTCGTGCGGGCGACCGCCGCGAACGCCGTGCGCATCGGTGATCACACCCTCGTCGGTACGCTGGCGAGCATCGCCGGCGCGACGGTGGGCGAGGAGGTGTTCCTCGCCTCGGGTGCGCGGATCTTCAACGGCGCGATCGTGGGTGCGCGCAGCGAGGTGCGCGTCAACGCGATCGTCCAGAGGCGTGCGCGCGTTCCCGAGGGCACGGTCGTGCCGATCGGCTGGGTGGCCGTGGGCGATCCGCTCCAGCTGTTCTCGCCGGATCGGGATGCCGAGATCGCCGCGGCGCAGCCCGATCTCGACTTCCCGGGGCACGTGTTCGGCGTCGACCGCGACACCCCGGATCTGATGGTGCAGCTCACCGAGCGCTACGGCTCTTCGCTGGCGCGTCACGCTGACGACCTCCCGCTCGGCGACCACCGTGGCTGAGGCCGGCGCGGGACTCGTCCGGCCGGACGTCGACGAGGGAGACGCCGCCCGGATCGCCCGCGATCTCTACGGAGCCGACGTCGTCGCACGCGAGCTCGGCAGCAACCAGGACCGCAACTTCCTGCTCACGGAGGTCGACGGCTCGCGCAGCGTCCTCCGTATCGACAACCCGGTGTTCGGCGACGAGGCGCGCGACGCCCAGCACGCGGCCCTCGATGCCTACCGGGCAGCGGGCGTGGCCGTGCCCGCCGTGCTTCCGGGACTCGACGGTGCGCTGACCCAGCGCTGGCGCGGATTCGCCGTGCGCCGCAGCGAGTTCGCCGTCGGGGAGGAGCTCGTCGACGCCGGTTATCTCGCGCCGGTCGTGCACGCCGAGTTCGGAGCGCTCGCGGCGGCATCGGTGAACGCGCTCGCGCCCCTCCGGCATCCGGGACTCGATCGCCCGCACATGTGGGACATGCGCGTGGCCTTCGACGAGACGGCGAAGCTCGCAGGCTCGATCACCGACGACGCGCTGCGCGGGCGCGTGCTCGCGGCGTCCGAGGAAGCTCGGAAGGCGCTCGCGGCGGTCGAGAGCGATCTGCCCGTCCAACCGATCCACGGCGATCTCACGGACGACAACGTCATGGGGCGGCGAGGGGCCGACTCCCGCCTGCACCCGCACACCGTGCTCGACCTCGGCGACCTGGCTCTCGGGTGGCGTGTGGCCGAGCTCGCGGTGTGCGTGTCGTCGATGCTGCACCACGAACCGGATCGCCCGCTGCGGGTGCTCGACACGGTCGCCGCCTTCCACGCCGATGCGCCGTTGAGCGACGCGGAGGCCCGCGCGGTATGGCCTCTCGTGGTGCTGCGCGCCGCGCTCCTCGTCGCCAGCGGGTGGCGGCAGCTCGAGATCGACGGTGACAACGACTACGCCCGCGAGCGGATCGCGGGGGAGCGGGCGATCTTCGACGCGGCGACCCTCCTGCCGCTCGCGGAGGTCTGCGAGCAGGTGCTCGCACGAGTCGGGGTCGAGGCTCCGCAGTTCTCCGGTCGGGTCGAGGGGGCGCCGCTCACCGCTGTGCTGCCCGACTTCACCGGCACCGTCGAGGCGGTCGATCCGGGCGTCGAGTCCGACGCTCTCGACGCCGGACGCTGGCAGCGAGCGGATGCCGAGGCGGCCCTGGTCGCGTCGGCCCTGGCGGGGGGAGCCGGAGCGGCGCTGCTGCCCTACGGGGTGTTCCGGCTGACGCGCACGCGCGTGGACGTCGCGGATGCCGCCCCCACCTGGCCCGTGCACACCGAGATCCATCTCGGCGCCGGCCCTCGCCTCCGCGTGACGAGTCCCGTCGACGGAGCGCTGCGGGCGAGCCGCGAAGAGCCGCGCATCGTGATCGGGGACGGCTGGATCCTCGATCTGCGCGGGGTCGAGATCGACGACCGGGCGGCGCTGCACGTGTCGGCGGGTGACATGGTGGGGTGGCTCCCGGCGTCCGACACGGATCGCGTGCTCACCCTCGGCCTCCGACGGTCGGATGCCCCCGAACGACCTCCGCGCACTCCCGGCGCCGCCCTGGTCGAGCCCGAGCGGGTGCCGGCCTGGCGCCGTCTCACGGCCGATCCCGCGCCGTTGCTGGGTGTGCCGTCGCGCGCGCAGCACGACGAGTCCGCCGACGAGCTCGCACGCCGGGAGCGGATCTTCGCCGCCGCCCAGGAGCGGTACTACGCGCACCCGCCGCAGATCGAGCGCGGCTGGCGACACCACCTGGTCGATACGACGGGCCGCGCCTACATCGACATGGTCAACAACGTCGCCGGCCTCGGGCACGGACACCCGAGGGTCGCCGATGCGGCGGCCCGCCAGCTGCGCACACTCGGCACCAACTCGCGGTTCCTGTTCCGCGACCTCGCGGAGTACAGCGAGCGACTTCTCGCGCTGATGCCGCAGGGGAGCGGCCTCGACACGGTGCTGCTCGTCAACAGCGGCTCGGAGGCGGTCGACCTCGCGATACGGCTCGCGCAGGCGGCGACCGGGCGGCGCACGGTCGTGGCGCTGCGCGAGGCGTATCACGGCTGGACGATGGCCAGCGATGCGGTGACCACGAGCGCCTACGACAACCCGTTCGCCCTCGAGACGCGACCCGACTGGGTACACGTCGCCGACGTGCCCAACCGGTACCGCGGCACGTATCGCGGCGACGACACCGCGGGACGCTATCTCGACGACCTCTCGGCCGATCTCGCGGCCCTCGATCGTGACGGCCGCGGTGCGGCCGCCTTCCTGTGCGAATCCGTGCTCGGCAACGCCGGGGGAGTGCTCCTGCCCGAGGGGTACCTCGCGGGCGCCTACGAACGCGTCCGGGCCGCGGGCGGTCTGTGCATCGCCGACGAGGTGCAGGTGGGCTTCGGCCGCCTGGGATCGACGTTCTGGGGTTTCGAGCGGGCGGGCGTCGCGCCCGACATCGTCACGATCGCCAAGCCCATGGGCAACGGCTTCCCGATCGGCGGAGTGATCACCTCGAAGCGCATCGCCGACGCCCTCGCCACGCAGGGGCAGTTCTTCTCCTCGGCCGGGGGCAGCACCCTGAGCTGCCGCGTCGGACTCGCCGTGCTCGACGCGATGGTCGAGGACGACCTCCAGCGCAACGCCGAGAACATCGGCGCGCGGCTGGCCGACGGGCTGCGGGCGCTCGGCGACGAGCATCCGATGGTGGCCGTCGTGCACGGAGCCGGGCTGTATCTGGGCGTCGAGCTCGTGCGCGATCGCGCGACGATGGAGCCCGCGGATGCCGAGGCCGCCGCGATCTGCGAACGGATGCGTGAACTCGGGGTCGTGGTGCTGACGACCTCGGAACGATCGAACGTGCTGAAGATCAAGCCGCCGCTGTGTCTGACGGCGCAGAGCGCCGACCATGTCGTCGCGATGCTGGGGCGGGTGCTGCGCGAGGGCTGGTGATCCGGTGAACTTCGAATCGCGCGCATTTTCGTCATGTTAAATGCGCATTTCGAATCGAAATTAGGGGTCGCGGTGAGGAATACCTGTGCTCCATACTGATCCTCAACCGCCGGACGACCCGAGTCCGGCCCCTGGCGCTGTTCCAACGAGGAGTACCCATGGCACTGAAGACGAAGCCGCTCGCCCAGGGCGGCGGAACGCTCAGACGGAATCTCGGCCTGTGGGCCATCGTCGGTCTGGGCCTCGGATACATGACTCCCACCGTGGTGTTCGACACGTTCGGCATGGTCGCGCGCGACACGAACAACGTGGTCCCCGCCGCGTATCTCGTCGCCCTCGTGGTCATGGTTTTCACGGCCATCAGCTACGGCAAGATCGCCGGCGCCATCCCGAGCGCGGGATCGGCGTACACCTACGTGCGCGAATCGATCCACCCGAATCTCGGATTCATGGTCGGGTGGACGTCGTTGATCGACTACGTGTTGCTGCCCATGGTCAACTGCCTCATCGTCAAGAGCTACCTCGAGGCGATGTTCCCCGACATCCCGGCGTGGATCTGGGTGGTGCTGTACTGCATCCTCGTCACCAGCATCATCTACATGACCATGCGCGGCACCTCGAACCTGAACGTGATCCTGCTGATCTTCTCGATCATCGTCATGGTCGTGTTCGTGGTGCTCGTGGTCGCGCAGCTGATGCGCGGCGACGGGGCGGCGACCATCCTCTCGGTCGGCGCGTTCCTGCACGACGACGTCACTTTCACCGCCGTGCTGACCGGTGCGACCATCGTCTGCTTCTCGTTCATCGGATTCGACGCGGTCACGATGTACGCCGAGGAGGCGACGGACCCGAAGGTCATGCCGAAGGCGATCCTGCTCACCGTCCTCATCGGCGGCGGCATCTTCCTCGTCTCCTCCTACGTGTCGCAGTTGCGGTTCCCGGACTGGAACGAATTCGCCCCCGGCGGCGACATGCAGTTCGTCGAGGACTCGACGCTCCCGATCATCGGCGACCTCGTCGGCGGCAACGTCTTCATGGCGGTGCTGACCGCCGCCGGTTTCTGCGCGACGCTCGCCTCGGGCCTCGCCTCGCACGCCTCGGTCTCGCGCATGCTGCTCGTGATGGGCCGCAACAACGTGCTGCCGCAGAAGGCCTTCGGCTACATCAACCCGCGCACCCACACGCCCACGTTCAACATCGTGCTCGTCGGGGCGATCTCGCTGCTCGCGATCCCCTTCACCCTCGAGCTCATCGCCGCGTGGATTAACTACGGTGCGCTGATCGCTTTCACCTTCGTGAACATCTCGGTGATCGCCTGGTTCGCGATCCGCAAGGGACGCCGTAAGACGCCGGCCGACATCTTCAACTTCATCGTGATGCCAACCATCGGCATGCTGCTCACCGGGTTGCTCTGGGTCAACCTGCACCAGGACGCCCTCATCGGCGGCCTCACCTGGACGGCGATCGGGTTCGTCTACCTGCTCGTGATCACGCGCGGCTTCCGCCGGAAGGTCGCGGCCTTCGACGAGAACCAGGCGGTGACCGGGTTCAACAAGGTCGTGAAGGTGCCGGTCGACGAGAGCTGACTGCGCCCGCGCGCACGAAGGGCCGTCTCCCGAGGATCGTGGGAGACGGCCCTTCCGCAGGGGTCAGATGACGCCCTGCGCGAGCATCGCCGCAGCGACGCGCTCGAAACCGGCGATGTTCGCGCCGGCCACGTAATCACCTTCGACGCCGTAGCGCGCGGCCGCGTCGAAGGACGCTCGGTGGATGTCGCCCATGATCTCGCGCAGCTTGTTCTCGCTGTCGCCGAAGGTCCAGCGCTGACGGGAGGCGTTCTGGCTCATCTCGAGGGCCGAGGTGGCCACGCCGCCGGCGTTCGCCGCCTTGCCGGGGGCGAAGAGCACACCCGCCTTCTGGAACGCCTCGACCGCTTCGGGAACGCACGGCATGTTCGCGCCCTCGGAGACCGCGCGGACGCCGTTCGCGATGAGGGCCTGAGCGTCGGCGAGGGAGACCTCGTTCTGCGTCGCGGAGGGCACGGCGATGTCGACCGGCACCTCCCAGACGCTGCCGCCCTCGACGAAGCGGGCGCTGGGGCGGCGGTTCGCGTACTCGACGATGCGGGCCCGTTCGACCTCCTTGATCTGGCGCAGCAGATCGACGTCGATCCCGGCGTCGTCGACCACGTAACCGGAGGAATCGGATGCCGTCACCGGTACGGCACCGAGCTGGGTGGCCTTCTGGATCGCGTAGATCGCCACGTTGCCCGAGCCCGAGATGCCGACGCGCTTGCCCTCGAAGGAGTCGCCCTTCACGGCGAGCATCTCCTGCGCGAAGAAGACGGCGCCGTAGCCGGTGGCCTCGGTGCGCACCTCGGCACCGCCCCAGCCCGTTCCCTTGCCGGTGAACATGCCCGACTCGTGACGGTTCGTGACCTTGCGGTACTGGCCGAAGAGGTAACCGATCTCGCGGCCGCCCACTCCGATGTCGCCCGCGGGCACGTCGGTGTGCTCGCCGAGGTGACGGTAGAGCTCGTTCATGAACGACTGGCAGAAGCGCATGACCTCGGCGTTCGAGCGGCCGTGCGGGTCGAAGTCCGAGCCGCCCTTGCCGCCGCCGATGCCCTGGCCGGTGAGTGCGTTCTTGAAGATCTGCTCGAAACCGAGGAACTTGATGATCGAGAGATTCACCGAGGGGTGGAAACGCAGTCCACCCTTGTACGGCCCGAGCACCGACGAGAACTGGATGCGGTACCCGCGGTTGACCTGCAGCTTGCCCGAGTCGTCGACCCACGGCACGCGGAAGAGGATCTGCCGCTCCGGTTCGACGAGACGCTCGAGGATGCCGCCGTCGACGTACTCCGGGTGCGCGGCGAGCACCGGTGCGATCGACTGCAGCACCTCGTGCACCGCCTGGTGGAACTCGGGTTCGTGCGGGCTGCGGGTGAGCACCGTGTCGAACACGGGCTGCACGGCGGTGTCGAGCGGGTGGAAGGCGGCAGGGGAGAGTGCGGTCACGCGAAAGGCTTTCTGGGGTGGGGGAGGGTGGTGCAGGCGATCGTGTCGCGTGAGGCTTCGCCGGATCAGGCGCGAGTTTTCACTCTATCGCGCGTCCTCCGCGCGCCCTCCCGCCCGGCACCGCCCCCACGAGACGCGCGGGTCACCCGGTGTTCTGCAGGCCCGCCGCGACGCCGCTCACTGACAGCAGCAGCAGTCGCTGCTGCTCGGCGTCGGCTCCGGAACCCGTCGCCTCGGCATCCGCCGGCGCGCGCAACGCACGCAGTGCGCGCAGCTGGAGCAGCGAGAGCGCGTCGACGTACGGGCTGCGCAGCTGCACCGCGCGCTGCAGCACGGGCTTGTTCTCGAGCAGTCCCTCTCCGCCGGTGAGGCGGATGACCCACTGGCGCGTGAGAGCGAGTTCGTCGAGCACGAGAGCGGCCAGGTCGTCGCGATCGCCGAGCGCGAGGTACTCGCGGGCGATGCGCTCGTCGGTCTTGGCGAGGCTCATCGCGACGTTGTCGATCATCGTGCGCAGCAGCGGCCACTCGCGGTAGGCCTCGGTGAGAAGCGCCTCGTCGCCGACGGCCTCGAGCGCGGTGCCGAGACCGAACCAGCCGGCGAGGTTGATGCGGGCCTGGGTCCAGGCGAACACCCACGGGATGGCGCGCAGGTCTTCGAGCGACTCCACCGACAGGCCGCGGCGCGCGGGGCGCGAACCCAGCGCGAGCAGACCGATCTCCTCCATCGGGGTCACGGTCGCGAACCAGGGTGCGAAGCCCTCGGCCTTCACGAGCGAGAAGAAGCGATCGCGCGAGGAGCGGTCCATCACCGCGGCCACCTCGGCGTACCGGGCGGCGGCACCGCTCGTGCGCTGCTCGACCGAGGGGGAGGAGGCGAGCAGAGTCGCCGCGGCCACCTGGTCGATGTGGCGCATCGCGATGGCCGGCTCGCCGTAGCGGGCGAAGATGACCTCGCCCTGCTCGGTGAGCTTGAAGCGGCCGTCGACCGAGTGCGGCGGCTGGGCGAGGATCGCCGAGTTCGCAGGTCCGCCGCCGCGCCCGAGGGCACCGCCGCGGCCGTGGAACAGCGTCAGCTCGATGTCGGAGTCCTGCGCCCACTGCGCGATCTTCTCCTGCGCCTCGTAGAGCGCGAGGTTCGCGGCGACCGGGCCGACGTCCTTCGACGAGTCGGAGTACCCGAGCATGACCTCGAGGCGGTTGCCCGTCTCGGCCATGCGCGCCCGGAACTCGGGGAAGGTCACGGCCTCGGCGAGGATGCCGGGGGCCGCCTGCAGGTCGGCGAAGGTCTCGAACAGCGGCACGACGTCGAGCACCGGGGCGTCGTCGCCGAGCGCGTGGCGGGCGAGACGGTGCACGTTCGCGAGGTCGGAGGCCGCCTGGGTGAACGAGACGACGTAGCGGCCGGCGGCGCGCAGACCGCGGTCCCGCTGGATCTCGGCGATCGCGCGGAAGACCTCGAGCACCTCCTCGGTCTGGGCGCTGATCGGCTCGTCCGACTCCAGCTCGGCGAGGGCCTTGGCGTGCACCTGGGAGTGCTGGCGCACCTCGAGCTCGGTGAGGTGGAAGCCGTAGGTCTCGACCTGCCAGATGAGGTGCTGCACCCCGCCGAAGGCGTGGCGGCGCGCGCCGGAGGCGACCAGCGAGGCCTGCACCGCGCGCAGATCGGCGAGCAGTTCCTCGGGCGTCGCATAGCGCTGAGCGCCATCGCCCCCGCGCGTCGCCGCGACCCGGTGCGCGAGCAGCAGCAGCACGCGCCGGTGCGGTTCGTCGGGGGAGCGGGTGGCCAGGGCTGCCGCGGCATCCGCATCGGCGCCGGCGAAGTCGTTCCACAGGGCGGTGACCTCGGCGCTGGGCGGCGTGGTCTCGGCATCGAGCGTGAGCGTGCGGCCGATGCGCTCGAGAGCGCGCTCGAGGCCGCGGAGCACGTGGTCCGAAGCGATCTGCGATGCCTCGCGGGTGACGGATGCCGTCACGAACGGGTTGCCGTCGCGGTCACCGCCGACCCACGACCCGATGCGCACGAACGCCGGGACGACCGGTGCGCTGGCGCCGGACTCCTCGCCGCGGAGGGCGTCGTCGATGCGACGGTAGACGTGGGGGACCGTGGTGAAGAGGGTCTCGTCGAAGACACCCATGACCGTGCGCACCTCGTCGGTCGGAGACGGCTTCTGCGAGCGCAGCGGCGCGGTGCGCCACAGGGTGTCGATCTCCTCGAGCATGCGGCGACGGGCGCGGTGCTGCTCGGCCCCGCCCGCGCTCGCCGCATCGTGCTGCGTCAGCAGATCGGAGAGACGGCGGATGCTCGACGAGACGGCGCGGCGGCGAGCCTCGGTCGGGTGGGCCGTGAAGACGGGGTGGAAGCGGAGACCCGCCAGGCGACGGCGCGCCTCCTCGTCGCCGACCTCGGTGCGCAGACGCGCGTATGCGGTCGCGACGGTGTCGGCGGCATCCTCGCGGCCGGGCTGACCCGCGCGTTCGCGCAGCACGCGCACGCGCTGGTGCTCCTCTGCGAGGTTCACGAGGTGGAAGTAGCAGGTGAAGGCGCGGGCGACCTCGTCGGCGCGGGCGATCGTGAACGACTCGGCGATCGCCGAGGCCCGCTCGAAGGCATCCGAGGTCGAGTCCTCGTACGCCTGGATGGTCGCCAGACGCAGCCGCTCGACGTCGTCGAACAGGTCGTCGCCGCCCGCCTCGCGCAGCACCTGTCCGAGGAGCCCACCCAGCATGCGCACGTCGGAGCGCATCGCGTCGGGTATGCCCTGGCCTGCCTCGAAGCGCCCGATGACGCGGATGGCTTCGGTGTTGGTGGGCTCGGTGAAGACGTGTTCGGGGGTCACCCGTCGAGCGTATCCCGGTCGACGGGGGTGCTCCGAACGCATGACGGCGTGCGACACCGGTGCGCCGCCTAGCATGAGGGGGATGCGCATCTCGGTGAACCCCCTTCGCGGGCAGCAGTTCCCGGCCGTCCTCCTGCTGGTGGCAGCGGGACTCGGCCTCCTTCTCGCGAATCTGCCGACGCACGATCCGATCGCCGCGGCGCTCGACGTGCATCTCGCGGTGCCGGGCACGAGTCTCGACCTCTCCCTCGCGCACTGGGTGTCGGACGGTCTGCTCGCCGTCTTCTTCTTCGTGGTGGCGATCGAGCTGCGGCACGAGCTCACCCATGGCGAGCTCGACTCGCCCCGCAAGGCCCTGCAGCCCGCCATCGCGGCGACGGGCGGAGTGCTCGTGCCGATCGCGATCTACCTGCTGATCGCGGGTGACGGAGCGACGGCATCCGGCTGGCCGATCCCCACGGCCACCGACATCGCGTTCGCGCTCGGAGTGCTGGCGATGTTCGGACGGGGCCTGCCGTCGACCGTGCGGGTGTTCCTGCTCGCCCTCGCGATCCTCGACGACATCATCGGCATCGTCTTCATCGCGGTGCTGTTCGCCCACGACGTGCAGTGGGTGCTGCTCGCCGCGGCGGGCGTCGCGGTCGCGGTCTTCTGGGTGCTGAGCAGGTGGCTCGGTGCGACCGGGCACGCGGGCATCGCCGTGCTCATGGTGCTGGTCGGCATCCTCTGTTGGGGCCTGGTCGCGGCCTCCGGCATCCACGCCACGATCGCCGGGGTGATGCTGGGCCTGGTGATGGCGCCGACCCCCGCCGGACGTTCTCGTCATGCGCTCGAGCCCACGGTCAACGGCGCGATCCTCCCGCTGTTCGCGTTCGTCGCCGCGTTCGTGGTGATCCCCGCCGTCTCCCCGACGCAGCTGTCCCCGGCATTCTGGGCGATCGTGGTCGCCCTGCCGGTCGGCAAACTCGTCGGCATCGGTCTGTTCGGCTGGCTCGCGATGCGCATCCGACCGCGCGGGACGGCGCCCGCGCTGGTGCTGCCCGACATCCTGGCCGCAGGCGCCCTCGGCGGCATCGGCTTCACGGTCTCGCTGTTGCTCGCGAACCTCGCGTTCGCGTCCGACGACGGCATCCGCGACCAGGCGATCCTCGGCGTCCTGGTGGGGTCCCTCCTTTCGCTCCTCTTCTCGGGGGTGGTCGTGTCGGCGCGAGCGCGGCACTATCGTCGGATCGCAGCGGCGTCGTCCTGACACCCGAGAGGCCGCACCGAGTGAAGGAGCATCCATGACCGCGCAGGCCTCGGACCACGGCGACGGATCTCCCCGCGATTCCCTCCGCGCGGCGGCCGACACCATGCGCGCCGTGCGCGAGCGCTGCGTGTGGTCGCAGCGGATCACGCACCGCGACCTCGTGCCGTACCTCATCGAGGAGTCTCACGAGGTGATCGACGCGGTCGAGAGCGGCACGCGCGACGACCTGCGTGAGGAGCTCGGAGACCTGCTGTGGCAGGTGCTCTTCCACGCCGCGATCGCCGCGCAGGACCCTGACGACCCCTTCGACATCGACGACGTGGCCGACACCCTCACCGAGAAGATGGTGCGGCGGCATCCGCACGTCTTCGCGGGCGAGACCGCGACCACGCCCGAAGAGGTGCTCGTGCATTGGAACGCCGCGAAGGCGGCCGAGAAGCGCACGCGCACGAGCGTGCTCGACGGGGTGCCCCGGGGGATGCCGGCGCTGGCGCTCGCGCAGAAGCTCGCCGGTCGCGCGACCGGCGCAGGGATCGATGCGCCGGTGGCCGACGGTCCGTCGAGCGAGGCCGAACTCGGAGAGGCTCTCCTCGCCCTCGTGGGGCGCGCACGCGCCGAGGGCTGGGACGCCGAGCGGGCGCTGCGCGAACGGCTCCGCGTCCTCGAGCAGGACGTACGGTCCGCCGAGGGCTGAGCGGCGCTGGGTCGCCGAGTCGCCCGGGGTCGCTGAGTCTCCCCGGGGTCGCCGAGCCCGTCGAAGCGTCCCAGGCCTCGCAGCAGACCTGGAAAGATGGAGTCGTGGCTACTGTGAACCCGCCGCGCGGCATGCGCGACATCCTCCCCGCCGACAAGGCCCGCCGTGAGCGCGTGCTCTCCGTCATCCGCGAGCGCTACCGGGCGCACGGATTCGACGAGATCGAGACGCCCGTCGTCGAGGAGTACGCGCGTCTGCACGCCGGCATCGGCGGCGACAATGAGAAGCTCGCCTACAACGTGCTGCGCCGCGGACTCGACGCCGATGCCATCCGCGCGGCCGCCGACGACCCCGCCGCGCTGTCCGACCTCGGGCTGCGCTACGACCTGACCGTGCCGCTCGCGCGCTTCTACGCGAGCAACCGGGCGCAGCTCCCCGCGGTCTTCCGCTCGATCCAGATCGGCGCTGTCTGGCGGGCCGAGCGTCCCCAGAAAGGACGCTACCGCCAGTTCGTGCAGTGCGACATCGACATCATGGGCGACGACTCCTCGCGTGCCGAGGCCGAGCTCATGGTCGCGTCGCTCGATGCCGTCGACGCTCTGGGACTGGACGGCGCGACGGTGCGCATCAACGACCGTCGCGTGCTCGACTGGATGCTCGAGAGCTTCGGTTTCGCCGCGGACGAGCGTCCCGGCGTGCTCATCACGATCGACAAGCTCGACAAGATCGGACCCGACGGCGTCGCCGCCGAACTGCGCGAGCGGGCCGCGACCCCGGGCGCCGTCGACGCGTTCGAGGCGTTCCTGCGTCGCCCGCAGACCCGCGAGTACCTGCCCTACGGCGAGGCGCAGATCCGCAAGGCGCTGCCCGCGGATGCCCCCGACGAGATCGTCGATCACCTCGTGGGCATCGGCGAGGCCGTCGCGGTCGGCCGCGCGTCCGAGGCGACGGGTGCCGCCGGCATCCCGCTCGTGTTCGATCCGTTCCTCGTGCGCGGCATGGGCTATTACACCGGCACGATCTTCGAGCTCGCGCACCCCTCCGTCAGCTATTCGCTGGGCGGTGGCGGTCGCTACGACGGCATGATCGGTCGCTTCCTCGGGCAGCAGGTGCCGGCGGTGGGCTTCTCGCTCGGGTTCGAGCGCCTCGTCGACCTCGTGACGGCTGGCGGCGACGACCGTGAGGAGGCGATCGTGCTGGTGCACGACGCCGACGTCCCGGTCGCCGAACTTCTCGCGCACAAGACCGCACTGATCGCCGAGGGTGCGCGCGTGCGCCTGGAGCGCCGCACGAAGAACCTCAAGGCGCTGCTCGAGCGGGCATCCGCCGACGGCTTCACGTCGTTCGCCACGGTGTCGGTCGGGGCGGCCTCGCTGGAGCGCAAGCCGCTCGCCTGACGGTCGGCTCCGCGCCCGCGTTCACGCGGCGTTCACGTCACCGAGGTCGAATCGGGGCATGGGACGAACACGCCTCCCCATCCTCCTCGGCGCCACCGCCCTGACCGCGGGCTTCGCGGTCGGCGGGCGGGTTCTCCTCACGCGCCAGGCGGCGATCGCTCGGCGCCGGATCGGCAAGCCGCTGGGCGAGGACTCGCTGGATGCGGACCGCATCTGGCGACGCTCGCTCGACGGTGAGCCGATCGAACTCCTCGTGCTCGGCGACTCGCTCGCCGCGGGCCTCGGTGCGGCGCGGCGCAAGGAGACCCTCGGCGGACGCATCGCCAAGGGCCTGGCCGTTCGTCTGCACCGCCCGGTGCGGTTGCGCACCGCTGCGGTCGTCGGCTCGGAGTCGCCGGATCTCGACGCGCAGCTCGACGGTCTCGCGGCGGGGTACCGGCCCGATGTCGCGGTGATCGTGGTGGGGGGAAACGACGTGACGCATCGTCTTCCGGTCGCGACATCGGTGCGGCATCTCGATGCGGCCGTCCGGAGGCTGCGGGCGCTGGGCGCGGAGGTGGTGGTGGGCACCTGTCCCGATCTGGGATCGCTGCGCCCGGTGCCGCAGCCGCTGCGTCGGATCGTGTCGAGCCTGTCGCGGCGGCTCGCGGTCGCGCAGACGGATGCCGCGCGCCTCGCCGGCGCCGAGCCCGTCGACCTGCGCCGATCGGTCGGTCCGATGTTCTTCGACGAGCCGGAGCAGATGTTCAGCCTCGACCGATTCCATCCCAGCGCCCTCGGCTACCGCCGGACGGCCGAGGCCCTGTTGCCGGCGGTCTGCCGAGGAGCGCAGCGGTCGGTCAGGACGCGTCCTCACTCGGTGTCGCGTTGAACGAGGCGGCCCTACCGATCGGAGGCCGGGGGCTGAGCGCGAGGTCCGCTTCTGCGCCGGGCACGCAGCAGGATCGCTCGTCCGCCCACGCCGACGATCACGACGGCGGTGCCGACGAGAGACGCCAGCACGGGGAGCGTGTTCACGAGCATCAGGCACCCGAGCGCGCCGACGACCTGCAGTGCGCGGGGGAAGCGGCGGGCCGCCCCCTCCTGCCGGAAAGCCGCGGCGTTCGCGATCAGGTAGTAGAGCAGAACTCCGAACGACGAGAATCCGATCGCGCCGCGCAGATCGGCCACCAGGACGATGCCGATCACGACCGCGCCGATCGTGATCTCGGCGCGGCGGGGCACCTGCCAACGGGGATCGACCTTCGCGAGCACCGCAGGAAGGTCGTGTTCGCGCGCCATCGCGAGGGTCGTGCGCCCGATGCCCGTGAGCAGTGCCAGGAGCGCCCCGAGCGATGCGGTCGCCGCCGCGACGCGCACCACGGGCGCGAGCCACTCCGTGCCGGTCGCCGTGAGCACATCGACCAGCGGGGCGGGGCTGGTCGCGGCATCCGCTCCCAGAGTGAGCATCACGACGGCCGCGACCGCGCCGTAGACGACGACCGCGCCGCCGAGCGCGAGCAGGATCGCGCGGGGGATCGTGCGCGCGGGATCCACGACCTCCTCGCCCATCGTCGCGATGCGGGCGTACCCGGCGAACGCGAAGAAGAGCAGCCCGGCACCCTGCAGCACGCCATATGCCGTCGCATCGGGGAGCGCCGGGGCAGGGGTGGCGGGCGATGCGCCGAACCCCGCAGCGACGACGATCGCCAGCCCGATCAGCGAGAGCACCACCAGGATGCGTGTGACCAGTGCCGTGCGCGTCACGCCGAAGCAATTCACCGCGACGAGGGCGGCGACGGCCACCGCCGCGACGAGCGTCTCCCACCCCGCGGGGGCGGCGTAGGCGGCGAAGGTCATCGCCATGGCCGCGCAGCTCGCGATCTTGCCGATCACGAAGCTCCACCCGGCGACGAACCCCCACCAGGGACCGATCTCGGCGCGGGCGTACGCGTAGGTCCCTCCCGCGACGGGGTGGGAAGCGGCGAGCTGAGCGGAGGCGGTGGCGTTCGCGTAGGCGACGACCGCGGCGATCGCCAGGGCGACGGGCAGCCCGGCGCCGGCGACGCCGATCGCGGGCGCCCAGACCGAGAAGACCCCCGCTCCGATCATCGAGCCGAGACCGATGAAGACGGCATCGGCGAGTCTCAGTCGGCGGGCGAGGGGCATCCCGTCATCGTCGCATCGATCGGTGAACGGCGGGTGACCCGCGTCAGCGGCGGGCCGCGGTGACCCGCTTCTTCTCGCGGATGTAGACCTCGCGCCGCACGCGGGCCACGACATCCCCGTCGCGATCGGTGATCACGGTCTCGAACCATTCGAGCACCTTCCCACCGCCGTGCGCCTTGCGCCGGATGTCTTCGGCGCGCGCCTTCGACACCGCGAACTCGGCGGTCAGCACTCCGCGTCCCGGCTTGATCAGATCGATCTCGCCGCGGGTGTCCCACACGACGTAGTCCCGGCCGAGCTGGTGCATCACGAGCATGAAGAAGTACGGGTCGGTCATCGCCGACATCGATCCGCCGAACGCCGTCTTGACGTAGTTGCGGGTGAAGACGTTGACGTGCAGCTCGACGGTCGCGTGGGTCCAGTCATCGCTGAAGCGACGGACGCGGATGCCGCTGAACAGGTTCGGGGCCCACAGGCTCATGCCGATCGCGAGGCGGCGGGGAGTGATGCGCATGGCGCCAGTGTGGCCGAGCGTGTCCGCCGGACGAAGTTCGCTGGAGGATTGCGACAGTTGTTATAGTTCACCTATAATTACTAGAGAAACGAGGAGGCGAGATGCTCATCAGGGTCGACATCGACAGCACGCGGCCGCTGTACGACCAGGTCGCCGCCTCCGTGCGGGCCGACATCCTCTCGGGAACCCTTCGCCCCGGTGACCGGCTGCCCTCCGCGAAGGAGGTCGCAGCGGCCCTCGACATCAACCAGCACACCGTGCTGCACGCGTATCAGGGGCTCCGCGACGAGGGGCTCCTCGATCTGCGTCGGGGGAGGGGCGCGGTCGTCGCAGCCTCGGCCGCCCCGCTCGCCGAACTCGCGAGCGATGTCGCCGAGCTGGTGCAGCGCGCCGCCCGGCTCGGCGTCTCCTCCGACACGCTCGCCGCACTGATCCGCTCCCACCGCGCCGGTACGCCCGGCACCGCAGGCCCCGAGGAGGTCGCCCCATGACCACGCACCCTTCCGCGCAGGCATCCGAGAGCCGTCGCGCCCGCGCGGCGTTCCTCGCCGTCGGTGTCGCCCTTCCCGTCGCGCTCGTGGCGATCGGCTCCGCCGTGATCGCCGCGTGGCTGCCCACTCTGCCCGACCCCGTCGTCATCCACTGGGGAACCGCCGGCGCCGACGGGTTCGCCGCGCCGACCGCGTACTTCTGGTTGCTCCTCGCGGTCGGTCTCGTGCTGCCGCTCGCGCTCGCGCTCACCTCCTTCGGAGCATCGCGCGGCAGGTGGGGAGCGACCACGCGACTGATGGGCGGCTTCGCCGCCGGACTCTCGGCGTTCGCGCTCACGCTGTGCCTCGGGTCGCTCGCGCTGCAGCGCGGACTGGCCGACGCGGCCGACACCCCCGACGTCGGGCTCGTCCTCCTGCTCGCGTTCGTCGTGCTGGCCGCGGGAACGGTCGCGGGGTGGGCCGTGCAGCCGCGCGTCATCGACGAGGCGGCCGGCGTCCTCGAACCCCGGCTCGCGGTGCGGGTGGCCGACGGCGAACGGGTGGTCTGGCTCGGCACGACGACGATGCCGCGCGCGGCGCTGCTGTCGATGGCGGGGGTCACGCTCCTCCTCGCCGTGCTCGCGGCGTACATGCTCGCGGCGGGTGCCGCGGGCGGGTGGGTCACCACGATCAGCGTGATCGTGGTGGGCGGTGCGCTCGCCGTCACCTCCGCGTTCCGCGTGCGCATCACGCCGTCGGGGTTCGCCGCGCGGTCTCTGCTCGGCTGGCCGCGGGCGGTGATCCCGATCGATCGGATCGTCTCGGCGCGCGCCGTCGACATCTCTCCGTTCGGGGACTTCGGGGGCTGGGGATGGCGGATCGCGGTCGACGGCCGTACGGGGATCGTGATGCATCGGGGCGCCGCGATCGAGATCGCACGCCGTGACCGCAAGCCCTTCATCGTCACGATCGACGGCGCCGAAGAAGCCGCCGCGCTCCTCCAGGCCTACGCCGAGCGCCATGCATCCGACAGCGAACGAGAGGCCTCCTGATGACCGCTGCACGCCCCTCCCTTCCCCGACGCGTTCCGTGGAGCGCGGTGATCGTGTTCGTCGCGCTCGCCTGCGGCCTCGCCTGGCTCGTGGCGCTGCCGCTGTGGCTCGGCGCGGGGCTCGCCTCGCCGCTCACCCCGGTGCTGCTGCCGGTGATGATGTTCACGCCGGCGGTCGCCGCGCTCATCGTGACCTTCGCGCTCAGGGTCCCTGCCCCGGGCGGTCGCGCCCGGTTCCTCGGACTCTGGCCGCTCCGCCCGGCGAAGCGCGTCGTCTGGCTGATGGTGGCGGGGTGGCTCGTTCCGCCCGTGCTCGTGGCGCTCACGATCCTCGTCGCCGCCGCACTCGGGTTCGTGCAGATCGACCTCGCCTTCGGCGGATTCGCCGCCCAGATCGCCGCCGCTCTCCCGCCCGGCACCCCGATGCCGCCCATCGAGCTGCTGGTCGTCGCGCAGTTCGCGATGATCCCCGCCGGCGCGCTGCTCAACAGCGTCCTCGCGTTCGGCGAGGAGCTCGGGTGGCGCGGATGGCTCCTCCCGGCCCTGCGACCGCTGGGCACGTGGCCGGCGCTCCTCCTCAGCGGAGCGATCTGGGGGCTGTGGCACAGCCCGGTCATCCTGCTCGGGTACAACTTCGGCCGGATCGACTTCTCGGGTGTGCTGCTCATGGTCGCCGGATGCATCGCGTGGGGCATCCTGCTCGGGTGGCTGCGCCTACGGTCGGCATCGCTCTGGCCCGCGGTCCTGGCGCACGGAGCGCTCAACGCCGCCGCCGGGCTCGTGCTGGTCGTCGCCGCTTCCGCACCCGACATGGCGCTGGCCGGCCCCCTGGGGGTCGCGGCCTGGATCGTGATCGCCGTCGTGGTGCTCGTGCTCGTCGTGACCGGCCAGTTCCGCCATCAGCCCGAGCTCGCCGACGGGCACGGCCGACTGCTCTCGGTACCGCGCGAGGGGGCGGTGAACCCACCCTCTTGACGGTGTCGGGCTCGGCGGGTTGGCTGAGGCCATGGAATCCACACCGCAGACCTGGTCGGACGCCGACGTCTACCTCGCCGACACCCTCGTCGGGCACGACGATGCCCTGGAGGCCGCGCTCGCCGCGCAGCGCGCGGCGGGCCTCCCCGAGATCGAGGTCGCGCCGGTCGGCGGCAAGCTCCTGCACCTCCTCGCCCGCGTCAGCGGTGCGCGCCGGGTGCTCGAGATCGGCACGCTCGGCGGGTACTCGACGATCTGGTTGGCACGAGCGGTCGGTCCCGAGGGGCGCGTCGTGACCGTCGAGGCCGAGGCGGCGAATGCGGCCGTCGCGCGGGCGAGCATCGACGCCGCGGGGGTAGGGGAGCAGGTCGACATCCGGATCGGCCGCGGCGCGGACGTCCTGCCGACCCTCGTCGGCGGGTTCGACCTCGTCTTCATCGACGCCGACAAGGAGTCGAACACGATCTACCTCGACTGGGCGGCGAAGCTCGGTCATCCCGGCACCGTGATCGTGCTCGACAACATCGGCCGCGAGGGCGAGATCGTGCGCGCGGACTCGACCGATCCGAAGGTGATCGGCACGCGCGACGGACTGCGGATGCTCGGAACCGATCCGCGATTCGACGCGACCGCGCTGCAGACCGTCGGCATCAAGGGTTGGGACGGCGTGGCGATCGCCCTGGTCGTCTGACGTTCGGCTGCTGTTCGCCCCGGGAGGGCTTCGAGGCGTCGGAGGGGGCGGGCTAGACTGGGCGACGGATCGAAGACGCTCCACATCACTCTTCCCCCTGAACAAGGAGCACATCAGTGGCACTGATCGAGGCTGTAGGCGCACGTGAGATTCTCGACTCGCGCGGAAACCCGACCGTCGAGGTGGAGGTGCTCCTCGACGACGGCATCGTCCAGCGTGCCGCCGTTCCCTCCGGTGCCTCCACGGGTGCGTTCGAGGCGTACGAGCTGCGCGACGGAGACAAGAGCCGCTACGGCGGCAAGGGCGTGCTGAAGGCCGTCGAGGCCATCATCGACGAGCTCGGCCCGGCCCTCGAGGGTGTCGAGGCGAGCGAGCAGCGCATCGTCGACGAGATCCTCATCGAGGTCGACGGCACCGAGAACAAGAAGCGCGTCGGCGCGAACGCCATCCTCGGCGTCAGCCTCGCCGTGGCGAAGGCCGCCGCCGACTCGGCCGACCTGCCGCTGTTCCGCTACCTCGGCGGACCGAACGCTCATGTCCTGCCCGTCCCGCTGTTCAATGTCATCAACGGCGGCGAGCACGCCGACAACGGCATCGACATGCAGGAGTTCTTCCTCGCGCCGATCGGTGCCGAGACCTACTCGGAGTCCCTGCGCTGGGGCGTCGAGACCTACCACGTGCTGCGCAGCGAGCTGAAGGCCGCCGGCTACGCGACGGGCCTCGGCGACGAGGGCGGCTTCGCCCCCGACCTGCCCAGCAACCGCGAGGGCCTCGACTTCCTCGTCAAGGCGATCGAGAAGGCCGGCTTCACGCCGGGCCGCGACATCGCGCTCGGCCTCGACGTCGCCGCGACCGAGTTCTTCACCGACGGCGTCTACCGCCTCGACAACAAGGACTGGGACGCCGAGGCGCTCACCGAGTACTACGTCGGCCTCGTCAACGACTTCCCGATCGTCACGATCGAGGACGCCCTCGCCGAGGACGACTGGGACAACTGGAAGCACCTCACCGAGGCGCTCGGCTCGAAGGTGCAGCTCGTCGGCGACGACCTGTTCGTGACGAACCCTGCCCGTCTCGCCGACGGCATCAAGCGCGGTGTCGCCAACTCGCTGCTGGTCAAGGTCAACCAGATCGGAACGCTCACCGAGACGTTCGACGCGGTCAGCCTCGCGCAGCGCTCGGGCTACACGGCGATGCTCTCGCACCGTTCGGGCGAGACCGAGGACACCACGATCGCCGACCTGGTCGTCGCGACGAACGCGGGTCAGATCAAGGCGGGTGCGCCTGCTCGCAGCGAGCGCGTCGCGAAGTACAATCAGCTTCTGCGCATCGAAGAGGAACTGGGCGATGCGGCGGTCTTCGCCGGCCGCTCGGCGTTCCCGCGCTACCAGGGCTGATCGCAGCTGAGACATCGATGAAGGAGGAGCCGTGGTACGACGACCGGCTCCTCCTTCGGCGTCTCCGGGGCCGTCCGCGACGGCATCCGGAAAGGCTTCCGTGACCACGCCCGCGTCGCGCCGTCGTCGCGGGGCCGAGGCGAAGGTCGACGTGCGGGAGTGGGCCGCCGGCATCCGTCTCTCGGCGTTCTCGGTCATCATGCTGTCGCTCGTGGTGCTGGGTGCCTGGGTGCTCGTGCCGACGCTCGGCACGTTCATCGACCAGCGGCAGAAGATCGCTGCCCTCGAGGCTTCGGTGCAGGTCAGCGAGGAGCAGATCGCCGAACTCGAGCAGGAGCGCGAACGCTGGGACGACCCGGCGTACATCACGACGCAGGCGCGTGAGCGCCTCTACTACGTCAAGCCGGGCGAGGTCGTCTTCCTCATCGACAACGACCTCGACGCCACCGACCTCCCGCGCGAGCAGGAGCCGGTGAGCGACACGCTCGAGGAGAAGCCGGCCGACTGGATGCCGCAGCTCCTGCGCACCCTGGTGTCGAGCGGTCTGAGCGACACCGCCGCCGTCGCGCAGTGACCGGCGCTCCGAGCATCCTCTCGGCAGCCTCCCCTACGCTGGTGGGGTGACCACGCCGCCTTTCCCCGCGCCCACCGCCGCCGAGCTCGCCGTCGTGACGGCCCAGCTCGGGCGCCCCGTCCGCGGAGTCGTCGGCATCGCCGCGCGCTGCGCCTGCGGCAACCCGACGGTCGTCTCCACGACGCCCCGCCTGCCCGACGGAACCCCGTTCCCGACTTTCTACTACCTGACGCATCCGGCGGCGACGGCCGCGATGTCGACGCTCGAGGCCACGCAGGTGATGCCCGAGCTCGCCGCGCTCCTCGAGACCGATGACGACGTGGCCGCCGGCTACCTCGCCGCGCACCGGGCGTATCTCGCCGACCGTGCGCAGTTCGGCGAGGTCGCCGAGATCGACGGGATCTCCGCCGGGGGAATGCCGACGCGCGTGAAGTGCCTGCACGCACTGGCCGGGCACGCGCTCGCGGCAGGCCCGGGAGTCAACCCGATCGGCGATCTCGCCCTCGCCCGCTCGAGCTGGTCGCCCGAGGTGTGCCGCTGCGATGCGCCCGGAGCGGCGCTCCGCGACGAGACGGATCCGTCGGCGTGACGGTCCGGCGGACGCTGCGCACCACCGCCGCGGCGGCGCTGGTGGCGGTGTCCGTCCTGCTCCTGGGCGCGACGGCGACCCCCACTCCGAGTCCGGGGCCGGGCACCGGTCCCGTGCCCGACGATCCCTCCGATCCGGTGCGGGCGCAGGAGTACTGGCTCGACGGCGCACGGATTCGCGAAGCCTGGCAGACGACGCGTGGAGAAGGCGTCACGATCGCGGTGATCGACACCGGCATCGGCAAGGTGCCCGAGGCCTTCGGCGACGCGGTCATCGGCGGCACCGACGTGTCGGGAACCGGATCGCCCGACGGCCGCACCGCGTTGGGCGCGGTCGACGGCAACCACGGCTCCTGGGTCGCGTCGCTCGCGGCCGCCCGAGGTGCCGCCGACGGCACCGGCATGATCGGGGTCGCCCCCGAAGCGAATCTCCTGTCGATATCGGTCGGCTTCGGGGCAGCGGCCGCCGTGCCCTTCAGCGAGCAGGTCGCCGAGGCGATGCGCTGGGCGGTCGATCACGGCGCCGACGTGATCAACCTCTCCTTCACCACGAACACGCTCGACTGGGACGAGAGCTGGGACGACGCGTTCCTCTACGCCTTCGACCACGATGTCGTCGTGGTGGTCGCCGCCGGCAACCGGGGGAGCGGCACGAGCATCATCGGTGCTCCCGCGACCATCCCGGGCGTGCTCACGGTCGGCGGCGTCGACCAGACCGGCACGGCCAGCGTCGAGGCGTCGACGCAGGGCATCACGATCGGCATCTCGGCGCCGAGCGAGGGGCTGCTGGGCATCTCGGCCGACGGCAAGCTCGCCTCCTGGAACGGCACCAGCGGCGCAGCACCGATCGTCGCGGGCATCGCCGCGCTGATCCGGTCGGCCCACCCCGAAATCCAGGCCATCGATGTGATCAACCGCATCATCAAGACCGCGATCCCGGTGCCCGGTGTCACCGAGGTCCCCGATCCGCTCTACGGATACGGACTCGTGGATGCCGCGGCGGCGATCTCCGCTGAGCTCCCCTCGGTCGACAAGAACCCGATGGGAGATCTCGCCGAGTGGGTGCGGCTCTATCGCCGGGCCGCGGCGGCCGATCCCGAGCCGGAACCCGAGGCGACGCCGGTGGAGGTTCCCCCGCTCCCCGCCGCCGACGCACCGACCGAACCGGGTTCCCCGCTCCTTCCCAGCGCCGATTCACTGCGCTACGGTACCCTGCCGCTCGTCGCACTCACAGTCCCTGGTATCCTGGTGGGGCTTGGCGTCACCGCAGCTGCCCGGCGCATCCGATCGGCGCGCGTTCGACGTACGCCACATTCCTGACTCCGAGGAGTTGTCCCCCTGTGCCTCAGAACAGCACTGTGCCCAAGATTCTGATCGTCGGTGGAGGCTACGCAGGCTTCTACAGCGCATGGAAGCTCGAGAAGCACCTGCGCAAGGGCGAAGCCGACGTCACCATGGTCGACCCGCTGCCGTACATGACGTACCAGCCGTTCCTGCCCGAGGTCGCTGCAGGTTCGATCGAGGCGCGTCACTCGGTCGTCGCGCACCGTCGCCACCTCAAGCGCACGAACGTGATCACCGCCAAGGTGACGAACATCAACCACGCCGAGAAGGTCGCCACGATCACGCCGCCGTCGGGTGAGCCGTACGAGTTCGCCTACGACCAGATCGTCGTCACCGCCGGTGCCGTGTCGCGCACGTTCCCGATCCCGGGCATCGCCGACAACGCGATCGGCCTCAAGACGATCGAAGAGGCCGTCGCGATCCGCGACCGCGTCATGTCGAACTTCGACAAGGCCGCGTCGCTGCCCGCCGGCCCCGAGCGCGACCGCCTGCTGACCGTCGTCGTCGTCGGTGGCGGGTTCGCCGGCATCGAGGTGTTCGCCGAGTTGCGCTCGCTCGCCTCGTCGCTCGTCGGCAAGTACCCGCAGCTGAGCTTCGAGGACACCCACTTCCACCTCATCGAGGCGATGGGCCGCATCATGCCCGAGGTCTCGCTGCCGACCAGCGAGTGGGTGCTCAAGGACCTCGCCAAGCGCGGCGCCAACGTGCACCTCGACACGCAGCTCACGAGCGCGGTCGACGGCAACGTCGAGCTGTCGACCGGTGAGGTCATTCCGACCGACGTGATCGTCTGGACCGCCGGTGTCATGGCGAACCCGACCGTCGTGCGCGGCGGCGACCTGCCCGTCGAGGAGCGCGGCCGCATCCAGACCCGCGCTGACCTGCGCGTCGGAACCCCGGAGGCCTTCGTCGAGGGCGCCTGGGCCGCCGGTGACGTCTCGGCCGTCCCCGACCTCTCGGGCGGTGGCGTCGGCGGCTTCTGCGTGCCGAACGCGCAGCACGCCGTGCGTCAGGCCAAGCTGCTCGCGAAGAACCTCGTGGCCGTCCTCCGTGGTGAGGACCCCAAGGAGTACTTCCACAAGAACCTGGGTGCCGTCGCCGGTCTCGGCCTCTACAACGGTGTGTTCCAGTCCGGGAAGATCGCGCTCAAGGGCTTCGTCGCCTGGGTCGCGCACCGTGGCTACCACGGGCTCGCGATGCCGACGTGGGAGCGCAAGTGGCGCGTGCTGTGGGGCTGGTGGAACAACCTGTGGCTCGGTCGCGACATCGTGAACCTGCAGACCGTGCAGAACCCGCGCTACGTCTTCGAAGAGTTCGCGGCTCGTCCGCGTCCGGCCGCTCCGGCCGCATCGCCCGCTGCGCCCGCCGAGACGGCTTCGGCCAAGACGGATGCCGCGGCCGAGAATGCCGAGAAGGCTCCGGCTGACAAGGCTCCGGCGAAGAAGGCTCCGGCCAAGAAGCCCGCCGCGAAGAAGCCGGCTGTCGAGAAGGCCTCCGAGCCCGCCGCCGCGAAGTAATCCGCGTCATCGAACGCCCCGACTCCCGCCCGGAGTCGGGGCGTTCGTGCGTCAGCCCGTATTCGCACGGGGCTCATAGGTGCGATCGCTACTCTCGAGCATGCAAGGGGAGTACTCCCGTCTGCGGTGGTGTCGTCATTACGGACATGTCGATGTGTCCCGGCCCACCGGCCCCGTCCGGGGTGGAGGAGACCTGGCGTCCGCCGTCGCGGACAGCCGTGGATCCCTCGTCTCCTCCCGTCGTGGTTCCCGTGGTCGTCCGCACACGACCCGAAGGAATCGCATCATGGGAAAGCTCTCCCGCCTCATCGGAATGGCCACGCAGGCGCTCGACCTCGACTCCGGTGATCGCCGCCGGGATCAGGCCGCGCCGCAGACCGTGGCTCCGCGACAGCCGGCGCGCGGCCACGACCCCTACTCGCCTCCGCCCGCGCCGGGAGCGTATGCCGCCGCTCCGCGCGCCGGCGCGGCGGCCTCCGACGCCGACCGCGCGGCGATCGCGCGCTACGACTACCTGATGCAGACCGCTGACCCGCAGCGCATCGAGCAGATGCACCGCGAGGCGTTCGAGCGCCTCACCCCGGCGCAGCGCGCACAGATCGAGGACCGCATGCGTGCGGAGCTCCCTCCGCACGAGCGCCCGGCATCCGCCTCGGCCGACAACCTCGCCCGGGCGGCCGGCCGAGCCGAGGCGGCGAAGCCCGGGCGGATGCGGGGGCTGCTCTCGCGCGTTCGCGGCGGCGGTCGCGGGCTCGGCGCGGCGGGTGCCGTCGGTGGCGCAGCGGTCGGTGTGCTCGGGGCGGTCGCGGGCGGTGCAGTGCTGAGTACCGTCGCCGGCCCGCTGCTCGACCAGGCGGCGAACCTGGGCGTCGACTTCACGGCTCTCGCCGAGGGCGTCGACCTCGAGGCGATCGCAGCGGGCATCGACGTCGAAGGCTTCGCGGGCGCGGCCGAGGGCGTCGTCGGGTCGGCCGGCGAGGCGGTCAGCGGGCTGGGCGAGACGGCGAGCGGCTGGGGGGACAAGCTCGGGGAGCTCGGGCTTCCCGACATCCGCGATCTCTTCGGGCGGTGATCCGCGACCACGAGGAGTGCCCCCGCTGGGACTCGAACCCAGACTGAAGCGATTTTAAGTCGCCTGCCTCTGCCATTGGGCTACGGGGGCCTCGTCGTGGCCAGCCTATCGAAGCCTTCGTGTGCGATCCGGTCCCGCGACCCGTGACCCTGAGTCCGAGAAGCCGTAGGGTGGGGGAGTGCTCGACCTCACAGCCGAACTGAGCCCCGATCCGCACCGCACCGGGGTGTCCCCCGAGTGGGAGGACCCCGCGAGATACTGGCCGCGCCTGTCGGCCGCGACCGCGCATCTGCCGGCCCCCGTGGCCGTGATCGATCGCGACGCGCTCCGCTACAACGCGATGGACATGCTCGTCCGCGCGGGGGGTCTGCCGATCCGGGTCGCGTCGAAGTCGGTGCGTGTGCGCGCCGTGCTCGACGCGGTGCTGGCTCTTCCGGGCTACCGGGGCATCCTCGCCTTCACGCTCGCCGAGGCGCTGTGGCTGGCCGAGACGCACGACGACATCGTCATCGGCTATCCCACGGTCGACCGGGCCGCACTCGTGCGGCTCTTCGCCGACGAGCAGGCGGCCCGGCGCGTCACCCTGATGGTCGATGACCCTGCGCACCTCGATTTCATCGACAGCGTCGCCGGTGCCGGTCGTCGGCCGGAGATCCGCGTCGCGATCGACGTCGACGCGTCGTGGCGCTCGGCCCTGCTCGGTCACATCGGGGTTCGCCGCTCGGCCCTCTTCAGTGCGGGTGAGGTCGCGGCTTTCGCCCGCGAAGTGGCGGCACGCCCCGGGTTCCGGCTGGTCGGGTTGCAGATGTACGACGCCCAGATCGCCGGGCAGGGCGACGACGCAGGGTCGGATGCTCCGCTCATCCGTCTCGTCCAGGCGCGTTCCCGGGCCGAGCTGCGGGAGCGGCGGGCCGCCATCGTCTCGGCGGTCGCCGAGGTCGCCCATCTCGACTTCCTCAACGGCGGCGGCACGGGTTCGCTCGAGTTCACGGCGAGTGACGAATCGCTCACCGAGGCGAGCGCCGGGAGCGGTCTTCTCGGAGGCCACCTCTTCGACGGGTACCGCTCGTTCCGACCCGCTCCGGCATCCGCGTTCGCGTTCGACGTGGTGCGACGCCCCGCCTCTGACATCGCCACCGTTCTCGGCGGAGGATGGATCGCGTCGGGTCCGCCCGTCGCCTCCCGTCAGCCCCGACCGGTGTGGCCGGAGGGTCTGCGCACCCTGCCGCGCGAAGCCGCGGGCGAGGTGCAGACGCCGTTGCAGGGCCCGGCTGCCGCCTCGCTCGGTGTCGGCGACCGCGTCTGGTTCCGGCACGCGAAGAGCGGCGAACCGGCGGAGCGCATCGATCGCTATCAGCTCGTCTCGGGCGACGAGATCGTCGACGAGCTGCCCACCTATCGCGGCGAAGGAAAGGCGTTCCTGTGACGAGAATCGGCGGCACCTGGCAGAACTGGGGGCGGTCGGCATCCGTCAAGCCCGTCCGTGTCGAGCGCCCGCGCACGCCCGAAGGGGTACAGCGCGCCGTCGTGGCCGCCGCCTCGCAGGGGCTGACGATCAAGGCCGTCGGCGCCGGGCACAGTTTCACCGGGATCGCGGTCGCCCCGGGCGTGCTGCTCGAGCTCGACGATCTGCAGGGCCTGGTGTCGGCGGACGCCACGACCGGCCGCGTGACCCTGCTCGCCGGCACTCGTCTGCACCGCATCCCCGGTCTGCTCGCCCCGTTCGGCCTCGCGATGGAGAACTTGGGCGACATCGACCGGCAGTCGATCTCCGGGGCGATCTCCACGGGAACGCACGGCACGGGTACCGGTTTCGGGGGACTCGCGGCGCAGGTCGTCGGCGTCACACTGGTGACCGCCGCGGGCGAGTTCCTCCGGGTCGACGACGAGCAGAACAGCGATCTGCTTCCGGCCGTCGCTCTCGGACTCGGAGCCCTCGGGATCCTCGTCGAGGTGACGCTGCAGTGCGTTCCCGCCTTCGTACTGCACGCCGTCGATGCGCCCGCCCCGCTCGCAGATGTGCTCGCGACGCTCCACGATCGCGCGGCGGCATCGGATCACTTCGAGTTCTACTGGTTCCCGCACACCGACGTCGCGCTCACGAAGCGGCAGACCCGTCTCGACGAGTCGGCGGTGCGCAAGCCGCTCCCTCTCCTCGGCAAATGGGTCGACGAGTCGCTGCTCTCGAACGGCGTCTACCGCGCGGTGTGCGCCGCGGGCCAGGTGGTGCCCGCGGTCACGCCCCCGTTCAGCCGCCTCGCCGTCAAGCTCACGGGCGATCGGGAGTACACCGACCGCTCGCACCGGGTGCTCACGCAGTCGCGCAACGTGCGCTTCCGCGAGATGGAGTACGCCGTGCCGGCGGAGCGGATCGTTCCGGTGTTCCGCGCCGTGCAGGCGCTGATCGCCCAGCGCGGATGGCGCATCGAGTTCCCGCTCGAGGTGCGGTTCGCGGCGGAGGACGACCGCTGGTTGTCGACGGCCTACGGGAGAGCCAGCGCCTACATCGCCGTGCACCGCTACTGGCGGGCCGACCCCACGGAGTACTTCGAGGCGGTCGAGCAGATCATGCACGAGCACGGCGGGCGCCCGCACTGGGGGAAGCTGCACACGCTGAACGCCGATCAGCTGCGTGAGCGGTATCCCCGATTCGACGATTTCGTCGCGCTGCGCGACCGGCTCGACCCCGATCGGCTCTTCCGCAATCGGTATCTCGATCGCGTTCTCGGAGCCTGAACGCATTCACAGGTCCGAGACGCGTCATGCCCAGTCCACGTGCAGGCGCGGTGGATAGGATGAGAGAAACACGAGGAAGGGTGGGCCTCTGATGGAATGGCTCGTGCCGGTACTGATCATCGTCGGCGTGATTCTGCTGGTCGGCATCTATCTGTGGGCCACGTACAACTCGCTGGTTCAGTTGAACGTCCGCGTCGATGAGGCATGGAGCGGCATCACCGTCCAGCTCAAGCGTCGAGCCGACCTCATCCCCAACCTCATCGAGACCGTCAAGGGCTATGCCTCGCACGAGAAGGCCGTCTTCGAGAACGTGACCCGTGCGCGCGCCGAGACGCTCTCCGCGAGCGGGCCCGGTGCGGCCGGCATCGCCGAGGGCCACCTGCAGCAGGCATTGCGCAGCCTGTTCGCCGTCGCCGAGGCGTACCCGCAGCTGCAGGCCAGCACGAACTTCCTCCAGGTGCAGCAGGCTCTCGTCGACACCGAAGACAAGATCCAGGCTGCGCGCCGGTTCTACAACGGCGGTGTGCGCGAGCTCAACACCAAGATCAAGGTGTTCCCGAACAATCTCTTCGCCAAGGGCCTGGGATTCACCGAGCGCGAGTTCTTCGAGGTCGCTGACAGCGGAGCGATCTCCGAGCCGCCGCGCGTCCAGTTCTGATCGCGTTCCGCATTCCGCTTTCGTGAATGACCCTCACCACACGGTGAGGGTCATCTCGTTTCCGGCCAACGTCACGTCTCCCCGCACCGCCCAGTCCTCGCTGCGATAGGTGGTCGTGCGCGAACCGCCGTCGCGAGCGGTGCCGGTGAGGGTCGCCACGAGCTCCCCGCCGCTCGCGGTGAAGCTCGCGCCGTCGTCGGCGAGCACCACGGTCGGCATCGTGTCGATGCGGAATGCGACGTCGTCGACCGTGCGGAACTCGGTTCCCCAGGGGATGCGGATGCCGCAGCCGTCGGTCGGGAGGGCCGTTTCCGCCGCGCATGCCTCGAGGAGTTCGTCGAGTCGCTGCTGCGCCGCTTCCGTCGCCTCGGGCCGCAGCGACGTCTCGACCTCGACGTCGTCGGCCGCGCCCGGAAGCGCCACGACGTCGATCGACCCCGACAGGTACGCGGTCGGCGCGGCCGCGACCGTGTAGACGGCGGGGACGAGGAAGAGCGCCTCGGAGGCATCGAGCACCGTGCCTTCGATCGCAACGGCCGTACCCGCGGTCGTCGAGACCGTCACCTCGGCGAGGCCCGATCCGTCCGGGACCCACCGACCGTCGGAACGGGTGAGAGCGAGGTCGGCGTCGTGCTCGGCATCACCCAGCACGAACGACACGTGCGCCACCGCGCTCGATCCCGTCGCCTCTACCGAGACCACGGTGGCCTCGGAGACGACCGAATGCGCGCCGTCGAACGCCTGGAGCGCCTCGTCCGAGACGTCGATCCCGGTGGCCTGCACCGCCGCGGCGTCGCCGGACTCGAGCGCCCGGAGATACGCGTGCGCCGCCTCGTCGGCCGAGCCCGCCCGCGACTGCGCCTGCCAAATCACGATGCCCGCACCGACGAGGAGCACGGCGACGATCGCGGCGACGAGCCATACCCAGGGCCGAGTGCTCCTGCGTCGTGGGCTCGGGTGCGGATCCGTCGTACTGCGCTCGGTCATCCGTCCGTCTCCCGAGCGTGAACGTGCCGGCGAACGTCGCCGCCGAGGGCGTGCAGCGCTCCGTGGATCGCGTCGGACGCGTCGCCCCAGCCCGACACCGATACGTGCTCGAGCCGCTGCCAGGCGGCGGCGAGAGCGAGTTCGCGGGCGATCGGTTCGGCGTCTTCGGGTCGGGCCTGCGGCTCCCACCAGGCCGACTGCACCTGCAGCGTGGACGTGGAACGGTCGGCCTTGAGATCGACGCGGGCCACGATGCGGTCGCCGACGAGCACGGGCAACGAGTAGTAGCCGTAGCGACGTTTCTCGGCCGGGACGTAGATCTCGATGCGGTAGTCGAGGTCGAAGATGCGCAGCGCTCGATCGCGGAACCACACGACGGGATCGAACGGGGTGAGCAGTGCGGCGCTCCCGAGGGCGCGGGGCAGGACGCTGTCCCGATGCCGCCAGGCGGGGAGGGGGCGCCCGCCGCGCTCCCATCCGCGAACCCGTACGGGGACGAGCTCCCCGGCATCCGAGAGATCGGCGATCGCCTGGGAGACCGCAGCGCGGTCGCGGATGCGGTAGTAGTCGGCGAGATCGGACTGCGTCGCGACGCCGGACGAACGTGCGGCGCGGCGCACGAGCTCGCGGATCGCATCGGAGCGGGGAATCGTCCGGGCGCGCACATCGGCGGGGATGACGTGCTCGGCAAGCGCGTAGGTGCGCTCGAATCCCTTGCGACCGCTGATCGCCACGTCGCCCGTGCGCCAGAGGTGCTCGAGGGCGAGTTTGACGTCGTCCCAGTCCCACCACGTCCCTCGCTCGCGCGGTGCATCTTCGCGCAGGTCCACCGGCCGCAGCGGGCCGCGGGCGCGCAATTCATCCTGCACCCAGGTCAGGGTGCGCGCGTTCTGGCTCATCCAGGACTCGTCGCCCGACCAGCGTCGGCGGAAGTCGTCCATCCGGAACTGCCAGAGCGGCCAGTCCTCGATCGGGATGAACGTCGCCTCGTGGGCGAGGTACTCGACGTAGTGGGTGGTGCGTGAGAGGAACACGCGGTCGAGGAGGGCCGGTTCGTAGGCTCCCAGACGGGAGAACAGGGGCATGTAGTGCGACCGGGCGAAGACGTTGACGGAGTCGATCTGCAGCACACCGAGTCGCTCCATCGCCCGATGCACGTGCCGCGAGGAGACGTCTTTCGGGCGCGCACGTGTGAACCCCTGAGCGGCGAGGGCGATGCGCCGCGCCTGAGCGGCGCTGAGGGTTTCGGTCACGTCGGAAAGCGTAGCCCCGGCCGCCGACATCGCGGGCGCGTGACCGGCCGCCGAAGGATGCGTCTGACGGCATACGGCATCGCCGTAGACTTGGGCGATGAGCGACGAGCAGCGACCGCGGTTGAGGGATCTCCTGCGTCCGCGCCCGGTCTCGACCGACCGGACGGTGACGACCGAGGCGGAGGAGGCCGTGCCCCTCCCGTTGCGCATCACGGCGGGCTACGCGTGGCGTCTGCTCCTGATCGCCGCGGTCGTCGCGGGGTTCATCTGGATCGTCATCCAGCTCAAGCTGCTCGTGATCCCGCTGATGGTCGGCATCCTCATCACCGCTCTGCTGTGGCCCGCGTTCGAGTGGATGCTGCGGCACCGGTTCCCCCGGTGGCTCGCCGTCGCGATCTCGATCCTCGGCACGATCGCGATCGTCTCGACCCTGCTCTGGCTCGTGATCTGGCAGATCCGCGCCCAGCTCCCGGACGTGCAGGCGCGCACAGGGGCCGCGGTCGAGCAGTTCCGGCAGTTCCTCCTCGACGGTCCGCTGCACCTGACCGAGAAGCAGATCCAGGGCTACATCGATCAGGCGTTCGAACTCGTCAACGAGCAGGCCCAGCTCCTCCTCAACGGGGCTCTCGCCGTCGGAACCACGGCCGCCCACGTCGTGACCGGAGCCGTCCTGTCGCTGTTCATCCTCATCTGCCTGCTGGCCGACGGAGCGGGGATCTGGCGGTGGACGCTCCGGCTCTTCCCGCGCAAGGCGCGTCCCGCCGCCGACAGCGCGGCCCACAACGGCTGGTCGACGATCGTCAACTACGCACGCACGCAGCTGCTCGTCGCCGCGATCGACGCGGTCGGCATCGGCACCGGAGCGGCCCTTCTCGGTGTTCCCCTCGCCCTCCCCGTCGCGGTGCTCGTCTTCCTCGGATCTTTCATCCCGATCGTCGGTGCCGTCGTGACCGGCGCGATCGCGGTGCTGCTCGCCCTCGTCTACAACGGCCCGTGGATCGCCCTGGCGATGCTCATCGTCGTGCTCGGGGTCCAGCAGCTCGAGGGCCATGTCCTGCAGCCGATCCTGATGGGGTCCGCCGTGAAGGTGCACCCCCTGGCGGTCGTGCTGGTGGTGGCCGGAGGATCCATGATCGGCGGCATCCCCGGCGCACTGTTCGCCGTGCCGCTGGCCGCATTCGTGAACGTGGCCGCCGTGACCGTCAGCACCGGGTCGTGGCGCACCGGAGACCAACCAGATGCAGATCTGATCTGGAGCACAGTACCGCGACAGCGGAGACGGAGAAATCGATGAGCGCAGTCCCCAGCCTGACCGAGTTCGAGCACGCAGCTCAGAGTCTGGCTGAGGTGATCTCGCACACGCCCACGCTGCCCTCCCGCGCACTGTCCGACATCCTCGGCGCACCGGTGCTGCTGAAGATGGAGAACCTGCAGCGCACCGGCTCCTTCAAGATCCGCGGCGCGGCCTACCGGCTGTCGCGGCTGAGCGCCGAAGAGCGCTCTCGCGGCGTGGTCGCGGCGTCCGCAGGCAACCACGCGCAGGGCGTCGCGCTCGCCGCCCAAGCGCTGGGCATCCCGGCGACGATCTTCATGCCGCTGGGCGTGCCGGTGCCCAAGCTGCTCGCCACGCGCGGCTACGGCGCCGAGGTCGTGCTCGAGGGCGAGACCGTCGCCACCTCGTTGCGACTGGCAGCGGAGTTCGCCGAGCGGACCGGAGCCGTGCTCATCCCCCCGTTCGACCACCGCGACGTGGTGATCGGCCAGGGCACGCTCGGCCTCGAGCTGCTCGCCGACGCCCCCGAGGTCGATACGATCGTGCTCGGCATCGGCGGGGGAGGGCTCATCGCCGGCGTGGCCGCGGCGGTCAAGGCGCGCGCCGCCGAACTCGGCCGCGAGGTGCGCATCATCGGTGTGCAGGCCGAAAACGCCGCGGCCGTGCCGCCGTCGCTCGCAGCCGGCCACCCGGTCGACATCGAGACGCGTCCGACCATCGCCGACGGCATCCTCGTCGCCCGTCCCGGGGCGATCCCGTTCGACATCATCAAGGACCTCGTCGACGAGGTCGTGACCGTCTCCGACGACGATCTGGCCCGGGCGATTCTCATCCTCCTCGAGCAGGCGAAGGTCGTCGTCGAGCCCGCGGGCGCGGCGGGTGTCGCCGCGATCCTGTCGGGGAAGATCGAGGCGACGGGCACGACGATGGCGGTGCTGTCGGGAGGGAACATCGATCCGCTCCTGCTGCAGCGCGTCGTCTCGCACGGTCTCGCCGCCTCCGGCCGCTACCTGACCATCCGCATCCCCCTTCCGGATCGTCCCGGCCAGCTCGCGCGCGTCTCGGAGCTGATCGCGGAAGCGGGAGCGAACGTCATCGAGGCGATGCACACCCGTCACGGGCACGGTCTGCAGATCAGCGACGTGATCCTCGAACTCAGCGTCGAGACCCGCGGACCCGAGCACTCCGAGCACACGCTCGACACGCTCCGCCGCGAGGGTTTCGAGCCCATCGTCGTTCCGGACTGACGCCGAACGCAGAACGCCCCTCGTGCCTGCGGGCCGAGGGGCGTTCTGCGTGAGGGGGTGTCAGCCGGTGTACGTCTCGACGTTGACGATCTCGACCGAGATCGAGCGCCCGTTGGGAGCCTCGTACGACGACTTCTCGCCGACCTTCAGGCCGAGGATGGCCTGTCCGAGCGGGCTGGCCTCGCTGTACACGTCGAGGTCGCTGCCGACCGCGATCTCACGGCTGCCGAGGAGGAAGACCTCTTCGCCGCCGGCGACGAGCGCCGTGACGACCGTGCCGGGCTCGACGACGCCGCGGCTGGCCGGTGCCTCGCCGACCTTGGCGGTCTTGAGCAGGTTCTCGAGCGTGCGGATGCGCGCCTCCTGCTTGCCCTGCTCGTCCTTCGCGGCGTGGTAGCCGCCGTTCTCCTTGAGATCGCCCTCTTCGCGAGCGGCCTCGATGCGCTTCGCGATCTCGTCGCGGCCCGTGGTGGAGAGGTTCTCGAGCTCGGCGACGAGCCGGTCGTAGGCTTCCTGCGTGAGGAAGGGAACCTGAGCGTCCGTGGACATGACGAAGCTCCTTCTTTCGGTATCGCTCCCGCTCGCGGCGGGGGATATGCCAAGACGCCCCGGCACTTGCCAGGGCGTCGTCGTTCTGCGTCGAGTCTAAGCGACCCAGCAGGTGTTCACCAAACCTGTCGTGGCCTCGGCCACGGTCGGGATGGTGGCGGCGAGGGCCTGCGCGTGGCTGTCGCCGGCGGGGATCTCGACGACCTTCCACCCGACCACGCCGAACTCCTCGTCGAGGGCCTCGACGATGCAGACCACGTCCTTGCCCTGAACGCCGGTGATCTGGAACCGCACGTCGACGCTGTGCTCGTCGACCAGCGTGTATCCCAGGTCGTCGGCATCGACCTGGTTCATCGACTGCGCCACGATGCCCCACCCGTAGCCGCCGACGAGCAGGATCGCGACGATTCCGGCGATGATCCAGGGGGCGCGGCGCCTGCGGGTGCGTCCGTACCGTTCGTCGAGCTGCTCTGGGGTCGTCACGCTGCAGGTCTCCCGATCGTTAGGCTGGTGATTACAGGTTATGCGACCTGCGTACGAAAGGCCGATTCATGCTCGCTCTGTCCGAGACCCCGATGCCGACGCCCACGATGACCGTCGACCCGGAGTCCGTCACCCCCGGCTTCGTCGGGTTCGCGGCGATCGTCGTCGTCCTGATCGCCGTCATCCTGCTGATCTGGGACATGAACCGCCGTATCCGCCGCGTGCGCTACCGCGAGGAGGTGCGCGACGAGCTCGACGCCGAGGAGGCCGCCCGCGCCGCCGACGAGGCGACCGAGACGGATGCCGACCTGCCGATCGTGCGCGAGGGCGACGACGATCCTGCAGACGACGGTCCGCGCCCGGCCTGACCGATCAGGCGGGTACGCCGAGCGAGGGCGACAGCGGTGCGAGGGCGATCAGCAGGCACGCCGTCCAGTGGCAGAGGAATGCCAGCACCGTGCACACGTGGAAGATCTCGTGGAAGCCGAAGTGCCCGGGCCACGGGTTCGGCTTCTTGAGCGCGTAGACGATCGCCCCGCCCGTGTAGAGCAGTCCGCCCACGATGACGAGCACCATCATGGCGACGTTCGCGTTGAGCAGGTCGACGATGTACATCACGGCGGCCCAGCCCAGCAGCAGGTAGAGCGCGACGTACAGCCACCGCGGGGCGTGGATCCAGAACACCCGGAACAGGATGCCCAGCAGGGCGCCGCCCCAGACCAGGAAGAGCAGCAGCGTGCCCTTCTCCGGCGGGAGGGCGAGCGTCGCGAGCGGCGTGTAGGTGCCGGCGATCAGCAGCAGGATGTTCGCGTGATCGATGCGCTTGAGCACGATCTTCGTGCGCGGGCCCCAGTTGAAGCGGTGGTACAGGGCGGAGTTGCCGAAGAGCAGCAACGATGACGCCATGAACACCGCGGCGGCCCACTTGGCGGGCGCTCCCTCCGAGAGCACGATGAGCACGACGCCCGCGGCGATCGCCACGGGGAAGGTGCCGGCGTGGACCCATCCGCGCCACGAGGGCTTGACCTCGATCACGGCATCGGCTGCGGCAGCCTCCATGAGGGGCAGCTGAGGGAGGTCGGGGCCGGAGTCTTCGGGAGTGCTCACGTGCACACTCTATTCGCGGTGGCATTCCGCCAGCCGTACATGTCCACAGCATCCGCACCGGCGGCGAGGGGGAGGACGCTGTAGCGTAGGAAGGTGATGTCAGGGGATAACCAGGGGCGTGGGCCGCTGTACCGGCTCTACAGCAACCGGCTGCGCCGCCGCCTCGATCCGGCGTCCGTTCCGCACCACATCGCGATGATGATCGACGGCAACCGTCGATGGGCACGACAGCTCGGCTACGCCACGGCCGCTCACGGACACCGCGCCGGTGCGATCAAGATGCGCGAGTTCCTCGGTTGGTGCGATGAACTCGGCGTGCGCGTGGTCTCGCTGTACCTGCTCTCGAGCGACAACCTCCTCAAGCGCGACTCGGCCGAGCTGGCGGATCTGATCGAGATCATCGCCGATCTCGCCGAAGGCCTGTCGTGGGAGGGCAACTGGCGCGTCAAGCACGTCGGGCGCTCCGACATCCTTCCGACGGATCTCGCCCGGGTCCTCGCCGATGCCGAGGAGCGCACGAAGGACCACACGGGACTCCACGTCAACCTGGCCGTCGGCTACGGCGGCCGGAACGAGATCGTCGACGCGGTGCGCAGCATCCTGGTGACGCACGAGGCGTCCGGCGGCACGATGGAGGACCTCGCGGCGCAACTCACGCCGGAGATGATCGGGGAGCACCTCTACACCGGAGGACAGCCGGATCCCGACCTCGTGATCCGCACGAGCGGCGAGCAGCGCCTCAGCGACTTCCTCCTGTGGCAGAGCGCCCATAGCGAGTTCTACTTCGTCGAGGCTCTCGGACCGGACCTGCGCGAGGTCGACTTCCTCCGGGCGATGCGCGACTTCGCGGATCGGGACCGTCGTTTCGGGCGGTGACGGGACGCCCGAGAGGGAGTCGTCACCGTGCCGCCATCGTGCCAGACTTACTCGGTGAGCACCATCCACGACTACTTGGCCACGTTCGACGTCGAACCCGGTTATCTCAACTGGGCTGCATTCGGACCGTTGTCGCCATCGGTGCGCGAGGAGGTCTTCGCCGACGCCGACCTCCTCGGCAGCGGACGCCCCGCCTCGCTCGCGCTCGTCGCGGAGCGCGTCACCCAGGCGCGCGAGGTCGTCGCCGACATCCTGCAGGCGGATGCCGAGGACGTGACGGTGCAGCCGTCGTCGACCCAGGGACTCGCCCAGGCGCTCTACGGCGCACGGGGCACGGTGATCGCCTCGACCGCCGAGTTCCCGAGCGTCAGCCTGACGCTCGATCGCGCGGCCGCCTTCTCGCAGGGCACGGTCGTGCCGCGATGGATCGACCCGGCCGACGGCCGTGTGACCCCGGATGCCGTCGCGGAGGCGCTCGACGACGATGTCACCGCCCTCGCCGTGAGCCACGTCGACTTCCGCACGGGCTACCGTGCCGACCTCGCGGCGCTGCGGGAGGTGATCGGCCCGGACCGATTGCTCATCGTCGACGCCGTGCAGTCCTTCGGCATCGTCGACACCGACTTCCGCGTCGCCGACGTCGTCGTGGGGCACGGTTACAAGTGGCTGCGCGCCGCGCGCGGGACCGGCTTCGCCTGGTTCTCGGATCTGGCGCGTGAGCGCCTCGCCCCGGTGCTCAGCGGGATCACCGGCACCGAGGGGGAGGGGCTCGCGGTCGACGAGCGCCCTGCGCCCGCGGCATCCGCGCGCGCGTTCACGACCAGCGGTCCCGACACGCTCGCGGCGGGTCGCCTGGCCGTCGGCGCACGCACCGTGCGCGATGCCGGGATCGCGGCGATCGAGGAGCATCTCGCGGGCCGCGTCGACGCGGTCATCGAGATCGCCGACCGGCACGGTATCACGGTCGTCTCTCCGCGCGAGCGTGAGCGGCGCGCGGGGATCGTCGCCCTCGCGCCGGAGGAGCCTGCCCGCCTCGCAGCCGCACTCGCCAACGCCGGTGTCGTGGTGACCGCTCGTGGTTCGGCGGTACGGGTGGCCCCGCATGCCGGCACCGACGACGAGACCATCCGGATGCTCGACGACGCGCTCGCCGGATTCGGCAACGAGACGTTCACCATCGCGTAACACTTCGCTGGCGTGTCGAGCCGAGGAAAAGTCGGCGGCTGGTCGTACCTTCAAGGCATCGGGCATGGTGCCCGATCGGGTCGGCCACAGGCAAGCGACTCGTGACCCCCTGGTCGACTCGTTCGAATAGCCGGGATTCCCCGGGTCGGGAGTGGGTCGTGACCACACGTTCAGCGCAGCAGTCCACCAGCACCGCGCAGCAGTCCACCCGTCAGTCGAATCGACGGGCGTCGTCATCGGATCCGGATCAGGATCTCCGCACCTACGTCCTCGACACCTCGGTTCTGCTGAGCGATCCGCAGGCGTTCTTCCGATTCGCCGAGCACTCCGTCGTCCTCCCGGTGGTCGTGATCACCGAGCTCGAGGGCAAGCGTCACGACCCCGAGATCGGATACTTCGCCCGACAGGCGCTCCGGCACCTCGACGACCTGCGCATCGAGCACGGGCGTCTCGACTTCCCGGTCGAGGTCGGCGAGGGCGGCACGCTCCGGGTGGAGCTCGCCAACACCGACTCCTCGGTGCTCCCCGCGGGCATCCGCCTGAGCGACAACGACACCCGCATCCTGTCGGTCGCGATGCATCTCGCCCAGGACGGCCAGGACGTCACGATCGTCTCGAAGGACCTGCCGATGCGGGTGAAGGCGGCGTCGCTCGGGCTCCGAGCCGAGGAATACCTCGCCGAGCAGGCGATCGACTCCGGCTGGACCGGCATCTCGACGCTGAACCTCTCGGGCGACGACATCAGCGACCTGTACGAGAGCGAGGTCGGCATCAGCGAGGAGGCCCGCGGTCTTCCGGTGAACACCGGCCTCATCATCCACTCGGAGCGGGGTTCCGCCCTCGGACGGGTGACCGGGGAGGGCGAGTACAAGCTGGTTCGTGGCGACCGTGACATCTTCGGGATGCACGGGCGCTCGGCCGAGCAGCGGATCGCCATCGACCTGCTCACCGACCCCGACGTCGGCATCGTCTCGCTGGGTGGTCGTGCGGGTACCGGCAAGTCGGCCCTGGCGCTCTGCGCCGGGCTGGAGGCCGTGCTGGAGCGGCAGCAGCAGAAGAAGATCATCGTCTTCCGTCCGCTGTTCGCGGTCGGTGGGCAGGAGCTCGGATACCTCCCGGGCGACCAGGGCGAGAAGATGGGGCCCTGGGGCCAGGCGGTCTTCGACACGCTCGGCTCCGTGGTCTCGGGCAATGTGATGGAGGAGGTCGTCGAACGCGGCATCCTCGAGGTCCTGCCGCTCACGCACATCCGCGGCCGTTCGCTCCACGACGCCTTCGTGATCGTCGACGAGGCCCAGTCCCTCGAGCGCAATGTGCTCCTCACCGTGCTCAGCCGCATGGGTCAGAACTCGCGGGTCATCCTCACGCACGACGTCGGTCAGCGCGACAACCTCCGCGTCGGACGCCACGACGGCATCGCCAGCGTGATCGAAACGCTGAAGGGACACGACCTGTTCGCGCACGTCACGCTCATGCGCTCCGAGCGCTCCGCGATCGCGGCCCTGGTCACCGAACTCCTCGAGGGCGGTGAGCTGAGCTAACGGTCCGTCTCATCCGAGAAGGCAAAGAACGCCGGCCCCGAAAGGGACCGGCGTTCTTGCGTGGGCGGACGGATCAGCCCGGGTGCGTCATCGACAGCAGGTCGAGCTTCTCGTCGAGCTGCTCGAGCGTAAGCTCGCCGCGCTCGACGTAGCCGAGGTCGATCACGGCGTCGCGCACCGTGATGCCCTGGGCGACCGCGTGCTTGGCGATCTTGGCGGCGGCCTCGTAGCCGATCAGCTTGTTCAAGGGCGTCACGATCGACGGGCTCATACCGGCGAACGCGGCCGCGCGGTCGAGGTTCGCCTGCAGGCCGTCGATCGTCTTGTCGGCCAGCACGCGCGAGGCGTTGGAGAGCAGACGGATCGATTCGAGGAGCGCCGTGCCCATGACGGGGATGGCGACGTTCAGTTCGAACGAACCGGATGCTCCGGCCCAGGCGACGGTCGCGTCGTTGCCGATCACGCGCGCGCACACCATCAGCACGGCTTCCGGGACGACCGGGTTGACCTTGCCGGGCATGATCGACGAACCGGGCTGGAGATCGGGGATGTGCAGCTCGCCGAGGCCCGTGTTTGGGCCTGAGCCCATCCAGCGCAGATCGTTGTTGATCTTGGTCAGCGAGACGGCGATGGTGCGCAGGGCACCGGATGCCTCGACGAGACCGTCGCGGTTGGCCTGGGCCTCGAAGTGGTCCTTCGCCTCGGTGATCGGCAGTTCGGTCTCGGCCGCGAGCAGCGCGATGACCTTCTGCGGGAAGCCGAGCGGGGTGTTGATGCCGGTGCCGGTGGCGGTGCCGCCGAGCGGGACCTCCGCGACGCGGGGGAGCGCCGACTGCACGCGCTCGATGCCGAGACGCACCTGACGGGCGTAGCCGCCGAACTCCTGGCCGAGGGTGACCGGGGTCGCATCCATGAGGTGGGTGCGACCGGACTTCACCGCGTCCTTCCACAGCTCGGCCTTGGCCTCGAGTGCCACGGCGAGGTGGTCGAGCGACGGGATGAGCGTGTCGATGAGCGCCTGGGTCACCGCGATGTGCACCGAGGTCGGGAAGACGTCGTTCGACGACTGCGAGGCGTTGACGTGGTCGTTGGGGTGCACGTCCGCGCCGAGGATGCGCGTCGCCAGCGTCGCGAGCACCTCGTTCATGTTCATGTTCGACGACGTGCCCGAGCCGGTCTGGTAGGTGTCGACCGGGAACTCGCCGTCGTGGGAGCCGGCGGCGACCTGGTCGGCGGCCTGCGCGATGGCGTCGGCGATGGCGCCGTCGAGCGTGCCGAGCTCCTTGTTGGCGAGCGCGGCGGCCTTCTTGATCCGGGCGAGGGCTGCGATCTGCGTCGACTCCAGCCCCTTGCCCGAGATCGGGAAGTTCTCGACGGCGCGCTGCGTCTGCGCCCCGTAGAGCGCGTTCACGGGCACCCGCACTTCACCCATGGTGTCGTGCTCGATGCGGTACTCGGTATCGGTCATTCCGAACCCTCCTGCGTTTCGGGGTCGATCCCCACGGTGATGACGGGCACGGCCGTGCCCTCGGCCAGACGGTAGTTGGCGCCGACGATGCCCAGGCGGCCCTCGGCGACGGCGGTGCTGATGATCTCGGACGACTGCAGCAGGTCGGCGACGGTGTTGCGCAGGTGCTCCTGGCCGACGAGTTCGGCGTCGATCTCGGCGACCGTCGTGCCGCCGCTCTCGGCGAGCACCTTGCGCGCGGCCGGGACGATCGGGGCGATCAGCTTCCAGATGTGCGGGGGCACGGGTGCCGCGTCGATCGCGGTGCCGTCGATCGCGGCGCGCACGGCACCGCAGGAGTCGTGCGCGAGAACCACGATGAGCGGCACGTTCAGCACCGCCACCGCGTACTCGAGGCTCGCGACGATCGATTCGCCGATCACCTGGCCGGCGTTGCGCACGACGAACAGGTCGCCGAGTCCGAGGTCGAAGATGATCTCGGCGGCGAGACGCGAGTCCGAGCAGCCGAACAGGGTGGCGACCGGGTTCTGGGCCTCGGCGAGTCCCTTGCGGCGGGCGACGTCCTGATTCGGATGCCGCGGCTCCTCGTTCACGAAGCGGCGATTGCCGTCGCGCATCTGCTTCCAGGCTGCGGCCGGGGTCAGGTCGTGCGTCATGAGGCCTCCGAGAGGGTGCGGATCTGGGGGGTGAGTGAGGCGGCCAACTCGGCGGTGGAATCGGCCGACCGCGAGCCGTAGAGCAGCACGTAGTCGTCACCGGCCTGCGTGCCGAGGGCGTAGGAGATGTTCGAGGCCGAGTCGCCGGGGGTGAACACGTCCCACTCGATGCCGTCGATCGTGACGGTGTCGGTGGGGGCCGTCCCCTCGAGGCGCTGCGGTGCCCAGCGGGAATCGGCGTCGAAGGCCTGGGCGACCTTGACGAACCCGCGCTCGTCCTGGGCGGCAGGGGCGAGCGTGATGTCCCACACGACGGTGGCACCGCTCTGCAGCTCGGCCGCGTTCACCCGCCAGAAGTCGCCGAGTTCGGGCACGATCACCGCGCTGTCCATCGTGTTCTCGACGTCGGCGGCGATGCCGGTGAGGTCGACGGACGGCGCGGATGCCGGCTCACCGCGCGGGACGGCGAAGATGATCACGGCCAGCACGGCGAGGGTCGCCAGCAGTGCGGCGATGAGACTGCGCACGGTCTGGCTCGACCGGTAGGCCTTGCTCGACGCGGCCTTGCGGGCGGCCGTCTCCTCCGGGGTCTCGGGGCGTCCGAGCTCCGCGACGATGGGAGCGGGCTTGTTCATCGCTCGTCCCCGTCGTCGGCAGCGGCGCGGGCGGCGTCGAGTCGGCGCTTGGCGCCGAGGAGCCATTCCTCGCACCGGGCGGCCAGGGCCTCACCGCGCTCCCAGAGCGCCAACGACTGCTCGAGGGTCGGCGCGCCCTGTTCGAGTTCGGCGACCACGGTGACCAGCTCGTCACGAGCGGCCTCGAACGTCAGCGTCTCGACAGGGGTATCGTTCAGCGCGCTCACTCCTCCATCCTACGGCGTGCCGTCGCGATCGGTGAGCGGCCGCGGGCCGCGCTCGATCAGGATGCCTCGGCGATCTCGCCCTCCGACCGCGCGGCCACCGAACCGCGATCGACGGTGATGGTCAGGGCGCTTCCGGCCGGGGCATCCGCCGCATCGCGCAGGATCACACCGCCCTCGAGATGCGCGATCGCGTAGCCGCGCGCGAGCGTCGCCGCCGGCGACAGCGCACGCAGGGATGCCCGCAGCTCGCTCGTGCGGCGACCGGCGGCATCGAGGTGGCGGGTGAGGGTGTCGCGACCCCGCGAGAGCAGCAGCCACACCTCCTGCGCGCGGGAGTCGATGATCGGGGCGGGGGAGCGGAGCACGGGGCGCGAGCGCAGCTGTTCGAGCTGCGCGATGTCGTGCGACAGGCGCTGGGTGAGTCGCGTGGTCGCCCGGGAGCGCAGCTGTCCGATCAGGGCGCGCTGCTCGCCGACATCCGGCACGACCCGCTTCGCGGCATCCGTCGGGGTCGACGCGCGCAGGTCGGCGACATCGTCGAGGAGGGGGTGGTCGTTCTCGTGCCCGATCGCACTCACGACCGGCGTCGAGGCGGCGGCGACGGCGCGCACCAGGCGCTCGTCGCTGAAGCCGAGGAGGGTCTGCGGATCGCCGCCGCCCCGGGCGATGATGATGACGTCGACGTCGGGATCCGCGTCGAGACGGGCGAGGGCCGCCAGCGTGTCGGGAACGCAGCGCTCGCCCTGCACCGCCGCGTACTCGGTGCGGAAGCGCACCTGCGGCCAGCGCAGCTCGGCGTTGCGGTGCACGTCCTTCTCGGCGTCGGACCTCTCGCCCGTGATGAGTCCGATCACGTGCGGGAGGAACGGCAGCCGCTTCTTGCGCGAGGGGTCGAAGAGGCCTTCCTGACGCAGTTGCGCGCGCAGCTTCTCGAGCCGCTCGAGCTGGTCACCCAGCCCCACGTGCTTCATCGAGGAGACGGTGAAGCTGAAGTCGCCGGCCTTCACGAAGTAGTCGGCCTTGACGGCGGCGACGACGTGATCCCCGATCCCGAGGTCGGCGGGAATGCGCCCTCGAACGCTCGACCACACGCGGATCGAGATCTGCGCATCGGACTGCACGTCCTTCAGGCGCGCGAAGACGTTGCCGCCGCGGACGTTCCAGGAGGTGATCTCGCCCTCGACCCACACCGTGTTCCAGCGCGCGACGAAGTCCCGGATGGTGGCGTTCAGCCGGGCGACGGAGGTCGGGGCATCCGCCGTCGAATCGCGGGGCGAGACGGCATCCGCCGGCGGGTTCTCGCCGGGGCCGGTGGCTGCTTCGAAGACCGTCATCTGCTCTCGTCCCTGGGGGTTGTCGTGCGGGGGAGGATTCCCGGCTTTCTCAGGGTGGACGCCGGTAGAATCGAGGGGTGACCTCGACTGCCGTTCATCTCCCCATCCCTCGCCTCCCACGCGTGCGTGCGGCGGCCGGGAGGCTTCAGGATAACGCGGTGGCCGGACGCAAGCGCGTGCTGCTCGCGGCGCCGCGCGGATACTGCGCGGGTGTCGATCGCGCCGTCGTCGCCGTCGAGAAGGCTCTCGAGCGCTACGGCGCTCCGGTCTACGTGCGCAAGCAGATCGTCCACAACATCCACGTGGTGAGCGAGCTCGAGGCCAAGGGGGCGATCTTCGTCGAGGAGGTCGACGAGGTTCCGACCGGGGCGCACGTGGTCTTCAGTGCGCACGGCGTCTCGCCGGCCGTCGTCAACGCGGCATCCGACCGCGGCCTGCACGCGATCGACGCGACCTGCCCCCTGGTCACCAAGGTGCATCGCGAGGCCGTGCGCTTCGCCCGTGACGACTTCGAGATCCTGCTCATCGGTCACGAGGGGCACGAAGAGGTCGAGGGCACCGCGGGTGAGGCTCCGGATCACGTGACGATCGTCAACTCGCCGGACGAGGCCGACACGGTCGTCGTGAAGGACCCGAACAAGGTCGTGTGGCTGTCGCAGACCACGCTCTCCGTCGACGAGACGATGGAGACCGTCAACCGCCTGCGCACGCGCTTCCCCGAACTGCACAATCCTCCGTCCGACGACATCTGCTACGCGACGCAGAACCGTCAGGTCGCGATCAAGAAGGTCGCCGTCGGTGCGGATCTCGTCATCGTGGTCGGCTCCGCGAACTCCTCGAACAGCGTGCGCCTGGTCGAGGTCGCGCTCGAGTACGGGGCCAAGGCCGCGTACCGCATCGACTACGCCGAGGAGATCCAGCAGGAGTGGCTCGACGGCGTCGAGACGGTCGGCGTGACGAGCGGGGCATCCGTTCCCGAGGTCCTCGTGCGCGAGGTGCTCGACGCGATCGGCGACGCCGGCTACCGCGACGTCGAAGAGGTGAAGACGGCCGAGGAGGACCTCATGTTCTCGCTGCCGAAGGAGCTGCGTCAGGATGCTTCGGGCAAGCGCGACGATCGGGCCCTGGGCGGACGCGCGACCGGAGGAGGCGCGTAGCGTTGAGCGCCGCCGAGGCGGAACCCACGCTCATCGGATCGGTGCAGCGGGCTCTTCGCCTGGTCGACATCGTCACCAACTCTCCCCGTCCGTTGCCGACCAAGATGCTGGCGGCGATCACCGGGCTCACGCCCGGCACCACCTACAACCTCGTGCGCACGCTCATCCACGAGGGGTACCTGTCGGCCGAACCCGACGGGCTCGTGCTCGGGGCGCGATTTCCGACCTTCCAGCGCGAGATCGACACCCGCGGAGTCTTCCTCGCCCGCGTACGGGCGGCGCTGCGGTCGGTCACCGACGAGGTCGGGGCCACGGCGTACCTCTCGCGCTACGACGACGGGGAGATGCACCTCATCGACATCGTCGACGCCGAGCAGAACCCGCGTGTCGAGCTGTGGGTCGGACTGCAGTCGAGCGGGCACGCGACGGCGCTGGGCAAGCAGATCCTGGCGGAGCTTCCCGATGACGACCGTCTCGACTACCTCTCGCGTCATCGTCTCGAGGAGCTCACTCCTCGGACCATCAGCGATCGGCGCACGCTGCTGACGCAGCTCGAGCATTCCCCGGGGTGGACCCTCGACCAGGAGGAGTACGTCATCGGCGCGACCTGCGTGGCGGTTCCCGTCATCGCGCCCAACGTCACCGCCTCACTCGCGATCTCGCTGCCGTCGGATCAGGCGATCGTCGACCGCGAGCTGGTGGCGAAGCTGCAGAGGGCGGCCCGGCGGCTGTCGATCCAGCTCGGGGCGGATGCGTTCGGCGGGGGCGATCCCGGGCCGGAGTTCACTATCTGAAAAACCTCAGTGGCAGAGGATTCCGCCGTTGCCTATCCTTGTAGGCGTAGGCGTAGGCGTCTGTGCATCACGGCACTACGGGTTGCGAGCAGGATCCCCAGTCCCTCGCAACTGACTGGGATGAGGATGCGTCCCCAGCGCTCCTCGTCCGCGGCCCCGAGAAGTCCCCACTTCTCCGGGGCCGCCACCATTATCGGAGGACCTTCCGCTGGGAGCCCGGGACAGGCGCGGCCGTTAGCATGGCGGGATGAGCGAACAGCGGCCCCAGTACGGCGAGATCGCCACTCCCGAGGAGCAGCGGCGTGCCGCCGGTCTCCCGCCTCTCTCCGAACTGCCGCCGGTCGAGCCGGCCGTCGCGCTGCCGGCCGCGGACGCCGCTACGGATGCACCCCGGCGCGCGCACCCGGTGGACCGCTTCGTGACGATCGGACTTCTCGCCTACGGGCTGGTGAACGTCGTGGTCACCGGTCTGCAGTACCTCGACCTTCCCAGCGTGATGAACCAGGTGTTGTCGGTGCTGGGCGCCTCCAGCGAGTTCACCAATTTCGCACAGGGCAGACTCTGGGGGACGATCGCCTCCGTGGTGCTCATCGCCGGGTGGGCGCTGACGGCGACTCTGTCGATCCGTCGCCTGCGCCGCGGGAAGCTCACCTGGTGGCTGCCCCTGGTCGGTGCCGTGGTGACGCTGGGCATCGCGGCGATCTGCATCTCGATCCCGATGATGGGAGACCCCGCGTTCGTCGCCTACATGCAGGGCGGCACCGGCTCCTGATCGATCGCGCCCTGTCGCTACGCAGAAGAAAAAGAACGGGTGCCCCGCCTCGCGGCAGGGCACCCGTTCTTCTCGTGCGGTGGGTCAGCTCTTCGACTGACCGTACGAGCCCAGCTGGCGAGTGGACTCGATGACGCGGGCGGCCATCGCGGTCTCGGCGATCTTGCCCCAGGCGCGCGGGTCGTACTGCTTCTTGTTGCCGACCTCGCCGTCGACCTTCAGCACGCCGTCGTAGTTCTTGAACATGTAGTCGGCGATCGCACGCGTGTAGGCGTACTGCGTGTCGGTGTCGATGTTCATCTTGATGACACCGTTCGCGACCGCGGTGGCGATCTCCTCGTCGGTCGAGCCCGAGCCGCCGTGGAAGACGAGGTCGAGGGGCTTGGGGCCCGTGCCGTACTTGGCGGCGACCTCGGCCTGGATGTCACCGAGCAGCTCGGGGCGCAGCTTCACGCCACCCGGCTTGTAGACGCCGTGGACGTTGCCGAAGGTGAGGGCGGCGATGTAGCGGCCCTGCTCGCCGAGACCGAGTGCCTGGACGGCCTGGTCGACGTCGGAGAAGGTCGTGTAGAGGGCGTCGTTCGAGCCCTCGTGCTGGACGCCGTCCTCTTCGCCGCCGACGACGCCGATCTCGACCTCGAGGATCGCGTTGATCGCCTTCATGCGGGGGAGGAGGTCCTTCGCGATCTCGATGTTCTCGGCGAGCGGCACGGCCGAGCCGTCCCACATGTGCGACTGGAAGATCGGGTTGCGGCCGGCCTTCACCTCTTCTTCGGAGGCGGAGATCAGCGGCTCGACGAAGCCGGCGAGGGCGTCCTTCGGGCAGTGGTCGGTGTGGAGGGCGACCGTGATCGGGTAGTTCTTGGCGACCTCGGTCGCGAAGCGGGCGAAGGCGAGGGCGCCGGTCGCGCGGCCCTTGACGGTGTGGCCGGCGAAGTAGTCCGCGCCACCGGTCGTGACCTGGATGATGCCGTCGGAGCCGGCCTCGGTCAGCCCCTGGAGGACGGAGTTGATCGTCTGCGAGCTCGAGACGTTGAACGCGGGGTACGCGAAGCCGCCGGCCTTCGCGCGGTCGAGCATTTCGGCGTACTGATCCGGGGTGGCGACGGGCATGAGAACTCCTGCGGTAGATGAAGCCTGGGACAGCAGTCACTCTAGCCGGGAGCGTGGACGGATGCCGGGGGCCGGTGCGCGATGCCGGTGCGTGTCTCCTGCTGTTCTGTTAAGAAACGCAAATCCTTCACGGTCTCGACGGGGAAAACAGGGCATTTCGCCCCTGCCCGCTGGCTAGGCTGACCCCATGGTGAGTCTTACTGCTGATCTGAGCCCGCTTCGACCCGACCGCAACCTCGCGATGGAGCTGGTGAGGGCGACGGAGGCGGCGGCGATCCGCGCCGTGCCGTTCATCGGGCGGGGAGCGAAGGAGGCCGCCGACGGTGCGGCCGTCGACGCGATGCGCGCCTTCCTCGGCACGGTCGACTTCCAGGGGCGTGTGGTGATCGGCGAGGGCGAGAAGGACAACGCTCCGATGCTGTTCAACGGCGAGGTCGTCGGAACGGGACGCGGTCCCGAGTGCGACATCGCCGTCGACCCGATCGACGGCACCTCGCTCACGGCTGCGGGAAGGCAGAACGCTCTCTCGGTCATCGCGGTCTCGGACCGCGGATCGATGCTCGATGCGTCGACCGTCTTCTACATGGACAAGCTCGTCACGGGGCCCGCAGGCGTCGGTGTCGTCGACATCCGCCTCCCGATCGCCGAGAACATCCGCCGTCTCGCCGGCGCTCTCGAGAAGCCCGTCGATGAGATCGTCGTGTCGGTGCTCAACCGTCCCCGTCACGAGCAGCTCATCCAGGAGATCCGTGATGCGGGCGCGGGGACGCGTCTGATGAGCGACGGCGACGTGGCCGGTGGCATCAACGCGGCACGCCATGACGCGCGCACCGACATGTGCGTCGGCGTCGGCGGCAGCCCGGAGGGCATCGTCACCGCCTGCGCGATCAAGGCACTCGGTGGACACATCCAGGGACGCCTCTGGCCGCGCGACGATGACGAGCGCCAGCGCGGGATCGACGCGGGACTCGAGATGGATCGCGTGTACGAGGCGGATGATCTGGTGCAGGGCAACAACACGATCTTCGTCGCGACCGGTGTCACGGACGGCCAGCTCGTCGCCGGCGTCCGCCGCGAGCGCGGGTACGTGTACACCGAGAGCGTCGTACTGCGCGGGGCGTCGGGAACGCTGCGACGGATCGCCTCGGAGCACCTCGTCTCGAAGTGGTTGTGATCCTCGCGGGATGATGCATCGAGGCTTCCGGCGCGTGTCGGGGGCCTCGTCATCGTTACCGACCCGGTATCCCTCCTGCGCGCCCGATCCTGCGATTCTTCGTGGGTCGTGTCAGACTTGAGCCTGGGTTTGTCGCCGAGGACGGAGCCATCTGGCACCGCAGGCACAGGAGGGCGAACACATGACCACGCCGCAGACACGCAGCTCGAAGGCCGCGCCGACGAAGATCGTCACCACCAACACCGGACGCATTCTCCGTGTGAGCGCGGCGGATGCCGAGGGCAGCATCGCGGCGGCCACGCCTGCGGTGCCCGCCGCTCAGCCGGTCGTCGATCCGGCTCGTCGCGCCGATGTGCTCTTCCGCAAGCGCCGTGCCGAGGGGCAGGAGATGAGCGCCTGGTGGATGATCGGGGCCTTCCTCGCGACCAGCGGGCTCGTCATCATCCTGCTCAGTGGCGTTCCGGTGTGATCGGAGCGTCGATCCTGTCACGCACCGCACCGATCTCTGCCTGAACGGTCTCTTCGCGGACCGGTTCCTCGACCAGTTCTGATGCCGTGAATCGGCGCGCGCTCGCGGTGATGCGCGCCGGCTGGGCATCGAGCGTGGTCGCGTCGATGCCGGGGAACTGGCGTGCGGTCACGAGGACGCGGGTCTCGAGCGACCCGGCGAAGCGGTTGTAGCTGTCGACCGTGCGCTCCAGCGCGCGGCGGAGGTCGTCGGCATGACCTGCGAGGGTTCCGAGGCGGTCGTAGAGCTGCGTGCCGAGGTTCAGGAGCGTGCGGGCCTCGGTCGACACCTCCTGCTGCGTCCACGTGTACGCAACGGTCTTCAGGACGGCCCAGAGATTGACCGGGGAGGCGAGAGCCACGCGTCGACCGAACGCGTAGTCGAGGAGGGTCGGGTCCTCGTCGATCGCGGCGGCGAGCAGGGATTCGCTGGGGAGGAAGCAGATCACGAACTCGGGGCTGGAATCGAGTCCCGCCCAGTACGCCTTCTTCGCGAGAGCATCGACGTGTGCGCGCACCGCCTTGACGTGCTTCTGCATGTGCGCGCGGCGCTGAGCCTCGTGCGCATCTCCCGACGGCAGCGCCGACGCCTCGAGGTAGGCGTCGAGCGGCACCTTGGCATCGACGGCGATCGAGGCACCGCCGGCGAGACGGATCACCATGTCGGGTCGGCCCTGCCCGCGATCCGACGAGATCGTGGCCTGCAGGTCGAAGTCGACGTGCCGCGTCAATCCCGCCGCCTCGACCACGCGCCGCAGCTGGGTCTCGCCCCAGACGCCGCGCGTGGCGGTCGAGCGCAGCGCTCCGGCGAGCGACTCCGTCGTCGCGCGCAGTGCCTCGTCGGACTCCTGCGCTCGCCGCAACTGCTCGGCGAGTGAGCCGAACTGGGCGTGGCGCTCCTGCTCGATCGTCGCGACCTTCTGCTGCATCTGCTGCAGGCTCTCGCGCACCGGGGCGAGCGCGGTGAGCACGGCGTTCTGCTGCTGCACCCGCTGCGCCTCCGCTCGTTGCTCGACGCGCGCGTGCTCGACGGCATCGCGGTAGAGGTCGTACTGGCGATCGCGATCGTCGCGGGCCGCGGCGAGCTCGGCCTGCACACGGGCGAACTCGGCGGCACCTCGGCCGGCGCGCAGGAACCAGCCGAGCGCCGCCCCGGCGCACAGAGCGGCGATGACGAGGAGAACGATCAGGGGAGCATCCATGTGCTCATGATGCCCCTGGCCGCCGACATTGCCGGGAGGCGTCCCGGTCAGGCGACGGCGCGCTCCTCGCGGACGACCGGCGCGCCACCGAGTCGCAGTCCCAAGATCTCCGCGAGCATCTCGACGTCCGAGGCTGCGGCGCGGCGCGCGGCATCGATCACGATCTGCGCGCAGGCCCGAGCATCCGCCAGCGCATCGTGATGCGAGAACTCGGCGAACCCGGCGGCTGCTGCCGCCTTCGGGAGGCGATAGGAGTCGAGCTGGTAGGTCTTGCGCGCGACCTGCAGGCTGCAGAGCGAGCGATACGGAGGGCACACGCCGCCGGTCGCCTCGGATGCGCGGCGGAGCACGTTGAGGTCGAAGCCGGCGTTGTGCGCGACGAGCACATCGGACCCGGCGAAATCGCACAGGCGGTCGAACTGTTCGGTCCACGTGGCGGCCGTGAGAACGTCTTCGGGCTGGATGCCGTGGATGCGGACGTTCCACTCCTGGAACTCGTCGTGCCCGGGCGGGGGCTGGATCAGCCACCCGCCCTGCGCCACGACCTCGCCGCCGCGCACGCGCACGAGGCCGACGGAACAGGCGGAGGCGGGGCTGGAGTTCGCCGTCTCGAAGTCGATCGCTGTGAAGTCCAGGGGCACGAATCCACTCTCGCCCTAGCGTCCAGTTCGCGGCGGGCGGCGCGCCGTATGCTGACGACATGGCGGACAGCAGAGCGACGTTGTTCGGCGCGCAGGCGCAGGACTACGAGGCGGGGCGACCCGAGTACCCCTTCGACGCGGTGGCATGGATGCTCGAGATCCTGCCCGCCGGGGCGCAGCGCGTCGCGGACGTCGGGGCGGGAACCGGCAAGCTCACCCGCGCCATCGCGCACGCTCCGGGGGCTCAGATCGTCGCGATCGATCCCGACCCGGCCATGCTCGCCGCCCTGCGCGAGAACGTGCCGGGCGTGCCCACGTTCCTCGGCACCGCCGAGTCCCTTCCGCTGCCGGACGACAGCCTCGACGCCGTCGTGCTCGGCCAGGCCTGGCACTGGGTCGACCCGGTCCGAGCCTCCGCCGAGATCGGACGTGCGGTGCGCGCGGACGGAGCGCTCGGGCTGATCTGGAACATCCGCGACGAGCGTGTCGAGTGGGTGCGCGACCTCAGTCGCATCATGCATCGAAGCGCGGCGGAGGAGGCTCTGGCCGCGGGTGATCCTGTGATCGCCGCCCCCTTCGACACGCTCGAGAGCGAGAGCTGGGAATGGTCGCGGCCGATGACACGCGAACAGCTCCACCGCATGGCCTCGTCGCGCAGCGCGGTGATCACCGCGACACCCGAGGAAAGGGAGCGCATCCATCGGGAGATGGACGCCCTCTTCGACGACCTCGAGTTCACCGACGGAGTCATCGATCTGCCATACGTGACGAAGGCGTTCCGCGCCCGTCGCGGGTGATCGCCACGGGCGAGCGATCCGACGAGGGCATGCGTCGCGACAGGTAGACTCGTTCCCCGTGGCTCTCACTATCGGAATCGTCGGCCTGCCCAACGTCGGCAAGTCCACCCTCTTCAACGCACTCACCAAGAACGACGTGCTCGCAGCGAACTATCCGTTCGCGACGATCGAGCCCAACGTCGGCGTGGTGAACCTGCCGGACCCGCGGCTCGACAAGCTCGCGGAGATCTTCGGCAGCGAGCGCATCCTGCCCGCTGCGGTGTCGTTCGTCGACATCGCCGGCATCGTGCGCGGCGCCAGCGAGGGGGAGGGGCTGGGCAACCAGTTCCTCGCGAACATCCGCGAGGCCGACGCGATCGCTCAGGTCGTGCGTGGTTTCGCCGACGACGACGTGGTGCACGTCGACGGTGCGGTGAACCCGGCATCCGACATGGAGACGATCAACGCCGAGCTGATGCTCGCCGACCTTCAGACCGTCGAGAAGGCGATCACCCGGTACGAGAAGGAAGTCCGCGGCAAGAAGATCGACCCGTCGGTCCTCGATGCGGCGAACGCGGCGAAGGACGCTCTCGAGCGCGGTCAGCTGCTCTCGGTCAGCGGCCTCGACCTCGAGCCCATCCGCGAACTCGGGCTCCTCACCGTGAAGCCCGTCATCTTCGTCTTCAACGTCGACGAGGCAGTCCTCACCGACGACGCACGCAAGGCAGAGCTCGCCGCGCTCGTCGCTCCGGCTCAGGCGATCTTCCTTGACGCCAAGATCGAGTCGGAACTCATCGACCTCGACCCCGAGGACGCCGCCGAGCTGCTCGCGGCGACCGGCCAGGACGAGTCCGGCCTCGACCAGCTCGCCCGCATCGGCTTCGCCACGCTCGGACTGCAGACGTACCTCACCGCCGGTCCGAAGGAAGCGCGCGCCTGGACGATCCCGCAGGGTGCCAAGGCTCCGCAGGCGGCCGGTGTCATCCACACCGACTTCGAGAAGGGCTTCATCAAGGCGGAGATCGTCTCGTTCGAGGACCTCGTCGAGACCGGATCGGTCGTCGAAGCCCGCGCCAAGGGCAAGGCCCGCCTCGAGGGCAAGGACTACGTCATGAAGGACGGCGACGTCGTCGAATTTAGGTTTGCGCTCTAACGTCTGACTCCTCACGGATGCGCGGCTTCCGTCAGGCGGTCGCGTAGGCTGATCGGTAGTGCGTGAGGGTGATGTTCACCCATGGATCGAGTGCGCCGCCCGCATAGCAGTGATCCTCGTTGGATCGAGCGAAACTCAGAGCTAAGGCAACTGCTCAAGAGGGTGTCCTCGGAGCGGAGGAGCCGCGGATGGAGCGCATGTACGAGGAGCATCATCCCGACTCGCCTCTGCTTGAGTGTGTGTGGCAAGCACGGGCGACGAAGGACGAGCGCTACCTCGTCCCGGCGGTCGAGTACTGGGATCTGTGGTTCGCCCGCGCGGCAGGTGGAGATCTACTCGCTGGACTGTCGGGTCCGACTCTGGGTCACCGCTGGATCCGCTCGACGATCGGGGAGCATAGTGGGGGCGTTCAGCTGAAGGCTCATGTCGTTTTGCCTGGAGTGAGTAAGCATCTGCTGCTCGGCGGGGAGCAGCAGCTGGTTGTCGAAGCCGGGCACGTCACACTTGCGCAGCATGCCGTGCCGTTCCCGGAGTTCGCGGACCTTGAGGCCTTCACCGATCGTCTTCTGGAGCTCGACGTGCTGCGCTGCGACGGCGATGTCCGGCGCATGCTGTCCGGCGATGACGCAGGTTACTCCGAGCGGCAGCGGCAGCGCCGGGTCCGCGCCGCGACAGGACTTACGCGCAAGCAAATCGAGCAACTGTCTCGGGCGCGTGAAGCGTTTGCTCTGCTGATGCAAGGCGTGCCGCCGATCGAGTGCGCTGCACGCTGCGGTTTCGCAGACCAGGCTCACCTGACTCGTTCGCTGAGGGCGTTCCACGGTCAGACGCCGGCTCAGGTGCTGTTCGGCCGATGATGGCGGAAATGTTCAATACCGGGACATTCGCTCAGTGATGGACTGGGGACATCGCATCCACCACCAGTACAGGAGCAAACGATGTCCGCACCCGCCGCCCCCGAGGGGTATGCCACGGTCAACCCCTTCGTTATCACGAGCGACGCCGATCAGCTCGCTCAATTTGTCGTCGAAGTCTTTGATGGCGAGGAACGCGCGGAGGCGCGCACCGTCGATGACGACGGCCTGCTGCTGCAGGCCGAGGTGCGCGTCGGCACGACCACCATCATGTTCGCCGAGCGCAAGCCGGACTGGCCTTTCACTCCGAGCCTTCTCCAGATCTACGTCGATGACCTCGATGCGGTGCTCGAGCGTGCCCTCGCCCGCGACGCACGGCTCATCACGAAGCCGACTGACTTCTTCGGGACCAGCTTCGCTCGGATCCAGGATTCGAGCGCGAACATCTGGTGGATCTGGCAGCACGGCGAGATGGTCTGGGAAGAATCGACGGGCGAGAAGGACTGGACAGTCGAGGAGCAAGACGGCGAATGGGGAGAGGTCTCGCCCGGACTCGCCTACATCCACGACACGCTGATAGAAGCAATGACCTCCTTGCGTGACCCGAAGGCCTGAGGGGCGCAACCTCGTCATCGGAGGGGTCGGCCACGTCTGGGCCCTCCAAGAGTTTCCTGCTTTGCTGGTCGAGGCGGCGGATGATTGCGATGGGGGAACAGGCTGAAGGTGTGGTGGCCGGCCTGACTTGAGGCCCGCATTGGTCAAGGGTGGCCGCATAATCCATAGGTTGTTATCCGTGGTGACGTCGTGGAGTTCCGCTTCAACAACTGAGCGGGGTCGGCGCGATCAGCTGACCGCTCCGTGACGGCCGAGATCCTGCCTCAGCACCTCGGGCCAGACCTCGATGTCCGCGGGCGCGCGCGCAACCGTCAGGGTCGCGTGCGGGAGGATCTCGACGAGTGCATCCGCCGTCGACAGCGGATGCCCCGGGTCGTCGGTCCACGCCAGGATCGATGTCGGCACCTCGATGCGGGCGACGGCCTCCGGCGTGGGCAGATCGCTGAGTGCCGCCCCTCGCAGGACCGACGGGAGAAGCGTCTCGGTGACGTCGGGCCCCGGATCGGGCACGGCCTCGGCCTCTGGCGAGGGTGCGGGGCCGCGCGTGCTCGCGAGGTACGCCTCCATACCCTCGGCGTCGATGAGATCGGCCGCGGCTCGGTAGTTCGCGGCCTGAGCGGGTCGGGTATCCCACGCCGTGGGCGGCGCCATCAGCGTGAGTCCGGTGAAGCGTTCCGGCGCGATCGTCGCAGCGTGCAGCAGTGTCGCGGTGCCCATGGAGGGGCCGACGCCGTGAACGCGCTCACCCGGGAACCAGTGGTCGAGCAGTCTCAGAAGGTCGTCGGCGAGGGTCTGCCAGCGATAGTCCTCGGGGACCCTCCGCCCGGTCGACCGGCCGTGGCCGCGCGCGTCGTAGCGCAGCAGTCGCGTTCCGCTGAGTCCTCGGCCGAGGTCGAGCTCGAGTCCTCGATCGCGCGCCCGGCTCGCGGTGAGGCCGTGCAGCTGGACGACCGGGTGTCCGCCTTCATCGCTCATGGCGACGGCCAGCTCGGCTCCGGGCACCTCGAATGTGGGCATCAGGCTCCTCGCTCGGTGATGACCGTATTGGTTCGGTGGTCGGTGTGATCTCCAGGTTATCTGGGGGATATATGGTGCTACCCATGCGCCTGACGAATGTGACGCACCTCCGCCTCCCGTTCGGACGGCTCTGGGGGTACGACGTCGCCGCGTCCGCGCCCGGACGACGCCTCCCCGTGTCCTTCGACCAGCGCCTCCATGTCGGGGCGGGCGATCGACCCGGATCGTGGATGGCGCTCTCCTTCCGGCTGCCTGCACCGATTCCTCGCGAGTCGATCGCCGACGCCTGGCTGGAGGTGATCGCTCGACATGGCACGCTGCGGACGGCGTTCGTCGCCGGTGCAAACGGCGAGCCGGAGCTCCACGAGATCGAGATCGGTCCCGGTAGTTGGGTCGAACATCAGGTCGGCTCGGGACAGGCCGTCAACGACGCGTTGCGGGACGTCCTCGATGCGGCATGCTCGCCGTACCGGCATCCGTCGCACCGCCTCTGCGTGTTGGAGACCGCTGCCGGTCTCACGGTCGTGATCGCTGCGGACCATGCGCACGTCGACATGTGGTCGATGCTGGTGATCGCGCGCGATCTGCTGTCCGCGCTCGACGCCGGGCGCGTCGGTGCGCAGCCGACGTCGCGGCCGGCGCCGGCATTCGTCGAACACACGCAGACACTGTTGGATCGGGAGGCGGCACCCGACCACGTGCGTCGGCGGTGGGAGGACATCATCGACGGTAGCGGCGGCGTGATGCCGCAGTTCCCGTTGTCGCTGGGTACTCCCGAGCCGCATCGTGAGCGCGTGGAGGTGCGCGATGTGTTCGATGTCGACGACGCCGCGGCCTTCGCCGCACAGGCCCGGGACGACGGCGTCTCGACCCTCGCGCGGGCCGTCGTCGCGATGACCGCGGTGACCCGAGAACTGGCGGATGCCCCGCTTCGCGCCGTGTTCCCCGTGCACAGCCGATTCGAGGACACCTGGCACGACTCGGTCGGGTGGTTCATCACCAACTCCGTCCTCGAATCGGACGTCGCCGAACCGCATGCGGCGGCGGCCGCGGTGAAGGAGGCGGTGCAACTCGGCGCCTGGCCGCTCGCGGACGTCCTCGCGCCGTGGGGCGGCATGCCCGTCGCCCCCGGGATGTTCGCGATCTCGTGGCTGGATCTGCGCAGGCTTCCCGTACGCATCGACTCCGTCGGCCTCGACGCCCAGTACGTCAGCGCGGCGACCGATACGGACGGGGTCATGCTGTGGTTCATCCTGGATGAGTCGGGCCTGCACCTGAGATGCCGCTACCCCGACACGGCGGAGGCTCGCGCGAACGTCGGCGGATGGCTCGACCTCCTCGTCGCCCGGCTGCAGGCGGATGCGCGGTCGTCCGTGCGGGGACGCCTGCAGGTGGCGGGCCGAGAGTTTCGGCTCGAACGGGCGAACCGAGACGACATCGGGGCCATTGCCGCGCTGCTGCTCGACGATCAGTTCGGCCGGGATCGGGAGAGCGTCGAGCTCGAGCGCTACGAGGCGGCCTTCAGCGCGGTCGCGCGCGACGGATCCAACTACCTGGGGGTCGTCCGCGACAGCGACGATCACCCGGTCGCCACGATGCAGCTGACCGTCATCCCGGGCCTCTCCCGCGGTGGGTCGACCCGGCTCCAGATCGAGGGACTGCGCGTCGCTGCAGGGACGCGGTCACAAGGGCTGGGCGCGGCGATGCTCGAGTGGGCGCACGAATTCGGGCGAGTGCGCGGGGCCCGGCTGTCGCAGGTCACCACCGACGATGCGCGGGAGCGGACTCGCGCCTTCTACACCCGACACGGGTACCAGACCGCCCATGTCGGACTGAAGAGGGAGCTCTAGCCGAGTCCAGCCGCTAGAGCGTCCACACCGAGAGCATCTGCCAGCCCTCGGGCACCTGCGCCTCGAGTGCGTCCATGTCGTCGGCCGAGATCTCGCGGACGCCGTCTCGGCGATCGAACCGGGCCGTCGCCTGGATGCCCGCCGTGCCCTTGAGCATCCGCACCGGGGCCGAGACAAGGTCGAACCCGTCCGGTGCATGGCTCGAGATCTGCGCGTACACGTCGTCGAGGGACGCGCCGGCGACCTCGACGGTGTGCGATTCGACGGGGCGGATGAGAGCGGCGAGCATCTCACCAGCCTAGATCGACGGGCGCGGGCGCACGGTCATCACGCCGCCGACGGACGTCGCTCGATCCGCGGATGCGGGTATGCCGGGTCGCGGTCCTGGAAGCTGAGAATGCTCGGATTCTGGACCACGCCGTCGCGGATCTCGATCGCGCGGGCGAGCGTGCTGCTCGCGTCCCAGGAGGCCTCTCCCTCCATCACCGAGCGGAGGAAGGGCAGCGTCGCCTCGCTGATCTCCCAGGTCGCCGAGTTCCAGAGGTACGAGGGGCTGTGGTCCACGGCGTAGTAATCGACGCCTTCGCCGACGGTGAACATCGGTTCGTCGAAGGTCGTGGGTGTCGCCCACTCGAATCCCATGCCCTCGTCGCAGGAGACGTCGATGATGAGACTTCCCGACGTGAATCCCTGCAGGTCCTCCGTGCGCAGATAGGTCATCGGCGCTGCGACGTCCTGCAGTGTGCAGTTGACGACGATGTCGTGCGACGCCAGGAAGTCCGGCAACAGCACGTCACCGGCATCCGTGACGACCGTGCTGAGGTGGGTGGCCCCGCTGCCATCGGTGTTCAGCTGCGTCATGTGCGCATTGTGGATGGGAGAGCCGACGGCCGCCACTCCGCGTTGCGTGAGCACCTGGATGTCGTGGATGCCGTGGGCGTTGAGCGCGGTGACCGCGCCGCGCGCCGTCGCTCCGAAGCCGATCACGACCGCGCTGAGGCGTGGACCGTAGTCGCCGGTCGAGCCGACCAGGCTCAATGCGTGCTGCACCGAGCAGTAGCCCGCGAGCTCGTTGTTCTTGTGGAACACGTGCAGGCTCATGTCTCCTTGCGGCGTCCAGTGGTTCATCGCCTCGAACGCGATCAGCGTGAGGCGGTTGTCGATCGCGGTCTGGGTGATCGCGGCATCCTGCACGCAGTGCGGCCAGCCCCACAGCGTGCGCCCCGCGGGGACGGCGGCCACATCGGCCGCCTGCGGCTTGGGCAGCAGGAGCACATCGGCGGAGGCGAGCACCTCGGCGCGGTCGGCCACTCGCCCGACGCGCGACTCGATGTAACCGGGGGAGAGTCGGAAGTCCGCGCCGTATCCGCGCTCGACGACCATGCGCGCCCGGAGGTCCGGGTCGATGCGGTCGAAGTGGTGGGGGTGGATCGGCAGTCGTCGCTCGTTCTCCATGGAGGAGGCGGCGAGGAGGCCGAGTGAGAGCAGAGCGGCAGTGGAGCGGGGTGCGGCGTCGGACAACGTGATTCCCATCATCGGAGAACCAGGGTCAGTTCCTTCTCCGACAGTACGCCCCTGGCCTGCGCGGCGGGTGTGCGGCGCTATCGCCCGGTATCCGCCTCGTCCGGAAGCCGTTCCGCCGGGACGATGACGACGTCCTGCACCTTCCAATCGAGATCGGCGATGCCCTTCGATACCTCGGTGATGCGGCGGAGCGATACGCTGCCGCGGCGAGGGACGACGAACGCCTCGACGTGGAACACCTGCCCCTGGTCGCGCAAGCGCACGGCTGCATTCCCCACCCAGGGCTTGCTGCGCAGGTACGAGACGATGTCCCGGGCGAGCGGGTGGGGTGCAGCGCTGTCGTAGGTGCGAGCGCGCTGGTCCATGAGGTCGACGATCGCGGCCTTCGTGTTCTTGACGCCGTCCCAGATGATCCCGAGCGAGATGAAGACCGCGGCGGCGCCATCGAGCCACCACAACCCCACTCCGACCCCGAGCACGACGACGATCGAGGCGACCGTCGTCTGCCAGTCGGCCTTGGCCATGTCTGCATCGGCGTACAAGAGCTTGTTGTGCAGCACCGGGGCGAGTTTCGCCTTGGCCGGGCCGTAGAAGAAGATCGGGCCGACCACGACGACGGCCATCACCGCGACCATCAGCCAGCCGAGCCAGATCGTCTGTCCGAAGAGCAGTACGGTGCCGATCGTCGGATGCTCGCCCGAGACGAGTCCCACGACGGACTCCCGCGCGAGATTGAGGCCCACGGCCAGGAGGGCGACCCCGGCGACGAGGTGACCCACCCCCATCGCACGATGCATGCCGTACGGATGCGTGCGGTCGGGGCGTCGTCTCACGAAGATCAGCGCGACCAGGAAGGCGATCTGCGGGATCAGCGAGAGCATGTCCTCGATCCAGGCCGTGCGCATGGCCTGCGAGTTTCCGACGACGAGCGCGATCACGGCGATCGTGATGCTCGTGTACCCGATGGTGAACCATTCCCAGCGGATGGCGGAGCGCAGGGCGCGCGTCTGCTCGGCCGGGAGATCGGTACGTCCGAACTCGTGCGTCGCGGTCACGAGCCGACCTCGTCGTCGAGGTAGCTCTCGAGCTCGCTCAGGAAGGCGTTCTCGCCCAGCGGTACGAGCATCACCAGTGTGCGGCCGTCGGCGCCGTCGATATCGCTGTAACCGCGTGACACGCCCGCTCTCTCAAGCCAGGGGGTGTCGGAGGTGATCCCGCCCGCGATCAGGTCGAGGTCACCCCTCTCCAGCATCCCGACCAGCGTCTCCTCGCTGCCGACGGTCCATTCGGGTTCCGCGTCGAGGTGGTCGGCGAAGCCGTCGACCAGGTCGACCACACTCCCCGACGGGTCGTCACCATCGGCCTGCACGAGCGAGCCGTCGGGGGAGACCCCGACCCTCAACACGCTGTGGCGCACCGACGCGAGTGTGTCGTCGGGATCCGTCGGGATCGTCAGGCCGCACCCGGCGAGGGCTGCCGTGAGCAGGATCGCGGCGGCGCCCGCAAGGGCGCGGCGGACTGTCTGAGGTGTTCTCACCCCTGCACTCTGCTCCGGGCATCGTCCGCGGAGAAGCCGATTGACGCGACAGAGCCGCAGGGGTAGGCGAGTTGCACTCCCGGCTTCGTGACTTCCGCGACCGCCCGGTACGCTGGGTAAGGCCCACCTCACCAAAGGAGACTGCCGCACTATGGCTGACATTCAGATCTTCGAACCCGCAGGACGCGCGATCCCCTTCACCGCAGAGGGTGAGGGCCCCGCACTGATCCTGATCGCCGGGCACGGTCTGAACGTCACCTACCTCGAGCTGCTGTCGCACTCCGTGTCGGAGGAGGACTTCCGAGTCGTGAGCATCGGCTCGCGTCGCCCCTCGGATGCCGCGGTCACGATGCACGACCTCGCGCAGGACGTCGTCGACGTCATGTCGCACCTCTCGATCTCGGATGCCTGGGTCGGAGGTCACGCCTTCGGCGGTGCGGTGGCACGCGTCGTCGCTCTCGACCACCACGATCGTGTCAACGGCGTGCTCCTGCTCGGCGTGGACGAGACCGGCCCTTCGGCCGAGGCGCTCGCCGCGATCCCCGCCCCGGCCCGCGACGCCGAGGTCGACGCGCTGCAGGCCGCCGCGTGGGAGACCCCCGCTCCGCTCGCCGAGGGACTCCCGGTGCTCGTGGTGCAGGGCACCGACGACCCGATCGCCCCGGTCGTCAACGGCGAGAAGCTGCAGGCCGCAGCCCCCGACCGCGTGAGCGTCGTCGGCGTCGACGGCGGCGGATACCTCTTCCCGTTCACCCACATGGGAGCGACCTCCTGGGCGATCGAGGACTACCTCGACTGGGACTGACCTCTCGGGCTGAGAGGATGGTCTGATGACCGCCACCCTCGTCGCCCAGAACCTCTCCGGTGGGTACGGCCACCGCGTCCTCTTCGAGGGTGTCGACCTGACGGTCGCTCCCGGCGACGTCATCGGCGTGGTGGGCGCGAACGGCGCCGGCAAGTCCACCCTCCTGCGCCTGCTCGCGGGGGCGGATGCTCCGATCGAGGGGAGCGTCGCGCTCGCGCCGGCCGACGCCTTCGTCGGGTGGCTGCCGCAGGAGCACGAGCGCATCGCGGGCGAGACCGTCGCGGAGTACATCGCGCGTCGCACGGGCTGTGCTGAAGCGACGAGACAGATGGATGCCGCGGCCGAGGCTCTCGGCGATCCCTCGCTCGCGGCACCCGGTGTCGACCCGGCCGATGTCTATTCGACCGCTCTCGACCGCTGGCTCGCGAGTGGGGCGGCCGACCTCGACGAACGTCTGCCGGCGGTGCTGGCCGATCTCGGGTCGTCGAGCGGCGGCGCGCTGACCCCCGAATCGATGATGACGGCGCTCTCTGGTGGCCAGGCGGCGCGGGTCGGTCTGGCGGCGCTGCTGCTCTCGAGGTTCGACGTCGTGCTGCTCGACGAGCCCACGAACGACCTCGATCTCGACGGCCTGGATCGGTTGGAGGCGTTCGTGCGAGGTCTCCGCGGCGGCGTGGTGCTGGTCAGCCACGACCGCGAGTTCTTGGCGCGCAGCGTGACGAAGGTGCTCGAGCTCGACCTCGCGCAGGGGACCAACCGCCTCTACGGCGGCGGGTACGACGCGTTCATCGAGGAGCGCGCGACGGTCAAGCGACATCTGCGCGAGCAGTACGACGAGTTCGCCGAGAAGAAGGCCGATCTGGTCGCCCGGGCGCGGACGCAGCGCGAGTGGTCGAGCCAGGGCGTGCGCAATGCCATGAAGAAGTCTCCCGACAACGACAAGATCAAGCGCAAGGCGTCGATGGAGTCGAGCGAGAAGCAGGCTCAGAAGGTGCGCCAGATGGAGAGCCGCATCGCGCGCCTCGACGAGGTCGAGGAGCCCCGTAAGGAGTGGAAGCTCGAGTTCACGATCGGGTCCGCACCGCGCTCCAGCACCGTCGTGTCGACGCTGAACGGCGTGGTCGTCCGACAGGGGGCCTTCACGCTCGGACCGGTGACGCTCCAGGTCGACGGGGGCGACCGCATCGGGATCACGGGTCCGAACGGTGCGGGAAAGTCGACGCTTCTGCGAACCCTTCTCGGCACGCGCAGCCCCGACGAGGGGAGCGCGAGCCTCGGCAGCAGCGTGCAGATCGGCGAGATCGACCAGGCGCGCTCCCTCCTCGTCGGCGACGCGGCGCTCGCGGATGCCTTCGAACTGCTCGTGCCCGAGATGGCGTCGGCCGACGTACGCACGCTGCTGGCCAAGTTCGGGCTCAAGGCCGACCACGTCACGCGGCCGGTCGATGGCCTGTCTCCGGGGGAGCGCACCCGCGCGGCGCTCGCGCTGCTGCAGGCACGCGGTGTGAACCTGCTCGTACTCGACGAGCCGACGAACCACCTGGATCTGCCGGCGATCGAGCAGCTGGAACAGGCCCTCGAGTCGTACACGGGCACGCTGCTGCTCGTCACGCACGATCGGCGGATGCTCGACGCCGTCGAGACGAACCGGCGCTGGAACGTCACCGACGGGAACGTCGCCGAACTCTGAGCGTCAGCGCCCCTGACGCTTCTTGTACGGCTTGGGCTGGCCCTTCACGATCGGGGCCCTGCCTTTGCCCTTCGATGCCTTGGCCTTGCCGCCCGCCGGGGCGACGTTCTTCGGGGCGGGCGGGGGCGCAGCAGCGACGGCGGCCTGCGCCTCGACGAGGAAGAGCTCGCCGACGTGGGTGAGTCGCGGCGTGCCCTCACGATTGATCAGCGCGTGCCCGACCTCTTCCTCGAGTTTGTCGAGCGACGTGTAGAGCGAGGCGAGGGGGATGCCGAGCGACTCCGCGGCACGCGGGAAATGGAGCGTCTCGGCGAGGACGACGTAGCGGCGCAGGAGGGCGATCTTCATGGTGGTGCCTTCGGGTCCGCGGCGATCGCGGCTCTGCTCCCAACCTACGGGATCGGCCGGACACAGCGGATGCCGCGGCTCTGGTGAGCCGCGGCATCCGAAGTCTGTGGGTCAGGCGACCTGGGGCAGGACCGCGAACGACACGGCCCCCTCGTCGTCGACGCCCGCGTCGAGGATCTTGTCGTCCAGGGCGACGGCGGCGGTCTCGTCGAGGAACAGACGCGTTCCCGAGATCTCGACCACCTGGTCCTGCGGCTCGGGATCGGTCGTCACCAGCACGGCCAGGCGGGACTCGCCGCTGGGGCCCTGGGCCTCGGTGGAGTGGATGCGGAGGCCGGCATCCGGAGCTTCGCTCTGGCGGCTCACGAGGGTGGTGACGATGGCGGAGGCGTTATCGGTGAGGGTGAGCACGAGACTCTCCTTCCGGTTGGGGCACGCCGCGGTCGCGACGTGTCCGGGCCACGATGCCGAAACGGGGACGCGCTTTCAACCTCGACGCGCCGGTTCGGAGGAACCTCTCACCTGGGCAACAGCTTTCGCAGGAACACCTGCTCGGTCCCGTCCCCGTCGGGGATCCTCTCGCTCTCCACGTAGCCGCACGCCTCGTACAGGCGTATGTTCGCCTCGCTCAGGCTGCCGGTGAACAGTTCGGCCTCCGGGGCCGCCGATGCCTGCTCGGCTGCTTCCAGGAGCGCCCGTCCGATTCCTTCCCCCTGCATATCGGGGGCGATCGCGATCCGTCCGATCAGGAGGAGGTCGGTGCCGTCTCGGAACCGGATCGCACCGACCACCCGACCGTCGAGACGGGCGGCGAAACCCTCGCCCGCGGCGAGTTCCGCTCGCACTTCGTCGAGGGTCTGCGTCAGCGGCGGCATGTCGGCGCTGCCGTAGATCTGCGCCTCCGAGACGAACGCGGCGCGCTGAATCGTGAGCACTTCACCGGCGTCCTCCTCCCGAAGAGGGGAGATCTCGAGGGTCGCGCCCTCGTGCGGATGATTCTGCGATGTCTTCTCTCGTGCGGTCACCTGCCTACGTTCGGTGTTGCCGTGCCGAGGTGTCAACCCCCTCGGAAAGGCGGATGGTGAACGATAGGTTCGCCTTCAGGAGGTCAGAAAATGGCAAGCAAGACCACGTCCACGTCGGCCGCGAAGAAGACCGGCACGAGTAAGCGCGGCGCGAAGACGACGCGCACCCAGAACGCGGAGAAGGGCTTCACCGCCTCGTCGACGCTGGCGGCGAATCTGCAGGCCGTGCTCGTCGATCTGCTCGAACTCTCTCTGCAGGGGAAGCAGGCGCACTGGAACGTCGTCGGTCGGAACTTCCGCGACATGCACCGCCAGCTCGACGAGATCATCGACGACGCCCGAGCATTCAGCGACACGATCGCCGAGCGCATGCGTGCACTGCACGCCGTGCCGGACGGCCGGAGCGCCACGATCGCCGCAGCGACCTCGCTCCCGGAGTTCCCGGCGGGAGAGGTGTCGACCACCGAGACGGTCGACCTCATCACCGAGCGCCTCGAGGCCACGGTCGGCACGCTGCGCGATGTGCACGATGCCGTCGACGACGAGGACCCGACCTCCGCAGATCTTCTCCACGCCATCATCGAACGCCTCGAGCAGTTCGCCTGGATGGTGAGTGCGGAGAACCGAGAGCCTGCGGGGCGCTGAAGGGAGCGATCCGCACGGCCGCGCGTCAGGGGAGCGGCGCGTCGGGGTGCGGTCGGGTCAGTCCTTCGGGCTGTCGCCCGGCCGCACCGAGTTGCGGATGATGCGCGGGAGAACGACCCACAGGGCACCGACCGCGACGACCGCGGCGACGAAGGCGATGAGACCCGCGGTGCGATTCACGGTGAAGTCGACGATGAGAGTGGTCACCCCGATCGTCAGCGCTCCGATGACGAGGAGATCGATCTTCACGATGCGCGCGGCGATGTGCACGAGTTCGGGTTTGCGCCGTCGGCCGAAGAAAGCGCGGTGCATCCCGACCGGCGCGAGGGCGAGGATCGTGGCGATCGCGGCCAGTGCCACCAGCACGACGTACAGATCGCGCTGCAGCTCGTCCATGTCGGTGAAGCGCGGCTGGAAGGCGACGGCGAGCAGGAAGCCCGTGAGGATCTGCGTGCCGGTCTGCATCACCCGGAGCTCCTGCAGCAGCTCGTCCCAGTTGCGATCAGCCCGCTCGTTGGGGGTCTCGTCGCGACCATCGGCACGGTCGTCGAACTCGGACGCAGTACTCATGGACTCAGTCTGTCGATTGGGGCGGATGCCTGTCCAGACGCGTGAGCCGAAGGGGAGAATGACCGCGTGACTCTTCCACCGATCCGCGACTGGTGGCCGCAGCTCTCCATCGACGCGCGACGCACCCTCCTCGACGGTGACCTCCCTCACCTCACCGACACCGTGCGCGAGGAGATCCGCGAGATCACCGGTGCGGTGGTCGGCATGCAGGAGACGCTGTCGGACGACGACCTCGACTATGCGCGCGCCGAGGTCGAGGCATCCGAGGAGTGATTCCTCAGCCGATGGGCGTATCGGTCGGCTGCTCCTCGCGCAGGCGCGGTTCGGTGCGGCGTTCGGGGCGCACGCCCGCTTTGTCGGCGTAGAAGGCGCGGATGCGCTCCATGTCGGAGCGCACGTCGCCGGTGACTTCGATCGTCGGACCGAGCCCCGTCGTCATGGTCGTTCGGTCGACGAAACCGAGTGTCAGCGGCATCCCGGTCTCGGTCGCGATGCGGTAGAAACCCGACTTCCAGAAGTCGTTGCCCCCGCGCGTGCCGTCCGGGGTGATGACGAGACCGAAGACCTCGCCCGCATGCACCTGGCCGACGACGTCGGACACGACCCGCCCAGGGTTCTCGCGATCGACGGGGACACCGCCGAGTCGTCGCATGATCGGGCCTTTCCAGCCGCGGAAGAGGCTCTTCTTGCCGAGCCAGTGCACATCGATCCCGAGCCGCCAGGCGATCGCGAGCATGAGGACGAAGTCCCAGTTCGAGGTGTGCGGTGCTCCGATGAGGATCGTTGGCCGCGTGGGGACGGCGTCGTGCCCGACGAGCGTCCAACGGCTGAGGGCCCAGAAGAGGCGGGCTATCGAACGCGTGATCATCTCTCCACCGTAGGGGGAGCGGCTATCCGTCCGCTGGCGACGAGGATGCCTCGGAGTCGCCGGCGAGGCGGATGAGAGCGGCCGCCGTACCCGGGGGAAGCCCCGGCACGGCGTCGACGGGCACCGCAAGGGCCTGCAGTGCGCGGCTGAAATAGTTGCGCAGAGACGCCGCGAGCGTGATGTCGACGATCTGCCGATCGGTGAACCCGAGATCGCGCAGCTCCTGGGAATCGGCATCCGTCATCGCCCGGGGTGTGGTCGACAGGCGGGCCGAATAGCGCACGACCGCCTGCTCGGCCGGGCCGAATCCGCGATCGTCGTGAGCCGTGAACGCCGCCAGGCCGGCCTCGTCGAGCACCCCGACGGCGAGAGCGCGTCGACTGTGCGCCAGCAGACAGTGCGTCGAACCGATCGCGCGTGCGGCGCCGAGGGTCGCAGCCTCGTAGACCCGCACGCCGATCGACGGCACGACGGCCCGTATCAGCTCTTCGAAGGCGGCGTGCGCCTCGGGATTGATCGCCATCGCCTGGGTGTGGACGTAGACGAATCCGTCTTCGGCGATGTCGTCGGCGTACATCGCGGCGGCGTGCCCCACGACGGATGCCGCATCCGGGGGAGTGATGATCATCGCTGCTCCTTCGCCTCGACTCTCGAGTCCACAGCGAACGTTACGCCGCGCGGGCGCGACGCAACACCCGGATCGACGCCGCTGCCTCAGGACAGGCGTACGATCGAGGGATGACCGATCAGCAGGGAGACACCACCGAGCAGGACGCCGCCCTCGGGCTGGCACCTCTGCCCGGAACCCTCAACCTTCTCGACGGGGAAGCTGCAGGCCTCTGCAGCGGCGGCGTCTGCCACTTCCCCGCTCCGAAGAAGACGGGATAAGCGCCAGACGCCGCCATGCGGCGTCAGTGTCCGCCGTGGAACTCTCCGCCGGCGTCGTCGGCCGGCTTCCGGACGAACGGGCTCAGCGCCACGGCCGCGAGCGAGATGATGGCCGCGATCAGGAACGCCATGCGCGCGCCCGGTGCACCGGCCAGTGCGGTCGAGAGACCCTGCTCTTCACCCGAGTGCAGGATCGCGGAGTAGGTGACGAGCAGCACCGCGACACCGGCCGCCCCCGCCACCTGCTGCATGGTGTTGAGCACGGCCGAGCCGTGCGAGTAGAGCGAACGCTGCAGTGAACCGAGCGATGCCGAGAACAGAGGCGTGAACGACATCGCGAGGCCGACCGACATCACGGCCTGCACGATCACCAGCACCCACCACTCGGTGTGCTCGCTGACGGTCGAGTAGAAGAACAGCGCGGCAGAGACCAGGATCGTGCCGGGGATCAGCAGCGGGCGCGTGCCGCGTGCGTCGTACACACGACCCATGATCGGGCCGAGCAGACCCATCAGCACCGAACCGGGGAGCAGGATGAGGCCCGCGGAGAAGGACTCGAGTCCGACGACGTTCTGCAGGTACTGCGGGAGCAGCGTGAGCGTTCCGAACATCGACAGCGCGAGGATCGACATGATGATCACCGAGAAGGTGAAGTTCGTCGAACGGAAGACGCGCAGGTCGAGCAGCGCGTCGTCGACGCGCTGGAGCACGAGCTGATGCCAGACGAACAGCCCGAGCGAGACGACGCCCACGACGAGCGCGATGACGCCCGTTGTCGCACCGGCTCCGGCGCCCTCGCCGCCGAGCTGGCTGATGCCGAACACGATTCCACCGAAGCCGAGAGCGGCGAGCGGGATGGAGACAACGTCGAGGGGCATACGGCGCGTCTCGCCGAGGTTCGTCATCCAGCGGATGCCCATGGCGAGGGCGATCAGGGCGATCGGGAGGATGATCGCGAACAGCGCGCGCCAGTTGAACACCTCGAGCACGGCGCCCGCGAGCACGGGGCCTGTCGCGGGAGCGAGGGAGATCACCATGCCGACGCGACCCATCATGCGCCCGCGCGACTGCGGGGGCACGACGTTCATGATCGTCGTCATGAGCAGCGGCATCATGATTCCCGTGCCGACGGCCTGGATCACGCGGCCGACGAGCAGCACGGCGAAACCGGGGGCGATCAGCGACACCAGGGTGCCGAGCGAGAAGGAGATCATCGCGGCGATGAACACCTGACGCGTCGTGAAGCGCTGCAGGATGAACCCGGTCGTCGGGATCACGACGGCCATGGTGAGCATGAAGGCGCTGGTGAGCCACTGACCGAGCTCGGGCGGGATGCCGAGGTCGGTGTTGAGGTGGGGGATCGCGATCCCCATGGTGGTCTCGTTGAGGATCGCCACGAACGCGGCGACCAGGAGCAGCCAGATCACCCGCATGTCGGAACGCGCGATCGTCCCGTCGGCGGGAGCGGTGGTCGGGATCGACCCGGTGTCGACGGCAGACATACGGCCTCCAGGGCACAGGAAAGAGAGAGAACGGTGCGCGAGTGCGCCAGGATCATTCAGCGTAACCACAGGATCGGACATTTCATTCCGAGCCCGCGATATATCTGCTGAGGGCGGACGCCGCGACCCTGATGTCCCCACCGCTGGCTACGCTGACCTCATGAGCATGGGCGGCGGAATGGGTGGGAGGCATCCCGGGGGCTTCCGCGGTGTCGACGAAGATGCGCAGCGCCGGCTGAACGCCGAGGCTCCGCGCATCAGCGGCCTCGGAGCCCGAGTGGTGACGCTCTTCCGTCCGTACAAGTGGCGGATCGTCGTGACCGGCATCCTCGTCGTGCTGGGCGCGGGCATCGCCGTGATCCCGCCGCTGATCGTGCAGCGCGTGTTCGACGATGCGCTCTTCCCCGTCGACGGCGGCGGTCCGCACCTCGAGCTCCTGGTCTGGCTCGTGGTCGCCATGATGGGGCTCTTCCTCGGGTCCGCGGCGCTCGGCGTCGCGCAGACGTGGCTCACCTCGACCGTCGGCAACAGTGTCACAGGAGATCTGCGGGTGCGCCTGTTCGAGCACCTCCAGGCGATGGAGCTGGGGTTCTTCACCCGCACCAAGACCGGCGTGATCCAGTCGCGCCTGCAGAACGATGTCGGTGGCGTCTCCGGTGTGCTGACGAACACCGTCACGAGCATCCTCGGCAATGCGGTCACCGTGATCGCCTCGCTCGTGGCGATGATCCTGATCGACTGGCGTCTGACCCTCATCGCGATCATCCTCATGCCGTTCCTGATCATCGTGCAACGCCGGGTCGGGCAGGTGCGTGCGCGGATCGCGGGCGAGACCCAGGAGTCCCTGTCGGAGCTCACCTCGATCACGCAGGAGACCTTGAGCGTGTCGGGCATGCTGCTGTCGAAGGCGTTCAATCGGCAGCGCGCGGAATCGCAGCGCTACCAGGCCGAGAACCGCAACCAGGTGCACCTGCAGGTGCGCCGGGCGATGAGCGGCCAGGGCTTCTTCGCGGTGGTGCAGGTCATCATGGCGAGCGTGCCGGCGATCATCTACCTGGTCTCGGGCTACCTCATCGCGGGAGGGACCGGCGCGATCACCGCCGGCACCGTCGTCGCCTTCACCACGGTGCAGGCGCGGCTCCTGCAGCCGCTCATGGGCCTGATGCGCGTCTCGCTCGATCTGCAGACCTCTTCGGCCCTGTTCGCGCGCATCTTCGAGTACCTCGACCTGGTGCCCGAGATCGAGGACGCCCCCGATGCGATCTCAGTGGCGGATGCTCCGGGACCGCGAGGGCGCGTCGAGTTCCGCGAGGTCGTCTTCCGCTATCCCGATGCGACTGATGACGCCCGGCCCACCCTCGACGGGGTCTCGTTCGTCGCGGAGCCCGGCCAGCACGTGGCGTTCGTCGGTCCGTCCGGAGCGGGAAAGACCACGGTGCTCTACCTCGCTCCGCGCCTGTACGAGGCCCGCGGCGGAGCCGTGCTCTTCGCCGGCGCCGACGTGCGCACGCTCACGCAGGAGTCGATCATCGACAACGTGGGCATCGTGTCGCAGGAGACCTACCTCTTCCACGCGACCATCCGCGAGAACCTGCTGTACGCCAAGCCCGACGCGAGCGAGGAGGAGCTGATCGAGGCGACCACGGCGGCGAACATCCACCACATCATCTCGGGGTTCGAGAACGGCTACGACACCGTGGTGGGCGAGCGCGGATACCGTCTGTCCGGCGGCGAGAAGCAACGCATCGCCATCGCGCGCGTGCTGCTGAAAGATCCCCCCGTACTGCTGCTCGACGAGGCGACGTCGGCCCTCGACACGGTGTCGGAGCGCGTCGTGCAGGAGGCGCTCGACGAGGCCGCGAAGGGCCGGACGACGATCTCGATCGCACATCGACTCTCGACCGTGATGGGCGCCGACGTGATCCACGTGCTCGAGGCGGGGCGCATCGTCGAGTCCGGTACCCACGCCGAGCTGCTCGCGCACGATGGGCTCTACGCCGAGCTCGCCGCCCAGCAGGTGGCCGCGTCCCGTGTGCTCGCGACCGAGGCGGCCATCGAGATGACCGTTTCGGGCGGAGTGGCCGGCGCACTGCGCGATCGCCGGGCCGATCGCGCTCCGGAAGACCCCGTGTCGGCCGACGCGGTCGAGACGCTGACGGCATCCGTCCCGCTGACGGCCGCCGTGCCGCTCCTGGATGCCGCGACGGACGATCGGGTCTATCCGCCGCAGGAGTGAACGGCCGCGACCGGATCGTGATCAGTGCGCCGAGAGACCGCCGTCGACGAAGAGCGAGTGCCCGGTCACGTAGGCCGAGCCTGCGCCGGCGAGGAAGACCGCAGCACCCGCGAAGTCCTCGGGCAGTCCGTTCCGCCCGATCATCGTGCGCGCGGCGAGACTCGCGACAGCCTGCGGATCCTGCTGCAGCCGGGCGTTGAGCGGTGTCAGGACGAAGCCGGGAACGAGCGTGTTGCTCGTCACCCCGGTGCCGCCCCAGGCCTCGGCCTCGGAGCGCATGAGGGACTCCACGGCACCCTTGGATGCTCCGTAGATGCCGCTCGTGGCGAAGGCGCGGTGCGCCTGCTGCGAGCTGATGTGGATGAGGCGCCCATAGCCGCGCTCCGCCATTCCGGGCGCGAAACGCTGTCCGAGCAGAAAGGGCGCGAGCGCGTTGACGGTCATGGTCGCGTCCCAGTCGTCCTCCGTGATCTCGGCGAAGGGCGGGCGGATGTTGATCCCGGCGGAGTGCACGACGATGTCGGGCTCACCGAAGGGTCGTGCCGCGTCTTCGGCGGCGGCGCGGATGCCGTCGCGGGAGCTGAGGTCCCCGATCACTCCCTCCGCGGTCCCGCCGGCATCGCGCAGCGCGTGGACGGTCGCGGCGATGCGATCGGCGCCGCGGGCGACGATCACGGTGGACGCACCCGCTCCGGCGAGGGCGGTCGCTATCCCGCGCCCGATCCCGGAACTGCCGCCCGTGACGATCGCCGTGCGTCCGGTGAGCGAGAAGAGGCTGTCGAGGTAGGTCATGGGGTCTCCGGGTGCGTCACCAGCTGAGGGCGGCCGTGAGCGAGTGGTCGGGGGAGGCGTGGGCGAACTCGGGAAGCGCCTCGATCTCGGTGACGAACTCCGAGACCGCCGCTGCGTAGGCGGGGTCGAGGTGCGTGCGGGCGATCTCGTGGAGCGGGGGCAGATCCATCGCGACGATGAGCGAGAGACGGGCGGCGACGGCGTCGTGCGCTCCGGCATCCTGCAGCACGCGGATGCCGCCGCGCAACGCCGCGAGGTAGTCCAGCAGCACGGGGAGCCGAGCCTTGCCCTGCGTGATCGAGGTGCCGTCGGCGCGGACCCGCCAGTGCGCGACCACATCGGGGATCACGTCGAAGGCGGTCGCCCGGGTGTACATCAGCTGCGCCACGACCTGATCCTCGTAAGCGACTCCGTCGGGGAAGCGCAGGTCTCCCCAGAAGTCGGTGCGGCTGATCTTCGACCAGGCCACGATGTTCGCCGACGCGGCCGGGTGGTCGAGGATCGTCGTGCCGAGGCGCTGCGGGTCCGTGGCCGTGGCTACCCAGGGCTGCACGCGGCCGGCCACGTAGGAGTCACCCTGCGCGCGCGTGCGCACGTACGCTCCCGCCACGAAGTCGCTGCCGCTCTCGGCGAGGGTGCCGGTGAGGCGGGCGAGCGCGGTCGGGGTGAGTTCGTCATCGGCATCGAGGAATCCGAGGAGGGGCGTGTCGACGAGCTCGAGTCCGGCGTTCCGCGCGGCACCGAGACCGTGAGCCTCGTCGCGGCGGAGCAGGCGGAAGCGCGGATCATCGGCCGCGGCCGCCCGGAACACATCATCGGTGGCGTCGGTCGAACCGTCGTCGACGAGGATCGCCCGCCAGCGCGGCTCGGTCTGCGCGCGCAGCGAGTCGATCGCGGCGGGGGCGAAGGCGGCGATGTCCCGCCCGGGGACGATCATCGTCACGATCGGGTCGGGTGCGCTCACCCCCCGATTCTATGGCCGCGGGGTCAGGCGAGGACGGCGCGCACCGACTCCGCGACGAGCCGGGCGAGGTGCTCGGGGGCGTCGTCGGGGAGCGCTCCGCGACCGAAGGTGAAGCGCACCGAGGTCTGCGCGATCGCAGGCTCGATTCCGCACGCCAGCAAGACGGGGGAGGGCTCGTCGCTGCCCGCCGCGCACGCCGAGCCGCTCGACGAGACCACCCCGCGTCGCTCGAGTTCGAGCAGCACCGATTCCCCGCTCGTGCCGGCGAACGTGAAGCTCGCGGTTCCGGGGAGCCGCTGCGCAGGGTCTCCCGTGAGCGCCGCCTGTGGCACCGCCGTCAGAACCGCGGAGATGAAACGAGCCGTCGCCCGCCCGACCCGCGTGACGACATCCACCCGTTCGGCCTCGGCCAGGTCGAGAGCCGTGGCCAGCGCCACCGCTCCCGCGACGTTCTCGGTTCCCGACCGACGCCCGCGCTCCTGCCTGCCGCCGTGCAGCAGGGGTTCGAGCGGAACGCGCCCGCGCACGGCGAGAGCGCCGGTTCCCTTCGGGGCGCCGAGCTTGTGCCCGGCGATCGAGACGGCATCCGCACCCAGTCCGTCGAGGGGCAGCCACCCGGCGGACTGCACGGCGTCGAGATGCAGGGGCACCCCGGCATCCCGGGCGAGATCGGCGAGCGACGCGGCATCCTGCACCGTGCCGATCTCGTTGTTCGCATGGCCGACGCTCACGAGTGCCGTGTCGTCGCGCAGGAGCGCCTGCAGGTCGGATGCCGCGATCCTTCCGCATCCGTCGACGGGCAGGAGCGACACCTCGATGCCGTGGAAACGGCGCAGGAAGTCCGCGGACTCGAGGATCGACTCGTGTTCGATCGGCGAGACGATCAGATGGCGCTTGCCTCTCGCGAGGGCGCCGAGCGTGATGCCCTTGACCGCCAGGTTGTTCGCCTCGGTGCCGCCCGAGGTGAACACCACGTCACCGGTGCGCATGCCGAGCGCCCGGGCGACACGACGTCGCGCGTCGTCCAGTGCGCTCGCCGCGGCCTCGCCCACCGTGTGGTGGCTCGAGGGGTTGCCGAAGACGTCCGTGAGATACGGCCGCATCGCCTCGAGGACCTCCGGGCGCACCGGCGAGGTCGCGGCGTGATCGAGGTAGAGCACCCGCGTCAGCCGATCCGCAGATCCAGGCCGAGGTCGAGTGCGCGAGCGGAGTGCGTGAGCGCACCGACCGAGATGACGTCGACTCCGGTCGCGGCGATCGCGGCGACCGTGTCGAGATTCACGCCTCCGGACGCCTCGACCGTGGCGCGCCCGTCGATCATGGCGACGCCCGCGCGGAGGTCGTCGAAGGTGAAGTTGTCGAGCAGCACGGTGTGCGCCCCTCCCTCGAGCACGGCGGGGATCTGGTCGAGGCGATCCACCTCGACCACGACGTGCGCGGTGTGCGGAAGGCGCGCGATCGCGGCGCGCAGCGCCGTGGCGGTATCGACGCCGGAACGGGTGAGGACGGCGAGATGGTTGTCCTTCGCCATCACGGCATCCGACAGGGAGTACCGGTGGTTGCTGCCGCCGCCGCAGGCGACGGCATGGCGCTCGAAGGCGCGCAGGCCGGGTGTCGTCTTACGTGTGTCGGCGATCCGAACGGGCGTCTGCGCGACCGCTCGGACGTACGCTGCGGTGACCGTCGCGATGCCGCTCATGCGCTGGGTGAAGTTCAGTGCAACGCGCTCGGCGGTGAGGATGCTGCGCGCCGAGCCCGAGACGGAGGCGAGCACGTCGCCGGTCTCGAACGCATCGCCGTCACCGACGTGCAGGTCGACGGTCACATCGGGGTCGGTGAGGGCGAAGGCGGCGGTGAAGACGGTGCCGCCGCTGAAGACGCCGGGCTCGCGCGCGACGAGATCCGCGGTGGCCGTCGCATCGGCGGGGATCAGTGCTTCACTCGTCAGGTCGCCCCAGGGCGCATCCTCCTCGAGGGCGGCGGCGACGACACGGGTGAGGGTGGCGGCGGTGAGCATCAGACTCCGATCAGGGCGGGTTCGCGGAAGTGGGCGCCGACCGACGCGGTGCGCAGGAGAGCAGCGGATGCCGTCGCCTCGGCGAGCACCAGCAGATTCGCGTCCTCGTGCGCGGCGACGTCGATCGGGGTGGGGAGCGCGGCGCGCCAGGCGCGGATGGTCGCGAGCGCGAGTCGCAGTCCGTCGTCGGTGCGCAGCAGCCCCACCTCGTCCCACATCAGTCGCTGGAGGGCGTCGCGCGAGAACGGCGCGGAGATCGGCGTCGCCGCGTTTTCGACGATCGCGTGCGGCTCCGGCGCCTGCGGCCGAGGCCAGGGCGCTCCGATCGCCGCAGCGGCGCGGGCCCCGAAGACTGCGCCCTCGAGCAGCGAGTTCGAGGCGAGGCGGTTCGCGCCGTGCACGCCGGTGCGCGCGGCCTCGCCCACGGCGAAGAGACCGGGCCTGGTCGTACGACCGTCGAGATCGGTCGCGATCCCGCCCATCAGGTAGTGCGCCGCCGGGGTCACGGGGATCGGCTCGCGCGCCCAATCGAAGCCGCGCTCGCGCGTGACGCGGTCGATCGTCGGGAAGCGCCGAGCCAGGGTCGGGGCGCCGAGCATCGTGGCGTCGAGACGAACGGGCGAACCCTGCCGGGCGGCCTGACGCGCGATGGCCCGCGACACGACATCGCGCGGTGCGAGTTCACCGTCGGGGTGGCTGTCGAACGTGAAGCGGCGACCCGTGTCGTCGATCAGTGTCGCACCCTCGCCCCGGACGGCCTCGGAGATCAGGAAGGCGGGCTGCGCGTCGAGGATCGTCGGGTGGAACTGCACGAACTCGAGGTCGGCGACCGCCACGCCCGCGCGCAGGGCGGCGGCGATGCCGTCACCGGTCGTGCCGTCGGGATTCGTGGTGTGCGCGTAGAGGTGCCCGGCGCCTCCGGTCGCGAGCACGACGGCATCCGCGTCGAACTCGTCCGACTGCCCGTCGCGCAGCAGACGGATGCCGCGCACGGCACCCCCGTCGACGATCAGGTCGACGAGGAACGCGTGCTCGACGACCGCCATCCCGGTTCCGCGCACGGCGGCGGTGAGGGCACGGGCGATCTCGGCGCCGGTGGCGTCGCCGCCCGCGTGCACGATGCGCGCGTGGCTGTGCGCGGCTTCGCGACCGAGCAGGAGCGCGCCGTCGGGGGAGCGGTCGAAGGCTGCTCCGCGGGCGATCAGCTCGGCGATCCGAGCGGCGCCGTCCGCGACGAGCACCCCGACCGCTGCCTCGTCCGACAGACCGGCTCCCGCGGTCATCGTGTCGGCGGCGTGCAGGACAGCCGAGTCGCCCGCCCCGTAGACACCCGCGACTCCGCCCTGCGCGTACCCCGTGCATCCGTCGCCGAGCGTGCCCTTCGTCACCACCGTGACGGTGTGACCCGCCTCATGCGCGTGCAGGGCCGCGGTGAGGCCCGCGACGCCCGAGCCCACCACGATGACGTTCATCGCGCGCTCGCAACCACCGGCGGCTTCGCGGCGAGCATCCGCTCCAAGGAGACGCGCGCGGGGTCGGCGACGTCGGACGTGACGGTGATCCGGTTCGGAGTGCGGCCCGCGACGAGCTCCTCGAGCACCCAGGCGAGGTAGCCGGGGTGGATGCGGTACATCGTCGAGCACGGGCACACGACCGGGTCGAGGCAGAAGATCTCGTGCTGCGGGTACTGCGCGGCCAGTCGCTTGACGAGGTTGATCTCGGTGCCGATAGCGAAAGTCGTGGGTTCGGTCGCCGCATCGATCGCGCGTCGGATGTAGTCGGTCGATCCCGCCTCGTCGGCCGCATCCACGACCTCCATCGGGCACTCCGGATGCACGATCACCCGCACGCCCGGGTGCTCGGCGCGCGCCTGCTCGATCTGCCCGACCGTGAACCGGCGGTGCACCGAGCAGAAGCCGTGCCACAGGATCACCCGGGAGTCCTCGAGGACCTCGGCGCTCGACCCGCCGAGGGGCTTGCGCGGGTTCCACATCGGCATCTGCTCGAGCGGCACTCCCATCGCCTTGGCGGTGTTGCGGCCGAGGTGCTGGTCGGGGAAGAACAGCACACGGCGTCCGCGCTCGAACGCCCACTCGAGCACGGTCTGCGCATTGGACGACGTGCAGACGATGCCGCCGTGCCGACCCACGAATCCCTTGATCGCAGCGGAGGAGTTCATGTAGGTGACCGGGATGACCGGCACGCGTCCGTCCTCGTCGATCGCGTCGAGATCGCCGAGCACGTCTTCGAGCTGCTCCCAGCACTCCTCGACCTGATCGATGTCGGCCATGTCGGCCATCGAGCAGCCGGCCGCGAGGTTCGGAAGGATCACGGCCTGGTCGGGGCCCGAGAGCAGGTCGGCGGTCTCGGCCATGAAGTGCACGCCGCAGAACACGATCGCCTCGGCATCCGGTCGGCCCTTGGCCGCCGTCGCGAGCTGGAAGGAGTCGCCCACGTAGTCGGCGTGGCGCACGACCTCCTCGCGCTGGTAGAAGTGTCCGAGCACGACCACGCGGTCGCCGAGCGTCTGCTTGGCGGCGCGGATGCGCTCATCGAGCTCGGCCTCGTCCGCCTCGCGGTAGGCGACGGGGAGCTCTCCCTGACGCGGAGCTCCGGTCGGGATCACGTCGCCCATCGACGAGCCCGGTCCGTACCCGGGGCGGGTGTCGAAGTCCCAGGGGCCGACGGCGAGGTCGGTGGTACAGGTCTCGTCGACGGACGCGCCGGTGACGATCGCCTGGATCGCGTGATCGACCGAGCCGTCTCGCGGCGGGACGGCGGGTGCGGGGACGAAGGTGATGCTCATCGGATGCTCGTTTCTTCGGGACCGAGGGGGCCGCGGGCGGCCAGTTCGACGTCGGTGTTGTCGCGGTACAGGCGGGCGGGACGGTGGCTGCCGGTGCGGAAGCGGTCGGTGGGGATGAGGTTGCCCGTCGCCTCGACCTGACGCCGGAAGTTGGCGGGATCGAGTTGCCGGCCGAGGATCGCCTCGTAGGCCTCGCGCAGGTCGGCGAGCGTGAACTCGGAGGGGAGGAAGCCGTGCGCGACGCGGCTGTAGCCGACCTTGCTGCGCAGACGCCACAGGGCGTACTCGATGATGTCGGCATGATCGAAGGCGAGTTCGGGGAGCGCATCGACGTCGAACCATTCGACGTTCTCGGGCGCGCGCCCGGATGCCCGGTGCGCGGCGCTCTGCGCGAGGACCTCGTCCTGACGCAGGAGCGCCCAGTACACGATCGAGATCACGCGCGTGGGGGAGCGGTCGACGGCGCCGAAGGCGTACAGCTGCTCGAGATACGACGGGGTGAGGCCCGTGGTCTCGGCGAGCGTGCGCGCGGCGGTGTCGATCGGGGATTCGTCGGGGGCGATCCACCCGCCGGGCAGTGCCCAGCGGTCGGCGAAGGGTTCGCGCGTGCGTCGCACGAGGGGCAGCGCGAGCGCGGGAGTGCCCGGCGCCGACGGGCGCAGCGTCAGGATCACGGTGGAACCTGCGACGCGGATGCCGTCAGTTCGAGTCATAGTTACCTTAACCTCCGTCTCGATCTTAGTGTCATCGAGACACTTAGTGCGAGTGGATGACGCTCCGCGGCGTCGAGTCCGAAACGTTATGTGACGGCGGAGAGAACTCTTGTCCCCCTGGACGGGGTTTGTTAGGTTACTGTCCTAACAAACCCCGTCGCTCGGCAGAGCAGCCGACGACGGCCACGATCCCCACCCCCGAGGATCGGCTCCACACCCGGAGCACCCCTCCTGCAGTGCAGCACCGAGAGGAATCAAGAATGATCCGTAATGGCAAGCGCAAGATCGCGCTCACCGCGGTAGCGGGGGCATCCGTCCTCGCTCTGGGCCTGACCGCCTGCGGTTCGGGCGGCAGCGGCGACTCCGACGCGAACGGCGACCGCGCCCTCCGCGTCTGGGCGGGCAGCCAGACCCCGATCACGGCCAACTACAACCCCTTCGCGCCCACCGTGCTCCACGGTGCGCTCGGCCCCATCTACGAGCCGCTGTTCTTCTTCAACAAGACCGCGGACACCGAGCCCGTCGGCCTCATCGGCGACACCTACGAGTACAACGAGGACGGCACGGTGATCACCGTCACCATCAAGCCCGACCTCAAGTGGAGCGACGGCGAGCCCCTCACCGCGGCCGACGTCGCGTTCTCGTTCGGCTACGAGGCCAACAGCCCCGAGGCCAACGGGCTGGTGTCGGCCGAAGCCACCGACGACACCACCGTCGTGCTCACCTACGACAGCGCCCAGTACACCACCGAGTTCCAGCGGCTCGGCTCGACGTACATCCTCCCCGAGCACATCTGGAAGGACGTCGACGACTACGCCAACTTCGCCAACGAGGACCCGGTCGGATCCGGCGCCTACGTCGTCGACAAGACCACGAGCGAGTCGTACACCCTGGTCGCGAACGAGAACTTCCGCGACGCCGCCGACCTCGGCGTCAAGAAGGTGCAGTACATCGCGGTCGACAACAACCAGACCGCGCAGGACCTGCTCGCGGCCGGAAAGCTCGACTGGACCGGCATGTTCATCCCGAACCCGGATGACGTCACCGCGAACGGCGCGATCGACTGGATCAACACGCCGCAGGACCCGACGGTGCTCTACACCTGCTCCAACGCCGACCTCGGCTGCACGGGACCGCAGACCGACGTCGCCGTGCGCCAGGCTCTCAACGCCGCGATCGATCGCGGCACCATCAAGGAGAAGGCGTTCGTCGACCTGACCGCCGAGATCTCGCCCACCTACGCCCTGCTGCCCCGCGACGAGAAGTGGGTCGCCGACCCCGCGAACGAGCTCAGCCCGCAGGAGGCCGACGCGGCCGAGGCCGGATCGATCCTCGAGGCCGCCGGCTACACGAAGGGTTCCGACGGCATCTACGAGAAGGACGGAGTGCCCGTCGAGCTCAGCCTGACCTCGGTCGACGGATGGACCGACTACAACGACGCCGCGAAGCTCATCGCCGAGCAGGCCGAGGCCGCGGGGATCAAGATCAACGCCTCGACCGTGCAGTGGCAGGAGTTCTCCGACACCCGTCAGAGCGGGGAGTACCAGCTCATCGTCGGCGGCATGATCGGCACCTCGGTCGCCGATCCGTTCCAGATCTACCGCGACTGGTTCGGCGGCACCGCCGTCGCCTCGACCGGCCCCGTCGGCGAGGAGATCCCCACCGGGCGCTGGAACTTCAGCCGCTACGACAACCCGACCGTCGACGCCGCGATCCAGTCCGCGATCAGCACGAACGACGAGGCGACGAAGAAGGAGCTGTACGCGACGATCCAGACCGAGATCGTGCGCGACCTCCCGTACATCCCGCTGGTGATCAACGCCACCCAGACCTTCTACAACACGAAGGACTACACGGGCTGGCCGACGGAGGACGATCTGTACGCGTTCCCGCCGTCCTGGGGCGCGATCGCGGCGGGCTACGTCCTGACGCATCTGCAGCCGGTCGAGTAAGCACCGCCAACGGGGAAGCAGGAAGTCAAGGAAGACGCACACATGAAGTTCTATGCACGACGGATCGGGTTCTACGCCTTCACGCTGTGGGCCGCGATCTCCATCAACTTCCTGCTTCCCCGCATGATGCCGGGCAATCCCGCCGACATCATGATCGCCAAGATGCAACGCGCGGGCGGTGACGTCTCGGAGACGACCATCCGCAACATCAAGCTCCTCCTCGGAGGGGACGACTCGTCGCTGTGGGAGCAGTACCTCTCCTACTGGGGGCGGATGTTCCAGGGCGACCTGGGCGTCTCGGTGACGAAGTTCCCGACCCCGGTCACCGAGCTCATCGGGCAGGCGCTGCCGTGGACGCTGATCCTCGTCGGCACCGCGACCGTGATCTCGTTCATCCTCGGCGTCGTGCTCGGCGCCTGGGCGGGGTGGAAGCGCGGCACGTGGGTCGATCACCTGATCCCCGCCACGACCGTGCTGCAGTCGATCCCGTACTTCTGGATGGCGCTCATCCTCGTCGCCGTGTTCGCGGTCGGCCTCGGCTGGTTCCCGATCTTCGGGGGCTACGACGTCTTCGACTTCCCGGACGGCCCGGAGCCGACCTGGGCGTTCTTCACGAACGCCGTCTCGCACGCGATCCTCCCCGCGGTCACGATCGTGATCAGCTCGGTGGGCGGATGGCTGTTCGGCATGCGCAACATGATGGTCTCGACCCTCGCCGAGGACTACGTTCTCACCGCCGAGGCCAAGGGGCTGCGTCCCCGGCGCATCCTCACCACCTACGCCGCGCGCAACGCGGCCATCCCGTCGATCGCGGGCTTCTCGATCACCCTCGGGTTCGTGGTCGCCGGGTCCATCGTCATGGAGCAGGTCTTCACCTACCCGGGCATCGGCAAGCTGATGTTCCAGGCCGTCACTAACAACGACTACGCGCTGATGCAGGGACTCTTCCTCGTCATCACGATCACCGTGCTCGCCGCCAACTTCTTCATGGATCTCATCTACGGATTCATCGACCCGAGGGCTCGCCAGAATGTCTGACACCAAGCTCACCCCGATGCAGATCGTCAAGGAGCAGCCGACCGACACGCCTGCCACGACCATGACGCTCGCCACCGCGACCGGCCGATCGAGGCGGGGACGCGGACTGATGCCCACCCGCTCGGCGAAGTTCGTGACCGGCCTCGTGCTCGTGCTCGCGATCACGCTGTTCGCGATCATCGCGCCGTTCTTCACGCAGAACCCGCGGAGCACCGACAACGCAGCCCTGCAGCCGCCTTCCGCCGAGCACTGGCTGGGCACGACCAAGCTCGGCAACGACATGCTCGCCCAGCTCGCGATCGGCGCGCAGGGTTCACTGCTCGTCGGGGTCACCGCCGGCGGCATCGCGATCGTGCTGTCGCTGCTCTTCGGCGTGCTCGCCGGATACCTCGGCGGGTGGCGCGAAGACGGGCTCGCCCTCATCACCAACGTGATGATCGTCATCCCCGGCCTGCCGCTCGTGATGGTGATCGCGTCGTTCGTGCCGCAGCGCAGTTGGCAGCTGGTGGCGTTCGTGCTCGGCATCACGTCGTGGGCGGGTGCCGCGTACGTGCTGCGGCTGCAGACGCGCTCGCTCCGTACCCGCGACTACGTGTCGGCCGCGAAGGTGGCCGGTGAGCGATCGTTCCGGGTGATCCTCGTCGAGATCATGCCGAACCTCCTGCCCTTGCTGACCGCGCAGTTCCTCTTCGCGATCATCTTCGCGATCCTCGGCGAGGCGGGCCTGTCGTACCTGGGGCTCGGCCCGAACTCCTCGATCACGTGGGGCACGATCCTCAACGACGCGCAGTCCGGGCAGGCACTCGGACGCGGAGCGTGGTGGTGGTTCGTGCCGCCGGGCGTGATGATCGCGCTCCTCGGCGCGGGGCTCGCGCTGATCAACTTCGCCATCGACGAGATCATCAACCCGAAGCTGCGCAACGCGCCGGATGCCGCACGACGCGTGCGCCGGGCAGCCAAGACGAAGGGGGTCGCGGCATGAGCGACGCCGTCCTCACCGCCCGCGGCGTCTCGATCGAGTACGAGGTCGATCCGCCGGTCAAGGCCGTCCGCAACGTCTCGCTGACTCTTCACCGCGGCGAGATCCTCGGTCTCGCGGGGGAGTCGGGGTGCGGCAAGACCACGCTCGCCTACGGCATGAATCGGCTGCTCAAGGCTCCGGCCCTCATGACGAGCGGGGAGATCGTCTTCCACGACCGCGACGGCGACGACATCGACATCGTCGGCCTGCGCGACGACGGTCTGCGGGCCTTCCGCTGGGACAAGATCTCGATGGTGTTCCAGGGCGCGATGAACTCGCTCAACCCCGTGATCGACGTCCGGGCCCAGATCTACGACATCTTCGACACGCATCGCCCCGGTATGACGCGCGCGGCGAAGAGGGAGCGCGCCGAGGAGCTGCTGACACTGGTGGGCGTCGACCCCGCGCGACTGACGAGTTTCCCGCACGAGCTCTCGGGCGGCATGCGTCAGCGAATGATGATCGCGATGGCTCTGGCCCTCGACCCGCAGGTCATGATCATGGACGAGCCCACGACGGCGCTCGACGTGGTCGTGCAGCGCGGGATCATCCGCGAGATCATGCGGCTGCGCGAGAAGCTCGGCTTCGCGGTGATCTTCATCACCCACGACCTGCCGATGCTGATCGAGATCTCCGACCGCATCGCCGTGATGCTGCAGGGCGAGATCGTCGAGCAGGGAACCGCCGAGGAGATCTACCGATCTCCGCAGCACGAGTACACCAAGCGGCTGCTGTCGAGCTTCCCCAGTCTGCGCGGAGAGCGCGGGGACTTCGTCCGCACCGGAATGCACGAGAGTCAGGAGCAGGTGCGATGAGCGCTCACACGGATGCCGGTGCCGCCGCGCGCACGCTCGAGGCGCGGCACCTCACGAAAGACTTCCACCTGCGGTCGGGCTTCAAGACCAGCATCCTGCACGCGGTGAAGGACGTCTCCTTCACGCTCGAGGCGGGCAGGACGATCGCGCTGGTCGGGGAGTCCGGATCGGGCAAGTCCACGATCGCGCGCATGCTGATGAAGCTCGAGACGCCGACGAGCGGGCAGATCCTGCTCGACGGAACCGAGACCGGCACGCGGGGGCAGTCGCTCGCCCGCTATCGCTCCGACGTGCAGATGGTGTTCCAGGACCCGTTCGCCTCACTGAACCCGTTCCACTCGATCGTCCACCACCTCGAGCGGCCGCTGCGCATCCACCACCCCGAGTGGAGCGGCGCGCAGGTGCACGAGCGTGCCCTGGAGCTGCTGGATCGCGTGCGGTTGTCGCCGGCGAAGAGCTTCGCCGAGCGCAAGCCCCACGAGCTCTCGGGCGGGCAACGTCAGCGTGTCGCGATCGCGCGTGCGCTCGCCCCGGGCGCGCGGTTCATCGTCGCCGATGAGCCGGTCTCTATGCTCGACGTGTCGATCCGACTCGGGGTGCTCAACCTGCTCGCGGATCTGCAGCGCGAAGACGACCTTGGCGTGCTCTACATCACCCACGATCTCGCCACCGCCCGGCACTTCTCCGACGAGATCATGGTGCTCTACAAGGGCGATGTGGTCGAGCGCGGCCCGGCCGACGAGGTCATCCTGAACCCGCAGCACGCCTACACGAAGACGTTGCTGGGTGCCGCGCCGGAGCCCGAGAACCTCGGTCGCCTGCGCGACGAGGTCAGGCGGGAGCTCGCGGCGGAGACCCGCTAGACTGGGCGCACAATCGAACACGGGCCGAATGACCCCCGCGGGAGAGCCCCGGCGAACGCAGCCGGGCACCGAAGGAGCAAGCCTCCCCGCCAATCTCTCAGGTACGCGTACCGCGCGGTTCCGGCCACTCTGAAAAGCGATCCCGCCCGTCGGGGGATCCGCCGACGGTGAAAGCCCTGCGTCAGCGAGGGCGAAACTCTCAGGCCCATGACAGAGGGGGAGTTCCGAGGAACGGCGGTGCCGTCGTTCCGCCCGTCTGCATCCGGGAGAACTCCATGTCCGATCCCCGTTACACCCCGCTCCGCGAGCGCCATGAGGCGCTCGGCGCGTCGTTCACCGACTTCGGCGGCTGGCAGATGCCGGTGCGCTACACGTCCGACCTCGCCGAGCACCACGCGGTGCGGCAGTCGGCCGGTCTCTTCGACATCTCGCACATGGCGGAGTTCCTCGTCACCGGGCCGTATGCGGGGGAGTTCCTCGACTACGCGCTCGCCGGTCGCATCTCGGCGATGCCCGTCGGCAAGGCGAAGTACTCGCTCGTGCTGGCCGCCGACGGGGGGATCATCGACGACGTCATCGCCTACCGCCTCGCCGACGACCGGTTCCTGGTGATCGCGAACGCCGGCAACCGCGGATTCGTCGACTCCGCCTTCGCCTCGCGCGTGCGCTCCTTCCCGTCGATCATCGAGCGGCAGCAGGAGCGCACGGAGGGCGAGGAGCGCAGCTTCGCCGGTTTCCTGGGCGACCGGGGCGTCGACGTCGAGGACGTCTCCGATTCCTTCGCCCTGATCGCGGTGCAGGGCCCGGCGGCGCAGGCGATCCTGGCCGACACGGAGGGGATCGACGCGCTCAGCGTGCCGTGGGGCGAGCAGAAGTACTACGCCTGGGCCCAGGCGACGTTCCGCGACGAACCCCTGCTCATCGCCCGCACCGGGTACACGGGCGAGGACGGCTTCGAACTCCTCGTGCGCACCGACGATGCCGCGGCGCTGTGGGACGCGCTCCTCGTCGCCGGGGAGCCGCACGGTCTCGTGCCGGCCGGGCTCGCCGCCCGCGACACCCTCCGCCTCGAGGCGGGGATGCCGCTCTACGGGCACGAGCTGACGACCGAGACCAAGCCCGCGCAGGCGGGGCTCGGCCGGGTCGTCGCCGCCGACAAGTCGAGCTTCATCGGCAAGGACGCGGTGGATGCCGCGGCCGACGCCCCCGTGCTCGTGGGGCTCGTCGCCGAGGGCAAGCGCGCCGGACGGGCCGGCTACGGCGTCGTCGACGCCGACGGCGCCCCGCTCGGCGAGATCACCAGCGGTGCGCTCAGCCCCACTCTCGGCCATCCGATCGCGATGGCCTACGTGACCCCTTCTTCCGCGGAAGAGGGAACCGCAGTATTCCTGGATGTGCGGGGGACGAGGATCCCCGCGACCGTGACCGCTCTGCCTTTCTACCGGAGGACGAAATGACCGATCTCAGCACCCTGCACTACACCGAGGAGCACGAGTGGATCGCCGTGGAGGGCGACACCCTCACCGTCGGCATCACCGACTACGCCGCCGACAAGCTCGGTGACGTGGTCTTCGTCGAACTGCCCGCCGTGGGCACCGAGGTCGCCGCGGGCACCGTCGTCGGCGAGATCGAGTCGACCAAATCGGTGGGCGAGCTGTACGCGCCCGTGTCCGGCACCGTCGTCGAGGTCAACGACGCGGTCGTCGACGACCCCTCGCTCGTCAACGCCGAGCCCTTCGCGGGCGGATGGCTCATCAAGGTCTCCGTCGCGGGCGGAGCGCCCGACGGACTCCTCGACCGCGACGCCTACGTCGCACTCACGGAGGGCTGATCCGCACGTGGTCTCTTTCGCCGATCGTCATATCGGACCCACGGCCGACGCCCAGCGTCGGATGCTCGATGCGCTCGGCATCGGGCCCGACGTCGACCCCGAGGGGCCGCTCGAAGCGCTGATGACCGAGGCGGTGCCGTCGTCGATCTTCACGGCCGCGCCGTCGGAGTCCGCGCTCGCGGACAGCAGCATCCCCGCCGCCGCCAGCGAGACCGAGGCGCTCGCGGAACTGCGCTCCCTCGCCGCGCGCAACATGGTGAACCGGCCGATGATCGGTCTCGGTTACTACGGAACGATCACCCCGCAGGTGATCCAGCGCAACGTGCTCGAGAACCCGTCGTGGTACACGGCCTACACGCCGTACCAGCCCGAGATCTCGCAGGGCCGACTCGAGGCGCTCATCAACTTCCAGACGATGGTCGCCGACCTCACCGGGCTCTCCACCGCCAACGCGTCGATGCTCGACGAGTCCACGGCCGTCGCCGAGGGCATGCTCCTCGCACGCCGCGCGTCGAAGGCCAAGACCGACGTGTTCGCGGTCGACGCCGACGCGCTCCCGCAGACGCGCGCGCTCCTCGAGAACCGGGCGGATGCCGTCGGCATCCGTCTCGTCACGGTGGACTTCGCCGCGGGCGAGCAGCTGCCGGCCGACCTGTTCGGCGTCTTCGTGCAGTACCCCGGTGCCTCCGGTCGCGTGTGGGATCCGTCCGCCGTGATCGATGCGGCGCATCTCGCCGGTGGCCTGGCGGTCGTCGCGGCCGACCTGCTCGCGCTGACCCTTCTCACCTCGCCGGGAGCCCTCGGTGCCGACGTCGCCGTGGGCACGACCCAGCGCTTCGGCGTCCCGATGGGCTTCGGCGGCCCGCACGCCGGGTACATGGCGGTGCGCGCCGGTCTCGAGCGTCAGCTCCCCGGCCGCCTCGTCGGTGTGTCGGTCGATGCCGACGGCAAGCCCGCGTACCGCCTCTCGCTGCAGACGCGCGAGCAGCACATCCGGCGCGAGAAGGCGACCTCGAACATCTGCACCGCGCAGGTGCTGCTCGCGGTCATGGCGTCGATGTACGCGGTCTATCACGGACCCGACGGCCTGACGGCGATCGCCCGGAACGTCGCCGGCAAGGCGGGGCTGCTGCGCTCCTGGCTCGTCGAAGACGGCGCCGACGTCGTGCACGACGCGTTCTTCGACACGCTGCAGGTGCGCGTCCCCGGGCGCGCGGCCGAGTACGTCGAGCAGGCGCACCACGGCTACGGCATCCTGCTGCATGCGGCGGATGCCGACACCGTGGGCATCTCGGTCGACGAGACCACGACCGTCGACGAACTGCTGCAGGTCGCCCGCGTCTTCGGGGGCCGCGCCGAGCGAGCGTTCGCCTTCGTCGGTGACGCGAACGCCCTGCCCGAGGGGCTGCTCCGCCGGGAGGAGTTCCTCACGCACCCCGTCTTCCACGCGCACCGCAGCGAGACGGCGATGATGCGCTACCTCAAGAGCCTCGCCGACCGCGACTACGCGCTCGACCGCGGCATGATCCCGCTGGGCTCGTGCACGATGAAGCTCAACGCGGCCACCGAGATGGCGGCGATCACGTGGCCCGAGTTCGCGGGCATCCACCCGTTCGCCCCGGCATCCGACGTCGCCGGCTACCTCGAGCTGATCGATCAGCTCGAGGCCTGGCTGGCCGAGGTCACCGGATACGACGCGGTGTCGCTGCAGCCGAACGCCGGCTCGCAGGGCGAACTCGCGGGGCTCCTGGCGATCCGCGGCTACCACCTCGCGCACGGCGATGAGCAGCGCACGGTGTGCCTGATCCCGTCGTCGGCGCACGGAACGAACGCCGCGTCGGCCGTGCTCGCCGGGATGAAGGTCGTCGTCGTCGCGTGCGACGAGCTCGGCAACGTCGACCTCGACGATCTGCGGGCGAAGATCCAGATGCACGCCGAGGAGCTCTCGGCGCTGATGATCACCTACCCGTCGACCCACGGCGTGTACGAGCACGACGTGGTCGAGATCACCTCCGCCGTGCACGATGCGGGCGGTCAGGTGTACGTCGACGGTGCGAACCTGAACGCGCTGCTCGGCTACGCCCGCTTCGGCGACCTCGGCGGCGACGTCTCGCACCTCAACCTGCACAAGACCTTCGCGATCCCGCACGGCGGCGGCGGGCCGGGTGTCGGACCGGTCGCGGCCAAGGCGCATCTCGCGCCCTACCTGCCCTCGCACCCGCTCGCGCAGCGCGCGGAGCACGCGGGAGGCCACGTCTTCGCCGGTGGGGTCGTCTCGGGCGCCCCCTACGGCTCGGCGGGCGTGCTCCCGATCTCGTGGGCGTACGTGCGGATGATGGGCGGTGCGGGCCTGCGACGCGCGACCGCTGCGGCCGTGCTGTCGGCGAACTACATCGCCGCTCGCCTGGGCGAGCACTACCCGGTGCTCTACACGGGCGAGAACGGTCGGGTCGCGCACGAGTGCATCCTCGACCTGCGCCCGCTGAAGGAGGCGACGGGCATCACCGTCGACGACGTCGCGAAGCGTCTGATCGACTACGGCTTCCACGCGCCGACCATGTCGTTCCCGGTCGCGGGCACCCTGATGGTCGAGCCGACCGAGTCGGAGGACCTGGGCGAGATCGAGCGTTTCATCGAGGCGATGATCCAGATCAAGGCCGAGGCGGATGCCGTGGCGGCGGGTCGCTGGCCGGCCGACGACAACCCGCTCGTGCACGCACCGCACACGGCCGTGTCGCTGATCGCGGGGGAGTGGACGCACGCGTACACCCGCGAGGAGGCCGCCTATCCGGTGCACGCGTTGATCGCCGGCAAGTACTGGCCTCCGGTGCGGCGCATCGACCAGGCGTATGGCGACCGGAACCTCGTGTGCGCCTGCCCGCCGATCGAGGCGTTCGCCTGATCCGATAACACGTCGACGGCACCGTTTCCTCCCGGAGGCGGTGCCGTCGGAAGTTTTACGGCGTGTTGCCGTGTGTTTCGGCGATGTTTCAGATGGTCACCACTCAGTAACGGTTGATTAGCCGGGCGCGTCGGGCGCCAGATGCCGGGATACTCTGAAATATCCCTACGTGCTCGACGATGAGCGCGCAGTCAGAAGTACACGTCCTAGGAGGACACATAGTGAAGCGCAACAAGATCGCCCTTGCGGGCACCGCGCTGTTCGCGATCGGCGCCCTGGCGCTCGCGGGCTGCGCGAGCGGTGGTGGAAACGACTCCGACGGCGGCAGCGCCGCGGGCGAGGCGAACCCGGACGCCATCATCACCACGAACGGCTCGGAGCCGGAGAACCCGCTGATCCCGACCAACACCAACGAGGTCGGCGGCGGAAAGATCCTCGACGAGATCTTCGCAGGGCTCATCTACTACGACGCCGACGGCGAGCCCGTCAACGACGTCGCCGAGGAGATCACGACCGAGGACCCGCAGCACCTCACGGTCAAGATCAAGGAAGGCCTCACCTTCACCGACGGTGAAGAGGTCACCGCCGACAACTTCATCAAGGCGTGGAACGAGGGCGCGAAGCTCTCCAACGGCCACCTGTCGAGCTACTTCTTCGAGGACATCGAGGGCTTCAGCTACGACGAGGACTCCGAGCTCACGGGCCTGGAGCAGGTCGACGACTACACCTTCACGATCGCGTTGAACAAGCCGGCCTCCGACTTCGCTCTGCGTCTCGGCTACTCGGCGTTCTACCCGCTCCCGGACGTGGCCTTCGAGGACATGGACGCGTTCGGTCAGAACCCGATCGGCAACGGCCCGTACAAGATCGACGGCGACGACGCGTGGCAGCACGACGTGCAGATCGACCTCGTCCGCAACGACGACTACGAAGGCGGCCGCAAGGCAGCCAACGGCGGTCTGACGATCAAGTTCTACGCGACGCAGGAAGCGGCCTACGCCGACCTGCTCTCGAACGAGGTCGACGTCATCGACGCGATCCCGACGAACTCGCTGGCCGTCTTCACCGACGAGCTCGGCGACCGCGCCGTGAACCAGCCCTCGGCCGTGTTCCAGTCGTTCACCATCGGCCAGTTCCTCCCGCACTTCTCGGGCGAAGAGGGCAAGCTGCGTCGTCAGGCGCTCTCGATGGCGATCAACCGCGAAGAGATCACCGAGACCATCTTCTCGGGCTCGCGCACCCCGGCCGCCGACTTCACCTCGCCGGTCATCGCCGGCTGGTCGGACTCGGTCCCCGGTAGCGAGGTTCTCGACTTCAACCCGGAGAAGGCGAAGGAGCTGTGGGCCGAGGCCGACGCCATCTCGCCGTGGGAGGGTGACTTCAAGATCGCGTACAACGCCGACGGCGGGCACGACGCCTGGGTCGACGCGGTGAGCAACCAGATCAAGAACAACCTCGGCATCAGCGCCTCGGGCGACCCGTACCCCACCTTCCAGGACCTTCGCACGAAGATCAACGACCGCACCATCACCACGGCTGCGCGTTCGGGCTGGCAGGCGGACTACCCGGGTCTGTACAACTTCCTCGGACCGCTCTACGCCACGGGCGCCGGTTCCAACGACGGTGACTACTCGAACCCCGCGTTCGACGAGCTCATCTCGGCCGGCATCAGCAACCCCGACTCCGACGCGCAGATCGAGGACTTCACCAAGGCTCAGGAGGTCCTCTTCCAGGACCTGCCCGCCATCCCGCTGTGGTACTCCAACGTGACCGGTGGATTCAGCGAGAACGTCGACAACGTCACGTTCGGCTGGAACTCCGTCCCGCTGTACTACGAGATCACGAAGGCCGGCGAGTAAGATCTAACGGCACTTCACCTGTGAGGCGGTGACGATTTTCGTCACCGCCTCACAGGCTTGTGTTCGCACGGTCTTCTTACTCCCCCTTCAGAAGGGACAGCGGATGCTCGGTTACATCCTGAGACGTCTCCTGCAGGTGATCCCGGTCTTCTTCGGTGCCACCCTGCTCATCTACTTCCTGGTGTTCGCCATGCCCGGCGACCCGATCCTCGCCCTGTTCGGCGACAAGACCCCCAACCCGGCGGTCGTCGAGCAGCTGCGCGAGCAGTACCACCTGAACGATCCGTTCATCGTGCAGTACTGGTACTACATCACCGGTGTGTTCCAGGGTGACCTCGGCAACACGTTCTCGGGTCGGCCGGTCTCCGCCGTGCTCGCCGCGACGCTCCCGGTCACCGGTCGCCTCGCGGTCATGGCGATCGGCATCGAGTTCACGCTCGCGATCATCATCGGAACGGTCTCGGCGCTGCGCAAGGGCAAGATCTTCGACAACGTGTCGCTCATGGTCGCGCTCGTCGCGATCGCGATCCCGATCTTCGTCGTCGCCTTCCTCGCGCAGTACTTCCTCGCGATCAAGCTGGGGTGGTTCAAACCGACGGTCGGCGCCGACAACGACTGGGGCGGGCTCTGGCTCCCCGCCATCGTGCTCGGCTTCAGCCTGTACGCCGTGAGCATGCGCCTGATGAGAAGCTCCGTCATCGACACCCTCAACCAGGACTGGGTGCGCACCGCCTACAGCAAGGGCCTCTCGCGCGGTCGCGTGATCCCCGTGCACGTGCTGCGCAACTCGCTGATCCCCGTGATCACGAACTCCGCCACCAACTTCGGCGTGCTGCTCGTCGGCGCGACCGTCACCGAGGGCATCTTCAACGTGCCCGGCGTCGGAAACACCCTGTTCCAGGCCATCCAGCGCGGTGAGGGACCGACCGTGGTCTCGTTCGTCACCGTGTTCGTCATCCTGTACGTCCTGGTGAACCTGCTCATCGACCTGCTCTACGGTCTGCTCGACCCGAGGATCCGCTATGCCTGACCCCACGACCCAGAAGCACTACGTCGCCCCGGTCGAAACCGAGTCGATCGCGGTGGACGCTGTCCGCATCTCCGAGAAGCCCAGCAACCTGTGGCGCGACGCCTGGAGCGACCTGCGCCGTCGTCCGCTGTTCTGGTTCTCCGTCGTCCTCGGACTCGTGTTCCTGCTGATGGCGGTGTGGCCGACGCTGTTCACCGCCACCGCACCGGACTCCTGCGATCTGGCGAACAGCAACGGCGGCCCGGCTGCCGGGCACCCGCTCGGCTTCACGTTCCAGGGCTGCGACATCTACGCCCGCATCGCCTGGGGTGCGCAGACGTCTCTCGCGGTCGGCCTCATCGCGACCGTGATCTCGTCGTTCCTCGGCCTGATCATGGGCGCACTCGCCGGTTTCTACGGCGGGTGGCTCGACGGTCTGCTTTCGCGCATCGGTGACATCTTCTTCGCGATCCCGTACATCCTCGCGGCCGTCGTCGTCATGACGGTGTTCCGCGACTCGCGTTCGGTCTGGACGCTGGCGCTCGCGATCGGCGGGTTCGCCTGGGCCTCCACGGCCCGTGTCGTGCGAGCAGAAGTGCTGCGCGTGCGTCAGGCGGACTTCGTCGTGGCGTCGCAGGCTCTCGGCCAGTCGAAGTTCAAGATTCTGCTCAACCACGTCATCCCGAACGCGATCGCGCCGCTGCTCGTCGTCTCGACGCTCGGCCTCGCGGCGGCGATCGTGGCCGAGGCCACCCTGTCGTTCCTCGGTGTCGGTCTGGGCAGCGACGTGATGTCGTGGGGTAACGACATCAGTGATGCCCAGGCATCGCTCCGTGTCGCCCCGATGGCGCTCATCTATCCGTCGATCGCGCTGACCCTCGCGGTGCTCGCGTTCGTGACCCTGGGTGAGCTCATCCGAGACGCCCTCGACCCGAAGGCGAGGGCACGCCGATGAGCGAGCGCATCACCGATCAGGCGCCCCTGCTGAGCATCCGCGACCTCAAGGTCGCCTTCCGCACCCAGGAGGGTCTGCGCGAAGTGCTCCACGGCATCAGCTTCGACGTCTTCCCGGGCGAGACCGTCGCGATCGTGGGGGAGTCGGGTTCCGGCAAGTCCACGACCGCCACCGCGATCGTCAACCTGCTGCCCGGCACCGGCACGGTCACCGGCGGATCGATCACCCTCGAGGGTCGCGAGCTCACCACTCTGAGCCGCACGGCCATCGAGGGCGTGCGCGGCCGTGACATCGGATTCGTGCCGCAGGACCCGATGTCGAACCTCAACCCGGTGTGGAGCATCGGCTTCCAGGTGAAGGAGGCGATCCGCGCCAACGGCATCGCCCAGGGTCGCCAGGCCGTCAAGGCCCGCGCGATCGAGGTGCTGCAGCAGGCGGGTCTCGCCGACGCCGAGCGCCGTCTGCACCAGTTCCCGCACCAGTTCTCGGGTGGCATGCGCCAGCGCGCGCTGATCGGCATCGGCCTCGCGGCCGATCCGAAGCTCCTGATCGCCGACGAGCCGACCTCGGCCCTCGACGTGACGGTGCAGCGCGTGATCCTCGATCACATGGCTTCGCTGACGCGCGACAAGGGCACCTCGGTGCTGCTGATCACGCACGACCTCGGCCTCGCGGCCGAGCGCGCCGACAAGATCATCGTGATGAACGGCGGCAACATCGTCGAGGCGGGCCCCAGCCGGCAGATCCTCGAGGACCCGCAGCACCCGTACACGAAGCGCCTCGTCGCGGCGGCGCCCAGCGTCGCCTCGCAGCGCATCCAGGCGGTCGTGGAGGATCGGGGCATCGAGACCCTCGACGACCTCGCCGACATCCCGCCGACGGTGCGCGTGGCCGGGCTCACGAAGGACTACAAGATCCGTCAGGGCGGCTTCCGCAGCGAGGCCTTCCGTGCGGTCGACGACGTGTCGTTCGAGATCCCCAAGGGCAAGACGCTGGCTCTGGTCGGCGAGTCCGGCTCGGGCAAGTCCACCGTCGCGAAGATGGTGCTCAAGCTCGAGGAGCCCACCGCGGGAACCATCGAGATCGACGGTCAGGACGTGTCGAAGCTGTCGAACGCGCAGGCGTTCGGTCTGCGCCGCCGCATGCAGCCCGTGTTCCAGGACCCGTACGGCTCGCTCGACCCGCTGCGCAACATCGGCAACACCATCGCCGAGCCGCTGCAGATCCACGGCGTCGGCGATCGTGCCTCGCACCGCGAGCGCGTGGAGGAGCTGCTCGACCAGGTCGCCCTTCCGCGGGCCCTGGCGACGCGCTACCCGAACGAGCTCTCCGGCGGACAGCGGCAGCGCGTGGCGATCGCCCGTGCCCTCGCGCTCAAGCCCGACATCATCGTGCTCGACGAGGCCGTCTCGGCTCTCGACGTGCTCGTGCAGGACCAGGTGCTGCAGCTCCTGGCCGAACTGCAGTCGGAGCTCGGCCTGACCTACCTGTTCATCACCCACGACCTCGCGGTCGTGCGCGTGTCGAGCGACCTGGTGTGCGTCATGGAGAAGGGCCGGATCGTCGAGCAGGGCACCGTCGACGAGATCTTCGCCAACCCGCAGCAGGAGTACACGGATCGCCTGCTCCAGGCGATCCCCGGCGCGTCCATTCCGCTCGGCGGAAGCGGCGCGTGACCGCTGCCGACAAGCCCGAGGGCGTGCGGATGTTCCGCGCGTCCTCGGGCACGGCCGTGCTCGTGATCTCCGGCGCACTCGCGCTCTTCCTGCTCGGCGACACGGTCGTGCGGGGCAGCTGGACGCAGATGCTCCTGGTGGCGCCGTGGGTGCTGCTGGGCATGTGGGTCGTGTACGAGCTGAGCTTCGTGTCCATGGTGCGGGTCGACGACTCCGGTGTGGTCGTGCAGAACATGCTCCGGCGCACCTCGTTCGGCTGGGCCCGCGTCCGCGACGTGGACTTCCGCTGGCAGCTGGAGTTCTCCCTCGACGACGACTCGCGCGTCAGCGCCTACGGCGGACCCGCCCGCGCGCGTCCATCGCGTCGTGATGCGGCAGAGGGCGAAGCATCCAAGGCCCCGGCCGGGATCCGCGATCTCACCGAGATCCGCGACCGCTGGGACGCGGCGACCGGGGCGGATGCCCCGATCCGCCGCGAGTGGGACTCCCGTGCGCTTCTCGCCCTCGGCATCATCGTGCTGTGGGCGATCGGCGCCGTGCTGATCACGAACGCCGGTTGAACGCGGGCGCGGATCGCCGGGGCTTCTCGGGCGATCAGCCCGGGAGGCCGAAGAGCGCCGGCCACGTCGCCGCCGCCCACGGGTAGCCGACGAACACCGTCGCGTCGATCAGGAAGTGCGCGACGAGGAACGGCAGCAGGCGTCCGGTGCGCAGGAACAGCCAGCCGAACAGCAGCCCCATCGCGAGGTTGCCGATGAAGGCCCCGGGTCCCTGATAGAGGTGGTACGTCGCCCGGAGCACCGAGGTCGCGAAGATGATGGTCCAGGGCGACCATCCGAGCTGCTTGAGTCGGGCGAAGAGATAGCCGAGCACGACGAACTCCTCCTGCAACGACGCTCGTGCGGCGGCCAGGAGCAGGATCGGGATCGTCCACCAGTGGGCGTCGAGTCCGCCCGGGTTCACCGCGACGAACAGACCCAGTGCCCGGCCGACGACGTACAGGCCGAGACCGGGGACGCCGATCGCCAGCACGAGGAGTGCGCCCCGGCCGATGTCGACGCCGACGCGTGTGCCGTCGAGGCCGAGACGGGCGAGGTGCGGTCGACGGTGCTGCCAGAGCAGGAAGCAGACGAGCAGCACCGGTACGAGCGAGAAGCCGATCGACAGCACCTGGTAGATCAGGTCGAAGACCTCGCGGTCGCTGCGTGAGGGATTCAGCGTCGCGGTCTGATCGGCGAGCGGGGTGTCGTCCGTGAGCCGGTAGGCGAGCTGGACGATCGCGTAGATCGCCGACTGGCCGAGACCGAGCGCGAGCACGATCGCGATCTCCCACCACAGCCGCCGCGCCGAGGGCTCGGAGGTCGGTTCCGGGAGCGGTCGGTCTGCGTCTTCGTGCCTCACTTTTCCGATGGTACGGCCTCCGTTCAGCCGGGGGTCCTGCGCGTGCGTTATCCTGGAACGTCGGTTTCACGACTCCTCCCACTCCTCTTCTTAGGATTCCTGCATGGCTCACGCCCTCCGCTCTGACCTCCGCAACGTCGCCATCGTCGCTCACGTCGACCACGGCAAGACCACTCTTGTCGACGCGATGCTCCGCCAGACCGGCTCGTTCGGTGAGCACTCGCACGTCGAAGAGCGCGCGATGGACTCGAACGACCTCGAGCGCGAGAAGGGCATCACGATCCTCGCCAAGAACACGGCGATCACCTACAAGGGCAAGCACGCCGGCGGCAAGGAGATCACGATCAACGTGATCGACACCCCGGGTCACGCCGACTTCGGTGGCGAGGTCGAGCGCGGCCTGTCGATGGTCGACGGCGTCGTGCTGCTCGTCGACGCGAGCGAGGGCCCGCTCCCGCAGACCCGCTTCGTGCTGCGCAAGGCGCTCGAGGCCAAGCTCCCCGTCATCCTGCTGGTCAACAAGACCGACCGCCCCGACGCCCGCATCGCGGAGGTCGAGGAGGAGGCCCACGACCTGCTGCTGGGTCTGGCGTCCGACCTCGTCGACGACGTGCCTGACCTCGACGTCGACGCACTGCTCGACGTGCCGGTCGTCTACGCATCCGGTCGTGCCGGTGCGGCGTCGCAGAACCGTCCCGCCGACGGCTCGCTGCCCGACAACGACGACCTCGAGCCGCTCTTCGAGGCGATCCTCGAGCACGTCCCGGCTCCGTCCTACGACGACGAGGCGCCCCTGCAGGCGTGGGTCACGAACCTCGACTCCAGCCCCTTCCTCGGCCGCCTCGCGCTGCTGCGCGTCTTCAACGGCACGCTGAAGAAGGGTCAGACCGTCGCCTGGGTGCGCTCCGACGGCACCACCAGCAACGCCCGCATCACCGAGCTGCTGATGACCCGCGCGCTCGAGCGCTACCCGGCCGAGTCCGCGGGCCCGGGCGACATCGTCGCGATCGCGGGCTTCGAGAACATCACCATCGGCGAGACGATCGCCGACCCCGAGGACGTGCGCCCGCTCCCGGCGATCACGGTCGACGACCCCGCCATCTCGATGACGATCGGCACCAACACCTCGCCGCTGATGGGCAAGGTCAAGGGCCACAAGCTCACGGCGCGCATGGTCAAGGACCGTCTCGACAAGGAGCTCATCGGTAACGTCTCGCTCAAGGTCGTCGACATCGGGCGCCCGGATGCCTGGGAGGTCCAGGGCCGCGGTGAGCTCGCCCTCGCGATCCTCGTCGAGAACATGCGTCGCGAAGGCTTCGAGCTCACGGTCGGAAAGCCGCAGGTGGTCACGAAGAAGATCGACGGCAAGACCTACGAGCCCTTCGAGCACCTCACGATCGACACGCCGGAGGAGCACCTCGGCGCGATCACCCAGCTCCTCGCGAACCGCAAGGGTCGCATGGAGAACATGACCAACCACGGCACCGGTTGGGTGCGCATGGAGTTCATCGTCCCGTCGCGCGGCCTCATCGGCTTCCGCAGCGAGTTCCTCACCACGACCCGCGGCACCGGCATCGCGAACGCGATCTCGCACGGCTACGAGCCCTGGGCCGGATCCATCACGACTCGCCAGAACGGCTCGATCGTCGCCGACCGTCAGGGTGTCGTCACCCCGTTCGCCATGATCGCCCTGCAGGAGCGCATGTCGTTCTTCGTGCAGCCGACCGCCGAGGTCTACGAGGGTATGGTCATCGGCGAGAACTCGCGCGCCGACGACATGGACGTGAACATCACCAAGGAGAAGAAGCTCACCAACATGCGTGCGGCGAGCTCCGACTCGTTCGAGTCGATGACGCCCCCGCGTCAGTTGACGCTCGAGGAGAGCCTCGAGTTCGCGCGTGACGACGAATGCGTCGAGGTCACGCCGGAGGCCGTGCGCATCCGCAAGGTGAACCTCGACGCCAACACGCGTGCGCGCGAGACCGCTCGCCTCAAGCGTCAGGATGCCAACGCCTGAGTCCGAACAGGACCGATAAGAGGGCCTCGCTCCGCAGAAATGCGGCAGCGAGGCCCTTTTCTCATGAAAAGCCCAGGTGGGACCTATATTCCGTCCAGGCTCTGCGGAGGGTTCGTTCAGAAACATGACACAGAATCGATGACTTGCGTCCGATGAGTCGGCTCCCGATGAGCCGCCCTGTCCGCAGGTCCGGGCGCTCGACGACCCGAAAGTCGATTCTTTGCTTCACCTTCAGAACACCCGTGCTTCCCGGCGCGCCCTCGAGGCCGCCACCGCCCACTCCGCCGTCCGCTCACGTCGGCCGTTGCTGCTCCTCGGCACCGCCGTCGGTGCGATGCTCGGCATCACGCTGACCGCCGGACTCGTCGCGGGCCCGGCCTCCGGCGCCACCGAGACCGATGACGCATCGCCCTCGGCGACCACCGGCACCACCACGACCGTCGAGGCGTCGGACGACGTCGCGGCGACCGCGACCGCCGCGACCGATGCCATTGATGCCGCCGATAAGCTGTCCGCCGAGATCGACGCCGCAGGCTTCGACCTGAGCGGAGTCGTCCCCGCCGTCGAGACCGCGCAGTTGCAGAGCAATGTCGACACCCTCGACGGTCGGAAGGCCGTTCCGGCCATCGAGCTCACTCTCACCACGGTCATCGCCCAGCAGCACACCGAGAAGGTGATCGAGCAGACCGCGGCGCTCCAGTCGGCGTTCACCACGGCGCAGGAGAAGAAGGCGGCGGACGACGCGGCCGCCGCAGCCGCCGCGCAGGCGCAGGCAGAGGCCGAGGCGGCAGCTGCAGCGCTCGCCTCGTCGAACACCCCCGAGGGGGCCAAGGCGACCGCACGTGTCATGGCGGCCGACCAGTACGGCTGGGGAGAGGACCAGTTCTCCTGCCTGAGTTCGCTGTGGCAGAAGGAGTCGAGCTGGAACTACCAGGCCTACAACCCGAGCGGCGCGACCGGCATCCCGCAGGCGCTTCCCGGCAGCAAGATGGCCTCGGTGGGCAGCGACTGGCAGACCAATGCCGCGACCCAGATCGCCTGGGGTCTGGGATACATCTCGTCCGTGTACGGCACCCCGTGCAGCGCGTGGGGGCACTCGCAGGCGATGAACTGGTACTGAGCCCGCAGGCACCCGCGAACGCCCCCGGTAGACACCTTCTACCGGGGGCGTTCGAGCGCTATCGTGGCGAATGACGGCTGGGGCGTCGTCGAACGCGAGGAGAGCCCGTGGACACGGCCGGATGGGACCACGTCCCGCAGCAGGTCTCGACCGGGTCATTGCCCGGGTGGCGAGACGTCGAGCGGCTGGTCGGTGATGCGCACGCGCGCTTCGCCGGGGATTCCGACGGCATCGTCGCCGACTACATCCCCGTGCTCGCCGAAGTCGACCCCGAGCTCTTCGGGCTCGCCGTCATCGAGGTCGGCGGGGGAGTGCACGACGCGGGCGACGCGCAGCATCCGTTCTCGATCCAATCGATCTCGAAGATGTTCGTCTACGCCCTCGCCATCCAGGAGCACGGGCACGAGCGCGTCCGCGAGATCGTCGGGGTCAACAACACGGGGCTTCCCTTCAACTCGGTGATGGCGCTCGAGCTGAACGCCGGGCATCCCATGAACCCCATGGTCAACGCCGGCGCGATCGCCACCACCGCGCTCATGCCGGGGGAGACGTCCGCCGAGCAGTGGGAGCGCGTCCGTGAGGGTCTGTCGGCGTTCGCAGGTCGCGCTCTCGGACTCGGCGGCGTCGTCTACGCCTCCGAGGCGCGTACGAACGACCGCAACCGAGCGCTCGGGCGCCTGCTCACCAGCTATGGACGCCTCGAGGGCGACCCCGACGAGGTCGTCGACGTCTACACCCGCCAGTGCGCTCTCACGGTGACCGCGCACGATCTGGCGGTCATGGGGGCCACGCTGGCCGACGGCGGCGTCAACCCCATCACCGGGCAGCGGGTGGTGTCGGCCGAGGTGTGCCGTGACACGCTCGCCGTCGTCGCCGCCAGCGGCCTGTACGAGCGCTCGGGTGAATGGCTGTTCGAGATCGGACTCCCGGCCAAGTCCGGTGTCTCCGGGGGCATCGTCGCGGTCGCCCCCGGCAAGGGCGCCGTCGCGGGCTTCTCGCCGCGTCTCGACGATGCCGGCAACTCCGTGCGCTCGCAGCGCGCGATCGGCTACCTCTCCCGGGCCCTCGGGCTCAACCTGTTCGCGTCCGCACCCGCCGCTGCACCCGCCCCCGAGGAGTCCCGATGACCGAGTCCGCGCCGCAGACCGCATCCGTCGCCGTGAAGTCGTCCTGGCTCCCCATGATCAGCCTGTTCATGGCGCAGGTGCTGATGTCGTTCAACGTCGCCGCGCTCCCCATCTCGCTGGGTGGGATGGTGAGCGAGTTCGGCGTGCCGCCGACGGTCGCGAGCACCACGATCGTCATGTACGGGTTGGCCGTCGCGGCGCTCGTGATGACCGGTGCGAAGCTCGGTCAGCGCGTCGGATGGGTGCTGATCTTCCGCGTCGTGATCGCGCTGTTCGCGGCATCGTCGGTGCTCATGCTGATCGCACCGAGCATCGGATGGGCGATCGCGGGTCAGGCGGTGGCCGGTGCCGCGGCGGCGATCATCGTGCCCTCGATCGTCGCGCTCATCGCCGAGAACTACCGCGGCGCCCAGCAGGCGACGGCGATCGGCGCGATCGGTTCGGCGCGGGCGATCTCCGGCGTCACCGCGTTCCTCATCGGCGGCACTCTCGGCACTCTCGTCGGGTGGCGTCCGATGTTCTTCATCGTCCTCGGCATCGCCGTGCTCGTCTTCGCCTTCAGCTTCACGCTGCGCGGAGACCGCGGCGACCCCGGCATCCGCATCGATCTCGTCGCCTCGCTCCTCATCGGCGCGGCGATCGTGCTCCTCACCCTTGGCTTCAACAATCTCAACGGCTGGGGAGCGATCGAGGCGACGGAGGCGGCCCCGTTCGACATCCTGGGGCTCTCCCCGGCACCGCTCTTCATCGTGGCCGGCGTCGTGCTGGGGCAGGGGTTCTTCCTGTGGACGCGTCGGCGGATCGCCGAGGGACGTGTGCCGCTGATCGACCTCAGTATCCTGCGTTCCTCGAAGGAGCGCGCGGCGGTGTACGCCATGTTCATCGTGGTCGCACTCGAGGCGTGCGTGAACTTCACGATCCCGCTCTACATCCAGATCGTTCAGGGGAGGACTCCCTTCGACACCTCGATCGCGATGATGCCGTTCAACCTCACCGTGTTCATCACCGCGACCCTCGTCGTGCGGTTCTACAAGCGCTACCCGCCGCGTGTGATCGGCGTCTTCGGATTCCTGCTCACGACCGGCGCCCTCGTTTGGCTCTCGTTCGTCGTGAACAACAACTGGGAGACGCTGCCGACGATCCTCGGTCTGGTGGTGTTCGGGATCGGGCAGGGGGCGCTCGTGACCCTCGTCTTCAACGTGCTCGTCACCTCGGCGCCGTCGTCGCTCGCGGGTGACGTGGGATCGCTGCGGGGCACGACCCAGAACCTCGCGTCGGCGGTGGGGACGGCGGTCGCGGGTGCGCTGCTCGTCTCTCTGCTGGGGCTGAGCGTCGGGCGCGCGGTCGTGGAGCATCCGGAGCTGCCGCCGGCGCTCGTCGCGCAGGTCGATCTCGACAGCGTGAACTTCGTGAGCAACGACGACCTGCGCGTGGTGCTCGAGCGCACCGACGCGACGCCCGCCCAGGTCGACGCCGCCGTGGCCGTCAACGAGGAGTCCCGTCTGTCGACGCTGCGGCTGGGTCTGCTCGTGCTCGCCGGGATCAGCGCCCTGGCGATCCTCCCGGCCTCCCGACTGCCGCGATACAAGCCGGAGGAGATCCCGGATCCATCGCCCGTGGCGGCGTCGGACTGATCCTCAGCGCAGCTCGGAGATCAGCACGGCGCTCGTGCTCGGGGCCGTGGCCTCGAACACGTGCGGGGCGTCGCCCGGGTAGGTGAGGTAGTCGCCCGGGTTCAGCAGTGCGGCGGCCTCGGCGGGGCCGACCTTCGCCTGCCCCGAGATCAGCACCACGTGCTCGATGGTCCCGGGGTGGTGCGGATCGGAGCGTCGGGCCTCGCCCGGTTCGGCGGAGATCAGGTACAGGTCGCGCCGTGCGCCGGGCGGGGAAGCGGCCAGTAGGGTGGCGCTGTACGCGGCGGCCGAGGACGGGACGCCACTGAGATCCTCCCGGCGGATGAGCGTGGGCCCGCTCTGGGGCGGGTCGACGAAGACGGCGAACGGCACGTCGAGTGCGACGCCGAGCGCCCAGAGGGTTTCGACGCTCGGGTTCCCGGCTCCGCTCTCGAGCTGCGACACGGTGGCCTTCGAGACGCCGGCGCGCCGAGCGAGTTCCGAGACCGAGAGGGCTGCGGCTTCACGCTCCCGGCGCAGCGTGCGGGCGATGCGGGTGCGGAGATCCTCCATGCGTTCATCATGTCAAACGATCGTTCGCTTGACTAGTCGTCCTTGAATGTTCAGAATGATGGTCATGTGTTCATTGCAGCGAACGGTGCGCGAGGGGATCGCCCCGTGACCGCCGAGCGCGAGGTCTGGCGCGAGGCCCTCGGCGTCGTGCTGGCGACGAGCGCGTACGGCATCTCGTTCGGTGCCCTCGCCGTCGCGGCCGGGCTCGACGTCTGGCAGACCTGCGTGCTGAGCCTGCTCATGTTCACGGGAGGATCGCAGTTCGCCTTCGTCGGGGTCTTCGCGGCCGGCGGTGTCGCGGCGCTCCCCTCGGCGATCGCCTCAGCCGTCCTCCTCGGCGTGCGCAACGTCGCCTACGGCATGCGCATGTCGCCGGTCATCGGAGGAGGGCCCGCGACCCGTGCGCTGGCCGCCCACTTCACGATCGACGAATCGACGGCGGTGGCGATCGCCCAGCGCGATCCGCGCCTGCGCCGGGTCGGATTCTGGGTGACCGGCATCGGGATCTTCGTCGGCTGGAACATCACCACCCTCATCGGCGCCCTCGTCGGCAACGTGCTCGGCGATCCGAGGGACTGGGGGCTGGATGCCGCGGCGGCGGCCGCCTTCCTGGCGCTGCTGTGGCCGCGCCTGCAGCAACGCCAGGCGATCGCGGTCGGGATCGCCGCCGCCGTCGTCGCCGCGGCGCTCACGCCCTTCCTCCTCCCCGGTCTGCCGGTGCTCGTCGCGGCCCTCGTGGCCGTGATCGTCGGGTGGTTCAACTGGCTGGGGCGCCCGGCATCCGATGGCCGCGCAGCGGATGCCGATGAGAAGGGGGAATCATGACCCTGTGGAGTGCGATCCTGCTGGCGGCTCTCGTCTGCCTGTCGCTGAAGGCCGTCGGATACCTCGTGCCGCCGAAGGTGCTCGAGGCGCCCCGACCCGCGCGCATCTCCGACCTGCTGACCGTCGCCCTGCTCGCGGCGCTCGTCGCGGTGCAGACGCTGGGCGACGGTCAGGCGATCGTCGTCGATGCGCGCGTGCCCGCTCTGCTCGTCGCGGCGGGTCTGCTGTGGCTGCGGCAGTCCTTCCTCGTCGTGGTGTTCGCGGCGGCGCTCACCGCTGCCCTCCTGCGTCTGTTCGGACTCGCGGCCTGACCGCGCGTAGGATCGGAGGGTGGGCGTGAGTCGGTTGTCGAGAGTTCTGTCGTGGGTGGCCTCGGCCCTGGTCGGTGGCGTCTACGGTGTCGCCGGCACGATCGCGCACAGCCAGACCTGGGGTCCGATCCCGACCGGCATGATCGTCGGAGCGATCGCGTGCGCCGCGATCCTCGTCGCCATCCGCGTGCTTACCCACGACCGCGGCGCCGCCGTCGCGGCCGGCCTCGGGATGGTGGGCATGCTGCTCCTGATCTCCGGCCGGGGCCCCGGCGGATCCGTCGTCGTCGAGAACACGCTCGCGGGACAGATCTGGACGTACCTGATCGCCGCGATCGTTCTCGTCGTCATCGCGTGGCCGTCGTTCCGGTCGGTGCCCGTCGCCACGGAGGCGGAGAAGTAGACTGGAGCGGTGACGTATGTGATCGCCCTCCCGTGTGTCGATGTGAAGGACCGAGCCTGCATCGACGAATGCCCCGTCGACTGCATCTACGAAGGCGAGCGCTCCCTCTACATCCACCCGGACGAGTGCGTCGACTGCGGCGCCTGCGAGCCGGTGTGCCCCGTCGAGGCGATCTACTACGAAGACGACCTGCCCGACGAGTGGCAGGACTACTACAAGGCGAACGTCGAGTTCTTCGACGAGGTCGGCTCGCCCGGAGGCGCGGCCAAGGTCGGCGTCATCGCGCACGACCACCCGATCATCGCGGCCCTGCCGCCCCAGGGCGAGTAGGCCGGCGCCCGTGAGCGTCCGCGACCTCGCCGACTACCCCTGGGACGCCGTCGTCCCCTTCCGCGAGCGGGCGTCCGCGCACGCCGGCGGACTCGTCGACCTCTCCGTCGGGTCGCCCGTCGATCCCACGCCCGAGATCATCCGGCGCGCTCTCGCCGAGGCGACGGACGCGCACGCCTATCCGCAGACCGTCGGTACACCGGCACTGCGCGAGGCGATCGTCTCCTGGTACGCGCGTCGCCGCGGGGTCGATGACCTCACCGTCGCGAACGTGCTGCCTACGATCGGCTCGAAGGAGCTCGTGGCGCTCCTCCCGACCCTCCTCGGGCTGGGAGAGGGCGACATCGTCGTGCACCCCGAGATCGCCTACCCGACCTACGACGTCGGAGCACGCGTGGTCGGAGCGACGCCGCTTCCCGCCGATGACCCGGCGGACTGGCCCGAGGGCACCAAGCTGATCTGGATCAACACTCCGGGCAATCCCGACGGTCGCACCTGGACGGTCTCGGAGCTCGCCGCCGCGGTGCGCCGTGCGCGCGAGCTGGATGCCGTCATCGCGAGCGACGAGTGCTACGCGGAGCTCGGCTGGGACGGTGCCTGGGCGACCGAGGCGATCCCGTCGATCCTCGATCCGCGGGTGACCGGGGGGTCGCGGGCCAACCTGCTCAGCGTCTACTCGCTGAGCAAGCAGTCGAACCTCGCGGGCTACCGCGCCGCCTTCGTCGCCGGCTGCGCGCGCATCGTCGCCGACCTGCTCACCGCCCGCAAGCACCTGGGCCTCATGCCGCCCGAACCCGTGCAGCACGCCATGGCGGTGGCGCTCGGCGACGACGAGCACGTCGCCGCCCAGAAGGAGCTCTACCGCGAACGGCGGGAGCTGCTGCGTCCCGCCGTGGAGGCCGCCGGCTTCCGTCTCGACGGCTCGGAAGCCGGTCTCTACCTGTGGGTGACCGAGGGGCGTGACGCATGGGAGTCGATGGCTCGCCTCGCCGATCTCGGCATCCTGGCGGGTCCGGGTCCGTTCTACGGAGCAGCCGCCGCCTCGCACGTGCGTCTCGCGCTGACGGCGCCGACGGATCGCGTCGCGGAGGCGGCTCGACGCCTGCACGCCGCCGCTTCGTAGAGAATCTGTAGGTTTCCCCCTCCCAGCGCCGATCCGTTTGGCGGATGCGACAGTAGGCGTGCGGGCCTACTAGGCTGTAAAGGCGATTCGGTCGTGACCCGACCTGGCGCTGTGCGCCGTGCGATCGCCCGCTCCGATGAGATCAGGTTCCAAGGATGACCGATCTGCTCGGGGCGAGACGAGACAGACTACGGGCAGAAACCCCAAGGAGGTCCGCGTGAGTGCAGCGGCAGACCAGCAGGCCACGGCGAAGCTGACGATCGGTGACACGACCGCCGAGTTCCCCGTGCTGCAGGGCACGGCGGGCCACAACAGCATCGACTTCTCGACGCTGACCCGCCAGACCGGCTACACCGGGCTCGACTACGGGTTCGTCAACACGGCGTCGACGAAGTCCGACATCACCTTCATCGACGGCGAAAAGGGCATCCTGCGCTACCGCGGGTACCCGATCGAGCAGCTCGCCGGTCGCACCAGCTACCTCGAGGTCGCCTGGCTGCTCATCTACGGCGAGCTCCCCTCGGAGTCCGAGCTGGCCGAGTTCGACGAGAAGATCCGTCGCCACACGCTGCTGCACGAAGACCTCAAGCACTTCTTCTCGGCACTGCCGCACACGGCGCACCCGATGTCGGTGCTGTCCTCGGCCGTCGCCGCGCTCTCGACCTACTACGAGGGCCAGACCGACCCGCACAACCCCGAGCACGTCGAGATCAACACGATCCGCATGCTCGCGAAGCTCCCGGTGATCGCGGCCTACGCGCACAAGAAGAGCGTCGGTCAGGCCTTCCTCTACCCCGATAACTCGCTCGGCTTCGTCGAGAACTTCCTCAAGCTCAACTTCGGCGTCAACTCCGAGCCCTACGAGATCAACCCGGTCATGTCGAAGGCGCTCGAGCTCCTGCTGATCCTGCACGAGGACCACGAGCAGAACGCGTCGACCTCGACCGTGCGACTGGTCGGATCGACCGGGGCGAACCAGTTCGCGTCGGTGTCCGCCGGCATCCAGGCCCTTTCGGGGCCGCTGCACGGCGGGGCCAACGAGGCCGTTCTCACGATGCTCGGCCAGATCCGCGACTCGGGTCAGAGCGTCTCGCGCTTCGTCGAGCGGGTGAAGAACAAGGAAGAGGGCGTGAAGCTGATGGGCTTCGGGCACCGGGTCTACAAGAACTACGACCCGCGCGCCAAGCTCGTCAAGGACGCCGCCGACGAGGTCCTCGCCTCCCTCGGCGTCACCGACCCGCTGCTCGACCTCGCGAAGGAGCTCGAGGAGATCGCTCTCGCCGACGACTACTTCCGCGAGCGTCGTCTGTATCCGAACGTCGATTTCTACACCGGCGTGATCTACAAGGCGATGGGGTTCCCCACGCGCATGTTCACGGTGCTGTTCGCCATCGGCCGTCTGCCCGGCTGGCTCGCGCAGTGGCGCGAGCTGCAGCTCGACCCGCAGACCAAGATCGGTCGCCCGCAGCAGCTGTACACCGGGTCTCCGGAGCGTTCGTACCCGAACCGCTGACACGACGCCGATGCCCGTCGTCAGCGCCGAGGCTTTCGTTCCGGTCGATCCGGCGACGGCGTTCGCGGTGTCGCAGACGACCGGCGCGGTTCGCCGGCGCTGGGACGGGTTCATCAGTGAGCAGCATTTCCTCGACGGTGCGAAGAGCGCCGCGAAGGGCGTGCGTACCTTAACGCGCCAGCGGTTCGGTCTGTCGATGGTGAGCCGCTACGTGTCGTACGCTCCGCCGACGAACGTGGGAATGGTCATGGAGACCGGCCCCTGGTTCTTCGAGAAGCTGGGCGGTGGCTGGCGTTTCGTCGCCGCACCCGATGGGTCGGGCACGATCGCAACGTGGAAGTACAACTTCTCGTGCCGCCCGGCCTGGCTCGCGCCGGTGGCTGAACGCGTCGGCGCAGTGATCCTCGGTTTCGAGATCCGGCGGCGCCTCGCAGGGTTCGTCGCCGGATGCACGAACCCCGAGGTCATCCGTTCCGTGCGGAACGGGACCCCGGGGTCGTAGACGTGCGGATGCTGCGGGTCAGCGTCCCTGCGAACCGCGGCCGCCCTGGCGGGACTGTCCACCCTGACGACTCTGGCCGCCCTGGCGCGCGAAACCGCCGCCCTGGCTCTGGCCCTGACCGCCACCGGAGCGGGGGCGACGACGGCGTGCGGGCGGGTTCGCCGCGCCGCTGCGCTCGCCACCGGCGGGACGCTGCTTCGGAGCCTGACGCTGCGGAGCCTGCACAGGGGCGGGACGCACGTGCGGTGCGCGCTCCGGGACGAGCTCGGTCACGGCGCCGGCGGTGACGTCTTCGAGCGGGGCGACGATCGCGGCCTTGCGCAGCAGGTCCTTGACGTCGCGGCGCTGCTCGGGGAGCACGACCGTGACGACGGTACCGGCGGCACCGGCGCGGGCGGTGCGGCCCGAGCGGTGCAGGTACGCCTTGTGCTCCATGGGCGGGTCGACGTGCACGACCAGGTCGACGTTGTCGACGTGCACTCCGCGGGCTGCGACGTCGGTCGCGACCAGCACGCGCACGCCGCCGTCGGCGGGGTCCGACGAGAACGCGCCGAGGTTGCGCTCACGGGCGTTCTGCGAGAGGTTGCCGTGCAGGTCGACGGCGGGGATGCCCGCAGCGGTGAGCTGCTTGGCGAGCTTCTTCGCCTGGTGCTTGGTGCGGGTGAACAGGATGCGGCGACCGGTGCCGGACGCGAGGTCGCGCACGAGGGTCGTCTTGTTCTCGGTGGAATCGACGACGAGCACGCGGTGCGTCATCTCGCCCACGGGGACGCTCTCCTCGTCGACCTCGTGGCTGACGGGGTTCGAGAGGAAGCGGCGGGCGAGCGAATCGATGCCGCGGTCGAGCGTCGCGCTGAAGAGGAGACGCTGTCCGCCGGCCGGCGTCGCGGTGAGGATACGCGTGACGCCGGGCAGGAAGCCGAGGTCGGCCATGTGGTCGGCCTCGTCGAGTACGGCGACCTCGACCGCGCTGAGCCGAACGATCTGCTGCTTCATGAGGTCTTCGAGGCGGCCGGGGCACGCGACGACGATGTCGACGCCGCCGCGGAGCGCCTGCTCCTGTGGGCGCTGGCTGACGCCGCCGAAGACGGTGGTCACGCGCAGACCGGCGGCTTCGGCGAGGGGGGAGATCGTCGCGGCGATCTGCGTCGCGAGCTCACGGGTCGGGGCGAGCACCAGGCCGCGGGGGAGGCCCGCGCGGCGCTGCTTGCCGGACGCGGCGAGGCGGGCGACGAGGGGGAGCGCGAAGGCGATGGTCTTGCCACTGCCGGTGCGACCGCGACCGAGCAGGTCGCGGCCGGCGAGCGAGTCGGGGAGGGTGTCGCGCTGGATCGCGAAGGCTTCGGTCTTGCCGGAATCGGCGAGAACGGCGGCGAGTTCGGCGGGAACGCCGAGTTCGAGGAAAGTAGGCATGGATGACTCCGTCCGTACGCGAGAAGACACGCACGATAGTGGGCTGAGGTGGGCGACGGCGCTCGCAGGGGGCGTGCGCATCGGTTCGCCGTGCGAAAGGCCAGCAGAGCGCTGGTGATGGGAGCCGGGTGACTCGCTTCGGTCCTCAGAGACCCCGTGACGACGACGACGTTGGCGAGCTCGTGCTCGGGCAACAGCCACAGTCTATCAGCGCCCGCTCCGAGGCGGCCGCAGGTGCGGATGACCGCGCGTCAGGCGTGCAGCGCCTCGTTGAGCGTGACGCCGACGCCCGCGCGACGCACGGCCTCGACCGCGCCGCTGATCGAGTTGCGGCGGAACAGCAGTCCGTTCTGCCCCGACAGCTCGGCGCCCTTCACGCTGGTGCGGGTGCCCTCGGCCGTCACGGGGCCGTCGACGAGCACGATCTTGGTGCCGGCGGTGACGTAGAGGCCCGCCTCGACCACGCAGTCGTCGCCCAGCGAGATGCCGATACCGGCGTTCGCGCCCAGGAGCGTGCGCGACCCGATCGAGACACGGTGCGAGCCCCCGCCCGAGAGGGTTCCCATGATCGATGCGCCGCCGCCGATGTCGCTGCCGTCGCCCACGACGACGCCCTGCGAGATGCGGCCCTCGACCATCGAGGCCCCGAGGGTGCCCGCGTTGAAGTTGACGAATCCCTCGTGCATCACGGTGGTCCCCGGCGCGAGGTGGGCGCCGAGGCGCACGCGCGAGGCATCGGCGATGCGCACGCCCTGCGGCTGCAGGTAGTCGGTCAGGCGGGGGAACTTGTCGAGCCCCTGCACCTGGATTCCCGCGCGCTGGAGCTGCGGACGCAGGCGGGCGGCATCGGCGGGGAGCACGGGGCCCGCGTTCGTCCAGGCGACGTTCGGGAGGTGACCGAAGATCCCGTCGAGGTTCAGCTCGTTCGGGCGCACGAGCAGGTGCGAGAGCGCGTGCAGACGCAGGTAGGCGTCGGCGGTCGAGGCCGGAGCGGCATCGAGGTCGATCTCGAGCCGCACCGCCTCGACGGTGACATTGCGCCGTGCGTCGGGACCGGTGAGTCCGTCGAGATCTGCCGCGGCATCCGAGGGCAGGGCGCCGGTGCCGAGGGTGGCGTACCAGGCGTCGAGAACCGTGCCGTCGCCGGCGATGGTCGAGAGTCCGATTCCCCACACGGTGCGCGCATCAGTCATGCCTCCACGGTACCGGCTCCCGCGATCACGCCCGGCCCATGTGACCGGCGTCCGATGACCGCGCGCCGAGGTCATAGGCTGGGGGCATGGTGCTCGATCTGACCGCATCCTCTCTCGACCTCACGCGCGCGATCTGCGACATCGCGAGCGTCTCCGGAGACGAGAAGACCCTGGCCGACGAGATCGAACAGGCGCTCGCGCCGCTCGACCACCTCGAGGTGATCCGGCACGGCAACACGATCGTCGCCCGTACCGACCTCGGTCGCGCCCAGCGGGTGGCCATCGCCGGTCACATCGACACCGTCCCCATCAACGACAACCTGCCCACGCGCCTGATCGACGTCGACGGCGAGGCGTACCTCTGGGGCCGCGGCACGGTCGACATGAAGGCGGGCACGGCGGTGCAGCTGAAGCTCGCCGCCGAGCTGACCGATCCCGTCGTCGACATCACGTGGATGTGGTACGACAACGAGGAGGTCGAGGCGTCGAAGAACGGGCTCGGTCTGCTCGCCGCCGTGCGTCCCGATCTCTTCGTCGCCGACTTCGCGATCCTCGGAGAGCCGTCCGACGGTGAGGTCGAGGGCGGATGCAACGGCACCATGCGCGCGATCGTGCGCACGAGCGGTGTCCGCGCGCACAGCGCACGCGCCTGGATCGGCGAGAACGCCATCCACCGCGCGGCCCCCATCCTCGCCCGCCTGGGCGAGTACCGGGCGCGCGAGGTGCTGGTCGAGGGTCTTCTGTACCGCGAGAGCCTCAGCGCCGTGCGCATCAGCGGCGGTGTCGCGGGCAACGTCATCCCCGATGCCTGCGAGGTCGAGATCAACTACCGGTTCGCTCCGAGCAAGTCGGCGGCGGATGCCGAGGCTCACCTGCGCAGTGTGCTCGCGGGCTTCGACCTCGAGGTCACGGACTCGGCGGAGGGTGCACGTCCCGGCCTCGACGCACCGATCGCCCAGCAGTTCGTGGCCGCCGTCGGCGCGGAACCGCGCCCCAAGTACGGCTGGACCGATGTCGCCCGTTTCTCTGCGCTCGGCATCCCGGCGGTGAACTACGGGCCCGGCGATCCCCACCTCGCCCACCACGACGAGGAGCGCGTTCCCGTCGCGCAGATCGATGCCGTCGAGCGGGGACTGCGGGCGTGGCTCAGCTCGCACTGAGCGCCGCGCGTCGGTGGGCGCAGATGCCGCTGCCGCTGCGCATCGCCGTCATCTACCTGATCGCCCGGCTCGTCACGACGGGCTTCCTCCTCTTCGCGGCATCCGCCTCGACGTCGCTGTCGCGCTTCGGAGCGGATGCCGGACTGGCCGACTTCGTGCTCGGCTGGGATGCGCAGTGGTACTGGCTGGTCGCGGAGAGCGGATACCCCTCGACGCTCGAGCTGACCGACGCGGGCACCGTCGTCGAGAACCAGTGGGCGTTCATGCCCGTCTTCGCCTACGCGGCGAAGGCGATCGGGTTCCTTTTCGGATCCTGGGGAGTGGGGGCGTTCCTGCTCTCGTTCGTGGCCGGCTATCTCGCCTGCCTCGCTCTGCATCGGCTGCTGCGTGACCGGATCGGATCCTCCGCGGCGCTGTGGGCGGTGGTGTTCTTCGCCGCGGGGCCGCTCGCGGCGATGTTCCAGGTGGGATACGCCGAAACGCTGTTCCTGCTCCTGCTCTTCCTGGCACTGGACGCGGTGATCCGCCGCCGGTACGCCTGGCTGTACCTCCTGCTCCCGATCATGGCGTTCACCCGCCCGGGCATCCTGGCGTTCGCGCTGCTGCTCGGCCTCCACGGCATCGCCCGCTGGATGAACCGTCGCCGCGAACCGCTGACCGCCGTCGAGATCGTGCACATCGTCGCGACGGCGGCGCTGGCGACCGTCGCCGGTTTCTCGTGGCAGGTGATCGCCGGTCTCGTCACCGGCGACATGGGCGCGTACCTCGCCACCGAGCTGGCGTGGCGTCAGCACTGGATCAGCGGGGGAGTGGCCGGGTTCGTACCCTTCGAGGGCTGGATCCAGGCGTCGCAGTTCTGGTTCGCGCAGTGGGGGATCCCCGCGTGGTGCGGCCCGATCGGACTCGTGGTCATCGTCGTCGCCACCGGACTCGCGCTCCTGCGCTCGCCGCAGGTTCGAGCGCTCGGTCTCGACCTCCGGCTCTGGAGCGCGAGCTACCTGCTGTACCTGCTGGCGGTGTTCTTCCCGCAGTCGAGCACCTTCCGGCTGCTCCTGCCGATCAGTCCGCTCTGGGGAGCGGTGGCGGTGCCGCGCTCGCGGCTCTGGCGGCTGAGCGTTCTGGCGCTGTGCCTCGTGGGTCAGGGCGTGTGGATCTACTTCGTCTACGCGCTCGGGAACACCTTCTGGCAGGTGCCGTGAACATGAAGAATCGATGCATTTCTTCACAGGTGACGCTCAGGTCGCGACGACACCGATAAACTCTTCCCATACCACCGAGGAAAGGAAGCCGCGATGGCAGCGATGAAGCCGAGGACCGGGGACGGCCCCATGGAGGCCGTGAAAGAAGGACGACTCATCATCGTGCGCGTTCCGCTCGAAGGAGGAGGCCGTCTGGTCGTCTCCGTGAACGACGCCGAGGCCAAGGAGCTTCACGACGTGCTGGCAGCCGTCGTGGCGCCGGCCTGAGTCACCCCGATCCGTCTCACGGATCAACCGAAGGAGGCGGCGGATCATCGGATCCGCCGCCTCCTTCGTCTGTCGTGGGGAGCGTCAGTCGCGCTCGGCGACGCTGATCAACTGCAGCAGGCCCTCGCCCGCGGGAGACACGGTCGCGAGCACGGCCGACGACTCCTGGGTCTCCTGGATCAGGGAGCGGTAGCCCGCCGTGATCTCATCGCGCTGCACGGGGTCGGCCACGCGGCCTCCCGCGAGAACGCGGGGGACGAGCACGATACCGCCGCGGCGGACGAGGCGCAGTCCGTGCTCGACGTAGTCGATGACGTTCTCGGGATCGGCGTCGACGAGCACGATGTCGTAGGCGTCCTCGTTCATGCGGGGGAGCACATCGGCGGCGCGGCCCGTGATGAAGCGGGCGCGGGTGGCCGGGACCTTCGCGTCGGAGAACGACTGGCGGGCCGCGGCGAGGTGCTCGGGCTCGTTGTCGATCGAGGTGAGCACGGCCTGCGGCGCGCCGCGCAGCAGCCAGAGTCCGGAGACTCCGGCGCCGGTGCCGATCTCGACGATCGAACGGGCGGCGGTCGCGGCGGCGAGCACGGCGATCTGCGAGCCGACGGCGATGCTGATCGGCGCCGCTCCGAGCTCGACGCCGTGCGCCCGAGCGCGCGCGATCGCATCCGGTTCCGTGAGGGACTCTCGGATGAAACGTGCGTTCGCGTCGTGTTCGCTCATGACCTGATCCTCCCGTCCACGCTGTGACTCCTCCCAGCGTATTGGCTCGGTGCGCACGCGGAGCGCAGGCGCGGCGGTAGCCTGGACAGATGCAGTTCGGGTTGACCTTCGAGAAGCTTCTGCTGATCGGTCTCATCGCGGTGCTCATCGTGGGCCCCGAACGCCTTCCGCGCATGGCCGAGGGCTTCGCCAAGGTCGTGCGCCGCGCCGGGGAGTACCTCCGCGACACGCGCACCCGCGTGCGCGACGAGATGGGCCCCGAGCTCGACGACGTCGACTGGCGCAAGCTCGACCCCCGCCAGTACGACCCCCGTCGCATCATCCGGGACGCCCTCCTCGAGGAGCCGACCCCTCCGACGCATCCGATGGCGGCGGCCGCCGCCATTGCGGAGCCCGAGCCGCGCACCCCGCCGCAGAGGTTCACTCCCGGCGAGCTGCCGCCCTTCGATCTCGAAGCCACCTGATCGCATCGGCGATCGACGGCGGTCGCGACCTCAGCCGAGCGACATCGGCAGCGGGCGACCGGCGAGTCCGCGCCCGCGCCCGGCCAGGGAACGTGCGAGGGTGCGGATGGCCGTGGCCGCGGCATCCGTCTCGGCATCCAGCACGACCGGAGCACCTGCATCCCCGCCGGCGCGCAAGGCGGGGCTCAGGGGGATCGAGGCCAGCAGAGGGACGCCGGCTCCGTCGGACGACAGCGCCTCCGCGACCGCGGCTCCACCGCCCGCACCGAACAGATCGACCACGGTCCCGTCGGGGAGGGTGAGACCCGCCATGTTTTCGACCACCCCAATCACGCGCTGACCGGTCTGACGAGCGACGAGCCCGCTGCGAATGGCGACCTCGGCGGCGGCCGCCTGCGGGGTCGTCACCACGAGCACCTCGGCGTGCGGCAGCAGCTGTCCGATCGAGATGGCGATGTCGCCGGTGCCCGGCGGCATGTCGATCAGCAGGATGTCGAGGTCGCCGAAGTGCACGTCGGTGAGGAACTGCGACACGGTGCGGTGCAGCATCGGGCCTCGCCAGGCGACCACGCCCTCGCCTTCGCGCAGGAACATCCCGATCGATATGGTCTTCACCCCGTGCGCGACCGGCGGCAGCATGAGGTCGTCGATGCGCGTCGGCTGCGTGCCCGCGGGGATGCCCAGCAACCCGGGGATGGAGAAGCCGTGCACATCCGCGTCGACGAGGCCGACCGCGAGGCCGAGGTCGGCGAGGGCGACGGCGAGATTCGCGGTGACGGTCGACTTGCCGACGCCGCCCTTGCCGCTGGAGACGAGGATCACGCGTGTCAGGGAGTCCGGGCCGAAGGGCATCTGGCGGGGTGCTCTGCCGTCGCGCAGCTTCTCGGTCAGGCGCTTGCGCTCCTCGGGCGTCATCACCCCGACCTCGACCTCGACGGCGTCGATGCCGGGAACGGATGCCGCGGCACGGCGCACATCGGACTCGATCTTCGTCGCGGCCGGGCACCCGACGATCGTCAGGACGATCCCGACGGTGGCGCTGCCGCCCTCCACGACGATGTCGCGCACCATGTCGAGGTCGCCGATCGGACGTCGGAGTTCCGGATCGGATACCGCGGCGACCGCGCGTCGGACGTCATCGGCGGACGTCATGCGCGCGGGCGACGCGGAGGCCTCGTCGCCACCGGCCCCGTGGTCGGCGCGGGGGAGGCCGCGGGGGCCTCGGGGTCCGCGTCGTGGTCGCCGAGGTCGGCGAGCAGTGCCTTGAGCTCCTGTCGCAGCACGTCGCGCGTGACGACGTGCGAGTTGCGCTCCTCGAGCGCCATGCGCAGCGCGACGATCTCGCGGGCGAGGTACTCGGTGTCGGCGAGGTTCCGCTCGGCGCGCTGACGGTCCTGCTCGATCTGCACCCGGTCACGGTCGTCCTGCCGGTTCTGCGCGAGTAGGATCAGCGGCGCGGCGTAGGAGGCCTGCAACGAGAGCACGAGGGTCAGAGCGGTGAATCCGAGGGCGGCGTCGTCGAACCGCAGGCTCGTGGGCGACATCGTGTTCCACACGATCCACAGGATGCAGAACAGGCTGAGGATCAGCAGGAACGCCGGTGTGCCCATCGCGCGGGCCACCCACTCGGTGAACCGTCCGAAGCGGTCGCGCGAGGTCGGACGCTGACGGGTCGTGCCGCGCCCGAGCGGGGCGTCGAGGCGGGGGGAGCGGGCCATCAGCGCACCTCCGTGGTCGTGTCGTCCGACACCTCATCGACATCGTGCGTGCGCCAGTCGTCGGGCAGCAGGTAGTCGAGCACATCGTCGACGCTGATCGCACCGACGAGCCGGTGCGCGGCATCGACGACGGGGAGCGAGACGAGGTCGTAGCTGGCCAGCAGACGGGCGACCTCGGCCGCGGAGGCCGTGGCGGACACCGGTTCGAGACTGTCGTCGACGATCGCGCCGAGGCGCTCGTGCGGCGGGTAGCGCAGCATCCGTTGGAAGTGCACGACGCCGAGGAGGCGGCCCGTCGGCGTCTCGAACGGGGGGAGGGTGACGAAGACCGCGGCCGCGAGGGCGGGGTGCAGCTCGTGGCGACGGATCAGCGCGAGCGCCTCGGCGACCGTCGCGTCGGCCGAGAGCACGATCGGCTCGGGCGTCATGAGCCCGCCGGCGGTGTCGGGGCCGTAGCGCAGCAGCATGCGCACGTCTTCGGCCTCCTCCGGCTCCATGAGTTCGAGGAGGTGCTCCAGGCGGTTCGGGGGGAGCTGGGCGAGCAGGTCGGCCGCGTCGTCCGGTTCCATCTGGTCGAGGATGTCGGCGGCGCGCTCGTCGCCGAGGCGGTCGAGGATGTGCACCTGCTCGTCCTCGGGCATCTCCTCCATGGCGTCGGCGAGGCGGTCGTCGGACAGCTCCTCGGCGACCTCGATCATGCGCTGCTGCGGCAGATCGAGGAGCGTGTTGGCGAGGTCGGCCGCGTGCAGCTCGGAGTACGACGCCACGAGCTGTTCGGCGGACTGCGACTCCCCGGGCGCGCGCTCCTCGGTGACCTCGCTCCAGGCGGCGAAGGTCGTCGAGCCCTTCGCGAACGGCGAGGCGCTGGTCTTCGGCTTCCGGAGGAACAGCTGGCTGACGGCCCACTCGCCGAGTCGATTCGGCTCGATGGCGACGTCTTCGATCACAGCCGTGCCGCTGCCGTCGGCGAAGCTGACACGGCGCCCCAGCATCTCGGCGAGGACGCGCACCTCGCCGGCGCGCGGCGAGAAGCGGCGCACGTTGATGAGCCCGGTGCTGATGACCTGACCGGAGCGGATCGAGGTGACCCGACCGATCGACAGGAAGACGTGGCGACGGCCCGGGATCTCGACGACGAGGCCGATCACGCGGGGGGCCGCGGTACTTCGGTACACGATGACGACGTCCCGGACCTTGCCGAGCCGGTCGCCCACGGGGTCGAAGACGGCGCAACCGGCCAGGCGCGCGGCGAATACCCGTTGTGTGCTCACCCACCCAGCGTAGTCCGCGCGGCCCCGGGGCGTCCCCCGGATCGACGCTCCGAGGACGCGCGCATCGAGGCGTGGGACAATGGGCGGATGAGCATGCTCAACCGTCCCGTGAACAGCACCGACACCGGCGAGATGGTGGCGTCCACCCGTGACTACGCCACCGCGCAGAAGACCGTGTCCACGCTGATCGCCGCCGAGATCCCCGCCCGTGACATCGCGATCGTGGGCCAGGGCGTCCGCACGGTCGAGCGCATCACCGGTCGCCTCGGCTACGCGACGGCCGCGCGTTCCGGTGCGGTGAACGGCGTGCTCATCGGCCTCTTCCTTTCGGCGATCCTCGTGATCGGCAATCCCGAGGTCCCGATCCAGCTGTTCCTGGGCTTCGTGCTCATCGGCGTGGCGATCGGCATGATCCTCAGCCTCGTGACCTTCGCGATCGTCCGCCGACGTCGCGACTTCGCGAGTGTGACGCAGCTGGCGGCCGACCACTACGAGGTCACGGTGCTGCCGGCGTCGCTGGCGAAGGCTCGTCAGGCGCTGGGGACCGCCCGCCAGGCGCCCGTGCGCCCGCCGGTCGATCTCGACGAGCCCCCGCGCTACGGCGAGCGGATCACGCCGGGGAGCCAGGGACAGGCGCCCGTGCCCTCCGGCGAACCGGTGATCCCGCCGCGGCCCGCCGCACCGGTCGCTCCCGGAGCAGACGCGCCGACCGCGCCCGAGGGCACCGAGCCCGGCGAAACGGAGCAGGGCAAGCCCGCGAAGCCCTCCGAGGGCGGCGCTCCCGCTGCAGGTACGCCCGAGCCCGCCTGATGCTCGCATCCGGACGCTCGTCGTTCGAGGTCGCCCTGCCCGCAGGTGGCACGCAGGTCTCGGTCGAGCGCACCCCGGGCGAGGGGCGTACGACGATCCTGATCGCCCACGGTGCGGGTGCCGGAATGGACCACCCGTTCCTCACCGGGCTCGCCGCGGCGTTGATGGAGGCCGGGCTCTCGACCGCGAGGTTCAACTTCCCCTACGTGGAGCAGGGGCGACGGATGCCGGGCCCCGCCGCGCACGCGATCGCGACGTGGCGCGCCGCCGTCGCCGCGGAGCGGGAGCTCGACCCGACCGCGCGGATCATCGCGGCCGGCAAGTCGTACGGCGGCCGGATGGCCTCGATGGCCGTGGCCGAGGGACTCGACGTCGACGCTCTCGTCTATCTCGGCTATCCGTTGCACCCGCCGGGCGCCCCCGAGAAGCTGCGCGCCGAGCATCTGCCGGCGATCGCCGTGCCCCAGTTGTTCATCGAGGGCTCGAACGACCCGTTCATCCAGCCGCTCACGCAGTTCGAGGAGGTCGTCGAGGCCTGCCGGGATGCGCGCGTCGCCTGGATCGACGGCGGAGGTCACAGCTTCGAAGTGAAGGGGCGCAAGCGTCCGGCATCCGATATCGGTGCCGGGCTCGCGCCCCTCCTCGTGGACTTCGCCGCCCGGATCTGACTCCCGAGGGATCAGCTCTGGACGCGGGCGATCCAAGCCTCGATCTCGTCGGCCGTGCGGGGGATGCCGGCCGAGAGGTTGACGGGGCCGTCCTCGGTCATGAGGATGTCGTCCTCGATGCGCACGCCGATCCCGCGGAGTTCGGCGGGTACGGTGAGATCGTCGATCTGGAAGTACAGGCCGGGCTCGATCGTGAACACCATGCCCGGGGCGACGATGCCGTCGTAGTACATCTCGCGGCGGGCCTGGGCGCAGTCGTGCACGTCGATGCCGAGGTGGTGCGAGGTGCCGTGCACCATGTAGCGGCGGTGCTGGCCGCCGGCCTCGGCGTCGAGGGCCTCCTCGGCCGTGACGGGGAGCAGACCCCACTCCGCGACGCGAGCGGCGATCACGGTCATGGCCGCGGCGTGGATGTCGCGGAAGCGCACCCCGACCTTCGCGGCGGCGAAGGCGACGTCGGCCGCTTCGCGCACGGCTTCGTAGACGCGGCGCTGCACATCGGTGAACGTGCCGGAGACGGGCAGTGTGCGGGTGATGTCGGCGGTGTAGAGGCTGTCGGCCTCGACACCGGCGTCGACGAGGATCAGATCGCCGGGCACCACGGCGCCGTCGTTGCGGGTCCAGTGCAGGTAGCAGGCGTGGGGCCCGGAGGCGGCGATGGTGTCGTATCCCTCCCCGTTGCCGTCCTCGCGCGCCCGGCGGTGGAACACGCCCTCGACGACGCGCTCGCCGCGCGCGTGCGCCACGGCGGAGGGGAGCTCGCGGATGATGTCGTCGAAGCCGGCGGCGGTGATCTCGACCGCACGTCGCATCTCGGCGATCTCGAAGTCGTCCTTGATGAGGCGCAGCTCGGAGACCGCACGGGTCAGCGCCTCGTCCTCATCGAGCACCAGCTCGCCCTCGGCCGGCGCGAACTCGGCCAGGTGCGCGGTGGTGAGGGCGAGGTCGGCGGCGACACCGGCCAGCGAGGGGCGCGGTCCGATCCAGAACTCTCCGACGGTGGCGTCGGCGTAGAACTCGGTCGTGGTGCGGTCGGCACGCTCGCGGAAGTACAGGGTCACGTCGTGACCGTCGTCGGTCGGGTCGAAGACGAGCACCGAGTCGGGCTCGGTGTCGGATGCCCAGCCGGTGAGGTGCGCGAAGGCGGAGTGCGCACGGAACACGTAGTCGGTGTCGTTGCTGCGCTGCTTGAGGGAGCCCGCCGGGATGACGAGGCGCTTACCGGGGAACGCGGCCGAGAGCGCGGCGCGGCGCACGGCGGCGTAGGGTGCCTGCTCGCGCGCGCCGGGAAGCGTCTCGGGACGCTCGGCCCACCCGGTCGAGATGGTGTCGAGGAAGCCCTGCGGGAACGGCTGCTTGCGATTCGTGTTGCTGTTCTCGACGTCGGGTTCGGCGATCGTGTCGCGTTCTGCTGCGGTGCTCATCCCTCAAGTCTCTCACTCGGGGATGCACGCCGCCTCTCAGCCGGCGGGCTCGAGCTGCACCACGAGGGCACGGTGATCGCTGCCGCCGGCGTCGTCGAGCACGACCGAACCGGTGGGCGTCCAGTTCTGCGAGGCCATCACATGATCGATCGGCGCGCCCGCCAACGGGGGCAGCGAGCTGGGCCAGGTTCCGACGACTCCGTTGCCGGTGCGCGAAGCGACATCGCGGCAGTACCCGATGTCACCGCCCTCGATGCCGAGACCGGCCATGTGGTCGATCGTCGCGTTGAAGTCGCCCGCGAGGATGAAATCGCCCGCGGGGCACTGGTCGGCGATCCACTGGAGATCGGACTGCCACTGCTGCATCTCCTCCACGCGGGGCGCCACGGCGTGCACCGCCACGACCGTCGGCCCGCTCCCATCGACCGGCATCAGCACGACGCTGGGCACCGAGCCGGTGTTGCTCGTGCCGTCCTGCGACGATTCGATGACCGAGTACTCCCCGAGGTCGGGGGAGACCAGGACGGTCGTCTGCCAGGACTGCGGGCCGTCGGGCACGTCGGGGCGGAACTGCACGTGGTGCACCCACATCGGATGCCCCTGCTCGCGCAGCATGAGCGCGATGCGCTCGCCCACGGCCTCGGTCGTCTCGGGGAGTGCGACGATGTCGGCTCCCTGGTCGAGGATCTCCTGGGCGATCTGGTCGGCCGACACCGCCTCGCCGGCGGTGTTCCAGGTCAGAACACGGACGCTCGTCTCCGTCTTGTCGGGGAGGGTCGACGTGCCGAATCCGCGGGTCGCTCCGATGATTCCGGTCGCTCCGGCTCCGAGCAGCGCGACGATGAGGATCGAGGCGGCGAAGCCGCGCAGCGGGCGGGCGAGCAGGAGCAGCAGCGCCAGGAGCGCGATCACCACGAAGATGCCCAGCACCACACCGCGCGCCGCGACGACCTGCGCGAAGGGATAGGTCTGCTCCAGCCGGAAGAACTGCGGCCACACCACGACGGCCGTGGCGGCGGCGAACAGCACGGTGATCAGGATTCCGAGGAGGCGAAACATCCCCTCCAGCGTAGGAGCGCCGCCTGTGAAGTCCCTGCCGCGACAGGCGGGACTGCGCTCCCGTGCGCCCGCCCTCCGCCCCGCTCGGTACGCTCGGAGGATGGCCCCTGAGCACTCCCGTCGATTCGTCGGTCCTGCCGACCTGCATCTGCACTCGAATCACTCCGACGGAACCGAGGCGCCGGCCGAGGTCGTGCGCCAGGCGCACGCGCACGGACTGCGCACGATCGCGCTCACCGACCACGACCGCACGACCGGTTGGGGCGAGGCGGCGGAGGCGACGGCGGCGCTGGGAATGACCTTCCTGCCGGGGATGGAACTGTCGGCGAAGCACGACTGGCGCAGCGTCCACGTGCTGGGCTACCTGTTCGACCCCGACGACGCGGCCCTGCGGGCGGAGACGGATCGCATCCGCGGCGACCGCATCGGCCGGGCCGAGCGGATCGTCCGCAGCATCGGCCGCGACTACGACCTGCACTGGGACGACGTGCTCGCCCAGACCACGCCGGACGCGACGGTCGGTCGCCCGCACATCGCGGATGCGCTCGTCGCACGAGGAATCGTCCGCGACCGCACCGAGGCGTTCGACGGCATCCTGCATCCGCGCGAGGGGTATTACGAGCCGCACTACGCGCCGGATCCGCTCACCGCCGTCCGGCTCATCACGGACGCCGGGGGAGTGGCGATCATCGCCCACCCGGTGACCTCCGGTCGCGACCGTATGATGCCGATGTCGTTCCTGGGGCAGCTGATCGATGCGGGGCTCGGCGGCTTCGAGATCGACCATCGGGAGAACACCGAGGCGGGGAAGGCCCTGCTGCGCGAACTCGCCGCTCGACGCGATCTCATCGTCACCGGCTCCAGCGACTACCACGGCAGCGGCAAGCCCAACCGGCCCGGGGAGAACACCACGAGCGACGAGATGGTCGAGCGCCTGATCGCGCGCGCCTCCGGTACCACACCGCGCTACCCCTGACGGGGCTTCCCGGCATACTGGCGGTCGACTCCCGGCGCTCTCGCCGTCGTCGTCGATACGCTCGCCCGATGCAACGCGCCACCTCGCTCGAGCTCCGGATCGACGCGGCCGCTCACCGTCTGCTCCGCGATGCCCCGGCGAACGGCATCCGCGCGTTCCTCGTCGAGTTCGCCGTCTTCGTGCTCAAGCAGGCCTGGGCCTGCATCTTCGGCGCGGCGCTCCTCGTTGTGATCGTCGCCGCGCGGCTCTGGTATCCCGATGATGCGGCCCTCGCCCGGAACGATGCCCTCACGATCGCCGCCGTGCTCATCCAGGTCGCGATGCTGGTGTTCCGGCTCGAGAGCGGACGCGAGCTGTGGGTGATCCTGCTCTTCCACGTCACCGGCACGGTCATGGAGTTGTTCAAGACCGACGTGGGGTCGTGGGCGTATGCCGCCGACGGCATCCTCCGCATCGGCGGAGTGCCGCTGTTCAGCGGCTTCATGTACGCCGCGGTCGGCTCGTACATGGTGCGCGTCTACCGCCTGTTCGATCTCGGGTTCACGCGCTACCCGCGCCGATGGCTCACCGCCCTCGTCGCCCTGGCGATCTACGCGAACTTCTTCGCGCACCACTACTGGTGGGATGCGCGCTGGGTTCTGCTGATCGCCGTGCTCGTGCTCTGGCTGCCGACGGTCATGCACGCGCGGGTCTGGCGGCGGACGCTGCGTATCCCACTCCTGCTGGCGTTCGCCGGCGTCGCGGTGTTCATCTACTTCGCCGAGAACATCGGCACGCTGGCCGGTGCCTGGGCGTACCCGGATCAGGCCGATGGATGGCAACCCGTCTCGCCGAGCAAGCTCGTGTCGTGGTTCCTGCTCATGATCATCTCGGTCGTGCTCGTGACGTGGGTGTACCCGCCGAAGGCCCCGGCGCGGGCCCGAGCCGGGACATGAAAGAGGGGCGGATGCCGCAGCATCCGCCCCTCTGTCGAAACCGTCTCAGGCGCCCGCGACCGGTGCCGCGCCCGCTCCGCCGGAACCTCCGCGACGACGGCGGCGACGGCGAGCCGGGGCGGGCTTTCCGTCGTGGTGCTCCTTGCCCGCACCGTCGTGCGTGCCGGCGCCCTCGGCGCTGCGATCGGCGGCGGGGGCACCGTCGCCGTCACCCGAGGCCGCAGGTGCGGCGCCCTCGGCGAACGTCGAACCGACCGGGTTCGCCCCGCCGCGACGGCGACGACGGCGGCGCGTGCCGCCCTCGTCGGTGCCCTCGGCAGCGGCATCCGCTGCGCGCTCGGGGCGCGGGGTGCGCGGGGGACGGGTCGACTCCGCCTTGGGCGCCGAGACGAGACGGCCCTTCGTGCCGGCGGGGATGTCGAGGTCCTCGTACAGGTGCGGGCTCGAGGAGTAGGTCTCGACGGGCTCGGGCTGACCGAACTCGAGGGCGCGGTTGATCAGGGCCCACTTGTGCAGGTCCTCCCAGTCGACGAACGTGACCGCGATACCGGTCTTGCCCGCGCGGCCCGTGCGGCCCGCGCGGTGCAGGTACGTCTTGTCCTCGTCCGGGATCGTGTGGTTGATCACATGCGTGACGTCGTCGACGTCGATGCCGCGGGCGGCGACGTCGGTCGCGACCAGGACGTCCTTCTTGCCGGCCTTGAACGCCGCCATCGAGCGCTCGCGCTGGTCCTGGCCCATGTCGCCGTGCACTCCGCCGACATTGAAACCGCGGTCGCCCAGCTCGTCGACCAGGCGCTGCGCGGCGCGCTTGGTGCGGGTGAAGATCACGGTCTTGCCGCGGCCCTCGGCCTGCAGGATGCGGGCGATGACCTCGTCCTTGTCGAGCGAGTGCGCGCGGTAGACGAGGTGCTTGATGTTCGCCTGCGTGAGGCCCTCGTCGGGGTCGTTGGCGCGGATGTGGATCGGGTTCGTCATGAAGCGACGGGCCAGCGCCACGATCGGGCCGGGCATCGTCGCCGAGAACAGCTGGGTGTGGCGCACGGCCGGCACCTTCTGGAAGATCTTCTCGATGTCGGCGAGGAAGCCGAGGTCGAGCATCTTGTCGGCCTCGTCGAGCACGACCTCGGTCGCGTTCGACAGGTCGAGCAGACGCTGGCCGGCGAGGTCGATCAGGCGACCGGGCGTGCCGACGACGATCTGCGCGCCGGCCTTGAGCTGGTCGATCTGGCCCTCGTACGCCTTGCCGCCGTAGATGGCGACGACGCTGGTCGAGCGGTTGCTGGTGAGCAGGTCGATGTCCTCGTAGACCTGCACCGCGAGCTCGCGGGTCGGCACGACGATGAGCGCCTTCACCCCGTGCTCGGGGTCGAGGCCGAGACGCTGCACGACGGGGATGCCGAAGCCGAAGGTCTTACCGGTTCCGGTCTTCGCCTGGCCGATGATGTCCTGGCCCGGAAGGCCGAGGGGGATGGTCTGCTCCTGGATGGGGAACGCGTCGACGATGCCCTTCGCAGCGAGCGCATCGACGATGTCCTGATCGATCCCGAGATCGGAGAAAGTAGTCACTGTATTCAGATTGCCTGTCCGGCGGTCGTGCTGAGACCGCCACGTTAACGATCCACGCCGTCTCTTGTGCCACAGGCGCGGGCCCCGCTCCGACGGCGGGGACACGCCCAGCCTACCGGAGGGCGACCGAACGCCCGAGGAGGACCTCCGCCCCGGGTATTGTGATCGTCGTGGCGAACTCGGTAGGGAGACCTCGTGGTTAAGTGGTTCTGGCAGCGCGACGATGCGCCGCGACGCACTCTCGCCCTGCGCAGCCGGGGCGACCAGGGCGACGCGACCCGCGTGGACTTCGCCGACCTCGCACCCGAGCTGCCCCGCTTCCTGGGCCAGGCCGCCTATCTGCAGCTGGGGTACTTCGAGACCCTCACCCGTCTCATCCGCGCCACGCCGGAGCTCGCCGAGAAGGAGGCGCTCTCCCGTGCGGCCGGCGCCGCTCTCACGAAGCATCGCGGCATCGTCGAGGTGATCGCCGAGCGCGGTGACGACCCCACGCAGCTGATGCTCCCGTTCCGCGAGAACCTCGATGCGTTCCGCCGCAAGACGATCGGTGCGCGACCGCGCGAGACGCTCCTCGCCGTGTACATCACGGCCGGGATGCTCGACGACTTCTATCTCGCCCTCGCGTCCAGCTACGGCGAGACCGGGCGGCGGATCGCCGAGATCCTGCGCGAGGACGACGCCCGCCACGAGATCGTCTCGATCATCCAGGAGACGATCGAGAGCGACGAGGAGTGGCGCTCACTGCTGTCGATGTGGGCGCGACGCCTGGTGGGTGACACGATCCTCGTCTGTCGCTCGGCGCTGAAGCCCGAGGTCTTCGTGGCACCGGACGACGAGCGCATCGAACCGGTGTACACCGAGCTGATGGGCGCGCACGCGCGTCGCATGGATGCGATGGGGCTCGCGTCCTAGACCTGCAGATCTATCTGGACGTGCGGACCTAGATGCCGAGGGCCGCGGTCTTCGCCGCGTCCGAGCGACGTCGGGCGGCGACCAGAGCGAGAGTCGCGACGACGGCGACCACGACACCGCCGAGGATGCTCGCGAGCCAGAGCCACACGTTGTCCTCGCCGAGACCGGCCCACTGCAGGCCCGTGTAGAGCGCGGCGGTGACGACCGTCGCGATGCCCGGGGTCAGTGCGGCGCCGCGGAGTTCGCGGCCGTCGACGAGGAAATGCGCGGCGATGCCCAGAGCGCAGGCCGCGACGAGGGCGAGAAGGATGTACATCGCGATCAGGCGACGAAGCCGACCCGGCGCGATTCCTCGGTGCCCAGCTCGATGTAGGCGAGGTTCGCGGTGGGGACGATGTAGGAGTTGCCCTTGATGTCGGTGAAGCTCAGGTGCGCGGTGCTCTGGTCGAGCGCTGCCGCGACCTGGGTGCGGATCTCTTCTGCTGCGGTGGCGGTCTCGAAGCTCAGCTCGCGGCCGGTGTTGATGATTCCGATGCGGATTTCCACGCGTACTCCTTGGAGTGTCAGGACGATGTCGTCGTCCGAGGTCTGCGCCAACTCTACCCCGCAGGTGCGTCGCCGGATCGGCGCAGGGGAACGGTTTCGCCGTGAGCGCACACGCGCCCGACCCGCCGCGGGAGGCGATGTCGGCGCACGCCGCTAGCGTGGAGTGCATGACAGGGGATGCCGCGCAGCGAGCCGTGATCGACGCCGCGGCGACCGCATCCGGAGTCATCATCGGCGCACCGGGAACGGGCAAGACGCGCACGTTGATCGAGCGCATCGGCAGGCTGCTCGATCACGAGGGGCTGCGCCCCGAAGAGGTGCTGGCCCTCACTCCGAGCAGGCAGGCGGCGACGGCGCTCCGCGACCGTATCGGCGTGCGCGTCCGCCAGGCGACGCCGGGTCCGCTCGCGCGATCGCTCGGATCCTTCGCCTTCCAGATCGTTCGCGGAGCGATGGTGCACGCGGGCTCCGAGCCGCCGGCGTTGCTCACGGGTGCCGATCAGGACCGGATCATCGCCGAGCTCCTCGCGGGCGACGCCGAAGACGGCGGCATCCGCTGGCCCGACGCGCTCAGCGCATCGGTGCGCGGGTCGAAGGGGTTCCGTTCCGAGCTGCGTGCGCTCATCGCCGAGTGCACCGAGCTGGGTGTACTCCCGGACGAGCTGAAGGCATCGGGCGACCCGATCTGGGCGGCCGCCGCCGATTTCATTCTCGAGTACCGCTCGGTGCTCGACGCGTTGCGCTCGGCGCATCGCGACGCCGCAGACCTGCTCGGCGAGGCGAGCACGATCCTCCGTGACGCGTCCCTGGGCACGCTCGGCCCCCTGGCGACCCTGCGCGTGGTGCTCATCGATGACGCGCAGGAGTTGACCCGCGGGGGCGTCGCCGTCGTCCAGGCGCTGCGTGCCCGAGGGGTCTCGGTGCTCGCGTTCGGCGATCCCGACATCTCCTCCGGTGCGTTCCGAGGAGCGAGCCCCGAACTGTTCGCCGACCTCGTGTCGGCGCTCGAAGCGGTGCATGTGCTCGACGGCGCGCACCGCCAGCACCCGGCGCTCACCGCGCTCACCCGCACCGTGACGCAGGCGATCGGGGTCTCGGGAAGGGTCGAGCACCGGCGCGCACCGCAGACCGGCCCCATCGAGGGAGCGGATGCCGCCGTCACGTCGTTCCTCGCCCCGTCACCGCACGAGGAGTTCGACCGCATCGCCGGTGTCATGCGCGAATGGCACCTCATGCAGGGCGTCGCCTGGGATCGCATGGCCGTCATCGCCCACGACACGCGTCAGGTGACACTGCTCGAGACCGAGCTCGCCGCGCGGGAGATCCCGACACGGGCCGCCGGCGTGCAGCGCCCGCTCGGCAGCGAGGGCGTCGTGCGCGACATCGTCGGCATCGTGCGCCTCGCACTCACCCCGGCAGCGGAGCGCACGTCCGCGGAACTCGAAGAAGCCCTGCGCACGCCGTTCGGGGGGATGGACGCGATCGCCCTGCGTCGTCTGCGCGCGCGGCTGCGACACCTCGAGCTGGAACACGGGGGAGCCACACCCGCTCGCGAGCTGCTGCGCCAGGCGATGGCCGACCCCGAGCACTTCACGCTCATCGATGCCCCGGAGTCCCGCACGGCCCGGCGGTTCGCCGAGACGATCGAGGCGGTCTCGGCCGCCGCGCGAGCCGGCGAGACGATCCACGACCTGCTCTGGCGGATCTGGGAGCAGTCGCGGGCGATCGACGGCCGCCGCCTGCACATCGCGTGGCGAGAGGTGTCGGCGCAGCCCGGCGGCGCCGAGACCGCGCGATCGCTGGATGCCCTCGTCTCGCTGTTCGACGCGGCCAAGCGCTTCGTCGAGCGCACGCCGAACGAGCGCCCGGAGACGTTTGTTCGCGACATCCTCGACAGCGAGGTGCCCGAGGACTCGCTCTCGACACCCGATCGGCCGGGGCGGGTCATTCTGCTCACCCCGGCGACCGCGCTCGGCACCGAGTTCGACGCGGTCGTCGTGGCCGGTCTTCAAGACGGCGTCTGGCCGAACCTCCGGCTCCGGGGCGGGATGCTGCAGACCTGGCGTCTTCCCGACGCCGTGACGTCGATGCGTACCGGCGTCCCCCTCGAGACGCCGGGCATCCTGGATCGGCGAAGAGGAGCGCTGCACGACGAGCTCCGCCTCTTCGTCCGGGCCATCTCGCGCGCGCGGGACCGGATCCTCGTGACGGCGGTCGACGACGACGACCAGAGCCCGAGCCCGTTCTTCGCGTTCCTGCCGACGCCCGACGCCCCGGAGGCACACGCATCGGCCGAGCATCCGCTCACCCTCCGCGGACTCGTCGCGCGCCACCGACGCACCCTCACGACGGCGACCTCCGACCCGGCACGTCGTCTCGCCGCGGAGCAGCTCGCGATCCTCGCGGCCGAGGGTGTCGCCGGCGCGGATCCGCGGGACTGGTACGGCGTCACGCCACCGAGCACCGATCGTCCCCTGCGGGACCTCGCCGCCGACGGTGCGCGGGTGTCGCCTTCGAAGATGGAGTCCTACGAGGAGTGCGGCCTGAACTGGGTCGTCTCCGCCCTGGGGGGCGACACCGTGATGCCGCCGACGGCGGGGATCGGCACGATCATCCACGAGGCCATGGAGAAGGTACCGGACGGCGACCTCGAGCAGATGCGGGCGATCGTCGCGGAGCACTGGCCCGAGCTGGACTTCGAGACCGAGTGGATCGGACGCAAGGAGCGGCGTCGAGCCGACCTCTACGTCGACCGGCTGCACACGTACCTCGGCGACGTCCGACGCGACGGAGGGCGGGTCGTCGGCAGCGAGACGCGGTTCGACTTCGCCGTCTCCCTGCCCGATGACGACGGCCTCCCGGTCGTGCACGACGTCGGTGACGACAGAGGAGCGCGCGCGATCGTGAGCGGCTACATCGACCGTATCGAGGCCTATCCTCCGGGGGCGGGGGAGCATCCCCCGGCGCGGGGGCGCGGGTGGACCGAGATGACCGCGGACCGCGAGGGCGAGCGCGCGGTGGTCGTCGACCTCAAGACCGGACGCACCGATCCGGAGGCGGACGCGGGAGTCCGTGAGCACGCCCAACTGGCGGCGTACCAGGTGGCGGTCCAGCAGGGCCTGATCGAGGGTGCCCCCGCCGATGCCCTCGCCGGGGCGCGTCTCGTGATCGTCTCGAAGACCCTCGCCAAGAGCGACTACCGCATCGCCCACCAGCACACGCTCGACGACACCGCGCGCGAGGCGTTCCTGCGCCGTGTGGCCGATGCCGCCCGCGGGATGTCGGCCTCGAGTTTCACCGCGCAGGTCGAGTCGCACTGCGCAGACACCCAGCGCCGCATCCACCCCTGTCGGATCCACACCGTCCCGGCGGTGAGCGCGTGACCGGCTGGGGCGGCGGCCTCGGCCTGTCGGCGACCGATGTCGCGGCAGCTCTCGGCCAGCCCTCACCCACCCCCGCGCAGCAGCAGGTGATCGAGGCGCCGCCGTCGCCCGCCCTCGTCGTCGCCGGAGCGGGCAGCGGGAAGACCGAGACGATGTCGGGGCGCGTGGTGTGGCTCGTCGCCAACGGTCATGTGCGACGTGACGAGATCCTCGGACTCACCTTCACCCGAAAGGCTGCGGGCGAGCTCGCCGAGCGCATCGGCCACCGCCTCGCCGTGATCGACGAGTTCGGTCGCCGCGGTCTGCTGCCGCACGTGCCGGAGATCGTGGCGACGCACGCCCTGCGCCGGGTGGAAGAGGCGGCCGCGGGCCGTCAGCGCGACCTGGTACGGACGCACGTGCTCGACGAGCTCGCCGACCGCTACGGCACGGGCTGGGACCCGACCGCTCCGCGTGCGGCCGAGGAGCTGATGATCCGCCCACGGGTGTCGACCTACAACGCCTTCGCCGACGGCATCGTGCGCGAGCACGCCGCTCGGATCGGACGCGATGCCGACGTCGCGATGCTGAGTCAGGCCGCGTCGTGGATGCTCGCGCGAGAGGTCGTGCTGCGCGCCGACCTCCCGGAACTTGAGGGGATCGACTACGCGCTCGGCACGGTGATCGACGCGGTGCAGCGTCTCGCGGGGGAGGCCCTCGACCATCGGGTCGATCTTGACGAGGCCGAGCGTCTCGCGCGCGAGACGGCGCTGTCGTTCGAGCCGTACCGCGGCAACGGCGACGTCGAGAAGGCGGCGGCGAACCTTCTCAGCCTGCCGACGCTCGCCGCGCTCGTGCGCGAGTACATCGCCGAGAAGGGACGCCGCGGCGTGCTCGACTTCGCCGATCAGGTCGGTGGCGCCTACGACATCGTCGAGGCCGCTCCCGACGTGCGCGCCGAGCTGCGCGAGCAGCATCGCGTCGTCCTGCTCGACGAGTACCAGGACACCTCGGTCATCCAGACCCGTTTCCTCGCCGAGCTGTTCCACGACAGCGCGGTGATGGCCGTGGGAGACCCGCACCAGTCGATCTACGGCTGGCGCGGCGCGAGCGCCGACAATCTGTACGCGTTCTCGAGCGCCTTCGCGCGCGAACAGCGGGCGCAGACGTACAGCCTCATGACCAGCTGGCGCAACGACCGCGGCATCCTCGATATCGCCAATCGCGTGCTCGAGCCGCTGCAGCGGCCGGGGCTCGACGTGCCCCCGCTCGAACCCCGTCCCGGTGCGGGCTCCGGAAGCGTCGATCTGCGATTCGCGTTCACGGTCGACGACGAGGCTGCCGATGTCGCTCGCTGGTTCGTCGAGCGACGAGCCGCGCACGATGCATCCGTCGCCGGGCGCCCGCACACCGGCGCTCTGCTGTTCCGTTCGAAACGTCACATGCAGACCTTCGCGGCCGCGCTCGCCGCGGAGGGCGTACCGCACCGCATCCTCGGGCTCGGCGGACTGTTGGCGACCCCCGAAGTGGTCGACGTCGTTTCCACCCTGCGCGTGGTTCACGACCCGACCGCGGGTTCGGCACTCATCCGTCTGCTCACGGGTCCGCGGTTCGGCGTCGGGGTGGCCGATATGGCCGCGCTCTACGATCTCGGCCGAACCCTCGCCGAACGCGACACCTCGATGATGCCGCTTCCCGAAGAGGTGCGCGTGCGACTGCGCTCGTCGCGCGGCGCCGATGAAGCGGTGTCGATCGTCGATGCCGTCGACGTGGTGCGAGCGGTGCGCGACGACTATCGGCTGCTGGACGGATTCACCCCCGACGGGCGATCGCGCATCCGTGCGGCGGGGGAGATGCTCGAGCGGCTCCGACGGGCCTCGTCGCAGCCGCTGACCGAGCTGCTGCGCCTGATCGAACTCGAGCTGCGCCTCGACATCGAACTGGCGGCGAACGAGACCCGGGGGCCGGCACGGGTCGCCTCGACGCAGCTCCGCGCGTTCTCCGATGAGGTGCGTGCCTTCCTCGCGGCCGACGACCGCGGCACGATCGGCAGCCTCCTCGCCTGGCTCGACAAGGCGGAGAGCACCGACGAGCTCATGCCGCGCCCGGAGCCCCCCGAGCCGGGCGTGGTGCAGCTGCTGACGATCCACGGATCGAAGGGGCTGGAGTGGGATGCCGTCGCCGTCGTCCGTCTCGTCGCCGACGAACTCCCCAGCCGGGTCTCCGACACCTCGGGCTGGTTCGGCTTCGGGGTCGTGCCGTTCGCGCTCCGCGGCGACCGCGACGCGCTGCCGCGATTCGATTGGGACCCCGAGAGCGCGGTCGGCGGCGAGCTCGACCCGAAGAAGCGTCAGGCGCTGGCGCAGGCGTCACTGTCGGGCGGGGCGACCAAGGCCAATCCCCAGGGCGGCGCGATCAAGCGCTTCAAAGACGCATACCGCGCCTATCAGCAGCAGGAGGAACGCCGGCTCGCTTACGTGGCGGTCACACGCGCGCGCACCGACCTGCTTCTCAGCGGTGCGCACTGGGCGGGGCAGAAGGCTCCCCGCACGCCGAGTCCTTTCCTGCTCGAGGCGATCGACGTGCGCGAGCACGAGCCCATCGAACCGGTCGATCCCGACGAGAACCCCTACGACGGGCCGGGAGCGACGATCTCGTGGCCACTGGATCCGCTCGGTGCCCGCCGTCCGCTCGTCGAGTCGGCGGCGGAGATGGTCGCGGGGGCCCTCGCGCGACCCGAGACGCTGATTCCCTCGGAAGAGCTCGGGCGGCTCCTCGCCGAGCGAGCCGCGCGTCTGCGTGGCATCGACGCAGCGGCGCCGACCCGCGTGCCCGCCTCCCGTTTCAAGGACTACGTCACGGACTACGGCGGCACGGTCTCGGCGATCATCCGCCCGATGCCGGAGCGTCCGTACCGGCAGACCCGACTCGGCACGCTCTTCCACGCCTGGGTCGAGCACCGGTCATCGCTCGTGGGCGTCGGTGCCCGCGTCGACGAGGCGCTCTGGGAGATCGACGAAGACGAGGTGGGCGGCGAGATCGCGCCGGCACCGGGAGAGGGAACCGGCGAAGCGGCGGATGCGGCCGACCTCGCCATCCTCCAGGCGACGTTCGAGCGCAGCGAGTGGGGGGCTCTCCAGCCGATCGCCGTCGAGATCGAGATCGACTTCGCGCTCGGCGCCGGGCTCGCGGATGCCCCCGCTGACCGCGCCGGCGAGTCCGACGCGCACATCGTGATCTGCAAGCTCGATGCCGTGTACCGCCGCGACGATCGTGGAGGCCGGATCGAGATCGTCGACTGGAAGACGGGAAAGCCGCCGAAGGGCGAGGCCGAGCGGGACGAGCGGATGCTGCAGCTCGCGCTGTACCGTCTCGCCTACCACCGCCGATTCGGGGTGCCGCTCGACGAGATCGACGTCGCGCTCTACTACGTCGCCGACGACCTCGTCATCCGCGGAGACCGGGTCTACTCCGAGTCCGAGCTCTTCCAGCGCTGGAGCGCCGCGCGCGCCGCGCGCTGAGCCTCGTCGTCATCGCGTTCGTCGTCATCCGCGTCGTCACCGGCGTCCGCCGGAGCCGTGAAGATATCGCCGACGCCGGTGAGGTCCTCGGTCTCGACGTCGACCATCGCGGCGCGACGCGCCGCTTCGGAGGTGTCGGTCGACGACGATTCCTCCTCCGATTCCTGCGCCCAGAGTTCGTCGGGATTGTAGGCGTCGGTCTGCATCGAGGTGTCGATCAATGCTGCGGCTTCCGCGGGAACGCGGTCGAGCGCGTCGAGGGCCGAGTCGACCCCCTCGTTCCGCGCGGCGACGACGGCGAGGTCGTCCGCGCGGAGACCCTCGGCGAGCGCCTCGAGAAGGGCAGCCGCATCGTCGACGATGTCGGGGCGGTGCAGCGAGTCCCCGTGCACCAGCCAGCGCGCGAACTCGAGTTCGGCGAGCATCCGTGCGCGCACCTCGATCGCACCGTCCGGTGAACGCTCCGACGACCGGGCGTAGGCGGCCTGCACGTCGGGTGCCGCGTCGGGCGCGGCCGAGAGCCAGGCGAGGTCGACGGCCGGATCGCCGACCGAGAGGCCGTGCCAGTTCAGCAGTCCGGTGACCTGGGGACCGCGCTCATCGTCGTCCTCGAGCAGGAAGGAGGTCGACTGCACGCCGTTCAGGGTCACGGTCGACTCGAAGCGCCACAACTCGTCGTCGGCGACGGCATCCCGCCAGCGCGCCGTCAGCCGGGCGGGAACACGGCCGGTGGAGGCCGCGTCGTCGACCAGCCGCCGGATGTCCTCACGGCTCTCCTCGGCCGAGCGTGAGACGAGACCCGCGCTCCGGACGATCGAGACGGGCAGGCCGTGCACGGCGGCGATCGCTGCCCCCATCGACTCCGCCGTGCCGCGTCCGGCCGGCACGTGGGCGGCCTCGACCTGGAAGCCGGGGAGGAGTTCGGTGACGAGGGCGCGACCATCGCCGACGCGAGTCTCGCCCACGTACTCGGGTGCGCGGAACGGGAGGATCGCCCGCGCGCCGGCCGTCAGGGCGCGCAGCGCGAGGGACTCGGCGGCGAGCTCACGGGCCGTCTCGTCGTCGTCCGCGACGCGGATCGCGAGCTCGCGCCCGTCGGCCAGCGAGGCGACGGCGGAGTCGAAACGTGCGTCACCGTCTGCGCTCAGCGTGCGAGTACCCGTGACCTCCGCGCCGGGCAGTGCCGCCGTCACGGCCGCGGCTAGAGTGAAAGGTGAGCGTCCCATGCCCTAAGGGTAGGTCGGCTCAGGGGCGGTCCCGCCTCCGCCACGCCCGTGAGAGAGGGAGTCGATCACCCATGCACCGCCCAACCCTCGACCGCGCGGCCGAGCTCCGCGAGGAATCCGGCGTCATCGATCGTCTGCGCGGAGAGACGTCGACACGCGTGATCGCCGTCCGCGACGGTCGAGTGCGCGTGACCGATGATCTGCTGGTCCGCGTCGCCCCGACAGAACCCGTCGATGCCACATGGGCGCTCCTCGGGCGCGACGAGTCCGGAACTCCGCTGTTGTTGGCCGCGCTTCCGGCCGAGAGCGCATCGATCGACGCGGCCCCCGACGAGACGTGGCTCGGGCTGCGTGATCTCGGAGCGCGGCTCCCGGCGCAGGAGAGCGAGATCCTCATTGAGGCGCTGGCGCTCGCCGCCTGGCTGCGCGATGCGCCATTCTGCCCGACCTGCGGCGGAGGCACCGAGATCCGTCAGGCGGGATGGTCGCGTCGCTGTCTGGTCTGCGGGCGCGATCACTTCCCGCGCACCGACCCCGCCGTGATCGTGGCGGTCGAGAGCCGCGACGGCGAGCGACTGCTCCTCGGCGCGAACGCGAACTGGGGCGGTCGGATGTACTCGTGCTTCGCGGGGTTCGTCGAGGCGGGCGAGTCGCTCGAATCGACCGTCCATCGTGAGCTCGCCGAGGAATCGGGGGTGCGCCTCTCCGCGCTGCGCTACGTGTCTTCGCAGGCTTGGCCGTTCCCGCGCTCTCTGATGGTCGGCTTCCGCGCGGTCGTCGACGACGAGGCGGATGCCCGCCCCGACGGCGAGGAGATCGTCGACGTGCGCTGGTTCACCCGCGCGGAGATCACGTCGTCCCTGGCGGGAGAGGGGCCCGTCGGGCTGCCCGGACACGCATCGATCGCGCGTGCACTCATCGTGGACTGGCTCGAGGCGGGCGCGTGAGCGCTCTTGACGCACTCGACGAGCGCCAGCGGCAGGCGGCATCGGTCCTCCGCGGACCCGTCGCGGTGCTGGCGGGGGCCGGTACCGGCAAGACGCGCGTGATCACCCACCGGATCGCGCACGGAGTCGACACCGGCGCGTACTCGCCCGCGCGGGTGATGGCCGTGACGTTCACGGCGAAGGCCGCGGGGGAGCTGCGTGGGCGCCTGCGTGCGCTCGGGGTCGAGGGCGTCGCCGCCCGCACGTTCCACGCCGCCGCTCTCGCGCAGCTCAACTTCTTCTGGCCGACGCTCGCCGGACAGCCCGCCCCGTCGATCATCGACAACAAGGTGCGGATGCTGGGACAGGTCGCCGACGCCATCCGCCTGCGTCCCAGCACCGCGACCCTGCGGGACATCGCGTCGGAGATCGAATGGCGCAAGGTCTCCATGCTCTCGATCGAGCAGCACGCGACCCTGGGACGGTCGGTATCCGGCGTCGATGCGACGCAACTCGCCGAACTGCAGCGCGGATACGAGGCGCTCAAGGACGAGCGGAACCAGCTCGATTTCGAAGACGTTCTCCTGGCGTGCGCCGGGATGCTCGAGGCCGAGCCGCGAGTCGCCGCATCGGTGCACGAGCAGTACCGCCACTTCACGGTCGACGAGTTCCAGGACGTCTCGCCTCTGCAGAACCGCCTGCTCGAGCTCTGGATCGGTGACAGGCACGACATCTGCGTGGTCGGCGACGCCAGCCAGACGATCTACTCCTTCGCCGGCGCCGAGCAGCGTTTCCTCCTCGAGTTCGAACGCCGCCATCCCGATGCGACCGTGGTGCGGCTCGAGACGAACTACCGCTCGCAGGCTCCCATCCTCTCCGCCGCGAACGCGCTGATGAAGGGGCGCCCCGGCGCGCTGGAGCTCACGCCCGCGCGCGAACAGTTCGCGACCGAGCCGCCCACCGTCACCGCCTACGACAGCGAGCGCGACGAGGCGGAGGGAATCGCCGCGTCCATCTCGGCACAGATCGCCGAGGGCATCTCTCCCGCAGACATCGCGGTGCTCTACCGGGCCCATGCTCAATCGGCCGCGCTGCAGCAGGCGCTCGCCGCGGAGGGGATCGCGACCACGGTGCTGGGCGGCACCCGTTTCTTCTCGATGCCCGAGGTGCGTCAGGCGATCCTCGCGATCCGTGCTGCGGCCGTCGCCCCGGTGGAGCAGGGGTTCGTCCCTGCGGTGCAGCGCGTGCTGCGCGAGCTCGGACTCACCGAGGAACCACCGGCGGCGGGCGGAGCCCAGCGCGACGGCTGGGAGGCGCGACGCGCGATCCTCCGCCTCGCCGAGGAGGCCGGGCCCGAAGCCACCTTGCGCTCCTTCGGTGATGCGCTCATGGCCCGGGCGAAGGATCAGCACGAGCCGACCATGCGCACCGTGACGCTCTCGACCCTGCACGCCGCGAAAGGCCTGGAGTGGTTGCACGTGCACCTCGCCGGATGGGCGGAGGGGGCATTGCCGATCTCCTACGCGACGAGCTTCGAATCGGTCGACGAGGAGCGCCGTCTCGCGTACGTCGGCGTCACGCGAGCCGCGCGAACTCTGTCTCTGTCGTGGTCGCGCTCGGCGGGACGAGGCGAACGGGCTCCCTCGCGCTTCCTGGCAGAGATCGGGACGACGGGACGCGGCACAGGCATTCTCCGTGAAACCTCACCGCTCGCGAGTCGCGGGACCCGTCCGCGCTGAGCCGGATGATCTCGCTCTCCGCCGAGGGCGTGGCGGCGAGAAGGCGCGCGGCGATCGCTCCGGCGCCCGCGACGAGCACGGCGCGAACGCGTCCGGGGTCGCGAGCGACGAGCTGCGTGTGCAGTCGGGGCCAGGCGAGGTCGAGATCGCGAGCATGGAGATCGCGGCACGTGAGGCACGGCGTGATGCCGGGGACGACCATCGGGCCGATCGTCACCTGATCGCGACCGACGGCGACGGGCAGGTGCGTCACATCGTCGCGGAGGTACGTCGCCAGTTGCATTGCCGCAGCGCTGCCGGCGACGAGCACCACGGCCGCGTCGGACCGGGAACCGTGCTCTCCGATCGGAACGCCCTCGTCGGCGAGGCTCTCCCGCAAGCGATGCTCGGTGCGGGCATCGGTCACGCCGAGACGCTCGACCCAGGCGGCGCGCGGCGCGGGCGGGTCGTCGATGAGGAGGTGTTCCAGCCGCGCGAGCAGCGCTCGCGCCTCCTCGCGCGGCGCCCCGAGTCCGTGCGCGATCACGTCGAAGGAGGCTCGGCGGAAGCCGGAACCCATCCGTGACAGCAGCAGCTCCACCCATGCCGCTTCGGCGTCGATGTGCAGATCGCCGTCGAGTCCGAGCTGCAGCGTGCGCTCGTCGCGCCAGAGCAGCGGAAGGGCGGGGGAGAGGCGGGTGAGTGTCGTCGGCGTGAGCGGAGGCATCCACCGATTCTGGACATTCCACGGCGTCCATGGGATGCCGCAGAGACATCCGTGGACAACGTGACTGCTCCTCTCCGATGGGGAGGAGCAGTCACGACTCAGACCGGTCGGTCGCCCTCGGGGCGGTCTTCCGACTCGTCTCCGCCCGACGAATCTCCGCCCGACGAATCTCCGCCCGACTTTTCGTCGGCGTCGCCCGAGAAGTCGTCACCGTCGAGCAGACGGGCCAGCGCCTCGTCGAACTCGTCGGCAACCGGCTGCTCACCCCGCGCCGTCGCCTGCAGGCGGGCGACGAGGGCCGTCGGGTCGTCGATGTCGTCGGCGGTCGGCATCAGATCGGGGTAGTCCCAGAGCGCGTCGCGGGCGGCGATGCCCACGGCATCCGTGACCTGCTGCCACATCGCCCCGGCCTCGCGCATGCGGCGCGGGCGCAGCTTCAGACCGACGAGAGCCCCGAGCGCGTCCTCGGCGGGACCGCCGACCGCGCGCCGACGACGCGCCGCCTCCGCGAGCCGTGCACCGTCGGGCAGGCGCGAGGTCGCCTGGGTGGTGACGACGTCGACCCAGCCGTCGATCGTCGCGATGAGGTTCTCGAGCCGTGTCAGTGCCTCGCGCTGCGCCTCGGTCTGCGTCGGCAGCAGGGCACCGCCCTCGATCGCGGCCCGCAGCTCCTCGGGGTTGGACGGATCGAGGCGGCTCGCCACGTCTTCGAGTGCATCCACATCGACCGTCACCCCGCGTGCGAAGTCGGTGATCTGGGCCATCACGTGCAGGTGCAGCCACTTGGCGTGCCGGTACAGGCGGGCGTACGCGAGCTCGCGCGCCGCGAGATAGAGGGCGATCTGGTCGTCGGGGATCTCGAGTCCCTCGCCGAAGGCGGAGAGGTTCTGCGGGATGATCGCGGCGGTGCCGGCGGGGAGCACCGGGATGCCGACGTCTCCGCCCGAGACCACCTCGAGCGAGAGGTTGCCGAGCACCTGGCCGAACTGCGCGGCGAACACCGAACCGCCGAGCCCGCGCATGAGCCTGCCCGCGCCCTGCACGACGTCGCGCATCTCCTCGGGGACCTGCGTGTCGAGTGCGCTGGTGAGCGCATCGGCGATGCTGGTCGAGACGGGGCCGGCGATCTCCTTCCACACGGGGAGGGTCTTCTCGACCCATTCGCCGCGGGTCATCGCGACCGGCGCCTGGGCGAGGTCGGAGATCGTGGTCGCCTCGCCGAGCCAGAGCCCCGCCAGGGCGAACGCATCCACGAGCGAGGTGCGCGAGCCGTCGGTGATGCCCTGTCCGTCGCGGTTCGCGATGTGCAGCGCCTGGCGCAGCGCGTTCTCCCAGGCGTCGCCGCCGAACGCGCCCTGCAACTGCGACATGATCGTCTGCATCATCGCGGGGTCGAGCGCCAGCCCGTCCATGCCCTCGAAAGCACCACGCAGCGCCTCGGGGTCGATGTCGCCTCCCTGGCCTGCGAGCATCCGCCGCAGGAACTCCTGGAAGTCCTCGGGTGTCGGGTCGTTGTCTGCCATGTCGATCGCCCTCTCAGCACGCCTATAGCCGTGCCATCTACGCTAGTCACAGGTTCATGCGAGCGAACCCGATGCGGGCAGATCCCTGTACGCCGCTCGCGAACGACGGAGGATGCTGTGGAACGAACGCGGCCTGTGAAGCTCGGACTCGGCGTCTGGGCGTTGATCGTCGCACTCGTGGCACTGGTCGTCCTCACCTTCCTCCCCACCCCCTACGTCATCCAGCGGCCGGGCCCCGTCTACGACACCCTCGGCACGGCCGCGGGTGCGGACGGGGAGAAGGTGCCGCTCATCAGCATCGAGGGCGCCGAGACGTTCGACACCGGCGGCACGCTCGATCTGACCACCGTCCAGGTCGTCGGCAACCGCGAGCGCACCCCCAGCTGGTTCGAACTCGCGCTGGCGTGGACCGACTCCTCCCGCGCCGTCGTGCCGCTCGACTCCGTGTTCCCGGAGGGCGTGACCACCGAGCAGCGCGATGAGCGCAACGCGACCCTGATGGTCGACTCGCAGCACGAGGCGACCGCCGCGGCGCTGGGAGAGCTCGGCTACGACACCGGGGCCGAGGTCGTCGTCGTCGAGGCCGTCGAGGATTCCCCGGCCGAGGGCATCCTCGAACCCGACGACGTGATCACCGCGATCGACGGCGACCCCGTGGTGTCGGCGAAGCAGCTGCGCTCGCGCATCCAGGACATCGGGGGAGCGGAGATCGACCTCACGGTCCTGCGCGACGGCCAGGAGCAGGACGTCACGATCACTCCGCAGGAGTACACCGAGGGCGACACGACCACGTGGCTGATCGGCATCACCCTTCGCACCGACTACGACTTCCCGATCGACGTGACGATCCAGCTCGACAACGTCGGCGGCCCCAGCGCGGGGATGATGTTCGCTCTCGGGATCATCGACCAGCTCACCCCGGGCGAGCTCAACGGTGGCGAGAACGTCGCCGGCACCGGCACGATCGAGGCCGACGGCACGGTCGGCCCCATCGGCGGCATCCGTCAGAAGCTCTACGGGGCGCGTGATGCGGGGGCCGAGTTCTTCCTCGCTCCGGCATCGAACTGCGACGAGGTCGTGGGCCACGTGCCCGACGGGTTGCAGGTCGTCCGCACCGCCACGCTCGAGGAATCGCTCGACGCTCTCGAGGTCATCGCCGACGGCGGAGACGTCTCGGCGCTGCCCGCCTGCACCGCGTCGTGACCTCGCCGTGACCGGGATGACAGCCGCAGCCCAGTAACGCGTGCCTAGGATGGGGGTGTGACCTCGACCTCAGCTCCGAACCCGGCCACTCCTCGAACCTCCCGACGCATATTCGGCATCTCGCTGGTGATCATCGCCGCATTGATCGCGGTGTTCTTCGTCTTCGCGTCGCTCTACACCGAATTCCTCTGGTTCGATCAGGTGGGCTTCACCGGTGTGCTCACGACCCAGTGGGTCGCCACCGTGGTGATGTTCGTCATCGGCTTCCTCGGGATGGCGGTGCCGCTGTTCGTCGTGATCCAGCTGGCCTACCGCCTGCGCCCGGTCTACGTTCGCCTGAGCTCCCAGCTCGACCGCTACCAGGAGGTCATCGAGCCCCTGCGTCGTCTCGCCATGTGGGGTATGCCGATCTTCTTCGGTCTGTTCGCCGGCTTCTCGGCCGCCGGGCAGTGGAAGACGGTGTGGCTCTGGGCCAACGGCGTCGCGACGAGCGACGTCGACCCGCAGTTCGGCATCGACACCGGCTTCTACATGTTCGCGATGCCGTTCTACTCGATCGCGCTCGCGTTCGTCTCTGCCGTGCTGCTGCTCTCGCTCCTGGTCACGGCGCTCGTGTCGTACCTCTACGGCTCGGTGCGCATCGGTCAGGGAGAGCTGCGCATCTCGAAGGCGGCGCGCATCCAGCTCGCCGTCATCGCCGGTCTCTACATCCTCGTGCAGGCGGTCAGCCTGTGGCTCGACCGCTACAAGACGCTGGTCACCCCCGACGACCGCATCACCGGTGCCGCGTACACGGGCGTCAATGCCACGATCCCCGGTCTCGCGATCCTGGCGATCATCGCCGCACTCGTCGCGATCCTCTTCTTCGTCACGGCCGTGATCGGCCGCTGGCGCTTCCCGCTCGCCGCCACGGCGCTGCTGATCGTCGCCTCGCTGGTCGTGGGTGTCGGATACCCGTGGGTCGTCACGACCTTCCAGGTGAAGCCGAACCAGAACGCCTACCAGGCCGAGTACTACCAGCGGAACATCGACGGCACGAAGGAGGCGTACGGGGTCGCGAACCTCGAGACGACCACCTTCGAGGCCGAGACGGATGCCGAAGCCGGTCAGCTGCGCGCGGATGCCGACACCACGGCCTCGATCCGCATCATGGATCCGAAGGTCATCAGCCCCACCGTGCGGCAGCTCGAGCAGTACCGCGCGTACTACCAGTTCGAGGAGACGCTCGACGTCGACCGCTACGAGATCGACGGCGAGATGCAGGACACGGTCGTCGCCGTCCGCGACCTCGACATCACCAAGCTCGGCGAGGGCGACAACTGGAACAACCGTGTCGCCGTCTACACGCACGGTTACGGCCTCGTCGCTGCCGCGGGTAACCAGCGCACGAGCGACGGCGAGCCCGTCTTCCTCGAGCGCGGCATCCCGTCGTCGGGCTTCCTGACCGACCGCGAGAACTTCGAGCCCCGCGTCTACTTCGGTGAGAACTCGCCCGAGTACTCGATCGTGGGAGCCCCGGAGGGCGCCGACCCGGTCGAGATCGACTACCCGCGCGGCAAGGACGGCGCGAGCGAGACGAAGACGACGTTCAACGGCGAGGGCGGCCCCGCCATCGGCGACACGTTCACGAAGCTCCTCTACGCGCTCAAGTTCCAGTCCGAGCAGATCCTCTTCTCGAATCTGGTGAACGAGGACTCGCAGATCCTCTACGACCGCGACCCGAAGACCCGTGTGGGCAAGGTCGCTCCGTACCTCGAGCTCGACAGCGACCCGTACCCCAGCGTGGTCGACGGCCGCATCGTCTGGATCGTCGACGGTTACACGACGAGCTCGACCTACCCCTACGCGACGAGCGTGAGCCTCTCCGACGCGATCACCGACTCGAACACGCGGGCACCGAGCCTCGCGATCGACGAGATCAACTACATCCGCAACTCGGTCAAGGCGACCGTCGATGCCTATGACGGCACCGTCACGCTCTACGCGTGGGACGCCGAGGACCCGATCCTCAAGACCTGGCAGAAGGTCTACCCGTCGACCGTGAAGCCGATCAGCGACATGTCGGGCGAGCTCATGAGCCACGTCCGCTACCCGACCGATCTGTTCAAGGTGCAGCGCGACATCCTCGGGATCTACCACATCGACACCGCCGGGTCCTTCGCCCAGCAGGACAACCGCTGGCAGACCCCGAACGACCCGCGCAGCGACGCGATGCTGCAGCCGCCGTACTACCTGACCATGCAGATGCCGGGGCAGGACAGCGCGCGGTTCTCGATGTTCTCGACGTTCATCCCGGCGTCGCAGGGCGCCGGCAGCAGCCGAGACGTGCTGATGGGCTATCTGGCCGTCGATTCGGATGCCGGTGCCGAGGCGGGTGTGAAGGCGGAGGGCTACGGCCAACTGCGCATGCTCGAGATCAACGACGACACGACGGTGCCGGGTCCCGGTCAGGTGCAGAACACCTACAACTCCGACACAGCGGTCGTCCCGCAGCTCAACCTGCTGCAGCAGGGAGAGTCGGAGGTCATCTACGGCAACCTGCTGACGCTCCCCGTGGGTGGCGGTCTTCTCTACGTGCAGCCCGTCTACGTGCAGTCGTCCGAGGGCACGCAGCTCCCGCGTCTGCAGAAGGTGCTCGTCGCCTTCGGCGACAGGGTCGCGTTCGAGAACACCCTGACCGAGGCGCTCGATTCCCTCTTCGGCGGTGATTCCGGTGCCACCGGAGGAGATGACGAGGTCGAACCGGTCGACCCCTCTGAGGTCGACCCCGACACGGGTGAAGTGCCGACCACCGAGCCGACCGAGCCCACGACGCCGACCGACGAGCAGGCTGCAGCCCTGGCCGACGCGCGCCAGGCGCTCCTCGACCGCGACACCGCTCTGAAGGCCGGTGACCTCGAGAAGTTCGGCGAGGCCGACAAGCGTCTCACCGAGGCCGTGCAGAAGCTCCTCGACATGGAGTCCGCCTCGGGGGAGTGATCCTCGGACCGCACTGACGAATGCCGCATCCCTCGGGGTGCGGCATTCGTCGTTCCCGGGTGTCGGCGATCGTGTCGGTCCACGCATCCACCGGGCACAGCGAAAGGCCCCCGACCGGGATTTCTCCTGATCAGGGGCCTTTCTTGTGTCGCATTCTCGTTGCGGGGACAGGATTTGAACCTGCGACCTCCGGGTTATGAGCCCGGCGAGCTACCGAACTGCTCCACCCCGCGGCACAAGGAATAGCCTAACACGGGAATCGGGAGTGCGCGAATCGAGGCGCAGTCCGTGGCGATGCGGGAGGATGAGGGCATGTCCGTGAGCCCCGCCGTCCCCGTCGCCGTCTGCCAGTTCGCGCCCACCGATTCCCGCGAGGGCAATCGCGAGCGCATCGCAGAACTCGTGGCGGATGCCGCGGCGCGGGGCGCACGTCTGATCGTTCTGCCCGAGTACTCGAGCTACTTCGTGAATCCGATGGACGAGACCCTCGCCGCACACGCGGAGACGCTGGAGGGCGACTTCGTGCAGACGCTGATCGCGCTGGCGGGGGAGCACGCGGTGGTGATCGTCGCCGGACTCGTCGAGAAGTCGGACGACACCCATCGCGTCCGGAACACGGTGGTCGCCGTTCGGGGCGACGGCATCCTGGCCGTCTACCGCAAGCAGCACCTCTACGACGCGTTCGGGCAGACCGAGTCGGACTGGGTCGAGCCGGGAGAGGTGGGCGAGGCGGCGACGTTCGACCTGGCAGGCCTGCACTTCGGCCTGATGACCTGCTACGACCTCCGCTTCCCCGAGGTGGCCCGCACCCTCGTCGACGCGGAGGCGGACGTGCTGGTCGTGCCCGCCGAGTGGGTGCGCGGTCCGCTCAAGGAGCATCACTGGACCACCCTGCTCGCCGCCCGGGCGATCGAGAACACGGTCTACGTCGTCTCCGCCGACCACCCCGCGCCGATCGGCGTCGGCCACTCGCAGATCGTCGACCCGCAGGGAGTGGTGCTCGCCGGTGTCGGCAGTGCCGAGGGCATCGCGGTGGCGCCCGTCGAAAGGGCGGTCATCGACCGCGTCCGCGAGACGAACCCGTCGCTGCGGGTGCGACGGTACGCCGTCGTTCCGCGCTGACCGGCGAGCTCTCCGCACCTCGCGGCGGAGCCTTCGGCTCCCGTGGGCCGCTGGGAGAGCCTTCAGTCCCGCAGGCGCGCCAGGCGCGAGACGGCCTCGTCGATGACCGACACCTTCTTGCAGGCGGCGAAGCGCACGATGCCCGCGTACTCCGGGTCGGCGCGGTGCGCCGGCGGCAGGAAAGCAGCCAGCGGAATCGCCCCGACGCCGAAGCGCTCGGGCAGGGTGCGGCAGAACTCCGCACCATCGGCGCCGCCGACCGCCGTGGCGTCGGCGAGGGTGAAGTACCCGCCCTGCGGGGCGAAGACGGTGAAACCCGCGGCCTGCAGTCCGGCACCGAGCACGTCGTGCTTGTGGGCGAGCGTCGCCGCGGCATCCGCGAAGAAGGCGTCTCCCAGGCGGAGCCCGACCGCGACGGCGGGCTGGAAGGGGGCGGCCCCGACGTAGGTGAGAAACTGCTTCACGGTGAGCACGGCGGTGATCAGTGCGGCGGGACCGTGGATCCAGCCGACCTTCCACCCGGTGGCCGAGAAGGTCTTGCCCGCCGAGGAGATCGTCAGCGTGCGCTCCGCCGCGCCGGGCAGTGTCGCGACCGGGATGTGCCGGGCACGGAACGCCAGGTGCTCGTAGACCTCGTCCGTCACGATGAGTGCGTCGTGCCGCTCGGCGAGGCGAACGATCTCGGTGAGCACGTCCGCGTCGAACACCGTGCCGGTCGGGTTGTGCGGATCGTTCACGAGGATGATCCGCGTACGGTCGGTGACGGCATCCGCCAACCGGTCGAGGTCCGGCTGGAAGTCCGGCACGCGCAGCGGCACGGTGCGCAGCGTGCCTCCGGCGAGAGAGACCGCGGCCGCGTAGGAGTCGTAGTACGGCTCGAAGACGACGACCTCGTCCTCCGGACCGTCGATCAGGGCGAGGAGCGTCGCCGTGAGAGCCTCGGTCGCTCCGACCGTGACGAGCACCTCGGTGTCGGGATCGACGTCGATGCCGTAGAACCGCTTCTGGTGCTCGGCGATGGCGAGTCGGAGATCGGCGGTGCCCCGACCGGGCGGGTACTGGTTCACCCCATCGGCGATCGCCTGCCTGGCGGCTTCGAGAACCTCGGCCGGGCCGTCCTCGTCGGGGAATCCCTGCCCGAGATTGATCGCTCCCGTCGAGGCCGCGAGGGCCGACATCTCTGCGAAGATGGTGGGCGCGACGGCCCCGTCAGGCGAGAGCAGGCCCGCGCCCGCCGCTGTGCGCCGCCATGCACCGGTGATGACACTCATGAAGAACAGGCTATGGCCATAAGGGAAACTCACCTTCGCCATATGAAACGCACAGACTCGGAGAGCACTCTGAAGGGGCGTTGTTGAAGGAGCACACACCATGAACGAAGACAACACCCCCGACCACTCGGCACCCGACGTGCCGTCCACCGAGGCAGCAGAGGTCGCCGACCGTTCGGCGCCGCAGGCCGCCGCTGACATCCCCGCCGCGCCGGCCGCGGAGCCCGCCGCCCCCGTGGCCGCAGAGTCCGCTCGCGCGCCGCAGCCGGCCGCGGGACACCAGGTGCCCTCGACGTTCGCGTCGCCCGCTCCCGCCGCCCCCGCGCCCGTGATCGCTCCGGCCACCGCGCAGCAGTTCGCTGGCTCGACGGCCACGTCGCCGGGAGCCGCGTTCGGTCTCCACTCCGGCGCCGCCCACACCCAGCCCACGGTTCCCCTGGGCGGAACCGCGCCGCTCGGCCTCGGTGACGCACCGGCCGATCCGCACGTGAAGACCAAGGAGGCCAAGCCGCGCGGCGGCGTGCGCCTCGCGGCCATCGTGGTCGCCGCCGCACTCGTCGGAGGCGTCGCGGGCTTCGGCGGCGGCGCGATCTGGAACGCCGTCGGCACCACGCCCTCGAGCGGTGTCGCAGAGGGGCCGCAGACGGTCACCGTCAACAACCCCGGCTCCGTGAACGAGACCACGGCCGTCGCCACCAAGGCGCTGCCGTCGGTGGTCACGATCGAGGTCGCCGGCACCAGCGAGGCCGGCAGCGGCTCCGGAGTCATCATCAGCGACGATGGCTACGTGCTCACCAACACGCATGTGGTGACGCTCGGTGGTGCCGTCGCCGACCCCACGATCCGTGTGACGACTTCCGACGGTCGCATCTACTCGGCGACTGTCGTGGGGACCGACCCCATCTACGACCTCGCGGTCATCAAGCTCACCGATGCCACCGATCTCACGCCCATCGAGTTCGCGGACTCGTCCGAGCTGAACGTCGGCGACACGGCCGTGGCACTCGGCGCGCCGCTCGGACTGTCGAACTCGGTCACCACCGGCATCGTCAGCGCGCTGAACCGCAGCATCCAGATCGCGTCCTCCGCCCTGCCGGACTCGTCGAGCGAGGACGCCCCGCAGGAACAGGCGCCCGAGGACGGTCAGCAGGACGGCCAGCAGGGTCCGTTCCAGTTCGATCTGCCCGGCAACGGCCAGCAGCAGACGTCGGAGTCGATCTCGATCGCCGTGATCCAGACCGACGCCGCGATCAACCACGGAAACTCCGGCGGTGCCCTCGTCAACAGCAAGGGCGAACTGATCGGCATCAACGTCGCGATCGCCAGCTCCGGATCGTCGGAGGAATCCGGGTCGATCGGCCTCGGGTTCTCGATCCCGTCGAACATCGCCCAGCGCGTCTCCGAAGAGATCATCGCCGACGGTGCGGCCACGCACGGCCTGCTCGGGGCGTCGGTGCAGGATGCGGCCTCCGTGCAGGGCGCGGATGTCGCAGGGGCGTACATCGCCGACGTGACCAGTGGGGGAGCGGCGGCAGCCGGCGGTCTCAAGGCCGACGACATCGTCACCGCCTTCAACGGCGTGCCGATCACCAGCGCCAGCGACCTCACGGCCCAGGTGCGCGCCGCGGCCGGGGGCAGCGACGCGAAGGTGACCTACATCCGCGGCGGCAAGGAGTACCAGATCGAGGTGACGCTCGGCGAACTCGCCGGCTGATCCCACCGCCCAGAGAAGGACGCCACCTCCGCGATAGGCTCGCGGGGTGGCGTCCTTCTCTTTCGGGTCCGGCAATGCGGCCAAGCTGCTGAGGATCCCGCTCTCCCTCGTAGGGCGCCTCGGCACGCTCGTCGTACCGCGCGGCGATCGTTGGGTGTTCGGATGCGGTGCCGGGATCGGTGACGGCGCGCTCGCCCTCCACCGTTACGCGACCGCGCAGGGCCACGAGGCGGTCTGGCTGACCCGATCGCAGCGGGAGGACGACGAGGCCTCAGCGCTCGGCATCCGCACGCTCCGACGATCGAGCATCCGTGGCTGGTGGGCGACCGCACGTGCCGGGGTCCTCGTCGTCACGCACGGTCTCGGCGACATCAACCGGTACGCCGACGGGGGCGGGTTCATCGTCCAGCTCTGGCACGGCATCCCCCTCAAGCGCATCGGACTCGACTCGCCGGCGACGACCCAGGTTCCGAACGTCCCGGGGTCTGCGATCCTGCGGCGGGCCATCGCGATCCTGTACCGGGCCGCCGCGCAGAGGATCCGCGTGCTCCCGGCCGCCTCCGACCGCTCCCGCGGGCGCCTGGAGTCGGCCTTCGGGCTGCCGAGCGACCGCGTCGTCGTCACCGGGGAGCCGCGTGTGGACGTGCTCTCGGAGGGATCGCCGGAGGAGCGTCGCGCACGAGCATCCGCCCGACTGCGCACGGCGCTCGATGGCCTGACCGAAACGTCTCGCGTGGTGCTGTACGCGCCCACCTGGCGCGACGGTGCGGCCGACCCCGCCGTCCCCTCGGCCGACGACTGGGTACGGATCGTCCGAGTGCTCGAAGAGCGCGATGCGACCCTGATCATCCGATCGCATCCGCTCGGCGAAGGAGGCTACGTCCCGCCTCTGCCGAGCCGTCGGGTGCGGACGCTCGGCTCCTCCGTGCTCGCGGACGTGACCCCGGTGCTGCCGGCGGTCGACGTGCTGATCACCGACTATTCGTCTCTCGCCTACGACGTCGGACTCCTGGCGATGCCCGTCCTCTTCCTCGCGCCCGACGCGGAGGAGTACGCGCACTCACGCGGCTTCTACGGTCGCTTCCGCGACGTCGCAGGTGCGGATGCCGCGTCCTCCTGGCCGGACGTGCTGGAGCAGCTCGAGGGGCTGCTGTCCGACGAGGCCGCGTTCACCGAGCGGGCCGCCCGTTCCGCTACGCTCAGCGCGGAGATGCACGCCTTCCGCGACGGCCGAAACACCGAGCGGGTCTATGGTGCGATCCGCGCGCGGGGAATCCGCGCACCGAAGGGAGCAGTATGACAACGGCCCGGATCGATGAGTCGGCGCAGACGCTGGTCATCGCAGGAACCGGACCGCGCCCGGCGCACGCCGAGCTGGTCGGCCCGCGCGCGCGGGTCGACGCCCGCCTGTCGGGTGCGGGGAAGACCTGGAAGGCGGTGTTCGCGCTGCAGGCCGCCCGATGGGGCGGTCCCGCACTCCCGCTTCCCGCCGGCGAGTACCGCTTGACGGTCGCCGACACCGCGTTCGACGACATCGACGTCGCTCCGGTGCTGCTGCCCGGGCTCCGCGTCGAGGTGGCCGGAGACACCGTGCGCATCGCCGCACCGATCGATCCCATCTACGAGACCGCCGAGGGGCAGGCCACGCTCGAGGAGCGCTACGTCGCCCAGGCGGGCGGCACAGAGAATGCGGTGTTCTTCGAGAGCTTCTACGGCCGGAGCGTCGGGTGCAATCCGCAGGCGATCGACCGCGAGATCGCGAAGCGCGCCCCCGACGTGCGTCGCTACTGGAGCGTGGTGGACTTCTCGGTCCCCGTGCCGGAGGGGGCGATCGCCGTCGTCGAGGGAAGCCCGGAGTGGTGGCACGCTCGGGGAGCGGCGCGCCTGCTCGTCGTGAACGACTGGCTGCGCCGGAGATTCGCCCGCAAGCCCGGCCAGAAGGTGCTGCAGACCTGGCACGGGACTCCGCTCAAGCGGCTCGCGCTGCATCGTCCGGGATTCGACCCGCGACGGATGGCGGCCGTCGTCAAGGAATCACGGCGGTGGGACGTGCTGCTCGCGCAGAACACCTACGCCGAGCGCATCCTCAAGAAGGCGTATGCGTTCTTCGGGCGTCCGATCTGGGTCGAGGGATATCCACGCAACGACGCGCTCGCGACCACCGATCCGGCCGTGATCCGCGCGGCGCTCGGCATCGGAGCCGACGAACGCGTGCTGCTGTACGCACCGACGTGGCGCGACGACCGCACCGAGATGGTCGACTTCGTCGACGCCGAGCGGCTGGCCGAGCAGACCGATGCGGTCGTGCTCGTGCGCGGGCACTCCCGCACGCTCGACGCCGGACGCGACCATGCCGGCGCGCGCGTGATCGACGTGACCGGCTATCCCGAGACGGCCCAGCTGCTGCTCGCGGCCGACGCCCTCATCACGGACTACTCCTCGGTGATGTTCGACTTCAGCGTCACCGGCAAGCCGATGTACTTCCTCGTGCCCGACATCGAGCACTACCGCGGAACCCTGCGCGGGTTCTACTTCGATCTCGGCGCCCGAGCTCCCGGGCCGCTCGTGGGGAGTCAGGACGAGCTCGTGCGCGCGCTCGCCGCGCCCGACCACGAGCAGGTGTACGCCGAGCGCTACGACGCATGGCGGCGTCAGTTCAACGCGCGCGATGACGGGCGAGCGGCCGAGCGCGTCGTCGACCGCATCCTCGACCAGGGCTTCCTGACGGCCTGACCCGCGGCCGCAGGTCCTCGGCCCGCCATGGCCGGGCAGGTCAGGGCAGCGGAGTGTTGCGGGTGCCCAGGCGGGAGGCATCGACGGTGTCGCCGGCTCCACGCAGAACGCCGCCCAGGAAACCCCAGCCCCAGGCCAGGTGCATGGTCGGCAGCACGAGCAACGTCCACAACCGCTGTCGGATGCCGCCACCGCCCGGTGCGGCGGCGACGGCCACGACGAGCAGCGCGTAGGCCGCGAGCGGGGCGTAGACGATCGAGGCGATGAGTGAGGCGAGGCCGCTGAGCACCCCGGTGAGCTGCAGGATACCGACGATCACCGCGACGATCGTGAGCAGCACCAGAACCGGCGGGGCGAAGAAGCGGATGCCGTTGCGCCGCCCGAATCGCCGCACGAGCTCTCCGCGCCAGGCGCCGGTCGCGCGGAACTGGCGCGCCAGGCGCACCCAGCTCTCGCGGGGCCAGTACGTGACGGCGAGGGTGGGGTCGAACCACACTCGATGACCGGCCTGGCGGATGCGGAGGTTGAGCTCCCAGTCCTCGCCGCGTCGGATCGTCTCGTCGAAGAGACCGACCTCGTCGAGGACCTCGCGGCGCATCACGCCGAGGTACGCGGATTCTGCTTCCCCCTCGTGCGCGCCGCCGTGGTAGGCGCCGCCTCCGAGGCCGACGGGGGAGTTGTAGAGGCGCGCGACGGCCTTCTGGAACGGTGCGCGCCCCTCGGCGTGCATCACACCGCCGACGTTGGACGCGCCCGTGCGCTCGAGGGTCTGCATGGCACGGGCGGCATAGCCGGAGGAGAGCTCCGAGTGCGCGTCGACGCGGATCACGGTCGAGTACCGGCCCGCGCGGATCGCCGCGTTCAGGCCCACCGGGATGTGCGCGGCGGGGTTGTCGACGAGGCGGATGCGCTCGTCGTCGGCGGCCAGTCGGTTCGCGATCTCGGTCGTTCCGTCGGTCGAGGGCCCGAGGGCGAGGATCAGCTCGACGGGAACGTCGAGATCCTGGGCGAGGACGGACTGCACAGCGTGCTCCAGATACCCGCGTTCGTTCAGCACGGGCATGACGAAGGAGACCCCGACGGGCGGCGCGTGCGAATCGTCATGCTGCATTCGTCGATCATGTCATGGGGCGTCGGACGTTCGCTGATCGAGATCTCGGCCCTGCTCCCGGCTCGGTATCCTGGAAGGATGGGTGCAATCTCCGACGCGAAGAAGGCGTACCGACTGCTGAAGCGGGCGGTGGCGTCGAGGACGGCCGTGCAGCGCGTGCGCCGCAGCCTCGCGGTCAGTGAGCAGTTCCCCGAAGGGCACTTCAAGATCGCCGTCTACTTCGCCGACGGTGCGGTGAACATGTACCAGATGCGGCAGTGGTACCGGCCGCTCGCCGAACTGTCGAAGCGCTGGCCGGTCGTCGTGCTCGCGCGACAGGCGACGGGTGCCGAGAAGCTGCTCGCCGAGGACGCCCCTCCGGTCGCGTTCGTGCCGACCGTGCGCAATCTCGAGAAGTTCGTCGCGCAGCACGACATCCGCATCGTGCTGTACGTCAACCAGAACACCCGCAACTTCCAGATGTTCCGGTACGGACGCCGGTGGCACGTGTTCATCAACCACGGCGAGTCCGACAAGATGTACATGACCACCAACCAGTACAAGGCGTACGACTACGCGATGGTGGCGGGTCAGGCGGCGCGTGACCGTCTCTCGCGCACTCTCTGGGCCTACGACGTCGATCGGCGTACCATCGAGATCGGCCGTCCGCAGGCCGATCACTATTCGGGTGAGCTCCCCTTCACGCCGGACGACCGCACCGTGGTGCTCTATGCGCCCACCTGGGAGGGCGACCGACCGAGCGCGCACTACGGGTCGATCTCCACGCACGGCGAGCGGCTGGTGTCGACACTGCTGGCGACCGGATCTCACCGCGTCATCTACCGGCCGCACCCGCGCAGCGGTGTCGTCGACCACGAGTACGGGGCGGCGCACCGTCGGATCATCGCCGCGATCGCCGCGGCGAACGCCACCGACCCGCGCGCTCAGCACGTGTACGACGACGGCCCCGAGCTCGGATGGCAGCTGTCGGCCGCCGATGTGGCGGTCGTCGACATCTCCGCGATGGTCTACGACCGTCTCGCCTCGGGCAAGCCCCTGATGATCACGCGTCCGGTCGACGAGCGCGCCTCGATCGACACCACGGGCTACCTCTCGGACTGCGAGTGGCTGACCGCGGATGCCGCCGCCGACATCGTGTCGGAGGTCGAGCGGGTCCGCGCCGACGATGCGGCGATCGCGCGTCTGCGCATGTGGGTGCAGCACTACTTCGGCGACACGACTCCGGGCGCCGCGACGGCCAAGTTCCACGCGGGCATCGAACAGCTCATGGCCAAGTGGGACGACTGGGAGGCGCACGAGATGGGTGCCGTCCGGCCGGATCTCGACGACGATGACGAAGAGGGCGACGAGGAGGAGATCTGATCATGGATCTCCCGATCGCGCGAGACGTCGCCCCCCGGATCGAGTACGTGCCGGCGTCGGCATCCACGAACGCCGATCTGCGGCTGCTGGCCGAGGATCCGCTCGGCTGGCCGCACCTGTCGACCCTGATCACACGGAACCAGACCGCCGGTCGCGGACGGCTGGATCGCGTCTGGACGGCTCCCGACGGGGCGGCGCTGGCGATCTCGATCGTCGTGCGCGTCTCGGTGGAACCGGCGCTCCGCGGTTGGATCCCCCTGATCGCGGGGATCGCGATGGCGGATGCCGTCGCCGCACAGCTGCCCGCGCGTGCGGTGGGCGTGAAATGGCCGAACGACGTGCTCGTCGACGAGCGGAAGATCTGCGGCATCCTCGCCGAGGCGACGTCGGATGCGATCATCGTCGGCGCCGGCGTCAATACGGCCATGACGGCGGAGCAGCTGCCCGTGCCCACCGCGACATCGTTCGCCGTGGAGGGGGCCGCCGCCGATGAGGATCGGCTGCTCGCCGACTACCTCCGGGGATTCGACGCGCACCTCGCGGCTCTCGCCGAGGCCGACGACGCGGTCTCCAGCGGCCTGCACGCCGTGGCGACGGAGCGGATCACGACCCTCGGTCGCACCGTGCGGGTGTCGTTGCCGGGGGAGCGGACGCTCGACGGCGTCGCGCGCGAGCTCGACGACGAAGGGCGTCTCGTGGTGCGTGACGGCGGGGTGGATCATCCGATCTCCGCCGGTGACGTCGTGCACGTGCGCCCCCTCGCGGACTGACACGCCGCCCGCCCGCGCGTCGATGTCGGAGATCACGGGCACAATGGTGGGGTGACGCAGCCTGTGACGCTCAGCGGTCGGCCGATGATGCCGCCGCCCGGTGCGCCGTCCGAGGAGCGTCTGATCGCACGCTTCCGCGGGCACGCCCGTCGCCTCTTCTGGTCCGCGCTCGTGCTGGTGGCCACCTTCGGGGCGACCGCCTACTTCTACGACAACCTTCCGGCGCCGTTCGAGAACTGGATGCTGCTGTCCGCCGCCGGCGGCGTGGTGCTGCTGCTCGTCGTGATTCCGTTCACGGTGTGGCTCGCACGTTCGACGACGGTGACGACCCGGCGGGTGATCGTCCACGGCGGCGTGGGCGCGCGCAACCGCCGCGAGATGTCGCACGCGCGCGGGTACACGATCGGAGTGCGCCGCGGACCGCTGCAGCGGATGTGGGGCACGGGGACGATCACGCTCTCCAACGGTGTCGACGCTCCGCTGCGATTGGTCAACGTGCCGAACGTCACTCTCGTGCACGAGACCCTGGCCGATCAGATCGAGGTCAGTCAGATCCTCGCCCACCGCGACGCCCAGACCGGCACCGAGGGCGTCGCATCCGCGTGACGCGCGCCCGCACTACCGTGCACCCGCGATCTCGAGATGTCATCCGCACCGATGACGATGCGCGAGAATGGTCGAGACGAAAGGGAGACGGCACATGGCTTTGCGTGTGGGCGTGATCGGCGGCGGACAGCTGGCTCGGATGATGATCGCTCCGGCGGTCGAACTGGGGCTCGATCTCCGAGTGCTCGCCGAGGGGGAGGGGATGTCGGCCCAGCTCGCCGCGACCGCCGTCGGCGATTATCACGATCTCGAGACCGTGCGCGCCTTCGTCGCCGACGTCGACGTCGTCACCTTCGACCACGAGCACGTGCCGCAGGACATCCTGCGCGCCCTCGTCGCCGATGGCGTGGCCGTGCACCCGGGCCCCGACGCCCTCCAGTTCGCCCAGGACAAGCTGGTCATGCGCGCGCGCCTGGCGGACCTCGGAGTGCCCCAGCCCGACTGGGCTGCGGTCGCCTCCGAGCAGGAGCTGCAGTCCTTCCTCGACGCCCACGACGGGCAGGGCGTCGTCAAGACGCCGCGCGGCGGGTACGACGGAAAGGGTGTGCGCGTCGTCCGTGCCGCGAGCGATGCCCGCGACTGGTTCGCCGCCGTGCCCGCGGGCGAAGCTCTGCTGGTCGAGGAGCTGGTGCCCTTCGTGCGCGAACTCGCGCAGCAGGTGGCGCGCCGCCCGAGCGGTGAGATCGCGGCCTATCCCGTCGTCGAGACCGTGCAGCGCGATGGCGTCTGCGCCGAGGTGATCGCGCCGGCACCGGCGGCCGCCGAGCGCCTCGTCGAGGTGGCCGAGAGCATCGGCGTCCGCATCGCCGAGGGCCTCGGCGTGACGGGGATGCTCGCGGTCGAGCTGTTCGAGACCGACGACGAGCGCATCCTCGTGAACGAGCTGGCCATGCGCCCCCACAACAGCGGTCATTGGAGCCAGGACGGCGCCGTCACCGGGCAGTTCGAGCAGCATCTGCGCGCCGTGGCCGACCTCCCCCTCGGCAGCACCGCCCCGCGCGCACCGTGGTCGGTCATGGTCAACATCCTCGGCGGTCCCGCCGAGGGAGGGCTCGGGGAGCGCTTCGCGAGCGCGATGGTCGCCCACCCCGAGGCGAAGATCCACACCTATGGCAAGGATCCGCGGCCCGGGCGCAAGGTCGGCCACGTGAACGTGTCGTCGAGCGATCTCGACGACGCGGTCTACGTCGCGCGCGCCGCGGCCGCGCATTTCGCCTGATTCGCCGGACGAGGGTGCCGCTCGGCCGCGTGCCGTGGGGGCAATCTCCAGCACCAGACCGTAGCCTGTTCTGGTGACCGAGCCACTGCACTCCTCCGCCGCGCCCCTGGTCGGCGTCGTCATGGGATCCGACTCCGATTGGCGCGTCATGAGCGACGCGTCCCAGGCGCTCACCGACTTCGGCATCGCGCACGAGGTCGAGGTGGTGTCGGCGCACCGCACGCCGGACAAGCTGATGAGCTACGCCCGCGAGGCTCGTGCCCGTGGCATCCGTGTCATCATCGCCGGCGCCGGCGGCGCGGCCCATCTGCCGGGCATGCTCGCCTCGATGACGCCGTTGCCCGTGGTCGGCGTGCCCGTGCCGCTCGCCTACCTCGACGGAATGGATTCGCTGCTGTCGATCGTGCAGATGCCCGCGGGCATCCCCGTCGCCACGGTATCGATCGGGGGAGCGCGCAACGCCGGTCTGCTCGCCGCTCGGATCCTCGGGACCGCCGATGAGGCTCTCGCCGACCGCGTCGAGGACTACGCCCGCGAGCTCGAGGCCCAGGTCGAGGCCAAGAACGAACGGCTGAAGGACTCCCTGTGACCCTCGCGCCACCGCGGGCGGGTGGGCGGCCGCTGATCGAGACCCGGCCCATGCGGCACCCGGACTCCACCGACGAGGGGGCGATGGCGAAGCGCGGCTGGTGGCTGGTCGCGCTGAACGTGCTGATCCCCGGTTCCGCTCAGATCGTCGCGGGCAACCGTCGACTGGGGCGCATCGGTCTGCGGGCGACCCTGCTCGCCTGGTTCCTCGTGATCGTCGCGGCGGGTCTGGCGCTCTTCGCGCGCCCCGTGCTGCTGTGGCTGACCGTGGGCGCGGGATGGTTCTCCGCTCTCGTTCTCACGCTCGTGCAGATCCTCCTCGTCGTGTACGTGGTGCTCTGGGCCGTGCTCACCTTCGACGTGCTCCGCATGGTGCGATTGGTGAAGGTGCCGACGGCATCCCGGTTCGCGATCCCGGTCGTCGCACTGATCCTGCTGGGGCTCGTCGGCGGGGGAGCGGCCTATGCGGCAACGGTCGTGGGATCGACCCGCAACACGATCAGCTCGATCTTCGGGCAGAGCGGACCGAGCCTCCCGCCCGACGACGGCTACTACAACATCCTGCTGCTCGGCGCCGACAGCGGTGACGGCCGCGACTCCATGCGCTTCGACAGCATCTCGGTGGTCTCGGTCAATGCCGACACCGGAGCGGTGACGATCACCGGAATCCCGCGCGAGCTGCCGAATGCACCGTTCAGCGAGGGCAGCCCGATGCAGGAGCTCTACCCGAACGGATTCGAGGGTCACGGTTCGTCCAGCTGCGGGTGGAACGGATGGATGAACCACGTCCGCAACGCCGCCGAGGTGTGCCGCGATGACAACGGCACGGGTCTGTACCCGAATGCGCAGGCTCAGGGATCCGAGCCCGGCATCGAAGCGACGAAGGATGCCGCGGAGGGTGTGCTGGGGATCAAGATCCCCTATTACGTCTTCGTCGACATGCACGGCTTCGCCGATCTGGTCGACGCACTCGGCGGTGTCGACATCACCGTGACGGAGCGTCTGCCGAAGGGCGGACCGCCCGAGGGCTGGCACGGGACGGACGTGAACGAGTGGGCGATCGGGTGGATCGAGCCCGGCGCGCAGCACATGGACGGCGACACGGCGCAGTGGTACGCGCGCTCGCGGTACACGACCAGCGACTGGGATCGTATGAAGCGCCAGCGCGAGCTGCAGGCGGCGATCCTCGCGCAGTTCACCCCGCAGACCGTCCTGACCCGGTTCAATGAGGTGGCGGCGGCCGGTACGGCGCTGATCAGTACGGACCTTCCGCAGGACAAGCTTCCGGAGTTCTTCGACCTGATGATGAAGGCCAAGGAGCTTCCGGTGAACACGATCGAGCTCACCCCGGAGCAGGGTGTCGACGAGTTCCAGCCGGACTACGCCTACATCCACGAGATGATCCAGCAGGCGCTTCACCCGCCGACGCCGACGCCGACTCCCGCTCCGTGACGCGGAGGGTGACGGCGGAAGATCGGCCCCGGGCATGAATGTGCCCACGGCCTCCTCGGGAGAGTGTGGAGGAGGCCGTGGGCTTCCGGTGTATCACCGGATTCGCCAGACGACGGTGATCGGAGGGGGAGGGATCACCGTCGTCCAGTCGACCGCCGCACGAGGCGGCGATCAGATCTAGGCGCGCTTGCGGCGGGCGGCTCCGATGACCACGAGGCCACCGCCGACCGCGAGTGCCGCAGCACCGCCGCCGATCACCCAGGGCGAGATGCTTCCACCGGTGAGCGCGAGTTCGATGGAGCCGTCACCCGAGAGCGGCAGTTCGGTGCCTGCAGCCGCGACGCTCGGGTCGTGGGCACAGCTCGACGTGCCGCTGACCGTGATGACGGCGGTGTACTGGCCGATGCCGGCGACCGATGCCGCTCGAGCCGCGGCATTGGCACCCGCGCCCGTGAACGTGATCGCATACGCGCCGGAGCCGCCGGACGGCGGGCGGAACGAGACCGTGAGGCTACCGTCGGCAGCAGCGGTGTTGCCCGAGATCTCGGACTCTTCGGCGCGGAGGCCGGAGACGGAGACGCCGACGACCTCGGAGGGCTGGAACGATCCGGCCCCGAAGACGATGGTCGAGACGTCGCAGATGTCGATGATCGGGTCGTTGACCGTCACACTCGGCTTGTCGGCATAGGAGTCGGACGACGCCGCAGAAGCGGCGGTCGGCGCGGCGAGAATGATGACGCCAGCGGCAAGGCTGATAGCAGCCAGTTTCTTCAGCATGATGTTTCCCCAGAATTTCACGCGGAATCACACCCGGATACACCCCTGCATCCGACTGTGTGGGCCCTCCCTGCCCCCACGGCAGGTTTTTAGAGCCCAGATATTCCCCAGTGAGATGACGGTACCCCATCCCGGGGAGAAAGTCACGAGGTGCAGCGCAGTTCTTCGCGTGTCGCCGTCGGCGCATCGATCGTGGGCGTCTGCACGACCGAGTCGATGCGCTCTCCTGCACCGTCTCCCTGGAATTGCACGGTGACGGTGGTGGACTCGCCCGGCGCCAGGAGGACGTCGTGCTGCACGACCGAGCGCGTCCCGAGGAGTGCGGTCTGCACGGGCTCCTCCTCGCCGTCGCGATCGGCGCGCGACAGCGTCGCCCCCTCCGGGCCGTAGATCGCGAGCAGGGTACGGGTGCTGCCCGGGTCGACGCCGAAGTTCCCACCGCCCGTGACGTACGGGGGAAGAGCGGTCGCGGCATCCGCCGGCGCCTCGTTCGTCCACGTCACGCTCACCTGCGTCGTCGGCATGCCCGCGCAGCTGCCGATCGCCGTGGAGACCGTGGCGCGCGCGTAGAAGTCCATCTTTCCGCCGGTGGTGTCGTTGATCAGGACGCCGACGTGCGTCCCGGCATCCGTGTCGACCGGGAGCGTGCCTCCGACCGTCGAGGCGGCGAGGACGCTCTGCTCGTCTTCGTGCGCGCTCCAGATGCGGACCCGTCCCTCGTCCGCCGATGTCGCGAGCGCTCCCAGAAGCGCTCGGGGATCGCCGCCCGCGAGTGCCGCGCCGAAGAGACCGGTCGCGGCCTGGGCGAACACCTGGTCCTGGACGACCGGGTCGGCGATCGCGGCGTAGATCTCCGAGAGCAGAATGCTCACCACGTTCTCCGAGGTCGCGGTGAACGGACCGAAGCTCAGCTCGCCGATCGCGTCGACCAGGTGCTTCGCTACGACCGTGTCGACCGCGATCACCCCGTCGACCGGGCCACCGAACACGCCCTCCCAGCGGGCGGCGATGGCGGGGCCGGCCTCGGCGAAGTCCGGGATGCTCGTCAGATTCTGCAGATAGCGGCCGGGGCCGTCCTCGAAGAGGGCGATCGTACTGTCGCTCAGGGGGAGCGGATCCGTCAGCGGCGGGAAGTCCAGAGTGGACGCTTGCCGCTCCAGGGAGATCCTGCCGTTCTCGGCCCGCAACAGGGCGATCGACCCGATGATGCCGCCGGACGAACGGAGTTCGGCGTTGTTCTGCATCGCGAGGACGTAGGTGCGGGGGCCTTCGCCGCCGAGCATCGTGGGGAGCAGGATCGCGGCGCCGTTCAATGTGCCGACCACGGTCGCGGCCTCGGTGACGTTGGTACGCACTTCTCGCACGGCATCCGCCAGTGGAGGGAGCGTGGCATCGGCATCGATGCCCTCCGCTCGTGCGAGCGCCTCATCGAGCACGCTCGATGCCTCCGCGAGCGGCTCCCGGATCGTGGCGAACGGGGCCAGGTCGATCGCGCCCCCGGAGAGGCCGAGGCTCGCCAGATCGACCTCGGCGGCGACGTCGAGCAGCGGTGTGAGCGCGTCCGTCCCTACGCTGTCGGCGATGGCGGCGATGTCGCTCACCGCGCGGAAGTTGGGGCCGACGAACGGCACGGCCGCGAAACCCTGCCACACGAAGTCGGAGGTGAGGTCGTTCGCGGATGCCGCGTGCCGGGCGATGCTGCCGGACACGTCCGCGGCCCTGTCGAGGTCACCCTCCGCGATCGCCGCTTTCAGATCCGAGGACTGCTCGGCGACGTGCGTCAGGTTGTCGACCGCCCCGATCCCTCGAATCGTCACCCAGCCGAGGGCGAGGACGAGGAGCGTCAGGACGATGCCGACGGTCCACCCCACCCATCGGCGCCGTCGTGGAAGTCGCCCGTCGCTCACGTGAGCATTCAAGCATGAACGCGGGGTGCGGGCGAGGATGCTGAGCGAACGCTGTCAGTCCGTGCGACGCGTCGGCGTCCTCCGGGCCGGAAGCGGTCGACGGAGATACTCTGAGCGCATGGGTGCTCGACTGCGTGTGGTTCTGGATCAGCTCGTGCAGGTGGTCGACCCGGATCACGCTGCCGCCGCGATCGAACTCACACGCGGACTCGTCGCGACAGCCCCCTCGGGGTGCGATGTCGAAGCGATCGTCGCCGCGGGTAGCGAGGTGTCGATCCCCGGCGTCACCGAGGTGCGGACCCTCGGACTGGCCCGCCGGGAACTGGCGGCGTCGTGGCAGCTCGGGATCGCCGCCGGCGCCGGTGGAGGACTGATCCATTCGCCGACGCTGATGGCACCGCTGGTGCGGCACGACCGCACCCACGACAACGATCAGACGACCGTGACGGTCTGGGGTCTCGAGGCCTGGGACGCGCCGGACAGCCTGTCCCGCGCCGCGGTCGCGTGGCAGAAGGCGATGCTGCGCCGCGCCGCGAAACATGCGGATGCGGTCGTCGTGCCGACGCACACGATCGCGCAACGGATCCAGGAGATCGCCCGTGTCGGAGATCGTGTGCGCGTGATCGCGGGGGCGGCGCCCGAAGGCTTCGTTCCGCCGTTCGACGCCGCCGAGCGGCGCGGCGGGCTCTCCCTGCCCGAACGTTACGTCGTCGTGCACGGCACTTGGGACTCGGTCTCCGACGGATTCCGCGGCGCGCTGGCGGCCGGGGCGCACGCCGTGGTGCTGGATGCGGCGGAGGGAACGGAGCCCCGCTACTCCGACATCGCGTCCTCCGCGGGACTGGCCGAGTCGCGCGTACACGTCCGGGGTGCCCTCGACACGTCCGACCGCGCCGCCGTGCTCGCCGGAGCCGCCGCCTACGTCGCGAGCAGTCCGACCGCCGCCTGGCCCTGGCGTGCGGTGGAGGCGATGCGTCTCGGTGTACCGGTGGTGGGCGTCGACTCGGGAACGCACCGGGACGTGCTCGCCGACGGGGGACTGCTCGTCGACCCGGGTGACCTGGCCGAAGCGGTCGAGAGCGCGACCGGGGGCGAAGGAGCGCGACTCTCGGTGCTCGCGGCGGACCGCTCGCGGGCGTTCTCGTGGGCCGGATCGGCCGAGCGCGTGTGGGGTCTGCACGCGGATCTGTGACGATGAGGCCGCGCCTGGGAGGTGCCTTCGGATCGGAGGGACACGCCGACACGCGGTAGCCGATATTCCGTAACAGTGGCATCATCACGTGACTTCCGTCACACTGGTCACATGTCTCGACGTGCCCCACGCTCGCGAAACAACCGGAAGATCACCCGTCTCCTCACTTGTTTCCTCGCTGTCACCGCTGTTGTCGCCGGAACCGTGCTCCCGGCCGGTGCGGCATCCGCGGCTGCCCCTGCCGCGGCCCCCGCGGCGACGACGGTCTCGAACGCCGTCTCACAGGTCGTGGGAGACCCGGCGGCATCCGGCATCGTGAAGTCCACGCTCGTGGGCTTCAATCCGGGAAACATCATCAGCGACGCCGTGTTCACCAATAAGAGCACGATGACCGAGGCGCAGATCCAGGCGTTCTTCAACAGCAAGGTGTCGAGATGCCTGGGCGGCACCGACGAGAACGGCAAGCCGATCGTCTGCCTCAAGGACTTCAAGATCACGTCGGTCACGCGTCCGGCTGATCAGTACTGCAGCGGGTACTCGGGAGCTGCGAACGAGTCGGCGGCGCGGATCATCTATCGCGTCTCGCAGGCGTGCAACATCAACCCGCAGGTTCTGATCGTCATGCTCCAGAAGGAGCAGGGCCTCATCACCCACACGTGGCCGAGCGCATGGCGATACAACATCGCGCTGGGCCAGGGTTGCCCCGACACCGCTCCGTGCGACCCCAACTACATCGGCTTCTTCCACCAGATCTACGGCGCCGCGCGTCAGATGCAGATCTACATGGAGGGGCGCTGGTTCCAGTGGTACGCCCCGGGCAAGACCTGGAACATCCTCTACAACCCGACCGCCAGCTGCGGCTCTTCCCCGGTCTACGTCGCGAACAAGGCGACGTCGGCGCTCTACTACTACACGCCGTACCAGCCCAACGCGGCCGCTCTCCGAGCGGGATACGGCAACGGCGACGGATGCTCCGCCTACGGCAACCGCAACTTCTACAACTACTTCACCGACTGGTTCGGGTCGACGCAGGGCATCAAGTACCCGGACGGCCCCATCGTCAATGTCGGCAAGGACATCTACGCGATCTCCAACGGCACGGCGTATCACATCACCGCCGATGTCTGGCCGGAGTACAAGGCCGCGTACGGCAATCCCGAGGCCACGGTGAACGCCCATATCGCGTCGCTCGGTCAGGGCGGAGCCGCCTCGCTGTTCCTCCGCGACGCCACGGCGGGCACCGTGTCGTACCTCAACGGCGGCAAGACCCATCGCTTCGCGAGTTGTGATCTCGTCGCGAAGTGGAAGGGCAACTGCGCCTCGCTCACGACCTTCGATTCCGACGACTTCCGCAGTCCGGGTGCCGGTGCCGAGATGACGACGCGTGCGAACGTGAAGGGCGATGCCCGTATCTTCGCGCTCGAAGGTTCCGCTCTGGTGCCGTATCAGAACGTCGCCGCAATGACGGCATGGGGGCAGCAGGCGCCGTCGGCGTTTGCGGCGACCATGCCCGCCGCTCACGCGGCGAAGTATCCGGCGGTGCCGACGCGGTTCGTTCCGGGGCAGCTCATCACGGTGGTCGGATCGGATCGCGTGTTCCTGCCCACCGCTGACGGCCAACTGATCTATCTGCCGAAGTTCGACAATGCTCGGAGCATGGGGCTCTCCACGGACGTTCTCAAAGCAGTGCCGACCGCCTCGATCGTCAATCATCCCGGGCGGTCGAACCTCGGTCGCTACGTCGTCTGCAACGGTGCTACGTACTTCACGGCGAACGGAGCCCTGTATCGGGTGCCCTCCTCGGGCGGTTTCACGGCTGTCACGCCCGACAGTCGTACGTGCGCTCTGCTGAAGATCGCCGACGACGCTCAGGGCCCACTGTTCGTCAACGCGACGGGGGATTCGACCATCTACATCGCAGACGGAGGAGCCTTTCGCCATGTGGGCAACCCGGCCACCCTCACCGCGCTGAACGGTCCGGGTGCGACGCGGGTCGTCACACTCGCACCGGCTGATCTCGCTGGTCTACCGAAGGGCCAGATTCTCCGTGCCGACATCGGGTTCGTGGTGACGCCCGGCGACGGCAAGGTCTATCTCGCGGACGCCGGACGCCTGCTGTATCTCAACTCCTGGTCGGTGGCAGACGCGCTCGGGCTGCCTCGCGCGGCGGTCAGCATCTCCGACGCCGCAGGCGCGGCGTTGCCCAAGGCCGGCACCGTGACGGCGGTCGTCAGGTGCAACGCGCAACTCTACTCCGCTGCGAGCGGTACCTTCACCAAGATCACCGACGCCGGCGGCACCAGCGTGACCGAACTCTCGGCCGCGAACTGCGCCACCCTGCGACTTCCCTGACACTCGCGCCACCGACGACCTCGGTCGCACGCGGGTGCGCTGACGGCTTCCATCCAGCCTGACGGACTACGATGAGAGACGGTATGCGCGCCTATCGAGGCGTGTGACGAGGAGGCACGGTGGTAGTCAGGTGAGCACGGTCGACGCACGCTTGTATCAATCTCCGGGGCGTGGCCGTGGAGTACTCGACATCTTCCGTCGTAGGTATCTCCTGCGCCTACTCGTGCGCAAGGCGACGGCGACGCGATACCGCAACTCGGTGCTGGGATGGACGTGGTCTTACGTCAAGCCGCTGTCTCAGTTCGCGGTGTACTACTTCGTCATGGGGATCATCCTCAACATCCACCGCGATGTCGACAACTTCGCGATCTACCTGTTCTCGGGCATCGTCATCATCAACCTCTTCAACGAGGGCTTCAGCAACGCGACGAACTCGATCGTCGACAACGGGGCTCTGGTGAGGAAGATCTATCTTCCGCGAGAACTGTTCCCGGTGGCCGCGATCATCGTCGCGTTCGTGCATTTCCTGCCGCAGGTCGCGGTGCTGCTGGTGATATGTCTGCTCCTGGGATGGACGCCGTCTCTGATCGGTCTCGCCGCGATCCTGGCAGCCGTGGTGATCGTCATCGTCTTCGCGATCGGTCTGGGGCTGTTCTTCGGCGGCATCAACGTTCGCTTCCGCGACGCGCAGAACGTGGTCGAGATCATCCGAATGTTCTCCACGTGGACCTCACCGGTGCTCTACATGTGGACGCTCGTGATCGACAAGATGCCGCCGTGGCTGTTCCACATCTACATGTCGAACCCTCTCACGGTCGCCGCCGAACTCTTCCATGTCGGCTTCTGGGCTCCGACGGCATCGTCGACGCCCGGACTTCCGCCGCACTTCATGATTTACGCGCTGGCGGCGTGCGTGGTCAGTCTGATCATGCTCGTCGTCGGGCAGACCGTTTTCCGGCGCTTCGAGCGCAGCTTCGCCCAGGACCTGTGAGCACATGCAAGATCTGATCACCGTCGAGACCTCGACGCCGCCCACGATCATCGTCGAGAACGCCTCGAAGTTCTTCCTCCGCCGCAATTCGCACTCCTTCAAAGAGGCGTTCATCGGCTGGATCCAGCGAAAGAAGGTCGGCACCGACCACTTCCTCGCGCTCGACGACATCAGCTTCCAGGTGGGCGAGGGCGAGTCCGTCGCGATCCTGGGCATGAACGGTTCGGGCAAGTCCACCACGCTCAAGCTGGTGTCCGGCGTTCTCGAGCCGGACTCGGGGCGGGTCCTCACCCGTGGTCGCGTCGCGGGACTCATCGAGGTCGGCGCAGGATTCCATCCGGACCTCTCCGGACGCGAGAACGTGTACCTGAACGCGGCGATCCTCGGGATGTCGCGCAAGGAGACCGACGAGAAGTTCGACGACATCGTCGCGTTCTCGGAGATCGGCGACTTCATCGATCAGGAGGTCAAGCACTATTCCTCCGGCATGTTCATGCGCCTGGCGTTCTCGGTGGCCATCCACGTGAAGCTCGACACGCTCCTCGTCGACGAGGTGCTGAGCGTCGGTGATGCGCCGTTCCGCGCTAAGTGCGCGCTGAAGATCAAGGAGCTCACCGGCCGGGGCGTGACGATGCTCGTCGTCAGCCACGACAGCAACATGGTGAAGCAGCTGTGTTCTCGCGGGATCGTGATCGCCAAGGGCAAGAAGGTCTTCGACGGACCGATCGACGAGGCCGTGGACTTCCTGAAGGCCTGAGCCGCGGGTCAGCGGCGACGCACGCGACGCAGGGCGCGGCGCCAGAACGACGAGGCGACGATCTCCGCACGGATGCCGTTCTCGACGTCCACGAAGCGCTGGTCGATGAACTTGGTCAGATACAGCACGAGTCCCGTGCCGTTCTCCTCGACCCAGCTCCGGAGGGCCTCGTCGCGGATGCTCGCGTCGTACTTCGCGTGGTCGCTGCGGGCGCCGGCGACGCTGTTCGCCGCGTTGCCGGTCGCGCCTCGACGCTGATGCCAGTATGCCAACGGCTGGTCACCGAGGTACTCCAGAGGACCGCGGGAGAGCACCTTGAGGTTGAAGTCCCAGTCCCCGACGACGGGAAGCTTCTCGTCGTACAGGCCGAGCTCCGCGTGCAGGGAGCGTCGGTAGAGGAAACCGATCGGGACGAAGCGGTTGAAGAGGAGGGTGTCGGTGAGCAGGGGCGCGGTGAGCTGCGCCTGGAACTCTTCACGCTCGTCCACGACGAAGTGCCCGTTCTCCTCGCGCTCCCAGACGATCTCGATGCGGGAGACGACGCCCTGACGGTCGGGACGGGCATCCAGGTACTCGACCGCCCGTGCCAGGAAGTCTCGGTGCCAGGAGTCGTCGTCGTCGTGCAGGACGAGGAACTCGCCTGCGGCCGCGAGGACTCCGGCGTTCGCCGAGACCCAACGTCCACGGGACTCGTCGTGGTCGATGACGCGGATGCGGTCGCGATCGGCCGCACGCGGCAGCCCGGCGACGAGAGCGGCGACCTTCTCGGGGTTCCCGCCGTCGTTGACGACGATCGCCTCCCAGCCTTCGAAGGACTGCCCGGTGATGCTCGAGAGGGCGCGCGCGAGGAAGTCCGGTCGATCCTTGGTCCGGACGACGATGCTGACGCGCGGGGCGCTCATGGCCGGCCCATGCCGTGATAGGTCCATCCGGCCGCACGCCAGGCCTCGGGGTCGAGGCAATTGCGCGCATCGACGATGATCCTGGCGGAGGTCGCGGACGACACCGTCTCGGGGTCGAGATCCCGGAACTCGCGCCACTCCGTCGCCACGACGACGACCTCCGCGTCTGCGATCGCAGCGAGCGCGGAATCGGCATAGGCGAGGTCGGGTGCCACTCGGCGCGCGGTCTCATTGGCGGCGGGGTCGAACGCGCGCACCTCGATGCCTGCCGCATGCAGACGACGGGCGACGTCGAGCGCCGGCGAATCGCGCGTGTCGTCGGAGTCGGGCTTGAACGCGAGCCCGAGAACCGCGACTCGCCGACCGTCCGCCGTGCCATCGAGCGCGCCGAGAACGAGATCCGCCACTCGCTGACGACGGCGCAGGTTGATGGCGTCGACCTCGTGGAGGAAACGGACCGACTCACCGACGCCGAGCTCCTCGGCGCGCGCGGCGAAGGCGCGGATGTCCTTGGGCAGGCATCCGCCGCCGAATCCGATACCGGCGTTCAGGAATCGGCGGCCGATGCGGGCGTCGAAGCCGATCGCATCGGCGAGCTGGGTGACATCCGCACCCGTGACCTCGGCGATCTCGGCCATCGCGTTGATGAAGGAGATCTTGGTGGCCAGGAAGGCGTTCGCCGAGACCTTGACGAGCTCTGCCGTGGCGTAGTCGGTGACGACGCGGGGGGTGCCTGCATCGATCGCCGGCCGATAGATCTCGTCGAGTACGGCGACGTCAGCGGACGAGAGGTCGTCGCTCTCGATGCCGTAGACGAGGCGGTCGGGTTCGAGAGTGTCCTGGATGGCGAAGCCCTCGCGGAGGAACTCCGGATTCCAGACCAACCGTGCGCCGGTCGGGCGGATCGCGTCCGCGAGCCGCCGGGCGGTACCCACCGGGACGGTGGACTTACCGACCACGAGGTCGCCGGGGGAGAGCACTGCCGTCAGCGACGCGATCGCGCTGTCGACGTAGCGCAGATCCGCCCCGTCGCCGTCTGCGCGCTGCGGGGTCCCGACAGCGACGAAATGCACCGTCGCGTCGGACGCGGCGGCGAAGTCCGTCGAGAACGTCAGCGTTCCCCGGTCACGCGCTTTCGTGAGGAGATCGTCGAGACCGGGTTCGAAGAACGGAGCCTTCCCCGATGCGAGCATCGCGATCCGGTTCTCGTCGACGTCGATCCCGACCACCTCGTGGCCGAGGGAGGCCATCGCGGTCGCGTGAACGGCCCCGAGGTATCCGCAACCGATGACGCTGAGCTTCATTCCCTCAACCCTTCAGGCCTGCGACGTACGCACGCAGGGACTCTTCTGCCGGAGCGGGCGTGAAGCCCGATGCGATGATCTTGGTCAGGTCCAGACGGCTGTTCCGCGGACGCGGTGCCACCGGACCCGTCGCCGAGGCGAAGTAGTCCTCCGTGCTGACGGCCGTGACGCGCTCGGGGTCGTGGCCGCCGAGACGGAAGACCTCGCGTGCGATCTCGGCCCAGGACCGGGCATCGCCCGATCCGGTCACGTTGTAGACGCCGTAGGCGGCATCCGATGCGTAGAGGTGCGCGATCGCGTCCGCGATGTCCGCGGTGAAGGTGAGGCGCCCGAACTGGTCGCCCACGACCCGCGGGTCGATTCCACGCTCGGCGAGCGAGTGCATCGTCCGGACGAAGTTGCCTCCCTCGCCGATGACCCAGGAGGTGCGAACGACGTAGTGCCGCGACGCTGTGGACGCGGCGAGGTCGCCGGCCGCCTTGCTCTGGCCGTAGACGCCGAGCGGGCGCAACGCGGCGTTCTCGTCGTAGGCGCCGTCGAGCGTTCCGTCGAAGACGTAGTCGCTCGACACATGCACCAGGGTGATGCCGTGATCGTCGGCGACACGGGCGAGCGCGGCGACCGCGGTCGCGTTCGCCGCCCACGCCTGCTCTCGGCCCTCCGGAGTCTCCGCAAGGTCGACTGCGGTGTACGCGGCGGCGTTGACGATCAGACCGTAGTCGCGCCAGCGCCGAGCGGACGAAAGGTCCGAAGCGGTCACATCGATGTCGTCGCGTGTGGCGTACTCGATGTGGGCGGCGTCTCCGAAACGAGCGCGCAACGCGAGTCCGAGCTGCCCGGAGGTCCCGAGGACGAGGATGCGCTTCGGCGGGATCGGGGTGACGTCGGCGAGCCGGGGGTGCGCCTTGTCCTTCTCCGAGATCTCGACATCGACGAGCGGGATGGGCCACGCCACCGCGGCCGTCTCGTCCGCGAGGTTCAGGAAGGAGTACGAGGCATCGGGGGACCAGTGGTCGTTGACCAGGTACGTGTACGCCGTGTCGGCCTCGAGCGTCTGGTACGAGTTGCCCACGCCTCGGGGCACGTAGATCGCCCGAGACGGGTCGATCTCCGTGGTGAACACGGTGCCGAAGGTCGGTCCTTCGCGCAGGTCGACCCACGCGCCGAAGATGCGCCCGGTCGCCACCGAGACCCACTTGTCCCACGGCTCCGCGTGAATGCCGCGAGTGGTACCGACGGCGTCGTTGAACGAGATGTTGTTCTGCACCGGGCCGAAGTCCTCGAGCCCGAGCGCCAGCATCTTCTCGCGCTGCCAGTTCTCCTTGAACCATCCACGCGAGTCCCCGTGGACGGGCAGTTCGAACACGACGAGGCCCGGGATGGGCGTCTCGATCCGTTCGAGCTGCTTCCCGAACGCGGTGCTCACTGGCCCTTGCCCGCGTAGAACGCCTCGACGGCGTCCTTGGACGGCGCCCACCAGGCTTCGTTGTCGCGGTACCACTGGATCGTCGAGGCGAGTCCGGCCTCGAAGTCCGAGAACTGCGGTGCCCAGCCGAGCTCGTCGCGCAGCTTGCTCGAGTCGATCGCGTAGCGGAGGTCGTGGCCTGCGCGGTCGGTGACGTGGTCGTACGCGTCCGCGGGCTGGCCCATCTCGGTGAGGATCAGCTCGACGACGGACTTGTTGTCCTTCTCGCCGTCGGCGCCGATGAGGTACGTCTCGCCGATCGCGCCCTTCTCGAGGATCGTCAGCACGGCCGAGGAGTGGTCGTCGGCGTGGATCCAGTCGCGAACGTTCTGCCCGGCACCGTAGAGCTTCGGGCGGATGCCGCGGATCACGTTCGTGATCTGACGCGGGATGAACTTCTCGACGTGCTGGTACGGACCGTAGTTGTTCGAGCAGTTCGAGATCGTCGCCTGGACGCCGAACGACCGCACCCACGCGCGCACGAGCAGATCGCTGCCCGCCTTGGTGGAGGAGTACGGCGACGAGGGGTTGTAGGGAGTCGACTCGGTGAACCGCTCGGGATCATCGAGCTCGAGGTCCCCGTAGACCTCATCGGTCGAGATGTGGTGCAGGCGAACGTCGTGACGTCGTGCCGCCTCGAGCAGCGTGTACGTGCCGATGATGTTGGTGTCGAGGAACGGCCGGGGGTCGTTCAGCGAATTGTCGTTGTGCGACTCCGCGGCGTAGTGCACCACGGCATCCGTCTCGGCGAACAGGCCGTCGACCAGGCCGGCATCCGTGATGTCGCCGTGGACGAACGTGAGCCGATCCTCGGGGAGTCCCTCGAGCGAGCGTCGGTTCCCGGCGTAGGTGAGGGCGTCGAGCACCGTCACGTGGTGCTCGGTGTTCTCGATCACGTGGTGGACGAAGTTGGAGCCGATGAAACCGGCTCCTCCGGTGACGAGCAGACGGGTCATGCGTGGCCTCTCTTGAGGATGTCGAGCAGATAGGCGCCGTAGCCGGACTTGACGAGTTTCTCCGCGCGTTCGCGCAGCTCGTCGTCGGTGAGGAAGCCCTGGCGCCAGGCGACCTCCTCCGGCATCCCGATCTTCATGCCCGTACGACGCTCCATCGTGCGCACGTACTCGGCGGCGTCGGTCATCTGGTCGAACGTTCCCGTGTCGAGCCAGGCGGTGCCGCGCGGGAGGACCTCGACCTGGAGCTTGCCGCGCTCGAGGTACTCGCGGTTGATATCGGTGATCTCGTACTCGCCGCGGGCGCTGGGCGCCAGATTGCGAGCGATCTCGATCACGTCGTTGTCGTAGAAGTAGAGGCCGGGAACGGCGTAGTTGCTCTTGGGGGAGGCGGGCTTCTCCTCGAGCGAGACCGCGCGTCCTTCGGCGTCGAACTCGACGACACCGTAGGCCTCGGGCTCGGCGACCCAGTAGGCGAAGACCGCTCCGCCGTCGATGTTCTCGAACCGCTGCAGGCGGCTGCCGAGGCCCGGGCCGTAGAGCAGGTTGTCGCCCAGCACGAGGGCGACCGAGTCGTCGCCGATGAAGTCCGCGCCGATCGTGAATGCTTGCGCGAGTCCGTCCGGAGAGGGCTGCTGAGCGAACGTCAGGTTCACGCCGAACTGCGACCCGTCGCCGAGGAGGCGCTCGAAGTGCGCAGCGTCGTGCGGCGTCGTGATCACGAGGATGTCCTTGATCCCCGCCAGCATCAGCGTCGAGAGCGGGTAGTAGACCATCGGCTTGTCGTAGACCGGGATCAGCTGCTTGGAGACGCCCAGCGTGATCGGGTGCAGACGCGTGCCGGACCCGCCGGCGAGAATAATGCCTTTCACGCCTCTATGTTGTCATACCGAGCCTGGATCGCCCGTGTCAGGGACGCCCCGGGGTGCGCTCACCGAGATCGCAGCGCCGCCGGGATATCCTGGGTCGGTTGTCGGTGAGAGGGTCTGGAACACATGGAAATGCTCGAACTGCTCTGGCCTGCCGCCGTGCTTCTCGCGCTGTACGCCGTCTTGGGCGGAACGTTGGCGTGGCTGATCGGACTGCGCGGGCTCTGGGCCGTGGCCGCCGCACCGGCGTTCGCCATGACCGTGGTGGGGGGTGCGAGTCTGCTCGCCGGCTTCGCCGGGATCGGCTGGTCGATCGTGCCGTGCCTCGCCCTGGCTGCGGTGATCGGCGTGGGGATCCATCTCGTGCGCCGCCGCGGACGGCGTGGCGTGACATCGTCGCCGTCGACGTCGCGGTGGTGGACCATCGGCGCCGCTGTGGCCGCCGCCGTGGTCATCGGACTGCAGATCTTCGCGGTGATCGGTCAGCCGTCGGCGATCTCGCAGACGTTTGACAACGTGTTCCACCTCAACGCCATTCGCTACATCATGGACACCGGCGCCGCTTCGCCCCTCGAACTCGGGCAGATGACGAGCCCGAACGGCGGAGTTCCGTTCTATCCGTCGGCCTGGCACGCGACCGCCGCCATCGTGGCGCAGCTGAGCGGCGTCGGGATCCCCGCCGTCGTCAACGCGCAGACCCTCGTGATCGCCGCGGTCATCTGGCCGCTGAGCGCCATGCTCCTGGCTCGGACGCTCATGGGGAAGACGGCGACCGTCACCGTCGCCGCTGCGATCGTGAGCTGCGCCATCCCGATGTTCCCGATCCTGCCGATGGACTACGGCGTCCTCTACCCGTTCCAGCTCGCTCTCGCGATCGTCCCCTTCGCGGTGGCGGCGACGGCATCCGCCTTCGGAATCGGTACATCGGCGAAGGACCTCGCGCCGGGCTGGTGGGGCTTCGTCGCGCTCGGCGCGATCCCCGGAGCTGCTCTCGCGCACCCGGGCGGGTTCGTCGCCTGGCTCGCGTTCTCCGTCCCGATCGTTCTCGTCTTCGTGGTGCGCCTGTGGCGCGCACATCGGTCCGGGAGGGTGCGCGCGGCACTCGCCGCCGGCGTCCTCGCTTACTTCGGTGTCGGTGTGCTCCTGCTCATGGTGCTGCGCCCGCCGCTGCCGACCCGCGGGTGGCCGACGGAGCGCACGCCGGGGCAAGCGGCACTCGAAGTCGCGCAGGTGTCGATGTTCTACGGAACGATCGCAATCGGTGTCGCGATCGCCGTGCTCCTCGGCCTCTTCTGGGTTCTGAAGGAGCGCAGTGAGGCGCTGGTCGTGGGCGCAGCTCTCTGGGCGATCGGTGCACTCCTCTTCATCGTCGTCATCTCACTGCCGATCGGTCCCATCCGGGATGCGCTGACGGGGAGCTGGTACAACAACTGGCCGCGTCTGGCCGCAGTGTTCGGGATCGCGCTGGTCCCGCTCGCGACCCTGGGGATCGCGCGCACGGTCGAGGCGATCGGGCGGCTCTGGTCGCGGTCCCAGCCCGACGGACGTCTCCTGCGCGTGATCGCCGGCGTCGTCGCCGCCGCGCTCGGCTTCGTGGTCCTGCCGCTTCCCGCCATCCCGGCCGCGATCGCGCAGGCGCAGATCCGCTTCGTGCTGGACGAGGGATCCTCCCTCATCAGCTCGGATGAGATGGCCCTGCTCGAACGCCTCCCCGAGCACGTTCCCGCAGGCTCCGTGATCGCAGGGAATCCCTATACGGGCACCGCACTCGCATACGCGATCGGGGGGCGCCAGGTACTCATGCCGCACATCCTGGTCGACGTCTCCGACGATGCGGCGACCATCAACGACCACCTCGCCGACGCCGAATCGATGCCGGCCGTCTGCGACGCGGCAGAAGCGCTCGACGTGCGGTTCGTCCTCGACTTCGGGGATCGGGAGGTGCACGGTGGATCGCATCCGCTCGCAGGCCTCGAGGATCTCGAGGAATCGGGAGCGGTGCGCCTGGTCGACAGCCAGGGCGATGCCAGACTGTACGAAGTGACCGCCTGCGGTCTCGGCTGAACACGGAGAGACTTCCCCCATGAGCGACACCACGCGCATCGATCGCGTCCTGGTCCTCGTCCCCGCGTGGAACGAGGAGCGGAGCGTCGGCGACACCGTGCGCGAGATCCGTGCAGCCTCCTCGCGGTACGACGTCGTCGTCATCGACGACGGGTCGACCGATGACACGGCCGAGGTGGCCCGGGCAGCCGGCGCGGCCGTGCTGTCCCTGCCCTTCAACCTCGGGGTGGGCGGTGCGATGCGCACCGGGTTCACCTATGCGGCGCGCGAAGGCTACGGAGCCGCGATCCAGGTGGATGCCGATGGGCAGCATGACCCCGTCGACATCGATCGGGTGCTCGCCGGTCTGGAGCACGCCGACATCTCGATCGGCGCGCGCTTCTCCGACGTCGGCGACTACTCGGTGCGCGGCCCCCGGCGCTGGGCGATGCTCTTCCTCGCCTCGGTGGTGTCGCGGATCGCCAAGACGCGGTTGACCGATGTGACGAGCGGTTTCCGCGCGGCGAACACCCGCGCGATCGCCCAATACGTGCACTATTACCCGGCCGAGTATCTCGGTGACACCCTCGACTCACTCGTCGCCGCGCTGCACGCCGGGCTGACGGTCACGCAGGTCGGCGTCGCGATGAGGCCGCGCGCGCACGGCAATCCCAGCCAGGGGCCGCTCGGTTCCACCGTCTACCTGCTGAGGTCGGTGTTCGCGCTGCTGCTGGCCGCAATGCGACGTACGGGCTCGCGGCGGCAGGAGGAACGCGCATGATCGTCTTCGTCGGGATCGCTCTCGCCGTCCTGATCCTCGTGATCGTCGTGTGGATGCTCCTCACGCGCAAACTGCGCGAGAAGTACGCCGTCCTCTGGCTCGTGATCGCCGTCTCGGTGCTCATCGTCGGGTTGTTCCCCGGCCTGCTGGGCGGGCTCACGGCGTTGCTCGGTGTTCAGGTTCCCTCGAACCTGCTCTTCGCGACCGCGATCCTCCTGCTCCTCGGCGTCGCCCTGCACCTCTCGTGGGAACTCAGCCAAGTCGAGGAGGAGACCCGGCGACTCGCGGAGGAAGCCGCCATCCTCCGCACCCAGCTGGAGAGCGTCGAGGGGCGGCTCTCGAAGCTCGAGAAGCCGCAGTCGGGTTCGTCCGGCGACCGCCTGTAGGTGTGCGCAGGGCCTCAGCGCCGAGGCGCGGTGACCGCCCGAGCGACGGCGCGTCGGCCACCGCTGAGTGCTCCGCCGATCCAGCTCGCCCGGTACTCCCAGGTGAAGCGCTCGGGGACGATCTCCCGCGCACGTCCCGCACGGAGCAGCGACAGCGCGGTGCGCAGCCTGCGGGAACGACCGAAGGCCAGTTCCTGACGGGAGTCGGTCGCGTCGTCGGTGCGACGCGCGGCGAGGGTGTCGACCATCAGTTGGCGCCAGCCCACATAGGCCCAGAACGTCATCCGGAAGATCGACCGGGGGCTCCGTGAACCTTCGAAGCGCTGGGACTGCGCGAGCACGTTGGTGATGGAACTGCGGATGCTTCCGCTGCCCAGCCTGCTCGGGTCGCCGAACACGTTCGCATCGTGCTGGACGTAGTCCTGGACGACGTCGTCGATGATGCGGGTGCCCCGGTGCGCCGACGCGACGACGGCGAGCCAGTGATCGTGCGCGGCCGCCCGAGTCGAAGCTCGGGGGAACGGCAGCGCGGTCGGAAGTACCTCGGGGTGGAACACGCAGAGCGAGCCGGTGAACTCGTTGGAGAGGATCGTGAAGATCGCGCCGTGGTCGTGACGCGTCGTACGGCCCGTCTCCACTTCGGAGGGGTACGAGACGAGCCGGGCCTGGGCCGAGACGAGAGAGACCTCGTCGAGGTGCGGGAGGAGCTTCTCGATCTTGTCCGCGTCCCAGCGGTCGTCCTGGTCGCAGAGGGCGATCCACTCGCTCCGCTCGTCGACGGCGAGGAGGCCGCGTTCGAAGTTCAGGTAGAAACCGAGCCGTGTGCCGTCGCCGACGATGCGGAATCGGGCGTCTCCCTCGGTGATCTCCGCGACCAGCGCGGCGATCGGCTCGGGATCGCCGTCGACCGAGATCACGCACTCCCACTCGCGGACCGTCTGCTCCTGCAAGGAGGTCAGCTGCCGGCGGAAGAGCTCCGGGTCGGGGGAGTAGGCGGCGAGCACGATCGTGCCGAAGGGATGTGTCGACACAGGCGGCCTTCCGGGTCTGCGGGGATTGAACAGCGAATGAAGCTAGTCTAAATGCGCCATGCTCGTGATTCCCTTCTCCGTCCGTCGTCCGGTGCGTCTCGGATGAGTGCTTCCCCCGTGTGGGCGGTGTTCTCGACGTTCCGTCCCGGTGACGCCGCTCTGGACGCCGTCTCCTCCGTCGCCGAACAGGTCGAGGGAGTGATCGTCGTCGACGACGGCTCGGGGCCCATCGCCGAGGCGGTACTCGACAGGCTCGAGAGCGCGGGGGCGATCGTCGTCCGCAGGCCCGACAACGACGGGATCGCGGCGGCGCTCAATGACGGGATCGCACGCGCGCTCGACGCCGGTGCCGCCTTCGTGATCACCTTCGACCAGGATTCCCGGGTGGCGGAGGGGTTCGTCCGGAACCTCGTCTCCGCCCATGACGTCGCGACCCGTGCCGGTATCCACGTCGGCCTCGTCGTGCCGGAGTACTTCGCCGGCGTGCGTCAGCAGACGGGGCCCGAGGCGACCTTCGGTGACGCCGCGAACGTCATCCAGTCGGGGATGCTCATCCCCGCGGCCGTGATCGCCGAGGTGGGACCCCTGCGGGAGGACTTCTTCATCGACCTCGTCGACATGGAGTTCGGGCTGCGGGTCCGCGCCCGTGGTTGGCGGGTACTCGCCGCGGGAGGGGTGCGGATGGAGCACACGCTCGGCACCCGGTACCGGCGCGAGTTGCTCGGCCGCACGGTCGCGCTCCCGGGGATCCCCGCGGAATTCAGCCTGAGCACGCCATTCCGTTACTTCTACCGCGTGCGGAACCGCCTGATCCTCAACCGCGAGTACTTCCTCTCCGCACCGGGGCAGATCATCCGGGAAACGCTGCTCGACGGCATCCACTTCGCGAACGCCTGGTGGGTCGCGAAGCCGCGCCGCGCGCTCGCGCGTGTGTACCGGGCCGCTCTCGTCGCCGCCGTGCGCGGTCGGATGGGGCGGATGCCGGACGCGCTGATGCCGATCGCGGCCGAGATCCGGTGGGACGCCCCCGTGGTCGCGGAGGGGGACAAGTGAGCGGGCCCATCCGGACTGCGGTCGGCCGTCTCAGCGGGTTCACGATCTCCGTCGGCGTCGTGACGCTGATCGGGATCGTCTCGATCCCGCTCCTGACCGCTTCACTCGGGGACACGACCTGGGGGAAACTCGCACTCGTCCAGACCGTCTCGCAGTTCGGCGGCATCCTCGTCGCTTTCGGGTGGGGAGCGACGGGGGCGGCGACCGTCGCCGGCATCCCCATCGGGCAACGCCAGGCCTTCTATCGCACGTCGCTGCGCGCCCGCGCGTTGCTCTACGTGCTCGTGCTGCCGGTCATCGCCGTGATCCTGGCTCTCCTCACGCGTGGAGACGTGCTGATCTCGGTGCTCGGCGCCGCGGTCTACCTGCTTCCGCAGCTCGGTGCGATCTGGTACTTCACGGGCGAGGGGAAGCCGATGCGCCTGTTGCTCTGCGACACGCTCCCGACCGTCGCGGGAGGCATCGCGGGCGTGATCGGCGCCGTCGTCACGGGGGAGCTCTGGGTCTACCTCGTCGCGCAGGGCCTCGGCTTCATCGGTGCTGTCGTGCTCGACGCCGTCGTCGTGCTGCGTGGGTCGTCCGGAGCCGCGCACACTCCGGTTCCCCTGCGCACCGCGTTGAGCGGGCAACGGCATGCCGTGTCGGCGACGCTCGTCAGCGGTCTGTACGTCACCCTGCCGATGGTGGCCGTGCAGGCGTTCCTCCCCGGGCTCCAGCCGATGTACGCCTTCGCCGACCGCCTCTTCAAGTACGCGTCGGTCGCCCTGCTCCCCATCCAGCAGTACTTCCAGAGCTGGGTGCCCGACCCCGAAGCCGACTTCCGTCGCCGTGCCCGGATCGCGACCGTCGCCGCCATGCTCATCGGCGTCGTCGGCGGCACGTGCATCGCGGTGCTGAGCCCCTGGGTCTCCACGCTTCTCTCGGTGGGGAAGATCAGCGTGCCGTGGCAGGTGTCGCTGCCCCTCGGCGTCGCCTTCGTGGGGATCGCCACGGCCGCCATCGTCGGCTATGCGTGCCTGGTCGTCGTCGGACGCGTGCGCGCGCTCGCCGTGTCGACGCTCATCGGCGCGATCGTCGGAGCGCCCCTGATCCTCCTCTTCGCCGCAGCCGGATCCGTGCCGCTCGTGGCCTGGGCCGTGGCGGTGTCCGAGCTCTGCGTCGGCGGCTATCAGGTTCTCGTCCTGCGGCGGGAGCTGCGCAAGCCGGTCACGGAGGTGGCGTCATGAGCGCGATGCGGGTGAGCGTGTGCATGGCGACGTACAACGGCGAGCGGTTCCTCGGCCCGCAGATCGAGTCGATCCTGCGGGAACTCGAACCCCAGGACGAGCTCGTCGTCGTCGACGACGCCTCGAAGGACGGAACCGTCGCCGCGCTGGAGGCTTTCGACGATCCGCGCATCCGCGTGCACGCACGCCAGGAGAACCGCGGGTACGTCAAGACGTTCGAAGAGGCTCTGGGACGGGCGACCGGAGACATCCTGATGCTCTCCGATCAGGACGACGTCTGGGTGCCGGGGCGTCGCGCGCTGTTCGTGGCGGCGCTCGAGGACTCCGCCGTCGCGGCATCCAACCTGGTGCTGCTCGGTTCGGACGAACCGCTGCCGAACCCAGTCACCCGTCGCCCGTGGCGGCTGCACGCCGCGTGGTCCCGGCAGGGCACCCGTAACGCGCTGCGGATCTTCGCGGGCATGGCGCCGTACTACGGATGCGCGATGGCGATCCGCCGCGACGTCGTGGATCGGATCCTTCCGTTTCCGGACTACCTCGACGAGAGCCACGACCTCTGGATCGCGCTCTTCGGCAACGCCCACCGCACCATGGCGCACATCGAGACGGCGACGATCCGGCGACGCATCCACGACGCGAACGCCTCTCCGTCCCGTCCGCGCGGCATCGGAGCGGTGCTCCGCGCACGCGTGATGCTGCTGCGCGCCTGGGGGAGCGCCCGCCGCCGCTGATCAGCGGAGGATGTGCCGCCAGAGGGCGCGGCGTCCGGCGGCATCGCCACGACGGAGCACCGTCGGCACCGTCGTGAGGGCGTGGAGCCGCGCGAACAGACGGGCCCGGGCGGCTCGGGCCGTCGATGGCCACCCCCGTGCATCCGCTCGACGCGCGGTCTCGAGGAAGAATCGACGGTCGTCGGTGAAGCGGGAGCCGTCGAGGATCGCCTTCTGCGAGGCGCTCTCGGTGTGCCGGCGATAGGCGAACACCTCGTCGTCGATCACGATGAGCGATCCGCCCGCGAACGCGATGTCGAGCAGGATCGCGAGGTCGAGCACGATGGGTAGGTCGTCGCGGAACTCGTGGGCCCGGATCGCCTCGGTGCGGAAGAGCAGCGAAGGCCAGTACAGCCAGTTCCCCCGCGTGAGGCTGGTGGCGAGCCGCTCGTTCGACAGCACGGCGTCGCCCGTTCGCGTGTCGGGGCGGAGCATTCGCTGCTTCACGCGATCGACGAGAGGCAGCGACGGTGCGCCGTTCTCGTCGATGACCCGCACGCCCGGCTGGAAGACGGCGGCATCCGGATGCCGCCGCACGGCGTCGCGCAGGGCGGCGACGTAACCCGGCAGGAGCAGATCGTCGCTGCCCAGCACCACGAGGTGATCAGCCGTCACGAGCCTCACGCTGGCGCGGAAGTTCTCGATGATCCCGACGTTCACGTCGTTGCGCACGTACCGGACGCGCGGGTCGTCCATCTGCGCGAAGTACTCGGCCACGGAGGGATCGGGATACGCGTCGTCGATCACCGTCAGCCGCCACTCGGGATCGGTCTGCCCGAGCACGGATTCGACCGTCTGCCGCAGGAGCAGAGGGTCGCCCCAGAAGGGCAGCATGATATCGATGGTCATCGTGCCTCCAGCATACGAAGTGCCCCGCCGTCGCCGGCTCAGCCGCGCGTGAGGAGGTCCAGACGCGCGCGCATCACGCGGTCGAGACCTTCTGGGAGGTTCGTGCCGATGAGGCCGTCGAGGTCGGGCCAGACCTCCGACCTCACGCGCAGATCCAGGGCCTGTCCGACCGCGGCGCCCTGCCCGACGAGGGAGAATCCGGAGCGACGTCTGAGCCTCCGCAGCTCGCCGATGATCGCCCCGACCGACACCGCACGGCCGGTGCCGATGATCTTGGTCACGGTCTCACCGGCACCCAGCACGCGCGCTCGGGCTGCGGAAGCGCTGATCACGTCTGCGGCGTCGTCTTCGTAGATGTAGTCGCGCAGCGTATCGAGCGAGACGTAGATCGTCGCCGGCTGCAGGGTGATCGCGCTGTTGACCAGGGTCGAGATCAGCCCCTGGCCCTTCGAGAGGTCCTGGCCCGGACCATAGAGATTGGTGAGGCGTCCGATCACCGTGCGCCACCCGTGCGTCTCGCCGTATGCGCGCGCGAGCCGCTCCATGTCGAGCTTGGCTTCACCATAAGCGGATGCCGGCGCTGTCGGGCTGCTCTCGGTGAAGGGGCCTGCGGTCGCGCCGCCATAGGCGCCGCCCACCGACGAGCTGAGGAACAGCACCACCACGGCATCCGACGCCGCGCAGGCTCGCCCGAGTGCGGTGAGGAAGGATTCGAAGACCTCGACCTCCTGCTGCAGGCGCTCGCGCGGGGTCGACGTCACGCCCTTGCCGGCGCACCAGTAGATCTCGTGCACGCCCGAGGGGGCGAGGAAGTCGGTCACGGCGGAGGACAGCGTCTGTTTCGCGCGTTCCGCGTCCGTCCAATCGACGGGCACGGAGAACGGGGTGTCGGACCGGGCGCGCGCGACCGCCTCGCCGAGGAGCCCGCGCCCGATGATCCACCTACGCGCCGCGCTCGCCACCCGGGTCCTTCGACACAGGCTCGCGGTGCCCCAACGGACCGGAGAGCGGATCCCGCACGATGAGATACGTCGGGCGGCCGAGGGCGGAGCTGACGGCGACGCCCAGGTACTCGGCCACGATTCCGAGCGCCATCAGGATGGCCCCGATCCCGACCGCGGTGAGGACCATCTGCGATGTCCAGCCCGCCGGGATGTCGACCGCGAACGCCCGCATGATCACCAGATAGAGCGCGAAGAGGATCCCACCGATGAAGAACAGTGCACCGACTCCGGTGACGAAACGGAGGCCCCGCGTGCCGGACGTCAGCACCATTCGCCAGAAGTGCGCGAAGAGACGCCGATACGAGTACCCGGAGTCCCGATCGCCCTCCTCGCGGAGCAGCACGGGCGAGGTCACCGTGCGCGCCGACACCCAGCTGAGAGCCACATCGAGATAGACCCCCGTGCCGGCATAGGCGGCGACACTGCGCGCGATCTCGCCGAGGATCAGCCGGTAGCTGTTGAACTGCGAGGCGCGACCGCCGCCCAGGAACGACTCGAGCAGCTTCTTCGAGCTCTTCGAGGCCGTGTTCCGCACGAAGCCGTGGGGTGGACGATTGGTGGGCGCGGCGTACACCAGATCCGCCTGCTCGCGCAGCGCCGTGTCGATCATGCTGCCGATGAAGACGGGATCGTGCTGGCCGTCTTCGTCGAGCGTCACGACCCAGTCGCCGCCCGAGCTCGCGATCCCGGCGAGGGTCGCCGCGTGCTGACCGTAGTTGCGGCTGAGCCAGACCGGGCGGATCCAAGGTTTGGATGCCGCGAGCCGACGGATGACCGCCCCGGAGTCGTCGGGGCCGCGGTCGTAGCTGAGGATGACCTCGCTGACGATCGCGCGATGACCTGCCGGTGTCGTGAACTCGTGCGTCCAGGGTTCGATGCTCTCGACCAGAGCGTCGAGTGTGCGCTCGCCCTGGTAGACGGGGGTGACGACGCTGATGCGATGGACGTAGGGATCGCTCATCGGTTCCTCCATCTGAGAACGGTGTAGGAGAGTCGTCGCAGCCGGGCCATCACGCTCGCGCGGATGTTGCCGATCCGCAGATCCCAGGCCGAGACGACGGACGGATGCTCCGCGCGGAACCAGTGGTGGAACCGGCGGGCCTGGTCGGCCTGCGATGCGATCAGCACGGCGCTCCACTGGGAGTCGGAGAGACGGAATGTCGCTCCGGTCTCGGTGTCGGGAACGAACGTTCCGTCGAGCAGGACTCGCGAGTAGGTCGCCTGATCGATCAGGTACGGGAAAGTGGCGTCCCACCCACCAGCCCGCTCGAGCGCATCGCGCCGCATCGTCACGGATGCCGGCTCGCCGAACAGATTCGACCCCGCCCGCACCGCCTTCGCTGCGGCGCGTGCACCATCCATCGGTGCGTCGAGGCCGCGGAGGCCCCAATCCGGCATCAACACCGTGCCCTCGGCATCCGTCACGTCGCGCCGGCAAGCGGTGAGCACGGCTCCGCTCGTTCGGAGCAACTCCACCTGCCGGGCGAGGATGCCCGGCCGCAGCACGTCGTCACCGCAGACGAGCTTGATGTAGTCCCCCTGGGCTTCCGCCGTCACCCGATTCCAGTTGCGCTCGGCCCCGCCGCCGCTCGCGGTGGTGAGGATCGTGACGCGCGGGTCGTCGCGGTATCGGTCGAGCACCGCGTCGGAGCCGTCGGTGGACGAGTGGTCTGCGACGATCAGCTCGAAGTCGATGCCCTCTTGATCGAGCACCGAGTCGATGGTCTCCGCGAGGGTGCCGGCGTTGTTGTAGGCGGGGATCACCACGCTGAGGGTGGGCGTCGTCACGCGGTGGGCTCCTTGCGTCGGAACGAGAAGAGGCTGTGCCCGAAATAGCTCACCATCGTCGTGACGAAGACGATGAGCGCCTGGGCGACGATCGGTTCGAGATGTGCGAACTCCACGAGGAGCGGCAGGAGCACGGCATTGATGCCGAGCGAGGTCAGGTACACCAGCTCGAACCGCATCAGATCGGTCCAGACGTGACCGCGGACCCGGAAGACGAGCCGGCGGTAGAGGACGAAGGCGCACAGGACGCTGGCGACGTGGGCGAACAGTAGCGTCACCATGTAGCCCCAGAGCTGGCCCACGGTGATGTCGAAGAGGGCGAACCACCCGAATCCCACGACGGTGTTGATGCCGCCGACGAAGAGGAAGGCGATGCGACGATCCCGGAACAGACGCAGGAGGGGGCCGTCAGGCCCGCGCATCCCGGCGACCGAGCGATCCTCGTCGGTGGTCGGCTCTCCCTCAGCGGTGCCGGAGGCTGTGACGCTCGATTCGCTGTCGTCTCGACCAGTACTCATCGGCTCGCCCACCTGACCTGCGCTTTCGCTCACCACCGCCGTGCCGGTGCCCATCGAGACTACCGCATGGCACCCCGTCGACCCTGAGCGGGCGGCGGTGCCGTCGCAGGTAGCATGGGAACGCCAACGGCCGCCCTCGACGGGTCCGGCCGCGACGGGTCCTTCGACAGGGATCCAGACAGGAAAGAAGCATCCATGGACCTCCTCATCGTCGGCTCCGGTCTCTTCGGACTCACCATCGCCGAGCGCGCTGCCGCGGCCGGACGCAAGGTGACCATCCTCGAACGACGCCACCACATCGGCGGCAACGCGTACAGCGAGGCCGAGGCCACCACCGGCATCGAGGTCCACCGCTACGGGGCGCACCTCTTCCACACGTCGAACGCGACGGTGTGGGAGTACGTCAATCGCTTCACCACCTTCACGAACTACGTCCACCGGGTGTACTCCGCTCACAAGGGCGTGGTCTACCCGCTGCCGATCAACCTCGGCACGATCAACCAGTTCTTCCAGGCTGCGTACAGCCCCGCCGAGGCCAGGGCTCTCATCCAGGAGCAGGCGGGCGAGTTCGACCCGGCGTCGGCGACCAACCTCGAGGAGCGGGGCATCGGCCTCATCGGACGCCCGTTGTTCGAGGCCTTCATCCGCGACTACACCGCCAAGCAGTGGCAGACCGAGGCCAAGGACCTCCCGGCCTCGATCATCAGCCGCCTCCCGGTGCGGTACACGTACGACAACCGATACTTCAACGACACCTGGGAAGGGCTGCCGACCGACGGGTACACCGCCTGGCTCGAGCGCATGGCCGATCACCCCAACATCGACGTGCGTCTCTCGACCGATTTCTTCGACGAGGCGCAGCCCCTCAACAAGGCGGCGGTCGTCGGGCAGGTACCCATCGTCTACACCGGTCCCGTCGATCGCTACTTCGACTACACCGAGGGCGAGCTGAGCTGGCGGACCATCGACCTCGAGGAAGAGGTCCTCGACATCGGCGACTTCCAGGGCACCAGCGTCATGAACTACCCGGACGCCGACGTGCCCTTCACCCGTATCCACGAGTTCCGCCATTTCCACCCCGAGCGCGCGGATCGGTACCCGAAGGACCGCACGGTCATCATGCGCGAGTTCTCGCGGTTCGCGGGTCGCGACGACGAGCCCTACTACCCGGTGAACACCGCGACCGACCGTGAGCGCCTCCTCGCCTACCGCGAGCTGATGGCGGGGGAGAAGGACGTGCACTTCGGCGGACGCCTCGGCACCTACCAGTACCTCGACATGCACATGGCCATCGGCTCGGCGCTGTCGATGTGGAACAACACGCTCGCCTGATCGGCGACCGGACGATGTTCCTCACACCGGGATGAGCGAGACCTCGATCGGCGCGCCGGGTTCGGCGCGACGCTACCTGCACTCCCTCTGGCTCCTGTCGGCCCGCGATCTCCGCGTGCGCTACGCCACGAGCTGGCTGGGATATCTGTGGTCGGTGCTCGACCCGCTTCTGATGAGCCTGATCTACTGGTTCGTCTTCACCCAGGTCTTCTCGCGCACGGTCGGCGAGCAGCCCTACATCGTCTTCCTGATCTCGGCGCTCCTGCCCTGGGTATGGTTCAACTCGGCCGTCACCGACTTCACCCGCGCCTTCAGCCGCGACTCCAAGCTCGTGCGCTCCACCGCGATCCCGCGATCCATCTGGGTCAACCGGATCGTGCTGAGCAAGGGCATCGAATTCCTCTGCTCGCTGCCCGTGCTCGCGGCCTTCGCGATCTTCGCGGGTGCGACGGTCTCGTGGCAGCTGCTGTGGTTCCCCGTCGCGGTACTCCTGCAGGCGGTGCTGCTGGTGGGCCTCGGGCTCCTGGTGGCTCCGCTGTGCGCGCTGTACGCCGACCTCGAGCGCACCACCCGCCTGATCCTGCGCGTGCTGTTCTACGCCTCACCGATCATCTACGCCGGCTCCGACCTCCCGGGTGCTTTCGGCGAGTTCGCGGCGGCCAACCCGCTGTTCGGCATCTTCAGCCTCTACCGGGTCGCGTTCTTCCCCGATCAGTGGAACCCCACCGAGATCCTGGGCGCGGTGCTCGTCAGCGCCCTCGTGCTGGTCCTCGGCATCCTCGTCTTCCGGCGCCTCGAGCCCGCTGTCCTGAAGGAGCTGTGATGAGCGCGATCGAGGTCGTCGATCTGGGTGTCCGCTTCCGTCGCAATCGGCGGGGGCGCCGAAGTTTCAAGGATCTCTTCGGAGGCAAGGGCCGCGGCAAGCGTCCCGGTGAGTTCTGGGCGCTCCGGAACGTCTCGTTCACGGTGCAGCCCGGCGAATCCATCGGCGTCGTCGGCCGTAACGGTCAGGGCAAGTCGACCCTGCTGAAGCTCGTCGCCGGGGTGCTTCTGCCCGACGAGGGGCGTGTTGACGTGCACCAGGGCGTCGCCCCATTGATCGAGCTCACCGGCGGGTTCGTCGGCGATCTCACGGTGCGCGAGAACGTGCGTCTCACCGCGGGATTGCACGGGATGAGCCGCGCGGAGATCTCCCGCCGGTTCGACGGAATCATCGCGTTCGCAGAGCTGCAGGACTTCCTCGACACCCCGTACAAGCATCTGTCGAACGGAATGAAGGTGCGTCTCGCCTTCTCGGTCGTCTCGCAGCTCGAGGAGCCGATCCTTCTCGTCGACGAGGTGCTCGCGGTGGGGGACAAGGCCTTCCGTGAGAAGTGCTATCGCCGCATCGACGAGCTGCTCGCCGATGGTCGCACGCTCTTCTTCGTGAGCCACAACGAGCGGGATCTGCGTCGGTTCTGCGAGCGCGGTCTCTATCTCGACAAGGGTGCGCTCGTGCTCGACGGGCCGATCGGCGACGTGCTCGACCGCTACAACGCCGACAGCACCCCGGCCTGATCGGGCACCCGACCCGAGTGCCGACTCACTCCGACGGCGTCTCCGGCGTGCGGTACAGGATGAGCTGAGGCCCGCCGTTCGCTCCACCGGCGACTTTCGCGAGGAAGTCGATGCTCTGCCAGATGCGCACGGGCTCCCACGGTGAGGCGGGGGCGATTCCCACGCTGTTCCACTGCGTGTCGACGGGGAGCCGCTGGATCGCCGAGTACACGGCCTGTTCCTCGGGCATGTTGTCGGCGCGCAGATAGCGGTTGACCATCGACGACGACGTCAGGATGTACGGCAACGAATCGATCCCCTCGCGAGGGGTGACGGCACCGTCGACGACCATGAGCTCCGCGGCGAGATTTCGGGGACCGTCACTTCGGAACGGTGTGTAGCCGTCGTAGAACGTGTCGTCGGCGTCGATTCCACGCTCGGCAAGGTCTGCTGCTGAGGTCTGCCGGGTATCCGGTGCGAGTGCCACGGCGAGTTGGGCGAAGGAAGCCAGGAGGAGCGAAGTCGCAGATACCGCCGCCAGGGCGCCCACGATGATCCGCGGCACGCGGCCGCGCGTGGATGTCCAGCGCCAGACGGCATCGAGCCCGACGGCTGCGAGCAGAAGCGGGGTGATGAACATCGGCAGGCCCCAGCGGTCCCAGTGCAGGGTGAGCACGGAGATGGCCACCCAGAAGATCAGGCCGGTCAGGAGGGGAGTCATGTCCCATCGCCGCCCGATGACGGCGGCGATGAGCCCTGCCGCCGCGAAGAGCACGATGATGATGCCGCCGTTGTTGAGGAACGAGGACGCGTAGAAGAGCGCGTTCCCCGACCAGTCCAACCCATCGGCGCCGAGGTGTCCCGTCGAGTTCTGCTGGAAGAGCTGGGCGCGGACCTCGGAAAAATTGGTGAACAGCGTCGGCGACAGCGCGAACGTGAAGCCGAGGACCATGACGATCGCCGCGGCCCCGCGCACCGGGATCCGCCAGTAGTGGCGGGACCGGATCGATGCGACGATCACCGCGAGTGCGATGGTGGAGGTGGCGGCGACGGCCGGGTACTTGGCCGTGATGCCGAGCGCGACCCCGGCGGACGCCAGCACGAGCCACGGCCAGCTCTCGCGCTGGATGTAGCGCACGGCGCCGAGGATCGTCAGCAGCACCGTGAACACGAGGGGGACATCGGGCGTCGCATAGCGCGAGTGCTCGACGAGAGGGGGGAAGAACGCGATCGCGAAGGCAGACCACAGGCCGGCCGCGCGGGTGTACGAGCTGCCGATGAAGTAGGCGACGACGATGGATGCCGTACCGAGCGTCGCCGTCGTCGCCCGGGCAAGGGCGTAGAAGGGGGCCTGATCGACCGCGAAGAGCGTCTCGGGGGATCCGCCGCCGAAGAGGTGCGACCACGCCTGGTAGACGATGTAGCTCAGCTGCGTCTCAAGGTGATCGGGGCGGAAGAAGAACGGCGGCGCGAAGGAGTTCCGCTGGGCCATGTCGATGGCGCCCTCGACGACCACCCACTCGTCGGCGTGGAGCTGGAGAGGGAGCCCCCAGCCGATACCACCGAAGCGGACGACCGCCCCGACCGCCACGATGGCGAGCAGCGCCCACCCGATGATGTCCGGGCGGCGCAGACGGCGGCGCGTCGCGGGCGCGTCGATCGCGCTCACCGTCGACCCTGCGCGGCGAGGTCGGCGATCGCGTGGTCGAGCAGGATGCGTGCGCGCGCTGCGAAGGAGTGCTCCTCGCGGACGCGCCGGCTGATCTCGGCGAGAGCATCTGCGTCAGGGAAGCGCTCGTCGAGGTCGCTCTCGAGGAACGGCACGATCTCGGAGACCGTGTCGTAGGTCTGCACGGCGCCGTCGAAGATCCGATCGATACCGGGAACATCGTCGCTGAAGGCGCGGCCGCCGGCCGCGACGACGTCGAACAGACGATTCGAGATGAATCCCTCGCGTTGCATGTCGGCCCAATGGTCGTTGAGTACGACCGAGGCCGAGGAGTAGAGCTGCCCCAGCTCGGCGTTGTCCACACGCTCACCTGTGATCGCATCTTCGGGAACGAACCGCTCCCAGTCTCCGCCGTAGAGATCGAGGGGAAGCCCGGCGCGGATCGACTCCATCACCGTCGGTCGGGGAATCCCCCGGCTGTTGCCGACGAAGAGCGGTCCGCCGACCTTCACTCCGGCGGGGGAGTCGCCCGGGTGGAATCGATCGGGGTCGGTGCACTGCAGCAGCGGCTCGACGGGGAATCCCCAGCGTTCGGACTGCTGAGCGGACCAGCTGAGCGACGCAGCGAACACGCGGTCGAAGGACTGCGCCTCCGGCCTCGTCACCATGTCGGGATGACTGATCACCCAGAGGTACGACAGAGCGCCCGGGGACGGGACGTAGACGTCGAGACCTCGCAGATGGATGACGACGTCGTCGAGGTAGTCCGTCTCCCGTCGTTGCGCTTCGCGCGCATCGACGACCGTCTCCTGTCCCAGGGACTCGAGGGCCGCAGCGAGGGAGCGGCCGAAGTGCGTGTCACCCCAGGTGTCGCCCTTGGGGCCGGCGGGTGAAGCCGTCTTGATCGCCCACCGCAGGCGCGGAACGGTGCGGCCGTCGATCTCGACATCGCGGCGATCCCGGGTGACGACGGGCGTCAGCGGCGTCGACGGTGTCACGTGCCTGCCGATCTCCTGGGGCTCGACCGGAGCGGGAACCTCCCGGCGCCAGTGCGCGACCCGCAGTCCGGCACGCGCGTACGTCTCGTCGCCGTCGGAGGAGGCGACCGGCAGACTCTTCGAGCGGAGAGCGTTCATCGTTCCGGCGGGGTCGGTCACCATGAACTCGCGCGGGCGATCGAGCTGTGTGAGCACGATATCGGTGCGCGCGGCCGAGCGGCGTCCTGTGAGGCCGGCGCTCAATCCGGCGAGCTCGTGCTCGTTGTAGAGCAGCGGATCGATCCCGCCGATGGAGTCGAGCAGCTCGCGACCGATGGCGAACGTGCGTCCGGAAAGAGCGTTCACAGCGACGCGATCGCCGAGGCGTCGGGCGTCTTCGGCGGGATGCCCACCGAGGATCGGCACAGGTGCTCCGTGCGCCCCGACGAGCATCGAGCCCACGCTCTCCACGGTGCCGTCCAGGCCGAGCGTGAGCGGGATCACGGCATCCGAGTCGTCTGCAGCGACCTCGTCGATCAGCTCGATGATGGCATCCCGGGTGAAGGTCGAGCGCGGATCGACCACAGCGAACACGGCGCTGCGGCTTCGAGCGAGCTCGAGGTTCACCACGTACGCGAACGGCTCGCCGTCCTGGTGCAGGGAAGCGGAGATACGATCCCGTCCGTACGCTGCGGCACTGATCTGACGCCAGTGATCGGGACGAATCCCGACGCCGACGAAGCGCACGTCGGTGTCGTCGGGTGCGTCCGACAGCGCGGCGAGCTTCTCATGGAGGATGGGGTCGTGCGGCTGGATGAGCGTCACGACAGTGGCGGCGCCGACGACGTCCGACGCCTCGACACGCGAGTGACGCAGTCGCACGGACGTGTTCCAACCGATGGCCTCGGTCGTCGAGATCCGGTCGTCGGCGTCATCCGCATTGTCGTAGTGGGCTCCGAGTGACGGGACGTGCGTGATGGGCGAATGCGCTGCGAGCTTGAGGATCAGATCGTAATCCACGGCGCGCCGGAGCTCGGGATCGAAGCCGCCCACCTCGACGATCGCGTCCTTGCGCGCGACCAGAGTGTTGAGGTCGATCGAGTTGCCGAGAATGAGGCTCTGCGGGGCCGGCGAACCGTACCGGTAGCGGACGGTTCGACCGTCGTCGAGCGCGATCGTGGCGTAGGCGCTAGTCAAGGAGTCCCGCGTCATGGTCGTCACCATGTCGCGGAGGAAGTGCGGTTTCCACGTGTTGTCGCTATCGAGGAAGGCGATGAACTCGCCTGTCGCCTCGGCGATTCCCGCGTTACGGGCGGCGCATACTCCGAGATGATCCTGCCGGAGGAGGCGGATGCGCGGATCGCGGGCGGAAAGCAACTCGGCGACGGCGACGGTGTCGTCCCAGGAGCCGTCGTCGACGATGAGCAATTCCCAGTTCTCCCAGGACTGCGCGAGGACGGATTCGATGGCGGTGCGCATGGCGCCCCCGCGATTCCACACCGGCATGATGATGCTCGCTCGAGCTCCTGCGGCCGGACCATCGAAATCGAGGGACTCGGCGTGTTCGAGTTCTGCCCGCGGGTAGCGGTTGCGCCGATCGCGCTGCAGCGCGGCCCATTCGACCGTCGCATCGAAAAGCACGGGGTAGATCTCCGACCAGCGCAGCGGCCGGGCGCCACCGGGCTCGATGACGACCTCGGTGGAGGCGTCCCGTCGCACACGCTCCCAGAGGTGACCGACGGGGCCCGCGGGGTGCTCGAGCGACTCCGGGTACTCGTCGGCGTAGCGCTTCACGCTCCACACTCCGGTGGTGTTCGCGTGCCATGCCTGGGAGTTGAAGTAGTCGTAAAGGGCGGGTCTGTCGGTGCGGATCATCGCGCGGCGGATGACATACGGATCGGTCAGCACGTTCAGCGTGTATCCCCAGCGGAATCCCTCGGAGGCATAGTGCGCCGCCGCGCCCTCAACGGTGATCGAAGGCACTCCGAGCTGTGCGGCGTAGAGCGCGGTGTCGATGATCCCCGTCCGCGCCAGACGCTCCGCGCGTCGCCGGGGGTCGGTCGACTCCAGCACGTCCTTGAGTACGGGCACTCGACGCGCGAGGCGCGAGATCTCACGAATCGACGACATGGGAGGCGCGTCCTCTCAGGTGGCGGGGCTGCGGGGGGCGATATCCGAACATGAGACGTTCCGCGGCGTTCAATCGCGCGAATCCGTAGTTCTCATACCGGCGCTGGCTGTAATAGGGCTGCGTAGCGATCAGGTACTCGCGTACGCCGTCCATCTGCACGGGGTACTTCTTCTCGAGCTCCTCGAGGAGAGTGCCGGCGCCCAACCAGTAGGGGTCATAGCGCAACGTGTCGAGCTTGATGAGAGGCAGACGACCGTCGTCGAGACTGGAATCGGCGAAGGCGCTCGACCAGTTGAGATTGTCCGCCTGCTCGGGGTCGCGCCACTGTCGGGCATCGAAGTAGCCGTCCTCGAGCGTGTCGAAACGGGCGGGGAAGCTCTTGCGTCGCTGCCGCAACCAGTGCACTCCACGGCGGGTGGCGCGAAGGCGCTCGTCTCGGGTCGGCGTGAAGTAGGCGTCGAAGCGGTACCCGGCGTCGGACATCGCGCGGCTGATCCCGACCTCTTGCAGCTGGATGGCGGTCTGGCGGTCGGGTGCGGGCTTCGAATCCGTCCAGAAACGGCGGAACGCCAAGGAATGCAGGGCCTCGCGAGTGAAGTGCAAGTAGTAACTCTGGATGTGCAGGGAGTGCCTGGCGCTCTGAGTGATCCCCCACAGCTCCACCGGCCGCGCGCTCATCGTCTGCATGATCTCGCCCAGCGGGCGGAAGAATCCGACATAGGAGTCGTTCGTGAGGAGGACCTCGTCGTAGGACTGCGCCCAGTCATATCGTTCGAGGCAGTCCCGCCACGAACCGAAGTCGTGGCCGTAGTTGGCTCGCCGGATCAGCGTGGCACGGGAGGAAATCGCGTCCGCGGCGGAGGGGGACAGGTCGACCGTCGTCGCGAGCACGACCTCGTCGAACTGCGTACCGAGTTCGTCGAGCTGACGGAGGACGTGCGGGGCCGCCTCGCCACGGGGGTCGTAATGTGCGACGAGCGCGAGCCGTTTCGTCATGCGTCCTCTCCGGTGGTCTTCCGCTCAGCCATGTCCGTATCCTTCGTCCGATCGAAGCGCGTGGGGCGCTTCATGCGCAAAAGTGCAGTTTACTGGTCGCTTCTCGGGCCGAAGCCGCATCAGATCTCGACGAGATCTCTCAGCGCCTGGAGTCGCTCGCGAGCCGTCGTCACGGAGTCCGTCGTGCCCCCGCCGCTCTCGGCGGCGGAGCGGACCTCGCTCAGCGCCGCGGAGTACTCCGAGACGGCGGTGAACCAGGAGTCCGAGATCGACGTGGGCGGCGTCGTCTCCGCCAACCGCTGAGCATCCTGCTGCAGCTGATCGACGACTCCGACGGCGTCCTGCCCGCTGAGCTGAGCCAGCATGTCGAGGCCGCGGACGCCGTCATCGAGGCGGGGCTGCACCTGTGTCACGAAAGCGGAGAGGTCGGGCGCGGGCGCGACCGGGGGAGTGCCCGGCTCCTCGGACGGGTTCTCGGAGGCTCCTGGATCGGGCTCACCCGACGGCGACGGGCTCGCGGTCTCCGAGGACGACGGTGACGGCGACGGGGTACCGCCCGGGGTCTCGCCGCGGAGCAGGAAGAACCACAGGAGCGCGGCCACGATCGCGAGGGCAAGGATCACCGAGCCGATGATGATCCAGATGCGCGCACGATTCTTCGGTTTGGGCGGGATGGGGGCCCAGCGCAGTTCCGGCTGAGGGGCGTTGGACATCAGGCCTCCAGGGGCGACATCGGCTGCCAGGAGCGATCCCGGGAGATCTTCCGCCCCTCCTTGAGACCGCGGAACAGATTGCTGGTTCCGCGAACGGTGCGCTCGACGAAGACCAGGCGGATCAGCTCCTTGGCGAAGGTCATCGCCGTGCCCAGGCCGAAGAGCACCGGGTTGTAGTTGTCGTGGATGCGGTAGTAGTGCTTGATGTGGGCACGGTTGCGCATGATGTAGAAGCGATAGGCGTTGCTCGACGCGTTCATGTGGCGGATGCCCATGTCCCACTGCTTGATCTCGCGGGTGCGGCGCAGCACGAACTCATCGACGATCACGGCGGTCGTCAGGCGCGATGCCAGCCAGCCGTACATCTGGTCGTCCCAGTAGATGAAGAAGCGGTGGTCGGGGAGGCCGATCCGCTTCACGATCGAGCGGTGGATGAACATGCCCTCGAAGCATCCGCTGTTCATCTCCTTGAACCCGGAGGCGTCGAAGCCGGACGGCGCGAAGGGGATCGGGATCCCCATGCGCTCGGCGATCCGGTACTGCCAGTAGAACTCGCTGCCGTCGTAGTCGTAGCGGCGTCCCTGGATGCTCTTGAACCGCGAGGACCACTTGCCCATCTTCGCGAGACCGTCGGGGATGACCTCGACGTCGTCGTCCATCATCCAGATCCATTCGGAACCCAGCTCGTACGCCGTGCGCATGCCTTCGCTGAACCCACCGGATCCGCCGGTGTTCGTCTCGAGGCGGCGGTAGACGATCTCGGTGCCGATACCCGCCCGGAACGACTCCACGACCTCGGTCGTGTCGTCGGCGGATGCGTTGTCGATGATCACGACATGGCCCGGCTTCGGGTCCATCGTCGTGATGCTCTCCAGCAACCCGGTGAGCAGGTGCGAGCGGTTGTAGGTGACGATGACGATCGTCGCCGTGGCCGGGTCGAAGGCGACGGATGCCGGGGTCATGCCTGCTCCTCGAAGATCTGCTCCCAGGATTCTGGCGAGACGAGTCCGGGCAGCGCATCGCGGTACTGCTTCTGCAGCTCCGGCCACCTGCGCTGCAGTTCTGCGTGGAGGCGCACGCTCTCGCGCAGCATCCGGCGGTACTTCGCGCGGTCGCGCGTGTAGATGTTCTTTCCCGACCCGTCGGCCGTGCTGACGAGTGCGCTGTCGAAGACCGGAAGGCGCCACCAGTGCGCATCGTCCTTACCGAACTCCACCTCGGGCTGGGCCACGTTGGCGGGATTCGGCTTGTGGAGCCAGTGCGCGATCAGCGTCGTCAGGGTGAATTTGCGCAGCGCCAGGCCGCTCGGGCTGTCGTACTCGTGCCGTGAGCGCTGTCGCTGGAAGACCTGGCGTCCACGACGCGAGTGCAGCACGGCCGTCGGGTCCTTATGGATCACGGTCTCGGGGTACTCCGACGACAGCGCTCGGGCGGCCGGCATCGCGGTCGCGAGCGTGCGCCGCATGTGGTCCGGGCCGGAGAGCACGTCACGCAGGGCGCGCGCACGGAGGGCCACCGGGTAGTACTGCATCATCATGAGGTGCTTGAGGTCGACGCGGCGGCTGTGTCGGATCAGGTGCCCGCCCTTCGGGGCGTTCGAGTGGATGAGTCCTGCCACGATGCGGTTGCGGGCGTGGAAGTACGCCTGCCAGTCGATGGTGTCGTCCTTATTGACCCAGGAGACGTGCCAGAGGGCGACGCCCGGCATCGACACCGTCGGGAACCCCGCTTCGCCGGCACGCAGGCAGAACTCCGCGTCGTCCCACTTGATGAAGGCGGGGAGCGAGAGGCCGACCTTGCGGATCGCATCGAGGGGGATGAGGCACATCCACCAGCCGTTGTAGGTGGAATCCATGCGCATGTGAAGGAGGGGGGACTGGCGCAGGTTGGAGACACCGAAGTCGTGCGGCATCTCCTCCTGGTAGAGGTTGCGCCACATGAACGGCGCTTCGTCGACGACCTCGGCCCAGCCGTGCAGCTTGGGCCGGTCGAGCAGATCGAACATGTGGCCACCCACGAGCACCGGGTTCGTGGCGTACTGCCCGAAGACGACGGAACGGCGCAGCGACTCCGGCTCGATGCGCACATCGTCGTCGAGGAGTTGTACGAAGTCGCTCTCCGGGCGCTGCAGGGTCTCGTGCATCGCCCGGGCGAAGCCGCCGGACCCGCCGAGGTTCGCCTGCCGGATCACCTGGAGGGTCTCGCCGAGCTCGGCCGCGACCTCCGTGAATCCGTCCTGATCGGCGACGAGCTGGGTGCCCTGGTCGACGAGGAAGATGCGGTCGACGAACTCGAGAGCATCGGGCGATGCGGCGAGGGCCTGCAGGGTCTCGACGCAGTAGTCGGGCTTGTTGTAGGTCGTGATTCCCAGCGACGCCTTGCCCGTGCGGGCCGGCTCCTGCTCGGTGGTCCACTCGGCGCCCTCGAGGATGACGTTGCTCTCGTCGGCGACGACGTCGAACCAGAGCCATCCGCCGTCGCTGTACTGGGTGAGTTCGAGGTCGAACGTCGTCGACGATTCGCCGGTGACCTCGCTCGTGGCGACGCGCTGACGCACACCGGAGCCGTTCGAGCGGTACACGAGGACGGTGGCGGATCCGCTGGTGCGGACGGTCAGCTGCACCTGGCGGATGCTCGTCCAGTGCTGCCAGTACGAGGCGGGGAACGCGTTGAAGTACGTGCCGAGCGACACTCGTCGGCCAGCGACGATGCGGGCGCGGTGGCGGCCGAGGATGTTGCCGAGATGCGCACGGCTCGAGACGCGCACCGGCTCGTTCTCGATGACCGACCACGTCTCGGGGTCGGCGTACAGCGGGAGGAGGTCGGGGTCGCGATCGAGCGGGAAGACGACGTTCTGCAGGACGTGGGCCACGGGGGAGTTCTCCGGAGGGGTTTGCGCCGACTGCCGCCGGACGGGCGGAGCAGTGGACTCTGCGAGCAGTGAGTAGCCTACCCTCCGCCACCTCGGGATCCGCGGAGAGTCGGCGGGTCCCGGGCGGTGTCGAGGGCGCGGGATAGGATGGCGGGCGATGAAGGTATTGATCACCGGCGGTGCGGGATACATCGGATCGACTGTCGCGACGGCATGCCTGGAGGCCGGGATCGAGACGGTGCTGATCGACGATCTGTCGACCGGGCTGCGCGCGTTCGGCGAGGGGCGGGGCCTCTACGTCGGCGACATCGCGGATGCCGAGGTGCTCGACCGGGTGCTGGCCGACCACCCCGACATCGACGCCGTGGTGCACTGCGCCGCGCGGATCGTGGTGCCCGAGTCCGTCGACGATCCCCTGGGCTACTACGACACGAACGTGGGCAAGACGGTGCTGCTCCTCGCACGCCTGCGCGCGGCCGGAATCGATCGGATCGTGTTCAGCTCCTCCGCCGCGGTCTACGCGGCCGAGACCGGCGGCGGGGTCGACGAGTCCGGGGCGCTCGCGCCGTCGAGTCCGTACGCCTCGACGAAGGCCATGGTCGAGCAGATCCTCCGCGATGCGGCGGTGGCCGGCGACTTCCGTGCGATCGCTCTGCGCTATTTCAATCCGATCGGTGCCGACCCCCGCCTGCGCACCGGACTGCAGAACCCGCGTCCGACCCATGCGCTCGGCAAGATCATGCAGGCGAAGGCCGAGGGCGTGCCGTTCACGATCACCGGCACCGACTGGCCCACGCGCGACGGTTCCGGCCTGCGCGACTACATCCATGTGTGGGACCTCGCCCTCGCCCATGTCGCCGCCGTGCAGCGCTTCGACGACATCGTGACGACGCCGGATCCCTACCGGGTGATCAATCTGGGCACCGGCGACGGCGTCACCGTGCGCGAACTCGTCGCCGCCTTCGAGCGGGTGACGGGGGAGACCCTTCCCGTCATCGATGCGCCGCGTCGCGCGGGGGACCAGGCCGGAGCCTTCGCGATCGTCGATCGCGCGCACGATCTGCTCGGTTGGCGCGCGGAGCGATCGACCGACGACGGCGTGCGCGACGCCCTCGACTGGGCGGAGAAGCTGCCCGCCGTGCGCGCCGCCTCCGACGCGCTCTGATCGAGCGTTCGCTCAGCCCTGCGCGCGCAGCGTCGGGATCACACCCGTGTGCGCGGCGTCGATGTTCTCGCGCCACGAGCGCGACTGGCCGGCGCGCAGCGCGCAGAGCACGAGCAGGAACCACCCGGCTCCCACCAGGGTGAAGCTCTCGAAGACCGAGTCGACGGCGAGCGTGATCAGAGTGATGGGCGTCCACGCGTAGACGACGGAACGGCGCACGCTCGCCACCAACCAGGAACGAACGAGCGCGACGCCTCCGAGCAGGAGGAACAGCACGAGTCCGGCGGTGCCGAGCTGGAGCAGGACGTCGAAGAAGGCGTTCAGTGCGCTTTGATGACGATCGTCGAGCAGGAAGTTGATGTACGTGAAGGGGTATTCGCCCCGCGCCCATGCCCCGAACCAGCCCCAGCCCTCGATCGGCTTGAGGGCGACGAAGTCGAGGATGGTGTTCCACAGGGTGGCGCGGATCGAGAAGTCCGAACCCGCGTCGAGCAGCGCGATGATCTGGTGCCGGAAGGCGAAGGCCACCGCCAGGGCAGCGGTGACGAGCACGCTGAGCGACCATTGCACGATGCTGCGTCGGGCCGGGGGCGAGTGCCGCACCAGGGTCAGCGCCGCGGTCACGATCCCCACCGCGGCGGCGAGGACGAGCACGGTCGGGGAGGACGAGAAGGCGGCGAGGAGTGCCGCGAGAGCGATGGACGGGATGGCGATCGCTCGGCTCACGGACTGGGTACGCCACTCGATCACGAAGGTGATGAGGGCGATCACGGCGACGAAGCCGAGCATGTTCCGGCTGCCGAAGATGCCCTGGACGGGGCCGCCGGCCGCGAGGTTCCCCTGGATCCCGAGCGCGACGAACGGCACGTCGAGCAGGATGCCGGAGAGGGTCTCGAGCGCGAGGGAGACGACGAGGAGTCCGCGCAGCGCATCGCCGAGAGCGCGGACGGTCTGCAGGGTGTCGCGGATATGCCCGACGGTGAGGGCGAGGAACGCGTAGCCGAACAGCGACGACCACCCCAGCAGCGTCTCGCCGCGGTCGGTCGTCCACACCAGGCTCACCAGCGCCCACCCGAGGAAGGCGTAGAGCGAGAACGGTGCCAGGCGCAGCGCGGAGAGCTCCTCGCGCCGCGCCCACAGGATCGCCGCTCCGAGCAGGCAGAGCACGGCGATGATCGTCGCGAGCGTCACACGCGAGGTCAGTCGCTCGATCGCGAACGATCCGAACACGGCGGTGATCACCGCGAGCGTGAATGCCCTGGCCATCTCGACCGACCCGAGGAGTCGGACCGCACGGGTGGTCGACGTCACGGGATCCGCCGGGCGCGCGCGCCGCGGTCGAACAACTGCTCCCGCTCGCCGACGCCGATCAGGGGCACCGACTTGAGCTTGAACGTGAACATCACCAGCAGCATCCATCCCCACAGCATGATCGGGGTTGACTCGGAGAGTCCCTGCACCAGCAGCACGATCGTGAACATGCTCGGCAGGAGCGTGATCGGCGAGAAGTTGCGCGAGGAGTTGAGATCCCATCGGGGGCGGTCGACGGCGAAGAACCACGACCGCCAGAGCAGGCTCAGATACGAGATGCCCATCAGGATCACGCCGAGGACGCCGAGCTGCATGAGCACGTCGAGCCACATGTTGTGCGCGTGGAAGACGGTGAGGCCGTGGTCGACGATCCAGCCGTCGAAGGCGGGATCGTCGGGAATCCATGGGCTCGAGAAGCCGTTGCCGAACAACGGATGCTGGGCCGCGCGCTCGAGCACCGCGGTCCAGATCTTGTCGGAGCGCCCCGTCAGGTCGGCGCTGCGTCCGACCAGGCCGAGCAGCGGCTCCCGGAGCAGCCACACGGCGGCGGCGAGCACGGCGGAGCCGCCGATCGCGATCACGTAGATGCGCGTGCGGTCCTCGGGCGTGCGCGCGCGACGCATGACGAGGGCGACGGCCAGCGCGACGCCCACGGCGGCGGCGCAGATGAGGGCGGTGGTAGAGGCGGTGCGCACGAGGAAGAACGCGGCGAGCAGCATCCACAGCGCGAGCGTGGTCCGCCAGCGCGCGCGGGCGGCGAAGAGCACTCCGAAGGTGAGGATCGCGAACAGGGAGATGATCGCGAGGATGTTCGCGTTCGCCACGATCCCCTGGAGCCGACCGCCGTCGAACAGGTTGTCGCGCACCCAGTACAGCTGCGGGTCGATCCCGCCCTCGGGGATGACGGCGAAGTTCGGAAGCAGCGGGCCGTGGATCACCAGCGACACCCACAGCTCGAGCGCGATCGAGAGGCCGAGGATCCACTTGAACGTCGATGAGAGGGCACGCGCGATCTCGTGCCACGTCAGCACGTGCGCGACGAACAGTCCGTTGACGGTCACCGCGGCGAGGAGCAGCCAGGTGAGCAACGTCGGTCCCCGCCACTGAGACCACGCGACCGAGACGAGCGCGAGGGTCGTGTAGGCGAGAGCCGTCCACGGCAGGCGCCGCCAGCGGAACGCCTGGGGGCGGTTGCGCGCCAGCATCGGGACGCCGATCGCGACCGTGGCCAGCGTGAACACGACGAGCACGACGGCGGCGCCGAGCATTCCGAGGAGGTTGTAGACGGCGGTGTGCGCGAACGTGACGAAGAGCGTGAGGATCACGTAGCCGCGCAACAGCAGATGCCCCGTCGATTCCCGCTCGGGGGCGGTCGGCGGGGCGCTCACCGGATGCTGGGTGTACTGGGCCATCGCGATCAGGGTACCGCGAGGCGGTCACGTGCGTCTGTGAGCGGCGTGGCGCGCTCTACGCTGGGAACATGCTGCTGCACCTCACCAACGCACCCCGCGACTACGCCTGGGGATCGGAGACCCTTCTCGCCGAGCTCGAAGGGCGTGCGCCGAGCGGCGCCCCCGAGGCGGAGGTCTGGTTCGGGGATCACCCGGGCGACCCCGCGGATGTGGTGGGCGGCGGCACACTCGATGCGGTCACGGGCGGAACCCTTCCGTACCTGCTGAAGCTGCTCGCGGCCGCTCAGCCGCTGTCGATCCAGGTGCACCCGACCCTGGCGCAGGCGAAGGAGGGCTGGGAGCGCGAGAGCGGCCTCGCGCTCGACGATCCGCAGCGCAACTATCGCGACGCCAACCACAAGCCCGAGCTGCTGGTCGCGCTGAGCGAGCGCTTCGAGTCGCTCAGCGGCCTGCGCCCGGTCGCACAGACGTTGCAGCTCACCGATGCCCTCGCGCCCACCGCCGCGGTCGGCGCGCTGCGCGAGCGTCTCTCCGCCGAAGGTGACGTCCTGCGCGACACCCTCGAGTGGCTGCTCGACGGGTCGGCGGGCGAGGCCGTCGACGGCGTCATCGACGCGGTCGTCACCGCCTCCCGCGGGGACGCGGGGGAGTGGAGCGACACTCTGCGCGCGATCGCGCGGATCGCCGACACCTACCCCGGTGACCCGGGGGTCGTGGTCGCGCTGCTGATGAACCACCTCGTGCTCCGCCGGGGCGAGGGCGTCTTCCTGCGCGCCGGTCTCCTGCACGCCTACCTCTCGGGCCTCGGCGTGGAGATCATGGCCGCCAGCGACAACGTGCTCCGCGGGGGACTCACGCCCAAGCGGATCGACGTGCCGGAACTCCTGTCGCTCGTCGACACCGCACCCGGGCTGGTCCCGGTGCTGCGCCCTGCCGAGGAGGGCGCGATCACGACGTACGACGTGCCGGTTCCGGACTTCGCGCTGCGCCGCATCGTGCTCGACGGCTCGCCGACGAGCGTGCCCGTCGACGGCCGGACCATGGTGCTCGCCACAGGCGGCACGGTTCGCATCGAAGGCGCGGATGCCGCGATCGATCTGCCCGTCGGGGCCGTCGCCTATGCGTCCGACGACGAGACCGAGCTGCGTCTGTCCGGCGTCGGCGAGGTCTTCATCGCGTCTCCGGGGCGCTGACGCGCGACGTCTGCGCCCGAGTCCACCTCGGGGCGCGCGACACGCCGATATACCGTCAAGAACCTTCAATACATGATTGAGGGTTTACGATCCGCGACTTGACCCGAGCGAATGACACGGGTGTAATTAGTGGTGCACGGCCCGGCGGGGGGCGAGATATGAGGGGTTGGAGGTCGAGATGACGGGATACCGATCCGACGTTCCGGAGAACTGGTTCGTCGACCCGGTCAACCTCGGTGTACCCGGGGTTCGAAAGGTCGAGGCAGACGACGACAACGCTCTCGCCTGGCAGACCGACGCCCTGTGCTCTCAGACCGATCCCGAGGCGTTCTTCCCGGAGAAGGGCGGCTCGACGCGAGACGCCAAGCGCATCTGCACCTCGTGCGACGTGCGCGGGGAGTGCCTTGAGTACGCGCTCAACAACGACGAGCGGTTCGGTATCTGGGGCGGTCTCTCCGAGCGCGAGCGTCGCAAGCTCAAGCGCCGCGCCAGCTGAACGGCGACGCATCCGCCGGTCGACGGTCTCCCGGATGGAATCCGACCGGGACCTTCGCGGGCGCGCCGCACCGGCTGCCTTCTCCCGCGTCGCACCGCGCTTAGGCTGACGATGTCATGCCAGCCCGAGTTCACGCCATCATCGTCGCGCGCCCCGGTTCCTCAGCCCGCGCGCAACTGCTCCGCACCCTCGAGGCGCTGAGATCGCAGACCGCACCGGTGGAAGCGGTCACCCTCGTGGTCTGCGGCGACGCCGCATCGGCTCGTACCAGCGAGGCCGTCGCGCAGACGGTCGAGGGGATCGTCGAGGCCCGGCACTCCACCTCGTTCGCCGAGGCCGTCGAACTCGCGCGTCCCCGGGTCGCCGAGAACAGCGCCGTATGGCTCCTCGCACACGACACCGCGCCGCACCCTCGGGCCCTGGAACGCCTCGTCGGGATGCTCGAGCGTTCGCCGTCGGCCGCGATCGCGGCACCGAAGCTGGTCGCCACCGACAACGATCGTGAGATCGTCTCCCTCGGCGTCAGCATGACGAGCCTCGGCCGTTCGGTCGAGCTCTCGGCGGGTGAGCTCGACCAGGGACAGCACGACGGTCTCGATGAGGCGCTCGCGGCCGACATCCGCGGCATGCTGATCCGCAGCGAGGTGCGCGACGCGCTCCGCCCGGACCCGGCGCTCGCCGGAGCCGATGAGGGCCTCGATCTGGGCGTGCGCGCTCGTCTCGGCGGCGGACGCGTGGTCCTCGCCCCGACCGCGCGGATCTCGGTCTCGCCCGACGGCCCGGCATCGCTCCCTCGCGGCCGCTCCCGGCGTGCCTATGTGACCCGCCTCGCCCAGCTGCATCGCCGCCTCGCCTATGCGCCGGCGATCGCCGTGCCGCTGCACTGGATCGCGCTCCTGCCCCTCGCGCTGTGGCGCTCGATCGCGCACCTCGTCGGCAAGCGCCCCGAGGAAGTCTTCCCCGAGTTCGGTGCCGCCGTGGTGGCGATGCTCCGATTCGGAGCGCTCGCCCGTTCGCGTGCCGCCATCCGATCGTTCCGCACCTCGTCGTGGGCCAGCATCTCGCCCCTGCGCGTCACGGGCTCGCAGCTCCGCCGTCGTCTCGACGACGGCCACGGCAGCGAAGGCGGCGCCGTCAGCGAACTGCACTTCTTCGGCGGCGGTGGCGCGTGGGCCGTGCTGGCCGCCCTCGCCGTGAGCGTCGCGTCGTTCACCTCTCTTCTCGCCTGGCCCTCGCTCGGCGGCGGAGCCCTCCTGCCGCTTCGGCAGACCGTCGCGGGACTCTGGCAGGACGCGGTGTGGGGAGTCCGGGGGCTCGGCCTCGACGTCGTCGGTCCGGCCGATCCCTTCGCCGGTGTGGTCGCCGTCCTCGGCTCGCTCTGGCCGGGATCGCCGTCCTTCGCCCTCGTGCTCCTGTGGGTGCTCGCGCTGCCGCTCGCCGTCCTCGGCGGTTGGTTCGCCGCGACGCGGGTGACGGATCGCGCGGGGCTCCGCATCTTCGCGGGAGTCGGATGGGCTCTGGCGCCGACGTTCCTCACCGCGCTCGTCGACGGCCGCCCGACCGGCGTTCTCGTGCATCTCCTCCTGCCCTGGCTGTTCCATGCGGCGGTCGTCGCCCATCGATCGTGGGGAGCGGCGGGGGCGGCATCGCTGGTGTTCGCCGCCGTGGCCGCATGCTCGCCGTCACTCGTCCCCGCACTTCTCGTGCTCTGGGTCGTCGGGCTCGGGATCACTCTGGGAACGGCCCAGTTCCGTGGTGCCGTTCGCCTGCTCTGGACCCCGATCCCGGCCCTCGTGCTCTTCGCGCCGCTCGCGTACGTGCACCTCGTCGACGGATCGCTCGTCGCACTCCTGGCCGATCCCGGGGCGATCTGGGCCGGCCCGCAGGCGGCGGCGGATGCCGCAGGGCGCCTCGCCCTCGCGACGGGATATCCCACCGCGGATGCCGCAGGGTGGGCGGCTTTCCAGATCGCGCCGCTCGGCGCCTGGGCGGCCGTGTTCAGCGCGCCTCTCGCCCTGCTCGCGCTCGGCGCGGCCGTCGCGCCGCGCTGGCGTGCGGGTATCACCCTGCTCGTCGTCTCGCTCGCTGGCTTCGCGACGGCGTTCCTGGCCGTGGGCGTCACGGTCAGTTTCGCGCAGGGCACTCCGGTCGCCATCTGGCCGGGTGCCGGGCTCTCGCTCGCGTGGATCGGCATCGTCGGTGGCGCGGCCGTCACCCTCGACACCGCTGTCACGCTGCCGCGACTGCGCACGGCTGTCACCGGCATAGCCGCGATTGCTCTGGTGGTCGGAGCGGTGCCGGCCCTCACGGCTCTCCATCTCGACGCCTCCGCTCTGCGCAACGGGCCCGATTCGACGCTTCCGGCGTACGTCGCGGCGCAGGCCTCCGGGGATCAGCCGATCAGCACACTCGTCCTCACACCGCAGAACGACGGCGGACTCGCCGCCGAGGTGGTCTGGGGCGCGAGTGAGACCCTGGGTGCGCAGACCACGATCCTCTCGACAGCGGAGCAGCCGCGAGGGACCGACATCGCCGCCCTCTCGGTCGACCTGCTCTCGGCGCGCGATTTCGATGCGCCGGGGGAGCTCGCCGCCCACGGGATCAGCTACGTGCTCGTCGCGCAGGTGCCGGGCGATGAGGCCGACCAGGCTCGTTCGATGCGGACGTCGGCGATCACCGCGATCGATCAGCGCGCCGGGTTCGTGCACGCCGGCACCACGGATCGCGGCGTTCTCTGGAGGGTCGACACCGACATCGCCGCACCGGCGACTCTCACGAACGCGCAGGAGCATCAGGCGCGACTCGTCGTCACTCTGCAGCTGATCTTCCTGTTCGCCGCTCTGCTCCTCGCTCTGCCCACCCGTGCGTCGCGACGCGCGGCGCGTGCGCAATCCCGCATCGTCGGGCGTGCGCCCGAGGAGCCACTCGTCCTCCCACGGCATCGCGAGGAGCTCGCGGAAGCCTCGATCGTCGAACCGGGCGGAGTCGACGAACTCGCCGAGGCCGCGATCGTCGGCGAGACGCCCGCGGATGCACTCGAGGAGGCCGTCGCACCGGACGGCGAGACCTCGAGGAACGACCTGGAATCACGCGGAGAGGCCGTTGACGCGCCGACAGGAGATGCTGCCGTCGACGACGACGCCGCCGATCCCACCGGGGACCCCGACACCGAGGAGCAGCAGCGATGAGCCGCACGCGAGTCTTCCGAGTGGTCGCCACCGGCGCGCGCGTCGCCGTGGGCGCCGTGGTCGCGGTCGCCTGCGTCACCGGCGTCGTCACGGCGATCCACGCACCGTGGCCCGAGGTCGCGCACGAACCTGCGCAGGTGGAGGTCACGCCGCTTCCCGGAGCGCCGATGCTCGTGTGCAACGGCGACTTCCGCGCGATCGGTCGAGACTCCTCCGACCCGCTGAGCATGCGCTCGGCGGGGTCGCCGTCGGTCACCGTGGACGGGACCGGTGGCGCTCCGGCATCCGCACCCATCGCCGTGCCCGATCTCATCGGCGGTGCCGAGGTCGACCGATTCACCGGAGAGGTCGTCGACCGGAGCGCGCCCCTCATCGCCGCGACCGAGTCGATCTCGGTCTCGGCGACGGATCTGGCGGGCTTCGCCGCCCTGCCCTGCGGGGAGAGCAGCTTGGAATCCTGGCTGGTCGGAGGAAGCGTCGCCACCGGGACCAAGGACATCGTGACCCTCACCAACGCGGCGGCGGTGACGTCCACCGTGACCCTCTCGACGTACGGGGATTCGCGGAGCAACCGCACCGTGATCGTCCCGGCGATGACGCAGGTCGCCCTTCCGCTCAGCTCGATCGCGGCGGGCAACACGACACCCGTGGTCGAGGTCACGGCAGAGGGGGCTCCTGTGAGGGCGGTTCTGCAGTCCTCCTTCGTGCGCACGCTCGACCCGGCCGGCATCGACCTGCAGGAAGCGGTTGCCGGGCCGCAGCGGCATCCGGTGATCGTCGGTGTGCAGTCGTTCGACGGCGACGGTGACAACGCCGACATGACGGTGCTCCGGCTGCTTTCGGCCGGTGAGGACGGGCGAGCCGTCGTCACGGTGCGCGCGGTCGGTTCACCCGAGGTCGTCGAGGAGTTCACGGTGGATCTCGCGGCCGACACCCCGGCGGAGGCGTCGCTCAGCGCCCTCGCGCCCGGGTCGTACTCGGTGTCGATCGACGCCGACACCCCGGTGGTCGCGGGTGTCCGTCAGCAGAACGGATTCGGCAAGGGCGCGGACTTCTCGTGGATGACACCGGCGCCGGAGATCGGCACGGACGCCCTCTTCGCGGTGCCGAACGGACCCCAGCCGGCGCTGTACCTCATCAACGAGGACGGTGCCGATGCGACCGTCACCCTCGAGAACCTCGGCAGCGGGAACTCACGCGAGGTCGTCGTGCCCGCCGGCAGTTCGGTGGCGGCGACACTCAACGGCGATACGGTCTATCGGCTCAGCACCTCTGACGCCGTGCGCGCGGCGATGAGCATGTCCGGTGCCGGAGCGCTCGCGACGTGGCCTCTGCAGCCGAGCGCGGGCGCGGAGAAGAGCATCACGGTCTACCCCTAGACACGGGGTCGATGCGCTCCGGTCAGTGGTCGTGGCCGAGGTCCCACGGCTCGCGGCCGACGTACTCCGCCGCTGCCCGGAAGACGGCGCTCTCGATCGCCATCCGTCGGTGCGCGTTGTCGTCGTGGCCGGGAGGGAGAAGACGCTCGATGGGCAGGCGGAAGAGCACGATGCGTGCGTGCTCGCGATCGAGGTACCAGCGCGGCACCTCGTCACCCGCCTCGAATCCGGGCATCGCACCGATCTCGAATCGCACGTCCTGCAGCTCCGGCCACGTGCCGCGGAGGAACTCGACGGCGGTTCCCACCGAGAGGTCGAACCGGTCGAGGCGTCCGTCCAGAGGAGCCAGGGGAGGCCGCACGACCTCGCTGCGGCCGAGACGGCCGTGGCGTCCGTGCCGCGCGCCGCGCCGGGGCGTCTCGGGGGTGCGGGTGGCGCGTCGACGGGGCATGACGAAAGTCTAGGCCGTGTGCGGCGTCGGACGGCGCGGCATCCGTCGTTGACGCGCACCGGACCGTAGCCTGGCACGGATGGACGGACGACTCTGCTCGAAGGTGGGCTGCGCGCGCGAAGCGGTGGCCACACTCACGTACGACTACGGCGACCAGATGGCCGCGCTCGGTCCGCTCGGACTCGAGCGTCACCCGCACGCTCACGACCTGTGCGCCCAACACGCCGACCGGTTGTCGGTGCCCGCAGGGTGGATCGTCGTGCGCCACGAGGCGCTGCGCGCCTGAGCGTCAGACCCCGACGCGGCGCCCCGAGAGCCGCTCGGCGCGGGCATCCGAGGTGATGAGTGCGCGTCGTTCCCGCTCGCGACGGATGACCGTGATCGCGACCAGGACTCGCTCCGGCGAAGCCTGCGGCAGGGGGGAGACGAAGGCGGATGCCTCGGCGAGCAGCTCATTCGCGACGCGCGCGCGTGCCCCGGGCACGAGCTGGTGCGCCGCGGCGAGGAACTGCGAGATGCGCCGGGCGAGACGGTCGGGCAAACGCGCGACGTCGGCGATCTGCGACCAGCCGAGGAGCTCACCGGGCATCACCGGAACGCTCTGGGCAAGCTTAGGCGTGCGCACGCGCTGGCTGTAGGTGCCCGCCACGAGATCTCCCAGGCGCTGGGACCGTGCGGTGAGGGCGCCTGAAAGGACGGCGAGGCCGCCGAAGGTCATGTAGATCTCGAGCACGCCGAGAAGCGCGCGGATGAAGGCGTGACGGAATCCCGTCGCGCCGCCGTCGATCCGGACGATGCGCCCGCCGACGGCCAGCTTGCCGAGGCTGCGGCCCTTCGTCAGCATCTCCATGCTCAGGGGGAGCACGAGGAAGCTCACCGCGAGAGAAGCGATGGTCGCGATCCGGTCGGTCGCCTCGGTGAGAACACCGGCATCGAGCAGCCAGACGCGGAGGAACAGCCACAGGATGAAGACCCCGTAGCCGAGCAGCATGTCGATGAGCGCACCGAGAGAACGCATGAGGAACCCGACCGGCTGGACGTCGATGGCGACGGCTTCCCCGGACAGCATCTCGTCGGTCGTATCGATCGGCACGGACATGAGTACAGTAAATCAGGTGGATGCCGATGCGTTGACCGATGCACGCCGCGCGGAGTGGGCGCGACTGGATGAGCTCAGCCGCGCCGCACTGGACGGCGCGGCGGTCGACGAACTCATCGTGCGTTACCGCGCCGCGTCAGCGGATCTCGCCGAGCTCAAGACGTCGGTCGGCGACTCGCCGCAGGGTAACTACCTTTCGACGATCCTCGTTCGCGCTCGCATGCGACTCACGGGTGCTACGGACAGCGTCCTGACGCAGGCGGCGCGGTTTTTCGCCGATCAGTTTCCGGCGGCGCTGTACCGCCTTCGATGGACGACGCTCATCGTCGCAGTCTCCTTCGTCGTGATCGCACTCGGAACGGCGTTCTGGATATCGAACGACCCCGCTCTGATCGCTACACTCGGGCCTCCGGACGCGCTGCAGCAGTACGCCGACGAATCCTTCACCGGTTACTACACCGAGAATCCTGCTGCGGTGTTCATGGGGATGGTCTGGACGAACAACGCCTGGATCGCGCTGCAATGCGTGCTCTTCGGGGTCACGGGAATCTGGCCGCTCTACATGATCGTGCAGAACGCTTTCGGTCTGGGTGTGTCCGGCGCCGTCATGATCGCGCACGGCCACGGCGACGTCATGCTGCTGTACATCCTTCCGCACGGAATGCTCGAGCTCACGTGCATCTTCGTCGCGGCTGCGGCAGGTCTACACGTCTTCTGGTCGTGGGTCGCTCCAGGGAACCGTACGCGCACGGAATCCCTGGCGATCCAGGGGAGGTCACTCGCAACGGTGGCGTTGGGACTCGTCTTCGCTCTCTTCCTCGCCGGCCTCGTCGAGGGCTTCGTGACCGGGTGGGCTCTGCCCTGGCCGCTCAAGATCGGCATCGGCGCGGCGGCGCTGGCCGTGTTCCTGATCTACATGCTCGTCGTCGGCGGACGCGCCTATCGCCGCGGCGAGACGGGTGATCTCGTCGAGTACGAGGCGGGCACCCCACGACTTCTCGCGGGGTGACCGGAGCGCTCAGAGTCGGCCTGCAGCCTTGAGCTCGAGATAGCGGTCGGCGATCCGCGGCGGGAGATCCTCGGGGTCAGCGGAGATCGCTTCGCCGCCCGCTCGGCGGATCGCGTCCGCCACGTTCTCGGCGTCGCGCAGAGTGCGCTCGGCGGCCGCGGCGAGGTAGACCTCCTCGCGCGAACCGCGCTGCTGCGCCAGCTCGACGATCGACTCGTCGGTGACGGAGCCCACGAGGATCGACGTCGCCCGCGAGGCATCCGGAAAAGCGCCGAGGAAGCCTCGCGCCGATTCCGCGGCGTCCTGCGCGGTGAGTACGACGATCAGCGAGGGGCGAGTCGTCAGCGTGCGCACGGCTGCGAACGCGCCGTGCCAGTCGGTGTCGACGAGGCGCGCGTGCACCGGGGCCATGGCGTCGGTCAGCGCGGGCAGGAGAGCATTGCCCTCGACACCGGTCACCCGTGCCCGGACGACGCGGTCGTACATCAGCAGGTGCACGTGGTCGCCCGCGCGCGCCGCGAGAGCCGCGAGCAGGAGGGCGGCCTCGAGCGCGGCATCCGCTCGTGTTCCGTCGCCCACGCGGGCCGCCGCGGTGCGTCCGGTGTCGATGATGATGACGACGTGCCGATCGCGCTCCGGCCGCCAGGTGCGCAGCATGGTGGTCCCGGCGCGGGCAGTTGCCCGCCAGTCGATCGATCGCACGTCGTCGCCGCGCACGTACTCGCGCAGCGAGTCGAACTCGGTGCCCTGACCGCGCACCTGGATGCTCGTGTTGCCGTCGAGCTCGCGCAGCCGGGCGAGACGCGAGGGGAGGTGCTTGCGGGACGAGAAGGCGGGGAGCACTCGGATCGCTCCCCGCACGCGGTGGACGGCTTGCCGTCCGGCGAGACCGAGGGGGCCGCGCGAGCGGATCACGACGAACTCGCTCACCAGTTCGCCGCGGCGACGGGGGAGGAGCGGGATGTCGACCCGACGGCGCTCGCCGCTCGGGATGTCGAGGGTCTGCCGTGCGGTTCCCGCGCCGGCCGTCGGTTGCCAGGCGTCGCGGAGAAGCGCGTGCAGTTCGCGGGACCCGTGATTGTGCACGGCGACGCTGACCGGCACCGCCTCGCCCAGCCGTGCACGAGCGGGCACGCGCCGGGTCACGGTCACCGACCGCGGGCTCGCGCTGAAGACGACGTCGACGGCGACCAGCACCACGCAGAGGCCCAGCCACGCGCCGAGCACCGCGTACGGCGGAATACCCGCGAGCCCGGCGATGACCAGCGGCACGACGCCCGCAGCCACGGCGAGCGCGAGGCGACCCGTGACGAACACTTAGATCGGTACCCGGGTCTGCTGCACCACGGAGGTCAGCACGGCATCCGCCGAGACGCCCTCCATCTGCGCGTCCGGGCGCAACTGCAGACGGTGGCGCCAGACCGGTACGAGCATCGTCTGCACGTGATCGGGCGTGACCGCCGTCGAGCCGTTGAGCCAGGCCCAGGCCTTCGCCGCCGCGAGGAGGCCCGTCGAGGCGCGCGGGCTGGCCCCGAGCTCGACCGATGGGGACTGCCGCGTGGCGCGGGCGAGGTCGACGACGTAGGCGAGGACGTCGTCCGTCACCTCGACGCGTCCTGCGGCGGCCTGCGCTGCGCGGATCTCGTCGGCGGTGACGACGGCTTCGACGCCGGTGAGCTCGCGTGGCGAGAAGCCGGAGGCGTGCTTGCGCAGCACGGCCACCTCGGCGTCGCGCTCGGGCATCCCGACCACGAGCTTCATGAGGAACCGGTCGAGTTGAGCCTCGGGAAGCGAGTACGTGCCCTCGTGCTCGATGGGGTTCTGGGTCGCCGCGACGAGGAACGGGTCGGGGAGGGCGCGGCTCGTGCCGTCGGCCGACACCTGGCGCTCCTCCATCGCCTCGAGGAGCGCCGCCTGCGTCTTCGGGGGCGTGCGGTTGATCTCGTCGGCCAGCAGGATGTTCGTGAACACCGGGCCGGCGCGGAAGTCGAATTCTCCCGTGCGCGCGTCGTACACGAGCGATCCGGTCACGTCGCCGGGCATCAGGTCGGGAGTGAACTGCACGCGCTTGGTGTCGAGGCCGAGGGCCCGGGCGAACGAGCGCACGACCAGGGTCTTCGCGACGCCCGGGACGCCCTCGAGCAGCACGTGTCCCCGGGCGAGCAGAGAGACCAGTAGGCCGGTCACCGTGCCGGCCTGTCCGACCACGGCCTTGTCGACCTCGCTGCGCACGCGGTGCATCGCCCCGCGCAGGGCCGTGTCATCGGCGGGATTGTACTCAGCGGTCACGGGTGTCCTCGGCTTCCGTCGTGGATGGAGTGTGTGCGGATGGTGCGTCCGTCGCGCGGGCGGTTCGGTGCGTCTTCTCGACGGCCTCTTCGAGGTCGGCGAGGCGCCGAGCGAGCTCGACGAGTGCGGCGTCGTCGGTGGGCAGCGGGCCGGCGAGGAGCGCCTGGAGCGTGCCGCGGGGAATGCGCAGACGATCGGATGCCGCATCGGCGACCTCGTCGGATGTCGCGCGTGCCGTCAGCCCGAGTCGCCGGGCCAGGCGCCGCTGCGCGCCGTCGCGGATCGCGAGCGCTGCGTGCGGGGCATCCGCCGCCTTCGCCGTCAGACGTGCGCGACCGTGCATCGTCTCGGAAGCGCGGACCGTGACCGGCAGCGTCTCGGCGACCAGCGGACCGAACCGTCTGCCGCGCCACAGGGCGGCCGCAGCACCGGACAGCATCAGCAGGATGATCGCCGGGGTGACCCACGGCGGCGTCAGAGTGCCCAGCGTGTCGGGAGACGTCGCCTCGATGTCGGAATCGCCGAGCGAGGGGACGTACCAGACCACGCGATCGGTCTGGCCGAGCAGGGCGAGCGCGAGGGCGGCGTTGCCGTTCTCGGCGAGATAGGCGTTGCTGAACAAACGGGAGCCGTCGACGATCGAGGTGCGTCGACCATCGCTGTCGTCGATGAGCACGGCCGCGCCCTCTTCGTCGCCGAAGCACCACTCCACGCCGGAGTGAGGAGTCATCAGTCGATCGGGTTCGATCGTGCCGACCTCGGCGAACTCCTCGGCGGTGCACTGCGCGTCGACCTCGGCGAGCGGCGCCGAGGAGTAGGCACCGAGATCGAGGTCGTCGAGCAGATGAGCTCCCACCGAGAGGAAGACGACACGGTCGGCCGGCCCCATCAGCTCGGCGAGACCCTCATCGCTGAGTGTGTACGGATTGGTCATGACGAGCGTCGTGGCCTCGTCCAGAGCGTCACGCGCCTCGACGTGCGAGCGATACACGTCGACCTCGACCCCCTGGTCCCGCAGGATCTCGGCGAGCGCCAGCGCGCCCGCATCTCCACGGCCCTCGGGGTCGAGTGAACGGCGCTCGCTCGGGGCGGTCGCGGCGATCTGGAGTCCCACCCACGCCACACCGACGACGAGCGCGGCGACGATCACCCAACCGATGATCGAGCGCAGGCGTCTCGTCGGTTCCGCGGTGGTGGGAGGGGTGATCCGCTCCTCGGTGACGGTCATGCGGTCACCACCGCCGGCCTGCGGGACCGCAGGCGCTCGTCGGTCGCGGCCAGGGCGGCGTACGACTCGGGCGTCGCGGGGTGGCGCAGATAGCGGACGTCGTCGAACGCTGTCGCGGCGCTGCGCATCGGTGTCGACTCGTCGGGGAAGACCGCGCTTGCCTCTCGGGCGATGGCCTGGGCGGTGGCACCTGGAGCAGGGTCGATGATGTCGCGCTCGAGGAGGTCACGGGCGATCGCGCGGAACCTCAGGACGGTGGCGGCATCCCAGTCCTCGGCACGGGCGCTGCGTTCCGCCTCGGCGCGCAACTGGGCCGCCGAGCGGTCGTCATCGACACCGAGGAGGTCGGTGCGGGCCCGGGCGACGGAGCGGGAGCGTCGCGGGCGCCCCCAGACGATCAGAGCGACGATCAGCGCGGCACCGATCAGGATGCAGACGATGACGAGGGCGGAGGGACCGACGGCCGCGCCGTTGTCGGAGCTGAAGAGGTTGTCGATGAATCGGCCGATGTCCCGCGCGAGGTAGTCGAACCACGAGGGCTCGGCATCGGCGTAGCGCGGATTGCTCAACTCTTCTTCGGCCCAGCGGCGTGCGTCGTCGCCGTCCGGGACGAACAGGTCGTCGAACGGTCGGATCATGCCCGGGGGTCACCGTCGCCCGGAGCGGTCCACGGTGCCGCTGCGGGCGGTGCCGCCGCGGGTGGTGTCGCGGGAGCGGGCGGTGCGGTGTACGCCGGGGGTGCGGGCGGTGCGGTGTACGCGGGGGGAGTGGGCGGGGCGCCGTAGGCCTGCGGTGCGGGCGCGTAGCCGTACTGCGGGGGCTGCGGCGGGGAGGAGGGCTGGCCCGGCTGCTGCTGCGCGTATCCGTACGGTCCGGGATACCCGGGCTGTTGCGGGGCACCCGTGGGCGCCGGGTACGCGTACGACTGCGAGAGGAGGACGTAGTCGGGGACGGCCTTGGGCGGGGGTGCGCTCGAGACGGCCCGCGCCGGGTCGACCGCGTAGGGGTCCCCGAGCTGCTCCTCCGTCCACCCCATGTCGCTGCGCTCCACGTAGGAGACGAGAGTCTGGTCGAGCCCCTCGTACCGCATACGGGAGTCGAGGTAGATGAGCGCCGCGCTCGTGCTCTGCACGACCAGAGTGATCGCCTGGAGCACGAGGGTGAGGATCTGCGGTGCGAGGAGCAGGAGGATCATGCCGATGATCGCGCTGGGTTCGGGGTCGCCGGTGGGCGCAAGCACCGTGCCGAACATCTGGGCGAACAGCTGCGCGGGCACGGCCACCACGTTCATCGCGATGCCCATGATGAAGCTGATGAGGAAGCTCACACCGAAGGCGACCCAGAAACGGCCGCGGATCAGCCGCCACGAGCGCACGATCGCGTCCTTGAGCCGCGCGCGCTCGAACACCAGGATCGAGGGCACGAGCATCAGCTTGGTGCTGAGCCAGACGTAGAGGGGGATGCAGGCGAGGAAGAAGACGACCACGACCAGCACGATGAGGCCGACCGTCTCGGGGGAGGCTCCCATCCCGCCCGCGATGCCACCGGCGATGATCCCGAACAGGATGAGCGCGACCACGATGACGAGGCCGAACACGGCGACGATGACGAGCGCCGAGTATGCGACGAGACGCCAGAAGGCCGGAGTCATCCGGCGCCACAGCATTCGCAGCGTGGCCTTCTTGCCGATCGTGGCGTAGCTGACGTCGGCGGCGATCACGCCCTGCATGATCGCGGTGACGGCGACCGAAGCGAGACCGACCAGGATGCCGGCGATGATGTTGATCGCGATGGTTCCGGCAGCGATCGCCTCGAAGTCAGGGCTCGCGGTCGACACGGTCTCGAGTCGGGAGAAGGTCGTGAAGAGGATGAGCCCCATCGCGAGCGCCGCGAGGATGAGGACGGCGAGCTGGAGGATGACGGCGAAGCCGAACAGAACCTTGGGGTTGTGCCGCAGCGCGGCGAACGCCTTCCCGAGCAGCATTCCGAACGTCATCGGATGCAGGGGGATGATGCCCTTCTTCCGGGCAGGGGTCCAGGTCTGGGCGCTCACAGCACTTCCCTCCGTCGTGCGCCTCCATCGTGCCATATCCCCGGTGTTGGCGCGCAGACCTGGGGAACGTGAGACCGAGTGCCATAAGGTAACAGTTATGACCTCACGCATCCTTGTGGTCGATGACGACACCGCGCTCGCCGAGATGATCGGCATCGTGCTGCGCACCGAAGGATTCGAGCCCGTGTTCTGCGCCGACGGAGCACGTGCCGTCGACGAGTGGCGCGCACAGCGCCCGGACCTCGTCCTCCTCGATCTGATGCTCCCCGGCATGGACGGGATCGAGATCTGCACGCGCATCCGCGCCGAGTCCGGTGTGCCCGTCATCATGCTCACGGCTCGCACCGACACCGCTGACGTCGTTCGGGGTCTCGAGGTGGGCGCAGACGACTACATGGTCAAGCCGTTCAACCCGAAGGAATTGGTCGCCCGCATCCGCACGCGGCTTCGTCCCGTGCCGCAGACGACCAGCGAGCAGCTCCGCGTCGGCGATCTGACCGTCGACGTCGATGCGCACGAGGTGCGCCGCGGCACGGACCCGATCGCCCTCACCCCTCTCGAGTTCCAGCTGCTCGTCGCTCTCGCCTCCAAGCCGCAGCAGGTGTTCTCCCGCGAGATGCTGCTCGAGCAGGTCTGGGGCTACCACTACAAGGCCGACACGCGTCTCGTGAACGTGCACGTGCAGCGACTGCGCGCGAAGGTCGAGCTCGACCCCGACAACCCGCGGATCGTGATGACGGTCCGCGGGGTCGGCTATCGCGCCGGGAGCGCTGTCTGACACGCCCATGGCCGTGACGACAGCCACCACCACGGCGGTCGCCGTCCTGCGCGATTGGCGCGGCTGGCCGACGGTTCTGGGATCCCTGTGGCGCAGATCGCTGCGGTTCCGCACCCTTGCGGTGACCCTGCTCGCGACCTCCCTCGCGATCCTCATCACTTGCGTCACCATGGCGCTCGTGATCCAGAACGACCTCTTCGTCTCGCGCAAGAACCAAGCGCTCGAAGACGCCCGTCGCGCGGTCGACGTCGCCCAGAGCACGCTCGACGTCGCCGAGGTCGGCGACGACCCGGCGGCCCTCGCCGACCTGTGGAACACGATCCAGGCCGGATTCGCGCAGAACTCGAACGCCGATCAGCTCACCGGCATCCGGATCGACGCCGATGCGAACGGCGTCCGCCTCAACGGCTTCACGGCCGGACTCAGCGCGAGCCTGCTCAGCGACGGCCTCCGCGCACGCGTCGTGGAATTCGACGACCGCCAGGCCTGGCAGTCGGTCGCCCTCCCCGTCGAAGGCGGGGGAGAGGTGCCGGGCATCATCGTCGGGCAGCAGGTCGTCGTACCCGAGGCGGGCCCCTTCGAGATCTATTTCGCGTACGACCTCTCGGATGCCGATCAGACCCTCGTGTTCGTGCAGCGGACGCTCTGGATCGCGGGGATCGGCCTGGTCGCGATCGTCGCGGCCATCTCGTGGATCGTCCTGCGCACGGTCTCGACGCCGATCATCCAGGCGGCGGAGACGAGTGCGCGACTCGCCTCGGGCGATCTGGCCGTGCGCCTGGAAGTGCACGGTGAGGATGAACTCGCGACGCTGGGCCGCTCGTTCAATGCGATGGCCGACAGCATCGAGGCGCAGATCAAGGAGCTCGGGGAGCTGTCGATGGTGCAGCAGCGGTTCGTGTCCGACGTCTCGCACGAGCTCCGCACGCCGCTGACGACGATCCGTCTCGCCGCCGACATGCTCAACGATCAGCGTGCGGACTTCGACCCGGTCACGGCGCGGGCGGCCGAGCTCATGCACGCCCAGGTGCAGCGCTTCGAGACGTTGCTGTCGGACCTCCTCGAGATCAGCCGATACGACGCAGGGTCGGTGCAGCTCGAGCTGGAGGCGACGAGTCTCGCGCACGTCGCCGAGGACGTCATCGAGCAGATGCGTCCTCTCGCCGACGGTCACGGCACGGAGCTGCGGCTCGTCGCTCCCGGGGGATATTCCCCGGTCGACATGGATCCGCGTCGAGTGCGCCGCGTACTCCGCAACCTCATCGGCAACGCGATCGAACACGGTGAGGGGCGTCCGATCGTCGTCACCGTCGACAGCAACCAGCACGCGGTCGCCGCCGGGGTGCGCGACTTCGGGTTGGGGATGGACCCGGCCGATGCCGAGCGCGTGTTCGACCGGTTCTGGCGCGCCGATCCGTCGCGTCAGCGCACCATCGGGGGCACCGGACTCGGGCTGTCGATCGCGCTCGGCGATGCCACACTCCACGGGGGCACCCTGTCGGTGTGGTCGGAGCTCGGCGCCGGCACCAACTTCGTGCTCACCCTTCCACGCCACGGCACGACGCTCGACGGGCCGAGCCCTGTTTCCGTCGAACCCCAGGACTCCCTCGCCGAACTCGGCGATGCCACGCAGCCCCTCTCGCTCACGGACGTGCGACGCGAGATGCTCGACGGGGGTGAGGCCCCGTGAGTCCTGCACGGATGAGGAACCTCCTGCGGGGCATCGCGCTCGCCGCAGCGAGCCTGGTGCTGCTCACCGCGTGCACCGGTCTGCCGACGTCCGGTGACGTGAACGTGGGCCTGGAGCTGGGCGAGTCGCCCGACGACGCGGACTTCCTCCCTCTCGCCTCCGGCCCCGCGCCGGGTGCGGGCCCCCGGGAGATCGTCGAGGGCTTCATGGAGGCGGCGATCACGCCGGCCGAGAACTGGGAGATCGCCCGCCGGTTCCTCACTCCCGACATGCAGCGATCCTGGCGCCCCAGCACGGGTGTGGCCGTCGACGCCTCCGCCACGGACCGGGCCGTATCCTCTTCGGTGCTCGACGAGGACATCGACGACGCGGATGCCGCAGACGTGCAGGTGCAGCTCGACCAGGTGGCGAGCGTCGACTCCTCCGGGGAGTACTCCTCGGCGGCGGGGCCGGCGAACCTCGCCTTCGCCCTGGAGCGCACCGATGCGGGGGAGTGGCGCATCTCGCAGGCGCCCGATGGCATCGTCATCGACGAGGAGCGTTTCTCGACCGTGTTCGAGGGGTATCCCCTCCAGTACTTCGACCGCACCTGGTCGCGACTCGTGCCGGATGTGCGCTGGTTCCCGCGTCGCACGAGCATCGCGACGACCGTGGTGCAGGCTCTGATCAGCGGGTCGCCGAGTTCGTGGCTCGAGCCCGCCGTGCAGACGGCCTTCCCCGCCGATGTGCAGCTCGCGCAGGATGCCGTGCCGATCAACGCCAATCAGGTGGCGGAGGTCGCCCTGACCCGCCCGGCCGCGGCTCTCGAGACGCAGACGCTCGCCCGGATGCGCACGCAACTGCAGGAGACCCTGCGCGCATCGGGGGTGCACGTGTCGCAGGTGCGGTTCACGGTCGACGGTCGCACGCTCGACGCGGGGGTCGTGAACGTCGTCGTGCCCCCGCAGGAATCCGGTCCGCTCGTGCTCACCGACGGCGCATTCGGAACCATCGTGGGAGACGAGGTCTCCCCGATCGACGGACTCAGCGACGAGATCCTGAGCATCTCGGAGCCGATCGCCGCGATCGACGTCGCGGCGGACGACGGGATGGCGGCGGTCCAGCTCGTCGATGGACGCGCGTATCTGGTCGGCGACGGCCGACTCGATGAACCCGATGTACGGGGCGGTCTCATCGCTCCGTCGCTCGATCCGTACGACTACACCTGGACGGTGCCGACGGCGAGTCCCACCGAGGTGCTCGTCTGGGGCAGCGACCGGATGTCGCATCCCGTGGCGAACGCGTGGCCCGATGCCTCGGCCGTCCTGCAGATGCGGGTGTCGGCAGACGGCTCGAGGATCGCCGCGGTGATCGAGGTGGGCAGCCAGCGCTGGGTCGTGGTCGCCGCGGTCGTGCGTGATGAGAGCGGTGTTCCGACCGAGCTGGGACCGATGAAGCAGCAGACCCGTGTCGACGGCGACGTGCAGGGACTGGTCTGGGTCGGCGACTACCGCCTGGCGGTGCTGGCGGACTCGCCGAGTCCCGACCTGCTCACCCAGGTGGTCGGCGGGACCGCGACGGTCGAATCCGCCCCGACCGGCGCGACCGCGCTCTCCGGCGCCAGGATCGTATCGGGCGTGCGGGTGCTGTCGACCGACGGCGCCCTCCTCGCGCACGCCGGATCGGCGTGGCGAGAGGTCGCGACCGGCGTACGCGTGCTGGCCACGCGCGCGGGGCAGTGACGCCCGTCTCTTCCTGCACCGGCGTGGGAGAGCCCTCTCCTCTTCCGAAACGTGGGCGTGCGGAAGGACGATCTGCCGTCGGCGCGTGAAGATCGGCGGATGCCTGCGATCTCGAACCTCGCATCCCTCGGTGATGAACTGCTCGCCTTCCTCCTCGCCGCATCGTGTGCGGGCTGCAGTGCAGGGGGGACGGTGCTCTGCGCAGGGTGCCGTGCCGAGCTGCGCCCCGCGCCCCGGACGGTGCGCACCCCGAGCGGACTCGAGGTGCGGGCGGCTCTGGATTTCACGGGTGTCGCCGCACGGTGCATCCGGCGGCTGAAGGGCGAGGGCGAGACTCTGCTCGCGGTCCCGCTCGGCGCCGCGCTCGCCGGGGTGCTGGCGCCGCTGGTGGCGGACGCGCATCATGTCGTGCCGGTGCCCACGTCGGGGTCGGCCTTCCGGAGACGGGGCTATCGGGTGCCGGAGCTGCTGCTGCGCAGAGCCGGTGCCGCTCCAGCCCCGTTGCTGCGGTCAGTCGCACGTCGGGCGGATCAGCGCGGCCTCGATGCCCGGGCGCGAGCCGCGAACGTCCGGCGCAGCATGACCGCCCGTCGGCGTGGCGACGGTGCTCCCGTGCTGGTGGTGGACGATGTGGTGACCACCGGGGCGACGCTCGACGAGGCCGCGAGAGCGCTCACCGAGGCGGGCTATCGGGTCGTCGGTGCGGTCGCGCTCGCCGCCACGCCGCGTCACGGGAGACTCATCAGAGACTCTTCCACGACACGGAGGAAGTGACCCGTGACATCCGCACCCAAGCGGACTAGCGTGGGGGGTCACAAGGCGACCACGGTCCGCCCTTGGCCGGGAGGACCGGGACAAGGAGGCAGCAATGGAAACGAGCATCGTTGGCGTCGGAGTGGGTATCACCGATCGCTTCCGAACCGTTGTCGAAGAGAAGATCGCCAGGATCCAGACATTCGCGGCTCGCGCGCAACGACTGGATGTGAAGGTCACCCACCGGGTCTACCGCAACGGCCAGGTGCCGGAGGAGACCGTCGAGCTCACGCTGGTGAGCAAAGGCCCGGTCGTCCGTGCCGAGGCGACCGACGGCGACAAGTTCGTCGCACTCGATCTCGCGGTCGACAAGATGGCCGAGCAGTTGCGCCGCGCCAAGGAGAAGCGAGTCGACGGGCGGCAGCACCCCCGCGGCGCGCACTTCGAGAAGGGCAGCGGCGCCCTCGAGGGGATCGATGTCGAGCCGGCATCCGTCGACGTCCTGCGGGCCGTGGCCACCGGCAACATCCCGGTGCAGAACGACGAGGAGGAGACCTACTCGCCCGTCGTCATCCGCACGAAGAACTTCGATGCCGAGTGGATGACGGTCGAAGAGGCCGTCGACCGGATGGAACTGGTCGGACACGACTTCTTCCTGTTCGTCGACGCTCGTACCGATCACCCGAGCGTGGTCTACCGCCGCAAGGGCTGGGACTACGGTGTCATCGCGTTGAGCGCGCAGGCCCCGCCCGCTGAGGCTCTCGCCTCCTGACAGCACGGAAGCGGCCCGGCCCCGAGAGGGGACCGGGCCGCTTTTCTCTTATGCCGAGCGTCAGTCGAAGATGCCGTCGAGGAGGCTGCCGATGACGAGGCCGCCGAGGATGCCGGAGGCGATGTCGCCGCCCCCTCCGCGTCGGCCGCCGCCGCCCCAACCGCCGCCGCCCCATCCGCCGTCGCCGCCCCAGCCCTGATCCTGCGGGCGGGAGGAGTCGATATCGCGCTGAGCGAGCTGGAGCGCCTCGGACGCGAGGTGCGCCACGCGTCGCGCGACGAGGAGCGCCTGCTCGCGCGTCTCTTCGGCGGGCAGGAGGTCGTTCAGATCCACCCGCAGCCGCTCGGATTCGGCAAGGCGCGTGCGGGCGTCGGCGCCGATCCACCCGCGGTGGCCGGAGATGAGACCGCGGGCGACTCCGAGCTGGCGGTCGGCGTCATCGATGGCGTGCTGCACCTGGGCGACAGAGGGGAGCGGGTTGGCGGCACGGTGCTCGGCGGTCGCGATCGCCTCGTCGAGGCCGGTGTTCGCGTCGCGCAGGCGAGAGAGTTCGGCGAACGGATCGTTCGGAGTTCCCGAGGGGGTGAGAGCGCTCAGCGCTTCCTGGAGGGCGGAGACGGCGGCGGCGACCGCGGGAACCTGCGGTGCGTTGCGCGCGGCGATCAGGTCACCGCGTGAGTCGGCGATGACCTCGGCCAGAGTGGACTCCGCGCGCAGCGCTTCGATCTCGAAATCCTCGACGGCGTCGAGCAGGGTGGCGGCGCGTCGGGTCGCCTCGGTGGCGGTCTCGAGTGCGAGGTTCGCCTCCTCGTTCTGCTTGGCGGCGCGGCGACGCTCCGAGACCGATGCCCCGTGCACAGCGAAGGCGATGAGCTGCTCGGCCTCGCGTGCGCTCGCGGTGATCTGCGTCATCGCCGAGGGGGCGTAGCGGGAGGAAAGACGCTCGATCGTGGCGGTCGTCGCCGGGATGCGCGCGCTGAGAGTCTCGGCATCCGCCCGCACCTTGGCGATCACCTCGGGTGCCCGCCGCACCTTCGCGACCGACTCGGCGAGGACGGTGGTCTTCTCGTCGAGGAGATCCTGCGCCCAGTCGCACAGCTGGATGATGCGCGCGTTGCGCGTGCGCAACTCCTCCGGGGTGTCGGGGATCTCGTCGTGGTTGAGCTGGTGCAACTGGAACGCTTCGCGCAGGTGGGTGCGGACGGCGGCGAGCGCCTTCTTCAGATCGCCGGTCAGCGATTCCCCGAGCTCGGCTTCGGCGAATGCCAGCTCGTCGGATGTCGATCGGATCCGCTCATCGGCGGAGACGAGCGCCTGCTCCGCCCGGCGCGCGAGATCTGCGTCCTGGACCGCGAGGGCTTCCTGTTCGCGTTTGCGTCTGCCCCAGATACCTGCCATGACCCGATCCTACTTTCCACGGACGAGTGGATGCCTGTGCATCCGCTCCAGGCGAACGCGGGATTCGCGGCAATGCCTCAGATCAGCACCGCGTCGCCGGAGCTCTTCGACGGGCGACCGCGCTTGGGGCGCTCCTGCGTGAGGCCGAGTGCGAGGGCGTGCCTGGGGTGCGCCGCGAGCCGCTCCTCGAGATGGGTGAGCCAGCGATCCTCCGCCTCCGCCGCGAAGATCAGGGAGTCCATGACGAGAGAGCGGGCGAGCTGCTCGGCGTCGTCCGCATCCCCGATGGTCGTCGCCTCCGCGCGCAGGCGGACCAGGTGCCCCCGCGTCTCGGCGCGCTGCGCCCGGATGGCCGCACGCGCGTCGACGCCGGGCAGTGTGGCCGCCACGGCCAGCTTGATCGCGACCTCGTCGCGGACGGCGGTCGCGCGGACGACGGGGGAGGAGAGCCATCGGGCGACCTCGGCCGATCCGTCGGCGGTGATCTGCCAGTAGATGTGCCCTTGGGCATCCGCATCGAGTCTCGTGACGAGCCCGTCCCGCTCGAGTCGTTCGAGCGTGTTGTAGATCTGGCCGACGTTGAGCGGCCAGCGCGACCCCGTGCGTCGATCGAACTCGTGCCGCAGCTGGTAGCCGTAGCACGGCCCCTGGTCGAGGATCGCGAGCAGACTCTGCCGAACGGACATCGCCACCTCCTGAAGTGTTTTCCCAGCATATGCATACCTGGAAAAGCGTGGGAGCGCGGCCATGCAGGCGACGTGGAGGTCACGGCCCGGTAACATGACAACATATGCCTGGGGCACGCTCCGTCGTGCGCCGGCACTTTACCCACCAACAGGGAGATGACATCCGTGGCCAATCCTCTTGAGAAGCTGCTGCGCGCCGGCGAGGGGCGGGTCATCCGCCGCCTGAACCAGGTGGTCAAAGCCGTGGGAGCGCTGGAAGAGGACATCTCCAAGCTCACCGACGACGAGCTGCGCAACGAGACCGCCGAACTGCGTGCACGTTTCGAGAAGGGCGAGACGCTCGACCAGCTGATGCCCGAGGCGTTCGCCGCCGTCCGCGAGGCGGCCAAGCGCACGCTCGGCATGCGCGCCTACGACGTGCAGATCATGGGTGGCGCCGCGCTCCACCTCGGCAACATCGCCGAGATGAAGACGGGTGAGGGAAAGACGCTCGTCGCGACGTTCCCCGCCTATCTCAACGCGATCGCCGGCAAGGGCGTCCACGTCATCACGGTCAACGACTTCCTCGCGAGCTACCAGGCCGAGCTGATGGGACGCGTCTACCGCGCCCTCGGCATGACCACGGGCATCATCGTCTCGGGCCAGACCCCGGCCGTGCGCCGCGAGCAGTACGCCGCAGACATCACCTACGGTACGAACAACGAGTTCGGCTTCGACTACTTGCGCGACAACATGGCATGGCGCAAGGAGGACCTCGTCCAGCGCGAGCACTTCTTCGCCGTCGTCGACGAGGTCGACTCGATCCTCATCGACGAGTCCCGCACCCCGCTCATCATCTCCGGTCCGTCCTCGGGCGAGGCCAACCGCTGGTTCGCCGAGTTCGCGAAGATCGCCCGCACCCTCGAGGTGGGCGTCGACTACGAGGTCGACGAGAAGAAGCGCACCGTGGGAGTGCTCGAACCCGGCATCGAGAAGGTCGAGGACTACCTCGGCATCGACAACCTCTATGAGTCGGCGAACACCCCGCTCATCTCGTTCCTGAACAACTCGATCAAGGCGCTCGCGCTGTTCAAGAAGGACACCGACTACGTCGTGATGAACGACGAGGTCATGATCGTCGACGAGCACACCGGCCGAATCCTCGTCGGACGCCGCTACAACGAGGGAATCCACCAGGCGATCGAGGCGAAGGAAGCGGTGCCGGTCAAGGCCGAGAACCAGACGCTCGCGACCGTGACCCTGCAGAACTACTTCCGTCTCTACGAGAAGCTCGCCGGTATGACCGGTACGGCCGAGACCGAGGCCGCGGAGTTCATGTCGACGTACAAGCTCGGCGTGATCCCGATCCCGACGAACCGGCCGATGATCCGCAAGGACCAGCCCGATCTGGTCTACAAGAACGAGACCGCGAAGTTCGCCCAGGTCGTCGAGGACATCGCCGAGCGCCATGCCGCAGGTCAGCCGGTCCTGGTCGGTACGACGAGCGTCGAGAAGAGCGAATACCTCTCGCGTCTGCTCGCGAAGAAGGGCGTGAAGCACGAGGTGCTCAACGCGAAGAATCACGCGCGCGAGGCCGAGATCGTCGCCCGCGCCGGACGTCTGGGAGCGGTCACGGTCGCGACGAACATGGCCGGTCGTGGTACCGACATCATGCTCGGTGGAAACGCCGAGTTCCTCGCGGTCCAGGAGCTCAAGTCGAAGGGCCTCGACCCTGTCGAGACGCCCGAGGAGTACGAAGCGGCCTGGGACGAGACCTATGAGTCGATGAAGGGCATCGTCGCGGAGGAGGGCGAGAAGGTCACCGAAGCCGGCGGTCTCTACGTCCTCGGGACCGAACGGCACGAGTCGCGTCGAATCGACAACCAGCTGCGCGGTCGTTCCGGCCGTCAGGGCGACCCGGGCGAGAGCCGGTTCTACCTCAGCCTCACCGACGACCTCATGCGCCTCTTCCAGTCGGGGGCCGCCGAGGCGATCCTCTCGCGCACGAACTTCCCCGACGACGTGCCGATCGAATCGGGTCTGGTCTCGCGTGCCATCCGCAGCGCGCAGTCGCAGGTCGAGGCGCGCAACGCCGAGATGCGCAAGAACGTCCTGAAGTACGACGACGTCCTCAACCGTCAGCGCGAGGCCATCTACGCCGATCGCCGGCACATCCTCCAGGGCGATGACATCGCCGGTCGGGTGCAGCACTTCATCGAGGATGCCATCAGCGGCGTCGTCCGCGATCACACGGGCGAGGGCCACAACGAGAGCTGGGACTTCGACGCTCTGTGGACCGAGCTCAAGACCCTGTACCCCGTGAGCGTCACGATCGACGAGGTCGTCTCCGAGGCGGCCGGTCGCAAGGGCGGCATCACCGCGGACGGACTGACCCGTGAACTGCTCTCCGACGCGAAGATCGCGTACGAGGCCCGCGAGGAGACGCTCGGCGAGGCGGCGACGCGCGAGCTCGAGCGACGCGTGGTGCTGCAGGTTCTCGACCGTCGCTGGCGCGACCACCTCTACGAGATGGACTACCTCAAGGACGGCATCGGACTGCGGGCGATGGCTCAGCGCGACCCGCTCATCGAGTACCAGCGCGAGGGGTACGCGATGTTCCAGTCGATGATGGGACAGATCAAGGAGGAGTCCGTAGGCTACCTCTACAACCTCGAGGTCGAGGTGCGCCGTGCGGGCGACTCGCAGGTGACCGAGGTCGAGGCGAAGGGTCTTGCCGAGGGAGCCACCGAACAGCGTCTGGAGTACTCGGCCGCCAACGACGCCGGCGAGGTCGAGGTCCGCAACGATCGCGGTCAGGTCCAGCAGGCGGCGACCGACCGCCTGCGGCAGGCCGCTGCGCGCACGCAGGCACCGCAGGCCGAGCCCGAGGAGGCCCCGCGCGGAGCATTCGGGCAGCGCACGGATGCTCCGGCTCCGGCCGCCGGCAACCGCGAGCAGCGTCGGGCGCAGGGCAAGAAGAAGAAGTAGATCTCACCTGGAGAAGAGGGCCAGTCCATGTGGATTGGCCCTCTTTTCGTCCCTGTAGGCTTGGGCGATGACACCAACGCGCCACTTCGACCAGTCGTCGAAGCTCAAGAACGTCCTGTACGAGATTCGCGGAAACGCCCTCGTCGAGGCGGCGCGATTGGAAGCAGAGGGTCACAAGATCCTCAAGCTGAACACCGGAAATCCTGCGATCTTCGGCTTCGATGCGCCGCAGCAGATCGTCCAGGACATGCTCGCCGCACTGCCGACCGCACACGGGTACAGCGACAGTAAGGGCATCGTCTCGGCACGCCGCGCGGTCGTCAGCCGCTACGAGGAGATCGAGGACTTCCCGCGCTTCGGACCGGAGGACGTCTTCCTCGGGAACGGCGTCTCCGAGCTCATCACGATGACCATGCAGGCGCTTCTCGACGAGGGCGATGAGGTGCTGATCCCGGCGCCGGACTATCCGCTCTGGACCGCGATGACGAGCCTGGCCGGAGGGACGCCGACCCACTACCTCTGCGACGAGGACAACGGCTGGCAGCCGGACCTCGAGGACATCCGCTCGAAGATCACGCCGCGCACCAAGGCGCTCGTGATCATCAACCCGAACAACCCCACGGGTGTCGTGTACTCCCGCGAGGTCCTCGAGGGGCTCGTGCAGATCGCGCGGGAGAACCAGCTGCTGCTGCTCTCGGACGAGATCTACGACCGCATCCTGTTCGACGGTGCGGTGCACATCCCGACCGCGACGCTTGCACCCGACTTGCTCTGCCTGACCTTCAACGGTCTGTCCAAGACCTACCGTGTGGCCGGGTATCGCTCGGGTTGGCTCGTCATCACCGGGCCGCAGCAGCACGCGAAGGGCTTCCTCGAGGGCATCACCCTCCTCGCCTCGACGCGTCTGTGCCCGAATGTGCCCTCGCAGCATGCGGTGCAGGCGGCGTTGTCGGGAGTGCAGTCCATCGACGCGCTGATCGCGCCGAGCGGGCGGCTGCACGAGCAGCGCGATGTGGCCTGGCAGGGTCTCGAGTCGATCCCCGGCGTCTCGTGCGTCAAGCCCGAGGGTGCGCTCTACGCGTTCCCACGACTCGATCCGAACGTGCACGAGATCCGCGACGACGCGCGACTGGTGTACGACCTGCTGGTCTCCGAGCAGATCCTCCTCGTGCAGGGCACCGGGTTCAACTGGCCGACTCCCGATCACCTCCGCATCGTCACGCTCCCCGAGCCGCGCGTGCTGAGCGAAGCAGTCGAGCGGCTCGGGAACTTCCTCGCGAGCTATCGGCAGAACTAATCGTCGGCGCGGCGCCCGGGGCCAGCACGGCCGCCAGGCGCCGCGCGCCGGCGACGAGTGCTGATCGCGGGGTCAGATCCGACATCGGTCGGGCGTGCAGGAGAGCGGCGTCCGCCGCGCGCTGGTCGTGCGGAAGGAACAGCGGATCGGTGATGCCGGCGAACCGATCGAGCGTGTTCCGGATCTGCCCGCGGGCATCCAGGCCCAGGGGCCCCGGGCGAACCTGATTGACGACGACGGTGACCGGCGTCGGCGTCGTCAGGTTGCGCAGCTCGGCGTAGTCGCGGAGGAATCGGCTGACGCCGAGGGGGTCCGCCGACGCGACGGCGATGATCGCATCCGCCTCGTTCAGGGCGGCCGTCGTCGCGGCGTGCCGGCGGGGGCCGAGAACGTCGTACGTGGCTTCTTCGTCCGCATCGAACGAACCCGCCACATCGATGACGGTCTCCTCGGTCCATTCCCGGCAGGTCTGCAGGGCACGGGTGAGGCGGGAGGCCGAGAGTTCCGGCCATCGGCTGGGGCGATTGATGCCGGGGAGCACATCGAGGTCTCCGGCGCTCGTCGGCACCACGGTGGCGAGGCGGGTGAGTTCCGCGCTGTCGAGCCCGCCGAGCTCGGCACGGCGGCAGGCGGCGGCGATCCCGGGAGCGTCATCGCCGAGACCCAGGAGCAGCGCGAGGGAGGGCGCGACGGTGTCGGCGTCGACGAGGGCGGTGCGTCGACCGAGACGCGCGAGTTCGACGGCCAGCAGCATCGCAACGGTCGAGCGTCCGGGGGAGCCGTGCGGCCCCCACACGGCGATCAGACGATGCGGGAGGTCGCCGCGCGCGCGGTCCTGGATCGTTGCGGGTGTCCGGAGCGCGCGTGAGATCTGCCAGCCGGTGGCATCGACGGGCAACCCGGGCCCGATGCCGAAGTTCTGGAGCAGGCGACTCTCCGCACCGCCCAGGGCGAGGATCCGTACGCCCGCCCGGTCGCAGGCCGACACCAGCTCGGGCGTGAGGGTTTCTCGGCTCGCGGGCATCACGAGCGCCTGGGCGCCGGAGAGGAGCGTCGTCGCCGAGGTCGCCGAGACGATCGCGATGATGTGCTCGCCCTCGAGTTCGAGCTCGCGGGCGAGAGCGCTCGCGCGCGGCTCCTCGACGGCGAGGATCAATCCCGTCATGACCGCGCACCGACCGGCACGACCGAGAGGGCTGCGCCGCCCGAGATCGCTGCGAGCACGTCGGCGACAGCGGCGCGGTCGACCACGATCTCGACGGCGCTGCGCGAAGCGGAGAGCATCCCCTCGGAATCGAGCACCTCCGCCACGATCGCATCGGCGACGAGGATGCGCGGCGCGTCGTACGTGCGGCCGTCCTCGAGCAGCGGCGCTTGCCAGAGCTCGACGACCGTGCCTGCGGCGACGCCCTCGGGGATGCTGATGCTGCTCTCGATCACGAGCGTCGTGCTCCGACTGTCGTCGGCCTTCCCGGATGCCGTGTGCGGGACGAGCTCGCCCTCCGCGATGGTCCGAGCGGCGACCTGGCCGGATTCGAGATCCTGGGGCTGCAGATAGTCGTCGGTCAGCGCTCCCAGGGAGACGTCGACGACGCGGAAGTCCGCGGCGGTGATCGCCTCGCCCTGGATGATCGTGCGGTCGGCCTGCAGGATCGGCGTCGCGGAGTCCGCGGAGGACACGATCAGCCAGACCCCGGTGATGGAGACCCCGACGAGGGCGATGCCGATGAGGAAGCGGAGGTCGCCCCAGAAGGCGCGACGCGGCCGAGAGAAAGTGCTCATGGCGACCCATGCTCACAGATATCCGCGAAACGGTCTGAGAGTTATCCACAACGGCGACGCCCGGACGCGGTGCGGATGCCGTGCGGGGCAGAATGGGTGCATGCCCGATCCGTCTCGCGTCGCTCCGCGCTACCTCGCTCCCGCGCAGGTGGCGGAGTTGTTGAGCGTCGAGGTCGACGAGGTGATCGAGCTCGTCCTGGCCGGGCGTCTGCGTGGCGCTCAGCTCGGTGTCCCCGCACGATGGCGCATCGAGGAATCGAGTATCGAGGGGTATCTGGCCGCGCAGTCGGAGGATTCCCGTCGGATGGCGCTCTGGCGTCAGTCACAGGAGGCGAGCTTCCCCGAGATCTGGGGAGCCTCCACCGCTCACAGACGCTGATCGCCGGCGAGCCGGATGGCGACCAGGGCCTCGAAGGGCACGATCCGGAAGCTCTGCACCGCACTCGCCAGTCTCACGGTGCCCGCATCGTGCACAGCGAGATCGAGGTGATCGGCGCCCGCACGATCGATGGTCCCGTGCACGTCGTCGCCCCTCGTGGTGCTGAGGTGGAGCGCGACGCGTCGGCGCGCCAGGTCGCGGAGCACGAACCCGAGGGTCATCCTCTCGCGCAGGATGCTGGGGGGATCGGCGTCCTCTTCGAGACTGCTCAACAGCATTCCGTGATCGCTGCCGAGGCTCTGGATCGCGCGCAGGGGGACGACGAGCATCGACCGGGAGGCGAGAGCACCGAGCGCGGTGGAGATCTCGGCCGCGAGCCAGTCGGCGCCCACGGTGCGCAGGATCACCGGCATCCGTCGCCCGTTCGCGAGCTCGATCACGATCGACGCACGCCGTGCGCTCATCGCACGCAGGCGCGTTCGCAGCGCGAGCTGTGAGATGCGCACACGCTCCGACTCCGCATCGAGAGCGACGCGCTCCGCCTCCCACTCCGACGCGAGCTGACCCTCGAGGTCCTCAAACAGCCTGTCCCAGTTCATCGGATCGAGCGTAGGGGAGGGCGAAGGGCGACATACGAGTTATCCACATACCTCTGTCGAAGGGCCCTGCGCGCGGGCTTCCGCGTGCTCTACTGGCTCGCGTTCCCCGACTGAGAGTGTGACGATGACGCTTCATGAGTACTTCGCGCGGCAGCCGACCCCGACCGTCGAGCTGCCCGATCCGGCCCCGCTGCTGCGCAGCCTCACCCAGGGTGTGCTCGAGGTGCTCGCCGGTGTGCGGGAGGTCGATCAGCTCGCTCGATGGTTCAGTGAAGACGCCTACCGCAGCCTGGTCACGCGATCGAACCTCTCGGCACGGGCGCGCAGCGCACGGGGAGTGGTGCCGGCCCGCCCCAGCTTCGAGATCCGTTCCCTGCGCATCTCCGCTCCCGTCGACAGCGTGATTGAAGCGGTCGTCATCGTGGCAGGGCCCGGACGCACGCGCGCCGTCGCCGTGCGCCTGGAGGGGCTGGATCGGCGCTGGCGCGCGACGTCGCTGGCGATCCTCTAGAGCGAAGGACCGTAGGCTGGTGGGGTGTCGACCCTCACTGATCTCGCCCATGCCCAGGGCCGTCTGAACGACGGCGATGTCGAGTGGCTGCATCGCCTGGCCGGGGACGGTCAGCTGCTCGCCGATCTCTCATCGGCCGACATCGTCGTCTGGGTGCAGACCGACGACGGCTCCTTCATCGCGGTGGCCCATGCCCGCCCGAGCGGCGCGGCGACTCTCTTCTATCGGGACATCGTCGGGGAGCGCGTGCGTCCGCAGTGGCGTACCCAGGTGCAGGGGGCGTTCGACACCGCGGAGATCGTGGACTCGTCCTCACCCGATTGGTTCGAGGAGACGCCCACGCGGGTGCGCGCCGTGCCGATCGTGAACGCGCGGCGCTCGGGCGACGTGCCACCGTCCGTCATCGGTGTCGTCACCCGGCACACGAACCTCGGTGAGGCGCGCACGCCCTCCCGTCAGCAGATCACGTTCGACGACTGCGCCAACGATCTGTTCCGGATGATCGCCGACGGCAGCTTCCCGGATCTCGCGGCTCCGACCTCGCCGCGCCGCGGCGCTCCCCGTGCCTCGGACGGTCTGATCCGCATCGACGTCGACGGCATCACCACGTTCGCGAGCCCGAACGCCTTGTCCGCGTTCAACCGCATGGGATTCGACGACGAGCTCGAGGGCGAGTCCCTCGCCGAGGTGACCACACGTCTCGTCCCACCGTCCCGGCAGGTCGACGAGTCGCTCCCCGTCGTCGTGACCGGACGGGCGCCGTGGCGCACCGACATCGAGGCGCGCGGGGTGACGGTCTCCCTCCGAGCGATTCCGTTGAAGGATCACGGCACGCGGATCGGCGCGATCCTGCTCTGCCGCGACGTCTCGGAGCTGCGTCATCAGGAGCAGGAACTCATCACCAAGGACGCGACGATCCGCGAGATCCATCACCGCGTCAAGAACAACCTGCAGACGGTGGCCTCCCTGCTGCGCATCCAGGCGCGCAGGACGCACTCCGACGAGGCCAGGGATGCGCTCACCCAGGCGATGCGACGCGTCGACGCGATCGCGGTCGTCCATGACACGCTCGCCCAGGGACTGACCCAGAAGGTCGACTTCGACGAGGTCTTCCATCGCGTCCTCAAGCTGGTCGCCGAGGTCGCCTCCGCTCCGAACACACGGGCGCAGACGCAGTCGACCGGTCGGTTCGGCGTGCTGCCGAGCGAGTACGCGACCCCGCTGGCGCTCGCGCTCACCGAGGTCGTCACCAACGCCGTCGAGCACGGGCTCGCGGGCCAGGAGGGCCTCGTCACGATCGACGCCGCACGCACCGAGGAGAACCTCCGGGTCACGGTGCACGACACCGGACACGGGCTGCCGGAGGGGCGGATCGGTCAGGGCCTCGGCACGCAGATCATCCGCACGCTCATCCAGGGCGAGCTCGGCGGCACGATCGAGTGGCGCGGCAGCGAGGGCGAGGGGACGTCCGTGGTCATCGACATTCCGCTGCGGTGGTTGCAGAAGTGAGCCCTCGGGGGAGCTGAGGGCACGCGAAAGCCCCGCCGGAAGAGGAGTTCTCGACGGCGGGGCTTCGTGGTGCGTCAGGAGGCGCGGCGGGCGCGTGCGGCGCGGCGCTTGAGGGCGCGGCGCTCGTCTTCGGAGAGGCCGCCCCAGACACCCGAATCCTGGCTGGACTCGAGTGCGTACTGCAGGCAGATCTCGGTGACCGTGCAGGTGGCGCAGACGGTCTTCGCCTTCTCGATCTGGTCGACGGCCGGGCCGGTGTTGCCGACCGGGAAGAACAGCTCGGGATCGACGGTCAGGCAGGCGGCTTTGTCGCGCCAGTCCATGGGGGCTCCTCGGTGTGGATTTCAGAATCGCGATGCGATGTCTCGATTCGGGTGACGGCTCGGGATCCGTTACCCTGTGTGAGATGCGGACGGTTGCCCGCGAAGTGTGATGCGGGCAGAGAGCCCGCCCCACGCCGCTGTGGGAGCACATGACTGTTTCTATTGTGTTACAGGAAACCTTCGAAATCAAGGCTTTTTGCCATTCACTCTCGATTCCCAGGAGACTCCGTGCGCGCACCCGGACTCGCCCTCGCCGCCGCGGCGGTGCTCGCCGCCGAGGGGGCCGCTCTCGTGGTCTTCGCCCTGATCGAGCTGATGGGGATCGGTGCCGGCGACGCGGCATCCGTGCCCACGGCTGTCGCGCTGATGGTGCTCACCCTGATCGGTGCGGCGGCGCTCTTCGCCTTCGCCTGGGGTGCGCGCGCGGGGCGCTCGTGGGCGCGATCCGGGGGCGTGGTGTTCCAGATCCTCGCGGTCGTGATCGCTCTCGCGTCACTGACCCTGCAGCCCATCCCGTGGGCGTTCGTGCTCGGGGCGGGTCTGCCGGGACTGCTCGGGTTCGTGCTCCTCATCGCGAGCACGCGGCGCGAGGCCGAGTTGCACGAGAACGACGGGCCCGCGGGCGACTGACGCGCTTCAGGCGTCGATGCCGAGCAGCTTCCTCAGCCGGGCCACGTGTCCGGTCGCCTTCACGTTGTAGAGGGCGTGCGCGATCACGCCGTCCTCGTCGATGACGAACGTGGAACGGATGACGCCTTCGATGACCTTGCCGTAGTTGACCTTCTCGCCCCAGGCGCCGTAGGCGCTGTGCACGGCATGTTCGGGGTCGCTCAGAAGAGTGAAGGTCAGGCCGTCGCGCTCGCGGAACGCCGCGAGCTTCTTCGGCTCGTCGCGCGAGATGCCGATCACGCGGTAGCCGGCACCCTGGAGAGACGAGATGCTGTCGCGGAAGTCGCACGCCTGCGTGGTGCAGCCGGGGGTCATCGCGGCCGGATAGAAGTAGAGCACCGTCTTCTCGCCGCGCAGGTCGGAGAGCGAGACGCTCGTACCGTCCTGGTCGAGAAGGGTGAAATCGGGGGCGGGCGTTCCGGCTTCGAGGCGCTGAGTCACCCGTCCAGTTTATCGGCCGGTCGCCTGCTCCGCCTTGTCGGCGAACGTCTGCAACAGGCGTTGCAGAGAGTCCAGTCGGGCGAGGCCGGTCTCGCTGAGTTCGCCGCGCTCGGCCGCCTCGATGAGGGCGCAGTCCGGCGCATCGGCGAGGTGCGTGCATCCGCGCGGGCAGTTCTCCGCGATCTCGGCGAGTTCGGTGAAGGCCGCGAGGATGTTCTCGGGCTTCACATGCCCGAGCCCGAACGATCGCACACCGGGGGTGTCGATGACCCATCCGTTGCCGGTCGGACCCTGGTAGCGCAGGGAGACCGTCGACGACGATGTGTGCCGACCGCGTCCCGTCACCTGGTTCACATGCCCGGTCGCCCGACCGGCGGTGGGGACGAGCGCGTTCACGAGCGTCGACTTGCCCACACCCGAGTGACCGACGAACACCGTGGAGTGCCCGACCAGCGCGGATCCGATCTCGTCGATCGGCATGACGTCCTGGGCGCTGGTGAAGACGGTCAGATCGAGTCCGTCGAAGTGCGACAGGAAGTGCGCGGGGTCTGCCAGATCGGTCTTCGTCACGACGAGGAGCGGGCGGATGCCGGCATCGAGGGCGGCGACGAGATAGCGGTCGACGAGGCGTTCGCGGGGTTCCGGATCGGCGGCCGCGACGACGATGAGCATCTGATCGGCGTTCGCGACGATCACGCGCTCGACCTGATCGGTGTCATCGGCGCTACGACGCAGGAGCGACGTGCGATCGACGATCCCGACGATGCGGCCGAGCGTGCCGTCCTCCCCGGAGAGGTCGCCGACGACGCGCGCCCGGTCTCCCGTGACGATGGGGTTCCGGCGCAGTTCCCGCGCACGGGCGGCGGTGATCGTGCGCTCGGTCGGGGCGTCCTCGTCGAGCAGCACGGAGTAGCGGCCGCGATCCACGCCGAGCACACGTCCGATCTCGGCATCCTCGTGCGCAGGCCGACGCTTGGTGCGGGGCCTGTTCGCCTTCGGATTGGGGCGCGAGCGGATCGCGCTCTCGTCGTAGTCCTCGAAGTCGTCCTCGAGGTCGTCGTCGCCGTCGAGCCAGCTCACGCGGCCGCGCCTCGCAGCATCCGCTCCCACAGCAGCGTGAACTCGGGCAGCGTCTTCGCGGTGGTGCCGATGTCGTCGATCTCCACTCCCGGCACGCGGAGCCCGATCAGGGCCCCGGTGGTCGCCATCCGGTGGTCGTGGTGAGCGGCCCAGGTGCCGCCGTGCAACGCGCGGGGGATGATCCGCAGACCGTCGGGGAGTTCCTCCGCCTCGCCGCCGAGCGCGCGGAGGTTGCCGATGAGAGCGGCGATCCGATCGGTCTCGTGCAGGCGGATGTGACCGATCCCGCGGATCGTCGTGGGGCCGTCGGCGAAGGCCGCGAGGCCGACGAGGGTCGGGGTGAGTTCGCTCGCCGCCGACAGGTCGAGGTCGAGGCCGCGGATGACGTCGCCGGAACGGACGGTCAGGGCTCCGCCGTGCCGGCTGGTGTGGGCACCCATCGCCTGGAGGATCTCGGGCAGCAGCGCTCCGGGCTGGGTGGAATGCGCCGGCCAGCCGGTGATCGACACCGCCCCTCCGGTCACCATCGCCGCCGCGAGGAACGGGGCGGCGTTGGAGAGATCCGGTTCGATGGCGATCTCCTTGGCGCGCGGAACACCGGCTTCGACGAGCCATTCCCCGGTCGCCGGACGTTCGATGCGGATGCCGCGACGGCTGAGGGCCTCGATCGTCATGTCGATGTGGGGGAGGCTCGGCAGGTGCTCTCCGGTGTGCACGAGGTGCAGGCCGACGTCGAAGCGCGGAGCGGCGAGCAGCAGACCCGAGACGAACTGGCTCGAGGCGGAGGCGTCGATCTCGACGCGTCCACCGCGGATGCGTCCGTGCCCGCGGATGGTGAACGGCAGCGCCCAGGTGCCCTCGTCGTCGATGTCGACCCCGAGGTCGCGGAGAGCGCTGATCAGCCCGCCCATGGGGCGGTGCAGGGCATTCTCGTGCGCGGTGAGATGCACGTCGTGGGCCGCGAGGCCCGCGAGGGGCGCGATGAACCGCATGACCGTGCCGGCCTGGCCGCAGTCGACCGTGGTGCCCCCGGAGAGCTTCGCAGGGGTGACGACGAGGTCGGGTCCGAACTCGCCCCCGGCATCCACCTCCTCGATGCCGACGCCGAGCGCACGCAGCGCGTCGACCATCCGGCGGGAGTCATCGGAGTGCAGTGGACTGATCAGACGACCGGGGCCGTCGGCGATCGCGGCGATGATGAGCTCCCGGTTCGTGAGGGACTTCGAGCCGGGGATCGTCAGCGTCGCGTGGATCGGATCGTCGAAAACCGGCGCGGTGTAGGCGCCCGTGACGGGGGGAGGGGAATACCTGTTGGCGCTCATCGGTTCCACCTTAGTGAACGGCGGCGTACCCGCCGAGGAGGAGAGCAGGATGCTGGCGACCTTGGAGCGTGGGTCGGTGGACATCAGCGGCCTAGACTGGCCCGTGATGGATGACACCGCAACCGCAGCGACCTCGAGCGACTCTCAGCGTGAGTTCGAGGAACAGGCGATCCCGTTCATGGATCAGCTGTACGCCGCCGCCATGCGCATGACGCGCAATCCCGCTGACGCCGCCGACCTCGTGCAGGAGACGTTCGTGAAAGCGTACGGCTCGTGGGCGACCTTCTCGCAGGGGACGAACCTCAAAGCGTGGTTGTACCGGATCCTCACGAACACGTACATCAACATCTACCGCAAGAAGCAGCGCGAGCCGTTCCAGGGCACGATCGACGAGCTCGAGGACTGGCAGCTGGGCGGCGCGGAATCGACGACCGCGTCGCACAGCAGGTCTGCGGAGGCCGAGGCGATCGATCACATGCCGGCGTCCGTCGTGAAGGACGCCCTGCAGGCGGTCCCCGAGGACTTCCGGTTGGCGGTGTACCTCGCGGATGTCGAGGGCTTCGCCTACCAGGAGATCGCCGACATCATGAAGACCCCCATCGGCACCGTGATGAGCCGTCTGCACCGTGGCAGACGGATGCTGCGGGAGCTGCTGGCAGATTACGCCGCGGAGCGGGGCATCGCCGCGGCTGAGAAGAGGAGCGGGAAATGAGCGACTGCGGTTGCGACAAAGCGCGTCAGGATCTGGAGGAGTACCTCCGCAACGAGGTGTGCAAGACCGAGCACACCGAGATCCGAGAGCACCTCGAGAACTGCCCGTCGTGCCGCGATGAGGTCCTCGTGGCGAAGACGCTCACCGAGGTCATCGCGCGCGCCTGCAAGGAGACCGCTCCCGAGGAGCTGCGCGATCAGGTGTTCGCCCGCCTGCGTGAGGCGCAGGCCGCGCAGCACTGACATCTCGGGATCCGATGTCGTCAGCCACCCGTAGGGTGGAGGCATGACGCTCATCGACGCCCGCGACATTCCCGCCGACGCGACCTCCCGCGACCGACTGAACGGTTCGGGTCTCGATTATCGCGTGGTCGATCTGAGTGACGACGCGGCCGCGACGCCCTTCCTCCGCGCGGTCGGTCGCGGATTCCTCGGTGAGGAGTCGACCCCCGAGGCGCTCGCCCACAGCCGGGAGACCGTCGCGCAGCGTCGGACGACCGGGGTCTTCGAGACCGAAGCGGCCTCCGGCGACCTCCCGGTCGCGACCATCGACTCGTGGGTGACGCCCCTGACGGTGCCCGGGGGAGCGGAGATCGGGATGTGGGCGATCAGCGGGGTGACCGTCGCCGCCACGCATCGGCGCCGGGGCATCGCTCGTTCCCTCCTCGAGGGAGAGCTGCGCGCCGCCCACGGCGCGGGGATCGCGATCGCCGGGCTCACAGTGTCGGAGGCCACCATCTACGGCCGCTACGGCTTCGGGTCGGCGTTGCCGGCCGTGCGCTTCACCGTCGACACCCGGCGGGCGGGATGGGGCGGGCACGAACCGTCCGGACGCCTGGAGTACCGTGAGCGCGCGCAGCTCGTCGACGATCTCGCGACGGTCCACGAACGGGCCCGTCGCACGCGCGCCGGCCGCATCGCCGGGTGGGCGGGGCGATGGGAGCAGTTCGCCGGTACCGCCCCGGGCGAGACCGATCGCGACAAGGTGCGCGGTGTGCGCCACGTCGATGCCGACGGCGAGACCCGCGGTGTGCTCGTGTACACGGTGACCGATCGCAGCGGCAGCTTCCGATTCGGCCTGAACGTGCGGATGCTGGTGGCCGAGACCGCGGATGCCCGTGCAGCGCTGTGGCGGTTCGCCCTGCAGCACGACCTCGTCGACGAGGTCACCGCCGACCTGCAGACGGCGGATGACCCGCTGCCGTGGCTGGTGGCCGATCAGCGTGGCGTCGCGCAGGAGGTGCACGATCACGGCTGGCTGCGAGTGCTGGATGTCGCTCGAGCACTGATCGCGCGACAGTACTCGGTTCCGGTCGATCTGGTGCTCCGCATCCACGACCCCCTCGGCTTCGCTGCGGGGGACTGGCGACTCCACGTCGATGTCTCGGGCGTGGCGACCGTCGAAGCGGCGGAATCCGCCGCACCGGATGCCGTCCTCGGCGTCGCCGCTCTGTCGTCGCTGTACGCGGGGGCGGTGCGCGCGACCGCGCTCGCCGGAGCGGGCCTCATCGATGCCGAGGCATCCGTCGTCGACCTCCTCGACCGTGCCTTCTTCACGTCTCCCGCGCCCTCGCTCGACATCTGGTACTGATCGCGCGGAGCGTACGCAGAAGGGCCCCCGCCCCGCGGGGGGGGCCCTTCTGCGTACGAGTGAACGTCAGGCCGTGGTCAGCGCTTCGCGCAGGAGCGTGGCCTGCTCTGCGGCGTGCACCTTCGACGACCCGGTCGCGGGCGACGCCGACGCGGCGCGAGCGACGGGTCGGAATGCGCGGTCCCCGGGAACGTCCGCGAAAGCGAGTGCCAGGAACGGCCAGGCGCCCTGGTTCTCCGGCTCCTCCTGCACCCACACGAGCTCGGCGTTCGGGTACGAGTCGGTGATGGCCTTGAGCTCGTCGATCGGCGTCGGGTAGAGCTGCTCGAGACGCACGAGCACCACCTCGGGGTTCGGGTTCTTCTCGAGCTCGGCGCGCAGATCCCAGTGGACCTTGCCCGAGTGCACGAGCACGCGCTTGACGGCGCTGCGGTCGAGAGCGCGGTCGTCGTCGATCACCGGCTCGAAGCGCCCCTGCGTGAACGCCTCGACGGGGCTGGTCGCGCCGCGCAGACGCAGCATGGCCTTCGGCGTGAAGACGATCAGCGGCTTGCGCGGACGGGCGTAGGCCTGACGGCGCAGCAGGTGGAAGTACGAGGCCGGCGTTGACGGACGTGCGACGATCATGTTCTCCTGGGCGCAGAGCTGCAGGAACCGCTCGATGCGTGCCGACGAGTGGTCGGGCCCCTGGCCCTCATAGCCGTGGGGGAGCAGCAGGGTGACGCTGGACTGCTGGCCCCACTTTTGCTCGGCGGCCGAGATGTACTCGTCGATCACGGACTGGGCACCGTTGACGAAGTCGCCGAACTGCGCCTCCCAGAGGACGAGGGCCTCGGGGGCCTCGACCGAGTAGCCGTACTCGAATCCGAGCGCCGCGTACTCGCTGAGCAGGGAGTCGTAGACGAAGAAGCGGCCCTGGGCGTCGGAGAGGTTGGAGAGCGGCAGCCACTCCTGGCCGTTCGCACGGTCGTGGAGAGTGGCGTGGCGCTGGACGAACGTTCCGCGGCGCGCATCCTGACCCGCGAGACGCACCGGGGTGCCTTCGACGAGGAGCGATCCGAACGCGAGCAGCTCGCCGAAGCCCCAGTCGATGCCGCCGTTGCGGCTCATGTCGAGACGCTTCTCGAGCAGCTGCTGGATCTTCGGGTGCACGGTGAAGCCCTCGGGCTTGTTCACGAACGCATCGCCGATGAGCTGGATGACCTCACCCGCGACACCCGTGACATCCGGTGCGCCGACCTGGCCGTCGACCGGCGGCAGCTCGGGCGCGATCGGCGTGGCCCCGGTCTCGGCGGCATGCGTCTCGGCGAAGGCGATCTCGAGCCGGTTCTGGAAGTCGGCCTTGGCCTCGTCGTACTCCTGCTCGGTGATGTCACCGCGACCGACGAGCGACTCGGTGTACAGACGGCGCACGGAGCGCTTGGCCTGGATCAGGTCGGTCATCAGAGGCTGCGTCATCGAGGGGTCGTCGCCCTCGTTGTGACCGCGACGGCGGTAGCAGACGAGGTCGATCACGACATCGCGGTGGAAGCGCTCGCGGTACTCGAAGGCGAGCTGCGCGACGTGGATCACGGCTTCGGGGTCGTCGCCGTTCACGTGGAAGACCGGCGCCTGGATGGTCTTCGCGACATCCGTGGCGTACACCGAGGTGCGGCCGTCGTTCGGGGTCGTGGTGAAGCCCACCTGGTTGTTCACCACGACGTGGATCGTGCCACCGGTGCGGTAACCGCGCAGCTGCGACATCTGCAGGGTCTCGACGACGACGCCCTGACCGGCGAAGGCCGCGTCGCCGTGCACGAGGATCGGCAGCCAGGCGAACGTGCCGATCGGCTTGCGGTCCTGCTTCGCGCGGACGATGCCCTCGAGCACGCCGTCGACGGTCTCGAGGTGCGAGGGGTTGGCGGCGAGGTAGACCGGGAGCTCCGATCCGTCGTCGGCCACGAAGGTGCCCTCGGTGCCGAGGTGGTACTTTACGTCACCGGAACCGCGCTGGTTGCCCGGGGTCTGGGTGCCCTCGAACTCCTGGAACACCTGGCCGTAGGTCTTGCCGGCGATGTTCGTGAGCACGTTGAGGCGGCCGCGGTGCGCCATACCGATGGCGGCGCCCTCGAGGCCGGCGGTCGCGGCACCCTGGAGGATCTCGTCGAGCAGCGGGACGAGCGACTCGCCGCCCTCGAGCGAGAAGCGCTTCTGGCCGACGAACTTCGTCTGCAGGAACGTCTCGAACGCCTCGGCCTCGTTGAGCTTGCGGAGGACCCGCAGCTGCTCGTCGTGGCCGGGCTTCTGGTACTTGACCTCGACCTTCTCCTGGAACCAGCGGCGCTGCTCCGGGTCCTGGATGTGCATGTACTCGATGCCGAGCGTGCGGCAGTACGAGTCGCGCAGGACTCCGAGGATGTCACGCAGCTTCGCGACGCGACGTCCGCCGAAGCCACCGGTGACGAACTCGCGGTCGAGGTCCCAGAAGGTGAGCCCGTGGCTCTCGATCTCGAGGTCGGGGTGCGAGCGCTGGCGGTACTCGAGGGGATCGATGTCGGCCATGAGGTGGCCGCGGACGCGGAAGGAGTTGATGAGCTCCTGCACGCGGGACTGCTTGTCGACACGCTCGGCGAGGTCGACGGCGATGTCGGGGTTCCAGTGGATCGGCGCGTACGGGATGCGCAGCGCCGCGAAGATGTCGTCGTAGAAGCCGCGCTGCCCGATGAGGAGCTCGTGCACCTTCTTGAGGAACTCGCCCGATCCCGCGCCCTGGATGACGCGGTGGTCGTAGGTGCTGGTGAGCGTGATCGTCTTGCCGATCGCCAGCTCGTTGAGCGTCTTCTCGCTCGCGCCCTGGAACTCGGCCGGGTACTCGAGTGCCCCGGCGCCGATGATGCAGCCCTGGCCCTTCATCAGACGCGGGACGGAGTGCACCGTGCCGATGCCGCCCGGGTTCGTGAGCGAGACCGTCGTGCCCTGGAAGTCGCCGGCGGTGAGCTTGTTGTTGCGCGCGCGGGTGACCAGGTCCTCGTAGGCCGAGAGGTACTCGGTGAAGGTCATGGTGTCGGCGCGCTTGATGCTCGGCACCATGAGGGCGCGCGTGCCGTCGGGCTTCGGCAGATCGATCGCGATGCCGAGGTTGACGTGCGCGGGGGCGACGACGGAGGGCTTGCCGTCGACCTCGGCGTAGAACACGTTCTGGCTGCGGAACTCGTCGAGCGTGCGGATGAGCGCCCAGCCGATGAGGTGGGTGAAGCTGATCTTTCCGCCTCGGGTGCGCGCCATGTGGTTGTTGATGACGATGCGGTTGTCGATCATCAGCTTGGCGGGGATGGTGCGGACGCTTGTCGCGGTGGGGACGGTGAGCGACTCGTCCATGTTGGCCGCGAGGGTCTTGGGCATGCCCCGGAGGACGGTGACCTTGTCTTCCTCGGCCTCGTCCGCGGGGGCCGGGGACGGGTCCTTGGCGGCGGGCTTGGGCGCCTGCGCCGGGATCGGAGCCGCCGCTGCCGGCTTCGCCGTCGTGCGCGCCACGGGCTGCGAGCCGATCACGGGGATCGGAGCCGTCACCGGGTGGGCGGGCTGCTCGGCCGCCGGGCTGCTGGCGGGGGCCGTCGCACCGGCGTTTTCGGAGTGGTACTTCTCGAGGATCGGCCACCATTCCTTGTCGACGGAATCGCGGTTCACCTTGAACTGCTCGTAGAGCTCTTCGACGAGCCAGGAATTGGCTCCGAACCCCCCGTCGCCCCCGACGCCGGTCACCTGGTTCGACACGCTCGATCGCCCTCTTTCATCGCTGAAGATTCACAGTGCTCGCGGGACGCAGGATGCGCCCAGGTCCGCACACTCTCGATCGACAAGCCTAACGTGTTTCCCGGTGCGAATCTTCGACGCCATGCCCAGGGAGTGCTCGATCTCGATACCGTGGAGTCATGGAGTTCTCAGGTGCGCAGCCGACCGTCGATCTGACCTATTCCGACGTGTTCCTCGTGCCGCGACGATCGTCGGTCACCAGCCGGCTCCAGGTCGACCTGGCGCCGCAGGACGGCACGCCCACGACCCTGCCTCTCGTGGCGTCGAACATGAACTCCGTGACCGGGCCGCGCCTGGCCGCGGTGATGGCGCGACGCGGAGGTCTCGGGGTGCTGCCGCAGGACATGCCCCTCCAGGATCTCGACGCCGCGATCCGCGATGTGAAGGCGCAGCCGGTGCTGTGGGACACGGCTCTCGTCCTGCCGCCCCACGCATCGGTCGCCGACGCCCTCCGGCTCCTTCCCGCCGCGCCGGGGCACGGGATCGTGGTCGCGCACGGTGCCGCGCCGATCGGCGTCGAGGACATCCTCGGCATCCTTCCCGCGAATCGGCTGGCGACTGCTCTGCCGGACGCGCAGCTGGGCGACCTCGTGCACCGGGGGACGCCGTCGATCGACGCCGACGACATCGGATCCGAACGGCACGCCTTCGACGTGATCACCGAGGCCGGCGCCGAGATGGTCACGGTCGTGCATCACGGGCATCTCGTCGGGACGCTGAGCGCGCGCAGCGCCCTGCGCTCCACTCTCTACCGACCCGCGCTCGATGCCGACGGGCGGCTCACCGTCGCCGCGGCGGTGGGGATCAACGGCGACGTCGCCGCGAAGGCGACCGCGCTCGCAGGTGCCGGGGTCGACGTGCTCGTGCTCGACACGGCGCACGGCCATCAGGACGGGATGCTGCGCGCCCTGCGCACCGTGTCCGATCTGAACCTCGGGCTCCCCATCGTCGCCGGGAACATCGTGACCGCCGACGGCGTGCACGATCTCGTGGATGCCGGAGCCTCGATCCTCAAGGTCGGCGTCGGCCCGGGCGCGATGTGCACGACCCGCATGATGACCGCGGTCGGCCGACCCCAGTTCTCGGCGGTGCTCGAGACGGCTCAGGCGGCCCGCGAACTCGGTGCGCACGTCTGGGCGGACGGAGGGGTCCGGTACCCGCGCGACGTCGCCCTGGCGCTCGCCGCGGGCGCGGCATCCGTGATGATCGGCTCCTGGTTCGCCGGGACGATCGAGGCTCCGGGCGAGTTGCAGCGCGACGCCGAGGGGCGCATCTTCAAGGAGTCCTGGGGGATGGCGTCGACCAAAGCGGTGCAGGCCCGCTTCGGCAGGCTCGACGCCTACGAGCGGGCGCGCAAGGAACTCTTCGCCGAGGGCATCTCCTCGTCAAAGATCTACCTCGATCCGCTGCGGCCGGGCGTCGAGGACCTGCTCGACATGATCACCTCGGGCGTGCGCTCGTCGTTCACCTACGCCGGAGCATCCTCCGTCCCGGAGTTCCACGATCGCGCGCTCGTGGGTCTGCAGTCGGCCGCGGGCTACGAAGAGGGCAAGGCGCTGCCGGTGAGCTGGTAGCGGAATCGCGCGCGGGTGACGCGACCGCGCGCGAGCGCATTCGGTAGAATCGTCCACACTATGGACGACCCTCCCAGTTGCAGTAGATCGCCCCACCGTCCCCCTCTCCCACCGGAGAGGAACCTCTGATGGACTACGTCATGTTGGGCGTGGGGCTCCTGCTCACGATCGGCACCGGTCTGTTCGTCGCGAGCGAGTTCGCACTGGTCAATCTCGACCGCGCGGATCTCGAAGCGCGACAGGCGCGTGGTGAATCCCGACTCGCCCTCACGATCGGTGCTCTCAAGCACACCTCGACGCATCTCTCGTCGGCTCAGCTCGGCATCACGCTCACGACGCTGCTGACCGGTTACACGATGGAGCCGGCGCTGTCGAACCTGCTGCGGCCGACGCTCGTCGCCTGGCACATTCCGGAGCCCGCCGTCGCGCCCATCGCCACCGTCGTCGCGATGTTCGTCGCCACGGTGCTGTCGATGATCCTGGGCGAACTCGTGCCCAAGAACTTCGCGCTCGCCCTGCCGCGCGCCACCGCCAAGCTCGTGGTTCCGTTCCAGGTCGCTTTCACCACCGTCTTCAAGCCCGCGGTCGTCGTGCTCAACGGCAGCGCCAATGGCGTGCTGCGCAGCATGGGCATCGAGCCGAAGGAAGAACTCTCCGGGGCGCGCAGCGCCGAGGAGCTCTCCTCGCTCGTGCGCCGATCGGCGAGCGCCGGTGTGCTCGAAGCCGACACCGCGACCCTGCTCGACCGCACCCTGACGTTCTCGCGCCTCACGGCGGCGGACGTCATGACCGCACGCCCGAGCATGCACGCGATCGCGGCCGGGGATTCGGCGGACGACGTCATCCAGCTCGCCCGTCGCACGGGGCACAGCCGGTTCCCCGTGTACGACGACGATCTCGACGACATCATGGGGGTCGTGCACCTGAAGGCAGCGATCTCGGTGCCGCGCGACCGTCGCACCGAAGTGCCGGTCGGCGCGCTCGCGACCGACCCCCTGCGCGTTCCCGAGACCGTGCATATCGACGGTCTCATCTCCGAGCTCCGTGCCCGGGGCTACCAACTCGCGGTCGTCGTCGACGAGTACGGCGGGACCGCCGGTCTCGTCACCCTCGAGGATCTCGTCGAGGAGATCGTCGGCGAGGTGTCGGACGAGCACGATCGCACGCGCGCCGGCGTGATCCGCGGGCGCGACGGCCTCACCTTCCCGGGCGAACTGCGCCCGGACGAGCTGCGCAGCCGCGCGGGGATCGACGTGCCGGAGGGCGATGTGTACGACACGGTCGGGGGCTACGTGATGAGCGTCCTCGAGCGCGTCCCCGCGGTCGGCGACGAGGTGTCGCTCGACAGCGGCATGCTGCAGGTGGTCCGCATGGACGGCCGCCGGGTGGACCGCATCCGCTTCGTTCCGAGACCCGTCGATGCGGATGAGGAGGTGACCCGATGAGCGATTGGGGAGGACTCGCCTGGCTCGTCGTGCTGCTGGTCGCGAACGCTTTCTTCGTCGGCGCGGAGTTCGCGGTGATCTCGGCACGCCGCTCGCAGATCGAGCCGCGTGCCGAACAGGGATCGCGCGCCGCGAAGACGGCGTTGTACGCCATGGAGCACGCGACGCTCATGCTCGCGACCTCGCAGCTGGGCATCACCATCTGCTCGCTCCTGATCCTGAACGTCTCGGAGCCCGCGATCCACCATCTCCTGGCCGTGCCGCTGCACGCGCTCGGGTGGCCCGACGGCGCCGTCGATGCGGTCTCGTTCACCATCGCCCTGCTGATCGTGTCGTTCCTGCACGTGGTCTTCGGCGAGATGGTTCCGAAGAACCTCGCGTTCTCGGTGCCGGACCGCGCCGTGCTGATCCTCGCGACCCCGCTCGTGTGGGTGTCGAAGGTGTTCATGCCGGTGATCTGGCTGCTCAATGCGGCCGCCAACGGTGTGCTGCGACTCTTCCGCGTCGAGCCCAAGAACGAGGCGGCTTCGACGTTCACGCTCGAGGAGGTCGCGACGATCGTCGATCAGTCGCGCCGCGAAGGGGTGCTCACCGACACCGCGGGGACCGTCGCCGCCGCCGTCGAGTTCACCGACAAGAAGGCGCGCGATGTCGCGGTCCCGCTGGGCGACCTCGTCACGCTGCCGGCCACGACGACCCCCGACGACATCGAGAAGGCGGTCGCGCGGTACGGGTTCTCCCGCTACGTGATCGTCGACACCGAGGGTGCGCCGATCGGCTACGTGCACCTCAAGGACATCCTCCGAGCTTCGGATGGCCCGGATGCCGAGGTGAAGATGGTCGAGCCGCTTCCCGCCAAGCGCATCCACCACATGGTGCCCGTGCAGGAGGACACCGACCTCGAGGACGCCCTCGCGGTCATGCGCCGCGCCGGCCGTCACCTGGCCAAGGTGCGCGATGCCCGGGGCGAGACCACGGCCGTGCTCTTCCTGGAGGACATCCTCGAGGAGCTGGTCGGAGAGGTGCAGGACGCGACGCGTCGCGTCCGCGGGCACTGATGATGCACACGAAGGCCGCCGACCCGATCACGGGTCGGCGGCCTTCGTCGTGCGCGGATCGGCCGCGGCGTCTCAGCGCCAGCGCGCGCGGTCGTACTGCGGGGGCCAGGCGACGTCGACACCGAGATCGTGCGCGGCGCGCAGGCCGAAGTGCGGGTCGCGCAGCCACTCGCGTCCCGCGAAGATCGCATCCGCGGCGCCGTCGGAGAGCACCTGCTCCGCCTGCTCGGCGGCGGTGATCAGCCCGACCGCCGAGACCGGGATGCGACCGCCCTGGCGGACGGTCTCGGCCAGCGGCACCTGGTATCCCGGGAACACGCTGATCTGCTGGTGGGCGACGAGACCGCCACTGGAGACGTCGATGAGGTCCGCGCCGTGCGCGGTCGCCCATTCCCCGACCTGCGTCGCCTCGTCGGCGGTGAATCCGCCCTCGGCGTGATCGGTGGCCGAGATGCGCACGAACACGGGGACTCCGGGACCCGCGACGTCGCGCACCGCATCGAGGATGCGGAGCAGCAGGCGGGCGCGGTTCTCGAGCGAGCCGCCGTAGTCGTCATCACGCCGGTTCGACAGCGGCGAGAGGAACTGGTGCACGAGGTAGCCGTGGGCACCGTGGATCTCCAGCACGTCGAACCCGGCGTCGAGCGCGCGACGGGCGGCGTCGGCGAAGCCGGAGACGACGCGTTCGATCCCCTCGGCATCGAGGGCCTCGGGCTCGGCGAATCCCTCGAACGCGAGGGCGGACGGCGCGGTCGTCGTCCAGCCGCCGTCGGTGACCGGAACCGATCCGCGCAGCTCCGCCCAGGGCCACCAGGTCGAAGCCTTGCGGCCGGCGTGGGCGAGCTGGATGCCCGCGAGCGAGCCGCGCTCGTGGATCGCCCGGACGATCGGCACCCACGCATCGCGCTGCTCGTCGTTCCAGAGTCCGACGTCGCGCGGTGAGATGCGGCCCTCGGGAACCACGGCGGTCGCCTCCGCGACGATCAGACCGGCGCCGCCGGAGGCGAACTGCGCCAGATGCGTGTGATGCCATTCCTGCACCACACCGTCGATCGCGCTGTACATGCACATCGGCGACACCCAGAGACGGTTGGAGAACTCGACGGAACGGATGCTCAGGGGAGAGAAGAGAATGCTCACCGTTCGACGCTACCGCCGCTCGCACGGCCCGAGGGCCGTCGCACTAACGTGGAGTCATGGTCGAGGTTCGCGAGTGGTCCCGCAGCGATGCGGCGCGGTTGTTCCGGGTGCCGTCAGCCGACGACGACAAGTACTCGCGCGGTGTCGTGGCGCTGCGCACCGGCTCAGCGGCATACCCCGGCGCGGCGGTGCTGGGCGTCGAGGCCGCATGGCGCGCCGGCGCGGGGTTCGTGCGCTTCGTCGGCGACGGCCGGGTGTCGGACGCCGTGCTCGCTCGTCGTCCCGAGACGGTGACGGGGAGCGATGTCGGGCGCACGCGGGTGGACGCCTGGGTGATCGGGTCGGGGACGGATGCCGCGCATCGCAGCGCCGACGAGGAAGCGGCGCTGCGCGCCCTGCTGACCGGGAGCACCCGAGTCGTGGTCGACGCCGGCGCACTCGACCTCGTCGATCGCCCGACCGCTCCTGTACTGCTGACGCCCCACGCGGGGGAGTTCTCGAAACTGCGTGCGCGCCTGCGTCTGGCCTCTGCCGAGGAAGATCGCGCCGGCGGCGCCGCCGAGGTCGCTCGTGCGCTCGGCGTCACCGTGCTGCTGAAGGGCGCACGCACACTGATCGCGACGCCCGACGGGGGAGCGATCGCCGTCGCGGCGGGGACCGGCTGGCTCGCCACGGCGGGCACGGGCGATGTGCTGGGCGGAGTGCTCGGTGCGTTGCTCGCCGCGAACCCCGGTGCTCCTCTGGAAGAGGCCGCCGCCGCGGGAGCGTGGCTGCACGGCTACGCCGCACGGATCGCCTCCGGGAGCGCGAACGGTGAGGCGGGGCATCCGATCGTCGCGTCGGACGTCGCGCAGGCCCTGCCGCGCGCGATCGCGGACGTGCTGGCGTGAAGCAGGGCGCGGAACGACTCATCGCGCTCTGGGTCGTCTTCGTCGCGGTCCATGCCCTGACCGCGTGGCTGGGGTGGGTTTACCCGAGTCAGCCGATGGGCGATGTGGTGCTCGTCTACGAACCCTGGGCGACGGCGGCGGCGAGCGGCGGACCGATCGTCGGGATCACCGAGACCTGGGTGTACCCGCAGCTCGCCCTCGCGCCGATCCTCCTGGTGAAGGCGATGGCGGTCCCGTTCGTCGGACTCCTCGGCGTCTCCGGGGCATATCTCGTCGCCTGGGCGATCCTCGTGACCGCTCTCGACGCGCTCGCCTTCGCCGTGCTGCTCGGGCGCTCGCCGTCGGCACCGCGTCGCACCGCCGCATGGTTCTGGAGCGCCGCCCTCCTGCTGCTGGGGCCGATCGCGCTCTACCGGCTGGATGCCGTCACCCTGCCCATCGTCGTGATCGCCGGTCTCTGGCTCGTCTCGCGTCCCGCGCTCGCCGCAGCCCTCTTGACGATCGGCGCGTGGATCAAGATCTGGCCCGGAGCGGTGCTGCTCGCGGCACTGATCGCCGGGCGCCGTCGGCTGCGCATGATCATCGCGGCTCTGGTGGTGACGACGGCCGTCATCGCCGGTCTGCTGCTGCTCGGAGCGCACGAGCATCTCTTCGGCTTCCTCACCGAGCAGGGCGGACGCGGTCTGCAGATCGAGGCGGTCGCGGCGACGCCTTTCCTGTGGGCGGTCCCCGGCGGATCCGCGGGCATCGAGTACAGCTTCGACATCCTCACGTTCCAGGTCGCCGCTCCGGGCGCCGACGTCGTCGCCGCGGCGCTCTCCGGAGTCATGGTCGCGGTGGTCGCCGGCATCCTCGCGCTCGCGGGTTGGAAGGCGATGCGCGGGGCCGCGTTCGCCCGGCTGCTTCCACCGCTCGCGCTCTCGCTTGTGGCGGCGCTCATCGTGACCAACAAAGTCGGCTCCCCGCAGTTCCAGGTCTGGCTGATCGCGCCCGTGATCCTCTGGCTCGTGTTCGACCGGGCGAGGGCGGTCCTGCCCGCGGTCGTGGTGCTTGCGCTCTGCCTCCTCACCTGCCTCGTCTATCCGCTCGGCTACGACGCGCTGCTGCAGGGACAGGTCCTGCCGATCGTGGTGCTGTCGGTGCGCAACCTCCTGCTCGTCGTCCTCCTCGTGATCGGCATCCGAGCCGTCGTGCTCACTCCCGTCGACGGCGAGGGCCGGAGCCGGAGCCTATGATGCATCGTGTGGCAGCAGCGGCCGCGCAGGTCCTCGCCTCGATGCTCGGCTCGGACCCCGCCGGCCGAGAAGTCGCTCCCACCGCCATCGAAGAGACACGAGGTTCCCCATGCTGATCGCCTTCTCCGTCGCTCCCTCCGGCACCGGCCGCGAAGACGGCTCCGTCCACGTCGCCGTGGCCGCCGCCGTGCGCGTCGTCCGCGAGTCCGGGCTGCCGCACCGGACGACGAGCATGTTCACCGAGATCGAGGGCCCCGACTGGGACAGCGTGATGGACGTCGTCAAGCGCGCCACCGAAGCGGTCATGCCCTTCGGCTCGCGCGTGTCCTTGGTGCTCAAGGCCGATATCCGCCCCGGCTTCACCGGCGAGCTCGACGGCAAGATCGAGCGTCTCGAGCGTGCGATCGACGAGGCCGAGTAGAACGCACACGTCGTTCAGGCGTGCATGCGCGCGCCCTTGAGCATGCGGTCGACGGCGTTGCGCGGACCCCGCAGCGCGAGCCCCACGAGATCGAGGTCGGCCGTTGCGACGGCCGCGACGGCGGCGCGATTGGCATCGTCGTGCCCTGTCGCGAAGAGCTCGCGGGTGTAGACCGCGAGCGCGACATCGTCTCGGGCGGAGGCCCGATCGCGAACCGAGCGCAGGAGATCGGAGTTCCCGGTCATGACGAGCACGGGCTGACGCAGCATCGGCAGATACGTCGTGCCGTCGCGGTCGCGGTAGGGTCCGCCGGTGAGATCGGGGGCACTCACGGTGATGCCGGAGATCAGGAAAGCGGTCACGTTGAGCTCCTGCCAGGCGGCGAGGTCTTCGCCGAGGAGGACGACGACCTTCGTGTCGAAGCGGGCGGTCTTTTCAGCGGGGATGCTCGTCGGCAGTGCGGTGGTCATGTATCCACGATCGCGCCGGAAGCCCGCGGCGTCTTGTACGTTTCTTGCATGGTCGATCGCGTGCACGCCTGGCATCCCGAGGTGCCCGCGGTGCGGGAGGTGTATCACGCCTCCTTCGAGCACGCCTACCCGCTTCACGCCCACGACGTCTGGACGGCGATGCTCGTGGACGAGGGAGCGGTCGCCTACGGTCTCGATCGTTCGTCGCACATCGCCGCGCCGGGTGCGGTGACGCTGCTGCCCCCGGGCGTCCCGCACGACGGGCGTTCGACCGTGGACGGTCGCATCTATCGCAAACGTGTCGTGTACTTCGATCCGGCGTGGCTTCCCGCCGAGGCGGTGGGCAGGTCGGTCGTGCACCCGACGGTGCGCGACCCGCGAGCGACGGCGGCGGCGCGACGCATCCACGCCGCACTCGCCCTGCCCGGTGACCTGCTCGCCGCCGAGCAGTGGACGCTCGCGCTGAGAGGGCGCATCCTCGCCCATCTCGGGTCATCGACCGTTGCCGCTCGAGACACGCCGCTCGCTCGCCGCCTCCGGGCGCTCATCGACGATCGTTTCACGGAGTCCTTCACCCTCTCCGAGATCGCCACCGCATGGGGAGCGCATCCGAGCCATCTGACGCGTTCCTTCACGCGCACGTACGGCATCGCGCCGCATCAGTACGTGCTGAGCCGACGCATCGATCTCGCGCGAAGGCTCCTGGTCGACGGCATCCGACCGTCCGACGCCGCGGCGCAGGCCGGGTTCCACGATCAGGCCCATCTCACGCGACACTTCCGGCGCGTGCTCGGGACGACCCCCGGTGCCTTCGGGCCGTCGGCGGGCCGGTAGGCTGGACCGGTGAATCCCTCGACTGAATCGAGGGGTGCGGCGAAGAGGGCGCTCCTCTCTCTCGCCATCGGCAGTTTCGGCATCGGCATGACCGAGTTCGTCGTCATGGGCCTGCTCCCGAACATCGCCTCCGACCTGCTTCCCTCCCTCTGGGCCTCGAGCCAGGAGGATGCGCTGAGCCAGGCCGGATGGCTCATCTCGCTGTATGCGCTCGGCGTCGTGGTGGGCGCGCCGACCATCGCCGGTTTCGTCGCGCGCTTCCCGCGGCACCGCGTCATGATCGTCCTGGCGATCGCGCTCACGGTCTTCAACGCCCTCACCGTGGTGCTGCCGACGTTCGAGCTGGTCGGGGCGTCGCGCTTCCTCGCCGGCCTCCCGCACGGGGCCTACTTCGGCATCGGCGCTCTCGTCGCGGCCGACGTCATGGGGCCGGGCAACCGCGCCAAGGGCGTCGCCTTCATCCTCACCGGCCTTACGGTCGCGAACGTCGTCGGGGTTCCGCTCGGCACGTTCCTCGGCCAGGCCTGGGGATGGCGCGCCGCGTTCGGCGTCGTCGCCCTCGTCTTCGCCCTCGCGACGATCTGCATCGTGTTCTTCGTGCCCGAGCACCCGGGTTCCCCCGGCCGGACGATGCGTCAGGAACTGGGCGTCTTCCGCATCCGGCAGGTCTGGTTCACGCTGGGCATCGGCGCGATCGGCTTCGGCGGGTTCTTCGCCGTGTACAGCTACATCGCCCCGTTAGTGACCGAGGTGGCCGGGTCACCGGAGTGGGTGGTGCCGATCGTTCTGGTGCTCATGGGCATCGGCATGACGGTCGGAAACCTCGTGGGCGGTCATCTCGCCGACATCGATCTGCGGCGCACGCTGCTGTTCGGACTCGCGGCGATGGCGGTCGTCTTCGCCCTGCTCGCCGTGTTCTCGTTCTGGATCATCTCGCTGAGCCTGCTGGTGCTCATCGTCGGCTTCGTGTCGTCGGTGCTGAGCCCGACGATCCAGACCCGTCTCATGGACGTCGCCGGAGACAATCAGTCGATCGCCGCGGCCATGAACCATTCGGCGCTGAACATCGGCAACAGCCTCGGGGCGTTCCTGGGTGGCGTCGTGATCGCCGTCGGCTGGGGCTTCACGGCTCCCGCGTGGACCGGCACCGTGCTCGCGATCGCCGGTCTGCTGATCGCGCTGCTCTCGTACCGCGTCGAGGCTCGTCGCTCCGCTGCCCTGGTGGGCGCATCGTCGTAGGGTGAGGGGATGCTCACCCCCGATGCTCTTCCGGTGGCCGGAACGGCCGTGCTGGTGCGTGACTCGACCGGCGGCGTCGAGGTGCTGATGATCCGTCGGCCCGAGCGGGGTTCCTTCGCGGACGCGTGGGTCTTCCCGGGCGGAAAGGTGGAGGAAAACGATCGGAGACACGGCTCCGCGGAGATCGACGAGGCGCGACGCGCCGCCATCCGAGAGACGCAGGAGGAGGTCGGCCTCGAGATCTCCGGTCTGTCGGCGTTGTCGCAGTGGCATCCGCCCGCCGAGGCGCCCACGCGGATCCGGACGTGGTTCTTCCTCGCTGCGGCACCGGATGCCACGCCCGTCCCGTCGCCCGACGAGGTCGTCGAGTACGCCTGGACGACCCCGGCACAGGCGCTCGAACGGCACGCGACGGGGGAGTGGACTCTGTTTCCGCCGACGTGGATGACACTCCACGGTTTGATCGCGGTCACCGACGCCGCTTCCGCGCTCGCCGCGCCGTCGACACCGGCCCTGTTCCGAACGCGCGTGATCCCGACGGATACCGGGCGCGACTTCGCCTGGGAGCAGGGGCGTCTGCTGACCGGGGGACTCCCGTGGCGGTTCGTCGAGGAGTGCGCCGGCGAGTGAGCCGTCGGGGCGTCAGCTGTCGAGCAGTCGCCGCAGGTGAGCGCCCACGGCCTCGTTCTCGATGAGGAACCCGTCGTGCCCGAAGTCGCTGTTCAGCACGACCGCGTCGTGGCCGTCGAGGGTGTTCGGGATGCTCCGGGCGATGCGGTGCTGGCCATCGACCGGGAAGAGGCGGTCGCTGTCGATCCCCAGCACGAGCGTCGTCGCGGTCACGGTGCGCAGAGCCTCCTCCACGCCGCCGCGGTCGCGCCCGACGTCGTGCGAGTTCATGGCCTCGACGAGCGTGATGTAACTGTTCGCGTCGAAGCGGCGCGTGAACTTGTTGCCGTGGAAGTCGAGGTATGACTCGACGGCGAAGCGCCCGCCGTGCCCGAGCGGTGAGACCCCCGACTGCCAGGAGCGCTGGAACCGCTGATTGAGCTCGATCGGGCTGCGGTAGTTCAGCAGAGCCATCCGTCGGGCGAGGGCCAGACCCCGGTGCGGGCCGTCGCCGTCGCCGAGGTCGTAGTACTCGCCGCCCTGGAACCGCGGATCCATGCGGATCGTCTCGAGCTGCACGGTGTTGAGCGCGATCTGGTCGGCGGTGGTCACGGGAGGCGACGAGAGCACGGCGAGCCGTTCGACCCGTTCCGGATGCGTCACCGCCCACTCGAGCGCGTGCATACCGCCCATCGAGCCGCCGATGACCGCGGCCCACGTGTCGATGCTCAGGGCATCGGCGAGGCGCACCTGAGCGGCGACCTGATCGCGGATCGTCAGGTACGGGAAGCGCGAGGCCCATTCGTAGCCGTCGGGGGCGACGCTCGCGGGTCCGGTCGAGCCCTGGCAGCCGCCGAGCATGTTGGGGGCGACGACGAACCAGCGGTCGGTGTCGAGGGGCGCGCCGGGACCTGTGAGCTCTTCCCACCATCCGGCGGTCGGATGCCCCGCACCGGCCTCGCCGCGCACGTGGCTGTCGCCGGTGAGGGCGTGCAGCACGAGCACCGCGTTGTCGCCCGCGGCGTTCAGCTCGCCCCACGACTCGTAGGCGATCCGGATGCTGGGGAGCTCGGCCCCGCTCTCGGTCCGGAATACGCCGGACCGCGCGAAGCGGCGTCCGCCCACGGGGTCGCCGTCGCGCCAGGCACCGGTCGCCGGAGGTCGCGCGCGGAGGAGCCGGACGTCGGCCTCCGTCACGAGCGCCGAGGGCACCGTGTCTTCAGAGGTCGTCTGCCAGTCCATGCTTCCATTCTCGCGTGACCTGCGGGTCGGGCGGCGAACGTTACGCCGTCGGAAGACACGGATGCCCCGGACTCCGGGAGTCCGAGGCATCCGTGGTGGACGAATCGTCAGGCGCGAGCGGCCTCCGAGACGCGACGGGCAGCGGCCAGGGCCTGGTCGAGGTCGGCCTTGAGGTCGTCGACGTTCTCGATGCCGACCGAGAGGCGCACCAGGCCGGGCGTGACGCCCGCCGTGAGCTGCTGCTCGGGGGTGAGCTGCGCATGTGTGGTCGATGCCGGGTGGATGACGAGCGAGCGCACGTCGCCGATGTTCGCCAGGTGGCTGAACAGCGAGAGGCTGTTCACGAACTCGCGACCCGCCTCGACACCGCCCTTCAGCTCGAACGACAGCACCGCTCCGACGCCCTTGGGCGCGTACTCGTTGGCCTTGGCGTACCAGGGGGAGGACGGCAGCCCCGAGTAGTTGACGGTCGCGACGTCGTCGCGTCCGTCGAGCCACTCGGCGATCTCCTGCGCGTTCTGCACGTGGCGCTCGATGCGCAGCGACAGCGTCTCGACGCCCTGGATCAGGTTCCACGCGCTCTGCGGGGCGATCGCGGATCCGAGGTCGCGGAGCAGCTGCACGCGGGCCTTGATGATGTACGCGAGCGGGTCGCCGACCGCGGTCGTGTAGCTGGCCCCGTGGTACGAGGGGTCCGGAACGGTGAGCCCCGGGAACTTCTCGACGTTCTTCGACCACTCGAACGAACCGCCGTCGATGATCACGCCGCCGATCGTCGTGCCGTGGCCGCCGAGGAACTTGGTGACCGAGTGGATCACGATGTCGGCGCCGTGCTCGAACGGACGGATCAGGTACGGGGTGGCGATCGTGTTGTCGACGATGAGCGGCACACCGCTGGCGTGGGCGACGTCGGCGACGGCGCGGATGTCGAGGACGTTGATCTGCGGGTTGCCGATCGTCTCGGCGAAGAACAGCTTGGTGTTCGGGCGGACGGCGCGGCGCCATTCCTCGGGGTCGTCCTGGTTCTCGACGAACGTGACCTCGATGCCGAGCTTGGCGAGCGTGTACTTGAAGAGGTTGTAGGTGCCGCCGTAGATCGAGCTCGAGGCGACGAAGTGGTCGCCGGCCTCGGCGATGTTCAGGATCGCGAAGGTCGATGCCGCCTGGCCGCTCGAGAGCACCAGTGCTCCCGTGCCTCCCTCGAGGGCCGCGAGGCGCTGCTCGAGGACGTCCTGCGTCGGGTTCTGGATACGGGTGTAGATGTTGCCGAACTCGGCCAGGGCGAAGAGGTTCGCCGCGTGGTCGGCGCTGTCGAACACGTACGACGTGGTCTGGTAGATCGGCGTGGCACGCGCCTTCGTCACCGGGTCGGGCGCAGCGCCGGAGTGGATCTGCTTGGTCTCGAAACGCCAGGTCTCGGGTGCGGACATGTTGTTCCCCCTGGAACGATCGATGGTCGGATGGCGGATGCCGTTTCAGCGAGAGTACGGAATGTTCCCTCCTGTCAACAATGAGTGGGAAATGTGACGTAACAGTCCCGATCGGCGAAAAACCGCGGAACATCGTACGGTGGAGGCATGGTGAACAGACGTGCAGTTGTGACGGGAGCGAGCTCGGGGATCGGGGCGGCGACGGTGCGGGAGCTCCGCTCGCGCGGATGGGACGTCGTGGGCGTCGCCCGGCGGGAGGATCGCCTCACCGCCCTCGTGGCCGAGACCGGGGCATCCGCCATCGCCTGCGACCTGACCGACTCCGCCGCCGTCGATGCCCTCATCGCCGAGCTGGAGGCCAGCGGCCCCGTGCACGCGCTCGTGCAGGTGGCCGGGGGAGCGCGCGGGACCGACCGCATCGAGGATGCCTCGGTCGAGGACTGGCAGTGGATGTTCGACGCGAACGTGCTCTCGACGCAGCGGCTCGTGAAGGGCCTGCTTCCGCTGTTGCGCCGCGCCGCAGCAGCCGACGGCCACGCCGACACGGTGTTCGTGACGTCGACGGCGGCCCAGACCGCGTACGCGGGCGGAGCCGGGTACAACGCAGCGAAGGCCGCCGAGGCGATGCTCGTCCGGGTGCTCCGTCAGGAGCTGAACGGCGAGCCGATCCGCGTGGTCGAGGTCGCCCCGGGAATGGTGCACACCGAGGAGTTCACCCTCAACCGTCTCGGCGGGGACTCCGTCGCAGCCGAAGCCGTCTACGCCGGGGTCGAGGCTCCGCTCGTCGCCGGAGACGTCGCCGACGTCATCGCCTACGCGCTCGATGCGCCGGGGCACGTGAACCTCGACCTCGTCACGATGCGTCCGGTCGCGCAGTCGGCTCAGCACCTGCTGGCGCGCGGACCGCTGCGCGTGCGCTCCGCCGAATGACGATGGCCCGCACCCTCGCCGAGCTCGCCGCGGATGGCGAGATCGACCCGGGATGGGCGGAGGCGCTCGCGCCCGTGCAGCACGACATCACCGCCCTGGGCGAGCGTCTGCGCGGCGAGGTGCAGGCGGGGCGCGGATACCTTCCGGACGGCGCGAACGTGCTCCGGGCGTTCCGGCGACCGCTCGCCGATGTGCGGGTTCTCATCACCGGTCAGGATCCCTATCCGACCCCCGGTCATCCGATCGGACTCTCGTTCGCGGTCGACCGCGACGTGCGGCCGCTGCCGCGCAGCCTCGCCAACATCTACCGCGAGCGGGAGAGCGATCTCGGCATCCCGCCCGCGCCGCACGGCGACCTCTCGGCGTGGAGCGATCAGGGGGTGCTGCTGCTCAACCGGGTGCTGACCGTGCAGCCGGGCGTGGCGGGCTCGCACCGGCGGTGGGGGTGGGAGAAGGTCACCGAAGCCGCGATCCGGGCGCTCGTCGCGCGCGACCGCCCGCTCGTCGCGATCCTGTGGGGCAAGGACGCCGAGAACCTGCGTCCGCTCCTGGAGGCGACGCCGATCATCGCGTCGGCCCACCCCTCGCCGCTGTCGGCGCGTCGCGGTTTCTTCGGATCCCGCCCGTTCTCCCGCGCGAACGAGCTGCTCGAGGGCCTGGGAGCGGCGCCGATCGACTGGCGGGTAGAGGGCGAACGCCCCGGATCCCTAAGCTGATCGCATGCAGTTCGAACCGGGGGACCGTCGTCGCATCCTGCCGCGCCACCTGCGTCCTGCGGCGGCCCCCGAGATCTTCTCGTACACGATCCGTCCCGCCCGGCCCGGTGATCTGCCCTCCGTGCGCGAGATCTACAACCACTTCGTGAGCAACTCCGCCGTCACGCTCGACGAGAAGAGCAGCAGCATCCCGTACTGGCGCGACAAGTTCGCCCTGCTGGATCGGCTCGGGCTCCCGTTCCTCGTCGCGGTGTCACCTTCCGGGGTAGTCATCGGCTATGCGCTCGCGCAGCCCTGGGCGGGCAAGAACGCCTATCGCTACACGGTCGAGGACTCGATCTATCTCGGCCCTGGTGCCGGCGGAAAGGGCCTCGGTGGCGCGCTGCTCCAGGCGCTGATCGACGCCTGCGAGCAGTTCGGCATCCGCGAGATGGTCGCGGTCATCAGCGACAGCGGTGCCGAGGCGTCGATCCGTCTGCACGCTCGCCTCGGTTTCGTGGAGGCGGGGCGCATGGCCCGGGTCGGCCACAAGTTCGGTCGCGAGCTCGGCACCGTGTACATGAAGCGCGCCCTGAGACCGGTCGCGCGGCGCCGTCGGTTCCTCGCCGCCGGTCGCGGTCACTGATCACGCGGGATGACCGGGATCGCGGCCAGCAGAGCCTTCGTGTAGTCGTGCTGCGGGCGCAGGAGCACGTCGCCGGTCGTGCCGCGCTCGACGATCCGGCCGTCCTTCATCACCACCACGGTGTCGCTGAGGTTCTGCACCACACCGATGTCGTGCGACACGAGTACGAGGGTGAGGTCGGTCGTCCGTCGCAGATCGACGAGGAGCTCGAGGATCTGCGCCCGTACTGTCACGTCGAGGGCCGAGAGCGGCTCGTCGCCGATGAGGATGCGGGGGCCGTGCACGATCGCGCGAGCCAACGCGATGCGCTGTCGCTGCCCGCCGGAGAACTCGTGCGGATATCTGTCGCCGGCATCGGGCTCCAGCCCGACCCGGGCGAGCACCTCCCGCACACGCGCCCGATGATCGCCGTCGATGCCGAGAGCCCACAGCGGCTCGCGAACGATCTGCCCGGCGGTCATGCGCGGGTCGAGGGAGGCGTAGGGGTCCTGGAAGACGAGTCCCGTCTGTCGGCGCAGCCACCGGAGGGACGTCGCGGATGCCGAGGCGTCCACGCGCCGTCCGTCGACGGTCACCGTCCCCGATGTCGGTCTGTCGAGGCCCAGCAGCAGGCGCACCAGTGTCGACTTCCCCGAACCGGACTCGCCGATGATCCCGACGGACGAGCCCTCGACGATGTCGAGGTCGGTCGGCTCGAGCGCCGTCTGCCGACGTGTGCGCTCGAGGGGCGAGCGCTTCGGGACGATGAACTCGCGGGTGAGCCCACGCGCTTCGACGAGACTCATGCGATGCCTCCGTCCGGGCGCCACAGCGTCGCCGTCGCATCGCGGAGCAGCCCCTGCGTGATCGGCGAGCTCGGTGCGGTGAGCAGCGTCGAGACCGGAGCGGACTCGACGACGCGCCCGTGTTCGAGAACCACGCCCTCGGTGGCGACCTGTGCGAGGACGGCGAGGTCGTGGGTGATGAAGACGAGCGACATGCCCTCGTCCTCGACGAGGTGCAGCAGGAGCGCCAGGATCTCGGACTGGATCGTGACGTCGAGCGCCGTGGTCGGCTCGTCGGCGATGAGCACGCGCGGGCGGCAGGCGAGTGCCATCGCGATCGCGACGCGCTGGCGCTGGCCGCCGGAGAGCTGGTGCGGGTAGCGATCGACGATCGACTCCGGATCGGGGAGCCGCACGCGGGCGGCTTCCTGAACCGCGCGTGCGCGCGCTTCGCGTCGCCCGATGCCCTCGTGGATGCGGATCGCCTCGGCGATCTGCCGACCGACCGTGCGGATCGGATTGAGGGCGGTGCGCGGCTCCTGGAACACGATGCCGATCTCGTCACCGCGCAGTCGGGCGAGCTCGCGGTCCGGCATCCCGATCAGTTCCGTGCCGTTCCAGCGGATGCTGCCCGCCGCCGTCGCGCCGTCGGGCAGGAGCCCGAGGATCGCGAGAGCGGTGAGCGATTTGCCCGACCCGGACTCGCCGATCAGGCCCAGACGGGCGCCGTCCGCGACCTCGAACGAGACGCCGTCGACGACGCGACGCCCGTCGATCTTGACGGTCAGGTCTTCGACGACGAGGCTCATGCGACCACTCCGGGGGTGTGCGTCTCGGCGCGGCGGTGGCGCAGCGTGGGGTCGGTCGCTTCGCGCAGGGCGTCGCCGAGGAGATTCAGGGCGAGGACGGTGAGGGTGATCGTGAGACCCGGCCAGATCACCGAGAGCGGGTGCACGCCGATGTAGCGCTGCAGGTCGGCGAGCAGCAGGCCCCAGCTGGGCTCGACGACCGACGCGCCGAAGCCGAGGTACGACAGTCCGGCTTCGGCCAGCACGGCGACGGCCATCGACCACGACAGCTGCACGATGAACACCGGAGCGACGTTGGGAAGGAGGTGGCGCAGCAGGCTCTGCGCGGGGGTGAGGCCGGATGCCTTCGCCGCGAGGATGAAGTCGCTCTGCTGCACCCTCCGCAGCTCGGGGCGGGTGACGCGCGCGATGTTCACGCCGAAGCCGATGCCCACGGCCCAGATCACGACCCAGAGGGAGCCGCCCCAGACCGAGGAGATCATCATCGCGATGAGCAGCACCGGGAAGGCGATCAGGATGTCGACCAGAACCGCGATCGTCTCGCGCAGCCACCGGGCGGTGAGGGCGCCGAGCGCGGCGAGGGCGATGCCGACGACGGTGGCGACGACTCCGGCACCGATGCTGACGAACACCGTCGTGCGCGCCCCCGCCATGATCAGGCTCAGGATGTCGCGCCCGGTGTCGTCGGTGCCCAGGAGGTGCGGCCAGCTCGGACCGAGCCACCGGTCGCTGATGGTCGAGGATTGCGGGTCGAACGGCGTCCAGAACAGCGCGACGAGGGCTGTCAGGCCGATGAGGGCGACGACGATCAGGCCGAAGGCGCCCGTCGGGGTCGCCCACAGGCGGCGGAGCCACAGCGGAGCCATCATGCCTCCCTCTGGCGCGGGTCGATCGTACGGTGGAGCAGGTCGACCAGGAATCCGATCACGAGCACGAAGCCGGTGAGCACGAGGAGTTCGCTCTGCACCTTGATGAGGTCGCGGGTGCCGACGTCCGCCACCAGCATCCGTCCGATTCCCGGGAGGGTGAACAGCTGCTCGATCACGACGGAGCCCACGATGATGCCGGCGACCTGCAGGCCGAGCACCGTGATGATCGACAGCCCGACGGCGGGGATGCCGTGTCGGATCAGCGCCTGCGTACGCGTGAGTCCCTTGGCCGCCGCCGTGCGGACGAAGTCCTGGCCGGCCGCCTGCAGGGTCGCACTGCGCACGAAGCGCATGAGCATGGCACCCTCCACGATCCCGATCGTGAGAGCCGGTAGGAGGAGCGCCTCGATGGCCTCGCCGGGCGTGCTCCACCCGGTGCGGGGGAAGCCCTGCGGGGGCAACCACCCGAGCCAGACCGAGAAGACGACGATGAGCATCATGCCGGCCCAGACGACGGGGACGGCGGCGAGGGTCTGCGCGCCGACACTCAGCGCGGTGCCTGCGCGCCGTCCGCGAGCCAGCGCGGCGAGGATGCCGAAGGGGATCGCGATCACGACGGCGATGAGGAGCGACATCAGCCCGAGCGGCACCGTGACCTGCGCCTTGAGCAGGAGCTCTTCACCGACCGAGGCGCCGGAGAGCAGTGACGTGCCGAGGTCTCCGCGGAAGATGCCTCCGATCCAGTCGGTGTACTGCGACAGGAGCGGCCGGTTCAGGCCGAGCGATTCGCGCAGCGCTTCGACCTCGGCCGGCGATGCCTGGGTGCCGGCGATGAGCTGGGCGACATCACCCGGGAAGACGCGCAGGGTGAGGAAGATGAGGGCGCTCGCGACGAGGAGCCCTGCGATGAGCAGGGCTCCTCGAACGAGCGCGTAACGGATCACGGAGGACGAGACCGCCGCTTACTCGGCGGACGAGACCGTCACGCCGGCCAGGTTGATGCGCGAGTTGATCGAGTCCTCGGGGAAGCCGGTGACGATCGGCGCGACCGCCGTGATCGTCTGGCCGTTGTACAGCCAGTCGGCCGCGTGGTCCTCCGAGACGATCCGCGCCGCCTGGGCGAGGAGATCGGCGGACTTGTCGGGGTCGACCTCGGCGAGGGCCTCGGCGTAGAGGCTCTGCACCTCGGCGTTGTCGTACCCGAAGTAGTAGTCCGGGTTCGCGAAGTTGCCGAAGTCACGCGGCTCGACGTGCAGCACGTAGCTGAGGTCGTAGTCGTGGTTCGTGTAGACGTCTTCGAGCCAGGTGGCGAACTCGACCGAGTCGACGTCGAGGGTGACGCCCACCTTCGCGAAGTCCGAGATGAGCACCTTCGGCACCGTGGTGCCGTAGAACGAGGGGATCGTGAGGGTCAGCTCGAGATCCTCCTGCCCGGCCTCCGCCAGGAGTTCCTTCGCGCGCTCGGGGTCGTAGGAGACGACATCGGAGAGGTCTTCGTAGCCCGGGTCGAGCTCGGGGATCGGTCCGTAGAGCGGGGTGCCCGCGCCGGCCGCCTCGATGAGCGCGTCGTGGTCGATCGCCAGGCGCAATGCCTCGCGCACGCGGACGTCGTCGAGCGGCGCCTTCGCGTTGTTGAACGCGAGCGTGGCCTTGTCGGTCGTGCGACCCGTGGTGAGGGTGAAATCTCCCGAGTCCTCGAGCTGCGACGCGAGGTTCGGGTCGACGGCGGTCAGCACGTCGACGTCGCCCGCGATCGCGGCGTTCACACCCGCGGTGAAGTCGGGGATGTACTGGAACTCGACCGACGCGACGCCGGCGGGCTCGCCCCAGTAGGCGTCGCTGCGCGCGAACGTGATCGTGCTGCCCTTGTTCCAGCGGGTGAGGGTGAAGGGGCCGGTGCCGTTCTCCGCCGTCTGCAGGTCGGTGGTGTCGCCGCTCTTGAACACCAGGCCGGCGGGACCGGTCAGGGCGAAGAGGAAGTTCTGGTTCGGCTCGGAGAGCACGATCTCGACGGTCTTCTCGTCGGGCGCGGTGATCGCGGAGACCGAGGCGAACTCCGCGTTGCCCTGGATGGTCTCGTCGGTGCGCACCTGCTCGTACGAGGCGACGACATCGGCCGACGTCAGGGGCGAGCCGTCGTGGAAGACCACTCCGTCGTTGAGGGTGAACGAGTAGGTCAGGCCGTCGTCGGAGACCGAGTAGATCGAGGCGATGCGCGCCTCGATCTCGTTGTCCTGAGTGCGGGTGACCAGGCCCTCGTAGATGTTGTCGATGAGGATCTGCTCGAGTGCCGCGCCACTGGTGTGCCGGATGTCGAGGTTGGTCGGCTCGAGCACGAGACCCACGTGGAGGGTCGCGTCGGGGTCGACCTCACCGGTCGAGGTGGCGGCGGGCTGCGGACTGCCGGAGCACGCGCTGAGGATGACAGCGGTGGCGGCGAGCGCGGAGATGAGCGCTACGCGTCGGGAGCGTCGGAACATGATGGTTTCCTCTCGGTGCGGCAGGTGCTGTGTGCCGGTTGAACGAGCCTAGGGATGAGCGAGAAATCGAAGGGTGCGGTGTGGAACGCGACGTCACATTCCGTTTCACACCGACGCGGAGGCTGCGGCGACGAACTCGGCGAGTTCGACGGGAGCGGTCTCCTGAACGTTGTGGGTGGCATCGAACACCACGACGCGTGCGGTCGGGATGCGGCGCTGCAGGTCATCGGCATCCGCTTCGCTGACGAATCCCCGCGTCGCCCGGATCAAGGTCAGGGGAGCGCGGACGGCGGCGAGGTCGTCCCATCCCGTCTCGTGCAGGACGGACGGTGCCGCCGGGGTGCCCGGGGCGTGGGATGCGAGAGCCTGCGCGGCGAGGTGCGCGAAATGGTGCTTCCACTCGATGCGTCCGTCCGGTCGCACGCGGGTGTTCAGGAACACGCCTCGCTCGGTCTCGGGGCGTGTACCGCCGAACCCGAGCGCGATCGCCTTGTCGACGAGTTCATCGCGGGTCGCGAAGTCCACGGGCCCGGCGTAGAACTCGCGGAGGGCCGCGGGACCGGCGGAGGTGTCGATGCCGGGGGTGATGTCGACGACGATGAGCTCGGCGACGAGATCGGGGCGGCTCGCCGCCAGCGCCGCGCCGGTCAGGCCGCCCAGGGACTGTCCGACGACGATCTGCGGTACATCGGTCCAGGCATCGAGCGCCGCGGCCACGTCGACGGCGAGGGTGCGCGGCGTGTAGTCGAGGTCGTCGCGCCAGGACGAGTCTCCGTGCCCGGCGAGGTCGATCGCGAGGAGCGGGGTGCCGAGGGCGAGCGCTGTGGTGTCCCAGGTGTGCGCGTTCAGACCAGCACCGTGCAGTAGCGTCACACGGGCGGGTTCCGTCCCGAAGCGCAGCGCGCTGACCGTGCGGCCATCCTGCAGGGGGAGGGTGAGCCGTTCGACCGGGGGAACGGGGAGGCCGAGCGCCTCGGCCTGCGCGGGAAGATAGCTGAACTCGCTGATGTCGATCGCCACGCCCATATTCTGCGCCCCTGGAGCAAGCATCGCGAAATGGCGGACCAAAATGAGCATCTAGAACCATCAAACGCTTGTCTAAAAGTTAAGCAAACAGCTTGCAGGATTGGCTTTGTGCATTTTTCGATGACGGGATGCGTCGGCCGTCCGACACCGGCAGCCGAATATCATGGAGTCATGAGCGAGACGCGAGTGCACCTCTCCAAGACCGAGCCGACCGCCTACCAGGCCCTCGATGCGTTCTCGCGCACCGTCGGAGAGATCTGCGCCGCCAATGGCATCGACGATCGTCTCAAGGAGCTCGTCATGATCCACTGCTCGCAGCTCAACGGCTGCGCCTACTGCACACGCATCCACGTCGACCGTGCCGAGGCTGCCGGTATCGACGCCGACACCATGATGCAGATCGCGACCTGGCGCGAGAGCGGCGTGTTCAGCGAGCGCGAACGCGCGGCGCTCGAACTCGCCGAGGCGTTCACGTTCATCTCGGAGGAGGGCGTGTCCGACGAGGTGTACAACCGCGTCGGCAGCGTGTTCACCGAGAAGGAGTACGCGGCCCTGAGCTGGGCGTGCGTGTCGATCAACGCGTTCAACCGCGTCGTGGTCGCCGGGCGATACCCCGTACCGGCCCGTTCGCCGCAGGCCCGGCCATGAGCGTGCTCGACGTCGGCGGCGTCAACAACGTACGCGACGTCGGCGGGATGCCGGCGGCAGGCGGTCGCATCCGTCAGGGCATCCTGTTGCGCTCCGGTCAGCTCTCCGGAGCGACGGCGAAGGGGGCCGAGGAGCTCCGCGGACGTGTCGCGCACATCGTCGATCTGCGCGACGGCGAGGAGGTGGCGGCGGAGCCCAGCGAGATCGTCGGTCCGGATACCACCCACCTCCCGCTGTTCCTGGGGTCCGTGCGCTCGTTCTTCGAGACCGACACGAGTCTCGAAGACCTCTACCTGCATCTCCTCGAGGAGAGCGGTGGGAGGCTCGTCGAGGCCATCCGCATCATCGCGGCGGGGGAGCCGACGCTCGTCCACTGCACGGTCGGCAAGGACCGCACGGGGGTGACGGTCGCACTGGCACTGTCGGCCGTGGGTGCCGATCGCGAGGCGGTGATCGAGGACTATGCGCTGACCGAGTCGCAACTCCCACCCGAGCGGAACCGACGGATCGCCGCATACCTGACCGAGCTCCACCCCGAAGCCGTCAACGCCGTCGCTCTCGCGACGCAGTCCCCGGCTCCGGTGATGCGCCGTCTTCTCGAGATGGTTGACGAGCGCTGGGGGTCGGCGGCCGACTATCTGCGGGCGCAGGGGATGACGGATGCCGAGCTCGCGGCGCTGACCGCGGCACTCGTCGAGCCCGTCGGCTGAGGCGAATCGCGGAGCAAGGTTAGGCATGCCTTCATCGGTGTTACGATGGAGGAACCATGGACACCTCGTTCGACATCCGCAGCACACGCGCAGCGCGCCGTGCCGCTCGTCAGCGCTCGCACCACCTCGTGACGGCCGATGAGAAGTCGCTCGTCGACCTCGAGATGTTCCTCTCCACGCTCCCGCTGTGCGCATCGGGTCGGATCTTCATCGAAGTTCCGACCGCTGCCGATATCCAGGTCATCGACGCGCCGGCACGCATGACCGTGACCTGGCTGGCACGCGCAGACCGCTCGGGTGCTCCGGGTTCCGGTCGTTCCTGCGCCCCGGGTCAGGCACTCGCGCGCGCCACGTGCGCGTGGGCCGACGAGATGCTCTGCGATGACGAGGTCTCCACCCAGGTCACGCTTCTCGGCGGTTACCTCGGCACCGCCGACATCGTCGATCACCTCACGACGAGCCTCGCGGTCGAGGCGACGTCGATCCACGCTCCCGAGCGCTTCGGTCTGCTCCCGATCGATCGCTGAACGTTCCGGTCGATCGCTGACCGTCAGCGGGAGCGGCGCACGTAGTTGCCGTCCTCCAGCCCGGCTTCGATCTCGAAGCGGTTGCGCAGCGGGTCGCGCCCGGCGACGAAGTAGAGCACCGGCATGAGGAAGCCGTACCGCAGCCACTGAGCCTTGTGGACCGCCTCGTGACGCAGGACGGCGTCGGTCGGACGCACGTCACCGGTGAGGAAGCATCCTCCGACGCACACGCCGCCACGGTTGAAGGTCCACGTGGGCATTCCCCGGAAGATCCAGAGTCCGCCGCGGCGTTCGACGGGGCCGGTGCTCCACAGCGACCCCCAGAGCCAGCCCACGGCCGTACCCCAGGCGTAGCCGATCCGGCTCACGGGGGAGCGGAGGAGGAAGGAGGGGATGCGGCGGTCGAAGCGTCGGCCGCGGGCCAGCGCCTCCTCGGCCGCGGGTCTCCAGTCCGTCGTCATGCGACGGCACCGATCAGACGCAGGATCGCACCGAGGTCGTCCACCGCGTCGGCGGGCGTGCGCGGGGCGAAGCCCGAAATCGTGGCACCCGCGAGCGGGATGTCTTCGCGGAGTCGGCGGATGGCCGAGGCGAGCGCCGCCGGGGTCGTGCCGAACGGCGCGGGATCGGAGACTCCGGTGATCTCGGCGGGATCGAGCACATCGACGTCGATGTGCACCCAGACCCGTGAGGCGCCGGTCGCGCGGACGGCATCGAGCAGCGCGTCCGTGTCGTCGAGGTCGGCGACCTGCAGGTGGGCGAACGAAGAGATCTCGTCGACCTCGGCATCATCGAGGGCACGCATTCCGACCGTGACGATGCGTTCTCGGGGGAGGGCAGCGGTGAGCGCGAGTTGCGGCTCTCCCTCGCCCAGGATCGCGCGGAGCGCCATGCCGGAGAACGCCCCGGACGGAGAGGTCTCCGGCATGTTCAGGTCGGCGTGAGCGTCGCACCACACCACGGCCAGGTCGTCGGTGCCGCCGGGCAGCGCGTCGAGGGCGGCGACGGTGATGCTGCAGTCTCCACCGATCAGCACGCTGTACTCGTCGGTGAGGTGCTCGCGGATCAGCTCGCGGGTGCGCAGCAGAGCGCTGAGCCGCCGCACACCGGTCCCCAGCGACTCGCCGGCTTCGACCGGCACGTCGAGGGTGGTCGTGCGGGCGCGCGGCAGGTCGCCGGCGATGGCCGATGCGCCGTCGACGAGGAGCATCGCGCGTGCGGCCGGTGATCCCTGCCATTGCGGGACGACGAGGAATCGCACCATGGGTGCCTCCCGGGAAAGAGGAAGTGCGGATGCCCCGGACGGCGGGTCCGGGGCATCCGCGGGGTGGATCAGTTGCCTTCGAGGGCCTGACGGGGAGCGGTGCCGCCGGCCTTCAGCTCGGCGAGGCGCGCCTCGACCTCGGTGAGCTCGCCGAGGTCCTCGAGGCTCTCGAACTGGGCGTCGAGGCTCGATGCCGCGAGCTCGATCTTGCCCTGCGCGATGGCCTCCTGACGGCGGACCTTGTCTTCGAAGCGGCCCAGCTCGCTCGTGGGATCGAGCACGTTGATCGATCCGACGGCGTCCTGCACCTTGGTCTGCGCCTCGGCGACCTTGGCGCGTGCGAGAAGCTCGCTGCGCTTGTTCTTGAGCTCGCCGAGCTTGTCCTTCATGCCGTTCAGGCCGCTCTTGAGCTTGTCGACGATCTCGGTCTGAGCGGCGATCTGCGGCTCTGCGCCGCGGGCCTCGCGCTCGGCGCTGATCTGACGCTGCAGCGCGATCTTCGCGAGGTTGTCGAACTTGTCGGCGTCGGCGGTGTCGCCGGAGCCGCGCATCTCATCGGCCTTGCGGCTGGCGGCGAGGGCCTTGTTGCCCCACTCGGTGGCCGACTGCACGTCTTCTTCGTGGTCGCGCTCGAGCAGGCGCAGGTTGCCGATCGTCTCGGCGATCGCGGACTCGGCATCGGCGATGCTGTTCGTGTAGTCGCGCACGAGCTGATCGATCATCTTCTGCGGGTCTTCGGCAGAGTCGAGGAGCGAGTTGATGTTCGCGCGGACGAGGGTCGAGATTCGTCCGAAGATGGACTGCTTGGTCATGCGAGGTTCCTTTCAGAGGGTCGGAATCGAAGTCTTGTCGAGTGGCCTATGAGGTTCAGAAGCGCCCACCTCCCGAGCGGCCGCTGCGCCCGCCGCTGGAGCGGCCGCCGCCGAAGCCCGAGCTGCGGAATCCACCGCCTCCGCTCGAGCGCCAGCCGCTGCTCCGGGAGGAGGATCGACTGCCACCACCTCCGCCCGCGAGGAGGCCGCCGATGATGCCGCCGAGGATGTCGCCACCGAGGCCGGAACCACCGGACGAGCCGGAGCCCCCGGAGTTTCCGAACGGTCCGCTGCCCCAGCCGTCGTATCCACGGGAGTCGTAGGCGGACACGTCGGCGGACGCGGAGGAGATCGCCTGTCGTGCGAGATCGAGGGCGCGGGTGGCCTCGGTGAGCGCGGCGTCGGGCGAGGTGGTGCGGAGGGCGACCGCCTGCGTGAGGCTCGCATCGGCCTGCGAGAGGCGGGTGCGGGCGGTGGACCCGACCGTTCCGCGTCGGGTCTCGATGAACTCCCGGGCGGTGCGGATCTCGGAGCCCGCCTGGGTCAGGGTCTGCTCGAGCATCTGCTCCGCGCGCCGAGTGCGCTCGAGCGCCTCGCGCCCCTGCGCGATCGCGGCATCGATCTGGGCGTTCGCGGCAGACAGGGCATCGAAAGCGCGCTGCGGATTGCGCGCTGTACCGGTGAGATCGGCCTGCGCGGCCTGCAGGTACTGCAGGGTCGTGGACGCGGCTGCGGAGAGTGCTCCGCCGGTGTCGGGGAGCTGCTGCGCGGCGGCGACATCGGACTGCAGCTCGGCGACGAGCGCCCGCGACTGTGTCTCGACGGCGGCGAGATCCGAGCCGAGGGCCGTGATCGCCTGCACGAGTTGGGTCGCCTGGGCGACGGATTGCTCGGCCGTGCGGATGGCGAACGCCGCTTCGCCCGTGCGGCCGGCCGCGATCGCCTGGCCCGCCGCCTCGATCGCGTGGTCGGCGAGGCCCGCACGCTCCTGAGCCTGGACGGGGTTGTCGGCGACGGTGCTCAGCGCTTCGCCCGCGTAGGTCGCCGAGAGCGCCGCTAGGGCCGGCGCCGCTGCGGCGAGTACGGGCGCGAGTGCGGCGTGCTCGCGACGCACGCGTTCGAGTTCCTGCGGGGCGTTCTGCTCGAGCTTGCGGAGGGAGTCGAAGGCTTCGGTGTTCGCGTCGAGGACGTCGTCGATCTCGTCGGCGATCCGGATGATCCGGATGTTCCAGGCGCGCTGCTCGTGCACCGTGTCCTCGATCTCGTCATCGAGCTTCTGCTTGAGGTCGAAGGCCTCCGACAGCTTCGCCTTCGCCTGATCGACGGCGGTCGTGAACTCGGCCGTCGCGCCCTCACCGAACTGCGCGATCGCGAACCCCAGCTCCTCGCGGCTCGAGGTGATGGCGTCGTCGGCCTGCACGAGAGCGGAACCCGCCTGCGTCTGCACCTGCTCATCGGTCAGCGTCGAGAACGGGTCGGCGGGGTCCGGATGCTCCGGCATCGCCCCGCGCTTGCGGATCGCGGCCGCCCGGCGGCTCCGCCGGACGAGAGCGATGACCAGCCACGCCACGAGAGCGAGAGCGATGAGCCCGGCCACGACGAGGAACGCCTGCAGGGCGCCCGCGCCGCCATCGCCCTGGATCTCGTCGGCGGCGAGGAGTATCGCTCCGTCCCAGTCGTCCTGTGCGAGCAGGGGCTGGATCTCCTGCTCGATGTCGTCGAGGCGGGAGTTGCTCAACGGCCCGCCCTCGGCCGCGGAGATGTAGTAGCTGCGCTGATCGGTCGCGATCGCGAGCAGGTACTGATCGGGACCGAGGTTGCTGCGCGTCGCCGTCGTGTCCGCCCATTCGACGCGGTCGTTCGGCGAGGTGAACTCGTCGACGAAGACGACGAAGAGATCGGCGGACGAGTTCTCGGTGAGCTCCTGGAGCCGCGTTTCGACGGCGTCCTTCTCACTCGCGCTGAGGACACCCGCGGCATCGGTCACGTACCCCGAGTCGAGCGTGAGGGGATCGGTCGCGGAGGCGGCCCCGGAAGTGACAAGACCCGCCGCGACGGCGACGACCGCGGCGCTCAGCGCCAGCCACCGTGTCTTCATCGTTTTCCCTCCGACCGGCAGGCGAGCCCCATGCCCCGAGTCTATTCACACAGCCCGACACGCGACAGCATCCGAGAGCGGATCGCCGTTCGCCCTCAGCGGAGACGCATACGCTGGAAGGCATGGACGACAGGTACGGATCGGATGTGCTCGCATCGGGTTGGCGCGAGCGCGGTGCGAAGCAGGTGCCGACGGTCCCCGCCGAGCTCGATCTCGTCGTCGAGGTCGCCGACGACGGGTACTGCGGAGCGGTCACCCGCGTGCAGGGCGGAAACGTCGAACTCGAGGACTGGAAGGGCCGCAAGCGTCTGTTCCCGCTCGGCGGCGGCTTCCTCATCGAGGGCAGGCCTGTGCGGCTGGCGCCCCCGGTGCCGAAGATACAGGCACCGCAGCGCACGGCATCCGGATCCTTCGCCGTCGGAGACCAGCGCGCGCGCATCGCGTTGCCGAGCCGCATCCTCGTCGAGGGCAAGCACGACGCGGAGCTCGTCGAGAAGGTGTGGGGTGCCGATCTCCGCGTCGAGGGCGTCGTGGTCGAGTACCTGCAGGGCGTGGACCTCCTCGACGAGCTGCTCGCCGACGAGCCTCCGTCCGCGAAGCGGCGTTACGGCGTGCTCGTCGACCACCTCGTGCCGGGCTCGAAGGAGTCGAGGATCGCGGATGCCGTCGCCCGGGGGCCGCACGGGCGCCACGTGCGCATCGTCGGGCATCCGTTCGTCGACGTGTGGCAGTGCGTCACCCCGCGGGCACTCGGTATCACGCGCTGGCCCGAGATCCCGCGGGGCACGGACTGGAAGACCGGGATCTGCCGCGCCTTCGGATGGCCGCACGAGACCCAGGCCGACACCGCGCGTGCGTGGCAGCACATCCTGAGCAAGGTGCACAGCTACCGAGATCTCGAGCCGGCGCTGCTCGGCCGGGTGGAAGAACTCATCGACTTCGTGACGGAACCCGCGAGCTGACCCGCGCACCGGTCGAGGGGACGCACCCGGCTACCCTGGAAGCATGCCCGAACCCCGAACCTTCCGTGACGAGCCGGTGTCCTTCGTGCGCCGGAGCGGACGGATGTCCGAGGCGCAGGACCGCGCCTTCACCGACCTCGCCCCGCACTACCTGCTCGACGTGCCGCGGGCCGTCGCGTGGACCTCGGTGCACCCGGAGGCCCGCCTCGACGTGGCCGCCGAATACGGTCGCGACGCCCCTCTGATCGTCGAGATCGGCTCGGGGCAGGGGCACGCGATCGTCGCCGCTGCGGCGTCGCGGCCCGATGACGACTTCCTCGCCGTCGAGGTGTTCCGTGCAGGGCTCGCCCGCACCATGCTCGACGCCGACCGGGAGGGCGCGAAGAACCTGCGGGTCATCGAGGCGAACGCGCCCGAGGTGCTCTCGTCGTACCTGCCGGAGGCCGCCGCCGCGGAGACCTGGATCTTCTTCCCCGATCCGTGGCACAAGAAGAAGCACACGAAGCGTCGCCTCGTGCGTCCGGGATTCGCCGACAACGCGGCCAGGGCGCTCGTCGACGGGGGGCTGCTCCGTCTCGCGACGGACTGGGAGGACTACGCGCTGCAGATGCGCGAGGTGCTGGATGCCGAGCCGCTCTTCGAGCGCGCCTTCGAGGGGGAGTGGGCCGACCGCTTCGACGGACGCGTCATGACGGCCTTCGAGCGCAAGGGCATCGCGAAGGGGCGCGATATCCGCGACCTCGTCTACCGACGTCGCCCGCGCCCGTGACCGACGTGCGGAGCGACGTGCGCACCCGGGGCATCGTCCCGGCGGTGCTCGTCTGCGCCGCTGCGCCCGCGTTCTTCGTGGCGGAGATCGCCTGGCTCGGATGGGTGCTGCTGGCGATCGGGATCGGCGTCTCCTGGGCGATCGAACGCGGACGGGTCACGGCATCCGCCCCCTCGCTCACGCGCGACCTCTCGCTCATCGCCCTCGGCCTGCTCGTCGTGAGTGTGATCCCGCTGGCCGCCGAACTCGACAACCTCGCGATGCTGCGCTTCACCCTCGCGCTCGGCGGCGCGGTCGCTCTGCCCTATCTCGTGTCGCGCTTCGTCTATCGCGACCGGGCGATCTCTTTCCCGTGGCGGGCGCACCGCCGGTGGGGCCGGTTGCAGTGGGGCTGGCTCGTCGCCGTCCTCGTGCTCGGCTGGCTGATCCTGCCGTTCTACTTCATCACGAGCGGCGTCTACGCCAACTGGCCCGTCGTCGACACCCCCGATCTGATCGCGCGCCTCTTCGTCGGTGTCGGCGCGGTCGGCATCTGGGACGAGCTGTTCTTCATCTGCACCGTGTTCGCCCTGCTGCGCCGGCACTTCCCGGACGCGGTGGCGAACGTGCTGCAGTCGATCGTGTTCGTCTCGTTCCTCTGGGAACTCGGCTACCGGGAGTGGGGCCCTCTCCTGACGATCCCGTTCGCACTGCTGCAGGGGTTCATCTTCTTGCGCACCCATTCGCTCGCCTACGTGGTCACGGTGCACCTGCTGTTCGACGCCGTCGTCTTCGCCGTTCTGGTGCACGCGCACAATCCCGGACTGCTGCCGATCTTCCTCGTCTGAGGCCGCGCGCGAGGGCGCGAGTCTGCGACAATCGGAGGATGCTCATCGCCGGACTCGTCCTCGCCGCGGCCGCTGCCGCCTTCCACGTCTTCATCTTCGCGCTCGAGTCGCTGAAGTGGACCGAGCCCGAGACCCGCAAGATCTTCGGCGTCGCCAGCGAGGCGGATGCCGTCACGATGAAGCAGCTCGCCTTCAACCAGGGTTTCTACAATCTGTTCCTGGCGCTCACGACCCTCTTCGGCATCGGGTTCACGATGTTCGGGTTCGTCACGATCGGGCTGACCCTGGTCTTCGCCGGCACCGGGATGATGCTGGCCGCCGCTCTCGTGCTCGTGCTCGCGGACCGGACGAAGGCGCGTGCTGCGGCGATGCAGGGCACCCTGCCGCTCCTCGCGGTCGTCGTCACCGCGATCGGTGCATCGCTCGCCTGATCGCGGCACCGGATCGCCGGACGCCCGTCAGGCGCGCACGACGGCGGCGACGGCGCTGATCTCGATCAGCGCGCCGGGAACGCCGAGCGCGGAGACGATCGCGGCGGTCACCAGCGGAGGCTCGCCGTCTCGCGCGAGCCGTGAGGCGACCGCGCCGTAGGCGGCGCGAAGATCCGCATCCTGATGGATCAGCACCGTCCAGCTGATCACGTCGTCGAGCGTCGCCTCGGCCGCTGCCAGAGCGATCGCCGCATTCTCGACCGCGCGGATCGACTGCTCTGCGGCGTCGTCGGAGACGATCTTCCCGGACTCGTCGACGCCGTTCTGGCCGCCGACGTGGATCGTCGTCGCTCCCGGCGGGACGACGGCGACGTGGCTGAACGCGGGACTCATGACGAGCCCTGCCGGTCTGATCAGTGAGATGTCCATGAACGCAGTATGGGCCGGGTCGCCGACATCGGCGACCCGGCCCATACCGGTCGGAGGGGGTCAGAAGCGCAGCAGCACCTTGCCGACACGACCGGGGGTCTTGCTCAGGCGAACGGCATCCGCGATGTCGGCGGCGTCGAAGGTGCCGGCGACCGGGAGGGTGAGCGTGCCGTCGGTGATGCGTTGGATCAGCTCGGTGAACAGTGCACCGCGGGTGGACGCATCCATCGTCTGGATGACCTTGCTGCCCCAGAACCCCTTCACCGTCGCCTGCTTGAAGATCACATCGGACGAGGCGATCTCCATGACCGGGGAGTTCATCGCGCCGAAGGCCACGAGCGTGCCGCCCTCGCCGATCAGCGACAGCACGTCGCCCGCCGACGATCCGCCGACCGAGTCGACCCCGGCGACGATCGTGGCACCGCCGGTCAGCGCGGCGGCCTGCTCGCGCCAATCCGTCTGGTCGGTCGCGATGACGTTCTCGATGCCCTGCGCGCGCAGCTCGTCGACGCCGGCCGAGCGCCGCACGAGGCCGAGCACGTTCACGCCGCGTGCGGCGCCGAGCTGGGCGAGCATGCGCCCGACGGCGCCGTTCGCCGCGTTCTGGACGATCCAGTCGCCCTCGTTCACATCGAGGAACTGCAGCAGGCTGATCGTGCTGAAGGGCATCGAGACCAGCTGCGCGGCGCTCTCATCGGAGAGGACGTCGGGCACGGGGATGAGCCCTGCGGCGTTCGCGACGATGTACTCGGCCCAGGCGCCGAAGGTGCCACCCGTCGCGACACGCTGGCCGACGACGAGATGCTCGACGCCGTCGCCGAGGGCATCGACGACGCCGAGCGCCTCGGTGCCGGAGGCGGCGGGCAGCTCGGGCTTGAACCCGTAGGTGCCGCGCACCGTCCACAGATCGTGGTTGTGGATGGGGGAGAGAGCGACGCGCAGACGGACCTGACCGGGCCCCGGCTGGGGAACGGGCCGCTCCTCGAGGGCGAGGACGTCTTCGGCTTCTCCGAAGGTGTGGTGGATGAGTGCGTGCATGGACATGCTCCTTCGGTCTCAGTCGTCGGAGACGGTGATCGTGACGTCGATGTTGTCGCGGGTCGCGTTCGAGTACGGGCACACCTGGTGCGCAGCATCCGCGAGGGCCTGCGCCTGCTCGTGGGGGAGCGTGGGGATCACGACCTCGAGTTCGACGGCGAGGCCGAAGCCGCCCTGGCCGTTCGAACCGATGTGCACGCGCGCGCCGACCGAGGAGTCCTCGATCTGGACCTTCTGCGCCCGGGCGACGGACTGCAGCGCGGAGTGGAAGCAGGCCGCGTAGCCGGCGGCGAACAACTGCTCGGGGTTCGCCCCGTCGCCGCTGCCGCCCATCGCCTTCGGAATGGCGAGATCGAACTCGACGCGACGGTCGTCGGTGGCGACGTGTCCGTTGCGGCCGGCGCCGGTGGCGAGTGCTTCGGCGGTGTACAGAGCTTCCATGGGTGTGTTTCCTTCCGGGAGGGTGGTCATTCGGAGCCGCGAGCGCGTGCGGCAGCGCCGGCGGGAGTCGGGGTGGATGCCTGGAGCAGGCGCGTCAGCTCGTGGAGCTCGGAGATCAGGCGCAGGCGGTGCGCGTCGTCGTGGATGCCGGAGAACCCGGCGACCTCTGCGGGGATCTTCGCCAAGTCGCCGCGGAGTGCCTGGCCCTCGGCCGTGAGCTGCACAGCGACGACCCGCTCGTCGTCGGAGCCGCGCTGCTTGCGCACGAGTCCCGACTGCTCGAGGCGTCGCACGAGCGGGGAGAGCGTGCCGGAGTCGAGTTGCATCGCCTCGCCGAGCGATCCGATGGTCTGCTCGCCCTCGTGCCAGAGGATCGCGAGCACGAGGTACTGCGGGTAGGTGAGGCCCCACGGGGCGAGCAATGTCCGGTACGCCTGGGTGGTCGCGCGTGCGGCGGAGTAGAGGGAGAAGCACACCATCTCGTCTGTCACAGCCATGCGTCAAGTATTGCACGCGATTAGATTGTGCACAATTGAATTGAAGGAGACTATCCCGCGTACTCGGGAGCGCGGCGCCGACGGACCTCGATCTCGGTCGGGATGCCGCGCGAGAAGAACAGTGACAGCAGGCTGATGACGATGAGTCCGAAGAAGGCGATGCGCAAGGACGACAACTGCGAATCGCGGTAGATCTCAGCCAGTTGCTCTGCAGCAGCGTCGTCCAGACCGGCATCTTCGGCGATCTGCGCCACATCTGCGGAGGGGACGATCGTCACACCGTTCTGCGTCGAGTTGCTCACCGTCTGCTTCGTCTCGGTGGGCAGGTCGCTGCCGGCGACTCCCGACGCGAACGATGTCGACAGCGCGCCGATCAGGATCGAACCGATCAGGGCGGTGCCGAGCGACGATCCGAGGTTCTGGAACACGCCCTGCAAGCCGCCCACCTCGCTCGTCTCCTTCTCGGTGACGCTCGACATGTTCACGTTGCCCAGCTGCGAGGCGAGCAGGCCCAGGGCCGCTCCCGAGAGGAACATCCCGAGCGCGAAGAGACCTCCGCGGAGATCGCTCGTCGCGGAGCCGAGCAGGATGAACGCGCTGAAGACGAGCAGGAGCTGGCCGGTGCGCACGATCGCTCGCGGCGACATCCTCTTCGAGAGTGCGGTGCCGACGATCGAGAAGAGCACGAGCGCGACCGACAACGGGAAGATCCGGATCCCCGTCTGCAGTGCGTCGAGCCCCAACGTCATCTGCAGATAGACCGGGACCATGAAGAAGAGCCCGGCCGTCACCGTGTACTGCGCGCCGAGCACTGCGAGTCCGCTGCGCAGGGAGGTGAGGGTGAACATCTCGACGTTGAGCAGCGGCGGGCGGGCTGTACGGACGAGTCGACGCTGACGGACGACGAAGAGGGTGAGGAAAGCCACGCCCGCGACGATAAACCACGCGGTCAGCGAGATGCCGAGGGGAGCGACGCTCACGCCGCCGATCAGCGGGATCTTCAGGGGGAGAACCCAGCCCCAGGTCTTGCTCTGCAGCATCCCCAGTACGACGAGGACGAGCCCCGCCGATGACAGGCCGACGCTGAGGACGTCGATGCGGATGGACCGGCGACGGGTGGCGTCGGTGATGATTCGCGCGCACAGCACGACACCGAGCATGATGACGACTTCGGCGACGAAGACGTAGCGCCAGTCGAAGTAGGTCGTGACGAAGCCGCCGATCAGCGGGCCGGCAGCGACGGCTGCGCCGGACACCGCACCCACGACCGCGAACGCGGTCACCCGATCACGGCCGTGATAGTTGTCGGCGACGAGCGCAGCGATCGCCGGGATGACGAGCACCGCACCGAGTCCTTCGATCACCGACCAGCCGAGGAAGAGGGTCTGCACGTTCGGGCTCAGGGCGGTGACCAGCGAACCGGCCGCGTACACGCACGAACCGATCACGAAGGCACGTCGTCGGCCCCATACGTCTCCGAGCTTGGCGCCGAGCAGCATGAACGCGGCCATCGTGAGCGTGTAGAAGGTGATGGCGCCCTGCATGGCGGCGACGGTCGTGTCGAGGTCATCGACGACGGTCGAGATGGAGACGTTCATGACTGTGCCGTCGAGCACCATGACGAACTGCGCGCAGCCGAGCACGAAGACGACGTTCCACTTCTTCATGGGGTCTCCTTCGTCGGTGCTGACTGGTCGGCGGTGCGCATGCCACTGGCGCCGCGCATGATGCGGGCGACCGCGGTGATGAGGAAGAGCTGCCCGGTGATCGCCTCGATCACGGCGATCGCCTGCCCGTTCGCGCCCACCGGCACGAGGTTGCCGTAGCCGGTCGTCGTGAGCGTGGTGAAGGAGAAGAACAGCTGATTGGCGAGAGAGTCCTCGCCGGCGTCGCCGAAGAGGGGCGCCTGCGAGACCAGTGCCAGCAGGTTGAACGCGAACGCGAAGAACAGGCCGACGAGCACGTATGCGGCGATGGTGGCGAGCAGCGCCTCGAGATTGAGCCCGCGTCGCTTCACCTGATGGCCGATGATCGCGGTCGGAGACACCAGGAGAGCGAGCAACGTGGCGGCCGAGAGCAGGATGTCGAGGACTTGTCCTTTCGCCCCGAGGAGGGACGCCGCGATCGTCACCGCGGCGGATACCGCGAGGATCACCCAGCTGGCGCGCTGGACAGCCGTGCGCACATCGGTGATCCGGAACACCACGGCGACGGTGACGAGGATGATGAGGAAAGCGAGCGGACTCGGGTCAGGAGTGCGCTGGGCCGCGGAGAGAGCGTACGACGCCACGAGCAGCACGATGACGAGCGCGTATCCCGCGACACCGTCGATCTCCCCGATGCCCCACCGCGACCTGCGCGCTCGTGCGGCCGACGAGCTCCGCCGCGTCGTCGTCACGGCGCTGATCCCGTCGACTCATCGGAGGGGAGCCGCCCCGAATCCAGAGCAGCCCGGAACGATGCGAAGTCCTGCTCGTTCTGATCCGCATACGAGTCGGCGAATGCGCACACGGCAGCCTCGAACCCGCGGCCCCGCCCGAGGTAGCCCGCGACCGCCAGCCGGTCTCCACCTCGCGCGTGGGCGCGGGCGAGCGTCTCGCCGCAGACCCGCGCGTAGAGCATCGCACCCCGCGGGGTCATGGTCTCGGGATCGATCCCGCCCTTCCAGTCGTGAAGCTGGCGCACGGAGAAGTCGCGGCTGCGACCGTCGAGACCGACGATGCGTTGCCATCCGAGGAAGATGTCGCTGGACGCCTGCATGAGTCGTTGCCCCCGCACGACCCGCTCGCCTGCGTTGTCGTACGCGCTCGGACCGAGAAAGCGCTCGAGCACCGAATGCTGCGCCTCCTTGGCCTGCAGCAGCAGGGGGTCATCGTCGTCCCGCCCGCTGAGCAGGATCACCCAGGCGCGCGTGCCGACGCTGCCCACGCCGACCACTTTGCGAGCCATGTGCCGATAGCGGTACTCGGTGATCGGATGCCGGTCGCCGATGAGCGTGCGCTGATAGGCGTCGAGGACCTCGCGCATGATGCCGCCGTCATCGGATGCGGCATCCGTCCCCGCGGCGAGATCCTCGATCGGCACGATCAACGGAGGGTTCGCGATGATGCGCAATCGTCCGTCGACGGTCTCGACCAGTTTGGAGAACGACCGCCGCCTGTCCCGCTTGCGTGCCTTCGACAGGGCGGCGTCCAGCCGGGCAACGGCTTCGTCATCCGCTCGCTGCCGTCGACGTTCGGATCGGATGCGCCGGCGCGCTCGCTCGGCATCGAATCGGTCGTACCAGGCATCGAGGACGGAGGCCTCGGCGGCATGGGCGATCGTGACCCGGTAACCGCGGACGGCCGCGGCGACGCAGCCACGCGTCGCCGACGGGGAGAACCCGCGCTGCCGTCCGGCCACGGCGAAGCTGGTGGCGAGTCGCTTCACGTCCCATTCGAACGGGCCGGGAAGCGTCTCGTCGAAATCGTTCATGTCGAAGATGAGCTGCCTCTCCGGGGTTCCGAAGACTCCGAAGTTCGACAGGTGCGCATCACCGCAGAGCTGCACGGTGATGCCGCTGTGAGGCATGGTCGCCAGATCGGACGCCATGAGCAGAGCGGCTCCGCGGTAGAAGGCGAACGGCGAGGTCGCCATGCGCTCGTACCGCAGCGGTACGAGTTCGGCGACACGGGATTCCGCCTGCTCTTCGAGCAGCGATATCGGGTCGACGCGATCGGGCGGCGGGACCCACGGTCCCTGCCCCGATCGCGGGGCCCGTGCGCGCGCATCTCGGCCCCTGCTGCGTCGAAGAACGAATTCGGGCGCGACCGCGGTCGGTGGCTCGGAGGAGCGCACGTCGGAGCCCGGGTTCTCGCCCATGTCAGACCTCGGCCCCGGTGGCGCGATCGTCGGCGGGAGGAGTGTCCGTCGACACGACGCGCGATGAAGCGCTGTCCGCTGAAGCATCGTCGTCTGGAATGCCATCGTCGGTGGTCGGGGCGGGGCCGCCTGGAGGCCGCTCCGCGATCTCCAGGACGATGACGACGAGCGCGGCGAGGGCTACGGTCCACATGACGAGCCCTGGGGACAGAGGCCTCACCAGCAGGACGACGGCGGCACCGATCGCCGCAACGAGGAAGCGCAGAAATGCGTGGTGCGCGTGCATCCAAACCCCCACGCGCCCCGTCGTCACCCCGTACCGCTCCATCCCGCCGCGCACGCGGGCGGCTCCGCCCTGCGGGGCGGCGCGGAGACGACGCGGAACGTCGAACGGCCCCCCGAACCACGTGACCGCGGCGACGGCGACCGCGAGGACGAGCACGGCCACAGCGGTGTCACGCATGGGCCCGGCCACTGTTTCGTACATGACGCCGCCCGCATCGGGCGAGACCGGACCCGCGCGCAGGGCTCCGTCGAAGAAGATCCTTCCGATCGCGAAGCCCGCGAGGAGGATCAGCATCGACGTGGCGAGCGCCAGCGCCGCGACGATCGCTGCGCTCCACCGGCGGCGGGCGACCAGAGCCCCCGCGACGAGGAGAACGATGGCGATCCACGGCAGCCACAGTCCGGACGCGACGGCGAGGCCGTACGCGAGCTGCACGGTGGGGAGGGCATCGGATGTCGCGACGACGATCGTCCGATCGACGCTGGGGATCGCCGAGACGAAGCCGACCCCCTGTGCCAGCAGCACCTCCTTGACCTGATCGATGATGGGAGCGAGTTGGATGCCGATCGTGCCGCCGGATCCGAGTTCGATCGCGACGCTCGCATCATTGCGGAGGGCGCCCGTCACCTGCGAGTGGCTCACACGCAGTGCCGATGCCCAGACATCGGCGAATGCATCCGATTCGATGAACCGGCTGACCATCGTCGCCACGAGCGACTGCACGCCTTCGGCGGCTGGTCCCTTCAGTAACTCGAGTGCTCGCGTGGCCCTGTCGCCGGTGCCGAGATCGATGATCCCGTCGATCACATCGGACGTGAGAGCCGGGATGTCCACCTGATCGTCGATGACGTCGATGACCTGCGTCGTGACGAGGGCCTGCACCGCGGGGTCGTCGGCGAGGGGACCGAAGCTCTGCACGAATCGGTCGGTGTCGGTCAGCTGCACGTTCGCCCAGGCGGCGACGACGGCGACGGGAGCGAGGAGTGCTCCCAGAAGGATCAGCACGGTGGCGAGGAGGGTGCGCCCCCACGACCATCCATGCCGCCTCTCTCGGGGAGCCGCCGGACCGGTACCGCCCCCGCGAGGAAGGCTGTCTCGCAGAACCGAGTTCTCCGCCTCGAGGGCGGCCAGCCGGTGTTGCAGGTCTTCGATGGTCGGGGTGCTAATGGGGTCTCCATGCTCAGGTCTTCGCGTCTTGTCGGGGAATCACGAGCTGCTTGATGATCAGCAGGATCGCCGCGGTCACCGGGATCGACACCAGAGCACCGAGCAACCCGAGGAGGGTTCCGCCCACGAGGGCACCGATGATGACGAGCGCCCCCGGTACGGCGATGGCCTTGTTCATGATTCGGGGTGTGAGCAGATACGCCTCGAACTGCATGTAGATCAGGTAGAGCACCGCGAAGATCAGAGCGATGACAGGGTTCGTGAACAGGGCGACCACGGAGGCGATGATCCAGTAGAGGACGGGACCGACCAGGGGGATCAGCGTGATGAGGAACGCGGCGAGTCCCATGAACGCCGGGAACGGCAGCCCGAGCACCAGATGCAGGAGGGTGGCGAACGCGGCGTTGCACGCGGCGAGGATCACCATGCCGATCAGATAGGCGCCGACGGAGTCCGTGATCTTCTCCGTGAGTTCGGCGACGGTCGGCCGGTCGCGTGCCGGTGCGAGGCGGTAGAAGCTGGTCTGGAAGGCGGTGAGGGACGCGAGGAAGTACAGGGTCAGCACGATGACGATGAGCATCCCCGAGATCGCATTTCCGACTCCGAAACCGACCGCGAGCACCCCGCCACCCACGGCGAGGAGGTTTCCGGGGTCGGCGAGGAAGGTCGAGAGCTGGTCGAGGGCGGTTCCGACCACGTCGCCGATCTGCGCTTCGAACCCGCGATACCAGTCGGAGTTCTGCAGCTGCGTGATGCCGGCCGGCACCGAACGGACGAACTCGGCCACCTGCCGGAGCGCAGGCGGCACGATGAAGACGATGACGACCACGAGGATGACGAGGAAGATGCCGAACACGATGGCGATCGCGCGGGGCCGGGACATGCCGTGCCCTTCGAGTCGCTTCACGACCGGGTCGAGGCCGAGTGCGATGAAGATCGCGAGTGCGATGTAGATGAGGATCGTCGACAGCGACGTGAGGGCGAGGCCGAGGACGAATGCAGCGAGGCCGCCGAGCACGAGCGCGAAGCCCAGCCCGAACGGGTGGTCCACCGAGGTGAGGATGCTGCGCCGACGGGCGAGCTGCGGGAACGGCGCCGGCACGGGCACCGCCGGGTCGGCGGCGTCGGGTGCGGGCGTTGTCGCGTCGCTCATGGTGACACTCTGCGACCCGGGTTCTTCGGCCGCGTCATCCTTTGCGGGCGATTTGAAGGCGGGGCCTCGAGGCGTGCGTCCGGGCGAGTCAGAGGAAGCCGAGCTCCTGGGCCTTGGCGACGGCACCGTTGCGGTTGGCGACGTCGAGCTTGCGGTAGATGTGGGCGGTGTGCGTCTTGATGGTGTTCACCGAGACGAAGCATCGCGCCGCCAGTTCGGTGTTCGTCATCCGCGAGGGCAGGTAGGCGAGGATCTCGAGCTCACGATCGGTGAGTTGCTCGGCCAGTTGCGGCGATGCCGCGCGCGGCTGTCGCATCTCGTGCGCGCACCGGATGACGGTGGCGCGGAACGGCGACGGCACCCCGGGCAGCTCGGCGACCAGACGCACCGCCTCCGGGCCGATGCGCGGGAACACCGCGACGAGGTCATGCGGTTCCGCGGCCGACAGCGCTTCGGAGAGCAGACGGGTCGAGAGCGTCGGATCTCCCTCCACGGACGCGAGCCATCCGCCGAGCACGAGACGCTCCACGCTCTCGCGGGGGAGTGCATCGTGGGTGGGTGTAGACATCTGGAGGCGCCGCCGCGCGAGGTCCGGTCGATGGTCGGCGAGCGCGCCGGCGACCCGCTCGGCGACGACGGGTGACCACGCCGCGGTCGGCCCGCCGTCGAACGTCTGCGCTCCCCGTCCGCGCGTCATGCGCGCCGCTTCCGCGCGCAGCGCGAGATCGACGATGGGTGGCGGACCGCCGGGGCACTGCGGCCGTGCGTTGGTCGGATCGTCGGGATCGATCGACGCACGGAGGAGATGCCCGATCCACAGCAGCTGCGACCGACGGTTGGCTTCGGCGCGGACGATGCCCTCGTGCAGGTTCAGGGCGGCGTTGCGCGGTTCGCCTCTTTCGACGGCTGCCAGAGCGGCGGCGAGATAGGCATCGGCGGGCGCGGGGTGTGCGAGCAGCTGTGCGTCCGCCGCCAATTCGAGTGCCTCCTGCGCGAGGGCCGTTGCGGCGGTGATGCGGCCGCACCAAGCGTCGAGCAGTGCGATCGACCCGAGGAGATGAACGCGGTAGGGCGAGTACGACGATGCCGGGCCCGCGAGCGCATCGTCGAACCAGCGGCGCGCTCGCACGAAGTCGCCGGCGAGGAAATGGGCTCGGCCGCCGGACGTCCGCGCGAGAGTGTGCAGGAACGACGGATGCGTCAGCCCGAGGAGATCGGGCGGATGCAATGACGGATCTCGTGTGAGGTGTTCGAGCGAGGTCTTCGCTGCGCGCAGGGCGATCTCGGGCTCGGAGCGGAACTGCACACGCGCGGCGATATAGGCGTTGACCACGGCCGATTGGGCTGACGTGAGGTCATCACGTGTGGCCTGACCGCGGAGCACGTCCTCTCCCCGTACCGCGTCACCGCTCATGCCCAGCACGATTCCCCGCAGGATCTCGGCATCCGGTCGCGTCGCACGCTTTTCGGCAGGAACGGCGTCCAACCACCTGCTCACAGAGAGCGTGCGGCTCCGTTCGAACACGTCGCGGCCGCTGGCGAGGATCAGGTCGAGTGCGCGATCCCATTCATGAGCGCGCAGGAGATAGTCCATGGCGGAGTCGAGGTCTCCGTCACGCAGGTGCCAATCCGCGGCCGCGATCAGCAGTCGGCTCTCGTCGGCGCCGTGTCGTGCACGAAATCTGTAGTGCAGGAGATCGCGGAACAGGCGATGGAATCGGAACCACTCCTGTTGATCGTCGAGTGCGATGAGGAACATCGAGTCGTGCTGCAGTTCCTCGAACAGTTCGGCGGCATCGTCGATGTGCAGCACGGCCTCGATGAGGTCGGCCGACATTCGATCGAAGACGGACAACCGCAGCAGGAGGTCCCGACGATCGGGAGGTTGCTGGGCCAGCGCCTGTTCGCCGAGGTAGTCGGAGATGAGGCGATCCGTTCCGCGGAGGTTACGGGCGAACCGTTCCGGGTCGGCTTGGTCGCGCAGGCCCAAGGCGGTCAGCTGCACTCCGGCTGCCCATCCCTCTGTCCTGTCCATGACGGCCGAGAGGGTCGCTTCGCTCACGCGCGTTCCCACGATGCGCTCGAGCAACGTGCCCGCGCTCGCCGCGTCCAGTGCGAGGTCGGCCTGCCGGAGTTCGATGAGCGAGTGGCGTAGCCGGTGCCGACTCCAGGCGAAGCCGAGGTCCACCCGCGACGAGAGCACGATATGGCTCTGAGGGGGCAGATGGTCGGCCAGCCACCAGAGATCGGCGAGGAGTGCCGAGTTCGTGATCGCATGCGCGTCATCGATCACGACGGCAGTGCCCGCATGCTCGCGGAAGACGGCCGACAGCGCGTCGAGTGCGGGTCGACCGATCGTCCTGTCGCTCAGGGCGTGCGGAGTGCCCAGGTCGTGAGGCGCATCGGTGTGCCCCCGGAATCCGTCGAGCAGACGATCGATGAAGTGCTGGGGGTCGTTGTCGGATGCGTGCAGTTCGAGCCAGATGAATCTCACGTCCGGGCGGGACATCGCCCACTGCGACAGCAGCACGGTCTTACCCGATCCCACCGGGGCCACGAGAGTGCTCACCGGCGCGCTGAGGGCCGCGTCGAGCCGGCCGCGCAGACGCGGGCGGTCGACGGCGTGAACCGGCACAAGGGGGAGGACGGTCATCGCGATCCCGGCCAGTATCCCAGTACGCGACGAGATCATCCAGAGGGGGTGAGGACGGATGCTCGACGCACGCCGATCATGAGGGGGACCCCCGTCGGAGAGACGCCGCGATGTCGGCGAGGTAGCGAGGCCGGAATGGTTCAGACGTTCGAGGTGATCGTCCGCGGCCGGCTGAGCCCGGACATCGCGGAGGCACTCGACGGGTTCGTCGTCGTGAACCGGGAGGGCGGGGTCGCGAGCATCATCGGACCGGTGGTCGACCAGCCGCGACTGCTGGCGCTCCTGGGGGCGTTCGATGACCTCCACATCGAGGTGATCTCGGTGAATCCGGTCGAGGAACGCGAGCCGGAACATCCGGCTGATCACCCCGACGAGTCACCCGAGCAGGGTGACGCCGACGGGCGGCTCGCTCACTAGCTTCGGTCCTGGCACGTTCGTGTCCTGAACAAAGGAAGCACTATGAACATCTGGGATCTCATCGGCTGGTTCTTCTGGTCCTTCGTCTTCATCTCGTACCTGATGGTCGTTTTCACGATCATCGGCGACATTTTCCGCGATCACTCCCTCAACGGGTGGCTCAAAGCGGTCTGGATCATCTTCCTGGTCTTCCTGCCGTTCCTCACCGCGCTCGTGTACTTGATCGTCCGAGGACAGGGCATGGCCGAACGTCGGGCCGAGCAGATCGGGCAGCTGCGTGAGGCGCAGACCGCCTACATCCGAGAGACCGCGGGAACGGCATCGCCCGCCGACGACATCGCCAAGGCGAAGACGCTGCTCGACTCCGGGGCGATCACTCCGGGGGAGTACGAGTCGTTGAAGGCGAAGGCTCTCGCCCGCTGAACCCACGCGTCAGCCGAGCTGCTCCGCCTTCGGCGATGCCGTGGTGAATGCTCGCAGTGCGGTCACGGGCGCAGCGCCTCGCTCAGCCAGCGGGCGTAGAGCTCCCAGGGAGAACCGCCGGACGACAGCCCGGCGATATGCGCGCGCAACGGCGCCGTCAGCGTGAACCACTCGCCCCCCTCGCGCGCTTCGGCGAATTCGAGATGCCGTCGCCGCTCCACCGTGCGGCCGCCGCGCTCGAATGCGAGGAGTTCATCATGGCGGATGCTCGCGAGCCGCTGCCGCGGGCGCATGCTCGTGCCGATCTTCACCCGTCGGTCGTACCGGAGGTAGTACACGACGTCGATGCGAGGACGCGGCAGGTCGGCGTCGGGCACATCGCCGTAGCGCCATCCGCACGTTGCGCACTCCCACGCACCGCCGGTGCGGGTCCCGGAGACGCTGCCGCAGAGGTGGCACGGCCCCGGAAGAGTACGCGGTGTCGGCATGGATCCACGATAGGCAGGGGTACCGACAGTCCCCGGTTACACCTTTCCCGTCCGCGGGCGCAAGGGGTGACGCGTGGGCCCGCTCATGTGACAGGTTGGGCGCATGGTCCGCACTGGGAGAACCGCATGAGCTCTGCTGCAGAATCGGCACCGCCCACGGCATCCATCCCCATCCTCACCCAGGAGCCGTTCCCCGACACCCCGGGCAGTCCCGCGCCCGAGTGGTTCAAGACCGCGGTGTTCTACGAGGTCCTCGTCCGCTCGTTCAAGGACGGCGACGGCGACGGGTCGGGTGACTTCCGCGGACTGATCGACAAGCTCGACTACCTGCAGTGGCTCGGGGTGGACTGCCTCTGGATCCCGCCGTTCTTCCCCTCCCCGCTGAGAGACGGCGGGTACGACGTCGCCGACTACACGGGCATCCAATCCGACCTCGGCACCACGGCTGACTTCCAAGAGTTCCTCGACGCCGCCCATGCGCGCGACATGCGGGTGATCATCGACTTCGTCATGAACCACACCAGTGACGAGCATCCGTGGTTCCAGGCGAGCCGGAACGATCCCGACGGGCCCTTCGGAGACTTCTACGTGTGGAGCGACACCGACGATCTCTACGAGGACGCGCGGATCATCTTCGTCGACACCGAACCCAGCAACTGGACCTGGGACCCGGTGCGCCAGCAGTACTTCTGGCACCGCTTCTTCTCCCACCAGCCCGACCTCAACTTCGACAATCCGAAGGTGCACGAGGCGATGATCGACGCCATGCGGTTCTGGCTCGACATGGGGCTGGACGGATTCCGCCTCGACGCCGTCCCGTATCTCTACGAGCGCCCGGGCACCAACGGCGAGAACCTGCCCGAGACCCATGACTTCCTCAAGAAGGTGCGGCGGATCGTCGACGACGAGTACCCCGGTCGGGTGCTGCTCGCCGAGGCGAACCAGTGGCCGGCCGACGTCGTCGACTACTTCGGCGACCCCGAGGTCGGCGGCGACGAGTGCCACATGTGCTTCCACTTCCCGGTGATGCCGCGGATCTTCATGGCGGTCCGACGGGAGTCCCGGTACCCGATCAGCGAGATCCTCGCCGAGACGCCCTCGATCCCCTCCGGATGCCAGTGGGGGATCTTCCTCCGCAACCACGACGAGCTCACGCTCGAAATGGTGACCGACGAGGACCGCGACTACATGTGGAGCGAATACGCGCAGGATCCCCGGATGAAGGCCAACATCGGCATCCGCCGTCGCCTCGCGCCGCTCCTCGACAACGACATCGATCGCATCGAGCTGTTCACGGGACTCCTGCTGTCGCTGCCCGGATCGCCGGTGCTGTACTACGGCGACGAGATCGGGATGGGGGACAACATCTGGCTCGGCGATCGCGACGGCGTGCGCACTCCGATGCAGTGGACCTCGGATCGCAACGCGGGCTTCTCGACCGCCAACCCCGGACGGCTCTCCCGTCCGATCGTGCAGGATCCCGTGTACGGGTACCTCGCGGTGAACGTCGAAGCTCAGCAGGAGGACCGGTCATCGCTGCTGCACTGGACGCGGCTGATGATCCACGCCCGCAAGAAGCACCCGGCCTTCGGGCTCGGCAGCTTCAACGACCTCGGGGGATCGAACCCCGCCGTGCTGTCGTACACGCGCGAGCACACCAATGACGACGGCACCGTCGACGTCATCCTCTGCGTCAACAACCTGTCGCAGTTCCCGCAGCCGGTCGAACTCGACCTCCGTCGCTTCGAGGGGATGGTGCCGGTCGAGCTGGTCGGCGGCGTGCCCTTCCCCCGCGTCGGCGAGCTGCCGTATCTGCTGACGCTCGGCGGACACGGGTTCTTCTGGTTCCAGCTGCAGGAACCCGCCGACGATGCGGATGAACGGGGGATGCTGTGAACGTCGTCGCTCCGGGAGTCCTGGAGGACTATCTCGTACGCACCCGCTGGTTCGCCGGCAAGAGCCGACCGTTCCGCGTCTCGCGGGTTCGGCGGATCGCTGACCTCGAGGGCCCGGATCAGGGCGTGCGGGTGGCGGTCTTCCTCGTGACCGTCGACTACTCCGACGGCGAGGCGGGTCACGAGACCTATCAGGTACCCCTGTCGATCTACGACGAGCCGCAGGAGGCGATCGCCCACGCGTTCATCGGGGCGGCGGAGGACGAGGGGCGCATCCGGCACGTCTACGACGCCGTGCACGATCGTTACGCCATGGCGCTCTGGCTCGACGGGCTCGTGGCGGCGGAGCACAGCGCGACGTTCGACCGGGGAGGACTCCGTTTCCATCGCGTGCCGGGAACCGATCCGCTCGACCCGGGGCTGCGGGCATCCCCGCTGAGCGGCGAGCAGTCCAACTCGTCGATCCGCTTCGACGACGTCGCGATCATGAAGGTGTTCCGCAAGGTGACCCCGGGCGCGAATCCCGACATCGAGATCCATCGGGAACTCACCCGGCAGCACTCGGAGCACGTCGCCGCGCTCTACGGCTGGGTCGAGGCCGATGTCGACGGCGAGACCGTGCAGCTGGCGATGATGCAGGAGTTCCTGCGCACCGCTTCCGACGGTTTCGAACTGGCGACCGGGAGCGTGCGATCCCTGCTCGCCAACCCGTCGCAGAGCGTCGAGGAGTCGGGGGCGGACTTCGCCGGCGAGGCCGCGCGCCTCGGAACTGCGGTCGCCGAGGTGCACGCGGCGTTGCGCGGACGGTTCCCCTCGGAGACGCGTGATGCGGCCGCCGCGCAGGCCCTGGCGCGTGCGTTGGAGGATCGCCTCGACCATGCACTCGGTGTCGTGCCGGAACTCGCACCGTACGCCGAGCGCCTTCGGGCGATGTACGCGACGGTGGCCGCGCTCGGCCGGCTCGACGTGCAGCGCGTGCACGGCGACCTTCACCTGGGGCAGACCCTCCGCACCGCGCACGGGTGGCGCATCGTCGACTTCGAGGGCGAGCCGGGGCGCCCGTTCGCGGAGCGCTCGCTCCCCGATTCACCCTGGCGCGATGTCGCCGGGATGCTGCGCTCCTTCGACTACGTGCCCGGCACGGTGGCCCTCACTCAGGCGACGGAGGAGGGGGCCGATCCGGATGCCGAAGACGATCTGCGCGCCGATCTCGCTCGTGAGTGGGCGCGTCGGGCGCGGGGGCATTTCCTCGACGCCTACGTCGGCGCGCTCTGCCGTACCGAGTCGGTCGGGGCGGATGCCGCGGCGCCGGGGGAGGAGGAGCAGATCCTCGCCGACAACCGCACGCTGCTCGACGCATACGTCGCCGACAAGGCCGTGTACGAGGCCGTCTACGAGAAGCGCAACCGCCCCGCGTGGATCGCGATCCCGCTCGCCGCGCTCGCCGACGTGGTCTGACGACGCGGTTCAGTGGGTCTGCTCCGGTGGATCAGGATGCCGAGAGTACCGAGAGCACGTTGCCAGCCGGATCTCTGAACCAGGCGATGTCCGGCCCGCGATCGGGTCCGCCGCGCATGATCCCCTTGGCGTCGGTGCCCATCTCGTCGTCGTAGATCTTCGTGACCACGCCCCGGGCGTTCAGATCGTCGACCGCGGCCTCGACGTCGTCGACGGGGAAATTGAGGATCGTGAAGCTGGCCGGTGTGTGATCGGGTTTGGCGTACACGAGGATCGACCCTCCGTCGGGCAGCCGGATGTCGAGGAACCCCATCGCGTTGGTCGTGACGTCCAGGCCGAGGGTGTCGCCGTAGAAGGCGCGGGCCGCGTCGATCGAGTCGACGCTGAACCCGCTGAACGGATGCGTGATCTGGAAAGCGGTCATGGAATCAGCATGCGCTCGTCGCGGGGGCGTGTCCAGAGGCGGAGTCCGGGATGGAGCGACGCCTCGCCGATCGTCGACTATTCATCATTCGCTGTATAGTCACCGCATGCTGACCATTGCCTCCCGGATCGATGTGATGAACCGTCTCGGCCGCGCCATGGCCGATCCCACGCGTTCGCGGATCCTCCTGCAGCTTCTCGACGGCCCCGCGTACCCTGCGCGCCTCTCGGAGACGCTCGCCCTCTCGCGCACGAGCGTCTCGAATCACCTGTCGTGCCTGCGGGGATGCGGGATCGTGGTCGCGACGCCGGAGGGGCGGCAGACCCGCTATGAGATCGCCGACCCCCACGTGACGAAGGCGATCACCCTTCTGGTGAACACCGTGCTCGCGGTAGACGACGGCGAACCGTGCACCGACGAGAACTGCGACGTGCCGCTGTGCTGTTCACCCGCCGATGTCGAACTGTGATGCGTGCTGCGGTCCGGTGATCGCAGCGGCAGGGGCGGTCGGGCACACGGATGCCGAGCATGAGGTGCGTCCGTCGCTCTGGCGTGATAGCGCGCTGCTGCCGTCCGTCATCGCCGGCGTGATGATGCTCGTCGGCTACGTGCTCGAGTGGAGCGGGTTCCTCATCCCGGCCCTCGTGCTGCAGGGGGTCGCCCTCCTCGCCGGCGCGTACACCTTCGTGCCCGGAGCGCTTCGCCGCCTGGCGCGGGGGCGCCTCGGCGTCGGGCTGCTGATGACCATCGCGGCGATCGGAGCGGTGGCTCTCGGTCACGTGGGAGAGGCAGCGGCATTGGCTTTCCTGTTCTCCCTCGCCGAGGCGCTGGAGGATCGCGCGATGGACCGAGCGAAGGAGGGCCTCCGCGCTCTTCTCTCGCTCATCCCCGAGACGGTGCGCGTGTCGAGGCTGAGCGGCGACACGAGCATTCCCGCCACGGAGGTGCGAGAGCTCGACGTCCTCCTCGTCGGGGCGGGGGAGCGGATCGCGACCGATGGCGTGGTCGTGGAAGGACGCTCGAGCATCGACACGTCCGCCGTGACGGGCGAGTCGATCCCGGTCGCGGTCGGTCCGGGGGAGGCGGTGCCGGCGGGCTCGGTGAACGGATCGGCGACGCTCCGCATCGAGGCGACGGCCGACGGACGGGACAACTCCCTCACCCGGATCGTCGAGCTCGTCGAGCAGGCGCACGCCCGCAAAGGCGAGCGTGCGCGCCTGGCCGACCGGATCGCCCGCCCGCTCGTGCCGGTGGTGCTCATCGTCGCCGCGCTGATCGTCGGGTTCGGGTTCGTGGTCGGGGACCCCGGTCTGTGGGTCGAGCGCGCCCTCGTCGTTCTCGTGGCCGCATCCCCCTGTGCTCTCGCCATCGCCGTTCCCGTGACCGTCATCAGCGCCATCGGCTCGGCATCGAAGTTCGGCGTCGTCATCACCTCGGGCGAGGCGTTCGAGCGGTTCGGAACCATCCGCACGATCGCATTCGACAAGACCGGCACGCTCACCCGCAACGAGCCCGAGGTGGTCGCCGTCGCCGCGGCCCCCGGCCGCACGCGCGAGGAGATCCTCGCACTCGCCGCCGCGCTCGAGAGGACGAGCACACACCCGCTCGCGGCCGCGATCGCACGCGCGGCGGCGGACGCTCCCGCGGCGACCGAGGTCGTCGAGGATGCGGGCCACGGTGTGGCGGGTCGGGTCGGGGCCACTCGCGTCCGCGTCGGAAGTGTGCGGTGGCTCCCCGAACTGGGCGACCTCGGGGGCGCCGCCGAAGAGATGGCGGACGACGGGATGACCGTGGTCGCGGTCGAGGTCGATGCACGGATCGCGGGGGTCGTCGGTGTACGCGATGAGCTGCGCCCCGAGGCGGCGGGGACCATCTCGTTGCTCGAGGAGCAGGGCGTTCGCGCCATCATGCTCACGGGCGACAACGAGCGCACCGCCCGCGCGCTCGCCGCCCGCGCGGGAGTGAGCGACGTCCGTGCGGAGCAGCTCCCCGCGGACAAGGCGGCCGCCATCACCGCCCTCCTCGCCGAGGGGCCGACGGCGATGGTCGGTGACGGCATCAACGACGCTCCGGCGCTCGCGACCGCGACCGTCGGCATAGCGATGGGAGCGGGCGGTTCGGCGGCGGCCGTCGAATCCGCCGACATCGCGTTCACCGGCCACGACCTCCGCCTCCTACCCGCAGCCCTCGCCCACGCGCGCCGCGGGCGCCGAATCATGACCGTCAACATCGGCCTCGCCCTGGCGATCATCGTGGTGCTGTTCCCGTTGGCCCTGTTCGGAGTGCTCGGCCTCGCCGGCGTCGTGCTCGTGCACGAGATCGCCGAAGTCGTCGTCATCCTCAACGGGGTGCGGGCCGCCCGGCGGACGGCATCCGTGCCCCGCTGATCGCATCACCCGGAAACGCGAAGAAGGACCGCCCTCACGGACGGTCCTTCTTCGCGTATACGTGCCCCCGACAGGAGTCGAACCTGCGACCTACGGTACCGGAAACCGGCGCTCTATCCACTGAGCTACGGAGGCGTACCGAACGACGATATCACTGCTCGGGGGTGGTCTCCGACTCGCCGGCGATCGTGACCGGCGCGCCGCTGAGCGCATCGAGCGCGGCGACGACGCGTTCGGCGAGGTAGCGGTGCCCGGCGGAGGACGGATGCTTGCGCCCCACCTCGACGTCGATGACCTCGAGGTAGTTCTGATCGGTGATCCAGTCCTCGGCGACGGGGGAGACGTACCACCAGCCGCGGGCGGCGGCGAGATCCGCGAGGTCGGCGTCGATGCGTGCGGTGCCGGCACCGACGGGGAGCTCGTGCGGGGCGGGTCCGAGGATGACGATCGTCGCCTCGGGGTACTTCGCCGCCATCGCATTCCAGGCCGCGTTCACGGCCTCGCGGTATCCGGCCTCGCCCTGCTCGCGGTCGTTGATCGAGCCCTGCAGGATCACGAGGTCGGGAGACAGTGCGGGATCGAGCGCCCCGATGCGCTCGCCGAAGGCGGGGCCGTCGAGTCCGGGCTTGAGATAACCGCTGCCGCGCACACCCTTCACGATCGTCTCGCCGTCGAGCAGATCGGCGAGGAGATACGCGTATCCCTCGGTCGGGACGGTGGCGGCCGAGCCGTACGTCCAGGAGTCGCCGAAGACGAGCACGGTCGGGTGCTCCGGCAGGACGAGCGGAGCCGGTGCGATCGCGGCGGCGGGCTCGCCTTCCGCGGCGCCGACGGGGGCGGTCGAGGGGAACGGTGCCCAGGGGCGCCAGACGCCGAGGACGCCCGCGACGACGGCGACGGCGAGCACGGCGGCGACGCCGGCGAAACGCAGTCGGCGGCGGGCGGGAGCGACGGTCATGGCATGAGGGTAAGTCACAGATCGGTCTGCGCAAATTCGACACCGTCCCGAGCCGTAAACTTGGTGGTCTATGAATCCTGAAACGCTCGCCGAAGCCCTCCTCGCAGTCCTCGCTCCGATCGCGGACGAGCGACGCCCCGGCGAGCCCCTCGGGCTCTCGGCATCCGACATCGTCCTGGAGCGCCCGCGCAACCGCGACCACGGCGACTGGGCCTCGAACATCGCGATGCGCCTCGCCAAGCCGTTCGGCACGAACCCGCGCGAGCTCGCGCAGCAGATCGCCGACGGTCTGGTCTCGGTCGACGGCATCGCCACCGCCGAGGTCGCGGGCCCCGGATTCATCAACATCCGTCTCGAGGCCGCTGCAGCGGGCGCGCTGGCGAAGACGATCGTCGACGCGGGCGTCGCCTACGGCACGAACACCTCGCAGCAGGGCGTGAGCGTGAACGTCGAGTTCGTCTCGGCGAACCCGACCGGACCGCTGCACATCGCCCACACGCGCTGGGCGGCGCTCGGTGACGCGATCGTCCGCCTGCTCCTCGCCAGCGGCGCGCACGCCGTGCGGGAGTACTACATCAACGACGCCGGCGCGCAGATGGACCGCTTCGCATCGTCGCTGGTCGCCGCCGCGAAGGGCGAGCCGACCCCCGAGGGCGGATACCCGGGGGAGTACATCACGGCGCTCGCAGGTCGCATCCTCGAGGCGCGCCCGGATCTGCTCGACCTCTCCGACGAGGAGCAGCTCGCGGTCGCCGGCGACCTCGGATACGAGTACCAGCTCGCCGAGATCAAGAGCTCGCTCGACCGCTTCAACGTGCCGTTCGACGTGTGGTTCTCGGAGCGCACCCTGCACGCCAAGGACGCGTCGGGCACGAGCCTGATCGACCAGGCGGTCGAGCGCCTGCGCGAGCAGGGCCACGTCTTCGACGAGGACGGCGCCGTCTGGGTGCGCACCACCGACTTCGGCGACGACAAGGATCGGGTGATCCGCCGCTCGAACGGCGAGTACACCTACTTCGCCGCGGATGCCGCCTACTACCTCAACAAGGGCGACCGCGGATTCGAGAACAAGATCTACCTCCTCGGCGCCGACCACCACGGGTACGTGCACCGCCTCAAGGCGGTCGCCGGTGCGGCGGGCGAGGATCCGGAGCGCAACGTCCAGGTGCTCATCGGGCAGATGGTGTCGATCAACGGCGCCCGCCTCAGCAAGCGCGCCGGCAACATCATCGAGATGGACGACCTGCTCGAGTGGCTCGGCGCCGACGCCCTGCGGTATTCGCTCGAGCGCTCGCCCGCGGACTCACCGCTCGATCTCGACCCCGAACTGCTGCAGAAGCGCACGAACGACAACCCCGTCTTCTACGTGCAGTACGCGCACGCCCGCACGCACAACGTCAGCCGCAACGCGAACGACTCGGGCGTCGACCGCTCCGAGTTCGCCCCCGAGACGCTGACGCACGAGTCCGAGGCGGCGCTGCTCGGCGCGCTCCAGGAGTTCCCGCGCATCGTGGCGTTCGCCGCCGAGGTGCGCGAGCCGCACCGCGTCGCCCGCTACCTCGAGGAGCTCGCGGGCCTCTACCACCGCTGGTACGACAACTGCCGCGTGATCCCGCAGGGCGACGACCCGATCGAGAGCGTGCACCGCACGCGTCTGTGGCTCAACGACGCCGCCGGACAGGTCTTCCGCAACGGGCTCGACCTCCTGGGCGTCTCCGCACCGGAGCGCATGTAACCCCCCGTCCGCACCACCGAGGTAGGGCAGGATGACCCCATGAGCGAAGACAACCGCACGCTGCCGTACCCGGAGCCGGATGCCGAGCATCCGACGCTCGTCCTCCCGGGCGCCGGGACCGGGACCGACGACGGCGTCGCGAGCGCTCCGCAGCGTCGTCGCCGACGCTGGCCGTGGGTGGTGCTCATCGTCGTCGTCGTGCTCGCGGGACTCGTGGTCGCGGCGGAGTTCGTCGCGCGGGCGATCCTTCCGGGAGTCGTGCGCTCGCTCGTCATCGACCAGCTCGACCTCCCCGCCGATCAGCAGCTCGACGTCGACGCCGAGGGCATCCTGCTGCCGCAGCTGATCGGCGGACGTCTCGACAGCCTGCACCTGTCGACCGACGCGGTCACCCTCGAGGGGATCACCGGTGCGGTCGACGTGACCGCGACGGGGGTGCCGCTGCGCGGCGGCGATCTCGCGGGCGCATCGGGCACGATCCGCATCGACGAGGATCAGTTCACCTCCCTGCTGGCGACCACCGACCTGCCGGTCGACACGGTCGCCCTCGACGAACCGAACGCCACCGTCAGCGGGTCGATCACCGTTCTGGGCCTCGCCGTCCCGATCTCGCTCACCCTCACGCCCGGAGCGCTCGAGGGCGACCTCGAACTGACGCCGGTGTCGTTGAGCGTCGGCGGGATCGAGATCGACGCCTCGCAGGTCGGATCGAACCTGGGGTCCATCGGCGCGGATCTCACCCAGCCGCAGCGGATCTGCATCGCCGATCAGCTCCCGGCTGGCCTCACGCTCACCGGGCTGGAGATCGACGGATCCGTGGCCGTGATCGACATCGACGTCGACGGAGCCATCGTCACCGACGAGAGCCTGCTCGAGAAGGGCACCTGCCCGGCCGGGTGAGTCAGGCGTCGCGGGCGGCTTCCTGAGCGGCGCGCAGTTCGTCGGTCGCGATCTTCACATCGATCTCGGCCCGCTGCACACGACGCTGCGGGAAAGTGGTCGCGCCGAAACGAGCGCGCACCCGGTCCTGCCGCTCCTCCTCGCCCGTGACGATGTAGGCGCACGAGATGAGCATGACCTGCGCCGACAGGTTGAGCCAGATCAGGAGGGCGAGCAGCGACGCGAACGAGGCCAGCAGAGGATTGCTGGTCGCGCCGCCGACGAAGAGCGAGGAGAGCTCCTGGAGCACCAGGAGGCCGACGGCGCCGAGAAGGGCACCGCTCCAGAGGGACCGCGCCGACGGGCGGACCCCGGAGAGCACGAGGAACACGGCGATGAGCAGAGCGGTGTTCAATGCGAAGACGATCGCCAGCGAGAGGATCCGCACGCCCCAGGTCGCCAGCGCGGAGTCGGTGGGGATCCCGAGCAGATCGCTCACCCAACCGACGCCGATCCGTCCGACGATGGAGAGGAATGCCGCCGCGATGAACGCCGCCCCGATGCCGATCGCCAGGGAGAGGTTGCGCAGGATCACCCAGATGAACAGGACGTCGCTCTGCGCGGTGCCCGAGATCACACGAACGGCGGTGCGGAGCGACCCCACGGCACCCAGGGCGGCGCCGATCAGGGCGATCGCCGACACCGCACCCGCCAGCGAGAACGAGATCGGTTCGCGGAGATCGGCCGGATCGATGACTCCGTCCTCGCCGATCAGGCCGGGCACGACGGATTGCACGGCGTCGATGATCGCGTTCCAGGCCTGCGGGTTCCCGGCGAGCCACAGTGCGGCGATGGAGAATCCCAGGAGCACGCCGGCGAACACGCTGAACAGGGCGCGGTAGGTGACGCTGTCGGCGAGCATCGGGCCGCGGCGCTCGCTGTAGAGAAGGAAGGCCCGCACGGGCTTGCGCTGGAGCGCCCAGCGCGTGACGGCTGCGATGGCACGCGGGATCGGCCCGGGGCGGGCAGGGGCTTCGGACGTCGACGGGGCTTCCACGTTCTCACCCTACGAGTGAGCGCCGGCCGCCGTCACAGGGGTTGCGGGACGGGCGTCACCATGGCTAGGGCGGCATGCGCCGTGCCCTAGAATCGGGGTCAGTCTCGTCGTGCGCTTCCCGCCCGAGTCCCGCTCCACGATTGGTGTTCCTTGCTTCCCGCTGCCGATTCGCTCGCGCCCGAGTGGCTCGCCGTTCCCGATGACGCGAATGATCTCGCGGCCGGTGTCTGGCCCTCGCGCGCCGCCCGAGACGCCGACGGCGTCCTGACCCTCGCCGGGGTGGATGCCGCGACCCTCGCCCGCACCTACGGCACCCCCCTTCTGGTGCTCGACGAGGACGAGGTACGTCAGCGCGCACGGGAGTTCCGCCGGGCCTTCGACCAGGCGGCGTCGGAGCACGGCACGGTCGCGCAGGTGTACTACGCCGGCAAGGCGTTCCTCAGCGCCACCGTCGCGCGCTGGGTGGTCGACGAGGGACTCCGCGTCGACGTGTGCACCGGGGGAGAGCTCGAGGTCGCGCTGGCCGCGGGAGTCGCCCCGGCATCCATCGGCTTCCACGGCAACAACAAGTCGACGCGCGAGCTCGAACGAGCGGTCGAGGTCGGTGTGGGCAGCATCATCGTCGACAGCGCGATCGAGATCGAGCGACTCGCGGCGATCACCGCCCGCGTGGACGCGGTGCAGCGTGTGCTCGTGCGCGTGATCAGCGGCGTGCACGCCGAGACCCACGACTTCCTCGCCACCGCGCACGAAGACCAGAAGTTCGGATTCCCGCTCGAGGATGCCGAGGTCGCCGTTGCTCGCATCCGAGAGATCCCCGGGCTCGACTTCGTGGGTCTGCACTGCCACATCGGGTCGCAGATCTTCGGCGTCGCCGGGTTCCGCGAGTCCGCCTCGCGCGTGCTCGAGCTGCACGCGGCGCTGCTCGAGGGCGGCGCGGTCCCGCAGATGAACCTGGGCGGCGGCTTCGGCATCGCCTACGTCCGCAGCGACGACCCCACTCCGATCGACGTCCTCGCCGGTGAGATCGTGTCCGCCGTCGCCGAGGGCTGCGCCGCGCGCGGCATCGCCGTGCCCGCGCTCTCGTTCGAGCCCGGTCGCGCGATCGTCGGAACGGCGGGCGTCACGCTCTACGAGGTCGGCACGACCAAGGACGTCACCATCGACTCGGGTGCCGTCCGGCGCTACATCAGCGTCGACGGCGGGATGAGCGACAACGCTCGCCCGGCGCTCTACGGGGCGCAGTACTCCGCGCGCATCGCCTCGCGCGTGGGGATCGGCGCCCCGCAGCTGAGTCGCGTGGTCGGCAAGCACTGCGAATCCGGCGACATCGTCGTCGATCACGAGTACCTGCCCTCCGATCTGGTACCGGGCGACCTGCTCGCCGTGCCGACGACGGGCGCGTACTGCGTCTCGCTGTCGAGCAACTACAACCATGTTCCGCGTCCGCCGGTCGTCGCCGTGCGCGACGGTCGCTCGAGGGTCATCGTCCGCGGTGAGACCATCGACGATCTCCTCTCCCGTGACGCGGGCATCGACGGGGCGAACGCCCCCGAGGGAGAGAAATGACCCACTTCCGAAGGAGCAACAATGGCTGAGTACCGACGACTTCGAGTGGCGCTTCTCGGCGCCGGAGCGGTCGGATCCCAGGTCGCCGACCTCCTGCTGCGCCACGGCGACGAGCTCGCCGACCGCGCGGGCGCCTCGCTGGAGCTCGCCGGCATCGCCGTGCGCGACGTCGATGCACCGCGCGACGTCGACCTTCCGCGCGAGCTCTTCACCACGGATGCCGAGTCGTTGATCCTCGGATCCGACATCGTGATCGAGCTCATGGGCGGCATCGAGCCCGCACGCACGAGCATCCTGCAGGCGATCGGCTCCGGCGCCGATGTGGTCACGGCCAACAAGGCACTCCTCGCCACGCACGGCCCGGAGCTCTTCGAAGCCGCCGACCGCGTCGGTGCCTCGGTGCACTACGAGGCCGCTGCGGCCGGCGCCATCCCGATCATCCGCCCGCTGCGCGATTCACTCGCCGGCGACCGCATCGTGCGCATCATGGGCATCGTGAACGGCACGACGAACTACATCCTCGACCGCATGGACACCGAGGGCGCCGACTTCGCCGACGTGCTCGCCGACGCGCAGCGTCTCGGATACGCGGAGGCCGACCCCACGGCCGACGTCGAAGGCTACGACGCGGCGCAGAAGGCCGCGATCCTCGCGAGCCTGGCTTTCCACACCGCCGTGCCGCTCGACGCGGTCTACCGCGAGGGCATCACCACCGTCACCGCCTCGATGATCGAGGAGGCCCGTGCCGCGGGCTTCGTGATCAAGCTCCTCGCCGTGTGCGAGCGCCTCGACGTCGACGGAACCGAATCGATCTCGGTGCGCGTGTACCCGGCACTGGTACCGCACTCGCACCCGCTGGCGTCGGTGCACGGCGCCAACAACGCGGTGTTCGTCGAGGCCGAGGCCGCCGGTTCCCTGATGTTCTACGGCGCGGGCGCCGGTGGAGTGCAGACCGCGTCGGCCGTGCTCGGTGACGTCGTCTCCGCCGCTCGCCGCCACATCGCCGGCGGCGTGGGCGTCGGCGAGTCGACGCGGGCGAACCTGCCGGTCGTGCCCATCGGGCACGTCACGACCCGATACCAGGTCACCCTCGAGGTCGCGGACGCTCCGGGTGTGCTCGCCACGGTCGCCGGCATCCTGAGCGACGGGGGCGTCTCGGTCGCCACGATCGTCCAGACGGTCGAGGGCGACGAGGAGCCCACCGCGCGACTCATCATCGGCACGCACCGGGCAGCCGAGCAGTCGCTCAGCGCCGCGGTCGCGGCACTCGCCGACAGCTCGGTCGTCGAGCGCGTCGTGTCGGTGCTGCGCGTGGAAGGCGAGTGACGGTGGCGGAAGGGCGCACGATCGAGGTCCGCGTTCCCGCCACGAGCGCGAACCTCGGGCCGGGATTCGACACCCTCGGCCTCGCGCTCAGCGTCTACGACTCCCTCGTCGTCACCGAGCTCCCGGCGGGTGAACTCGACATCGAGGTGTCGGGTTCGGGCGCCGAGGAGATCCCGCGCGACGCGTCGAACCTGATCGTCCGCACGGTCGAGCACGTCTACGCCGATGCCGGCCGGCCGATGCCGGGGCTGCGGATCGTCGCCGAGAACGGCGTGCCGCACGGCCGCGGCCTGGGATCCTCCGGCGCGGCCGTGGTCGCCGGGGTCCTGATCGCGAAGGGCCTCCTCGCCGGAGACGTCGAGATCGGCGACTCCGATCTGCTGCGACTCGCGACCGAGCTCGAGGGGCACCCCGACAACGTCGCGCCCGCACTCTTCGGCGGCCTGACGATCGCCTGGATGAGCGAGCGCGGTGCGCAGCACAAGAAGCTCCTCGTGCACCGGGGCGTCTCGCCCCTCGTGCTCGTGCCGGCGTACACGATGTCGACGTCGCAGGCGCGCTCTCTGCAGCCGCCGCAGGTGTCCACTGCGGATGCCGTGTTCAACGTGTCGCGTTCGGCGCTGTTGATCGCGGCGCTGACGCAGAGCCCCGAGCTCCTCCTCGACGCGACCGCCGATCGGCTGCACCAGGATTACCGCGCCGAGGCGATGCCCGAGACGCAGCGGCTGGTGCAAGCCCTGCGTGCCGCCGGTTTCGCCGCCGTGGTCTCCGGTGCCGGCCCCAGTGTGCTGGTGCTCGCCGACGGGCCGGGAAGTCGTCAGGACGCGGTCGAACTGGCCGGGCGAGTGACCGACACTCCGTGGGAATCCCTCCTGCTCGCCGTCGATGTGCGTGGTGGTACAGTGGGGGATCGAGCGGAGGGCTCCACGTAACGTCTTCGTGAATCTGGCCCCATTGCAACTCTTGCAAGACCCGCACGTCCAACCTCATGGCACAAGTGCCCAGGCCGGCTGGCGCCGAGCGTCAGCCCGTGCGAACGCGCGCAGCACCCGTTGCGCGTGTGGACCGCTCACTACCCCCGAGAAATAGAGGGAGTACTCGTGGAGAACTTCTCCGAGACCCAGAACGACCAGGCCGCCCCGGTCGTCGATGCCCCGGCAGCAGCCGGCACCGACGCATCCGCTGAGGCGGCACCCGCCCGCAAGCGCGCACCGCGACGTGCGACGACGGCGACCGCCGCCGCGAAGGCCGAGAAGGCGGCAGAGGCCGCGCCGGCCGCCGACGCGGCACCGGTCAAGGCAGATGCCGCAGGCGACAGCGCCGAGGCCGCTCCGAAGGCCAAGGCGCCGCGCCGCAGCCGCGCCAAGAAGGCGGATGCCGAGGCCCCCGCCGCGGAGTCCGCGGGCGAGACGCCCGCTGCGGAGAAGGCTGCCGAGAAGGCGGCTCCCGCCCAGGCCTCCGACGAGAAGTCGACGGAGAAGCCCGCTGACGCCGGCGCTGCGGATGCTTCCGCCGAGCAGGCCCCCAAGACCACGGGACGCGGTCGCCGCGCCCCGAAGAAGACGGCGGAGTCCGACGCTTCGGCCGCCGACGCCCCTGCCGCCGATTCCGCTGCCTCCGACAACGCTCCCGCCGCGGACAACGCCGGTGAGGGTGGCGACGGCGGAGACGAGCAGAGCGGTCGCGGCCGCAGCCGCAACCGCAGCCGCAACCGCGGACGCGGCCAGAACGGCACCGGTGCCGCGCAGGAGCAGCAGGCGCAGCCCGCCGGCGACGACGAGCAGGGCGGCAACGGCCGCAACCGTCAGCGCAACAAGCGCCGCGGCAACGCGCAGACCGACGAGTTCGACACCGAGATCGGTGAGGACGACGTCCTGATCCCGGTCGCCGGCATCCTCGACGTGCTCGACAACTACGCCTTCGTCCGCACGACCGGTTACCTCGCCGGCCCCAGCGACGTCTACGTCTCGCTCGGGCAGGTCAAGAAGTACAACCTGCGCAAGGGCGACGCGGTCGTCGGCTCGATCAAGCAGCCCCGCGAGGGCGAGCAGCAGGGGCGCCAGAAGTACAACGCCCTGGTCAAGGTCGACTCGATCAACGGGCTGTCGATCGACGATGCCGCCACGCGCGTCGAGTTCGGCAAGCTCACGCCGCTGTACCCGCAGGAGCGCCTGCGCCTCGAGACCGCGCCCGAGAAGCTCACGCAGCGCATCATCGACCTGGTCGCGCCGATCGGCAAGGGCCAGCGCGGCCTGATCGTCGCGCCGCCGAAGGCCGGTAAGACGATCGTCCTGCAGCAGATCGCCAATGCGATCGCGCAGAACAACCCCGAGGTCCACCTCATGGTCGTGCTCGTCGACGAGCGCCCCGAAGAGGTCACCGACATGGAGCGCACGGTCAAGGGCGAGGTCATCGCCTCGACGTTCGACCGTCCGGCCGAGGACCACACCACGGTCGCCGAGCTCGCCATCGAGCGTGCGAAGCGCCTGGTCGAGCTCGGTCGCGACGTGGTCGTGCTGCTCGACTCGATCACCCGTCTCGGCCGCGCGTACAACCTGGCGGCTCCGGCTTCCGGCCGCGTGCTCACCGGTGGCGTCGACGCCTCGGCGCTCTACCCGCCCAAGCGCTTCTTCGGTGCCGCACGCAACATCGAGAACGGCGGGTCCCTCACGATCCTCGCCACGGCTCTCGTCGAGACCGGCTCCAAGATGGACGAGGTCATCTTCGAGGAGTTCAAGGGCACCGGCAACAGCGAGCTGCGCCTGTCGCGTTCGCTCGCCGACAAGCGCATCTTCCCGGCCGTCGACGTGAACGCGTCGAGCACCCGCCGTGAAGAGATGCTGCTCTCCTCCGACGAGGTCAAGATCACCTGGAAGCTCCGTCGCGCCCTCGCCGGCCTCGACACCCAGCAGGCCCTCGAGGTCGTGCTCGGAAAGCTCAAGGAGACGCAGTCGAACGTCGAGTTCCTCGTGCAGATGCAGAAGTCGATCCCGACCCTGCCCGCAGGTTCGCACGACAACAACATCCGCTGAGCGGAGAGTCCGTGTTCGAGTCCGTCCAGGCTCTGATCGACGAGCACCGCCGGGTCCAGGAGGAACTCTCCGACCCGGCGGTGCACGCCGACGCCGCGCGTGCCAAGCGTGTGAACCGCCGCTATGCCGAGCTGTCGCGCATCGTCGCCGCGTACGAGGCGTGGGTCGCGGCATCCGACGACCTGGATGCCGCGCGCGAGCTCGCTCGTGAGGACGAGGCCTTCGCGGCGGAGGTCCCCGGACTCGAGGCCGGACTGCAGGCCGCGCAGGAGAAGCTCCGGCGACTCCTCATCCCGCGTGACCCGGATGACGCCCGTGACTTGATCATGGAGATCAAGGCGGGGGAGGGCGGCGCCGAGAGCGCGCTCTTCGCGGCCGATCTGCTGCGCATGTACGTGCAGTACGCGGCGTCGATGGGCTGGAAGACCGAGCTGCTCGAGCGCAACGAGTCCGATCTCGGTGGCTACAAGGACGTCCAGGTCGCGATCAAGGGCTCCTCCACCGACCCGGCGCAGGGCGTCTGGGCGCACCTCAAGTACGAGGGTGGTGTGCACCGCGTGCAGCGCGTGCCGGCGACCGAGTCGCAGGGACGCATCCACACCTCGACCACCGGTGTGCTCGTCTTCCCCGAGGTCGACGAGCCCGACGAGATCGAGATCAACCAGAACGATCTCAAGATCGATGTCTTCCGCTCTTCGGGGCCGGGCGGGCAGTCGGTCAACACGACCGACTCCGCGGTGCGCATCACGCACGTCCCGACGGGCATCGTCGTCTCGATGCAGAACGAGAAGTCGCAGCTGCAGAACCGCGAGGCGGGAATGCGCGTGCTCCGTGCGCGGCTGCTCGCGAAGCAGCAGGAGGAGCTCGATGCGGCGGCATCCGATGCTCGACGGTCGCAGATCCGCGGCATGGACCGGTCCGAGCGGATCCGCACCTACAACTTCCCCGAGAACCGCATCGCGGATCACCGCACGGGATTCAAGGCGTACAACCTCGATCAGGTGATGGACGGCGCGCTCGGACCGATCATCGAATCGGCGATCACGACCGACGAAGAGGCCCGGCTCGCCGCCGTCGGCACCGAGTCCTGATCCGCACGCCCCCGGAGCGCTAGGCTCGGCGCGTGATCACATTCCTCTTCCGCACCCTCATCTACATCGTGTCCGCGGGGCTCGGGCTGATCGTCGCCGATCTCCTGCTCGACGGATTCCAGATCGAGTGGTCGAAGTGGTGGGGCTTCGTTCTGTGCATTCTGATCTTCGCGCTGCTGCAGAGCATCCTCTCGCCGTGGATCAGCAAGATCGCCGACCGCTACGCGCCGGTGCTGCTCGGTGGAATCGGCATCTTCTCGACCCTGGTGGCGTTGATCATCGTCGTGCTGCTGCCCATCGGCGGTCTGCGCATCGTCGATGTCACCGGCTGGTTGCTCGGAGCGGTGATCGTCTGGCTCATCACGGCGCTGGGCACGGTGCTGCTGCCGCTGATCTTCCTCAAGCGCCGAGTCGGCGACGCGCGCGAGAAGCGAGATCGTCGCACACGCTGACCGGACTCAGATCGAGTAGTCAGGCACGGTGAGCAGCGCGCGCGTGTCTTCGCCGCCCGCGCGCTGACGCGGCTTGGCCGGGACGCCGACGAGCACGCTGTCCGCGGGCGCATCCCGGGTGACGACGGCGTTCGCTCCGACGAAGGAGTGCGCCCCGATCGTCACGGGTCCGAGGATCTTCGCTCCGGCTCCGACGGCGACACCGTCGCCGAGTGTGGGGTGGCGTTTGCCGGTGGAGCGCGAGCGCCCGCCGAGCGTGACCCCGTGGTAGAGCATCACGTCGTCGCCGATCTGCGAGGTCTCGCCGATCACGACGCCCATGCCGTGGTCGATGAAGAAGCGGCGGCCGATCCGGGCCCCCGGATGGATCTCGATGCCCGTGAACCAGCGGGCGAGCTGCGAGTTGGCGCGTGCGAGGAAACGCAGCCGCCGTCGCCACAGCGCATGCGAGACGCGGTGCGCCCAGATGGCATGGAGTCCGGGGTACAGCAGTGCGACCTCCGCGGCGCTGCGGGCCGCGGGATCGCGGAGCCGGGCAGCGGCGATGTCCTCGCGCATTCGACCGATCATGCGGTGGTCGTCAGTCCTCGCGCAGGTCCGCGAACAGCGCGGTCGACAGGTAGCGCTCCCCGGTGTCGGGAAGGACGACGACGATGTTCTTCCCCGCGTTCTCGGGGCGGGAAGCGACCTGCAGGGCTGCCCATGTCGCTGCGCCGCACGACATGCCGACGAGGAGACCCTCGCGGGCGGCCAGCTCCCGAGCCACCCGGATGGCGTCGTCGAACTCGACGGGGATCACCTCGTCGATCACCTCACGGTCGAGGATCGCGGGGACGAAATTCGGCCCGATGCCCTGGATCTTGTGCGGGCCGGGGTGGCCCTCGCTGAGCATGGGGGAGTCCTTGGGCTCGACGGCGATGACCTGCACACCGGGCTTGGCGGCCTTGAGCGCCTGTCCGGTGCCGGTGACGGTGCCACCGGTGCCGACTCCGGCGATGAAGATGTCGACCTCGCCGTCCGTGTCGCGGAGGATCTCCTGTGCAGTGGTCTCACGGTGGATCTGCGGGTTCGCGGCGTTCTCGAACTGCCGCACCCAAACCGCGCCCGGGGTGTCGGCGACGATCTGCTTCGTGATCTCGATCGCACCGCTCATGCCCTTGGTCGGGTCGGTGAGGACGATCTCTGCGCCGAAGGCCTTGAGCAGCACACGGCGCTCCTTCGACATGGACGCGGGCATGGTGAGGATCACCTTGTAGCCACGCGCTGCCCCGACCATCGCCAGGGCGATGCCGGTGTTGCCGCTGGTCGACTCCACGATCGTGCCGCCCGGCTGCAGTTCACCGGATGCTTCGGCGGCGTTGATCATCGCGATGCCGATGCGGTCCTTCACGCTGGAGGCGGGGTTGTAGTACTCGAGCTTCGCGAGGACGGTGGCGCCGAGGCCCTCGGTCACGCGGTTCAGACGGACCAGCGGCGTGTTGCCGAACGCGGTCGTGATGTCGGAGTGGATACCGGGCATGGAGGAGCCTTCCTGTGCGGGTCGCTTCGCTCTCAGCCTATGGGAGGGGTACGGGGGAGAGGGCAATGTGACACCCGGCGGGCGCTCTACGCTGGAGATCATGCCCGACACGTCTTTCGCCGCACTCGTCCGTGCGGCCGCTCAGCGCCTCGCCGATGCCGGTGTGACCGATCCACTCGTCGACGCGGAGCTCCTGGTCGGTCACGTGCGGGGTCTGCGTCGCGGCGAGGTGCAGGCGGCCGTCGTCCGAGGCGACGTGATGAGCGACGCGGATGCCGAGCGGCTCGACGCTCTCGTGACGCGCCGGGAGTCGCGGGAACCCCTGCAGCACATCACCGGCACCGCGCCGTTCCGGCATCTCGAACTGGCCGTGGGCCCCGGGGTGTTCGTCCCCCGACCCGAGACGGAGATGGTGGTGCAGCACGCGATCGACGCGCTCCTGCACGCACCCGATCCGCAGCCGATCGGCATCGATCTCGGTACGGGGAGCGGGGCGATCGCACTCGCGATGGCGACCGAGGTGCCGCACGCGCGGATCTACGCCGCGGAGCTCTCGCCCGAGGCGCACGCGTGGGCGAGCCGCAACACCGCCGATGCCGAGAACCTCACGCTGGTGCTCGCCGACATGGCGGATGCCTTCCCCGAACTCGCCGGTGCCGCCAGCGTCGTCATCTCGAACCCGCCGTACGTGCCGGACGAGGCGATCCCGCGCGACCCCGAGGTGCGCCTCTTCGACCCGGCGATGGCGCTGTACGGCGGTGAGGACGGTCTCGATCTCGTGCGCGCGCTCAGCACCAATGCGCTGCGGCTCCTCCGTCCCGGCGGGCTGCTGGTGATCGAGCACGGTGAACTCCAGGGTGCCGAGATCCGCGGCATCCTCGAGCGCGACGGCTGGCGTGCCGCGGCGACGCACCGCGACCTCACCCTGCGCGACCGCGCCACCACGGCCATCCGCCCCTGATCCGCTCTCTCGGCGGCCTCCCGTAGAATCGGAACGACATGTCCTCCATCTTCGACTGCGGCGACGAGGCGCAGCTGCTCGCCGGTATGCGCCATGCACGCCAGGCGATCGGCCGCGGTGAACTCATCGTCATGCCCACCGATACCGTCTACGGCGTGGCCGCCGACGCCTTCTCGCCCGCTGCCGTGCAGCGGCTGCTGGATGCGAAGGGACGGGGGCGCGATCAGCCGCCGCCCGTCCTCATCGGCACCAAGGAGACGCTGACGGCTCTCGCGGAGTCGGTCCCCGAGCCGGTTCAACGCCTCGTCGACGCCTTCTGGCCCGGCGGGTTGACCATCGTGCTCCCTGCTCAGCCCTCGCTCGTCTGGGATCTCGGCGAGACCCGGGGAACCGTCGCCGTGCGGATGCCCGAGGGGCGCGTGGCGCTGGAGCTGCTGGCCGAGACCGGACCGCTCGCGGTCTCGAGCGCGAACCTCACGGGTCAGGCCGCAGCGATCTCGGCCTTCGACGCCGAGAAGATGCTCGGCGACAGCGTCGCCGTCTACCTCGCAGACGGAATGAGCCGCGACGGTGTGGCCTCGACGATCGTCGATGCCACTTCGCTCGTGCGTCCGCCGGCGGATTCGGATGCCGGACGCGTGCGCATCCTGCGTGACGGGGCGATCAGCCGGGAGCAGCTGGAGGAGGTGCTCGGCGATCTGCTCGAGCCCGCCCCGGAGCCGGACTCCGCGGCGCCCGCGCCTCGACAGGACGGGGATTCGTGAAGCAGTACCTCTTCACGATCATCCTGACCGCCGCGATCACCTTCGTACTGACCTGGGCGGTCCTGCGGGTGAGCCTGCGGTTCAAGCTGTACCCCGAGATCCGTGATCGCGATGTGCACACGCGTCCCACTCCGCGGCTCGGCGGGGTCGCGATCTTCCTCGGCATCGCCGCCGCGATGGGGATCTCGGCAGCGAACCCCTTCTTCCAGAGCATCTGGATGCCGCCGCAGACGATGTGGTCCATCCTCGGAGCCGCACTGCTGATCGCCGTGATCGGAGTCGTCGACGACCTGTGGGACCTCGACTGGATGATCAAGCTCGGCGCGCAGTTCCTTGCGGCCGGGATCCTCACGATCGGGGGAGGGCTGCAGATCCTCTCCCTCCCGTTCGGCGATCTCATCGTCTTCTCGAGCTGGCTGAGCATCACGATCACGATGTTCGCGATCGTCGTGGTCATGAACGCCGTCAACTTCATCGACGGCCTCGACGGCCTCGTCGCCGGGGTGTGTCTTATCGCCAACGGCGTCTTCTTCGCCTACTCCTACATCTTCACGCGCGACTCCGGCGCCTCGAGCTACTTCAACCTCTCGACCTTCATCGCCGCCGTCCTCATCGGCGCCTGCATCGGTTTCCTGCCCTGGAACTGGAGTCCGGCGAAGCTGTTCATGGGCGACTCGGGCGCACTCGTGCTCGGCCTGCTGATGGCCGTCTCCGCGATCTCCCTCACCGGGCAGATGGATCCGTCCGCGCTCGACCCCGAGCGTCTCGGGCGGTCCCAGCTGCTCGGTGCGTTCATCCCGATCCTGCTGCCGCTGATGGTGGTGCTGCTGCCGTTGCTCGATTTCGGCCTGGCGGTGCTGCGCCGCATGCACGCCGGCAAGTCGCCGTTCTCGCCGGACCGCAAGCACCTGCACCACCGCATGCTCGACCTCGGTCACCGCGACCGTGATGCCGTCCTCATCTTCTACGCCTGGACGGCGGTGATCTCACTCGCCGTCCTCCTCATGTACGTCGGAGCCCGCGAGGACTGGCCGGGCCAGTACCTTCCCGGTGTGGGATTCGGTGTGGTCGGGATCGCGGCCTGCCTGGTTCTCACCCTGAAGCCCTCGCGACGTGCGATCGCCGCAACCCCCGACTCCGACCCGACCCCCGTGGAGCCCTCATGAGTCCGAACCCCGTTTCCAGCACGCCGATCCTGCGACGCACTCTCATCTGGTCGGGAGTCGCCACCGTGGTCCTCGCGATCGCCGCGGCGGTCGTGGGCTACCTCGTCGGGCAGGAGAACGGACTGATCAGCGGCCTGCTCGGTGTGCTCATCGCCGCCGTGTTCCTCGGGATCACCGGTGCGAGCATCCTGATCGCGAACCGGTGGTTCGGCGAGCCGCTCTACGTCCAGTTCTTCTTCGCGATCGTGCTCGGCGGGTGGTTGCTCAAGCTGATCGTGTTCTTCCTCGGCGTCATCGTCCTCAAGGACCAGCCCTGGCTCGACCCCGTGATCTTCTTCGTCGCGATCGTCGCCGGCGTGCTGATGTCGCTGATCGTCGACGCCGTCGTCCTCATGACGATGCGCCTGCCGAATGTCAGCGATGCATCGCTTCCCTCGGTCGCCCCGGAGGACGTCGCTCCGGGGGCCCCGACCGCCGACGAGGACCCTCAGAGGTCTTAGGGCCGCCTCATACTCTGATAGTGTTGAAACGTGCCCGCCGCTCGCCCGCGAGCGCTTGCGCTGTGAAGCACACCGACCATCGTCGCCCCGGTTCTGACCGGTGCCCCGAAGCTGGAGCCCGCGCTGTTTAATCTTGCTGCGACCCTGACGCCACGACTTGCCACCGATGACGAGTTCCACGCTCCGTCGATCGCGGAGTTCTTCCCCGATGCGGTGTTCCAGATCGGCGACCTGGTCATCCACCGCATCCACCTGATCCAGTTCCTGGCCACGATCGCGGTCGTGCTGATCCTCTGGCTCGGAACGCGCAACATGCGCGTCGTCCCCGGGCGCTTCCAGAGCCTCGTCGAGATGGGCCTCGACTTCGTGCGAGTGAACGTCGCCGAGGACCTGCTCGGGCGCAAGGACGGCCGTCGCTTCCTGCCGATCCTCGCCACCATCTTCTTCATGGTGCTGTTCATGAACATCACGGGAATCATCCCGTTCCTGAACATCGCGGGTACGAGCATCATCGCGGTCCCGCTGCTGCTGGCCGTCGTCAGCTACGTCACCTTCATCTACGCCGGCATCAAGAAGAGCCCCAAGGGCTTCTTCAAGAACTCGCTGTTCCCGTCGGGCGTCCCCCCGTTCCTCTACATCATCGTGACGCCGCTCGAGTTCCTCTCGACGTTCATCATCCGGCCCGTCACGCTGACCCTCCGACTGCTGATGAACATGATCGTCGGGCACCTGATGCTCGTCCTGTTCTTCTCCGCAACGCAGTTCTTCGTCATCACTCTCGGAGGGTGGTGGACGGCACTCGGCGCGGGCACGCTCGCGTTCGGCTTCGCGTTCACCCTGTTCGAGATCCTGGTGGCGTTCCTGCAGGCCTACGTCTTCACCATCCTCACCGCGGTCTACATCCAGCTCGCGGTCGCAGAAGAGCACTGAGCGGGTCGGCAACAACCGCCTTCCCACCCAACGAAAGGAAAAACCCGTGGACGCAACTACGGTTCTCGCTGAAATCTCCGGCAACATCGGCACCGTCGGCTACGGCCTCGCGGCTATCGGACCGGCCATCGGCGTGGGTATCGTCGTCGGCAAGACGATCGAGGGCGTCGCCCGTCAGCCCGAGCTGGCCGGTCGCCTCCAGGTCCTCATGTGGATCGGTATCGCCTTCACCGAGGCGCTCGCCTTCATCGGCATCGCGACCTACTTCATCTTCCAGTCCTGACAGACACCCTCTGCGATAAGGAGACAGGATGCTGAACGCTCTTGTCACGTACGCGGCGGAGGAGGCGGACCACAATCCGCTCATCCCCGCCTGGTACGACATCATCTGGTCGGCGGTCTGCTTCGTCGTGATCCTGGTCGTCGTCTGGAAGGTGGCGCTGCCCAAGCTCTACACCCTCCTCGACGCTCGCTCCAACGCGATCGAGGGCAACATCGCCAAGGCCGACGAGGCCCAGAAGCAGGCCGAGGCGGCTCTCGAGGAGTACACCCGTCAGCTCGCCGAGGCACGCACCGAGGCCGGTGAGATCCGAGAGGCCGCCCGCGAGGACGGCAAGAAGATCGTCGCCGAGGCCAAGGATGCCGCTTCGTCCGAAGCAGCTCGCATCACGGCGACCGCGCACACGCAGATCGAGGCCGAGCGTCAGACCGCTCTCGTCTCGCTGCGCAGCGAGGTCGGCACGCTGGCCATCGACCTCGCCGGTGGCGTCGTCGGTGAGACGCTCTCCGACGATGCCCGCGCGACGGCGGTCGTCGACCGCTTCCTCGCCGACCTCGAAGCATCCGAGAAGGCGGCTCAGTAATGGGCAGCGCGACCACTCAGGCACTCGCGGCATCCATCCAGACGCTTGCCGCAGCGAAGGACGTCACCCTCGACACCGCGCGGGAGCTCTTCGCCGCCGCGCACGCCGTGGGCGATTCGTCTCAGCTGAGCGGCGCGCTGGCTGACCCGGCGGCCCCCGCAGCGGCACGGCAGAACGTCGTGACCGCGGTGTTCGGCGGGCTGTCGGCGAACACGCAGGCCGTGCTCAAGACGGTCGTCTCGGAACGCTGGTCCAACGCCGACGAGCTCGTCGACGGCATCGACGAGCTCGCGATCCGTGCCTCGGCGATCGCCGAGGCAGGCGCCGACATCGAGGGGGAGCTGTTCGGCTTCTCCCGCGTCGTCGCCGCGAACCCCGAGCTCGAGCTCGCACTGGGAAGCCGTCTCGGCGGTCAGGACGCGAAGTCGGCTCTCGTCGAGCGTCTGCTCTCCGGAGCGACCAGCGCCCCCGCGGCCCTGATCGTCTCCTCCCTCGTGCGTCAGCCGCGCGGGCGGCGGATCCGTCAGCTCCTCAACCGCGCCATGCGGATCGTCTCCGACCAGCGTGACCGCGTCGTCGCGACGGTCTACAGCGCGAGCGAGCTGAACGACGCGCAGCGCGCCCGCCTCGGCGAAGCGCTCTCGCGACGCTACGACGGTCAGGTGGCGCTCAACGTCGTCATCGACCCGACGATCATCGGTGGTCTGCGCGTGCAGATCGCCGACGACGTGATCGACGGCAGCATCTCCGCACGACTCGCCGACCTTCGCCAGAAGCTCGCGGGCTAACACGACTTCGCGCGGGGAACCGCGCACCCAGATACAAAGGGAAGACAATGGCAGAACTATCGATCAGCCCCGACGTCATCCGTGACGCGCTGAAGGACTTCGCCGCCGCTTACGAGCCCACCGGGGCCGCGGCGACCGAGGTCGGCACGGTCATCGACGCCGCTGATGGCATCGCGCACGTCGAAGGACTGCCCGGTGTCATGGCGAACGAGCTCGTGATCTTCGCCGACGGCACCAAGGGCCTCGCCCAGAGCCTCGACGAGCACGAGATCGGCGTCGTGGTCCTCGGCGACTTCGCCGGCATCGAGGCCGGTCAGGAAGTCACCCGCACGGGTGAGGTCCTCTCCGTTCCCGTCGGCGACGGCTACCTCGGCCGCGTGGTAGACCCGCTCGGAAACCCGATCGACGGGCTCGGCGCGATCGCCACCGAGGCCGTCCGCGAGCTCGAGCTGCAGGCGCCCGGCGTCATGCAGCGCAAGTCGGTGCACGAGCCGATGCAGACCGGCATCAAGGCCATCGACGCGATGATCCCCGTCGGCCGCGGCCAGCGTCAGCTGATCATCGGCGACCGCCAGACCGGTAAGACGGCCATCGCGATCGACACGATCATCAACCAGAAGGCCAACTGGGAGTCGGGCGACGTCAACAAGCAGGTTCGCTGCATCTACGTCGCCATCGGCCAGAAGGGCTCGACCATCGCTTCGGTGAAGGGCGCGCTCGAAGAGGCCGGCGCTCTGGAGTACACCACGATCGTGGCCGCTCCGGCATCCGACCCCGCGGGCTTCAAGTACCTCGCCCCCTACACCGGTTCGGCCATCGGTCAGCACTGGATGTACGGCGGCAAGCACGTCCTCATCATCTTCGACGACCTGTCGAAGCAGGCCGAGGCCTACCGTGCCGTCTCCCTTCTGCTGCGCCGCCCGCCGGGCCGCGAGGCTTACCCGGGTGACGTCTTCTACCTGCACTCGCGTCTGCTCGAGCGTTGCGCGAAGCTGTCCGACGAGCTCGGCGCCGGTTCCATGACGGGCCTCCCGATCATCGAGACCAAGGCGAACGACGTCTCGGCCTACATCCCGACCAACGTGATCTCGATCACCGACGGCCAGATCTTCCTGCAGTCCGACCTCTTCAACGCCAACCAGCGTCCGGCGGTCGACGTGGGTATCTCGGTGTCGCGAGTCGGTGGTGACGCTCAGGTCAAGTCGATCAAGAAGGTCTCCGGAACGCTGAAGCTCGAGCTCGCGCAGTACCGCTCGCTCGAGGCGTTCGCGATGTTCGCCTCCGACCTCGACGCCGCCTCGCGTCGTCAGCTGTCGCGCGGTGCACGTCTGACCGAGCTGCTCAAGCAGCCGCAGTACTCGCCGTACCCGGTCGAGGAGCAGGTCGTCTCGATCTGGGCCGGAACCAACGGCAAGCTCGACACGATCGAGGTCGAGGACGTCCTGCGCTTCGAGCGCGAACTGCTCGACTACCTGCGTCGCAACACCTCGGTGCTCGACACCCTGCGTGAGACCAACGTCCTCAGTGACGACACGGTCGCGGAGCTCGAGAAGCACACGGATGCCTTCGTCCTGGAGTTCCAGGGTGGCAAGGGACACGCCATCGGCGCCCCGGGTCACGAGGAGCACGCCGCTGCGGAGGCAGACGACGTCAACCAGGAGAAGATCGTCAAGGGTCGTCGCGCGTAATCGCGTGAGGTACTGATTTCATGGGCGCTCAACTCAGGGTCTACAAGCAGAAGATCAGTTCTGCTCAGACGACCAAGAAGATCACGAAGGCGATGGAACTCATCGCGGCTTCGCGCATCCAGAAGGCGATGGCACGCGTCAAGGCGTCCACCCCCTTCGCGCGAGCCGTGACGAGGGCCGTGTCCGCCGTCGCGACGCACTCGAACGTCGACCACCCGCTCACGCGTGAGCCCGAGAACATCAGCCGCTCCGCGGTCGTGATCTTCTCGTCGGACCGCGGTCTCGCCGGTGCCTTCAACTCGCAGATCCTCCGTGAGGGTCTCGAGGTGGCGGAGCTGCTGCGCGGTCAGGGCAAGGAGCCGGTGTTCTACCTCGTCGGTCGCAAGGCCGTCGGCTACTTCCAGTTCCGTCGCATCGCGGCGGCAGCGGAGTGGACCGGCGACACCGACACCCCGTCGTTCCACACGGCCGAAGAGATCTCGTCGACTCTGCTCGACGCGTTCTCGCGCGGCGGTGCGGGCGGCGGTGTCGACGAGATCCACCTCGTGTACAACCGCTTCGTCAGCATGATGACGCAGTCGCCGGAGTCCGTGCGCCTGCTTCCGCTGGAGATCGCGGAGGCCGACGAGTCGGAGGCGGGCAGCGCTGTCTACCCGCTCTACGAATTCGAGCCCGACGCCGAGACCGTGCTCGACGCGATCCTGCCGGTGTACATCCAGAGCCGCGTCTTCAACGCCCTTCTGCAGTCGTCTGCCGCCAAGCAGGCTGCGACGCAGAAGGCGATGAAGTCCGCCAGCGACAACGCCGACAAGCTCATCACCGACTACACCCGTCTGCGCAACAACGCGCGCCAGGCGGAGATCACGCAGCAGATCGCGGAGATCGTCGGCGGCGCCGACGCCCTCTCGTCTGGCAAATAGACCATCAGGAAAGAGACGAAGAAATGACCACCACCGCTACGGCTGACCAGCCCGCGACCGCGGTCGTCGGGCGCGTCGCACGCGTCAACGGTCCGGTTGTCGACATCGAGTTCCCGCACGACTCGATCCCCGGCATCTACAACGCGCTGAAGACGACGATCACCATCGGCGAGGAGTCGACCGAGATCACCCTCGAGGTCGCTCAGCACCTCGGTGACGAGCTCGTCCGCGCCATCGCCCTGAAGCCGACCGACGGCATCGTCCGCGGCCAGGAGGTTCGCGACACCGGAGAGGCCATCTCGGTCCCGGTCGGCGACATCACCAAGGGCAAGGTCTTCAACGTGATCGGCGAGGTCCTCAACGGCGAGCCCGGTGAGACCCTCGAGGTCACGGAGCGCTGGCCGATCCACCGCAAGGCGCCCAACTTCGACCAGCTCGAGTCGAAGACCACGATGTTCGAGACGGGCATCAAGTCCATCGACCTCCTCACCCCGTACGTCCAGGGTGGAAAGATCGGTCTGTTCGGTGGAGCCGGTGTCGGTAAGACCGTCCTCATCCAGGAGATGATCCAGCGTGTCGCGCAGGACCACGGTGGCGTCTCGGTGTTCGCCGGTGTCGGTGAGCGCACCCGTGAGGGCAACGACCTGATCCACGAGATGGAAGAGGCGGGCGTCTTCGACAAGACCGCGCTCGTGTTCGGCCAGATGGACGAGCCGCCGGGGACGCGTCTTCGCGTCGCACTGTCGGCCCTGACGATGGCGGAGTACTTCCGCGACGTGCAGAAGCAGGACGTGCTGCTCTTCATCGACAACATCTTCCGCTTCACGCAGGCCGGTTCCGAGGTCTCCACGCTTCTCGGCCGTATGCCGTCCGCCGTGGGTTACCAGCCGAACCTCGCCGACGAGATGGGTGTGCTCCAGGAGCGCATCACCTCGACGCGTGGTCACTCGATCACCTCGCTGCAGGCGATCTACGTGCCGGCCGATGACTACACCGACCCGGCTCCGGCGACCACCTTCGCCCACCTCGACGCGACCACCGAGCTCTCTCGTGAGATCGCTTCGAAGGGTCTCTACCCGGCCATCGACCCGCTGACCTCGACGTCGCGCATCATGGACCCCCGCTACCTGGGCGAGGACCACTACCGCGTCGCCACGACGGTCAAGCAGATCCTCCAGAAGAACAAGGAGCTGCAGGAGATCATCGCCATCCTCGGTGTCGATGAGCTCTCCGAGGAGGACAAGATCGTCGTGTCGCGTGCGCGTCGCATCCAGCAGTTCCTCTCGCAGAACACCTACATGGCCAAGAAGTTCACGGGTGTCGAGGGTTCGACCGTCCCGCTCAAGGAGACCATCGAGTCCTTCGATGCGATCACCCGCGGTGACTTCGACCACGTGGCCGAGCAGGCCTTCTTCAACGTCGGTGGTATCGGCGACGTCGAAGAGCGCTGGGCGCAGATCCAGAAGGAGAACGCCTGACCATGGCGCTCAACGTCAGCCTCGTCTCCGCCGACGCGGAGGTCTGGACGGGGGAAGCGAGCCTCGTGATCGCCAAGACCGTCGAGGGTGAGATCGGCTTCATGTCCGGTCACGAGCCGGTGCTGGCCATCCTCGCCGAGGGCCAGGTCCGGATCACCCAGACCGATGGCACCAAGGTGCTCGCGAACGCGCAGGACGGGTTCCTCTCGATGGAGGGCAACGTCCTGACGATCGTCGCCGGCAACGCGGCGCTCATCGCCTAGCAGTCGACTACATGCGTCCGCCTCGGACCCGATCTCCGGGTTCCGAGGCGGACGCATGTGCATTCCCCGAGGACTCATGAAGATCCTTCTCCCTCCGTCCGAGACCAAGCATCCCGGCGGTACCGGTGAGCCACTCGATCCCGCCGCACTGGCGCTGCCGGGTCTGCACGAGCACCGCACGGCGGTGATCGACGCTCTCGTCGATCTCGCGGCCGATGAGGAGCAGGCTCGACGGGTGCTGAAGCTGAGCGAACGCCAGGTGGGCGACATCGTCCACAATCGGATGCTGCGGAGCGCACCGACGATGCCCGCGATCGACCGCTACACCGGAGTGCTCTTCGATGCGCTCGACGCGCGCACGCTCGCTGCGGCGTCGCGCCGCTGGCTGGGGGAGCACGTGTGGATCCACTCGGCACCGTTCGGGCCGGTGGGAGCGCTCGACGGCATTCCTCCCTACCGCCTCGCGGCGGGCACCGCCCTCCCGGGACTGGTCGCGATGCGCCGGCACTGGGCCGATGCCACCAGCGCCGCCCTCGCCGAAACGGAACCCGCGTTCGTCCTGGATCTGCGGAGCGAAGCCTACGTCGCACTGGGACCGATTCCCACTTCCGTGCCGTCGGCCTACGTCCGGGTCGTCACCGACGATGGCGACGGGGGAGCGCGGGCTCTCAACCATTTCAACAAGAAGTCGAAGGGTCAGCTCGTCCGCGCTCTCGCGGAGAGCCGGCCGCGGATCGGCTCGCTGCGATCGCTCCTCATCTGGGCGTCGAAACACGACATCATCCTTCGGCGCACCGAAGACGACCGGGTGCTCGAGCTGGTCGTCACGGAGTGACGCCCGTCCGCGCATGGGGAGATGTCCCCGTGCGTGTCGTTGCCGCGTCGTTATCTGCACCGCTATGGTGGGTCTCGCGGCGTGGATTACGCCACCAATTCGGATCCGGAGGGGATCATGAATCCTTACTACGACTCGAGCTACTGGGCATTCCTCGGTGGCGTCATCATCTTCAGCGTCATCATCGGCCTCGCCGCCTACGTGCTCGTCTCCCTCTTCTTCATGAAGATCTTCGAGAAGGCCGGTGTCGAGGGCAAGTGGCGCGCGTGGGTGCCCGTGTACAACTACATGGTCTTCGCCAAGCTGGGCGACATGTCGCCGTGGCCGGTGCTGATCGTGATCGGTCTTTCGCTCATCCCGTACCTGAACTTCCTCACCGGACTCGCGGCGGCAGCGCTCTTCGCCGTCATCGCATGGCGCGTCGGACTCAAGCTCCAGAAGGATGCGGTGTGGGTGGTCCTGTGGATCTTCCTCTCCATCGTCTGGCTCGGCATCAACGCGTTCGACAAGTCGCGATGGAACCCGAACATCCAGCCCGCTCCGTGGGCCGGAAACGGATTCTTCGCTGACCGCACCGTCTGGGCGGGCATCCCCGTCCAGCCTTCTGCCGCCGCCCCGCAGGCCGGATACGGCGCTCCCGGTTACGGCGCGGCCCCGCAGGGGTACGCACCCCCCGCTCCGCAGGGCTACGCCCCGCCGGCTCAGCCCGGATACGCACCTCCCGCACAGCCCGGATACGGCACCCCCGCGGCGCCCCCGGCGAGTGCACCCGCTACGCCGCCCGCGCCGCCGGCTCCGCCCGCGACTCCGCCGGCACCGCCCGCTGCTCCGCCTGCTCCGCCGACGGACCCCACGCAGCCTCCGGCCTGATCGTCCCGTGCGAAGAGCCCTCGACCTCACGGTCGGGGGCTCTTCCCGTCTTCACGGCGCTTCGGCCCGTCGCCGAAAACCGGCACGCCGCTGGGATAGCGTGAGGGTATGGTCATGTCACAGCGCCGCGTCGGTGCGTCCGGACTCCTCGTCTCCGCCGCCGGCCTCGGATGCAACAACTTCGGGCGGGCCGGCACCGCCACCGAGACGATCGAGGGCACGCGCGAGGTGATCTCCGCGGCGATCGCCAACGGCATCACCCTGTTCGACACGGCGGACATGTACGGCGCCGAGGCCGGAACGAGTGAGACGCTCATGGGGGAGGCCCTCCAGGGGCGGCGCGACAGCGTCGTGCTCGCGACGAAGTTCGGTCACGAACGCGACATGGGTTACGCCTTCCCCGCAGCCCGGGGATCTCGGCGCTACGTCCGTCGCGCGGTCGAGGAGTCCCTGCGTCGTCTGCAGACGGACTGGATCGATCTGTATCAGTTGCACCTGCCCGATCCTGAGACGCCGATCGCCGAGACCATTGATGCTCTCGACGAGCTGGTCCGTGAGGGCAAGATCCGCTATTACGGTCACTCGAACTTCACCGGTTGGCAGATCGCCGAGGCCGAGTTCACCTCCACCGCTCGCTCGAGCGGTCGCTTCGTCTCGGCGCAGAACCACTACTCGCTGCTCGCCCGCGCCGCCGAGAGGGAGGTCCTCCCCGCGGTCGAACGGTACGGGCTGGGTTTCTTCCCGTTCTTCCCCCTCCACAACGGGCTCCTCACGGGCAAGTTCACCCGCGAGGGTGGACCCGCGAGCAGCCGGATCATGTCGTCTCGGCGTCACGTGTGGGAGAACGCGCCGTGGGAGGCGTTGGAGGCGTATCGCGTGTTCTGCGAGGAACGCGGGATCACGATGGTCGAGGCGACGTTCGGCTGGTTGCTGTCCCGTCCCGCGGTCTCCAGTGTCATCGCGGGCGCGACGTCGGCGGCGCAGGTGGAGTCGAATGCGCGCGCCGGCGATGCATGGCGACCCGACGCCGAAGAGCTCGCCGTCATCGATGCGCTCTTCCCTCTGCCTCAGGACCCGGGGGCGCAGGTGTGAGCGCAATCAGCGATTCGACTACGATGTGTGAGTACCTCGCGGCCGTCCGATCCGCCGTGGGACCATCGGAGGCAGCACGTGGCTGAGACGACAACGACGACGCGTAGCGTCACGGTCGCGCAGCGCCCGCTGCTGCTCTCCTGGGCGGGCACGACTGATCAGGGGCGCCGTCGCGACACGAATCAGGATGCATTCCTCGCGGAGTATCCGCTGTTCATCGTCGCCGATGGAATGGGTGGACACGCAGGAGGCGAGATCGCCAGCCGCAGCACGGTTCAGCGGCTGCAGGCACTGGTCGATGACGGATCCGTGGAGCGGCCGGCGATCGAGAAGGCGCTCGAACTCGCGGTGGCGGACATCGCGGATCACCCCGAGACCACCGACGAGGGAACCGGGACCACGCTGACCGGCGTGTTCCTGGAGCTTCAGGACGGGGAGCCGCACTGGGTGTCGCTGAACATCGGCGACTCACGCGTGTACCTCCTGCGCGACGATCGCCTCGTGCAGGTGACGACCGATCACTCGGTCGTCCAGGAACTCATCACGGCGGGGAAGCTGAGCCCGGAGGAAGCGGAAGGGCATCCCTACAGCAACGTGATCACACGGGCGGTCGGGGCGAGTGAGCTGACGCCGCCGGACTACCTGACGATCGAGGTCCGCGCCGGCGATCGGTTCGTGATCTGTTCCGACGGACTCACCAAGGAGCTCACCGACTACGGCATCCAGCACTTCCTGCGGGAGAACCCCGAACCGGGGCCGGCCGTCGACGCGATGCTCGCCGCGGCCCTCGAGAACGGCGGCCGAGACAATGTCACCGTCATCATCGTGCAGGTGACCGATCCTGCGGACTCCTCCTCCACAACGGACGAGAACGGCGAATAGCCCCGATCGCCTGTGAGCGGAGACCCTCCGCCGATCCCCATGCCGTCGAATGGAGGGCATGGATCCCCTCCCGATCGTGCTGCCGGCCACGCAGGTCCCGCCTCGACGCGCCCCTTTGCCGTTCCTCGCCGCCGGTATGCCCGTCGTCGCCGGCGTCGTTCTCTGGCTGATCACCGGCTCGCTCTTCTCCCTCTGCTTCGCCGCGCTCGGCCCCGTGATGATGGTGGCCTCGCTCGCCGATTCGGGACGCGGTCGTCGTCGGGAACAGCGACGCATCCTCGAGGAGGATGAGCGGTCATGGGCGGTGGCGGAGGAACAGCTCTCCTCGATGCACGGGGAGGAGAGACACCGCCGCTGGGGTCAGCACCCCGACGCGGCCACCTGCACGCAGGAACCGCCGCTGCGCGGCACGGAGCCGCCCGAGGCGAGGACGCCCGTCGTGGTCGGTTCCGGTGCTGTCGCCAGCATCATCCGTACGACCGGTGGTGACGGTGAGCGGGCACGTGAACTCCAGGAACGTGCGCGTGTGCTCGAGTCCGCTCCGATCATCGTTCCCCTGGGCGCGGGAATCTGCGTGCGGGGCCCGCAGCCTCTCACCCTCGCCGTGGCGCGTGCGCTGGTTCTGCAGCTCTCTCTGCGGTTCGCGCCGGGACAGCTGAAGCTCGTCGGCGAGGGGTTCCCCGACGGGGACTACGCCGGGCTTCCGCACTCGTCGTCCCTCCGGCGAGGATTCCGCCTCGGTGTCGGACCCGCGTCGATCCGGGAGGTCGAAGCGGACGCGACGATCTGGCTGGCGCGGTCCGGCGAAGAAGTACCCGACGGCATCCTCACCGTCCTGGATCTGCAGGAACCGCGGGAGGCCACGCTCCGAACCCCGGAGGGCGTCGTCACGATCGCCGCCGAAGGGGTGTCCCGCCAGCAATTCGAGACGATCGCCTCCCGCCATCTCGCCTCCGACGACGAGGCGGATGCCGTGCCGGAGGCGGTGGAGTTCGCTCAGCTCGTGCAGACACCGGCCGAATCAGGGCTGCGGGCGGTCATCGGTCGAGGAGCGGGTGCGGACGGAGAGGTCGACATCGTCGAAGACGGTCCGCACGCCATCGTCACCGGCACCACGGGTACCGGCAAGAGCGAGCTGCTGGTGACCTGGGTCACCGCGATAGCCGCGTCGTACGGCCCTGAGCGAGTGAACTTCGTCCTGGCCGACTTCAAGGGCGGAACGGCGTTCGAACCGCTCCGGGCGCTGGCCCAGGTGACCGCGGTCATGACGGATCTCGACGAGGCGGGAGCGCGACGCGGCGTGGAGAGCCTGCGTGCCGAACTGCGCCGTCGGGAGGGCGCTCTCGCCGCAGCCGGTGTGCGCGATATCGCCGACGTGGAGATTCCGCGACTCCTGATCGTCGTGGACGAGTTCGCGGCCCTCCTGCAGGACCATCCGGATCTCGGCTCCGTGTTCACCGACATCGCCGCGCGAGGCCGCGCGCTGGGGATGCATCTGATCCTCGGCACCCAACGCGCCTCCGGGGTGGTGAGGGACTCCCTCGCCGCGAACTGCCCGTTGCGGCTCAGCCTTCGGGTCAGCGATCCGTCCGACAGCCGCGCGATGATCGGGACGGCGGCTGCGACGGAGATCCCCGGGGGAGTGAGCGCCCGAGGCCTCTGCCTCGTGCGCCGCCCGCAGGACGACGATGCCGAACCCCTTCGCGTCGCGTTGACCCGTGAAGACGACCTGAGCGGGGTGGCGAAGCGCTGGGCGCACCTGCCCAGGCCCGTGAGTCCCTGGCTGCTTCCGCTCGCCGAGATGATCCCGCTGCCGGAGGATGCGACGAGGCCGGGGAGCTCGGAGATCCTCTGGGGAGTCGCCGATGTCCCGGAGTCGCAGGAGCAGCCGCGGCTCGTCATCCGGGCGGGCCAGGATCGTGGGATCTCCGTGATCGGCGCTCCCGGGTCGGGGCGCACCGCCGCTCTCCGCGTGCTCGCCGCACAGGTCCCGGAGGCGCTGTGGATCCCCGCCGACGCGGAGCGGATGTGGGACGTCGTGCAGTCGCTGGTCGAGGGACACACACGGATGCCCGCGCTCGTCCTCTGCGACGACCTCGACGCCCGTGTCGCGGAGCTGCCGCCCGAGTATGCGCAGACTCTGGTGCAGCGGTGGGAGCAGATCCTGCGCGGTGCGACCGGGAGCAGCGTCGTTATCACGGCGACGCGATCGAGCGGAGCCATCGGGCGCGTGCTCGACGCGCTGCCGCGCCGAGCCCTGCTGCGCGCCGCGAGCAGGGTCGATCACGTCGCCGCCGGCGGCGAGAGCGCGACGTTCGACGAGCGTCGTCCACCCGGCCGTGCTCGCCTCGACGGCCACGAGACGCAGTTTTTCTGGAAGCCCGACGGAGCTGCGAGTGACGGGCGCGCGATCGGCGGCGAGGGGCCGGAGCGCTGGGAGCCGGGAGCGGGGCTCCATGCCATCGTCACGGCCGGGGCCGCGTCGCTCGTCTCCGCGGTTCAGCAGGCGCACCCCTCCGCGCGGGTGAGCGTGATCGGGTCGGGGGCCGTCATCGGTGCGGGTCAGGGCTTCACGCAGACCCCGGGCGGAGAACACGAGCCGGTCGTCCTCCTCGGCGACACCGATGCCTGGCAGCGCGAGTGGTCGCTCTGGCAGCGCGTCCGCACGGACGGCGAGGTGCTCATCCGCGCGGAGCGGCCTTCGGATCTCCGGCAGTTGGTCGGGCTCCGGGAACTGCCGCCGTTCGCGCGGCTTCACGCCGGACGGGTGTGGGCGGTGCGCGGAGCTGAGGCACCGCGGCGACTCGTGGTTCCCGCGCTCCTCGGTGAGCGGGAAACCTGGAGACGTGAGCCCGCGCCCGTGACGGCAGCGAGCGTCGGTGCGCAGCCGCCGGCGGACCAGCCCCGCACACGGCGGAGCCTGCGGGAACGTCGGGGATGAGGCGTCAGATCCCGGGGGAGACGAGAACCCGACCGACCGGCTGTCCGCCGCCGAGCACGTCGAGCGAGAGCGCGTCGGCCAGGTCGGCGACATCACGATCCGTGAGTGCCCCGGCTCGCGCGAGCAGCGTCGCAGCCACGATGGTCGATGCGCGTGCTCCGCCGTCGAGCATCTTCAGGGCGACGGTCGTGCCGTTGGGGGCCACCATGACCATGACGCCCTCGGCGCCTCCCTTGGCGAAGACTCCGAGCTTCTCGATGGCGACGGTGTCGGGCCGTCCGGGACCCTCGATGGTCCAGGGGTGCTCGCGCACCGCGCGCACCAGGGAACCGGCGACGCGATGGAGGGCGAACGGCGAGCGATCCGATGCCGTGCCGATCCGGTGGATCGCGCGGGCGAGGCCCGTCAGCGTCATCGCGTAGACCGGTGTGCCGCAGCCGTCGATCGACGTGTGGGAGATCTTCTCGCCGGTGAGACGCTCGATCACCTCGCGGATGTGCGCCTGCAGAGGGTGGCCCTCCTCCAGATACCCTTCCGTGGGCCAGCCGGTGGCGATGCAGGCGCGCAGCATCGCGGCGTGCTTGCCCGAGCAGTTCATCCGCACGCTCGCCTGCTGGCCGTGCTCCCGCACCATCTCGTCGCGGGTCGCCTGGTCGCTCGGCCAGGCCGGCGGGCAGGCGAGCGCGTCTTCGTTCAGACCACCGGCCGTCAGCATCTCCCGCACCGCGGCGGCATGCCGATCGGTCCCGATGTGACTCGCCGTCGACAGAGCGAGGTGCTCGCCCTCGAGCGCGGCTCCCGCCGTGATGCAGGCGACCGCCTGCAGGGGCTTCATGCTGGAGCGCGGCAGGATGAGCGCATCGGCGTTGCCGAGACGCGCGACCACCTCTCCCTCAGAGGAGAGCACCACCGCCGCTCCCGCGTGTCGCGACTCGACGAAGCCGCTCCGCTCTACGACGGCGAGTTCGACGGAATCCTGAACGGTGAGAGTCTCCAGCACCCGTCCAGACTATCCCCGCCGCCCGACGAGTCGCCGAAGCGAGTGCGGCGCCGGGAGTGTCGGCGACCGGTGGCACACTGGGGAGCATGGCAGAACACGCAACGCGCATCCTCGGAGAGCACCGTTATGCGCTCACGAGCATCTGGACCGGCAACACCGGGACCGGCACGAGCGGCTACCGCGACTATCGGCGCGACGTCGAGATCTCCGTCGAGGGAAAGCCAATGCTCCTCGCATCCGCCGACAAGCCTTTCCGCGGCGACCCCGCGCGATGGAACCCCGAGGACCTCCTCGTCGCAGCGCTGTCGGAATGCCACCTGCTCTCGTACCTGCACGCGTGCGTCACCGCGGGCGTGGTCGTCCTCTCCTACCGCGACGACGCGACCGGCACGATGCGCGAAGACGGCGCGGGCGGCGGAGCGTTCTCCGAGGTCACGCTGCACCCGCAGGTCGTCGTCGCCGACGCTTCCATGATCGAGGCCGCGGAGCGCGCGCACGTGCAGGCCAACGAGTGGTGCTTCATCGCGAACTCGATGAACTTCCCCGTGCGGCACGAGGCCACGGTGACCGCCCTCGGCTGAGCGCTCGACGACCGTCAGCGACGCTCGTGCGGCAGAGCCTGCTTGATCTTCTCGATCGCTCCCTGCGCGGGAGCTTCGTTGTATGCCCCGGCGAGCTCCTGGCCCGAGAGCGCGTGGATCGCGGCCATGATCTCGTCGGTCGCGAGACGACGCGCTCGACCGCTCGTCGCCGGACCGTGCGGGGCGAGATCGAGGGGTTTGCCGAAACGCACCGTGATGCGCTCCTTCGTCGTGGGGATCTTCGCGCCGACCGGCATCACCTTGTCGGTTCCGATGAGCCCGACGGGGACGACGGGCGCTCCGGTCTGCAGAGCCAGGAAGGCGACGCCCGTGCGGCCCTTGTAGAGCCGACCGTCGGTGGAACGGGTGCCCTCCGGGTAGAGCGCTACGGCGAGTCCCTCATCGAGCAGCTGGCGCTGCAGGTCGAGTGCGTCCAGAGCAGCCTGTCCGGCACCGCGGCGTACCGGTATGGCTCCGATGGATTCGAAGAAGGTCTTGCTCAGCCAGCCCTTGGCGCCGGTGCCCTCGAAGTAACTGGATTTCGCGAGGAAATGCACCGGACGGGGGGCTGCAACCGGGATCGCGATGGAATCGATGAAGGACAGGTGGTTGCTGGCGAAGATCACGGCCCCGGTGCGCGGGACGTTCTCCTTGCCCTCGACGCGCGGACGATAGATCAGCCGGGCGAGCGGGCTGATGATGCTGCGCCCCAGCGCGTAGGCGAATCCGGCGTGACGAGGCTCCGCTGACTTCGAGGTCTCTGCGGTCTCTGCGGGGGACGATTCCGGGTCCACGGACGGCTCAGAGGTCATCAGAGAAGGCTACTCCGAGATCCATGCCGGCACTGGAATGAAGCGGTTGTGTCGCGTCTCCCAGCGCGGGCCAAGCGAAATGCGAGAGGATGAAGCGTCCCGCCCGCGATCTCGAAGGCTCAACTGTGCGCAAGCGTCCGCTCGTCCTCCTGTCCACCGTCGCCGCGGCGACCCTTCTGCTGGCCGGCTGCTCCGGCAGCGCTGAGCCGGAGAGCTCGGCCACGCCGGAGGAGACCGCGGGAGCGACGTCGTGCCTCGCCGACCTCGCATCCGGTGCCGGATCCGACGCCGTCACGGTCGAGGGAACGGACGGCGACGCGAAGGTGACGGTCCCCGCAGGCACCGAGATCACCGAGCCCGAGCGTTCGGTGATCACCGAGGGCGACGGCGACGAGGTGCTTCCCGGCGACCTCGTCTCGCTGCGCTACCAGCTCGTCGACGCGACGACCAACGAGGTGTTGAGCAGCTCCGAGCGCGGCCCGGACGGCATCCTCTCCGCGTTGCTCGCCTCGCAGCAGCAGCAGATCTCCGACCCCACGCAGTCGACCGTGTTCACGGTCGCAGCGGAGTGCCTCCCCGTCGGGTCGAGCGTCGTGCTCACCCTCCCCGCCTCGCAGGAGGGCCTGAACCCGAGCGTGCTCTACGTCCAGACGATCGAGAAGCTCCCGACCATCGCATCGGGTACGGACGTCGAGCCCGAAGCGGGGATGCCCACCGTCGACCTCGACGCGGACGGCGCCCCCACCATCACTCTCCCGGACGGCGACGCTCCGGCCGAGACGAAGGTCGCGGTCCTGAAGCAGGGCGACGGCGCGACGGTCGCCGAGGGTGATCTCGTCACTGTTCAGTACCGCGGCATCAAGTGGTCGGACGGGGAAGAGTTCGACTCCAGCTGGAGCCGCGGAGCGGCGCCGGCGCAGTTCCCCACGACGGGTGTCGTGACCGGCTTCAAGAAGGCGCTCGAAGGCCAGAAGGTCGGATCGCAGGTCATCGTGACGATGCCGCCGTCCGAGGCGTACGGCGCGAGCGAGGGCAACGAGCTCCAGAACGAGAGCCTCGTGTTCGTCGTGGACATCCTCGCGACCACCCCGCCGGAGCAGGTCCAGCAGTAAGCGGCGGAGCCGAGGACGTGTCATAGGCTGACGACATGCAGCGCATCATCGTCCTCGGCTCCACCGGTTCCATCGGCACGCAGGCGCTCGACGTCATCCGTGCCAACCCCCGCCGTTTCGAACTGGTCGGTCTCGCTGCAGGCTCGAACGCAGAGATGCTGGGCGAGCAGGCCGAGAGCTTCCGTGTCGAGAGCACCGCTCTGGGGGCGGTCGAGGCCGAGCAGCTCGTGCGCGACGTCGACGCCGACGTGGTGCTGAACGCGATCACGGGATCGATCGGCCTCGGCTCGACACTCGCCGCTCTGAAAGCCGGACGCACGCTCGCCCTGGCGAACAAGGAGTCCCTCATCGTGGGCGGCGAGCTGGTGCTCGCCGCGGCACGGCCCGGGCAGATCGTGCCCGTCGACTCCGAGCACTCCGCGATCGCGCAGGCGCTCCGCAGCGGAACGCACGCCGAGGTGCGTCGGCTCGTCGTCACGGCATCCGGCGGTCCCTTCCGCGGGCGCACCCGGCAGGAGCTCGCCGAGGTCACGCCGGCCGAAGCCCTGGCCCACCCGACCTGGGATATGGGGCGCATGGTCACCACCAACTCCGCCACCCTCGTCAACAAGGGCCTCGAGGTCATCGAGGCGCACCTGCTCTTCGACATCGCCTACGACGACATCGACGTCGTGGTGCACCCGCAGTCGATCGTGCACTCGATGGTCGAATTCATCGACGGCTCGACCATCGCCCAGGCATCGCCGCCCGACATGCGCCTGCCGATCTCGCTGGGACTCGACTGGCCGAACCGCGTCGGTGGGGTGGGGCGCCCCCTCGATTGGAGGACGGCGTCCTCCTGGACGTTCGAACCTCTCGACGAGGAGGCCTTCCCCTCCGTCGCGCTCGCGAAGACCGTCGGACGTGCGGGAGCGACGTTCCCCGCCGTCTACAACGCCGCGAACGAGCAGGCGGTCGACGCCTTCCACGACGGACGACTTCCGTTCCTGGGAATCGTCGACACGATCGCCCGCGTCGTGGATGCGCACGAACCGCCCGAGCAGCTCACGGTGGAGTCGCTCGCCGCGGCCGAGCTCTGGGCGCGGCAGAAGGCGGACCGGCTGATCGCCGCCGCCTGAGCCTCAGTCCTCGTCGGGGTAGGGCACGGGCCAACGCGAGTCCGGCACCGGCCACCCGGCCGCGCGCAGAGCGCGGCGGGCGAGTTCCCTGGCCGAGTACGGCGTGCGCACACCGCGGATATCGCGGTAGTCCTGGTGCCCGGGTCCTGCCCAGAGGATCGCATCGCCGTCCCCGACGAGCTCGACAGCGGCGACGATGGCCGTCTCCGGCGGCGAGTACTCGTGGATCTCGGCATCCGGGCGTGCTTTCCGTGCGCCCGCCACCAGCGTCGCACGGATCGACTCGGGATCCTCGAAGCGGGGGTGGTGATCGGTCACGACGAGGATGTCGCTGCCCTGCACGGCCGTGCGGGCCATGTCGAATCGCTTGCTCGCGTCGCGGTCGCCATCGGCGCCGAAGAGCATGACGACGCGTCCCGGCGTCACGCGACGCACGGCGGCGAGTGTCTTCTCGAACGCGTCGGGGGAGTGGCCGAAGTCGACGAAAACGGCCGGGCCGCGTTCGCCCGACACGAGCTGCGTGCGCCCGGGCAGATACGCGCGGATGCCGCCGTCGCGCTCGAGGGCCGTGACGATCCGCTCCCAGGCGTAGCCGCCTTCGAGGAGCATCACGATCGCCAGTGCGGCATTCGCGGCCATGTGCGGGCCGATCACCGGGACCGTCGTCGTGAGGGTTCCCGCGGGGCCCGCGAGGGTGAAGGTGGTGCCGGCGGCGCGCTCGTCGTCGATCGTGACGACCCAGTCCGCTTTCGCCGCGGCCTCCGGGTCGGCGGCGATCAGCGGGGTGCCCACCGTCACGACCGGGATCTCGGCGCGTTCGACGACGATCGCGCCGGAGGGGGAGTCGAGGCAGATAACGCCGCGCTTCGAGCGGTCGGGGCGGAAGAGCGGCAGCTTGGCCTCGAAGTACTCCTCCATGTCGGCGTAGTCGTCGAGGTGGTCGTGGCTGAGGTTGGTGAAGCCGGCCACGTCGAAGTGGATGCCGTCGACGCGGTGGCGCGAGAGCGCCTGGGCGCTCACCTCCACGGCCACGGCCTCGACGTCGCGCTCGCGCATGAGGGCGAGGAGGGCGTGGAACTCGGATGCTTCGGGCGTCGTCAGTCGCGAGACGATGACCTCGCCCGCGATGTGCCGTTCGGCGGTCGAGGAGAGCCCGGTGACGACGTCGATCTGGTCGAGGATGCCGGCGAGCAGATGGGAGACGCTCGTCTTGCCGTTGGTCCCGGTGGTCGCGAAGAGCAGGGGGAGCGGATCGTCGGCCCCGGTGCCGTAGACCCAGGCGCTCAGGTCGCCCAGGACCGCACGCGGATCGTCGACGATCAGGATCGGGAGGCCGACCGACTCGGCGATCGCGGCGCCGTCGTCGTCGGTGATGATCGCGACCGCGCCCTTCTCGGCGGCCGCGGCCGAGAACTCGGCGCCGTGGCGGTTCACGCCCCGGATCGCGACGAAGGCCTCTCCCGCGCGGAGGTCGGCGGTCGCGAGGGTGATGCCGCTGACGGCCACCCCCTGCAGCTCGCCGCGCGTGTCGCGAGCGAATCGGGAGGCGAGTTCGGACAGCTGACGCCGGGGCGGGTTCGCGGGGCGGAGCACGGGAGGCAGGCTCGGTTGTTGTTCAATCGACATGTCTCTTCCATGATCTCACGCGCCGGGCGTATTCCTAGGCTCCAGGCAGTAGCGTTGGCGCGTGGAAACCCTGCTCTATGTGGGTGGCATCCTGTTCATGCTGGTCGGGCTCGCGCTCTCGATCGGACTGCACGAGATCGGTCACCTCCTGCCCGCGAAGCTCTTCGGCGTGCGCGTCGGCCAGTACATGATCGGCTTCGGGCCGCGCATCTGGTCGCGCCGGATCGGCGAGACGGAGTACGGGTTCAAGCTGCTGCCGATCGGCGGGTTCATCTCGATGTCGGGCATGTACCCGGCCTCGAAGAACTCCCGCGCAGCAACAGGGATCTTCCGTTCGCTCGTCCAGGACGCGCGCGCCGCGAACGACGAGACGATCGCGGCGGGCGAGGAGGACCGCGTCTTCTACAAGCTCCCGGTCTGGAAGCGCGTGATCGTCATGCTCGGCGGGCCGTTCATGAACCTCGTTCTGGCGCTTCTCATCTTCACGGTTCTCGCTTCGGGGATCGGACTGCAGCAGGGCACCACGACGATCTCGTCGGTGACGGAGTGCGTGCTGCCGGCCGGTTCGTCGCAGACCGAGTGCACGGCCGACGACCCGGCCTCACCGGCGGCCGAAGCCGGGATCCTGCCCAACGACATCCTCGTCTCGATCGACGGCACCCCGGTGTCGACCTTCGCGGAGGCCACCGCGATCGTGCAGGCGGCGCCGGGCGAGACGCTCGACGTGGTCGTGCGGCGGGGCGGCACCGAGCAGAACCTCGAGATCACCCCGATCGTCGCCGAGCGCACGCTGACGGATGCCAGTGGCCGCCCGATCCTCGACGACGCCGGGGATCCGGTGGTGAAGGAGGTCGGCTACGTCGGGATGTTCGCGCAGATGGGCTACGTCCCGCAGCCGCTGTCGGTCGGACCCCAGATGGCCATCGAGAACGTGGGCCGTGTCGCGAATCTGATCGCGACGCTGCCCGTGCGCCTCTGGGACGTCGGCGTCTCCCTGTTCACCGGGAGCGAGCGTGATCCGAACGGACCGCTCAGCGTCGTCGGCGTCGGGCGGCTCGCCGGTGAGGTCGCCGCCACCGATGCGCCGGTGCTCAACCGTTTCGCCGTGCTGCTGAACCTGCTCGGCTCATTGAACATCGCCCTCTTCGTCTTCAACCTGATCCCGCTGCTGCCGCTCGACGGCGGTCACATCGTCGTCGCGCTGTGGGAGGGGATCAAGCGCGGATGGGCGCGCCTGTTCCGCCGCCCGCCGCCCGCACCGGTCGACGCCACGAAGCTGGTGCCGCTCACCGTCGTGGTCGCGGTCCTGCTGATCGGGATGGGCGCACTTCTGCTCCTCGCCGATCTGTTCAACCCGGTGAACTTCCTGCAGTAGGGGGCCCGCTCAGCGGAGTGCGTGAGCGACGAGGCGTTCCAGGGTGCGGATGCCGTCGCGAGACAGGATCGACTCGAGGTGCCCCTGCACCGATGAGAAGCGCGGCCCGCGCAGAGCGTAGACGTCACCGCTGGTGGAATCGGCCGAGACCTCGGCGTCGCCGATGACGGTCGCACCGGGGGAGACCCGCGCGGTGAACGTGTTGTAGAAGCCGATCGACGCGTCCTCGCCGAAGACCGGGACCGACTTCTGCAGACCCTGGTGGGGAGCATCCAGCGGGGTCAGCGCGATGCCGAGGGAATCGGCGAGGATCTGGTGGCTGAGGCAGACCGCGAGGAGCGGTGCCCCCGCCGAGCGGCGGCGCGCGACGACGTCGCGCATCCGCGAGATGCGCGGGCTCTCGGTGTCGCGCGGGTCTCCCGGACCGGGACCCGCGACGACCAGGTCGACCGCGTCGATATCGGCGTCGTGCACATCGCTCCACGTTGCGATCCGCACGTCGAGACCCAGGTGCCGCAGCTGATGCGCCAGCATCGTGGTGAAGCGGTCCTCCGCATCGACGACGAGTACGGTGCGCCCGGCGAACGGACCCGAATCGTCATCGCCCTGCGGGTTCAGCCAGAAATCCGCCAGGCGTGCGTTCCGCGAGGAGAGCAGCGCCGCGACCGTGGGGTCGTCGGCGAGCGTCAGCGGGGCGCCCGGGGCATCCGCATCGCTGCGCTCCTCGGCGACACGGTCCCGATCGATCGCCCCGATGGCGCCGAGCACACCGGCAGCCTTCCCATGGGTCTCGCTGACCTCACCGTGCGGATCGGAGTGGCGCACGAGCGTCGCCCCGACGGGCACCCGCACCTCCCCGCCCTTCAGATACACGGTGCGGATGAGGATGGGGGCGTCGAGGTCATGACCGCCGTCGAGGTTCGGGGTGAAGAGCGCGGCGACGCCGGAGTAGTAGCCACGCGGTTCGCGTTCGTGCCGGTGGATCACCGCGCAGGCGTTCTGCATGGGAGACCCGGTGACGGTGGGGGCGAACATCGTCTCGCGGAGGATGTCGCGCGGGTCGAGTCGGCTCCGGCCCCGCAGCATGTACTCGGTGTGCGTGAGCCGGGACATCTCCTTGAGGTGCGGCCCCGTGATGCGACCGCCGTCGGAGCAGACCGCGCTCATCATCTTGAGCTCTTCGTCGACGACCATGAAGAGCTCCTCGGTCTCCTTCGTCGATGACAGGAAGTCGACCAGTGTCTCCTTGGTCGCTCCTCCCGCGGGGTGGCGGAACGTGCCGGAGATCGGATTCATCGTGACGATTCCGTCGCGTGCGACGACGTGCGCCTCGGGGCTGGCGCCGACGGCGATGTGACCGGGTGTGAAGACGGCGAAAGTCCAGTACGCGCCGCGCTCGTGCGTGAGCAGTGCGCGGAACCAGGTGAGGGCCGCGGTGCGCTCGTCGACGTCGATGCGTGCGGTGAAGTCGCGCCGGATGACGAAGTTCGCGCCCTCGCCGCGGCCGATCTCGTCGGCGATGACGCGTTCGACGATCGCGGCGTACTCGTCGTCGGCGATGTCGAAGCCGTCGTCCTGCAGGGGGATCCGCGCTTCGGGCAGCGCGGTGAGGAGGTCGGGCGTCGGGAGGTGCAGATGCTCGTCGACGACGATGCAGCGCAGCGGCGCACCGTCGTCCTGCGAGACGAAACCGCGCTCGCGCACCTGGCGATACGGAACGAGGGCGAACACCTCGCGGGCGGCTCCGTCGACGGTCAGCGGGATGTCCGCGAGCAGATCGACGTCGACCACCTCGCCGGTGAGCAGCTCGACGGTGTCGGCGCCATCGCGTGCGATCAGCACGAAGGAAGAACGCGGGTCGGCCGTGAGCGCGGCGAGTCGTGAGAGGGTCATCGATGGTCTCCTGTGCAGGGCTCCGGCTCGGCGCAACGAAAAGACCGCCCCGGAGGCGGTCTGGATTCGTGGGAACGCGAACACACCGCCTAGGAGGCGGGCCACCAGGTGAAGTTCGCGAGCATGGGGCGAAACTACCACACCGGGGGTGCGTCGGCCGGGCGGATGACGGCCCGTTCCCCCGGCTCCGCTTCCAGCCTGCGCCCATCCTGGCGGCGTAGTCTGGAGCAGTGCCAGCAGTGAACCTCGGAATGCCGAAGATCCCCGAAGTCCTCGCCCCGCGCCGCAAGTCTCGCCAGATCAAGGTGGGCAAGGTGCTCGTGGGTGGGGATGCTCCCGTCACCGTTCAGTCGATGACGACGACGAAGACGACCGACATCAACGGGACCCTTCAGCAGATCGCCGAGCTCACGGCGTCCGGCTGCGAGATCGTGCGCGTGGCCGTTCCCCACCAGGACGACGCGGACGCGCTCAAGATCATCGCGATGAAGAGCCAGATCCCCGTGATCGCCGACATCCACTTCCAGCCGCGCTACATCTACACGGCGATCGACGCCGGATGCGGTGCCGTTCGGGTGAACCCCGGCAACATCCGCGAGTTCGACGGCAACGTCGGCAAGATCGCCGAGGCGGCGAAGGCCGCGGGCGTCTCCCTGCGCATCGGCGTGAACGCCGGTTCGCTCGACCGGCGCATCCTCGCCAAATACGGCAAGGCCACCGCCGAAGCGCTCGTCGAGAGCGCGGTCTGGGAGGCCTCGCTGTTCGAGGAGCACGACTTCCACGACTTCAAGATCTCCGTCAAGCACAACGACCCGATCGTGATGGTGAAGGCATACCGTCAGCTCGCCGAGCGCGGCGACTGGCCCCTCCACCTCGGCGTCACCGAGGCGGGACCGACGTTCCAGGGCACGATCAAGAGCGCCACCGCGTTCGGCATCCTCCTCGGCGAGGGGATCGGCGACACCATCCGCGTCTCGCTCTCCGCCCCGCCGGCCGAAGAGGTCAAGGTCGGGCACCAGATCCTGCAGTCGCTGAACCTGCGCGAGCGCAAGCTCGAGATCGTCTCCTGCCCCTCGTGCGGCCGTGCGCAGGTCGACGTCTACACGCTCGCCGAGAACGTCACCGAGGGCCTCAAGGACATGACGGTGCCGCTGCGCGTGGCCGTCATGGGCTGTGTGGTCAACGGGCCGGGCGAGGCGCGCGAAGCAGACCTCGGAGTCGCGTCGGGCAACGGCAAGGGCCAGATCTTCGTCAAGGGCGAGGTCATCAAGACCGTGCCCGAAGCCGACATCGTCGCGACGCTGATCGAGGAGGCGAACCGGATCGCCGCCGAGATGGGTCCCGAGGCCCCGCTCGGCACCGCGCAGGTCGTCACCGTCTGACCCGGCAGGGAGAAGCAATGTCGTCGACAGTCGTGTCGTTCGCCGACGGTTCCGTCCGGGGCGAGAGCGTCATCACCCGTATCGAGCCGGTCGACGACGGCGCCGTCGTCGTCGTCGAGGCGACGCCCTTCCACCCGGTCGATCACACGTGGCCCGATCAGCCGGGCGATACGGGAACGATCGTCGTGGGCGAGGAGAGCGTCACGGTCGCGGAGGCGCTCATGGCCGCCGTCAGCGATGAGGGCGACTTCGCGATCGGCGCGGCGATCCCGGTGCGACGCGGGGCCGACGGGTGGACGTGGTTGGTCGCCCATCGCCTCGACGGCTCGGCGCCTGCGGGATTCACGGAGGGCGCGGCGGCCCGGCTCGTGGTCGACGAGCCGCGCCGAGCGGGACTCAGCCGTGGTCATACGGCCTGCCATCTCGCGTCGCTGGCGCTCGATCTGGCCGTCGCCGACCTGTGGCGCAAGGATCCGGGAACCGATGCCCTCGGTACGCCCGACTTCGAGGGGCGGGCGAATCAGTCCAGTCGTATCCACGAGGACGGCAGCGTCGACGAGTATCGCCTGGGCAAGAGCCTGCGGCGCGCCGGCTTCGACACCGAGACGTTCGCGGCGACGCTCGCCGAGCGGGAGGCATCGATCAACGCGCAGTTGACCGCGTGGGTGTCCTCCGCCGCGGGCAGCCGGATCGTCACCGAGGGGCCGGCGATCGTCGACCGGCGCCGGTGGCACTGCGAGCTCCCCGAGGGGGAGGCGGTGATCCTCTGCGGCGGTACGCACGTGGATTCGCTGGCGGCGTTCGAAGCGATCCGGGTGTCGCTCGATCTGAGTGATCCGCAGCTGCTCGTGATGACGACGACCGTCGTCCCCGCGGCCTGACGCACGGTCAGTCCAGGGAGAACTCGATCTCGCCCGCACCGATGTCCGCACGCGCGACGCGCAGGCGGACGACGTCTCCCGGGCGCGCATCGATCGGAACGGGTGCGGATGCCGTGACGGCGGGGTCCGCCAGCTGGATCCGCGCGCGCTCCCCGCGGAGCTCGATGATCGTCGCATCGACCCGGGAACCCACCAGCGGGGTGATGAGCGCGGCCTCGACGGCGTTCACGGTGGCGGCGTCGAGCCGGGAGGCGCGCTGCGACGAGTCCTGCATCAGACCGGGCAGGTCGGCGAGCGAGTCCCGCACCCACGAGGGCACGGCTTCACCGCGGGACACGGCGAGGCAGATCGTCAGCGTCCATCGGTCGACGAGTCGGCGCAGCGGCGCCGTCGCGTGGGCGTAGGGCGCGGCGATCGCGGCCTGCACGGTGTCGGTCGGTGTCGAGCCGTCGAAGGTCACGTAGCCGGCACCTCGGAACAGGGTCGCGGCCGCCTGCAGCACGGGAAGTGTCAGCGGGTCGGTGCGATCCAGGTCCCGGAGGAAGTCGCCGTAATCGCCGGTGGTCCAGGGCCGTCCCAGCGCCGCCGTCTGTCGGCGGAACGTGTCGAACGCCGCGTCGTCGGGGCGGGGCATCGTGCGCAGGATACCCACCTCCGCCTCGAGCATGAGCGAGGCGGCCGCCATGCCCGTCATGAGCGACAACTGCGCGTTCCACTCCTCGACGGGGAGGGGGCTGCGCCGTCGGATCGCGTATCCGCCGGCGTCGGTCCGGACGACCTCTTCGTCGGGCAGGTTCAGGCTGGCGCCGCCCCGGGCTCGCTCCTGCGCGATGCGCAGCCGGCCGATCTCGGGCAGGAGGGAGACAGGCCCGTCCTCGCCACGGTCGACCGCATCCTGGGCGCTGGCGTACTCGAGTTGCACCCGCGACCGGATCAGCGCTCGTTCGAGTGAGGTGCCGACGACGGTTCCGTCACCGTCGAGACCGAAGGTCCATACGAGAGCGGGGCGATCGACGTCGGGGAGCAAGGAGGCGCGGTCCTCGCTCAGCACGGGCGGATGCAGCGGGATCGATCCATCGGCGGCGTAGAGCGTCTGGCCGCGGCGCCGCGCCTCGACATCGACGGCGCCCCCGGGGGAGACGAAGCCGGGGACATCCGCGATCGCGTAGCGCACGGTGTACCCGCGGCCGGCGCGCTCGAGATGGAACGCCTGGTCGAGATCGCGGGAGCCGGGCGGGTCGAGCGTCGCGAACGGCACATCGCGCAGGTCGAGCTCGGGCGGCGGCGAGGGGGAGGAGAGTGCTTCGTCGAGCGCTTCGGCGGGAAAGTCGACCGGGGCATCGAGGTCTGCACGCAGTGCCGAGAGCGCGACGGCGAGCTCGGTCTGCGCGGCGGAGGGGTCGACGTGCGAACGACGCTGCGGCATGCGTCCACACTAGGCGGATCCTCACGCGGAGGATCGTCACGGGGCGATTCCCGGCGGCCCGATCGTCGGGGGTTCGCGTTAGCGTGGAGGACATGACCACTTCAGCCAAGGCTCAGACCCTCGTCGACCTCTATGACGCCCCCGAGATCCTCCGCGTCGTGAACGTATGGGATGTGGTGTCCGCGCGAGCGGTCGCCAAGCTCCCCGAGACCCGGGCGATCGCGACGGCCGGTCACGGCATCGCCGCATCGTTCGGCTACGACGACGGCACGATCCCGCGCGACATCATGCTCGACATGGTCGGCCGGATCGCGGCATCCGTCCACGTGCCGGTCACCGCCGACCTCGACGACGGTTACGACGACGCGGGGGAGACCACGCGTCTCGCCATCGCCGCCGGTGTCGTCGGCGCGAACGTCGAGGATCGCCTCAAGCCCCTCGACGAGTCGGTCGCCGTAGTGGAAGCCATCGTCAAGGCGGCCGAGGCGGAGGGCGTGCCGTTCGCCCTCAACGCACGCACCGACGCGTTCGTCCGCGCCGGCGGGCGCCCGGTCGAACAGAGCGTCGCCGACGCGATCCAGCGCGGTCGCGCGTTCATCGATGCCGGCGCCACGTCGGTGTTCGTACCCGGCATCCTCGACGCCCACGTCACTCGCCAGCTGGTCGAGGGCATCGGCGAGAGGAAGGTGAGCGTGATCGGCTTGCCGGGCGCGCTCAGCGCCGCCCAGTACGAGAAGCTCGGCGTCGCCCGTATCTCCTACGGCCCGCTCCCGCAGCGAGCCGCGTTGACGGCGCTGCAGGAGCTCGCCGCCAGCCTCTACAAGGGTGGCGTCGTGCCTGAGGGGCTCCCGGCGCTCAACTGAGTCATCCGCCGAAAGACGACGACCACGGGTCAGTAGACTTGGCCCGTGGTCACTCGTCTTTCGAACTTCTTCCTCCGTACTCTCCGTGAAGACCCTGCAGGTGCAGAGGTCGCGAGTCACAAGCTGCTGATCCGCGCCGGCTACATCCGGCCGCAGGCGGCGGGCATCTTCGCGTGGCTGCCACTGGGCCTGCGGGTCAAGTCGAAGATCGAGACCGTCGTGCGCGAGGAGATGGCCGCGGCCGGCGCGCAGGAGGTTCACTTCCCGGCGCTCATGCCGCGCGAGGCCTATGAGGCGACGGGACGCTGGGACGAGTACGGCGACCTGCTCTTCCGCCTGAAGGACCGCAAGGGGGGCGACTATCTGCTCGCGCCCACCCACGAGGAGGCCTTCACGCAGCTCGTCAAGGATCTCTACTCCTCGTACAAGGACCTGCCGCTGACGATCTACCAGATCCAGGACAAGTACCGCGATGAGGCCCGCCCGCGTGCCGGTCTGCTGCGCGGACGCGAGTTCACGATGAAGGACGCCTACTCCTTCGACGCATCCGACGAGGGGCTGGAGGCCAGCTACCAGGCGCAGCGCGATGCGTACGAGCGCATCTTCCAGCGGCTGGGGCTCGAGTACGTGATCGTCCAGGCGGATGCCGGGGCCATGGGCGGCTCGCGGAGCGAGGAGTTCCTGCACCCGACCCCGGTCGGCGAGGACACCTTCGTGCGCAGCGCCGGCGGATACGCCGCGAACGTCGAGGCGTTCACCACCGCCGTGCCCGACGCCGTCGCCTTCGACGCCGATGCCGCGCCGATCGTGTTCGACTCGCCGGACACCCCGACCATCGACACGCTGGTCGCGCATTCCAACGCCGTTCTCGACGGGGAGTACTCGGCGGCGGACACGCTCAAGAACGTCGTCCTCGCCCTCACGCACCTCGACGGCACGCGCGAGCTGGTCGTCGTCGGCATCCCGGGCGACCGTGAGGTCGACGAGAAGCGCGCCGAGGTGGCCTTCGCGCCGGCCGAGGTCGAGACCGCCACCCCGGAGGACTTCGCGAAGCATCCGCTGCTCGTGAAGGGCTACATCGGCCCGTGGTCGACCACGGGCGCGGTGCTGGGCGAGGAGTCCGCCACCGGGATCCGCTATCTCGTCGACCCGAGGGTCAGCGAGGGCACCAGCTGGATCACCGGGGCGAACATCGACCAGAAGCACGCGCACTCGGTGGTCGCCGGGCGCGACTTCACAGCCGACGGCATCGTCGAGATCGCCAACGTGCGCGCCGGCGACCCCGCCCCCGACGGCTCCGGACCCGTGGAGCTCGCGCGCGGCATGGAGATCGGGCACGTCTTCCAGCTCGGGCGCAAGTACGCCGAGGCGCTCGGTCTCAAGGTGCTCGACGTCAACGGCAAGCTCGTCACGGTCACGATGGGCTCGTACGGCATCGGCGTCACGCGCATCCTGGCGATCATCGCCGAGCTCAACAACGACGACAAGGGGCTCATCTGGCCCGCGTCGGTCGCGCCCTTCGACGTGCAGGTCGTCGCCGCCGGCCGCGACCAGATCGCGTTCGACGTCGCGGCGGAGCTCTCGTCCGCTCTGGAGGGCATCGGGCTCGACGTGCTCTACGACGATCGCCCCAAGGTCTCACCCGGTGTGAAGTTCGGCGATGCCGAGCTCGTGGGCGTGCCGAAGATCGTGATCGTCGGGCGCGGCGCGGCCGAGGGCCAGGTCGAGCTGTGGGATCGCGCCACGGGTGACCGCGAGGCCGTGTCGATCGCCGAAGCCGTCGAACGACTCTCCCGCTGACGATCGAACGAACGCCGCGTCCCGTCGGGGCGCGGCGTTCGCGTTCTCGGTGTGGCACCTCGCGCCCGTTCAGCGGGTCGTGACACGCTGGACGCATGATCGACGAACCGCTCCCCGATGCCCTGAGTGCCGAGATCAACGCCGTGCTCGACGATGCCGGAGTGCATGCCGACCGTCGGCTCGTGATGAGGATGCTGCGCACCGCGATCCTGCTGGGGGAGGACGGCACCGACCGTCTCGACCTCAAGATCGCTTCAGCGGCGCTCGCGGAGATGCGCGACGCGTTCCGACTGTTCGCGCCGTACCGCGGTGTGCCCAAGGTCACGGTCTTCGGATCCGCTCGCACGCGCACCGACGATCCGCTGTACCGGCAGGCCCGCGACGTCGCGGCGGCGCTGGCGACCGATGGATGGATGGTCGTCACGGGTGCAGGGCCGGGGATCATGCAGGCCGCTGCGGAGGGAGCCGGGCCCGCACTCTCGCTCGGTGTCTCGATCCGCCTACCCTTCGAAGAGAAGCCCAACGGGATCGTGTCGTCCGGTCAGGACCACGTCGTGGCGATGAAGTACTTCTTCACCCGCAAACTGATGCTCATCAAGGAGTCGGCGGGGTTCATCTGCCTGCCCGGCGGGTTCGGCACGCTCGACGAGATGTTCGAGCTCCTCACCCTTCAGCAGACGGGCAAGGCGGAGCCGATGCCGATCGTGCTCCTCGACGAGACCGGTGGGCGATTCTGGGAGGGGCTGCGCAGTTTCGTCGACGAGCACCTCGCGCCGGCGGGGGTGATCTCGGAGGGCGATTTCGATCGAGTGGTGATCACGGACTCCGTCGACGCCGCGCGGGCGGAGATCACGGGGTTCTGGCGCAACTACGATTCGCTGCGCTGGTTCGGGGACACGCTGGTGCTGCGGCTCCGGGCGGAACCGACGGATGCCGAGCTCGCCGACCTGAACGAGCGCTTCGCGTCGATGCTGGCGTCCGACCGCATCGAGCGCGCCACCCCGCGATCCGTGGAGATCGCCGATGGCGATGCCGTCGACCTTCCTCGGCTGGCGCTCCGCCTCGACCAGCGACGCGTGGGCGACCTGTTCCGATTGATCGGCGCGATCAACGCCCTGCCCTCCGCGGATGCGCTGCCGGAGAGGTCGCCGTCGGCCTGACGTGGCGACCCGTGGCGGGGGCGGGGTATCGTTGTACGGATGTCGCGTGTGTGATTCCGCGCGACGAGAGCTGAATAGGGAGCCGTCATGGATATCGAACTGAGCCTGCTGCGTGGAATCGAGAAGGAGAAGGGGATCCCCTTCGACGAACTCGTCGCGATCATCGAGCAGGCGATCCTGACCGCCTACTCCAAGCACGTCTCGGCCGAGGGCGACCTTCCCGAGGGCGTGCGCGTCGACCTCGATCGCAAGACCGGTCACGTCGCCGTTCTGCAGGCGGTCTCCGACGACGAGGGCGCCATCATCGGCGAGGAGGACGCGACGCCGAGCGACTTCGGCCGCATCGCCGCTTTCGCCGCCAAGCAGGTCATCAGCCAGCGCCTCCGCGACATCGCCGACGAGGCCGTGCTCGGCGAGTTCCGCGGCAAGGAGGGCGACATCGTCGCGGGCGTCATCCAGCAGGGTCCGAACCCGCGGATGATCCATGTGGATCTCGGTTCCGTCGAGGCCATCCTGCCCCCCGAGGAGCAGGTTCCCGGCGAGGAGTACACGCACGGATCGCGCATCCGCGTCTACGTGACGAGTGTGGCGAAGGGGCTGAAGGGCCCGCAGATCACCGTTTCGCGCACGCACCCCGGTCTCGTCCGCAAGCTCTTCGCGCTCGAGGTCCCCGAGATCGCGGCCGGCCTCGTCGAGATCGTCTCCCTGGCCCGCGAGGCGGGGCACCGCTCGAAGATCGCGGTCAAGGCCAACGACCCGTCCATCAACGCCAAGGGTGCCTGCATCGGCGAGCTCGGCCGCCGCGTGCGCGCCGTCACCGAAGAGCTGTCGGGGGAGAAGATCGACATCGTCGACCACGACCCGGAGCTCGCGGCTTTCGTCGCGAACGCGCTCTCCCCGGCGAAGGTGACGAGCTCGTTCATCCTCGACGCCACCACCAAGGCCGTCCGAGCCCTCGTTCCCGATTACCAGCTCTCGCTGGCGATCGGCAAGGAGGGGCAGAACGCCCGTCTCGCCGCGAAGCTCACGGGCGCCAAGATCGACATCCAGCCGGACAGCGTCCTGGACTGAGCGCCCACCGTCCGCTCGGCACGCGCCGCCCGCGTGCCGAGCGAGAGGAAACGCAGGTGTAAGATGGAACCCGTACGAACGTGCGTCGGCTGTCGCATGCGTGCTCCCCGCTCCGCCCTCCTCAGGGTGGTGTCCCAGAACGGAATCCTCATCATCGATGAGCGCGCCGTCCTGCCGGGGCGAGGCGCGTGGATGCATCCGACGCAGGAATGCATGGCGTCCGCACTGCGGCGCCGCGCTTTCGGACGAGCACTCCGTGTGTCCACCCCTGTGGACACGCAGACCATCGAGAAACGGCTGAACGGCTATGGAAACAAAGTGAACGGCTCGAAATGAGACCCGTCCGCGACTAATGGTCTGCCCTGTCTGGGCAGACTGCCCCAGACAGGAGAATTGTGGCTGGTAAACCACGCGTACACGAGATCGCCGCCGAACTCGGCGTCGACAGCAAGGTCGCACTTGCAAAGCTGAAGGAACTCGGCGAATTCGTCAAAAGTCCCTCATCGACCATCGAACCGCCGGTGGCGCGCAAGCTGCGCGCGGCGATCGATGCCGACCCCTCGCTCAAGGCATCCGCTGAGACTGCTCCGGCTGCGAGCCCCGCCGCCAAGCAGGCAGCCGCCAAGCCGGCAGCGGCCAAGCCGGCCGGCAAGTCGGCGCCGACCCCGGGCCCCAAGCCCGGTCCCAAGCCCGCACCCGCACCGGTCGTCGAGACGCCCGCTGCGGAGGCTCCCGTTGCGGAGTCGTCCGCGCCCGCCCCGGCGGCCTCTGCACCGGAGGCACCGGCACCCGCCGCGCCCGCCGGTGACAGCGGCGCGCCCAAGCCCGGCGCTCCGCGCCCGGGGAACAACCCGTTCTCCTCGGCCCAGGGCATGGGACAGCGTCCCACCGGTCCTCGCCCGGGGAACAACCCCTTCGCTTCGGCGCAGGGCATGGGACAGCGCCCGACTCCGGGCAACATCCCGCGCCCGCAGGCGCCTCGCCCCGGGGCACCCCGTCCGGGTGCTCCGCGTCCCGGCTCGCCCCGTCCCGGTGCCCCTCGCGGTGGACAGGGCGGTCGTCCCGGTGCTCCGTTCCAGCAGCGTCCCGGCGGCCCCGGTCGTCCCGGTGGCGCCGGTGGACCCGGTGCCGGTCCCGGCGCACGTCCCGGTGGTGGCTTCGCCGGTCGTCCCGGTGGCGGCGGCGGTCGTGGCCGTGGTCCCGGCGGTGGTACCGCCGGTGCGTTCGGTAAGGGCGGCGGCAAGAGCAAGCAGCGCAAGTCGCGGCGGGCGAAGCGGCAAGAGTTCGAGATGCGGAGCGCCCCGGTCGTCGGCGGCGTCAACGTCACCCGTGGAAACGGGGAGATCATCCGCATGCGCCGTGGTGCGTCGATCGCGGACTTCGCCGACAAGATCGAGACGCTGACCGGTTACACGGTCCAGCCCGGAACCCTCGTCACGATCCTCTTCAACCTGGGTGAGATGGCCACGGCCACCGAGTCCCTGGACGAGGCCACGTTCGAGGTCCTCGGCGAGGAGCTCGGCTACAAGATCCAGATGGTCTCGCCCGAGGACGAGGACAAGGAGCTCCTCGAGGGCTTCGGTCTCGACCTCGAGAAGGAGCTGGAGGAGGAGAGCGACGACGACCTCGAGATCCGTCCGCCGGTCGTCACCGTCATGGGTCACGTCGATCACGGTAAGACCCGACTGCTCGACGCGATCCGTCAGACCAACGTCATCGAGGGCGAAGCCGGCGGCATCACCCAGCACATCGGTGCCTACCAGGTGTGGACGGAGCACGAGGGCATCGAGCGTGCCATCACCTTCATCGACACGCCGGGTCACGAGGCCTTCACGGCCATGCGTGCCCGTGGTGCCCAGGTCACCGACCTCGCGATCCTCGTGGTCGCGGCCGACGACGGCATCATGCCGCAGACGGTCGAGGCGCTCAACCACGCCCAGGCGGCGAACGTGCCGATCGTGGTCGCGGTGAACAAGGTCGACAAGCCCGACGCCAACCCGTCGAAGGTGCGCCAGCAGCTCACCGAGTACGGGCTGGTCGCCGAGGAGTTCGGTGGCGACGTCATGTTCGTCGACGTCTCGGCGCGTGCCAACACCGGCATCCAGGAGCTCCTCGACGCCGTGCTGCTCACGGCCGACGCGGGTCTCGACCTCACCGCCAACCCGAACAAGGCCGCTCGCGGTGTCGCCATCGAGGCGAAGCTCGACAAGGGCCGCGGTTCGGTCGCGACGGTGCTCATCCAGTCCGGAACGCTCCGCGTCGGAGACGCGATCGTCGCCGGCACCGCCTACGGACGTGTGCGTGCGATGGCCGACGAGAACGGCGAGCAGGTCCTCGAGGCCTACCCGTCGCGTCCGGTCCAGGTTCAGGGTCTGAACTCGGTGCCCCGCGCCGGTGACGTGTTCATCGTCACCGACGAGGACCGCATGGCTCGCCAGATCGCCGAGAAGCGTGAAGCGGTCGAGCGCAATGCGCAGCTGGCCAAGGCCCGCAAGCGCATCTCGCTCGAGGACTTCACCCGGGCGCTCGAAGAGGGCAAGGTCGAGTCGCTCAACCTCATCATCAAGGGTGACGTCTCGGGTGCCGTCGAGGCGCTCGAGGAATCGCTGCTCAAGATCGAGGTCGACGACTCCGTCCAGCTGCGCATCATCCACCGCGGTGTGGGTGCGATCACCGAGTCCGACGTCAACCTCGCGACGATCGACAACGCGATCATCGTGGGCTTCAACGTCCGCCCCGACACGAAGGCGCGCGAGCGCGCCTCCCGCGAAGGCGTGGACATCCGGTTCTACTCGGTCATCTACAACGCGATCGACGAGATCGAGAACTCCCTCAAGGGAATGCTCAAGCCGGAGTACGAAGAGGTCCAGTCGGGTGTCGCCGAGATCCGCGAGGTGTTCCGCTCCTCGAAGTTCGGCAACATCGCCGGTGTCATCGTGCGATCGGGAACGATCACGCGAAACGCCAAGGCCCGCGTCATCCGCGACGGAGTCGTCCTCGCGGACGGCCTGGCGATCGAATCGCTGCGTCGCTTCAAGGACGACGTCACCGAAGTGCGTACGGACTACGAAGCCGGTATCGGCCTCGGCAAGTACAACGACATCCAGATCGGTGACGAGATCGAGACGACCGAGCTGGTGGAGAAGCCGCGCGGCTGATCCTCGTTGAGTCGCTCCGGCGATGGATGCCATCGGGATAACGGGAACCCCCAAGACCCCGACTATCCCGATGGCATCCATCGCCTCCGCAACAGTTTCACGCCGCTTCGGCGGTTGAAGAGAGAGAATCAAGCATGGCTGGAGAACGACAGGCTCGCCTCGCCGACCGGATCCGCGTGATCCTCGCCGAGCGGCTCGAGAAGGGGCTGCGCGACCCGCGGCTCGGCTTCGTGACGATCACCGACGTACGCGTGAGCGGTGACCTCCAGCACGCGTCGGTGTTCTACACCGTCCTCGGCACCGAGGAGGAGCGCATCGCCAGCGGCGCGGCGCTGACCTCGGCCACGGGGATGCTGCGCAGCGAGGTGGGGCGACAGCTCAGCACCCGTCTGGTGCCCACGCTGGAGTTCATCCCCGATGCGCTACCGGAGAACGCCGACCACATCACCGCGCTGCTGCGTCAGGCTCAGGAGCGCGACGCGGAGGTGGCGAAGCTCGCCTCCTCCGCCTCGCACGCCGGCGACGCCGACCCGTACGTGCGCGCGGAAGACGAGGACTCCGACCGCTGATCCCGCCTGCGCGGAGACGCGTTGGGTATATCGGTCGATGACCGTCGCGGTCGCGGTTCTGCTTGCTACCGTCGCACCGGATGAGAAGCGTCTCATCCGGTGCGAGGGGGTGCATCATCGACGGCGCAGTGGTGTCCGGAGGAACGAGTCACGCGTGGGCGACGGTCGGTCCGTTGCTCGGCGAGCTGATCGACGAACAGATCGGGTGCGCGCCGCACGTGCTGTCGCGCCTCATGGTCGATCTGCACGCGAGTGCGCCCACGATCCGTCAGGTGGCGGCCGCGTTGACGCGCGGGCAGCGCCAGGGGCTGCTTCCGCTGCCGTCTCCTCTCCCGATGGTGCCCGCCGTCGTCGAGGCCTTCCGAGGGCTCGATCTCTCGGCGCGTGATCGTGCTCTTCTCTTCGCGCTGGCCGTGACGCTGACCGACGAGCTGGAGCCGCTGCTGGCCTTCGACGGACGCACGGCCGAGGATCTCGCGGCATCCGCGATCGGCGGGCATCTCGACCTGCACGCCGGCCGCATCCGTCTCCAGGACCGGCGACTCGCGATCTGGATATCCGACGGCATGGGGTCGGGCGAGGCCGCCCGGGTGCACGCGCGTCTGCACGAGGTTTTCGCGCGGCAGCGGCGCACGATCGAGGCGGACTGGCATCGAGCGCGCGCGTCGCTGGAGATGGACCCCGGATCCGCCCGCGAACTCACGCGGATCGCGAGAGGGCTGTCGGAAGCGGGGCACGCCGATCGCGCCCTGATGATCGCGCGCGAGGCGGCCGCGCACGCCGCGGGACAGGATCTCGACGAAGCTCGGATGGTCACCGGCGCGGCCGCGATCGGGGGCGGGTACGCGCTCGAGGCTGCCGCCTGGCTGGGCACACTGTTCCCGCACGGAACGGAGCGCTATCGGTTGCAGGGCCTCGCCGGCCTGCTCATCGCACAGGCTCACCTGCAGGGGTCGGTTCCCGAGATCGACCTGGAGGCGCTGCGCCCGGCCTCGGATGCACCGGAGGACTGGTACTCGATCGCTCGGGGAGCGGCGCTGGCCGTGCCCCTGTGCGCGGAGCGCGGTGACCGACGGGGCATGCGCGCCTGGCGGGAGTCGCTGCGGTACGCCTCTGCCCGGGTCGGTGTCGAGTCGAAGCTCCGAGACCCCGCAGTCGCCCTCGCGTGGCTGCTCGTGGGCGAGTCCGAAGAAGACGATGCCGAGGGCACGGGCCCGGTGACGGGAGGCCTGATGCGCGCGCTGACCTCCGCTCTCGACGGACGGATCGACGTCGGGCTGCGTCTGCTCGCGCATGAGGACGCGCTCGCGTCGGGTGTGGATCCGCTCGTGGAGGGATTCGAGCGGAGTCCGCTCGTCGATGCGTACCGCGCGGTCGCGCACGCCCTGCTCCTGGTCTGGCGCGGTGACATGGCCGAGGCACGCGAGCATCTGCTCACGGCATCCATGACGCTCCCGGTGAGCATGCCGTTCGCCGGACTCGGTGTCGTTCTCGCCCGCAGGCTCGACCTCGCCGTGCTCGGAGAACTGGGACCGTTCGCTCGTGCGCTGACCTGTGCGCTGCCGTCGGCTCAGCGGATCGATCTGCTGGTCGATCAGGGCATCGAGGCGTTCCTCGACGGAGACTTCGACGGAGCCGCCGGATTCGTCCGGCTGTGGCGCGAGCTCGGGGCACCGCAGACGTCGTTCGCCGTTCCCGGGCTCGAGGAGATCCGCCCGGGCGGTGACGAGGAACCGGCCGTGCGTCTCATCGAGCCCCCGGAGGTCAGCCTCGCCCGCTCGCTCCGTACACGCGTCGCCACCGCTCCCGATGTGCGCTGGCACTCCGAGCGCGACGAGGTCCTGCGCGCGGCCCGCACTCTGCGGTCGCCGTTCGCGCGCGCTCGCATCGAGGCGATGCTCGGTACCCGTGCGGCGATCCGCGGGGAGGCGGTCGTCGCTCGCGAGCACCTGCGCACGGCCCTCAGCCTGTTCGAGCTCTCGGGGGCTCACGCCTGGGCGCGATCGGTCGTGCGCCGGATCGCGACCCTCGACGCCGATGACGCATCTTCGGCGATCGATCCACTGGCGGCGTGCCGGGCAGCATGGTCGCAGCAGCTCACCGCGCGCGAGCTCGAGGTCGCGATGCGGGCGGCGGCCGGCGCGAGCAACCGGGAGATCTCGGAAGCGCTGGTGGTGTCCGTGCGCACGGTCGAGGTGCACATCGGACGGGCGTTCGCGAAGCTCGGCGTACGCTCGCGGGTCGAGCTCACCGTGCTGGCTCACCGGACCAATCAGCTGCTGTGAGGAGTCAGTGCGGTAGCGCGATCTCTCCGTTCCCGGCCTCGGCGAGCCCGTCCGCGACGAGCGAGTCGATCGCGCGATCCCGTTGCAACGGATCCGGCCAGTCCGGCAGCAGATCCTCCAGGGCGATCCCTGCGGGGGCGATCTCCCTGAGCACGCGCAGCACCGCGCCGCGCGCCTGCCGATCCGATCCTTCGTAGGCCGCCTGCTTTCGGCGCGTGTCCACCGTCGCGGGACTCCCCGCGGCGATCCACGCGCACCGGTCGGCGATCGGGCACTCCTCGCAGATCGGCGCGCGTGCGGTGCACACGGTGGCACCGAGCTCCATGACGGCGGCGTTGAACACCGCGGCGGCGGAGTCGTCCACCGGCATCTGCGCCTCCATCAGAGCGAGGTCGCGCCGTGAGGGAGGGCCCGGGTGCGCGATGCCGTCGACGGCGCGCGCGAGCACGCGGCGCGTGTTGGTGTCGACCACCGGATGCCGGTCGCCGTAGGAGAAGACGGCCACCGCGCGGGCGGTGTAGTCGCCGATCCCGGTGAGCGCGAGCAGCGCGGGGACGTCTCGGGGCACCGTTCCGTCGTGCTCGCGGACGACCTCCGTCGCCGCACGGTGGAGCCAGAGCGCGCGGCGCGGATAGCCGAGGTTCGCCCATTGCTGCACGACCTCGGCGGGGGAGGCCGTGGCCATGTCCGCCGGCGACGGCCAGCGCTCCAGCCACGCATCGAGACGGGGGATCACGCGGGCGACGGGCGTCTGCTGCAGCATGAACTCGCTCACGAGCACGCCCCAGGCGCCGAAACGCTCGTGGAACTCCGGCCGACGCCAGGGCAGATCGCGAGCCGCGGAACGGTACCAGTCGATGACCGGGGCGGCGATCTCCCGGTCGCGGTTCTCGAGCGTCTCCGGCATCCGACAAGCCTATTCGAGCCGCGACCGCGTGTTCGCCCGTGCGGCCGGGCACCGTAGGCTGGAGGGATGGTTCTGCCGGGCATCCTCCTCGTCGACAAGCCCGCAGGGCTGACCAGCCACGACGTCGTCGCGCGCACGCGTCGTGCGTTCGGCACCCGCAAGGTCGGGCACGCCGGAACGCTCGACCCGATGGCGACCGGACTGCTCGTGATCGGCATCGAGGGTGCCACCCGGCTCCTCACCTACATCGTGGGCGCCGGCAAGACCTACGAGGCGACCATCCGTCTCGGACAGGCCACGGGCACCGACGACGCCGACGGAGAGATCACCGCGTACGCGGATCCCGCCGCCTGGGCGGACGTCTCCGACGCACGCATCGCCGCGGAGATCTCGGCCCTGACCGGTGAGATCTCACAGGTTCCCAGCGCGGTGTCCGCGATCAAGGTCGACGGTCGCCGCGCATACGATCGCGTCCGTGCGGGGGAGGAGGTCGTCCTCGCCGCGCGGAACGTCGTCGTCTCGCGCTTCGATGTCGTCGGCGACAGAGCGGGTGACGGCATCCGCGATCTCGACGTGATCGTGGACTGCTCGTCCGGTACGTACGTCCGGTCGCTGGCCCGCGACCTCGGTGCCGCGCTGGGCGTCGGCGGGCACCTCACCGCGCTGCGGCGTACCCGGGTGGGGTCGTTCGACGTCGCGGATGCCGTCGACATCGACTCCCTCGAGGGGGCTCCGGTCCTTACCCCTGCGCAGGCCGCGGAGCTCATCCTGCCCGTGCTGTCCGTCTCCGCCGAGGAAGCGCGGGATCTGCGCCACGGGAAGCGACTCGCCGGCCAAGCCGGCCGGATCGATGCACCGCTGGTCGCGGCCATCGACGACGAGGGCGTTCTCGTCGGTGTCGTCGAGAAACGCGGAGGCGACCTCAAGAGCGCCATGAACATGCCGGAGAGTGCCCGATGATCCTGTGGTTCACCCTCGCCCAGATCGTGGTGGCGGTCGTCGCCGGAGCGTTCTGCGTCGTGGCGGGACTCGCCGGCCGTCGCCCGAGCGACTGGTCCGTCGGCGCCGTCGCCCTCGTCGAGGCCCTGCTGGTCGCCCAGGTGGTCACCGCGATCATCGCTCCACTCGTGGGGAACCCGCCCACGGGGGATCTCCTCGAGTTCTGGGTCTATCTCGTCTCCGCCGTGCTCCTGCCGGTCGGGGCCGTGCTCTGGGCGTTGATGGAGCGCAGCCGCTGGAGCACCGTCATACTCGGAGTCGCCGCCCTGGCCATCGCGATCATGGTGTGGCGCATGCACGTCATCTGGACCGTGCAGATCGCGTAACCCGGAGCCGCACACGGACGTCGGTCCCTTCTGGCGCATCTAGGATGGAATGCGCTATGAGCACCACCGCCCCCACCACCAGGATGACCGGAATCGGTCGCGTCCTCGTGATCGTCTACGCCGTCATGGCGCTCGCGGCCACCGGCCGGAGCTTCGTGCAGATCTTCCGACGGTTCGACGAGGCTCCTCTCGCGTACTCGCTCTCGGCCGTCGCCGCTGTCGTCTACATCCTCGCGACCCTGGCGCTCGTGCTCGCGAGGCGGCGCGGCTGGTACACCGTGGCCTGGGTGGCGATCGTCTTCGAACTCACGGGTGTCCTGGTCGTGGGCCTGCTCAGCATCCTGATCCCCGAGCAGTTCCAGCACGAGACCGTGTGGTCGCTGTTCGGACGCGGATACCTCTTCATCCCGCTGGTGCTCCCGGTGTTCGGCATCTGGTGGCTGCGGACCAACCGGCCGGACGTCGCACGGACGACCGTCGAGGTCGACGCGTGATCGTCTTCCGCGATCTCGCCGAGGTCCCGGAGGGCTTCGGCCCCAGCATCGTGGCGATCGGTAAGTTCGACGGGGTGCACGCCGGCCATCGTGCCGTGATCCGACGGCTCGAGGAACGAGCGGCCGAGACGGGCGCGCGTTCCGTCGCCGTCACCTTCGACCGCAACCCGCTGGCGATCCTGCGGCCCGACCGCTGCCCCGAGAACGTCGTGACGGTGGAGCGCAAACTCGAGCTCCTCGGCGAGCTCGGTCTGGACGCCACGCTGCTGCTCACCTTCGACGAGGAGATGGCCTCGCTCAGCGCCGAGGACTTCGTGACCGAGATCCTGGTCGCGGCTCTCGGGGTCTCGACCGTCCTCGTGGGCGAGGACTTCCGCTTCGGGAACCGCGGTGCGGGCACCCCCGAGCTGCTGCGCGAGATGGGGCCCAGCCACGGGTTCACCGTCGAGGTGGTCGATGACGTCTACCTTCCCGGCTCCGCACGACGGGTGTCGTCGACGTGGATCCGCGAGCTCCTCATCGCCGGCGATGTCACCGGCGCCGCACGGGTGCTCGGACGCTCACCCGATGTGCGCGGCGTCGTCGTCCACGGCCTCAAGCGGGGACGGGAGTTGGGATACCCGACTGCGAACCTGTCGGCCGTCGTCGATGCGTTCGTCCCGGCCGACGGCGTGTACGCCGGATGGTTGATCGACCACGACACGGGCATCCGTCACCCCGCCGCGATCTCCGTCGGGACGAACCCGACCTTCGACGATGTGCTCGAGCGTCAGGTCGAGGCGCACGTGCTCGGCGAGACCGGTCTCGACCTCTACGGGCACGACGTCACCGTCGAGTTCACCGAGCGCCTGCGCGGCATGGTCGCCTTCGAGGGCATCGAGAAGCTCACGGCGCAGATCGCCGCCGACGTGAGCGATGCGGAGCGCGTGCTGCGCGAGCACACGGCCTGATCGGTCCGCCGCGCGCGTCGCCACGGGGGTTCCCCGCCCGGGATGGCGTAGAGTGGTGGCAGTCATCGTCGAATCTTCCGCGTCCTGCGCGCATCGGCGAGATGATCGATCTACATCCGCACGGTCCTGGCTCACGCCACACGCGGACAACAGAGCGCCGGAGCCCCTGGGGCGTTCCGGCCTTCACGCTCAGGAGGAGCATGCCGACCACGGCAACCGCCGCCACACGGCGCAAGAAGTCGTCTCGTCGCGATGACGAGGCGCCCCTCATCCCGATCCTCGCGCGCAAGGTGCGCGAGATCGAGGCCAAGTCCCAGCGCGGAAAGCTGGGACCGACCAACCGCGTCAAGTTCCAGGTGATCGCGTTCCTGGTACGCGAAGAGCGCGCCAGGGTCAAAGCGGATGCCGACATCGGTGATGCCGCACGCGCCGAGCTGCTCAAGCGGCTCGACGGCGTCGCGACCATCCTCGCCAAGACGGCGGCGCGCGACACGTCGCTCATCCAGCTGCTCGAAGCGGACCAGGCGACCTCGCCGGTCGCCAAGCGCATGCGCCGCGACTGGCTGCTCGAGTCCGGTGCGGAGCTCGCTCCGGAAGAGTTGATCATCGCCGATGCCGCGCCGGTTCAGATCTCCGTCGTTCCTGCGGCGATCGCCGAGCGTCAGGTGACCCCGCCGTCGGTCGAGGCCCGCCAGCTCGCGAACCCGTTCCTCGCCCCCGATCTCACGCCGCGCGTGACCACCACCCCGCGCCGTCGCCTCGACGGCTGGGAGCTGATGGGCCCGCTGTACAAGGCGTTCGAGACCGGTGCGGGCGGCTCGGCCGCCAGCATGGAGCTGCCTCCGGCACCCGAGTACGACCACATCTCGCCGAAGGGTCTCGAGGTGATGGTGCATCAGTCCCGCTTCCTCGAGGCGGTTCGCGACGGGCATCGCAGCTTCCTCCTGGCCGATGAGCCCGGCCTGGGCAAGACCGCCCAGTCGGTTCTCGCCGCCTCGGTCGCGGGCGCCTACCCGCTCCTGGTCGTGGTCCCGAACGTCGTCAAGATGAACTGGGCGCGCGAGGTCGAGCGGTGGACGCCGCAGCGGCGTGCGACCGTGATCCAGGGCGACGGCGACGACATCGACGCCTTCGCCGACATCTTCATCGTCAACTACGAGATCCTCGATCGGCATCTCTCGTGGCTGTCGTCGATCGGACTGCGCGGCATGGTCGTCGACGAGGCGCACTTCATAAAGAACCTGTCGTCGCAGCGCTCGCAGAACGTGCTGTCGTTGGCCTCTCGTGTGCGCGAGCGCGCGCCCGGCGGGAAGCCGCTCATGCTGGCCCTGACCGGTACGCCGCTGATCAACGACGTCGAGGACTTCGACGCGATCTGGCGGTTCCTCGGCTGGACCACGGGGGAGAAGCCCGGTCCGGAGCTCATGGAGAAGCTCGACGCGACCGGATTCACTCCGGCCGACAAGGCGTTCTACCCCGAGGCGCGCGACGCCGTCATCTCGATGGGGATCGTCCGCCGCAAGAAGAAGGACGTCGCAGCCGATCTGCCCGACAAACTGATCGCCGATCTCCCCGTGCAGCTCGACGACGAGTTCGGGCGGAGCATCCGCCAGGCCGAGCGCGAGCTGGGGGAGCGTCTCGCCGCCCGCTACCGTCGGATCATCGAGGCCCGTGGCGATCGCGGCCTCGCGCCGGGCGAGATCGACGACGACATCGTGCGTCTCGTCGCCCAGAACGAGCTCGAGGAGTCGAAGGCAGCCGGAACCGGGGGCGACAACGTCTTCACCATGGTCCGGCGTATCGGCCAGGCCAAGGCGTCGCTCGCAGCCGACTACGCCGCGCAGCTGCAGCGCTCGGTGGGCAAGGTCGTGTTCTTCGCGAAGCACATCGACGTGATGGATCAGGCGGAGGCGCACTTCGCCGCCGCGGGCATCCGCTCGGTCTCGATCCGTGGCGACCAGACGACGACGGTCCGTCAGCAGGCGATCGACGACTTCAACGGCGACCCCGAGGTCGGCATCGCGGTCTGCTCCCTCACCGCAGCGGGCGTCGGTCTCAACCTGCAGGCGGCGTCGAACGTCGTGCTCGCCGAGCTGTCGTGGACGGCGGCCGAGCAGACGCAGGCTATCGACCGCGTGCACCGCATCGGTCAGGACGAGCCGGTCACCGCGTGGCGCATCATCGCCGCGCACACGATCGACACGAAGATCGCCGAGCTCATCGATCAGAAGCAGGGCCTGGCCGCTCGTGCGCTCGACGGCGAGGCCGTCGACGATGCGGCAGCCGAGCCCGTGCAGCTCGGGGCGCTCATGCATCTGCTACGGGAGACGCTGCGCAGCGCGTGAAAAGTCGTTAAGAATCGCGATTCTTGATTGCGATTCGAGGGCAGAGAAGGGCCATTCGGAGAAGTTGTGCCGGATGGCCCTTTTTCGTCGGCAAGATCTCCGGTTTTCGACATGCTCGAATGGCGCTCGACGGGCGCATGGCACTAGTGTCGATCGCAGGCAGCGTCGCCTTTCCCCTTTCCTTCTCCCGAGCGTCTGAGGCAACAGCATGAAGATCGGAATCCTGACGAGCGGTGGCGACTGCCCCGGACTCAACGCGGTGATCCGCGGCGTCGTGCTCAAGGGCACGACCACTTACGACATGGAGTTCGTCGGCATCCGCGACGGCTGGCGAGGGGTCGTCGACGGCGACTTCTTCCCGCTCACGCGCCACGAGGTCAAGGGCCTCTCGAAGGTCGGCGGAACGATCCTCGGCACCAGCCGGACGAACCCGTACGAGGGGCCGCGGGGCGGCGCCGAGAACATCGCGAAGACGCTCGCGGCGCACAACATCGACGGCATCCTGGCGATCGGCGGAGAGGGCACGCTCGCGGCCGCCAACCGTCTCGCGAACGACGGCATCAACGTGATCGGTGTGCCGAAGACGATCGACAACGATCTGCGAGCGACCGACTACTCGTTCGGCTTCGACACCGCGGTGAACATCGCCACCGATGCCATGGACCGTCTGCGCACCACCGGCGATTCGCATCAGCGCTGCATGGTGGCCGAGGTCATGGGTCGCCACGTCGGGTGGATCGCACTGCACGCGGGTATGGCCGCCGGCGCGCACGTCATCTGCATCCCCGAGGTGCCGATGTCGATCGACGAGATCACCGCTCTCGTCTCGAGCGCGCACGACCGCGGTCGTGCGCCGCTCGTCGTCGTCTCCGAGGGCTTCACGCTCACCGGGATGGACACCGCGTACAGCGACAAGGGGCTCGACGCGTTCAACCGTCCCCGCCTCGGTGGCATCAGCGAGGTGCTCGCCCCCGAGATCGAGCGCATCACCGGTATCGAGACGCGTTCGACGGTGCTCGGACACATCCAGCGCGGAGGGTCTCCCTCCGGATTCGACCGGGTCCTCGCGACACGCCTCGGCCTGCACGCGGCGGATTCGCTCGTCGCCGAGTCCTGGGGCCGCATGGTCTCGCTGCGCGGCACCGACATCGTCGAGGTGCCGTTCGCCGAGGCGCTGGGCGAGCTGAACACGGTTCCCCGCAGCCGCTATGACGAGGCCGCAGCGCTCTTCGGCTGAGCGCGTCAGGTCGAATCAGACGATCGCGCCGCATCGGGCCGCTCCTCAGCGGAACGGACCCATACGGCGCGATCGCCTTCTCTTTGCGCGGTCAGTCGGCGAGGCCGAGCGTGTCGAGCAGCCAGGCGAGCTCGAACGCACGCTCGCGCCAGGAGTTGTAGCGCCCGCTGACCCCGCCGTGCCCGGCGACCATCTCGCACTTGAGCAGGACGTCGGAGGCTCCGGCCTCCCGCAGACGGGCGACCCACTTCGCCGGTTCGACGTAGAGGACGCGCGTGTCGTTGAGTGACGTCACCGCGAGGATGCACGGGTACTGCACGCCGTCGCGGACGTTCTCGTACGGCGAGTAGGACTTCATGTACGCGTAGACGTCGGCGTCGTGGAGTGGATCGCCCCACTCGTCCCACTCGATGACGGTGAGGGGGAGCGACGGATCGAGGATGGTCGTGAGGGCGTCCACGAACGGGACGGCGGCGAGCACGCCGGTGAACAGTTCGGGAGCGAGGTTGGTGACGGCGCCCATCAGGAGTCCGCCGGCGCTGCCGCCCTCGGCGACCAGGCGGTCGGGAGCGGTCACCCCGGTGTCGACGAGGTGACGCGCGCTCGCGACGAAGTCCGTGAAGGTGTTGCGCTTGTGCAGCAGCTTGCCGTCCTCGTACCACTGGCGGCCCATCTCGCCGCCGCCGCGCACGTGCGCCACGGCGAAGACGACGCCGCGATCGAGTTCCGACAGGCGGGCCACCGAGAACCCGGGATCGATCGAGTGCTCGTAGGAGCCGTAGCCGTAGAGGTGCAGAGGGCGCGGAGTTTCGCCCGGGGCTCCGAACGCCTTCTTCCACACCAGCGAGATCGGCACTCGGGTGCCGTCGTCGGCCGTCGCCCAGTCCCGCCGCTGCCCGTACTCGGTCGGGTCGTAGCCGCCGAGCACGGTGACGCGCTTGCGGAGCAGCAGCTCCTTCGTCGCGAGGTCGAGGTCGTACACGGTGCCCGGAGTGACGAACGACGTGTATCCGAGGCGGAGGAAGGGGGAGTGCCACTCCGGGTTGCCGCTCACTCCGGCCGAGTACAGCGGTTCGTCGAAGGGGATGTCCGCGACGGCGTCCGTCGTGTAGTCGAGCAGACCCACCCGCTCCAGGCCTTCCGCCCGGTACTCGACCGTCGCGAAGTCGCGGAACGCATCGACGCCGAGCAGCCGCCGACCGGGCTCGTGCGGCAGGATGATGCGTCGCGCGCCCTGGGGTGCATCGGCCGCGACCGAGACCAGTTCGAAGTCGAGGGCATCGTCGTTGTGGAGGATGAGCAGCCGGTCCTCACCGTCGACGACCGCGTGCTCGATCGAGTACTCGACGCCTTCGGCGCGCGGCCAGACGATCCGCGGCTCCGCCGTGAGAGGCCCCGCGAGATCCACCAGGTACTCCTCGCTCGTGATGCTCGAGCCGACGCCGATGACCAGGTACTTCCGGCTGCGGGTGATGCCCGCGCCGAGCCAGAACTTCTCGTCGGGTTCGTGGAACAGCTGGACGTCCTCGGACACCGGGGTTCCGAGCGCGTGCAGCCAGAGAGTGTCGGGACGCCAGGCGTCGTCGCGCGTCGTGTAGAGGATGGCCGAGCCGTCGGGCGTGAAGAATGCGCCGGCGGTGTTCGGGATCTCGTCGGCCAGGGTCTCGCCGGTGGTGAGGTCGCGCACACGGATCGTGTAGACCTCGTCGCCCTCGAAGTCGGTCGACCAGAGCAGCTTCGTCGCGTCGTCGGAGGTGTCGAACGCTCCGAGGGAGAAGAACTCGTGACCCTCGGCCTCGACGTTCCCGTCGAGGAGCACGACCTCGCCGGGAACGGCGACGTTCGGCGTCAGCTGCGGGGGAGTCCAGTCGTCGGCGTCGGCCGCCGCACGGCAGTGGATCGGGTACTGCGCCCCCTCGACCGTGCGGCTGTAGTACCACCAGCCGCCGCGGCGGGTCGGCACCGAGAGATCGGTCTCCTGCACGCGGCCCTTGATCTCCTCGAACAGCGTCTCGCGGAGTCCGGCGAGGTGCGCGGTCTCGGCATCCGTGTGCGCGTTCTCGGCCTCGAGGTGCGCGACGACCTCGGGGGACTCCTTCTCGCGCAACCATTCGTACGGGTCGTCGAACGTGTCGCCGTGGTGGGTGCGGAGGGTCGAGCGTCGGTCTGCGATCGGGGCGTTGGTCACCGCTCCACGCTATCCCAGGTCGAGTTGACCGGCACCGGGGACGGTGGGAGGATTCAACGGGGCCGGTTAACGGAAGTCAAACCCACGGTGAACTCTTCGTTCGTCACGTCGATCTCGTCGACATCTCCCTCTTCCTCAACGACCGAAAGCGAACGGTGGAAACCGCAGCCCTCCTCGTCGTGCTGGTGATCCTGCTGGCACTCTTCTTCGACTTCACCAACGGCTTCCACGACACCGCGAACGCCATGGCCACGCCCATCGCCACCGGTGCCCTCAAGCCCAAGACCGCCGTGCTCCTCGCGGCGGTGCTGAACCTCGTCGGCGCCTTCCTGTCGACCGAGGTCTCCAAGACCGTCTCGCACGGGATCATCCACGAGGACGGCATCCAAGCCGCCGTCTTCCTGCCGATGATCTTCGCCGGGCTCATAGGCGCGATCACCTGGAACATGCTCACGTGGCTGCTCGGGCTGCCCTCGAGCTCGTCGCACGCGCTGTTCGGCGGTCTCATCGGCGCCACGCTGGTGGGCGTGGGCGTGCAGGGCATCGACTTCGGGATGGTGCTGTCGAAGATCATCCTTCCCGCTCTGATCGCGCCGGTCACCGCCGGGATCATCGCCTTCGTCGCCACCAAGGCGGCGTACTCGATCACGCGTCGCTACGACGGCAAGCCCGACGGCCGTGACGGTTTCCGCTGGGGGCAGATCTTCACGTCCTCGCTCGTCGCACTCGCGCACGGAACCAATGACGCGCAGAAGACGATGGGTGTCATCACCCTGGCCCTCATCACCGTGGGATGGCAGAACGCCGATCAGGCCGACCCGTACCTCTGGGTGATCATCGCCTGTGCGGTGACGATCGCTCTCGGCACGTACCTCGGCGGATGGCGGATCATCCGCACCCTCGGCAAGGGCCTCACCGACGTGAAGCCGGCGCAGGGCTTCTCGGCCGAGAGCGCGACGGCGGCCACGATCCTCGCCTCGAGCGCATTCGGCTTCGCGCTCTCGACGACGCAGGTCGCCTCCGGCTCGGTGATCGGTTCCGGTCTGGGCCGCCGCGGGTCGACGGTGCGCTGGCGGACGGCCGGTCGCATCGCGATCGGCTGGCTCCTCACGCTTCCGGCCGCCGGCGCGGTCGGCGCGCTGGCCGCGCTCATCGCGCTCTGGCTCGGAGGCTGGGGCATCGCGATCGACGCGGTCCTCGCCCTCGCCGTCATCATCGGGCTCTTCCTGCGCTCGCGGCGTGACGCGGTCACGCCCGCGAACGCGATGAGCGATGTGGCCGAGTCCGGCCTCGCGATCGATCTGCCGGATGCCCCGCCGCCCACGCGGCGCCAGCAGCGGATCGAGCAGGCTAAGGCCGAGGCGAAGGCCCGCAAGCAGGCGAAGGCGGATGCGCGAGCGCAGGGCAAGAACGGCACGCGCACGAAGAGCACGACCGCGGTCCGCGACGAGGCCAGCACCGAGAAGGGAACGGGCGAATGAGCGTCTCCATCGATTGGCTCGCCTTCTTCCAGGTGTTCGTCGCGGCGCTGATCGGCGCCGTCGCGATCGTCACCTTCTACGCCTTGGGTCTGCGCCTGCTGGTGCGCAGCGGACACGCTCCTGTCGTGAGCCCCGCGGAGTTCACGGACGCGATCACGGTCATCACCGAGAAGGACCTCCGGCGAGCCGAGAAGCAGGCCGCCAAGGCGGCGCGCAAGAGCCCGCTCACCGACGGGCAGAAGCGCCTGTCGCTCGTCGGTGCGTACGGATGCTTCGCCCTCTGCGCGCTCGCGGTCGTCGCCGGCATCATCATCATCGTCGTCGGCCACTGACGGCCCAGGGCGCTCCGGCGTCCCACCCCCGTCGTAGGCTGGTGCCATGCCAGGGCCCTACGTCTTCGGTCGGCATCAGCCGGCGTCGCACACGATCATCCATGTCAGCGACCCGCACTTCCTTGCCGGAGGCGCGCGCTTGGGCGGGCGCTACGACGTCGACGACACGTTCGCGCGCACGCTGGTCGCCATCCGAGCGGTTCACCCCTCTCCGGCAGCGATCGTCCTCACCGGTGACCTGACCGATCTGGGGGGAGCCCGACGCCTATCGTCGCCTGCGTGCCGCGGTCGAGCCGGTCGCCCGGGAACTCGGGACGCGGGTGATCTGGGTCGCGGGCAACCACGACGAGCGACCCGCGCTGCGGGAGGGACTGCTGGACGCGCCCGCGACGGAGGAGCCCGTCACGGGTGTCTGGGAGATCGACGGCCTGCGCATCATCGCGCTCGACACCTCGGTGCCCGGCTGGCACCACGGCGACCTCGACGACGGCCAGCTCGCCTGGCTCGCCGACGTTCTGCGGACCCCTGCTCCGCAGGGCACGCTGCTGGCCATGCACCACCCGCCCCTGCCGAGCCACCTCCCGCTGTTCGACATCCTCGAACTGCGCCATCAGGAGAAGCTCGAGGCCGTGATCCGGGGGAGTGATGTACGCGGCATCCTCGCCGGCCACCTCCACTACTCGTCGACCGGGGTGTTCGCCGGGGTGCCCGTGAGCGTCGCCTCCGCCACCTGCTACACCATGAACGTGGCGCGTCCGGCGGCCGAGGTCAACGGGATGGATGCCGCGCAAGCGTTCAACCTCGTGCACGTCTACCCCGACACCATCACGCATACGGTCGTGCCGGTGACGACGGCGCCCACCGGCGAGTACTTCTCGGAGGCGTGGCTCGAGAAGATGGCGGCGCTGGATCCCGAGGCGCGTCTGGAGGCGTTCTCGCGGAAGCCGACGCGCTGATGCGGTGCCCCGAACGCGGCGAAGGCGCGGGCGTAGACTGGAGTCATCCCCCACTCCACTCATTCGCCACGACCCACAAGGATGTGACATGGCATCTGCCGCGCCGACCCTGACCCGTACTGAGACCGACTCCCTCGGGAGCATGGAGATTCCCGCCGACGCGTACTGGGGCATCCACACCGCCCGCGCCGACGAGAACTTCCCGATCACGAAGCGCCCGATCTCGGTCTACCCGGATCTCGTTCGCGCCCTCGCGATGGTCAAGCAGGCCAGTGCCCGCGCGAATCGCGAGATCGGAGTGCTCGATCCGGAGCGGGCGGATCTGATCGACCGCGCGGCCCAGCGCGTCATCGACGGCGAGTTCCACGACCAGTTCACGGTCGGGGTGATCCAGGGCGGTGCCGGCACCTCGACGAACATGAACGCGAACGAGGTCATCACCAACATCGCGCTCGAGATGGCGGGACACGAGAAGGGCGACTACGCGTTCCTCTCGCCGATCGACCACACCAACCGCAGCCAGTCCACCAACGACGTGTACCCGACCGCCGTGAAGATCGGCCTGTCGCTGACCCTGCGGGCGCTGCTCGAGGAGCTCGACCTGCTGCGCCGATCGTTCCTGGCGAAGTCGGGGGAGTTCCACGACGTACTGAAGGTCGGACGCACGCAGTTGCAGGACGCCGTGCCGATGACGCTCGGCCAGGAGTTCCACGGTTTCGCGACGACCCTCGGCGAGGATCACAGCCGGCTCACCGAGAACGCCTCGCTCATGTTCGAGATCAACATGGGCGCGACGGCGATCGGCACCGGCATCACGACCCATTCCGACTACGCGCCCGCCGTCCTCAAGCACCTGCGTGAGATCACCGGCCTCGACCTCGAGACCGCCACCGACCTCGTCGAGTCGACGAGCGACACCGGTGCGTTCATGTCGTTCTCGTCGTCGCTCAAGCGCAACGCCATCAAGCTCTCGAAGATCTGCAACGACCTGCGCCTGCTCTCGTCGGGACCGCAGGCCGGTTTCGGCGAGATCAACCTTCCCGCCCGCCAGGCGGGCTCGAGCATCATGCCGGGCAAGGTCAACCCCGTGATCCCCGAGGTCGTCAACCAGGTCGCCTTCGCCGTCGTGGGCGCGGACATGACGGTGACGATGGCGGTCGAGGGCGGGCAGCTCCAGCTCAATGCCTTCGAGCCGGTGATCGCGCACTCGATCTTCCAGTCGATCACCTGGATGCGCCAGGCGATGTGGACCCTCCGGGTGAACTGCGTCGACGGCATCACGGCCAACCGCGACCGCCTCGGGACCATGGTGGGTGCCTCGGTCGGCGTGATCACGGCGCTCACCCCCTTCATCGGGTACGCGGCCGCGGCAGCGCTCGCGAAGACCGCTCTGCTCACCAACCGGAGCGTCGCCGACCTGGTCGTCGAGGCCGGCCTCATGTCGCGGGAAGAGGTCACCAAGCAGCTGTCGCCCGCGCGTCTGTCCGGACTCGAGGCCGTCACGGCCGCGATCCCGATCATCCCGACCGACGATCTCATCGAGATCTGAGCAGAGACGGAAGAAGGGCGGATGCTTCGGCATCCGCCCTTCTGTGATTCCGCGTCCCGACGACGATCAGTCGAGGATGCGGCAGTGCGTCGTGAGTTCGCCGATGCCGTCGATGCCGACGGTGACGGTCGAACGGTCGCGGAGGAAGATCTGCGGATCGCGGGAGTAGCCGGCACCGCCCGGGCTGCCGGTGGAGATGAGCGTGCCGGGCAGCAGCGTGAGCGACTGCGAGAGGTGCGCGATGAGCGTCGCGACCGAGCGCACCATCTGGCCGGTCGTCGCGTCCTGCACGGTGTGACCGTCGACGACGGTCCAGATGTGCAGATCCTGCGGGTCGGCGATCTCGTCGGCGGTCACCGCGAAGGGACCCGTCGGAGTGAAGCCGTCGAAGGACTTGCAACGCGACCACTGCGCCTCCGCGAACTGGATGTTCCGCGCGGTGATGTCGTTGACGACCGTATAGCCCCAGACGTGGGAGAGTGCGTCGCTCGCCGCGACGTTCTTCGCCGGGGTGCCGATCAGAACACCGAGCTCCGCCTCGTAGTCGACCGCTTCGCTGAGCGCGCGGGGCCAGGAGGTCGTCTGCTGGTGACCCGTCAGCGAGTTCGGCCACAGGGTGAAGACGGTCGGTGCGGCGTCGGTCTTGAGACCCAGCTCGCTCGAGTGGGCCGCGTAGTTCAGTCCCACGGCCAGCACGGCCGGGGGCGCCAGAACCGCCGAGGCGAACGACCAATCGGCGAGCGGATGCCGGGGCGCGGCCCCGTCGGCGAGGGCGGAGCGGAGCAGGTCGAGTGCGGTGTCCCCGCGTTCGATGAGCTGCTGCAGCGTCGCCGGAGCGTCGGTGAGGAGGTCGGAGACGAGGATGGCGTCGGCGTCTTCCACCACGGCGAGAACCGCAGAGGGGGAATCCGGACGGCGCAGATGAGCGAACCGCATGCCTCTACGCTACCCGGTGGCTGCGCCCTGTCCGCGGAGGCGTCCGGTATACCGCTACGGGCACCGCTGCGGCCTCTATGCTCGTGGCTATGAGTTTCGGAGGACCGTCCCAGCCGCAGCAGCCCTCGCCGTACACCCCGCCGCCGGCCCCGCAACAGCCTCCCGCTCCGCAGCAGCCCGCGGCGGTTCAGCAGCCTCCCGCTCCGCAGCAGCCTCCCGCTCCGCAGCAGGCGCCGGCCCCCCAGTTCTCGCAGCAGCAGTACGCGCAGTCGGCGTACACGCCCCGGCAGTTCTCGCAGCAGCCGGCCTATGCCTCCGCTCTCGCGCAGCCGACGCCGTACACTCCGCCCGCTCCGGCCGCGCCCTCTCCCGCCGAGGGGCTGCCGGCGCTCCCCGTGCCGACGCGCAAGGGGCGCAGCGTATCGATCTGGCTCTTCGGATTCCTCGGGCTGCTCCTCCTGGCGCTGATCGGGTACTTCGTCGTGGCACTCGGGCCCTCGGCATCCGTCATCGGGCTGGTGCTCGCGCTCATCCCGCTCGCGATCGTGTTCCTCGGCGTGAGACTGATCGATCGATGGGAGCCCGAGCCCAGGAGTCTCGTGATCTTCGCGATCGCGTGGGGTGCCGTCGCTGCGGTCGGCCTCACACTGCTGGTCGATCTCGCGCTCACCTTCGCCTTCGGTTTCCGCGCGGAGGAGCTGGCCGCGGTCGTGCAGGCGCCCATCGTCGAGGAGTTCTGGAAGGGATTCGGCGTCTTCCTCATCTTCCTGGTGGCACGTCGCGCGTTCGACGGTCCGATCGACGGCGTCGTATACGGCGCGCTCGTCGGCGCGGGGTTCGCGTTCACCGAGAACATCCAGTACTTCGCGATCAGCCTGATCGAGGGTGGGGGAGAGCAGCTCTCGGTGACCTTCGTCGTACGCGCGCTCCTCTCTCCGTTCGCCCATGCGATGTTCACGTCACTGACGGGACTCGCGATCGGACTCGCAGCACGCCGTCACTCCTCGGCATGGGCGGCCCTCGGCGCGGGGCTCCTCGGCCTGCTGGGCGCGATCCTGCTGCACGCGTTGTGGAACGGATCCGCGACCTACGCCGACTTCTTCCTGCTGTATTTCACGCTGCAAGTCCCGCTGTTCGCCGGCTTCATCATCGGCATCGTCGCGCTGCGCCGGGAGGAGGCGCGACTGACGAAGGCGCGTCTGAGCGACTACGCGGCAGCGGGGTGGTTCACTCCCGAGGAGGTCACGATGCTCGCGACACCGGCGGGGCGCAAGGTCGGAATGGCCTGGGCGGCGCGTTTGCGTGGAGATCGTCGACCCCTGATGCGCGAGTTCATCAAGGACGCGACGACGCTGGCATCCGTCCGCCAGCGGGCGATCACCGGACGGGATCCGCTCGCGTCGGACGACGAGCGCGCGCTCCTCATCCGCACCCGCGCGACGCGCGCCGCGCTGCTCGCGTACTGAGCGATCCGGGGTGGGACCCCGCCCCCAAACAGACTCAGCGCCCGGTGCTGCGGCGATGCCTGCATGTCTCCCGGGCGCTGAGTTGGCTTGAAACCAGGGTGCACCCGCCTCCCGGGAGTGTCAAGGGCGACTTCGTAGGGTGTTCGCTGTGAGCAGGTGCGGTCGCGTTGACCGGTCGGCGTCCACTCGGGTTGGATGGAGTCATGACTGATCGTACGAAGCCCGAGTTCGACGCCCCCACCGGTCCTGCCCCCGCAGAGCTGGTCATCCGCGACATCATCGAGGGTGACGGCACCGAGGCCAAGCCCGGCGACACCGTCACCGTGCACTACGCCGGTGTCGAGTTCGAGTCCGGCGAGGAGTTCGACTCCTCGTGGGGCCGCGGTGAGACCATCCAGTTCCCCCTGCGCGGCCTGATCCAGGGCTGGCAGGACGGCATCCCCGGCATGAAGGTCGGCGGCCGTCGCGAGCTCACCATCCCGCCGCACCTCGCCTACGGACCGGCCGGGGGCGGGCACTTCCTCTCCGGCAAGTCGCTGATCTTCATCATCGACCTCGTCGCCGTCGGCTGATCCCACGACGTTCACGAAGACGCCTCGTCCCGTTCGCGGGCGGGGCGTCTTCCGTTGCACTCAGGAGATTCTTATTCATGGGAATATATCTTTCGAGAGCACGGTTCCCTTTCCTGTCGCCATTCGAGCGGCCCCCACGTCCCAAGGAGATCCCATGACCAGCATCGACATCCCCGGCTACCGCCCCGGCACCTACGTCCTCGACCCCTCCCACAGCGAGGTCACCTTCAGTGTCCGTCACATGATGATCTCGAAGGTGCGCGGCACCTTCGGCGTGAAGAGCGCGACGCTGACCGCTCCCGAGAACCCGCTCGAGACCACGGTCGAGGCGAGCGTCGACGTCTCGTCCGTCGACACGAAGGACGAGGGTCGCGACCAGCACCTGCGTTCGGCCGACTTCTTCGACACCGAGAACTTCCCGACCATGGACTTCGTCTCCACCGGTGCCCGTGCCGAGAACGGCGAGCTGTACGTCGACGGTGACCTCACCATCCGCGGCATCACCAAGCCCGTCAGCTTCGAGGTCGACTTCGGTGGCTTCGGTTCCGACCCGTGGGGCAACTACAAGGCCGGCGCGTCGGCCAAGGCCGTCATCAACCGCGAGGACTTCGGCCTGACGTGGAACGCCGCCCTCGAGACCGGCGGCGTGCTCGTCGGCAAGGACGTCACGATCAACCTCGACCTGCAGGCTGCACTGCAGCAGGACTGATTCGCGTGCGATGAGGACCCCGGGCCGTTCACGGCTCGGGGTTCTCTGCGTCGTAGTCGTGGAAGCGCGCGCTGCGCCGCACGAGTGCGGCGACCAGCGCGATCACGATCACCCCGCCCAGCACGGGCGGGAACCAGAGCGCTGTGAACGTCGAGAGGGTGCCTGCGTACAGCGCGCCGACCCGGGGCCCGCCCGCCACGACGACGATGAAGACGCCCTGGAGGCGGCCGCGCATGGCATCGGGCACCGCCGCCTGCATCATGGTGTTGCGGTAGATCGAGCTCACGTTGTCGGCCGCTCCGGAGAACGCGAGCGCGATGCACGCCACGACGATGAGGGCGATGTTCGGTGCGGCCTCGGAAGCCGGCGGGAGGAAGACGCCCGTGAGCAGGACGATCCCGAACGCCAGGATCGACGCGCCGTACGCCTGGACGGCACGGGCGATGCCGCGTCCGTGCCAGCGGTACTGCACCACGCGGCCGGAGAACAGGCTCGAGGCGAAGGTGCCCAGTGCGACGGCGGCGGTGAGGAGGCCCGTCGTCACGGCGCCGCCGCCCAGCAGGATCGTGCCGAGGGCGGGAAAGAGCACGAGCGGCTGGCCGAAGGTCATCGCGATGATGTCGACGATGTACTGCATGCGGATGTTGCCGGCCCGTCGGAGGAATCGCCAGCCATCGACGAGGGAGGCCAGTCCGGGGCGCACGATGTCGCCTTCGGGGCGGAGTGCGGGCAGGGTCCAGAGTCCGAGGAACATCGACAGCATGAGGACGACGTCGATCGTGTAGGTCCATCCGTACCCGGTCAGGGCGACCAGGATCCCGGCGAGAGCCGGGCCCGCCATGACGGTGAGACCCATCGAGATCCCGTTCAGAGCGGATGCCGGCGCGAGCAGGTCGCGCGGGATCAGGCGCGGAACGATGGCGGTGCGGGTCGCCATGCCGACCGAGTTCGCGGCGGCGGTGATCATGCTCAGGGCGTAGAGCCACCAGATCGTCTCCGAGCCGGCCCACGTCAGCGCGGCGAGCAGCGCTGTGGACGCGAAGGTGACCGTCGCGGCGATGAGTGCGACGCGTCGTCGGTCGAACGCGTCGGCGAGCATGCCGCCGTAGAGTCCGGCGAGGATCATCGGGATGAGCCCTGCGACCGCGATCATCGAGACCGCGAAGGTGCTGCCGGTGAGGCTGAACACGTGCAGCATCACGGTGACGAGTGTCAGCTGCCCGCCGATGCCGGCGAGGGCCGATCCGATCCACATCCGAGCGAACGCGGGGCTCGCCTTCAGAGGGGAGAGGTCGATGAGATGTCCGCGTGATCCGCTCATCGCGATGCCTGGCCGTGCTGCACCTCTCGAGCGTATCCGAGGGGGAACGGGTGGGCGCGGATCGCGGTCGTCGGCAGGGGGCTGGGGCTGGTAGACTCTTCAGGTTGCCGTTTGATCGGCCGCGGATAAAGAGAGCCCTCGCATCAGGCGTCGGGCGCCGCGCAACAAGCTGAAAGGGGATCGAATCTATGGCACTCGAAGCAGACGTCAAGAAGGCGATCATCGAAGAGTACGCGACGCACCCCGGTGACACCGGATCCCCCGAGGTGCAGGCCGCAATGCTGACGCAGCGCATCAAGGACCTCACCGAGCACCTGAAGGAGCACAAGCACGACCACCACTCGCGTCGTGGTCTGTTCCTGCTCGTCGGTCAGCGCCGTCGTCTCCTCGGCTACCTCCAGAGCGTCGACATCGAGCGTTACCGCTCGCTGATCGCTCGCCTGGGTCTTCGCCGATAAGGCAGAGCACGCCAGCGTACAATCGCGCAGAACATTCTTGAGAAGGCCGCCCCAGGTGTGGGGCGGCCTTCGTCATTTCCCGGAGGGGTTGATCTCGCTCCCGCTTTCCCGTAGGAAAGTAAGAAGCTTTCCCCGTGGAAAGCGGAGGAGGTCGAATCATGGACCAGAAGCCCGTCGCGGGCCAGGAGGCGCTCGTTCCGCCCGATGCGGAGACTGCCCGACGGTATCTCGAGGAGGCGCGAGCGGTGACCGGTCGTCGGCAGCGCGCCGTCGATCGGCGGGCGCTCGCTCGGTTGCAGATCGTCAGTGCGGTGGTCACGGCCGCCTTCCTCGTGGCCAGCGTGATCGCACTTCGCCGGCCAGCGGACGGCGGAGCGCAGGCCCTTCTGTTCGCCTTCCTCGTCTACGGTCAGATCTTCAGCGGCTCCGCTCAGCGCAGCGGACTGCAGTGGCGTTTCACCCGCGGGCAGTGGCCGTTGGTGGTCTCCGGTGCAGCCGCGATGGTCCTTGCACTCGTCGCCTTCGGGTTCGCCGTTTTCGTGCCCGACGTTCCGTGGTGGGTGACGGTGCTCCCCGGCGCACTCGTCCTCCTCGTCTTCGGCGGGTACGGGGCCGTGCGACTGGCGCGCGCGTCGAGCGACCCGCCCGGACCGGACGTACCCCGCGTGCCTCTACCGAGGGGTGCCCGTGTCGGCACGCTCGGCGTCGGTGTCGTTCTCGGAGCGCTCCTGATGCTCTCCGTCGCCCCGGCGGGCGTCCTCGCGAGCGTGCTCCTGCTGCTGCTCGCCCTGTGCGTGCTCGCCTGGTTCTGCGCCGGTGCGACCGATCTCGGTCTTCCCGCCATCGGTGCGCTCTGGCGGTGGCCGCACGAGGTGGGTCTCGCGATCGGCTTCACCCTTCTGGTCGGGCTGACGGTCTTCGACGTCGGGCGCGCGGAGGGTGGAGCGACGGCGGGTGTGATCGCCGGATGCGGCGTCGTGCTGCTCTTCGTCGGATTGACGTTCGTGCCGGGGCGTGGCGCGCGTGGCTGACCGGTCCGCCCATCCGCGCACGCGACTCGATGACAACTTCGCGTCGCCGCTCCGGTTCTCGCTGTTGGCGACGCTGAGTGAGGGAATCGAACTCGACTTCGCGACGCTGCGCGAGATCCTGCAGTGCGCCGATTCGCCGCTGAGCAAGTCGATCAGCCACCTGCACGCCGCAGGTTACGTCACGGTGCGCAAGGCGAGTCTGGGGAGCAGGCAGCGAACGTGGGTGCGCTCGACCGGCGAAGGGCGGGAAGCCTTCGCCGGTCATCTCCAGGCGTTGCGGGAGATCGTCGCACTCGGCGGCGGCGCACCGCTGTGAGAGTCAGGCGTTGGCGCCCACGAGGTCGGCATGATGGATCGCCGCGACGTCGGGGTGTGCGCGCAGCCGCGACTTGAGCGCGTTCTCGCCGTAGAGAGCGTGGATCGGGTTGCTCGGATCCTCGGTCACCCCCGTGGCCTCGGCGGCGAGATCGGCGGGGAGCTCGATCAGCGGCAACCGCTTGTCGAGCGCGGGGTTGAAGAAGAACGGGATCGAGATGCGCTCGTTCGGCGCCTGCGGAGAGACGACGCGGTGGTTGGTGGCCTTGAGATAGCCGCCGGTCGCGTACTCGAGGAGCTCGCCGATGTTCACGACGAAGGCTCCGGGCACCGGGGGAGCGTCGACCCACTCGCCGTCGCGCTCGACCTGCAATCCGCCCTTGCCGGGCTCGACCCACAGCAGCGTGAGCACACCGGAGTCCTTGTGCGCACCGACGCCCTGCTGGGGTTCCGGCTCATGCGTGCCCGGGTAGCGGACGATCTTGATCAGGGTGGAGGGTTCACCGAAGTGCTCGTCGAAGTACGACGAGTCCGCACCGAGGGTCTCGGCCCACGCGCGCAGGAGCTTGCGCGCGACCTCCGAGAGGGTCGCGTGCCACTCGGCGACGATCTCCTGCAACTCGGGCTGCGCGGCGGGCCAGAGGTTCGGTCCGATGAGGCGGTTGAACGCCGGGCCGCCGTCGATCGCGTCGCGCTCGGGGCCGATGTCGATCTGCTCGCGCCAGTCGACCTTGCCCTGCGTCCGCTCGCCACCGATGCGCGTGTACCCGCGGAAGTGCGGGCTGTTGACGTTCTCGATCGCCAGCTTGTCGGCCTCGGGCAGTGCGAAGAAGTCCAGCGCGGCCCGGTGCAGGCGTGCCTCGAGGGCGGGGGAGATGCCCGTGCCGGTGAGGTAGAAGAACCCGACGTCGTGCGTGGCGGCGCGCAGGTCCTCGCGGAAGCGCGCGGCGGCCGCGGGTCCCTCGTCGAGCTGGGAGAGGTCGAGGATCGGGAGCGAGAGTTCTGCCATGGCACGAGAGTACGTCGCCGCCGCGCCGGGACGGGCGTGTGTTGCGGAGGATTACCGCGGTGCTAAAGTCTCGTAGGTAAGGGATGCCTTACCTCAGTAATATTCTGCAGAGAGATCCCTCCGTGCTCGCCACTTTCCTCATCGGCCTCCGTGAAGGCCTGGAAGCCGCCCTCGTCGTCGGCATCCTCGTCGCCTACCTCGGACGACTCGGCCGGCGTGACGTGCTGCCGCGGCTGTGGGGCGGCGTCGGCCTCGCGGTCGCCCTCGCGCTCGGCATCGGCGCCGTCCTGACCTTCGGGGCGTACGAGCTCACCTTCGTGGCGCAGGAGCTGATCGGCGGGCTGCTCTCGCTGCTCGCGGTCGCCATGGTGACGTGGATGATCTTCTGGATGCAGAAGGCCGGGCGCACGATGAAGGCCACGCTCGAGGGCGGCATCGACCGTGCGCTCACGCAGGGCGGGCTGTGGGCCCTCGTCGCGATCGGCTTCGTCTCGGTCGCCCGCGAGGGGATCGAGACCACCCTGCTGCTGTGGTCGATGGTGCAGTCGTTCGGCGACGCGCCCTCCGCTCTGCTCGGAGCACTCCTCGGACTCGCCGCCGCGGTGGTGATCGGTGCCCTGATCGCGCGCGGTGCCGTGCGCCTCGACCTGCGGCGCTTCTTCGCCTGGACCGGCGGCTTCCTGGTGATCGTCGCCGGAGGCGTGCTCGCCTACGCGTTCATGGATCTGCAGGAGGCCGGGGCGCTCCCCGGACCGTTCACGGCCGCCGCCCCCATCGATGCGGTGACCGGTGCCGTGGCCGTCGGCTGGCAGGCGTTCCCGTTCGGGTGGGCGTTCGACGTGACGTCGGCGATCGCTCCCGGCAGCGCGTGGGCCGCCATCCTGCAGGCCACCGTCGGCTTCATGCCGCGGATGACCTGGCTGCAGGTGACCGCCTGGGCCGTCTACATCGCGGTCGTCGGCTTCCTCTTCGTGCGCGGTCTCCGCTCGCGTCGTCCCTCGGCATCCGCCCCGCTCGTCTCGTCGAACGCCGCGGACGCATCGGTTTCCTCACCCACACAGCAAGGAGCAGCATGACCACCTCCCACCGGATCCTCGGCGCCGTCGCCGCGACGGGCGCGGCCGCGCTCGTGCTCAGCGGCTGCGTCGCGAAGAGCGATGTCACCGCCGGCGCGGCCTTCGACGTCTCATCGACCGACAGCGCCTGCTCGGTATCGGGCACCACGGCCGAGAGCGGCACCCTGACGTTCGAGGTCACCAACGACAGCGGTCAGGTCTCGGAGTTCTACCTGCTCGCCGACGACGGGCTGCGAATCGTCGGCGAGGTCGAGAACATCGCGCCCTCCGCCTCGCGCACCCTGACCGTCGTGGCGCAGCCGGGCGACTACTTCACGCTCTGCAAGCCCGGGATGATCGGCGAGGGCGTCGGCAAGTCGGCGTTCACCGTCACCGGTGAGCGCGTCACGGTCGACGGTCCCGACGCCGAGCAGAAGCAGCAGGCCGTCGACCTCTACGCCGCCTTCGTGAAGGACCAGGTCGGCCAGCTCGTTCCTGCGGTCGAGGACCTCGTCGCCGCATACGAGGCAGGCGATGACGACACCGCTCGGAGCCTCTTCCCCCTCACGCGCGCCTTCTACGAGCGCATCGAGCCGGTCGCCGAGGCGCTGGGCGACCTCGACCCGCGCATCGACTACCGCGAAGTCGACGCCGTGGCCGAGGGGCTCGACTGGACGGGCTTCCACCGCATCGAGAAGGACCTCTGGGTTCCCGCGCAGGACGCCTTGAACGCGGACGGCGAGACGCCGGCCTGGCAGGATTGGGCGCCGTCGACGACCGAGGAGCGCGCCGACTTCGGCGACCTGCTGCTCGCCGACGTGCAGGAGCTGTACGACTACGTGCACTCCGACGACTTCACCGAGACGCTCGACGATCAGGGGATCGGCGGAATCTCCAACGGCGCCATCGCGCTGCTCGACGAGGTCGCGACGGGCAAGATCTCCGGCGAGGAGGACTGGTGGTCGGGCACCGACCTCTACGACTTCGCCGCGAACGTCGAGGGATCGAAGATGGCGTTCTCGCTGGTGCAGGACTTCGCCGAGGCGCAGGGCGACGACGGGGCCGCGCTCGTCGCGGAGATCGAGTCCGGCTACGCGGCGCTCGAGGAATCGCTCGCGGCGCACGGCTCGCTGACCGACGGCTTCGTCGGGTACTCCGAACTCACGGATGCCGACAAGCGCGAGTTCACCGACCTCATCAACGCGCTCGCCGAGCCGCTCTCGCAGCTCACCGGCACGGTTCTCGACTGAGCACCGGGATCGACGGAAGGGTACGATCACGCACGTGAACGACACAGGAGCGGATGCCCCGGCCGACTCGTCCTCCGACGAGGCGGTGGCCGCGGCATCCGCGCCGACCGGCCTCAGCCGCCGGGGCCTGCTCGGCCTGGCGATCGGCGGAGGAGTCGCGGGCCTGGCCGTCGGTGCGGGCGCCGGGCTGTCCGGCGGCGTCGCCCTCGGGCGCGCACGGGCCGCCGAGGACGCCCTCGCCGCCTATGACTTCTTCGGGGAGCATCAGGCGGGGATCACGACGCCGGTGCAGGATCACCTGCATTTCGCGTCGTTCGACATGATGCCGCGCACGGATCGCGACGATCTCGTCTCACTCCTGCAGGACTGGACGTACGCGGCATCGCGCATGACCCAGGGCCTCGACGTCAGCGCGACGGGAGCGGTCGGCGGGTCGGCGGAGGAGCCGCCGGACGATACCGGCGAGGCGCAGGGCCTCCCTGCTTCCGGGCTCACGATCACGATCGGCTTCGGTCCCGGTCTGTTCGAGAACGAAGACGGCGACCGGTACGGGATCGCCGCGTCCCGTCCCGCCGCTCTCGAACGGCTGCCGGCCTTCCTCGGCGACGACCTCGACCCGCAGGCGTCGCACGGGGACCTCTGCATCCAGGCCTGCGCCGACGATCCCCAGGTGGCCGTGCACGCCATCCGCAACCTCAGCCGCATCGCCTTCGGCCGCGCGCGTCTGCGCTGGTCGCAACTGGGCTTCGGCAAGACCTCGCGCACGACAGCGGCGCAAGCCACTCCGCGCAATCTCTTCGGATTCAAGGACGGCACCGCGAACATCCTCGCCGACGACACCGCCGCGCTCGACGCCCACGTCTGGGTCGCGGACTCCGACGAACCGGCCTGGATGGCGGGCGGGTCCTACCTCGTCGCCCGCAAGATCGCGATGCTCATCGAGACCTGGGATCGCGTGCGGCTGTCGGAGCAGGACACGATCATCGGAAGGGACAAGGGGGAGGGTGCGCCGCTCTCCGGGGGCACCGAACTCACCGAGCCCGACTTCTCCGGATCCGCGATCGACGCCAACGCGCACGTGCGGCTCGCCCACCCCGACCAGAACGACGGCATCCGGATCCTGCGGCGCGGCTACAACTACGTCGACGGGAACAACGACCTCGGACGGCTGGACGCCGGGCTCTTCTTCCTGTCGTACCAGCGCGACCCCGCGCAGTTCATCACGCTGCAGCGCCGGCTGTCGACCGACCTCATGAACGAGTACCTGCGCCACGTCGGCTCGGGGATCTGGGCGATCCCACGCGGGGCGACCGCGGGGTCGTACATCGGGGCGGAACTCTTCGCCTGATCCGCCGCCCGGCGAGCGGCGGAGCGGGTCACTCCGCGATCATGCGCATGATCGCGGCGGTGGCGGCATCCGCCCCGAAGTGATCCTCGGCGGTGATCGTGACGACGGCGTCGCCGGCGAAGATCAACAACTGCCCGTGTGCGCCGTGCAGGCGCCATCCCGCGCCCGGCCCGTCCCACCCGGCCAGGGCGTACCTCTCGTAGCCGGGGTTCTGGCCGCACGCGACCCACTCGGAATGCATCCGGTCGATCCAGTGCGCGTCGATCAGGCGGTGCCCCTGCCACTCTCCACGATCTCGGATGAGGCGTCCGATCCGGGCCATCTCCTCGGTGCGCAGGAAGAGTCCGCCACCGGCGACGATCCGGCCGTTCGGGCAGTGCTCCCACTCCGTGTCGACGATGCCGAGCGGCGCGAACAGGCGCGGTTCGAGGTAGGCGTGCACGTCGCCCACGTGCTCGGCGAGCACGCGCATCGCCGTGTACGTGCTCGCGTTCGAGTACTGGAAGGCGCGTCCGGGCGTCGGTCGGCGGAGGAACTCCGCCGCGAGGTCGGGCCAGTCCGTCATCATCGTCTCCGACCACGGGAGATCGATTCCGCTCGACATGGTGAGCAGGTCGCGCAGCGTGACCTCCTCGACCCCGGCGCCGAGCTCCCATCCGGGAAGGGAGGCCGCCACGGGTGCGTCGACGGAGATCAACCCTTCGTCGGCGGCGATGCCTGCGGCGAGCACGCACACGCCCTTGGCGACCGACTGGATGTCGATCCGGTCGTCGGGCGCCCAGCGATGCTCGGCGGTCTCGTCACCGACGAGGACGTGCAGACCGAGGGCGCCGAACCCGTCGGTCTCGATCTCATCGACGATGCGGTCGCGGAGGGTCGAGGCTCGGGTCACGTCGTCCAGGCTATCGCGGCCGTCGCGAGCCGGTCGGGTCGTTGCGCCGTCCCTCGCGGGAGGTCAGTTCGGGGTCGCGGAAGAGCCACTTCGGTCGCGGCTCGACGAGGGGGCGGAACACCCGTCGGACGGGCTTCGTGGCCAGCGCGAGCGCGACGACGACCGAGAGCAGTGTGACGAGCGGCAGCCAGATCCAGGTGGGTTCGAGGTCGCGCAGGATGCCGGACTCGCGGAACGGGTAGAGAACGAAGGAGTGCAGAAGGAAGACGTACATCGTGTACTGGCCGAAAGTGGTCCACCAGTACGTGCCGCGGGGGATCAGCGCGAAGAACGCCGCGCACAGCAGCACTGCGAGCAGCATCAGCGCGATGCGCACACCGCCGGCCCACCACTGCTCGCCGCCGAGCCCGAGGTCGGCGTAGGAGTCCTCGTAGAAGAGCCAGTGGCGCAGATCGAACTCCTGCCAGAACGGGAGCCAGTTCCAGGCCGCCCACCCGGTGCCCGCGAGCACGGCGACCGCGACGACCCTGATCCACCACGGGCGGAAGTCGAGCAGGCGCAGACGGGCTACGACGTCCCGTTCGCGCAGCCACCAGCCGAGGGTGAAGAACGGCAGGAGGCCGAGGGTGCGCGAGAGCGAGAAGGTGCTGTCGATGTTGGGGAGGTAGCCCACGCCGATCGAGATCGCGACGGTCCAGAGCAGCGGCCAGCGCAGCAGCGCGAGGTAGGGGAGGACGAGGCGGAAGATCCCGAGGGCGAGGAGGAACCAGAGGGTCCAGGACGGCTGCGTCGGATTGGGGTTCGCCTGGCCCTCGACGAGCCACTTCGTGAGCGTCCAGAGCGTCTCGAAGATGATGTACGGCAGGAGGATGTCGGTGATCACCCGAGCCATCTGCGTCTTGGTCGGCGAGCCCGACTTCGAGAAGTATCCCGAGATGATCGCGAACGCCGGCATGTGGAAGGCGTAGAGGGCGAGGTAGAAGGCGAACGCGATGTCGGAGTCGTAGATGAGACGCTGGATCGCGTGGCCCAGCACCACCAGCACGATGCAGGCGTAGCGTGCGTTGTCCCAGAACGGGACGCGGCGTCGGGGGCGCGGAGTGGTTCCTGTCGCCGGCGGTGTGGAGTCCGCTCCGGTGGTGCTCATCCTCCGAGGCTACCGCCGGGAATAAAGTTGGTGCGATCGCGTTGACTCATATACATTCAAGTGAATAGAACCGGGTGCAATCATCGGGTTCGGAGAAGTTGGAGAGAAATCATGAGCGAGCAGTCAGGGGCACCCGCGATGCAGTTCGGCATCATGTCGGTGAGCGACATCACGCGCGACCCCACCACCGGAGTGACGCCGAGCGAGCAGGAGCGCATCAGGGCGACGCTGGCGATCGCGAAGCACGCCGAAGAGGTCGGCCTCGACGTCTTCGCCGTCGGCGAGCACCACAACCCTCCGTTCTGGTCGTCCAGCCCCACCACGTTCCTCGCCGCCCTCGCGGCGCAGACCGAGCGCCTCATCGTCTCCACCTCGACGACGCTCATCACGACCAATGACCCCGTGCGCATCGCCGAGGAGTACGCGATGCTCCAGCACGTGTCCGACGGTCGGATGGACCTCATGCTCGGGCGCGGTAACACCGGCCCCGTCTACCCCTGGTTCGGCCAGGACATCCGCCAGGGTCTGCCCCTCGCGATCGAGAACTACGCGCTGCTGCACAAGCTGTGGCGCGAGGACGTCGTCGACTGGGAGGGCAAGTTCCGCACGCCGCTGCAGGGCTTCACCTCCACCCCGCGCCCGCTCGACGGCATCGCGCCGTTCGTGTGGCACGGATCGATCCGCACGCCGGAGATCGCCGAGCAGGCCGCGTACTACGGCGACGGCTTCTTCGCGAACAACATCTTCTGGCCCAAGGAGCACTACCAGCGCCTGATCGAGCTGTACCGCCAGCGCTACGCCCACTACGGCCACGGCACGCCCGAGCAGGCGATCGTCGGTCTCGGCGGACAGGTCTTCATGGCGGCCAAGTCGCAGGACGCGGTGAACCAGTTCCGCCCCTACTTCGACAATGCACCGGTCTACGGTCACGGTCCGAGCATGGAGGACTTCACCGAGATGACTCCGCTCACGGTCGGATCGCCGCAGCAGGTCATCGACCGCTACGCCGGCATGCGCGACCACTACGGCGACTACCAGCGTCAGCTGTTCCTGATGGACCACGCGGGTCTCCCGCTCAAGACCGTCCTCGAGCAGCTCGACATCCTGGGTGGCGAGGTCGTGCCCGTCCTGCGCAAGGAGCTGGCGGAGAACCGTCCGGAATCGGTGCCGGATGCTCCGACGCACGCCGCGCGAGTGAAGGCGGAGTTCGGCGACGGACCCACCCGCCAGGCCCGCCCGGGCGCGAACCGCGGAGACAACCTCACCGGCGACAGCCCCTACCAGGACACGCCGGCCCCCGCCGGTGCGTCGTTCGGCCTCGGCCGCAAGGAGGCGTGAGATGACCTCGCGTCGGATCGCCGTCGTCTCGGCCGGACTCTCGAACCCGTCGTCCACACGGATGCTCGCGGATCGTCTCGCAGCCGAGACCGTGAGAGAACTCGCCGCTCGCGAGATCGATGCGACGGTCGACGTGATCGAACTGCGCGACTACGCGCACGACATCACGAACAACCTGCTCACGGGGTTCGCTCCTCCCGCCCTCGAGACCGCGATCAACACGGTCGTCTCGGCGGACGCCCTCATCGCGGTGACGCCGATCTTCTCGACGAGCTACTCGGGACTCTTCAAGTCGTTCATCGACGTGCTCGACCCCGACGCGCTCACGGGAAAGCCGGTGCTCATCGGTGCGAATGCGGGCACGGCCCGTCACTCGCTCGCGATCGACTACGCCATCCGGCCGCTCTTCGCCTACCTCCACGCCGACGCGGTCTCGACCGGCGTCTTCGCGGCCTCGAGCGACTGGGGCGGCGCGGGTGACGACGTCGCCCCGCTCGCCAAGCGCGTCGAGAAGGGTGCGCGCGAGCTGGCCGACGTCATCGCTCGCCGGGAGGCAGCGGTCGCGACCGATCCGTTCGACCCCGCGACCTACCTCGGCGAGGGACGCTCGTTCGGGCACATGCTCGGAGGCCTCGCCGGCGAGTGAGCGCGGGGCATGACGCCATCGACAATGTCCGTGGGGCATCGTACGGTGGCGTCATGTCAGCCTCCGAAGCAATCGCCGCCCTCCGTCGTTCGTTCGCGGGGCGGATGCTGCTGCCCGACGATGCCGGTTTCGACGCCGCACGAGCGCCGTGGAACCTCTCGATCGATCAGCACCCCGCGCTGGTGGCGAATCCTCGAGACGTCGACGATCTCCGGGCGCTGCTCGTCGCGGCTCGCGAGACCGGGATGCCCCTCGCGGTGCAGCCCGGCGGTCACGGGGCGGGGAGCGATGTGACCGGGGCGATCCTGGTGCGCATGGCCGACTTCGACATGCTCGACATCGACACGGCCGCAGGGACCGCCGTCGTCGGTGCCGGTGTGCGGTGGGGGCGCGTGATCGAGGCGCTCGAGGGCTCGGGATGGGTCGCTCCGGCGGGGAGCAGCCCGGTCGTCACCGTGGCCGGTTACACGCTCGGCGGCGGTCACTCCCTGTTCAGCCGCACGGCGGGTCTCGGGTCCGACAACCTGCGTGCCGCGTGGGTGCTGCGCCCCGACGGGCGCCACGAGCGCGTCGACGACGGGAGCGACACCGATTTCATGTGGGCACTGCGCGGCGCGGGCGGGGTCGTCGGCATCGTCACGGCGCTCGAGATCGATCTGGTGCCCGCCCCCGCCGTCTGGGGCGCGACGCTGGTCTTCGACGTCGCGGATGCCGAGGCGGTCCTCCGCGGTGTGCGCGACCTGGCCCCGATCGCACCGCCGACGCTGAACGCGTCGGTCACGTCGACCCGCATGCCCGACGCGCCGCAGCTGCCCGAAGCGATTCGCGGCAAGAGCTTCGTGACGGTGCAGCTCATCTCGACCGCGGGCCCGGCCGATGATCTGCTCGAGCGCCTACGGAGCGTCGCGCCCGTGCAGCGAGAGGCGGTGGGGGAGACCTCTCCCGTCACCATCGCTGCGCAGTCGGGGGAACCGACCGAGCCCACGCCGAGCCGTGGTGCCTCGGCGGCGCTGGCCAGTCTCGACGACGACACGATCGATGCGCTCCTCTCGTTCCATCGGCACGACGACCAGTGGCCGGTGATCGGAATCGAGTTCCGCATGCTCGGAGGGGCGCTGGCAACACCGCGGCGCGCGGGATTCGCCGGTCTCGAATCGGCCGGATGGCTCGTGTACGCGCTCGCTCCGCTGTTCCCGGGCGCTCCGGTTCAGCCCGGTGATGCGAGCCTCGCGCGTTTCCGCGAGATCGTCGCCCCGGCATCCGCCGAGCGCACGGTTCCCACCTTCCTCACGCCCGGGCAGACGCTCGCCGGGGCGGCGACCGGCGAGGCGCTCGCACGCCTGCGTGCGGTGCGGGAGCGGTTCGACCCGGATGGCCTCCTCCACCACGGACGTCTTCCGCGCTGAGCGCCCCGCATGCACGGCAGCCGGTGCACGCGTGGGCTCAGGTTCCGTCGCCTCGTCGCCACGTGTACTCGGTCTCCGGGCGACCGCGGGCGCCATAGCGTGCCCCGCGGTCGGCGAGGCCCTCAGCGGCGAGGTGTTCGAGGTACCTCCGAACGGCGACGCGCGACATCCCCAGCTCGGCCGCAGCCTCGGTCGCCGAGAGCGGTCCGCTGCGGCGCAGCGCGGCCGTCACCCGATCCAGAGAGGAGGGTGAGAGGCCCTTCGGCAGGGGAATGCTCCCGGTCGACCTCCCCAGCAGCGCGTCGATCTCGGCCTGGGTCGCTTCTCCGTCCGTCGCCCGCGCCTGCGTGCGATGCGCGCGGTACTGCGCCAGTCGCTCCTGGAAGACGGAGAACGAGAACGGTTTGACGAGGTACTGGAAGACACCGAGCGCCGCCATCTGACGGACCGTGTCGGCGTCACGCACCGCGGTGATCGCGATCACGTCGACGGCGGCGGAGCGGACGCGGAGGGTGCGCAGCACATCGAGTCCGGAGCCGTCGGGCATCGTCACGTCGAGGAGCACGAGGTCGAATCCGTCGCCGTTCGCGCGGTCCAGGATCGCCCGCACCGCGGCGCGTGCTCCGGTGCACTCCCCGGCGACGACGAACCCATCGAGCCGGTCGATGTAGTTCCGATGAAGCTCGAGCGTGAGGGCATCGTCGTCGACGAGCAGCACACGGATCATCGCCTGCCCCGCCCACGCGCAGCCGGAAGGGTCACGTGGAAGGTGGTCGGATCGTCGCGGACTTCGATCCGACCACCGGCATCGAGCACGAGAGCCCGCACGAGCGCCAACCCGACCCCTCGCCCTGCGGCGCCCGCTTCCTTCGTCGAGAATCCGGAGGCGAAGATCTCGTCGCGCAGCGGAGGGGGGACACCGGGGCCGCTGTCGGCCACGTCGAGCTCGATCCCGTCGCTTGGCGAGCGACGCAGCGTGACCGACACCCATCTGTCGTCGGCATCCGTCACGGCATCCATCGCGTTGTCGATCAGGTTGCCCAGGACCGACACGCTGTCGACGGGCGACAGCGGCGTCGGCGGAGTATCGGGCGCGATGGTCATGCGCCAGTCGATTCCGCGCTCCTTCGCCTGGGAGGCCTTGCCGAGCAGCAGTGCTCCGACGGTGGGGTCGCCGTGCCGGCGGGCGGTGACCTGGTCCACCAGCGACTGGCTCTGCCGCGAGGTCTCGGTGAGGATCTCGATGGCCTCGTCGATGCGCCCCAGTTCGAGAAGCGCGACAGCGGTGTGCATGCGGTTGCCGTGCTCATGTGTCTGAGCGCGCAGCGCGTCGCCGAGGGTACGGATCGACTCGTAGGACGACACGGCGTCTCTCACCTGACCCGGAGGCAGATCCCCGGCGATCCGTCGAGTGATCCGCCGTGCCGCCCAGGCGCCGAGTGCCCCGGCCGCCACGAGTGCGGCGGTGATGCCGAGGGAGAGGGGCAGGCGTCGCAGCAGCGTTCGCTGATGGTCTCTGTGGTGACGCCCGCGGCCACCCAGCCGAGGAGACGCCCGTCCGCGCCCGTCACCGGGACGATGGTGCGGACCGAGGGGCCCAGTGTGCCGGTGAACTCCTCGGTGAGAGGCTGCGGGCGATCGGGGATGGTGCCGAGGTAGGGCTTCCCGATCTCGTCGAGGTCGGGATGGGTCACGCGGAGGCCGGCGGCCGTCATGATCGTGATGAAGTCGAGGCCCGCGGCGTCGATGACTTCCAGGGCGTACGGTTCGAGCGTGCGCGTCGCGCGCTCCCGGTCCGCGTCCGCGAGCGACGACGAGACGAGCGGTGACGCGGCGAGCGCGACGGCGGTGGACGCGGTCACCCGCTCGGCCTCCGCACGCGTGGCGCGCTGCGCCTCGACGACCAGGAACAGCGCCACCAGGGCGCCGATGACGACGGCGGACACCAGCAGGACGAGGAACACGCGCGAGGCCGCGCTCCGGTCGGTGCGGGCGTGCGACATCGCGTCTCCCTTCGTCTGCGGTGGCGAATGTGACCAATACGACCACAAATGGTGCCGTCGCGGGAAGTCGGCGAACGTGGGCACACCGCCGGCGACGACGCCGGTCCCGAACGACGACGTTCATCTCCGAGGAGGAACAATGGCCATCACCACCGGATTCAGTCTGCCCGGCTTCCACTGGAGGCGCGGCAAGCAGTCCTGGGACCGTCACACCTGGCTCTACGTGTCGGTGATCATCGCGGTCGTGCTCGGCGCACTCGTCGGGCTGATCTGGCCCGAGGTCTGGCAGAGCTTCGAGCCGCTCGGCAAGGGATTCGTGGCGCTGATCAAGATGATGATCGCCCCGATCATCTTCTGCACGATCGTCGTCGGGGTCGGGTCGATCGCCAAGGCCGCGACGGTCGGGAAGATCGGCGGACTCGCGCTGCTGTACTTCATGGTGATGTCGACCTTCGCCCTGGCCATCGGGCTGGTCGTCGGCAACCTCATCCACCCGGGATCGGGCCTCGACATGGCCGGCGCGACGTACGACGCCGACACTGCGGAGGCGAAGAGCACCCAGGACTTCATCCTCGGGATCATCCCGGCGACGTTCTTCTCGGCGTTCACCGGAGAGAGCGTGCTGCAGGTGCTCTTCATCGCGCTGCTCACGGGCTTCGCGCTGCAGGGGTTGGGCGACCGCGGCGCACCGATCATGGACGCGGTCAAGAACCTTCAGAAGGTCGTTTTCCGCATTCTCGGGATGATCCTCTGGCTGGCACCACTCGGCGCGTTCGGAGCGATCGCCGCGGTCGTCGGCAAGACGGGCATCTCGGCGATCTGGAGCCTCGGCATCCTGATGGTGGCGTTCTACATCACGTGCATCCTGTTCATCGTCGTGATCCTGGGCGTTCTGCTCTACGCCGTGACGCGGGTCAACATCTTCCGGTTGATGAAGTACCTGGGCAGGGAGTACCTGCTGATCGTCGGCACGTCGTCGTCGGAGTCGGCCCTTCCGCGGCTGATCGCGAAGATGGAGCACGTCGGGGTGTCGAAGCCCGTCGTCGGCATCACCGTTCCCACCGGTTACTCGTTCAACCTCGACGGAACGGCCATCTACCTCACCATGGCCTCGCTGTTCATCGCGACCGGCATGGGGCAGCCGATGTCGATTGGCGAGCAGATCGGTCTGCTGGTCTTCATGATCATCGCGAGCAAGGGAGCGGCCGGGGTCACCGGCGCGGGACTCGCGACGCTGGCAGGGGGACTGCAGGCCTACCGTCCCGATCTCGTCGACGGCGTGGGCGTGATCGTCGGCATCGACCGGTTCATGTCCGAAGGACGCGCTCTCACCAACTTCACCGGCAACGCGGTCGCGACGCTCCTGATCGGCACGTGGACCAAGCAGATCGATCGCGATCGGGTCGGTCGGGTGCTCAGGGGCGACCTGCCGTTCGACGAATCACTGCTGGACGGGGTCGACGACCACGGGATGTCCGACGGCAGCGAGGCTGCTGACGTGCACGAGCTCAAGGAATCCGCGCTCGACGAGATGTCGGCGAAGGAGGAGCGCGCGCGTCGGCGTGCGCTGCAGAGCTGACTCGAACACCGGATGAAGGATGCGGGAGCCGACGGACATGTCGGCTCCCGCATCGGTGGTCAACCGCTCTTGCGTCGGAACTCGCGCCGCGTCTGCGGGGCCGCACCGCCGTGGACGGCGGAATCGCCATCCAGGTGGGACTCGCCCTGGCGGTGCTGCGCGTTCTTCTTCTCGAGCGCTTCCTTGAACTTGCGCTTCATCTCCTCGGAGGAGGAGGTGGCGCCTTCTTCGGTGCTCATGTCCGCCAGCCTAGGCCACCGGCGTCTCGTCCGGGAGGTCTCGCCTGCTGCGGCGCGTGATGAGATCGATGAGCAGACCGAGACCGATCGCCACCGCGACAGACACGGGGACCGCCACGATCGGTCCGCCCGGAAGGAGCGCGGCGACGGCTGCGCCGACCGATGCCTGGTACACGGCCCATCCGAGTGCTGCCACGGCGACCAGGGCGAGATAGCGCGGAGGATGCACGCGGGACGCTCCGGCGACGAGGTTGATCGCGAGACGGGCGAACGGAACGAACCGTGCGGTGAAGAGAACCGTGGCCATCCCGCCGTCCAGTCTGCGGCGGGCCCAGTCGAGCGCCCGTCGGACGCGCGGCGCGCGCATCCACCCCCAGCGTTCGGTTCCGACGAAGCGCCCGATCAGGTAGCACGCGATGTCGCCGAGAGCCGCCGCAGCTGCGGCGCAGGCGATGACGGCCCAGAGCGGGGGAGCGCCCGTCGAGACGGATGCCGCCCCCAGAGCCGTCACCGCGACCTCTCCGGGGATCACCACCAGGAAGGCGTCACCGAACACGAGGAGGCACATGACCGCGAGCGCCCAGGGGCCGGCGAGTACATCGGCGAGGAGATCGGTGGGCACGTCCTCAACGGTGCCCTCCGGCGGTGAACGGCAACTGAAATCCGGATAGCCGGTGACGGGCTTTCGTGCATCCGGTGAACATCTGGTGCGCGCCCCGCGAATCGGCCTCGACCGTCGATCGCTGCCTCCATCCTGGGGGTGTGAGAGTCGCGATCGTGACAGAGTCCTTCCTTCCGCACATGAACGGTGTGACCGGATCCGTCCTGCAGATCCTGCGTCACCTCGAACGACACGGGCACGATGCCCACGTCATCGCCCCCGCCGCGAACGGCATGCCGCAGGACCTGCACGGTGCCCCGATCGAGGCGATCCCGAGCCTCGCACTCCCGGGGTACCGCAACGTCCGCGTCGGCACCTCGCCGGCCTCGCGCCTGGCGGTCTCCCTCCGGCGCTTCCGCCCGGACGTCGTGCACCTGGCGTCACCGTTCGCGCTGGGATGGCGGGGCGTGCTCGCCGCAGAACGGCTCGAGGTGGCGTCGGTCGCGGCCTACCAGACCGACGTCGCGGCCTACACCGAGCGCTATCGCGTCGCCGCGACGACGGGGATCGCACAGACGCACATCGCCCGGCTCCATCGGCGCGCGACGCTGACCCTCGCCCCCTCGTCGGATTCCGCCCGGCAACTCGAGCACCTCGGCGTCGACCGGATCCGCCGGTGGGGGAGAGGCGTCGACGCGGAACGCTTCCAGCCGGCGCGCCGTGATGAGAGTCTGCGCGCCCGATGGGGTGCGGAGGTCATCATCGGGTACGTGGGCCGCCTCGCCCCGGAGAAGCAGGTCGAGGACCTCGTCGCGCTGCGTTCCCTCCCCGGCGCGCGCCTCGTCATCGTCGGAGACGGACCGAGCAGAGCGCGCCTGCAGGCGATGCTGCCGGATGCCGTCTTCCTCGGTCACCTCGACGGCGATGCGCTCGCCACCGCCGTCGCCTCGTTCGATGTCTTCGTGCATCCCGGGGAGAGCGAGACCTTCGGACAGACGTTGCAGGAAGCGCACGCGAGCGGTGTGCCCGTGGTGGCCACCGGTCGCGGCGGGCCCCTCGACCTCGTCCGGATGGGGATCGACGGATGGCTCTACCGCCCGGGAGACCTCGACGACCTGCGGATGCGGGTGGCCGACCTGGCGGGCGACGCCCGCAAACGCCGGGCGTTCGGTGAAGCCGGCCACGACGCGGTGCAGGAGCGTTCCTGGGACAGCGTGTGCGGACGACTCCTCGAGCACTTCGACGAGGCCCGCACGTTGAAGCGGGTCGACACCTCGCTCCGCGCTCGCCGCAGCATCCGACCCGAGACGCCCCTGCCCGTCGTCCCCGCACGGTGGCAGAGGTACATCGCCCTCGGCGACTCCCTCACCGAGGGGTTGTGCGATCCCGCCCCCGACGGCGCGCTGCGCGGATGGGCCGACCGCCTCGCCCTCCTGCTGGCCTCGCGGGGAGGGCTCCACTACGCCAATCTCGCCATCCGCTCCAAGCGGGTCGCCGATGTGTGCGGCCCTCAGCTGGACCGCGCCCTGCAACTCCGTCCCGACCTGGTCTCCGTGCTCATCGGTGCCAACGACCTGGTGAAGCACCGCGTCGACATCCCCGCGCTCGCCGCGGAGCTCGAGCGTGCGATCGTGCGTCTGCGGGCGACGGGAGCCACGGTCGTCCTCGTGACGCCGTTCCTGCCGGGGCGGCGTGCGGCGGCGATCTACACGGCCCGGTTCGCGGCGTTCGCCACGGCGCTCGGCGGCATCGCCGCGCGTACGGGCTCGGTACTGATCGACACCGACCTCCACCCGGCGCTGCGCGAGCGCGAGCACTGGGGGGAGGACCTCGTGCACCTCAGCAGCAGTGGTCACCGCTTCCTGGCGTATCGCGCGGGCGAGATCCTCGGGGTTCCGCACGCCGAGGCCCTCGGCGCCCTCGACGCCTCCCTGCACGAGCAGATCGACATCGGTACCGGACTGTGGTGGTCCCGCCATGCCCTGCCCTGGGTGTGGCGGCGGCTGCACGGCCGTGCAGCCGGCGACGGCCGTGTCGCGAAGCACGACGACTACGTCTACCTGGGGCGCTCGACGGCGCAGCGCGGCGTACCGGCGGGGCGGGGGTGAAATCGGGCGTCCCTGGTAGGGTTGGGGAGGCTGACCTGTGTCGGCCGGACAACTTCACATCGACTCATGGAGCGATCGGCGGAGGAGCTGGTCCCCTGTGGTGGGTTCCTCGGCAGACGTCATGTCGGGTGGCTTTCTACTGGTGGCCAGCGCAGGCGACATTCGCGAGAGTGCTCGCGCGCCCTTATCCTGCCGTTCCGCTCCTTCATGAACACGCTCGCGCGTCACACGGATTCGCGAGTCTAAACAAAGAAGGAGAGACCTCTTGGAAGGTCCTGAAATCACCGCCACCGAGGCCGTTCTCGACAACGGCCGCTTCGGCACCCGTACCATCCGCTTCGAGACCGGCCGCCTCGCGCAGCAGGCTCAGGGCGCAGTCGCCGCGTACCTCGACGGCGAGACCATGCTCCTCTCGGCCACCAGCGCCGGCAAGCACCCGCGTGAGGGCTTCGACTTCTTCCCGCTGACGGTCGACGTCGAGGAGCGCTCCTACGCCGCCGGCAAGATCCCCGGCTCGTTCTTCCGTCGCGAGGGTCGTCCCTCCACCGAGGCGATCCTGGTCTGCCGTCTGATCGACCGTCCGCTGCGTCCGTCGTTCGTCGACGGTCTGCGCAACGAGGTCCAGATCGTCATCACGGTCCTCTCGATCGCTCCGGGAGAGTTCTACGACGCTCTCGCGATCAACGCGGCATCCGCGTCGACGCAGATCTCGGGTCTCCCGTTCTCCGGCCCCGTCGCCGGTGTGCGCCTGGCGTTCATCCCCGGCCAGGGCGAGCACGCCGACCAGTGGGTCGCGTTCCCGACGGCCGAGCAGGTCAGCGAGGCCGTGTTCGACCTCATCGTCGCCGGTCGCGTGGTCACCAAGGCCGACGGCACCGAAGACGTCGCGATCATGATGGTCGAGGCCGAGGCGACCGAGGGCAGCTGGAACCTCATCAAGGCGGGCGCCACCAAGCCCGACGAGGCCGTCGTCGCCCAGGGCCTCGAGGCCTCGAAGCCGTTCATCGCGCAGCTCGTCAAGGCTCAGGCCGAGCTCGCCGCCACCGCGTCCAAGGAGCCGGGCGTGTACCCGGTCTTCCCGCCGTACTCGAGCGAGGTCTACGACTTCGTCGCGGGTCGTGCGTACGACGAGCTGGTGAACGTCTACCAGATCGCCGACAAGACCGAGCGCCAGAACGCCGACGATGCGATCAAGGACCGCGTCAAGGCGGAGCTCATCGCGGCGACTGAGGCTGGTGAGCTGCCCGCTGGCGCACCCCTCGAGTTTTCGGGTGCGTACAAGTCGGTCACGAAGAAGATCGTCCGCGGTCGCATCCTCACCGAGAGCGTCCGCATCGACGGTCGCGGCCTGGCCGACATCCGTCCGCTCGACGCCGAGGTGCAGGTCATCCCGCGCGTGCACGGCTCCGCGATCTTCCAGCGCGGCGAGACCCAGATCATGGGCGTCACCACGCTGAACATGCTCAAGATGGAGCAGCAGATCGACTCGCTGTCGCCCACGACGAGCAAGCGCTACATGCACCACTACAACTTCCCGCCCTACTCGACCGGTGAGACCGGCCGCGTGGGTTCGCCGAAGCGTCGCGAGATCGGGCACGGCTTCCTCGCCGAGCGTGCACTCGTGCCGGTGCTGCCGAGCCGCGAGGAGTTCCCCTACGCGATCCGTCAGGTCTCGGAGGCGCTCAGCTCCAACGGTTCGACGTCGATGGGCTCCGTCTGCGCGTCGACCCTCTCGCTGCTGAACGCGGGTGTGCCGCTGCGCGCCCCCGTCGCCGGTATCGCGATGGGTCTCGTCTCCGACGAGGTCGACGGTGAGACCCGCTACGCCGCCCTCACCGACATCCTCGGTGCGGAGGACGCGCTCGGCGACATGGACTTCAAGGTCGCCGGTACCAGCGAGTTCGTCACGGCGATCCAGCTCGACACGAAGCTCGACGGCATCCCGTCGTCGGTGCTCGCGGGCGCGCTGACCCAGGCGCGCGACGCGCGTCTGACGATCCTCAACGTCCTCAACGCCGCGATCGACGCGCCCGACGAGATGGCGCCGACCGCACCGCGCGTCATCAGCGTCCAGATCCCGGTCGACAAGATCGGCGAGCTGATCGGCCCGAAGGGCAAGACGATCAACGCGATCCAGGACGAGACCGGCGCGCAGATCTCCATCGAGGAGGACGGCACCGTCTACATCGGCGCGACCGACGGCCCCTCGGCCGAGGCCGCCCGCGCTCAGGTCAACGCGATCGCCAACCCGACCAACCCGGAGGTCGGCGAGCAGTTCCTCGGCACCGTCGTGAAGATCGCCACCTTCGGTGCGTTCGTCTCGCTGCTGCCCGGCAAGGACGGCCTGCTGCACGTCACCGAGGTGCGCAAGCTCGCCGGTGGCAAGCGCGTCGAGAACGTCGACGACGTGCTCTCGGTCGGTCAGAAGATCCTCGTGAAGATCACGAAGATCGACGACCGCGGCAAGCTCTCTCTCGAGCCCGTGATCGACGAGGCCCCCGCGGCCGACGCCGCTCCGGCCGAGGAGGCCGCGGCCGAGTAGTCGGCTCCGTACGACGAGGCCCGGTGCCTTCCCGCAGGGGAGGGCATCGGGCCCTCGTCGTTCTCGTGATCGAACTGTTATGGGAAGTTTGCCCGCCGTTCCGCGGATTGGTCGGCGAGTTCGCCGGTTTCGCATACCCTCGAAGTACGCACCGGGGGGTGCATGAATGCAGGTACGAAGATCGGATCGCACCGATCGACGTGGGGGTGAGAGTATGCGATTGTTCGGCGTAGGCGCAGGGGCCCCGGATGATCGCGCGCTCGCGCAGGGTGCGGAGCATCCTTCCGCCCCGATCCCGATCGTGGGTCCGGGGGTAGGCGAGACCATCCGCGTCCCGCTCGGTGAGACCGGGCTCGAGACATTCCCGCTCATGCTCGGCGCCGCCGAGTTCGGGTGGAACGTCGATCTCGAGACGAGCCACGGCATCCTCGATCGTTACATCGAGTTCGGCGGCAACGCCGTGCACACCGCCGACGGGTTCTCGGGCGGTCGCAGCGAGCACATCATCGGTCAGTGGTTGCGGTCCCGCGGGCTGCGCGACGAGGTCGTGCTGAGCGCGCGCATCGGTGCGCACGCGGACAACCCGGGGCTCGGGTCGGTCAACCTCGTGCGCGCGGTCGAGGGGTCGCTGACGCGGTTGGGCACCGAACGCATCGACGTGCTCTACCTCGATGCCACTCTCGACGCCACGACGAATCTCGAAGACACCCTCGCGACCGTGGAGTGGCTGGTCGACGCCGGCAAGGTGGCGGCCGTCGGCGCGTTCGGATTCGCTCCGGAGCGTCTGGTCGAGGCGCGCATCCTCGCGTCGGCGGGCTATCCGCGCATCGAGGTCGTCGACGCTCCGTACAACTTGATCCGCCGCCAGTCGTTCGAAGGTGATCTCCGCCTCGTCGCCGGTGCGCAGAACCTCGCGGTGACCCCGTCGCACGCGCTCGAGCACGGATTCCTCTCGGGCCGCCACCGGAACAAGTCCGTCGCCTCCCGCGGAGTGCGGGGCGAGCAGCTGCGGGGCAACCTCAACCGTCGCGGCATTCGCATCCTCCGCGCGCTCGATCAGATCGCGGAGGAGCTGAGCGTGCCGGTCGCCGCCGTCTCGATCGCCTGGTTGCTCGCCCAGAGGTCGATCGTCGCGCCGATCGTCAACACCTTCGCCGCCGAGCACGTCGACGAGCTCATGCAGGGGGCGGGCGTCGCCCTGTCGCGCGCGCAGCTCGCCGATCTCGCGCGAGCGGGCACCTGAGCGGCTTCACACGACTGTCATATGCGTGGCATAGGGTGGAGTGAGAGCCCGGCAGATGCTGGCGATGAAGCGAGCGAGTAGTGACGCACTATATCTATCTGGTCAGACACGGTGAACATCAGGATGCCGAGCACGGCCTGGCCGACGGACCCCTTTCCCCGCGTGGACAGCGCCAAGCCGAATTGATCGCCGACCGCCTGGGCGGACTCCCGCTCGATGCCGTCTGGCACTCTCCGCTGCTGCGGGCGAACGAGACGGCACGGGCGATCGCGGCCCGCCTGCCCTCCGTCGATCCCAAGCCGACCTCGTTGCTGTTCGACTGCGTCCCGACCGGCATGACCGAGGAGACTCCGGCCGCGTTCGAGCCGTTCTTCGGATCGATCACCGACGCGGAGATCGAGGCCGGCGGCGCGCAGATGTACGACGCCGTCAATGAATTCCTCGTGCGCAAGACCGGCGAGGTGCACGAGGTGCTCATCACCCACAACTTCGTGATCTCGTGGTTCGTGCGCGAAGTGCTCGGGGCACCGGAGTGGCGGTGGATGACGTTGAATCAGGCCCACTGCGGTCTCACCGTCATCGCGCAGAAGCAGGGCCGTCCGTGGACGCTGCTGAACCACAACGACACCGGCCATCTGCCCATGGAGCTCCGCACGGGTATTCCGGACGCGATCCCGGTCTGAGTCCGCGGCGGTTACCGCGCGCCCCCGGCCGTGGCGCGCAGTGCCCGAAATAGACTGGTACCCATGACCACGCAGGTAGCAATCGTCGGCGGGACCGGCAAGCTCGGGGCGATCATCCACGCCGTCATCGACGACCTGGACGGGTTCGAGGTGAGCCGCATCCTGTCCTCGTCGAGCGACCTGTCGGAGCTCGTGGGTGCCGACCTGGTGATCGACGCGTCGACGCCCCAGGTGAGCATCGACGTCGTGCGCTCGGCGGTCGAGCACGGGCAGAACGTGCTCGTCGCGACATCGGGCTGGTCGGCCGAGCGCATCGCGCTCGTGCGACCTCTGGTCGAAGCCGCAGGGACCGCCGCGGTGTTCATCCCCAACTTCTCGCTCGGTTCGGTGCTCGGTTCCGCTCTCGCCGCTGCGGCGGCACCGTTCTTCGACTCCGCCGAGATCGTCGAGGCGCATCGCGAGACGAAGATCGATTCGCCCAGCGGCACTGCCGTGCGCACCGCCGAACTCATCGCGGCCGCGCGTTCCGAGCAGGGGCCGGTGAGCGCCCCGCACGCCGATCAGCGGGCCCGAGGTCAGCAGGTCGGCAGTGTCCCGATCCACTCGCTCCGTCGTCCCGGCGTCATCGCGAAGCAGGAGGTGGTGCTCGCGGGCCCCGGCGAGTCGCTGACGTTCACGCACGACACCGTCGAGCCCGCCCTCGCCTATGCCCCCGGCATCCGCCTCGCGGTTCCGTTCGCTCGGGACGCGACGGGGGTCGTCGTCGGTCTCGAGAACATGATCGACATCGGCATCCGCTCATGATCTCCCGCATCGGCGTCGGAGTGATGGCCCTGTGCCTCGCGCTCTACATCGTCGTGGTGGGCTATCGCGCCGTGCTGATGCTCGGCACCGGCGAGCCGATCGCGATCGCGATCGGCGTCGCGCTGCTCGTCATGCCGTTGATCGGCGCCTGGGCACTGATCCGCGAGATGCAGTTCGGCTTCGCCGCGGACCGGCTCGGGCGCACGCTCGATGCCGAAGGCGGGATGCCGGAGGCGGAGACGGAGCTGACCCCGAGCGGACGCATCGCCCGGGCGGATGCCGACCCGCTGATCGAGCGATACACCGCCGCGGCGGAGGCCGCTCCGGAGGAGTGGCGCGCGCGATTCCGGCTGGGTGTGGTGCAGGATGCCGCGGGGCGACGCAAGGACGCCCGCGCGAGCATCCGCGAGGCGATCAGGCTCTCGCGCGGCTGACCGCCGCCGGCTCAGGCCAGAGTGGCTTCGAGGGTGATGTCGATGCCCGCGAGCGCCTGGGAGACCGGGCATCCGGACTTCGCCCCTTCGGCGATCTCCTGGAACGCCTCGGGGGAGAGCCCGGGCACCACCGCGTTGACGTTGAGGTGGCTGCCGGTGATGCCGACGCCCGGCTTGAAGGTGACGGATGCGCTCGCGTTCACGCGCTCCGGCGGGGTGCCGTTCTCGCTCAGCGCGTGAGCCAGGGCCATGCTGAAGCACGACGCGTGCGCGGCGGCGATGAGCTCCTCCGGGGTCGTGGTGGTGTCGCTGCCCTCACTGCGTGCCTTCCAGTCGATGGGGAAGGTGCCGAGCTTCGACGACGAGAACGCGACGGTGCCGGAGCCCTCCGCCAGTGATCCGGTCCAGGTGGTGGTCGCTTCGCTGGTGACGGGCATGATTCCTCCGGTTCTCGCACTGCAGATGCGCAGCGTCGCGTCGTCGCCAGCCTAGCGAGCGGCGCTCTCCGGGGGAACGTGTCAGGCCGTGCGCGTGCGTCCGAGAAGTCCCGCGCGCTGGAGCAGCAGGTACAGCTGGCAGCCGAGGCACAGGCCGATGGCGGCGTTCAGGAACGCGGCGATGAACGCGGCGGCGGTGGCGATCGGGAGCGCCCAGGGGACACCGGCGAGCTGGAGGACGAGGCCGACGGTCACGACGAACAGGCCGACTCCCTGCGCGAAACGCGGCGGACGGGGGTCTTCGAGCTCGGTCGGGGGCGCGAGACGCGGACGGATCGCGCGGCGGAAGAGCACTCCCCACGGGGCGGTCGCGGGGGAGAGGATGCTCCAGAGGAAGAGCAGCGCGATCACCACGGTGAGAAGGAAAGCGGGATCGAGTGCGCGATCCGAGACCGGTGCATCCGCGATCACCCATTGGCTGCCGGACGTGAACGTCGAGTCGGAGAGAGGCTGGTAGGCGAACCACCCGAAGGTCGCCACGCCCCGAGCCGTCGCGAGTCCGGTGAGTCCGAGGAACGTCGCGATCAGTAGCAGGACGGACGTGATGGTCGCGGCGAAACGCGGACCGCGGGGATCGATGCCGGCGGGAGAGGGCATGGGTGCTCCTGACGTCGTCTCAGAGGGAGGCGAGGGCTTCGGTGAGGGCGCGTCGCTGCGGCACGCCGTGGAATCGGGAACGCACGGCACCGGACTCGTCCACGAGGAACGTGGTCGGCGTCTGGAGCACGTGATAGCGCGAGGAGAGGTCGGGGCGGTGGGTGAGGTCGACCTCGATATGACGGAGGCCGTCGCCCTCCTCCGCATACGAGCGCAGCATCCGGCGCACCTGGGGGCAGCGTGCGCACATCTCGGTGCTGAACTGCACGAGCGTGGCTTTCGATCCGAGCTCGGCGGGAACGGCATCCTGTGCATCGAATCGCAGCGCTCCGCCCGCCCTGCGGCGTCCGTCCCGACGCTTCGCGACTGCGCCGATCACGACCGAGAACGCCACGAGCGCGGCGAGGATCGCGAGGGCGACGACGGGAGACATGCATCGAGGGTACGGCGCGGGTGCGGATGGAGGGGCCGATGTGTCCGACGATGACGGCAGCGGGCGGATGCACCTCCGCCCGTGTCGTGATGCGGGAAGGTATTCTGGCTCTCATGAGCGCAGCCGTCCCGACGCCGTACGAAGACCTCCTCCGCGACGTCCTCGAGAACGGAACGCACAAGTCCGATCGCACCGGTACAGGGACGACGAGCGTGTTCGGTCGGCAGATCCGCTTCGACCTGTCGCAGGGTTTCCCGCTGATCACCACCAAGCGTGTGCACTTCAAGTCGATCGCCTACGAGCTGCTGTGGTTCCTGCGCGGCGAGTCGAACGTGCGATGGCTGCAGGAGAACGGCGTGACGATCTGGGACGAGTGGGCGGACGACGCCGGGGAACTCGGTCCCGTCTACGGCGTGCAGTGGCGTTCGTGGCCGACACCGGCGGGGGAGAGCATCGATCAGCTGGCGGAGGTCATCGAGCAGATCCGCCGCTCGCCGGATTCCCGTCGCCTGATCGTGTCCGCCTGGAACCCCGCCGACATCCCCGACATGGCCCTCGCGCCCTGCCACGCGCTCTTCCAGTTCTACGTCGCCGACGGCAAGCTGTCGTGCCAGCTCTACCAGCGCAGTGCCGATATGTTCCTCGGCGTCCCGTTCAACATCGCGTCCTACGCGCTCCTCACCTTGATGATCGCCCAGCAGGTCGGTCTCGAGCCCGGCGACTTCGTGTGGACGGGCGGCGACTGCCACATCTACGACAATCACATCGAGCAGGTCACCGAGCAGCTGACCCGCGACCCGTACCCGTATCCGACGCTGCGCCTCGCGCGCACGCCCGAATCGATCTTCGACTACACGTTCGAGGACTTCGTCGTCGAGGACTACCAGCACCACGCTCCGATCCGCGCGGCGGTCGCGGTATGACCTGGGTCGGCCTGATCTGGGCGGAGGCGGCCGGTGGCGTCATCGGCGCCGAAGGTGGCATGCCGTGGCACGTTCCCGAGGACCTGGCGCACTTCAAGGAGGTCACGCTGGGTGCCCCCGTCGTGATGGGGCGCAAGACGTGGGACTCGCTGCCCGAGCGGTTCCGCCCGCTGGCCGGCCGCGAGAACATCGTCATCACCCGCCAGCAGGACTGGAGCGCCGAAGGGGCACGCCGCGCGGCGACCGTCGCCGAGGCGGTGCGCGGCCAGGACCGGGTCTGGATCATCGGGGGAGCCGAGATCTTCCGGCAGGTGATCGGCGACGCCGATCGGCTCGAGGTCACCGAGCTCGACCTCGACGTCGACGGCGATGCTTACGCGCCCGCGAAGACCGGATGGCGCCTGGTCGACGAGGGGGAGTGGCTCACCTCCCGCACCGGCGTGCGCTACCGCTTCCTCGGATACGAGCGCTGATGCCCACCGCGCTGATCACGGGAGCGAGCGCCGGCCTCGGGGCCGAGTTCGCACGTCAGCTCGCGCGGCGCCGCGCCGACCTCGTGCTGGTCGCGCGGTCGGAGGAGGCCCTGTCGTCGTTCGCGGCCGAGCTGCGCAGCGAGTTCGGTGTCGCCGTCGAGGTGCTTCCGGCCGATCTCGCGATCGAGGAGGGCGTCGAGCGGGTCGAGCAGCGACTCGAGCGCGCGGACGACCCGATCGACCTGCTCGTCAACAACGCCGGGTTCGGCTTGCCCCTGCAGTTCGCCGACAACGACATCGCCGACGAGGTGCGTCACCTGCGGGTGCACGTCGAAGCCTCGATGCGCCTCATGCACGCCGCGCTGCAGACCATGCGCGGTCGGGGAGGGCGCATCATCAACGTGGCCTCGGTGGCCGGATTCATCTCGCGTTCGACCTATTCCGCCTGCAAAGCGTGGCTGATCCAGTTCAGCCGGTGGGCCAACGCCGAATACGCACGGGACGGGGTCAGCGTGACCGCGCTGTGCCCCGGGTTCACCCACACGAGCTTCCACGAGCGGATGGGCCTGGCTCCGGGGCACGAGGGCGTTCCGGCGATCATGTGGCTCGACGCGCGCGACGTGGTGCGCGAGGGACTGCGAGACGCCGCGCGAGGGAAGTCCGTGTCGGTGCCTTCGCTGCGGTACAAGGTGATCGTGGCCGTGGCGGGTCTGCTTCCGCGGTCGGTCACGGCAGGGATCGCGCGGCGCGGACGGGTGTGACGATCCGGCTCAGCGGAATCGTCCCAGGCGGATGCCGGCGAGGGCCAGCGCACCGATCGTCTCGCCGTCCCTGATGCGTCCCTCGGCGATCATCGCGAGCGCATCGGCGAACGGCACCCAGGAGACCTGGTCGATGCCCTCCTCGCGCTGACTCTCCGCAGCCGTCGCCGGGTCGGACGCGGTCAGTCCACGGGCCAGGAAGACGTGCTCCGGAGCATCCGCGACGCCGTTGAGCGCGTTCATGATGCCGAGCTCGTGCCATTCGGATGCCGTGAATCCGGTCTCCTCGAGAAGCTCGCGCCGTGCGGCGACGAGAGGATCCTCGCCGTCGCTGCCGCCGGCGGGCACCTCCACGGAGATCCCCGTCGTGTAGCGCTCGAGGGTGACGAGACAGACGCGCTCCTCATCGTCGAGCGCGACCACGAAGACGGCGGGATGCTGCATCCGCACGACCCCGTAGATACCGTCGTCCCCGCCGGGGCCGGTGACCTTGTCCTCGCGTACCTCGATCCAGCGATTGGCGTAGACGGTGTCGGACTCGTGCGTGACCCATGCCATGCCACGAGCCTAGTTCGCGGCCGCGTCCTCGTGAGGTCGGGCCGAGACGATACTCTGGTTGCATGACGCACTCGGGCAACCCTTTCGGACAGGTTCTCGTCGCGCTCGTCACTCCGATGACGGCCGACGGCGAAGTCGACTGGCCCGCCGTCGAGAAGCACATCGATGACGTCATCACCGCCGGTGCTGACGGTGTCGTCGTGACGGGAACGACCGGCGAGACCTCGACCCTCACGGACCCCGAGAAGCTCAAGCTCGTCGAGATCGGCAAGTCCGTCTCCGCCGGTCGCGCCAAGATCATCACGGGGGGCGGGTCGAACGAGACCGCCCACGCGATCGAGCTGTACAAGGCGAGCGAGAAGGCCGGCGCCGACGGCATCATGATCGTCACGCCGTACTACAACAAGCCGACTCAGGCCGGCATCCTCACGCACTTCCGTCTGGTGGCCGATGCCACCGACCTGCCGGTGATCCTGTACGACATCCCCGGGCGCACCGGTGTGCCGATCAAGTACGAGACCATCCTCCGCCTGGCGAAGCACCCGAACATCCTCGCGGTGAAGGACGCCAAGGGCGACTTCTCCGAGGTGAGCCGAGTGCTCAACCAGACCGATCTCATGTACTTCTCGGGTGACGACGCGAACGTGCTCCCGCACCTCGCCATCGGCGCGACGGGCCTGATCGGTGTGACCGCGAACATCACCGCGACTCCGTACCGCACGATCGTCGACGCCGTGAACCGGGGCGATCTCGCCACCGCGACCGCCGAGCACAAGCGTCTCGAGCCGCTCGTGCGCGCCGTGATGACCCACGTTCCCGGAACGGTCGCCGCCAAGTACATCCTCCACGGCCTCGGACGGATCTCCAGCCCGCGCGTGCGTCTTCCGCTCGTCGGGCCGGAGGAGTGGGAGGCCGCACTCATCGAAGACGAGCTCGATCTCGTCGCCGGCGTCCCGGGCGCCGATTTCTCGAACTTCCGCCCCGACCGCAACGCGGCCGCCGGTGGTGCCCTGCCCAAGGTGCACGGCACGACGCGCTGAGTCGCGTCGCCATGAACGAACGGACGCGCCGAGTGTCCGACTGAGGAGACAGCATGTCCATTCCCCTGGCCGAACCGTCCGCTCTCGACGAAGGAACGCTGCGGGTCATCCCGATCGGCGGTCTCGGCGAGATCGGTCGGAACATGACGATGTTCGAGTACGACGGCAAGATCCTGATCGTCGACTGCGGTGTGCTCTTCCCCGAGGAGCACCAGCCCGGCGTCGATCTGATCCTCCCGGACTTCGAACCGATCCGCGACCGCCTCGACGACATCGTCGGCGTCGTGCTCACGCACGGCCACGAAGACCACATCGGCGCGGTTCCGTACCTCCTGCGCCTCAAGGGCGACATCCCTCTGATCGGGTCGGGTCTGACCCTGGCGCTCGTCGAGGCGAAGCTCAAGGAGCACCGCATCAAGGCGTTCACGCTGACGGTCAAGGAAGGTCAGCAGGAGAAGGTGGGCCCCTTCGATCTCGAGTTCGTGGCCGTGAACCACTCCATCCCCGATGCTCTGGCCGTCGCCATCCGCACGCCGGCGGGCATGGTGCTCGCCACCGGTGACTTCAAGATGGACCAGCTGCCGCTCGACGGACGCATCACCGATCTCCGCGCGTTCTCGCGCCTGGGGGAGGAGGGAGTCGACCTCTTCCTGGTGGACTCGACCAATGCGGATGTGCCGGGCTTCACCCCGACCGAGCGTTCGATCGGTCCGGTGCTCGACCAGGTGATCGGCAAAGCGCCGCGACGGGTGATCGTCGCGAGCTTCTCGAGCCACGTGCACCGCGTGCAGCAGGTCATCGACGCCGCCCACGCCCACGGGCGGCGCGTGGCGTTCCTCGGCCGCAGCATGGTGCGCAACATGACCATCGCCGAGCAGCTTGGGTACCTGAAGGTGCCGGCCGGTGTGCTCATCGACTTCAAGAAAGCGCGCGACCTCCCCGACGAGCAGATCGTCTACATGTCGACCGGTTCGCAGGGCGAGCCGATGGCGGTGCTCAGCCGCATGGCGAACATGGATCACGCGATCGAGGTCAGCGAGGGCGACACCGTCATCCTCGCCTCGAGCCTCATCCCGGGCAACGAGAACGCCGTCTACCGCGTGATCGACGGCCTCACCAAGCTCGGTGCGAATGTCGTGCACAAGGCGAACGCCCGCGTGCACGTCTCGGGACACGCCGCGGCGGGGGAGCTGCTCTACTGCTACAACATCCTCAAGCCCAAGAACGTGCTGCCGGTGCACGGCGAGTACCGTCACCTCATCGCGAACGCCAAGCTGGCGCAGGACACGGGGATCGCCGAGGAGCGCACGATCATCGCCTCCAACGGCACCGTCATCGACCTGCGCGACGGCGTGGCGTCGGTCGTCGGACAGCTCGACCTCGGCTTCGTGTACGTCGACGGCTCGACGGTCGGCGAGATCACGGATGCCGATCTCAAGGACCGTCGGATCTTGGGCGAGGAGGGCTTCATCTCGGTCATCGTGGTGGTCGATGCCGCGACCGGACGCATCATCTCCGGGCCGGAGATCCACGCGCGCGGTGTCGCCGAGGACGACTCGGTCTTCGACGACGTGACGCCGAAGATTGTCGCCGCGCTCAAGGAGGCCTCCGGCAACGGTGTGCGCGACACCCATGCGCTCTCTCAGGTCGTGCGTCGCACGATCGGCCGGTGGGTCAACCAGCGTCTGCGTCGCCGTCCGATGATCGTCCCTCTCGTGATCGAGGCGTGATCAGCGGGATCGGCTGAAAGCCGCGTCGATACGCGGGAATGTCGGCCGTGGGCCGTAACGTGAGGGCATGGCCAGGAGTACGACCAAGTCCGAGCGCGCGTCCGGGAGCGCGCCGTCCCGCCCCTCGCGGCGGGCGGCTCCCCAAGCCTCGCCTGCGCCCAAGAAGCCGGCAGCGAAGAAGCCCGTCCCGAAGAAGTACATCGACGAGCTCGACAAGCCGCCGGTGGCGGTCCGGGCGTGGACGGGGCTCGCACACGGCGTGGGTGGGCTCTTCCGCGCCTTCGGCCCGGAGACGCTGGAGAAGGACGACCGTCGTGACGGCTTCCCGTTCCTGCTGGTGCTGCTGGCGATCCTCGGTGCGGTGAACGAGTGGTTCTTCATCGGCAACGAGGTCGCCGCCAACATCAGTGCGTACTCGGTGGGGATGCTCGTCGGGCGGATCGCCTTCTTCATGCCGGTGCTCCTGCTCCTGCTCGCCGGTTGGCTGTTCCGCCATCCTTCCTCGGTGCACGACAACGGACGCATCGGAATCGGTTTCGGTCTCTTCGTGCTGGCCCTCGCGGGCATCAGCCATGTCGCCGCCGGTGCTCCGAACGGCGCGGGCGGGGTCACCCGACCGCAGCCGAGTCAGGGACCGACGGCTGTCAGTGAAGGCGGGGGCCTCGGTGGCTGGCTCGTCGGTGAGCCGCTCGCGCTGGTGCATCCCGCCGTGGCGTACGTCGTGCTCGGGCTCATCATCGTGCTGAGCATCCTCATCCTCACCAAGACGCCGCCCAACCGCATCGGGCGACGCCTCGGCGACCTCTACGCCTGGATGTTCGACGCAGAGCGCCCGGAGCCGAAGGCGGAGACGCCCGAGATCGACGATGCCGACAAGACCGACGACGAGAACGTCCTGCCCTGGTGGCGCCGCAACAAGAGCGGCCGCGAGGAGGACCCCGACGAGGGCACCCTCGGCTCCGACGACATCACTGCGCTCCTCTCGACGGCGGAGCCGACCCCGGCATACGACCAGGCCGTCGTCGTCGAGAACCCGTACGACTCCGCCACCGAGGTTCTGTCCGACGTGCGCTCCGTCGCCGATTCCCTCGCCGAGCAGCAGACGACGGCCCTCCTCGACGACGATTCCGACACCGGTGAGGTGCCCGAGCTCCCGGGCCTCGACGGCTTCGGGACCGAGGGCCCGGGAGACCGCGGCCCCCAGGCGCCGGTCGCGCCGTACATCCTCCCGTCGCCCGGCCTCCTGGTCGAGGGGCCGCCCCCGGTCATGCGCTCCGAAGCTACCGACAAGGTGATCGAACAGATCACCAGCGTGCTCACGCAGTTCAAGGTCGACGCGAAGGTCACCGGCTTCTCGCGCGGACCGACGGTGACGCAGTACGAGGTCGAGGTGGGCCACGGCGTCAAGGTCGAGAAGATCCTGCAGCTGAGCAACAACTTCGCCTACGCCGTCGCCTCGAACGACGTGCGCATCCTTTCGCCGATCCCCGGTAAGAGCGCGATCGGTATCGAGATCCCGAACGCCGACAAGGAGATGGTCGCGCTCGGCGACGTGCTCCGCTCACCGGCCGCGCAGAAGAGCACGCACCCGATGACGATCGGCGTGGGCAAGGACGTCGGCGGCAACATCGTCATCGCGAACCTGGCGAAGATGCCCCACCTCCTGGTCGCCGGTTCCACCGGTTCCGGAAAGTCCAGCTTCGTGAACTCGATGATCACGAGCCTGCTGATGCGTGCGCGCCCGGCGGACGTGCGCATGGTGCTGATCGACCCGAAGCGCGTCGAGCTCACCAGCTACGCGGGTGTGCCGCACCTGATCACTCCGATCATCACCAACCCGAAGAAGGCGGCCGAGGCGCTGCAGTGGGTCGTCAAGGAGATGGACATGCGATACGACGACCTCGCGTCGTTCGGATTCCGTCACATCGACGACTTCAACCGTGCGGTGCGCGCCGGCGAGGTCGAGGTACCCGTCGGCAGCGAGCGCGTGCTCAAGCCGTATCCGTACCTCCTCGTCGTGGTCGATGAGCTCGCCGACCTCATGATGGTCGCCCCGCGCGACGTCGAGGACTCGATCGTGCGCATCACCCAGCTCGCCCGTGCGTCCGGCATCCACCTGGTGCTCGCGACCCAGCGCCCGAGCGTCGACGTGGTGACCGGCCTGATCAAGGCCAACGTGCCATCCCGTCTCGCGTTCGCGGTGACGAGCGTCACCGACAGCCGCGTGATCCTCGACAGCCCCGGTGCCGACAAGCTCATCGGACAGGGTGACGCACTGTTCTCGCCGATGGGTTCCTCGAAGCCGTTCCGTCTGCAGGGCGCGTGGGTCGATGAGAAGGAGATCGACGCGGTCGTCAAGCACGTGACGCGACAGGCCCGGCCCGAGTACCGCAACGACGTCCAGGAGGCGCTGGAGCCGCGCAAGAAGGAGGTCGACGAAGACATCGGCGACGACCTCGAGCTGCTGTTGGCCGCCGCCGAGCTGGTCGTTTCCTCGCAGTTCGGATCGACCTCGATGCTGCAGCGCAAGCTCCGCGTCGGCTTCGCCAAGGCCGGACGCCTGATGGATCTGCTCGAGTCGCGCGAGATCGTCGGCCCGTCCGAGGGTTCCAAGGCTCGTGACGTGCTCGTCACGGCGGAGCAGCTCGGGGGAGTGATGGCGAAGCTGCGCGGTGAAGATGTTCCCGCGGCGCCGGCGGCTCCCGCCCCGGCACCGGCGGCGGCGATGGCCTCCGATCCTCTCGACGCGCAGTTCGAGGGTCTTCCCGTCGTCGAGGCCGAGGGCGATGAAGACGCCTGGGGCCTGACGGGACGCGACTGATGGCGATTCCTCGGCAGCTGCCCAACGCGATCACCATCGCGCGCATCCCGCTCGCGGTGGTGTTCTTCGTACTGCTCCTGCTCGGAGGTACCTACGGGGTTCCCGATCTCGCGCTGCGCTGGACTGCCGCCATCCTGTTCATCTTCGCCATCTCGACCGACTGGGTCGACGGCTACCTCGCCCGCCGCTACGAGATCGTCAGCGATTTCGGCAAGCTCTGGGATCCGATCGCCGACAAGCTGTTGACGGGCGCGGGTTTCATCGGACTCGCGATCCTCGGCGAGGTGTCCTGGTGGATCGTCGCGATCATCCTCGTTCGCGAGTGGGGCATCACGATCCATCGCCTGATGATCGTCAACGAGCACGTCGTCGCGGCGGCGTGGATGGGCAAGGTGAAGACCGCTGTGCAGGGTGTCGCTCTGGCCTGGGCGCTGATGCCTCTGCACGTGGTGATCGGCCTTCCCGCCTGGACCCTCATCACCTTCGTGCTCATGCTCGTGGTGCTGGTGCTGACCATCTGGAGCGGGATCGACTACGTCGTCGCCCAGGTGCGCGGAGCGCGTCGGAGTCGATGACCGACCTCGCGGCATCCGTGATCGAGACGCTCGGGCGTCGCGGCTGGACACTCGGCGTGGCGGAATCGCTCACGGGCGGGGCGGTGATCGCCGAACTCGTCGGCGTGCCGGGTGCGTCCTCCGTGGTTCTCGGCGGAGTGGTGGCGTACGCGACGCCGGTCAAGCACACGCTGCTCGGGGTGGACGAGTCGCTCCTCGACCGTGAGGGCCCGGTGCATCCTGAGGTCGCGCGGCAGATGGCACGTGGTGTCCGGCACGCCGTGAGCGTGGACGGCATCGACGCGGCAGTCGGCGTCGCGACGACGGGAATCGCCGGCCCCGTCTCGCCCGACGGGCAACCGGTCGGAACCGTGCACATCGCCGTCGCCACGCCGGAGCGCATCGAGGCGCGATCGTTCCTCTTCCCCGGTGACCGGAATCGGATCCGGTCGGCGTCCGTTCGAGCCGCCCTCGAGATGGTCCGAGAGCTGTGCCGGGAATAGTCGCCGTCGCGACGAGGTTATTGATTTCGTGCTCACACTCAAACCACAGAGTGCAGTTGTAGATTTTATGAAGGTCGGCGAGGTTATACTGGCCATCACTTCGGGGGAGACTCCGAGAAACCGATTGGGGAGGAGGTTCCGATGATTCTTGTACGACAGGAAATCGGCGATGTGCTGAGGGACTTCCGTCTGCAGAAGGGGCGCACCCTTCGGCAGGTCGCGAGCAAGGCTTCCGTGGCGCTCGGCTATCTGAGCGAAGTGGAGCGCGGTCAGAAGGAAGCGTCGAGCGAGATCCTCGCCTCCGTCGCCGATGCGCTCGACGTCCCCATCTCCACCATCATGCGCGAGGTCGGAGATCGCATCTCCGTACTCGAGGGCATCCAGGTGTTCCCCGACGTCGTTCCCGACGATCTGGTCGCCTCGATCGAGCCCGAGCTCTCGCTCCACTGAGCCCACGCACCCCGTCGTTGCGCGATGCGTCGAAGTGAGTTCCTGCGTGCCGTCGAGGACGAGTTCCCCGGCCGCACGTCGTCGGTGTTGAACGATCTGGTGCTGACCCCGCTCGCCGGTCGCACGGCGAAAGAGGCTCTGGCTGCGGGGATACCCCCGCGAGAGATCTGGTTCGCGCTCTGCGACGAGATGGAAGTGCCCGAGAACCGACGGCACGGTGCCGGCCGGCTGGAGCCGCGTCGGCGCTGAGTTCGCGCATGCGTTCGATCGATGTCGAGATCGGATGCCGGGACCCGGCGTGTCGTCGAATATTCGTTCGAAGCGGGCGTAGTCTTCTGCACAGTGGTTCAGACGCTCGTGTTCTCCACTGTTCGTGTGACTTGACGACGCAATGTCGGAGGCTCCTCGTACGGTGAAGACATGGCCACCGAGCCATACGCCTTGTCGGAGAGTTGCTTCCAGCCGGAAGCGCCGCGACAGCCTACAGGCGGCACCACGCGAAGCAGAAGGAGCACGACATGCCATCTCCCGCCGACCGCGAGAAGTCCCTCGAGACCGCACTCGCCCAGATCGACCGCCAGTTCGGAAAGGGCTCGGTCATGCGGCTGGGCAGCGACGAGCGCGCACCCGTCGCAGTCATCCCCACCGGCTCCATCGCCCTCGACGTCGCTCTCGGCGTCGGAGGCCTCCCGCGTGGCCGCATCGTCGAGATCTACGGCCCGGAGTCCTCGGGTAAGACCACGCTCACGCTGCACGCGATCGCCAACGCCCAGCGCGCCGGTGGTATCGCGGCGTTCATCGATGCCGAGCACGCGCTCGACCCCGATTACGCCGCCAAGCTCGGCGTCGACATCGACGCCCTGCTCGTCTCGCAGCCCGACACGGGTGAGCAGGCGCTCGAGATCGCCGACATGCTCGTGCGCTCCGGTGCCATCGATCTGATCGTCATCGACTCCGTGGCAGCGCTCGTGCCCCGCGCCGAGATCGAAGGTGAGATGGGCGACTCGCACGTGGGTCTGCAGGCGCGACTGATGTCGCAGGCGCTTCGCAAGCTCACCGGTGGTCTGAACCAGACCAACACCACGATGATCTTCATCAACCAGCTGCGCGAGAAGATCGGTGTGTTCTTCGGCTCTCCCGAAACGACCGCCGGTGGTAAGGCGCTCAAGTTCTATGCATCGGTTCGCCTCGATATCCGTCGCATCGAGACCCTGAAGGACGGCACCGACGCGGTGGGTAACCGTACCCGCGTGAAGGTCGTCAAGAACAAGATGGCCCCGCCCTTCAAGCAGGCAGAGTTCGACATCCTCTACGGAGTCGGCATCTCGCGCGAGGGTAGCCTGATCGACTTCGGTGTCGAGCACGGAATCGTCAAGAAGTCGGGGTCGTGGTACACCTACGACGGTGACCAGCTTGGTCAGGGCAAGGAGAACGCCCGTACGTTCCTCCTGAACAACACCGACGTGGCACTCGCCATCGAGACGCAGATCCTGCAGAAGCTCGGCATTGGCGGCGCGGCTGCTCCCGCCGCTCCGGCAGATGAGCTCGCCGAGCGTCGCCCGGCCTGATCATGAACGGTGAGAACGGGGGCGGTCCGCATCAGGACATCGGGCGGGTCGCCCCCGTCATCCCTCTTTTCGGAGCGCGCGGCGTAACCCCGCCGCCCGCGACCGCGAAGACTCCCGATACACCGGTGGAGCCACCCGCTCCAGTATCCGCTTCCATCTCACTCGTCTCGTTCGTCGACGACCGAATCCCCGGCGACGATGCGCCGGACCCGGTCGAGGTTCGAAAAGCGGCCGAAGAGAGTCTGGTGCGCAAGCTCCGTACTCGATCGCTCTCGGTCTCCGAGGCCCGGCAGGTCTTGAGGACTCACGGGCTCGATGGCACACAGATCGACGACGTCATCGACGACTTCCTCCGGCGCCGGTATCTCGACGATCAGGAGCTCGCGCAGATGCTCGTGGCCGCGGGGGTCGATCGCAAGGGCCAGGGTCGCGTCGCCATCTCCCGCTCGCTCTCGCAGCGCGGGATCCCGCGCGACGTGATCGCCGCAGCGCTCGACGAACTGCCGGACGACGACGCGGAGCGCGCGCTGGACTTCGCTCGCACCAAGGCCCGCTCGCTCAGCCGCCTCGACCACGACACCGCTCTCCGGCGTCTGCTCGGACAGCTCGCTCGTCGTGGGTACGGCGGATCCGTCGCGACGAACGCGGCGAAGACGGCGTTGAACGAGGCATCGTTCGGGACGAAGAGCTCTGGGGTGCGCTTCGTCGAGTCAGACTGACGCGTCAGCCCGGAGGAGCCGTCTCCCGCTCGTACAATGGAGAGATCATGACTACTCCGCGCAGTGAACCGACGATCATCACCTCGTCGTCGGCAGCCGTCGACGTCGACGGTCGTCAGAGATCCTACGAAGTACGCACGTTCGGCTGCCAGATGAACGTGCACGATTCCGAGCGTCTCTCCGGCTCACTGGAGAGTGCAGGCTACGTTCGCGCCGCGGCCGGTGACGAAGCCGATGTCGTCATCATCAACACCTGCGCGGTGCGCGACAACGCGGCGGGGAAGCTCTACGGAACACTCGGCCAGCTCGCAGGCGTCAAGCGCCGCAAGGACGGAATGCAGATCGCGGTCGGCGGATGTCTCGCGCAGATGGACAAGCAGACCGTGCTCGACAAGGCTCCGTGGGTCGATGTCGTCTTCGGCACCCACAACATGGGCTCGCTGCCGCGTCTCCTCGAGCGCGCACGCCACAACGGCGATGCCGAACTCGAGATCCTCGAGTCGCTCGAAGTGTTCCCCTCCACGCTCCCCACCAAGCGCGACGCCGCGCACAGCGGCTGGGTGTCGATCTCGGTGGGCTGCAACAACACCTGCACCTTCTGCATCGTGCCGAGCCTGCGCGGCAAGGAGAAGGACCGGCGTCCCGGCGACATACTCAACGAGATCCGGCTGCTCGTCGAGGACGGAGCGATCGAGGTCACCCTCCTCGGACAGAACGTCAACTCCTACGGCGTCGAGTTCGGTGATCGTCAGGCGTTCAGCAAGCTGCTGCGTGCCGCCGGCGAGATCGAAGGGCTCGAGCGCATCCGCTTCACCAGCCCGCATCCCGCCGCGTTCACCGACGATGTGATCGATGCGATGGCCGAGACTCCCAACGTGATGCCGCAGCTGCACATGCCGCTGCAGTCCGGCAGCGACCGCATCCTCAAGGCAATGCGCCGCTCCTACCGCAGTGAGAAGTTCCTCGGCATCCTCGATCGTGTGCGCGATCGGATGCCCGACGCGGCCATCACGACCGACATCATCGTCGGTTTCCCCGGTGAGACCGACGAGGATTTCGAAGACACGATGCGCGTCGTCGAGCTCTCCCGGTTCTCCAGCGCCTTCACGTTCCAGTACTCGATCCGGGAGGGCACCCCTGCCGCGACGATGGAGGATCAGGTTCCCAAGGCCGTCGTGCAGGAGCGCTACGACCGCCTGCTCGCGTTGCAGGAGCGGATCTCGCTCGAAGAGAACCAGAAGCAGGTCGGTCGGTCCGTCGAGGTTCTCGTCTCGACGGGCGAGGGGAAGAAGGACGCCGAAACGCATCGGCTCACCGGACGCGCTCAGGACAACCGTCTCGTGCACTTCGAGGTCACACCGGGCTCCGACCTGCCCCGTCCGGGCGATGTCGTCACCGTGACGATCACCCACGCGGCGCCGTTCCATCTCCTCGCTGATGACCCGACCGGTGCGCCGTTGCAGATCCGCCGCACGCGTGGAGGCGACGCCTGGGATCGCGCGCAGTCCGAGTCGTGCGCGGTCCCCGCTCCGGTGGGCGACGGCGGTCCGCGGGCCGTGTCCCTCGGGCTCCCCACCCTGCGTGTCGGAGTGTGAACGACTCCGCCGATACTGCGCCCGAGGCGGCGCCGCGTCTCTGGGCGGTGGTCGGCGCCACCGGTACGGGCAAGAGCGAACTCGCACTGAACATCGCCGAGGGACTGAGATCACGCGGGAATCCGGCTGAGATCATCAACGTCGACGCGATGCAGCTGTATCGCGGTATGGACATCGGCACCGCCAAGCTTCCTCTCGATGAACGACGGGGAATTCCGCACCATCTCTTCGACGTCCGCGAGGTCGACGAGGAGGCGGCGGTCGCCTGGTACCAGCCCGAGGCGAGGGCCGCCGTCCTCGACGTGCAGAGCCGCGGTGGTGACGCGATCCTCGTCGGCGGGTCGGGACTCTACGTCTCGAGCGTCGTCTTCGACTTCCGGTTCCCGCCCCGTGACGAGTCCGTCCGCGTGCGCCTCGAAGCGGAGCTCGCCGAACACGGAGCCGACGCCCTGCTCTCTCGGCTGAAGGTAGCGGACCCTGCGACGGCGGCGCGTATCGATCCGAAGAACTCCCGCCGCATCGTGCGTGCGCTGGAAGTGCTCGAACAGGGAGCCACCACACACGGCGCCGCTCTGCCGACCACGCCGACGCTCTGGCAGCGGAGCACGCGCGTGATCGGTGTGCACGTCGAACGCTCCGCACTCGTCGAACGGCTCGATGCCCGCGTGGAGCGGATGTGGGCCGAGGGGCTTCTCGGAGAGGTGGAGCGGCTCCGCTCTCAGGGACTCGAACGAGGCGTCACGGCCAGCCGCGCGATCGGTTATGCGCAGGCGCTGGGTCAACTGGACGGTCGTCTCGACCAAGCCGAAGCCATCGCCGAGACCCAGGCCCTCACCCGCCGTTACGCGCGGCGACAGGTGTCGTGGTTCAAGAGGTACCCCGCGATCGAATGGGTCGAGCATCCGATCGATGTCGCGGCGCTGATCGCCGACTGACCGATGTCGGTGGCCGCTGGGATCATGACCACATGGCGACCCATTTCTACACGGCCTCGAGCCTTGACGGTTTCATCGCGACGGCGGATCACTCCCTCGAGTGGCTGCTGAGCCAGGACTTCGACCAGGACGGTCCCATGGCCTACCCGGCGTTCGTCGAGGGGATCGGTGCTCTCGCGATGGGCGCATCGACCTACGAGTGGCTGTTGCGCGCGCAGGGCGAGGAACCCTGGCCCTATACGCAGCCCACCTGGGTGTTCACGCATCGAGAGCTCGCTGTTCCCTCCGGCGCCGACGTGCGTTTCGTCCAGGGAGACGTCAGCGACGCGCACGCGGCGATGCGGCTCGCAGCCGGCGGCGATGACATCTGGGTCGTCGGTGGTGGCGACCTCGCCGGCCAGTTCGCCGACGCCGGTCTGCTCGACGAGGTGTGGATCCAGTTCGCCCCCGTGACGCTCGGGGCTGGGGCGCCCCTGTTTCCCCGCGCCCTGGAGTTCGAGCTGCTCGACGTGGCTCGTAACCGCGGCTTCCTCTGCGGTCACTACCGCGTCGTCGGGTAGCGCCCGCCCCGGATAGGCTCGTTCTTCGGCGCGATCCGGGAGGCGTCGATGAACAGGAGCACCATGGCGTGGAACGTGCGGGCATTCGAACGGGCCGACACCGATGCGGTCATCGAGCTGTGGACCGAGGCCGGACTCACCCGGCCCTGGAACGATCCTCGCCTCGACATCGAGCGCAAGCTGCGAGTGCAACCCGAGCTGTTCCTCGTCGCGACGGACCCGGAAGGCGTGACCGTCCTCGGTTCGGTCATGGCCGGGTACGACGGCCATCGCGGATGGCTCTACTACCTCGCCACAGCAGCTTCCCATCGCGGCCGCGGCATCGCGCGTGAACTGGTCGCCGAGGCGGAACGGCTGCTGCTGGCGCTCGGATGCCCGAAGGTGCAGCTCATGGTCCGCGAGGGCAACGAAGGGGTGCTGGGCTTCTACGATGCGCTCGGATACGAGCGGTTCGCGGTGGCGAACACCGGCAAGCGGCTCATCGCCGACGCATAGCCGAGATCCCTAGACTGGGAGCATGGTCGCATTCACCAAGGGTCACGGCACGGGCAACGACTTCGTCATCATCGCCGACCCCGACGGTGCTCTCGACCTCACCGCCGATCAGGTCGCGGCACTCTGCGACCGTAACTTCGGTATCGGCGCCGACGGTGTGCTGCGAGTCGTCCGCTCCGCTGCGATCGCCGACGGTGCTGCAGCGCTGGCCGAGGAGCCGGATGCCGAGTGGTTCATGGACTACCGCAACGCCGACGGTTCGATCGCCGAGATGTGCGGCAACGGCATCCGTGTCTTCGCGCACTACCTCCTGTGGGCGGGCCTCGCCGTCATCGAGTCGGGGTCGACGCTCCCGATCGGAACCCGCGCCGGGGTGCGCGACGTCACCCGCAGCGAGAACGGGTACCAGGTCGACCTCGGCCGCTGGCGTCTCGACGGCGACGATCCGCTGGTGACCGCCAGCGGGCTCGCGGTCACCCGACCCGGTCTGGGAATCGACGTGGGAAATCCGCACGTCGTCGTGGCCGTCGCGAGCGAGGCGGAACTGGCTTCTCTCGACCTCCACCGACCTCCGCTCCTCGATCCGCTCCCGCCCGCCGGTGCCAACGTGGAGTTCGTCGTGCCGGGCGAACCCCTGGTGCGCGACGGCATCGGCCATGTGCGCATGCGGGTGTTCGAGCGCGGGGTGGGTGAGACTCTCAGCTGTGGAACGGGCGTGGCCGCCACGGCTCTCGCCGTTCGCCACTGGGCGGGGGAGCAGGCGCCCGACAACTGGCGCGTCGAGGTTCCCGGCGGGACGCTCGGAGTGCGGATGTTCGCCGCCGAGGACGGAGAGCACGTCGCTCTCGCCGGTCCCGCCCAACTCGCCTTCCACGGCGAGATCGAGCTCGCCTGAGCTCAGCGCCCCGCCCGCGGGCCGGCGAGCGGTCGCTGACGCCTCAGGCGATCGTGATGGGCTCGGTCGGGGGAGTCCCGTGCTTGCGCACCTTGAGCACGCGGTAGCCCTTGCTGGTCGCGGTGCGATAGACCGTGAAGCCGGGGTGGAACGTCGAACCGATCCAGCGCTGGAGGGAGTCGGCGCCGAGGTTTCGCTGCACGACCAGCCAGGCGTCACTGCGCTCGTCGAGGCGCGGAATCCACTTCTCGAGCAGAGAGTGCAGAACGTTCTTGCCCACGCGGATCGGCGGGTTCGAGCGGATCGTCCGGAAGGTCACATCGGCGGGAACATCCTCGGGCAACGAGGCGTTGACATTGGTGAGCCCGAGAGACGCCGCATTACGGCGGACGAGATCGAGGGCACGCTCATTCACATCCACGGCCCAGACCTTCGCGTGGGGCGCGGCGAGTGCCATCGACAGCGTGATGGGACCCCAGCCGCTGCCGAGGTCGAGAAGATTGCCCCCCGGAGGAACGGGAGGCATGTTGGCGAGAAGCACTGACGTACCGGCGTCCAGGCGATCCGGGCTGAAGACACCGCCGGCGGTGGTGAGTTCGAGCTCGCGTCCTGCGAGCGTCACACGGATCGTTCGCAGGTTCTCAGGACTGGCCGGGGCCGCAGTGAAGTAGTGATCGGACCCCATACGGTGAGCGTACCGGAGAGCGCGGGCTAAGGTTAAGGCTCGAAACGAAAGCAAGAGATCAGGGACGGATGACGGAAACCACCACACAGCACGAAGACGGCGATGCACTCGATCGTGTGCTCGCTCACGCCGAGAGTCGCTCGGAAGTCCGCGTGTTCGGAGCAGCACAGGCGCTGCAGGACCGGTCGACGGCGGCGCACGCCGCATCGGACGGTGACCAGTGGGACCTGGAGGATCGTCATGCGCTTCGTCGCGTCGGCGGCCTCTCGACCGAACTCGAAGACGTCACCGAGGTCGAGTACCGGCAGCTCCGACTCGAGAACGTCGTGCTCGTCGGGGTCTACCCGCAGGGTGCGCAGACCGACGCCGAGAACTCCCTCCGCGAACTCGCGGCCCTCGCCGAGACCGCGGGCGCCGTCGTGCTCGATGGTGTTCTGCAGCGTCGGCCCCACCCTGACGCCGCCACCTACCTCGGTCGCGGAAAGGCCCAGGAACTCAAGGACATCGTGGCCGCTGTCGGCGCGGACACGGTCATCGCCGACACGGAGCTGGCGCCGAGCCAGCGCCGTGCGCTCGAGGACGTCGTGAAGGTCAAGGTCATCGATCGCACGACCGTGATCCTCGACATCTTCAGCCAGCACGCCAAGAGTCGTGAGGGCAAGGCGCAGGTCGAACTCGCCCAGCTCGAGTACCTCCTGCCGCGTCTGCGCGGCTGGGGTGACTCGATGAGCCGCCAGGCGGGTGGACAGGTCGGTGCCGGTGGCGCCGGAATGGGCTCGCGCGGCCCGGGTGAGACGAAGATCGAGCTCGACCGCCGACGCATCCGCACGAAGATGGCCCTTTTGCGTCGTCAGATCCGCGACTTCGGTCCGGCTCGCGAGGCGAAGCGCGCGGAGCGCAAGCGCAACACGATCCCCTCCGTGGCGATCGCCGGGTACACGAACGCCGGCAAGTCGAGCTTGCTCAACGCTCTGACGAGCGCCGGCGTGCTCGTCGAGAACGCCCTGTTCGCGACGCTGGATGCGACCGTCCGTCGCTCCGAGACCGCTGACGGACGCGTGTTCACGCTGACCGACACGGTCGGGTTCGTCCGCAACCTGCCGCATCAGCTCGTCGAGGCTTTCCGCTCGACGCTCGAGGAGGTCGGTGACGCCGACGTCGTGCTCCACGTCGTCGACGGCTCCCACCCCGATCCGGCCGGTCAGTTGCAGACCGTTCGCGATGTGATGGGCGACGTCGGTGTGCGCGACATGCCCGAGCTCGTCGTGTTCAACAAGGCCGACCTGATCGATGACGACGAGCGACTCGTGCTGCGCGGTCTCGAGCCGAAGGCGCACTTCGTGTCGTCGCGCTCGGGGGAGGGCATCGCCGAGCTTCGTGCCGCGATCGAGGAGGCGCTCCCGAAGCCGGCCGTCGAGGTGCACGCCGTGGTTCCGTACGATCGGGGCGACCTGGTCGCCGCGATCCACGAGACCGGGATGCTGTTGGCCGTCGACCATCGCGAAGAGGGCACCGCGGTGCACGCTCGGGTGTCGGAGCGGCTCGCCGCCGATCTCGCGCCCTACGCGAGCTGAGGCCGACCGCAGCGGTCAGGAGGCGATGAACCGCCCCTCGACCGTGGCAGACACGACGATCTCCTCCGGTTCGTACTCCATTCCGGGTGAGGCGTCTGCCATCGCGAAAGCCGCCCCGCGCGCCTTCAGCATCGGTGCCGCGGGCTGCGCCTCGCGATTCGAGATGAGTCCGACATCGGCGATCTCGACGGGCGTGACCGAATCGCGTCCGAGGGCGCCGGCGTAGGCCTCGGCGCGGGTGACGGCGACTCCGACGGCCGCGGCGGCGACCTCGCGCTCGATGCGCGTCCGCGTCTCGGGCGTGAGGTGCCAGTTCACCCAGCCGACCTCGACGCCGTCCCAGGCGGAGATGTCGGACACCCAGATCGACAACTCGGATGCTTCGGTGAACGTGGCTGTGAAGTCGATGCTCGCGTAGTACACCGGAGCGAGTCGCTTGCCCTCGTTGTTCCACGGCCTCTCGGCGCGCACCGAGAGGCGCTTGCTCGACCAGTCGACGACTGTCTGAGCGTCGCTGCGCTCGGTGATGCTCGCGCGCAGAGGTTCGGCGAGACGCATGACGGTGTCGACGACCGCCGCCCGCTCGGGGCCCTCGGAGCGGACGGTGACGCGGATGGTGGCGCGCTCCGGCGCGACGCGCGCCTCGTGCTCGCCGCGGACGGTGACGGTGACATCGCTCATGGGGCCGACTCTACGCCAGGCACCTGACGCACGAATGACGGCGACTGCTCAGCGCCGGGAATGGCAGGTGCGCAGGATCCGTTGTATCCTGTGAAGCTGGGTGCCACGGCATCCGGATGAAAACTCCACAGTGCGACAGCGGCTCCTTCGAGAGAAGGACCACGGGGCTGATCGGTTTCGACAGCGCCTGTGAATCCACGAGAAGCGGGCCGAGGATGCAGAGTTATCTCGTAAACGCTCTCTGCAAAACAATAGTTGCCGAAACCAAGCGCAACGACTTCGCCCTCGCTGCATAAGCGAGCCCGATAGTCCGTCAGGCCGTATGTGATTCCGATACGGATCCTGGCGTCATCTAGGAATCTTGCTGCGTGGTGGCGTCTGGACGCCACGTGGGACTCTTCCCAGGCTGGGCTCGTCGACTTAGGTGTCTGTGACAAAGGTCGGAGCCGAGCAGAACGTCTTCACAGACTGCGCCCGGAGAAGGCGTGGAGACTCAGCGTTGGACGGGGGTTCGATTCCCCCCAGCTCCACCAGGTCGCTGTCGCGAAGGAGAAGGCCCTCGGGTTCCCATCATGTGTGGGAACCCGAGGGCCTTCTTCGTGGGGCGACGGCGGTTACTTCTCCGCCGACACGTCGTCACCGTGCGTCGGCGGTACCGTGGGCGGCTCGCCCTTGGCATCTTCTGCGCCGAGGTTGTCGTTCTCCTCGGGGCCCGGGGACTGTTCCGTGCTGATGTCGTTGCGATCGCTGTCTGCGTTCATGGCGTCACCTTCTTTCTCGGTCGGATGGGGGAGTGATGCGGCGCTCTAGAGCGGGATCGTCGGTTCCTGCGGGTTCGGCGCCAACGGCTCCTCCGGGTTCGGCGCGAGCGGTTCGTCCGGAACGGGGGCGAGAGGCTCGCCCGGTGTGGGATCGAGCGGCTCGGGCCTGGTGGGCTGCTCGCCCGGTGCGAGCGGAGTGGAGAACGGGTCGGACATGTGCGCTCCTTCCGCGGCGCGGTCTGCGTCGCTGGGTCCTGAGCGAACCACGCACAGCCATCTACGTCTGCTCCCTTGCCCTTTTCGCGCGGATGTGATGCCATGCAGGCCTTCCGCACGAGGGGTCCATGGTGCACTCTGGGAGCGACCGAGAGGGGCAGCGATGGGAGAGTTCGTCATCGGAGCGACGATCGAGGGCGCCGAGCCGGTGCAGCTCGACCCGCGACGATTCAATCGGCACACCTTCTGGTGCGGCCAGAGCGGCAGCGGCAAGACCTACGCACTGGGCGTGGTGCTCGAGCAGCTGCTCCTGCACACGGAACTACCCGTGCTCGTCTTCGATCCCAACGCGGACTTCGTGCGGTTGCGTGAGATCCGCCCCGGCACCGATGACGCAGCGGCGCGCCGACTGGGCGATCTCGATGTCCGTGTGTTCCGCTCCGGCCGTGCGGAGGGCGAGCGTCTGCGGGTGCGCTACGTGGACCTCTCGCCGGCGGCCAAGGCCGCTGTGCTGCGCATCGATCCGATCGCGGATGCCGAGGAGTACAACGCGCTGCTGCACACGCAGGTGTCGTCCGGGCAGTTCGATTCGGCGGAGATGATCCGCGGCCTCCGCGAGAGCGGGGAGGCGGTGAAGGTGCGACTCGCGAATCGCATGGAGAACCTCCAAGTGCTCGAGTGGGAGCTGTGGTCGCGTGGTGCGGCATCCGTCGTCGACGTGATCAGCGAGCGCCCGAGGGTGACGGTCCTCGACCTCGGAGGCTTCGATCATCCGGCCGAACCCGGCGTCGCCGCCCTGGCCGTTCTGGAGGATCTCTGGGCGCGTCGGGAAGAGCGCCGACCGCTGCTGATCGTGATCGACGAGGCTCATAACCTCTGCGTTCCGGAGCCGACGACGGCCGTGGAACGGGAGTTGACGGCGCGCCTCGTGCAGATCGCCGCGGAGGGCCGGAAGTTCGGGCTGTGGCTCTTCCTGTCGACACAGCGCCCCACGAAGATCCACCCGAACGTGCTGTCGCAGTGCGACAACCTCGGGCTGATGCGCGTCAACGCTCCACGCGATCTTGCCGAACTCGCCGAAGTGTTCGGGTTCGCCTCGGAGGACGCCATCCGTCGTGCGCAGACCTTCACGCAGGGTCAGGCGCTGTTCGCCGGCGGTTTCATCGCCGAGCCGACGTTCGTGCAGATGGGAGCGCGTCTCACCGAGGAAGCGGGCGGCGACGTCCGTGTACCGATGGCGTGAGCGTCGACGCGCTCAGGACTCCTCGGGGATCGGCGTCTGCACGGGGACGGCTCCGGTCCGCAGACGCTCGACGGTCTCCTTCTCGACGAGAACCGGCACGTAATCCTGGATGCGCCCGCCGCTGAGGCGTTCGTGCTCCTCGTGGGCGATGTGCTCGATGCTCTCCCTCGGAACGTCGGGGAATCGGGTGGCGATCCGGTCGAGCATCGCGGCGGTGTTCGCTTCGTCGTTGCGTTCGCTCATGGGCCGATTGTCTCCCGGCTGCCCGGCATCCGCAATGGAGTCCTCTCAACCGGCGCCTTCGATGAGGAGGAGGCCCTGCTTGGTGTCGGCGAGCTTCACCCACCCGTCGCCGAACAGGTAGGTCATGCCGTACCCGTCGTCGTCGGTGCCCATCGCGTACTGCGGATCCTCGGTGATGTACACGCCCTCGGGACCGTCTTCGCGATGCCACCCCGCGGCCAGGAGCGACGTCTGCGCATCGCTCGCCGCGCCCGCGCTCAGCTCGGCCCAACCGTACAGCTGGCCGTGATCGGAGGCGACGGCGTAGTCGCCCCAGAAGCAGAGGAGGCCCTCGTCCTCCGGGATGGTTGTGTCGCCGATGACGAAGTCCTTGGTCTCGGCCGTCCACCCCGCTTCGGTGAGCGCGGCGACCGTGCCGGGCGAGATCATCGACTCGCACGTGAGCGCTGCGGAGGTGGGTTCGGGGTCCGGCGTCGCGGCCGGCTCGACGCTCGCCTGCGGCGCCGACGTCGCGGGGTCGGTCGTCGGGGTCGGGGCGGTCTCGCCAGGGGCGGAGCACGCCGTCAGAGCGGCGAGGAGGAACGCTGCTCCGGCGGTGATGGAAACGATGCGGGGAGGGATCATCGCGGGCCTCGGGAGATCAGGGATGCAGGAAGGTGAGGAAGGCGTCGTGCAGGATGCCGTTGGTGGCGAGTGTCGAGCGCGTCGAGATCGTCTCGGCCCCCGCGTAGTCGGTCATCGTGCCGCCCGCCTCGCGGACGATCGGCACTGCGGCCGCGATGTCGTACTCCTTGACGTCGAACTCGGCGACCATGTCGAGGCGTCCCTCGGCCAGGAGCATGTACGAGAAGACGTCACCGTAGGCGCGGTCGCGCCACACCCGGTCTGCGAGCGCGATGAGAGTGTCGATGCGTCCGGCATCCGCCCACTGCGCGATGCTCTGGAAGCTGACGCTGGCGTCGTCGAGCGACGAGACGGAGGAGACGTGCAGTCGGCGCGGCTCGTTCTCCGTCGCCGTCCAGGCACCCTCCTCGGGCGAGGCCCACCAGCGTCGGCCGAGCGCGGGCATACTGACGACGCCGACCTGCGGAACGCCGTCGACCGCGAGGGCGATCATCGTGCCCCAGAGCGGCACACCGCGCAGGAAGTTGGCGGTGCCGTCGATCGGATCGATGATCCACTGGCGGTGAGTGTCGCCTTCGGCACCGAACTCCTCGCCGAAGATGCCGTCCTCCGGGCGCTCTGTCGCGAGGATGTCGCGGATCGCGCGTTCGGTCGCGAGGTCGGCATCGGTGACGTGGGAGTTGTCGGCCTTGGTCGAGATCTGCAGATCGGCGGCGTCGAACCGGGGGAGCGACTGCGCATCGGCCGCGTCGGCCAGACGCAGGGCGAGTTCGAGATCGCTGCGGAAGTCGGATGCGCGGGGGATGGCGGTCACGCCACCAGCGTAGTCGCCCGTGCCGAGGGTCTCGATCGGGGGATGACCGTCCGGTGACGCGGCCGAGAAGACGTGCCCGAGAAGCAGAAAAGCCCCGAAGACTGGCGAGAGTCAACGAGGCTGATCCGTGCACCCCCTCGGACTTGAACCGAGAACCCACTGATTAAGAGTCAGTTGCTCTGCCGATTGAGCTAGAGGTGCGTGGCCCGGGATGACCCCGACCGAGGAATTACATTACCAGGGGATCGACGCGGTGCGAAATCGAGCCCGCACCCCCGGGAGTGTCGCAGCGATCGAGGTGGCGCGACGCTCCCGGGGCGGATGATCAGGCGGCGTCGCCGACGAGGATCGCCTGGGCGTCTTCGGCGGCGGGAACCGCACCGTGCGAGTCGATGTGGGCGAGTGCGCGCCGTCCCAGGAAGACCGTGAGAGCGGCGATCAGGACGGATGCCGCGGCGAACAGGTACGGGACCGTCACGTTGAACGAGTGCCACAGCAGTGCGGCGAGGGGAGGGGCCATCGCCCCGCCGAGGAAGCGCACCGCCGAGTACGACGACGAGGCGACCGAACGGGGGAGGTCGGTGGCCTCCATGACCGCCTCGGTGAGCACGGTGTTCATGATGCCGAGCAGGAGGCCGCCGATGATGATGCACACGACGAGGGCCGCAGGGTTGCCGGCGAGGAAGCCGGCCGCGACGAGATCGACCGCCAGCAGGGGCAGCACGGTCACGATGATGCGGGTCCGCGGCATCCGGCGCATGAGGAGCGGAGCGACCCAGACGCTCGTGATCGCGAGCGCGACGCCCCAGCCGAAGAACGTGAAGCCGATGCCGAGTGCGCCGAAGCCGAGGGGGAAGGGCGAGAAGGCGAGGAGCACGAAGAAGCCGATGTTGTAGAACAGCGCGGCGACGGCGAGGATCGCGAGCGCCGGGCGGCGGAGCGCGGTGAAGGGGGCGGAGAACGGCACCGGAGTGCGCTTCTCGGCGGGGCCGCGCAGCAGCACGAGGACCGCGACGAACGCGATCGCCATGAGGGCGACGACGCCGAAGAAGGGTCCGCGCCAGCTCATCTCGCCGAGGAGCCCGCCCAGGAGCGGACCGATCGCGATGCCGAGACCCAGTGCCGCCTCGTAGAGGATGATCGCCGCACTGCTGCCGCCGGACGCCGCGCCGACGATCGTGGCGAGAGCGGTGGAGATGAAGAGCGCGTTACCGAGGCCCCACCCGGCGCGGAAGCCGATGACGGCGTCGACGCTGCCGCTGAGGGCGCAGAGCAGGGCGAACGCGACGATGAGCGCGAGCCCGATGAGGAGGGTCGCCTTCGCGCCGATCCGGCTCGAGATCCAGCTCGTGACGAGCATCGCGAGGCCCGTGACGAGCAGATAGCTCGTGAAGAGGAGTTCGGTCTCGACGGGCGAGGCCTGCAGGGACTCCGCGATCGCCGGGAGGATGGGGTCGACCAGTCCGATACCCATGAACGCGACGACGCAGGCGAAGGCGACGGCCCACACCTGCGCGGGTTGCTTCCAGACGGAGGGGGTGGCGGTCGTGTTCACTGCGAGGAGTCCTTTCGGTCGGTGGGGTCGGTGTGCGCGGCGAGGATCTCGGCCGCACGGGTCAGGGTCGCCCAGTCGGCGTCGTCGAGCGCGTGGAACCGCGGCGCGAGCGTGTCGCGGAACTCATCGCGCCAGGCGGCGAGAGCACGGGCTCCGGCGTCCGTCGCCTCGACGACCACCGCGCGGGAGTCGGCGGGGTCGGGGGAGCGGCGCACCAGTCCGTCGCGCTCGAGCGCGCCGATCAGGCGGGTCATTCCCGGTTGCGTGGTGCGAGCGGCGGCGGCGAGTTCGCCGACTCGCGAGGCGCCCTGTCGGCCGAGCAGGCTGAGCACCCGCCACTGGGCGGCGGGTGCCTCGTTGCCGGCATCCTGCGCGGCGATGCGGCCGAGCGCATACGCCGAGAGCACGATGGAGGGGATCACTTCCGAACGTTGCATACCAACGAGTATATACCCGATGGTATGTAATGGGTGTCAGTGGCGAGCGCCCGCGATCCTCGCCGAGAGTTCGTGGGCGTGAGCGAGCAGCGTGCGGCCGAGGTGCGCGAGGCGATCAGGGCCGAAGCGGAACTCCACGCCCGTCAGGCTCAGAGCCCACTCCGGACGGCCGTGGCGATCGAACACGGCCGCGCCGATGCCCCAGCTGCCCTCCACGATGAGGCCGGGATTGACCGCGAAGCCGCGCTCCTTCGTCTCGGTGAGGCGCGCACGTAGCGGCTTCTGCGCATGCGGGCGGCCCCACGTCGACGCGAGCTCCGGATGCCGACCGAGATACGCATCCACATCGTGGTCGGGAAGGAACGCCAGGATCGCGAGGCCCGCGCTCGCCACGCCGAGGGGGAAGCGCACGCCCTCGCTGAGCACGAACGAGCGGATCGGGAAGGCGCCTTCCTCACGGAGGAGGCATACGGTCTCATCGGCTCGTCGTACCGAGAAGAAGGCGCTCTCCTCGGTCTTGACGGCGAGCGACCGCACGATGTCGCGCGCGAGAGCGGTGACATCGTAGCGCGCGGCTGCGGCGTTGCCCATGAGGTACAGCTCGGGCCCGGGCATCCAGCGGGCGGTCGTGTCGTCCCGATCGACGAGTCCCTCGGCGCGGAGCGCGCTGAGCAGGCGATGCGTCGTCGACCTCGACAGGTCGGCGGCGTGGGCGAGCTCCTGGAGCGCCATCCCTTCGGGGCGCCCGCCCGAGACGAGGCGGAGGAGTCCGGCCGCCCGTGCGATGGCCTGCGCTCCCGGTACGCTCGTCGACGCTCGTTCCATAATGTGGACGCTACTCGGCGAAACGTCCACATCGCAAGCATCCGCTGTCGCTCCCACCGCGCGACCGTCAAGCTGGACCCAACGCCCGTTCGAAGGAGTACGCGTGATCGACAAGCACTGGCCCTCTGCCGCGGAGGCGGTCGCCGACATCCCCGACGGAGCGTCCCTCGCCGTCGGCGGGTTCGGCCTCTCCGGGAACCCCATCGCCCTCATCGAAGCTCTGCTCGCCCAGGGGACGACGGACCTGAGCGTCGTCAGCAACAACTGCGGCGTCGACGACTGGGGTCTCGGCATCCTGCTCGGAGCGCACCGCATCCGCAAGATGACGTCGTCGTACGTGGGCGAGAACAAGGAGTTCGAGCGTCAGTTCCTCACCGGTGAACTCGAGCTCGAGCTCACCCCGCAGGGAACCCTCGCCGAGAAGCTGCGTGCCGGCGGGTCGGGGATCGCCGCCTTCTTCACGCAGACGGGCGTCGGCACGCAGGTGGCCGAAGGGGGTCTGCCGCGCAGATACGCTCCCGACGGCACGATCGCCGTCGCCTCGCCCGCCAAGGACGTGCGCACCTTCGGCGAGGGGGACGACGCCCGCGAATACGTGCTGGAAGAGGCGATCACCACCGACTTCGCCCTCGTGCACGCTGCCGTCGGAGACCGCCACGGCAATCTCGTCTTCACCAAGGCCGCACGCAACTTCAACCCGCTCGCCGCGATGGCGGGCCGGATCTGCATCGCGCAGGTCGAACACCTCGTCGAACCGGGCGAACTCGACCCGGACGGGGTGCACCTGCCCGGCGTGTACGTGCACCGCGTCGTCGAGGTCGGACCCGACCTCCCCAAGCGCATCGAGCGACGCACCGTCGCCACGGAAGGAGTCTGACATGGCGCTCACCCGAGACCAGATGGCCGCCCGCGCCGCCGTCGAGCTCGAGGACGGCTCGTACGTGAACCTCGGCATCGGGCTTCCCACCCTCGTCCCGAACTTCGTACCGACGGGCGTCACCGTGGTGCTGCAGTCCGAGAACGGCATCCTCGGCGTCGGCCCGTACCCGACGGAGGATGCCGTCGACCCCGATCTCATCAACGCGGGTAAGGAGACGGTCACCGTGCTCGCGGGATCGGCGTTCTTCGACTCGGCGACGAGTTTCGGCATGATCCGCGGGGGCAAGATCGACGCCGCGATCCTCGGCGCCATGCAGGTGTCGGCGACCGGGGACCTGGCGAACTGGATGATCCCCGGGAAGATGGTCAAGGGCCCCGGTGGGGCGATGGACCTCGTGCACGGCGCCGCACGCGTCATCGTGCTCATGGAGCACGTCGCGAAGGACGGATCCGCCAAGATCGTCGATCGGTGCTCCCTGCCGCTCACCGGTCGGGGGGTGGTCGACCGCATCATCACCGACCTCGCCGTGATCGATGTGACCGAGGCGGGCCTCGTGCTCGTCGAGACGGCCCCCGGAGTCACCGCCGACGAGGTCATCGCCGCCACCGAGCCCCCGTTGACACTGTCGCCCGCGCTCGCCGGTCTGAGAGGCTGAAGGGCATGCACGACACCGATATCGTCATCGTCTCCGCCGCCCGCACCCCGCAGGGTCGTCTCAAGGGTCAGCTCGCGGCCTTCACGGCCCCGCAGCTGGGCGCCTTCGCGATCCGCGGCGCGCTCGAGCAGGCATCCATTCCCCCGGAGGACATCGACGCCGTCATCGTCGGGCAGGTCCTCTCGGCGGGATCCGGGCAGAACGCCGCGCGTCAGGCGGCCATCGGGGCGGGCATCGGCTGGGACGTGCCCGCGCACACCGTCAACAAGGTGTGCCTCTCCGGCCTCACCGCGATCATCGACGCCGCTCGCATGATCCGCACGGGAGATGCCGAGGTGGTCGTCGCGGCCGGCATGGAGTCGATGACCCGCGCCCCGCACCTGCTCATGGGGTCACGCGACGGATGGGCCTACGGCAGTGTCGAGGTGCTCGATCACATGGCCTACGACGGGCTCACCGACGCCTATGACCGGGAGAGCATGGGAGCGTCCACCGAACGGCACAACGCCCGATACGAGCTCACGCGCGAGGCTCAGGACGCCGTGGCCGCGCTCTCGCATCAGCGTGCGGCGGCCGCCCAGGCTGCGGGCGTGTTCGACGACGAGATCGTCACGGTCTCGGTGCCTCAGCGCCGCGGGGAACCCCTGCTCGTCGCGGCGGACGAGGGAATCCGCCCCGACACGACGGTGGAGTCGCTCGCAGGACTCCGTGCCGCCTTCGCAGAAGGGGGCACGATCACGGCGGGCAACTCCTCGCAGATCTCCGACGGAGCCTCTGCCGTCGTCGTCACGACGCGCGCGCTCGCCGCGGAGAAGGGATGGCCCGTCCTCGTGACGGTCGGTGCAAGCGGCCAGACCGCCGGGCCGGACAACTCCCTGCAGGCGCAGCCGGCGCGCGCGATCGAACGCGCGTGCGAGAAGCAGGGGATCTCGCCGTCCGATCTCGATCTGGTCGAGATCAACGAGGCGTTCGGCGCCGTGGTCGCGCGTTCGCAGGTCGAACTCGGCCTGGATCCCGCGCTCGTCAACATCCACGGGGGAGGGATCGCGATCGGGCATCCGATCGGCGCATCGGGTAATCGCCTCGTCGTGCACCTGGCGCACGAGCTGGCGCGTCGCGGCTCCGGCACGGCGGCCGTCGGCCTCTGCGGCGGTGGCGGGCAGGGAGAGGCGCTGATCCTCACCCGGTGACGCGCGGACTCAGGAGGAGCGGCGGCGCGTGCGCTTCTGCGCCGCCGCCTTCTGCGCCTGCTTCTCGTCGCGGTTCGCGCGCTTCGCCTGCGCGGGGGCGAGGGGCGAATCCAGGGCGACCTCGAGACCGCGGTCGAAGCGGCGGGTGTCGCGCACGGCGCCGATCGCGAGGGCGAAGGTGATGGCCCAGCTGATCCAGGCGAGCGCAGCGCGCCAGGTGACGGGGGACTCGCGGGTGCCGCGGAGGAGCGAGACACCGGTGGTGATCGCTCCGAACAGGCCCGTGCTGAACAGATAGCGCATGCCCCTACGCTACCGCCCGAGTCCCGGCCGGGGCGGGGGATTGACACGAACACCGGATGCCGGGCATACAGCCCCTTCGGATCGGCACTCGCTATCATGGGTGTCAGTCGCGGCTCGCCCGCGACCGTAGAACCGTGTATCTACCGGCCGTCGGCACTCCGACGGACAGCGGCGGCACCCGACCACCGCGTCCGCGGGCGCGCGAGAGCCATGACCCAGACACACACCTCCACCGAGCCGAGCCTCTTCCGTCTCGCCGGCTTCCCCTACTTCCTCATCGCCTTCATCGCGAGACTGCCCTTCGCGATGATGGTCGTCGGCGTGCTGACCGTCGTCGTCTCGGCGCGCGGATCGCTGTCGCTCGGCGGGCTCACCTCCGCCGCGGTCGGCCTCGGCACCGCGTGCTTCGGCCCGCTCCTCGGTGCCGCCGCGGATCGCTACGGCCAGCGGACCGTGCTGCTGCTGCTCGCCATCGCGAACGGCACGATGATGGTCGTGTTCACCCTCGTCGTCTACGGCGACGCAGTCGACGGCCTCGTTCTCCTGGCCGCAGCCGGCATCGGAGCGACGGCCCCGCAGGTATCGCCGCTGTCGCGTGCGCGGCTGGTCACGATGATCAGCGAGCGGATGCCGGAGACCCGCCGGGCCCGCACGGTCTCGGGCACCATGGCCTACGAGTCCGCCGCCGACGAGACGGTGTTCGTCTTCGGACCGTTCATCGTCGGCATCCTCGCGTCGCTGATCGCGCCGTGGGCTCCTCTCGTGGGCGCGGCGGTCCTGACGATCGTCTTCGTCGGTGCGTTCGCCCTCCACCCGAGCGGTCGACACGTCGCCGCCGTGCGCGGGGCCGACGGGGCAGCGCCCTCGGCGGTGTCGGAACTCTTCCGCCCGCAGCTCGTCATCGTCGTGATCGGCATCCTCGGCGTCGGCATGTTCTTCGGCACCATGCTCACCTCGCTGACGTCGTTCATGGCGGATCGGGGCGCCTCCGAACAGGCGGGTCTGCTCTACGGTGTGATGGGCGTCGGCTCGGCCGTCCTGGCGCTCGGCGTCGCGTGGCTTCCGGTCCGCTTCTCGCTCCGCGCCCGGTGGCTGGTCTTCTCGGGCATCCTCTTCGCGGGCTCGCTCCTGCTGGGCGTCGTGGATTCTCCCGCGATGATGATGCTCGCTCTCGGCATCATGGGGGTCGGCATCGGCCCGACGCTCGTGACGCAGTACAGCTTCGGCGCCGCGCGCAGCCCGCTCGGACGCTCGGCGACGGTCATGACGATGCTCGGCTCGGGAATCGTCGTCGGTCAGTCGATCGGCGCGGCCGTCGCCGGTGAGCTCGCCGAGAACGTCGGCACCTCGGCGGCGCTCGTGCTGCCGATCGTCGCGGCCGGGGTCGCGTTCGCAGCGGGTCTCGTCAACTGGGTGCTCAGCCGCACGCGTGCGCGGAACGTGGTCGTCGCGGCGTGACGCGGTGAACCGGGGCCGCGAACCTCGATAGCCTGGGGGTACCCCCTGGTGTGAGGAGCCATCTTGGCCGCTGCAGAGTTCGTCGTCGTCGCCAACCGTCTTCCCGTCGATCGGGTCGAGGGCCCCGACGGGGAGGAGACCTGGCGCACGTCGCCCGGCGGACTCGTCGCGGCTCTCGAGCCGATGATGCGCAGCACCCGCGGCGCGTGGGTCGGCTGGGTCGGCCAGCCCGACGTCGAGCGTGACCCCTTCGAGGCCGACGGCATCCACCTCATCCCGGTGTCCTTGAGTGCGCAGGAGGTCGCGGAGTACTACGAGGGCTTCGCCAACGACACCATCTGGCCGCTGTACCACGACGTCATCGCGCCCCCGCAGTTCCACCGCGAGTGGTGGGACGCCTATGTCACCGTCAACCGGCGCTTCGCCGAGGCGGCGGCCGCCGCGGTCGCGGAAGACGGCACGGTGTGGGTGCACGACTACCAGCTGCAGCTCGTTCCGCAGATGGTGCGTGAGCTCCGCCCGGACGTCACGATCGGGTACTTCCACCACATCCCCTTCCCCGCGCATGGCCTCTATGCGCAGCTGCCCTGGCGCGACCAGGTGCTGCAGGGCCTGCTCGGAGCCGACGTGATCGGGTTCCAGCGCGCGCAGGACGCCACCTACTTCCTCACCGCCGTGCGGCGCCGCCTGCGTTACGAGGTCAAGGGCGCGAACATCGCCGTCCCGCAGGACGACGGCTCGATCCGGACGGCCGTCGCCCGCGCCTTCCCGATCTCGATCGACACCGCTCCCTACCTGGATCTCGCTGCGAACCCCGCCGTCCAGGCCAGAGCCGCGGAGATCCGTGCGAGCCTCGGCAACCCGAAGCGCATCCTGCTGGGCGTCGATCGCCTCGACTACACCAAGGGCATCCGTCACCGGATCAAGGCCTACGGCGAGCTCCTCGCCGAGGGGCGTCTGAGCGTCGACGACGTCACGCTCGTGCAGGTCGCGAGCCCCAGCCGCGAGCGCGTCGACGCGTACGTGCACCTGCGCGACGAGATCGAGCTGGCCGTCGGGCGCATCAACGGCGACAACGACACGATGGGGCACACCGCGATCCGCTATCTGCACCAGGGATATCCCCGCGAGGAGATGGTCGCGCTGTACCTCGCGGCCGATGTCATGCTCGTCACCGCTCTGCGCGACGGCATGAACCTGGTCGCGAAGGAGTACGTCGCCACGCGCGTCGACAACCGGGGGGTGCTCGTCCTCAGCGAGTTCACGGGCGCCGCCGACGAACTCCGCCAGGCGGTGCGCGTCAACCCGCACGACATCGAGGGCGTCAAGGCAGCGATCATGACCGCGGTCGAGATGACACCGGCCGAACAGGGCAAGCGCATGCGCTCGCTCCGTCGCCGCGTGCTCGAGAACGACGTGGACGCCTGGTCGTCGTCGTTCCTCTCCGCGCTCGACGACGCACGCCGTTGAGCCGCCCCGCATCTTCCCGCCCCCACGACTGGAGACACCCATGACCAGCCCCTGGATCCCCGGAACCCCCTCGCCCGAACTGAGCGCGCTCGCGCGTACCGAGCGCCTCGTCGTCGCCCTCGACTTCGACGGCGTCGCCTCGCCGCTCGTGCCCGATCCCATGGCGGCCCGCGCGCTGTCGGAGACCGTGGAACAGATCCGTCGTCTGACGGCCCTGCCCGACACGATCGTCTCGTTCGTCTCCGGGCGCAGCCTGCACGACCTCCGCATCATCACCGAGCACGAGGACGACTCGCCGGTCGCCCTCGCGGGATCGCACGGTGCGCAGTACTGGTTCCCCGGCGAGGGCGAGGCCGCACCGACCGGCGACGCCACCGAGGAGGGTGCCCGAGAGGAACTCTGGGCGGCCGCTCGTCCGATCATCGACCGCTACGAAGGCGCCGAGTTCGAGCCGAAGACCTTCGGCATGGGTGTGCACACACGACGGGCGGATCGGGAGACCGAGGAGAAGCTCTTCGCCGAGATCGACGCGCTCGCCGCCGAGCGGTTCCCGCACTGGCGCCGTCGCGCGGGCCATCGCGTGCTCGAGTTCTCGTCGCGGACGGAGGGCAAGGACGCCGCGATCGGAGTGCTCCGCGAGCGCTTCCACGCCACCGGCATCCTCTTCGCCGGCGACGACGTCACCGATGAAGACGCCATGCGCGTGCTGCAGCCGGGCGATCTCGGCGTGCGTGTCGGCCCGGGGGAGAGCGCCGCGGCGCTGCGCGTCGACGGACCCGTCGATGTCGCACGCCTTCTCGGCGCGCTGGCGGACGAGCGGGCCGCCGGGCGGGAATAGACTGCCTGCATGTCTCCGCACGATCCTGCCAGCGCGTCCATCGACATCAAGCCCCGCAGTCGTGTCGTCACCGACGGCATCGAAGCCACGACCTCACGAGGCATGCTGCGTGCCGTCGGCATGGGCGACGAGGACTGGGAGAAGCCCCAGATCGGCATCGCCTCGAGCTGGAACGAGATCACGCCCTGCAACCTGAGTCTCGACCGGCTCGCGCAGGGTGCGAAGGAGGGCGTGCACTCGGGCGGCGGCTACCCGCTGCAGTTCGGCACGATCTCCGTCTCCGACGGCATCTCGATGGGCCACGAGGGCATGCACTTCTCGCTCGTCTCGCGCGAGGTCATCGCCGACTCGGTCGAGACGGTCATCATGGCCGAGCGCCTCGACGGAACCGTGCTGCTCGCGGGCTGCGACAAGTCCATCCCCGGCATGCTCATGGCGAGTGCGCGCCTGGGGCTGTCGAGCGTGTTCCTCTACGCCGGCTCCATCGCGCCGGGATGGGTGAAGCTCTCCGACGGCACCGAGAAGGACATCACGATCATCGACTCCTTCGAGGGCGTCGGCGCCTGTCGCGCGGGTCGCATGACGGAGGAGGACCTGAAGCGCATCGAGTGCGCCTTCGCTCCCGGAGAGGGTGCCTGCGGCGGCATGTACACCGCCAACACGATGGCCTCGGTGGCCGAGGCCCTGGGGCTCAGCCTTCCCGGCTCCGCGGCGCCGCCCTCGGCCGACCGTCGCCGTGACTACTTCGCACACCGCTCCGGCGAGGCCGTCGTCAACCTGCTGCGCCAGGGGATCACCACGAAGGACATCCTGACGAAGGAGTCGTTCGAGAACGCGATCGCCCTCGCGATGGCGCTCGGCGGTTCGACCAACGTCGTGCTGCACCTGCTGGCGATCGCTCGCGAGGCCGAGATCGACCTGAGCCTGCACGACTTCAACCGCATCGGCAGCAAGACGCCGCACGTCGCCGACATGAAGCCCTTCGGCAAGTACGTGATGAACGACGTCGACCGCCACGGCGGCATCCCCGTGATCATGAAGGCGATGCTCGACGAGGGCCTGATCCACGGCGACGCACTCACGGTCACCGGGAAGACGGTCGCCGAGAACCTGCGCGACCTCAATCCCGATCCCGTCGACGGCGACGTCATCCACACGTTCGACAACCCCATCCACGCGTCCGGAGGCATCACGATCCTGCACGGCTCGTTCGCCCCGGAGGGAGCGGTCGTGAAGTCCGCAGGCTTCGACGCCGACGTGTTCGAGGGCCCGGCGCGCGTGTTCGAGCGCGAGCGCGGAGCGATGGATGCTCTGGCGAACGGCGAGATCAACGCCGGCGACGTCGTGGTGATCCGCTACGAGGGTCCGAAGGGCGGGCCGGGCATGCGCGAGATGCTCGCGATCACCGCGGCCATCAAGGGCGCGGGACTCGGAAAAGATGTACTACTCTTGACGGACGGACGATTCTCAGGCGGCACAACCGGCCTGTGCATCGGCCACATAGCACCCGAAGCGGTGGACGCAGGTCCTATCGCCTTCGTGCGCGATGGTGATCTGATACGGGTCGATATCGCAGCTCGCTCTCTCGACCTACTCGTCGACGAGGCGGAGCTCGCCTCCCGCCGCTCTGGCTGGGAGCCGCTTCCCCCGCGCTATACCCGTGGCGTTCTTGCCAAGTACTCACGCCTCGTGCGGTCCGCCGCCGAAGGCGCGACGACGGGCTGATCCCGACTCGTTCGGCACGCAGCATCGTCGTCTCCGGCATCCGATGCCCTACAGATCACCAGAAGGAAAGTCATGACTGCTGACTCCGTCTCGGCTGTGCCGAGGCCGCCCGCCCGTCAATCCAACGCCCCCGAGATCACCGGCGCCGAGGCCGTCGTCCGTTCGCTCGAGCTGCTCGGGATCACCGACGTCTTCGGGCTTCCCGGCGGCGCGATCCTGCCCGTGTACGACCCGCTCATGGACGCGTCCGACCTGCGTCACATCCTCGTGCGGCACGAGCAGGGTGCCGGCCACGCTGCCGAGGGCTATGCATCCGCCTCCGGCAAGGTGGGCGTCTGCATCGCGACGTCCGGACCCGGAGCCACGAACCTCGTCACCGCGATCGCCGACGCCTACATGGACTCGGTGCCCCTGCTGGCGATCACCGGACAGGTGTTCTCGACGCTGATGGGAACGGATGCCTTCCAGGAGGCCGACATCGTGGGAATCACGATGCCGATCACGAAGCACTCCTTCCTGGTGAAGGACGCCGCCGACATCCCCGGCGCGATCGCCGCCGCATACGAGGTGGCATCGACCGGCCGTCCCGGTCCCGTGCTGGTCGACATCACGAAGGACGCGCAGCAGGCGATCGCGCCGTTCGTCTGGCCGCCCAAGGTCGATCTGCCCGGTTACCGCCCCGTCACCAAGGCGCACGGCAAGCAGATCCAGGCCGCAGCCGCCCTGCTCGCCGAGGCCAAGAAGCCCGTGCTCTACGTCGGCGGCGGCGTGATCCGCGGACGCGCGTCCGCCGAACTGCTCGAACTCGCCGAGTCGACCGGTGCGCCCGTCGTGACCACACTCATGGCCCGCGGTGCATTCCCCGACTCGCACCCGCAGCACCTGGGCATGCCGGGCATGCACGGCACGGTCCCGGCCGTGCTCGCGCTGCAGGAGGCCGATCTGCTGATCTCGCTCGGCGCCCGCTTCGACGACCGTGTGACCGGTAAGGCTGCGCTCTTCGCGCCGAACGCGAAGGTCGTGCACGTCGACATCGATCCCGCCGAGATCTCGAAGATCCGCATCGCGGACGTGCCGATCGTCGGCGACGTGCGCGACGTGCTCGTCGACCTCGAAGCCGCCTACCGCGGCGCGATCGGCAGCGCGAAGCCCGACACCGAGGAGTGGTGGTCGTACCTCGACGGACTCCGCAACGAGTTCCCGCTCGGCTACACGCCTCCGACCGACGGCCTGCTCGCGCCTCAGCACGTGATCCAGCGCATCGGCGAGCTGACGGGCCCCGAGGGCATCTATGCGGCCGGCGTCGGACAGCACCAGATGTGGGCGGCGCAGTTCATCAAGTACGAGCGCCCCAACGCCTGGCTCAACTCCGGCGGCGCCGGGACCATGGGGTACTCCGTGCCCGCGGCCATGGGTGCCAAGGTCGCCGAACCCGACCGCGTGGTGTGGGCGATCGACGGCGACGGATGCTTCCAGATGACCAATCAGGAGCTCGCGACCTGCGCGATCAACAACATCCCGATCAAGGTCGCGATCATCAACAACTCCTCGCTGGGCATGGTGCGCCAGTGGCAGACCCTGTTCTACGACGGGCGCCACTCCAACACCGACCTGAACACCGGGCACGGCACGGTCCGCATCCCCGACTTCGTGAAGCTCGCCGAGGCCTACGGATGCCTCGCGATCCGCGTCGAGAAGGAGGACGAGGTCGATGCGGCGATCCAGCTCGCCCTCGAGACGAACGATCGCCCCGTCGTGATCGACTTCGTCGTCAGCGCCGATTCCATGGTGTGGCCGATGGTGCCCCAGGGCGTCAGCAACAGCTACGTCCAGTACGCCCGCGAGCACGCGCCCGCATTCGACGAGGAGGACTGACCATGTCGACCCACGTGCTGAGCCTCCTGGTCGAGGACACCCCCGGCCTCCTCACCCGCGTCGCAGGGCTCTTCGCCCGGCGCGGATTCAACATCCACTCGCTCGCCGTCGGCGTGACCGAGGTGCCCGGCATCTCGCGCATCACCGTCGTCGTCGATGTCGACGAGCTGCCGCTCGAGCAGGTCACCAAGCAGCTCAACAAGCTGATCAACGTGATCAAGATCGTCGAGCTCGACTTCGCCACCTCGGTGCAGCGCGAGCACATGCTCGTGAAGGTGCGCACCGACAACGCCACCCGCTCGAACGTGATCGAGGTCGTGAACCTCTTCCGCGCCTCGGTGGTCGACTACGCCGCCGACGCGCTCGTGATCGAGGTCACGGGCGACAAGGGCAAGGTCGACGCGATGCTCCGCGCGCTCGAGCCCTTCGGCATCAAGGAGATCGCGCAGTCGGGCCTCCTCGCCATCGGCCGCGGCGGCAAGAGCATCACCGAACGCGTCCTGCGCGGCTGACCCAGACCCCCCCATCCATCCGCTCCACCGCCGTCCGGCACGGAGCGAGAAGAACCGCCACGAACAAGGAGAAACACACAGTGAGCACCGAGATCTTCTACGACGCCGACGCCGACCTGTCCCTGATCCAGGGCAAGAAGGTCGCCATCGTCGGTTACGGCTCGCAGGGCCACGCCCACGCGCAGAACCTGCGCGACTCGGGCGTCGAGGTCGCGATCGCCCTCAAGGAGGGCTCCAAGTCGGCTCCGAAGGCCGAAGAGGCCGGCTTCGCGGTCAAGACCGTCGCCGACGCCACCGCCTGGGCCGACGTCATCATGATCCTCGCGCCGGACCAGCACCAGCGCACGATCTACAGCGAGTCGATCGCCCCCAACCTGACCGCGGGCAAGACCCTCGCCTTCGCGCACGGCTTCAACATCCGCTTCGGTTACATCGATGCTCCCGAGGGCGTCGACGTGATCCTCGTCGCCCCGAAGGCGCCGGGCCACACCGTCCGTCGCGAGTTCGTCGCCGGTCGCGGCATCCCCGACATCATCGCTGTCGAGCGCGACGCCTCGGGCAAGGCCTGGGACCTCGCACTCTCGTACGCGAAGGCGATCGGCGGTACCCGTGCCGGCGTCATCAAGACGACCTTCACCGAGGAGACCGAGACCGACCTGTTCGGCGAGCAGGCCGTGCTCTGCGGTGGCGTCAGCCACCTCGTGCAGGCCGGTTTCGAGACGCTGACCGAGGCGGGCTACCAGCCGCAGATCGCGTACTTCGAGGTGCTCCACGAGCTCAAGCTCATCGTCGACCTCATGTGGGAGGGCGGCATCGCCAAGCAGCGCTGGTCGATCTCCGACACCGCCGAGTTCGGCGACTACGTCTCGGGCCCGCGCGTCATCGACGAGCGCGTCAAGGAGAGCATGAAGGGCGTGCTCGCCGACATCCAGTCGGGTGCGTTCGCGAAGCGCTTCATCGACGACCAGGACAACGGAGCCGAGGAGTTCCTGGCGCTGCGCGCCAAGGAGGAGCAGCACCCGATCGAGGTCACCGGTAAGGAGCTGCGTTCGCTCTTCGCATGGAAGCAGCAGGACGAGGACTACATCGACGGCAGCGCTGCGCGCTGATCGACCGATAGACGAGAGCGGGCGTCCCGGAAGGGGCGCCCGCTCTTTCGCGTCCGGTGGTGGTCAGGGGCGGGTGAGCTCCTCGAGCACCTCGACGACGTGGCGGTACGGCTGTCCCGTGGCGCGGGTCATCCCGATCTCGCACGTGCGGTTCGCGGAGACGAAGGCGTCGAAGCCGCCCCGATCGGCATCGGCCGCACGTACCTCCTCCGATTCGACCGCGGTCGCGCTGGCAGTGAGCTCGGGGTGCAGCATGCCCCGATCTCCGGCGAAGGCGCAGCATCCCCAGCCGTCGGGAACGAACACGTCCGTGGCGACGGCCGCTGCGATCTCGGTCAGCGCGCCGGTCGCTCCGAGCGCGGTCGTCGAGCAGGTCGGATGCACCGCCACGCTGTCGAGCTTCGCCTGAACGGTCACGCGGGGGAGCACCTCCCGAGCGATGTAGGTCGTCGCGTCCTCGATGACGAGGCCTGCGTACTCCGGATACTCGGAGACGGACTTCGCGAGCATCGTGTGGAGCCCCTCGGTGCAGGAGGCGGCATCGCACACGACCGGAAGCTCGCCGAATCGGCTCGCCTCCCAGAGGCTCGACAGCACGCGCTTCGTCATGCGGTCGTAGCCGGCGAGGTGCCCCTTCGACTTCCAGGGCGTGCCGCAGCACATTCCGCCGGCATCCTCCGGGATCGCCACGGCGATCCCGGCCCGATCGAGAAGCGCGCGGACCGCGTCCCTCGACCCCTCTCCGTGCCCCTCCGCGCCGAACATCGTGCCGATGCACGCCCCGAAGAACACGGCACGGGCGTCGGACGGGTTCTGGGCGGACGGGGCCTTCGTACCGCCGCGCGGGAGTCCGCCGTCGTAGAGAGGGACGGTATCGGATCCCAGGATCGCTCGTCCGACCCGGGTCGCGCCGGTCACGATCGGGGCGGGCAGGGCGGAGGCGAAGGTCAGCGCCGTACCGCCGACGCGCGTCACGGCGCCCCAGCCCTTCGCCGCGGCATCCCAGAGGCCGTCCTCGATCTTCGACGCTTCCTCGGCGCGCAGGCGACGGACGAGATCGCCGGTGTTGATGTCGACGGGGCACGCGACTGCGCACATGCCGTCGACCGCACAGGTCTGCACTCCGTCGTAGTCGTAGTCGGCGCGCAGGTCCTCGAGAAGCGCGGTGTCTCCCTGCTCCTCGGCCCAGGCCATGTCGCGCCGCAGTACAATGCGCTGGCGCGGGGTGAGGGTGATGCTCTTGCTCGGGCACGTCGGCTCGCAGTAGCCGCATTCGACGCACCGGTCGACCTCCTTCTCGACCGTCGGCACGCGCTTGAGGTCGCGGAGGTACGAGTCCGGGTCGTCGGAGAGCACGACGCCCGGATTGAGGATGCCGGCGGGATCGAAGAGACGCTTGATCGACCACATCATGTCGGTCAGCTCATCGCCGTACTGACGGCGGACGAACGGCGCCATGATGCGCCCCGTCCCGTGCTCCGCCTTCAGCGAGCCGCCCTGGCCGAGCACGAGCTCGACGAGGTCGTCGGTGAAGCGCCGGTAGCGCGCGACGCTGTCGGGATCGTCGAAGCGTTCGTTGAGCAGGAAGTGCACGTTGCCGTCCTTGGCGTGACCGAAGATCACCGAGCCCTCGTAGTCGTGCTCGGCGAACAGCTCGATCAGGCGCTCGCAGGTCACCAGCAGACGGTCGACCGGCACGACGATGTCCTCGAGCAGCGCGGTGGTGCCGGACGGACGTGCTCCGGCGACGGCGGTGTAGAGGCCCTTGCGCACGTGCCACAGCGCCGCGCGCTCCGAGGTGTCGGTGGTCAGCGCCGCCTCGATCGCGAGGGGGAGGTCGGCGAAGTGTGCGAGCGCGGTCGCACTGTCGATCGCCAACTGATCGGTGCTGCCGGCATGGACCTCGACGAGGAGTGCCGCGTGCTGATCGACATCGATGTCGGCGATCGCGGCGGGCACGTCGCCGAGCCCCTGCGCGACGCGGAGTGACGCGGCATCGAGGAGCTCGATCGTGGCGAGCCCGAGGTCGCCGAGCCCGGGGAGGGCGGCCATCGCATCGGAGAGCGTGGTGAACACGAGCAGGCCGGTGGCGATCGCGGGACGGATCGGGATGGTGCGGAAGCGCGCTTCGGCGACGAAGGCGAGTGTGCCCTCCGAGCCGATCACGAGGTGCTCGAGGATGCGCACCGGGGTGTCGAAGTCGAGGAGGGCGTTGATGCCGTAGCCCATCGTGTTCTTCATCGAGAACTGGCGGCGCACGAAGGCGACGTTCTCGGGGGAGGAGAGCAGCTGTGCGCGGAGGGCGAGGAGCCCCGCGGCGAGGTCGGGATCGGAGTCACGCAGGCGCTCATCGGCGTCGGGAAGTGCGGTGTCGAGGACGGTGCCGCTCGGCAGGACGAGGAGGAGAGACTCCACGGTCCGGTAGGAGTTCTCGACGATGCCGCAGGCCATGCCGCTGGAGTTGTTCGCGACGACACCCCCGATCGTGCAGGCGATCTCGCTGGCGGGGTCGGGGCCGAGCTTGCGACCGTGGCGCACCAGACGCGTGTTCACCTGGCGCACGGTGGCGCCGGGGCCGACCTGCACCGAGGCGCCGTCGTCCTCGACGCGGATGTCGCGGAATCCGCTGCGCGTGTCGACGAGGATGTCGCCGCTGACGCCCTGTCCCGAGAGGCTCGTGCCCCCGGAACGGAACGTGAGCGTGCGCCCCGCCGCGCGTACGGCCTCGAATACCCGGGCGACTCCCGCGGCGTCGGTGGGGGAGAGCACGGCATCCGGCACGAGCAGGTAGTGGGAGGCGTCGTGCGCCCGGGCGAACCGGTCGATCGAGCGGGCGTGCACCTCGGTCGACGGTCCGAGGATCGTCGGATCGAGTGGTTCGGCGAGAGTGATCGACACGGGAGGCTCCTCGGCGCTGATGGAAGATTGTCAGACAAGTGTACCGATGACCACGATCTCGCTAATCTGAGTGGGTGAACAGTCCCACGGATGCCCCGCTCGCGGTCGTCGGCGTCGTCGATGCCGTCACGTCACGGCTGCGGGATCGTATCCTGAGCGGGGACCTCCGCTCAGGCTCGGCGCTCACCGAAGCGTTCGTGTCGGAGGAGTACGCGGTCGCACGGCCGAGTGCGAAGGCCGCGATCGAGCAGCTCGTCGCCGCGGGCCTCCTCGACCGCACCGCGCACCGCAGTGCCCGTGTCGTGGCGATCGACCCGGAGACCGTGCGCGATGTCTATCGCACCCGGACGCGACTCGAGAGCGCGGCGTTGCGAGAGCTCGCCGGCACGCGCACGGTACCGGCTGCGGCGATCGCGGCGAACGCCGAGATCCAGGCGATGCCCGCGGGGCCCGATCCCGCCACGGTCGATCCCGATCTGCGCTTCCACACGGCGCTGATCGATGCCCTCGGCAGCGCTCGAACGGGCCGGATGTACCGCAGTGTGCTCGACGAGGCGCGGTTGTGCATGGCGCAGGTGCAGGGCCGTCGTCTGCTCGAGGCCGGCGTCATCGCCGCCCAGCATGCCGAGATCCTCGACGCTTTGGCGGCCGGTGAAGCAGAGCGGGCCACCGCCGTTCTCGGCATCCACCTCTCGTCGGCGCAGGAGCGTCTCGTCGACGCTCTCGGCGCGGACTGAGTGACGAATCCGGCGATCAGCTCGCCGGGGCCTCTTCGACGACGAGCGGGGCCTCCGCCGGGTCCGCCCACACCGGTGCGGGCAGCACGGTGTCGACCTGTCCGGCCTGGATCGCGCGGAGAGCCTCGGTGATCTCCTCGTCGTTCTCGGGGGCCGGGAGGCCGCAGGCGCGCAGCTCGGAGCCGAACTGGAGGGTCAGGCGGATCTTGCCGGCCTCGACCGCTTCGGCGGTGGTGCCGGTGCGGATCTCGCTGCCGGTCTGGATCGCCGACACCTCGTCGCACACGTGATAGACGGCGCCGCCGTCGACCCACACGACTTCGTCCTTGCCCAGCAGCTGGATCACCGCGGACTGATCGGCCGTGTACTGCTCGACGGAGGGCGGGTCGAAGTCGATGCCGATGAACACCGCGATCGCCGCGAGCACGATGCCGACGATGCCCGCCGTCGTCTTCTGGCCCTTGTCCATGTCCTTGTTGAGGAAGACCAGGATGATCAGGGGGAGGAACGCCACGATGGCGATGATCGCGCCGAGCTGATTCTGCACGAAGAAGCGCACGGGGTCGGATCTCCGCGCGGGATCCAGGCGATTGGCCTTCTTCCAGAGCACCGACCCGGTGATCGAGAGTGCGGCGATGACGACGAGCAGCACGAGCAGCGCGATGAACGCCCACTGCGGGAACTGCGCCGTGACGCCCTGCTCCTCGAGCAGACCGGTGTCGGGGTCGCGGACGAACGTGCCGTCCTCGCCGACGAACACGCGCTGACGGAGCAACCAGAAGATGCCGACGGCCTCACCGACGATCGCGAGGAGCCACAGCGCTCCGGCGATCCAGCGGAAGCGTGTGGCCTTCGCCTTCGCTTCGGGGGTCGGCTTCCAGTTCGCGGGCGGTTCGACACCCTCTGCATTCGTTGTGCGCTGCTCAGCCACGATGGCCCCCTCCTCGGTCGTGACGCCGAGCCTAGTGGACGAGGTGTCCTACGCTGGAGACATGACCTCCGATTCCGATGACGCCCTGAACTGGGACGGGGATGACGACGCCTCGCTCGCGCGTCCGGCTCCGGTGAGGCGCGAGAAGATCGCCGCCGAAACGCCTGCCCCCGTCGTCGCCGATCGCGTCGAGGGTCCGTCGCAGGACGCCGCGCCCCTCGGGGACGACCGAGCGGGAGAGGAAGACGAGCGTGCACCCCTGAGCACGGCGATGCTGCTCATCACGGGTGTCGTCGGTGGTGTGTACCTCCTGTACTCGATCGGCTGGGTGGTCGGTGGTCTGAGGCTCAAGCCGCTCGCCAACTTCTTCGTCGCCGACGAGATGTTCGTCCCGTGGTTCGTGCTGGCGGTCGCCGCACCCGCGCTGTGGTTCCTGGCCACGTGGGTGCTCACCCGCGGGCGGGCGTCGTGGGTGCGGGCATCCCTTCTCCTGCTCGGTGTCGTGCTCCTCGTGCCGTGGCCGTTCGTGACCGTGGGGGTGATCGGAGCATGAGCGCCGAGCAGAGCATCGACAGCACGCGCACCTCGCCCCGCTGGATCACCGGCCTCATCCTGGGGCTGGCCGGGCTGTTCTACGCCTATGCGGTGTGGAACGCCGTCGCGCACCTGATCCAGATGGCGCAGGGCGGGCTGACCGCTGGGGGGTGGATCACGCTGCTGTTCGGCGTCGTGTTCCCCGCGATCGTCTTCGTGTTCGCGTCCGCGATCGGACGTCGGCGCCGCGCGGGTGAACTCGCGCTGGCACTGCTCGCCGGCCTCGGGATCGTGGCGGTGTTCTGGCTCTGCGTGCTGTCGTTGAGCCTCGGGCTCATCGCCGCCTGACGGGCGTCACACGGTAAAGCCGAGCGATCCCCTCGGGTACAGTGGAGGAGATCGCGCCCCCGAAGGCGTGCGGCGCATCGGCCCCTATTGTGTTGCCCCGAAGGATCCACTGTGCCGAAGCCCGTAGTGCTCATCGCCGAAGTTCTCTCTCCTGCCACGATCGAGGCCCTGGGCCCGGACTTCGATGTCCGCAATGTCGACGGCACCGATCGCGAGGCGCTGTTCTCGGCGCTGTCGGAGGCGGATGCCGTGCTCGTGCGCTCGGCGACGCAGATCGATGAAGAGGCGCTGACGCACGCGCCGAAGCTGAAGGTCGTCGCCCGCGCCGGCGTCGGACTCGACAACGTCGACATCAAGGCGGCCACCGCGGCCGGCGTCATGGTCGTCAACGCGCCGACCTCCAACATCGTCTCGGCCGCCGAACTCACCGTCGGTCACATCCTCAGCCTCGCGCGCCGCATCCCCGCCGCGCACGCTTCGTTGTCGGCCGGGGCCTGGAAGCGCAGCTCCTTCACCGGAGCGGAGCTCTTCGAGAAGACCGTCGGCATCGTCGGCCTCGGCCGCATCGGCGCGCTGGTCGCCGCACGTCTGGCCGCGTTCGACATGCGCGTCGTCGCCTACGACCCCTACGTCACCTCGGCGCGTGCGCAGCAGCTCGGTGTGCAGCTCCTCTCGCTCGACGAGCTCGTCGCCGAGTCGGACTTCCTCACGATCCACATGCCGAAGACGCCCGAGACCACGGGGATGATCGGTGCGGAGCAGTTCAAGGCCATGAAGCCGACCGCCTTCGTCGTGAACGTCGCGCGTGGGGGGCTCATCGACGAGGAGGCTCTGCGCGAGGCGCTCGTCGCGGGCGAGATCGCCGGCGCCGGCCTCGACGTCTTCACGTCCGAGCCTCCGGTCGAGGGCGGGAGCGCCCACGCGCTCCTCGACCTCCCGAACGTCGTCGTCACCCCGCACCTCGGTGCCAGCACCGAGGAGGCGCAGGAGAAGGCCGGTGTCTCGGTCGCCCGCTCGGTGCGCCTCGCCCTCGGTGGCGATCTGGTGCCCGACGCGGTGAACGTCGCCGGTGGTGTCATCGACCCGTACGTGCGCCCCGGCATCTCGCTCGTCGAGAAGCTCGGCCAGATCTTCGCCGCTCTCGCGACGTCGCCGCTCACGAGCCTCGACGTCGAGGTGCACGGCGAGCTGAACGACTACGACGTGAGCGTCCTCAAGCTCGCGGCTCTCAAGGGCGTCTTCACGAACATCGTGAGCGAGACGGTGTCGTACGTCAACGCTCCGCTGCTCGCCGAGCAGCGCGGCATCGCGGTGCGTCTACTCAAGGACGATGTCAGCGCCGAGTACCGCAACGTCATCACCCTCACCGGTGCCCTCTCCGATGGTTCGCAGCTCTCGGTGTCGGGCACGCTCACCGGCCCGAAGCAGGCCGAGAAGCTGGTCGGCATCAACGACCACGCACTCGAGCTCCCGATCGAGAAGCACCACGTCGTCATGCTCTACACCGACCGTCCCGGAATCGTCGCGGTCTACGGGCAGAAGTTCGGCGAGGCCGGCATCAACATCGCCGGCATGCAGATCGCCCGCGAGGCCGCCGGTGCCCAGGCGCTGAGCGTTCTCACCCTGGACTCGCCGGTCTCCGACGAACTGCTCGACGACGTGCGCGATGCGATCGACGCCGACCTGTTCCGTCAGATCGAGATCACCGACATCTGATCACGACGGGGGATTCGAGGGCGGGGCGCGCGAGCGCCTCGCCCTTCGTCGTCGACGGGATGCCGATCACGGAGCCGTCGTGCGGAGGACGAGCGCGATCAGTGCGGAGAGTTCGTCGGGCCGGGGGACGAGATGCTCGGAGCCGTTCACGTCGAGGGAGTTGTTGAAGTAGAGGCCGTCGCTGAGCAGCATGACGAGGTCGAGCCCCGCCTGGTCGCGCACGTGCGGACGGATGGTGTCCTCCCAGCGCCTGCGCGAGTCCCGAAGGGCGTCCGCAGCGGCGACCGAGCCGCCCTGGGCGAGCCGTGAGGCGGTGACCAGCGCACGGTCGAGGGCGTCGTCCTCCATGACGGAGGTGCGGACGTAGTACGACACGGGGCCTTCGTCCGCGGCGTTCATGCGTGCGAGGTCGGCGGTCGTCAACTCCTCCAGGCGCTGCAGGAGCCCGGCGACGAGCTCGTCCTTCGATCCGAAATGGTAGAGCAGACCGCCCTTCGAGACACCGGCGGCCTTGGCTGTCGCCTCGATGGTGGCGGCCCGCTCGCCCTCGGTGAGGACGAGCTCTTCGAAGGCGTCGAGCACGCGCTCGCGGGCGAGAGGTGGTCGGGGCATCGGGTCCTCTGCTCAGTCGTCGATCAGGGCGGATTCTGTTACTATACCAGCCGGACGGTTTAGTAATGCCGCCGCAGAAAGTAAGAGGTGTGACATGACCCGGACCGCGTCGATCCCGACGGCAGGAACGGATGCCCCCCGCGTCGGAGCCCGCGGATGGGCCGCGCTCATCGTGCTGATGCTGCCGGTGCTGCTGGTTTCGGTCGACAATACGGTGCTCAGCTTCGCGCTGCCCGAGATCTCCATCGCGCTCGCGCCCTCCGGTGCCGAGCAGTTGTGGATCATCGACGTCTACCCGCTCGTGCTCGCGGGACTCCTCGTGACGATGGGAACGCTGGGCGACCGGTTCGGCCGCCGCAGGATGCTGTTGATCGGCGCGAGCGGATTCGCCGCCGTGTCGGTGCTCGCCGCCTTCGCCCCGACCGCCGGTCTGCTCATCGCCGCCCGTGCGCTGCTGGGATTCTTCGGCGCGATGCTGATGCCCTCGACTCTCTCGCTGCTGCGGTCGATCTTCGTGAACCGCGATCAGCGTCGGCTCGCGATCGCCGTGTGGGCCTCCGCGTTCTCCGCCGGCTCCGCGCTCGGACCGATCGTCGGCGGGATCCTGCTCGAGCACTTCAGCTGGGGCTCGGTGTTCCTCATCGCCGTGCCGGTGCTCATCCCGCTCCTCATCGCCGCGCCGCTGCTCGTTCCCGAGAGCCGCGACCCGAACCCCGGGCGCATCGATCTGCTCAGCATCGCCCTGTCGATGGCCGCGATGATCCCGGTCGTCTACGCGATCAAGTCGCTCGCGGTCGACGGACCATCGGTCGTCGCCGGTGCATGGGCGTCGCTCGGGGTCGTGATGGGCGTGCTGTTCGTGCGCCGCCAGCTCCGCGCCGAGATCCCGATGCTCGACATGGCGCTCTTCCGGCGCGGCACCTTCTCGGGGGCGATCCTGGTGAACCTCCTGAGTGTCGTCGCGCTCGTGGGGTTCCTGTACTTCGTGTCGCAGCATCTGCAGCTCGTGCTCGGCCTGTCGCCGATGATGGCCGGTCTGGCCCTCGTGCCCGGCATGGCCGTGATGATCGTCGCGGGGCTCGGCGTCGTACCGATCTCGCGACGCGTGGCGCCGCACCTCGTCGTGCCGATCGGTCTCGCGTTCTCGGTGGCGGGGTACCTGATCGTGGCGTTCACGACCCACGAGCACGGTGTCGCTCCGCTCATCATCGCCTTCGTGGTGCTCGGCATCGGCATCGGCGCCGCCGAGACGATCTCCAACGAGCTGATCCTCTCCAGCGCGCCGGCCGAGAAGGCGGGTGCGGCCAGCGCGGTCTCGGAGACCGCGTACGAACTCGGTGCGGTGCTCGGTACCGCGGTGCTGGGCGGCATCATCACCGCGTTCTACCGCGCTGCGATCGTGCTTCCGGCGGGGCTGCCCACCGAGACCGCGGATGCCGCGCGCGAGACGCTCGCCGGTGCCTACACCGCCTCGAACGAGCTCTCGGGCACGCTGGGCGACGAGCTGTGGCAGGCGGCGGCGGACGCCTTCGGCTCGGGTGTCTTCATCACCTCGCTCATCGGTGCGGGACTCGTCGTGGTCGCGGGCGTCATCGCCGCCGTCACACTGCGCACGCGCACCCCACGCTGACCAGTACGCTGGGGGAACCGAGCCGTCGACACCGACTCGCGGCTCGGTTCCCGAAGCAAGGAGTGTCATGTCGCGTGTCGTGAAGCTGGCCGTCATCCCGGGTGACGGCATCGGTCCCGAGGTCATCGCCGAAGCCGAGAAGGTGCTCGACGCGGTCACCGCCGAGACGGACGTGACGTTCGACAAGACCCGCTTCTCGCTCGGAGCCGCCCGGTTCCTCGAGACCGGAGACACGCTCGCCGACGACGACCTCGCCGCGATCTCCGCCCACGACGCGATCCTGCTCGGCGCGGTCGGCGGAACGCCGGGCGACCCGCGGCTCAAGAACGCGAACATCGAGCGCGGTCTGCTCCTCAAGCTCCGCTTCACGCTCGACCACTACGTGAACCTGCGCCCCTCCAAGCTCTTCACGGGCGCCGCGGGACCGCTCGCGAACCCCGGTGACATCGACTTCGTCGTCGTGCGCGAGGGCACCGAAGGTCCCTACGTCGGCAACGGGGGAGCGATCCGTCAGGGCACCCCGCACGAGATCGCCAACGAGACCTCGGTGAACACGGCGTTCGGCGTCGAGCGCGTGGTCCGCTACGCGTTCGAACTCGCGGAGCGTCGTCGCAAGAAGCTCACGCTCGTGCACAAGACGAACGTGCTCGTGCACGCCGGTGCCATCTGGCAGCGGATCGTGAACGAGGTCGCGGCCGAGCATCCCGATGTCGCGGTCGACTACCTCCACGTCGATGCCGCCACGATCTTCCTCGTGACGGATCCGGCGCGTTTCGACGTCATCGTCACCGACAACCTCTTCGGTGACATCCTCACCGATCTCGCCGGTGCCGTCACCGGCGGAATCGGACTCGCCGCCTCGGGGAACATCAATCCCTCGGGCGCCTTCCCGTCGATGTTCGAGCCGGTGCACGGTTCGGCGCCCGACATCGCGGGGCAGCAGAAGGCCGATCCGACCGCTGCGATCCTCTCGATCGCGCTGCTGCTCGACCACCTCGGCCTCACGGCCGAATCCGCACGCGTCAGCGCGGCGGTCGAGGCGGACATCGCGAGCCGTGACGGCGCGCGCACGACCGCCGAGATCGGCTCCGCGATCGCCGCACGCCTCTGATCCGCAGGCGTAGGCTGGAACCGCGCGAGGACGCGTACACCCCTCAGAACGGAACATCACCATGACGACCATCGACGCACAGGCAGCAGTGGCTCCGCTCGATTTCGCTGTGACCAAGAACCTCACCGCGGCCTCGCCCGCACGAGTCGCCGAAGTGCTGGAGAACCCCGGCTTCGGCGTCGTCTTCACCGACCACATGGTCGACATCTGCTGGTCGCTCAAGGGCGGCTGGCACCGACCGCGCGTGCAGCCCTACGGCCCGATCCCGCTCGACCCCGCGGCATCCGTGCTGCACTACGGTCAGGAGATCTTCGAGGGCATCAAGGCTTACCGCCACGCCGACGGGTCGATCCACACCTTCCGTCCCGACCGCAATGCCGCTCGCCTGCAGGCGAGCGCGCGTCGCCTCGCGCTCCCGGAGCTCCCGACCGAGTACTTCATCGAGTCGCTGCGTCAGCTCATCGCCGTCGACGGACGATGGGTGCCGTCCGGTGCCGATCAGAGCCTCTACCTCCGGCCGTTCATGTTCGCCAAGGAGGCGTTCCTCGGCGTCCGCGCCGCGCAGAAGGTGGCCTACTACGTCATCGCGAGTCCCGCGGGCGCGTACTTCACCGGGGGCGTGAAGCCCGTGCGCATCTGGCTCTCCGAGGAGCACTCCCGCGCGGGTCGCGGTGGTACGGGCAAGGCGAAGACCGGTGGGAACTACGCGTCGAGCCTCCTGCCGCAGGCGCTGGCGAGCTCGAAGGGCTGCGACCAGGTCGTCTTCCTCAACGAGAAGAACGACGTCGAGGAGCTCGGCGGCATGAACGTGGTGTTCGTGTTCAAGGACGGCCGCATCGTCACCCCCGAGTCCGACAGCATCCTCGACGGCATCACGCGCGACTCGCTGCTGCAGCTCGCCGAGGACCGTGGGTACACGGTCGAGCGCCGGGCGATCTCGATCGACGAGTGGCGCGAGGGCGTCGCCTCGGGCGACATCACCGAGGTGTTCGCGTGCGGCACGGCCGCCGTCGTCACCCCGATCGGTGCGCTCGTGGGCGAGGGCTTCGATGAGCCCCAGCCGATCGGCGATCTCGCGCTGTCGCTGCGCGAAGAGCTCACCGACATCCAGTACGGGCGCCGCGAGGACCGCCACGGCTGGTTGCTGCGTCTCGACGCCTGACCGCTCACACGCCACCCGAGACCCCGCTTTGCAGAACCGGCAAAGCGGGGTCTCGTCGTCCGGGCCGCTGGATAGGCTGGAGTCATGAAGATCGCCCGATTCAGCCATGACGACGCCATCCTCTTCGGGATCGTCGACGAGAAAGACCTCGTCGTCCTCTCGGGCGACCCTCTCTTCGCAGGCTACGAGCCGACCGGTGACCGTGTGCCGATCGCTGACGCCGTCATCCTCGCCCCGGTGATCCCGCGATCGAAGATCGTCTGCGTCGGCAAGAACTACCACGACCACGCCGCCGAGATGGGCGGAGAGGCCCCCGAGGAGCCGCTGCTCTTCCTCAAGCCGAACACCGCCGTGATCGGCCCGGGCGACACGATCGTGCGCCCGGCGATCTCGGAGCAGACCGAGTACGAGGGCGAACTCGCCGTCGTGATCGGCAAGGTCGCGAAGAACGTCTCGGCGGCGGATGCCCTCGACTACGTGCTCGGATACACGATCGGCAACGACGTGACCGCCCGCGACCTGCAGCGCAAGGACGGCCAGTGGGCGCGAGCGAAGGGCTTCGACACCTTCTGCCCGCTCGGCCCGACGATCAACACCGACTTCGACCCGTCCGAGGCGACGATCGAGACGCGCGTCAACGGAGAGGTCCGCCAGAAGGCGCCGCTGACCGACATGATCCATTCGGTCGAGGAGATCATCGCGTACGCGTCGGCCGTCTTCACACTGCTCCCGGGTGATGTCATCCTCACCGGAACGCCCGCGGGCGTGGGCACCTTCGCGGCCGGTGACACGGTCGAGGTCGAGATCACGGGTCTCGGCATCCTGCGCAGCGCCGTGCGCGACGCCGTTCCCGCGGCATGAGCGCGCCGGCCCTCACCGCCGCGCAGCAGTCGGCGGTGCAGCGCCGCACGGTCCTCGTCCTCTCCCTCGGGCAGGTTCTCGGAGGGATCGCCTTCGGCGCGACGGTGTCGCTCGGCGCGCTCCTGGCCGCCGACATCTCGGGAGACGACGCACTGTCGGGGCTCGCGACGGCGTCGGTCACGCTCGGCGCGGCGCTCTGCGCGATCCCGCTGGCGCGTCTCGCCGCGCGGGTAGGCCGTCGAAGGGCACTGACCCTCGGCAACCTCTTCGCGCTCGTCGGCATCGCGGTCGTCATCCTCGCTGCGTCGCTGCGCGTCTTCCCGCTGCTGCTGGCGGGCATCCTCATGATCGGCGCGGGCAACGCGGGCAACCTGCAGTCGCGCTTCGCCGCGACCGATCTCGCCGTTCCCGCCCATCGAGGCCGCGACCTGTCGATCGTCGTCTGGGCGACCACGATCGGTGGCGTCGCCGGCCCGCTGCTGCTCGGGCCGGGGGAGATCGTCGGCGCCTCGATCGGGATGCCGCCGCAGACTGGGTCGTACGTCTTCTCGTTCGTCGCGCAGTCGGCGGCCCTCGTGCTCTACCTCGTCGCGCTGCGCCCGGATCCGCTGCTGGCCGCGCAGCGCATCGCGACCGTCGCGGCGTCGGCCTCGAGCGTCCAGGCCGTCGACCGCCCCGTCGTCGCGCGCTACGCGATGTTCGCGATCGCGGGTTCCCACGTCGTGATGGCCTCCGTGATGGCGATGACCCCGATCCATCTCTCGCACATGGCGCACAGCATGCACGCGGGGCACGATACGGCGGCTGCCGCGGCCGACGTCTCGCGGCTCGTCGGGATCACGATCGCGCTCCACGTCGCCGGGATGTACGCCCTCTCCCCGGTCTTCGGCATCCTCGCCGACCGCTGGGGGCGGCTGCAGGTCGTGCTGTTCGGGCAGGTGCTGCTCGGCGGGTCGTTGATCTTCGCGATCTTCGCCAACGACCGGGCCTGGGGCGTCATGGTCGCCCTCATCCTTCTCGGTCTCGGCTGGAGCGCCGCGACCGTCGCCGGTGCCGCGCTGCTGACCGAGTCGAGTGCACCCGAGCTGCGCACGCGCCGGCAGGGGCGCAGCGACTCGCTGATGAGCCTGTCGGCGGCCGCCGGCGCGGTGCTGGCCGGGGTCATCCTGTCGAACTTCCAGTACGCGGGACTCGGGATCGCGGCATCCGTCCTGGTGCTGATCATCGTCGCGCTGTCACCTCTCGGCCGCCGCGCACGCTCGTGAAGTCCTGGGCGGGAGTGGGGGAGGCGTATGCGACCTCGTACGCATCGCTCTGCGCGGGCACGGTCGGCACCCTGCTCGACGCCCTCGGGCCGGCTCGGGGACGCTCGCTGCTCGACGTGGGCGCGGGAACCGGAGAGCTGGTCGCCCGCGCGACAGGAGCCGGATGGACGGTGACCGGTTGCGAGCCCGAGCCGACGATGCGGGAGGTCGCCGGGCGTGCGCATCCCGGACTGTCGTTCCTCGCCGCGGCGCTCCCCGAACTCCCGTTCGCGTCAGCGTCGTTCGATGCGGTGACGGCGAACTTCGTGCTCAACCATGTCGTCGATCCGCGAGCATCGGCTCAGGAGATGACCCGGGTGGCGTCGCACGGTGGTCTGCTCGCCGGCACGATCTGGACATCGTCTCCGTCGTGGTTCTGGCTCGAGGTGTGCGAGCGGGCAGGCGTGACGCCTGCCGCTGGCGAGCGGCTTCCGGCGCACAAGGACTTCGAGCGCACCGTCGGGGGCTTCTCCACGATGCTGGCGGACGCCGGTTGGCGGGACACCTCGACGACCGAGCAGACATGGACGTGGGAGGCTGCGCCGGAGACCCTGTGGAGCTCGGCGGAGGGCGGCGTCGCCTCTGCGGGCCAGTTCTATCGCAGCCTCGATCGCGAAGAGCGTGCACGCTTCCGATCCGGTTTCGATGAGGCGTGTGCCGTCCACGCGCGCGGCGGGATGGTTCCCCTGCGTCATTCGGCGGCGGTGGCGGTGGGGCGCGCGCTCTAGAATCGAAGGGCTATGGCTACTCCTCACCCCCTCACCACGACCGCCAGCGGTGCCGACGTCCGCGTCCGCTTCTGCCCGTCGCCCACCGGCCTGCCGCACGTCGGCATGGTTCGCACCGCTCTCTACAACTGGGCGTACGCGCGCCACAACGGCGGCAAGCTCGTCTTCCGCATCGAAGACACCGATGCGGCGCGCGACAGCGAGGAGAGCTTCCGGCAGCTCGTCGACGCCCTCACGTGGCTGAAGATCGATTGGGACGAGGGCGTCGAGGTCGGCGGACCGCACGAGCCGTACCGCCAGTCGCAGCGACACGACATCTACCGGGGTGTCATCGACAAGCTCATCGCCTCGGGTGCCCTCTACGAGAGCTACTCCAACGCCGAGGAGATCGACGCCCGCAACGAGGCCAACGGTCGTGCGAAGCAGCTCGGATACGACAACTACGACCGCACGCTGACCGAGGAGCAGAAGGCCGCCTTCCGCGCCGAGGGCCGCCAGCCCGCTCTGCGTCTGCAGGTGCCGGATGAAGACCTCACCTACGTGGACCTCATCCGCGGAGAGGTCACCTTCCCCGCCGGGTCCTTCCCCGACTTCGTCGTGGTGCGCCCGAACGGCATCCCGCTGTACACCTTCGTGAACCCGGTCGACGACGCGCTCATGGGCATCACGCACGTGCTGCGCGGCGAAGACCTCATGCCCTCGACCGCCCGTCAGCTCGCGCTCTACGCCGCGCTCATCGACGCAGGCGTCACGACGTTCGTGCCGCGCTTCGCCCACATGCCGCTCGTGCTGGGGGAGACGGGCAACAAGAAGCTCTCGAAGCGCGACCCGCAGGCCGACCTGTTCCTGCACCGCGAGCGCGGCTTCATCCACGAAGGTCTCCTCAACTACCTCGCCCTGCTCGGCTGGTCGATCGGTCACGATCGTGACGTGTTCTCGCTCGACGAGTTCATCGCCGCGTTCGACATCGAGAACGTCAACCCGAACCCGGCCCGCTTCGACCAGAAGAAGGCCGAGTCGATCAACGGCGACCACATCCGCATGCTCGACGTGAAGGACTTCGCCGAGCGCACGATCCCATATCTCGCCGCGGCCGGGCTCTTCGACGAGCCGACCCACGAGCAGCTCGTGCTGGCGTTCCGCGCCGCTCCGCTCGTGCAGGAGCGCGTGCAGTTGCTGGGGGAGGTGCCCGGCATGCTCGGCTTCCTCTTCACCGACGACATCGCCTACGAGGCCGATGCGCTCAAGGGCCTCCCGGCGAACGCCGGCGAGCTGCTCGACGCCTGCGTCGCGGCGCTGGAGCCCGTCACCGAGTTCACTCCGGAGAAGATCCAGGATGCCCTGGCGACGGCGCTCGTCGAGAACCTCGAGCTCAAGCCCCGTGTCGCCTACGGCCCGCCGCGCGTCGCGATCACCGGTCGCCGCGTGTCGCCGCCGCTCTTCGAGTCGATGGAGCTGATCGGCAAGGACGAGACACTGCGTCGCCTGCGTCTGCTGTCGGAGACGCTGGCGGGCTGAGACGCCCGACGAACCGCCTGGAGGAGGACCCCGTTCGCGGTGGTCCTCCTCTTCGCGTTCGGGGCACGCGCACGGGAGCGCGACACGCGCGGCGGGAGCCGCTCCATTTGGCGCTTCCCGATCCGTCCGGTAGGCTTGACTCTCGGTGCGAGGCTCCGGTTTCGCCCTTGGGGTATGGTGTAATTGGCAACACGGCGGTTTCTGGTTCCGTTGTTCTTGGTTCGAGTCCAGGTACCCCAGCAAGACGAAGAGGCCCGGAATTCCGCGAGATGCGGAACCCGGGCCTCTTGCTTTGCCTGCGGGGAGCGGGCCCCGGAGGGCCTACTCGCACTCCCCGATGAACTCGAGGTAGCAGACGGCCTCGTGGGTGACGGCGGGCTCGTAGTCGTCGTTCGACACCTCGCGGGTCGCGGTCTCCGCGGTCTTCGTCAGATGCCCGAACGACCCGAGCGACGAGACGTACATGCCCTCCTGATCGAGGCCGCGCATCCGGTCGATCTCGGTGCGGTGCTGCGTGCAGAGCAGAGTCGCCGCCCCCGTCAGCTCGACATCTGCGCAGGCGCCGGCGTACTGGGCCTCCATGAGGCCGATGCAGTCGGTCCAGTCCTGGTTGACCGTGCACGGGCTCACACCGTCGTCAGCGACGTTGTAGAGGCCCGTCTCGTACTCCTCGGTGTGGAACGTCTCGGGCTTCTCGGCGACATCGGTCTTGGTCCAGTGGCGCGCGGTCGTGAACGCGATCACGACGACGATGATCGCGGCGATCACGAGGGCGCCCACGATCGAGAGGGTGACCCACAGGCCGGTGCGCTTCTTCTTGGCGGGGGCTTCCCCTCCCGGCGTTCCGTACGGTGTGGTCGCTGCGTACGGATCCCCGGGCCCGCCGTAGGGCGCGCCCGTCGGGCCGTCGTGCGGCGCGGTCGCGGCGAAGGCGGCCGGCGCGGCGAACGCAGCGGGCGCGGCTCCGTATGCGGCGGTCGGGGCATCGGATGCCGGTGCCTGATCGACGGGCGGCGACGGCTCCGCGGGCGGAGCGGCAGGCGGGGGAGCCGCGGCGAAGCCGCCGACCGGTGCGCCGGTATACCCGTCAGACGCAGAAGAAGGTGCGGGCGCGGCCTCGGATGCAGGTGCAGGCGCGGGTGCCGCGGCCTCGGGCGCCGGGGGAGCGGGCTGACTGATCGACTGCCAGTACCTGTACCAGCTCTGGCTGGCCTGGGGATCGGCGACGACCTGCTGGGCCTCGGCATCCGAGAGCTGGATGCCCAACGACTGGCGCGCCTGCGCATTCAGGAGGTACGAACGGAATTCATCGAGTGACAGGCCCATGCTGGCGATGATGGCAGAAACCCGCAGCGCGCGACAATCCGGTTGGGTATTCCTCCCCATGCCCGCCGCACCTAGCAGAGCGCACGCGAACGTGACCAGCCCCTTCTCGGATCGGGTGCCGGCGGGCAGAGTGCTGGCATGGCAGCTCTCGTGCGCGTGATCCCCGGTGAAGACCTCGGCTTCCGAAGGATCCGATCGGGATCCGGCTTCCGTTATGTCGACAAGGGCGGTGACGCCGTACAGGAGGCCGATCGGGAGCGTATCCACGACCTGGTCATCCCGCCGGCGTGGACGGACGTCTGGATCGCCGCGGACCCGCTCGCGCACATCCAGGCCGTCGGCGTCGACGGAGCGGGGCGCAAGCAGTACCTGTACCACCCGCTCTGGCGGGTCAAACGCGACCGCCACAAGTTCGGCCGCGCGCTGGCCCTCGCCGAAGCCCTTCCGCATGCGCGGGGGCGGGTCACCCGAGCATTGCAGCACGAGACCCTCTCCCGCGAGAAGGTGCTGGCCACCGCATTCCGGTTGCTCGATGACGGAGCCCTCCGGATCGGGTCGGAGCGCTACCTCGTGCGCCACGGCAGCCGCGGCCTGACGACGCTGCGCCGCCGTGACGTGCACGTCGAGGGGAACGTCGTGTCGCTCTCGTTCCCGGCGAAGAGCGGGCAGACCGCGGCGATCGAGATCACCGACGACGTGCTCGCGGCCGTGCTCGACGATCTGGCCGCTGGCCCGGACCGGGCGCCGCTCCTCGCGTATCGGCGGGGACGCCGGCGCGTGAAGATCACGCCCGCCGAGGTGAACCGCTACCTCAAGGACGTCACGGGCGACGCGTTCACGGCGAAGGACTTCCGCACCCTCCACGGCACGATCCTCGCGGCCGACGCCCTCGCGCGCATCGGCCCGCTCGACTCGCGTCGGGATCGCGAGCGCGCCGAGCGCCTCGCCGTACAGGCCACGGCCTCCGCGCTCGGCAATACGGTCGCGGTCGCCCGGGGCAGTTACATCGATCCCCGCGTCTTCAAGCTGTACTCCCGCGGGAAGACGCTCGACCTCTCGGTCGCCCCGGAGACCGCGATCCGCCGTCTTCTGGGCGACACGAGGCGGCGTCGCTGATCAGCTCTCGCGGGGGTAGGTGTAGAAGCCCTCACCCGTGGCCACGCCGAGCTTGCCCTGGTCGATGTAGCGCTCCTTGATGAGGTCGGCGAATGCCTGCTGCTTCGCGTCGCCCATCCGCGAGATGTTGTAGGCGGTCGTGAGTCCGACGATGTCGTAGATCTCGAAGGGGCCGGCGGGTGCTCCGGTGCCGATGCGCCATGTGGCGTCGATCGCCTCCGGCTCCGCGATGCCGTCGACGAGCAGCTCGCCCGCAGCCTGGAGGAAGGGCACGAGGAGGGAGTTGAGGAGGTAGCCCGCCTTCTCCTTCTTGATCTCGATCGGCACCATGCCGATGCGGCGTGCGAACTCGACGACCTCGGCATACACCGCCGGGTCGGTGGAGGGAGTGCCCATCACCTCTGCCGTGTTGTGCGACCAGATCTCGTTGGCGAAGTGCAGGGCGAGGAAGCGGTCGGGGCGCCCCGTCGAATCGGCGAGCGCGCTCGGGAGAAGGGTCGACGAGTTGGTCGCGAAGACGGTCGACGACGACGCGGCCTCCGCCATGCGCCGGTAGATGCCCTGCTTGAGCTCGAGGTTCTCGGGAACGGCCTCGATCACGAGGTCGGCTGCGGCGACGGCGTCTTCCAGATCGGAGGTCAGACGGATCCGCGGGATGGCCGCGTCCGCGCCGCCGTCGGCTGCGCCCTCCACCGAATCCGCCACGTACCGCGCGGCCAGTCCGCGGAATCGCTCGCCGGCCCGCTCGAGGGCCGCATCGTCGATGTCGTAAGCGGTGACGTCGAATCCATGGAACGCGGTCTGGAACGCGATCTGCGATCCGAGGACGCCGGTGCCCAGGACGGTGATGTTCTTCATTTCTCTTCCTTCTTCTGCGGCCTCGTGGGCCGTTCTCGGGGACGACGCGTCCGGGTCAGGACGCGTCGGCGGTGCGGTCGAACCTTTCGAGATCGTGCGCGAAGCGGGCGACCTCGCCGTCGGACCACGGAGCGAGGTGCGCCTCGACGATCCGCTGGAGCGACGTGAGCGCACGGTGGAAGGCATCTGCGCCGTCCTTCGTGAGCTCGAGCGGGCGTCCGCGTCCGGTGTCGTTCGGCGTCTCGCGGACGAGTCCGAGACGGATCAGCGCTGCGAGCTGGCGTGAGACCGTCGATCGGTTGAGGCGGAACATGCGGGCGATGTCGGTGGAACGGATGCCGGGCTGCTCGGCGATCGCCATCATGATCGACTGCTCGGTCATCGAGAGGGGAGTCTCCTCGTCGCGCGCGTCGGCGAGGCCGCGGCGGGTGATCGCGACGAGAGAGCGGAGCACGCTCATGCTGTGGTCCTGACGATCCATGTCCATCTCACCCTCCTGTTGCTTGATGCAACGCTACGCCGATGTGTTGCATTCCGCAACATACTCACGGGATGGCCTGCACCCCGACGGTGCGGATGGGAGGATGGAGGGATGGAAACCGCCAACCTCACCCGTGACGAGACCGCGGCGCGATCCGCCGCGATCACCGCGCACCGGATCCGTGTCGAGCTCGATCTCGCGGGCGCTCCCGAGCGCGCGCGGACAGGCTTCCACTCCCGGACCACGCTCGAGTTCGACGCCACGGCGACCGAGACCTGGCTCGACTTCATCGGGGAGTCGGTCGAGCGCGTCGTGGTCAACGGCGACGAGGTCGAGGTCGAGTACGACGGCGCCCGCATCGCTCTGCGCGGTCTCGCGGCCACGAACACGGTCGTCGTCGATGCCGTCGGTGCCTACAGCCGTTCGGGCGAAGGTCTGCACCGGTTCCACGATCCCGCCGATGGCGAGACCTACCTGTACACGCAGTACGAACCGGCGGACTCGCGCCGGGTCATGGCCTGCTTCGAGCAGCCCGACATCAAAGCGTCGTACACCTTCGTCGTCGATGCGCCGGCCGGCTGGGAGGTCCTCTCCAACCAGGCCGCCGTGCGCACCGAGGCGGGCGTCGGTATCCAGCGCGTCGAGTTCGCTCCGACGCTGCCGATCTCGAGCTATATCACCTCGGTCGCTGCGGGCCCCTACGCCCGTGTCGACGGGGAGTGGCAGGGCGGCGACCAGCGCATCGCGCTCGGGGTGTTCGCCCGCCGATCGCTCGCCCAGTACCTGGAGGCGGAGGAGATTCTCGAGGTCACCCGTCAGGGTCTGGGCTTCTTCGCGGAGGCGTTCGCCTATCCGTATCCCTGGGGCAAGTACGACCAGATCTTCGTGCCCGAGTACAACCTCGGGGCGATGGAGAACCCGGGGCTGGTCACCTTCACCGAGGCGTACCTCTCCCGCGGCGCGGCGACCGATGCCCAGCGCGCGGCACGAGCGAACACGATCCTCCACGAGATGGCGCACATGTGGTTCGGCGACCTCGTGACGATGCGCTGGTGGGACGACCTCTGGCTCAAGGAGTCCTTCGCCGACTACATGGGTGCCCACGCCTCGGCCGCCGTGACCCGTTACACCGATGCCTGGGTGACGTTCGCGGCACGGCGCAAGGCCTGGGCCTACCAGCAGGATCAGCTGCCGACGACGCATCCGATCGTCGCCGACATCACCGATCTCGAGGCCGCCAAGCTCAACTTCGACGGCATCACGTATGCGAAGGGCGCGTCGGTCCTCAAGCAGCTCGTCGCCTTCGTGGGCGAGGACGCGTTCTTCGAAGGAGCCCGCCGCTACTTCGCCGCCCACGCGTTCGGCAATACGACGCTCGACGACCTGCTCGTGCAGCTGAGCGCCGTCTCGGGTCGAGACATGGGCGAGTGGTCCCGGGCGTGGCTGGAGACGACGGGCATGTCGACGCTGCGGCTGGAGGAGACGGACGATGCGGATGCCGCAACCCGTGTGCTCGTGCAGACCGACCCGCGTCCGCACCGCCTGCGCATCGGTCTGTACGCCCACGAGGGGGAGCGGCTCGTGCGTCGCGAGCAGATCGCCGTCGACATCAGCGAGGAGCGCACGTCGATCGTCGTCCCCGAGGCGGATCTCGTTCTGCTGAACGACGACGACCTCACCTATGCGAAAGCGCGTCTGGATGAGCGCTCACTCACCGCCGTCGAGGAGTCGCTGTCGGCGATCGACGACCCGCTCGCGCGTGCACTCGTCTGGTCGTCGCTGTGGAACGCCACCCGCGACGGCGATCTCGATCCCCGGCGGTATCTCGGCATCGTGCGCGCGCACGCACCGCTCGAATCCAACAGCGGGCTCCTCACCGGCGTCCTCGCCAACGCCGCGTTCGCGATCCGCCACTTCGTCGCGGACGCGCATCGCGACGCGGAGCAGCGGTCCTGGCTCGCGGCGTCGCTCGTCGCCGTGTGGGACGCGGATGCCGGCAGCGATGCACAGCTGTCGTGGGCGCGCGCCTTCGCCGGGGCATCCGCGTACGACGACCACCATGCCGAGCAGGTGCGGGAACTGCTGGGCGGGCACGTGCCCGACGGCCTCGTCGTCGACCCCGACCTCCGTTGGCAGCTGCTGACCGCGTTGGCGACCACCGGGCACGCCGATGCCGCGGAGATCGCCGCCGAGCTCGAGCGCGATGACACCGGAAGCGGCCGGACGGCCGCGCGTCGCGCGCTGGCCACCCGTCCGGAAGCCGATGTGCGTGCTGCGGCCTGGGAGGCGGCCTGGAACGACCTCTCGCTCAGCAACGACCACCTCGATGCCGAGATCGGGGGGTTCCGTGCCGGCGGACGCCGTGATCTCATCGCGGGCTTCGACGCGGAGTACTTCCGCCGCATCGGCGACGCGTGGCGGAGCCGCAGCATCGAACTCGCGCGGCGCCTCGTGCTCGGGCTGTTCCCCTCGTCGGACACCACTGACGCGGCCGACGCCTGGCTGGCCGAGAACGCGGAGGCGCCCGCTGCCCTGCGCCGACTCGTGCTCGAGCAGCGCGATCACCTCGCCCGCGAGATCCGCGTGCGGGCGGCGCAGAGCTAGGGCGTCCGCGGTTCGAGGGCCATGCCCATCACCGTGCGCACGATCCACGGATGCGCGCGGTCGTCGTCGATGTGGGTCATCCCCAGGTTCTCGGCGACGCCGCGCGAGGCGCGGTTCTCGGGATGGATGATCGCCGTCAACGCGATCGGCGCGTAGCGCTGTCGTGCGAGCTCGACGCAGGCGTGCGCGGCCTCGGTGGCGAAGCCCCGTCGTTGCATCTCCCGTCGCACGTGGTACCCGACCTCGAGCACACGCTCGTCGTTCACCGATTGCCAGGTGAGTCCGCAGTCTCCGACGAACTCGCCCTCGTGGGTCTCGATGATCCACAGGCCGTGGCCGTCCTCGGCATAGCGAGTGCGCATCCGTGCGATCCAGTCGGCGCTCTCCGCCCGCGTCTTCGGTGCCGGGTAGTAGGCCATGACCTCGGGGTCGCCGAGCATCGCCGCGACGCGGGCGAGGTCGTCATCGACCATCTCCCGGAACCGCAGGCGTTCGGTCGGGTGGGGGAGGAGGCTGAGTGTCGACATCAGATGTCGAGCGATTCTCCCGGCTCGAGCACGAAGAACTCGCCGCCGCCCTGCTGAGTCGCCCACTCCAGACGCTGGCGGTGCATGGTCTTTCCCGCCACCGAGAGTGTCATGTCGTGCGTGCCGAAAGCTCGGCGGGGCTTCACCGCGAGGACGTAGTCGATCGCCTCGCCGATCTTCAGCCACGGGGCACCGAGGGGTGCCGCGAGAGTGCCGACCTCGACGCCCTCCGGCACGGCGTAGGAGTCGCCGGGGTAATACAGCTCGTCGTTCACGAGCACGCCGACGTTCTCGATGACGGGGATCGACGAGTGGATGATCTCGTGCGTTCCGCCGAAGAAGCGCAGAGTGAATCCACCGACCGTGCGCGTCTCGCCGGGGGAGACGACGGTGATCTCGTAGCCCTCGGCCGCGCGGGCGACACCCGCCGGTCCGAAGATCGGAACGCCCGGCGCCATCCGCAGGATGCGGTCGAGATGCTCCGGCGTCCAATGATCGGGGTGTTCGTGGGTGAGCACGACGGCGACGACGTCGCCGAGGTCGTCGAGCGGAGTGGTGAAGGAACCCGGATCGATGAGCAGGGTCTCACCGTTCTGATCGATGCGGAGGCTGGCATGTTCGAACTTGGTCACGCGCATGCGTCGAGTCAACTCCCTCTCCGTGCGCCGTGCAAACCCTTGACTTTCCCTGCGCCACGCCCGGGCGACGCGATGCCGAGGCCTCGATTTGGCGTCGTGAGAAATGCCGTGGCATACTTGAACGGTTGTCGCGCGACGGAAACGAAACGCAGACGGCCCCATCGTATAGCGGCCTAGTACGCCGCCCTCTCACGGCGGTAACGCGGGTTCGAATCCCGCTGGGGTCACACAACAAGAGAAGGCCCCCGGTTCTCCGGGGGCCTTCTTCGTGCGTCGACGTCTGGTCTCAGGTCGCGCGCTTCGCGCCGGTCAGCCACAGCGCGACCGCCGTCGTCACCAGAGCCGCCGCGGCGAGCGGGAAGTCGAGCCCGTACATCGTGATGCCGATCACCGGGGAGACGAACACGAGCACCGCGACGGTCGTCGCTGCCGGGGAGGGGAAGCGCGCGGGTGTCTGCCGCGGAGCCTTCTCGAAGCGCACGAGCCACAGCGATGCCAGCCACACGGCGCCGAGGACGATCGCGAAGAACACCGGACGCGTCCACCACCATGCGGCGCTTCCGGGGGTGGGCATCGGCAGGGGCAGCAGCAGCTCGATCCCGATGAGCACGAGGATCACCGGGAAGTGCCAGAGGTAGATCGTCATCAGGCGGGAACCGATCAGGAAGACCGCGCCCTGCGCCGGTCGCGTGCGCATGAGAGCCGTCAGCGGCTGGCGCAGGAGCGTCAGCCCCGCAGCCTGCACGATCGCCAGTAGCGCCATCGGCGCGGTCGGAGGCCACTGGTTCGTGAGCATGCTCGCGGGATATCCCGCGATCGCGACGAGCGCCCAGAGAGCGCCGTAGCCGGCCACGAAGATCGTCGCGAGCTGCCACCGACTGCGCCGTGCGAACCAGCCGTCGTAGAGGAAGAAGCCCACCTGCTGCGCGAACAGCCAGATGAAGACGATGTTCGGGATGCCGAAGATCTCCTGGCCGAAGCCGTACCCCGTCGGCGGCACGCGATCGATGCCCAGCAGCTCGCCGAGAACCAAGAACCGGAAGGCGTCGACCGCGAAGCCGGCGAGCAGCAGCACGACGAGTACGCGCGCGCCGAACCGCTCGTGCAGACGCATCATGAACGGCGCGCACGCCTGAGCGATCAGATACGCGGCGAGGAACCACAGCGGTGAGCCGACGCCGATCGCGATCGAGTCCACGAAAGCGGGATCGAGGTCGATCAGCCGTGTGACGCCCAGGGCGACCGTGAAGAACACGAAGACCGGGAGTGTGGGGCGGGCGAGCCGGGCGAGCCGCACGCGCACGAAACCGTCGGCCGTCTCTCCTCGGGCGGTCGCGGAGCGCCATCCCGCGCGCGCCGCGTATCCGCCGACGACGAAGAACAGCGGCATGATGTTGACGATCCACGTGCCGGCGACGAACCAGGACTGCAGCTCGACGGTCTTCTCGATCACCAGAGATCCGTCCGAGCCTCGGCCGACCCCGGTGAACAGGATGTGCACGAAGACCACGAGGAGCACGCACGCCACGCGTGCGAGGTCGAGCGTGAGGTCTCGTCCGGCGGGGACGGTGCGGGTCGTCGTGTCGGCGGCGGCGCGAGTCATGCCGAAGACTCTAGCGCCGCGAGGCCGTCGCCCAGGTGCCCGTGCCGTCACCTGTGCAGAAAGCCCCGAAGGGGCACCCGCAGAGTATGCGGGCGCCCCTTCGGGTTCGAGCGTCGGTCAGGCCTCGACGTCGGATGCCGCAGCCGTCGCAGCGTCTCGTCGCATCCGGCGTGCCCGACGGATGAGCCAGATCACGAGCACCACGGCGCCGGCGATCGCGGCCCAGGGGAGGAGGAAGCCGACGGCGATCACGAGAGCGTTGAGCGAGACGATGAGCCCGTTCCACCCCGCCCACAGCCCGTCACCGAACCCCGCGGGATCGGCGGTCGTCGTCGTGGCGGTCCGGGTCAGCTGCACCTGGAGGCTGGACATCGCGACCTGGTCGTCGAGCGCGGCGAGCTGCTGCTCGTAGGACTCGAGTTGCGCCTGGCGGTCGGTCAGCGCGACCTCGGCCTCGATGAGCTCCGAGACGGATCCCGTCTGCGCCATGAGTTCGGTGAGCCGCTGGACCGAGGCCTTCGTCGCGTCGACACGCGCCCGGAGATCCACGGCGACGTCGGTGACGTCCTGGCGGGAGATCGACGACGACAGCACCTCCCCGGATTCGTCGAGCTCGGCGATGACCGCCGCCAGGTCGGCGGACGGTACGCGGATGCTGATCCACCCGTACCCCGAATCCGCCGGAGCGGGCTCCGACGCGCCGTCGACGGCCAGGGCCTTGCCGACCTCGGTGCTCTCGACGTACCCGCCGTGCTCCTCGGCCAGCGCGCTGATGGCGTCCGCGGCATCCGCGATGTCCTCCACCTCGAGCGTGGCGTTCGCGTTCGCGATGATCTCGCGGTCGGCCGTGGCGACGTCTCCGCTCGCGAGCGAACTCGATTCGGCGGCGCTGTCGAGGCTCGCACTGCGATCGCCGGAGACACCCTGCTCGGGCATCGCGACACCCGGGACGGGCGCATCGACGGCGGGCGAGCTGAAGCCATCGGCCGTGCTCGAGGCGCCGCCGGAACCGACGACGCCGAGGATCGGGGGCGTCACCAGCACGCCGACCGCGAAGGCCGCGGCGACGCCGACACCGGTCAGCCAGCGACGGCGGCGCGCTCCGGCACGCGCAGGGGCCACCTGCGGGGCCGGGCCGGGAGCGCGCTCCTCGGCGATCTGGGCGAACACGGCGTTCTCGATGCGCGTGACCGCCTCATCCGACAGCTCGGGCAGCTCTTCCGGGGTGGTCTGGTCGTTCATGCGTCTCTCGCTTCCTGGACGGCGCCCCGCAACTGGGTGCGCACTCGGGAGAGACGGTTCCGAACGACGGCGTGACTCACACCCAGCTCCTCCGCGGCCGCCTGATAGGCGTACCCCTCGGTGGCGCAGAGGCGGAAGATCTCGCGATCGATCTCGCTGAGGTTTCCCACCTCATCGGCGATCCGAGCCGCGAGCGCCGCCGTGATGACCTGCTCCTCGACGTTCACCGTGTCGGGGAGGGAGTCATCGAGCGCGTCGGAGGTGTGCGCCTGATCCCGCCGCCGCTGCCGCAGGCGATTCGCCGCCTGGAAGCGGCAGATCGTCGCGAGCCACGGCAGGATCGACTCGCCCTGGAGGTCGAGTGCGGGGAGCTTGCGCCAGGCGACCAGGAAGGTCTCCTGGGCGATGTCCTCGGCATCCGCGGGGGAGGAGAGGATGCCGTAGGCGATCCAGTACACGGGTCGGACATGTGCGCGGTACAGCTCGCGGAAGGCGCTCTCGTCACCCGACGCGGCCTGCGCCGCCCATCTCTGATCACTCGTCTGCGTAGGCATCCTGATTCCGTTCGGTGTCTCTCACCCGGAGAGTGTCGAGGGATGCCCCATCGTCTCAGAATCCTCCGCGCGCCGATATCGTCGGCGCTCCGATAGCATTGCGTCTGCGAGGGGGAGTATCCCGGATCCGCGCGTAACGTCATCACGAGCACCAAGGCCGCTGCTCCGGGCGCGCGACGCACCGTGTGCGGGGGAGAGACTCTCGATCCTTCTAGACCCTTCGCGAAAGCTGTCGTTCCCCGTGGAAATCCCTCTCTGGTTCGAGATCACCTCGATGATCGTCCTCACGGTCATCCTCATCGGCGACCTCCTGCTCATCCGGCTCCGGCCGCACATCCCCTCCACGAAGGAGTCGACCCTGTGGGTCGTCTTCTACGTCGGGCTCGCCCTGCTGTTCGCCCTCCTCCTGGGCAACGTCGGCGGGTGGCAGAACGCCGGCGACTTCATCACCGGGTGGGCGCTGGAGTACAGCCTCTCGGTCGACAACCTCTTCGTCTTCGTGCTGATCATGGCCCAGTTCGCCGTGCCGCGGCGTCTGCAGCAGCAGGTCCTCATGGTGGGCATCATCATCGCGCTGCTCCTGCGCGGTGCCTTCATCCTCGTCGGCGTCACGATCATCGAGAACTTCTCCCCGATCTTCTACATCTTCGGCGCCTTCCTCGTGTGGACGGCGATCCGCCAGGCGATGCCCGAGGGCGACCACGACGGCGAGGTGCAGCGCGAGAACTTCATCGTGCGCCTGCTGCGCCGCCGGATCGACATCAGCGAGACGTACGACGGATCCAAGATCCGCACGACCGTCGACGGCAAGCGCATGTGGACCCCGATGATCATCGTGTTCATCACGATCGGAGTGACCGACCTGATCTTCGCGATCGATTCGATCCCCGCGATCTTCGAGATCACGACGAACGGGTTCCTCGTGTTCTCGGCGAACATCTTCGCTCTCATGGGCCTGCGTCAGCTGTACTTCCTGCTCGGTGACCTGCTCGACCGCCTGCGTTACCTCCATTACGGCATCGCGGTGATCCTCGGGTTCATCGGCATCAAGCTGATCCTGCACGCGCTGCACGTCAACGAGCTGCCGTTTATCAACGGCGGTGAGCACGTGGAATGGGTGCCCGACATCGACAACATGGTCTCGCTCGGAGTCATCCTGGTCTCGATGACCGTGGCGACCATCGCGAGCCTGATCGCGGCTTCGCGGGAGAAGCGGGCGCAGAAGGTGGCACCGCCCGCGGAGTGATCCCGGAGAGACGCGACTCGGGCGCGGATCACTCCGCCGACCAGAGGATCTCCGCGTCGAGGGTGGCGTCGATCGTCTGACGGAGCAGTGCCCCGACCGATTCCGACTGCAGAAGCGAATAGCGGTCGTACTCGCCGAGCGGGGCGATCGCGGCGAGCTGCCAGGACGCGGCGAGGGGATCGTCGGAGAGTTCGGTGTTCGGATCCCAGCGGGCCTCGGGTGCGCGGGCGAGCACGCGCCGCACGATCGACTCGCCCTCGGCGAGCAGGGGAGTCAATCCGTCGTGCCACTCCAGAGTGGGGAGCGGGGTCAGTGCGGCCCGTGGATGCGGGTCGTCGTCGAGCCACTGCTCGACCAGGAAACGTTCCGTGCCGACGGCGAGCGCATGCAGCACCTCGGTGTCGGCGGACACGCTGACGAGCCGCGCCAGGGTTCCGACGCGACTGCGCTGATCGCCACCGCCCGCCTCGGCGCCGCGCTCGATCAGCACGACGCCGAACTCCGGATCCTCTTCGTCGAGCAGCCGCCCGATCATGGTGAGATAGCGGGTCTCGAACACGCGGAGCGGGAGCGGGGTGTACGGGAACAGCACCGAACCGAGGGGGAACATCGGCATCGGGTTCATGGGATCAGTCAACACCCCGCGCCGCGCGGAGGCCAGCGACGTACAGTGAAGAGATGCGCAGACCGCTCCCCGTCACTCCCGCGCCCGGCCAGGAATCGGTGTGGGACTACCCGCGACCGCCTCGAGTGGAAGCGGTGGCGGCACGCGTGACGATCCGGCTCGGTGGCGAACTGATCGCGGACACCCACCGGGCGATGAGAGTGCTCGAGACGAGCCACCCGCCGGTCTACTACCTCCCGATCGCCGACTTCGCACCGGGTGCGCTCACTGACGCGGCCGGTTCGTCGTTCTGCGAGTTCAAGGGTGCAGCGCGCTATCTCGATGTCCACGGCGGAGGTGTCGTGCGCGCGGGCGCCGCATGGAACTACCCGGCTCCGACGCGGGGTTTCGAAGCGCTCGAGGATCGCGTCGCCGTGTACGCCGGGCCCATGGACGAGTGCACGGTCGGCGGAGAGATCGTCGTCCCGCAGCCGGGTGGTTTCTACGGAGGCTGGGTCACGTCCGCCGTCGTGGGTCCGTTCAAGGGGATCCCGGGCTCGATGGGCTGGTAGTTCCCGCCCGCCGACGATCAGAACGCCCGCAGGTTCGCCTGCAGCCCGCCGTCCGCGTACTCACGGCGCAGGATGCCGCGCCGACGGAGGATCGGCACCAGCTCGTCGAGCGTGCGGTGCAGGGTCACCGGGTGGAAATCGCCCCAGAGCAGTACGCCGTCGTTGCCCCACTCGCCGAGCTCCTCGATCAGGTCGGCGAACTCCTCCGCCGTACCCACGAAGCCGCTCCGATCGCTGATGCGTCCGGCGCGGACGAGGGCGGTGAGGTGCGCGCGCAGGGGGGCGTCCTCGCCGCGGTCGCCGATCAGCCGCTGGATGCTTCCGCGTGACACGTGTGCGCCGAAGATCGACAGATCGAGCGGGCGATCGAGGTCGAGTCCGGTGAGATCGGTCTCGAGGTCGCTCGACTGCTTGCGCGCGATCTGCTCGAGGGCGGCGTCATCGGGATGGGCCGAGGCGGCGACGATCCGGTCCGCTTCCTCGGGCGACGAGACGATGACGGGCTGGATGGCGAACAGGATTTTGATGTCCTCCGGGCGGCGTCCGCGTTCGATCGCCGCATCGTGGATCTTCTTCCGATACGCGCGCACCGACTTCTCGTTCAGTGGCGCGAGCGCGAGCTGCACATCGGAGTTCGCGCCCGCGAAGCCGAGGCCGCGGCCCGACCCGCCCGGCGACACGATCGCCGGTTCGCCGTCGGTGAAGGGGATCGCGTTGAGCGGCCCGTCGAAGGAGTAGTACTCGCCGCGGTGCTGTACCGGGCGCAGCTTCGAGCCGTCGGCATAGACGTCGCTGTCACGATCGAGCACGAGGGCTCCGTCGTCCCAGCTGCGCCAGAGCGCGCGGATGCCGTCGAGCCATTCCTCCGCGCGGTCGTAGGCCTCGTCGTGCCCGAGCTGCGCCGCGCCGGAGAAGTGACGGGCGCTCCCGGTGTCGGTGACGACGTTGAGACCGAGGCGATGTCCGCTCAGATGCTGGAGCGTGGCGAACTGGCGGGCCGACGTGAACGGCAGGGACGCCGCGGGATTCACCGTGGGCACCACGCCGAGATGCTTCGTCGCCTGGAACAGGTAGGGGGCGAGCAGCAGAGGGTCGTGCTTGGGCCCACCGAAGGCGTGGCGCACCCGCAGATCGATGGTCGAGGGCGATCCGAGCGAGGGGCCGTCCTCGATGATCACCAGATCGAATCCGGCCTGCTCGAGCGTGCGCGCAGCTTCCTGGTAGATCTCGGGTCGTGTCCAGTCGTAGTCCCAATCGAGCGACGGGTAGCCCCAGCCCTGCGGTCCGAAGCCGCGCGCGAGGAACCAGCCGAAGTGCTGCGGGCGGCTCATGCGACGACCTCCCGAACGGTCTCGAGCACGCGCGACAGATCGGCGATGAGGTCGTCGATGTCCTCGATGCCGATCGAGATGCGCAGGGTACCCGGGTGCACGCCGAGGGCGAGGCGCTCGTCCTCGGTGCGGTGGGAGTGGCTGGTCGTGCCCGGATGCAGCACCAGGGAGCGGACGTCGCCGATGTGCGTCATGTGGATGAAGACGCCGACGCTCTCGACGAAGTCGCGTGCGGCGGGGAGGCCTCCGCGGAGGGTGACGGTGAAGATGGAGCCGAACCCGCCCTGGAGATAGCGCGCCGCGGTCGCGTGATCGGGGTGGGTGGGGAGACCGGCGTAGTCCACCCGCTCGACGTCGGGATGCTCCGACAGCCACTCGGCGACCGCTTGGGCGTTGTGCGACTGCCGTTCGACCCGCAGTCCGAGCGTCTCGACGCCCTGACCGATGAGGAAGGCGTTGAGCGGGGAGGGAGAGGCGCCGAATCGAGGAGCCACGCTCTCCCGGGCGTACGCGATCCGCGCGTTCCCACCGTGCCGTGCGGCGACACTCGGCTCGCCGTTGCGGCCCGGGAGAACGAGATGGGGAGCATTGTGTCCGGCGACCGCCGGGTCGAAGCGGCCGTCGTCGACGATCACACCGCCGAGCACCGAGCCGTGCCCGGCCAGGAACTTCGAGGCGGAGTGCACCACGATCGCCGCTCCGTGCTCGAGCGGACGCACGAGGAACGGCGTCGCGAGCGTGTTGTCCACGATCAAGGGGATGGCCGACTCGTCGGCGACCGCGCTCACCACGGCGATGTCGAGGATGTCGTTGCGGGCGTTGGCGATCGACTCGGCGAACAGGGCCCGGGTGTTCGGACGGATGGCGGCGCGCCAGGCATCCGGATCGGCGATGTCGTCGACGAACGTCGTCTCGATCCCCAAGCGGGAGAGATTGTCGAGGAAGAGTCCGCGACTTCCCTCGTAGATGTGCGTCGACGAGACGATGTGGTCGCCTGCGCCCGCGACCGTCAGAAGGGCGGTCACGACCGCCGCCTGACCGCTCGCGACGAGCAGGGCATCCGCCCCGGACTCGAGCGCGGCGATCTGCCGCTCCACGGCCCGAACGGTCGGATTGCCCGTGCGGGTGTAGCCGAAGCCGGCTCCGGTGCCGAAGTGATCGGCGGCGTGATCGAAGTCGTCGAACTCGAAGCCGGCGGTCAGGTAGATCGGCGTCGCGCGCGCAGCGGCGGAGTCTCGCGTCCTCGCGGCGTGCACGGCGCGAGTCGCGAAGCGGGCGTTGTCGGCGGTCATGCGATGCCTCTCGATGATTCGGGTGAACAGTAGAGTGTCACGGCGCGTCATCGGGCGCCGAAGCGGTGGTAACCTGACGTCATGCGGATCGTGCTCCTTCTTAGCGGCCGCGACGAGACCTCGTTCTGAGCCCCTCCTCGTCGCGGAGTCCATCGTGGGCCGAACCGCCAGCTTCAGGAGAAGAGCCATGAACACCCCCGCAGTCGACGTCGATTCCTCACGCCCGAGAACCCTGGCCGAGAAGGTCTGGGACGACCACCTGGTCGTCAAGGGCGAGAACGGTGAGCCGGATCTCATCTACATCGATCTGCACCTCGTGCACGAGGTCACCAGTCCGCAGGCCTTCGACGGCCTGCGCTCGGAAGGGCGGCCGCTGCGCCGCCTCGACCTCACGATCGCCACGGAGGACCACAACACTCCGACGTGGGAGATCGACAAGCCGATCGCCGATCTCACCAGCCGCACGCAGATCGAGACGCTGCGCCGCAACGCCGCCGAGTTCGGAGTCCGCCTGCACTCCCTGGGAGACGCCGAGCAGGGGATCGTCCACGTGGTCGGCCCGCAACTCGGACTCACCATGCCGGGCATCACGGTCGTCTGCGGCGACTCGCACACCTCGACCCACGGTGCCTTCGGCGCCATGGCCTTCGGCATCGGTACGAGCGAGGTCGAGCACGTCATGGCGACCCAGACGCTGCCCCTGAAGCCGTTCAAGACGATGGCCATCAACGTCGAGGGAACGCTGCGACCCGGCGTCACCGCCAAGGACATCATCCTTGCCGTGATCGCGAAGATCGGCACCGGCGGTGGCCAGGGCTACGTGCTCGAGTACCGCGGCAGCGCGATCCGCGCCCTCTCGATGGAGGGGCGCATGACGATCTGCAACATGTCGATCGAGGCAGGTGCCCGCGCCGGGATGGTCGCGCCCGACCAGACGACCTTCGACTACCTCGAGGGTCGTCCGCACGCGCCGAAGGGTCAGGACTGGGAGGATGCCGTCGCCTACTGGCGCACGTTGCCCTCCGACGACGGGGCCGCCTTCGACGCCGAGGTGTTCATCGACGCCGACGACCTCGAGCCGTTCGTGACCTGGGGCACCAACCCCGGGCAGGGAAGTTCGCTCTCGGCGGCGGTGCCGGATCCCGCCGCGATCACCGATCCGAACGAGCGCGCCGCCGCGGAGCGCGCACTCGAGTACATGGACCTCACGCCGGGGACGCCTCTCAAGGAGGTGCCGGTGGATGCCGTCTTCATGGGGTCGTGCACGAACAGCCGCATCGAGGACCTGCGCGCCTTCGCATCGATCATCGAGGGCAAGAAGAAGGCGGACGGGGTGCGCGTGATGGTGGTGCCGGGCTCGGCGCGTGTACGCCTCGAGGCCGAGGCCGAGGGCCTCGACCGGATCATCAAGGACTTCGGCGCCGAGTGGCGTTTCGCCGGGTGCTCGATGTGCCTGGGCATGAACCCCGACCAGCTGGCACCGGGGGAGCGCTGCGCATCGACCTCGAACCGCAACTTCGAAGGCAGGCAGGGCAAGGGCGGGCGCACGCACCTCGTGTCGCCCCTCGTCGCGGCGGCCACGGCCATCCGCGGAACCCTGTCGAGCCCGAGCGATCTGGAGGTCTGATCATGGAGAAGTTCACCACCCACACCGGCATCGCCGCTCCTCTGAAGCGGTCGAACGTCGACACCGACCAGATCATCCCCGCCGTCTTCCTCAAGCGGGTCACCAAGACCGGCTTCGAGGACGCGCTGTTCCACGGCTGGCGGCAGGACCCCGAGTTCGTGCTCAACCAGCCGTCGTATCAGGGCGCCTCCGTGCTGCTGGCCGGCCCCGATTTCGGCACAGGCTCGAGCCGTGAGCACGCCGTCTGGGCGCTGCGCGACTTCGGCTTCACAGTCGTGCTCAGCCCGCGCTTCGCCGACATCTTCCGCGGCAACTCGGGTAAGCAGGGCTTGCTCGCCGCAACGATCTCCGAAGAGGATCTCGAGCGTTTCTGGGCCGAGATCGAGCGGAATCCCGGGGTTCGGATGACCGTCGACCTCGAGGCGCGCACCGCGTCGATCGGCGACATCCAGGCCGACATCGGTATCGACGATTACACTAGATGGCGGCTCCTCGAAGGGCTCGATGACATCGGGCTCACGCTGCGCAACGAAGACAAGATCGCGCAGTTCGAGGCCCGTCGCGAGTCGTGGCGGCCCCGGACCCTTCCCGTTCAGTAACGCGGTGGAGGCGGGTGGCTGAGGGGCACCCGCCCCGAACACAGTGAACTGAAGTGAGGCTCCGAATGACGACACCCGTGCGCGACGCTCTTCCGGACGGAGTCCCCGCACTCACCGGAGACGTCCTCGCGATTCGAGGCGGACGCCCGCTGCGCGGCCGCGTCGACGTCAAGGGGGCGAAGAACCTCGCCACCAAGGCGATGGTCGCCTCCCTCCTCGGTGAGACCGTCAGCACCCTCCGCGACGTGCCCGCGATCAGCGACGTCGCGGTCGTCCGCTCCCTCCTCGAGGTGCACGGCGTGCGCGTGTCCGAGGGCGACGAGCCCGGTGCGCTCGTCTTCGACCCGAGCGACGTCGAGTCGGCCCACTTCGAGGAGATCGACGCCCACGCCGGTGCATCGCGCATCCCGATCCTCTTCTGCGGCCCGCTCCTGCACCGTCTCGGTCAGGCGTTCATCCCCGACCTCGGCGGGTGCCGCATCGGCGACCGCCCCATCGACTTCCACCTCGACGCGCTCCGCAAGTTCGGCGCCGTCGTCGAGAAGCTCCCCAGCGGCATCCGTCTGTCGACCCCCAACGGTCGCCTGCACGGCGCGAATATCCACCTCCCGTACCCGAGCGTCGGCGCGACCGAGCAGGTCCTGCTGACGGCCGTGCGAGCGGAGGGCGTGACGGAGCTGCGCAACGCCGCGATCGAGCCCGAGATCATGGATCTCATCGCCGTGCTCCAGAAGATGGGCGCGATCATCTCGTACGAGCCCAACCGGGTCATCGTCATCGAGGGCGTCGAGAAGCTCCGCGGCTACGACCACCGGTCGATCTTCGACCGCAACGAGGCGGCTTCCTGGGCCTCCGCCGCTCTGGCGACCGACGGCGAGATCTTCGTCGGCGGCGCGAAGCAGCAGGAGATGCTGACCTTCCTCAACGTCTTCCGCAAGGCGGGCGGATGGTTCGACATCCAGGAGGACGGCATCCTCTTCCGTCGTGAAGGCGAGCTGCGCCCCGTGGTCGTCGAGACCGACGTCCACCCCGGCTTCATGACCGACTGGCAGCAGCCGCTCGTGGTCGCCCTCACCCAGGCCAACGGCCGGTCGGTCGTGCACGAGACGGTGTACGAGAACCGCATGGGCTTCACCGAGGCGCTCGTGAAGATGGGCGCCGACATCGTCGTCCACCCGCGCGGGCTGCAGGCCGGACCGCGCCGCGTGCCGCGCCGCGACCTCGAGCAGGCCGCCGTCATCACGGGGCCGACCCCGCTGCACGGCGCCGACATCGTCGTGCCCGACCTCCGGGGAGGGTACAGCCACGTGATCGCGGCGCTCACCGCTTCCGGCGAGTCCAAGGTCTCGGGGGTCGACATCCTCAGCCGCGGCTACGAGAAGTTCCTCGCGAAGCTCGACGCGCTCGGCGCCGACTTCGACGTCCTCCGGTGACGCCGATGCGCAACAGGTCGCCGGAGACGACGCGGCCCAGCATCTTCTGGCCGGTCGCAGTGATCGTCCTCCCGCTCGTCTCGTTGATCGCGAAGATCCGGGTGAGGAACCCGGAGAAGCTCCCGCGCGACGGGGCGTACGTGCTCGCGCCGAACCACTATTCGGAGTTCGATCCGCTGATCGTGGCGGTCGCCGTGTGGCGGATCGGACGCGCACCGAGGTTCATGGCGAAGGAGAGCCTCTTCCGTGTGCCGGTTCTCGGATGGATCCTGCGCAGGACGGGGATGATCCCCGTGGCGCGGGCATCGTCGGCCACGGCGGCCAAGCAGACGATGCTGCAGTCGAAGGAGATCGTCGAGCACGGTCGCGGGGTCATCGTCTACCCCGAGGGCACCCTCACCCGCGATCCCGACCTGTGGCCCATGCGCGGTAAGTCCGGCGCGGTCCGCCTGGCCCTGACCGACGGCATCCCGCTGATCCCGATGGCCCAGTGGGGCACCCAGGAGATTATGGGCCGGTACCAGAAGGGGCTGAGCCTCTGGCCGCTCCGGAAGCCCGTGGACGTGATCGTCGGCGACCCCGTCGACGTCTCCGACCTCCAGGGGCGTGGCGGCGACCAGGCCGCCCTGAACGAGGCCACCACGCGGTTGATGAACGCGATCACCGTTCTGCTCGAAGAGCTGCGCGACGAGAAGGCCCCCGCCGAGCGCTGGAACCCGTCGACGCACGGTCAGAAGGAGACGGGGCGCCTTGACTCCTAAGCGAACGACGCACCAGGGGCCGCGCGTCGCCGTGATCGGCGCCGGCAGCTGGGGCACGACCTTCGGCAAGATCCTCGCCGACGGCGGCGCCCAGGTCACCATGTGGGCACGCCGCGCCGAGCTGGCGCAGGAGATCAACGAGGCCAAGCGCAACTCGCGATACCTCCCCGGCATCAACCTTCCGCGGTCGATGGCCGCGACGCATGAGCTCGCGACCGCGCTCGAGGGCGTCGATCAGGTCTACCTGTCCGTGCCCAGCCAATCCCTGCGCGAGAACCTGAAGGCGTTGCGGCCGCTGCTCGCCGGATCGGACGCCAAGATCGTCAGCCTCATGAAGGGCGTCGAGCGCGGCACCGGACTGCGCATGAGCCAGGTCATCCAGCAGGAGCTCCGCTGCGATCCCGACCGAGTGGCCGTCGCTTCGGGACCCAACCTCGCGCTTGAGATCGCTCGGGAGCAGCCGACGGCCGCCGTCATCTCGTCGCGTAGTCAGGAGACGGCCGAGACGGTCGCCCGCGCCGCGCGCAACGACTACTTCCGCACCTTCGTGAACACCGATGTGATCGGCACCGAGTTCGGCGGAGTGCTCAAGAACCTCATCGCCGTCGCGATCGGGATCGTCGACGGCGTCGGCTACGGCGAGAACACGAAGGCGTCGATCATCACCCGCGGACTGGTCGAGATGACCGACTTCGCGGTCGCCAACGGTGCGCACCCGGAAACCCTCCAGGGGCTGGCGGGACTGGGCGATCTGATCGCGACCTGCCAGTCGCCGTTGAGCCGCAACAACACGGCCGGGCGTCTGCTCGGCCAGGGGTACAGCTTCCAGGACGTCGTCAAGCAGATGCAGCAGACCGCCGAGGGACTCGCGTCCGTCGCGCCGATCCTGCAGCTGGCACGCGAGTCCGAGGTGCACATGCCCATCGTCGAACAGGTGAAGATGGTGCTCGACGGCAAGATGAGCCCGCGCGACATCGCACCCCACCTGACGACGGACGACGACACCCCGCAGGGGGAGAGGACCAACCATGGACAAGCAGACGGTGGTGGTGCTGTTCGGAGGGCGCTCCAGCGAGCATTCGATCAGTTCCGCAACGGCGGGCGGAGTGCTGGGCGCGATTGATCGCGGTCGCTACGACGTGATCCCCGTCGGGATCACCCGCGAGGGCGCCTTCGTTCTCGAGGACGACGACCCGGCCAAGTTCCCGCTCGACGCCGCTCACCTCCCTGAGGTGGTCGACAACGGCACCCGCGTGCTGTGGCCCGAACCCGGCGGAGACCGCACGCTGCGCGTCGTCCGTGTCGACGGAACGATCGACGGTCTCGGTGAGATCGACGTGGTTCTCCCGATCCTCCACGGCCCGCACGGAGAGGACGGCACGATCCAGGGGTACTTCGACACCCTCGAGGTGCCGTATGCCGGTGGCGGTGTGCTCGACTCGGCGCTCTGCATGGACAAGCACTTCATGAAGATCGCGCTGCAGGCAGCCGGCATCGTCGTGGCGCCCTGGGTCACGGTTCGGCGCCGTGCATGGGAGCAGGATGCCGCGCAGGTGCGCGCACAGGCTGCCGAACTGGGCCTCCCGCTGTTCGTCAAGCCCGCGCGTGCGGGTTCGAGCGTCGGCGTGTCGAAGGTGGAGGCGCTGGACGAACTCGACGCGGCGCTCGCGATCGCGTTCGCCGAAGACGACAAGGTACTGATCGAGACCGGCGTCAGCGGACGTGAGATCGAGGTGGCGGTGCTCGAAGGCGCCGACGGCGTGCGCGCATCGCTGCCCGGCGAGATCGTGCTGACCTCGCGCGGGTTCTACGACTTCGAGGGCAAGTACCTCGGGGGAGACGGCGTCGACGTCGTGTGCCCGGCCGTGCTCACGGATGCCGAGATCGCGGCGATCCAGAGCGCGGGTGTGAGCGCGTTCGAGGCCGTCGACGGTCGCGGGTTGGCGCGCGTCGACATGTTCCTCACTCCGGAGGGCGACCTCGTCGTCAACGAGCTCAACACGATGCCGGGGTTCACCCCGATCTCGATGTTCCCGAAGTGCTGGGTGGCCTCCGGTCTCAGCTACGGCGACCTGATCTCGGAGCTCATCGAGGCGGGCCTGCGCCGCTGATCGGCGACGCGAGGTGCCTCAGCCCGCTGTCGGAGGCTGAGGCTGGCCGGGGTGCGGGCCCGGGTACTGCTGCTGCGGATACGCCTGCTGGGGCGGGTACGCAGGTGCGGGATGCCCGGCGCCGTACGCACCGCTCGGCGCCGCCGGGCCGGCTGCAGCGCGGTGGACGATCGCGGCCACGAGAGCGGTGACCCACCCCCAGACGAGTGCCCAGGTGACTCCCGCGGTGCTGATCGTGAAGAACTGCACCTGGTAGATCTCGATCTGCGTGGGGTCGATCTGGAGGTACGCGAGCGTCAGCGGCGCACGGACGAGACCGGCGGCTGCGGACGCGATCATCACGGCGCCCCAGGTGCCGAAGAAGACGGCGGCGCCGCGCCCGGGAAGAGCTCCGCGGACGATCATTCTCACGAAGAGCCAGGTCAGGCCGCTCAGCACGACGAGGGCCAGGAGCATGCCCAGAACCGGCAGCGGCGAGCCTCCGCGGCCGAAGCCCCACCCGAGCGGATCGGGCAGGATCCAGGCCCGCGGGACGTTCGGCACGCCGCCGAGCACGAAGAGGTAGCCGGCGAGGGAGCTGAGGAGAGCGCCGACGCCCACCAGGACGGCGGCGATGACGGGAGTTCGATTCGCGGGCTGAGGGTTCATGCCGCGAGTCTAGGAGACCGCGCTCAGCCGGCGGGGAACTCCACGCGGTCGGTGCATTTCGCGGTCGCCCGCTCGAGCCCGGGCTGGATGCTGGCGGAGAGCTTCTCGACGACCGTGCGGAAGTCGATCTCGGCGCCGCGTCGGATGATGACCTCGACGGCGGGGTCGCGCCCGTAGGTGACCAGGCGTTGACGCTCCTCCTCCTGGTCGAGCACGAGCCAGTCCACGCTGCCGATAGTGGTGCAGACGAGATCCGACGGCGCGGGCGGGGCGACGCCGCAGCGGAGCACGATCGTCGGATCACCCCATGCTCCGGTGGCCTGGGCATCCGTCCACACCCGGTCGAAGCCGGCGACGTTCTCGGGCAGCAGCACCGATACGTTCGCACAGGCCGGGTTGTTCGCGTCATCCGCGGGCTCGAGGTGGATCGTCGTGGAGCATCCGGCGAGGGCGATCGCAACGGCTCCGGCGACCGCGACGGCAGCAGCGAGGCGACGGAAGAGGGGCATGCTTCCAGGCTACCTTTGAGTTCATGCCCTCCCGACCCGAGAACCACGACCCCCTGCTCGGCGAGCTCTCGGAGGGAAGCATCCTGCGCGCGATCCTGTCGCGCACGCCGCCCGGGTCGCACACGATCCTCGGTCCCGGAGATGACGCGGCGGTGATCTCCGCCCCATCGGGTTCGGTGGTCGCGACGACCGACACCCTCGTGCACGGTCCCGACTTCCGTCTCGCCTGGACCTCCGGCTACGACCTCGGGTGGAAGGCCGCCGCGGTCAACCTCGCCGACGTCGCCGCGATGGGGGCCCGTCCGACGGCCCTGCTGGTCGCCCTCGCCGTCCCTCGCGACCTGCGGCTGTCGTTCGTCGAGCGGCTGGCCGACGGCTTCCGCGACGCGTGCGAGGCGCTCGCGCCGGGGTGCGCGGTGGTCGGCGGCGATCTGACGGTCTCGGATGTGCTGACCGTCGCGGTCACCGCCCTCGGCGATCTCGAGGGGCGCTCGGCCATCACCCGCTCGGGCGCGCGACCCGGGGAATCCGTCGCCATCGCCGGTGAGCTGGGCCTCGCTGCCCGCGGGCTGGCGGTGCTGTTCGGTCGTTTCCGCGACGGCGAGACGCCTGTCCCCGTCGATCCGTCGAGGCTCGGCGACGGTGAGGCGGCCGCGGTCGCCGCCCAGCTGCGACCGTCACCGCCGATCGGCCTCGGACCGATGGCCGCCGTGACGGGTGCGACCGCGATGATGGATGTGTCCGACGGGCTCGCGCTCGACGCCGGTCGCCTGGCGGATGCCTCCGGTGTCACCCTCGCACTCGACGGGCACGCGCTCGGGTCGGATGCGCGTCGCGCCCTGGCCGGAGGCGAGGACCACGCCCTTCTGGCCACCTTCCCCGAGGGGATGCTCGCTCCGGGCTTCCGCGTGATCGGACGCGTTGTCGAGCGATCCGGTGACGGTGTGCTGTGCGATGGCGAACCCGTCGATGTCCGGGGTTGGGACCCCTATCGCGACTGGGACTCCGCCGCGGGCTGATCGCGATCCGCGCCGTCGAGCGGCTGCCCCCACCACACGGTGGTGTCGCCGTAGGTCTTCTCGCGCACGAGCTCGAGCCCCGCGGCGTCGAGATCCGGGGGTGTCGATCGGCGCGCACGCTCGACCACGACCAGTGCGTCGGGGGAGAGCAATGGCGCGAGGGCGACGAGATCCGCGGTCATCGCCTCGTCATCGAGGTCGTACGGCGGGTCGGTGAACACCAGGTCGAACGGACCCTGCGCACGCATGAGGAACGGATGCACGGCGCTCTCGTGCACGCGGGCCGCCGCGACTCCGCCGGCGCGTGCGACGGCCGCGGAGTTCTTGCGCACGATCGCTGCGGCGGCGCGCCCCCGTTCGACCAGATCGGCGCTGCGAGCGCCGCGGCTGAGCGACTCCAGCCCCAGGGCGCCGGAGCCGGCGTACAGATCGAGCACTCGGGCGTCATCGATGGCACCGAACGACTCGAGCGCTCCGAAGAGCGACTCCCGCACCCGATCGCTCGTGGGGCGGGTGCCGGCGTCCGGCACCTCCAGGCGCGTTCCTCCGGCCGTACCGGCGATGATCCTCGTCACCCGTTCACGATACGACAGGCGGAGTGACGCGGGTGTCGGTGGCGTTCCCTAGACTCGATGCATGTCGCTCACCCTGGATTCGTCGCTCGACGACGCGTTGGGTACGACGACCGCGAAGACGCTGGATCGGGCGTTCTCGATGCGCACGGTGGGCGATCTTCTCTCGCACTATCCTCGCCGCTACGCCGATCCGGGCGAGCTGACTCCGATCCGCGAGCTCCCGCTCGGCGAAACGGTGACGATCGTGGCCGAGGTGCTCTCGTCGAGCTTCCGTCGCATGCGCAATCGCAACGGGGCGATGGTGGACGTCGTGATCGGCGACGGGATCGGTCGGATGTCGCTGACGTTCTTCGCGAAGAACATCGGTCAGGCGGAGTGGCGGTCGAACGATCTCGCGGTGGGTCGGCGAGGCGTGTTCTCCGGCAAGGTCGGGGAGTTCAACGGCGTGACGCAGTTCGCGCATCCCGAGTACGAGTTGTTCGATGACGAGGATTCCGCTCGACGCAGTGCGGATGCCCGCGCTTCGGTGCCGATCCCGATCTACCCGGCGACGTCGACGGTACAGACCTGGCAGATCGCGAGATTCGTCGGTCGGGTGATCGATGCGCTCGTCGACGTGCCCGATCCGCTCCCGGAATCCGTGCGATCCCGAGAGGAGCTCCTCACCGCGCGCGAGGCCATCGAGCTCATCCATCGGCCCCGCACCAAGAACGACATCGATCCTGCGGTGCGCACTCTGCGCATGCACGAGGCATTGACCCTGCAGACCGCTCTGCTCCAGCAGCGTGATGCGGTGCGCGCGCTCTCCGCGACCCCCCGCGCCGCGTCGCCGGGAGGGCTGCTCGAGCGCTTCGATGCCGCGTTGCCCTACACGCTCACGCCCGACCAGCAGACGGTCGGTGCGCAGGTCGCCGAAGACCTGATCGGCGCGTGGCCGATGAACCGGCTGGTGCAGGGCGAGGTCGGTTCGGGAAAGACGCTCGTCGCGCTGAGGGCGATGCTCCAGGTGGCCGAGAGCGGGGGACAGGCGGCGCTCATCGCGCCGACCGAGGTGCTCGCGGGGCAGCATCTGCGCTCGATCACCAAGATGCTGGGTCGCGAACTGGCTCCGCTCGTGATGCCGACTCTCCTCACCGGCCAGATGCCGGCTGCCGAGCGACGCAAGGCCGCCCTGCGCGTCGCCTCCGGCCAGGCATTGATCGTGGTCGGCACCCACGCACTCCTCGGCGAGAAGACCACGTTCGCCGACCTCGGTCTCGTGGTCGTCGATGAACAGCACCGCTTCGGCGTCGAGCAGCGCGAGGCGCTGCGCGCGAAGGGCTCGAGCCCGCATGCACTCGTGCTCACCGCGACACCGATCCCGCGCACGGTGGCCATGACGGTCTTCGGCGACCTCGACACCTCCGTCATCCGGACGATGCCGGCGGGGCGCGCGGGCATCGAGTCCTTCGTCGCTCCGCTCGCCGAGCATCCCGGGTGGTTCAACCGTGTCTGGGAACGCGCGGCCGAGGAGATCGCCCAGGGGCGTCAGGTCTTCGCGGTGTGTGCGGCCATCGACACGACCAAGAAGACCGGCGAGGCGGGGGAGCAGCCGGCGATCGCGTCGGAAGGCGGGAACGGCCCGCGCTGGGGCGTCGTGCAGCTCGATGAGGCGCTCGCGACCCATCCCACACTCGGCGGGTTGCGACGTGCGGTCCTGCACGGGCGGATGCCGTCCGACGAGAAGGATGCGGTCATGCAGGCGTTCGCGCGCGGCGAGATCGATCTCCTGCTCGCGACGACCGTGATCGAGGTCGGCGTCGACGTTCCGAACGCGTCGACCATGATCGTGCTCGACGCCGATCGCTTCGGCGTGTCCCAACTCCACCAACTGCGTGGACGCGTCGGTCGCGGTGGCGTCCCGGGGCTCTGCCTGCTGGTCACGGAGGCCGAGTCCGGCTCCGTCGCCCGTGAGCGCGTCGATGCCGTCGCGGCTACGCTCGATGGCTTCGCGCTGGCCGAGGTCGATCTCGAGCTGCGCGGCGAAGGCGACGTGCTCGGCGCCGCCCAGGCGGGCGTGCGCTCCTCGCTCAAGCTCCTCCGGGTCGTGAAGGACGCGGGCCTCATCGTGCGTGCTCGCGAGCTGGGTGAGGAGATCCTCGCGGCGGACCCCGACCTCGCACGACACGCCGGTCTGCGCGACGCGATCCTCCGGCGAGTGAGTGACGAGGACAGAGCCGCGCTCGCGAAGAACTGAGCTCGATGTCGCCTCACGGGGAGTGCATCGAAGAGGTGCCCTAGGCTGGTGGGCATGAGCAGCAGGATCGCCGTCGTCCCCGGTTCCTTCGATCCGCCCACGCTCGGACACCTCGACGTGATCCGGCGGGCCGCGACCCTGTTCGACGAGCTCCACGTGCTCGTCGTGCACAACCCGGGCAAGGAGGCGATGCTCCCGATCGCTCAGCGCATGTCCTTGCTGGAGCGATCGATCGCCGACGACGGGATGCCCGGCAACATCATCATCGGCTCGTGGAGCATGGGGCTGCTCGTCGACTACGCGCGCGACGTGAATGCGGGAGTCCTCGTCAAGGGCATCCGATCGCAGATCGACGTGGCCTACGAGTCGCCGATGGCGATCGTGAACCGCCACCTCGCCGACATCGAGACCGTGTTCCTCCTGCCCGATCCCGCGCACGCGCTGGTGTCGAGCTCACTCGTGCGTCAGGTGGCCTCGCTCGGGGGCGACATCTCCCCGTTCGTCCCGCCGGTGGTGGCCGAGTTCCTCGACACGGGCGCCCGGGGGATCTGAGACCGAGCGTTCGTCCAGCCCCGCCCCGGTGAGGGCCGGTAGCATTGTCGGGTGCGATCCCGACTGAACGGCCCCTTCATCCTGCCCGTCCGCGACATCGTCCGGCGGCCGGGGGAGATGCGCGAGCATACCTTCACGGTGACGCTTCCCGAGCAGTGGGGCGAGGGGATCGTCTCGTTCGAGAAGGGCTCGAACCTCGACCTCGACGTGCGACTGGAGTCCGTGCACGAGGGGATTCTCGTCTCCGGAGCGGCCGACGCGGAGTACGTCGGCGTGTGCGGTCGATGCCTCATCGACATCGCTCGGCCCGTCGAAGTCGAGTTCCAGGAGCTTTTCGCGTATCCTGGTGAGGAAGAAACTGACTTCGAGGTTCAAGACGACCACGTGGATCTTGAAACTCTCGTCAGGGATGCGACCGTTTTGGCGCTTCCATTTCAGCCGGTGTGTCAGCCGGATTGCCTGGGTCTCGACCCGGAAACGGGCGAAAGGCTGACCGCGAGCACCGGGACGGAGCAGGCCGCTCCCATCGATCCTCGATGGAGTGCGCTCCAGCAGATCACAGACCAAGACGGAACGGCACAGAGCCGCGCCGCCGAGAAAGAAGAGAGCTAGTCATGGCTGGTAACCCCCCGAAGCGCAAGGTTTCCCGTTCGAACACCCGCTCGCGCCGCGCGCAGTGGAAGGCGGCGCCCGTCGCCCTCGTGAAGACGATCGAGAACGGCAAGGTCGTCTACAGCCGTCCGCACCAGGCGAAGGTCGTCACCGACTCGCAGGGCACCGAGCTGTTCCTCGAGTACAAGGGCCGCAAGGTCGCTGACGTCTGAGTCGCGAGTCATCGTGACGGAGGTCCCTGAGGGGAAGCGACCTCTCCCAGCCAAGCTCCGCGTCGATATCGACGCGGAGCTTCTGGAGTTGGCGCTCACTCACCGTTCCTACGCCTACGAGCACGGCGGCATCCCGCACAACGAGCGTCTCGAGTTCCTCGGGGACTCGGTGCTCGGGCAGGCGGTGACCGTGATGCTGTTCACCACGCACCCCGAACTCGATGAGGGGCAGCTGGCGAAGCGCCGAGCGAGCGTCGTGTCGACCGTGGCGCTGGCCGAGGTGGCACGAGGAATCGATCTCGGCAGTCACCTTCTTCTGGGACGCGGCGAAGAGCAGACCGGTGGACGCGACAAGGACTCGATCCTCGCCGACACCATGGAAGCCGTCATCGGCGCGACCTACCTCTCGGCGGGTCCGGATGCAGCGACCGAGCTCGTTCTGCGACTCACCCGACCGCTGCTCGACGACCCCGAGCGCTACGGCGCGGCGATGGACCCGAAGACCAGCCTGCAAGAGCTGGCCGCGCGTATCGGGGCGACCCCGCCCGTCTACGGCGTGGTCGCCAGCGGTCCGGATCACGATCGGCGCTTCACAGCGACGGTCGTCGTCGGCGATGTCCGGATGAACGGCCTGGGAAGCAGCAAGAAGACGGCCGAGATGGCTGCGGCGCTCAGCGCCTGGCGCTTCCTCAGCGAACGTGCCTGAGCTTCCCGAGGTCGAGGTCGTCCGAGCGGGGCTCGCTCCCGCCATGACCGGCGCGATCATCACGGGTGTCAGCGTGTTCGACGAGCGTGCCCTCACCCGACATCCGGCCGGCGCCGCGGATTTCGTGCGTCGCCTCGAAGGGCGCCGTGTCGTCACGGCCTCGCGACGCGGCAAGTTCCTGTGGCTGCCGCTCGAGTCGGATGACTCCGCCTTGATCGCGCATCTCGGGATGAGCGGTCAGATGCTGCTGCGCGCGCCGGATGCTTCGGCCGAGCGTCACGAGCGCATCCGACTGCACATCGAACATCCGACGCACGGCGAGCTCGCCGTCGTGTTCGCCGACCAGCGCACGTTCGGATCACTCGCCGTCGACGCTCTCGTCGCCGACGGCCCGAGCGCCGTGCCATCGCAGGTGCTGCACATCGCCCGCGACCCGATCGATCCGTTCTTCGACGACGTGATCTTCCGCGCGGCCCTGGCCAAACGCGGCAGCGCGATCAAACGGGTTCTCCTCGACCAGACGGTCGTCAGCGGCATCGGCAACATCTACGCCGACGAGGCGCTGTGGGCCGCTCGCATCCACCCCGAGACCCCGGCCGACCGACTGTCGACGCAGGCCGTGCGTCGGCTTCTCGGCGAGGTCCGATCCGTGCTCGCCAAGGCCCTCGCCGAGGGCGGGACGAGTTTCGATGCGCAGTACGTCAACGTCAACGGCCAGGCGGGGTACTTCGCCCACTCGCTCAACGCCTACGGGCGCGGCGGCAAACCCTGCCCGCGCTGCGGAAAGCCCATCGTGCGGGAGAGCTTCATGAATCGCTCCTCGCACTACTGCCCGCGCTGCCAGCGGCGTCGCTGACCCGCCGACCGCACTCAGAGCTTCTTCTGCCACGCCCCGGCATACGAGACCGGTACGAAGCCGATCGCCTCGTTGATGTCGAGCATCGGCCGGTTCTCCTCGGCATTGAAGGTCGAGACCCGCCTCGAGTCGGGCGCGAGTTCGCGCCACCGCAGCAGGTTGGCGCACTTGACGATGGTGCCGAGCCGATGCCCGCGGTGCTCCCGAGCGACGAGCGTGCCGAACTGATGCGTCACGCCCGCGCGGTCCTCGCCGATGAGCAGCTCGTTGTACGCGACGATCGCGCCGGTCGGCACATGTCGCACCGCGGCGACGGAGACCATCTGGCCGGCGCTCGTGAGGCGGGCATCACGACGCACGACGCGTGCGGCATCCCACTCCTCGGCGTCGAACTCCATGTCGCCGCTCGGTGCATCGGTCACCAACCGTGCCAGCACATCGGCGTAGCCGTCGCGCAGCTCCGGCGGGGTCGGCAGATTCCACTCGATGCGGCGGTAGTCGGAACCGGCTCGGCTCATCGCCTGCGCCAGAGCGTCGCGCAGCGGCGCCGGGTCGGCGGTGAGATCGAGTTCGCTGTTGCGTTCGACCTGCTCGAGTCGGTAGCCGCGCGCCTCCAGCAGGTCGGTCAGCGCGATCGCGGGCACTCGTCCCCATCCGGTCTTCGGGACCAGCATCCGATCAGCCTCGATCGGGCGGTGCAGGCTCCAGATCTGGAGGATGTCGCGTCCTCGTGCGCGGGCCTCGTCCTCAGCGCGATCGAGCAGAGCCTCCTCGACGCCTTCGTTCCAGTGCTCCTCCGGCACGAGCAGGTCGAGCTCGGCTGCCCGTGCCCCCGCCTCCTGGGCGTAATCGACCGTGACGGCACCGACGATGCGGTCGCCCCGTCGGGCGAGGAAGCCCGTGTGCAGTGTGTCGGTCGTGTCGTGCCACGCGGGCAGCATCTGCGCGGCGGTCGGTGCGAGATCGGGCAGGCCGACCATCTCGTCGCATACCCGGTGTCCGAGCTCGCCATAGGCGAGGAACCCCGCGGCGTCGGGGTCGTCGAGCGTCAGGGGAACGGCGAGGGGGACGATCGTCGTCGGGGCGGTCATGTCAGTTCTTTCTTCCAAGCGCCCTCGTAGGCGCGCGCGGTGAAGCCGATCGCTTCGTTGATGGCGAGCATCGGCCGATTCTCTTCGGCGTTGTAGGTGATGACCCGCTGGGAGGTCGGCGCGATCGCAGTCCAGCTCTGTAGGGCTGCGCATTTCACGCGCAGCCCGAGTCGGTGTCCGCGGTGCTCGCGCAGCACCAGGGTGTCGTGCTGGATCGTCGTCGTCGATCCGCTCGTGCCGGTGCCGAGTTCGGTGAACGCGGCGAGTTCGCCCGTGACGATGTGCTGGGCGGCGGTGACCTGGAGAGTGTGACCCGCCTCGGCCTGCCGTTGCTCCATGCGGCGCACGCGTGCCGCATCCCATGCCTCCTCGTCGGCGTCGAGGTCGGCCGACGGTGCGTCCGTCGACATGCGCGACTTCAACCAGGCGTACCCGTCGAGGTGTTCGCCCGGTGTCGGCAGCGTCCAGCGCACGACCCGGTAGTCGCTCGATGCGGCCTCCGCCTCGGCGAGGAGCTCGGCGCTCCGCGCGCGGGCGACGTCGTCGAGGTCCAGCAGGCTGATCCGGTGCACCTGCTCGAGCGAGAAGCCGCTGCGGGTGAGGAAGCGGGCGACATGATCGTTCGGGACGCTGCCGTGCCCGGTGGGCGATTCGAGGCGCGCCCCGTCAGCGGTGGGCTGCTCCGTCCAGTTCTGGATGACACCGCGGCCGTGCGCTCGCGCAGCCTCCTCGACGTGAGGGAGGATCGCCCGCCCGATTCCGCGCCCCCAGGCAAGGGGACGCAACTCGATGGTCGCGATCGCCACACGCGACCCCGCCTCGTGGGGGAGATCGACGACAACGCGACCGATCATCTCGTCGGCGAGCCGAACGGTCCACACGAGCGTCGTCTGCTCCTCGCGCGATCGCAGTCGGGGGAGGAGTTCGGCCGGCGAGAGATCCTGCTCGTCGCGTCCGGTGAGTTCGCGATAGACGAGGTTGCGGACGCGGGCGAGCTCACGGAACTCGCCCGCGTCCGCAACATCCGCTCGGGCCGGAACCACGAGCGGATGCAGGGTCGCGCCTGCGCTGAGGGGGATGCTCATCCGATTCTCCTTCTCAGTGCATCTGACGCTGGAGGTGGTAGGCGAGGATCGCCGCGCTCTCCTGGGGGCTGCGGTGCTGTTCGTGGAGGAACAGCGGTGCAGCCGGAGCGAACTCGCGCTTCGGTCGGCGGGGGCGTTGCGTCCGATGGAGCAGCCAGAGGCCGATCCGCAGTGACAGTCGATCGCCGAGCGACAGGGCGCGCAGTTCTTCGGGTTCGGGGATGTGCAGGACCGTGCGGTCCTGAGTATCCGGTGGGTGGGTGATGTTGCGGGACAGCGTGATGTTCACGGTGGTTTCCTTCGAAAGGGGTGTGCAGAAACGCGGAGACGCGGCGTCGACGGCCGGACGGCCGGACGGACGGATGCGCAGAGGGCGCGGAGAGCGGATGCCGAGAGGCGTGAGCCGCGGATCGATGACGATCGGCGGCGGTGGCGCACAGGGCGATCGACGCGGACGGATCCCCGAGGGGATCAGTCGAGGGCGGGTGCTGTTCTAGGAGACAGCGTTGCCGTCGACGCCGAGGTCGGTTACCGAGTACGCAAGGCGCGGCGCAGTGGAAGCGTGCGCGACCAGACCGTTGGTCTGTGCGGAGAGCTGAATGTTCATCATCGGTAACCTCCCTTCTTGAGGTGTCGGTGGCCCAAGCTAACGAACGTTCGGGCGCCGAGTCAAGCATTTTCCCAGTTTCACGGCGTGTCGCGCGTGTCGGTCTCCGGTGCTTCCCGCGCGGTCTCCCGGCCGAATCCCGCGTTTCCGGTAACGTATGGGCGTGATTCTCCCCGAACGATCGGTGCCCCGATGCATCTGAAGAGCCTGACCCTTAAGGGCTTCAAGTCGTTCGCGCAACCGACGAGCTTCGTCTTCGAACCCGGTGTGACGTGCATCGTGGGACCGAACGGCTCCGGTAAGTCGAACGTCGTCGACGCTCTCGCCTGGGTGATGGGGGAGCAGGGCGCGAAGACCCTCCGCGGCGGCAAGATGGAGGACGTCATCTTCGCGGGCACGTCGACGCGCGGCCCGCTGGGTCGTGCCGAGGTTCAGCTGACGATCGACAACAGCGACGGTGCGCTCCCGATCGAGTACGCCGAGGTGACGATCAGCCGAACGCTCTTCCGCAACGGATCGAGCGAGTACGCCATCAACGGCGACAGCTGCCGGCTCCTGGATCTGCAGGAGCTGCTCAGCGATTCCGGCCTCGGTCGTGAGATGCACGTGATCGTCGGGCAAGGGCGTCTCGATACCGTTCTGCAGGCGTCGCCCGAAGATCGGCGCGGCTTCATCGAAGAAGCCGCCGGCATTCTCAAGCACCGTCGACGCAAGGAGAAGACGGTCCGCAAGCTCGACGCGATGGAGACGAACCTGACGCGTCTGAGCGATCTCGCGGGGGAGATCCGTCGCCAACTCAAGCCGCTCGGTCGTCAGGCCGAGATCGCCCGCGAGGCGCAGTCGATCGCTGCCGTCGTGCGCGATGCGAAGGCACGAATCTTCGCCGACGACGTCGTGGCCCTTCGCACGGCGCTGGCCGACCACACGCGCACGGAGAAGGAACGACACACCGAGCGCCTCGTGCTCTCGGACCAGGCCGAGACCGTGCGGGCCAGCATCCACCGGCTCGAACAGGATCAGAACTCCGTCGCCGTCGATCAGGCGCGCAGCGTCGCGTTCGGGCTGGAGCAGGTGCAGGAGCGCATGCGCGGTCTCTACACGCTCGCCAATCAGCGACTCGCCCTCCTCGGCACCGAGGACGACGATGCCGCGGTCACCGCGGTCACCGTGACGCAGGCGACGATCGACGAGGCCAAGGACGACATCACCGAGATCTCGGCCGGTCTGGGCGACGCCCAGGACGCGGCGGTCGCGGCCAGTCGGGAAGTCCTGAACGCCCGCGCCGAACTCGACACGCTCGACGTCGACATCGCGGAGCAGAGCGCTCTGGTGTCGGAGTACGACATGCGTCTCTCGGAGCTGCGCGGCACCGCCGATGCGGCCGCCTCCGCGCTTGCCGCCGTGCGCGGCGCGGTGCTCCGCCAGGAGAACGCGCTCGAGGCCGCGAACGAGCGGCGGCGAGAGGCGTCGGAGGCGCTCGAGGCGATCGAGGATGCCGAGGCGCCCGAAGGTTCTGCGGCCGATTACTCCGCGGCGTACGAGAGTGCGCAGCGCGCGGCGACCGCGGCGGAGGCTGAGCGCGAGACTCTGCGCGAACGGCTGCACGCCGCCGAGCGCGAGGTCGACTCGTTGACGGCCAAGGCGGCGGCGCTCGGGAGCGCGCTGGCGCTCTCGGGTGGTTCCGCCGAGATCGTGAAGGCGGGTGGCCCGGGGATCCGGGGTCTCGTCGGCGACGCGGTGCAGGTCCGATCGGGCTTCGAAGCCGCGGTGGCTGCCGTGCTCGGTCCCCTCGCCGAGGGCGTACTCGTCGATACAGCGGCCGATGCGTTCACGCTGGCTGCCGAAGCGGCCGACCAGCGGAGGGGAGTGGTCGACTTCGTCGCGGCCGAGACCTCGCGTCGTTCGGTCGAACTCCCGCAGTTGCCCGGAGTGACCCCGGCGGTTTCGGCCGTCGATGCGCCCGCGGGAGTGCTCGGCATCCTCGCCCACGTCCTCATCGCCGACGATCTCGATGCTGCTCGCGCTGCGCGCACCGCACTGGATGCACTCGACGACGAGTCGACCACGATCGTCACCGTCGGCGGAGACGTCGTCACCGCCCACAGTCTGCGCACCGGGTCGGGAGGCGAACGCTCGCGCCTCGAGCTCGCGGCCGAGCGCGACGCCGCCACAGAGCGGCTCGCCGAGGTGCAGGTGATCGTGGATTCGCTCCGCGAGGCACGGGAAGACGCGAACGAGGCCGTCGAGACGACGCGGCGCCAGTCGAAGGACGCGCTGCGTGCACTGCGCGAGCTGGACGCGGCGCTGGCCACGCACGCCGAACAGGTGAACCGCATCACGGTGCGTCACGAAGCCGCGGTCGCCGAGTGCGAGCGACTCGAGACCGGTCTCGCACAGGCGCAATCGGCCGTGGCGGATGCCGAGGCGAAGGCGGAGTCCGCGAAGACCGCGCTCGACGATGCCGTCTCCGCTCCCCGTCCCGTGCTCGATGCCTCGGCGCGTGACGGTCTGCTGGAGGCGTTGGAATCCGCACGCGAGGGCGAGGTACGGGCGCGGCTCGAGATCGAGACGCTTCGCGAACGTGTGCGTGCGGCGCAGTCGCGGGTGACCGCCCTGGAGCGCCAGCGCGAGCAGGAGCGGGATGCCGCCGCCGAAGCTGCCCGCCGTGCCGTGATCCGCCGCGCGCAGCGCGAGGCGGCCGCCGGTGTCGCCGAGGAGCTCCCTCGCGTCCTCGACTCGCTCGACCGTTCGGTCACCGAGGCGCGCGTGGCGCTGGCCGAGGCCGAGACGGCTCGGGCGGCCCAGAACCAGGAGCTCACCGCACTGCGGGCACAGGAGTCGTCATTGCGGGAACGCCTGGCCGGGCTCACCGAGAGCGTGCACGGCCTCGAACTGCAGATCCACGAGAAGAAGCTCCACCTGACCGGGCTGCTCGAACGCGTCGCCTCCGAGCTCGCGCTCGACGAAGACATCCTCGTCGCCGAGTACGGCCCCGATCAGCCCGTTCCGCGCGACGTCGCCGAGGTCTCGGACGACCACGAGATCGACGTCGACCTGACCATTCCGTTCGACCGCCGCATCCAGCAGCGACGCCTGGCAGACGCCGAACGCAAGCTCGCACAACTCGGCCGGGTGAATCCGCTCGCGCTCGAGGAGTTCGCCGCGCTGGAACAGCGTCACGCGTTCCTCACCGAACAGCTCGCGGATCTCACGCAGACCCGTCAAGACCTGATGACGATCATCGCAGACCTCGACGAGCGGATGCAGACCATCTTCGCGAGCGCGTTCGCGGATACCCAGGAGGCGTTCGGCGAGGTCTTCCCCCTGCTGTTCCCCGGCGGTACGGGGAGCATCTCGCTCACCGACCCCGACAACATGCTCACGACCGGGATCGAGGTCGCCGTGCGCCCGGTCGGGAAGAAGATCGAACGGCTCTCCCTGCTCTCGGGCGGAGAGCGCTCACTCGCAGCCGTCGCTCTGCTCGTGGCGATCTTCAAGGCGCGTCCGAGCCCGTTCTACATCCTCGACGAGGTCGAGGCCGCGCTCGACGATGCGAACCTCGGCCGACTTCTCACGGTCTTCGAGCAGCTGCGCGAGACCTCGCAGCTGCTCGTGATCACGCATCAGAAGCGCACGATGGAGATCGCCGACGCGCTGTACGGTGTGTCGATGCGTCAGGACGGCGTCTCCGCGGTGGTCGGGCAGCGCGTGGGCGATCGCGCGGCCGCGGCGAGCTGAGGCCTCCGAGCGAATCGCCGGGGAACAGCGGCGGACTCCGCGAGGCCTCCCGCCCCGTAGGCTGGGGGGATGGCGGAGAAGTCCTGGTCCCTCGGTCGCGCACTGCGCGGCATGTTCGTCAAGCCCACGATCGATGAGACGACCTGGGACGACCTCGAGACGGCGCTGATCACGGCGGACTTCGGTCCCGACATCAGCGAGCGCATCGTCGAGGAGCTCCGGGCGAAGGTCGAACGGTTCCGTACGACCGACCCGAAGGACCTCCAGCGGATGCTGCGCGAGACGCTCGAGGAGCACTTCGCGAAGTTCGACACCACGCTCAAGCTCACCGAGCGCCCCGCCGTGGTGCTCGTCGTGGGCGTGAACGGCGTCGGGAAGACGACCACGATCGGGAAGTTCACGAAGTTCCTGCGCGGATTCCAGCGCAGTGTCGTCGTGGGCGCCGCCGACACCTTCCGCGCGGCGGCCGTCGACCAGCTCGCCACCTGGGCCCAGCGCGGTGGCGCCGCGATCGTGCGGCCTCAGCAGGAGGGCCAGGACCCCGCATCGGTGGCGTTCCAGACCGTCGAGTACGCGCAGCGCGAGGGGATCGAGATCGCGATCATCGACACCGCGGGCCGACTGCACACCAAGGGCGGCCTGATGGACGAGCTCGGCAAGATCCGGCGTGTGGTCGAGAAGCAGGCGCCGATCAGCGAGGTGCTGCTGGTGCTCGACGCCACGACCGGGCAGAACGGGGTGATGCAGGCGGAGTCCTTCCTGCAGCACGCGGGGGTCACGGGACTCGTCCTCACGAAGCTCGACGGGTCTGCCAAGGGCGGTTTCGTTCTGGCGGTTCAGGAGCGCACCGGCATCCCCGTCAAGCTCCTCGGTCAGGGTGAGGGCATCGATGACCTGACCGGATTCACCCCGCACGTGTTCGTGCAATCACTTGTCGGATGACGACGGGACTACCGTCGCGAGCATGAGGCTGGTTTCATAACGGTATGGCGATCGAACACGACTACTTCGGGCTCCTGTCCTCAGGGCCGGACGGATCGATCTTCTGGTCGGAGACGGTCGAACTCGGCGACCAGAGCGTCACCGTCGACCTGACCGCGCCCGATCAGGACGATGTGTCGTCCGAGGCGCTCGACATCGCAGCCTCGTTGATCGCCGGGCTCGAGAACGTCGACGACACGGCACGTCGCGGGATGCTGTCGGAGGTCGACGATCGCACGAGCGAGGTGACTGAGTACATCCTGCAGCAGCAGGAGGCCTACGGTGACGACCTCCCTGATGTCCTCGTCGACATCTCGGGCGACGCCGCCGTCGACATCATCCGTTCTCTCCGGCTCATGAGCATGACGATCCTCGCCGACGAGCACGGCGGGTCCGAGCCGTTCGCGGTGCTGGAGTACGCGCTCGACGCCGCCACCACCGACGACGTGCTCCTGGTGAACCTCGGTTCCGACGGCAGCGTGCAGTCGGTGATGAGCGCCGACTGACGCGACGGTCTGTGCTCAGACCGCCTGGGCGAATCCCAGATCTGCGCTGTCGGCGATGTGGGCGAGGTGCGCGGGGATCTCCCGTCCCTTCGACACCATCGACTGCGCCCACAGGCGGCCCGCACGGTACGACGAACGCACGAGGGGCCCGGCCAGGACACCGAGGAACCCGATGCGCTCGGCCTCGTCCTTGAACTCGACGAACTCCGCCGGCTTCACCCAGCGCGCCACCGGGAGGTGACGCGGCGACGGGCGCAGGTACTGCGTGATGGTGATGATGTCGCACCCGGCGTCGTGCAGATCCTGGAGCGCCTGGACGACCTCCTCCGGTTCCTCACCCATGCCCAGGATGAGGTTCGACTTGGTGATGAGGCCGGCGTCTCGCGCCTGTGTGATCACGTCGAGCGAGCGCTCGTAGCGGAACGCCGGGCGGATGCGCTTGAAGATGCGCGGCACGGTCTCGACGTTGTGCGCGAAGACCTCGGGGCGCGCATCGAAGATCTGCCCCAGGAACGCCGGATCGGCGTTGTGCTCGTTGGCCAGCAGCTCGACGCCGGTGTTCGGATTGAGCTCGTGGATCTTGCGGACGGTCTCCGCGTTGAGCCAGGCTCCCGTGTCCGGCAGATCGTCACGCGCGACGCTGGTCACCGTCGCGTAGCGAAGGTTCATCCGCACCACGCTCTCGGCGACCCGACGCGGCTCGTCGGTGTCGTAGTCGGCGGGCTTGCCCGTGTCGATCTGGCAGAAGTCGCACCGGCGCGTGCATTGCGAGCCCCCGATGAGGAAGGTGGCCTCGCGGTCCTCCCAGCACTCGAAGATGTTGGGGCAACCGGCCTCCTGGCACACGGTGTGCAGGTCCTCGCTCTTCACGAGCGACTGCAGGGCCGTGTACTCCGGGCCCATCTTCGCCTTGGTGCGGATCCATTCGGGCTTGCGTTCGATCGGCGTCTCGGCGTTTCGTACTTCGAGGCGGAGGAGCTTGCGCCCCTCGGGGACGGCGGTCATGCGGTGACTCCTGAGTACTCGGTGGCGAAGGTGCGGATCACGGAGGAGAGGATGTCGGCGGGGGAGACGTCCGCCCCGACGATCTCGCTGATGGTGGTGACGCCGGCATCGGTGATGCCGCACGGGATGATGCCGCGGAAGCCTGCGAGGGAGTTGTCGCAGTTGAGCGCGAACCCGTGCATCGTCACGCCCTGCTGCACCCGCACGCCGATCGCGGCGACCTTGTCCTCGGACAGCGGGCGGCGCACCCAGACGCCGCTCCTGCCCTCGACCTGGTAGCCGTCCACGCCGAGCGGTCCGAGGACATCGATCAGCAGACGCTCCAGGCGGCGCACGTGGGCGACGACGTCGAGCGGCTCCTCGAGTCGGACGATGGGGTATCCGACGAGCTGCCCCGGTCCGTGCCAGGTGATCTTCCCACCGCGGTCGACATCGATCACGGGTGTCCCGTCCGCGGGGCGTTCGTGCGGCTCGGTGCGCTTGCCGGCGGTGTACACGGCCTCGTGCTCGAGCAGGATGAGCGTGTCGGGGCGGGTGCCGTCGACCACGTCCGTGTGGATCCGTCGTTGAAGATCCCATCCCTCGGCGTAAGGGACGAGGTCCGGAGCGAGTCCGGCCGTCACGATGTCCAGCATCCGATCTCCCGTCAAAGCGCATTGTTGTAACGCGTCCAACAATACGCCTCTCGATGCGCGCCGCGACGCATCGGCGCGGCGCGGTACCGTGAAGGCATGAAGACCACCGGTCGTGCCGGACGCCCGAAGGCGTCGTCTCGCGAGACGCTCGCCGAGGCCGCCTGCGAACTCTTCCTCGAGCAGGGGTACGAGTCGACCTCCATCGCCGAGATCACTCAGCGGGCAGGGGTGAGCCGGTCGAGCTTCTTCAACTACTTCGCGTCGAAGAGCGACGTGCTCTGGTCGGGGCTCGACGCTCGCATCGCTGAGGCATCCGATGCTCTCGACGCCCTCGATCGTGACGCGAGCGACGCGGACGTGCGCCTGATCCTGCTCGCAGCGGTGCGGGAGTTCGCCCCCGACCCCCTGGCCCTCGCACTGCGGAACGTCGCGGCGATGGGCCTCGAGGACGAGCTTCCGCGCGACGCGGGCGTGCGCCAGGCGCGGCTGGCCGCGGCGATCGCACAGGCCGCCCGCGCCTCGGGGATCGATGAGATCCGCGCCGATATCCTCGGTGCGGCTCACGCCGCCGCGGTGCTCTCGTCGCTCCGGGTCTGGGCGGAGCAGGGGGCGGGTCGTGCGGCACCCGAGAACGTGCTCCGCGATGCGCTCGACCTCATCGGCGACCTCCGCTGGTCCCGCTGATTCGAGAAGCCGGGCCGAGCCGACGATCCGCGTCGGTCGACTCGCGTAGAATCGGAGCACCATGGCTACGTTTGGCACGCTCTCCGATCGGCTCACCGAGACCTTCCGCAATCTGCGCACGAAGGGAAAACTCACCGCGAGCGATGTCGACGGCACCGTGCGCGAGATCCGCCGCGCACTCCTCGACGCCGACGTCGCACTCACGGTCGTCAAGGACTTCACGGCGAAGGTCCGCGAACGTGCGCTCGGAGACGAGGTCAACAAGGCGCTGAACCCCGCCCAGCAGGTCGTTCAGATCGTCAACGAGGAGCTGGTGCAGATCCTCGGCGGAGAGCAGCGTCGTCTGCAGTTCGCGAAGACCGCTCCGACCGTCATCATGCTCGCCGGCCTCCAGGGCTCGGGAAAGACGACGTTCGCCGGAAAGCTCGCCAAGCAGCTCGAGGGCGAGGGGCACACGCCTCTGCTCGTCGCCGCGGACCTCCAGCGCCCGAACGCCGTGAACCAGCTGCAGGTCGTCGCCGAGCAGGCCGGCGCCACCATCTACGCCCCCGAGCCCGGCAACGGCGTCGGCGACCCGGTCAAGGTCTCGCGGGACGGTGTCGAGCACGCGCGCCGCCAACAGCACGACGTCGTGATCATCGACACCGCCGGACGACTCGGCGTCGACGCCGAGCTCATGAAGCAGGCGGCCGATATCCGCGCGGCGGTCCAGCCCGATGAGGTCCTGTTCGTGATCGACGCGATGATCGGTCAGGATGCCGTGAACACGGCGAAGGCGTTCCAGGAGGGCGTCGATTTCACCGGTGTCGTGCTCTCGAAGCTCGACGGCGACGCGCGCGGTGGAGCCGCGCTCTCGGTCGCGTCGATCACCGGTCGCCCGATCATCTTCGCCTCCACGGGTGAGCGTCTCGAAGATCTCGAGCCCTTCTACCCGGATCGCATGGCGAGCCGCATCCTCGACCTCGGTGACATCCTCACTCTGATCGAGCAGGCGCAGCAGGCGTTCGACGAAGAAGAGGCGATGAAGGTCGCCGAGAAGCTCGCGACCGAGCAGTTCACCCTCGAAGATTTCCTCGAGCAGCTTCAGCAGATGAAGAAGATGGGCTCGATGAAGAAGATGCTGGGGATGCTCCCCGGCATGGGCCAGATGAAGCAGCAGCTCGACGACTTCGACGAGCGCGAGATCGACCGCACCGAAGCGATCATCCGGTCGATGACGCCGGGCGAGCGCCGCAATCCCAAGGTGCTCAACGGCTCGCGCCGCCTGCGCATCGCCCGGGGCTCGGGCATGACGGTCACCGACGTGAACCAGCTCGTCGCCCGCTTCGAACAGGCCGCGAAGATGATGAAGACCGTCGCCCGCGGCGGCACCCCGAACATCCCCGGCATGGGCCCGGTTCCCGGAATGGGGCGCCCCGGTGCATCGTCCAAGCGCGGGAAGAAGGGCAAGTCGTCGAGCGGATCACGCTCGGGCAACCCGGCCAAGCGTGCGGCCGAGAACTCCGGAGCCGTCGCTACCGCGCAGCCGACCGGTTCGGGATTCGGTCTGGGCGGCGGCGCGAAGGCGCCGACCGAGGCCGATCTCGCCGAGATCCAGAAGCTGTTCGGCAAGAGCTGACGGCCCGCCCGGGCATCGCCGCGAACTGCCCGCCGACCAATGCGGCGAGGACGACGGCGATCCCGACACCCTGAATGACGGTGAACGACTCGCCGGCGACGACGACGCCAAGGAGCGTCGCCACCACCGGGGAGAGCAACGCGAGCAGTCCGGGCGCGATCACCGGCAGTTTCTGGATGCCGCCGAACCACAGGGTGTAGGCGAAGATGCCGCCCACTGTCGCGAGCCACGTGTAGCCGAGTGCGGCCGTCGCGTCGATCGCGGGGGGCGTTCCCTCGATCAGGAGCGTGAGGGGCAGGAGAACGAGACCTCCGGCGCCGAGCTGCCACCCCGCGTAAGTGATGGGACCGACCCCCTTCGGCCGTCCCCAGCGCTTCGTCAGGACCATTCCGGCGCCGGTCGCCGTCACGCCTCCGAGCGCCGCGAGGACTCCCCACGCGTCGAGCCCCGCCGACGGCCCGAGGACGATGAGTGCGACGCCCATCGTGCCTCCCAGTGCCGCAGCCGCGGAGAATGGACGGATGCGTTCGTGCAGCACGAGCGCACCCAGCGCGAGCACGATCAGCGGTTGAGCGCCGGCGACCGCGGCGGCCACCCCTCCCGGAAGACGCTCGGCGGCGAGGAAGAGCAGGGGGAAGAACGCCCCGATGTTGAGCGCGCCGAGCACCACCGCCTTTCCCCACCAGGCGCCGCGGGGGAGCCTGCGCGAGAGCAGGATCGCGAGGACCCCGGCGGGGAGGGAGCGCAGGAGTCCGGCGAAGAGCGGATGCCCCGGCGGCAGCATCTCCGTCGTGACGAGGTAGGTCGTTCCCCAGGCCATCGGTGCGAGGGCGGTGAGGAGCAGGATGCGCAGACGGTTCATGTTCTCAGCATGGACACGCAGCCAACATGGATCCAACGCATTCTGAGCATGCTGTTCATGACGTGAGATCATGTGCAGATGGAGCTTCAACAGATGCGCTACGTCGTCGAGGTGGCCGCGACGCGGAGCTTCACCCGAGCCGCCGAGCGTTGCTTCGTCACGCAGTCCGCGCTGAGCCACCAGATCGCCGCCCTCGAGCGGGAGCTGGGTCAGCGACTGTTCATCCGGTCGAGCCGCGGTGTCCGGATGACCGAAGCGGGGGAGGCCTTCCTCCCACCGGCGCGCAGCGCGCTCGCTTCTGCGCAGCAGGCCATCGATGCGGTGGCCGCCGAGCCCGATCAGCTGGACGGCACCGTTCGGATCGGAATCATCCCGACGGTCGTCGCCGTCCGCGTTCCGCGCCTCCTCGCGTCGTTCCGAGCCGCACACCCCGCCGTACGGGTCGAACTGGAGATGGGCAACAGCGATGACCTCGTCGCGAAGATCCGGCGCGGCGATCTGGATGTCGCGCTTCTCGGGCTGCAACCGGGCGCCGAGCCCCGCGGTGTCGGATACCGGGAGATCGCCGTCGATCATCACGTCGCGGTGCTCCCGCGTGCCCACCGACTCGCGGCGCGCACCCGACTGAGACTCGGAGATCTCGCCGAGGACGTCTTCGTGGACTTCCCGGCCGGGACGTCGGGGCGAGCCCAGAGCGACGTCGCCTTCCGGGCGGCGGGCGTCGATCGCGACGTCGCATTCGAAGTCGACACGGCCGGAGTCATGCTCGGCCTGGTCGCCGAGGGACTCGCGGTCGCGCTCCTCACTCCGGGGGCGGTTCCCGCGGGTATGGCCGGGGTGAGCACGGTGCCGGTCGTCGACGGCCCGAGGCGAGCGGAGTACGTCGCCTGGGATCTCGCCTCGCCTCGGCGTGTCGCTCGTGCGTTGCTGACGGTGCTCGATGGGGAGGCATCCGTCTGACAACGGCGAAGGGGCGGGCCCGGAGTTCCCTCCGGACCCGCCCCTCGCGGTGATCGGTCGTTACTTGACGTCCTCGTCGACCCAGTCCATCGACTTGGTGACGGCCTTGCGCCACAGGCGCAGCTGGCGGTCGCGCTCGTCGCTCTCCATGGAGGGCTCCCAGCGACGGTCTTCCTGCCAGTTGGAGGAGAGCTCGTCCAGGCCGCTCCAGAACCCGACGGCGAGGCCGGCGGCGTAGGCGGCGCCGAGGGCGGTCGTCTCCGCAACGACCGGCCGCACGACCGGCACGCCCAGGACATCGGCCTGGAACTGCATCAGAGCGTCATTGGCGACCATACCGCCGTCGACCTTGAGCTCCGTGAGGTCGACGCCCGCGTCCGCGTTGACCGCGTCGAGCACGTCGCGGGTCTGGAAGGCCACGGCCTCCAGGGCGGCGCGCGCGATGTGGTTCTTGTTCGCGTAGCGGGTGAGGCCCACGATCGCGCCACGCGCATCCGGTCGCCAGTACGGTGCGAACAGGCCCGAGAACGCCGGGACGATGTACACGCCGCCGTTGTCCTCGACCTTGTCGGCCAGTTCCTCGACCTCGGGGGCCGAGGAGATGATGCCGAGCTGGTCGCGCAGCCACTGGATCAGCGACCCGGTGACGGCGATCGAACCCTCGAGCGCGTAGTGCGTCGGAGCGTCGCCGAGCTTGTAGCCGACGGTGGTGAGCAGACCGTTCTTCGAGTGGACGATCTCCTCGCCGGTGTTGAAGATGAGGAAGCAGCCGGTTCCGTAGGTGTTCTTGCTCTCACCTGTCTGGAAGGCGGCCTGTCCGAACGTCGCGGCCTGCTGGTCGCCGAGGATGCCGGCGATCGGCGTCTCGCGAAGCAGCGAGGAGTCCTCCGCCGCACCGTAGACCTCGGAGGAGGAGCGGATCTCCGGCATCATCGAGCGCGGCACGCCGAACGCCTCGAGGATGTCGTCGCGCCACTCGAGCGTCTCGAGGTCCATGAACATCGTGCGCGAGGCGTTCGTGACATCGGTCACGTGCACGCCGCCGTCGACGCCGCCGGTGAGGTTCCACAGCACCCAGCTGTCGGTGGTGCCGAAGATGAGGTCCCCGGCTTCCGCCTTCGCGCGCGCACCCTCGACGTTCTCGAGGATCCACGCGATCTTCGTCCCCGAGAAGTACGTCGCCAGCGGGAGTCCGACGATCGGCTTGAAGCGCTCGACTCCGCCGTCGGCCGCGAGGCGGTCGACGATGTCCTGCGTGCGCGTGTCCTGCCAGACGATCGCGTTGTAGGCGGGCTTGCCGGTCGTCTTGTCCCAGACGACGGCCGTCTCGCGCTGGTTGGTGATGCCCACCGCCGCGATGTCGTGACGGGTGAGGTCGGCGCGGCTCAGTGCGAGGCCGATGACCTCCTGCACGTTGCGCCAGATCTCGGAGGCGTCGTGCTCCACCCAGCCGGCCTTCGGCAGGATCTGCTCGTGCTCCTTCTGGCCCGTCGCGATGATGCTGCCCTTCTTGTCGAAGATGATCGCGCGGCTGGAGGTGGTTCCCTGATCGATGGCGAGGATGTAGTCAGCCATGGTGTGTTCTCCTTTGAAGTGGGATTCGGGTGGCGTCAGGCTGCGAGGCCGAGCAGGGCGGGGGCGGCGAAGGCCGCGATCGCACCACCGATGAGCGGTCCGACGACCGGCACCCACGAGTAGCTCCAGTCGCTCGAGCCCTTGCCCTTGATCGGGAGGATCGCGTGGGCGATGCGGGGGCCGAGGTCACGGGCCGGGTTGATCGCGTAGCCGGTCGGTCCACCGAGCGAGGCGCCGATGGCGACCACGAGCAGCGCGACGGGCAGCGCGGTGAGCGGTCCGAGGCCTCCGGGCACGCCGACCTCGATGTCGCCGTAGTCGGCGAATCCGAAGATCACGAACACGAGGACGAACGTACCGATGATCTCCGTGACGAGGTTCCAGCCGTAGGAGCGGATCGCCGGGCCGGTCGAGAAGACGCCGAGCTTGTTGGCGGCCTCCGGCTCCTCATCGAAGTGCTGCTTGTAGGCGAGCCAGACGACGATCGCACCGAGGATCGCACCGAGCAGTTCTGCTGCGGTGGCGACGAGGAACATCGTGAAGGTGATCTTGCCGGCGATCGCCAGGCCGACACCCACGGCCGGGTTGAGGATCGCACCCGAGTACGCCGAGACGATGACACCCGCGAACACCGCGAGGCCCCATCCCCAGTTGACCATCAGGAAGCCGCCGCCGAAGCCCTTGTTCTTCGCGAGGGCGACGTTGGCGACGACACCGCATCCGAGAAGGACCAGCATCGCCGTGCCGACGAACTCCGACAGGAAATAGAGACCGAGATTGACATCAGGCATGTCTTCTTTGACCTTTCTTACGTGTCACGTCATCCCTGCCGTGACACTTCTTGGGTTACGCCGCGGGGAGGCGGCGGTTCCGTCTCGTCAGCCGCGGGTGCGGGACGAGATGTCGAGGCCGTGCCGCTCGTTCAGCAGCTGGCGGGTCTGTTCGAGTTCAGCATCGTGCCTCGAACGGTCCCAGTCCAGTAGGGGAACGAGCGCGTCGGCGATCTCATCGAGGACCTCGGCATCGGCATGACCGGTGAACGCGATGCTCGTGCGACGCAGGATGACGTCCTGCAGGCGCGCGACGAGCTCGTTCTGCACCATCCACTCGAGCTCCCGGGTCGAGAGGTCGCCGCCGGCGAGCGGGGCGTCCGCTCCCTGCTCGACGTACTCCCAGACCTGGGCGGCGCGGGTGCCGTAGCGGGCGAGGAGCTTCTCGGCGCGGTCTCCGGCGCCCGCGAGGTTCTCCTGGATCCAGATGCGCTTCGCCTTCTCGGTGCGCGGGAAGTCGCGGCCGCCTCCGATGGCGCGGCCGGCGGTCGAGACCGTGCGGGTGCGGTTCAGCAGGCCGAGCACGACGTCGGAGAGCGACTCGCCGAGCGCACGGAAGGTCGTCCACTTGCCGCCGACCAGGCTCACGAGCGGGACGGCGCCCTTCTCGTCGACCTCGATGCGGTAGTCGCGCGAGACGAAACCGGGTGCGGTGTCCTCGTGACGGGGGAGCGGACGGATGCCGGAGAACCGGTACACGATCTGCTCACGGTCGACCGCGATCTGCGGGAAGACGTGGTGGATCAGGTCGAAGAAGTAGTCGACCTCCTCCTCGGTGCAGACGGCGACCTCGCGGGGATCCGCGTCGATGTCGGTCGTTCCGACGAGCACCTTGCCCTTGAGCGGGTAGATCAGCACGATACGACCGTCGGAGTGCTCGAAGAAGATCTCGCGTCCACGCGTGGCGGCGAGCAGCTCCGGGTGGTCGAGCACGATGTGCGACCCCTTGGTGCCGCCCATGAATCGCGTGTCGGTGCCGAGGGCGTCGTTCGTCAGGTCGGTCCAGGGGCCGGAGGTGTTGACGACCACGTCGGCCTTCACCGGGAACTCCGTGCCGCTCTCGCGGTCACGGAGGACGATGTTCTCGCCGTCGCGGGCGATCGCCTCGACGTAGTTGAGCGCGTGCGCGCCCGGGTGCGCGGAACGGCCGTCCTGCAGGACGTCGAGGGCCAGGCGCTCCGGGTCGTGCATGGACGCGTCGTAGTACGTGGCGGTGTACTTGATGTTCGGGTCGAGCGCGGGCAGTTCGGCCAGCGAACGCTTGCGGCCGAGGAAGCGGTGGCGCGGCACGCTACCGCCGTCACGGGAGAACGTGTCGTAGATCGTCAGACCGATCTTGATGAGGAACGCACCGCGCTCCTGCGGCTTGCCGCTCTTGTGCGTGAGAAAGCGCAGGGGCGCCGAGAGGATGCCCGAGAACGTCGAGTAGATCGGGATCGTCGTCTGCAGCGGCTTCACGTAGTGCGGAGCGATGCGCAGAAGGCCGTTGCGCTCCTCGACCGACTCGCGAACGAGACGGAATTCGCCGTTCTCGAGATAGCGGATGCCGCCGTGGATCATGTGGCTGGACGCCGACGATGCCCCGGAGGCGAAATCGCCGCGTTCGACGAGGACGACGTCGACGCCCTGGAGGGCGAGGTCACGGAATGTCGATATTCCGTTGATGCCGCCGCCGATGAGCAGCACCGTCGTACGTCCGGATTCGCGGAGCGCGCGTACGTCGTCGCGCTCGGCCGATGAGTGTGTCGATTCGATCATTCTCGAGCTCGCTTCCTTGCTTGCCCCCAGCATCGACCTCTCGTCCGCTGCGCGCAAGCCCAGTGCACATATGTGCAAGGATCGAGGGCAAGGAGGCGGTCTTGGCTGATCACAGTGCACATCCGCGTGACGGGAAGCTGGTCGCCGCGCTCACCGCGGCCCAGCTCTACTACATGCAGGACAAGACGATGGAGGTCATCGCGCGCGAGCTCGGCACCTCCCGCTCATCGGTATCTCGTCTTCTGAGCTATGCCCGGGAGAGCGGTTTGGTCGACATCCGCATCAATTCGCCTCTCGAGCGGCTCGGCATGCTCGAGCAGCGGATCCGGGATCGTCATCGCATCGTGGCGCACGTCGTTCCCATGCCCGAGATCGTCAGTGAGGTCGAGCGCCTGGAACGGGTGGCGTTGACCGCGGGGCGACTGCTGTCGCAGTTCGTCGACTCGAACATGATCATCGGCGTGGCGTGGGGGTCGACCATCAGTGCGGTCAGTCGCGGCCTCACGCAGAAGGAGACGCACAACACGACATTCGTGCAGTTGAACGGTGCGGGCAACACCCAGACCAGCGGTGTCGAGTACTCGAGCGACATCCTCCAGCGCTTCGGCAGCGCGTTCGGTGCGCAGGTGCAGCAGTTCCCGGTGCCGGCGTTCTTCGACGACCCGGCGACGCGCGAGGCGATGTGGCGGGAGCGGAGCACACGGCGTGTGCTCGACCTGCAGTCGAAAATGGACATCGCGGTCTTCAGCCTCGGATCGCCCGCGGCCGAGGTGCCGAGCCGCGTGTACGTCGGCGGATACCTCGGGCGCGACGACTATCGGAGCCTGCGCGAGGACCATGCGATCGGAGACGTCGCGACCGTCTTCTTCCGTGCCGACGGCTCCTGGAAGGACATCCGTCTCAATGCGCGAGCGACCGGCCCGACACTCGATCGCCTGCGACGCGTACCCCGACGGGTCTGCGTCGTGTCCGGCATCCCCAAGCTCGCCAGCGTCCGTGCGGCGATCGCCGCGGATCTGATCACCGATGTGGTCCTCGACGAGGGACTGGCGCGCCGCCTGGCGGAGGACTGAGGGTCAGGCTTCGTGCGTCGAGGCCTCCGGGCCGGAGCGGAACTCGCGGATGAGGTGCTGCACGACCTCTCCGAGGTCGCCCTCGGCGGCGTCCGCCACTGCCACCTGCCGCGCATAACTGGCTCCGTCGCGCAGGATCGTGCCGACGCTGCCGAACTCCCGTTCGCATCCGAGCGCTCGTGCCACGGGCGCGAGTTCCTCGAGGGTCTCGGCGAGGTGATCCCGCACGTCGCGCTGCGCGCCGGAGTCGTCGACGATCACCCGCGCGTCGAGTCCGTAGCGGGCCGCGCGCCATTTGTTCTCGCGGTGGAACCAGGAGGGCAGGGCGGGGAGCGGGCGTCCCTCGTCGAGTTCTCGCGAGAAATGCTCGACGAGGACCTGCACGAGCGAGGCTACCGCGGCGAGTTCGGGGAGCGTCGACATCCCGTCGCAGGCGCGCACCTCGATCGTTCCCCAGCGGGGTGCGGGGCGGATGTCCCACCGGACCTCGGAGGCATCCTTCATCACGCCGGTGCGCACCATGTCGTCCATGTACGACTCGAACTGCGCCCAATCGTGCAGAGGCCAGGGGAGCCCGGCGGTCGGCAGCTGCTGGAACACCAGCGCGCGATTGGAGGCGTACCCGGTGCGCTCTCCGGCCCAGAACGGACTCGAAGCCGCGAGTGCCTGCAGGTGAGGGAGGTACGCGGTGAGCGCGTTGACGATCGGGAACACCTTGCGATGGTCATCGACGCCGACGTGCACGTGAATGCCCCAGATCATCATGTTGCGACCCCACCACTGCGTGCGCTCGATCAGCGTGTGGTACCGCGTCTTATCGGTGACCTGCTGGTCGTACCACTGCGCGAACGGGTGGCTGCCGGCCGACAGCAACTCGATCCCGATCGGGTCGGTGGCCTCGCGCACCGCGGAGATCGCCCGGGCGATGTCGTCGACGGCGTGGGCGACGGACTCGCCGACGCCGCTCGTGACCTCGATCGTGTTGGTGAGGAGCTCACCGGTGACGGTGTGGCGTTCGCTGGCGCTCTGTTCCTCGAGCACGGCGAGGAGTTCGGGCGCTCGTCCGGCCAGATCACCGGACGCCGGATCGGCGAGCATGATCTCCCACTCCAAGCCGACGGTGGAGCGGGCTGAGGGGGCGAACTCGAGCGTCACGTGCACATTCTGGCACGCGGCCGACGCGACACGGCAAAGCCGGAGTCCTCACGTTTCGCGCCCGGGCTCGGCATCTGGCAGAATAGAAGGTCGGACGGCATGCTCGACCCTCTATCCAGCTTCCGTCCTCCTCTTTGAGCTTCCGCCGGATGTGCACCCCACTCTCCAGGCGACCAGTTCGTTTCCTTCCACACAATTCAGGAGAATCGTGGCTGTCAAGATTCGTCTCAAGCGCCTGGGCAAGATCCGTGCGCCGTACTACCGCATCGTCGTCGCCGACTCGCGCACCAAGCGCGATGGTCGCGTGATCGAGGAGATCGGCAAGTACCACCCCACCGAGGAGCCCTCGTTCATCGAGGTCGACTCCGAGCGTGCGCAGTACTGGCTCTCCGTCGGCGCGCAGCCGACCGAGCAGGTCGCCGCGATCCTCAAGATCACGGGCGACTGGGGCAAGTTCAAGGGCGACGCCGACGCGAAGTCGACCCTCAAGGTCGCCGAGCCGAAGGCCGCCTTCGAGGTCGACTCCTCGAAGAAGTCCGTCGTCAAGCCCAAGGCGGAGAAGAAGGTGGAGGCTCCCGCTGAGGAGGCTCCCGCCGCCGACGCCGACGCGGAGGCCGCCGAGGCTCCCGCCGCCGACGCAGAGTAATCCGTCGTGCTCGCCGCCGCGCTCGAACACATCGTCAAGGGGATCGTCGATCACCCGGAGGATGTGCGCATCACCGCATCCACGTCGCCGCGAGGCGATCTCCTCGAGGTGCGCGTGCACCCCGATGATCGTGGACGCGTGATCGGGCGCGGCGGCCGCACCGCCAAGGCACTCCGTACGCTCGTCGCCGCCCTGGCCGACGGCCGTCGCGTGCGCGTCGATGTCGCGGACGACTGACGTGGTGCCGCAGGACACCCCACAGGGCAAGAACCAGCTCCGGGTGGGGCGCCTCGTGAAGGCCCATGGCCTCAAGGGCGGGCTCAAGCTCGAGCTGTACACCGACAACCCGGAGCGTCGCTTCGTCACGGGAGCCGAGTTCACGTTGCAGGTGCCCGAGGCATCTCCGTGGCACGGCAAGACGATTACCGTGCGCGAGTACCGGGTGATGAACGGCAACCCGGTCGCCTTCTTCGACGACGTCGACGACCGCACCGCCGCCGAAGGCCTCGTGCGGGCCATCCTCTGGATCGACCAGGACGTCGACGAGACCGAGGACGACGCGTGGTTCGACCACCAGCTCGTGGGCCTCGATGTCGTCCGTGACGGCGCCGTGGTCGGACGCGTCCAGCGCATCGAGCATTTCCCGGCGCAGGATCTCCTCATCGTCAAGTCCGGTGAGAAGGAGATCATGGTGCCGTTCGTCTCGGCCATCGTTCCGACCGTCGACGTGGCTGCCGGTCGAGTGATCGTCACCCCGCCGCCCGGGCTCTTCGAGGAGCTTCCGGATGCCGACGACGACTCGGCGGCGGCCGAGGAACCGCTCGCAGCCGAGGATTCCCCGGCGGCCGAGTAGCCGCTGAGAGGTCACTCCCGTGCGCATCGACGTCCTCTCCATCTTTCCGTCGTACTTCGACGGTCTCACGCTCTCCCTGCTCGGCAAGGCGCGCGATGCGGGCATCCTCGACCTGAACGTCCACGACCTCCGAGACTGGACGTCGGATCGTCACCGCACCGTCGACGACACCCCGTACGGCGGGGGTGCCGGAATGGTGATGAAGCCGGAGCCCTGGGGGCTCGCGCTCGACGAGGTCGCCGCGGCCACCGAACGTCCGACGATCATCTTCCCTTCGCCGGCCGGTGAGGTCTTCACGCAGGCCACCGCGCGCGATCTCGCGACGCGCGAGCACATCGTCTTCGGCTGCGGCCGGTACGAGGGCATCGACGAGCGGGTCTTCGAGTACGCCGCGGCGCTCGGTGAAGTCCGCCTGATCAGTCTCGGCGACTACGTGCTCAACGGCGGCGAGGTGGCGACGATGGCGATGATCGAGGCCATCGGACGCCTGGTGCCGGGAGTCGTCGGCAATCCCGAGAGCCTGGTCGAGGAATCGCACGAGGACGGCCTGCTGGAGTACCCCTCGTACACGAAGCCGGCGGTCTGGCGGGAGCGCGCCGTTCCGGAGGTGCTCCTCAGCGGGAACCATGCGCGCATCGCGCAGTGGCGCCGTGATCAGCAGTTCGAGCGCACGCGAGCGCGTCGACCGGATCTGCTCGCCGACGACGCCGACTGACGGGGACGGATAGACCTCCTCCTTCTCGGTGATAGCGTCCGAGGATGATCGATCGCGCGCTCGCGGATTCCTTCCAGACCATCGGAGCGGACTACGACCGCTATCGACCGGGCTTCCCGGATGCCGCCGCCGACCTGATCCTGCCGGAGCGGGTCGGGGCGGTGCTGGACCTCGGTGCCGGAACCGGCAAGTTCACCGAGCTTCTGATCGGTCGCGCGACCTCCGTCCAGGCAGTCGAGCCGTCCGAACCGATGCTCGACGTGCTGCGGGCGAAGCTGGTCGATGTGACGGCGCATCTCGGCACGGCCGAGAGCATCCCCCTCTCCGACGCCTCCGTCGACGCGGTCACGGTGGCGCAGGCGTTCCACTGGTTCGAGCGCGAGGCGGCGTGTGCCGAGATCGCTCGCATTCTTGCGCCCGGTGGTGTCCTGGGGCTGGTCTGGAACCACTCCGATCCCGCCTGCACCTGGGACCGTGCTGCTCACCGCATCGCTCATCCGGCAGTGGGCGCCGACGATCAGACGACCGGGAGTGCCGTCGAGGATCTTCCCGGCTTCGAGTTCGATTCGCATGCGGTGATCACGTGGTCCGAGAACATCTCACGTGATGACTACCTGCGTCGGTGGGGCACGATCAGCAGTGTCCTCGTCGCCGACCGCCGATCGAAGACCGAGATGCTCGCGGCGATCGAAACAGTCCTCGACGACGCCCCCGAGACGAGTGGGCGGGCGGAGCTGGTTCTCCCGCAGCTCACCGAGGTGTACAGGTACCGCCGGACGGCGTGACCGCGAGGACGCTCAGTCGACCCCGAGGAACGATCGGTCGGTCAGCACGATGGGTCCGTCCGCGGTGATCGCGACGGTGTGCTCCGAGTGCGCGCCGCGCGAACCGTCGACGCTGCGCAGAGTCCAGCCGTCGGGGTCGGTCACCAGCTCGTCGGTCGTCGCGAGGAACCAGGGCTCGAGTGCGAGCACGAGTCCGTCGCGGAGCGGGAATCCGCGTCCGGCGCGACCGTCGTTCGCGACGTGGGGGTCGCCGTGCATCGTGCGACCCACTCCGTGCCCGCCGAAGTCCGTGTTGATCGAGTACCCCTCGCCATGGGCGACGGCTGCGACGGATGCCGAGATGTCGCCGATCCGGTTGCCGACGACGGCCGCGGCGATGGCGGCATCCAGTGCGCGCTCCGTCGTCTCGATCAGCCGGAGGTCCTCGTCGCGCGGGGTGCCGACCACGAACGACACGGCGGAGTCGGCCACCCATCCGTCGACGGATACGGCGAAGTCGAGCGAGACGAGGTCGCCGTCACGCAACGTGTAGTCGTGGGGGAGCCCGTGAAGCACTGCGTCGTTCACCGATGTGCAGATGACTTTCCCGAACGGGCTCGCACCGAAGGACGGGTGGTAGTCGATGTAGCAGGACTCGGCACCGCGCTGACGGATCAGGTCATGGGCGCGACGGTCGATGGAGAGGAGGTTGGTCCCGACCTTCGTGTCGGAGCGCAGCGTGGCCAGCGTCTCCGCGACGAAGCGGCCGGCTGCACGCATCTCGTCGATCTCGGCAGGGGTGCGCAGTTCGATCATTCGGGGGAGTCCTCTCGTCCTCGTCCATTCTCCCCGATCCGGGCGGACGCGGCATCGCCGCGCTCACAGCGAACAGCCGTGCGAGCCGTCCCCCACCGGCATACCATCGGAGCATGTGGTTGCGACGGGCGTTTTTCCGCTGGCTCCTGCCGGCGGCCTTCCTCCTGCCCCTGTGGCTCCTCGTCGGATGGGGAGTGTTCCAGGGCGGATGGGCCATCCTCTGGGTGCTGTTCATCGCGATTCCCTCGGTGTTCCTGGGCCAGCTCCTCCTCACCCTCCTCACTCGTTCGCGTCCGTCGGTGCGCGCCGACCGTGCCGTGTCGTGGTGGGACGTGGCCGGGTTCACGCTCTGGCACGGTCTCACGATCGCGGTCGGATGCTTCATCCCCGGGGTCTTCCCGTGGTTGCTGACCGCCGCGGTGATAGTCGGCCTCGCACTCGTCTGGTTGCAGGGGTGGCAGCTCTGGAGCGAGGCGAAGGGGAGCGGGGCGCGGTTCCGCGAGACGATCGCCTGGTCCTCGTTCCCGGCATCCGATGACGCATCACCGGAGCCTCGCCCGCGCGAGGTCATCATCGTGCAGGAGAAGGACCCGCTCGGCTGAGACGCGTGTTTTGGCGGCTGCGGTCATCCATGGCAGAATAGATGTTTGTGCCGTGACCGGTTCTGCCTCAGGGGAACCCGCGGATGCTTCGGCCCCGTACGGTGCACACCCATTCTTGTTCCTTCCACCATGCATGCGACCTGAGGCGAGTGCAGAGAGAGACGATCATGCAGATCCTCGACGCCGTAGACGCGGCTTCCCTCCGTTCGGACATTCCGGACTTCTTCCCCGGTGACACCGTCAAGGTGCACGTCAACATCACCGAGGGCAGCCGCTCGCGTATCCAGGTCTTCCAGGGCGTCGTCATCGGCCGCTCGGGCGACGGCGTGCGCGAGACCTTCACGGTCCGCAAGATCAGCTTCCAGGTCGGCGTCGAGCGTACCTTCCCGGTGCACTCGCCGGTGATCGACCACATCGAGGTCGTCACCCGCGGTGACGTCCGTCGCGCGAAGCTCTACTACCTGCGCCAGCTGCGTGGCAAGAAGGCGAAGATCAAGGAGAAGCGCGACCGCTGAGTCGCCGCATCTCCACAGCACCCCAGGACACGATGTCCTGGGGTGCTTTGTTTCGTCCCCGATATGCGAACCTTGATACTGCCGCTCGATGGCACGCACGACTGACGAAGGATGCCGATGACCTCTGAACCCTCCGCCGCGCCCGCCACGGGCACGAGACGGCGCCGTGGACTGCTGGTCTTCCTGCGCGATGTGCTGATCATCATCCTGATCGCCGCGCTCGTCTCGTTCGTGGTCAAGACCTTCATCGTCCGCTCGTTCTACATCCCCTCGGCCTCCATGGAGCGCACGCTCATGGTCAACGACCGCATCCTGGTCGATGAGCTCACGCCGCGATGGACGGGATACGAGCGCGGTGACGTGGTGGTGTTCCAGGACCCGGGCGGATGGCTGGGTGACCAGCCGCAGCCGCCGGCATCCCCTCCGCTCATGCAGGCGATCGACGGCGTGCTGACCTTCATCGGCATCTCCGCCTCCGATTCGCAGGACCATCTCGTCAAGCGCATCATCGGCCTCCCTGGCGATCACGTCGTGTGCTGCAACGCGCTCGGACAGATCACGATCAATGGTGCTCCGATCGACGAGCTCGACTACCTGAACCTTCCCGAAGGGAACACCGCGGCGTCGAACGAACCTTTCGACGTCGTCGTGCCCGAGGACTCGCTGTGGCTGCTCGGCGACAATCGCACTCAGTCGCGGGACTCGCGAGCGCATCAGGAACTTCCCAGCGGCGGCTTCGTCCCGGTGTCGAACGTCGTGGGGAAGGCCTTCCTGACGACCTGGCCGTTCGGACGGATCGGGGCGATCGACGGACACCACCAAGCCTTCGACAGCGTTCCGGACGAAGAATGACGGTCGTTTCCCCGACCCTCACGCTCGAGCGGCGCATCCTCGGAGACAGCGCCCTGATCATCTCGCTCGACGAGGTCGGTCGCGGAGCGCTCGCGGGCCCGGTCGCGGTGGGCGCGGCGGTGATGGATGCCGCCGGAGCGCGACGTCGTGTGCCCGAGGGGCTCCGCGACTCCAAGCTCGTCACCGAGCGACGTCGACCCGATGTCGCGGAGCGGGCGACGGCGTGGGTACGCGCCTCGTCGGTCGGATGGGCCAGTGCCGGGGAGGTCGACGAGGTCGGCATCATCCGGGCACTGGGTCTGGCCGCCTCCCGTGCCGTCGATGCGGTCGTCGCGCAGGGCACATCGACCGCGGGGGCGGTCGTGCTGCTCGACGGGAACCATGACTATCTCTCGGCCGTGCATCATTCCGTGCTCGACGTGCGTCCGGTGATCAAAGGCGATCGGGACTGCGCTTCCGTCTCGGCCGCATCCGTGATCGCGAAGGTCGCGCGCGACGCGCACATGGCCGAGCTCCATGCCGACTACCCGCAGTACCAGTGGGATCGCAACAAGGGATATGCGAGCACCGAGCATCGAGAGGCCATCCGCACGCTCGGGCTCTCGCCGCTGCATCGTGCGTCATGGGCGATCGCCGATGCTCCCGCCCTGTTCTGAGCGCCGGGTGCGGTGCCGCACGCGGGCTCTTGCGACCCTAGGATGGAACCACCATGGATGAGGAAGCCTTCGACGACTACGACCGCGAGCTCGAGCTCGCGCTGTTCCGCGAGTACCGAGACGTGGTCTCGCAGTTCCAGTACGTCGTCGAGACCGAGCGTCGGTTCTACCTGGCGAACGATGTGAACGTCGTGCGGCGCGACACGGAGCACGACTTCTACTTCGAGATCTCGATGAGCGATGTGTGGGTGTGGGACATCTACCGCGCCGATCGCTTCGTGAAGGCCGTGCGTGTGCTGACCTTCAAGGACGTCAACGTCGAGGAGCTGCAGCGCCGGGAGTTCGAACTTCCCCAGGAACTCTCGCTCGACGGCGAGTGAGTCGGAGAAGCGCACCTCTCCTGCACGACTGACGCCTGAGGGCCGGGTTTCCGCCGTGCGGTGGACGCTCGGAGACCGCCCCGCCGCGCGGGCGCCACGATCGTCATGCTGTCGGAATGGCAGCGAAGGATGACCTCGGTAGAGCCGGGGAAGAACGGGCGGCACGGCATCTCGTCGGGGCCGGGTACACACTCCTGGACCGCAACTGGCGTTGCGCGCAAGGTGAGATCGACATCGTGGCTCTTCAGGGCGAGGACCTCGTCTTCGTCGAGGTGAAGACGCGGCGGACGATCGACTACGGTCATCCGTTCGAGGCGATCGACGCGCGCAAGAAGCGGCGGATGTGGGGGCTCGCCCACGCCTGGGCCGTCGCGCACCCGCTGGATGCTCGGGGGCGTCGGATCAGGCTCGATGTGGTGGGGATCGTCGGTGACGACCCGTCATCCGGGTCGCTCGAGCACGTGGCGGACCTCGAATGAGCACCACACGCACCTGGGCGGTCGCCATCACAGGGGTGGACGGGCACATGGTCGAGGTCGAGGCGGACCTCTCGAACCAGACGCCGGAGTTCAAGATCATCGGGCTGCCCGACAAATCGCTCGGAGAGGCGGTGCAGCGCGTGCACAACGCATGCAAGAACTCCGGACTCGACCTCCCGCGGCGAAGGATGACGGTGAATCTCTCGCCGGCCAGCCTGCCGAAGCACGGATCGGGCTTCGACCTCGCGGTCGCCGTCGCGACACTCGCTGCGGGGGATGCGATCTCCCCGCGATCGATCCGGGGCACCGTACACGTCGGCGAGCTCGGTCTCGACGGTCGCGTTCGACCGGTGGCCGGAGTGCTTCCCGCGGTGTTCGCGGCGGCGAGGGCAGGGTTCGAGCGCGTGATCGTGCCCCAGGCCAACGCCGCCGAAGCGCGACTGGTGACCGGGATCGAGGTCCGCGGGGCGCGCTCGCTCGCTGAGGTGGCGGTCTGGCACGGGGCGGATGTCGAGATCCCCGAGGTGCCCGTCGAAGAACCGCCCGCCGTGGAGGAGGAACCGAGCGAGTCGCTCGACCTCGCGGACATCGTGGGGCAGGAGTCGGCGGTCGAGGCGCTCGTGGTCGCCGCAGCGGGCGGGCACCACATGCTCCTCAGCGGTCCCCCTGGCGCCGGCAAGACGATGCTCGCGCGACGCCTCCCCGGAATCCTTCCACCGCTCACCGAAGGCGAAGCACTCGAGGTCGCCTCGATCCGCTCGCTGATGGGTGATCGAGTGGCGTGCCTCGACCGGACTCCACCGATCGAGGCACCGCATCACAGCGCATCCGTCGCCGCGCTGGTCGGCGGCGGATCGCGGGTGGCGCGTCCCGGCGCGATCGTGCGCGCCCATCGCGGCGTGCTGTTCCTCGACGAGGCGGCCGAGTTCTCGAGGGTGGCTCTGGACGCGCTTCGCCAGCCGCTCGAATCCGGCGCGATCGAGGTGATCCGCTCGGGGTTCACCGCACGGTTCCCCGCGCGCTTCCAACTCCTGCTCGCGATGAATCCGTGTCCGTGCGGCAATTACGGCGTGCGCGGCGCGGAATGCACCTGCCCGGCGCAGGCGATCAGGCGATATGCGACCCGGCTCTCGGGACCTCTCCGCGACCGTGTCGACATCGAGTTGCGTGTCTCGAGAGTGGCCGCATCGCGCGCGACCGCAGGTGGCCGCTCCGAATTCTCGACGGCCTCCGCTCGACAACGCGTCGCCGATGCGCGGGGTCGTGCGGCCGCGAGGTGGACGGGGACGCCGTGGTCGCGGAACGCCGACATCCCGGGGACGTGGCTCCGGCAGGGGGAGTTCCGCTTGGACTCCGCGGATCGTCAGCCGCTCGATCGCGCACTCGAACGGGGAGCGCTGACCCTGCGCGGGTACGACAGGGTGTTGCGGTTGGCGTGGACGATGGCCGACCTCGCCGGACTCGCGCGTCCTCGACAGGATGAGATCGGTCGAGCGCTGCTCCTCAAGAGGGGGATGACGCCGTGACCCACGAGATGGTCGACGACCGGGAGGTCGTTCATGCGGCGTCCGCTCTCCGAGCAGGTGAGACGGGCGCATCGACGGAGGCGATCGCCCGCGCGGCGTGGTCGGTGCTCGCGGAACCGGGCGACGGCGTCGCAGGCTCGCTGATCCGGGAACTCGGTGCCGCCGGTGCCCTCGAGCTTGCCCTCGATGCGCCGAGTCCGGCGGATGGTCGTGTGGACGGCTCCGCACGGGCGCGTCGCGCGTTGGCGGAAGGGAGAGCCCGCTGGCGGCCGCGTGCGCAGACCCGTGCGTTGGTCGATGCCTTGCACGGTGCGAGCCAGGTCGGTGCGCGCCTGGTGATCCCCGGCGACCCGGACTGGCCGGATTCGCTGGACGACCTGGGGGCGCACGCTCCACCGGCGCTGTGGGTTCGCGGGGACGCCCGACTCCTGAGGGCGACCCCGCGCGTGGCCATCGTCGGCGCTCGCGCGGCGACCGGGTACGGCGAGCACATCGCCGCCGAGATCGCCGGAGATCTCGCCGCGGGCGGTGCGACGGTCGTCTCGGGCGGGGCGTACGGCATCGACGGCGTCGCGCATCGTGCGGCGCTCGGAGTCCGAGGGGCGACCATCGCGTTCCTGGCCGGCGGTGTGGACCGCGCGTATCCCTCCGGACACCAGGAGCTCTTCTCCCGAATCGCCGGGCAGGGGGCGGTCGTCAGCGAGTTGCCGTGCGGAGCCGCACCGACCAAGTGGCGCTTCCTGGCCCGAAACCGTCTGATCGCGGCACTCGGCCAGGCGACCGTAGTCGTCGAGGCGGGATGGCGGAGCGGCTCCCTCAACACGGCGGGTCACGCGGCGGCGCTGGGGAGACCCCTCGGAGCCGTGCCGGGGCCGGTTACCTCGGCGGCCTCGGCGGGATGCCATCGCCTGCTCCGTGAGTACGACGCACGCTGTGTGACCTGCGCGGCGGAGGTCCGCGAGCTCTGGGGCGACGACACGCAGGAGGCGTCGGCTTCGCGGCGCCAAGATCCGGATCGCACCCGTCTGCTCGACGCTCTCGGAACGCGGACGCCGCTCGACGTCATGGAGATCTGTCGGCGTAGCGGTCTCGCCCCCGAGCGGGTGCGGGCGTTACTCGGTCTGCTCGACCTCGAGGGGATCCTGACACGATCGGATGCGGGGTGGGTGCGCGCGGCGACCCGCTGATCGAGCCGAGGCGGCGAGGTGCGATCTCTCGCACCGTCATCCGGTGCATGCTGGAGCCATGCAGCTCGCCGCCGCCGTCCAGGCCTTCACGGAGTACCTCGAGCGGGTGCGCCGGCTGTCGGCGGCGACGGTGCGCGCCTATCGCTCCGACCTGCGGGACCTGACAGTGTCGGCCGGAGACATCACGATCGGCGACGTAGATCTCGACGTGCTCCGAGACTGGCTGTGGAAAGCGACCCAGCGCGGAGATGCACGCTCGACGTTGGCGCGCCGCGCGGCGGCGGCGCGATCGTTCTTCACCTGGGCGACCGAGCACGAGATCATCGCGCACGATCCGAGTCTCCGTCTGATCGCTCCGAAGCGCGGTCGCACCCTGCCGGTCGTGGCCTCGAAGGACGCGATGAGTTCGCTTCTCGAGCAGCACCGCAGCCGCGCGACCGCCGGCGGAGATCCGCTCGCTCTCCGCGACCATGCGATCCTCGAGACGCTCTACGGCTCCGGCATCCGTGTCTCCGAACTCTGCGGACTGGACATCGACGATCTCGACGTCGATCGCCGTACCGCGCGCGTGCTCGGCAAAGGCGCCAAGGAACGAGTCGTGCCCTTCGGGGTGCCCGCCCGGGAGGCGCTGAACGCGTACCTGCGGCGCGCGCGGCCGGCGCTCGTCGCCCGGAGCGATGCTTCCGGTGCCGCCGTCTTCCTCGGCAGCCGCGGCGGGCGAATCGGACCGCGTGCGGTGTACTCGCTGGTGGCAGAAGTGCTCGGCCCTCTCGTGGGGTCGGAGACGGTCGGTCCACATGCACTCCGGCATACGGCGGCGACGCACCTCCTCGACGGCGGCGCCGACCTGCGCGCCGTGCAGGAGATCCTCGGCCACGCCAGCCTGGGTACCACCCAGATCTACACGCACGTCTCCGCCGAGCGACTGACCGCCACCTACCGCCTCGCGCACCCGCGCGCCTGAGCGGGCGTCACGAACCGTCGCAGCACGGCAGAAGGACCGCTCTGGCCGGTGCGCCGAAGAGCAGGAGCGGATTGATGTAGACACGGTCGAGGCGCACCCCCACGTGCAGGGTGCCGACCACGCTGTGCCCACCCTGAGCGACGACCCCCACGATGTCTCCCGCCACCACGGTGTCGCCGGGATTCAGAGAAGAGGCGAGCGGCTCGAAGGTCGAGACGTATCCGGCGCCGTGGTCGATCGTGAGTAGCGGACGGTCGACGACGGTTCCCCGGAAGGCCACGACGCCGTCCGCGGGTGCACGGACCTCCTGTCCCGGAACGCCGGCGATGTCGATCCCGCGGTGGCCGGCCCCGTAGGCGTGAGCGGGAGCGCGGTACGGCGCCGTCACGGATCGCGGGCCGTCGAGGGGCCAGCGCCACGCGGCGTCGTCCTCCGACGAGTGGGACCGGACCGAGGGGTCGGGCTCGAGGGCGGCGATCGCAGGATCGTGCGCGCCGAGTGCGAGCGCGATGAGGAGGGCGGCGATCAGGAAGACACGTCCGGGTGGGGTCATGCCGAGAGTCTGCGGGTCGTTCAGGTCGACGAGACGTGAGTCCGCGCGACAGGCCCGGAGGCGGGGGAGAAGTGCGCGATGTCGCCGCCCGTGGAGAGCAGGACAGGCGGTCGTTGTCCTGTATGCTGGAGGGGCACCTCGAAATCGGGGTGACTACGCGTGCCCAGAGCGACTCCGGTCGTGGCATCCACTCCCACAGGTCCTTCCTCGGAAGGCGGGTGTGCGCCGGGCACCAGGAAGTCCGATCGAACGATCGGCGAAAACCTCAACGGCGCACCGCGCCAGAACAAGGAGACGACCATGGCTGTGGTCACCATCCGCCAGCTGCTCGACAGCGGCGTGCACTTCGGACACCAGACCCGTCGGTGGAACCCGAAGGTGAAGCGCTTCATCCTCACCGAGCGCAGCGGCATCCACATCATCGACCTGCAGCAGTCGCTCGGCTACATCGACAAGGCCTACGACTTCGTCAAGGAGACCGTCGCCCACGGTGGCACGATCCTCTTCGTCGGCACCAAGAAGCAGGCGCAGGAGATCCTCGCCGAGCAGGCCACGCGCGTCGGTCAGCCCTTCGTCAACCAGCGCTGGCTCGGTGGACTCCTCACGAACTTCCAGACGATCTCCAAGCGCCTCGCGCGCATGAAGGAGCTCGAGGAGCTCGACTACGAGACCCCGGCGAACAGCGGCTTCACGAAGAAGGAGCTCCTGCTCAAGAAGCGCGAGCTCGACAAGCTGCACAAGTCGCTCGGTGGAATCCGCAACCTCACCAAGACGCCGTCGGCCATCTGGGTCGTCGACGCCAAGCGCGAGCACCTCGCCATCGACGAGGCCAAGAAGCTCGGCATCCCCGTGATTGGCATCCTCGACACGAACGCCGACCCTGACGACTTCCAGTACCCGATCCCCGGCAACGACGACGCGATCCGCTCGGTCTCGCTGCTGACCCGCATCATCGCCGACGCCGCTGCCGAGGGCCTGCAGCAGAAGCACAACCCGGAGACGGGCGACGCCGAGCCTCTCGCCGACTGGGAGAAGGAGCTCCTCGAGACTCCCGCCCAGGAGGTCCAGGAGTCCGCTGACGCCGCTGCCGTCGAGACCGCGGCCGACGAGGCCGCCGTCGTCGAGACGCCCGCCGCCGACGAGACCGCTGCCGACGCGGCCGGTGCCGAGGCTCACGACGAGGCGATCGCCGCCGCCTCCGGTGAGGAGACCGCTGAGGTCGCCGCCGCCGAGGCCGCAGACGCCAAGTAATCCCGCGACCACCACACACATCACGAAGCAAGGAGCCACCACACATGGCCAACTTCACCATCGCTGACCTCAAGGCGCTGCGTGAGCAGCTCGGTACGGGAATGGTCGACACCAAGAAGGCGCTCGAGGAGGCCGACGGAGACGTCGAGAAGGCCACCGAGATCCTGCGTCTCAAGGGTGCGAAGGGCAACGCGAAGCGCGCTGACCGTTCGACCAGCGAGGGACTCGTCGTCGCTCGCGAGCAGGCCGGTGCCGTGACGCTGATCGAGCTCGCGTGCGAGACCGACTTCGTCGCCAAGAACGACCGCTTCATCGCGCTGGCCGACAAGGTCGCCGACGCCGCTGCAGCCGTCAAGGCCGACTCGGTCGAGGCGGCCCTGGCCGCCGACGCGGCGGGTCAGTCCGTCGAGCAGCTGATCTCGGAAGAGGCTGCGATCATCGGCGAGAAGGTCGAACTGCGTCGTGTGCGTACGATCGCCGGCGACAACGTCGAGGTCTACCTGCACCGCACCAGCAAGGACCTGCCGCCGCAGATCGGTGTCGTCGTCGCCTACTCGGGCGACGACGCGGACACCGCTCGCAGCATCGCGCAGCACATCTCGTTCGCCAACCCGTCGTACCTCTCCCGCGAGGACGTTCCGGCTGACGCCGTCGAGAAGGAGCGGGAGATCGTCACCGAGATCTCGCGCAACGAGGGAAAGCCCGAAGCGGCTCTCCCCAAGATCGTCGAAGGCCGCGTCTCCGCGTTCATCAAGCAGGTCGCCCTGCTGGAGCAGGACTACGCCAAGGACAACAAGCTCTCTGTCGCCCAGGTGGCGAAGGACGCCGGTATCACTGTGACGGACTTCGCGCGCTTCAAGGTCGGCGCGTAGCAGAGTCGAAGGGGTTCGGATCGGTGAGATCCGAACCCCTTCTTCATGCCCAGAAGGCACTATCTTGAATCGGGACGAGAGGACAACACCCATGACCGAACGCACCGGACGCCGCCGCGTCCTTCTCAAGCTCTCCGGAGAGGCATTCGGCGCCGGTCAGCTGGGTGTCAACCCGGATGTCGTCGGCCAGATCGCGCGCGACATCGCCGCAGCCGTCGACCGCGTCGAGGTCGCCATCGTCGTGGGCGGGGGCAACTTCTTCCGCGGCGCCGAGCTGAGCCAGCGCGGCATGGACCGGGGGCGCGCCGACTACATGGGCATGCTCGGAACCGTGATGAACGCACTCGCGCTGCAGGACTTCCTCGAGCAGGCCGGGGCGGCGACGCGTGTGCAGTCCGCGATCTCCATGACCCAGGTCGCCGAGCCCTACATCCCGCGCCGGGCGGAGCGTCACCTCGAGAAGGGCCGCGTCGTCATCTTCGGTGCCGGTGCCGGCCTCCCGTACTTCTCCACCGATACGGTCGCCGCTCAGCGCGCGCTCGAGATCGGGGCGGAGGAGGTCCTCGTCGCGAAGAACGGCGTCGACGCCATCTACACGGCCGACCCCAACAAGCACGCGGATGCCGAGCGCATCGAGCGGGTCACGTACAGCGACGCGCTGCAACGCGGACTGAAGGTCGTCGATTCGACCGCCTTCAGCCTGTGCATGGACAACAACATGAACATGCGCGTCTTCGGCATGGAGCCGGCGGGCAACGTGACGCGCGCCCTTCTCGGTGAGCCGATCGGCACCCTGGTCACCACCTGAGTGTGTGACGCGGCGGAGAAGGCTTCGCCCGATAGAATTTGCAGAACACCCCGACGATAGGAGTCACCGTGATCGCGGACGTCCTCGCTGAAACCACCACCCGCATGGACCGGGCGGTCGAAGCTGCCAAGGAGGACTTCTCCACGGTGCGCACCGGTCGCGCGAACCCCCAGCTCTTCCAGAAGGTCCTCGTCGACTACTACGGAACGCCGACCCCGATCGGTCAGCTGGCCTCGATGGTCAACCAGGAGGCGCGCACCCTCGTCATCACGCCGTACGACAAGTCGGCGCTCAAGGCGATCGAGCAGGCCATCCGCGACATGCCGAACCTCGGGGCGAACCCGACGAACGACGGCAATCTCGTGCGCGTGACGATGCCGGAGCTGACGGCCGACCGTCGCAAGGAGTACGTCAAGCTCGTCAAGTCGAAGGGCGAGGACGCGAAGGTCCACGTCCGCGGCATCCGCCGCAAGGCGAAGGACGACCTCGATGCGCTCAAGAGCGAGGTCGGTGAAGACGAGATCGCGCGTGGCGAGAAGGAGCTCGATGCTCTCACCCGCCAGCACGTCGACCTCATCGACGACGCGCTCAAGCGCAAAGAGGCAGAACTCCTCGAGGTGTGAGGACGGATGTCTGACACGCGAGATTCCGAGGACGGTGCGCCGTTGACCCGCCGCGAGGCGCGGGATGCGACGACGCCGGACTCGGGCATCCCGTTGGCGGACGAGGCGTTCCCCGCCTTCGACGCCTCGCTCATCCCGCCCCGCCCCCCGCTCCCGGATGAGCCGGCCGTGGTGATCCCCGACATGATCGACACGGCCGATCACAATGCCATCCGTGAACAGTGGCGGGCGAAGCGCGACGAGTTCGGCAGTCACGTCTCGCATGCCCGAGACCAGATCGACCAGGCGAACGAGCGGATCAAGCAGCGCACGGGTCGTGACCTCGTGCTCGCGATCCTCATCGGCCTCGCGTTCGGTGCGGCTCTTCTCGGTTCCCTCCTGTTCATCAAGGTGCTCTTCGTTCCGTTCGCCCTGGCGGCTGCGCTGCTCGGGGTCTACGAACTCGCGCGGGCTCTCCGGGCATCCGGCCGCCGCATCGATGTCGTCCCGCAGCTGGTGGCTGCCGGCGCGCTCGTGCTCTCCGGCTATTTCGCGGATATCTGGCTGTGCTGGATCGTGCTGTTCCTCGCCGTGGCATTCGTCATCGTCTGGAGGCTCATCGCGCAGATGTTCGCTCAGGACGGGCGCACCTACGGTGATGTACTCGCGGATGCCGTCATCGGCGGCTTCGTGCAGGTCTACGTTCCCTTCCTCGCAGCCATCGCGCTGATCCTGCTCGGGCAGGAGGGCGGACAGTGGTGGGTGCTCGGCTTCATCGCCATTGCGGTCGCGGCCGACACCGGCGCGTACGCCGCCGGCCTCGCCTTCGGGCGGCATCCGATGGCTCCACGGATCAGCCCCAAGAAGACCTGGGAGGGTTTCGCCGGTGCGGTCGTCGCCTCGCTGACCGCGGGTGTGTTGCTCGCGATGTACCTGCTCGAACTCCCGTGGTGGGGTGGGATCGTCTTCGGTGCCGCCATCCTGCTGTCGGCGACACTGGGCGATCTCGGTGAGTCGATGCTCAAGCGCGATCTCGGGATCAAGGACATGAGCTCCTGGCTTCCGGGCCACGGCGGACTGCTCGATCGGCTCGACAGCATCCTGCCGTCGACGGTCCCCGCCCTCTGCCTCTACTTCCTCCTCTCTCCCTGGGTGGTGCTGTCATGAACGACCAGAAGACCGAAGAGCAGCAGTCCTCCCGTGCGGCCTTCGCCGTCGCCACGGGGCGCACCAAGGGGTATCACCCTGCGGCCGTCGACACCTTCCTCGCCTCGGCGCGCGCCGCCTTCGAGCACGGGGGAGATCTCGGTGCGGCGGATGTCCGCACAGCCTCGTTCCCGCTCGTGAAGGGCGGCTACGTGGTCGGTGACGTCGACGCCGCGCTGAGCCGTGTCGAGGACGCTTTCGCGGCGCGCGAGCGCGATCGTGCCGTGCGTTCCGAGGGCGCGGGCGTCTGGGTCGAGCAGGCACGCGACGAGGCTCAGGTGATCCTCGATCATCTCGCGCGTCCGCGCCGGCACCGCTTCGCCCGCACGGGTGCACTCACCTTCGGATACCGCGTCGACGAGGTCGACCACGTGGCGACGCGCATCGTGCGCTACCTTCGCGACGGCGACGCGTTGAGCGCGGAACAGCTGCGTTCGGCGGCCTTCCGGATGCAGCGCGGCGGTTATCGCGAGGAGCAGGTGGACGCCCTGCTCGACGCGGCGATCGACGTGATCCTCGCCGTCCGCTGACCTTCTCATGGCCGTCCCAGGCAGTCTTGCGTAGACTGTCGACCATCGTGAACTCCCGAAACGACATGACACCTGCACGACGTGACGCCTCGCCGGTACCTGTGGCGACGGCGAATTCCGCGCATCGTGGTACTCGTCGATGGTCGCGTCGTCGCGGTGTGGTCGCGGCATTCGCATCGCTCGCGGTCGTCGGTTTCGCGGCCGCGATGGTCGCACCGACCGCCGTCGCTCTCGCGGATCCGCCCGAGCAGGAGACGCCGGACAGCGCGTACTCCGTCGCACTCGAAGACACCCAGAATCTGACGGTGACGGTCGAAGGTGCCGAGATCGCTCCGGTCGAGCGCGGGTCCTTCGAGGTCTACGTGACGCCGAAGCCGACTCCCACGCCCACGCCGACGACGGCCTCCAAATCGAACTCGGGAGGGACGGCCCCCGCGGCCCCGCTCTTCTACACCGGTGGCGGAGCGCCGGCGGACTGGATGGCTGCCGCGGGAATCGCCGAAGCCGACTGGGGTTACGTCGATTACGTCGTCTCGCGCGAGAGCGGGTGGAACCCGAACGCCACGAACAGCAGTTCGGGTGCCTGCGGCCTCGTGCAGGCTCTGCCCTGCAGCAAGGTGCCGGGCAACGGGTACGACCCGGTCGACAACCTGCGCTGGGCGAGCGGCTACGCGACCGGGCGCTACGGCAGTTGGGCCGGCGCCTACAACTTCTGGATCAACAACCACTGGTGGTGAGCAGGCACGATGCCCCGCTCCCGCAGGCGGCCTCCTTCGCGATCTGAGGCCGACGAGTCCTTCGAACGCCTCCTCGCGGGGTGGAAACGTACCGAGACCCGTCGCGGTGCGGAGTGGACCGTGCAGCCCGTCTCGGCGATGCAGGCCCAGAAGTCCTACGTGTGCCCCGGGTGCTCTCGCACGATCGAACCGGGCACCGCTCATCTCGTCGCCTGGCGCGCCGATGGAGTCCTCGGCGATGCCGCCGACCTCGCCGCACGCAGGCACTGGCACACACACTGTTGGAGGCAATCGTGACCATCGAGATCCGAGGACCGCTCGAACTGCCCGCGCAGCGGGAGGACATCGAGCTGCGTACGGCCGACGGCCTCACGCTCGTCGGTGAACTCGCGCTCCCCGAAGGGGCCGACCCCGTCGCGACCCTCGTGACTCTGCACCCGCTCCCCACCGCGGGAGGGTTCATGGACTCGCACATCCTGCGCAAGGCCGCGGCGCGCCTCCCTGCCCTCGCGAACCTCGCCGTCCTGCGGTTCAACACGCGGGGGACGACGTCGCCCCGTGGCACGAGCGAAGGGGCGTTCGACGGGGGAGCGGCGGAGCAGTTCGATGTGGCCGCCGCGATGGAGTTCGTCCACGAGCGCGAGCTGCCGCGCCCCTGGCTGCTCGGATGGTCGTTCGGTACGGAGCTGGCACTCAAATACGGGCGGGATCACGACATCGCGGGCGTCATCCTGCTCTCTCCGCCCCTGCATCGCGCGACGGACGCCGAGGTCGCCGCGTGGGCGCAGTTCGATCGGCCGGTCGTGATCCTCGTCCCCGAGTTCGACGACTACCTCCGGCCCGAGGAGGCGCGTGAGCGCTTCGCCTCGATCCCGCATGCGACGCTGATCGCCGTCGACGGCGGCAAGCACCTCTGGGTGGGGGAGTCACAGACGCGCCGTGTGCTCACCGAGATCGTGGCCGCCGTCCACCCGGCGGCCCTCCCGCTGCCGACAGAGTGGCCGGCATCGCGCTGAGCGGCGTCAGAGCTCGTTCATGCGGGGGATGAGCACCTGGCGGTAGATAATCAGAATGCTCGCGGCGACGGGGATCGCGATAAGCGCTCCGAGGAGTCCGAGCAGGCTGCCGCCGGCGAGGGCGGCGACCACGACGACCGCACCCGGTACCGACACGGCGCGGCTCATGATGCGCGGAGAGATCACGTACGCCTCGATCTGCATGTAGATCAGGTAGTAGATGCCGGCGGCGATCGCGGTCGCGGGGGATCCGAGACCCGGGATCAGGCAGATGAGCACGATGAGTGTCGAGCCGGTGAGCGTGCCCACGAGCGGGATGAGCGAGAAGAAGAACGCGATGACCGCGAGTACGGCAGGGAAGGGCGCCTGGATGATCGAGAGGAAGATCGCGCTCAGCACGCCGTTGATCACGCCGAGCGAGACCTGGCCCATGACGTAGTACCCGACCGAGTCGGTGATCTGGTCGGCCAGGTCGATGAAGCGCTCCCGCTTCGAGGCCGGCGCGAGCTGGTAGACCGCGCGCTTGAGTGAGGGAGTGGATGCCGTGAGGTACACCGTGAGGATCAGCACGATGAAAGCGCCGAACAGGCCGGTGATGATCGAGGTGCCGACCACGATCACGCTCTCGGTTATCGTTCCCCAGTTCTCGAGCAGCCAGTCGGTCGCACGCGTGAACGTATCGTCGATGAACGAGGGCTGCAGGCCCGGGAAGACATCGCTGATCCAGTCCTTCACGTCGCCGATGTAGGTGCTCTGCAGGAACAGCGTGATGCGTCGGACGAGCTGGCTGATCTGATCGATCAGGATGGGGAGCACCATCAGGACGATGCCCGCGAAGACGCCCAGCACTCCGAGGATGGTGACGAGCACCGCCAGCCAGCGGGGGAGCTTGCGGCGTTCGAGGAATGCGACCACCGGGTCGAGTCCGAGGCTGAGGAACAGCGCGGTGCCGACGTACAGCAGGACGGTGGAGAGGTTCTGCAGGCTTCCGATCAGGAGGATGCCGAGGCCCACTCCGAGCGTCGCCACCAGGGCGGTGCGGAAGGGGTTGTGGATCTTCATCTCGACTCCTCGTGTCGGGGTGCTGCCAGGCTACCGATCGTGCCACGCGCAGCCCGCGCGACGTGCCGTTCCACACCGGGGGAATCACCCTTGTGGGCAACACACAGGTGGTTTCGCTAGTCTGAAATGTCGAGTGTTGCGTCCCGGCCGATCGTGCGGGATGCGTGAGGAGACTATTCGTGCGTTTCGTATGGGCCGTCGTGGCCTTCGTCCTGGCCGCGGCCCTGATCGGTGCCGGCATCGCTCAGCGCACCATCTTCATGGGGCCGGATTCGGTGCAGGAGAAGGTGCAGATCGAAGAGCCTGCGCCGTTCATCCTGCTCGACGGGGATGTGCTGCGTGCCCACCCCGGCGCGCAGACGCTGCTGATCAGCGGCGACGGCGACATCTTCTCCGCTTACGGACGCACGGCCGACATGGAGGCGTGGCTCGCCGACTCCGACTACAACCAGGTGACCGTCGACGACGACGGATCCTTCCAGGTCGAACACATCGCCGCGCCTGCGGCCGAGGATGACGCGGTCGACTCGGGAGACGCGGAGACGGAGGAGCCGACCGCCGAGGACGACCCCGCTGCAGACAGCGGACGCAACCCCGTCGGATCCGACCTGTGGCTGAACTCCTTCAGCGACACCGACTCGCTGTCGCTCGACAATCTCCGTCTCCCCGAGGGAGTCAGCGTGCTCGTCGCCTACGACGGGACCGAGAACGCGCCCGACGACATCGTGGCGTCCTGGCCGCTCGACACGTCCACCCCGGCCGCAGGTCCGCTCATGGCAGGCGGCGGTGTGCTGTTGCTGGTGGGGCTGATCCTCTACGTGCTCGGCATCCGTCATCAGCGTCGCGGTCGTGGTCCGCGTCGCAAGGGCCCGGGTCCACTCCCGGTGACCGAGCCCATCGACCTCGCTTCCCTGCCCGCGGCCGAACGCGCGGCGATATCGAGCGAAGCGACCCCGGCGAAGCCGCAGGCCACCGACGACGTCCAGGACGCAGAGATCGTCGATGAGCCCGCTGCGCCCGCTGACGATAAGACCGACGAGCAGACCGAGGGGAAGTCGACGATGAAGGCCGCAGATCCCGCTCGCCGGCGTCGCCGTCTCCTCGTCGTGCCGATCCTCGGGCTCACCGCGGTGCTCGCGGCCGGTTGCTCGTCCGACTCGTGGCCGCAACTGGGCGCTCCCGAGGCGACCCCGTCGCCCACTCCGACGGTGATCGCCCCCGAGAACCAGAAGCCGCCCGCCGTCACCGAGGGCCAGGCCGAACGCATCCTCGGCGAGATCTCCACCACACTCGTGGAAGCCGACACGAACCGCGATCTCGATCTCGCCAAGACGCGGCTTGACGGACCGGCGCTCACGGCTCGCACGACGGACTACGCCCTGCGCACCGCGATCCCCGATTCTCCCGTTCCCGCCGCGATCCCCACCGACGACGTGGAGGTCGTGCTCCCCGAGGCGACCGATCGCTGGCCCCGCACGACGCTCCTGCTCTCCAAGAGCGCGGACGACGAGACCGTCCCGCCCGTGCTGCTCACCATGACGCAGCAGGATCCGTGGTCGAACTACAAGGTGACGAACATCGCGGAGATGTCGGCGGACGCGGTGTTCCCGGACGTCGCCGCCGCCTGGCTCGGCACCGCGCTGGTCCCGGATGACTCCGCCTTCCTCAGCATCGCTCCCGGCGAACTCGCCGCCGCGTTCGCGGACGTCGTCGATACGGGGGAGAAGAGCGGCTCCAACGGGCTCTTCGACGATCTCTCGCAGAAGCTCGCGACCTCGATCCGCGACAGTCGGCAGACGGTGGTCCAGAACCTCATCGACAACGGTGCGGCCGAGACGTCCGAGGTCAGTTTCGACATGGCGCCGACCGATACCCCCGCCGTCTCGATGACGACCCTCGACAGCGGAGCGATCGTCGGCATCACGCTGACCGACGCCGAGACGGTGAAGCCGACGTCCGCCGACGCCGTCATCCGCTTCGGGGACAATGCGAAGGCCAATGCTCTCACCGGCGTCTCGGAGTCCGCGAAGGGCGTCGTGACGACCTATGAGTTCCAGCTCTTCTTCTCGGTCCCCGCGCAGGGATCCACCGAGCAGATCAAACTCCTGGCATCGCGTCAGGATCTCGTCTCCGTAGAGGTGATCAAGTGACCGAGTTGTCTCCTGCGGCGCTGCGTGGTGCCGTCGATCTGTCGAGCCTGCGCAACCGGCCGGCCGCTCCCGCGCCCGGCGCCCCGGCGGCGCCCGCCGCGGGTACCCCCTTCGCCGATCTCGTGATCGATGCGACCGACCAGACGTTCGGCCAGGTGCTCGAGCTGTCGCGCACGGTGCCGGTCGTCGTCGACCTCTGGGCAGAGTGGTGCGGGCCGTGCAAGCAGCTCAGCCCCATCATCGAGAAGGTCACCCGCGAGCTGGGCGGGCGTGTGCTGCTGGCGAAGGTCGATGTCGATGCGAATCCGCAGCTGGCGCAGAGCTTCCGTGCGCAGTCCATCCCGATGGTCGTCGCCCTGATCGCCGGACAGCCCGTGCCGATGTTCAACGGCGCCGTTCCCGAGGAGCAGGTGCGCGCGGTCTTCGCGCAGCTGCTGCAGCTCGCCGCGCAGAACGGCGTGACCGGTTCGCTCGCGGTCGACGGCGCGCCGGCCGGCGAGGAGGCTGCGGCTCCCGAGGAGCCCGCGCTGCCGCCGCTTCACGCCGAGGCCTTCGCTGCGATCGAGGCGGGTGACTACGCCGCCGCGATCGTCGCGTATGAGAAGGCGCTCGCGGAGAACCCCCGCGACGAGGACGCGATCGCCGGGCTCGGGCAGGTGCGGTTGCTCGATCGCGTGCAGTCTCTTGATCTGCAGACCGCTCGTGCCGCCGCTGCGGCGGCACCGCTCGACATTTCGGCACAGTTCGACGTCGCCGACCTCGATCTCGCGGGCGGGCACGTCGACGATGCCTTCGGACGCCTCCTCGATCTGTTCGCACAGCTACCGTCGGATGAGCGCACACCGGTGCGCGAGCGTCTCGTCGAGCTCTTCGGACTCATCGGTGCCGGCGACCCTCGCGTCGTCTCGGCGCGGAACCGCCTGACCTCGCTCCTCTTCTGATCACCGCTTCCGGCTCGGGTCGCCCTAGCCGCGGGTGACGCTCGGAACGTGGGGGTCGGTCTGGTACCGGAGCCACAGCGTCGACAGCGCCGGGAGGGTGATCGTCGCCGTCGCCGGACCGCCGTCCTCCACGTGCGCGACGACGACACCGAGATTGCCCGATCCGCGGCCTCCGAACGCCGAGGCATCCGTGTTGAGGATCTCCTCCCACACGCCTTCACGGGGGAGTTCGAGGCGGTAGCCGACGTGCTCGATGCCGGAGAAGTTGCTGATCACGACGACGCGTCCGCCGTGACCGTCGCGGCGCTCGAACGCGATCACGGTCGGATCCCAGCTCGGTGCTCCCAGACGTGAGAACGACGAGGCATCGCTGTCGCGGGCCCACAGCGGCGCCTGCACGCGATACGCCGCGTTGAGAGACGCGACGAAGTCCTGCAGCTGAGCATGGGACGGCTGGTCGAGCAGCCACCAGTCCAACTCACGTGACTCCGACCATTCGGCGAGCTGACCGAACTCCTGGCCCATGAAGAGCAGCTTCTTGCCGGGGTGGCCCCACATGTAGCCGAGGTAGGCGCGCACGTTGGCGAGCTTGTGCCAGTGGTCGCCGGGCATCTTGGTCACGAGGCTGCCCTTGCCGTGGACGACCTCGTCATGGCTGATGGGCAGCAGGTAGTTCTCGCCGAAGGCGTACACGAACGAGAACGTCATCTCGCCTTCGTGGTGCGCGCGGTACATCGGATCGCGGGCGATGTACTGGAGCGAGTCGTTCATCCAGCCCATGTTCCACTTGAAGCCGAATCCGAGACCGGCATGGTCGGTCGGTGCGGTCACTCCGGGGAAACTCGTCGACTCCTCGGCGATCATCATGATCCCGGGGTGCAGCCGATACGACGTCGCGTTGACCTCCTGCAGGAACCGGATGGCCTCGAGGTTCTCGCGACCTCCGTGGATGTTCGGCTCCCACTCGCCCTCGTTGCGCGAGTAGTCGAGGTAGAGCATCGATGCGACGGCGTCGACGCGGAGACCGTCTACGTGGAACTCGTCGAGCCAATACAGCGCGTTGGCCACGAGGAATCCTCGCACCTCGGGGCGGCCGTAGTCGAAGATGAGGGTTCCCCAGTCCTGGTGCTCGCCACGACGCGGGTCCGGATGCTCGTACAGGGGCTGGCCGTCGAAGCGGGCCAGCGCGAACGCGTCCTTCGGGAAGTGCCCCGGAACCCAGTCCATGATCACGCCGATGCCCGCCTGGTGCAGACGATCGATGAGGTACCGCAGGTCGTCGGGCGTCCCGAACCGGCTGGTGGGCGCGTAGTAGCCGCTCACCTGATAGCCCCAGGACCCGCCGAACGGATGCTCGGCCACCGGCATGAACTCGACGTGGGTGAACCCCGTCGTCGTCACGTGCTCGATCAACGGCTCGGCGAGGTCCCGATACCCGAGACCGCCCCGCCAGGAGCCGATGTGGACCTCGTAGACGGAGAGAGGCTGCGCGACGGCATGCGTGGCGGCGCGTCGGGTCATCCATGCACCGTCGCTCCAGACATACGACGATGCCGTGACGACCGACGCCGTGTCCGGCGGTACCTCGGCCCACTGCGCCATCGGGTCGGCCTTGAGGATCCACTCGCCGGAGCGCGTACGGATCTGGTACTTGTAGCGGGTGCCGACCGCGAGGTCGGGCACGAACAGCTCCCAGACGCCGCTGGCGCCCATGGAGCGCATGGCGTGGGATTCTCCGCTCCATCCGTTGTGGTCGCCGATCACGCGTACCGCCGTGGCGTTGGGCGCCCACACGGCGAACGCGACACCCGTCTCTCCGTCGACGTCGCCGGGATGCGCCCCGAGCACGTGCCAGAGGCGTTCGTGCCGACCCTCGGCGATCAGATGGATGTCGACGTCGCCGAGGGTGGGCGTGTGGCGATAGGGATCGCCGGTTACGGTCTCCTCGTCGTCTCCATAGGCCGTCGCGAGACGGTAGGGCACGGGCGGGCCGTCGTGCTGCGCCTCCCAGATCCCGTGAGCGACGTGGGCGAGGTCGAGCCGCTGGCCGTTGCCGAAGACGGCGGCGACCGACGAGGCGAGCGGTCGGCGCGCACGGATCACCGTGACGGTGCGGTCGGCGCCATCCTTGTGCGGGTGGGCGCCGAGGACGGCGTGCGGGTCGTGGTGGGTGCCCGAGGACACCGCCTGCCACTCGGCGGATGCCGTCAGGTCGTCGATGGAAGTCATGGGCGGTGCCTCACCTTCAGGATGTGCACGGGCTCGGCGAAGGCGTCGAGGCGCACGTAGTTGTGATCCGACCAGGTCCACACCGCTCCCGTGAGCAGATCCTCGACCTCGAACTGCTCACCGAGGGGGACCCCCCAGCGCGAGGTGTCGAGGTGCACGGTGGTCTCGCGGACGGAATGCGGGTCGACGTTGGCGACGACGATCAGCGTGTCGGGGGAGCCGGTTCCGGTGAAAGCAGCATCCAGGTGCTTGCTGTAGACCAGCACGTGGTCGTCGTCGCTCCAGTGCACGTCGAAGTTGCGGAGCTGACGCAGCGCGGGATGCTGTCGGCGGATCTCGTTCAGTCGGCGCAACAGCGGAGCCAGCGACTCGCCGCGGGCTTCGGCGCCGTCCCAGTCGCGGAACTTGAACTCGTACTTCTCGTTGTCGATGTTCTCCTCGGACCCGGGACGGGCGACGTTCTCGAGGAGCTCGTACCCGGCGTACACGCCCCACAGCGGTGCGGCGGTCGCGGCGATGCAGGCCCGTACCCGGTACGCCGCGCGCCCGCCGAACTGCAGGTACTCGGTGAGGATGTCGTGCGTGTTCACGAAGAGGTTGGGGCGCATGTAGTCGCTGGTCTCGTGCGACACCGAGGTCAGGAACTCCTCGAGCTCGGCCTTGGTGTTGCGCCACGTGAAGTAGCTGTAGCTCTGCTGGAAGCCCACGGCGGCGAGCGCGCGCATGACGGCGGGGCGGGTGAACGCCTCGGCCAGGAAGATCACGTCGGGGTCCTGGGCGTTCACGGTCGCGATGAGCCACTCCCAGAACTGCAGGGGCTTGGTATGCGGATTGTCGACCCGGAAGATCTTCACGCCCTGCGCGACCCAGTGCTGCACGATCCGGAGCATCTCGGCGTAGATGCCCGCCGGGTCGTTGTCGAAGTTCAGCGGGTAGATGTCCTGGTACTTCTTCGGCGGGTTCTCGGCGTACGCGATCGTGCCGTCGGGCAGCGTGGTGAACCATTCGGGGTGCGCGGAGACCCACGGGTGATCGGGAGACGCCTGGAGGGCGAGATCGAGCGCGACCTCGAGTCCCTCCTTCTTCGCCGCGCGGACGAATGCACGGAAGTCGGCGGCGGTGCCGAGCTCGGGGTGGATGGCGTCGTGCCCTCCCTCCGCCGCGCCGATCGCGTAGGGCGACCCCGGGTCGCCGGGCTCGGTGGTCAGCGTGTTGTTGCGTCCCTTGCGATTCGTCGTACCGATGGGATGGATCGGCACGAGGTAGAGCACATCGAAGCCCATGGCCGCGACACCGGGCAGCCGCTTCGTCGCGCTGCGGAACGTGCCGCTCTTCACCGTTCCGTCCTTGAGGCGCTTGGCGCCTTCGGAGCGGGGGAAGAACTCGTACCAGGACGCGACGCCGGCGGCGGTGCGGTCGACCACGAGCCGATGGTCCGGCGTCGCGGAACGGAGGGTGGTGACGGGTCGATCGGTGAACGCGCGTGCGAGGTCGGCATCCGTCGACAGCGCCGAGGTCGTTGCGGCATCCCCGGTGGCGAGGGAGGCCGCCGCTGCGGTCAGCCGCTTGCGCTCCGCCGCCGGACGATCGCGCTCCGCCGCCGCGCGCTGGAGGATCTCGGCACCGAGCGCTGCCATCACCGGGACGTCGACCCCGGCGGCGACCTTGAGCTCCGCGGCGTGCGCCCACGTCGCGAAATCATCGGAGAACGCCTCGAAACGGTACGTCCACGATCCCTGGGCATCGAGCGCGATCTCCGCCGCCCAGGTGTCGGTGCCGTCCTGACGGGGAGCGAGTCGGTGCAGGCTCTCGGCGCCGTCCGGTGCGGTGAGCCGGAGATGGACCCCGATGATGTCGTGACCCTCACGGAACGAGACCACGCTGAACGGGACGACCTCGCCGACGAACGCCTTGGGCGGGAATCCACCGGGAACGGAGGGCTGCACGTTCGTGAGCGGGAGTCTTCCGGTGGTCACCCCTTCGGTGATCGTTTCGTCCGCGCGGGGACGCAGGGGGATCTGGGCGGGGCTCCGAAGAGCCGAGGGAGAACTTCCGACGCGTGCAGCCACATCCCGAATGTACCGCTCCGGTCAGACCTCCGATACCGGGTGGACAAGCGCGTCGCGACCCGACATCATTCGACCAGGAAAAGTCGCATCGACGTGCCGGCGACGGGGAGAACGTCACCGGGGGCGAACACCTCGCGGTCGTCCGACGGACGCTCGTCGGCGCTGGACCAGAGCGACACGAAGCGGGTGGCGCCTTCGATCTCCTCCGGCAGCCGTACGTCGATCGGGGACTCGGTGCCGTGCACGATCAGGAGGATGCGATTCGCGTCCTCGGCATCCGGAGTGGATGCCGCGACGTACTGGAGCGTGCGGTTGCCCGGATCCGTCCACTGATCGCTCTCCATCGTCTCGCCGTTCTGGTCGAACCAGTCCATCACCGAGGCGTTCGGGATGTGCTCGCCGAGGCGCGCGTAGCGGCTCGGGCGCAGTGCGGGGTTCTGCGAGCGCAGCTCGATCAGGCGTGCGACGTGCGCCTGCAGGTCGAGCTGCCACGGTTCGTAGTCCCAGGCCAGCCACGTGAGGGCGGAGTCCTGTGCGTAGGCATTGTTGTTGCCCCGCTGCGTGCGACCGACCTCATCGCCCGCGGTGAGCATGGGGATACCGGCCGAGAGCAGCAGCGTGCCGAGGAGATTGCGCATCGCCTTGCGCCGGGCGGAGAGGATCGCGGCATCGTCGGTCGGTCCCTCGACACCGTGGTTGAAGGCGCGGTTCGTGTCCGCGCCGTCGCGGTTGTGCTCGCCGTTGGCCTCGTTGTGCTTGACGTCGTACGAGACGAGATCGTGCAGGGTGAAGCCGTCGTGGGCGGTGACGAAGTTGACACTCGCGAGCGGCCCGCGCTTCTCGTCGAACGTGTTCGACGATCCGGCGAGCCGCGTCGCGAATCCGCCGATGCCGACCGGCGCCGACGCCCGACGCGCGTAGTCGATGTCGCTCAGCCAGAAGTTGCGGACGCGGTCGCGGTAGCGGTCGTTCCACTCGTGCCACCCGGCCGGGAAGTTGCCGGTCTGCCATCCGCCGAGCCCCACGTCCCACGGCTCGGCGATCAGTTTGGTGTCGCGCAGCACCGGATCGTTCGCGATGGCCGTCAGGAGCGGATGCTCGGGGGAGTAGGTGTGGTCCGCGTCGCGGGCGATCGACGTCGCGAGGTCGAAGCGGAACCCGTCGATCTGCATCTCCTGCGCCCAGTAGCGCAGGGAGTCGAGCACGAGGCGCGCACCGGCATCCGTCGACGTGTTCAGGGTGTTGCCGCAACCGGTCGTGTCGATGTACGCGCCGCTCGCGTCCTGACGGTAGTAGTTCGCGTTGTCGAGACCGCGCAGGCTGGAGCGGGGGCCGCCGATGCCCTCTTCCGACGTGTGGTTGTACACGACGTCGAGGATGACTTCGAGCCCCGCTTCGTGGAGCAGACGGACCATCCCCTTGAACTCCGCGAGGACCGCTTCGGGTCCCTCCTTGCGTGCATCCTCCGAGGCGTAGGCGGTGTGCGGGGTGAAGAAGTTCAGCGTGTTGTAGCCCCAGTAGTTCGTGAGCCCGCGCTCCAGCAGGCGCGGCTCCGGGACGAACGCGTGCACGGGGAGGAGCTCGATCGAGGTGATCCCGAGCGTGTGGAAGTACTCGATCATCGCCGGATGGGCGAGCCCGGCGTAGGTGCCGTGGAGGGCGGGCGGCACATCGGGCTGTCGCTTGGTGAGGCCCTTGAGGTGGCCCTCGTAGATGATCGTGCGGTCGAGCGGGACACGCGGCTTACGGGATTCCCCCCAGTCGAAACCGTCGACGATCACGACCGACCGCCATTCCTCGTACCCGTCACCCTGGGCGAGTCCGCGGGAGTAGGGATCGAGGAGCAGCGTCTCGGGGTTGAACGTATTGCCCGGTCCGTGCGGGCCACCGACGCGGATCGCGTACCGGGTTCCGGGCTGGAGGAGCGGTGTCGTGACCTCCCACACCCCGCCCGGAAGGCGCTCGAGGGAGACCTGGTCGGTCGCCCAGTCGAGATCGGTCGCGTCGAACACCACGAGTTCGACGGAGGACGCATTCTGCGACCAGACGCGCAGGGTGCCGACCCCGTCGTGCAAACGCACGCCGAGATCGTCGAGGGTGGTGCCGCCGGGCGCGGCGAAGACTCGGGTCTCGGGCATGAATACACCCTAGAGTGCTGTGCTCGGGTGTCGGACCAGTGAGAACCGGGTTCCGTGCGCCGATGCACGTCGGAATGGGGGAGAGTGGAGAGATGCACTATCTCGACCACGCCGCGACGACTCCGCTGCGCCCGGAGGCGCGCGATGCCTGGCTCGCCGCGAGCGAGACGATCGGCAATGCATCGTCGACGCACGGCGCCGGACAGGATGCCCGTCGGCTCCTCGAGGAGTCGCGTGAACGTGTGGCCGAGGTGCTCGACGCCGACCCGATCGAGATCGTCTTCACCTCGGGCGGGACCGAGTCGATCAATCTCGCGCTCCAGGGGAGCTGGCGCGCCCGCGCTCAGGGACGCGACGCGATCGTCCTGCCCGACGGTGAGCATCACGCGACCATGGACACCGTGGAGTCCCTCCAGAGCGAGGGGGCGGTCGTGCGCCCCGTCGCCCTGACCTCGACGGCGCTCATCGATCCGGGGCGCTTCGCCGCGGCACTCCCCGGAGCCGCCCTCGCCACCGCATTGGTCGCGAACAACGAAGCGGGCACGGTGAACCCCGCCGCAGAGCTGGCCTCCACCGCGGCGGAGGCCGGCGTGCCCCTGCACCTGGATGCCGTCGCCGCGCTCGGCCATCTGCCGCTGTCGTTCCGGCGACTCCGCGGTGACGCCGGAACGGGGGTCGGGCTCGTGGCCCTCAGCCTCGCCGGGCACAAGATCGGAGCGCCGGTCGGCGTCGGTGCGCTGATCGTCGCCCGGACCGCGCGCATGGCTCCGTTGCTCCGGGGCGGGGCGCAGCAGCGCGGCCTCCGCGCCGGTACCCAGGACGTCCCGGGCGCCGCCGCCTTCGCCACGGCTCTCGAGCTCGCCGAGCGTGAGCGTCCCGCCGAAGCGATCCGACTCGGCGCGCTGCGGGACCGGTTGGTCGCGGGCATCCGAGCGCGGGTGCCCGAGGCGGTGCTGCTCGGCGACCCGGTCGATCGGCTGCCGGGAAACGCGCACCTCCTCTTTCCCGGGGCGGTGGGGGAGAGCCTGCTCTTCCTGCTCGACACCGCGGGCGTCGCCGCCTCGACCGGGTCCGCGTGTCAGGCGGGGGTCGCGGAGCCCTCGCACGTGGTGCGGGCGATGGGGCGGAGCGAGCAGGATGCGCGGAGCGTCCTGCGGTTCAGCCTGGGACGAACGTCGACGGACGATGACGTCACCGCCGTCGTGGAGGTGATCGGAGACGCCTATCTCCGCGCATCCGGCTCCGGCACAGCCGCACGCTCGTAGACTGGATCCATGCGAATCCTGGCGGCGATGAGTGGCGGAGTGGACTCCGCCGTTGCCGCGGCGCGCGCGGTCGAGGCCGGCCACGAGGTCGTGGGGGTGCATCTCGCGCTCTCGCGTGCCGGTGGCACTCTCCGCACCGGCAGCCGCGGATGTTGCACGATCGAGGACGCCATGGACGCGCGCCGCGCGGCGGACCGGCTCGGCATCCCCTTCTACGTGTGGGACTTCTCGGAGCGGTTCCGCGACGACGTGATCGACGACTTCATCTCGGAGTACCAGGCGGGTCGCACCCCCAACCCGTGCATGCGCTGCAACGAGAAGATCAAGTTCGCGGCCCTGTTGGAGCGGGCGATCGAACTGGGCTTCGATGCGGTCTGCACGGGGCACTACGCCACACTCGTGGAAGGCGAGGGCGGGCTCGAGCTGCATCGCGCATCCGACAACGCGAAGGATCAGTCCTATGTGCTGGGAGTGCTCACGGCCGAGCAGCTCGCGCACACGTACTTCCCGCTGGGGACGACGCCGTCCAAGGCTCTGGTGCGCGCGGAGGCCGCGGAGCGCGGCCTGAGCGTCGCGCAGAAGCCCGACAGCCATGACATCTGCTTCATCCCCGACGGCGACACGCGCGGCTGGCTGGCCGAGAAGGTCGGCACCGCGACCGGCGAGATCGTCGACCGCAGCGGAGCCGTCGTCGGGTCGCACGAGGGGGCGCACGGCTACACGGTCGGACAGCGCAGAGGCCTGAAGCTCGGCATCCCGGCCGCCGACGGCAAGCCGCGCTTCGTGCTCGAGGTCCGTCCCGTGTCGAACACGGTCGTCGTCGGTCCCAAGGAGGCGCTCGCGATCCGCGAGATCTCGGGCGCGAGATTCAGCTGGGCGGGGGCAGCGCCGACGGCATCCGACTTCGACTGCCACGTGCAGATCCGCGCCCATGCCGAGCCGGTCGAGGCGACCGCTTCCGTCGATGCAGACGGCGTGAGGGTGGTGCCGGTCGTGCCGCTCGACGGCGTCGCCCCCGGACAGACCGCGGTGCTCTACGTCGGTACGCGCGTGCTCGGCCAGTTCACCATCGACCGCACGGTCTCGGCGGTTCCGGTCGACGCCTGAGCGGAACCGCCGAATGTCGGTGCCCGCTCGTAGACTTGCCGGGTGCCCGACATCATCTCGCTCGAAGACGCCCGCACCGAGGCCGAGGAGCTGACCACTCGCATCCTCGAAGCGAAGGATGCCTACTACGGTCGCGATACCTCGCTGGTCGACGACGCGACCTACGACGGGTGGATGCATCGGCTCGAAGAACTCGAGCGTCTGCATCCCGAGCTGCAGGGTCAGGATTCGCCCACGCAGATGGTCGGCGCGGCCGAGACGACAGGGCTCGCGACGATCGAGCACGCCGAGCGCATGCTCAGCCTCGACAACGTGTTCTCCCTCGACGAGCTCCGGGAGTGGGCGGCGAAGACCCGCGCCTCCGCCGGTCGTGACGTCGCGTGGCTCACCGAGCTGAAGATCGACGGCCTCGCGATCAATCTCCGCTACGAGAACGGCGTCCTCACCTCCGCGGCCACGCGCGGCGACGGACGGGTCGGCGAGATCGTGACCGAGAACGCGCTGCGGCTGCCGGAGATCCCCGAGCGCCTGGACGGCGAAGGGCATCCCGCGATCGTCGAGGTGCGCGGCGAGGTCTTCATCCCGGTGGCCGCGTTCGAGCGACTCAACGCGGCGCAGGCGTCCTTCCGGGAACGCGCCTACTCCGATGCGCTCGCGCGCTGGGAGGCCCGCACCGGTACGAAGCGCCCGTTCGACGAGGAGAAGGCGCGTACGGCGGCCGCTCGTCGTTTCCCGTCGTTCGCCAACCCCCGCAACGCCGCCAGTGGCGGGCTGCGCCAGCAGATCGACAAGAAGGACGGCCTCGAGCTCGAGGCGGGACTGCTGCGCATCGAATCCCTCGCTCTCTACGTGCACGGCATCGGCGCCTGGCAGGACCCGCCGGTCGCGGCTCAGAGCGAGGTGTACGAGCTCCTCTCGACCTGGGGCCTCCCGACGAGCCCGCACACGAAGGTCTGCGCGAGCATCGACGAGGTCACCGGCTTCGTGGAGTACTTCGGCGAGCATCGTCACGACATCGAACACGAGCTCGACGGCATCGTGGTCAAGGTCGACGAACTCGAACTCCACGATGAGCTCGGCGCGACGAGCCGGGCGCCCCGGTGGGCGATCGCCTACAAGTACCCGCCCGAAGAGGTGCAGACGAAGCTGCTCGACATCGTCGTCTCGGTCGGGCGTACCGGGCGCGCCACACCCTTCGCGGTGATGGCCCCGGCGCAGGTGGCGGGTTCCGTCGTGCGCCAGGCCACGCTGCACAATAAGGACGTGGTCAAGGCGAAGGGCGTGCTGATCGGAGACACGGTCGTGCTCCGCAAGGCCGGCGACGTGATCCCCGAGGTGCTGGGCCCGGTCGTCGAGCGTCGCGACGGGTCGGAGCGCGAGTTCGTGATGCCGGAGGTCTGCCCCGAGTGCGGCACGGAGTTGCGGGCGATGAAGGAGGGCGACATCGATCTGCGTTGCCCCAACGCCCGCTCGTGCCCCGCCCAGGTGCGCGGTCGTGTCGAGCACATCGGTTCGCGTGGTGCGCTCGATGTCGAGGCGCTCGGTGAGGTGACGGCGGCCGCGCTCACTCAGCCGACGTCACCGGCGGAGCCGCCGCTCGTGACCGAGGCCGGCCTGTTCGACCTGTCGTTGGAGCAGCTGGTCCCGATCGAGCTGTTCGTGCGCGACGCCGAGACCGGCCTGCCCAAGCAGGACGACGACGGCATCGTCAAGACCCGTGCGCCGTTCCGTCGCAACCCGACGGCAGCCGAGAAGAAGTCGGGTGTCGAAGGTCCTCAACCGTCGTCCCAAGCGGTGACGCTGCTGGCGGAGCTGGAGAAGGCGAAGACCAAGGAACTCTGGCGCCTGCTGGTCTCGCTCAACATCCGTCACGTCGGACCGGTCGCGGCGCGCGCACTGGCCCAGTGGTTCGGCTCGCTCGATGCGATCCGTGGGGCGTCTCGCGAGGAGCTGGCGGCCGTCGAAGGAGTGGGCGGGATCATCGCCGACTCCCTTCTGGCATGGTTCGACGTGGATTGGCACGTCGCGATCGTCGATCAGTGGGCGGCGGCGGGAGTGCAATGGGCGACTCCCGGACACCCCGGCCCCGGCGCCGCCGTCTCGGCCGGAGGCGTGCTCGAGGGTCTCACGATCGTGGCCACGGGGTCGCTCGACGGGTACACGCGTGAAGGCGCCCAGGAGGCGATCATCCAGGCCGGCGGAAAAGCGGCCTCGAGCGTCTCGAAGAAGACCGACTTCGTCGCCGCAGGACCGGGGGCCGGATCCAAGCTCGGCAAGGCCGAGGAACTCGGCATCCGCATCCTCGACGCCGCGCAGTTCCACCTGCTGGTGACGGAGGGACCCGAGGCGCTCGGCGAGGTGTCTTCCGCGGAATGAGGCGTTACGGTCCGCTCATCGTCGCCGAGGGTGCGCTCGTCGTGGGTGACCCGGGGCGCGGCCACCTCCGCCTCACGGAAGACGTCGTCGTGCACCGGCACGGGGCCGGAGCAGGCCGGGTGTTCGCGTGGGAGCACCTCTCGTCGGTGCGGCTCGACGTTCCGACGACAGGATTCCGTTACCCGGGCTGGCAAGCACGATCGGGCTGGGAATCCTCGCTGCGGCGGCGCAGGAGGATGTCGGTATCGGACCGGATGACGGTTCGGTGGAGCTCATCGTCCGCGGAGAGGCGCAGCGCCTCGATCTCGGACGCCACCACGTCGGAGGGTACTGGCGCCCGACGGTCGTCGGCGCTCAACTGCTGCTCGACCAGTTGATCGGTCACCCCGAGCAGCGCCTTCTGCTGGCGCGACCCGAGGTGCTGGTCGATCTCGCGGCGAAGCTCGCGCGGCGCGAGGCCGGCTAGCTCCGCCGCGAGCGCTCAGTTCTTGTGCCGCGGCTTGCGGAACGGCTTCTCCTCGCGGTCGCCACGCGGCGGACGGCTGTCGTCGTTGCGGCGCGGACGATCGTCACGGTCGCGCCGGTCGAAGCGAGCGCCGCCCTCACGCGGCCCGCTGCGTCGCGCACCCGGTCCACGATCCGGCTTGATCTCGATGAGCTGGCCCGAGATGCGTGTGCTGCTCAGCTTCTCGAGAACGGCCGGGTCGAGGTTCGCGGGAAGCTCGACGATCGAGAAGTCGGGGCGGATGTTGATCGCCCCGAAGTCGTCGCGTCCGAGGCCGCCCTCGTTCGCCAGCGCGCCGACGATCTGTCGCGGCTCGACACGGTGGCGCCGGCCGACCTCGATGCGGTAGGCGGCGTAGTCGCCACGCCCGCGACGCTCGGTGCGGGGCTCGCGGCTCTCGCGCGCGTTGCGTTCGCGCGGCGGGCGGTTGTCGGCGGCGACGGCCTTCGCGAGAGGGTCGTCCGCCGGGTCGAGCAGCAGGGGAGTGTCCCCCTGCGCGACGATCGCGAGGGCCGCGGCGACATCACCCTCGGGGACGTCGTGGTTGCGGACGTAGTGGGCGACCACATCGCGGAACGACTCGATCCGGGCGGCGTCTCCGAGAGCGGCGGTGATCGCGTCGTCGAACCGGGTGAGGCGCGTGGTGTTGACGTCTTCCGTGGTCGGGAGCTGCATCTGCGTCGGTTCCTGACGCGTCGCCTTCTCGATGTGCTTGAGGAGGTAGCGCTCACGCGGAGTGATGAAGCTGATCGCGTCACCGGTGCGACCGGCACGGCCGGTGCGACCGATGCGGTGCACGTACGATTCCGTGTCGGTCGGGATGTCGAAGTTGATGACGTGGCTGATGCGCTCGACGTCGAGGCCGCGCGCGGCGACATCGGTGGCGACGAGGATGTCGAGCTTGCCGTCCTTGAGCTGGTTGACGCTGCGCTCACGCTGCACCTGCGGCACGTCGCCGTTGATCGCCGCGGCCGAGTACCCGCGCGCACGCAGCTTCTCGGCGAGCGTCTCGGTCTCGTTCTTGGTGCGGACGAAGACGATCATGCCGTCGAAGTTCTCGACCTCGAGGATGCGGGTCAGCGCATCGACCTTCTGCGCATAGGACACGACCAGGTATCGCTGGGTGATGTTCGTGCCGGTCGCGGTCTTCGACTTGATGCTGATCTCTTCGGGATCGCGCAGGTACTTCTGCGCCAGACGGCGGATCTGCGGCGGCATCGTGGCGGAGAAGAGGGCGACCTGCTTCTCTTCGGGCGTCTGCGCGAGGATCTGCTCGACGTCTTCCGCGAAGCCCATCTTGAGCATCTCGTCGGCCTCGTCGAGCACGAGGTACTGCAGCTCGGAGAGGTCGAGCGTGCCCTTGGCGAGGTGGTCCATGATGCGGCCGGGGGTACCGACCACCACGTGCACGCCGCGGCGGAGAGCCGACAACTGGACGCCGTAGCCCTGGCCGCCGTAGACGGGCAGCACGTGGACGCCCTTCATCTTCGAGGCGTACGACTCGAATGCCTCGCACACCTGGAGCGCGAGTTCGCGGGTCGGGGCGAGCACGAGGGCCTGCGGCGTCTTCTGCGAGACGTCGAGACGCTCGAGCACGGGCAGCGCGAAGGCCGCGGTCTTTCCCGTGCCGGTCTGCGCCATGCCGACGACGTCGCGACCCGCGAGGAGCGTCGGGATGGTGGCCGCCTGGATGGGCGACGGGGTCTCGTAGCCGAGGTCACGGATGGCTTTGAGGACGGGCCCGGTGATGCCGAGATCCTCGAATCCGGGGGTCGCGGGGGAGTCCTCGGGGGCGTCGGTCAGCACTGCATCTTCAGGGGTCACTTCCCAAGGGTAGCGCCCCGAGGGTGTTGCGCGCCTGTGAGGGCGTCCTCAGGAACCGCTGGTGAGTGCGAGAAGACGCTCCTTGACCTGCCGCCGGAGCACCTTTCCGATGAGGGATTTCGGCAGTTCGTCGACCACGAACAGCCGGCGCGGAACCTTATAAGGGGTGAGGATCCCCCGCACGAACTCGCGGATCGCTTCGACGTCGACATCGACACCGCCGTCGACGACGATCGCTGCGGCGACCTCTTCGCCGGAGTGCGCGCTCGGAAGGCCGACGACCGCGGCATCGACGATCTGCGGATGCTGGCGCAGCGCGTTCTCGACCTCGGTGGGGGCGACGTTGAACCCGCCGGTGATGATGAGCTCTTTGATGCGGTCCACGATCCGCACGAAGCCGGCGTCATCGATCGTGACGATGTCACCCGTGCGATACCAGCCGTCGGCGAAGACGGCATCCGTCTCCTCCGGCTTGCCGTAATAGCCCGAGAAGACCTGCGGACCGCGCACGACGAGCTCGCCCGCCGATCCGGCCGGGACATCGACCGTCGGATTCTCGGGATCGACCACGCGGCATTCGGTACCGGGCAGCGGGAGACCGACGGTGCCGGGCACGCGGTTGTCGGCGACGGGGTTGGCCATGAGCACGGGGGAGCACTCGCTGAGTCCGTATCCCTCGACGAGGAAACCGTGCGTCGCCGCCTCGAAGGGTACGACCAGCTCGTGGGGCAGCGCCATGGCGCCGGAGATCGCGACCTCGATGCCGTCGAGCGAGACGCCCTTCTGGTTCGCCGCCGCGAGCAGGCGATCGGCGATCGGCGGCACGAGGGGCAGGAACGTGGCGGGGTGCTTCTTCATCGCGTCGAGCACGAGATCGGGATCGAACTTGGGGAAGAGCACGAGGCGCGCACCCATCGACATCGCGAACGTGAGGCACAGCGTGAGGCCGTAGGCGTGGAACATCGGGAGGACGGCGTAGACGACGCATCCCTTGCCGCGCTGGATCGACGGGACCCACGCCTTGGCCTGCGCGGCATTCGCCAGGAGGTTGCGGTGGGTCAGCGCGGCGCCCTTGGGGGCGCCGGTCGTGCCGGACGTGTACTGGATGATGGCGAGGTCGTCCGTCGAGGGGCGCGGATGCGACTCGGGGATCGGGTCGTGGGAGACGAGCGACTCCCAGGTCACCGTTCCACGCACGCGAGTGGTGAGCGCCGCGCGGGATTCCCGAGCCTTCGCCACGGGAAGGCGCAGGGCGACGCGGGTGAGGAACGGCATCGCCGTGGTCACGTCGACCGAGACGAGGGTCGACACCGCGAGATCGGACGGGAACTCCTGCACGGTCGAGACGACCTTGTTCCAGACGATCGCATGCTTCGCGCCGTGGTCCTCGAACTGCTTCCGCAGCTCGCGGGGCGTGTACAGAGGATTGTGCTCGACGACGACCGCTCCGAGCCGCAGGACGGCATAGAACGCGACGATGTGCTGCGGGCAGTTCGGCAGCACGATCGCAACCGGGTCGCCCGCGCGCACGCCGAGATCGCGGAGCCCGCCGGCGACACGGTCGATCGCGTCCTGCAACTCGGCGTACGTGGTCTCGCGGCCGAAGAACTGCAGAGCCGGCGCATCGGGATAGTCCCGCACCGACTCGGCGACGATGTCGATCAGGGATCCCGAGACGGGAGCGAGGTCTTCCGGGACGCCGTCTGCGTAGCTGGCGACCCACGGGCGAGGAGGCTGGAACGTACTCACGCGCCCCAGCATAGGGGGAGGGATCGAACGCACGGAGGCGGCTGTGGAGGAAGCCGCTGACTAGACTTGCAGGCGTGTCTGAAATCACCCCCGAACTCGTGCGCCATCTCGGTGTGCTCGCACGCATCCAGCTGAACGACGACGAGGTGTCGCGGCTCACGGGCCAGCTCGACGCGATCGTCGACAACATCGCGAAGGTGTCGGAGGTCGCGACCGCCGACGTCGTCGCGACGAGCCACCCGATCCCGCTGAGCAACGTCTTCCGTCCCGACGTCGTCGGGCAGACGCTGACGCACGAGCAGGTGCTGCAGAACGCTCCGGATGCCGCCGACGGCCGCTTCCGCGTCACCGCGATCCTGGGAGAAGAGCAGTGAGCGACATCATCCGCCTGGACGCCTCCGACCTCGCGGCGAAGCTCGCCGCCGGGGAGGTGTCGAGCGTCGAGGCGACGCAGGCGCACCTCGACCGCATCGCCGCCGTGGACGGCGACGTCCACGCCTTCCTGCACGTCAACGCGGGGGCGCTCGAGGCCGCTGCGGCCATCGACGCGCGCCGCGCCGCGGGGGAGGAGCTGGGTCCGCTCGCCGGTGTGCCGCTCGCGATCAAGGACGTGCTGGTCACGACCGATCAGCCCACCACCAGCGGCTCGCGCATCCTCGAGGGATACCGTTCGCCGTACGACGCGACGGTCGTGGCGCGCTCGCGCGCCGCAGGTCTCGTGCCCCTCGGCAAGACCAACATGGACGAGTTCGCGATGGGCTCGTCGACCGAGCACTCGGCTTACGGCCCCACCCACAACCCGTGGGACCTGGAGCGCATCCCGGGCGGTTCCGGCGGTGGGTCGGCTGCAGCCGTCGCCGCTTTCGAGGCCCCGATCGCCCTCGGCTCGGACACCGGCGGATCGATCCGCCAGCCCGCGCACGTGACCGGCACGGTCGGCGTGAAGCCGACCTATGGCGGAGTCAGTCGCTACGGGGCGATCGCCCTGGCGTCCAGCCTCGACCAGGTCGGTCCCGTCTCGCGCACCGTCCTCGACTCCGGACTCCTGCACGATGTCATCGCCGGTCACGACCCGAAGGACTCGACGTCGCTGAAGGACGCCTGGCCGTCGTTCGCCGACGCCGCCCGCGAGGGCGCGCGCGGCGACGTGCTCAAGGGCCTCAAGGTCGGTGTCATCCGCGAACTGCCCGACAGTGGCTTCCAGCCGGGTGTCGCGGCATCCTTCCGGGCCTCGCTCGCGCTCATGGAGGCGCAGGGAGCCGAGATCGTCGAGATCGGCGCACCGCACTTCGAATACGGTGTGGCGGCGTACTACCTGATCCTCCCCGCGGAGGCGTCGAGCAACCTCGCGAAGTTCGACTCGGTGCGCTTCGGCCTGCGGGTCACCCCGGACGGGAACCCGACCGTCGAAGACGTCATGTCGGCGACGCGCGACGCCGGTTTCGGCGACGAGGTCAAGCGCCGCATCATCCTCGGCACCTACGCGCTGTCGGCGGGATACTACGACGCGTACTACGGCAGTGCCCAGAAGGTGCGCACGCTCATCCAGCAGGACTTCGCCGCCGCCTTCGCGGAGGTCGACGTGATCGCGACGCCGTCGGCGCCGACGACCGCGTTCAAACTCGGCGAGAAGATCGACGACCCGCTGCAGATGTATCTCAACGACATCACGACGATTCCCGTGAACCTCGCGGGCGTGCCGGGGATCTCGATCCCGAGTGGCCTGGCGGACGACGACGGTCTCCCCGTCGGTATCCAGTTCATCGCTCCGGCGCGTGAGGACGCCCGCCTCTACCGTGTGGGAGCCGCACTCGAAACGCTCCTCGTCGATTCGTGGGGCGCCCCGCTGCTCACCCGCGCACCCCAGCTCGCAGGAGGGAACCGCTGATGGCCGCCGCCAAGCTCATGGACTTCGACAAGGCCCTCGAACTGTTCGAGCCCGTGCTCGGATTCGAGGTGCACGTCGAGCTGAACACGAACACGAAGATGTTCTCGGACGCGCCGAACCCGGCGAACGAGGCGTATCACGCCGCGGAGCCGAACACGCTGATCGCGCCGGTCGACCTCGGTCTCCCCGGCTCACTGCCCGTCGTGAACGAGACGGCGATCCGGTCGTCGATCAGCCTCGGGCTCGCCCTGGGCTGCTCGATCGCGGAGTCGAGCCGTTTCGCGCGCAAGAACTACTTCTACCCCGACCTCGGGAAGAACTATCAGATCTCGCAGTACGACGAGCCGATCGCGTACGAGGGGTCAGTCGAGGTCGAGCTCGAGGACGGCACGCTCATCACGATCCCGATCGAGCGCGCGCACATGGAGGAGGACGCCGGCAAGCTGACCCACATGGGCGGCGCGACCGGTCGTATCCAGGGTGCGGAGTACTCGCTGGTCGACTACAACCGCGCGGGCGTGCCGCTGGTCGAGATCGTGACGAAGGTCATCACCGGCACGGAGCACCGCGCTCCCGAGGTCGCCAAGGCCTACGTCGCTGCGATCCGCGACATCGTGCGTGGACTCGGCATCTCCGAGGCCCGTCTCGAGCGGGGCAACCTGCGCTGCGACGCGAACGTCTCCCTGCGACGCCGGGGCGAGGAGAAGCTCGGCACCCGCACGGAGACCAAGAACGTCAACTCCATGCGCTCGGTCGAGCGTGCGGTGCGGTACGAGATCCAGCGCCAGGCGCAGATCCTCGCCGACGGCGGATCCATCACGCAGGAGACCCGCCACTGGCACGAGGACACCGGAACCACGTCTCCGGGTCGTCCGAAGTCGGATGCCGATGACTACCGCTACTTCCCGGAGCCGGATCTCCTCCCCGTCGAGCCGGCCCCTGCACTGATCGAGGAGCTGCGGGCGGCACTGCCCGAGCAGCCCGTCGCGCGGCGTCGTCGTCTGATGACCGAGTGGGGCTTCACCGATCTCGAGTTCCAGGACGTGCGCAACGGCGGCATCCTCGATGAGGTCGAGGCGACGATCGCGGCCGGGGCCGCGCCCGCGGCCGCTCGTAAGTGGTGGACCGGCGAGATCGCCCGTCTCGCCAACGCCCAGGAGAAGGATGCCGCTGCCCTGGTGAGCCCGCAGAACGTCGCGGCCCTGCAGAAGCTGGTCGACGCGGGAACGCTGACGGACAAGCTCGCCCGTCAGGTGCTCGAGGGCGTCATCGCCGGCGAGGGAACGCCGCAGGAGGTCGTCGACGCCCGTGGGCTCGCGGTCGTCTCGGACGACGGCGCGCTGATCGCGGCGATCGACGATGCGTTCGCCGCACAGCCGGACGTGCTGGCGAAGATCAAGGACGGCAAGGTGCAGGCTGCCGGTGCCGTGATCGGTGCGGTCATGAAGGCGATGAAGGGTCAGGCGGACGCCGCGCGCGTGCGCGAACTGATCCTCGAGCGCGCCGCGCAGTAGGTCCTGTTCTCCCTCGGGCCGGTGTCGGTGGTCCGAGGGAGAATGTTCTCATGGGGCACGGAGACGGCAGAGGGCGCATGGTGTCGTCGGCGGGAGCCGACGACACGGGAACGCGCATCCTGCACGTCGACATGGATGCGTTCTACGCGGCGGTCGAGGTGCTCGACGATCCGGGTCTTCGTGGGCTCCCGATCATCATCGGAGCGCCCGATGGGCGTTCGGTCGTCTCGAGCGCGTCGTACGAGGCCCGTCGTTACGGGGTGCGCTCGGCCATGCCGGTCTCCCAGGCGATCAGGCTCTGCCCCTCGGCGCGGATCGTGATGCCGCACTTCCACCGGTATCAAGAGGTCTCCCGACAGGTGATGGCGATCTTCGAGTCGTTCACGCCGCTGGTCGAGCCGCTGTCCGTCGACGAGGCGTTCCTCGATGTGCGGGGCGTGCGCCGGTTGTGGGGGAGCCCGGGGGTGATCGCCCGGCTCGTGCGCGAGCGCGTGGCGGACGAGGTCGGTATCACGTGCAGCGTCGGCGTCGCGGCGACCAAGCACGTCGCGAAGATGGCGTCGACGATCGCGAAACCCGATGGAATGCTCGTCGTTCCGGCGGCACGCACGCTCGAGTTCCTCTCGCCGCGGCCGGTACGTGCGATGTGGGGTGTCGGCCCGAAGGCTGCGGAGGCGCTCGAGGCGCGCGGCATCCGGACGATCGGCGACATCCGTGAGTCCTCTCCGGAGATGCTCGACCGCGCCGTCGGCTCGGCGCTGAGCGCCCGTCTGGCGCAGCTCGCCCGCGGAGAAGACGCCCGAGCCGTCGACACCGAGCGTGTGGAGAAGAGCATCGGACACGAGGAGACGTTCGAGCACGACATCCTCGATCGTCCGTTCCTCCGAGCGGAACTGTTGCGGCTCGCGGACCGCGTCGCCGCCCGTCTTCGCCGCGCGCAGTGGGAGGCGGCGACGGTCTCGATCAAGATCCGCTTCGACGACTTCCGCACCGTCAACCGCTCTCAGACGCTGTCGGAACCCACCGCGGTCGGACAGCGCATCGGCGAGGCCGCCCAGGCGCTGTTCGAGCAGATCGACCGTCGTGACCCGATCAGGCTCGTCGGAGTGCGTGCCGAGAAGCTGCAGCCGGCGGGCGGCGGTGGGATGGGGCTGTGGGACGACGATGAGGACTGGAGGCGGGTCGAGGGAGCGGTCGACGATGCCGTGGCTCGCTTCGGGACTGCGACCATCACGCGCGCGCGACACATCGGGCGCGGCGAAGGGCGCGGTGCTGCACAGCATCCTCGGGCGCACGGCGTGGATTGACGCTCCGCAATCCCTTGCGGTCGACTAGCGTGGTCCCATGCCGAACATTGCACTGGAACTCGGAAAGCAGGCCGCGTCCATCGGGGTCAAGAGCGCATACGGAGAGCCGCAGGACGTCGACGGCGTCAGCATCACTCCCGTCGCCTTCACCTACTCGGGCTTCGGCGGGGGAAGCGGCGACGGCGCGGAAGGCGGTGGCGGCGGCGGAGTCTCCGTTCCCGTCGGCGTCTACGTGCGTCGCGAGGAGGGGCTGCGTTTCGAGCCCAACATCGTCACGCTGCTGGTCGTGGCGGTGCCGTTCGTCTGGGTCGCCGGCCGAGCTCTCTCACGCATCATCCGTGCCCTCAAGAAGTGATGATCCTGTCGCTGCGGCGCTCGCCCGCGCGGCGGGGCTGATCTGCGACGATCTCCGCGCGTTGGCCGCGTCGAACCCGGTCGTCCTCATCGACGGCTGCAGCGGCGCGGGGAAGTCCACTCTCGCGGCGCGGGTCGCGGAAGCGTGGCCGCTCGTCGGTCGTGTGCAGGTCATCGCCCTCGATTCGCTCTACCCCGGATGGGACGGCCTCGATGGGGGAGTCGAGCGGGCGCTGGAGGGAATCCTCCGGCCGCACGGGCGCGGGAAGCTCGGCGCATGGCAGCGTTGGGATTGGGAACGCGCTACCGAGGCGGAGACGCATGCGGTGGATCCTGCGCTCGGAGTGATCGTCGAGGGCAGCGGACTGTTGACACCGGCCACGGCAGCCCTGGGCGATGTGCGGGTGTGGCTCGAGGCTGCGGAGCCGGTGCGCAAGCGCAGGGCGCTGACGCGCGACGGCGAGACCTACCGTCCGCACTGGGATCGTTGGGCGGCGCAGGAGCGCGCGCACATCGCGCGTGACGACCCCCGGTCGTTGGCGACGCGGATCATCGACATTCCCTGACCCGCGGGCGCGTCAGTCGCCCATCTCCGCATCGATGAGGAGCTCGAGGCGGTACCCGATCCAGTCGTAGATCCCGAAACGCGAATCCTCGGGGTCGTGGTCGTCGTCCTCGATGATCCCGAGGCGGGTGGCGAGGACCAGGCGGATGGCGTTCAGAGTGCGCAACCACGCATCGACCTCGCCGCGCGGGACCTCGAGGGTGTGGGAGCGGAGCATGTCGTCGTCGGTCATCGACGCACGGAAGGACTGGAACGGGGCGAGTGCGCGGCGCACCACGTCGGCATCTGCGAGGCGGCGCTCGAGCAGATCGTCTCGGGTGGCCTCGGCGAAATCGCGTGACGCGTGCTCATCGTCGGGATAGGGGTTCGGTGCGAGACGATCGAGGGCCTCGTCGTTCGCATCCGCGGACGACAGCAGCGTCGTGTACTCGTCGACGACCTCGTCCAGTCGCACGCCCTCGAGGGTGACGAGGGTGATCTCGACGGCAGCGGCGCTCACTGCGGGGCCTTCCGCACGGTCGCCCAGAGGCCGTACTCGTGCATGGCCTGAGCGTGGACCTCCATGGTCTCGCGGGGCCCCGTGGCGACGATCGCGTGCCCGTCGTGGTGCACGGCGAGCATCAGCGACGTCGCGCGATCGATCGAGTAGCCGAAGTACGTGCGGAACACCCGTACGACGTAGCTCATGAGGTTGACCGGATCGTTCCAGACGACGACCTGCCAGGGCTCGAGCGGCGCGGCGCGGAGATCGATGTCCTCCACGACGTCCGGGACCACCGCAGGCGTGCTCATGCCCACCCCAGATCGTGGAGCTGGGCGTCATCCAGGCCGTAGAAATGCGCGATCTCGTGCACGAGCGTGGTGTGGAGCTCGTCGCGGAGCCCCTCCTCGTCCTCGCACACGGCGAGGTGGGGTTCGCGGTAGACGACGATCCGGTCGGGGAGCTCGCCCATCCCGTACTGGGTGCGCTCGGTCAGGGCGAGACCGTCGTACAGGCCGAGGAGGTCGAGGCTGCCGTCCTCCGGGCGGTCCTCGACGACGAACACGACGTTGTCGAGTCCGTCGACCATGTCGTCGGGCAGCCGATCGAGCTCGTCGACGACGAGGGTCTCGAAGGTCGCGGCATCCATTTCCATCGTGTTCAGCCTAGGGGCCGCGCAGGATCAATGCAGGAAGACGAGGAGCCCGGCGACCGCGATGAAGAGGACGCCGAAGACGGTGTTGAGGGTGCGCTGGCCCCTCGCCGTGCGCGTGAAGCGTCGGAACGGCCGGGCGGCTGCGGCGAAGAAGCCCCACATCACGAGGACATCCACGACGATGACCGTGGCCAGGAGGATCAGGTATTGAGGCAGTTGGGGTTCGTCGAGGCGGATGAACTGGGGGATGAAGGCGAGGAAGAACACGATCGCCTTGGGGTTGAGCAGGTTGACCCAGAAACCCCGACGGATCATGGACCAGTGGCCCTCGTGCGCATCGACCAGGTCGAGTGCGTCGTCGGCGACGGGAGCCGTGGGCTTCGCCAGGATCAGGCGCAGGCCGAGGTAGACGAGGTAGGCCGCGCCCGCGTAACGGATGCCGTTGAACAGCAGTTCGGACCGCGAGACCAGCAGCCCGACTCCCGCCGCCACCACGACCACGTGCACCACGAGGGCGAGCTGCTGCCCGATGATGCCCCAGATCGATCGACGCCAGCCTTGGGAGAGGGCGTTCGACATCGTATTGATGGCGCCGGCGCCCGGGGTGAAGCTGATCACCACGGATGCCGTCAGAAGCGAGAACCAGACCGCGAGTGACACCTCGTCAGTCTAGGGGCGCGACTCGGAGCGAGATCCCGCAAAGCGAAAGGCCCGAATCCGGGGACTCGGGCCTTTCGTATGGGGTGAGTAACGGGACTCGAACCCGCGACATCCGGCACCACAAGCCAGCGCTCTACCAGCTGAGCTATACCCACCATGTGCCTACCGGAGCAGGCAACCAGACGAGTCTATTACATGTTTGGGGTGAACTCCGACACGGTGCGCTGAGCGATGGTCTTCGCGTCGTCGCTCGAGGGGCCGGGCTCGTCGACGAACACCGCCTCCCGGTAGTAGCGGAGCTCACGGATGGACTCGAGGATGTCTGCGAGCGCGCGGTGCCCGCCGTCTTTGGACGGAGCCTGGAAGAAGACTCGCGGGTACCACCGGCGCGAGAGCTCCTTGATGCTGGACACATCGACGTTGCGGTAGTGAAGCCACTGATCGATTGTCGGCATGTACTTCGCGAGGAACATGCGATCGGTGCCGATCGTGTTGCCGGCGAGGGGCGCCTTGCGCTCGACGGGGACGAAGCGACGGATGTAGGCGAGGGTCTGCGCCTCAGCCTCTTCGAGCGTCACTCCGAGGGGGATCTCCTCGATCAGGCCCGACTTCTCGTGCATCTTGGTCACGAAGTCGTTCATGTTCTCGAGCGAGGCGGCGCTCGGGCGGATCACGATCTGGAATCCGGGATCGACGGGTTGGAGTTCGAAGTCCGTGATGACGACGGCGATCTCGACGAGTTCATCGATCGAGAGATCGAGCCCCGTCATCTCACAGTCGATCCATACGAGACGATCGTTCTCCGACGCAGATACCATGCCGTCATACTATCGACGGCTCCGACATCGGAGCGCGAGCACGGTACGGTAGTGCTATTCGCCTCCGTAGCTCAGCGGAAGAGCAGCGGCCTTCTAATCCGCCGGTCGCAGGTTCGAATCCTGCCGGGGGCACGACTGCGTCATCGGTTCACGAGTAACGCAGCGCGGATACCGCGTCGTCGACCCGCCAGAACTCGCCGATCAGTCGGAACGCACCGGTCTCGAGGTGGAGACGCTCGGCGCGATAGCGCAGACCGAGCGGATCGGTGGCGACGCGAAGGTGGCCGAGGACTCGACCGGACGCATTGTCCTGCACACGCCACAACTGATCGGCGGCGCGGATCAGGTGTTCACGCGTCGAGGCGATGCGGGGCGTCGTCCAGGGCTGTGCGGTGGTGGGTGCGATCAGTGTGTCGTTCATGAGTTCTCCTCTCACCTCGAACGTATGACCGACCACCGACATTCGGATCGACGGCCGGGGGCACTCTTCCTGCACGCTGACCGGGGATTCCCGTTCGTCCACCAACCGCGTGATCCGCGTCCCGCTGTGCCATCTGCCTGGCGCAGTCTGGAGCGAGCCGAGCGGAAGACTCGGGAGCGAAGGAGAACGAGATGATGGATACCGTGACGATCGTCGGCAAGGTGGCGACCGACCCCAACCAGGCGCAGACGGGCGGAGGCGTCACTGTGACGAACTTCCGTCTCGCGAGCACCCATCGCCGATTCGATCAGTCGGCCCAGGCCTGGGTCGATTCCGGAACGAACTGGTACTCCGTCGCCGCGTATCGGCAGCTCGGCGAGCATGCGAAGGCCTCGCTGCGCTCCGGCGACAGCGTGATCGTCACCGGGCGTCTGCGGATCCGCAACTGGGAGAGCAACGGCAAGAGCGGCACGAGCGTCGACATCGACGCGGATGCGATCGGGCACGACCTCCGGTGGGGGACGACCGCCTACCTCCGTTCGAGCCGCACGACGCCGACCAGTGAGGCGCCGGCCGCGGCGAACGATACGCACGGAGGCACTCGCGGCGACGAGGAGTCCGCGCCGCTCGCGCTCGACACGGCATGGGCCGAGACGGACACCCCCGCGGTGGACGAGGAAGCGACGGCGACGGCACTCTACTGAGCCCGCGAGAGGCCGCGACTCCCGCCGTGTCGTGTGACGGCGATCGTCGGCACGTCCCCGTAGACTCGGGGCGTGCTTCGACGATCGGTCCTCCCCGTCATACGCGCGGTCGTCGGTGCGTCCGTCGCTGCGGCCGCTGTTCTCGTGCTCGCGGGCTGTGTGGGCGACCCCGATCCCGCGCCCACGTCTTCGGCTCCGTCGCCCTCGGCGACCGACGCCCCCGTGGAAGTAGCCTTCGTGCCCGACGGCTCCGCCGACGACAACCTCCCGATCTTCACTCAGACCGCACAGGGCGTGTGGGATTCGGAGCAGCGCGGCGAGGGGCGAGCGTACATCGACGCGCTCGTGGGCGTCGGCTTCGACAAAGCGGCGATGCAGGTCACCAACGACCAGTCGACCGTGGGGAACGCGGCCGAGAGTCTGCAGTTCTCGGTGCGCTGGGGCGACACCGAGTGCCTCATCGGCCAGGTCGGTCCGTCGACGGGCCAGCTGGTGGCGCAGGTGATGCCGCAACTCGCCGAGGGGCGATGCCTCATCGGCACCACGCGCGCGATCGACTGGTGACCCGCACTCCAGCCGGTAGGCTGGAGTGTCGATCAGACGCCGACAGAAGGAGCGATTCCCGGTGGCAGAGTACATCTACTCGATGGTCCGTGCGCGCAAGGCGGTGGGCGAGAAGCTCATCCTCGATGACGTCACGATGGCCTTCCTCCCCGGAGCGAAGATCGGCATGGTCGGCCCGAACGGTGCCGGTAAGTCGACGATCCTCAAGATCATGGCCGGCCTCGACACGCCCTCCAACGGCGAGGCGAAGCTCTCGCCGGGGTTCAGCGTCGGCATCCTGATGCAGGAGCCGGAGCTCGACGAATCCAAGACGGTGATCGAGAACATCCAGGACGGCATCGCCATCAAGGCGAAGGTCGACCGTTTCAACGAGATCTCGGCGCTGATGGCCGATCCCGACGCCGACTTCGACGCCCTCCTCGCCGAGATGGGCACCCTGCAGGAAGAGATCGACGCAGCCGACGGATGGGACCTCGACTCCCAGCTCGACCAGGCGATGGATGCGCTCCGCACCCCGCCGGCCGATGCGGCGATCGCTCCACTCTCCGGTGGTGAGAAGCGCCGCGTGGCTCTCGCCAAGCTGCTGCTGCAGAAGCCGGATCTGCTGCTGCTCGACGAGCCCACCAACCACCTCGATGCCGAGAGCGTGCTCTGGCTCGAGCAGCACCTGCAGGCGTACAAGGGCGCGGTCATCGCGATCACCCACGACCGCTACTTCCTCGACCACGTCGCCGAGTGGATCGCAGAGGTCGACCGTGGTCGCCTGATCGGCTACGAGGGCAACTACTCGACCTACCTCGAGAAGAAGGGCGAGCGCCTCGAGATCCAGGGCAAGAAGGACGCCAAGCTCGCGAAGCGCCTCAAGGAGGAGCTCGAGTGGGTCCGCTCCAGCGCGAAGGGGCGTCAGACCAAGTCGAAGGCGCGTCTCGCCCGGTACGAGGAGATGGCATCCGAGGCGGAGCGCACCCGCAAGCTCGACTTCGAGGAGATCACGATCCCCGCCGGTCCTCGACTCGGCAGCATCGTCATCGACGCGAAGAACCTGCAGAAGGGCTTCGACGGTCGCTCTCTCATCGACGGACTCAGCTTCAACCTGCCGCCCAACGGCATCGTCGGCGTGATCGGCCCGAACGGCGTCGGAAAGACCACGCTGTTCAAGACGATCGTGGGCTTGGAGCCGCTCGACGGCGGCACCCTGAAGATCGGTGAGACGGTCAAGATCAGCTACGTCGACCAGTCTCGGGCGAACATCGACCCCGACAAGACGCTGTGGGAGGTCGTCTCCGACGGACTCGACTTCATCACCGTCGGCAAGACCGAGATCCCGTCGCGCGCCTACGTGTCGAAGTTCGGATTCAAGGGGCCGGACCAGCAGAAGAAGGCCGGTGTGCTCTCCGGTGGTGAGCGCAACCGTCTGAACCTCGCCCTCACGCTCAAGGAGGGCGGCAACCTGCTACTCCTCGACGAGCCCACCAACGACCTCGACGTCGAGACGCTTAGCTCGCTCGAGAACGCGCTGCTCGAGTTCCCCGGCTGCGCCGTGGTCATCACGCACGACCGGTGGTTCCTCGACCGCATCGCCACGCACATCCTGGCGTACGAAGGCACCGACGAGAAGCCCGACCAGTGGTACTGGTTCGAGGGCAACTTCGAGGCCTACGAGGAGAACAAGATCGAGCGCCTCGGGCCGGACGCGGCGAAGCCGCACCGGTCGACGCACCGCAAGCTCACGCGCGACTGAGCGCCGATGTCCGATTCGAGCACAGCGGCAGGTCCTCGTCTGCACATTCCCATCCACCTGCGGTGGGGAGATCTGGACGCATTCAACCACGTCAACAACACCTCCATGCTCAAGCTCCTCGAAGAGGCGCGCGTGCGGGCGTTCTGGCGTGCGGGACCGGGGGAGGAAGCCCCCTCGACCGCTGTGCTCGATTCGGGGATCGATGAGGGCGTGCTCACGCTCATCGCCCGCCAGGAGATCGAGTACCTCGCGCCGGTGCCGTACCAGCGCCGGCCGCTCGAGGTGCAGATGTGGTTCGGCAAGCTCGGCGGATCGAGCGTCGAGGTCTGCTACGAGGTGCACAACGACCCCGCGTCCGAGCCGCGCACCATCTACGCCCGCTCGACCGCGATCATCGTGCTCGTCGATGCCCGCACCGGGCGGCCGACCCGCCTCACCGGAGAGATGCGCGAGGCGTGGGAACCCTACGTCGGCGCGTCGATCGAGTACGCGCACCGCTGAGCGGGTCGAGCGCTGGATCGGGGATCAGGCGCCTTCGGGCACGCGGATCATGATCTCCTGTGCGACGCTCGCGACCAGAGCTCCATCACGCGTGTAGATGCGTCCCGTCGCGAGTCCGCGACCCCCGCGGGCGTTCGGCGACTCCTGCACGTAGAGCAACCACTCGTCGACCCGCGCCGGACGATGCCACCACATCGCGTGGTCGAGGCTCGCCACCTTCAGCCCGGGAAGCGCCCAGTAGACGCCGTGCGCCCGCAGGATCGACTCCTGGATCGTCATGTCGCTGAGGTACGCGAGAGCCGCGCGGTGCAGGCGCGGATCGTCGGGAAGCGGTGCACGCATCCGCATCCACACCGCCTGACGGGGTGCCCGCTCGTCACCGCTCGGCAGGTAGAGCGGGTGGTCGACGTGACGGATGTCGGCAGCGCGGTCGGTCAGCATCCGCACCGTCCCGCCGGGTAGACCCTCGACCGTCGCCTCATCCGGGGCGAGTGCCTCCGGATCGGGGATTCCCTCGGGTAGCGGCTCGGCATGCTCGACGCCGGGATCCTCGTCCTGGAACGAGGCGATCATCGAGAAGATCGGCACCCCGTTCTGGTACGCCTGCGACCGCCGGGTGGAGAAGGACCGCCCGTCGTGGATACGATCGACCGCGATCGTTATCCCCTGTGCGGAATCGCCCGGGCGCAGGAAGTAGCCGTGCATCGAATGCACCGGTCGGTCCTCGGGGAGCGTGCGCTCGGCGGCGATGAGGCTCTGGGCGAGCACCTGGCCGCCGTAGATACGGCCGGTGGGCATCGGGTGCGACGCGCCGGTGAAGATGTCCTCCGTCGTACGCGCCTGCGTCGAATCGAGATCGAGCACCTCGAGCAACTGCTCGACGGTGCGGACGGCGTGGCTCTCCGCGCTCATATCTCCCTCTCCGCGGCCGGACCGCCGCTCCGTTGATAGTTTAGAACCCGTGCCCCACGACCTCCTGCTCGCCGACCGCGAGACCGCGAAAGACGTCCTCACCTTCCTGGGACGGGCGGCGCGGATCACCGACGAGGGGGTGCGTCTGCAGGCGGCGAACGGAGTTCTCGCGTTGACCACCGCGGCGCTCGCTCCGCAGGGGCTGTTCGACAAGACCCCCACCGTGCTGGCGATGCGCATCGTCCATGCCGATCCCGAGCTGCAGTGCGACATCGTGGTCGACCGACTCACAGCCGGTGACGACGACGTGCGACTCGCACTACCCGAGACGGGTCTCTCCCCGGCGTGGGCGGGTGTCGCGCCGCCGCGAAGCGGATGGGAGCAGATCGCCGCGCTTCCGGCATCCGTCATCGCGAATCGTGCCCAGTGGGGGATCTCCGCCGTCGCGCGCGGTGCGACTCCCGGCGCCGGAGAGGAAGCCGTCCGCGCGTTGCGTGCGGCCATCTGGGGCGAACCGGACGAGGAGCTGGCGGGCCTGCCGCGCGGGATCGCCTTCGCGGCCGACGCGCTGGGATTCATCTCGGGTGAGGAGCAGGTGCCGGTGACGCGCTCGGGGCGATGGTCGCGCCTCGCATTCCGTCGCGGGCATGTGCTCGCGCGCGGTCCCGTCGCGACCGGACTCACCGCCGTGCGGGGTACGGGACTCCAGGGCTCGATCTAGGGCGCCCGCTGCCGGCTCATCGCGCCGCGGCGCGTCCTGCCTGCCGTCCGGAGAACAGGCAGCCGCCCAGGAACGTCCCTTCGAGCGCGCGATAGCCGTGCACGCCGCCGCCGCCGAAGCCGCTCGCCTCGCCTGCCGCGAAGAGACCGGGGATGGCAGAGCCCTGGCCGTCGAGCGCACGCCCGTCGAGATCGGTCTGGATGCCTCCGAGCGACTTGCGGGTGAGCACATGGAGCTTCACGGCGACCATGGGGCCGGCGGACGGGTCCTGCAGACGATGCGGCGCGGCTGTGCGGATGAGCTTGTCTCCGCGATAGCTGCGCATCGAGCGGAGCATGCCGATCTGGGCATCCTTGGTGAAGTCGTTCTCGATCTCCCGATCACGCGCCTGCACCTCGCGCCGCACGGTGTCGATGTCGAGGTGTTCTCCGCCCGGATGGGCCTGCATCTGCTCGAGCAACGACTCCAGATCGTTCTCGACGATGAAGTCAGCGCCCTCATCGAGGAACGACTGGACGGGGCCGGTCGGTCCCTTGGCGAGACGCGACTTCAGCAGCAGCCCGACGTCCTTGCCCGTGAGGTCCGGGTTCTGCTCGCTCCCGGAGAGCGCGAACTCCTTCTCGATGATCTGACGGGAGGTCACGAACCACGAGTGGTCGTGGCCCGTCGTGCGCAGATGAGCCAGGGTGCCGAGCGTGTCGAAGCCCGGGTACAGCGGTACGGGCAGGCGCGAGCCGGTCGCATCGAGCCAGAGCGATGAGGGACCGGGGAGGATGCGGATGCCGTGCGACGGCCAGACCGGATCCCAGTTCGTGATGCCCTCGACGTAGTGCCACATGCGGTCGCCATTGATCAGCCGGGCGCCGGCCTCGGCGGAGACGCGCTGCATCGAACCGTCCACGTAGGCGGGCACGCCGGTGAGCATGTGGGCCGGGGGAGTGCCGAGCCGCTCGGGCCAGGCCGCACGCACCAGATCGTGGTTGCCGCCGATGCCGCCCGAGGCCACGATCGTCGCGCCCGCACGGATCTCGAAGTCGCCGACGATCTCTCGGGAGGAGGGGATTCCGCGCTCCTCGCCGGTCGAGGCGAGGATGTCGCCGCGGGCACCCGATACGGCGCCGTCGGCCGTGAGGAGTGCGGTGACGCGATGGCGGGGCAGGACGGTGAGCCGCCCCTCGCGCTCGCCCTGTTCGACCCGGGCCGCGAAGGGAGCGACCACTCCCGGACCGGTGCCCCAGGTGATGTGGAAACGCGGCACGGAGTTTCCGGGGCCGATCGCCCCGTAGCCTCCGCGTTCCGCCCATCCCACGACGGGGAAGAAGCCGACGCCCCGTTCGCGCAGCCAGGCGCGCTTCTCCCCGGCGGCGAACTGCAGGTAGGCCTCCGCCCATCGGCGCGGCCACTCGTCCTCCGGGCGGTCGAAACCGGCGGAGCCGAACCAGTCCTGCGTCGCGAGCTCGATCGAGTCTCGGATGCCGAGGCGTCGCTGCTCGGGGGAATCGATGAAGAACAGTCCGCCGAACGACCACCACGCCTGTCCGCCGAGGTTCGTGCGTGGCTCCTGATCGATGAGCACGACGCGGCGACCGGCGTCGAGCGCCTCGGAGGCGGCGACGAGTCCGGCCAACCCCCATCCGATCACCAGGACATCCGTGGACAGGGGCGTGTTCGTCATGGTGTCTCCGTTGATTCCTGACGTGAGCGGGTCTCGAGCGTGGGCCGTCCGTCGGCGCCGGCACCGATTCCCGACGGCTCGAACGTGTTCACCATGGCATACGCGGCGCGCTCGAGGTAGTCCCAGAGCGTGGATTCGTGCAGAGGCGACAACTCCGCCTCGTCGACGGCGGTGCGCATGCAGCGGAGCCAACGATCGCGGGCGTCGGGGTCGACGTGGAACGGCATGTGGCGCATGCGCAGCCGCGGGTGCCCACGGGTCTCCCCGTACGTGGTGGGCCCTCCCCAGTACTGCTCGAGGAACAGCAGCAGGCGCTCTTCCGCGGGACCGAGATCCTCCTCGGGGTACATGGGCTTCAGCACCGGATCGATCGCGACCTCGCGGTAGAACACCGAGACGATCTTCGCGAACGTCTCACGGCCGCCGACCTCGTCGTAGAACGTCACTTCTCCGTGCTCCCGTCGCCCGTCGTGGGCTTCTTGCGCCGCCAGATCCCGCGGTCGGGGATCACCGGAACGCCGGTCACCGCGTTCGGACGCGTCTTGGGGGGATTCGCTCCGCGGACGCGTCGCGCTCCGTCGAGGCCGGTGGGGATCACGGCCTGCATGCGGGGGATCGCGACCTCCTTCTCGGCCAGCGCCGTGCGCAGACGCTTGCGCAGCTCCTGCGCGACATCGTCCTTCGCGTTCGCGCGGGCCTTGATCACGATGCGCACGACGAGGGCGTCGCCCTCGATCGATTCCAGGCCCCACAGCTCGGGCTTCTCGACGATCCGGGTGCGCCACTTCGGGTCCTTCGCGAGGGCGAGGGCGGTGTCGAGCATCGTCTGCTCGACCACTTCGAGATCGGAGTCGACGGGCACGCCGATGTCGATGATCGCGCGGGCCCAGCCCTGCGACATGTTGCCGATGCGCAGGACCTCGCCGTTGCGCACGTACCAGAGGGTGCCGTTGACATCGCGCACCTGCGTGATGCGCACGCTCACGTACTCGACCACGCCGGTCGCGAGACCGAGGTCGACGACGTCGCCGATGCCGATCTGATCCTCGGCGACGAGGAAGATGCCGTTCAGCACGTCCTTGACGATGTTCTGGGCGCCGAAACCGAGGCCGGCACCGACCGCGGCGGTCAGCAGTGTCAGGGAGCCGAGCAGGCTGTTGTCGATCGCGTTCACGATGAGCACGAGCGCGATGATCACCAGCATCACGTTCACGATGTTCTGAAGGATCGACCCCAGGGTGCGTGTGCGCTGCACGAGGCGCATGTCGGCGAGCGGCGAGCGTTCCAGGGCCTGCGTGTCGTCGACGGATGCCTTGTTCTTCGCGCTGTCGACGATGCGGTGCACGACCCGACGGATCACCACGCGCAGAACGAGGGCGATGAGCACGCAGCTCACGACGATGATCGCGACCAGGAGTGCTTTGCCTCCGACGATCCCCAACACGCGGAGCGTCTCCTCCCAGATCGCTGGGACGTCGGTCGGCTCGACAGGATCGGTGTTCTCGAACGGAATGATCATCGCCACCGATTCTAGCGATCGGGTCTCGGTGCGGGCTGGGTACGAGAAGGGGCCCGGGGCGACGTCGTCAGACGCACCCCGGGCCCCGTCACGCAGACGCTCAGTCGTCGCTGTCGCGGGACTGCGCGGTGAGCGCGCGCTCGACGTCGGCGAGGTTCTCGAGCACGAGGCGGCGCAGCGCCGGCGCGGCATCCTGATGCTCGGACAGCCACGCGCGCGTCGCGTCGCGAAGAGCGACATCGGCCAGTGCCGTCGGGAACAGACCCGTCACGAGGTACTGCGCGATCTGATAGGTGCGCGACTCCCACACGGGGAGGAGCATCTCGAAGTACGGCCCGACGAACTCGCGGAGAGCTTCGGCACCCGCGGGGTGCACGAAGCCCAGAGCCGCCGAGCGGACGATCGTGTTCGGGGCATCGTCACGGTCGACGAGGGAGGCCCACGCCGCCTTCTTGGATGCGACGTCGGGGAGAGCCGCACGTGCCTGCGCGGCGAACTCGCCACCCTTGGAGGTGTTGTCCGCGGCGAGAGCGGCGTCGATCGTCGCGGCATCCGTGGCCCCGATGGTCGCGAGGCCCACCAGCAGCTGCCAGCTCAGGTCGGCATCGATCTCGAGACCGGGCAGCGTCTCCTCGCCCGAGCGCAGGCGACCGACGATGCCCGCGTGCTCCGGCGTCACGAGAGAGGTGGCGAAGGCGGTGACGAACTGCAGCTGGCTGTCGCTGCCGGACTCGGCCGACTCGGCGAGTGCCCACAGGCCGTCGGCGACCTTGAGTCGCGCCGCGTCGCGCTCCTCGGGCGCGACGTAGAGCGTCGCCGCCGTGCGCAGCTGCGCGAGCGTCGTGCGCACGGTCGTCGACTCGCTCTCCCGGCCGATGTTGCCGAGCACGAGATCGATGTAGTCGGATGCCGCGCTCTCGGCGTCGCGGGTCTGATCCCACGCCGCACCCCAGACGAGCGAGCGCGCGAGCGGATCGTGGATGTCGGCGAGGTGCGCGATGGCCGTGGCGAGCGAGCGCTCGTCGAGGCGGATCTTCGCATAGGCGAGGTCCTGGTCGTTCAGCAGCACGAGGTCGGGCTGGGCCTGGCCCTGCAGCTCCGGCACCTCGGTGCGATCGCCGTCGACGTCGACCTCGACGTAGTGCGTGCGGCTGAGTGCACCGTCGGTCAGGTTGTAGAACCCGATGCCCAGACGGTGCGGGCGGATCGTCGGGTAGTCGGCCGGGGCGGTCTGCGTCACGGCGAAGCGCGAGATCGTGCCGTTGCCGTCCTCCGCGATGACGGGCTCGAGGGTGTTGACACCCGCGGTCTCGAGCCACTTCTTCGACCACGTGCTCAGGTCGCGTCCGCTGGTGGCCTCGAGCTCGACGAGCAGATCGCTCAGCTCGGTGTTGCCCCACGAGTGCTTCTGGAAGTACTGCGAGACACCGGCGAAGAACGCCTCGATGCCCACCCACGCGGCGAGCTGCTTGAGCACGGAGCCGCCCTTGGCGTACGTGATGCCGTCGAAGTTGACCTGCACGTCCTCGAGGTCGTTGATCTCGGCGACGATCGGGTGCGTCGACGGGAGCTGGTCCTGGCGGTACGCCCAGGTCTTCTCCATCGCGTTGAAGGTCGTCCATGCCTCGGTCCACTCGGTGGCCTCGGCGGTCGCGATGGTCGACGCCCACTCGGCGAACGACTCGTTCAGCCAGAGGTCATTCCACCACTTCATGGTCACCAGATCGCCGAACCACATGTGTGCGAGCTCGTGGAGGATCGTGACGACACGACGCTCCTTCACGGCATCCGTCACCTTGCTGCGGAAGACGTAGGTCTCGGTGAAGGTGACAGCGCCGGCGTTCTCCATGGCTCCGGCGTTGAACTCCGGCACGAAGAGCTGGTCGTACTTGGCGAACGGGTAGGGAACGCCGAACTTGGACTCGTAATAGGCGAAGCCCTCACGGGTCTTGTCGAAGATGTAGTCGGCGTCGAGGTGCTGCCAGAGGCTCTTGCGTCCGTAGACACCGAGGGGGATGACGCGGCCGGATGCGCTCGTGAGCTCGGAGAAGGTCGACTCGTACGGGCCGGCGATCAGGGCCGTGATGTACGAGGAGATGCGGGGGGTCGGCTCGAAGCCCCAGGTCGCGGTGACGTCGTCGTCGTGCACGATGGGCTCGGGCGTGGGGGAGTTCGAGATCACCTTCCAGGCGGCGGGCGCCGTGATCGTGAACTGGAACGTGGCCTTCAGATCGGGCTGCTCGAACACCGCGAACACGCGACGGGAGTCGGGCACCTCGAACTGGGAGTAGAGGTAGACCTCGCCGTCGACGGGATCGACGAAGCGGTGCAGGCCCTCGCCCGTGTTCGTGTAGAGGCAGTCGGCGTCGACGACCAGCACGTTCTCGGCCTGCAGGCCCGTGAGGGTGATGCGCGAGTCCGCGAAGACCTCGTTCGGGTCGAGCTGCTCGCCGTTGAGCGAGATCTCGCGCACATCGCGCGCGATCAGGTCGATGAACGTGAAGCTGTCGGGCGTCGCGGTGAAGCGGACGACGCTCCGGGATCCGAAGATCTCGGCGCCCTTCGTCAGGTCGAGTGCGATGTCGTACGACTCGGTGCCGACGACGTCGCGACGCTCCTGCGCTTCGATACGGGTGAGGTTCTCTCCAGGCACAGCTTTACTCCCAGGGGTGAGGGGTCGTCGCCGGGGAATGGCGCAGTTGGCGCCGACGGCAACCATGACAGACTACGCCAGCGCGCGACCCTCGCCACTCCGTCGAGGTGAAAGGATAGGAGGGTGAGCGCGATCGAACCCGTAGTCGTCCCCTTTGCCTCTGCTGCCGCGGCCGGAGGTGCAGCCATCGTCACGACCCCCGTCGCCTACGACGGGATCCTCCTCGCCGGCTTCGGCGGACCGGAGGGGCAGGAGGACGTGATCCCCTTCCTGCGCAATGTGACGCGAGGGCGCGGCATCCCCGACGAGCGGCTCGAAGAGGTCGCGCATCACTACCGTCACTTCGGCGGCGTGAGTCCGATCAACGGCCAGAACCGCGCACTCAAGGCGGCGCTCGAAGCCGAACTCGCCGCGCGGGGCATCGATCTGCCCGTGTACTGGGGCAACCGCAACTGGACGCCGTATCTCGCGGACGCGGTGACGACGGCATCCGACAACGGCCACTCGACGCTGCTCGCCTTCGCGACGAGCGCGTACAGCTCGTTCTCGAGCTGCCGGCAGTACCGCGAGGACTTCGCGGGCGTTCTGCAGGAGACCGGCCTCGGTGAAAGCGTCACGATCGACAAGATCCGCCCGTTCTACGACCACCCCGGATTCGTCGACGCCTTCGAGACCGGCGTCCGCGAAGCGATCGAGGGCTTCCTCGCCGACGGGATCGCGGCATCCGACATCCAGATCCTGTTCTCCACGCACAGCATCCCGACGGAGGACGCGCAGCGCTCCGGCGCTCGCGACATCGACTGGGGTGAGGGCGGCGCGTACGCGGCGCAGCACGAGGCCGTCGCGGCCTGGGTGATGGACCGCGTGCTGCAGACGCTGCCGACCGGTGCCGGTGTGTCGTGGGAGCTCGTCTACCAGTCGCGCTCGGGCCCCCCGTCGCAGCCATGGCTCGACCCCGACGTGTGCGACGTCATCGCCGAGCTGCCCGGGCGCGGACGCCGGGCCGTCGCCGTCGTTCCGCTGGGCTTCATGAGCGACCACATGGAGGTGCTCTGGGACCTCGACACCGAGGCCAAGGAAGCGGCGGAGGAAGCGGGACTCGCCTTCACCCGCACGCCCACCCCGGGTGTGTCGCCCACGTTCGTCGCCGGGATCGTCGACCTGATCCAGGAGCGTCTCGAGGGGCGTCCGCGGAGTGAGCGCCAGCACCTGACCGACCTTCCGGGCGGTTTCGACGTCTGCCGTCCCGGCTGCTGCGAGAACGTGCGCGCCGGCTTCAAGCCGGCGGCCGCGGGCGTCGCCCCGTAGTCCGACACGATGTCGGTGGCGTCAATAGAATGAAGGCCATGCGCATCCACATCGCCACCGATCACGCCGGTCTCGAGTTCTCGACCCAGTTGCAGGAGCATCTGCGCGCGGCGGGCCACGATGTCACCGATCATGGGCCGATCGCGTACGACGCGCTCGACGACTACCCGGCGTTCTGCATCCGTGCCGCACAGGCCGTCGTCGCGGACCAGGCCGCGGGGATCGAAGCCGCCGGCATCGTCTTCGGCGGGTCGGGCAACGGCGAGCAGATCGCGGCGAACAAGGTGCAGGGCATCCGCGCCGCGCTCGTCTGGAACCTGTCGACCGCCGAGCTCGCCCGCGAGCACAACGACGCGAACGTGATCTCGATCGGCGCCCGTCAGCACACGTACGACGAGGTCACGTCGTTCATCGATCTCTTCCTCGCCACGCCCTTCTCGGGCGAGGAGCGCCACGTTCGCCGGGTCGGGCAGATCGCCGACTTCGAGCGCGACGGCTCACTGCTGCCGGACCCGCGGGCCTGACATGCCCGAGGGTCATTCCGTCCACCGGATCGCGCGCCAGTTCGACCGCAACTTCATCGGGAAGACGCTCTCCGCCTCCAGCCCGCAGGGCCGATTCGCCGAAGGGGCCGCGGTTCTCGACGGCCGGTCCGCCGTGAGCGTGCAGGCTGTCGGCAAGCAGATGTTCCTCGAGGCCGAGGGCGACGTGTGGCTGCGCGTGCACCTCGGCCTCTACGGCGCCTGGGACTTCGCGGGCGAGATCCTCGTCGACCCGACGATCGCCTCGGCGAACGGTCGGATGGGGCAGACCAACCAGCGCGGCACGGTCATCGACGAGGAGATCCTCGACGACGCCGGAGAGAACTCGCTCGCATCGATCGGCGCCCCGCGGCGCACGCGCGTGCACGTGCGCATGTCGGAGCAGACCAAGGGCCTCGCCGACGAGGGCGTGGAGTGGCCGCCACCCGTGGTCGGGCAGGTGCGGCTGCGTCTGATGACCGACATCACCGCCGCCGATCTCCGCGGCCCCACCGCGTGCGTCCTGCAGACCCCCGACGAGATGCTCGCGACCATCGCGAAGCTCGGACCGGACCCGCTCGTCGGAGACCCCGTCGAGAACGAGGAGCGCTTCGTCCGCGCAGTGCGGAAGAAGCAGACCGTCATCGCCCTCCTGCTGATGGACCAGTCGGTCGTGAGCGGCATCGGAAACGTGTACCGCGCCGAGATGCTCTATCGGCAGCGGCTCAACCCGCACACCCCGGGACGTGACGTTCCCGAGGACGTCGTGCGTGCCCTCTGGCACAATTGGGTGCGGCTGCTGGCGATCGGCGTCGAGACCGGCCAGATGATGACGATGGACGACCTGTCGCCCGAGCGGTATCGAGCGGCCATGGCGAGCCGTGACGACAGGCACTGGGTCTACCACCGCGCGGGTCTGCCGTGTCGCGTGTGCGGTACCGAGATCGCCCTCGAGGAGATCGGCGCGCGCAAGCTCTACTGGTGCCCGCGCTGCCAGGCGTGAGAGCCCGGGATCGAGTCGAGTCCTAGGCTGGGAGGATGCGTCAGAATCCCAGCTTCACTCTCGCCGATCGGGCGGAGATCCGTCGCGTGATCGCGGCGAATCCCTGGGCCACGATCACGAGCAGCACCGCCGATGGACTCGTCGCCTCGCACTACGCCGTACTGCTGGACGACGCGAGCGACGACCTGACGGTGGTGGGTCACGTCGGCCGGCCCGATGACCTCATCCACGGACTCGGCGACGGTGAGATCCTCATCGTCTTCCAGGGGCCGCACGGTTACATCTCGCCGGGTTGGTACGGCGATGTGGCCGCTGTGCCGACGTGGAACTACACGGCGGTGCATCTGTCGGGCGTGCCCGAGATCCTGAGCGCCGACGAGAACCTCGCGGTGCTGGACCGTCTCGTGGACCGTTTCGAGAGTGAGCTTCCCGATCCGCGACGGATGTGGGAGCGGCCGAACGATGCGGCCTTCATCGAGCGTCTTGCGGCCGGCACCGTCGGCTTCCGGTTGACCCCGACGCGCGTGGTCGCGAAGCGCAAGCTCAGCCAGAACAAGCCCGCGGAGACGATCGATACGGTCATCGGCGAACTGAACGGCGAGGGGCCGTACGCCAACCCGGCGTTGGCATCGGAGATGCGTCGGGCGCAGGACGCACGGAAGGAGAAGCGGGCATGAGCGTCGTCGGTGACGAGGTCGGGATGATCCGCGGGGTTCGCATCGCCGGACCCGGTCGTGAGTACCTGATCGACGAGGAGCCGGTGGACATCGTGATCGCGGACGGACGGATCGCCGACATCGCGCCCGCCGGCGCCCTGCGCCCGACCGGTGCGGTGCTCGATGCCGAGGGGGCGTGGGCGGTGCCGGGGCTCTGGGACAACCACGTGCACACGGTGCAGTGGGCGTTGGCGGCCGAGCGCGAATCGCTGGATGACACTCTCTCGGCCACCGAGGCGGCGTCCCGGATGGGGGCGGTCGCGCCTCTGTCGGACGGGCGGCGCGTGGGAACGGGGTATCGCGACGCGCTCTGGGACGACCGCCCGACGCTCGCCGTGTTGGACGCAGCGACCGGTGAGGTGCCGACGTACCTCATCAACGCTGACGTGCACAGCGTGTGGCTGAACTCCGCGGCGCTACGGCGCGAGGGCATGTCGACCACCGATGGGGTGCTGCGCGAGGAGGGGGCATTCGAGATCTCGCGCCGTCTGAACGCGGTCGACCCCGAGCATGCGGACCGCGCAGTGCAGCGAGCGGGGGAGGAGGCCGCAGCTCGCGGGGTGACCGGGATCGTCGACTTCGACATGGCCTGGAACGCGGATGCCTGGCCGCGCCGTGTCGCGAGCGGGTTCGCCGCGCACCGGGTGGAGTTCGCGGTGTACCCGTTCGACCTGGCTCGGGCAGTGGCGGAGGGTCTTCGTACCGGTGAGCTCGTCGACGATGCGGACCTTCCGCAGGCGCGACGAGGCCTCATCCGGGTGGGACCGTTGAAGATCATCAGCGACGGCTCGCTCGGCACGCGGACCGCGGCGTGCACGCACGCGTACCCGGGCGATCCCTACAACTTCGGGGTGATGACGGTTCCCCGCGAGGAGCTGATCGGACTGCTCACCACCGCGACCGGCGCGGGCCTCGCCGTCGCCGTGCATGCGATCGGCGATCGCGCGGCCTCCACCGCGCTGGACGCCTTCGCCATGACCGGAGCCGTGGGCTCCATCGAGCACGCGCAGCTCGTCCGGCACGCCGATCTCGCGCGATTCGCCCGACTCGGCGTCACCGCGAGTGTGCAGCCGCAGCACGCGATCGACGACCGCGATCTCGCGGAGCGGCTGTGGGCGACGCAGGATTCCCTGGGGTACCCGCTCGCATCGCTGTTCGCCGCGGGTGCCGATGTGAGGTTCGGTTCCGATGCGCCGGTGGCTGCCCTCGACCCCTGGCAGGCGATGGCCGCCGCCGTCACACGTACCGAGAACGCGCGCGACGCCTGGCATCCCGAGGAGGCGGTGACCTTCGATCAGGCGCTGCAGGCGAGCATCCGATCGACGAGCGTTCCCGGAGCTCCCGCCGACCTGGCGTTGTGCGCCGCGGATCCGCGGCGAGCGACGGGGACGCACCTGCGCGACATGCCGGTGGTCGCGACACTGCTCGCCGGTCGCGTCACCCACCGGGCCTGAACAGCACGAAGGGCCCCGGGATCGAATCCCGGGGCCCTTCTCTCGTTCTCGTGCGACGAGATTACGCGGCGATGTGCGAGACGAGGAACCAACGGTCCTTCTCGAGGCCGCGCATGATCTCGATCGCGACGTCCTGGCTCGTGAGGTCGACCTCGTCGAGGCCGTCGATCGCGGCCTTGGTGTCGACCAGGATCGCGTCGATGTCGGCGATCACGGCGCGGACGAGTTCGTCCGACTGCGTGAAGCCGGCGGGGACGCCGGTCTCGCCGGCCTTCGCGGCGACCGCGCTCACGCGGGCGTCGATCGGGAGACCGAGGGCGACGATGCGCTCCGCCGCGGTGTCGGCGAAGTCGCCGGCGTGGGCGACGATCGTGTCGAGGAGTTCGTGGACGCCGACGAAGTTGGCGCCGCGCACGTGCCAGTGCGCCTGCTTGCCGTTGATCGTGAGCGCCTGCAGGCCCAGGACGACGGGCGAGAGGAACTGTGCGGCGGCAGCAGCCACGGTGGGGTCGCTGGCGGTGGTGGAAACGGTCTGTACCTTGCTCATCTTGTGCTCCTCCGAGGTGCCTTTTCGTACCTGATGAAGACAACGCTACTCAGGTTGAAACATTCCGCAAGCAAGCTGAGGCTCCGCTAACCGCCCCGAAAGTCCGCGGAATCACGGGGATGTGAGGATAGTCTCGCCTCATGAGCATCGCATCCGGAGCATCCGTCCTCGCCCTCCCCGATCGGGAGCCGTCGATCGATCCCGAGGCGTTCGTCGCCGAGGGTGCTCGCATCGTCGGCGACGTCACTCTCGCAGAGTCGTCGAGCGTCTGGTACAACGCGGTCCTCCGGGCCGATTCGGCCTCGATCGTGATCGGAGCGGGCAGCAACGTGCAGGACAACGTCTCGGTGCACGTGGACGCCGGACACCCGGTGCTGATCGGGCGCCATGTGTCGATCGGGCACAACGCCGTCGTGCACGGATGCTCGATCGGCGACGGTTCGTTGATCGGCATGGGGGCGGTGATCCTCAGCGGCGCGGTGATCGGGAGCGGGTGTCTGATCGCGGGCGGTGCCGTCGTGCTGGGAGGCACCGAGGTGCCGGACGGATCTCTCGTCGCGGGCGTTCCTGCGAAGGTGCGTCGCGCCCTGAGTGAGGAGGAGCGTGCCGGACTGCTCGCGAACGCCGACATCTATCTCGCGCACCAGCAGGTGCACGCGCGCGCGACGGAGGTATGACCCGGGGCACCGCTAGGCTGGACGTACACGGGGCGGTGGCCAAGCTGGTCAAGGCAGCGGGCTCATAACCCGACGATCGTGGGTTCAAGTCCCACCCGCCCTACCGTGCCGTGACAGTGGATTAGGCTTGCCTTAGTAAAGATGAGAATCACGGCTTCCGACGACAGCAGAACACCGGGCGAATCCTTCGCCGCTCCGCAGAGGGGCGCGCACGACAGCGACCCGGTGATCGGCGTAGGCACCGCGTCGGGCAAGGCGATCCTCTTCGGGGAGCACGCCGTCGTCTACGGGCACCCCGCGATCGCCCTTCCGCTGCGCGATCTTCGCGTTCGTGCCGAGGCGGAGCCGCTGCCCGAGCGCCGTCTTCTGCACAGCGCGCTCTACACCGGTGACCTCGGTCGGGTTCCCGACCGCCTCGCCTCCACCGCTCGCGCGGTCGAGGCGACGATGAGCGCGGTCGGCGCCGACGGCTCCGGGGTACGGATGCACGTCGAGAGCGACCTGCCCGCGGAACGCGGTGTGGGATCGAGCGCCGCAGTGTCGGCGGCCATCGTGCAGGCCGTCGCCGCCGCCTTCGGTCACGAACTCGATCCCACCGAACGTCATCATCTGATCCAGATCGCGGAACGCGCCGCGCACACGTCGCCCAGCGGGCTCGACGCACGCACGGTCGTCTCCGACCGGCCGGTGTGGTTCCAGGACGGCAGTGCGCACGATCTCGAGGTCGCGGGTCCCCTGTCGTTCGTGATCGCCGACTCCGGAGTGCGGGGACGCACGCGCGAGGCCGTCGCCGCCGTCCGCGCGCTGCGCGACGCCGATCCGATCGCCGTGGAGCGGCGGCTCGATCGGCTCGGAGCGCTCGCCCGCGAGGGTCGGGCGGCGCTGGCATCCCCGAGGCCGGAGGAGATCGGCGTCCGAATGGACGAGGCGCATGCGCTGCTCGGGGAGCTGGGAGTCGGAGATCCCGCGCTCGACCGGCTCGCCGGCATCGCCCGCACGGGCGGCGCGCTCGGAGCCAAGCTCACCGGAGGCGGTCGGGGAGGATGCGTGCTCGTGCTGGCGCGTGATCCCGATCATGCGACGGAGCTCGCGCACGACCTTCGCGGACGAGGCGCCGCCGCCACCTGGACCACCGAACTGAGAGGAACGCGATGACCGCCGTCACGGCCCGCGCCCACCCGAACATCGCCCTCGTCAAGTACTGGGGAAAAGCGGACACGGCGTTGAACCTGCCCGCGACGGGCAGCCTCTCGATGACGCTGGACGTGTTCCCCACGACCACGACCGTGACGCTCGCGCCGGATGCCGCGCACGACGAGGTCGTGCTCAACGGAGCGGTCCGTGCGGGAGTGGTCCGTGATCGTGTCGTGCGCTTCCTCGACATCGTGCGGGAGATGGCCGGGTCCCGGACCGCAGCCGTGGTCGATTCCGTGAACACGGTGCCCTCCGCCGCCGGTCTCGCGTCCTCCGCGTCGGGGTTCGCCGCCCTCGCCGCGGCGGCGTCGCGTGCGTACGGCCTCGACCTCGACCGAACGGCGCTCAGCCGACTCGCCCGCCGCGGGTCCGGATCCGCGGCGCGATCGGTGATCCCGGGGTTCGCGGTGTGGCACGCAGGCAGTGATGAGGAGTCGTTCGCCGAGCCGCTCGACGCCCCCGATCTCGCGATGGTGATCGCGATCGTGAATTCCGAGGAGAAAGCCGTCTCGAGCCGCGACGCCATGAAGCGGACGGCGCTCACGTCGCCGTTCTACCCCGCGTGGGTCTCGTCGACGACGGAGACGCTGTCGGCCGCGGTGCAGGCCAGCCGTGACGGCGACGTCGAGCGTCTCGGACGGATCACCGAGACGAACGCGCTCCGCATGCACGCGGTCATCCAGTCGTGCGATCCGCCCGTGCGGTACCTGTCGCCGGTGAGCGTCGCCCTCTTCGACCTCGCGGAGTCGCTCCGAGCCGACGGTCTGCCGGTCTACGCGACCGCCGATGCAGGGCCCAACGTCGTGTTCCTGTGTCGACCGAAGGACGCGGATGCCGTGGCCGCGGCGGTCCGTCCGCTCGCGGAGACCATGATCGCGCGTCCGGGGCCCGGAGTGGAGGTGCTCGCATGAGCCCGGTCATCACGGTCCGCGCACCGGGCAAGCTGTTCATCGCGGGGGAGTACGCGGTCGTCTCGCCGGGCGAGCCCTCCGTGCTCGTCGCCGTCGACCGGTACGTGTCGGTCTCGGTGTCGGAGAGCGTCGGAGCCGGGAGCATCCACTCGCCCGAGTACGGGCGTTCGCCGCTGCTGTGGACCCGCAGTGCCGACGGACTGCGCATCGATCCGGAGCACCACCCCTACGACTACGTGCTGGCGGCGATCACGATCGTCGAGAGGCTCCGCGCCGACCTGCGGGTCGCCCCGCGCTTCTTCGATCTGCGGATCGAAAGCGGTCTCGACGACGTCAGCGGACGCAAGTTCGGCCTGGGCTCCTCGGCGGCGGTCACGGTGGCGACCGTGCGCGCACTCGACGAGTTCTACGGGCTGGGCCTGGATCGCCTGGCGGCGTTCAAGCTGTCGATGCTCGCGACGATCCGGGTCAACCCCAGCGCATCGGGGGGCGATCTGGCAGCGAGCGCCTTCGGCGGATGGATCGGGTATCGCGCGCCCGACCGGGACCTCCTCGGAGAGAGATCCGAGAACGGACCGATCGCACCGCTGCTCGCGGACGAGAACCTCTGGGCGGGCCTCCAGATCGTGCGTCTGCATCCGCCGGAGCAGCTGCGGTTCGTCGTGGGCTGGACCGGTGAACCTGCGTCGACGGCGCGACTCGTCGACGAGCTCGGCCGCCGAACGCTGGCGGGAGCGGTCGATCACCCCGCGTTCCTGCTCGACTCGCGCGCGTGCGTGTCGGCCCTGTGGGAGTCGCTCTCGCGCGGCGACGACGCGGCGACGCTCGACGGCATCCGTGAAGCCCGGCGGCTGCTGCAGCGCCTCGGCGCCCAGGCCGGTCTGCCGATCGAGACCGCGCAGCTCGCGGTGCTGTGCGATATCGCCGAGGCGGCAGGGGCGGCTGCGAAGCCCTCCGGCGCGGGCGGCGGCGACTGCGGCATCGTGCTCGCTCCCGTGCACACCGATCTCGCCGACATCTTCCGCGAGTGGGAGCATCACGACGTGCGGCACCTCACGATCGGCGTGCACCCGCCCGAGGGGGTGCTCGATGTCCTCTGAGCGCAAGGACGATCACGTGCGGCTCGCCGCAGCCCAGCAGGACGAGGCGCGCATCGCATCGAACGGCTTCGACGACGTCGCGTTCGTGCATCACGCCCTCGCGGGGATCGACGCCGAGCGTGTCAGCCTCGCGGGTGATCTGCTGGGAGCACGCTGGAGCGTGCCCCTCTACGTCAACGCGATGACCGGCGGAAGCGAGAGCACCGGACGCATCAACCGCGACCTCGCGATCGCCGCGCGGGAGGCGGGAGTGCCGCTGGCTTCGGGGTCGATGAGCGTCGCGATGGAGAATCCCTCTCTCGGCCGCACGTTCCGTGTGCTCCGCGAAGAGCATCCCGACGGGTTCCTCTTCGCCAATCTGGGTGTCGAACGCACGCCGGACGACGCGCGCCGAGCGATCGATCTGATCGAGGCGAACGCCCTGCAGGTGCACGTCAACAGCGTGCAGGAGACGGTCATGCCCGAGGGACGCCGCGCGTTCTCGTCGTGGCAGCGATCGCTCGAGTCCCTGGTGGCGGCCGTCGACGTGCCGGTGGTCGTGAAGGAGGTCGGTTTCGGGCTGAGCGCCCGCACGCTCGCCCTCCTCACCGATCTCGGCGTCGCCGCCGCGGACGTGTCCGGTCGCGGAGGAACGGACTTCGTCCGTGTCGAGAACGCCCGCCGCGGGGGAGAGGGCTACGCCTACCTGGCGGGATGGGGGCAGTCGGCCGTCGAGTGCCTGATCGACGCCCCGGGATCCGCCCCGGTCCTCCTCGCCTCCGGCGGCGTGCGCACACCGCTCGATGCCGTGCGCGCCCTGGCGCTCGGCGCACGGGCGGTGGGCGTGTCCGGCCCGTTCCTCAAGACGGTGCTCGACGGCGGTCCCGAGGCGCTGGCCTCGCGCCTCGTGGAATGGACCACGCATCTCACAGCGCTCTCGGCGCTCCTCGGCGCCGCGGCGACCTCCGATCTGGTGCGCACCGATCTCGTCGTCACCGGCGACACCGCAGACTTCTGCCGCGCGCGGGGCATCGACCTCGCGGCCCTCTCGCGGCGCTCCGACGCACGATGACCGAAAGGCTCCCCATGTCCGACGCCCTGTTCACCCCCATCCCCACGCGCTGGGTCGGTCCGCTGCTGCTCAGCGGCGAGGTCGAGGGCGAGCAGTCCGTGCCGCTCGCGACCTACGAGTCGCCGCTGTGGCCGTCGGTCGGGCGGGGCGCCCGGGTATCGCGGCTCGTCGCCGGCGGCATCCGCACCACCGTGGTGGACGAGCGGATGACGCGATCCTCGCTGTTCGTCGCGCCATCGGCGGCCGATGCGGTCGCTGCCGCCCGCAGCATCGAGGCGCGCCGAGACGAGCTCGGAGCGGTCGTCGCGGAGCGCAGCCGTCATGCGCGCCTCATCGACCTCGACACCGAGATCGTCGGACACCTGCTGTTCGTGCGGTTCGCGCTGACGACCGGCGACGCGTCCGGCCACAACATGGTGACTCTGGCAGCCGAGGGGCTCATGGAACGGGTTCTCGCCTGGCACCCCGAGCTGGAGTACGGCTCGATCTCGGGCAACTACTGCTCCGACAAGAAGGCCACCGCGGTGAACGGCATCCTCGGTCGGGGGCGCAACGTGATCGCCGAGATCCTCATCCCCGCCGACATCGTCGAGCAGCAGCTGCGTTCGACGGCCCGTCGCATCGTCGAACTGAACGTGCGCAAGAACCTCGTGGGTTCCACGATCGCCGGGGCGCTGCGTTCCGCGAACGCGCACTACGCGAACATGCTCCTCGCGTTCTACCTCGCCACGGGGCAGGACGCGGCGAACATCGTCGAGGGCTCGCAGGGCATCACCTATGCGGAGGAGCGGGGAGACGGCGACCTGCTCTTCTCCTGCACGCTGCCGAACCTCATCGTCGGCACCGTCGGCAACGGCAAGGACCTCCCGACCGTGGAGGACGCGCTCGAGCGTCTCGGCTGCCGCGAGGAGCGCGCGCCCGGAGGCAACGCCCGCCGCCTCGCCTCGCTCATCGCCGCGACGGTGCTGTGCGGCGAGCTGTCGTTGCTCGCGGCCCAGACCAACCAGGGAGAACTCATGGCCTCGCATCTGTTGCTCGAGCGTCGTCAGGGAGGTGCGAAGTGACCGTCGTCGGCATCCACGACCTGTCCATCGCCACCGCGAGCCGCGTTCTCGATCTCGCCCTCCTCGCGGAGCGCGCCGGCATCGATCCCGACAAGTATCGGATCGGCCTCGGTCAGGATCAGATGAGCGTCCCCGCCCCCGATGAGGACATCGTCACGATGGCGGCCGCGGCCGCGATGCCCATCGTCGAGCGCCATGGAGCCTCCGGCATCCGCACCGTGCTCTTCGCGACCGAGTCGGGCGTCGATCAGTCGAAGTCGGCGGCGGTGTTCGTGCACGAGCTCCTCGGACTGGACCCCGCGACGCGCGTCGTCGAGCTCAAGCAGGCCTGCTACTCCGCCACGGCCGCTCTGCAGTTCGCCCTCGGGATCGTCGCGCGCCAACCGGAGGAGTCGGTGCTCGTGATCGCGGCGGACGTCGCCCGATACGCGGTCGACACCGCCGCGGAGCCCACGCAGGGCGCCGGTGCCGTGGCGATGCTCGTCACGCAGAATCCCGCGATCGCCGAGGTCGAGCCGGCCACCGGCATCCACACCGCCGATGTCGACGACTTCTGGCGACCGAACGACAGTGACACGGCCGTCGTGAACGGCAAGCTCTCGATCGACGCCTATCTCGACGCCTTCGTCGGGGCATGGGACGACTATCGGGCGCGCGGGGGCGCGGCGATCGAGTCGATCGACTACTTCTGCCACCACCAGCCGTTCACTCGGATGGCGGTGAAGGCGCACCAGCGCCTGGCGGTGCACACCGGCGCCGCGCTGACGCCCGCTCAGATGGAGTCGACCACTCGCTACAACCGTCGGTTGGGCAACTCGTACACGGCATCCCTCTACTTCGCTCTCGCCGCCCTTCTCGACGGTGAAGACGACGTGACCGATCGGCGCGTCGGGATGTACAGCTACGGCTCGGGCAGCATCGGCGAGTTCTTCTCGCTGCGAATTCGTCCCGGCTACCGCACGGCACTCCGTACCGAGGCGACGAAGCGCATCCTCGATTCCCGGGAGCCGCTCGACGTCGATGCGTATCGGGCGCTGCACGCCGCGCACTCGGCGTCGAGCGAGGTCGACCGTGAGATCGCGCCGACATCGCCGGCGCCGTTCCACTTCATCGGGGTTCAGGGGCGCGCGCGCCGGTACGCCCGCACTGACGCATGAGGTAGCGTTCGGAGCATGACGGCCGGCGACGAGCTGACGACGATCGCGACCGAGCTGTACGTGCGTCCACTCGGCGAGTTCGTGAGCGCCCGTCGTGCGAGCGCGAAACAGGCCTCCGACCGCGGGCTCGCGGCGGAGATCGCGGCGCTGCGCAAGCCGTCGATCGCCGCCTGGGTGGTGAACGTCTTCGCGCAGGAACGCGCTGCGGAGCTGGGTGAGGCGCTGCGACTCGCTCGCGAGCTCCGTGAAGCTCAGGACGATCTCGATGCGCCGGCGCTGGCTCGGCTCGGTCGCGAGCGCCGGGCGCTGACACGCAGGCTCGCCGAGCAGGCCCGCGACCTCGCGACCGCCCGCGGCGAGAAGGTCACTCCGGGCACGTTGGATGCCGTGCAGCAGACGATCGGCGCGGCGTTCTTCGACGAGGCGGCATCGATCGCCGTCGCATCCGGACGACTCATCCGGGAGATCGAGCCCTCCGAGAGCGTGGTCCTGGGGGAGATCGTGGCCGGGGGGCCGGTTCGCGGAGAAGAGGCCGCTACCGAGCACCGGGTGGACGAGCTGGCGGAGCGGCGTCGCAAACGTCAGGCCGAGCGTGCCGTGCGCGATGCCGAGGATGCCGTCGCGTCCGCCGAACGCGCGCGGGCCGCGGCGGAGAGCGCGGGCCGCGACGCCGACCGTCGCATCGACGAGGCGAGCGCCCACGTCGTCGCTCTCGAGCGGGAGCTGGCGCGCACCCGCGTCGAGTTGGACGGTGCGCGGCAGGACGCCGACGCAGCAAGATCGCGCGTGGCCACGGCGACGGAGGCCGTCCAGGTCGCCTCCGATGCCCTCGATCGGGCGCGCGAGGACCTGGACTCCGTATGAACACATGACTGTATGCGAAGGAATTGAGTCTGATATCAGTATTCCGGTGGCGCTGAACCGTTCCATTCCCCTAGATTGAGGTCGCTGCCCCTCGGCAGACGCCGCCCGAACGGCGCCTCCCAACGAAGGAATCCTCTGTGACTCGCTCGCGCCTCGCCGTGGCCTCGCTCAGCGCCGCCGCGCTCGGCATCGCCGCCGTCCTCGTGCCCACCGCCTCCATCGCGGAGCCCATCACCGAGACGCCCGCGGCGTCTGCGCAGGTCATCTGGGCCGATGCCACGGGCGACTTTGTCTACTCCGAGCTGAACGACGGCCAGATCGAGCTCGCGGACGAGTGGCGGTGGACCGCACCCCTCGGTGCCCCGTCCTCGTCGCTCGCCGACTTCGGCGCCTTCGGCGAGAACGGCTTCACGGCGAACGGGTCCTCGCCGGTCGCGTTCGTCCACGGCGTCGCGCCCGTCTCCGGCTCCGAGGCCGAGGCATTCCTTGAGGATTCCGCCACCAACGCGGGCGAGCAGGTCCTGACCGGCGTCTTCGTCGTTGTCCCCGACAGCGAGTCGTCTGCCGCGATCCCGGTGCAGGCCGTCGATGGGCTTCGTGGCGCGGATACCCAGTGGCTGTTCATCGGCGACGGTGCACCCCTCTCCACCCCCGACTTTGCCACCGCTCTCGAGCAGATCGACGCCGAGATCGCTGGGTACTTCGTGATCTTCCCCGGTCAGGCCCCCACGCTCCCCGAGAGCCCGGAGGAGCCGGAGGTACCGCAGGACGAGGAGCCCACCCTCGAGCTCCGTGCCGCGCCCGAGGCATTCGACGACATCCCGACCTTCGAGGAGCTCCTCACCGCGCAGGGCACCCAGGTCGCGCTCCGCGCCGCCGTTCCTGACGCCGCGGGCATCGCCAGCTTCCGCATCGGCGACCTCACCACGTACTTCACGCCGCAGCCCACCGCCGCTCTCGCTCTCAGCAGCGCGTCGATCACCGTCGCGCAGGCGACGACCACCGGCTTCACGGTGCGCGGCAGCGGCTTCGCCCCGGGTGAGATCGTCAGCTCGGGCATCGGTACCGGCGCCATGGGCGACAGCCTGCCCGACACCTTCATCGCGGATGCCGACGGCAACGTGAGCGGCACGATCGTGCTCCCCGCGGCCTGGGCCGCCGCCGGCGACTACTTCATCGTCCTCGTCGGTGAGTCCTCCAGTCAGGTGGCGTCGAGCGCTCTCGCGATCACCGGTGCGGCCCCGGTCGCTGTCCCGGTGCCGGGCGAGGCCACGTACACCGGCTGATACTCGGTGCCCGACACCATCAACGTCCCGCGGCGGCGCACGATTCTCATCGTGGCCGCCGCGGTCGTCGTGTGCGCCGCGATCGTCGTCACCTGCGTGGTGATCTTCGGTCGCGGTCCGGCAGTCGCCGAGCCCGCGCCGACCAGTTCGTCGACCCCCGTCGCGACGCCCGACCCGACGCCGACACCCACGCCGACGGCGGAGGAGCCGGTCGCCGATGTCCATGCGCCCGCGGAGTCGACCGTCGCCGCCGTGATCGGCGCCGAGATCGCGGTCAGCGCCGAGCCCGGTGGTGCAGCGACGCAATCGTTGCCGAACCCGCAGTCGTCCGGAGCGCCTCTCGTCTTCCTGGTCACCGCTCAGGAGGGGGACTGGCTGCAGGTCCAACTCGCGCAGCGGCCCAACGGAAGCCTCGGGTGGATTCGCTCGGATGCCGTTCAGCTCTCCACGACCTCGTACGCGCTGGTCGTGACGACGTCGACCAACACCCTCGATCTCTACGAAGGCGGGGAGCTGCGGCAGAGCTATCCGGTCGCGACGGGCACGGGCGGCACGCCGACCCCGAAGGGGCAGTTCGCGATCACCGAGCTGCTCGCTCCGACGAACAGCGGTTACGGCCCGTACGCCTACGGTACGACGGCGTTCTCCGACGCCCTCAACTCGTACGGCGGTGGCCCGGGTCAGATCGGCCTGCACGGCACCGACGACGAGGCGAGCATCGGCTCCGACGCCTCGCATGGCTGCGTGCGCCTGTCGAACGCCGACATCACGGCGCTCGCCCAGCTCCTGCCCCTCGGCACACCGCTGCAGGTGCGCTGAGTCCGAGGTCACCGCAGACGGAAGGCCCCGGGCGCGCATGCGCCCGGGGCCTTCCGTCTGATCACCGCGAGGAACGCCTCGTCTCGGCATCCGATCCGGACGGGGCGTCCGGGGCATCGCCGTGGGCGCCCACCGTCGGCCGCGCCCGCAGCTCGGCCTCGAGCTTCTCGGCTTCCTCGCCCGTGATGGCCTCTCCCCGCGCGACCAGTCCTGCCTGATCCGACAGGGGGATCTGCTTGAGGAACAGCGAGAGCACGAGCGCGAGCACGATGAACGGCACGAGGTACCAGAACACCGGGGCGAGGGCGTCGGCGTACGCGGTGACGATTCCGTCGCGCACCTCGTCGGGCAGTGAGTTGAGGGTGGCCGGGTCGATCGTCGCGGCGGATTGGGCGGCGTCGGAAGACGACGCTCCGGCATCCGTGAACACGCCGAGCAGGTTCTCGGTGAGACGGGTGGTGAAGATCGTGCCGAACACCGCCGTCCCGAGAGAAGCGCCCACCTCGCGGAAGTAGTTGTTCGTGCTCGTCGCGGTACCGATCTCACCGGCCGGAACGGCGTTCTGCACGACCAGCACGACGACCTGCATGATGAGGCCGAGTCCGGCGCCGAAGACGAACAGGAACACGCAGATGAGCCAGATGGGCGTCTCGGCCGACAGTGTGGTCATGGCGACCATCGCGATGCCGGTGAGGATCGTTCCCACGATCGGATAGGCCTTATAACGACCGGTCTTCGAGATCGCGATGCCCGAGAAGATCGAGGTTCCGATCAGTCCCACCATCATCGGGATCATCAGCAGTCCGGATGCCGCGGCGGAGGTGCCGGAGGACATCTGCAGGAAGGTCGGCACGAAGCCGATCGCGGCGAACATCCCGATGCCGAGAACCAGCCCGATCGCGGTGGCGTTCACGAAGATCGGATTGCGGAACAGGCTCAGCGGGATGATCGGGTCCTGCACGCGGGATTCGGTGATCACGAACGCGGTCGCCGCGACGATCAGTCCCGCACCCCAGGCCCACGTGGCCATCGACGACCAGCCGAATTCCTTGTCGCCACCGAAGTCGGTGAAGAAGATGAGGCAGGTCGTGGCGATCGAGAGGAAGATGACCCCGAACACGTCGATCGGCTTCTCGGCCTTCTTGCTGGGGAGCTTGAGGGCGACGAGGGCGATGATGAACGCGGCGATGCCGACGGGGATGTTGATGTAGAACGCCCACTGCCAGGTCATGTGATCGACGAAGAATCCGCCGAGCAGCGGCCCGGCCACAGCGGAGAGGCCGAAGACCGCACCCAGGGGGCCCATGTACTTGCCGCGCTCGTTCGCCGGCACGATGTCGGCGATGATCGCCTGCGAGAGGATCATCAATCCGCCGCCGCCGAGGCCCTGCAGCGCGCGGAAGACGACGAACATCCAGAAGTCCGTCGCGAACGCGCAGCCGACCGAGGCGAGGGTGAAGAGCGCGATCGCCACGAGGAAGAGGCTCCGTCTGCCGAGCACGTCGCCGAACTTGCCGTAGATCGGCATGACGATGGTCGTCGCGAGGAGGTAGGCCGTGGTGATCCACACCTGATGGTCGACGCCGCCGAGCTCGCCGACGATCGTCGGCATCGCGGTCGAGACGATGGTCTGATCGAGGCTGGAGAGCAGCATCCCGGCGATCAGGGCGCTGAAGATGATCCAGATGCGGCGCTTGGTGAGCAGGAAGGGCGCATCTGCCGTGGCGGTGGTGGACATTCAGTGGTCTTTCTGTGCGGAGGTGAAGAGGTCGCGGGCGATGTCGAGGCGTTCGGCGACGAGTCGGCCGAACGGGATGGGGGTCTGGTGATCCAGGATCTGAGCGACGGCCAGGCGGATGCAGGCGCCGACGGTGTGGACGACGACCTCGGCGCGCATCGTCTGATCGGCGCCTTCGCGGCGCACGATGAGGGCGACGTCGCGACGCTCGTTCTCGGCCAATCGCTCGAACGCGCCCTTCAGCAGTCGCGGTTCGTGCTCGATCACCTGGAGGAGGGCGGGGGCGTCGGACAGCGGGTCGAGCATCTCCCAGCGACGGACCACGACGTCGACGAAGTCGTCGAGCAGGTCACCGCTCTTCGCCACGAACTCGTCGTCGAGCTCGACGAGGCGCGGATCGATCTCGGTGTATCCGAAGACCGCGTTGTCCTTGCTCTCGAAGTAGTTGAAGAACGTTCGGCGGGAGACCCCCGCCTCGGCGCAGACCTCTTCGACGGTGAACCCGGCGAAGCCGCGCTCGATCGTCAGGCGTCGAGCCGTGTCGGTGAGTGCGCGGATGGTCTCGCGCTTGCGAACATCGCGCAGCGAAGGTGCATTGTTCTCCATGGAGTGCAAGTTTGCACTTCAAACCTTGGAGTGCACTGAATGGAGGGGGGGCGGGTCAGCCGCGCGAGGCCCCCAGGGGCGCATCGGAACTGATCTGCTCATCGATCAGAGCGATCCCGCCGGTCGAGTTCGCAGAATGCGCGAGCGCCTCGATCCACTGGCGGCTCAGTTCCGGCGGCTCCGCCTCATCGAAGACGAAGCGGAGGGGAATGGAGGGGTGCAACCAGATCGTCGATCGGCCCACGGCATCCGTCTCCGGGTGCTTCCACGACAGCGTGAAGCTCTCGTTGCGCCGGAGCTTGGTCGAGATCACGACCTTCAGGTGCGCGAGTGCGCGATCCTCGATGCCGATCGGTTCGGCGCTATCGCCGTAGTAGAGACTGCCCACAATCGGACTCTACGGTGCCCCGCGACGCGCGGCCTCCCGCGCGGAACGACGCGCCGCTGACGCGAAACGTCCGTGCGCCCGATGTCATCTGCGCGCCTGCGCCGCGGTGGCCGACGGCGCCACCCCGTACTCCGAACGGTACGACGCGGCGAAGCGCGACGGGTGGCTGAAGCCCCAGCGTCGTGCCACCACCGCGATCGAACCATGGCCCCCGTCGGAGAGGTCGCGATGCGCGCCCGCCAGACGCGCGCGGCGCAGGTACTCGGCCGGAGTCGAGTCCAGCGCCCGGCGGAAGGCGTACTGCAGGCCGCGTGTCGAGATGAACGCGGCAGCGGCGACGTCGTCGATCGTGATCGGGCGGTGCGCGTTCTCGTCCATGAACACGAGTGCTCGTCGCACGGCGATCGGAGCGGCCCCGCGCTGAGCCGCGCGCGACATCGAATCGTGGATGCTGGTGGGGAAGACCGACAGCGTGACCGCCAGCGCATGGCGCTCGAGCTCGGCACGCAGGATGCCGTCGGCGGCGGTCTCGGCGACCGCATCCTCGAGATACGCGACCGTGCGCTCCCAGTGGCGTCCGGATTCCTCGTCGCGCGGGGCCAGGCCGGACGACCGGAGTGTGAGCCTGTCGTCTCCGGTGATCTGGCGTACGCGTGCCTGCGCCGCCGCCCGGTCGATCACCAGGGCGCGCACGCGCGCGGTGTGCTCCCAGCGCGCATGCACCTGCGCGCCGTCGGTCAACCACGGCTGGCCGGCGTCGATGGACTCCCTCCCGGAGCCGACCTCGGCGTTGGGCGCGGCGACCCGGCAGACCAGGAGCTCGTTCTCCGGTTGCGCGACGGACTGCACCTCCGCCGCGAGGTCGTACCGAACGAGCGTCAGACTTCCGAGTTCGGCCGACGTCCACTCGAACATGAAGCGATTCGGATCCACACGCTGCAAGGAGGCAGAGGGAACGTATTGCCGCCAGGTCTCCTCGACCCGCTCGACCTCGTATGATCTGAACCTCACCGCGTCCCCCTCGTGGCGCCACCGATATATTCCAGTGTGTTCGGATGGTACCGGACGGTGATGCTGCTCATATTCACGGATAGCGGCGGGCGTCACACAGCGTCAACCCCCTTGTTCCCGGGCGCCGTCGTGTGCCAAGTTCGGCACCGACTCTCAGGAGGATGATGGCGACTCAACAGTCGGACGGCCCGCCGGCACCGCACGATCTCGGTGCCAGGTCCTGGCGTTTCGTGGCGCGCGGAACCGCGCGCAAGTTCGCCGACGACGGCGCTGCCGACATCGCGGCGGCGCTGACCTTCCACTCCGTGCTGGCCCTCGTACCGGCCATGCTCGTCGGCGTCTCGGTCGTCAGCCTCCTCGGAAGCGACTCCACGGCGGTGACGTTCGTTCTCGAGGTCGTGCGCGCCGTCGCGCCCGAGGAGACGGCGATGACGATCGCAGACGCCGTCGACGGCCTCGCGGACTCCGCTCTCGCGGGCCCCGCGCTGATCATCGGTATCGGACTCACGATCTGGGCCGTCGCCCGGTACATCGCCGTCCTCGGCCGCGGGATGAATCGCGTCTACGACGTCGACGAGGGGCGTTCGCCCTGGGCTCTCAAGTCCATGCAGGTGGCGGTGGCGCTCGTCGTGCTCCTCGCCACGGCGGCTGCGGTGGCCGTGGGCGCCGCGAGTTCGTCCGTCGCCGCGGCCATCGGCGAGCAGCTCGGCGGCGGAGAGGCCGCACTCCTTGTCTGGCGGATCGCGCGCTGGCCGATACTGGTCGTGATCGTGGTCGCCACCGTCGCGTTCCTGTACGACCGTGCGCCGAACATCCGTCATCCGCGATTCCGTTGGCTCAGTTGGGGTGCGGCGCTGGCGATCGTCGTTCTCGCCATCGCCTCTCTCGCGTTCGGGCTGTACGTCTCGAGCATCGTCGACTACGAGCGCGTCTACGGGCAGCTCGCCGGCATCATCGTGCTCCTGCTCTGGCTGTGGATCGCGAACCTCGCTCTCGTTCTCGGAGTGGAGTTCGATGCGACGCTGGAGCGTGCGCGGGAGCTGAGCGCGGGGATCCCGGCAGAGGCGAGTCCGCGCCTCCCGCTGCGGGATCGATCACGGGTCGTCCGCAAACAGGCGCGACGGAGCGCCGAAATCGCCGAGGCGCGTCGGCTCCGCGATCGGCGCTGATCGCACGATCGTCAGAGGAGCGGGTTGGCCGTGTCGACGGCGTGCGGACGCACCGGCCACGTACCGTCGACCGCGTCTTCCGGATCGAGGCGGCCGATGCTGATGAAGTACTCGGTCAGGCTCTCCGCCTGAGCCCGTGCCCACCCGATCTGCCGCGTGTGCAGATCGTCGAGAGTGTCGGGCAGCGAGAACTGTCGCGCGATCGCCTGGGCCACCCGTCCCGCGGCGATGGCGTCGGCCGCGGCCTCGTGTGCGCCATCGAGGGTCACCGCGTAATGGGCGGCGACGAGGCTGAGAGTGCGCTTGCCCCTGCGGTAGCGATCGACGGCCTTGTCGATCACGAAGGGATCGATGATCGGCGCGGGATCGGACAGCGGGGCCAGTCCGTGGCGGACGGCCTCGTGCGCGAGGAGTGAGAAGTCGTAGGAGGCGTTGTACGCGACGACGGGGATGCCCTGATCGAGGATCGAACGCAGGGCGATCAGCACCTGGGCGACGACTTCGCGTGCGGGGCGCCCCTCCGCCCGTGCCCGAGCGGTCGTGACGCCATGCACCGCGGTCGCCCCCTCCGGGATATCGACACCGGGGTCGGCGAGCCAGGTACGGGCCACGATCTGGTGGCCCTCGGCGTCGAGCACGCCGACATGCGCGGTGACGATGCGATCGGATGTGACGTCGATCCCCGTCGTCTCCAGGTCGAACACGCCGACACGGCGCAGCCAGGGCGGGAGCGGGAGATCGTCGGCCATGGGCCCACGCTAGATCCGGGCTCGGACATTCGGAGGGAGGCGCTCGGGAATCCGTAGACTCGTGACATGACCGCGCCCTCTCCGTACACTGACCGCCTGGCTCGACTTCCCGTCGAGCGACGGGAGGCAGAAGTACGCGGTGGCACGACGGCGTACTGGGTGTACGGCCCCGAGGATGCCGAGACCACGATCGTGGCCGTGCACGGCTTCCGCGGAGAGCATCACGGGCTGGAGCCCGTTCTCGCCTTCCTCCCGGAGGCACGTGTGATCGCGCCCGATCTGCCGGGCTTCGGTGAGACGGCTCCGCTTCCCGGACGCACGCACGACCTCGACGAGTACGCGGCGTGGCTCGGTGATTTCGTGGGGGAGGTCGCCCCCGGCGCCGTCATCCTCGGCCATTCGTTCGGGTCGATCGTCACGTCCGCGGCCGTGGCGCGCGGGCTCGTGACGCCCCGCCTGATCCTCCTCAATCCCATCGGAGCGCCGGCGCTGGAAGGCCCCAAGGGTGTGATGACCCGGCTCGCCGTGCTGTACTACGCCCTGGGAGCGCGTCTGCCCGAACGCCTCGGAACCGCGCTTCTGCGCAACCGCCTCATCGTGCGGGTGATGAGCATCGCGATGGCCAAGACCTCCGACCCTGCTCTGCGCCGATTCATCCACGATCAGCACGACACGTACTTCTCGCGCTTCTCGGATCGCGACGTGCTCCGCGACGCCTTCGTGGCGAGCGTCTCGCACGACGTGCGCGGGTTCGCTCCCGACATCCACGTCCCGACGCTGCTGGTGGCCGCGCAGCGCGACGACATCACGCCGATCGAGGCCGAGCGCACGCTCGCGACCCTCTTCGACGACGCGTCGCTCGTCGAGATCGCCGAGGTCGGTCACCTGATCCACTACGAGACGCCGGCCGAGGCCGCCGGTGCGATCAGACGCTTCCTCCGGATTCCCGTCGCGCGAGGCCGATGAGTCCGGCGACGCGGAACGGGATGACCTCGCCCATCGCGAGAGACGTCTCCGTGCGCTCCACGCCCTCGATCGACAGGATCCGTGCGTCGGTGTCGAAGAGGTGACGCGCGTCGCGGCAGGCGACCCGTGCGAGCAGGTCGATCGAGCCACTGAGCCCGTGCGCCTGCACGACCTCCGGGATGCGGGCGAGCTCGTTGATGATGCGCGGGAGCTCGGTCTGCCGCACTCCGATGCTGACGAACGCCTGCAGCGGGAAACCCAGCACGTCGGGGGAGAAGGCGCGTTCGTAGGAGAGGAAGATCCCGGTCTGCTCGAGCCGGGTCATGCGCGCCTGGATCGTGTTGCGCGACAGCCGCAGGGTCTCTGCGAGCGCGACGATCGTGACGCGCGGGTCGTCGGCGAGAGCGGCGAGGATCTCGAGGTCGGTGCGGTCCAGTCCTGGCATAGTGCCAAACGATAGCAGGACGGATTTCTCGGATGCTTGGCAACATGCTCAAGCCCCTCTCGGATGCTTGAGCGACGTGTTCAGCGGACGTACGCTCGGGGCATGCCGGCATCGTCGCCGGCTCCAGCGCGAGAGCCTCACGAGGGCTGCTGAGAACGAGGAGGACGATGATGTCACCGCAGATCACTCCCATCGCCGACACCGAGCAGGATCTGGAACTCACCGAGCGCCTCCTCGCTCCGGACGGCACCCGCGTGCGGCATCCGCAACTCGACCCCTTCGTCGCCGACGTCGACCATGACGTGCTGCGCGGACTGCTGCGCGACATGGTGGTGCTGCGGCGGATCGATGCCGAGGGCGTCGCGCTCCAGCGGCAGGGTCAGCTCGGCCTCTGGGCGCCGTGCCAGGGGCAGGAGGCGACGCAGATCGGCACCGCCCGGGCCCTGGAGGATCGCGATTACGTCTTCCCGAGCTACCGCGAGACCGGCGTCATCTACGCCCGGGGCGCCCAGCCCGGCGACTACGTGCGCATGTGGCGCGGTGAAGAGGGATCGGCGTACGATCCGGCCGCACTGCGGGTCGCACCGCTGCAGATCATCATCGGCGCGCAGACGCTGCACGCCGTCGGCTATGCGCTCGGCATCCGGCACGAGGGGGCCGATGAGGTCGCCGTGACCTACTTCGGCGACGGTGCCACCAGTCAGGGCGACGTGAACGAGGCGATGATCTTCGCGGCCTCGTACCGCGTCCCCGTCGTCTTCGTCTGCCAGAACAACCACTGGGCGATCTCCGAGCCGGTGGCGGTGCAGTCGCAGTACCCGATCGCCGGTCGCGCCCCGGGCTTCGGCATCCCGAGTCTGAGGGTCGACGGCAACGACGTCCTCGCCTGCCTCGCCGCGATGCGGTGGGCGCTCGATCACGCTCGTTCGGGCAGGGGACCCGCCTACATCGAGGCGGTCACCTACCGGATGGGGCCGCACACGACTGCCGACGACCCCACGCGCTACCGGCCGGAGGGCGAGCTCGACGCGTGGCGCCGCCGCGATCCGATCAGCCGTCTCGAAGCGCACCTGCGCGCCGCGGGCGAGCTCTCCGAGGAGTACGTCGCGCAGACGCAGGAGACCGCCGACGCGGTCGCCAAGGAGATGCGGGCGCGGTGCCTCGGCATGGTGACCCGTCCGCCGCTGGCGGTCTTCGACGGTGTGTACGCCGAACCGCACGCGGGTCTCGACCGCCAACGCGAGGAGTACGCCGAGTACCTCGCCGGCTTCGAGGAGCCGACGGCATGACGGAGCTGACTCTGGGCAAGGCGCTCGGCGCGGGATTGCGGAGGGCCATGCGCGACGACGACCGGGTCGTGCTCCTCGGCGAGGACATCGGCAAGCTGGGCGGCGTCTTCCGGATCACCGACGGTCTCCTCGACGAGTTCGGCGCCGGTCGTGTGATCGATACGCCGCTCGCGGAGTCCGGGATCGTCGGGACGGCGGTCGGACTCGCCTTCCGCGGCTATCGCCCGGTGGTCGAGATCCAGTTCGACGGATTCGTGTATCCGGCCTTCGATCAGATCGTGGCGCAGGTGGCGAAGCTGCACTACCGCACGCAGGGGCGGGTGAAGATGCCGATCACGATCCGCATCCCGTGGGCCGGGGGCATCGGCGCCGCCGAACACCACTCGGAATCGCCCGAGGCGTACTTCGTCCATACCGCGGGGCTGCGCGTCGTGGCCGTCGCGAACCCCGAGGACGCCTATCGCAGCCTGCGACAGGCGATCGCCTCCGACGATCCGGTGATCTTCTTCGAACCGAAGCGCCTCTACCATCACAGGGGCGAGGTCGACCTGGATGCGCCGCTCGCGGATGCCGTACCGATGGGGCTCGCCCAGGTGGTCCGCGGGGGGACGGATGTGACCCTCGTCACCTACGGCGCGATGGTGTCCACCGCGCTCCAGGCCGCGTCGGCCGCGGAGGACGAGGGCGTGTCGATCGAGGTCGTCGATCTGCGCTCCCTCTCGCCCGTCGACTACGACACGCTGGCCGCCTCCGTGCGCAAGACGGGTCGCGTCGTCGTCGCGCACGAGGCCTCGCGGGAGGCCGGTGTCGCCGCCGAGGTGATCGCGAGCATCACGGAGTACTGCTTCGAGTACCTCGAGTCGGCGCCCCTGAGGGTGACGGGGCACGACGTGCCGTACCCGCCGGCGAAGCTCGAGAAGTACCACCTTCCCGATCTCGACCGGCTGCTGGATGCGGTGGATCGCGTGCTCGATCGCGGCGCGCGAACGGGGGTGGACGCATGATCGCCGAGTTCCGACTCCCCGACCTCGGCGAGGGCCTCACCGAGGCCGAGGTCGTGCAATGGCTGGTCGCTCCCGGTGAGCAGGTCGCGCTCAACCAGACGCTGGCGGAGGTCGAGACGGCGAAAGCGGTCGTCGAGCTCCCCTCGCCCTATGAGGGAACGGTGGCCGAGCTGCACGCCGACGCCGGAGAGACCGTCGCGGTCGGCTCGCCCCTGATCGCCTTCGAGGTCGTGGGCGAGGAAGCGGATGCCTCCGCTCCGACGGTCGGAGCGGAGCGGGCTCAGCCCAATCTCGTCGGATACGGGGCGGCCCCGTCGACGTCGGGGCGGCCTGCACGTCGCGCGCGGCGCGCAGCAACGAGCGTGCCGGTGATCGATGCGGCCGTGATCGAGGCCGCACCGCACGACGCGTCCCCTTCGGTCACCGCCGAGCCAGCGGTCGTGGAGCGCCCGCGCTCGACCCCGCCCGTGCGCGCGTATGCGAAGCGCGCGGGCGTGGATCTCGCCGTGGTCGCGGCCGTCGTCGGCGATCGCGTGATCACCCGCGCAGACATCGATTCCTTCGCCTCGGCCGGGGCGGATGCCGGAGGTCGGACAGCCGCGGCGCCACGGCGCGAGACCTCTCCCGCGTTCGGCGCATCGGAGGAGGGGGCGCGCGAGGTGCGCATCCCGATCCGGGGCGTGCGCAAGCACACGGCGGCCGCGATGGTCGAGAGCGCCTTCACCGCGCCGCACGTCACGGTCTTCCACACGGTCGACGTCACGGCCACGGTCGAACTGCTCGACTCGCTCCGCGCCGATCGTGTCTGGAGCGAGCACCGCATCGGCCCGCTCGCGGTCGTCGCCAAGGCGGTGTGCCTGGCGCTCGGTCGAACGCCGGGATTGAACGCCCACTGGGACGAGGCGGCCGGGGAGATCGTCCAGTACCGCTACGTGGACCTCGGTATCGCTGCGGCGACGGACCGCGGACTCATCGTGCCGAACATCCGCGATGCCGAGGGTCTCGGCCTCGGCGGCATGTCGGATGCGATCCGCGATCTCGCGGCCACGGCTCGCGCGGGGAAGACCACACCGGCGGAACTCCAGGGCGGCACGTTCTCGATCTCGAACATCGGGGTCTTCGGCATCGATGCCGGCACGCCGATCCTGCCGCCGGGGCAGTCGGGAATCCTCGCGGTGGGTGCGATCCGACGCCAGCCCTGGGAGCACCGCGGCGAGATCGCGCTGCGCGACATGATGACGCTGAGCCTCTCGTTCGACCACCGTCTGGTGGACGGGGCCGAGGGTGCGCGATTCCTGCGCGACGTCGCCGACGTGCTGCAGGAGCCGGGTCGGGCGATGCTCTTCGGTTAGCTGCGCAGCGCCGCGGAAGCCATGCGCGCCAGCACGTCGCCGGTGGCCGCGTGGCGGCGCGCCGCAGCACGGGTGCTGTGCGGCGTGGAGTTGATGAGGCCGAAACAGGCCTGCACGCGCAGGCGCAGCTCGTCGCGGTCGGCTGGAAGCAGGGGGGCGAGCGTGTCGATCCACAGTTCGATGTAGTCGCGCTGCACGTGCCGGACATCGGCGCGGTCGTCGTCGGCCAGGTGCACGACATCCCGGTCCTGCACCTGGATCACCGCGGCGTTGCGCAGAGCGAAGTCGACGTGGAAGCGGATCAGCGCCTCCATCCTCTCCTCGGCGTCCGCGTCGGCGGTCGCCACCCGTGTGCCACCCGTCAGGAGATCGTGGCTGACCTTCACGAGCACGGAACCGAGCAGCGCCTGCTTCCCCGCGAAATGACGGTAGACGGCGGGGCCGGAGACGCCCACGGCGGCCCCGATGTCCTCGAGGCTGACGCCGTTGTACCCGCGGGCGGCGAAGAGCAGCGCGGCCTCGTGTCGGATGGCATCCGAGCGCTCCGCCTTGGCGCGATCACGAGCGGTGACCGGGGTTGTCATCTCAGTTAATCCTCGCTAACCTGAATCATCGGGTTAGTGCACACTAACCGAAAGATCGTGTGCAGCGCCAGCACCGGGGCTGCGCCGAAGCGTGTCGAGGAGGACACCGCGATGCCCGCAACCCAGCAGGCCCTCGCCGAGCAGTTGCACGCGCGACTCGCCGCCGCGGCGCTCGGTGGCCCGGAGGCCTCGCGCCAGCGCCATGTCGCCCGGGGGAAGCTCCTGCCGCGCGAGCGCGTCGACCGACTTCTCGACGAGGGGAGTCCGTTCCTCGAGGTGGCGCCGCTCGCGGCGGACGGGCTGTACGACGGCGAAGCGCCGGGAGCCGGAGTGATCGCCGGCATCGGACTGGTGCACGGCCGGCACGTGATGGTCGTCTGCAACGATGCGACCGTGAAGGGCGGCACCTACCTCCCGATGACGGTCAAGAAGCATCTGCGTGCTCAGGAGATCGCACGCGAGAATCGTCTGCCGTGCCTCTACCTGGTGGATTCCGGCGGTGCGTTCCTCCCCAAGCAGGACGAGGTCTTCCCCGACCGCGACCACTTCGGTCGCATCTTCTTCCACCAGGCGCGGATGTCGGCCGAGGGCATCCCGCAGCTCGCGGCGGTGCTCGGATCGTGCACCGCGGGTGGCGCCTACGTACCGGCGATGAGCGACGAGACGGTCATCGTGCGCGGGCAGGGCACGATCTTCCTCGGTGGTCCGCCGCTGGTGAAGGCCGCGATCGGCGAGGTCGTCACGGCGGAGGGGCTCGGCGGGGGAGAGATGCATGCGCGCCGCAGCGGCGTCGTCGATCACCTCGCCGAGGACGACGAGCATGCGCTCGAGATCCTCCGGGACATCGTGCGCACGCTCCCGGCACCGCGCGAGCCGGTCTGGGAGGTCGTCCCGACGCGCGAACCCGACGAAGCGGGGTCGCTGTACGACGTGGTCCCCGTCGACGTCAACGCCGCGTACGACGTGCACGCGGTGATCGATCGCGTGGTCGACGGCGGCAGCGTCCGCGAGTTCAAATCGGAGTACGGCACGACACTGGTGACCGCCTTCGCCCGGATACACGGGCATCCCGTGGGCATCGTCGCGAACAACGGCGTGCTCTTCAGCGAGTCCGCGCTCAAGGGAGCGCACTTCATCGAGCTGTGCGATCAGCGGGGCATCCCGCTCCTCTTCCTGCAGAACATCACCGGCTTCATGGTCGGCTCCGACGCCGAAGCCGGCGGGATCGCGAAGGACGGCGCGAAGATGGTCACCGCCGTCGCGAGCTGCCGGGTGCCGAAGCTGACCGTGATCATCGGCGGATCCTTCGGAGCGGGCAACTACTCGATGTGCGGGCGCGCCTACTCGCCGCGCTTCCTGTGGACCTGGCCCGCGAGCCGGATCTCGGTGATGGGCGGCAACCAGGCGGCGTCCGTCCTGGCGACCGTGAAGGAGGACCAGCTCACCGGCCGCGGAGAGTCCTGGACCCCGCAGCAGCGCGCGGACTTCGAAGAACCGATCCGTGCCCAGTACGAGGAGCAGGGCGAGCCGTACTACGCGACCGCCCGCCTCTGGGACGACGGGATCGTCGACCCGCAGCAGACGCGGCAGATGCTCGGGCTCGCGCTCGACGTCGTCTCGCGCGCGCCGCTGCCCGAACCGCGCTTCGGCGTCTTCCGGATGTGAGTGGGATGAGCGAGCACCTCTTCGACACGGTCCTCGTCGCGAACCGCGGCGAGATCGCACGGCGCGTGATCCGCACCCTCACCGCACTCGACATCCGCAGCGTCGCGGTCTACAGCGACGCCGACGCGGATGCCTCTCACGTGCGCGAGGCGGACGTGGCGGTGCGGATCGGCCCGGCCCCGGCGAGCGCTTCGTACCTCGACATCGACGCGATCATCGCGGCGGCCGTCGACACGGGCGCCCAGGCCATTCACCCCGGTTACGGTTTCCTCTCCGAGAGCGTCGGCCTCGCCGAAGCCTGCCGCGCGAACGGCATCGTCTTCATCGGCCCCGGCATCGAGGCGCTGCAGATCATGGGGGACAAGGCGCGCGCCCGCGAGCATGTGGCGCGTCACGGCGTGCCCGTGGTCCCGGGCTTCGACGCCGCGGGGCTCGACGACGAGCGGATCGCGCACGAGGCGGATGCCGTCGGCTACCCGCTGCTCGTGAAGCCGAGTGCCGGCGGCGGCGGGAAGGGGATGGAGGTCGTCGCGGCGGCATCCGATCTGTCCGGTGCGCTGGCTTCCGCACGCCGCGTCGCGGCAGCGGCCTTCGGCGACGATTCCCTGGTTCTCGAACGCCTGCTCCGTCGCCCCCGCCACATCGAGGTGCAGGTGTTCGGTGACGTCCACGGCACGGTCATCGCCCTCGGCGAGCGCGAATGCACGCTCCAGCGGCGGCACCAGAAGGTCATCGAGGAGGCGCCGTCGGTCGGCATCTCCGCCGCCACCCGTGAGGACCTCTTCCGGGCGGCGGTGCGCGCTGCCGAGAGCGTGTCGTACATCGGGGCGGGCACGGTCGAGTTCCTGATCGACGCCGACGACCCGACGGAGGTGTTCTTCATCGAGATGAACACCCGCCTGCAGGTCGAGCATCCGGTCACCGAGGAGGTGACGGGTCTCGATCTCGTGGCGCTGCAGTTGCGCGTCGCTGCAGGGCTCGTCCTCGATGCCGCGCCCGTCGTGCACGGTCATGCGGTCGAGGCGCGCGTCTACGCCGAGGCGCCCGAACGGGGCTTCGTACCCTCGACGGGGACCGTCCTGCTCTTCACACCCCCGCCGGGTGTGCGCGTCGACTCCGCCGTCGAGACCGGATCCGACGTATCGGGGTTCTACGACCCGATGATCGCGAAGATCATCGCCGTGGCAGACGATCGCGAGACCGCACTGCGGCGTCTCGACACCGCTCTCTCGCGCACCGTCGTGCTGGGTGTCGAGACGAACATCGCGTTCCTGCGCACCCTCTGCCAGGACGAGCGCGTGCGAGCCGGCGACCTCGACACCGGGCTCATCGAGACCCTGCTCCCGATCGCACCGGAGTCGCCGTCACCCGGCATGCTCGACGCGGCTTCGCGGGTCGTGCTCTCCGACCCGGCGGACGCCGATGCGCTGTTCCCGTGGAACGACGGCTCGGGATGGCGTCTCAGCGGCGTTCCGTCGGCCGCAGCGGCGCGAGTGTTCCTCACCGACGACGACGCCGTCGTGAAGGCGTCACCCCTCGACGGCGTGCGGCGCCACGCGGTCGCACGAGCCGATGCGGACGGAGCGATCTGGGTCGCCGAGGACGGGCGCGGCGTGCGCCTGCGCCCGCTCGACCGTCGCGCAGCGCTCGATCGTCGCCTCGCTGCCCGGTCCGACGCGGCATCCGCCACCGAGCCGGAAGGGCGTGCGCCCATGCCGGGGAGCGTGGTCGCGGTGTACGTGCAGGATGGCGACCATGTGAGGACGGGAGCAGCGCTCGTGTCGATCGAGGCGATGAAGATGGAGCACCCGGTGCTCGCTCCGCACGACGGTGTCGTGCGGGTGCTCGTGGCCGTGGGCGATCAGGTGCGGCGCGGCGAACCCGTCGTGCGCGTGATGACGGATACGACGACGGAGGAGACAGACACATGGACGACCTGAGCCCCGAGGAGCGTGAACTCGCCGGCATGGTTCGCGAGTTCGCCGAGACCGTCGTCGCTCCGCGCTCGTACGAGGCGGACCGCACGCACACCCTGCCGATGGACGTGGTCGCGCAGATGGGAGATCTCGGACTGTTCGGCCTGCCCTTCCCGGAGGAGTACGGCGGACAGGGCGGTGACTATCTCGCGCTGTGCATCGCGATCGAGGCACTCGCCCGGGTCGACCAGTCGATCGCGATCACGCTCGAGGCCGGTGTGAGCCTCGGCGCCATGCCGATCTTCCGCTTCGGCACGGAGACGCAGAAGGACGAGTTGCTCCCCGACCTGCTCGCCGGCCGAGCCCTGGCCGGCTTCGGGCTCACCGAACCGGAGGCGGGGAGCGACGCCGGTGCCACGCGCACGACCGCACGACTCGACGGCGAGGACTGGGTCGTCGACGGCACCAAGCAGTTCATCACGAACTCCGGCACTCCGATCACGCGTTTCGTGACCGTCACGGCGGTGACGGGGAGTGTGGACGGTCGCAAGGAGATCTCGACGATCATCGTGCCGAACGGCGCGCCCGGTTTCACGGTCGAAGCGCCGTACGCCAAGGTGGGGTGGAACGCCTCCGACACGCATCCGCTCACCCTCGACGGGGTGCGGGTTCCCGCCGCGAACCTGCTCGGTGAGCGGGGAGAGGGCTTCCGCAATTTCCTCAGCATCCTCGACGAGGGGCGCATCGCCATCGCCGCACTCGCCACCGGCGCGGCCGAGGGCTGCCTCGAGGAGGCCGTCGCCTATGCGAAGAGCCGCACGGTCTTCGGCAGCGCGCTGAGCACCCGGCAGAACGCCCAGTTCACGCTGGCACGCATGCGGGCGCGTGTGCACACGGCCCGTCTCGCCTGGCACCATGCGGCACGGTTGCGCGACGAGGGCCGCCCGTTCGCGGAGCAGGCGGCGATCGCGAAGCTCGTCGCGGGCGAGGCGGCGATGGACAATGCCCGCGATGCCACGCAGATCTTCGGCGGCAACGGGTTCATGAACGAGTTCCCCGTGGCGCGCCACTACCGCGACTCGAAGATCCTCGAGATCGGCGAGGGAACCACCGAGGTGCAGCTGCTCGTGATCGCGCGGGGCCTCGGACTCGCCGGGTAGCGTGGGGGCATGAGCGCGCAGGAGATCGTCCAGAGGGGCCTGTACTTCGAGGAGTTCGAACTCGAGACCCGCTATCTGCACCGCCCGGGTCGCACGGCCACCGAGGCCGACAACGTGCTGTTCACGACCCTCACGATGAACACGCAGGCCCTGCACCTCGATGCGGCGTTCGCCGAGGCGCAGGAGCCCTTCCACGACCGCCTCATGAACTCGATGTGGACGCTCTCGACGATGGTCGGCGCGTCGGTCGCCCAGCTGACGCAGGGCACGCTCGTCGCACAGCTCGGACTCGGCGACATCCGCTTCCCGCATCCGCTCTTCGTGGGCGACACCCTGTACACCGAGAGCGTCGTGACCGGCATGCGGCCCTCGTCGTCGCGTCCGACCCAGGGGATCGTGGAGATCGCCCACACCGGCCGCAACCAGGACGGCACGATCGTCGCGACCGCCACCCGCTCGGTGCTCGTGCGCCGCCGGCCCGAGGAGACCTCATGACCTTCGACCGGGGACCCGCGCTCCTGTTCTGCCCGGCGGATCGTCCGGAGAGATTCGCGAAAGCGGCGGAACGGGCGGATGCCGTCATCCTCGATCTCGAGGACGCCGTGCTCCCGGCGGCGAAGGCGTCCGCGCGTGAGAACGTGCGGACGGCCGCCCTCGATCCGGCGCGCGTCATCGTGCGCGTCAACGCGCCGGGCAGTGCGGAGTTCGCCGCCGATCTGGCCGCCGTGGCTGCCTCGCCGTTCCGGACGGTCATGGTCGCGAAGACGGAGGAGCCGTCGACGCTCGACGTCTTCGACACGGACTACGCCGTGATCGCTCTCTGCGAGACCGCCCGAGGGGTGCAGGCTGCCGAGAGCATCGCCGAGCACGAGCGGGTCGTCGCCCTCATGTGGGGTGCGGAGGATCTGGTCGCCTCGCTCGGCGGCACATCGAGCCGTCGTCCGGACGGCACGTACCGCGACGTCGCCCGGTACGCGCGTACGCGGGTCCTGCTCTCCGCCGGCGCGCACGGCAAGGGTGCGATCGACGCCGTGCAAGTCGACATCGACGACGTCGACGGCCTGGAGGAGGAGGCCTCGGATGCCGTCGCCTCCGGGTTCCGCGCGACCGCGTGCATCCACCCCTCGCAGGTGCCGGTGATCCGCGCGGCCTACCGTCCCGATCCGGCGAGCGTCGAGTGGGCGCGCGGAGTGCTCGCGGCGGCCGAGGAGGAGCGGGGGGTCTTCCGATTCGAGGGCCGGATGATCGACGAACCGGTGCTGCGGCACGCGCGGTCGATCGTCGCGCGGGCGAACTGAGCGGGCACGCGCCTGCCCACGCACCTCAGAGCAGAACGGTCTCTTCGAGCAGGCGCAGCGAACCCGGGGACGCCTCGAACCGCGTTGCGGAGCCGTTGCGGATGATGTCGCCGACGCGGGGGAGCGTGCCTCCCGAGACGTGGTCGATCAGAGAGCGGATCACGCCACCGTGCGCGACCACGATGACGGACTCCGCAAGGGGAGCCGAACGGCGACGCGCATCGAGGGCGATCCGATCGAGCGCCCTGAGCGCTCGATCAGCCACGCCCTGGAGCGTCTCGGCGCCGGGGACCTCGGCGTCCCAGTCGCCGTAGGTCTCGAGGTAGTCGGCGACGAGCATGCCCTCGCCCTCGCCGAACTCGCGCTCGCGCAGATCCGCATCGAGTGCGGGAGCGTCGAGTCCGAGTTCCGCCGCGATGATCTCCGCCGTCTCATGGGCTCGCTTCAGTGGGCTCGCGTAGATGGTGTGGTGCACGCCGTCCGCGAGCTGTTCCGCCGCCCATCGGGCATCGGCCCGGCCGGTGTCGTTCAGCGGGATGTCGGTCGATCCCTGGATACGGCGGGCCAGGTTCCAGTCGGTCTGGCCGTGGCGGACGAGGGTGAGCAGAGTCACGAGAGAAGCTCCTGCAGGGCGGGGAGCACGTCGCTGGTGCCGGCGGCGATGGTGACATCGGCCCAGGCATCCGCGCGGGTCGGCTCGCGGTTGACGATGATCAGGGGGATGCTGCGGCGGCGCGCGCGCTCGACGAGCCGCACGCCGGAGTTCACGACGAGCGAGGAGCCGGCGACGATCATCGCCGTGCTCGACCGCAGCAGGGACTCCGCGGCGCGGAAGCGGTCCTGCGGAACGTACTCGCCGAAGAACACGACATCGGGTTTGAGCATGCCGTCGCAGACGGTGCATCGGGGGATCACGAAACCCTCGATGCTCTCGGGGAGAACATCGCCGTCCGGCGCGAGCGGCACGTTCTCCGGCACCGTGATCCAGGGGTTGAGTTCTTCGATCTGCCCGGCGACGTCGCGGCGGTCGAAGACCTGTCCGCAGTGCAGGCACAGCACGCGGCGCATCGTGCCGTGCACCTCGATCACGTGCGAACTCCCGGCTCGCAGGTGCAGACCGTCGACGTTCTGCGTGATCACACCGCTGACGACGCCGGCGGACTCCATCTCCGCGAGCGCACGGTGCCCCGGGTTCGGATCGGCGCGGGCGAACGCGCGCCATCCGAGATGACCGCCGACCCAGTACCGACGCCGCGCGGCCTCGTCGCCGAGGTAGGTCTGGATCGTCATCGGGTTGCTCCGCGGCGTGGCGCCCTCGCCGCGATAGGCGGGGATCCCCGAGTCCGTCGAGACGCCCGCGCCCGTGAGGAGGGCGATGCGTCGACCTCGCAGGAGGTCGGCCGCCTTCTCGATGCGGAGCCGGAGCTCGTCGTCTGCGATCGTGGTCACTGATCCTCCCCGTGTGATTCTACGGGGCCGGCCGATGCCCGGCTCCCTCGAGGCATGGCCCGCGCATGGGAAGGTGGGAGTCTATGGACATCCTGCACATCGACTCGTCGACGGACCCGCGACTCGACGAATACCGGTCGCTCACCGACACGGCCCTGCGGAGCATCCGGGAACCGGCCGGCGGGCTGTACATCGCCGAGTCGTCGAAGGTGATCGAGCGCGCGATCCGTGCGGGGCATTCGCCGAGGTCGGTGCTGGTGCAGGAGCGGCGGCTCGACGGCATCCGCAGCATCGTCGCCGGGTTCGACGTGCCCGTGTACGTGGTGCCCGACGACGTCGCCGAGGCGGTCACCGGGTTCGCCGTCCATCGCGGGGCGATCGCGTCGATGCACCGTCCGCCCCTGCCGTCGGTCGCCGAGACCCTGGGCGAGCAGAAGAGCGCTCGGTCGCGCATCGCGATCCTCGAGGGGCTCGCCGACCACACGAACATCGGGGCGCTGTTCCGGTCGGCCGCGGCGCTCGGCGTCGACGCTATCCTCATCTCGCCGGACTGCTCGGACCCGCTGTACCGCCGCGCGGTGCGCGTCTCGATGGGCACCGTGTTCCAGGTGCCCTGGACGCGGATCCCGGAGTGGCCCGCGGGTATCCATGAACTGCAGGACGCCGGCTACGTCGTCGCGGGCATGACGCTGGGCGAGGGAGCGATCACTCTCGACGACCTCGTCGCCGAGGATCATGACAGGCTCGCGCTGGTGTTCGGTACCGAGGGCCATGGCATCACGCCCGCCACCGACGCGATCCTCGACCGCCGGGTGACGATCCCGATGATGGGGGGCGTGGATTCCCTCAACGTGGCCGCCGCATCGGCGGTCGCTTTCTACGCGACCCGTTAGCCGAGGCCCGAAGCGCTGTCGAGGGCGCCCACCGCAGCCGCGAGCGCGGTGAGCCGAGCCTCCCGATCCCCGGTGAGCTCGATGACCGTCGCGCGATCTCCGCGCAGGTCGCGATCGTCGTAGATCTCGAGGAGAGCGGCATCCATCGCGGAGCGCAGCGCGGGATCCTCCTCGTCGTGCACCCAGATGCGGTCGTGCGCGTTCAACGGCAGGAGTGCCACCAGATCGACGTTCTGCATCGCGTCGGAGATCATCGCCTCGGCGCGCTCGAGGACCTCGGACGGCACGCTTCCGCGGCCCAGATCCTCCCAGGCCCGAAGGTAGGCGAGGAAGTCGAGCGGGCCGCGCTCCGCGATTACGTGCTCGTCCGCGCGGAGCGCGACGAGCCGTCGGGCGCTGATCGTCAGCTGGGCGAGGAATGTCGCCGGCCCGGGATCGTCCTGCCCCTCACCGAGCACCTCGAACGGATCGGGGAGATGATCGACGCCCGGATGGAGGCCGAGGAAGTCCGCGATCAGAGTGCTCTTGCCGCTCGCATGCGTGCCGGAGACGACGATGCTCACGGGTGTCAGTGGCTATCGGGGAAGATGATCGGCGACGGCTCCGGGCGCTTCGCCGCGATGTGGTCTCCGGAGGACTGGTGGCGCAACCGGCGCAGGACCCAGGGCACCAGGTGTTCGCGCGCCCAGCCGAGGTCTTCGCCCCGGGCCTCGCGCCACGTGCGGATCGGCAGCGGTTCCGGCTGCAGCGACTCGAGATCGTTCGGCACGTTCAGCGCGCGCAGCACCATGCGCGCGACCTCGTGGTGACCGAGGGAGTTGTAGTGCAGGCGGTCGTCGTCGAAGAACCGCATGTCCTGCACGACCTTCAGAGCCCACTGATCGGCCACGATGCAGTCGTGTCGCTCGGCGATCGCGCGGACGTTCTCGTTGTAGATCGCGACCTTGCCTCGGAACCCGCGGAACACCGGCGTGAACGCGGTGTCGACGCCCGTGAAGAGGAGCACCGCCGCGCCGGTGGAGGCGAGCCGGGTGACGGCATCCTCCAGCTGTGCCGCGATCGCATCGGGATCGGTTCCGGGGCGGATGACGTCGTTGCCGCCGGCGCAGATCGACACCAGATCGGGGTGCAGCGCGACGGCCGGCTCGATCTGGTCGTGCACGATCTGGGAGATGAGCTTGCCGCGGACCGCGAGGTTCGCGTAGGCGAAGTCGTCGACCTGCGCGGCGAGCACCTCGGCGACACGGTCGGCCCAGCCGCGATGGCCCCCGGGGTTCGTGGGATCGGGGTCGCCGATGCCCTCGGTGAAGGAATCCCCGATGGCCACGAAACGACGCCACGGGTGCACCGACTCGTTGGGGACGTAGGGGGTCCGGGTCGAATCCTGGTCTGTCATCCAGCTCTCCTTCGCGAACGCGCGCGGCTCGACGATCGCGGCTGCGCAGTGACCGAGCCTACTCCGCCGGGCGCGTCGGGGAGGGGCGCGCGCCGATGTCCGACGGAGCGATTATCGTTGAGCCGATGCTCTCTCCGTCCTTCCCACAGCGCGCCCCCTGGGGAACCGCGAACAAGCTGCGCGCCTGGCAGCAGGAGGCGCTCGAACAGTACTTCGCCGCCGACCAGAGGGACTTCCTCGTGGCCGCGACGCCGGGCGCCGGAAAGACCACCTTCGCCCTCACTCTCGCGGTCGAACTCATGCGTACGGGCGAGGTCAATCGCATCATCGTCGTCGCCCCCACCGAGCACCTCAAGACGCAGTGGGCCGATGCCGCGGCGCGGGTGCACATCCGCCTCGACCCGCGCTTCCGCAACAGCGACTGGGCGCCGGCACGGCACTATCACGGAGCGGTCGTGACCTACGCGCAGGTCGCGGCGAAGTCGTCCGTGCACCGGCATCTGACCGAAGACGCCAAGACGCTGGTGATCCTCGACGAGGTGCACCACGGCGGCGACGCGCTGAGTTGGGGCGATGCGATCCGCGACGCCTACGGCCCCGCGAAGCGGCGGCTCCTGCTCTCCGGCACGCCGTTCCGCAGCGACACCGCACCGATCCCGTTCGTGGAGTACCACCCCGACGAATCCGGTGCGCGCATCTCTCGCACCGACTACAACTACGGCTACGGCCGCGCCCTCGCCGACGGTGTCGTGCGTCCCGTGCTCTTCCACATGTACGCGGGCAAGATGCGCTGGCGTACGACGTCGGGCGACGAGCTCGAGACGCACCTCGGGCAGGACAACACCAAGGACGTCACCTCGCAGGCCTGGCGCACGGCGCTCGATCCCGAGGGCGAGTGGATGCCGGCGGTGCTCTCCGCCGCCGATCGCCGCCTCACCGAGATCCGTCACCACGTGCCGGATGCGGGTGGTCTGGTGCTCGCGACCGATCAGACGGTCGCCCGTGCCTACGCCAAGATCCTGCACAGCATCACCGGACAGCAGGCGACGATCGTGCTCTCCGACGACGCCACCGCCTCGGAGCGCATCGAGAAGTTCAGCGCGGGCGAGCAGCGCTGGATGGTGGCCGTCCGGATGGTGTCGGAGGGCGTCGACGTGCCGCGCCTCGCGGTCGGCGTGTATGCGACCTCGTCGTCGACGCCGCTGTTCTTCGCGCAGGCGATCGGTCGATTCGTGCGCGCGCGTCGTCGGGGCGAGGCGGCCAGCGTCTTCCTCCCGCAGGTACCCGTGCTCATGGGCCTCGCGAACGAGATGGACAAGCAGCGCGACCACGCGCTCGACCGGCAGTCGAAGGATGACGACGGCCTCGAGGACTCCCTGCTCGAGAGCGCCAACCGCGAGGAGGAGACCTCCGACGCGCTCACTCAGGAGTTCAGCTATCAGGCGCTGTCGTCCGTCGCGCACTTCGACCGGGTCGTCTTCGAGGGCCAGGAGTTCGGGCAGTTGGCCGAGCCCGGCACCCCCGAAGAAGAGGAGTTCATCGGGTTCCCCGGCCTCCTCGAGCCCGAGCACGTGCACGAGCTGCTCATGCAGCGACAGTCTCGGCAATCGCGGCTGCGCGAGGCGCGTGAAGCCTCGGCCGGCCCGACCGAGACGACGACCCTCCCGCCGCCTCTGCACCGCACCCTCAAGGAGCAGCGTCAGCTCCTCAACAGCCTGGTCGGTCTCTACGCACGGCAGAAGGGCGAACCGCACGGCGCGGTGCATGCCGAGCTGCGCCGGATCTGCGGGGGGCCGGCGGTCGCGCAGGCCACCGTCACCCAGTTGCAGTCCCGGATCGAGATCCTCCGCAAGCGCGTACGCTCCTGAGCGCTTCGGATCCCCGAAATGCTGGCAATCCCGGCGTCGGCTGCGTTCGCACGCCTTCCCGCGGATAGCGTGGAACGGTTGTCCACGCACCCGAGGAGTCAGACATGACCGCTCCGCTCGCCGCCGAACCCACGGCCGCCGACCGTCGCCGCTGGGCGCGCTACCTCGTGGAGGAGCGCGCCGAGGGAACGGTGTATCAGCGTCTCGCGGCGCGCCGGATGGGGGAGGAGCGCGACATCCTGCTGCGCCTCGCCGATGCCGAACGGCGCCACGAGCAGCACTGGCTCGACCTCCTCGGCGGGGAACCGGCTCGCCTGCCCCGCGCCGGAGTCCGCTCGCGGCTGCTGGGATGGATGGCCGGGCGCTTCGGCTCGATTTTCGTGCTCGCACTCGCGCAGAGCGCCGAGGCGCGGTCGCCCTATGACGCCGAGCAGTATGCGACTCCGGCCATGCGTGCCGACGAGAAGGTGCACTCCGAGGTGGTGCGCGGTCTCGCCGCCCGTGGTCGCCGCCGTCTGTCGGGGTCGTTCCGAGCCGCGGTGTTCGGTGCCAACGACGGACTCGTCAGCAACCTCGCGCTGGTGCTGGGCATCGGGGCGACCGGAGTCAGTTCCGGGTTCGTGCTCTTCAGCGGGATCGCCGGTCTCCTCGCGGGCGCGCTGTCGATGGGGGCGGGGGAGTTCGTCTCCGTGCGGTCCCAGCGCGAGCTCCTCGCGGCGACCGAGGCGAACGAGGATGCCGCGGCATCCGCTCACGATCTCGACATCGACGAGAACGAACTCGCCCTGGTGTATCGCGCCCGTGGGGCGGACCCGGAGGAGGCCCTCGCGAAGGCGCGCCGCATCGTGACGGCGGCCCAGGCGGGGGTGCGGCGCACGGCGACCGGGCCCATTCGCACCCACGGCGACGTGCACGAGGTCGTCGGCAGCGACTGGACCGCCGCGATCTCGAGCTTCCTGCTGTTCGCCTCCGGAGCGATCATTCCGGTGCTCCCGTGGATCTTCGGTCTGCAGGGTGCCGCCGCCGTCATCCTCGCGCTCGTGCTGGTGGGCGTCGCGCTGCTGAGCACGGGTGCCATGGTCGGCATCCTCTCGGGAGGACCGCCGCTGCGCCGGGCCCTGCGCCAACTGGCGATCGGGTTCGGCGCCGCGGCGATCACGTATCTGCTCGGTCTGCTGTTCGGCGTGGGCGCGGTCTAGGACGCGTCGCCGTCGCCCTGGGCGCCACGGGTCGGAGCGTCGCCGCCGGGCATCCCGCCGCCCTGACCGCCGCCGGGCTGGCCGCCCATCCCGCTCGTGCCGCCCTCTCCGGCCGTCACGGTGGTCGTGGATCCATCGACGACCACGTCGTAGCTGTCGCCGCTCACGATCCCGGCACCCGAGTACACGACCGTGGCGAAGGCCTTCGAGGCGGTGTACTCGGCGACCACCGTCGCCGGATATGCGGCGCAGCGCGCTTTCGTGTTCGCCCACGGACGGCGCGAGGGGGCAAGCAAAAAGCCCCGGCGGATCCAGGGGATCCACCGGGGCCATCTGTGCGCGGAGGGGGACTTGAACCCCCACGCCCTTACGGGCACTACGACCTCAACGTAGCGCGTCTACCATTCCGCCACCCGCGCAGGTTTTGGATGATCGTTGCCGACCGAAGAATGACATTACCACCTTCTGGGGTCGGCCTCGAATCGGGCGTGACGCCCGGGCGTGGCACGCGCTTTCGATAGCCTGGTTCGCATGACCGAACCCTCCCTTCCCGAGGTCGCGCGCATCGCGAGCGAGCTGATCCGCTTCGACACCTCGAACTTCGGCGGCGGCAACGCGAAGGGGGAGCGTGAGGCCGCGGAGTACGTGGGTGCGTACCTGGCAGAACTCGGGCTCGAGGTCGAGTACTACGAGCCCGTCCCGCGCCGCACGAACGTGATGGCACGGGTGCCGGGTCGCGACCGCTCGCTGCCGGCGCTCGTCGTGCACGGGCACCTCGACGTGGTCCCCGCCATGGCGGAGGACTGGACGGTCGATCCCTTCGCCGGGATCGTGCAGGACGGGATGCTGTGGGGGCGCGGCGCCGTCGACATGAAGAACATGAACGCGATGATCCTCACGGCTGTCGCCGACATCCTCCGCGCGGGCGAGATGCCGGCGCGCGACCTCGTCCTCGCGTTCTTCGCCGACGAGGAGAACGGTGGCGTCGAGGGATCGGCGCTCGTCGTGCGCGACCGCCCCGAATGGTTCGCCGGTGCGGCGACCGCGATCAGCGAGGTCGGCGGATACTCGATCACGGTCGACGACCGTCGGGCCTACCTGTTGCAGGTGGGCGAAAAGGCGCTGATCTGGATCCGGCTGGTCGCGAAGGGACGGGCGGGCCACGGCAGTCGTCTGCACGACGACAACGCGATCACGGCGCTGGCCGAGGCCGTCGCGGCGATCGGTCGCACGCGCTGGCCGATCCGGCTCACGCCGACCACCACCGCGCTCCTCGAGGGACTGAGCGCACTCACCGGGCGCAGCGCCGACGATCCGGACGCCCTGGCCTCGGCCGCCGGTCCCGCCGAGGCGTTCCTGCGATCGTCGTTCCGGACGACGACGAATCCCACCGGCCTCACCGCCGGGTACAAGCACAACGTCATCCCGGAGCGCGCCGAAGCGCTCATCGACGTGCGGGTGATCCCCGGCACCGAGGACGAGGTGCTGGCCGAGCTCCAGCAGATCGTCGGCGACGACATCGTGATCGAGACCGTGGTCCGTGACATCGGTATGGAGACCCCGTTCGAGGGCGAGCTCGTCGAGGCCATGGTCGCGAGCATCGGTCGGCACGATCCGGGTGTGCCCGTCATCCCGTATCTGCTGGGGGCCGGAACCGACAACAAGGCGCTGTCGACCCTCGGGATCACCGGATACGGGTTCGCGCCGCTCCGGCTGCCCGCAGATCTCGATTTCACAGGCATGTTCCACGGAGTCGACGAGCGTGTGCCCGTAGACTCGCTTGTCTTCGGTCAGCGGGTGCTGGCCGATCTGCTGCGCACGTACTGAGCGCTCCCGCCGGCTCCGTGCCGCCGTCGACCCTGAAGGCCCTCCATGCATCTCTTCGAAGCGCTCATCCTCGGTATCGTCCAGGGGCTGACCGAGTTCCTGCCGATCTCCTCCAGCGCCCACCTGCGCATCGTCGGATCGTTCCTGCCCTCGGGCGAGGACCCGGGTGCGGCGTTCACCGCGATCACCCAGATCGGCACCGAGGCGGCCGTGGTGGTGTTCTTCTGGCGCGACATCGTCCGCATCGTCACGCAGTGGTTCCGGTCGCTCGTCGGCAAAGCCCCGCGCACCGATCCCGACGCGCGGATGGGCTGGATGATCATCATCGGCAGCATCCCGATCGTCATCCTGGGCCTGTTCTTCCAGGATCAGATCGAGAGCGTGTTCCGCTCGCTCTGGGTGGTCGCGATCATGCTGATCGTGTTCGGCATCCTGCTCGGCATCGCCGATCATGTCGGAGCGAAGAAGCGCACGCTGAACCAGCTCACCTACCCGCACGGTGTCGCCTACGGATTCGCCCAGGCCCTCGCCCTCGTCCCGGGCGTCTCGCGCTCGGGCGGAACGATCACGATGGGGCTCTTCCTCGGCTACGAGCGCGCCGCGGCGGCCCGCTACGCGTTCCTCCTGGCGATCCCCGCCGTCTTCGGCAGCGGCTTCTACCAGCTGGCGAAGAGCTGGAACGAACCGGCGTTCTTCTCGCTCGGCGACACGCTGGCGGCCACCGGTATCGCCTTCGTCGTCGCCCTCGGGGTCATCGCGTTCTTCATGAGCTGGATCTCGAAGCGCAGCTTCCTGCCGTTCGTGATCTACCGCATCCTGCTGGGCACGGTGATCCTGGTCCTGCTCGCCACCGGAGCGATCGCCGCCTGAGCGCAGACGCGCTCAGCGCTTGTGGTCGCCCGGACCGTCACCGCGCCGACGCAGGTACTTCTCGAACTCCTGGGCGATCGCATCGCCCGACGCCTCCGGCGAGTCCCATGTGTCGCGGGTGCGCTCGAGCTGGCGGATGTACTCGGTCATCTCCTCGTCGTCCGCCGCGGCCGCGTCGATGGATGCCTCCCACGCGGCGGCCTCCGTGCGCAGTGCATCGCGCGGCACCGACACCCCGGTGAGCTCTTCCAGGCGATCGAGCAGGGCGAGGGTCACCTTCGGAGACGGCGTCGCGTTCGCGACGTAGTGCGGCACGCTCGCCCACAGGGTCGCCGTCGGGATGCCGGCCGACTCGGCGTAGTGCTCGATCACGCTCAGGATGCCGACGGGGCCCTCGTAGAGGGACTTCTCGAGTCCGAGCTCCTCGCGCGCCTGCTCGTTCTGGCTGGCCGCGAAGATCGAGATCGGCCGGGAGTGCGGCACATCGGCGAGCATCGCGCCGAGCATGATGAAGCCGCTCACGTCGTCGCGCAGCGCGACGTCGATGAACTCGGCGGCGAACGACTGCCAGGTGCGAGCCGGTTCGACTCCGGTGAGCAGCCAGAACTCGGGCCCCTCACTCGCGTCGCGCGGACGCCACAGCGTCGCTTCCGGCCACTTCAGGCGCCGACGGCCCTCGGTGTCGAGCTGGGTCGACGGACGCGTGTACTGGTAGTCGAAGTAGAGCTCGGGGTCGACGGTGTGCACGAGGTCGTACTCGCTCGTGGCGCGCAGGGCCGCGAGGGCACCGCTGGCCGCTTCACCCGCGTCGTTCCAGCCGTCGAAGGCGACGATCACGATGCGCGAACCGAGAACATCCATCGTGATCCCCTTTCGATCGAGTGACGGTGTCGTCTCCCCAGGCTAGTCGCGCTCGGAGGAAGACGGGTCCTGCGCCGGATAACATGGCTCGGTGAGCACACAGCCCCGCGCGGTCCTCTGGGACATGGATGGAACAGTCGTCGATACCGAGCCGTACTGGATGGCGGCCGAGACCCGGCTCGTCGAGTCCTTCGGCGGGACCTGGACCCACGAGGACGCGCTGCAGCTGGTCGGCAGCGGACTGATCGACAGCGCGATCATCCTGCAGAACGCGGGCGTGCGCATGGAGGCCGAGGCAATCGTCGCCCATCTGACCGATGAGGTGCAGAACCTTCTGCGCACCGAGGGAGTGCCCTTCCGCGCCGGCGCACGCGAGCTCCTGCTCGACCTGAAGCAGGCGGGGATCACGACCGCGCTCGTGACGATGTCGCTGCGACGGATGGCGCTGAGCGTCGTCGATCTCATCGACTTCCCGGCCTTCGATCTCGTCGTCGCCGGCGACGACGTCGACAACCCGAAGCCGCACCCGGAGCCGTACCTGCAGGCCGCCGCCCTGCTCGACATCGACATCACCGAAGCCATCGTGATCGAGGACTCGCCGACCGGTGTCCGTGCCGGGATCGCCTCCGGCGCCGTGACCCTCGGAGTCCCGCACATCGTGCCGCTCGACGACCTCGGTGCGCACGAGCTCTGGCCGACGCTCGACGGCCGCACCGCACACGACCTGGTCGACCTCCTCGACCGCCACTCCGCCACGACGGGAGCCACCCGATGACCGCCTCCGGCACGCACCGTCCGAGCGGCCCGTTCCGCGAGGGCGACCGCGTCCAGCTCACGGGTCCCAAGGGTCGACTGCACACCGTCACCCTCCGGGAGGACGGCGAGCTGCACACCCACCACGGGGTGCTGCGCCACCGCGATCTCATCGGCCTGCCCGACGGATCGGTGGCCGCGAACAGCTCGGGCCACGAGTATCTCGCGCTGCGCCCGCTGCTGAAGGACTTCGCGATGTCGATGCCGCGCGGCGCGGCGATCGTCTATCCGAAGGATGCCGCCCAGATCGTCATGCAGGCCGATGTCTTCCCCGGAGCGACGGTGGTCGAGGCCGGAGTGGGGTCGGGCGCCCTGTCGCTGTCGCTGCTTCGTGCGGTGGGGCCGGCGGGTAGGCTCGTATCGTTCGAGCGGCGAGAGGACTTCGCCGAGGTCGCCCGCGGCAACGTCGCGACCTTCTTCGGCGAGCAGCCGGACACCTGGAGCGTCGTCGTCGGCGATCTCGTCGAGCAGCTGCCCTCCGAGCTTCCCGCCGGATCCGTCGATCGCGTCGTGCTTGACATGCTGGCCCCGTGGGAGTGCATCGACGTCGTCGCCGACGCGCTCACGCCCGGGGGAGTGGTGCTCTGCTACATCGCGACCGCCACGCAGCTCTCGCGCGTCGCGGAGTACATCCGCAACACCGGACTGTTCACGGATCCGGACGCCTCGGAGACGATGGTGCGCGGCTGGCACGTCGAGGGCCTCGCGGTGCGTCCCGATCACCGGATGGTCGCGCACACCGGCTTCCTGCTGACCGCGCGTCGTCTGGCTCCGGGCACGGTCGCACCCTCCGTGAAGCGACGCGCCTCGAAGTCCAGCTACGGCGACGACGACGTGGAGCAGTGGACCCCCGGTGCCGTCGGCGATCGCGAGATCACCGACAAGAACCTGCGCAAGCGCGCCCGCGAGGCTGCGCGCGCCGCTGAGGGCGCGCGCATCGCGACGGCATCGCGCGAATCGGAGCACCCGACCGAATAGACTGGAGGGCGTGCGTAAAACGTCCGCCGTTCTGGCCACTCTCAGCCTCGCCGTCCTCGCTCTGACGGGGTGCACGGCTGCTCCGACCTTCGATGGCGCCGCGTGCGACCGCTCCGGCGGCTCGAGCGGTCTCGCCGATGCGGTGACCGTCGAGGGCGATCTCGGCGCCAAGCCGGATGTGAGCATCTACACGCCGCTGCACGTCGAGAAGTCGGCGGCGACGGACGTCGTCGTCGGCGACGGTCGTGCTGTTCAGAACGGTCAGCAGCCCTTCGTCTACGAGCTCACCCTCTTCAGTGGCGAGACGGGCGAAGAGGTCGCCGGCACTCCGTACGACCCCGCTCAGGGGCCGCTGACGAGCCTCGACATCCAGGGTGCGCGTTTCCCGGCTCTCGCAGACGCACTGAAGTGCGTCACCCAGGGGTCTCGCACGGTGGTCGCTCTGACCGCGGATGATGCCGGAGCGGAGGCACTGCAGAGCTTCGGTCTCGATGCCGACGACACGATGGTGTTCGTCGTCGACACCATCGACGTGCTCCTGCCGAAGGCCGAAGGCTCCCTGCAGTTCAACGATGCTCGCGGCATGCCGACCGTCGTCCGTGCTCCGGACGGCACTCCCGGCGTGATCATCCCCAACTCCGACGCACCGTCCTCTCTGGTCACGCAGACGCTCATCCTCGGTGAGGGCGACGACGTCGAAGCCGATCAGGTGCCGATCGTCCAGTACACCGCGCTCGGCTGGGACGACAAGACCGTGATGACGCAGACGTGGGGCAAGGCGGTCTCCACCGACCTGCAGCAGGTGGCACCGGCCGTGGCCCAGGAGCTGGTCGGCAAGCCCGTCGGCTCCCAGGTGCTCGTCGTGACTCCGGCTTCCGACTCGGCCCCCGCCGTCGTCTACGTCGTCGACATCCTGGGCGCCATCACGGTACCGACTCCGTGATGGCCGCCCGTATTCCCGCCGAGGAGCGCCTGACGAATCTCGTCGTGGCTCTCATGGCGACGGAGATCGGGCTCACGAAGCAGCAGATCCTCGACAACGTCTCCGGGTACCGCCAGCGCGCGGATGCCGGGACGCGGTCGGATGCCCTCGAGAAGATGTTCGAGCGCGATAAGGACGAACTCCGCTCGCTCGGTGTGCCCGTCGAGACGATCGGCGACGCCGCAGAACCGAACGATCTGCGTGAGGCGCGCTACCGGATTCCGCAGGCGGAGTACGACCTGCCGAGCGACATCGACTTCACGCCCGCCGAACTCGCCGTGCTGCGTCTCGCGGGCAGCGTGTGGAGCGCGGAATCCGCATCGGGCGATGCGCAGTCCGGTGTCCGGAAGATCCGCGCCCTCGGGATCGACGGTGACGAGCCGATCATCGGGTTCGCGCCGCGAATCACGGCGCGGGATGCCGCGTTCGGTCCGCTCCAGGAGGCGATCGAGAAGAGCCGGGTCGTCGCTTTCGACTACCTGAAGCCGGGGGAGGATGCTCCTCGTCGTCGCCGGGTCCAGCCGCTCGCGCTGGTGGACTACGAGGCGCGCTGGCACGTGTTCGGCATCGACATCGACGCCGCCGGCGACCGTACGTTCCTGCTCAGCCGCATCGTCGGGGATATGACGGTGACCGCGACGACCTTCGACCCCGTCCTGCGAGACGGAGCGGGTGACCGCGCGCTCGCGGGACTCGAGGAGGTGGCGTCCCAGAACTCCGCTCTGCTCGAGATCACTCCGGGTACGGAGGCGTCTCTGCGGCTCGGGCGGAGGGCGGTCCCGGCGGTCCAGGGCATCCGCGTCCCCTTCGTCGATGTCCACATCCTCGCCGACGAGCTCGCCTCGTACGGCCCCGAGGTGCGTGTGGTCGAGCCCGATGAGCTCCGCGACGCGGTGGTGTCGCGTCTCCGCGCGGTCGCCGAGGCCCACGCCGAACGGGAGGTCCGACGATGAGTGCGAAGAAGCCGTTGCTCGCCGGTGATCGGGTGCGTCTGTACCTGACCCTCGTGCCGTACCTTCTCGAACACGGACAGGTCTCCCTGGCCGAGGCATCAGCGGAGTTCGGCGTGACCCCGCGCGAGATGCGGGCGATGGTCGAGAAGCTGACCGTCATCGGCCTTCCCGGCGAAGCCGGTTTCTGGCAGCAGCCGCAGGAGATGTTCGACATCAACTGGGATCTGCTCGACCAGGAAGACGTCATCGAGATCACGAACGACGTCGCGCTGCGCCGTGTGCCGCGGTTCACGGCGCGCGAAGCCGCAGCACTGCTCGCCGGGCTGCAGATGGTCGCTGCGGTGCCCGCGATCTCGGACTCGGGGCTCGTCGCCGGACTCATCTCGAAGCTCTCCCGGGGAGCGGCCGACGCTCCCGCCGAGGTGGTCATCGCGCCCACGGCGGTCGACGAGGTGCGCGAGGCGGTGTCCCGTGGGGTGCAGGAGGGGCGCGCGATCTCGTTCACCTATCAGGCCCCCGACGCGCAGCCGACCACGCGCACGGTCGATCCGGTGCAGATCCTGATCACCAACGGCCAGTGGTATCTGCAGGGATGGTGTCATCTGCGTCAGGCGATGCGCACCTTCCACCTCGACCGGGTGAGCCGCCCGCAGCTGACCGACATCCCGATCACGCACGCGGGCGAGCACGTCCCCGAGGCCTTCGCCGAGGTGGCGGACGACCGCGAGGTCACCGTGCGCGTTCCCGAACGACTCGCTCCGCTCCTGGGCGGGCTTCTCTCCGCCGATGAGGTCGAGACCCTCGATGGCGTGGTCACGGCGCACCTGCACCTCGCAGATCCGCGCGGTATCAAGCGCATCGCGGCCCGTTTCGGGGGAGCGCTCGAGGTGCTCGAGCCGGGCATCGCGCGCGCGGCGACCCGGGAATGGGCGTCTGCGGGACTCGCGCTCTACCACCGCCCATCCACAGCACAGCCGGGTAGACTGGCCGAATCGCCCACCGACGACGGGAACTAGAGATGTTTGCTGGACTGCAGGGGTGGCACCTCCTGATCGTGCTCGCCGTGATCCTCCTCCTTTTCGGCGCGGCAAAGCTGCCCGCCCTCGCGAAGAGCGTCGGCCAGTCGGCCCGCGTCTTCAAGGGAGAGATGAAGGCGATGAAGGAAGAAGACGGTCCGGCGGCCGCGGAGAACGCGGCAGTGGACCCGACCACGGTGAAGAACTCGGGCTCAGAACCTGAGACTCCACCGCGCGCCTGACCGCTCGTGGCAGTGATGGACCCGGCCGCGAAGGCGAAGCCGGACCGCGACCGGCGGATGTCTCTCGGAGCGCACCTCGTCGAGTTGCGCCGCCGTCTGATGATCGCCGCCATCGCGCTGGTCGTCGGCATGGTGCTGGCGTTCATCGTCGCGGATCCGATCATCCACTTCATCACCGAGCCGATCCGTCTCATCACCGAGAAGCGGGGCGATGACTTCAGCGCCCTCAACTTCTCGACCGTGACCTCCGCGTTCGACATGCGCATGCGCATCGCCCTGTCGATCGGTCTCTTCGCCTCCGCGCCGGTCTGGCTGTGGCAGATCTGGGCGTTCATCATGCCCGGCCTCACGCGCAAAGAGGTGCGCTACACGGTCGGCTTCGTCGCGGCCGCCGTTCCGCTGTTCCTGGGCGGGTGCTACCTCGGCGTCATGATCATGCCGCACATCATCGAGCTGATGTGGAGCTTCACGCCGGAGGGCGGTACGAACTTCTACGCCGCCCAGGACTACTACGACTTCATCTTCAAACTGATGCTCGTGATCGGCGTCTCCTTCGTGCTGCCGGTCTTCCTCGTCGCACTGAACTTCGCCGGCATCATGTCGGGGCGCGCGATCCTCAAGGGATGGCGCGTCGCGATCATCATCGCCACGGTCTTCGCCGCCCTCGCGACGCCGGCTGCCGACGTGGTGAGCATGCTGATGCTCGCGGGCATCCTGATCGTCCTGTACTTCGCAGCCGCCGGTCTGTCGCTGCTGTTCGACCGGCGCAAGCGCAAGCAGGATGCGGCCGCCGGCCTCCTGCCGGACGCCGCATGAGTTCGCCGGCGGAGCGATACGCCGCCGCGCGACAGGCATCCGAGCACCCCGAGACCTCCGCGTTCGCCGCCCGCCAGCGCTTCGATCTCGACCCGTTCCAGCTCGAGGGCTGCCATGCGCTCGAGCGCGGGAACAGCGTCCTGGTCGCGGCGCCGACCGGGGCCGGTAAGACGATCGTGGGCGAGTTCGCGATCCATCTCGCGATGCAGACTCCGCGCGACAAGGCGTTCTACACGACGCCGATGAAGGCGCTCTCGAATCAGAAGTTCCGCGAGCTCGTCGACGTCTACGGAGCCGACGAGGTCGGGCTGCTCACCGGCGATACCAACATCAACGGCAACGCACGCATCGTGGTGATGACCACCGAGGTGCTGCGCAACATGATCTACGCCGACTCGGCGGCGCTGCGCGACCTCCGCTACGTCGTGATGGACGAGGTGCACTACCTCGCCGATCGATTCCGCGGCGCGGTGTGGGAAGAGGTCATCATCCACCTGCCGTCGCAGGTGCGTCTCGTCTCGCTGAGTGCGACGGTCTCGAACGCCGAGGAGTTCGGCGACTGGCTCGACACGGTGCGCGGCGACACCGAGGTGATCGTCTCGGAGATCCGCCCCGTGCCGCTGGAACAGCACGTGCTCGTGCGCGACGATCTGCTGCCGCTGTTCGACGACCGGGCGGGTGTGGCCACGGCTCAGGTGAACCAGGAGCTGATGCGCATCCGCTCGTTCACGGGCTCGCACTACGACAACAACCGTCGCGCGCAGTCCTACGTCAGCAATCGTCACGCCGGCCGACAGGCCAAGCGTCCTCCGCGCGGGGGCCAGCGTCCGGTACGTCCGTCGAACGCGCGCCGCATCGAGCGGATCGATCGCCCGGAGGTCATCCACCTCCTCGAACGCGCGAATCTGCTGCCGGCGATCTTCTTCATCTTCAGTCGCGTCGGCTGCGATGCCGCCGTCGCGCAGGTGCGCCGCTCGGGTATGCGTCTCACGTCGCAGGAGGAGCGCGCCGAGATCCGCGCGATCGTCGATGAGCGCACGCGCACGCTCCAGGAGGAGGACCTCGGCGTCCTCGGCTACTGGGAGTGGCTCGACAATCTCGAGCGCGGCGTGGCCTCGCACCACGCGGGCCTGCTGCCGGCGTTCAAGGAGGTCGTCGAAGAGCTCTACCAGCGCAAGCTCGTCAAGGTCGTCTTCGCGACCGAGACCCTCGCACTCGGCATCAACATGCCGGCGCGCACCGTCGTGCTCGAGAAGATGGAGAAGTTCAACGGCGAAGCCCGCGTCGCGATCACCTCGGGGGAGTACACGCAGCTCACCGGTCGCGCCGGGCGCCGCGGCATCGACGTCGAAGGCCACGCGGTGGTGCAGTGGACCGAGGGCATGGATCCGCAGGCCGTGGCCGCTCTCGCCTCGCGGCGCACCTACCCGCTGAACTCGAGCTTCCGGCCGACGTACAACATGGCCGTGAACCTCATCGACCTGTTCGGCAAGCCGCGGGCCCGCCAGATCCTGGAGTCGTCGTTCGCGCAGTTCCAGGCCGATCGCGCCGTGGTCGGTCTCGCCCGCCAGGTGCGCGAGGCCGAGGTGTCGCTCGCGGGCTACGAGAAGTCGATGTCGTGCGAGCACGGTGATTTCGTGGAGTACTCCACGATCCGTCGCGAGCTGAGCGACCTCGAGAAGAAGAACCGGCAAGACTCGGGAGCCCCGCGTTCGGCCCGCGACAAGCGGCTGAAGCGCATCCAGCAGCTCCGCACGAAGATGCAGCGGCACCCGTGCCACAATTGCCCGGATCGCGAAGCGCACGCCCGGTGGGCGGAGCGCTACTGGAAGCTGAAGCGTCAGACCGACCGCATCCGCCGTCAGATCGAGACCCGTACCGGAACGGTGGCCCGTGTCTTCGACCGCGTGGTCGAGGTGCTCGAGACGCTCGACTACCTGCGCTCCGACGGCGACGAGATGACGCTCACCGAGGCCGGCCGCACGATGCGGCGCATCTACGGCGAGCGGGATCTGCTCGTGGCCGAGTCGTTGCGCCAGGGGCTGTGGTCGGGCCTCGACGCGCCCTCGCTCGCGGCCATGGCCTGTTGCCTGGTCTACGAACCGCGGCGCGATGAGGCGAACTCGGGGGAGCGCGGTCTTCCGCGCGGCGCGTTCCGTGCCGCGTACGAGAAGACGACGGCGCTGTGGGCCGTCCTCGATGATCTGGAACAGGATCATCACCTTCCCGGTTCCGAGCCGCTCGCCGCCGGCCTCGCCGGGGCGATGCACTCCTGGGCTCGCGGCGGGATGCTGGATCGGGTGCTCGTCGATGCCGATATGGCGGCCGGCGACTTCGTTCGCTGGGCCAAGCAGACGATCGACCTCCTCGACCAGCTCTCGATCGTCGCCGAGGACGGAGCGCTCGCCCGCACGGCCCGCACGGCGCTCGACGGCGTGCGCCGCGGCATCGTCGCCTACTCCTCGATGTGACCGGGGTGAACATGGCTGAACGCACGATTCGACCGCGCCCGCTCCTGCCGTTGTGGGCGGCGTCGATCGCGGCCGCCGCCGCGGCGCTGCTCATGAATCTCGCCTACCCGGCGGCCCCGATCTGGGTTCTCGCGTTCCCGGCGACCGCGCTGCTGCTGCTGGCGTTGATCGGCCGCCGCGCGGGCGGAGCGCTGCTGGTCGGCCTGGTCTACGGCATCCTGTTCTTCGCTCTTCTGGTGTCGTGGACCTCGAGGTATCTGGGCCCGGTGCCCTGGGCTGCTCTCAGCGTCCTCGAGGGCGGCCTGACGGCTCTCGCCCTCATCCTGATCGCCCTCGCCTACCGGTGGATCCCTCGCGCGCTTCCCGGCGCCTGGGGGCGGATGCTGGTGCTCCCGGTCGTCGTCGCGGCCCTCTGGGTCGGCCGGGAGGTCTTCGTCGGCTCCTGGCCCTATGGCGGCTTCCCGTGGGCACGGATCGGGATGAGCCAGGCCGAGAGCCCGCTCGCTCCGGTGTCGTCGTGGCTCGGCGTCGGCGGTCTCGGGTTCCTGATGGTTCTCGTCGTGGCGATGCTGATCGAAGCGGTGCGGCTGAGGCTGTGGCGGCGCCCGATGCCGCTGCTCGTGCCCGCAGCACTCGCGGTCGTGCTGCTCGCGACGCCGCAGTTCCCGACCGCTCCCGCGGGTGAGATGCGCATCGCCGCCGTGCAGGGAAACGGTCCGACCGGTTATTTCGACGAGCGCACGCCCTTCGCCGTGGTCCGCGCGCAGATTGAAGCCACCGAGCCCCTCTACGGCGAAGACGTCGACCTCCTCGTCTGGCCGGAGGGCAGCCTCGACACCGACCCCTTCCAGAACGAGACGCTCGCGCGTCAGCTGACGCTGGTCTCGACCCGGATCGACGCGCCGGTGCTCGCGAACGCCGCGACCGCCCGCAACGACCTCTACTGGAACACGTCGATGCTGTGGACGGATGCCGGGGGAGCAGAGCAGATCCACGACAAACGGCATCCGGTGCCCTTCGGCGAGTACGTTCCCGATCGCGACTTCTACTACGCCCTGGCCCCCGATCTGATCGGCCTCATCGGCCGCGAGTACACCCCGGGGATCAACCCGCCGCTCATGGACATCGACGGCGCCCTCATCGGTCTCGCGATCTGCTTCGACGTCATCTACGACGACGTCATTCACGAGAGCGTGACGGGCGGCGCCGAGGTCCTCGTGTTCCAGACCAACAACGCGGACTTCCGGGGGACCGCCGAGAATCTGCAGCAACTCGCGTTCGCGCGGATGCGGGCGATCGAGACCGGGCGGAGCGTCGTCAACGTCTCGACGGTGGGTACGAGCCAGATCATCCGCCCGGACGGGTCGACGATCACGAGCCTGGACGCAGATGAGGCCGGGGCGATGCTCGAAGATGTCGAGCTCCGCTCCGGCCTCACGGCAGGTGTGGTGCTGGGTCCCTGGCTGCAGCAGATCCTGCTCTGGGGCGGGCTGGGCGCGCTCGCCCTCGGGTGGTGGCGCGCTCGTCGGGCTTAGGCCCCGATCTTCTCCCGCGTCGGGTCTTCACCGGCCCCGCGGCGCGCGCGGATGAAGGCGAGGCGCTCCTCGAGCAGTTCTTCGAGCTCGGCGCGCGTGCGGCGCTCCAGCAGCATGTCCCAGTGGGTGCGGGCGGCCTTCTCATCGGTCGCCTCGAGCGTCACGGCCTGGCCGTCGACGTTGAGTCGGGCGTCGGCACCGCAGGAGCGGCATTCCCAGGTCTGGGGCGGCTCGGCGTCGGCCGCGAACATCAGGTTCGTGACGTGGCCGCATGTGTCACAGGTATAGGTGGTCTCACGGCGCTCCATGAAAACGACGCCCTCTTCGCTCTGTAGGCTCTGGGCGCCGAGTCGGATGCCGCGCAGGCTGCGATCTGCCATTGTGTGGTCCTCTCGTCGCTGTCAGGTATAACGCTCCAGCCTGTGCGCTTCATCCACGTCCCTGGAAACTCGGCGTTATTCACAGCGGAATCCCAGCGCGGGAGGTTATGAGGGCGACAGCGTGTCGAGGGCGAGATCGGCGCGATCCGAGACGATCCCATCGACGCCGAGGGCGATGAGTCGGTTCATCTCCGCGGCATCGTTCACGGTCCACACGTGCACCTCGACGCCCCGAGCATGCGCGGCGCGGAGCAGCGCGGGAGTGAGCACGGTCAGCGGCCCCTGCCGCTCGGGGATTTGCAGGGCGTCGATGTCGCGGAGCACCCGTGCGGGGGAGAGGCGCAGGACGGACAGCGCGCGCACCGTCGCGATGGTTCGGCTTCCCCCCGATGTCGCGGGGCGAAGCGCGGCGCCCGCGCGGAGGACGGCGGCGACGGTCGCGCGCCGGTGGGCATCGGAAAAGCTCGTCACGAGGGTCCGATGCGTGTGATCGGCGAGGATCGGCCCGAGGGGCTCCGCCGCGGCGGCGGTCTTCACGTCGATGTTGAAGCGCACGGTCGGGAACAGGTCGAGGGCCTCGGCGACCGTGAGGAGGCCGCCGTGATCGGCGAAGAGACGGACGAGGTCGCGGGTGCGCACCTCCCGGACTGCTCGGCGGTCGCCGGTCAACCGCTCGAGGGTCGCGTCGTGGAAGAGCACCACGTCGCCGTCGGCCGTTACCTGGCAGTCGGTCTCGACGTACTCCACCCCGGCGGCGTGCGCAGCGGCGAAGGCTGCGGCGGTGTTCTCCCAGACGCCCGAGTCCTCGCCCGCCGCGGTCACGAGACCACGGTGGGCGAGGACTCGGGGATGCCGTGCCTTCGCGAAGTACGGGTGCGTCACACGCCCGGCGGGGGAGTCTGTGCCTGACCGGGCTTCGGCGTGAACGCACTGCCGATGCCCTTGAGAGCTTCCGTGAGTTCGCTCGGGATGATCCACAGCTTGTTGGACTGACCTTCGCTGATCTTCGGCAGCATCTGCAGGTACTGGTAGGCGAGCAGCTTGTCGTCGGGGGCGCCCTGGTGGATCGCCGTGAAGACGTTCTGAATGGCCTCCGCCTCACCCTGCGCACGCAGGACCGCGGCCTGCTTGTCGCCCTCCGCGCGGAGGATCTCGGCCTGACGTGCACCTTCGGCCTCGAGGATCGCGGACTGCTTCGTTCCCTCAGCGGTGAGGATCGCGGCGCGACGGTCACGCTCGGCGCGCATCTGCTTCTCCATCGAGTCCTGGATCGAGATGGGCGGATCGATCGCCTTCAGCTCGACGCGGCCCACGCGGATGCCCCACTTGCCGGTCGCCTCGTCGAGGACGACGCGCAGCTGACCGTTGATGTTGTCGCGGCTCGTGAGCGCCTCTTCGAGGTTGAGTCCACCGACGACGTTACGGAGTGTCGTGGTCGTGAGCTGCTCGACGGCGCCGAGGTAGTTCGCGATCTCGTAGGTCGCGGCACGGGCATCCGTCACCTGGAAGTAGACGACGGTGTCGATGGAGACGACCAGGTTGTCCTCGGTGATGACGGGCTGGGGCGGGAACGAGACGACCTGCTCGCGCATGTCGATCAGGGGGCGCAGTCGGTCGATGAACGGCACCAGGATGTTCAGACCGGGGGTGAGGGTCTTGTGATAACGGCCGAGCCGTTCCACGACCCCGGCCGTGGCCTGCGGGATGATGCGGATGGAACGCGCGACGGTCACCACCACGAAGATGATGACCGCGATCGCGAGGATCCAGAGGATCGCGGTGGGGATGAACGAGGCGTCGTTCACGGAGTCTCCTAGTCGTTGACGGGACGGACGATGGCGGTGGCGCCGTTGATCGCCGTCACGGCGATCGGCGATCCCTGGGGGATCGGTACGGGCGTGGCGGAGCGAGCGGTCCAGGTGTCGCCGTTGCTGAGCTTGACCTGTCCGGAGATCTGCGTGATGTCGTGGAGCGCGGTTCCACGGAGGTCGAGGAGAGCATCGACGTTCGACTTGGTCGGATCCTCGCCGCGCCGCAGCCGTCGGAGAAGCGGCGGTCGCAGGAAGAGGATGAACAGTGCCGCGGCTGCCGCGGCGACGATCACCTGGGCCCAGACCGGGATGCCGACCAGATCGGTGAGCAGTCCGATGGCGCTGCCGAAGCTGAGCATCAGGAACGTGAAATCGAGCGTGAGCATCTCGATCACGAGGAACGCGGCGATCAGGACCAGCCAGCCGATCCAGGCCCATTGGTCGATGAACTGTACGAAAGTCGAGACGGTGTCCATGCGGCCTCCTTCGCGGTCAACCTATCACGGGGCCCGACGCCGTATCGGGCGGCGCGGGGCGCTCTTGATAGTCTGAGTTGCCGCGTCATCGCGGCGTTTCACGCACCATGAGGAGTCACCGTGACCGCTGTTCTTCCCGCAGGATCTCTCGACGGCAAGGTCGCCCTTGTCACCGGCTCGTCGCGGGGGATCGGCGCCGACACCGTGCGCTACCTGGCGGAGGCCGGGGCGGATGTCGTCATCAACTTCCGCAACAAGGCCCCGCGCGCCGAGAAGCTCGCCGGTGAGCTGCGCGAGCTCGGACGCCGCGCGCTCGTCGTCGGTGCCGACCTGACCGACCCCGCGTCGGTCGCGGCGATGTTCGACGCCGTCACCAACGAATACGGTCGTCTCGACGTGCTCGTGCTGAACGCCTCCGGCGGCATGGAATCCGGCATGGCCGAGGACTACGCCCTCACGCTCAACCGCGACGCACAGCTCAACGTGCTCCGCGCAGCCGAACCGCTCCTGGGCGAGGGCGCGCGCGTGGTCTTCGTGACGAGCCACCAGGCGCACTTCATCCGCACCACCCCGACCATGCCCGAGTACGAGCCGGTCGCTCTGTCGAAGCGCGCCGGCGAGGATGCGCTGCGCGAGCTCATTCCCGGCCTCGCCGAGAAGGGCATCGGCTTCACGGTCGTCTCCGGCGACATGATCGAGGGCACGATCACGGCGACGCTGCTCGAGCGTGCGAACCCCGGAGCGATCGCCGAGCGCCGCGAGTCCGCGGGCAAGCTCTACAACGTCTCGGAGTTCGCGGCCGAGGTCGCTCAGGCGGCCGTCGATCCCGTCCCCGCCGACAACACCCGCCTCGTCGGCGACGTGAGCGCGTTCGTCGCCGAGTAGCACCCGCACGCGAATCGGCCCCGTGCTCCACCTCGGAGCACGGGGCCGATCTGCAGTGCGGATGTCAGTGCGCGGCGTCCTCCTGGACGGCGGCCGTGAACTCCTTGGCGTCCTTTCCGAGCGTGATGGCCCGGACGATCTGCACGATGCCGAGCGCGACGAGCGAGATGCCGAGGATCAGCCAGAAAGCGAACCCCGCCACGAGCGGCGAGAACAGCACGATGATTCCGGCCACGATGCTGAGGAGCGCGTAGAGGAGGGTCCACACGCGCGATCCGTCCTGACCGAGCAGGCTCAGGGCCACCACGCCGTCGACGATCCAGCTGATGCCGATGAAGATGACGACGACGAAGGCGAGAGCAGCCGCGGCCGCGCCGAGGTTCGCGAAGGCGATGATGCCGGCGACGATGTAGAGCAGGCCGAGGAGGATGTGCCCGACGCGCGACCAGCCGCCGCGGGCGCCCGAGAAGATGCCGAGGCCGATGTAGACGAGACCCGCGACGACGAGGTAGGCGGCGAAGATCGCGGTGACGACGACAGCGGACTTCACGGGCCAGACCAGCAGCACGATGCCGGCGATGAGGGCGAGGACGCCCGAGACGGCGAGCGTGATGCGGATCGACTTGAACAGCGATTTCGCTTCGGAGAGTGGTGCGGACATGGGGGACCCTTTCTGAGAGAATCCTGTGTGGATGACCTCAGAGTAGCGCCGTCCATCCTCGCCGTGGGGCTCATATCGCGGGGGACGTCGCGCAGGGTCATGCGCCGATGCGGGGCGTCATGGCAGGATCGACACGTGACTCCCGACGTGGATGCTCGCCTGCGCGAGCTGGTGTCGATGCGTAAGGTGCGGGACCGCATCGACCGCGACTATGCGAAGCCTCTCGACGTGGAGGCTCTCGCTGCCGGGGTGCACCTGTCTGCCGGACATCTCAGCCGCCGGTTCCGGGAGACCTACGGCGAATCTCCGTACTCGTATCTCATGACGCGCCGGATCGAGCGGGCGATGGCTCTGCTCCGACGCGGGGACCGTTCGGTCACTGAGGTGTGCTTCGAAGTCGGCTGCTCGTCGCTGGGCACGTTCAGCAGTCGTTTCACGGAGCTGGTGGGTGTCCCACCCAGCGTGTACCGTGAACGCGCCGCCCACGTCGACGGGATCCCCGTCTTCCAGGCCAAGCAGGTCACCCGGCCGATCAGGAATCGAGAAGCGCCGCCACGCGACGCCCACCTAGCGTGAACACCATGAAGATCAGCATCCACTACGCCTTCCTCCCGCACACCGACGCCGACGCGGCTCTCGCCTTCTATCGCGACGCCCTCGGCTTCGAGGTGCGCAACGACGTCGGATACGACGGCATGCGCTGGCTCACCGTCGGTCCCGAGAACCAGCCCGAGACCTCGATCGTGCTCCACCCGCCGGCGACCGACCCGGGTCTGACCGACGACGAGCGCCGCACGGTGCTCGAGCTCATCGCGAAGGGCAGCTACGGGGCGCTCACGCTCGCCAGCGACGACCTCGACGCCCTCTTCGAGCGGCTCGTCGAGAGCGGCGCCGACGTCGTGCAGGAGCCGATGGATCAGCCGTACGGCGTGCGCGACTGCGCCTTCCGCGACCCCGCGGGCAACCTGCTCCGTATCAACCAAGCCGGCTGAGAGATCAGCCTCGTCTCCGAAGGATGCCGATGACCACCGTCGACCACCCCGCTGACAGCCACGACCTCATCCGCGTTCAGGGTGCACGTGAGAACAACCTCAAGGACGTCAGCGTCGACATCCCGAAAAGACGGCTGAGCGTCTTCACCGGCGTTTCGGGATCGGGCAAGAGCTCGCTCGTCTTCGACACCATCGCCGCGGAGTCCCGCCGGATGATCGACGAAACCTACAGTGCCTTCGTCCAGGGGTTCATGCCCTCGGTTCCGCGGCCGGACGTCGATGTGCTCGAGGGTCTGACGACGGCGATCATCGTCGATCAGGAGCGCCTGGGGGCGAACCCGCGATCGACGGTGGGCACCGTGACCGATGCGAACGCGATGCTGCGCATCCTCTTCAGCAAGCTCGGCACCCCCTACATCGGCGGACCGACCGCCTTCTCCTTCAACATCCCCACGCAGCGCGCGAGCGGGGTGATGACCGGCCCCGGCGGCGAGAAGAAGATCGTGAAGGACGCGATCTACCTCGGTGGCATGTGCCCGCGGTGCGAGGGCAGGGGAGCGGTGTCCGACCTCGACCTCGCGCAGATCGTCGACGAGTCCAAGTCCCTCGACGAGGGCGCCATCATGGTGCCGGGGTACACGGCGGACGGCTGGATGGTGAAGGGGTTCTCGCAGTCCGGGTTCTATCCCGGTGACAAGCCCGTCGCCCAGTTCTCCGAGAAGCAGCGCCAGCTGTTCCTCTACGGAGAGGTGACGAAGGTCAAGATCGCCGGGATCAACATGACCTACGAGGGACTGATCCCGAAGATCACCAAGTCGATGCTGTCGAAGGACCTCGATGCCCTGCAGCCGCACGTCCGTGCGTTCGTCGAGAGGGTCGCCACCTTCGCGGTGTGCCCGGAATGCGATGGGACCCGTCTGACGGAGGGGGCGCGGTCGTCGAAGATCGACGGCATCAGCATCGCGGATGCCTGCCGCATGCAGGTCACGGATCTCGCTGGATGGGTGCGCGGGCTCGACCTCCAGGGCGCGGGACCGCTGCTCGAAGCCCTGAGCGCGAACCTCGACGCCTTCGTCACCCTCGGGCTCGGGTATCTGAGTCTGGAGCGCCCGTCGGGCACGCTGTCCGGGGGAGAGGCGCAGCGCATCAAGATGCTCCGCCACCTCGGCTCGTCGCTGACCGACGTGACCTACGTGTTCGACGAGCCGACGATCGGCCTGCATCCGCACGACATCCAGCGGATGAACGGCCTGCTCCTCAAACTGCGCGACAAGGGCAACACTGTGCTCGTGGTCGAGCACAAGCCCGAGACGATCGTGATCGCCGACCACGTCGTCGATCTCGGCCCGGGCGCGGGCAGCGCCGGCGGCGAGATCTGCTTCCAGGGCACGGTCGAGGGGCTCAAGAGCAGCGGGACGCGTACGGGGGAGCACCTCGACGACCGCGCCGTGCTCAAGGACGCGGTGCGCGCGGCGGACGGGGCGATCGAGGTGCGCGGTGCGACCGCGAACAACCTCCAGAACGTGGACGTCGATATCCCCACGGGCATCCTGACGGTCGTCACGGGTGTCGCCGGCTCCGGGAAGAGTTCGCTGATCCACGGCTCCGTCTCGAAACTCGATGGAGTCGTGGCGATCGACCAGGGTGCGATCAAGGGTTCGCGTCGGAGCAATCCCGCCACCTACACCGGGCTGCTCGAGCCGATCCGCAAGGCGTTCGCGAAGGCCAACGGCGTCAAGCCGGCGCTGTTCAGCGCGAACTCCGAAGGGGCGTGCCCGACCTGCAAGGGCGCCGGTGTCATCATCACCGAGCTCGGCTTCATGGACACGATCGAGACACCGTGCGAGGACTGCGGAGGAAAGCGCTTCCAGGCCGCGGTTCTCGAGTACAAACTGGCGGGCAAGGACATCACCGAGGTGCTCGACCTGCCGGTGTCCGAAGCGCGGGTGTTCTTCTCGGAGGGTGACGCCAAGATCCCCGCGGTGACGGCGATCCTCGGCCGGCTGGACGACGTCGGTCTCGGGTATCTCTCGCTCGGACAGCCGCTCTCGACCCTGTCCGGCGGTGAGCGTCAGCGCATCAAGCTGGCGATCCAGATGGGGGAGAAGGGCGACGTCTACGTGCTCGACGAGCCGACGACCGGTCTCCACCTCGCTGATGTGCAGAAGATCCTCGGGCTTCTCGACCGTCTCGTCGAGTCGGGCAAGACCGTGATCGTGATCGAGCACCACCAGGCGGTGATGGCGCACGCGGACTGGATCCTCGACATCGGTCCCGGCGCCGGGCACGACGGCGGCCGTGTCGTGTTCGAAGGCACGCCCGCGGATCTCGTGGCAGAACGCTCGACGCTCACCGGCGAACACCTCGCGGCCTACGTCGGAGCCTGATCGCCGACGAGCGGAACCGATATATCAGTCCCGTCGAGCGATGATCGTGTAGGTGCAGGGGAGCAGATCGCGCTGGGCTTCCGGCCACGCGTATCCTCCGGGCACCTCCACCATCCGCGGGCTGAATCGCCAGGGGAGTGTGCGGCCTTCATCGACGTGCACGATGCGCAGGCCCGCACCGAGAAGGGCGCCCAGGATCTCGGCGAGCGAGTGCGGCCACTCGTAGGTGCGCGTGTGCGATACGGTGCCGTCGCCCGCGTAGGTGCTCGCGTCGTCCCAGACCTGCGCCGTCCCGTCGCCGAAATACCGATAGCGCGCGGTGAGCGTCTCCGCATCCTCGTCGAGTGCGTACAGCGCAGGATGCCCGTCGCGGATGAAGAACGTCCCGCCGGGGCGCAACAGCTCCTGGATCTGCTGGGCCCAACGGTCCAGATCGGAGAGCCAGCAGATCGTCCCGATGCTCGTGTAGACGACATCGAAGTCACCGGAGACCGCGGCCCTGGCGTCGAGCACGTCGGTTTCGACCCACTCGGCGTCGACGCCGTGCTCCTCGGCGAAGGCTCGTGCCGTCTGCAGGGCCGGCGCCGAGAAATCGACGCCGGTGACTCGTCGCGCACCGGCGCGCGCCAACGAAACGGTGTCGGTGCCGATGTGGCACTGCAGGTGGCACACGTCGAGTCCGACGATGGATCGTGCGGGCAGGAAACGTTCGAGCACCGGGACGTCGTGGCGGACGACATCGCTGAGGTGCTCGGGGTCATCGAACGACTCGCGCTCGTACGACACCGCGTGCAGCGGCACGCGGTCGTCCCAGTTCTCACGATTGGCATCGCGCGCCGCCGACCAGTCGACCTCCACGTGTTCGCCGTTCATGGGGACCAGCCTAGCGAAGCGGATTCCGTTATAACCGATAATGCACATTATGTCAGATTGTGTGAGAATCACCTCGCCCGACAGATTCCGTCCCCGACCCCGTCAAAGATACGGGGGTGTCATCAATGCCTCCCGGATTCCCCATGCACCCGGAGGCATTGATGACACCCATGGACCCATATGCACTCGGACAGCTCGTCGTGATCGTCACCATCGTTGCGCTCATCGTGTGGTTGATCGTTCGCGCCGTCATCAAGGTCGTGAGATTCAACGTGATCAAGAAGAAGAGCGGCGCAGAAGCTGCCCAGGAGTTCTGGGACGCGAAGAAGAAACCCCGCAACTCACGTCGCTGAGAACCGCCATCCGAGGGTCCTGCTCACTCGTCCGCCATGGGGACTTCTCCCCTGGTTACTAAAGGGCGCACGTCGTCGGCGTGTGGTTGACTGGCTCGCGGTTCACATTCGTATGCCGATTCATCGGCTCACTCCACGGGGGAAGAAAATGAAACGTCAGATCGCAGCCTGGACCATCGCCGTCGTCGCGGTCCTCGGAATCGCCGGATGCTCCAGCACGCCGAGTACCGATTCCGACAGCTCGACATCGAGCGAGAGCTCCGCCCCCGCCGAGCAGACCACGGATCAGTCCGTCGCCGACGCCTGCGCATCCGTGGGCAGCCAGATCTCGGGCGTCGCGACCGAGTTGTCCTCGCTCGATATGAGCGCGGCGATGTCCGACCCCGAGGGAACCGTGGCCACGTTCACCGAGACCGTCGACGCGATCGGTGCCGCTGCGGAGTCCGTCTCCAACCAGGAGGTCAAGGATGCCGTGACCGCGGTGCACGAGGACTTCACGTCGCTGCGCGATCTTCTCAAGCGGGTCCTGGTCGATCAGGACACGTCCGCCGCCGCGGAGGCGTCGACGCTCACGACCGACATCCAGGAGTCGACTCAGGCGTTCTCGGCGCTCTGCGCCGGCTGAGCACCCAGATCCTCGGGGCCCGGCGAGCGATTGCGCGCCGGGCCCCGTCGTCTGCGTCGAGGCCGCGGTGACGCGAGTAGCGTGGAAGGGTGACGCACGCTCCCCTCTCCCCCGTCTCGAACCCCGGGTGGCGAGCCTGGCTGATCTGGTCGGTGGGCGTCGCGGCCTACGTCGTCGCCATCACGAACCGCACGTCGTTGGGCGCCGTCGGCGTCGACGCGGCCGATCGATTCCAGGCGGATGCCTCGACCCTCGCCCTCTTCGCGGTCGTGCAGCTCGCGGTGTACGGGGGTATGCAGATCCCGATCGGTGTACTCCTCGACCGGTACGGCTCGCGTCCGATCATCACGATCGGGATGTTCCTGATGGCGGCGGGTCAGTTGGTGATGGCCTTCTCCCCCAGCATCGGCATCGCGATCTTCGCCCGTGTGCTGCTGGGTGCCGGAGATGCGGCCGTCTTCCCCGCGGTGCTCCGATTGGTCGCGGTGTGGTTCCCCGCCCAACGCGGTCCCGTGATGGTGCAGTTCACGGGCATCATCGGACAGGCGGGGCAACTGGTGGCGCTCGTCCCTCTGGCCGCTCTCCTGCACGCCACGAGCTGGACGATCACATTCGGGAGTATCGCCGGGCTGGGCGTGCTCTTCACGATCCTCGTCGCTCTGGTCATCCGCAACCGCCCCGCCGAGCAGGACACCGATGTGACGGTGAACACCGACACCGGAGTGGTGCGCGTGGTGACCTCGGCGATCGACACCGGTGTCGGCATCCGCGCCGCTTGGGCGCACCCGGGAACGAGGCTCGCGTTCTGGTCGCACTTCACGACTCCGTTCGCGGGTACGGCGTTCATCCTGCTCTGGGGAATGCCGTTCCTCACTGCCGCGCAAGGTCTCACGGCGGCACATGCCGCGGGACTCATATCCGTATATGTCGTTGCGGGCATGATCTTCGGTCCGATCATCGGAGACCTCTCGCGTCGGCTCCCGAACCATCGGTCGCTCGCTCTCGTGCTCCCCGCGGTGGGACTGCAACTGATCGCGTGGTGCGCCGTGATCGCATTGCCCGAGGCCGCACCGATCTGGCTGCTCTACGTTCTCGCGATCGCCCTCGCGACCGGTGGCCCGGCGTCGATGATCGCCTTCGACCACGCCCGCACCCATAACCCCTCGCACCGGCTGAGCACCGCCACGGGCGTCACGAACGCGGGAGGGTTCATCGCAGCTCTCATCGCGATCTTCCTGATCGGACTGCTGCTCGACCTTCAGGGCGCGGGCACACCCGAGACTTACTCGCTCGACGCGTTCCGCATTGCGTTCCTCGCCCCGCTCCCGCTCTGGATCATCGGGTGCGTGTTCATCGTGATCGAGCGCAAGCGCACGCGGGTCCGGATGGGACTCGACCCGGAGCGACGTCGCCGCTAGACGCGTCGCCTCCGAACTGTCGACCTCAGACGGCGCGGAGCAGCGGGAGGAAGGTCTCGAGGATGAGCTCCACACTCACGTGTTCGGGTACGTCGGCGTCGCCGGCCTCGAACTCGGCGAGTTCGATCCCGCGGACGGAGCGCGCGGGGAGCGCCGCGAAGATCGCCGCGATCTGGTGGGGAAGCATCCCCTCCCCGACGCGATAGGCGGCGGGAATGTACCCGGGCTCGAGCACGTCCCAATCGACGTGGATCCAGACGGGCCGGCCGTCGATGAGCTCGAGAACGCGTTCGGGCGTGCTGTCGGCGGGCGCGAGAACGCGCACTCCGGCGCCGGCGAGGAGCTCACCTTCGGCCGGATCGATGTCACGTCCGCCGACGACGATCACCTGCGTCGGGTCGATCCCCGCGCCGTGTCCGCTGTCCCACAGTCCGCAGGCCGCGGCGAGCACCATGCCGCCGAGATAACCGGAATCGGTCGTGTCGGGCGTGTTGAAGTCGCCGTGCGCATCGATCCAGAGCACGACGGCATCCGGGTGCCTCTCCGCGACGGTCGGGAGGGTGCCGAGGCTCGCGGCGCACGTGTTGGTCGCGAGCAGCGGTACGGTTCCGGCGTCGATGGCGCCGGCGACCGCGTCCCGCAGGCCGTGCAGAGTGTCCTTCGCTTCGCGAAGCGCCGTGCTCCAGTCGTCGGTGCGGGAGGGACTCGGCGTGCCGATCGTCGTCGCAGGGGTCCGGAGCAGCGTAGACAGTGCATCGCCGACGCGACGTGCGCCCACGAGTGCGCCGTCCGTGCGGTCGGCCACGCGGCCCTGGGAGACGATGAGAGAGAACGCTGCAGGCATCCTCCCACTCTCCCACGCGGCGCGGATGGGGGCCAAAACCGTCCCCGTCACCGTTTTCGTGGCGTCCATCCCGACGGCGAGGTACCGTCCTGCAGCGCCCGCTCGCGGTCGACCGCGTCGGACCAGCCCTGCGCAGCTCCGTCGCCATCGAAGCCGCCGCGCGCGACGCGCATCCCCACATCGGGGTGATGCATCCGAGGGGCTCCCCCGCGGCGGACCGAGGCGCGCACACTCCAGGCGTCGTCGGCGAAGCCGCCCCCGCGGAACGTGCGGTATTCGTCATAGCGTGCGGGGTCGAGCAGGTCCCAGCACCACTCCCACACGTTGCCGAGGGTGTCGAACAGACCGTACAGGTTCGGGATCTTGCCGCCGACCGGTTGCGGGGTCGTCACGCCATCGGCGGCTGTCCAGGCGGCATCCGCGAGCGGCGCGTAGTGGGGGCCCACGGACCCCGCCCGGCACGCGAACTCCCACTCCGCCTCCGTGGGCAGCCGGAACCCCTCGGACGAGACGTCCCAGCTGACGTCCTCCCCGTCGAACAGATAGGCGTGCTCGAGCCCTTCCCACTCCGAGAGCGCGTTGCAGAAGTGCACGGCCCGCAGCCAGCTGATGTCGGTCGCCGGTCGGCGGGGATGCGGAGCGGCCGCGTCCAGGACCTCGGCCATCTGCTCCTGGGTCACCGGGTAGACACCGATCTCGAAGGGCTCGAGATCCACCGGACGCTGCGTCTTCGTTCGCGCATCCTGCAGCACGATCGAACCCCCGGGGATGCGGCGCAGTTCGATGTCGCTCGTCACCCCGGAGTCCGCTCGGTCCACACCGGGTACTTCGCGGTCCGGCCATCGCCCGACGACGTGCGCGTGACCCGACGCCGGACCCAGGGGCCGACGTGCTGTCGGTAGTAGGCGAGCCCGCTCGGTCCCGCTCCCCCGCGCTCACTCGGTGCCCACCACGTCTCGGGCGGTTCGTACCCCAGTGCGTGCAGCACGCGCGCCGCGACCCGATGATGGCCCGCGGCGTTCATGTGCAGGCGGTCCTCGGACCAGTACGCGCTCTGCGCGAGTTCCCGATCGGGCCAGTTCAGGGCGCGCACCACGTCGGGGCGATCGGCGACGCGTCGCAGCACGGCTTCGGAGAGCTGATCTCCGCGGCGCTGGATCAGGGACCCCATCGGAAGCTGTCCACTGGGGTTCGCGCCGGAGAGCAGGATCATCGTGACGCCCTCCTCGTCGCATCGGCGGAGAACGCGGCTGAACGCGTCGGCGATGTGCTCGAGGTCGGTGCGCGGTCGCAGCATGTCGTTGCCACCGCCGTTGAACGACAGATGCGTGGGACGCAGAGCCAGAGCCGGTTCGAGCTGCTGCTCGACGATCGGCCACGCGAGTTTGCCGCGGATCGCGAGATTCGCGTACTGGATGGGATGCCCGGCCGCATCGGCCCACCCCTGGGCGGCGATGTCGGCCCACCCGCGCTCTCGGCCGTCGGGAAGAACATCGCCGACCCCCTCGGTGAAGGAGTCCCCGATCGCCACGAAACGCACGTCTGCCATCGGACAAGCCTATTCCTGCGGAACCGGACCCCGTACCGATCCGGCAGGCCCGATCAGGCGCGCTTGTCGAGCAGAGCGCGCACGCGCGGGATGACTTCGCTGCCGTAGAGCTCGATGCTGCGCATCATCGCCTCGTGCGAGAGCGTTCCGGTGGCGTACTTCAGGTCGAATCGGCCCAGCCCGAGGGTGGTGATCGTGTCTGCGATCTTCGCGGCCACCCGGTCGGGAGAACCGGCGTAGATCGCCCCCTCCGGCCCGATGTCGTTCTGGAAGCGGGCACGGCTGTATGCGGGCCAGCCGCGTTCCTTGCCGATCGTGTTGTTCATCGCCTCGAAGCCCGAGTACGCGGCGTCCCATGCCTCCGCATCGGTGTCGGCGATGTGGCCGGGCGAATGAACGGCGATCGGATGCTTCGTCGTTCCGAAGGAGTCGACCGAGCGGTGATACAGATCGACGAACGGCCGGAATCGCGCGGCCGGACCGCCGATGATGGCGAGCATGAGACCGAGTCCGTGGCGTGCGACGCGCACCACGGACTCCGGGCTGCCGCCCACGCCCACCCAGGTCCGCAGACCCTTCTCCGTCTTCGGGAACACATCCGCGTTCTCGAGCGACGCGCGCATGGACCCGGACCAGGTCACCGGCTGCTCCTTCAGGAGTTCGACGAAGAGTTCGAGCTTCTGCTCGAACAGTGCGTCGTAGTCGCGGAGGTCGAAACCGAACAGCGGGAAGGATTCGATGAACGAGCCGCGACCGAGCACGACCTCCGCGCGACCGTTCGACACGGCATCGAGGGTCGAGAACCGCTCGAACACGCGCACGGGGTCGTCGGAGGACAGAACCGTGACCGCCGTGCCGAGGCGGATGTTCTCGGTGCGCGCGGCGATCGCCGAGAGCACCATCTCGGGAGCCGACACCGCGAACTCCTTGCGGTGGTGCTCCCCCACCCCGAAGAAGTCGACGCCCACGGCATCCGCCATCTCTGCCTGCGCGATGACGTTGCGGATCGTCTGGGCGCCGCTGAGGAGGGTGCCCTCGGCGTCGCGGGTGATGTCGCCGAACGTGTCCAGTCCGAATTCGATGCTCATGTCATGCCTTCCTATTCAGGTGAATGAACATCGCCGGAGCATCGGACATTCCCGTCAACGCGGAAGCAGCACACCACGCAGGGTGTCGAGACCGACGCCGCCGATGTCGAGCGCGCGCTTGTGGAACGCCTTGAACGAGAAGTCCTCGCCCTCCTGCTGCTGAACGGCCTCACGCACCTGCTCCCAGATGCGCTGTCCGACCTTGTACGACGGAGCCTGTCCCGGCCAGCCCAGGTACCTGTTGACCTCGAACTGCACGAACTGGTCGGACATGTTGACGTTCTGGCGCATGAACTCGAGCGCGTAGTCGGCATCCCAAACGCCCGTTCCGTCGAGACGCGGCTTACCGAGGTGCACGCCGATGTCGAGCACGACACGTGCCGCACGCATGCGCTGACCATCGAGCATCCCCAGCCGGTCGGCCGGGTCGTCGAGGTAGCCGAGCTGCTCCATCAGGCGCTCGGCATAGAGCGCCCATCCCTCGGCGTGACCCGAGGTGCCGGCGAGCAGACGGCGCCAGGAGTTGAGCTCGGAACGGTTGTAGACGGCCTGCGCGATCTGCAGGTGATGCCCCGGCACACCCTCGTGGTACACGGTGGTGAGCTCGCGCCACGTGTCGAACTCCGTCACACCCTCCGGAACGGACCACCACATGCGTCCGGGGCGCGAGAAGTCGTCGGTGGGCCCCGTGTAGTAGATCCCGCCCTCCTGGGTCGGCGCGATCATGCACTCGATCGTGCGGATCGCCTCGGGGATGTCGAAGTGCGAGGCGGCGAGTTCGGCGACGGCGCGGTCGCTCGTCTCCTGCATCCAACGCTGCAGCGCATCGGTGCCGACCAGCTTGCGCGCGGGATCGGCCTCGAGATGCGCCACGGCTTCTTCGACCGTGGACCCCGGCAGGATCTCGTTCGCGATCGCCGTCTGCTCGGCGACCATCCGGGCGAGTTCCTCGCGTCCCCACTCATAGGTCTCGTCGAGGTCGATCGTGGCTCCGAGGAATCGGCGCGAGTTGAGCGCGTAGAGCTCGCGACCGACCGCGTCGACCTCGGTGGCCTCGGGCACGAGTTCCTCGGCGAGGAACCGTCGCAGTTCGCCGTATGCGACGCGCGCGGCGGCCGAGTTGTCGGCGAGGGTGCGCGCGAGGGATGCCGGAAGCTGGCCGCTCTCGGGCGTGGCATCGGCCACGAAAGCGGCGAAGAAACCGTCATCAGCGGTGTACCGGTCGATCTGCGTCGCCACCTCGACGACCTGTCGGCGGGCCGGCGTCACTCCGCGCGCAATGCCCTCGCGAAGTGTCTCGGTGTAGCCGCGCAGCGCGTCGGGCACCGCAGCGAGGCGCGTGGCGATGACCGACCAGTCGTCGGCGGATGCCGTGGGCATGAGGTCGAAAGCCGAACGCACGTCCTGCGCCGGCGAAGCGATGACGTTGAGGTCGCGCAGATGCCAATTCGCCTCGTGGAGTTCCAGCTCGAGACGCAGCTCGGCGCCGAGGTCGGCCTTCGTGACCTCGTCGATCGTGTCGACCGGCTCGAGGGCCGTGAGCGCGTCGAGCGTCTGCCGTGTGGCCGCTGCGATCGCCTCGTGGCCGGCCGGACTCAGATCGCCGAAGCGGTCGTTGACCTCGTCGCGCCCGATGTAGGTGCCGAGCGTCGGAGCCAGCTCGACCAGAGTGTCGACCCAGTCCTCGGCGACCTTGTCGATGGCGGTGGGAGTGCGCGGGATGGAAGTCATGCGATCCACACTAATCCTCGGACGCCGCCGCCCGTGGTCAGTGTGCGGCCTCGTTCCAGTCGTGCCCGCGACCCACCTGCACGTCGAGCGGCACCGACAGATCCGCGGCGTCGCCCATGCGCGTGCGCACGATGCGCTCGGCGGCATCCCACTCCCCCGGGGCGACCTCGAGCACGAGCTCGTCGTGGATCTGCAGCAGCACCCGCGAGCGGAGCCCTTCGCGGCGGATGTCGTCGTGGATGTGGAACAGCGCGATCTTCATGATGTCGGCGGCGCTGCCCTGGATCGGGGCGTTCAGCGCTGCGCGCTCGGCGTTCTCCCGCAGCACGCGGTTCGGGCTGGCGAGGTCGGGGAACGGGCGACGGCGTCCGAAGATCGTCTCGGTGTAGCCGACCTCCTTGGCCGCGAGAACGGAGGCGCGCAGGTAGTCACGCACGGCGCCGAAGCGCGCGAAGTACTCGATCATGAGCTGCTTCGCCTCGGACTGCTCGATACGCAGCTGCTTCGAGAGGCCGAACGCCGAGAGGCCGTAGACCAGGCCGTACGACATCGCCTTGACCTTGGTGCGCATCGCGGCGGTGACATCGCCCGGCTCGACCCCGAACACCCGAGCGCCGACGAACCGGTGGAGGTCCTCTCCGCTGTTGAAGGCCTCGATCAGGCCCTCATCGCCCGACAGATGCGCCATGATGCGCATCTCGATCTGGGAGTAGTCGGCCGTGAGCAGCGCTTCGTAGCCGTCGCCGACCTGGAACGCGCTGCGGATGCGCCGCGATTCCTCTGTGCGCACCGGGATGTTCTGCAGATTCGGGTCGGTGCTCGAGAGCCGCCCGGTCTGGCTTCCGGTCTGCACGTAGGTCGTGTGGATGCGCGCGTCGTCGCCGATCGCCGTGTCGAGCGACTCGATGATCTGACGTAGCTTGGTGGCCTCGCGGTGCTGCAGCAGCAGGTTGAGGAACGGGTGCGGGTTCGACTCCTGCAGGTCGGCGAGCACGGCGGCATCCGTCGAGTAGCCCGTCTTCGTCTTGCGCGTTTTGGGCAGCTGGAGATCTTCGAAGAGAACCTCCTGCAGTTGCTTGGGCGAGCCGAGGTTGAACTCGCGGCCGACGATGCCGAACGCCTCCTGAGCGATGCCCTCGGCGCGGGTCGCGAGTTCGCCGGAGAACGTCGACAGCACCTCGTGGGAGACCGCGACCCCGGCCAGTTCCATGTCGGCCAGCGCGAGCAGCGTGGGCAGCTCGATGTCGGTCAGCACGGCGGCCACCGACTCGGGGATGTCGTCGCGCAGCGCGGTCGCGACGCGCAGTGCGAACCACGCCTCCTGCGCGGGAGTCGCCCCCTCGGTCTCGGGCACGAGTTGAGACGGGTCGGCCTCGGGGAGCTTCTCGCCGAGGTAGCGCTCAACCAGGTCGCCGAGAGTCTTGTCGGGGAAGCTCGGGCGCAGGAGCCAGCCGGCGAGGCTCGTGTCGTACGCGAGGCCGCCGAGGCGGATGCCTGCTCGGTTCAGCGCCTTCAGCTGACCCTTGGCGTCGTGCAGGACCTTGGGACGATCGGACTCGAGCCAGGAGCGCAGCTCGTCGGCCGCGGCATCCGTCCAATCGGTCTCGCGAAGCTCGGAGTCGGAAGCGACCCCCAGACGCACCGGAAGCCCGCTCTGCGTGAGCACACGGAGTGAGAGCTCGCCCTGCACGGCTTCCGCCCACGTCGCGAGTTCGCCAGCCACCACCTGCTGCGGAACCGGCAGCTCGACCACCGCGGCCGGGTCTTCGGCGACCTCGCCGGCGCCGACGGCTTCGAACACGCGCGGCAGCAGTGTGCGGAACTCGAGGCGCGCGAAGATGTCGCGCACGGCCTGCGCGTCGATGGGAGCGACTGCCAGATCGTCGGGTGAGACGGGGAGCTCGACGTCGGTGAGCAGACGGTTGAGCTTGCGATTGCGGCGCACGTCGTCGATGTGATCGCGCAGGTTCCCTCCCACGACACCCTTGATCTCCTCGGCACGAGCGAGCAGATCGTCGAGCGACCCGAACTGTGTCAACCACTTCACGGCGGTCTTCTCGCCCACCTTGGGCACGCCAGGCAGATTGTCGCTGGTCTCGCCCACGAGCGCGGCGATGTCGGGGTACTGCTCGGGACGTACGCCGTAGCGCTCCTGCACGGTCACCGGGTCGTATCGCTTGAGCTGCGACACGCCCTGCACCGACGGGTACAGCAGCGTGACGTCGTCGTTCACGAGCTGGATGGTGTCGCGATCGCCGGAGACGACGAGCACCTGATAGCCCTGCTCCGCACCCTGCGACGACAGGGTGGCGAGGATGTCGTCGGCCTCGATGCCCTCTTTCGTGAGCACCGAGATCGACATCGCCGCGAGGCAGTCCTGCAGCAGCGGGATCTGACCGCGGAACTCCTGCGGCGTCTCGGACCGGGTCGCCTTGTACTCGGGGTACTCATCGGTGCGGAACGAGTGCCGCGAGGTGTCGAACGCGATCGCCATATGCGTCGGCTGCTCGGCCTTGATCAGGTTCACCAGCATCGACAGGAACCCGTAGATCGCGTTCGTGTGCTGGTTGTCCTTGGTCGTGAAGTTCTCGACCGGCAGCGCGAAGAAGGCGCGATAGGCGAGCGAATGGCCGTCGACGACCATGAGGGTAGGCTTTGCGGAGTCCGTCACCCTGTCAGCCTAACGAGGACCACGGACACGCGCTGAGGAGGATGCATGAGCGACGTCGCGAAGAGCGAAGGACTCGAGTGGGCCACGGCCCGTGGAATGGGCGCCCTGGCCGAGAAGATGGGCATCGAGTTCACCGAGTTCAGCATCGAGCGCTCGGTCGGCACGATGCCGGTCGAGGGCAACACCCAGCCGGTGGGCCTTCTGCACGGCGGCGCATACGTGGTGCTCGGCGAGTCACTGGGGTCGATGGCGGCCAATCTGCACGCGGGCCCCGGGCGGCTGGCGGTCGGTGTCGACATCAACGCCACGCACACGCGTTCCGCGACCTCGGGGATCGTGACCGGGGTGTGCACGCCGATCCATCTCGGACGCAGCATCGCGGTGCACGAGATCGTGGTGACCGACGATCAGGGGCGGCGCTGCTCGACCATCCGCATCACCAACATGATCAAGGACGCCCCGAAGGCTCCATGAGCCCCTCATCCAGCAGCCGCTGGAAGAGGACGTGGTCCTGCCACTCCCCCGCGATCTCCAGATAGCGCGGGGCGATGCCGATGCGGGTGAAGCCGTTCGCGGCGAGTACCCGCTGGGAGGCGGCGTTGTGTAGCAGCGTCGCCGCCTGTACGCGGTGCAGTCCCAGGGAATCGCGCGCGTGGCGGAGCACCGCGGCGACCGCGCGCGTCGCGAGTCCGCGTCGCGTCGAGTCCGCGGCGATCCAGTAGCCCAGATCCCCGCTGAGGAACGGCCCGCGAACGATGCCGTTGAGGTTCATCCTGCCGACGATCCGCTCGTCGGGTGCCGTCACCACGAATCGGATGCTGCGCCCCGTCTGCGCTTCGGCGACGGTGCGGTGTACGTCCCGCTCCTGCCACTCCTCCGTGAAGAACTCCTCGCTGCGAGCGGGTTCCCAGGGAGCGAGGTGGGCACGATCGGCCGCGTACGCGCGCGCCAGAGCAGCGCCGTCGCCCGTGCGGACCGGACGGAGGGTGTGCTCGGGGTCGAGCCGGAACACTACTTCTTCGGAGCGAGCTGCTCGATGATCGCCTTGGCGACGTCCTGCATCGTGAGACGACGATCCATCGACGCCTTCTGGATCCAGCGGAACGCCTCGGGCTCGCTGAGCCCCATCTTCTCGTTCAGCAGGCCCTTGGCGCGATCGACGAGCTTGCGGGTCTCGAAGCGCTCGACCATGTCGGCGACCTCTGCCTCGAGCGTGATGATCTGCTCATGACGCGCCAGTGCGATCTCGATCGCCGGCAGCAGGTCGTTCGGCGTGAACGGCTTGACCACGTAGGCCAGAGCGCCGGCCTCGCTCGCGCGCTCGACGAGTTCCTTCTGGCTGAAGGCGGTCAGCAGCACGACCGGGGCGATGTTGCCCTTGTGCAGCTTCTCGGCGGCGCTGATGCCGTCGAGCTGAGGCATCTTGACGTCCATGATGACGAGGTCGGGACGCAGTTCGGTCGCGAGCGCGACAGCGGTCTCGCCGTCGCCGGCCTCTCCCACCACGTCGAAGCCGTTGTCGCGGAGGATCTCGACGATGTCGAGACGGATCAGCGATTCGTCCTCGGCGACGACGACGCGTCGGGGTGCGGATGACGTGGGCTGTTCAGCCAGTTCTTGCTCGGTCACGTACCCATCCTACTGGAGTGCGTCTCCGCCACGGCCGTGCGCGTCGGCACGGCGTCGGGACGGCTGCTTCTGCGCTACAGTCGTAGTCGCGATACACGGGCCGGCGTGGCGGAATGGCAGACGCGGAGCACTCAAAATGCTTTGTCCGAAAGGGCGTGTGGGTTCGAGTCCCACCGCCGGCACACAGACAGATCGACTCATCCTGCCATGAGTTCGAGTTCCTCGACGACCCGCGGATCGGCGAGGATCCGGAAGTGCCCTCCGGTGTCGAGTCGGACGTTCTTGGCGCCCGGCAGCTCGCTCCCCTCAGGGATGTGCGGGTCGAATCCCGCATAGATAGAAACGATCCGCGCGTTCGCATCGACACTGCGGGAGAGCGCGACGATGCCCGGATCCTCGGGCGAGAACGCGCGCAGGGTGCGCGAGGGGATCCGCCTCGCGTAGCGCGAACCGCGGAACGGCGTCGCGACCGCGAGCATCGCTCGAACGCGAGCGTGCTCCCGCCCGGTCATCACCATCTTCCCGGCAAGTCCCCCTTTGCTATGGGCGACGAGGATCACGTCACGCAGATCGTTCTCGTCCAGATAGTCCTCGACGAGCGCCGCCATCTCTGCGACCGGACGCTGGCTGCGCTCCAGCGCCTCGAGCACGTGAACCCTGTGCCCTCGGTCGTTGAGTCGAGCGACCAGCGGCTCCAGGAATCGCCACGTCTCATAGACACCGGGGAGGATGACCAACGGTGCACGCTCCCCCTCGGCGTAGGCCTCCGCGCTGCTCCGACTCAGGAAAGCGCGCGCCTGCCAGTACCCTGCGTAGGCGTAGTCGGCCGCCCACCAGGCTGCCTTGCGGATTGCGCAGGCCGTCATCGCTCCCCGTCATCGCACCACGCCGACCCGGCGATGGGATCGTTCAGGCCTCGGATCACCAGCACCGGCATGAGAAGCCCTCCAACGACGTCCTCCAGCGCGTACCGCAACATGTGCCGCGCCTGTGCGAGGTACCACGGCACCCCGCACCGCAGGTAGTCGGCGAAGACGAGCGCGTTCGTCGCGGGGCTCTCCCCGCGGTGTCGACCGCGAGCGCGAACGCCTGGGCAGGGAGCGAACGGTGCTCGTCGTCCGCGACCGGGCCGATCAGCACCAGGGTGGTGCCGGGTCGTACCCGTGACGACTCCGAAGACGGTTCCGTCGACAACGAGACGGCGACGGCGGAGATCCATGTTCGCACGCTACCCGTGCGAGGCGATGTGCGTCACCGGGTTGACGTGGCGGACGACGAAGGGGCGGAGCCGAAGCCCCGCCCCTTCCCGACCCTCGGGTCAGACGCCTTCCTTGTAGATCGGAGCGGCGCCGTTGACGGCGTCTCCGACCTTGTGGACGCGGATGTCGTTGGTCGAACCGGCGATTCCGGGAGGGGACCCGGAGATGACGACGACCTTGTCGCCCTCGACGGCGAGGCCGTTTGAGAGCAGGTAGTCGTCGACCTGCAGGTACATGAGGTCGGTGTGCTGCACCATCTCGACGAGCGTCGACTGGATGCCCCAGGTCAGCGCCATACGACGACGGATGTCGGGCTCCGGCGTGAACGCGAGCATCGGGATGCGCGAACGCAGGCGCGACAGGCGACGAGCGCTGTCACCGGACTGCGTGAACACGCAGAGGAACTTCGCCTCGACGAACTCCGCGACCTCGAGGGCGGCGAGCGTGATCGCCCCGCCCTGCGTGCGCGGCTTGGTCGTCAGCGGCGCGATGCGCTCCAGGCCGTGCTCTTCGGTCGACTCGACGATGCGAGCCATGGTCTCGACGGTGACGACCGGATAGTCGCCGACGCTGGTCTCGCCCGAGAGCATGACGGCATCCGCACCGTCGAGCACGGCGTTGGCGACGTCCGAGGTCTCGGCGCGCGTCGGGACCGGGCTGTTGATCATCGACTCGAGCATCTGCGTCGCGACGATGACGGGCTTCGCGTTGCGGCGAGCGAGCTCGACGGCGCGCTTCTGCACGATCGGCACGGCTTCGAGCGGCAGCTCGACACCCAGGTCACCGCGGGCGACCATGATGGCGTCGAACGCGTCGACGATGCCCTCGAGCGCGTCGACCGCCTGCGGCTTCTCGACCTTGGCGATCACGGGGACGCGCACGCCCTCCTCGGCCATGATCTCGTGCACGCGCGTGACGTCCTCCGCATTGCGGACGAACGAGAGGGCGATCAGGTCGGCGCCGATGCGCAGACCCCACCGGAGGTCCTCTTCGTCCTTCTCGCTCAGCGCCGGAACGTTGACCGCGACGCCGGGGAGGTTGATGCCCTTGTTGTTCGAGACGGCACCGGCGACGACGACCTTGGTGGTCACCGTCACGCCGTCGGTCTCGACGACCTCGACGCGCACCTTGCCGTCGTCGATCAGGAGGTAGTCTCCCGGCTTGACGTCCTGGGGCAGGCCCTTGAAGGTCGTGCCGGAGATGTCCTTGTTGCCGACGATGTCTTCGGTCGTGATCTTGAAGATGTCGCCCTGGGCGAGCTCGTAGGGGCCGCCCTCGAACTTGCCCAGACGGATCTTCGGCCCCTGCAGGTCGACGAGGATCGCGACCGCGCGTCCCGAGTCCTCTGCGGCGCGCCGCACGTTCGCGTAGTTGTTCTCGTGCACGGAGTAGTCACCGTGGCTGAGGTTCAGGCGTGCGACATCCACACCGGCGTCGATCAGCGCACGCACGGTCTCATAGGTGGAAGTTGCGGGGCCCAGGGTGGCGACGATTTTCGCGCGTCTCAACAGATTCTCCAGGGGATAAAGGGATAGAACTCGGGCGACACTGCCGGCCTCAGCCTACGCGGGCTGAAGGCCGATAGCGACATCGTGCGGCTGAACGGGAGACGGCAGAACGGTGCTGCCCATCAGGTACAGGTCGACGCTCGCGGCCGCGGCGCGGCCCTCGGCGATGGCCCACACGATGAGCGACTGTCCGCGTCCGGCATCACCCGCGACGAACACGCCCGGGATGGTCGACTCGTAGGTCGCGTCGCGCCGGAAGGCACCGCGATCGGTGAGCTGCGGACGGGTGTCCTCGGTGAAGCCGTCGGTCTCGGGACCGATGAAGCCCATGGCGATCAGCACGAGGTCCGCGGGGATCTCGCGCTCCGTGCCGCTCTTGGGCACGCGGCGTCCGTCGATGTACTCGGTCTCGGCGACGCGCAGTGCGCGCACCTCTCCGACCTCGTTCGAGAGGAACTCCACGGTCGACGCGAGGAACACGCGCTCCCCGCCCTCCTCGTGGGCGGAGGAGACCTCGAACACGGTCGGCATCATCGGCCACGGCTGGTGGTCGGGGCGCGTGTCGCCCGGCTGCTTGCCGATCGCGAGGTTGGTCACGCTCAGCGCACCCTGGCGGTGCGCGGTGCCGATGCAGTCGGCTCCGGTGTCTCCACCCCCGATGACGATGACGTGCTTGCCCTCGGCCGAGATCTGGTCGGTGACCGTGTCTCCGGCGACGGCATGGTTCGACTCGACGAGGTACTCCATCGCGAAGTGCACGCCGTCGAGGTCGCGGCCCGGGATCGACAGGTCGCGGGGAACCGTCGAACCGGTGGCGATGACGACCGCGTCGTACCGGGCGCGCAGGTCGGCCCACGAGATGTCCTTGCCGATCTCGACGCCCGCACGGAAGCGGGTGCCCTCCTCCTGCATCTGGCGCAGGCGCGACTCGAGCTGCCCCTTCTCCATCTTGAAGTCCGGGATGCCGTAGCGGAGCAGGCCGCCGATTCGGTCGTCGCGCTCGAAGACGGCGACGGTGTGCCCGGCGCGCGTGAGCTGCTGCGCGGCGGCGAGTCCGGCCGGGCCGGAACCGACGACCGCGACGGTCTTGCCGGTCAGGCGCTCCGGAGGCTGCGCCTCGACCCAGCCCTTGGAGAAGGCCTCGTCGATGATCGAGACCTCGATCTGCTTGATCGTCACGGCGGGCTGGTTGATGCCCAGCACGCAGGAGCTCTCGCAGGGCGCCGGGCACAGACGGCCCGTGAACTCCGGGAAGTTGTTCGTCGCGTGCAGGCGGTCGATCGCCGCGCGGCCTTCGCCGCGCCACGTCAGGTCGTTCCACTCCGGGATCAGGTTGCCCAGCGGGCAACCCGAATGGCAGAACGGCACGCCGCAGTCCATGCATCGGCCCGCCTGGCGCCGGAGCACCGCCTTGTCGCCCGGCTCGTAGACCTCTTTCCAGTCCATGATGCGGACGGGAACCGGACGGCGAGCGGGGAGCTCGCGCTCGGTTACCTTCAGAAAGCCTTTGGGATCAGCCACCGGTCACCTCCAGGATGCGGTTCCAGACGATGTCGCCGTCGGGGTCGATCCCCTCGGCCACTGCCTCCTCGCGCATGCTGCGCACGGCGGCGAAATCACGCGGGAGGACCTTGACGAACTCCGCCGAGACCTCGGCGAAGCGGTCGAGGAGTTCGGTGCCGAGCGGCGACGCGGTGCGTTCGACGTGCTCGACGAGGAGACTGCGCAGCACCTCGAGATCAGCGCGATCGAGCGGCTCGAGGAGCAGCTCGCCGCTGCCGAGGGACTGCGCGTTGATCTTGGCGGTGTCGAGCGCGTGCACGTACGCCACTCCCCCGGACATACCGGCGCCGAAGTTGCGGCCCGTCGAGCCCAGGATGACGGCCAGACCACCGGTCATGTACTCGAGCGCGTGGTCGCCCACGCCCTCGACGACGGCGGTGGCACCGGAGTTCCGGACGAGGAAGCGCTCGCCCACGACGCCCGAGATGAACATCGTGCCCGCGGTCGCTCCGTAGCCGATGACGTTGCCGGCGATCACGTTCTCCTGCGGCGCGATCTGCGAGCCGCGTGGCGGCCGGATCGTGATGTCGCCACCGGAGAGGCCCTTGCCGACGTAGTCGTTCGCGTCGCCCTCGAGCCGCAGCACGATGCCCTGCGGCATGAAGGCGCCGAGCGACTGCCCGGCGGTGCCGTGCAGAGTCACGTCGATCGTGCCGCGGGGCAGCCCGGCCGCGCCGTGACGCGCCGTGACCTGGTGGCCCAGCATCGTGCCGACCGCACGCTCGGTGTTGGCGATGGGCAGCTCCACGACGACGGGCTCTCCGTTGAGGAGGGCGTTCTTCGCGATGTCGATGAGCTGCACGTCGAAGTGCTTCTCCAGCTCGTGGTCCTGCGTCCGTCCGCTGCGACGCGGCTCTCCGGCCGGGAAGACCGGTCCTTCGAGCACAGGGGTCAGATCGAGGCCGTCGGTCTTCCAGTGCTCGATGGCCGCGTTCGTCTCGAGCAGCTCGGCGCGTCCCACGATCTCGTCGATCGAGCGGAATCCGAGCTCTGCGAGCAGTTCACGCACCTCTTCGGCGATGAACTCCATGAAGTTCACGACGAACTCGGGCTTTCCGGTGAACCGCTCGCGCAGCGCCGGGTTCTGCGTTGCGACGCCGACGGGGCAGGTGTCGAGGTGGCAGACGCGCATCATGATGCAGCCGCTGACGACGAGGGGCGCGGTCGCGAAACCGAACTCCTCGGCGCCGAGCAGCGCGCCGATGATGACGTCACGACCGGTCTTCAGCTGCCCGTCGACCTGCACGACCACGCGGTCGCGCATGCCGTTGAGCATGAGGGTCTGCTGGGTCTCGGCGAGACCGAGCTCCCACGGCGTTCCGGCGTGCTTGAGGGAGTTCAGCGGGCTGGCACCCGTTCCCCCGTCGTGGCCGGAGACGAGGATGACGTCGCTGAGCGCCTTCGCGACGCCGGCCGAGACCGCGCCGATGCCGGACTGGCTGACCAGCTTCGTGTGGATGCGCGCCTCGGGGTTGGCCCTCTTCAGATCGAAGATGAGCTGCTTGAGGTCCTCGATCGAGTAGATGTCGTGGTGCGGTGGCGGCGAGATCAGGCCGACGCCCGGGGTGCCGCCGCGTGTGCGCGCCACCCAGGGGTACACCTTCTGCGGCGGCAGCTGACCGCCCTCGCCGGGCTTGGCGCCCTGCGCGAGCTTGATCTGGATGTCGTCGGACTCGGTGAGGTACTGGCTCGTCACGCCGAAGCGACCCGAGGCCACCTGCTTGATCGCGCTGCGGCGCTCCGGGTCGAGCAGACGCTCGGAGTCCTCACCGCCCTCACCGGTGTTCGACTTGCCGCCGATGCGGTTCATCGCGATCGCCAGCGTCTCGTGCGCCTCCTGGGAGATGGAGCCGTAGCTCATCGCTCCGGTCGAGAAGCGCTTGACGATGGCGGAGACGGGTTCCACCTCGTCGATCGGAACCGGCTTGCGGGTTCCGGTGCGCAACGTGAACAGACCGCGCAGGGTCTTGAGCTCCGCCGCCTGGTCGTCGACGAGCTTGGTGTACTCGCGGAAGATGTCGTAGCGGCGGGTGCGCGTGGAGTGCTGCAGCTTGAACACCGTCTCCGGGCTGAAGAGGTGGGGCGAGCCGTCGCGGCGCCACTGGTACTCGCCGCCGGTCCACAGGCGCTCGTGCGCACGGGCCGCGGCATCCTCCGGATAGGCGTAGTCGTGACGGGCCTGGTTCTCGGCGAAGACCTCGTCGATGCCGATCCCGCCGAGCTTCGACTCGGTGCGGGTGAAGTAGGCGTCGATGAACTCCTGGCTGAGGCCGACGGCCTCGAACACCTGCGCGCCGGCATACGACGACACCGTGGAGATGCCCATCTTCGACATGATCTTGAGCACGCCCTTGCCGAGCGCGTAGATCAGGTTGCGGACGGCCTTCTCCGGCGAGATGCCGGTGATGTAACCGGTGCGCACGAGGTGCTCGACCGTCTCCATCGCCAGGTAGGGGTTCACGGCGGACGCGCCGTACCCGATGAGCGTGGCCACGTGATGGACCTCGCGCACATCTCCGGCCTCGACGATCAGGCCGACCTTCATGCGGTTCTCGCGACGGATGAGGTGGTGATGCACCGCCGCGACCATCAGCAGCGACGGGATCGGCACGAGATCCTTGTTCGAGTCGCGATCCGACAGGATGATGAACTCCGCGCCCGCCTCGATCGCCGCATCGACCTCTGCGCACATCTCATCGAGACGATCGGTGAGCGTCTGGGGTCCGGCGTCGAAGTGGTAGAGACCGCGGATGGTGACGCTCGAACGGTCGGGCAGCGCCTTGTCGATGTGACGGATCTTGGCGAGCTCGTCGTTGTCGATGACCGGGAAATCGAGCGACACGGTGCGGGTGTGCTCGGGGCCCCACGACAGCAGGTTGCTCTCGGGGCCAAGTCCGAGCTTGAGGCTCGTGACGACCTCTTCACGGATCGAGTCCAGCGGCGGGTTCGTCACCTGGGCGAACTGCTGCGTGAAGTAGTCGAACAGCAGACGAGGACGCTTGCTGAGCACGGCGATGGGCGTGTCGGAGCCCATGGCACCGAGCGGCTCCGCCCCGTTCTGGCCCATCGGGGTCAGGAGGATGCGGACCTCCTCCTCGGTGTAGCCGAACGTGCGCTGGCGGCGCGTGATGGATGCCGGCGGGTGCACGATGTGCTCGCGCTCGGGCAGTTCGGCCAGACGCACGGAACCCGCGTCGAGCCACTCCTGCCACGGCTGCTGAGTGGAGAGCTCGCGCTTGATCTCCTCGTCCTCGACGATCCGGCGCTGCGCGGTGTCGACGAGGAACATCTTCCCCGGGCGCAGGCGACCGCGGCGCTTGATGCGCTCCGGCTCGAAGGTGAGGACGCCGGTCTCGGAGCCGATGACGATGAGACCGTCCGTGGTCTCCGTCCAGCGCCCCGGACGCAGACCGTTGCGGTCGAGCGTCGCGCCGACGAGCGTGCCGTCCGTGAAGATGAGTGCGGCCGGGCCGTCCCACGGCTCCATCTGGTTCGAGTGGTACTCGTAGAAGGCGCGCAGCTCCGGCGTGATGTCGGTCTGCTTCTCGTACGCTTCGGGAACCATCATCATGATGGCGTGCGGCAGGCTGCGGCCGGTCAGCGTGAGCAGTTCCAGCACCTCGTCGAAGGAGGCGGAGTCGCTGGCGCCGTCGGTGCAGATCGGCAGCAGGGGGCGCACGTCGCCGAGCAGTTCGGACTCGAGCTGCGACTGACGGGCGCGCATCCAGTTGCGGTTGCCGCCGACGGTGTTGATCTCGCCGTTGTGGGCGAGCATGCGCAGCGGCTGCGCGAGCGGCCACGACGGGAAGGTGTTTGTCGAGTAGCGGGAGTGCACGACCGCGAGCTCGGAGGCGAAGCGCTCGTCCTGGAGATCCGGATAGAACGGCTCGAGCTGGAGTGTCGTGACCATGCCCTTGTAGCCGAGCGTGCGGCTCGACAGCGACACGAAGTAGGCGCCGAGCTCATGGCCTGCGCGCTTGCGGAGACGATAGGCGACTCGGTCGAGCGCGATGTCCGTGAGGGGCGCATGCGCGTGGGTCGTTCCCCCGGCGCTCACGAAGAGCTGCTCGAAGGCGGGACGGGCCTCGTCGGCCAGCTTGCCGAGGTGCTCGTTGACCGTGGGGACCTCGCGCCAGCCGAGGACGCGCAGTCCCTCGGCGCGGGCGATCTTCTCGATGCCGGCCTTCTGCTGGCGGCGATCGCTGGAATCGCGGGGCAGGAACGCGAGCCCCGCGGCGTACTCCCCCACCGGCGGCAGGTCGAAGTCGGTGACCGCGCGGAGGAACGCATCCGGCATCTGGGTCAGGATGCCCGCTCCGTCACCGGTGCCGGCATCCGAGCCGATCGCACCGCGGTGCTCGAGGTTGCGCAGCGCCTCGAGCGCGAGCGCGATGATGTCGTGCCCGGCGTAGCCGCGCAGCGTCGCGACCATGGCCAGGCCGCAGGCATCCTTCTCGAACGCCGGGTTGTACATGCCCTGCTTCGGGGGATAAGCGCCGGAGGCGCCGTAAGGGGGCTGGAAGTACACCAGTTACCGTCCTCAGATATTCAAGTGACACCGGGGACGACGTTGGCCCGCTCGTTCAGTGCAATGGTTCTCTCGCGCCACGAGGTGGCGGCTATCGGGAGCCGTTCTCGCTCGTGGGAGCGGTGCTTGTGGCGGTAGCTCCTGCGGTGACGTCGTCTGCCGGAGGCTCGCTCACGTCGACGAAGTCAGAGGGATTGTCCTGCGATTGTACATCAGCGTCGTCCTGGTCCTTCCGCGACCGGCCGGGCACGTACGGCGACGGCTCGAGTCCGGGGTGGCGACGCGTCTGCACGACGAGGATCACGAGACCCACGATGATGCCGAGAATTGCGGCTGCGACGTTGCTTCGCAGGCCGAGGATGATCTCGCTCGGGTCGATGCGGATCGACTCCCAGACGACGCGTCCTGCGCTGTACCAGATGAGGTAGATCGCGAAGAGGCGGCCCCACTGGAAGAACAGCTTGCGACCGAGCCACAGCAGCACGATGACGCCCAGGCCGTTCCAGATGACCTCGTAGAGGAAGGTCGGGTGGAAGAGCGTGCCCTCCGGGAGTCCGGGCGGGAAGGCGCTGTTCGTCGACTCGATCTCGAGTCCCCAGGGCAGATCGGTCGGGAGGCCGAAGAGCTCGTGGTTGAACCAGTTGCCGAAGCGGCCCATCGCCTGCGCGAGGAGCAGTCCCGGTGCGAGAGCGTCGGCGAAGGTCCAGAACCGGATGCCGGTCCACTTGCAGCCGAGGTACGCACCGACTGCACCGCCGATGAGGGCGCCGAAGATGGCGATGCCACCCTCCCAGATCGCCCAGACGGATCCGGGCTGGAACGGGTTCCAGGTGTTGATGCCCTCGCCGAAGTAGTCGTTCGGGTGGGTAGCGACGTGGAAGATCCGCGCACCGATGATGGCGAGTGGGACCGCGAGGATCGAGATGTCGATGACGACCCACGGCTCCGCTCCGCGCTTGGTGAGGCGGTGGTTGGTCAGCAGCGTGGCCACGATGATCCCCGCGATGATGCACAGCGCGTAGTAGTGGATCGTGAGCGGCCCGAGAGTGAAGGAGGACACGGGCGGGCTCGGGATGCTGGTGAGCACGCCGGTGAGGGTGCTGTGGAGCGCGAGGGACATGAGTGCGATCCTACTTCTCGGTGACGGGGCGCGACGACGACGTGCCGTCGGCCAGGGTTCGGGTGACCTCGGCGAGAGCGTCGAGGCCCCCGTCGCGGAGGGCGCGGACGAGCGCCGTACCGACGATCGCACCGTCGGCGTACTCGGACACCGCGGCGATCTGCTCGGGCGTGGAGATTCCGATCCCGACGCAGGCGCGGGTGGCGCCCTGTGCGCGCAGGCGTCCGACGAGGGTACGGGCGGCGCGGTCCAGTTCGGCCCGCTCCCCCGTGATTCCCATGGTCGAGACGGTGTAGACGAAACCGGTGGACGAACGCACGACCAGGGCGAGTCGTTCATCGGACGAGGTCGGCGCGGCGAGGAAGACCCGGTCGAGGCCGGTGCGCTCGCTCGCGGCGATCCACTCGTCGGCGACCTCGGGCGTGATGTCGGGGGTGATGAGCCCCGCCCCACCGGCGGCGAGCAGGTCGTCGGCGTACCGGTCGACACCGTACTGCACGACCGGGTTCCAGTAGGTCATGACGAGGACCGGAACATCGGTGGCCGCGGTGATGGCGCGCAGCGCGGTGAAGAGATCGGCCGTCCGGAAGCCGGCGGCCAGCGCGGCGGTCGTCGCCTCCTGGATGACGGCACCGTCCATGACCGGATCACTGTAGGGCGGTCCGAGCTCGATGATGTCGACCCCGTTGCGGGCGAGGGTGATCGCCGCCTGGATGCTCGTCTCGAGATCGGGGTAGCCGACCGGGAGGTAGCCGACGAAGACCTTGCGCCCCTCGGACTCCGCCTTCTCGAAGGCGCGCTCGATGCGACTCACTGATCTCCTCCATCGGTCGTCGAGGCGTCATAGAGGTCGAAGTAGGTCGCGGCCGTCGCCATGTCCTTGTCCCCGCGTCCCGACAGGCACACCGCGATGACGGCATCCGGTCCGAGTTCGCGTCCGATGCGCAGCGCGCCGGCGAGAGCGTGGGCCGACTCGATGGCCGGGATGATGCCCTCGGTGCGGCTGAGGAGGCGCAGCGTCTGCATCGCCTCGTCATCCGTGGCGGGGATGTATGTGGCTCGCCCGATGTCGGCGAGCCACGAGTGCTCCGGCCCGACCCCCGGGTAGTCGAGGCCGGCCGAGATCGAGTGGGACTCGACGGTCTGGCCGTCGCCGTCCTGCAGAACGTAGGTGCGCGAACCGTGGAGCACACCCGGACGGCCGCGCTCGATCGACGCCGCGTGCCGCGGGGTGTCGACGCCGTCGCCCGCGGCCTCGACGCCGTACAGTCGCACGCCTTCGTCGTCGAGGAACGCGTCGAACATGCCGATCGCGTTGGAGCCCCCTCCGACGCACGCCACGACGGCGTCCGGAAGGCGTCCGACCTCGGAGAGGAGCTGGTCGCGCGCCTCTTCGCCGATGATCTTCTGGAAGTCGCGGACCATCGCCGGGAACGGGTGCGGGCCCGCGGCGGTGCCGAAGATGTAGTTGGTGGTCTCGACCGAGGCGACCCAGTCGCGGTACGCGTCGTTGATCGCGTCCTTGAGGGTGCGCGAACCGGAGGTCACCGCGACGACCTCTGCACCGAGCAGCCGCATGCGCGCGACGTTGAGCGCCTGGCGCTCGGTGTCGACCTCGCCCATGTAGATGGTGCATTCGAGTCCGAAGAGCGCGGCGGCGGTGGCGGTGGCGACACCGTGCTGCCCCGCACCGGTCTCGGCGATGACACGGGTCTTGCCCAAGCGCTTCGTCAGCAGCGCCTGCCCCAGAACGTTGTTGATCTTGTGGGAACCCGTGTGGTTGAGATCCTCGCGCTTGAGGAAGACGCGCGCTCCCCCGGCGTGCTCGGCGAAGCGCGGCACCTCGGTGAGGATCGACGGGCGCCCGGCATAGGAGGTCAGGAGCCCGGCGAGTTCCGCACGGAACTCCGGATCGGCGACCGCGGCCTCGTAGGCCGCCGTCAGTTCGTCGATCGCCGCGATGAGCGATTCCGGCATGTACCGGCCACCGAAGCTTCCGAAGTACGGACCATGCTGTTCACGCAGGCTCATTCGCCGGCCTCCAGGAAAGTGGTGAGTGTCGCGACCGGGTCGCCGGTGACGAGCGCCTCGCCGATGAGGACGACGTCGGCGCCCGCACCCCGGTAGTGGGCGACGTCGGCGGGTGTGAGGACCGCGGACTCGGCGATCTTGATCGCGGAGTCCGGGATGCGGTCGGACAGTCGTCCGAAGAGATCGCGATCGAGCTCGAGCGTCGTGAGGTCGCGTGCGTTCACCCCGATGAGCGGTGCGCCGAGATCGATCGCCGCCTCCAGCTCGTCGGCGGAGTGCGTCTCGACGAGCGGCGTCATACCGAGCTCGCCGATGAACCCGAAGAGCTCCCGCAGCACGGCGGGCTCCAGTCCGGCGACGATCAGCAGCACCAGGTCGGCCCCGGCCGCACGCGCTTCGAGCACCTGATAGCGGGTGGCGATGAAATCCTTGCGCAGCACCGGCAGCGACACGCGGGCGGTGACCGCCTCGAGGTCGGCCAGGCTGCCACCGAAGCGACGCTCCTCGGTCAGCACACTGATCGCCGACGCACCGCCGGTCTCGTACAGCGATGCCTGGAGTGCCGGATCGGGGATGTCGGCGAGTGCCCCGCGCGACGGACTCGCACGCTTGACCTCGGCGATGATCTTCACTCGCTCCGCGGGCGCGAGGAGCGACAGCGCATCCTTCGCGGCGGGCCGCGCGAGGGCTTCTCGCTCGACCTGTGCCAACGGACGCGACAGGGCGCGACGCTCGGCGTCTGCGACAGCGCCGGCCGTCAGGTCGGCGAGAACCACTAGTGCGCCTTCGGCGAGTACTTGGGGCCCTTCACGCCGTAACCGGCCTTGGCGAGGATCCAACCGACGAGCGCACCGATCGGGATCAACGCGGCCGTGATCCAGACGAGGGTCGGCTGCTCGAAGCAGAACGCGACCGTGGCGGCGGTGAAGCCGATGAGCATGATCACGACAGCGGTCCAAGCCGCAGGCGAGTGTCCGTGGCCGGGGTCGGCGATCGGGTTGGTCATGGTCTCCTCCGGGGAACGACAGCGGGATCGGATTCAGTCTATCGGGGTCATCGGGTCGGATCGGTTCCGCGGGACAGGTCGTCCCAGGAATCGATCGCATCGACGGGGCCGTCGGTGTGGGCGGGGACATCGTCTCCCGTGCGGTACCGACGCCCGCCGCTCTTCCAGCGTCGCCACGTGCACAGCGCGAACACGGCCGCGGCGAGGAGCAGCACCCACCCGACCAGTGCGATGACCGGCCAGGCCGAGGGGGTGATCGACGCGACGACCGTCTCGACGGCGGAATCACCGGCGAGACCCGTCGCCTCGGTCACCGTCGGAGCCACGGCCGACAGCGGCACCCCGACGAGCAGCTGGAGCGTCGACCACCCGAGGAACACGGCGGCCACGGCGGCGAGCACCGCGAAGATCAGGCGCAGTACCGGGCCGGCGATCGACAGCGCCGCGCCGAGCGCGAGCACGGCGAGACTCAGCGGGGCGAGCAGCACCAGAGCGGATGCTCCGGGGACGAGGATCTCGGCCCCGGCATCCGCTCGCTGCACGGTCAACCAGGTCTGCGTCGACGAGATGATCCCGATCGCACCGGCGAGAAGGAACCCGAGGAGGGTGATCGATCGTCCGCGTCGCGCCACGTTCATTCGGACGCGCCCCCGACCGCGGCTTCGAGATCGGTCGTGTCGAAGCACGTGCGCGTCCCCGTGTGGCACGCGGGGCCGGTCTGATCGACCGAGAGCAGGATCGCGTCACCGTCGCAGTCGAGTCGGGCTCCGTGCACGACCTGGATGTTGCCGGAGGTGTCGCCCTTGCGCCAGTACTCCTGGCGCGAACGTGACCAGTACGTCGCACGACCGGACGTGAGAGTGCGCCGCAGGGCCTCCTCGTCGACCCACGCCATCATGAGCACCTCGTGCGAGTCGTACTGCTGCACGATCACCGGGGCGAGTCCATCGGAGTTCCAGGCCACCTGGGCGACCCTGGCATCGAGATCGGTCATCGGACCAGCACTCCTTCTGCGCGCAGCGCATCCTTCACGTCGCCGATGGTCAGCGCGCCCGTGTGGAACACGCTGGCGGCGAGCACGGCATCGGCTCCCGCGTGGATCGCCGGGGCGAAGTGCTCCACGGCACCGGCACCACCGGAGGCGATCACGGGGACGGTCGCGACCTCACGCATGAGGCTCACCAGCTCGAGGTCGAAACCGTCGCGCGTGCCATCCGCGTCGATCGAGTTCACGAGAAGCTCTCCGGCGCCGCGCTCGGCAGCTTCGCGCGCCCACTCCAGGGCATCGAGCGTCGTCTGCGTGCGGCCTCCGTGCGTGGTGACGACGAAACCGGAAGCGGTGTTCCCCGCGCGCTTGACGTCGAGCGACAGCACGAGCACCTGCGCGCCGAAGCGGTCGGCGATCTCGCCGATGAGGTCGGGCCGCGCGATGGCCGCGGAGTTGACGCCGACCTTGTCCGCACCCACGGCCAGAAGCCGAGCCACGTCGTCGACGGTGCGCACTCCCCCGCCGACGGTCAACGGCACGAAGACCTGCTCCGCCGTGCGCTGCACGACGTCGTAGGTCGTCGCACGGGCGTCGACCGTGGCCGTGACATCGAGGAAGGTGATCTCGTCCGCGCCCTGAGCGGCGTAGTGCCGGGCGAGTTCGACAGGGTCCCCCATGTCGCGGAGGTTCTCGAAGTTCACGCCCTTCACGACGCGGCCGGCGGCGACGTCGAGGCACGGGATCACGCGCCGCGCGAGAGCCATCAGAGCCTCGCGGCGTGGATGGCGGTGACGAGGATCGCCCGCGCTCCGAGCGCGTAGAGGTCGTCCATCACCTGGTTCACGCGCTTGCGCGGGATCATCACTCGGACGGCGACCCAGGCGGGATCGCGCAGCGGCGAGATCGTCGGAGATTCGCGCCCCGGAGCGATCGCGACGGCCTGATCGACGAGTTCGGCCGGCAGGTCGTAGTCGACCAGCACGTAGCGGCGGGCGACCATCACCCCGCGCAGGCGACGCAGCAGCGTGTCGGTGCCATCGGCATCGCCGTCACGGCTGATCAGCACGGCCTCGGACTCGAGGATCACCGGACCGAAGATCTCCAGACCCGCCTGGCGGAGGGTCGTACCGGTCGAGACCACATCGGCCACGGCATCCGCCACTCCCAGGCGCACGGCCGACTCGACGGCACCGTCGAGCTGCACGAGTTCGGCGGTGACACCGTGCTCGCGCAGGAAGGCGCCGACGAGGCCCGGGTAGGCGGACGCGACGCGCACGCCCTCGAGGTCCTCCAGCGAGGAGAAACGCCCCGGAGGGCCCGCGAAGCGGAACGTCGAGCCACCGAATCCGAGCTGCTCGATCTCGCGCGCGGGCTGCTGCACGTCGAGGAGGAGGTCACGACCGGTGATTCCCACGTCGAGCGCGCCGGACGCCACGTAGGTGGCGATGTCGCGCGGGCGGAGGAAGAAGAACTCGACGTCGTTCTCGGCGTCGATCACGTGCAGGGTCTTGGGGTCGCGCCGGCCGGCGTATCCGGCCTCCGCGAGCATCTCGGCGGCGGTCTCGGAGAGAGAGCCCTTATTGGGAACGGCAATGCGCAGCATGTCTGACTTTCAGATCGAATCGGGATGGGCGGAGCGCATCACAGATGTCGATAGACGTCCTGCAGGGAGAGTCCCTTCGCGAGCATCATCACCTGAACGTGGTAGAGCAGCTGGGAGATCTCCTCGGCGGCGGCCTCATCGGATTCGTACTCCGAGGCCATCCAGACCTCGGCGGCCTCCTCGACGATCTTCTTGCCGATGGTGTGCACGCCGCCGTCGAGCTCGGCGACCGTGCCCGATCCCTCGGGTCGGGTCTCGGCCTTGACACTGAGCTCGGCGAACAGCTCGTCGAAAGTCTTCACGCTTCCAGGCTACCGGCTCCCGCGAGGCCCCTGAGCCGCGTGACGGCGGCTTCGACGTCGTCGGCACCGTACACCGCCGATCCCGCGACGAAGGTGTCGGCCCCCGCGGCTGCGGCGATCTCGATCGTGCGATCGGAGATCCCCCCGTCCACCTGCAACCAGACATCGGATCCCCGACGCCGCGCCTCGTCGGCGAGTCCGCGCAGCTTCGGCATCGTCTCGGGCATGAATCCCTGGCCGCCGAAGCCGGGCTCGACGGTCATCACGAGGATCTGATCGAACTCGTCGAGGATGTCGTAAAGACTCTCCCCCGCGGTCCCCGGCTTGATCGCCACGCCGGCACGCGCACCGATGTCGCGCAGACGGCGGGCGAGCGCCACCGGATCGGCGGCGGCCTCGAGATGGAACGTCACGCTCGCGGCCCCCAGCTCGGCGTAACCGGGAGCCCAGCGGTCGGGATCCGAGATCATCAGATGCACATCGAGCGGGATCGGACTCGTCGCCTGGATGCGCTCGACCATCTGCGGTCCGAACGTGAGATTCGGCACGAAGTGGTTGTCCATGACGTCGACGTGCGCGAAGTCGGCGGAGGCGATCTTCGCGAGGTCCCTCTGCATGTTGACGAAATCGGCGGCGAGGATGCTCGGGTTGATGCGCGGCGCGCGGGGAAGCTCCACGGTCACTCTCCCTTCGGTACGCGCTGCAGGAGCGCGAGGAACATGGCGTCGGTGCCGTGACGGTGCGGCCACAGCTGGACGGAACCGGACTCGGCGCGGCCGTCGGATGCGAGATCGATCGGCGAACGGGAGATCTCGGAGATCACGGCCCGGGCATCGAGCTCGACGAGGTCCTCCCTCCCGCGGAGAACCTCCTGCACCACTCCGGTCGTCTCGGCGAGGTGAGGCGAGCAGGTGACGTAGGCCACGATGCCGCCGGGCGCGAGGGCGTCGACCGCCGCCGACAGCAACTGCTCCTGGAGCGGAACCAGCTCGGCGACATCGGCGGGTGACTTGCGCCAGCGCGCCTCCGGGCGTCGCCTCAGCGCACCGAGACCGGTGCAGGGAGCGTCGACGAGCACGCGATCGAACTCGCCGGGGCGAGAGGCGGCGAGCACACGGCCATCCTCTTCGTGCACCGGGATGTCTCCGGGGACCGGGCGCAGCGCGCTGCGCACCAGCCCCGCGCGGGTCGGGACCACCTCGTTCGCTTCGAGCACGGCGCCGGTCTCGTGGGCGATCGCGCCGAGCAGGGCGGTCTTGCCGCCGGGGCCCGCGCAGAGGTCGAGCCACTTCTCTCCCGGGGCGATCGGCTTCGCCGCGGCGAGAGCCAGCGCGACGAGCTGCGAGCCCTCGTCCTGCACGCGGACGGTTCCGCGCGCATCGGTGATGATGCGGTGGGGATCGCCGCCGGGTGATCCGAACGCGGTCGCGGCATACGGGCGACGGGGCTCCGCCGGCTCGGCGAGCCCGGGAAGGGCGACCAGCGTCACCTCGGGAGAGGCGTTGTCGGCCTCGAGAAGCGCATCGAGCTCCGACACCCGGCCCTCGGCGTCGAGCGCGCGGCGAAGCGCACGGATCACCCAGACGGGATGCGCGCTGCGCAGTGCCAGGCGCTCGTCGTCGGACCGCGCGGACGATTCGATCTTGTCCTGCCACTCGCCCGGCGTCTCGCGCGAGACTCGGCGGAGCACGGCGTTGGCGAAGCTCGACGCTCCCCGGCTCACCTCGGTGGCGACGATGTTCACCGACTCGTTCACCGCGGCGTGCGATGCCACGCGCGTGGCGAGCAGCTGATGCACGGCCAGGCGCAGCGCATCGAGGACCGCAGGATCGATCGAGTCGACCGGACGATCGGCGGCGGCGGAGATGATCGCGTCGTAGGTGCCGCGACGGCGGAGCGTGCCGTAGGTCAGCTCGGTCGCCAGCGCCGCGTCCTGCGGAGTGAGACCGGCCTCGCCGATCGCGTGCGGCAGCGCGAGGTTCGCGTAGGCGTCGTCCGCGGACACGGCTCGAAGGACTCCGTAGGCCACCCGTCGCGCGGGCTGCACGGCGCGAGCCTGCACCCGCTGACCGCTGCCCCGTGCCGATCGCTGCGTGGCATCGGTCCGGGGACGGGAGGGCCCGGGCTTGCCCTGGCGCCGTCGCTTGTCGTCGCTCATGATCCTGCACGCATCCCTTCGGCGTCCCGCTGTCCGCGCCACCAGTCGGCGGCGTTCATCGCTCCCTTGCCCGCGGGCTGCACGCGCGTGACGGCGAGCGGGGCCGACGCGGTGCCGATCAGCACCGCCGTCTTCGTCGCGCTGATCTCCCCCGGTGCGAGCTGAGCCCTCTCGGCAGCAGGAGCGGCTTCGAGGATCTTCACCCGCTGTCCGCCGACGGTCGTATGCGCGCCGGGTTCGGGGGTGACCCCGCGGAACCGCGCGAAGACGACCTCGACCGGGGCCGACCAGTCGAGGGCGCCGTCCTCGAGCGTGAGTTTGGGGGCGAAGGAGGGCTCTCCCGTCTGGGGAACGGCGCGGGCGCTGCCGTCGGCGATCGCGGCGACCACGTCGGCGGTGAGCGCCGCACCGTCGTCGGCGAGTGCCGCGAGGGCGACGTCCGCGGTCGACGAGTCGGGAAGCGCGATCTCCCGCGTCGCGAACACATCGCCCGCGTCGAGCTCTGCGACGAGCCGGAACACGCTCGCACCGAGCACGGGATCGCCGGCGATCAGCGCGCGCTGCACCGGTGCGGCGCCGCGCCACGCGGGCAGGATCGAGAAATGCAGGTTGATCCAGCCCTCGCGGGGCCCCGAGAGGAGCGGCTCCCGCACGAGGCCACCGTAGGCGACGATCACGCCGAGCTCCGGCTCGAGGGCGAGGATGCGTTCGGTCGCCTCGGCGTCGAGGCGGGCAGCTGCGATGACGGGGATGCCGAGCTCGACAGCGGCCTGGGCGACCGGGGACGGCGTGAGCACCCGCTTGCGTCCGAGCGGCGCGTCGGGTCGTGTGACGACACCGACGACATCGTGCTCGGTCGCCAGGCGGCGGAGCGTGGGAACGGCAGCGGCCGGTGTGCCGGCGAAGACGAGGCGCATGAAGGTTCTCCGGAGGGATCAGAGTTCAGGATCGAGGATATCGAGGCGGACGGTGAGGGTGCTCCGCGGATTCTTCCCGCGGCCGCGGCGGCTGGCGACCGCTTCGGCGACGACGGCGGCGCGCAGCGCGGTCACCACCCGTGTTCCGGCGCCGTACTCGAATCGTACGAGCGCGCGCACGCGGGCAGGGATGTCGTCGGACTCGACGGGCACGGGGCCCAGCACGGCATCCGAGGGCAGCGCGAGCTCTCCGAGCGCGATGAGCGCGCGCGAGACGGCGGCCGCCGACCCCTCGACGAGAGCAACCCGCGTCGTGGGCGGCATGTGCAGGGGTGCGCGGCTCTCGAGCTCGGAGCGGGCGTAACCGCTCTGGTTCCAGGTCGCCAGCGCGCGCGCGGCCTGGCCGTTCACGCCGACGAGGTGGATGGGTGCGCCGTGAGCCGCGAGAGCCGCAGCATTCGACCACCAGCGCAGACACGACTCGCCGATACGAAGGTCCGGCGATTGCAGCATCCGCGGGCCGTCGAGCAGGACGACCGCTCGATACCCGCCGTCGGCCGCGGGTTCGGCACCGCGCGTCGCCACGACCAGCGCGGGCTTGGCATCGACCCGCTCGACGGGGTGCGCACCGTCCGCCACGATCACTCGGACTCCCGGGAACGCGCGACCGAGTTCATCGGCCGTGCGTTCACTGCCCGAGGACGCGAGGCGCAGCTTCGTCGACGAGCACGTCGGGCAGGTCCAGGCGCGTGCGCTCCGACCGCACCAGCCGCACACCGGCACCGCGCCCCGATGGCGTGCGCCGAGGGGACCGCCGCAGTGCGCACAGCGCGCGGGTGCCCGGCACTCGGCGCACACCAGGGAAGGAGCGAACCCGGGGCGCGACACCTGGACGAGCACGGGGCCCTCCGCCGTCGCCTCACGGGCGGCGAGGAAGGCCGACGAGGGCATGCGCTGCGCGGTGGGCTGCTCCATCTCCTGCGGCGTGCTCAGGATGACGCGGGGAAGGACGCGACGTGTCGCTCGGATGTCGCGGAGCCACCCGAGGGCGACGAGACGTTCGACGTCGGTCGTGCGGGTGTGCCCGGCGAGGAGGAGAGCGGACCCCTCTTCGCCCTGGCGGAGGAGGGCCGCATCGCGCGCGTTGACGTACGGGGCCAGCGGCTCGCCGAGCAGCGGGTCACCGTCGTCCCAGATCACGACGAGTCCCGCCCGCACGGGCGCATAGACGGCGGAGCGGTTGCCGACGACGATGCAGGGCGCGTCCTCGAGCGAGCGGAGGAATGCGCGGTAACGATCCGGGTTCGTCTGGCGCGAGTCGTAGCGCACCACCTGCTCAGCCGGGACGAGGTCGGCGAGGGCGGCGAGCACCCGATCGAGATCACGGTGATCGGGAACGACCAGGATCGATGATCTCCCGGCGGCGAGAGTGCGCACGGCGGCGCCGGCGAGAAGCACGGCCCATGCCGGTCGACCATCGTCGAGACCCGGAATGGCCTCGACCGCCGCACGTCCTCCGTCGCGCAGGGTCTCCCCCAGTCCGTCGTACAGGGAGACGACGGCCTCCGCTGCGGCGACGACCTCGGCGGACGGCTCGAACGGCGAGGAGTCGGCGGTCCAGGCCTTCTCGACGCGCACCTGCCGCTTCGGGATGACGAGGCGGAGGATGTCGGATGCCGAACCCGCGGCGCGATCGGCGACCGCTCGGGCGAGCCGGTGCAATCGCTCCGGCAGCACCTGGACCGGAGAGACGACGGTGTCGACCTCGGACAGCGGCCGGTCGGCGTCGTCCTCGGTGCCGACCTCGACGACGTAGCCGTCGATCACCCGCCCCGCCGTGCGCAGCGGCACTTTCACGCGCACACCGGGCGCGACGTCGCCGAGCTCGGCGGGAACCGCGTAGTCGAAGAGACGGTCGAGCTGCGGCAGCGGTGAGTCGAGCAGCACGCGCGCGATGCGCCGGCTCTCGGCGCTCATGGGAGGTGGCGTTCCGTCACAGGCCGGCGGCGCGGCGCAGCTCGTCGACCCGATCCGTGCGCTCCCACGTGAAGTCGGGCAGCTCTCGGCCGAAGTGACCGTAGGCAGCGGTCTGCGCGTAGATCGGGCGCAGCAGGTCGAGCTGTTCGATGATCGCCTGCGGTCGCAGATCGAAGACCTCGTTGATGGCCCGGGTGATGATCTCGTCGGAGACCTTGCCGGTGCCGAAGGTCTCGACGTAGAGGCCCACGGGGCGCGCGACGCCGATCGCGTAGGCGACCTGCACCTCGAGCCGGTCCGCCAGTCCGGCCGCGACCGCGTTCTTCGCGACCCAGCGGGTCGCGTACGCGCCCGAGCGATCGACCTTGGACGGGTCCTTGCCGCTGAACGCTCCCCCGCCGTGGCGCGCAGCCCCGCCGTAGGTGTCGATGATGATCTTGCGTCCGGTCAGGCCGGCGTCGCCCTTGGGGCCACCCGTGACGAACGGGCCCGCAGGGTTGATGTAATACGTGACGTCATCGAGGTCGAGGCCCGTGGTCGCGAGCACGGGCGCGATCACGCGCTGGCGCACGAGGGACTTGAGCTCGTCCTGAGAGATGTCGGGGTGGTGCTGGGTCGACACGACGACCGCGTCGACGGTCTTCGGGGTGAAGCCGTCGTAGCCGAGCGTGACCTGTGTCTTGCCGTCGGGGCGGAGGAAAGGGAGCTCGCCGCTGCGGCGGACCTCGGTGAGGCGTTCGGCGATGCGATGCGCCGTCCACGCCGCCATGGGCATGAGCTGCGGCGTCTCGTTCGTCGCGAACCCGAACATGATGCCCTGGTCGCCGGCTCCGAGGCCGTCGAGCGGGTCGACGGAGGAACCGTCGCGGTGCTCCTGTGCGTTGTCGACGCCGTGCGCGATGTCGGTGGACTGCTCGCCTACGGAGACGCTCACGCCGCAGGAATCGCCGTCGAAGCCGGTCTCGCTGGAGGTGTAGCCGATGCCGTTGACCACCTGGCGGACGATCGTCGGGATGTCGACGTACGCCTCGGTACGGATCTCGCCGGCCACGTGCACGAGGCCGGTGGTGACGAGGGTCTCGACCGCGACGCGGGAGTCCTGGTCCTTCGAGAGCAGACCGTCGAGGATGCTGTCCGAGATCTGGTCGCAGATCTTGTCCGGGTGCCCTTCGGTGACGGACTCGGACGTGAACAGACGCAGGGCGCTCATCGGGGACTCCAGAACGGGATCGGAAGGGGAAGGGCTGATGAACCCATTCTGGCCCGCGCCACCGACAGAGCGGGTGCGCGGGCCGCGAATATCACTCTGCGTGACGCAGGCGGAGCTTGTCCTCGTTGATCTCGTGCAGCGCGATCGTGAGCGGCTTGTCCTCGACCGAGGAGTCGACGAGCGGGCCGACGTTGTCGAAGAGGTTGCCCTCGTGCAGATCGGAGTAGTAGTCGTTGATCTGACGTGCGCGCTTCGACGCGTAGATCACGAGCTCGTACTTCGAGTCGACGCGGTCGAGCAGGTTGTCGATGGGGGGATCGATGATGCCCTTGGTGTGGTGTCCGGCCATGATGAGACCTCCTGATCAGGCGACGGGATCGTCGCGAAGACGGTGCGATGGGCGCGCGAGAGCACTCAGCGCGCAGAGCTTGAAGACAATTCTACGACCTCGTCGGCCGCAGCGGCGACCGTCTCGTTCACGATGAGGTGGTCGAACTCGTTCTGCGCGGCCAGTTCGACCTTCGCGGTGCGCAGTCGGCGCGCCCGTTCCTCGGGTCCCTCGGTGCCGCGTCCGACCAGCCGCTGCACCAGTTCATCCCAGCTCGGCGGCAGCAGGAAGATGAGCGTGGCCGACGGTTCGGCGGCCCGCACCTGGCGCGCGCCCTGCAGATCGATCTCGAGCAGCACCGTCCTGCCCTCGGCCAGTGCGGCGTCGATCGGCGCCCGCGGCGTGCCGTAGCGGGAGCGGTTGTGCACGACGGCGTACTCCAGGAGCTCGCCCTCGGCGATGAGCCGATCGAACTCGGCGTCGTCGACGAAGTAGTAGTGCACCCCGTCGACCTCGCCCGGTCGCGGAGCCCTCGTCGTGGCCGAGACCGAGAGGTGGATCTCGGGGTGGTTCTCGCGGATGTGCGCCGCCACGGTGCCCTTGCCGACAGCCGTCGGGCCCGCGAGGACGAGCAGTCGGCTGCGTGCCCCGCGCGGCTCCGGAACAGGGAAGCGGCCGTCGAGCCACTCCGAGAGCGCGGCGCGCTGACGCACGCCCAGTCCGCCGAGGCGCTTCACCGGGGAGATCCGCAACTCGTCGAGGACGCGATCGCGCTTGCCCGCCCCGATCGCCGGGAGCGCCAGGAGGAAGTCGGTGATCCGCAACGAACCCTCGACCGAGTCGGCATCCTCCGTCGCGCGTCGCAGCACCGCCTGCGGCGTCACCACGCGCGTGGTCAGATCGCGCTTGAGCGATGCGCGTGCACGCCGGCGTTCGACCGCCTTGCGCGCCGCCGCGGCGCGGTCGACCTCGGGAACCACCCGGACATCAGACATTCAGGGACTCCTCGTACTCTGCGACGCGCGCGGTCACGGCATCGGCCAATCCGTTCGGGCCGGCGGCGAGAACGCTCCGGCTCTCGCTCGCGATCACGCACGGCGCCATGGTGCCGAAACGCGGGCGCAGATCCTGCGGGGTCGCGCCCTGCGCTCCGAACCCCGGCGCGAGGATGGGCGCGGGCGGGGCGAAGGCCGCGATCGCGGCATCCGTCCAGTCCACGGTCGCGCCGATCACGAAGCCCGCGCTCCCCCACTCGCCGTCGGAGACGGCGGAGGCGTTGCGCGTGGACACCTCGTCGATCACCTGCGCGGAAACGGTCGAGCCGCCCGAACCCGTGGACGCCTGCAGCGACCGCGCCTCGGGGTTGCTGGTCGCCGCCAGGACGAAAAGCCCCTTCCCGTGCGTGTGCGCCAGAGCGAGAGCGCCGTCGAGCGCCCCCACACCGAGATACGGGTTCACCGTCAGCGCGTCGGCTTCGAGCGGCGAGCCCGGGGTCAGCCAGGCGGCCGCGTACGCATCCATGGTGCTGCCGATGTCGCCGCGCTTCGCATCGGCGATCACCAGCAGGCCTGCTCGCCGTGCAGCGGCCAGCACGTCCTCGAGGGCCGCGAAGCCCGCCGAACCGAAACGCTCGAAGAACGAGACCTGCGGCTTCACGAACGCGACGCGCTCGGCGACGGCATCCACCGTGCGAAGACCGAACTCCCGCACGCCTCGGGCGTCGTCGGCCAGACCCCACGACGCCAGCAGCGCCGCGTGCGGATCGATGCCGACGCAGAGCGGGCCGCGCGCGAGGATCCCCGCGCGCGCCCGCTCACCGAAACCTGCACTCACACCGTGGCCTGACGGTCGAGCGCGTACTCCTGCAGGCTCTTCACCTGGAAGCCCTCGTCGGCCGCGTCCATACCGCTCACGGCAGCGCCGAGCACGGCCATGGTCGTGAACAGCGCCTTGTCGGCGGCAACGGCCGCCGCGCGGATCTCGTAGCCGTCGGCACGCGCCGTGCCACCCGAGGGGGTGTTCACGACGATGTCGATCGCTCCGTCGTTGATCAGGTCGACGATGTTCTGCGCGCCCGACTCCTGGGTCTCGCTGAACTTCTCCACGACCTGCACCGCGATGCCGTTGCGGGAGAGGATCTCCGCCGTACCCTCGGTCGCGACGATCGTGAAACCGAGCTGCTGCAGCCGGTGCGCGGGCAGGATGACCGCCCGCTTGTCGGAGTCGGCGACCGAGATGAACACGGTGCCCGAGGTGGGCATGCCCCCGTATGCCGCCGCCTGGCTCTTGGCGAAGGCCGTCGGGAAGTCCTTGTCGATGCCCATGACCTCACCGGTCGAGCGCATTTCCGGTCCGAGCACGGAGTCGACGATCTTGCCGTCCTTGGTGCGGAACCGCTTGAACGGGAGCACGGCTTCCTTCACCGCGACGGGCGAGCCGAGCGGCACCCGCGAACCGTCGTTCTCGGGCAGCATGCCCTCGGACTTCAGCTCGGCGATCGTGGAGCCGGCCATGACGCGGCTGGCCGCCTTCGCGAGCGGGATCCCCAACGCCTTCGAGACGAACGGGACCGTACGGCTGGCGCGCGGGTTGGCCTCGATCACGTAGAGCACGCCGGCGCTGATCGCGAACTGCACGTTCAGCAGGCCGCGGACTCCGACGCCCTGAGCGATCGCGAGCGTCGCGGTGCGCACCCGATCGATGTCGCTGCGTCCGAGCGAGATGGGCGGAAGGGTGCAGCTCGAGTCGCCGGAGTGGATGCCGGCCTCCTCGAGGTGCTCCATCACGCCGCCGATGTAGAGCTCGGTGCCGTCGAACAGCGCGTCGACGTCGATCTCGATCGCGTCGTCGAGGAAGCGGTCGACGAGAAGGGGCTTGCCCTCCTCGATGACGACCTCGCCGGCGGTGCGCACGAAGTAGTCGCGCAGGCTCTCGGTGTCGTAGACGATCTCCATGCCGCGACCACCGAGCACGAAGCTCGGGCGCACGAGCACCGGGTAGCCGATGTCCTCGGCGACCGCCACGGCGCCGTCGACGTCGATCGCGGTACCGTGGCGCGGGGCCACGAGTCCGGCGGCGTCGAGGATGCCGCTGAACAGCGCCCGCTCCTCCGCGAGGTCGATCGCGGCAGGACTCGTGCCGAGGATCGTGTACCCCGCCGCCTCGATGCCCTTCGCGAGCCCCAGCGGGGTCTGGCCGCCGAGCTGGCAGACGACACCCAGGATGGTGCCGCTGGCGGCCTCGGCGTCGAGGACCTCGAGGACGTCTTCGAGCGTCAGGGGCTCGAAGTACAGACGGTCCGAGGTGTCGTAGTCGGTCGACACGGTCTCCGGGTTGCAGTTGACCATGACGGTCTCGTACCCGGCATCCGACAGCGCGAACGACGCGTGCACGCACGAGTAGTCGAACTCGACGCCCTGTCCGATGCGGTTCGGTCCCGAGCCGATGATGACGACCTTGGTGCGTTCGGAGGGCTCGACCTCGGTCTCGAAGTCGTAGCTCGAGTAGTGGTACGGCGTGAGGGCGGGGAACTCGCCGGCGCAGGTGTCGACGGTCTTGTAGACCGGGCGGATGCCGAGGCCGCGGCGCACGCCACGGATCTCGTCCTCGCTCTCGCCGCGGATCTCGGCCAGCTGCGCGTCGGAGAAGCCGTGCTCCTTGGCGTAGCGCAGGGTGGCGGCGTCGAGCTCGGGAGCGGTGCGCACGATCTCGGCGACCTCGTTGATGAGGACGATCTGGTCGAGGAACCAGGGGTCGATCGCGGTCGCCTCGAAGGCCTGCTCGATCGTCGCGCCCTTGCGGAGCGCCTGCTGCAGCACCACGATGCGACCGTCGGTCGGCGTCTTCGAGATCTCGAGGAGCTCTTCGACGGAGCGCTCCTCCGGACCCCAGTGGAAGCTCGAGCCGCGCTTCTCGAGGGAACGCAGCGCCTTCTGCAGGGCCGTGGCGTAGTTGCGACCGATGGCCATCGCCTCGCCGACCGACTTCATGGTGGTCGTGAGGGTGACGTCGGCGGCCGGGAACTTCTCGAACGCGAAGCGGGGTACCTTCACCACGACGTAATCGAGCGTGGGCTCGAAGCTCGCCGGCGTCACGCCGGTGATGTCGTTCGGGATCTCATCGAGACGGTAGCCGAGGGCGAGCTTCGCCGCGAGCTTCGCGATCGGGAATCCGGTCGCCTTCGAGGCCAGTGCGCTCGAACGCGAGACGCGGGGGTTCATCTCGATCACGATGATGCGCCCGTTCTCGGGGTTCACCGCGAACTGGATGTTGCAGCCACCGGTGTCGACGCCGACGGCGCGGATGATGTCGATGCCGATGTCGCGCAGCTTCTGGTACTCGCGGTCGGTGAGCGTGAGCGCCGGAGCGACGGTGATCGAGTCGCCGGTGTGCACACCGACCGGGTCGACGTTCTCGATCGAGCAGACGACGACCGTGTTGTCGGAGGTGTCGCGCATGAGCTCGAGCTCGTACTCCTTCCAGCCGAGGATCGACTCCTCGAGGAGCACCTCGTTGGTGGGCGAGTCGTGCAGACCCGCGCCGGCGATGCGCCGCAGGTCCTCCTCGTCGTAGGCGAATCCGGAGCCGAGGCCGCCCATGGTGAAGCTCGGGCGCACCACGAGCGGGTACCCGAGCTCGTCGGCGGCCGCCAGCACCTCGTCCATGGTGTGGGCGATGCGCGAGTCGGCGACGTCGGCGCCGGCGTCGAGCACGAGCTGCTTGAAGATCTGGCGGTCCTCGCCCTTGTTGATCGCCTCGAAGTTCGCGCCGATCAGCTCGACGTCGTACTTCTCGAGGATGCCGTGGTTGTGGAGCTGGATCGCCGCGTTGAGCGCGGTCTGGCCGCCGAGGGTCGGAAGGATCGCGTCGGGGCGCTCCTTCGCGATGATGGTCTCGATGACCTCCCAGGTGATCGGCTCGACGTACGTGGCGTCGGCGAAGTCCGGGTCGGTCATGATCGTCGCGGGGTTCGAGTTCACGAGGATGACGCGCACGCCCTCCTCGCGGAGCACGCGGCACGCCTGGGTGCCGGAGTAGTCGAACTCGCAGGCCTGGCCGATGACGATCGGGCCGGAGCCGATGACGAGGACGGAGTTGATGTCGTCGCGCTTGGGCATTACTTGGCGTCCTTCTGGCTGGCGATGACCAGGTCGCGGAACCGGTCGAAGAGGTAGTTGGCGTCGTGCGGTCCTGCCGCGGCCTCCGGGTGGTACTGCACCGAGAAGGCGGGGATGTCGAGAGCGCGCAGGCCCTCGACCACGTTGTCGTTGAGGCCGACGTGGCTGACCTCGACCTTGCCGTAGCCGTTCGGGCTGTCGAACGCGCCGTCGAGCGGAGCGTCGACCGCGAACCCGTGGTTGTGCGCGGTGATCTCGACGCGCCCGGTGGACTTGTCGAGCACGGGCTGGTTGATGCCGCGGTGTCCGAACGGCAGCTTGTAGGTGCCGAGGCCGAGCGCGCGCCCCAGCAGCTGGTTGCCGAAGCAGATGCCGAAGAACGGCAGGCCGTCGTCGAGCACGGCGCGCAGGAGCTCGACGTGGTCGCCGGATGCCGCGGGGTCACCCGGGCCGTTCGAGTAGAAGACGGCGACGGGGTCGATCGCGCGGATGTCGTCGATGGTCGACGTCTGCGGCATCACGTGCACCTCGAAACCGCGGGAGGCGAGGTTGTCGATCGTGGCCTGCTTGACCCCGAGGTCGAGGACGGCGAGGTTGCCGACCCGCTCCCCCAGCGCCGTCGTGATCGTGACGGCGTCGACCGAGACCTCGGCCGACAGGTTCTGACCCGCCATCTGCGGCGCTTCGCGCACGATGCGCACCTGCTCCTCGGCGTCGAGCGCGGCATCCGCTCCCGAGAAGATGCCGCCGCGCATGGAGCCGGCGGAACGGATGTGGCGCGTGATGGCGCGGGTGTCGATGCCGCTGATGCCCACGATCCCGTCCTGCACGAGGACGTCGTCGAGCGAGGCGTTCGCGCGCCAGTTCGAGACGACGCGCGAGGGGTCGCGCACGATGTAGCCGGCGACCCAGATGCGGCGGGACTCGGGGTCCTCGTCGTTCATCCCCGTGTTGCCGATGTGGGGTGCGGTCTGCAGCACGATCTGGCCGGCGTACGACGGGTCGGTGATCGTCTCCTGGTAACCGGACATTCCGGTCGAGAAGACGACCTCGCCGAGGGTGGTGCCGCGCGCGCCGTACGCGCGGCCGGTGTAACGGGTGCCGTCCTCGAGGACGAGCACGGCGGATTCGGGAAGAGCGGTCATTCTGTGGCTCCTGTGTCGTGAGCGGCGGAGATGAGCCGTCGCAGGTCGGAGATGAGGTTCTGGGGATCGCCGGTGGCGAGTCGCAGGTAGGAATCGACGACGGTGAGGTCGTCGGCCCGCCAGTCGATCCGCACGAGTCCGCCCGGCTCGACCACGCGGTCGATGGTGACGGTCGCGCGGCCGATGTCGACCAGGCGGGAGGAAGCGAGGAACACGGTCGGTGCTCCGTCGAGGCAGAGCGCCACGCCGCGGTCCGTGATCGCGAGCTCACCGCGTGCGCGGTAGGCCAGCGGCGAGATCGCGAGGCGCTCGAGGGGCTGGTCGTGCTTCGTCGTCGAGACGTAGAGCACTTCGTGACGCGACGCGACCTCGGCGTGCTCGGGCACTCCCAGCGGAGCGACGATCGCCGAATCGCGTCGCTGCCGTCGTCGCCACGAGAGCAGCATCGTCAGCAGGACGAGAAGGGCGACGGCGATGGTGATCGCGATCGCGATGTCCCGTGCGCTCATGCGTTCAGGCCCTCGACCAGCGAGCCGGCGTCGACCGTCAGCCGTCCGCCGTGCACCGTGTACTCCACCCGACCGGGCAGGGCCCGACCGAGGTACGGAGAGTTGGTGCTGCGCCCGTGCAGGTCCCCCTCGCTGAAGACGCCCTCGACCGAGGCGTCGTAGAGCGCGAGCTGCGCGGGCTGTCCGGCGAGGAGCGGTGTGCCGTGACCGGTGAGACGACCGATCCTGGCGGGGGTCGCGCTCATCACCCGAGCGACGTCCTCCCAGCCGAGCAGTCCGGTCTGCACCATCGACTGGTGCACGACGCGCAGGGCGCTCTCGAGCCCCACCATGCCGTTCGCGGCGGCCTGCCACTCGCACGCCTTCGCCTCGCTCGGGTGCGGCGCATGATCGGTGGCCACGATGTCGATCGTGCCGTCGGCGAGGCCCTCGCGCACGGCGAGCACGTCCTCCTCGCGGCGCAGCGGCGGGTTGACCTTGTAGCGGGCGTCGTATCCTCGCACGAGCTCGTCGGTGAGGAGCAGGTGGTGCGGGGTGACCTCGGCGGTCACCGCGATCCCGCGCTTCTTGGCCCAGCGGATGATGTCCACCGACCCGGCCGTCGACAGATGGCAGACGTGCAGGCGCGACCCTACGTGCTCGGCGAGCAGCACGTCACGCGCGATGATCGACTCCTCCGCGACCGCGGGCCAGCCCGTGAGCCCGAGCTCCGCCGAGACGGTGCCCTCGTTCATCTGGGCGCCCTCGGTGAGGCGCGGATCCTGTGCGTGCTGGGCGATGACGCCGTCGAAGGACTTCACGTACTCGAGCGCGCGCCGCATGATGAGCGGATCGAAGACGCAGAAGCCGTCGTCGCTGAAGACGCGTACCCGGGCGCGCGAGGAGGCCATCGCGCCGAGCTCGGCCAGCCGCCCGCCCTTCTGCCCGACGGTGACCGCGCCGATCGGCTGCACGGTGGCGTAGCCAGCGGCCTCGCCCAGGGCGAGTTCCTGCTCGACGACGCCGGCGGTGTCGGCGACAGGCGAGGTGTTCGGCATCGCGAAGACGGCCGTGAACCCGCCGGATGCCGCGGCCCGCGTGCCGGTGAGGATGGTCTCGGATGCCTCGTAGCCGGGCTCCCGCAGGTGGGTGTGGAGGTCGACCAGGCCCGGCAGTGCGACCAGGCCCTCGGCGTCGATGACTCGAGCGCCGGCGCGGCTGAGACCGCTGCCGATCTCGGCGATCAGGCCGTCCTCGATGATGATGTCGGCACTGACCGTGCCGAGCAGCTTCGCACCGGTGATGACGAGGGTCTCGCTCACAGGTCTCCCCCTCGTTCGTCGTCTCGTTCCCCTGCCAGCAGCAGGTACAGCACCGCCATGCGCACGGATACTCCGTTGGTGACCTGCTCCAGCACCGTGGAGCGGGGCGAATCGGCCGCTTCGGAGGAGATCTCCAGTCCGCGGTTCATCGGTCCGGGGTGCATCACAATGCTACCGTCCGGAAGACCGGCCACACGCCGTGCGTCGAGTCCCCAGCGCCGTGAATACTCCCGCTCAGTGGGGAAATACGCGGCATTCATCCGTTCGAGCTGGATCCGCAGCATCATGACCGCGTCCGGTTCGCCGGCCAGCGCCTCGTCGAGGTCGTAGACCACGCGGATCGGCCACAGCGATACGTTCTGCGGCACGAGCGTCGGCGGCGCGACGACGGTGACGTCGGCGCCGAGGGTCGTGAGGAGCCAGACGTTCGAGCGCGCGACCCGGGAGTGCAGCACGTCGCCGACGATCACGACGCGCACGCCGGAGAGGTCGCGACCGCGGCTGTCGGCACCGAACCGCCGCTTGCGGATCGTGAACGCGTCGAGCAGCGCCTGAGTGGGGTGCTCGTGCGTTCCATCGCCGGCGTTGACGACGCCGGCGGAGATCCATCCGCTCGTCGCCAGCGTCTGCGGGGCGCCGGAGCCGGGGTGGCGGATGACGACCGCGTCGGCGCCGATCGCCTCGAGGGTCTGGGCCGTGTCCTTGAGGCTTTCGCCCTTCGACACGCTGGAGCCCTTGGCGGCGAAGTTGATGACATCGGCCGAGAGGCGCTTGGCGGCGGCCTCGAACGAGATGCGCGTCCGCGTCGAGTCCTCGAAGAAGAGGTTCACGACGGTCTTGCCCCGCAGGGTCGGGAGCTTCTTGACCTCGCGCGACTGCGTGTCGGACATGTCCTCGGCGACGTCGAGGATGCGCAGGGCGGTGGCGCGATCGAGGGTGCGGGTATCCAGGAGGTGCCTCATTCGCCGATCGTCACCTCCTCGGCCCCGTCGTTCTCGACGAGACGCACGTTGACGCGCTCGGTGCGCGCGGAGGGGATGTTCTTGCCGACGAAATCGGGGCGGATCGGCAGCTCGCGGTGGCCGCGGTCGACCAGGATCGCCAGTCGCACGACGGACGGGCGCCCGATCGACTGGATCGCGTCGAGCGCGGCACGGATGCTCCGACCGGAGAAGAGCACGTCGTCGACGAGCACGACCGTGCGCCCCTCGATACCGCCGGCGGGGATCTCGGTCGGACGCGGGGAACGCGTCGGATGCTTCGCCAGATCGTCGCGGAAGAGCGTGACGTCGAGGGCGCCCACCGGAACGGGACGCTGAGCGATGTCGCTGATCAGAGCGCCGAGGCGATGGGCGAGCGTCACTCCGCGGGTCGGAATGCCCAGCAGGACGAGGTCATCGGCACCTCGATTCGATTCGAGGATCTCGTGCGCGATACGGGTCAGAGCCCGCGAGATATCGGCTTCGTGCAAGACGGTGCGTGCACTCATCAGCCGCTCCCTTCTCCGCCTCACAGGACGGTGTTAAAGGTTGCTTTCCCCACCAGTCTAGCGGGGCATCAGCGCCAGCCGAGCACGTCGCGGGCCCTCGCGTCCGAAGCGGGGCATTCATCCTCGGGCACGGAGCGGAGGCGCTCGTGTGAAAGCATCGCCGACTCGGCACCGGCCGCTGAGGTGATCGCCGCGAGCGCGGCTGCGATGGGAGCCGCCGCCGTCTCGACGATTGCGGGAGCACTCTCCGGGGCGGCGTGCGGATAGACGACGAGCTCGGCTATCCCGTTCGACACGCGCCGTGCCGTCGCGATGATGACGACCTGCGGCGTGTCGGACCGAGAGGATTCCGCCCGGCGTCCGGCCAGGAAGCTCGCCAGGCGACTCCGCCGGTGCGCAGCCGCCCCTCGTCCGCTCGCTTCGAGGGCGACCGCGATCCATCCCGCCTCGTCGGCGGTATCGGCGAACGCGGACTCTCGTACGGCGAAACCCTGCTCGGCGAAGAAGTCCGTTGCGATGCGCAGGAGTCGATCGGTCGTCGAACGCACCACCCACCGCGCGCCCTCGAGGGCCGGGAGCGTCACGCGGTCAGCTCGCCTCGGCGAGCACGTCGCCGGCCGGCTCCTCGAGCTTCGAGGAGCGGATCGGGTGACCGCTCGTCGACAGGCAGCGACCGGTCTTCAGGTCCCACTTCCAGTCGTGCATGCTGCACGTGAGGATGCCGTCGCCGTCGACCGTTCCGGTGCGGGTGAGGTCGGCGCGCAGGTGCGGGCACCGACGCTGCACGAGCCAGTCGCCGATCTCGGCGTCCTCGGTCTGGTCGGTCTGCTCCTGGTACCAGTTCTCGACGTACTCGATGCGGTCGACCGACAGGCACTTGAGGAACGTCGTCAGGAACTCGTTGAACTTGCCGCTGCGCCCCACCTGGAACTGCATCGACAGGAAGATCGAGTTCGACCAGTCGATCTCGTGATCACGGATGTTCGTCGAGACGAGGTCGGCGGGGATCGTGTACCAGTAGACGCACTCCTCCCCCGCGTACTCGCGCACCTTGGCGCGCGGGAAGTCGACCACCATGTCGAGGTCGCCGATCCGGAAACGCACGTTACCGCCGACGCCGAGACGGATCGTGCGGGACTTCTTCAGCAGCGGCTCCCACCACTCCTTGATCGCCGCGAGGATCTCCTCCGCGGGCAGCGCCTCGGCGCGCGAGGCCTCTTCGTCGCGGATCTCCTGCTGTCGGCTGGCCCGCTGCTCCTCGAGGTAGTCCCACTTCTCGTCGAAGATGTGCGAGATCTCGGCATCGGTGTACAGCGTCTGCTCTGTCGTGACGTCACCCGAGGCGACCGTGACGACCGTGCCGGGGATGAAGAGCTGACCGTCGTACTGCGGCGCCAGCTCCTTCATGTGCGCGAGGAACTGCTTCTGGTCGGTGAAGATCGATTCGCCGTCGCGCCCCGTGCCGTTGAAGTCGAAGAGCTCGTCGCGCAGGAACATGGGCGGGCCCGCCATCGGGAACACGTGCGGCGCATCGACCTTCTCGATGTAGTACATCGCGCGCTTGTTCTGCGCCTCGCGCTTGAGCTGGGCGAAGTTCTGCTTCGCATCCATCGGGAGGTCGTAGACCATCGGCCACCAGATCGCGCCCGAAACCTGCGTGAAATACGCGTCGGGCTTGCCGAAGTGCAGCAGGCTGTCGAGGTCGAGCGGGTGCGAATCGTTCTGGTTCAGCACCGACCCGGTGCCGTCGTCGACGCTGAGCGAGGAGTCGCCGATCGGGCCGTCGCTGGGGGCGCGCAGCGGGGTGATCATGATCTTGAGGTCGCCGCGCTCGATGATCTCGCCCGCGGGCGCGTACGTGATGTTGGTGTAACCGAGGGCGCGGATGTCCTGCTCGAGGTCATCGATCGGGTACTCGGGCAGCAGCACCTCGATGTCCTTGCGGATGTACCGCTCGAGCAGCTTCGGGTCGAAGTGGTCGCGGTGACGGTGCGAGATGTAGAGGAAGTCCGCTTCCCTCCCGAAGCGCTCCCAGTCGAGCGCGCGGTTGTCGGGGAAGGGGAACCAGGAGCCGAAGAAGGACGGTCCGAGCACGGGGTCGCAGATGATGTTCCCGCCGACCGTCTCGATGAACATCCCGGCGTGGCCGAGTCCCGTGATCCGCATTGCGCTCCTCCTGGTGCATCCCGGACGCCCCTGTTCGGGCGCCCTCCTGGACGGCACCGATTCTACCCGCGCCCCGCTGTGCGTCCGCGGCGACCGGGCCGTGGATAACCCGGTGTCGGAGACTCAGTCGTCGAAGAGTCCGCGGATGTCGTCCGCGGTGAGCGCCTGGGCGAAGAGGGCCTCGTCGTCCATCACGGCCGAGAAGAGCCGTGCCTTGCGTCGCTGCAGGTCGAGCACCTTCTCCTCGATCGTGCCCACCGAGATCATGCGATAGACGAAGACCTGCGAGGACTGTCCGATGCGGTGCGTGCGGTCGACGGCCTGCGCCTCGGCCGCCGGGTTCCACCACGGGTCCAGCAGGAAAACGTAGTCGGCCTCGGTGAGCGTCAGGCCGAACCCACCCGCTTTGAGGCTGATGAGGAAGACCGGCTGCGTGCCGTCCCGGAAGCCGTCGACGATCTCCTGTCGGCGCAGGGACGCTCCGTCGAGATGCGCATACGGGATGCCGGCGGCGGTGAGCCGTTCGGCGGCGAGGTCGAGGAACGACGTGAACTGGCTGAAGACGAGGGCGCGGTGGCCCTCCTCCTGCAGTTCGGCCACCCTCTCCAGGAGAACGTCGAGCTTGCGCGACCCGATCCGGCGATCGTTCGCATCGATGAGGGCCGGCGACAGGCTCAGCATCCGCAGCAGCGTCAGCGAACGGAACACGATGAACCGGTGGCGATCGAGATCGGGCAGCAGACCGAGCACCTTCTGACGCTCGCGCTGCAGCACGGCCTCGTACAGCGCGCGATGCGAGGCGCTGAGCTCGACTTCGAGGATCTGCTCCTGCTTCGAGGGGAGGTCGGGGGCCACGTGCTCCTTGGTGCGCCGCAGCACCAGGGGGCGGATCCGCCGCCGCAGCTGCGCGAGACGACGCTGACGGTAGGGGCCGCCCTCCTCGTTCTCGGGGACCTTGCCCTGCTCGATCGGCTGGAGGTAGCGCTCACGGAACTTTCGGGCGGAGGGGAAGAGACCGGGTGCGGTGAGCTGGAGCAGGGCCCAGAGCTCGGTGAGGCTGTTCTCGAGGGGGGTTCCGGTCACGGCGATCGTCACGTCCGAGCGGAAGCCCGCGATCGCGCGGTGCAATTTGGTCGCGGGATTCTTGACGAACTGGGCCTCATCGAGCACGATCCCCGCCCACTCGACCGCGGCGAAGGCATCCGCGTCGAGACGGGCGACCGCGTAGGTGGTGACGACCACGTCGGCGCCGAACGGCTCGGCCAGACCGGACGAGCGCGTCGCGCCGCGCACCTGCACCGTCAGCCCGGGGGCGAACCTGGCCGCCTCGGAATGCCACGTTCCGGCGACCGACGTCGGCGCGATCACGAGGAACGGCCGGCGCTCCCCCGTCTCGCGGGCATGCGCGATCAGAGTGAGGATCTGGAGTGTCTTCCCCAGGCCCATGTCGTCGGCGAGGATCCCGCCCAACCGGTGCTGCCAGAGGAAGGCGAGCCAGTCGAATCCCTCCTTCTGATACGGACGCAGCTCGGCGATGATCCGCTGCGGCATCGGTGCGGACGGCACACCCGTGGCAGCGCGCAGCCCTTCGGCCGTGGCCCGCCAGGTGACGGCGGGGAGAGCCTGATCGGCGAGATCCTCGAACTCCTCCCAGAGGTCGGTCTGATGACGGCTGATGCGGGGCCCGGTCTCCCACTCGTCGAGGTCGGCGGCCTCCTCGAGCAGTTCGCGCAACCGGTCCAGCGCAGGATGCTGCAGCGAGAAGTAGCTTCCGTCGACGAGCAGGAGTTTCCTACGCCCCTTCGTCAGAGCGGTGAAGAGCGGTTCGAACGGGATCAGTCGGCCGTCGATGCGCACGAGCACGCCGAGGTCGAACCAGTCGGGGTCGGCGGACTCGACCGTCGAGACCGTCACCTCCGGTTCGCCGGTGAGCTCGTGATACGTCTTGCGTCGACCGGACACCTCGACGAGCACCCCCTCGACCTCGAGACGGGGGACGAGATGCGTGACGAACTCCGCGGTTTCGACGTCGTGGAACGCACCCGACGATGTGAAGCGCTCCCCCGTCGCCCGCTGCCAGACCGCGAGGATCGGTTCGAGGATTGCCGTCTCGGCCGCCTGATCGCGCACGCCGTGGGGGGACTCGTCGAGAGGCACGCGACCGAAGCCCCGGTACTCCCATTCGAACGCGAAGGCGATCGTGTCGCCGCGACGGAACGTGAGCTGGAGCACCGGTGTCGGCAGGGGCAACGGCGGAAGATCGACCCGCGCACTGCCGCGCACCTCGATGCGACGCGCCAGCAGCGGATACGCCTCGCGCAGGAACGCCTCTTCGTCTGCACGCGGCACGACTAGAGGGCCGGAAGCGGCGATCAGAGCGTGCACCGAGTCGCTGAGCGGGATCTCGGCCAGGACCACCCGCACCCGGTGTCCGTGAGAGGTCACGGCGTAGACGCCGCTGCGTCCGATCGGGCGGATTTCTGCGTCGCCGATGGTCTCGCCGTCGAACTCGACCACGGCCGACACCTCGAGGTCTCCCTCGTCGTTCCTGGCGATGTCCGCGCGCACACCCGCACGGTCGGCCAGCACGACCTCGACATCCTTCTGCGTCGGGACGAGCGGGATGCCGAGTGCCGCGCCCGCGCGGAGGTGGGACCACAGCAGACGGGATTCGAGGTGGTCGACCAGCAACCAGTCACCCGCGGTGCCCGAGAGCAATGAATCGCGCGCGATGCTCAGGAGGTCCGCGAACCAGCGCGAGCGCTCACGCCCGTACCGCGCCGACGACCGCCGAACGGCGTCCCACGTGGCGCCGCCCTGCACCCACGCACCGCTGGCGGCGCTGCGCTCCAGAGGGCGGATGCCGAGGAGGATCTCCCCCGCGCGCCGGGCGACGTCGCGAGGTGTCGCCGCACGGAGCGGTCGGGCCGCCCAGGGGTTGCCCCCGCGCGACTCGCGGTAGCGGAGCTCGACACCGAGGGCGAGCGGAGCGAGGTCGTCGTCAGCGTCGTCGCGCGAACCGAGCAGCGCGCGCCATCCGTCGTCCGGACGCGACGGTTCGCGTCGCGCGGGATCGATCGGGAGCGCCATGGACCTCATCCTCCCCCGCACCTCCGACACGCGGCGGAGGTGCGATCAGAGCGTTCAGGCCGCGCGGGACACCCGACCGAGGACGCCGTGGACGAACGCGCCCGAGTCATCGGTCGAGAACTCCTTGGCGAGCTCCACGGCCTCGTCGATCGCGACGGCCGTCGGGACCTCGTCGTTGTGCAGGATCTCCCAGACGGCGATGCGCAGGAGTGCGCGGTCGACCGCCGGCATCCGCTCGATCTTCCACTCACGGCTGTGCGTGGTGATCTGCTCGTCTATCTCGTCGCGGTGATCGATGATGCCGTCGACGATCTCACGGGCGTACAGCCAGGAGGCCTCGCGAGCAGGTTCGCTCGCCGCCCGCTTGGCCTCGGCCGCGAGGGCGATGGCGACGTCGTCTCCGCGCACGTCGGCGGAGAAGAGGATGTCGAGTGCGCGCTTGCGCGCCTTCGTCCGAGCGCTCACGCCTTACTTCTCGCGACCCAGGTACTCACCCGTGCGGGTGTCGACCTTGATCTTGGTGCCGGTCTCGAGGAACAGCGGAACCTGCATCTCGTAGCCGGTCTCGAGGGTGGCGGGCTTCGTGCCGGCCGACGAGCGGTCGCCCTGCAGACCGGGCTCGGTGTACGTCACCTCGAGGATGACCGACGCCGGAAGGTCGATGTACAGCGGGTTGCCGTTGTTCAGAGCGATCGTGACCTGCTGGTTCTCGAGCAGGAAGTTCTTCGCATCGCCGACCGTGGCCGCGCCGACCGTGAGCTGGTCGAAGTCGGTGGCGTCCATGAAGACGAAGCCGTCGCCGTCGTTGTACAGGTAGGTGAAGTCGCGGCGGTCGACGTTCTCGATGTCGATCTTCGCGCCCGCGTTGTACGTGCGGTCGACGACCTTGCCGGAGACGACGTTCTTGAGCTTGGTGCGCACGAACGCACCGCCCTTTCCGGGCTTCACGTGCTGGAACTCGATGACGCTCCAGAGCTGCCCGTCGATGCTGAGGACGACGCCGTTCTTGATGTCTGCGGTAGATGCCATGCGCTGAGAGTTCCGTTCCTGTGTGGTTTTCGCGGCCGCCCTCGCAGGGCGCGGACCCGGCCGACAGTAGATTCTACGGGATGAGGGCGGTGAGCCGTCGCACGGCCTCGGCGTACCCCTCCACGCCGCGCCCGATCACCCGCACGGCGGCGACGTCTTCGAGGTAGGAATGGTGGCGGAACTCCTCGCGCGCGTGCACGTCCGAGATGTGCACCTCGGCGAAGGGCAGGGCGACCCCGGTCAATGCGTCACGCAGCGCCACGGACGTGTGGGTGAGCCCGCCGGGGTTGATCACGATCGCGGCGCAGTCCTCGCGGGCGGCCTGGATCGCATCGATCAGGACGCCCTCGTGATTGCTCTGGATCGCCCGGATCTCGTAGCCCGCGGCGGCGGCGGCATCGGTCGTGAGACGCTCGACGTCGGAGAGCGTCGCCGTGCCGTAGACCTCGGGCTCGCGCGTGCCGAGCAGATTGAGGTTGGGGCCGTTGACCAGCAGGATCCGAGCGCTCACGCGCCGACCTCCTGGTAGGCGGCGAAGAGCAGCGACTCGTCGGGAGCCTGGAGAACGGTCGGCTTGGCGATGTCGTCGAGCAGGATGAAGCGGAGCATTCCCCCGCGGCTCTTCTTGTCGCGCTGCATCGTGGCCAGGAGCTGCGGCCAGGCGCCCGCGCGGTACGAGGTCGGGAGACCGAGCGACTCGAGAACCGCGCGGTGGCGCAGCGCCGCCTCGTCGGACAGGCGCCCGGCGAGACGCGAGAGCTCGGCGGCGAAGAGCATCCCCACCGAGATCGCCGCGCCGTGCCGCCAGCGGTATCGCTCGGCATGCTCGATGGCGTGTCCGAGCGTGTGGCCGTAGTTGAGGATCTCGCGCTGCCCGGCCTCTCGGAAGTCCTCCGAGACGACGGCGGCCTTCATCCCGATCGCGAGCTCGACGGCGCGGCGGAACTCGTCAGAGGCCGGATCCACGGCGCGTGCGGGATCCGCCTCGACGATGTCGAGGATCTCCGGTGCCCAGATGAAGCCGGCCTTCACGACCTCCGCGAACCCGGCCGTCGCCTCGTTTGCGCTGAGGCTGCGCAGCTCGTCGAGGTCGCCGATCACCGCACGCGGGGCCCAGAACGCCCCGACGAGGTTCTTTCCCTCCGCGGTGTTGATCCCGGTCTTGCCCCCGACGGAGGCGTCGACGAGACCGAGGACGGTGGTGGGCACCTGCACGAGCTGGATGCCGCGCAGCCAGGTCGCGGCCACGAAACCGGCGAGGTCGGTCACCGCTCCCCCGCCGTAGCCGATCACGGCATCCGTGCGCGTGAAGTCCGCCTGACCCATCACCTGCCAGCAGAAGGCCGCCACCTCGATGCGCTTGCCCTGCTCGGCATCCGGGATCTCGGCGAGCAGAACCTCGCGCGGACCGTTCTCGGTGTCGGCGAGGAGTCTGTCGCGCAGTTCGGCCGCCCGCGCGGCGAGCGTCGGAGGGTGCACCACGAGAATTTTGCGCACCGTGGGCGTCAGCGCCTCCGACACGCGGTCGAGGATGTCCCGACCGATCACGATGTCGTAGGCATCGTCTCCGGTGACGCTGATGGTCGTGGTGGTCATCGCTGCTCTCTCCTCCAAATGACGATCTCGTCTGCGATCTTCTGCATCGGCCGGCGCGACGTGTCGAACGTCGCCGTGGCCACTTCTTCGTACCAGTCCCGGCGCGCCTCGAAGATCGAGGTCCAGCGCTCCAGAGGATCCTCCGACTCGAGCAGCGGGCGCCCGGCTCCGCGGATCCGATCCGCGACCGCCTCGGGACTCACCGTGAGGAAGACCACGGGATGCGCGCCCAGCAGCGCGCGGGTCCCGGCATCCGTCACGGCGCCGCCGCCGAGGGAGATCACGCCGCCCTCCGCGAGCGCGTCGGCGACCGCGAGCCGTTCCAGTTCGCGGAAGTGATCCTCGCCGTGCTCGGCGAAGATCACGGGGATCTGGCCGTGGGCGGCGACGATGCGCTTGTCGGTGTCGATGAACGGCACGCCCAGGCGGCGTGCGACACGCCGCCCCACACTGGTCTTGCCCGCAGCCATGGGACCGACGAGCACCAGTGTGAGCGGATCAGTGCTGTTCGTCATGCGCGAGCAGCGCGGCCTCGGATGCCGGCGCGGTGCGCAGCTCCGCCGGGATCGCCGCGAGGTATCCCTCGAGGTTGCGACGGGTCTCGCCGACGCTGTCGCCGCCGAACTTCTCGAGCACGGCCCGGGCGAGCTCGATGGCGACCATCGCCTCGGCCACGACGCCCGCCGCGGGGACGGCGCACACGTCGGAGCGCTGATGGTGGGCCGTCGCGTCGTCGCCGGTCGCGATGTCGATCGTGCGCAGCGCATGCGGCACCGTGGCGATCGGCTTCATGCCGGCGCGCACGCGCAGCACGGTGCCGGTCGACATCCCGCCCTCGGTTCCGCCGGCACGGTCGGAGCCGCGGGTGATGCCGCCGTCGGTCGCGAAGAGCTCGTCGTGGGCGGCCGAGCCGCGCCGACGTGTGGTCTCGAATCCGTCGCCGACCTCGACCCCCTTGATGGCCTGGATGCTCATGAGCGCCTGCGCGAGGCGGGCATCGAGCCGGCGGTCCCAGTGCACGTGCGAGCCGAGCCCCGGCGGAAGGCCGTAGGCAAGCACCTCGACGATGCCGCCGAGGGTGTCACCGTCCTTCTTCGCGTCGTCGACCTCGGCGACCATCAGCGCGGAGGTGGCGGCGTCGAAGCACCGGAGCGGATCGGCGTCGAGGGCATCGACGTCGTCCGGAGTCGGCAGCGGTGAATTTGCCGGCACGGCGACCGGGCCGATCGAGAGGGTGTGGCTCACGAGACGGATGCCGAGCTCGCTGAGGAAGGAACGGGCGACGGCACCCAGCGCGACGCGAGCGGCGGTCTCCCGAGCACTCGCACGCTCGAGGATCGGGCGGGCCTCGTCGAAGTCGTACTTCTGCATGCCCACGAGGTCGGCGTGACCCGGGCGGGGGCGTGTGAGCGGGGCGCCGCGGCCGCGCGACTTGTCGGTGAGCTCGGCGGGCTCGGGGTTCATGACCTCGGTCCACTTCGGCCACTCGGTGTTGCCGATGCGCAACGCGATCGGACTCCCCAGGGTCCTGCCGTGGCGCACGCCGCCGGAGATGCTCAGCTCGTCCTGCTCGAACTTCATGCGCGAGCCGCGCCCGTAGCCGAGTTTCCGACGCTGGAGGTCGGCCTGGATCGCCTCGGAGGAGATCGGGACACCGGAGGGAAGGCCCTCCATGATGGCGATGAGTTCGGGGCCGTGCGATTCGCCGGCCGTCAGCACGCGGAGCATTCCTCTAGTCTCCCATGCGCGGCCGCGCCCGCCGTCCGCGTTTCAGCGTCGTGTCACAGAGCGGTGCGGAGTCAGAGAGCAGCGCGCATCGCGGCCAGGACGGATGCCTCGTCGTCGAGCACGTGCGCCGGGTCACCGTGCAGGAAGACGCGGATCTGACGGATCGCCTGATGGAGCAGCATCCCGAGGCCCGACACGACGGGTGCGTCACTCCACACCGCCGCCAGCGCCGATGGCCAGGGCGCGTAGGCGGCATCGAACAGCACTCCCCCGCCACCCGCCAAAGGCAGGGCGACGTCTGCGGGGAGCGATGTACCCGACGGAAGCGTCGCGACCGTCAGATCCACCGGGGTGGGAGGCGAATCGAACGAGGCGACGGAGACGGTCACGCCGAGACTGCCGCCGAGATCGACCAGTGCCGCAGCGCGATCCGGCCGGCGTGCGCGGATCTCCGCCCGCTCGGCACCGATCTCCGCCGCAGCGACCAGGGCGGATGCCGCCGTCGCCCCGGCACCGAGGATGCGCACGGTGCTCGCCGCCCGCATCCCGTCATCGGCCAGGGCGTCGACGATCCCCCCGACGTCGGTGTTGAACCCCGCCGGCCCGCCGTCGAGCAGGAGCGTGTTCACGGCTCCCGTGAGCGTCGCATGGCGATCGCGCACCGCCGCGGCCCGGAACGCCTGTTCCTTGAGGGGCATCGTGAGCGAGAGTCCACGCCACGATCCGTCGAGCCCGGACAGCGCCGACGGCAGGTCATCGGCGCTCACGCGGCGACGGTCGTAATCCCAGTCCAGCCCGAGCACACGATAGGCCGCGGCGTGGAGCGCCGGAGACTTCGAATGCGCGATCGGATCCCCCCACACCGCGAGCCGGTGGGGGGAACGAGCGTCAGCAGCCGGCATCCGGATTCGCCCGGCACCATTCGCGCCACTTCTCGATGCCGGCCTGGTGCTCCTCGTACGTCTCCGAGAACTGCGTCTCGCCCGTCGACAGATCGATCGTGACGAAGTACAGCCAGGGCCCGTCCTCGGGGTGCATCGCGGCATCGATCGCGGCGAAGCTCGGACTCGCGATCGGAGTCACCGGAAGACCCGTGCGCACGTAGGTGTTCCAGTCGTTGTCGTCTTCCAGAGCCTCGGCCGAGCTCGACACGACGCCCTCGTGGAGCGAGCCGTACCCGTACTGGGCCGTCGAGTCCATCTGCAGCTTCATGTCGATGTCGAGACGGTTCTCGATCACGCGGCTCACCTTCGCGAAGTCGGCCGTGCGGCCCTCGCGCTGGATGATCGACGCGATCGTCAGGATGCGCTCGGCGTCGGTATCGGGAACGCCGGCTTCGGTCAACGCCTCCCGTGTGCGATCGACCATGCGCTGGATGACCTGCGTCGCCGTCACCTCGGGATCGAAGGTGTACACGGCCGGGAACAACCACCCCTCGAGGCTCGGCGCGTCGACGCCGTAGGCGGCAGGATCGGCGACGGCGGCTTCGAAGTCCTCCACCGGCAGACCGAGCGACTCGGCCATCGCCGCCAGGGAGGACTCGATCGTGCCTCCCTCCGACACCGACACCGTGTTCTCGAGCTTGTTGTCTTCGTTGCGCAACGCCTCGAGCGCGGCGGCGGCAGTCATCTTCTCCTGCAGGCGGTACACGCCCGGGTAGAAGGTGACCGCGATGTTCTCCTCGATCAGGTAGTCGTAGAACACGTCCTCGGTCTTGGTGACACCGGCCTCGTAGAGTGCCGTCGACACCGGGCGTCCGGTATCGCCGTCCTTGATCGTGACGAAGGCTTCGCCGGAGGCTTGGCCGTCTTCGTAGTCCTTCGGCTCACCCCAGCCCATGACGTCGTTGATCTGCTCGCCGTAGGTGTTCATCGCCCAGGCGCCGGCGGCGGCGATACCGCCGACGATCACCAGGATGATGAGCAGCGCGATCAGACATCCGCGACGTCGCTTCTTCGGTGCCTTCGCCAGAGCGCGGTCGTCATCGGGAGCCACGAACAGAGCGTCGAGGCCTCCGCCGATCGGGGCCTCGCCCTGGACGGCTTCGGCGGTGGGAGCGGCGACGGGTGCCGGCTCCCTGCCTGCCGGCGCGATCCGCACCTCTTCGGCGGACGGACGCACGGGCTCGGCCGCCGACGTCACCGGGTCGACCGCGGGCTCGACTGCCGGGACGGGGGCGCCGACCGGGTCCACGGCGTCGGGCACGGCGGCGGGAGTCGTCTCGGGTGCGCCGTCGCCTCGGCGCGCGGCCTCACGGGCGGCGCGCCGGGAGCCGGGCGCCGGGCCGCTGTAATCGGCCGTCGGATGCTGCTGCGTCGGCTCGGGGAGGTTCGCGAAGAGATCGCCGAGCGGCTCGTTCGCATCGGGCGCGGGGGACGCGCCATCGCGTTCGGACATGTTCAGGGATGCTCCTCGTCGGACGGGACAGCGGCACCGGCCGGGTTTCCGGTGCTCTTCTCCGTGTCGATCGCCTGCTGCAGCAGCACCACCGCGGCGACCTGATCCACAATGCTACGAGAGTTCTTCTGATTTCGACCTGAAGAACGCAGGGCCGCGTGCGCGGACACCGTGCTGAGCCGTTCGTCGACGAGCCGTACCGGGACACCGGTGCGCGTGCGAAGGGCTGCGGCGAACTCCCGTGCGTCCACCGTCGACGCGGTGTCCGCGCCCTGCATGTTCACCGGGAGACCGACGACGAACTCCATCGGCTCGTACTCGGCCGCGAGCTCCACGAGCCGATCGATCGAGGTCTCCGAGCGCGGCACCGTCTCGACGGGGACGGCGAGCATTCCGTCGGGATCGCACCGCGCGACGCCGACGCGGGCGCGCCCGACATCGATGCCGAGGCGCACCCCGCGTCGGAAACCGCTCACGCTGCGTGCAGCTCCTGGACGATGGCGTCGAGTGCGGCGGGCAGTGCCGCGGCATCCGTTCCGCCGCCCTGCGCGACGTCGTCACGCCCGCCGCCGCCTCCGCCGAGCACTCCGGCGGCGCGCTTCGCGAGCGCTCCCGCCTTCGCACCTGCGGTGCGAGCGGCGTCGTTGGTGGCGACGACCACGACCGGACGACCGTTCACGACGGCGCCGAGTGCGACGACCGCAGCATCGGAGCCGAGGCGGTCGCGGACGCCGAGCACGAGTTCGCGCAGATCGTCGGCCGAGGCCAGCTCACCGAGCGACTCCGTGGCGACGTGGAACGCGGCGATCCGGCGCGCCGCGTCGGCGATCGCGGGAATCTGTCCCGCGCGCTCCTTGGACTCGAACTGAGCGATGCGCTTCTCCGCCGCCTTGAGGTTCGCAGCGAGGTCGGAGATGCGCTCGGCGAGCTGATCGCGCGGCGTCTTCAGCGAACTCGTGAGCTGCGAGACGATCGCACGCTCGGCAGCGAGCTCACGGAAGGCGTCGACGCCGACGAGGGCTTCGATGCGACGGTTGGATGCTCCCACCGACGATTCTCCGACGAGGCTGACGAGGCCGATCTCGGCGCTGGAGCCGACGTGGGTTCCCGCGCAGAGCTCACGCGACCACGGGCCACCGATGTCGACCATGCGCACCACGTCGCCGTACTTCTCGCCGAACAGCGCCATGGCGCCGGCTTCCTTCGCCTCGTCGAGCGAGACGATGCGCGTGGTGACCTCGAGGGCGTCGTGGACGGCGCGGTTCGTGATCTCCTCGATCTCGTTGCGCGTGTCGGCCGACAACGCCTGCGACCAGGAGAAATCGAAGCGCATGTAGCCGGCGCGGTTCAACGAGCCCGCCTGCGTGGCGGTCGGACCGAGCGTGTCGCGGAGCGCAGCGTGCACGAGGTGCGTCGCGGAGTGCGCCTGACGCGCCGCGCGACGGTTGGCCGCATCGACGACCGTGGTGGCGGCATCGTCGACGGCGACCGTTCCGGTGCTCACCTGCACCGTGTGGCTGATGAGTCCGGGAACGGGACGCTGCACGTCGAGCACTTCGAGTTCGAAGCCGGGGCCCACGATCGTTCCCTTGTCGGCGACTTGACCTCCGGACTCGGCGTACAGGGTCGTCTCGGCGAGGACGACTTCGGCGATCTGGCCCTCCGATGCGCTGCGCACCGGCTGCCCGTCGACGAGGATGCCCAGGATGCGGGACTGCACCTCGAGTTCGGTGTACCCGTCGAAGCCGGTCTCGCCGAGAGCGCGCAGCTCCCGGTAGACGGAGACGTCCGCGAGTTGACGCTTGCGGTTGCGCGCGTCTGCCTTGGCGCGGTCGCGCTGCTCACGCATGAGGGTGTCGAACGCGCCGCGGTCGACCTCGAGCCCGGCTTCCTCGGCGACCTCGAGCGTGAGGTCGATCGGGAATCCGTAGGTGTCGTGCAGCAGGAAGGCCTCCGGGCCGCTCAGCGCCGTCTTGCCCTCCTTCTTGGTCTCGTCGAGCGCCAGGTCGAGGATCGTCGATCCCTGGGCCAGCGTGCGACGGAAGGTCTCCTCCTCGGCGAACGCCGACGCGGAGAGGGTCGACCAGTCGCGCTCGAGTTCGGGGTACGACGACTTCATCGCGTCGCGCGAGGTGGCGAAGAGTTCGGGGAAGACCGGCTCGTCGACGCCGAGCAGCCGCATCGCACGCACCGTGCGGCGCATGAGGCGACGGAGGATGTAGCCGCGGCCCTCGTTCGACGGACGCACGCCGTCGGAGAGCAGCATGAGCGAGGAGCGCACGTGGTCGGCGATGACGCGGAAGCGCACGTCGTCCTCGTGGACCTTGCCGTAGGTGCGGCCGGAGAGCTCGACGGCACGATCGAGGACGGGGCGCACCTGGTCGATCTCGTACATGTTCTCGACGCCCTGCTTGAGGAAGGCGACGCGCTCGAGACCCATGCCGGTGTCGATGTTCTTCTGCGGGAGCTCGCCCACGATGTCGAACTCGGTCTTTCCGCGGATGTTCTCGATGAAGTCCTGCATGAACACGAGGTTCCAGATCTCCAGGAATCTCGAATCGTCGGCCGCGGGGCCGCCGTCCTTGCCGTACGCCGGTCCCCGGTCGAAGAAGATCTCGGAGTCGGGGCCACCCGGGCCGGGCTGACCCGTGTTCCAGTAGTTGTCGGCGCGTCCGAGGCGCTGGATGCGCTCGGGCTTCAGTCCGATGATGTCGCGCCAGATCGACTCGGCCTCGTCATCGGTCTCATAGACCGTGACCCAGAGGTCCTTCTCGTCGAACGCGAAGCCGCCATCGGCCTCGCTGCTGGTGAGGAGTTCCCAGGCGTAGCGGATCGCGCCCTCTTTGAAGTAGTCGCCGAACGACCAGTTGCCGAGCATCTGGAAGAACGTGCCATGACGGGCGGTCTTGCCGACCTCTTCGATGTCGTTCGTGCGGATGCACTTCTGCAGGTCGGCGATCCGCGGATGCGGCGACGGCACGACGCCCGTGAGGTACGGGACGAAGGGCACCATGCCCGCGACCGTGAACATCAGGGAGGGGTCGTCGCTGACGAGCGAGGCGGAGGGGACGATGACGTGGTCGTTCTTCTCGAAGAAGTCGAGATAGCGCTGCGCGATTTCCGCAGAATTCATAGGGGTGCCCGGGTGTCCTTGTTCGGAGGTGAGAAGTTCCGCGCGGTTGCGCGAGGGGTCAGTGGTCTTCCGGCTCGGTGAGCCGGGCCTCCTGCGCGCGGTACGCGTCGCCGATGAGCGCGGTGAAGCCGTTGATCCTGGCATCGACCTCGGCGAGGATGTCGTGCCCGCGGGGGTCCTTGTTCATGAAATGCGCAGCGACGAAGCCGCCGATCACGCCGATCAGGAACCACACCATGTTCTTCATGTCGTCATCCTTGCCTTGACCCGCGAAGGCGCGGTGTCTCCATCGTATGCAAAAACGACGAGAGGCGTCGGGTCACCCCGACGCCTCTCGTTTCGAACGCTGAGATCAGCGCCCTGTGGGCTCAGCGAGCCGCGTAGTACTCGACGACGAGCTGCACTTCGCAGGTCACGGGGACCTCGGCGCGCTTCGGACGACGGACCAGGCGGGCCTGGAGCTTGTCGAGCTCGACCTCGAGGTAGCCCGGAACGGGGGGCAGGACCTCGGCGTGACCGCCGGCTGCTGCCACCTGGAAGGGCTCGGTGCCCTCGCTCTTGGCCTTGACGTGGATGAGCTGTCCGGCCTTCACGCGGAAGGACGGGCGGTCGACGAGCTGGCCGTCGACGAGGATGTGGCGGTGCACGACGAGCTGGCGGGCCTGCGCCGTCGTACGGGCGAAACCGGCGCGCAGCACGAGAGCGTCGAGACGCATCTCGAGGAGCTCGACCAGGTTCTCACCGGTCAGACCCTCCTGGCGGCGGGCTTCGTTGAAGGTGTTGCGCATCTGCTTCTCGCGGATGCCGTACTGCTCGCGCAGACGCTGCTTCTCGCGCAGACGGACGGCGTAGTCGCTGTCAGCCTTGCGCTTGGTGCGGCCGTGCTCACCCGGAGCGTACGGACGCTTCTCGAGGTAGCGGGCGGCCTTCGGGGTGAGAGCGATGCCGAGGGCACGGCTCAGACGCACCTTGCGGCGGTCCTGGGACTTCGTGGTCACGAAGCTGTCCTTCCGATGACGTGGTCGCGTCTCTCGCGACTCACGGACGTATCACCCGCGCTCTTCCTCGGGGCGCACGCCGGGGCGCCGTCGAGGTGTGGTGTGAACGAGGAGATGCCCGAAAACTCGGTTTCGAGCCGGTCAAGTCTATCAGAGGCGCCGCGCGTCCCGCGATGCGCCGGATTCCGCCGCATCCTCCAGAGGCTCCGACTCTCGATCCGGACCGGGCCCGCCGACGGTGAGCCACGCGATCGCGAATGCGATCGCCGCCAGAGCCACGGCGGTTCCGAGCGTGAGATAGCCCTGGGTGAGCACCCACCCGACGCCCGCCACGAGAAGCGCTGTCGCCGCGATCGCCGCCGGCAGCGGCATGGTGTGCGCCCTCTCCACCGGCCAGATCCGTTCGATCCGGGGGACGGTCGCGCAGAGCACGGCGAGCACCGCCACGATCGCGAGCACCCACGGGATGCGTGTGATCCACCATGTGGGGGTGAGTACCGGCGGGAACGGCAGCCCCAGCGCCTGCTGTGCGCCGACGACGATCGCCATCGCGACCGTATGCCACAGGTAGATGACCATTCCGTACATTCCGAGGGTGCCGATGATCACGAGCGCGGGGCGCAGACGCATGAGCGCGCGGATCGCCGGCTGAAGGAGCGTGAACAGGTAGACCTGCGCCAGACCGAGCAGGAGCAGGAGCACGGTCGGCGGGTTGAGGTTGGCGATCATGTCGGGGTCGTAGCCCAGCCCGAAGACGGCGACGCACATGAGGCCGTAGGCGGCGACGGCCAGCAGCAGGAGCAACCATCGCGGGCGGCGCGAGTACCACTGATCCCGCACGCCGAAGCCGAGTTGCTGCACGAAGAGCCAGACGAAGAGCCAATTGAGGGCGCCGATCGGCAGACCCCCGAAACGAGAGACGAGATCGACGATCACGACCAGCGCGGCCAGGGTGAAGTACGTCGTCCAGGCCGCACGGCGGTGCAGCGCGGCCATCAGCGGTACGAACGAGGTGCAGATCGCGTACACCGCGATGAACCAGAGCGGCTCGGCGAGCCGGAACGCGAAGGTCCGGAGGAACTCGGCATCGGCTCCGCAGACCGCCATCACCGCGAGGGTGAGGAGCACGCCGAGCATCGCGAGGAACACCGGGCGCGCGAGTCGGAGGGCTCGGACGCGGATGTACTCCCCCGCCGTCTCCCCTCTCTTCTCGAGTCGGCGCCAGGTGGTGATGCCGGCGAAGCCTCCGGCGATGAAGAACGTGGGCATGATCATCCCGATCCAGGTGATCCAGGCCAGCGGCGTCCACTCCGCGAGTGCGTTGAAGGCACGGGGCGGATCGCCCTCGATGCCCATCTGGATCGCATGCAGCACGACCACCACAGGGAGGCAGATCGCGCGGACGAAGTCGATCGAGAGATCACGATCGGGCGGAATGCGAAGAGGAGAACGCGTCACCCGCACACTGTAGAGGGTCGGGCGTCCGCTGCGGGCAGGGGCTGCGGGTCAGCGCCCGTCGAGGATGCGGCGGATCTTCTCGAGCCGCGCCGAGACATCTCGCTCGGCCCCCAGAGCCTTCGGCGCGTAGTAGCGGCGCCCCTGCAACTCGTCGGGGAGGTACTGCTGGGCCACGATGCCGAACTCGTTGTCGTGCGGGTACGCGTAGCCGCGGCCATGACCGAGCCGCTTCGCCCCCGGATAGTGCGCATCGCGCAGGTGGAGCGGGACCCGGCCGAAGCCGCCCTTCCGGATGTCGGCGATCGCGGCGTCGATGCCCGCGTACGCCGCATTCGACTTGGCCGTCGTCGCGAGGTACACGGTCGCCTCGGCGAGCGGGATGCGCCCCTCCGGCATCCCGATGAAAGCCACGGCGTCGGCGGCGGCGACGGCGATCACCAACGCCTGCGGATCGGCGAGGCCCACGTCTTCGGAGGCGGAGATCACGAGCCGCCGAGCGATGAACCGGGGATCCTCTCCCGCCTCGATCATCCGGGCGAGGTAGTGCAACGCCGCATCGGCATCCGACCCGCGAATCGACTTGATGAACGCACTGATGACGTCGTAGTGCTCGTCTCCCTGACGGTCGTAGCGCAACAGCGCTCGGTCGACGGCCTGCGCGACGTCGTCGGCGGAGACTTCCGGGACGACGGATGCCGCACCGGCGGCTTCTTCCCCGGTATCGCCGCTCGCCACGCCGGCTTCGTCGTCGTCGGCGACCTCAGCGTCCTCATCGCCGTCGCCGGCGTCTTCCGCGTCGGGCGGGCTCCCGTGCGAGAGCGCAACGGCCGCACCGGCCTCGAGGCCGGTGAGGGCACGGCGCGCGTCGCCGGAGGCGAGACGGATGAGCGCGGCCCGCGCCTCATCGCTGAGCGTCACCGCGCCGTGCAGGCCGCGAGCATCGGTGACGGCGCGATCGACGAGCAGACCGATGTCGTCGTCGGTGAGAGGTTGCAGGGTGAGTAGGAGCGATCGCGAGAGCAGCGGCGAGATCACCGAGAACGACGGGTTCTCGGTTGTCGCGGCTATCAGGATCACCCAGCCGTTCTCGACACCGGGCAGGAGAGCGTCCTGCTGCGCCTTCGTGAAGCGGTGGATCTCGTCGAGGAACAGGATCGTCGTCTGACCGTAGAGGTCGCGCTGCGTGATGGCCTCCTGCATGACCTCGCGCACGTCCTTCACCCCCGCCGTGATCGCCGAGAGCTCGACGAAGCGGCGACCGGAAGAACGGGCGATGGCCTGCGCGAGCGTCGTCTTACCGGTACCGGGAGGCCCCCAGAGGATGATGGAGACCGCGCCGGGCGACGATGCCTCGGGGTCGGCGAGGGCGACGATCGGCGAGCCGGAACGGAGCAGGTGCCGCTGACCGGCTACCTCGTCGAGCGAGACGGGACGCATGCGCACGGCGAGCGGCGTCTGCCCCGAGAGCAGGGCGGCGGCAGGGGTCATCCCTCCAGGCTAATGCGGTCCACCGACACCGGCGACGATATGCTCTGAGACGACGTCGCCCGGCGGCGTCGATGAGAGGAGCACGCAATGGCGGCACGCGGTTCGAAGAGCGCGCAGGAGCGCACCCAGGCCGAGCGCGCGCGGGTCTACGCGGCGCGCACGGCTCAGCACCAGGAGAAGATCCGTCGCCGCGTGCGCGACAACGTGATCGCCGGCGTGGGTGGCGCGGTCCTCGTGCTCGCAGCGATCGCGAGCCAGGTGGCGCACGCACAGGTCACGGCACCGGAGCCCACGCCCACTCCCTCCTCGTCCGTCGAGCCAAGCGCTCCGGTGGAGACCCCCGCCCCCACCGAGGCACCCGCTCCCGAGGAGACCCCGGCGGAGTGATCCGCGCCCGCTCCGACGCGGAGCGGAACGTCACCGCATCGCATCGTCGCGGCGTACTAGGCTGAACATCGTCCTTTCCGCCTCCCGCGGCCAACCGCGCAAGGAGAACACTGTGTCTGCCAACGAGTCCTCGAAGCCGACTCCCCCCGTCCCCGCTCCCCCGGCGAAGCCGCTGCCGCGCAAGCTGCCCGCCCCCGCCGCCGCCGTTCCGGCCGCGTCCACCGCCCCCGTCTCCAGCGATGCTGCGAAGTGGGGTCGCGTCAGCGAGGACGGCACGGTCGAGGTGCGCGAGGGTGAGAGCTGGCGCGTCGTCGGCCAGTACCCCGACGGCACGCCCGACGAGGCGCTCGCCTACTTCGTGCGCAAGTACGAGGACATCGCCTTCAAGGTGCAGACCCTCGAACAGCGTCACCAGGCCGGCGGCGCGACCGCCAGCGATCTGGTCAAGCAGGCCGGGCACCTGGTCGACGAAGCCACGGATGCCGCCGCCGTCGGTGACCTCGCCGGTCTCCTCGAGCGGCTGCACACGCTGACCGCGTCCCTCTCCGAGGCCACGGCCGAGGAGCAGCAGCGCGCGAAGGAGCTGCTCGACCAGGCCATCGCCGAGCGCGCCGCACTGGTGGAACGCGCCGAGGCGATCGCCGCACGCGACCTCTCGAAGGTGCAGTGGAAGCAGGTCACCGCCGAGCTCGGTGAGCTCTTCGACGCCTGGCAGGCTCAGCAGCAGAACGGCCCGCGCCTGTCGAAGGGCCTGTCGCAGCAGCTGTGGAAGCGATTCCGCGACGCTCGTTCGGTCGTCGACAAGCACCGTCGTGCGTTCTACTCGGAGCTCGACGACACGCACAAGGCCGCCCGCGATGCGAAGACCCGCCTCATCGAGCGCGCCGAAGCCCTCGCCCCGCGCGGCACCGACGGGATTCCCGCCTACCGCACGCTGCTCGACGACTGGAAGGCCGCCGGCCGCGCAGGTCGCAAGGCGGACGACGCCCTCTGGGCCCGGTTCAAGGCCGCCGGAGACGCGCTCTACGCCGCGCGTGCCCAGCAGTCCGCCGCCGAAGAGGCCGAGTCCGCTCCCAAGATCGAGGCGCGTCAGGCTCTTCTGGAAGAGGCCAAGGCCGTTGCCGACGAGTCCAACATCAAGCGCGCCCGCGCCCTGCTCACGCGCATCCAGCGGCAGTGGGATGAGATCGGCCGCATCTTCCCCCGCGACAAGGAGCGCGCGCTCGACGACAAGCTCCGCGTCATCGAGCAGGCCCTCAAGGCCCGCGAAGAGGTCGACTGGAAGAAGAACAACCCCGAGACCAAGGCGCGCGCCAACGACATGAGCTCTCAGCTCCTCGAGGCGATCGAAAAGCTCGAGTCCGAGCTCGCCACGGCCGAGAAGTCGGGCGACAAGAAGGCGATCAAGGAAGCGTCCGACGCTCTCGAGGCGCGCCGCGCCTGGCTGAGCGCCCTCGGCGGCTGACGAGTTCTCCACAGCTCCCGTCCGAGCACACGACAGCGGGATGCCCTGGGCCACACTGGCCTGGTGCATCCCGCTTTCCTGTATCTGCCCGGCCAACGCCTGACACTGCCCGAGCTCACCGCCGCCCGCCTCGACGGCGACGTCGTCGACATCGGCGAGGCCTTCATCCCCGCCGATCTCGTCGAGGGTGCCGACGTGCGGGCAGCGTCGATCGCCACGATCGTGCACCCGGGCACCGCGGTCTGCGGGCCGAGCGCGGTATGGGTGCACGGTGCATGCGATGCGCCGCCGAACCCGCATCATCTTCGCCGAGCGGTGGCGAGGCGCATCCGCGCCGTGCAGAGTCCACGGGTGCGTTATCACGACACGCCACTCCAGGCCGAGGACCTCCTCCCCATCGGCGGCATCCCGATCACGACTCCCGAACGCACGCTGATCGACCTCGCGCTCGGGAGCCACCGGGAACCCGCTCTGGATCGCTGGGCGCACATGCTCATCGAGCACGACCCGGGTCTCATCGGGACCGCGCGGGAACGCATCCGCACCCTGCGGCGCGTGCCAGGCTCTCGACGTGCCCTGGAACTTCTCGAGGGACTCGGTATCAGGAGGACGTGACGCGGTACACGTCGTACACCGCATCGATCCTGCGCACGGCGTTGAGAACGCGGTCGAGATGCACGGCGTCGCCCATCTCGAACACGAACCGGCTGATCGCCAGTCGGTCGTCATTGGTGTTGACCGTGGCGGAGAGGATGTTGACGTGGTGCTCGCTCAGTACGCGCGTGACGTCGGACAGCAGACCGGAGCGGTCGAGGGCCTCGACCTGGATCTGCACGCGGAACACGCTCTTGGTGGTCGGCGCCCACGACACCTCGACGAATCGGTCCTGCTCGCTGCTCAGAGCCTTGACGTTGACGCAATCGCTGCGGTGCACCGAGACGCCGCTGCCGCGCGTCACGAAGCCGACGATCGGATCCCCGGGAACCGGCGTGCAGCACTTCGCGAGTTTCACGAGGATGTCGGCGGCGCCGCGGACGAGAACGCCGGAGTCGCCCGCACGCGGTTCGCGCGTCGGCACGCTGCCCGGCAGGTCGATGGCGCCGGTCGTGGTGTCGTTCGCGGCGACGTTGGCCGTGACCTTCTCGAGCACCGACTGGGTCGAGATGTGCCCCTCGCCCACGGCCGCGTACAGAGCCGAGACGTCTTCGTAGCGCAGCTGCTGGGCGACCTCGGCGAACGAGTCCTGGCTCATCAGACGCTGCAGGGGCAGGTTCTGCCGGCGCATCGCGCGCGCGATCGCCTCCTTGCCCTGTTCGATGGCCTCTTCGCGCCGCTCCTTCGTGAACCAGCCACGGATCTTGTTGCGCGCTCGGGTGCTCTTGACGAATCCGAGCCAGTCCTGACTCGGTCCGGCATCGGGGTTCTTCGAGGTGAAGACCTCGACGACGTCGCCGCTCTTCAGCTCGGACTCCAGCGGCACCAGGCGCCCGTTCACCTTCGCACCCATCGTGCGATGGCCGATCTCGGTGTGCACCGCATACGCGAAGTCGACGGGGGTCGCACCGGCCGGAAGACCGACGACGCGCCCCTTCGGCGTGAAGACGTAGACCTCCTTCGCGCCGATCTCGAACCGCAGCGAGTCGAGGAACTCCCCGGGGTCGGCCGTCTCGGCCTGCCAGTCGGAGATGTGCGCGAGCCAGGCCATGTCGGTGTCGGATGCCCGCACCTCGGCCTTGCCGCCGTTCATCCGCTCCTTGTACATCCAGTGCGCCGCAACGCCGTACTCGGCCTGCTGGTGCATCTCGTGCGTACGGATCTGGATCTCGACCGTGCGCCCCGCGGGGCCGATCACGGTCGTGTGCAGCGACTGATAGAGATTGAACTTCGGGGTGGCGATGTAGTCCTTGAACCGACCGGGCAGCGGCGTCCACCGCGCATGGATCGCACCCAGCACCGCGTAGCAGTCGCGCACCGAAGCGACGAGCACGCGGATGCCGATCAGGTCGTAGATGTCGTCGAACTCGCGACCCCGCACCACCATCTTCTGGTACACGGAGTAGAGCTGCTTCGGTCGGCCCGAGACCTTGCCGCGGATGCGCAGATCACGCAGATCCTCGTCGATCTCCTCGACGACCTGGCTCAGATACTTCTCGCGCTGCGGAGTGCGCTGAGCGATGAGGCTGTGGATCTCGTTGTAGATCTTGGGGTGCAGCACCGCGAACGAGAGGTCTTCGAGCTCGGACTTGATCGCCTGGATACCGAGACGATTGGCCAGGGGCGCGTAGATCTCGAGCGTCTCCTTGGCCTTCTTCGCCGCCTTCTCCGGCGGGACGAAGCCCCAGGTACGAGCATTGTGCAGACGGTCGGCGAGCTTGATCAGGAGCACGCGGATGTCCTTCGACATCGCCACGATCATCTTGCGGACGGTCTCGGCCTGGGCGCTCTCGCCGTACTTGACCTTGTCGAGCTTGGTGACACCGTCGACCAGCATCGCGACCTCGTCGCCGAACTCGGCGGTGAGGTCGGTCAGCGCGTAGCCGGTGTCTTCGACCGTGTCGTGCAGGAGCGCCGCCGCGATGGCGCGCGGTCCGAGACCGAGCTCGGCGAGGATCTGCGCGACGGCGAGCGGATGCGTGATGTACGGCTCGCCGCTCTGCCGCTGCTGGCCGGTGTGCTTGTCCTTGGCGACCGCGTACGCGCGCTCGATCACCGAGAAATCACCGCGGGGGTGGTTGGCCCGGACGGTGCGGATCAGGTTGTCGAGGTCGTTGACCCTGGACGCGCGCGAGAAGATGCGGGGAACCAGACGCCGCAGGCTCGATCCCTGCGCCGGCGACTGCGCTTCCGCCATCCGCTCACCTCCGAATCAGAACATCAGACAATCCTACGTCCGTCCGGCGGGAGCGGCTCCCACCGGACGGATACGTCAGGCTTCGACCGTCGCGCGCAGGCGCGCTTCGCGGATCCGGGCGTCGCGCTCGCGGATCTGCGGCTCGTTCTCGCGGAAGAGCGAGTAGAGCGGAGCGGCGACGAACAGCGTCGAATACGTCGCCACGAGGATGCCGACGAAGATCGACAGCGAGATGTCGGTGAGGGTCTCGGCACCGAGCCACAGCGATCCGATGAAGAGGATCGCTCCGACCGGGAGCGCCGCGACCACCGAGGTGTTGATCGATCGCACGAGGGTCTGGTTCACCGCCAGGTTGACGGACTCCCCGAACAGACGCGCCGATTTCTCGCCGTCTTCATGTGTGTTCTCTCGGATCTTGTCGAAGACGACCGTCGTGTCGTACAAGGAGTACGCCAAGATCGTGAGGAATCCGATCACCGCCGCCGGCGAGATCTCGAAGCCGGCCAGCGCGTAGACGCCGACGGTGATCACGAGCACGTCGAGCAGACCGATAATCGCCGCGGCCGACATCTTCCAGGTTCGGAAGTAGATCGCCAGGATCAGGAAGGTGAGGGCGAGGAAGATCGCCAGGCCCCACAGCGATTGACGAGTGACGCTCTCGCCCCAGGCCGGACCGATGAACGACGACGTCACCTCCGCAGTGTCGACGCCGTACGCCTCGGCGAGTGCCGCGGTGACCTGCTGCGTCTCATCCGCCGTCATCTGGTCGGTCTGGACGCGGATGTCGTCGCCGTTCACCACGACGACCTTGGTCGCCGACTCGGGCACGACCGACTTGACCGCGTCGGTGGCGATCTGCTGATCGGTGCTGTCGGGCGCCGCGACGGTGAACTGCGACCCGCCGGTGAACTCGATCGAGAACTGGATCGGACGGATCAGCGGCACCAGAGCCGAGCCCACGACCAGGATGATCGCGATGATGAACCACAGGCGGCGGCGACCGACGAACGGGAAAGAGGTCTTCCCCGTGTACAGGTTGTTGCCGAACTCATTCATGGAAGGCATCAGGCGTCTCCCTCACTTCCGGCGTTGGTGGGTCTGTCACCCGCGAGAGCCTCCGCGCGCTTGCGCTCGGCGATGGTCTGACGACGCTCCGCCTCGCCGCGCGAACGCGAGTTGCGCGCGCCACGGCCGGCGGATGCCGTCGCGACCTCGCGGAACTGCGACCGATTGCGGTAGACGGCGCCCAGTGCTTCGGGGTCGAGCCCCGAGAGCTTGTGGCCGCCTCCGAAGAAGCGCGTGCGAGCGAGCAGTTGCATCACCGGGTGCGTGAAGATCACGAAGATGAACACGTCGATGATGGTCGTGAGGCCGAGCGTGAACGCGAACCCCTTCACCGTCGAGTCGGCCAGGATGTACAGCACGAGCGCGGCGAGGATGTTGATCGACTTCGAGATGTAGATCGTGCGCTTGGCGCGACCCCATCCGTCTTCGACCGCGGAGGTGATCGACTTGCCGTCTCGCAGTTCGTCTCGGATTCTCTCGAAGTAGACGATGAAGGAGTCGGCGGTGAATCCGATCGACACGATCAGACCGGCCACACCGGCCAGCGAGAGGCGGAAGCCGAGGCGCCACGCCAGGATGCAGATGACGATGTAGGTCAGCACACCCATCACCGCGATGGACGCGATGATCACCGTCCCGAGGGCTCGGTAGACGATGAGGGAATAGATCGCGACGAGGATCAGGCCGATGAGACCGGCGATGAGACCGATCTGCAGCTGCTGCGTACCGAGCGTCGCCGACACGGTGTCGGAGCTCTGCACGGTGAAGCTCAGCGGCAGCGCTCCGTACTTGAGCTGATCGGCGAGAGTCGTGGCGGACTCCTGCGTGAAGCTGCCCGAGATGCTCGGCCGGCCGTCGAGGATCACACCGTTCATGCGGGGCGCCGAGATGACGACGCCGTCGAGCACGAAAGCGAACTGGTCGCGCGGCGACAGGCCGTCGATGCGGTTCTGGTTGAGGCGGGTGCTGACCTTGCCGAACTTGTCGGCCCCATCCGGGTTCATCGTGAGCTGCACGAGCCACGCGCCGTTCTGCGGGTCGCGACCGCTCGCGGCGTCGTCGATCGCCGTTCCGTCGAGCTCGGTCGGGCCGAGCAGGAACTTGGCCTGACCGGTCTCGTCGCAGGCGATCATCGGTTGCTCGCTCGGCACGTTGGTGGGGTTGTCGGGGTTCGCGCAGTCGTAGGCGAGGAACTCGGCCTGCAGCTTGGGCGTGGCCCAGTTGAGGTCGCTGCCGTCGGTCGGCTCGGCCGTCGGCGTCGCCTCGAGCGAGGGGTCGGGGCTGGGGTACGGCGTTTCGTTACCGTCGTCACCGACGAAGGACGTCGTCGCGGCGGTCGTGGCCAGCACCGCGCGGAACTCGAGCTGCGCGCTGCTGGTGATCCGCTCGCGCGTCTGGTCGTCGGCGACACCCGGGATCTGGACGACGATGTTCCGTCCGCCCTCGGTGGTGATGTCGGCCTCCGCCACGCCCGAAGCGTCGACGCGCTGGCGGATGATCGAGGCTGCCTGGTCGAGCTGTTCCGCGGACGGCGCTGCCCCTTCCTCCGTCTCGGCCTGCAGCACGATCTGGGTGCCGCCCTGGAGGTCGAGCGCGAGCTCCGGAGCCCACGAGCTCTTCCCGAAGACGTACACCCCGGCCGCGTTGATGCCGAAGAGGACACCCGTCACGAGGAGCAGGCCGAGAAGGACCCGCCAGGCGTGACGGACAGGAGAGGATGAAGCCACGTGAGTTCAGCTTTCTGAGAGGCCGGATTCCGGGGTGCGGTCGAACGCCGCGGACTTACTTGTCGTCGGCGTCGCGGTCGAGGCGCGCGCGCGTCTCTTCCGGGGTCTCGGCGATCGGAGCGTCGGCTTCGACGACCAGGTCGTCGTCAGCGAGCTCGGTGTCGTCGGCGACGATGTCCTTGGGCTCGACGATGCGGAGGATCGCCTGGCTGTGCACCTCGATCACGACACCGGGAGCGACCTCGACCGACGCGGGGTGGTCGAGGTCATCGGGGTCGTAGGAGACGATCGTGCCGTAGATGCCGCCCTGCAGGAGCACGCGCACGCCGGGAACCGTCTTCGTCGCCTTCTCCTCCTGCTCGGCCTTCATCTGCTTCTGACGCTTGCGCGTGTTGAAGATCATGAAGACGAGGAGGACGGCCAGGAGACCGAAGAGGATGATTTCCATGGGGCGGAGCGCCTTTCTGAGGTGCACGCACCATCAACGGGCGCACAGAAGTTTCGGGGGAAGTCTTCTGTGATTATAGGTCATCGAAGCGAAGCGCTCCGTCGGGATGCGCCACACCCAGATGCGCATACGCCTCAGGCATGGCGACGCGCCCCCGCGGAGTGCGACCGAGGAAACCGATCCGGACGAGGTAGGGCTCGACGACGCTCTCGACGGTCTCTGCCTCTTCGCCGACGGCGACGGCGAGGGTGCTCAGTCCCACCGGCCCCCCGCGGAACCGCCGCACGAGCGCTTCGAGAACGGCGCGGTCGAGGCGGTCCAGGCCGATGGGGTCGACGTCGTACAGTTCGAGAGCGGCGCGGACGTCGGCGATGGTCGCCGCTCCCCCACCGTGCACGAGCGCATAGTCGCGCACACGTCGGAGAAGGCGGTTGGCGATGCGGGGCGTCCCGCGCGATCGGCGGGCGATCTCGGACAGCGAATCGGACGGCAGGTCGACGCCGAGGACCGCCGCGGATCGCGCGATCACCCGCTCGAGCTCGCCCTCCTCGTAGAACTCCAGATGACCGGTGAACCCGAATCGATCGCGCAGCGGATTCGGTAGCAGGCCCGACCGCGTCGTCGCTCCCACCAGGGTGAACGGTGCGAGTTCGAGCGGGATGCTGGTGGCCCCCGCCCCCTTGCCCACCATGATGTCGATGCGGAAATCCTCCATCGCGAGATAGAGCATCTCCTCGGCGGAGCGCGCCATCCGGTGGATCTCGTCGATGAAGAGCACCTCGCCGGGAACGAGGCTCGACAGGAGCGCAGCGAGATCGCCGGCGTGCTGGATGGCCGGTCCGCTCGACAGGCGCAGGGGGCGCTCGCTCTCGTGCGCGACGATCATCGCCAGCGTCGTCTTGCCGAGTCCGGGCGGGCCCGCGAGAAGGATGTGATCGGCGGGTCGGCTCTGGATGCGTGCGGCCTCGAGGAGGAGCTGGAGCTGGCCGCGCACCTTCTGCTGTCCGACGAACTCGCCGAGACTCGTCGGACGCAGGGCGCCCTCGATCGCGAGCTCGGTCTCGTCGACGGGCTCGGAGGCGTCGAGTGCGTCAGCCACGTGCCGGCCCCAGCAGGGCAAGAGTGCGGCGGAGGAGCGGTGCGACGGCCGAACGCTCGGCATCGGATGCCTCGGCGGCCGTCTGCGCGGCGGCCTCGGCGGCGACCTTCTCCGACCATCCGAGTCCGACGAGGGCGACCGCGACCTGACCCACCACGTCCACGGCGCCCGAAGGACTCGGCGCTGCCGCGACCGTCGGCTGGACCTTACCGGCGAGCTGCACGACGATGAGCTTCGCGGTCTTGGGACCGATTCCGGACACGCGACGGAAAGGCGCGTCGTCCTCGGCATTCACCGCCTCTGCGATCTGGTCGACGGTCAGGTGCGACAGCACCCCCAGGGCGGATTTCGGCCCGACGCCCGTTACGCTGATGAGGAGCCCGAAGACCTCGAGCTCGTCGCGCTCGGCGAACCCGAAGAGCGAGAGCGCGTCCTCGCGCACGATCAGGCTCGTGTGCAGTCGCAATTGCTCCCCCACCGTCGCGGTGTGCGCGACGTCGGCCGGGACGGCGACGGAGAAGCCGACGCCGCCCACCTCGACGACGACCTGGTCGGAGGTCGAGTGCAGCACGGTGCCGTGCAGGGAGGAGATCATCCTCCCAGCCTAGGCCCCGCGTCGTACGTATGTTCGAGCGACACGCTCCGCGTCCGCCCAGGCGCGCTGGGCCGGCGTGAGCCCGCCCGCTGCGGATGCCGCCCCCGCGCCGCCTCGGCGCCAGGCGTGGCAGAGGGCGATGGCGAGGGCATCCGCGGCATCCGCCGGCTGCGGAGGCGCGTCGAGGCGCAGGATCCGGGCGATCATCGCCTGCACCTGGCGCTTGTCGGCAGATCCGTAACCGGTCACGGCGGCCTTGACCTCGCTCGGCGTGTGGGTCGCGGCGGGAAGACCCGCCTCTGCCGCGAGCAGCAGCGCGACTCCGCTGGCCTGAGCCGTGCCCATCACCGTGTGCGTGTTCTGCTGCGCGAACACGCGCTCGACCGCGACCGCCTGCGGAGAATGCGCGGCGATGACCTCACGGATGCCGGCGGCGACGATCGCGAGACGCTCGCCGATCGGCGCATCGGGAGACGAACGGATCACCCCGACGTGCACGAGCGTGCCGCGACGCGATCCGTCGACGTCGACGATGCCCACACCGCATCGCGTGAGGCCCGGGTCGATCCCGAGAACGCGCAGCGAGGAGGAGGTCACTCCCCCAGGCTAGGCGGCACCGTCGACGTCGGGCGCGTGGCGCGCCTAGCTGTCGTCGTTCTCGAGCTCGGCCTGCACCTCGGACGAGAGGTCGAAGTTGCTGAAGACGTTCTGCACGTCCTCGCTGTCCTCGAGCGCGTCGATGAGGCGGAAGACCTTGCGTGCGGTGTCGGCGTCGATCTCGACCTTGAGGTTCGGCACGAATTCGACGTCGGCGGATTCGTAGTCGATGCCCGCCTCCTGCAGCGCGCTGCGCACGGTGACCAGGTCGGTCGCCTCGGTGATGATCTCGAAGCCCTCGGAGTGCGGCTCGATCTCCTCGGCACCCGCCTCGAGCGCCGCCATCATGACGTCGTCCTCGGTGGTCCCCTCGGCACCGACGACGATGACGCCCTTGCGCGAGAAGTTGTAGGCGACGCTGCCCGGGTCGGCCAGCGTTCCCCCGTTGCGGCTGAGAGCCGTGCGCACCTCGGCGGCGGCACGGTTCTTGTTGTCGGTCAGACACTCGATCATGAGCGCCACGCCGTTCGGTCCGTATCCCTCGTACATGATCGAGGTGTACTCGACGGCCTCGCCGCCGATTCCGGCTCCACGCTTGACCGCGCGGTCGATGTTGTCCTTCGGGACGGAGGTCTTCTTCGCCTTCTGCACCGCGTCGAACAGCGTGGGGTTGCCCGCGAGGTCGGCGCCGCCGAGCTTGGCCGCGACCTCGATGTTCTTGATGAGCTTGGCCCAGGACTTGGCGCGCCTGGAGTCGATGATGGCCTTCTTGTGCTTCGTGGTGGCCCACTTGGAATGCCCGGACATAAGTCTCCACTCGTCGTATCCGCCCGTGGGCACGGCCCAGGGCATCGTCCAGTCTAACGAATCGAGACGTCGCCTACCGGGGTGCGCTCGCGTAGCGTCGTGCCTCGTCGAGGAAGAGCGCGTGGAATCCGGGCTCACCGTCCATCTCGGGATGGAAGCTCGTGCCGAGCAACGGCCCCTGGCGCACCGCGACCACCGCGCCGTCGGGCAGGGCGGCGAGCACCTCCACCGCGGCCCCCGAGCGTTCCACGATCGGCGCCCGGATGAACGTCGCAGACACCGGGGCATCGCCGAGCACCGGCACGTCGAGGTCGATCTCGAACGATTCGGACTGCCGTCCGAAGGCGTTGCGCCGAACGTCGACGTCGAGGCCGCCGAAGGACTGCTGTCCCTCGATCGCGTCGAGCACGGTATCGGCCAGGAGGATGAGCCCCGCGCACGTGCCGTACATCGGCATCCCCGCGCGGATCGCCGCGCGAATCGGCTGCTGGAGCCCGAACAGTCGCGCCAGCTTGTCGATGACGCTGGACTCTCCACCCGGTAGGACGAGCCCGTCGATCGCGTCGAGTTCTTCCGGGCGGCGCACGAGCACCACCTCCGCACCGAGCTCCGCGAGCAGGGCGGCATGCTCGCGCACGTCGCCCTGCAGCGCGAGGACGCCGACGGTCGGACTACCAGCCACGCTCGGAGAGCCGGTGCGGCGCGGGGAGGTCGGACACGTTGATCCCCACCATCGCCTCGCCCAGCCCGCGCGAGACCTGAGCGATCACACTCGGATCGTCGTGGAACGTGGTGGCCTTCACGATCGCCGCGGCACGCTGGGCGGGGTTGCCCGACTTGAAGATGCCGGAGCCGACGAACACACCGTCCGCTCCCATCTGCATCATCATCGCGGCGTCCGCGGGTGTTGCCACGCCTCCCGCAACGAACAGCACGACCGGCAGCTTGCCCGTCCCCGCGACCTCGACGACGAGGTCGTAGGGAGCCTGCAGCTCCTTGGCCGCCACGTAGAGCTCGTCCTTGGTCATCGAACGCAGCACGTTGATCTCGCTCGTGATCTTGCGGATGTGCTTGGTCGCCTCCGAGACGTCACCGGTGCCGGCCTCGCCCTTCGACCGGATCATCGCGGCACCCTCGTTGATGCGGCGCAGGGCCTCGCCGAGGTTCGTCGCCCCGCACACGAAGGGCACGGTGAAGCCGAACTTGTCGATGTGGTTGACGTAGTCCGCCGGCGACAGCACCTCGGACTCGTCGATGTAGTCGACTCCGAGCTCCTGCAGGATCTGCGCCTCGACGAAGTGGCCGATGCGCGCCTTCGCCATCACGGGGATCGAGACGGCGTCGATGATGCTGTCGATCATGTCGGGGTCGCTCATGCGCGAGACACCGCCCTGCGCACGGATGTCGGCGGGGACCCGCTCGAGCGCCATCACGGCGACGGCGCCGGCGTCCTCGGCGATCTTGGCCTGCTCGGCCGTGACGACGTCCATGATGACGCCGCCCTTGAGCATCTCGGCGAGACCGCGCTTGACCCGCGCGGATCCGGTGGTTGCCTGGTCGTTCATCGAATTCCTCTCGGCTGAGCCAATGACTCGTTTGATCTATGTCAAACCGTAGCATCGTCCCGGACGTTCTAGAATCGGTGTCGAGGACCCATGAGCGCCGAGATCACCGGAACGACCGCAGCAGACATCGCCGACAGCGTGCGCGCCCTGCGCGACCGTGGAACCCTCCGCCCCGGCGATGCGCTCCCCCCTGTGCGCGAACTCGCCGCCACTCTCGGCGTGAACCGCAACACCGCGGTGGCCGCCTACCGCCAGCTCGCGCAGGCGGGGCTCGTCGTCTCGCGCGGGCGCGCCGGCACCACGATCGCCGGCGTCGAGGCGGTCGCCCAGGAGGGCTACGCGGCGGACACGGTCCTCCGCGACGTCGGCACGGGCAACCCCGACCCCCGGCTCATCCCCGACCCGTCCCCCGCACTCGCCCGCGTCACGGGGCGACCGGTGCTGTACGGCGAGCCCGTGATCGACCGCGGCCTCGACTCCTGGGCGCACGAGTGGATCGCCACCGACCTCGACCAGTCCGACTTCCGCGTCACCGTCACCAGCGGCGCGGTCGACGCCGTCGAGCGACTCCTCGCCCAGGCGCTCACCCGCGATGACGCGGTCGCGCTCGAGGACCCCTGCTTCCTCGCGAGCATCCACACGGTGCGACTCGGAGGGTACCGCGCCGTGCCCGTCCCGGTCGACGGCGAGGGGATGACGGTCGTCGGCCTCCGCGCAGCGCTCGACGCCGGCATCCGCGCCATCATCTGCACTCCGCGCGCGCAGAACCCCACCGGCAGCAGCCTGACGGCTGCGCGCGCGGCCGAGCTCCGCGCCGTGCTCGCCGACCACCCCTACGTGCTGATCATCGAGGACGACCACTTCTCGATGCTCTCGCAGCGCCCCTACGAGACCTTGATCGGACCGGGGCACCGGCGGTTCGCCCTCGTGCGCTCCGTCTCGAAGTTTCTCGGCCCCGACATGTGCCTGGCGCTCGCGGCCACCGACCCCGAGACGGCCGAGCGCCTGTCGATGCGGCTCAGCCCGGGGACGACCTGGGTGAGCCATCTGCTCCAGCGACTCACGCACGCCCAGCTGACCGACCCTTCCGTGCTCGCGACGATCGGAACCGCGGCCGCGCACTACGCCGAGCGCAACGCCGCTTTCGCACAGCTCCTGCGCACTCACGGATTCGATGCCCCCGACTCCGACGGTCTCAGTCTCTGGGTCGAGCTCCCGCGGCCCGCGCGGGCCGTCGCCGAAAAGCTCATGCGCCGCGGATGGCTGGCCCGCACCGGCGACGAGTTCGCCCTCGACGAGAAGGCCGAGCCATCGCGGCAACTGCGGCTGACCGTCCATGATCTGTCCGACGCGGATGCCGCGGCCTTCGTCGCCGACCTCGTCGCGGCTTCCCGATGACCACCCGAAGCGGGAACGCACCCGCACTGAAAGAAAGGATCGGGAGATGAAGATCCTCTCCATCCAGTCCGCCGTCGCCTACGGTCACGTCGGCAACTCCGCCGCGGTGTTCCCGCTGCAGCGCATCGGCGTCGAGGTCCTCCCGGTCTACACCGTGAACTTCTCGAACCACACCGGGTACGGCGCCTGGCGCGGCCCGATGATCGATCCCGCCGAGGTGCGCGAGGTCATCACCGGTATCCAGGACCGTGGCGTCTTCGGCGGCATCGATGCGGTGCTCAGCGGATACCAGGGCGGGGAGGGCATCGGCGACGTGATCATCGACGCCGTCGCCCGGGTCAAGGCGGAGAACCCGAATGCGGTCTACACGTGCGACCCCGTGATGGGCAACGCCAAGTCCGGCTGCTTCGTGGCGCCCGCGATCCCCGTGCTGCTGCGGGAGCGGGTCGTGCCGGTGGCGGACATCATCACCCCGAACCAGTTCGAGCTCGGCTTCCTCACCGAGACCGAGCCCGACACGCTCGAGTCGACGCTGGCCTCGGTCGACCTGGCGCGCGCGATGGGACCGCGCACGGTGCTCGTCACGAGCGTCGAGCGGCCGGACCGGGAGGAGGAAACCATCGAGATGCTCGCGGCCGACGAGGAGGGTGCCTGGATCGTGCAGACGCCGCACCTTCCGATGAAGGCCAACGGGTCGGGCGACGTGACCGCTGCGCTCTTCACCGCGCATTACGTCGAGACCGGCAGTGCGCAGGTCGCCCTCGAGCGCACCGCATCGAGCGTCTACGACCTGCTGAAGGCGACGCTCGACTCCGGGGAGCGCGAGCTGCAGCTCGTCGAGGCGCAGGAGTTCTACGCGCACCCGCGCATGCAGTTCAGCGCCCGTCAGGTGCGCTGAACTCAGGCCGCAGGCCAGGCGTTCGCGACGGCCTCCCGCACCTCACCGAGCAGCTGCGGGAGTGCCTTCGTCTTCGCGATGATCGGGAAGAAGTTCGCATCGGAGCGCCACCGCGGCACGACGTGCTGGTGCAGGTGCCCGTCGACACCCGCGCCGGCGACGGCCCCCTGATTCATCCCGATGTTGAAGCCGTCGCAGCGCGACACCTCCGTCAGGACGCGCATCGCCGTCTGCGTCAGAGCGCCGATCTCGGCGACCTCCTCCGGGGTGGCCTGGTCGTACGTCGCGATGTGGCGGTACGGGCACACGAGCAGATGACCCGAGTTGTACGGGAACAGGTTCAGCAGCACGTATGCCGTCTCACCGCGCGCGACGATCAGCCGCTCGGCATCCGGATGCTTCGGCGCCTCGCAGAAGGGGCACTCCTCGCGCAGCGGCTCGGGCCCCGCCTGAATGTAGGCCATCCGGTGCGGAGTCCAGAGCCGCTGGAACTCGTCGGGGACTCCGGCGAAGTCCGACGCAGGCTCCAGCGGCTCATCCGGGGTCACGCCAGATCCCCCGCCGTCTGCACGAGCGCGTGCTCGGCGATCGCGGTGCGGATGCGGGCCACGGCATCCGCGACCGGGACGCCGTTCTCCTGGGTACCGTCGCGGTAGCGGAACGAGACCGTGCCGGCGGCGCGGTCCTGCTCGCCGGCGATGAGCAGCAGCGGAACCTTGCCGGTCGTGTGCGTGCGGATCTTCTTCTGCATACGGTCGTCGGACGTGTCGAGCTCGGCGCGCACACCCGAGTCGCGGAGCGTCGTGATGACCTCGCCGAGGTAGTCGGCGAAGTCCTCGGCCACGGGGATACCGACCACCTGCACCGGCGAGAGCCAGACCGGGAAGTCGCCGGCGTAGTGCTCGAGCAGGATCGCGAAGAAACGCTCGATCGAACCGAAGAGCGCGCGGTGGATCATGATCGGACGCTTCTTCTGCCCGTCCTTGTCCATGAACTCGAGATCGAAGCGCTCCGGCAGGTTCGGGTCGACCTGGACGGTCGACAACTGCCAGGTGCGACCGATCGCATCGCGGGTCTTGAGGTCGATCTTCGGGCCGTAGAACGCGGCCTCACCCGGGACCTCGGTGAGCTTGAGCCCCGAGGCGACGGCGACGCGACGCAGGGCGTCGGTCGACGACTCCCAGAACTCGTCGGAACCGATCCACTTCGACTTCTCGTCGTCCTTCATCGACAGCTCGAGCTCGAAATCGGTGAGGCCGAAGTCCCGCAGCATCGAGAGGATGAAGTCGAGGACCTTCGCGACCTCTCCCTCGAGCTGGTCGGGCGTGACGAAGAGGTGCGAGTCGTCCTGGGTGAACCCGCGCACACGGGTGAGACCGTGCAGCGCACCCGAGAGCTCGTTGCGGTAGACCGTGCCGTTCTCGGCGAAACGCAGCGGCAGATCGCGGTAGCTGCGGGCGCGCTCCTTGTAGATCAGGATGTGCATCGGGCAGTTCATCGGCTTCAGGTAGTAGTCCTGGCCCTGCTTGGTGATGTTGCCCTCGTCGTCGCGCTCCTCGTCCATGACGATCGGCGGGAACATGCCGTCCTTGTAGGTGACGAGGTGGTTCGAGGTCAGGAAGAGGTCTTCCTTCGAGATGTGCGGGGTGTACACGTAGGTGTAGCCGCCCTCGATGTGACGCTTGCGCGCGTGCTGCTCCATCTCGCCGCGGATCATGCCGCCGCGCGGGTGCCAGACCGAGAGCCCGGATCCGATCTCCTCCGGGAAGGAGAACAGGTCGAGCTCCTTGCCGAGGCGACGGTGGTCGCGCTTCGCGGCCTCTTCGAGGCGGTGCTGATATGCCCGCAGCTCGTCCTTCGACGGCCAGGCGGTTCCGTAGATGCGCTGCAGCTGCGGGTTCTTCTCGCTGCCGCGCCAGTAGGCGGCGGCGATGCGGGTGAGGTCCCAGCCGTTGCCGATCATGCGCGTGTTCGGCAGATGCGGGCCGCGGCAGAGGTCCTTCCAGACCACCTCGCCGTCGCGGGTGGTGTTGTCGTAGATCGTGAGTTCGCCCTCGCCGACCTCGACCGAGGCGCCCTCCGCCGCTTCCTTGCCGCCCTTGAGCCCGATGAGCTCGAGCTTGAACGGCTCGTCGGCGAGTTCGGCACGGGCCTCGTCATCGGTCACCACGCGGCGCACGAAGCGCTGGCCCTCGCGGACGATGCGCTGCATCTCCTTGGTGATCGCCTTGAGGTCCTCGGGCGTGAACGGCGAATCGACGCCGAAGTCGTAGTAGAAGCCGTCGGTGATGGGCGGGCCGATGCCGAGGTTCGCCTGCGGATTGATGCGCTGCACCGCCTGGGCGAGCACGTGCGCGGTCGAGTGGCGCAGGATGCCGAGGCCGTCGGGGCTGTCGATCGTGACCGCCTCGACCTCGTCGGCGTCGGTCACTGTGGTCGCGAGGTCCTTGAGGATGCCGTTGACGCGCATGGCGACGACGGATCGGTCAGAGAACAGGGCGAAGCCGTCTTTCGGCTGGGCGTTTTCAGGCACTGATCACTCCATCTGGGTCTGGATCTAGGCTACTCGCATGGCCGGGTCGTGCTGACCGTCACGCCCCCGGCTCGGTGGCCGTCTGCGTGACGACCGGAGCGAGGATGATGATCGCGGCTCCGACGAGGGCGATGGATGACCCCACCCAGTCCCAGACGGTCGGTTTGAAGCCGTCGACGATGATGCCCCACGCGAGCGATCCCGCGATGAAGACCCCACCGTACGCGGCCAGCACCCGGCCGAAGTTGACGTCGGGCTGGAGTGCCGCGATGAACCCGTAGGCGCCGAGGGCCATCACCCCGAGCACGGCGAGGATCCAGCCGCGCTCCTCCTTGACCGCCTGCCAGATCAGCCATGCTCCGCCGATCTCCGCGACAGCGGCCAGCACGAAGAGCACGATGATGCGGAACACGGTCATGCGGCCAGTCTGGCAGTCGCGCACCACCGGGCACGAGCGTCCGCTACCGCCGATGCGGTACGCCGGAGTCCGCGTCCGGTCGATGTGCGCGCACGCGCCGTCGCGCGACGCTGGATCTGCGGCGCAGAGCGCGCCCGGAGAGGCTGGCGATGAAGAAGTTCGTGAAGAGAGGGCTCGTCACCCTCGTGGCCGTCACCGCGACGATCACCCTGGGGCTGGCGACGACGACCGTCGTGAACGTCGTCGCATCGGAGATCGAGAAGGAGGCGATCGAGCCGTACGGGACCTTCGTCATCGTCGACGGTCATCGGATGAACGTCGTGATCACCGGCTCCGGTCCCACGGATATCGTGCTCCTCCCCGGATTCGGCACGGCCTCACCCGCGATCGACTTCTCCCCCCTCGTCGACGACCTCGCGACCGATCATCGCGTCGTCGTGATCGAGCCCCTCGGGTATGGATTGAGCGACGGCACCGATCGCGCGCGGACGACCGAGAACATCGTCGCGGAGGTGCACGACGCCCTCGAGCAGCTCGACATCGACTCGTACGTGCTCATGGGGCACTCCATCGCGGGCATCTACGCACTCGAGCTGGCCGCGACGCACCCCGAGGAGCTCCAGGGGTTCGTCGGGATCGACTCCAGCGTGCCGGGGCAGCCGCACATGGACACCGAGTTCCCGACAGGACTCATGGGCGCCGCCCGAACTCTGGGACTCGCACGGCTGTTGCTCGCGGTGGGCGGGGTCGGGCATGAGGGTGGGGCCTACTCCGATCATGACCGGGAGCAGATCGCGATGATCTCCAACCGCACGTCGATGGCGCCCACGTACCTCGACGAGATGGCGCACATCGCCCCGAACTTCGCGCAGGCCGAGGGACGTACCTTTCCCGATGATCTCCCCGTGCTGCTGTTCGCCGTAGCCGACAACGAGAAGACCCCGGACTGGGTCGCCCTGCACGAGGCCCAGGCGGCGAGCGTCGCCGACGGCACGGTGATACCCGTCGACGGCGATCACTATCTCCATCACACGCATGCGGCGGAGATCACGGACGCATTCCGGAGCTGGGCGGCCGAACGGATGCCGTTTCCGCAGTGAACCGGGGTAGCGTGAGCGGATGACCCGTACGATCGCCCGGTGGATCCTCGCCGCAGGACTCGGCGCGATCGGCGTCCTGCACTTCGTCCAGACGCGCGGCTTCCGCGTGGTCGTGCCGGACTGGGCGACGCGCATGTCCGGGCTCGACAAGGAGACGATCGTGGTCGCCTCCGGTGCGGTGGAGATCGGGCTCGCCGCGGGGTTGGTCGCCCTTCCTCGGGAGCGCGCGCGGATCGGATGGGCCACTGCGCTGTTCTTCGCCGCTGTGCTGCCCGGCAACGTGCACCAGTGGCGCACCGGCCGTTCCACGCCCGGGCTCGACACCGACCGCCGCCGATTCGGGCGGCTGTTCCTGCAGCCGCTCCTCATGGTGTGGGCGGTGTGGGCCACCAGCGCCGAGGGTCGAAGTCAAGGCCGACGCTGACATTTCTCCGATCGCAGGACGAGCGCCAGAATGGGGCGATGTCCTCCCCCTCGATCGTGTGGTTCCGTGATGACCTGCGTCTCGCCGACAACCCCGCGTTGCGCGCCGCGATCGATCGCGGGGAGCCGATCCTCGCCGTCTACGTGCTCGACGAGGAATCCCCCGGCATCCGACCGCTCGGCGGAGCGGCCCGCTGGTGGTTGCATCACTCACTCGCCTCGCTGAGCGAACGGCTGCGGGAGCGTGGGGGCGCACTGGTGCTGCGCCGCGGTCCCACCGCCCGCGTGATCCCCCAGGTCGTGGCGGATACCGACGCCGGCGCCGTCTTCTGGAATCGCCGGTACGGCCGACCCGAGCGCGACATCGACGCCGAGCTGAAGACCGCTCTGCGGAACGACGGCGTCGAGGTCGTCTCCTTCGCGGGATCCCTTCTCCACGAGCCCTGGACGGTGACGACGGGGGCCGGTACGCACTTCTCCGTGTTCACCCCCTTCTGGCGGGCGTGCCTCTCGCTGCCCGCACCGCGGCTCCCCCTCCCCGAGCCACGCGAGATCGACGGCATCCGCTCGGCTCCGGCATCGGACGACCTCGACGACTGGGCTCTGCTCCCCACCCGTCCGGACTGGGCGGAGGGCCTGCGCGAGACCTGGGAACCCGGGGAACCCGCCGCTCGACGTCGACTGCGCTCCTTCCTCGACGAGGACCTCGGATCGTACGACCGCGCACGCGACGAGCCTTCGGCCGGAGCCACCTCGCTCCTGTCCCCCCGCCTGCGCTGGGGAGAGATCAGCCCGTTCACGGTCTGGCACGAGGCGGTCTCCGCGGACGGCGCGGGCGGGTTCCTCTCGGAGCTCGGGTGGCGCGAGTTCGCGTGGCACACGCTCTTCCACTTCCCCGACCTCGCGACGAAGAACCTGCACCCCGAGTTCGACGCCTTCCCGTGGCCGCGGCTGAAGCCGTCGCACCTCGACGCGTGGCAGCGCGGCGAGACCGGCGTGCCCCTGGTCGACGCCGGAATGCGCGAACTCTGGCGCACCGGGTACATGCACAACCGGGTGCGGATGGTCACTGCGTCGTTCCTCGTGAAGAACCTCCTCATCGACTGGCACCGCGGCGAGGAGTGGTTCTGGGACACCCTCGTCGATGCCGATGGGGCGAACAACCCGTTCAACTGGCAGTGGGTCGCCGGCTCCGGTGCGGATGCCGCGCCCTACTTCCGCATCTTCAACCCCGAGCTCCAGGCCAAGAAGTTCGATCCGAACCGCCTGTACATCTCGCAGTGGGCATCGGATGCCCCCGCCGAGCCGATCGTCGACCTCGGGGAGACGCGGAAGGCGGCGCTCGCCGCGTACGACGTCGTCAAACGCGCACCTCGCGATCGGTGACCCGCCGCGGGGTCGGCCCTCCGGCCCCGGCAGGGCGCGCTCCCCGTACGATCGAGGGAGCCCCCTCTCCCCTGCCGTGAAGGATCCCCGTATGTCCGTCAACCGCATCGACACCCTCACCGAGAACGATCTGCGAGAGGCGGGGAGCGTCAAGTGGACGACCTTCCCCGACACGATCGGCGCCTTCGTCGCCGAGATGGATTTCGGGGTCGCACCCGCGGTGAAGGACGCGGTGGGCGATGCCCTCGAGCAGGGCCTCACGGGCTACCTTCCACAGCATCTCGCCGACCAGCTCGCCGCCGCGACGGCCGCCTGGTACGCCGCTCGCTACGGCTGGGAGATCTCGTCGGCGCAGGTGAAGCAGGTCCCCGACGTGATCACCGCTTTCGAGTACGCGATCGAGCAGTATACGGCTCCGGGGGCCGCCGTGATCGTCCCGACGCCGGCGTACATGCCGTTCCTCATGGTTCCCCCGATGCACGGGCGACGGGTCATCGAGGTGCCGAGCATCGTCGAGAACGGGCGCTGGGTGCTCGACCACGACGCGGTGGCGGCGGCCTTCGCCGAGGGCGGCGAGCTGCTGGTGCTGTGCAATCCGCACAACCCGCTCGGAACGGTCGCGACGCGCGAAGAGCTCGAACGGGTGGCGGAGACCGTGCACGACGCCGGCGGACGCGTGTTCTCGGACGAGATCCACGCGCCGATCGTCTACGCCCCCGCCCGGCACATCCCCTACGCCTCGATCTCCGATGTCGCCGCAGGTCACACCCTCACCGCCACCTCCGCGTCCAAGGCGTGGAACCTCGCCGGTCTCAAGTGCGCGCAGATCATCGTCTCGAACGAGCGGGATGCGGAGCTCTGGGAACGCGAAGGAGCGTGGTCGGGGCACGGCACCTCGACGATCGGAGCGGTCGCCAACGTCGCCGCGTACGCCGATGGGGGCGAGTGGCTGCACGAGACGGTCGCCTATCTCGACGGTAATCGCCGCGCACTGGCCGCCCTGGTCGCCGAGCACCTTCCCCAGGTGCGGATGACCGTTCCGGAGGGAACCTACATCGCTCTCCTCGACTTCCGGGAGACCGGGCTGACCGGCGATCTGAGCGAGTGGTTCCGCGAGCACGCCGGTGTCGCGATGACGGACGGCGCCGCCTGCGGGGTGGCTGCGATCGGTTTCACCCGGTTCGTCTTCGCCCTACCGCGGCCGCTCCTCGAGGAGGCGGTGCGTCGGATCGCAGCCGCGCTCAGCGCCCGCTGACCTGTGGAATGCTCCCGAGCTCTTCCGCTGGGCGGCTCGGCGTGGTTTGCTGTGGGCGGAGGGGTACCACTGGGGAAAGGGTACCGAAATGGGCGAAGCCGATTCGCACGCCGACGCGCAGTTCGCAGCGGTCTGGACCGCCATCACGAGCCCGGTCGGGGGTCTCGCCGCCGGGATCATCGTCGCGCCCGCCATTCAGGACTACTGCCGGACGGGCTGGCTCGCGGGTGCGTGGGAGAGCGATTCTCCCGCGGGATGCGCACTCTTCCCCACGTGGATGTACGGAAGCAGCGCCTTCCCGACGGCACTCGGATTCGTCGCAGCGGCGGTGGTCGGGGTGGTCGTCTGGCTCTTCGCGTACTTCGGCCACGAGAGTCACTGAAGTCCAGTTGCCTCTCGGGCGAGCACTTCGACGGCCGGAAACGCAAAAACCCCCGGCTGGACCGGGGGTTTCGTCTGTGCGCGATACTGGGATCGAACCAGTGACCTCTTCCGTGTCAGGGAAGCGCGCTACCGCTGCGCCAATCGCGCCTATGAAGGCTATTCAGTTCTCAGTGAGGTGGCGACGGGATTCGAACCCGTGTAAACGGCTTTGCAGGCCGGTGCCTAGCCGCTCGGCCACGCCACCGTGTGGATTGACCCCACGTGCGGAAGGCCTTCCGAAGAAGACCCTCTGCACTCGAGCGGATGACGAGACTCGAACTCGCGACCCCAACCTTGGCAAGGTTGTGCGCTACCAACTGCGCTACATCCGCATTTCGTTCCCGGTTGTCCCGGGCACTTATGAAACATTAGCCGATGATCCGCGACTGTCCAAACCGGAAGCGAATCTCGCGCGTGTCTCGCCGGATGGTCATCACGGCCCGCGCGCGTCCGGTAGTATCGTTTCTCGACCCCCTGGGTCATGGGCGATTGGCGCAGTTGGTAGCGCGCTTCCTTCACACGGAAGAGGTCATCGGTTCGAGTCCGGTATCGCCCACACATCACAGCCCCGCACGTCGCCTCGACGGAGCGGGGCTTCTTCGTTCCGCCCCATCCCCTCGGCGGGACGAGCGCGCGTGCTAACTTAGGGTGTCCTAATCTACCCACGGGAAGGCAAGCGGAGGCTCCATGTCGCTCACCGATACCGACTTCGAGGAGAGCGTCGTCTGGCGCATCGGAACGAACGAGTTCGACGTGGTCGACGGGGCTGCTTGGGACACCCACACCCACCCCGATCGTCACGAACTGCTCTGGGGTGCGCGAGGCGTTCTCACCGCCGAGACAGAGCACGGACACTTCGCCATCCCCGCGACTCAGGGTCTCTGGATTCCCGCTGAGACGTCCCATCGCGTGATCGCGGCGGCCGGCACCTCGTTCCGCTGCACCTTCATCGACGGCGACATCGCCTCCCCCTCGCCGCGCACGACCGCGGTCGCCCTGCCCGACGTGATGCGCGCCGTGCTCGACCGACTCGAGGCTCCGCCGTACCTCGCTGCGGGACCGCGCCTGCATGCGGAGGAACTCGTGGTCAGCCTGCTCGAACCCGTCGAAGCATCCGTCGTCGACCTTCCCCTCCCCCTCGACCTGCGTACCCGAGCGATCGCCGAGGCGCTGCTCTCCGACCCCGCCGACGATCGCTCGATCGAGGAGTGGGGACATCACGTGGGCGCCAGCGCGCGGAACCTCTCACGCCTGTTCGTCGCCGAGACCGGCCTGAGCTTCTCCACCTGGCGCACCCGAGCGCGCATGCGCCGCGCCATCGAATGGCTCTCCGCCGACTACACGGTCGCGCACGTGAGCCGGCGCTCCGGCTACGCGACGCCGAGTGCGTTCGTGCAAGCCTTCCGCCGGGAAGTCGGGCGCACGCCCGGCGAGTACGCCGCGCGACGCGACGAGGATTCCGCGAAGTCGGCGTGACCTCGACACGGTGTGGCATCTCCGCGACATCGGACGGATCCATACTGGGTAAGCCGAGCCTTACCTAAGCCCCGGCTCCCCGATCCTCTTCCGGAAGACCCTCCCATGCGCTCTACGCCCGTGTCCCTCGTCGCGCTCGCAGCGACCTGCCTCCTCCTGACCTCGTGCGCCGCCTCCTCCGCCGGCGGCTCCTCCACCGCGGACGACACGGTGGAGCTCACGACTCCGACCGGCGTCGACATCACGATCCCGGCCGAGCCGACGGCGGCGCTCGGCTTCTACACGACTGACCTCGACATCCTCATCACGCTCGGTTTCGACCTCGCCGGCACACAGCCGATCCGCGACGACTTCACGGCTTTCCCGGACTTCTTCCCTCAGGAGGAATTGGAGGGGCTGGAGACCTTCGGGAACTTCCCGGAGTTCAACCTGGAGGCCGTGCTCGAGGCCGAACCGGACTTCATCCTCAGCGGCCTCGGCTACGAGGAGGACCTCGACGGGCAGCTCCAGAAGATCGCACCGACCTACACGTACAACGCATTCGACGGGGGCGACTGGCGAGACGTCGTCGCGAAGGCCGCGACCGATCTCGGCCGCGAGGAGCAGTGGCAGGAGTGGGTCGACCAGTACGAGGCCCGCATCGCCGACATCCGCTCCCGCCTCGACGCCGCCGACATCCACCCCGTCGTCGCAGACGTCGGCTACTGGGACGGTCAGGTCACGACGTCCTGCTACGGCGTGCCCTGCCTCGTCTTCGCCGACCTCGGTCTGGAGATGGCGCCCCTGATGAACGCGACGGAGGACGGCCTGCCCGCGAGCGACGAGTACGCGGAACTGAGCCCCGAGCAGCTCGGACAGCTCGAGGGCATCGACGTCGTGTTCACCGGAGCCGAAGAGGATGGCACCGTCTGGGTCGAGGAGGACGAGGCCCTGCAGCAGAACGCGATCTGGCAGAACCTCTCGTTCGTCCAGAGCGGCGAGTACTACCCCTACAACTACGAGATGATCTACGGCTCCCCCAGCGGCATGGACGCGTTCCTCACCGTCGTCGAGAAGGCGCTCCTCGGATGACCGTCAACCTCGTGCACCGCATCGTGGTGCAGCGCGTCGAACGGCTGAGCCCGGGCATGATGCGGGTCGTCTTCGGGGGCCAAGGTCTCGATGGATTCGTGACCACGGGGGTGGGCGATGAGTACTTCCGCGTCTTCTTCCCGACCGAGGGGCAGATCGAGCCGAACCTGCCGTTCCCGACCGACGATGGCTACTGGGACTTCCCGGAGGGTGTGGATCCGGCCCCGATGCGCACGTACACGGTGCGGGACTGGGATGCCGCGGCGCGTGAGCTCACCATCGACTTCGTCGTGCACGACGGGGGGATCGCGGCGGCGTGGGCCCTGCGCGCCCAGCCGGGTGACGTGCTCGGGGTCAACACGCCGAAGGCGCTCTATGCGGCCCCCGCCGACATCGAGTGGCAGCTGCTGATCGCCGACGCCACCGGCCTGCCGGCGGCCGCTCGCCTCGCCGAGAACGCGCCGAGCGGCGTCCGTACCCGCGTGGTCGTCGAGGTCGCGACGGCCGAGGACGAGCTGTCCCTGACCACCCCGGACGGAGTGGAGTTGCACTGGGTGCACGGCGGCAACGGGCACGGTCCCACGCGCATCGAGGAGATCCTGCGCGCGGCCGAGCTTCCGACGGGGCGCGGGTACGTCTGGGTCGCCGGTGAGACGAAGGCCACGCGCGGCGTGCGCAAGCACCTCCGTCACGACCTGAAGCTCCCGACGACCGACTACAAGGTCCTCGGCTACTGGACCGAGAACGCCGAAGCCTGGCGCGAGCGCTACGAATCCCTCGACGAGGGCACCCACGCGCGACTCATGGCCATGTGGAATGACGACGGCCGCTCCGAGGAGGAGATCGAGGACGCCTACGACGCCGAGCTGGAGAAGCTCGGGCTGTGAGGTGCGCGGTATGACCTCGACGCTCGTCGAGGAGAGAGCACCGCAGGTTTCGGAGGCACGCCGCGGCCTGGTGGTGCTCCTCCTCGCCGGCGCGCTCGCGCTCGTCTGCGTGGCGAGCGTGCTGTTCGGCTCGCAGCGGATCTCTCCGGTCGACGTCTGGCACGGCCTCACGGTCGGTACGGGTGACGCCGGTGCCATCGTGCAGGGCATGCGCGTCCCGCGCACGATCGTGGGCCTCGCGGTCGGCGCAGCGCTGGGCATCGCCGGAGCACTGATCCAGGGCTTCACCCGCAACCCGTTGGCCGATCCCGGCATCCTGGGGGTGAATGCGGGAGCGAGCCTGGGCGTCGTGATCGGCGTCGCCTTCTTCGGCGTGAGCGCCGCGAGTGGATACATCTGGTTCTCGTTCGCCGGCGCGATCGCGGCGACGGTCCTCGTGTACCTGATCGGTTCGGCAGGCCGCACCGCCCCGGATCCGTTGCGGATGACGTTGTCCGGTGTCGCGCTCGGTGCTGTGATGGGCGGCGTCGTGGCGGCGATCGGTCTCCTCAACCCGAGCGTCTTCGACCGGATGCGCAGCTGGAACGCGGGCTCGCTCACCTCGCTCACCCCGGACGTCTACGCGGTGCTGCCCTTCGTGTTCATCGGCCTCGTCCTCGCCTTCTGCCTCGCGCCGTCGCTCAACGCTCTCGCGCTGGGCGACGATCTCGCGACCGCCCTCGGATCCCGGGTCGCCCTCACGCGTGTGCTCTCGATCGTCGCGGTGACCCTGCTCTGCGGTGCGGCCACCGCCGCTGCCGGTCCGATCGCCTTCGTCGGCCTGATGGTGCCGCACGCCGTGCGCTGGTTCGTCGGGCCCCATCAGGGCTGGATCCTCCTCGGCACCGTCTTCGCCGCACCGCTGCTGCTTCTCACCGCAGACGTGGCAGGTCGACTCGTGCTCCGCACGGGCGAACTGCCCGTCTCGGTCGTGACGGCCGTCATCGGCGCCCCCGTCCTCATCGCCCTCGTGCGTCGTCGGAAGGTGAGCGGGCTGTGAGCGCCGACCTCCTGACCACGCCGGTGGATGCCGGCCGCCGTGTCTTCACGCCGCAGACGTTTTTCTTCTCCCGACGCATCGGTGTGCGGGCGACGATCGTCGCCCTCGCCGCCACGGCTCTCGCGATCGCGGTGGGCGTGTTCGCGCTCACCCTGGGCGACGCGGTCTTCACCCCGGGCGAGGTCGTCACGACGCTGCTCGGCGTCGGGGAACCCCGCGCCGAGCTCGTGATCATCGAGTGGCGACTCCCGCGAGTGCTGGGCGCACTCGTCTTCGGCGCCGCGCTCGGCATCGGCGGCGCGATCTTTCAATCGCTCACGCGCAACCCTCTGGGCAGCCCCGACGTGATCGGCTTCGACGCCGGGGCCTACACCGGCGCGTTGATCGTGATCACGACGTTCGGCGTCAGCGTCGCATCGACCGCCGCCGCCGCGCTCGTCGGTGGCACCGCGACGGCACTGGTCGTATACCTGCTGGCGTTCCGCCGCGGGTTCACCGGGTTCCGGCTCATCATCGTCGGCATCGGAATCGCGTCGATGCTCGCCTCGGTGAACACCTGGATCGTCCTCAACGCGAACCTGAACGTCGCCTTGCTCGCCAGCGCCTGGGGCGCCGGCTCGCTCAACCTCATCACGGCAGAGCAGGTCGGCATCGCCGCGTGCGTGATCATCCCGATCGCGGTCACCGTCGCGATGCTCGCCGATCGTCTCCACATGCTCGAGCTCGGCGACGACGCGGCGACCGCCCTCGGGGTGCGCACCGGAGGGGTGCGTCTGACGCTCGTGATCCTCGGCGTGGGACTCACCGCGGTCGTCACGGCGATGGCGGGACCGATCGCCTTCATCTCGCTCGCCGCACCCCAGATCGCCCGCCGCCTCACCGGTTCGGCGAGCGTCACGCTCACGGCATCCGCCGCTCTCGGCGCACTGCTGCTGGTCGCGAGCGATGTGCTCGCGCAGCGGCTGTTCGCCCCGACCCAGATCCCGGTCGGCCTCGTCACCGTCTGCCTCGGCGGCGTCTACCTGGTCTGGCTGCTCATCCAGGAAGCGAGAAGACGATGACCGAGAAGACGATGACCGAGAAGACGATGACCGAGAAGACGATGACGACGACCGAGACCCACACCCGCGCCCGCCTGCAGGGCGCCGACCTCACGATCGGCTACGACGGCCGCGTGGTGTCGGCGCATCTCGACGTCGAGATCCCCGCGGGCTCGTTCACGGTCATCGTCGGCCCGAACGCCTGCGGCAAGTCGACGCTGCTGCGTGCGCTCGCGCGTCTGCTGCGCCCCACGACCGGGCAGGTGCTGCTCGACGGTCGAGCGATCTCGGACCTGCCGACGAAGGAGATCGCGCGGCGACTCGGGCTGCTCCCCCAGACGTCGCTCGCGCCGGACGGCATCCGCGTCTCGGACCTCGTCGCCCGCGGTCGACACCCCCACCAGACGATCCTCCGCCAGTGGTCGCACACCGACCAGGCCGCCGTGGCCGCCGCCCTCGCGGCGACGGGCACGACCGAGCTCGCGGGGCGTCTGGTCGACGAGCTGTCCGGCGGACAGCGCCAGCGCGTCTGGGTGGCGATGCTGCTCGCGCAGGAGTCGCCGACGATGCTGTTGGACGAGCCGACGACGTTCCTCGACATCGCGCACCAGTACGACCTGTTGCGCCTGTTCCACGGCCTCCACGCCGAGGGGCGCACGGTCGTCGCCGTGCTCCACGATCTCAACCAGGCCGCGCGCTTCGCCGATCACATGATCATGATGCGCGATGGCGAGATCGTGGCCTCCGGCGATCCGTCGACGATCGTCACGGCCGAGCGGGTCGAGGAGGTCTTCGGACTGCCCTGCTCCGTGATCCCCGACCCGCACGCCGGGACGCCCCTGGTCGTGCCGCTGTGAGCCGTCGGCTCAGCCCATGAAGGGGCGCAGGTCCGGGTAGCCGGTCGTCGCCCACGCACCGTCGACGACGATGTTCTCGCCGTTGACGTACGACGCGTCGGCCGACGCGAGGAACAGCGCGACGCCCGCGATCTCGTCGGGATCGGCGGCGCGCTTCGCAGGAATGCGATCCAGGTAGGTGTCCATGACTCCCGGGACGGCCAGCAGTCCGCCCGTGAGCGGCGTGGCGACCAGCCCGGGTGAGATCGCGTTCACCCGGATGCCCTGCTCGGCGAGCTCGAGCGCGGCGTTCTTCGTGAGCATCACGACACCGGCCTTCGCGGTCGAGTACCCGGCACCGGAATGCATCGGCACCTGGGAGTTCAACGATGCGATGTTCACGATCGAACCCGCGCCGCCCTGGGCGAGGAACTGCTTCGCGCCGAGCTTCGTGCCCAGGAACGCGCCGTAGAGGTTCAGCTTGATGTTGAAGTCCCAGGTCGCGAGATCCATGTCGATGACGCGGCCCGGCTTCGAGCCGCCGGCGACGTTGTACACCGCATCGATCCGGCCGAATCGTTCGACGGCGGCGGCGAAGAGCGCCTCCATCGACTGCTCGTCGGTGACATCGGTGCGCAGGCCCGCCACGTTCTCGCCGAACGTCTCCGTGGCGGCGGCCACGGCATCCGCGTTGATGTCGGCGACGAACACCTCCGCACCCCGATCGACCAGGCGGCGCGTGATCGCCGCTCCGATCCCCGACACTCCGCCGGTGACGACCGCGACGCTGTTCTCGAACCCTGACATGACTTCCTCTCTGCGGCACCGTCGTGGTGCCGTCCTTCCCGCCACGTTACGCCTTATCTGACACATGTCGGATAAACTGGGCGACATGGATGCACGGGCGCGACGTTCACGGGAGCACCTCCGCGACGCCGTCCTCGATCTGGCCGGACGGATGCCGATCGCCGACGTGACCGCCTCCGCGATCTGCACCGCGGCGGGTGTGACCCGCGACACCTTCTACCGCCATGCCGAGAGCCCCGTCGACCTCCTCGCCGACGCCCTCTCGTCCGAGATCGCCGAAGCGATGGAGATCCTCCCGCGCACCGACGCGATCGGAGACGGCGAGCGGGCACTGCTCGAGCACGTCCTCCGCCGCGCGGACGTCTACCGCGGCGCGATGCACCCCCTGCTCGCCGCTCCCGTGCGCAGCAACCTCGAGCGGTCCATCCGGTCGGGCCTCGAACTCTGGGTGCACCTTCACCCCGACATCGTTCCCCCGGACTTCCGCGACGATCCCGCGGCGATGGCGATCGCGTTCGCCTACGCCGCCGCCGGCACCGTGGGTTCCATCGAGGAGTGGCTGCGCAGCGGCGACGACGACATCGACCGCGCCGTGAGGCTCATCCTCGCGGCGTCCCCGGAGTGGTGGCTGCGCTGACGGCCGCCGGAAAAGGAGAGAAACATGAAGGCCGCAGTTTTCCACGCGCAGGAGGACCTCCGCATCGAGGAGGTCGCAGATCCCTCCCCCGGACCCGGGCAGGTCAAGCTGCGCAACGCCTTCGCGGGCATCTGCGGCTCCGACCTGCACGTCTACTACACGCCGGAGGCAGCGGGCCTCGACTTCGAACACCCGCATCCTCTGACCGGGTCGACCCTCCCCCAGATCCTCGGACACGAGTTCTCGGGCACGGTCGTCGAGCTCGGCGAGGGCGTCGACGGAATCTCGGTCGGCGACCGGGTGGCCGTCTGGCCGATCTACTACTGCGGTGACTGCACTGCATGCCGCCGCGGTATGTACAACGCGTGCCAGAAAATCGGATTCCACGGTCTGAGCTCGGACGGCGGCGGCATGGCCGAGTTCACGACCGTCGACGCGTCGAAGCTGCACGTGCTTCCCGAGAACGTCGACCTGCGTCTCGGTGCCCTGGTCGAGCCGATGGCGGTCGCGTGGCACGCCGTCTCGCGCAGCGGCGTGGAGTCGGGGGGAACCGCCCTCATCGCCGGGGCCGGCCCCATCGGCATCGGCGTGTGGTTCGCCCTCAAGGCCCGTGGCATCGAGAAGGTGCTCGTGTCCGAGCCCAGCGCCGATCGACGCGCGATCATCGCGGCGCTCGGCGCCACGGTCGTCGACCCGGTGACGGAGGACCTCGGCGCGGCCGTCACCGCTCTGACCGACGGCGACGGCGTGGACGTGGCGTTCGATGCCGCCGGCGCCGGCCCCGCCATCACCTCCTCGCTCGCGAGCCTCGTGCCGGGTGGCCGTGTCGTCGTCGTCGCGATCCACGAGCGCACGATGGACTTCCTGCCGACCCAGCTGGTGATGGCCGAGACCGAGATCGCCGGCGCGCTGGCGTATCTCCCCGAGGACTTCGACGCGGTCATCGCCGCGATGGCCGCAGGCGTGTACGACACGACCGGATGGGTGAAGGACGTGCCGCTGGATGGCGTCGTGGATGCGATCCACGCTCTCCGTGGCGGCGCCGGGGCGAAGATCCTCGTCCAGTCGGCCTGACGCGCACCTCGGGGCGATGGCCGGGACCCGACGCGATCGTTCCCGGCCATCGCCCTGAGCTCTTCCATCGGTGGGGTCCGACTGACTAACGTCGGGATCACCCCCTGCGATGCCCTCCGGCGAAGGAGCCCTCATGCACACCTCTGACGCGATCGTGATCGGTGCGGGAATCGCCGGCCTCTCTGCCGCGCGACTTCTTCGGGCGGAGGGCTTGAGCGTCGTCGTCCTCGAGGCGCGGGACCGCATCGGCGGCCGTGTGACGACCGATCGCTCCGCCGGCCGGGTCACGGATCTCGGCGCCTCCTGGATCCACGGCATCGACGGCAGCCCGGTGGCGGCCGCGGCGACCGCCTTCGGCATGCGCACGAAGGAGTTCACGGTCGGGGGCTACCAGCCCGACAGCCGTCCGATCGCTCACTACGGCCCCGACGGCATCCGTCTGTCCGACGCGGATGCCCGTGCCTACGTCGCCGACATCCGTGCGGTGGATGCGGCGCTCCGCGACGCCATCGCCGTGTCGGCGGCCGATGCGTCGTATCGCGATGTGACGGAGGCCGCCCTCGCGATGCAGGGATGGAACGCCGACCGCACGCAGCGGGTGCGCGAGTACCTCGAGCACCGCGCCGAGGAGCAGTACGGCGCGTGGATCGAGGACCTCGCCGCTCACGGGCTCGACGACGACACGATCGACGGCGACGAGGTCGTCTTCCCCGACGGGTACGACAGCCTCGCCACGCACCTGGCGGAGGGGCTCGACGTACGGCTCGACCACCCCGTCTCCCGTGTCGAGTGGTCGGAGGAGGGCGTCGTCGCCACCACACCGCACGAGGTCTTCCGCGCGACGGCGGCGGTACTCACGGTGCCGGTCGGGGTGCTGCAGTCCCCCGCACTGGTGATCGACCCTGCGCTGCCCGAGCCGAACGCCGGAGCGCTGTCGCGCCTGCGCATGAATGCGTTCGAGAAGATCTTCCTGCGCTTCCCCGCGCGGTTCTGGGACGACGGCGTCTATGCGATCCGCCAACAGGGGCCGGAGGGCCGATGGTGGCACTCCTGGTACGACCTCACCGCCCTCGACGACGAGCCGACGCTGCTCACCTTCGCCGCGGGGCCGGCGGCGAAGGTGACGCGGGACTGGGATGACGATCAGGTCGTCGAGTCGGTGCTCGCGCAGCTGCGCCGGCTGTTCGGCGCCGACGTGCCGGCCCCCGTTGCGGTGAATCGCACGCACTGGCAGGACGATCCGTTCGCCCACGGTGCCTACGCGTACATGACGCTCGGCTCGACGACCGCCGATCACGACGACCTGGCGACCCCGATCGGAGGCGTGCTGCACATCGCCGGAGAGGCGACCTGGACCGATGACCCGGCGACCGTACCCGCCGCACTCCTGTCGGGGCACCGCGCGGCGACCCGCGTCCTCGGGCGCGAGGTCGCGGTCGAGCGGCTGTGGTCCCGGCCGTGAGCCCCGGACCACAGCCACCGACCGCATCTCACTCGTAGCGCAGGGACTCGACGGGGTCGGCTCGCGCTGCCCGGGCGGCCGGCAGGGTCCCGGCGAGGAAGGCGATCACCATCACGAGGGCGATGATCGACAGGATCGAGACCGGATCGAAGGCGATGAGGGTCAATCCCGGCAGGTCCGCGAGGAGGCCGTCGGCCAGGACCGCGCTGATCCCCGCGCCGGCGAGCATCGCGATCCCGACGCCGATCGCGCTTCCGAGGAACCCGAGGAAGGCGGCCTCGAGGCTGAACAGACCGAACACGCGTCCCGAGCCCATGCCCATCGCCTTCATCAGCCCGATCTCGCGCGTGCGCTCCTGAACCGACATGTACAACGTGTTCACGATGCCGAACGCGGCGGCCAGCAGGGCGATGATCGCGAAGGCGTTGAGCACGAGCACGATTCCGTCGATGACGGTGGTGATGGTGCCGAGCTGGTCGGCCACGGTCGTCCCGGTGAATCCGGCATCGGCCAGACGGTCCTTCAGCGCCTGGATCTCGTCGTCCGTCGCGTCGGGTGCGAACCACACCGTCGCCGACGCGAAGCGGTCGATCTGATCCGCGGGCAGGCCGGTCGTCTGGGCTTCGAAGAGCGCGTCGCTCATCGATCGGTTCACGAGGATGCTCGAGCCCGTTGGGCTTGCGAGCGCCTCCTCGGTGATGCCGACGACGGTCGCGTCGATCGTGTGCGAGGTGCGCGCCGCATCGGTGATCCCCAGCGTGACCGTGGAGCCGAGCGCATCGTCGTCGTCCGCGAACCCGAGGGCCTCGACGTAGGCGGCGGGCAGCGCGACCTCCGTCTCCGACGCGTCGTCGTCGGGATCCGTTCCGGCGGCGAGCACGGTCGTCTGCCCCGGGATGAGGCTCCCGACCGAGGCGACGAACGGCGTACCGTCGCCGGCCCGGATGAAATCGGGGGTGATCGTCCGTGTGGGGTCCACCCGCACGACGCCATCGATCCCCTCGATCTCGGCGACGTCATCGGGATCGAGCGCGATCACGGTCTGCCCCGGGATGCCGCTCGAGACCGCGTCCGGGTCGTACTCGCGCGGTTCCCCGCCGGTGGCGCCCGGCACCGTCGCCGCATCGTCCGCCGCCCGCGTGACGCTCATCGCGTCGGCGGCTCCGACCCCCGAGACCGTATCGTCGATGTACCGATTGATCCCGGTGCCGAGGCCGCCGGTCAGCGCGAGCGTGAAGGCTCCGACGAAGATCGCCAGGATGGTGAGAATCGTGCGGGTCTTCGCTCGGAACGTGTTCGAGATCGCCGATCCGACGAGGTCCGCGGCCCTCATGCGGCGACCTGCTCTTCGCTCTCGTCGACGATGCGCCCGTCGCGGATGACGATCCGCCGATCGCAGCGCGCCGCGAGATCCTCGTCGTGGGTGACGACGATCAGCGTGATGCCGTGCTCGCGGTTGAGTCCGAACAGGATGTCCTCGACCACGGCGCCCGTCGCACTGTCGAGGTTGCCGGTCGGCTCGTCGGCGAAGATGATGCGCGGATTGTTCACCAGTGCGCGCGCGATCACCACGCGCTGCTTCTGACCTCCGGAGAGGTCCACCGCCCGGTTGCGCGCCTTGTCGGCGAGGTCGAGCTGCTCGAGGGCGGCCATGCCGCGCCGGCGGCGCTCGCCCGCCCGGACGCCCGCGATCTTGAGGGGCAGCACGACGTTCTCGAGCACGCTGTTGCCACCGGTGAGGAAGAACTGCTGGAAGACGAAACCGAACGTCTTGTTGCGCGTGCGGTTGAGCTGCCCGCCTCGCAGGCGAGCCGTCTGCACACCCTCCAGAGCGATCGTTCCGGTGTCCGGGGCATCGAGCAGAGCGAGAAGGTGCATGAGGGTCGACTTTCCCGATCCGCTCTTGCCGACGATCGCGATCGATTCCCCTTCGCCGACGTCGAAGCTCACCCCCTTGAGCGCATCGAAGCGGGTCGGGCCACGCCCGTAGGACTTGTGGACATCCCTGATCTGAAGAAGGGGTGCGGGCATCGGAGAACTCCGTTCGGATCGACGGATATCAGCGTCCCTCTCGCCCCGGGGTCCGCACATCCTTCGATCGCGTTCCGCATGTACCGCGTCCGCGGTACTCCCGATGACCCGGGCGACCGACGCGACGGCGGCCGTTCCACGGCAGACTGAGGGGATGGCAGAGCACACCGACGTTCCCGAGGCGCCCGCGGATCCGCGCCCGCGGATGCCGGTATGGCTCCCCGACGTGCTCGTCGCTGTCGTCGTGCTCGTCTTCGCCCTGGCACCGACTCCGATCCCCGACTTCCGCCCGACGAGCGTGCTCTCCCTCGTCCTCGTGCTCCTCCCCCTCGCCATCGTCCCCTGGCGACGGCGGTGGCCGCTCCTGACGCTCGCCGCGCTCCTGGTCAACTTCGGCGCCGCAGCCGCCACCGGCATCCTGTCGCCCGGTATCGGCATCGCGATCGGCCTCGCGATGTACCAGGTCACCCTGCGCACCATCCGTCGACGCGCGCTGCTGATCGCGGCGTGCGCCGTCGTCGCCGTGATGCTGTTGTCCCTGCTCTCGGCGATCGGCTCCGTATACGACCCGCGGGCGTTCCAGTTCGGGCTGATCGTGGCGCTCTCGACCGCCCTCGGCGACGCGGCGCGCTCGCGGCGCGACTACATCTCCGCCATCACCGAGCGGGCGGAACGCGCGGTGCGCAGCCGAGAATCCGAAGCCCAGCGGCGCGTGAGCGAGGAACGGCTGCGGATCGCCCGGGATCTGCACGACGCGGTCGCGCATCAGATCGCGGTCATCAGTCTGCAGGCGGGAGTCGCGACCTCGGTGATCGACGATCGCCCGGAGAAGGCCAAGCAGGCATTGGCGACGATCCGCGGCGCAGCGCGCAGCGTGCTCGGCGAGATCGGAGACCTCATGTCGATGCTGCGCACGGCCGACGTCGGCGACGGGAGCACCGGCCCCCAGGCCGGCGCCGACCGCATCGACGAGCTCGTCGCCCAGTTCGCGTCGTCCGGGTTGGAGGTGACCGTGCGCACCGAGGGCGACCTCGACCGCGTCACCGGCGCGACCGGGCTCGTCGCCTACCGCGTCGTCCAGGAGGCACTCACGAACGCGCACAAGCACGGCACCGAGCATCGCGCCCACCTCCTGCTCCGCGCCGACGACGACGGCCTCGCGATCACGGTCACCAACCCGATGACCGCGTCGCCCTCCCCCAACGGCAGCGATTCCCCCGGTCTCGGTCTCCTCGGCCTTCGCGAGCGCGTGACCTCCGTGCGTGGCACGGTCGACGCAGGACCCGACGGCGGCAGCTGGAAGATCCGCGCCTGGATGCCGCGGTCGAAGGAGCAGTCATGATCCGCGTTCTCATCGTCGACGACCAGGCTCTGATCCGACAGGCGGTCGCCGACATCCTCGGCGCGCAGGACGACATCGACGTCATCGGGCTCGCCGCGAACGGGCGGGAGGCGATCGACTTCGTGTCGGCGCATCGGCCGGACATCGTGATCATGGACATCCGGATGCCCGTGCTCGACGGCATCGAGGCGACCGCGCAGATCTGCCGGGCGCCGGGTCTCGAGGGCGTCCGCGTGCTCATCCTGACCACCTTCGAGGAGGACGAGTACCTCGTCCAGGCGCTTCGTGCGGGCGCCAGCGGCTTCGTCGGCAAGGGCGCCGAGCCCGACGAGATCCCGCGCGCCGTGCGCTCCGTGCACGCCGGCGACGCCCTGCTCTCCCCGTCGGCGACCCGCGCACTCATCGACCGCTTCGTCGCGATGCCGGTCCGAGGAGCGCCGGCACCGGGAGTCGCCGAGCTCGATTCGCTCACCGAACGCGAGCGAGAAGTGCTGCTGATGGTCGCTCGGGGTTGCTCCAACCAGGAGATCGCGGAAGAGCTGTTCATCTCGCCGCACACCGCCAAGACCCACGTGAACCGCATCATGACCAAGGTCGGAGCGCACGACCGTGCCCAACTCGTGATCCTCGCCTACGAGAGCGGTCTGCTCGTTCAGGGCGGCTGAGGGCCGTTCCTCCGCCGCGCACGAGAGCGCCCCTCCCGCTCAGAACAGGAGGGGCGCCGTCGTCCGCGCGTCAGGCTCGGGCGGCCCGCGGCGTGGTCTGGGGCTGCGGCTGCGAGAACAGCACGACGATGATGACCGTCACGCCCACGACGACGTGCGGCAGCCAGACGTTGAGCGCTTCTCCGGAGAAGCCGAAGATCCACGGCGAGAGGGCGAGGAACAGGCTCGCGACGATGTCGAAGACGAGGTGCACGGGCATGGGGATGAACCCGAAGGGTCCCCATTCGTACTTCGTGAACAGGCTGTAGACGATGAGGCCGACACCGAGCACGATCGGGATGATGACCGCTGCGCCACCGACGGCGGCGAATCCGAACAGCCACGGTGCCGCGATGAGTGCGATGCCGACGACGTAGTCGAGGACTCCGTGGACCTTCGTGGGGATGAAACGCATGATGCCTCCTTGTGCGGGAACCGCGGGAGCGGCTCATGCAAGGAGTTCGACACCCCGGCGCAAACGGATTGGAGGAATCTCCTACCGGTCGGTGCGCCAGCCGTAGCGCCGCTGGAGGGCGGCGGCGACCCGGTCGAAGCGCGCACGCGCGAGCACGGCGGCCTCGCGGCGCATGCCCGCCTCGTGGACGCTGTAGAGCTGCTCGACGTCGACCCAGGACTCCCGCCCCTGGGAGTCCCACTCCCCCGACCCGATCGACAGGTAGTCGCGATCGCCGTCGTGGGAGCGGCTGGTCATCCGCACGGCGAACACCCGATCCGACGATTCCCGGCCGATCACGAGCACCGGGCGGTCCTTGCCCCGCCCGTCGCCCTCCTCGTAGGGCACCCAGGTCCAGATGATCTCCCCGGCATCGGGAGCGCCGTCGCGATCGGGCGCGTAGCTGATGACGACGTCGTCGAGGTGCGCGGGATCGAGCCGCACGGTCTCTACGCCGCGGGTGCGCCCGGCATCCGTTCTCGACGCCTTCAGCACGGCCGAACGTCCCGGCTCCTTGCGGGGCCGGGACGTTCGGGGTGTCAGTGCGTCGAGCAGCGCTTGCGCGATCGTGACGAGGATGCTCCTGGATGAACTCACACGTTCACACTACGTCGCTCGCGCTCGGGCGATCAGGCGTTGGTGAGCGCGTAGCCCTCCTCGCCGTGGACGACGGAGTCGACACCGGCGATCTCGTCTTCGCTGGTGATGCGGAAGCCGATCGTCTTCTCGATCGCGAAGCCGATGATGAAGGCGACGACGAAGGAGTAGATCAGCACGCCACCTGCAGCGATGGCCTGGACGGCCAGCAGGCGCCAGTCACCACCGGTGAACATGCCCTGTCCGGTGGCGAAGAAGCCGAGGTAGAGGGTACCGATGAGGCCACCGACGAGGTGGATGCCGACGACGTCGAGCGAGTCGTCGAAGCCGAGACGGAACTTCAGCTCGACCGCCAGGGCGCAGACGACACCGGCGACGAGGCCGAGGACCAGTGCCCAGCCGGGCGTCAGGTTGGCGCAGGCGGGGGTGATGGCGACGAGACCGGCGACGGCACCCGAGGCGGCGCCGACCGAGGTGGGCTTGCCGTCCTTGATCTTCTCGATGACGATCCAACCGAGGATGGCCGCAGCCGTGGCGCCGAGGGTGTTGATGCCGATGAGTCCGACACCGCCCATGTCCTCCGACAGCCACTCCGCACCGGCGTTGAAACCGAACCAACCGAACCACAGCAGAGCCGCACCGAGCAGCGTCAGCGGCACGTTGTGCGGCTTGAGGATGCCCTTCTGGAAGCCGATGCGCTTGCCGAGGACGAGAGCGAGGGCGAGGGCCGCGGCACCCGCGTTGATGTGCACCGCGGTACCACCGGCGTAGTCGATGACGGCGATGCCGCTGTCCTCGCCGAAGAGCGTGGTGCCGAGGTTCATGATCCAGCCGCCGCCCCAGACCCACGCGGCGATCGGGAAGTACCCGACCGTGGCGAAGATGCCGGCGAAGATCAGCCAGGAGCCGAACTTGGCGCGGTCGGCGATGGCGCCGGAGATCAGGGCGACCGTGATGATCGCGAAGGTCGCGCCGTACGCGACACCGAGAAGGGCGACGTTCGCGTCGGGGCCCTCGGACAGCGCCGAGAGACCGAAGTCGGCGAACGGGTTGCCCGCGAACTGCGTGGGGCTGTCGACCGCGCTCATCGAGTAGCCGAACAGGATCCAGAGCACGGCCACCAGTCCGATGGAGCCGAAGCTCATCATCATCATGCTGACCACGCTCTTCGCCTTGACCAGGCCGCCGTAGAAGAAGGCGACACCGGGGGTCATGAGAAGAACGAGGGCGGTCGCGGTGATCGCCCAGGAGATGTTGCCGGGAGCATCCATGGAATACCTCACATCCGAGTAACTGAGAGCACCAGTGTGGCGATGCCCGGTTTCGGGAAGGCGCGAGGAGTGTTTCGCTCCGGTTACACCCGGCGTCGGTGTGTAACCATCGCGTTACGCGCGGCTGGAATGCGTCAGTGCATTCAGCCGGGAGATGGCGCGCAGGTACTTCTTGCGGTACCCGCCGCCGAGCATCTCCTCGGCGAAGACCTGGTCCAGCGATACTCCGGTCGCGGCGATCGGGATCTGCGCGTCGTAGACGCGATCGACGAAGGCGACGAACCGCAGCGCCTCGGACTGATCGGTGAGCACGCGCACATCGCGCAGCCCGACGAGTCGGAGGCCGTCGATCAGGCGGATGTACCGAGAGGGGTGCACGCGCGCCAGGTGCGCGACGACCTCGTCGAACGCATCGTCGGAGACCAGCCCGGACTCGGATGCCGTGGCGATCGCCGAGGCGTAGTCCTCATCGGAGAGCACGATCGAATGCCCGTCGATTGCCCGCTGACGGAAGTCGACTCCGTCGATCCGCATCGTCTGGAAGCTGTCCGACATCTGATGGATCTCGCGGAGGAAATCCTGCGCGGCGAAGCGGCCCTCGCCCAGAGCATTCGGAGGGGTGTTCGATGTGGCCGCGAGCTTCGTGCCCGAGGTGACGAGCTCGCCCAGCAGACGCGTCATGACCATCGTGTCGCCGGGGTCGTCGAGCTCGAACTCGTCGATGCAGAGGAGGTCGGCTCCGCGCAGCAGGTCCACCGTGTTCTTGTACCCGAGGGCCCCGACCAGGGCGGTGTACTCGATGAAGGATCCGAAGTACTTCCGTCGGGCGGGCATGGCGTGATAGATCGACGCGAGGAGGTGCGTCTTCCCGACGCCGAAACCGCCGTCGAGGTAGACGCCGGGCTTGACCGCCGGCTCCTTCTTCGGTCGGCTGAAGAACGACGCCTTCTTGACCGGCGCACCGCGCCCGGCGAAACGCAGGAGCGTCTCCTTCGCCTCCTCCTGGGAGGGGTACGACTCATCCGCGCGGTAGCTGTCGAACGTCGCGCCGTCGAACTGCGGCGGCGGGACGAGGCTCGCGAGCATCTCGGGACCGGTGACGGTCGGCTGGCGGTCGCTGAGGCGCACGACGCCCGTGGTGCTCTGCGTGTCGGTCATTCGTTTCCTGTGTCGAAGTCTTACGAATCCGGCGCCTGCGGCACCGCGGGGAACTATCGTCGAAGCGACGGAACAACACTACGCCGTCGCCGCCCGCCCCCTTCACTCGCACACCCCCGAGGAGCATCCCGTGACCATCGAGTTCGACACGTCGTCCGCAAAGTTCGCCGAGTACTCCGAGCCCGGCCGGCTCGTCACCACGGAGTGGCTCGCCGCTCACCTGGGAGAGCCGGGGCTGGTCGTGGTGGAGTCCGACGAGGACGTGCTCCTGTACGAGACCGGACACATCCCCGGCGCGGTGAAGGTCGATTGGCACACCGAACTCAACGACCCGGTCGTGCGCGACTACGTCGACGGCGAGGGTTTCGCCGAGCTGCTGAGCCGCAAGGGCATCGCCCGTGACGACACGGTGGTCATCTACGGCGACAAGAACAACTGGTGGGCGGCGTACGCACTGTGGGTGTTCTCGCTGTTCGGTCACGAGGACGTCCGTCTGCTCGACGGCGGCCGCGACCGCTGGATCTCCGAGGGCCGCGAGATCACGCGCGAGGCGACGAACCGCCCCGCGGTCGAGTACCCGATCGTCGAGCGCGACGACACGCTCCTTCGCGCCTACAAGGAGGACGTGCTCGCCCACATCGGCAAGCCGCTCATCGACGTGCGCTCGCCCGAGGAGTACAGCGGGGAGCGCACGACCGCCCCCGCCTACCCCGAGGAGGGCACTCTGCGCGCCGGCCACATCCCCACCGCGCAGAGCGTGCCGTGGGCGAAGGCGGTCGCGGAGGACGGCGGGTTCAAGTCCCGCGCCGAACTCGACGCCATCTACCGCGACGGCGCCGGTCTCGCCGATGGCGACGAGGTCGTCGCGTACTGCCGCATCGGTGAGCGGTCCAGCCACACGTGGTTCGTGCTCAAGCACCTCCTCGGCTTCGAGAACGTGCGCAACTACGACGGCTCGTGGACCGAGTGGGGCAGCGCGGTGCGCGTTCCGATCGTGACCGGCTCGGAGCCCGGAGCGCTCTGAGCGTGTGACAATGACAGGGATGAGCGAAACGCACGTTCCTGAGACCCTCGCCGAGATCCGAGACGCCTTCCTCGACACGCCCGAGAGCGATCGGCTGCTGCTCCTTCTGGAGTTCGCGGACGAGCTCCCCGCGGTGTCCGAGGAGGTCGCGAACCATCCGGAGATGTGCGAACGTGTCGCCGAGTGCCAGTCCCCCGTGTACATCTACGTCGAGATCGTCGATGGCCGCGTCGTCATGCACGCCACCGCACCGCCGGAGGCACCGACGACTCGGGGGTTCGCGAGCATCCTCGTGCAGGGCATCACGGGACTCACGCCCGACGAGGTTCTGGCGATCCCCGAGGACTACCCGCAGGCGATCGGTCTGACCAAGGCCGTCTCACCCCTGCGCATCGGCGGTATGACGGGCATGCTCATGCGAGCGAAGAAGCAGGTCAGGCAGAAGCGCTGAATCCCTGCGCGGCGAGCCAGTCGCGGATCGCTGCGGTCCACCCGGTCTCGTCGTAGTTCCAGATCTTGGTGTGGCGCGCCCCCGAGAAGACCGGCATCGTGACGAGGTCCGGGCGCGCGTCCCGCAGGGCATGCGAGGCGTCCGAGGGCACGAAGCCGTCGTCGTCGCTGTGCAGGATGAGCGTGGGGGCGGCGAGCTCCTCGGCGCGCGCGACCATGTCGAGGCGGTCGAACGCTATCGCGTCCTCCGCCCCGCTCAGTCGCGCGGTCACCGGAAGGGACAGCGCCCCCATCGCCAGTGCCGGAAGCGGTGCGCGGAGCCCCGCCTCTCGTGCCTGATAACGCAGTACGGTGCGCCAGTCGACCACCGGCGACTCGAGGATGAGCCCGGCGATGCGGTCGCGGTTGCCGGAGTTCACCGCCGTCTGCAGCGAGACGGCACCGCCCATCGACCAGCCCATCAGGATCACCCGCTCGGCTCCGTGCCGGAGGGCGTAGGCGATCGCGGCATCCACGTCACGCCATTCCGCGGCTCCGAGTGCATACGCTCCGCCGCGGCTTCGCGGGGCCTCGCCGTCGTTGCGATACGAGACCACGAGGTTCGGCAGCCCTGCGGCGTGGAGGACGGGCACCGCACGCAGGCACTCGGCCCTGGTCGTTCCACGTCCGTGCACCTGAATGACCCAGGTGCTCGACGCCGCGGGGAAGAACCACGCGGGGCAGGGTCCGGCGGGCGAACCGATGAGGACGTTGCTCCAGGGCAGATGCAGCTCCGACGGGGCCGAGTAGTACCAGCCGCTGAATCCGGCGTCGCGATCGACGCGCGCACCCGGCTCGATCTGGGTGAGGAGCTTGCGCCGCACGGTCGTGCTGTCGGCGCTGAGCACCGCACCCAGCTTGACGTATCCGTAGGTTCCCGTCGTGTAGAGCCCGTAACGCCCGGGAAGCTCGGTGTCGAGCGTGCGAGCGAGCTCGATGGTCTGCGCTCCCGTGTCGACCGCGAGGATCTTCGTGTTGGGTCCGCTCCGGGTCGGCATCACGACCCGGCGGGCGATGCTCAGCACGAGCAGCGCGGACGCCGCTCCGAGTGCGAGCAGGACAGGGAGAAGGAGTGCAACGGCGTGCCTGAGACTCTTCATCGCTTCCTGACTCTAGCCTGTTGCCGTGACCGCACCCCCCGATGCCGGGACCCTCTTCGAGAACGCCGCCGCAGAACTGCGCGAGACGGCGTTCCGTGACGACATCACCGTGCGCGAGATTCCGACCCCGACCGGCCTCGCGCCCTTCGCTCTGGCGCTCGCCGCCGATGTCCGCCCCGACGACGACGGCGACTCCGTGTACGGAACGGGTCGTTTCGTGCTGCTGCACGATCCGGACGAACCGGCGGGCTGGGGAGGATCGTGGCGGATCGTCATCTTCGCGCAGGCACCGCTCGAGACGGAGATCGGCACGGATCCGCTGCTCGCCGACGTCACCTGGTCGTGGCTCGTCGATGCCCTCGACTCCCGGGAGGCCCGGTACGGCGCAGCGTCGGGCACCTCCACCAAGACGCTGTCGAAGGGATTCGGGGGCCTCGCCCTCGAAGGCGACGGCGCACAGATAGAATTGCGGGCGTCCTGGACTCCGCAGGGCCCGTTCCGTCCGCACGTCGAGGCATGGGCCGAACTGGTCGGAATGCTGGCGGGTCTTCCGCCCGGTTCCGAGGGCATCGCCGTTCTCGGCGCGCGAAAGGCTGTACGTGACTGAATACTCCGTGATCTCGGATGCCGAGGAGTTCCGCGCCGCCTGCGCCGTGCTCGCGAACGGCACCGGACCGGTCGCCGTCGATGTCGAGCGCGCCTCCGGCTTCCGCTACTCCCAGCGCGCCTACCTCGTGCAGGTCTTCCGCCGGGACGCCGGCGTGTTCCTCTTCGACCCGCCCGCCATCGGCGACCTCACGCCGCTGAACGCGGCGATCGGCGACGTCGAATGGGTCTTCCACGCCGCGAGTCAGGATCTCCCCTCGCTGCGCGAACTCGATCTCGACCCGCACACGATCTTCGACACCGAGCTCGCCTCGCGCCTGCTCGGGCACGAGCGCGTGGGTCTCGCCGCCGTCGTCGAGCACACGCTCGGCATCACGCTGAAGAAGGAGCACTCGGCCGCGGACTGGTCGACGCGCCCGCTGCCGGATGCCTGGCTCGAATACGCGGCCCTCGACGTGCTGCACCTGATCGACGTGCGCGATGCGCTCGCCCTCGAACTCGAGGAGCAGGAGAAGACGGCATTCGCCGCCGAGGAGTTCGCGGCGACCCTGAGTCGCGCACCCAAGCCGCCCCGCGAAGATCCCTGGCGCCGTCTGAGCGGACTGCACCAGGTGCGAGGTGCCCGCAATCTCGCCGTGGCGCGCTCCCTCTGGCAGGCACGCGAAGCATATGCGCAGGCCCAGGACGTCTCCCCCGGACGCCTCATCCCCGACCGTTCGCTGGTGGCGGCGGTCATGGCGAACCCGCAGAGCAAGCAGGCGCTCGCCGGTATCAAGGAGTTCCAGGGGCGCGCGAGCCGCACGCAGCTCGACCGCTGGTGGCAGGCCATCGTCGACGGACGGGCGACCGAGGAGCTGCCGCGCGAACGGGTTCCGAGCGACGCTCTGCCGCCCCCGCGCGCCTGGGCGGATCGCAACCCCGAGGCTGATGCACGCCTGAAAGCCGCGCGCCCCGTGGTCGAGGCGATCGCCGAGGAACTGCACATGCCGACGGAGAACCTGTTGACGCCCGAGTACCTCCGACGCGTCGCGTGGGCGCCCGCGGGAGACACCCCGGAGGCCATCGGCGGCGCGCTGACGGCGCTGGGTGCGCGCACCTGGCAGGTTGAACAAACCGCACAGAAGATCGCCGCCGCTTTTGTAGAAGCAGCGCAACAGCCCGACGAGGCTCCCGCCACGGCTTCGTAGGTTCGATCCAACCGATTCCTCCCCGTTTCGGGGCCTCCCTAGACTGAGGCCACCGCACAAACTTGGAGGCAGAGTGGCCGAGATCTCGGACGTCTTCTTCGTCGATGGAGTGCGCACCCCCTTCGGGCGCGCCGGCGAAAAGGGCATGTACTGGAACACCCGCGCAGACGACCTCGCCGTGAAGGCGACCATCGGTCTCATGGAGCGGAATCAGGCCGTCCCGGCCGACCGCATCGACGACGTCGCGATCGCCGCGACCTCGCAGACCGGGGATCAGGGACTCACGCTCGGTCGATCCGTGGCGATCCTCGCCGGACTCCCCCAGACCGTTCCCGGCCTCGCGGTCGAGCGGATGTGCGCGGGAGCGATGACGAGCGTGACGACCATGGGCGCCTCGATCGGGGTGGGCATGTACGACCTGGCCCTCGCCGGTGGCGTGGAGCACATGGGTCATCACCCGATCGGCGGCAACGCCGACCCGAACCCGCGATTCGTCGCCGAGAAGATGGTCGACCCCGGAGCGCTCAACATGGGCGTCACCGCCGAGCGCATCTTCGATCGTTTCCCGCACCTCACCAAGGAGCGCTCCGACCGGTTCGGCATGCTCAGCCAGCACAAGGTGCAGGCCGCCTACGACGCGGGCAAGATCCAGCCCGACCTCGTCTCGGTGGCGATCAAGGATGCCGAGGGCGCCTGGGGACTCGCGACCGAGGACGAAGGGCGCCGCCCCCAGACCACGATGGAGGACCTGGCCGCTCTGAAGACGCCGTTCCGCTCGCACGGTCGCGTCACCGCCGGCACCTCCTCACCCCTCACCGACGGCGCGACGATGTCGCTGCTCGCCGGTGGCGGCGCGGTCAAGGAACTGGGTCTCGCCCCGAAGATGCGCATGGTCTCGTTCGCGTTCGCGGGCGTCCAGCCCGAGATCATGGGTATCGGTCCGATCCCGTCGACCGAGAAGGCGCTGAAGAAGGCCGGCCTGTCGATCTCCGACATCGGGCTCTTCGAGCTCAACGAGGCGTTCGCCATCCAGGTCATCTCGTTGCTCGATCACTTCGGCATCGCGGACGACGACCCCCGCGTCAACCAGTGGGGCGGGGCCATCGCGCTCGGCCACCCGCTCGCAGCCTCCGGTGTGCGCCTGATGATCCAGCTCGCGGCCCAGTTCGCCGAGCGCCCCGACGTCCGCTACGGCCTGACCGCGATGTGCGTCGGCCTCGGACAGGGCGGTTCGGTCATCTGGGAGAACCCGCACTACGACGGCAAGAAGCGGAAGTGATGGCAGGCATGGCGAACACGGTTTCCGAACAGTACGCGAACGTCGACTTCGCACCGATCCGGGCGCTCACCGACGGCGAGGTGATCACACAGTCGCCCGTCCGCGACATCCGTCTGGCGTCGGGCAAGGTGCTCGCGCTCATCACGCTCGACAACGGTCGCGACCACACCCGCCCGAACACCCTCGGGCCCGCGACGCTCACGCAGCTCGGCGAGACGCTCGACGCTCTCGCCGCGCGAGCGGCCGCCGGAGAGATCCAGGCGGTCGGTATCACGGGCAAGCAGTACATCCTCGCCGCGGGCGCGGATCTCTCCGACATCGGCAAGGTCGGATCGCACGACAACGCCCGGCTCATCGCGCAGCTCGGCCACAAGGTGCTGGGCAAGTTCGGCGAGCTCGGCGTGCCCTCGTTCGCCTTCGTGAACGGTCTCGCGCTGGGAGGCGGACTCGAGATCGCGTTGAACTCGACCTACCGCACGGTCGACTCCTCTGCCGCGGCGGTCGCGCTGCCCGAGGTCTTCCTCGGCATCATCCCCGGTTGGGGTGGCGCCTACCTGCTGCCGAACCTGATCGGCATCGAGAACGCGCTCGAGGTCGTCATCTCGAACCCGCTCAAGCAGAATCGGATGCTCAAGCCGCAGCAGGCGTTCGATCTCGGCATCTTCGACGCGATCTTCCCCGCGGCGAACTACCTCGAGAACTCACTGGCCTGGGCCGACGCGGTCCTCGGCGGCAAGAAGGTCGAGCGGAAGAACGAGCCCGGCAAGCTCGAGCGGCTCACCAAGTGGCCGATCGCGATCAAGATGGCGCGCGGCATGCTCGAGTCCAAGATCGGCACCGTGCCGAAGTCGCCCTATGCGGCGCTCGATCTGCTCGACAAGGCCAAGAGCGGCACCAAGGCCGAGGGGTTCGCCCGTGAGGACGAGGCCCTCGCCGATCTCGTCACGGGTGACCAGTTCGCGGCATCCATGTACGCGTTCGACCTCGTTCAGAAGCGTGCGAAGCGCCCCGTCGGCGCGCCGGACAAGGCCCTCGCCAAGAAGGTCACCAAGGTCGGCATCATCGGGGCCGGCCTCATGGCCAGCCAGTTCGCCCTGCTGTTCGTGCGCAAACTGCAGGTGCCGGTGCTCATCACCGACCTGGACCAGGCGCGCGTCGACAAGGGCGTGGCGTACATCCACGAGGAGATCGGCAAGCTCGAGGCCAAGGGCCGCCTCGACGCGGACTCCGCGAACAAGCTGCGCGCGCTGGTCACCGGCACCACCGACAAGAGCCTCTACGCGGACTGCGATTTCGTGATCGAGGCCGTGTTCGAAGAGGTCGGCGTCAAGCAGCAGGTGTTCGGCGAGATCGAGAAGATCATCGCCGAGGATGCGATCCTGGCGACGAACACCTCGTCGCTGTCGGTCGCGGAGATCGGCGCGAAGCTGGAGCACCCGGAGCGTCTCGTCGGCTTCCACTTCTTCAACCCGGTCGCGGTCATGCCGCTGATCGAGATCGTGAAGACGCCGAGCACGTCGGATGCCGCGCTGTCGACGGCCTTCGTGGTCGCTCGCAATCTCGGCAAGAACGCGGTGCTCACCGCCGACGCTCCCGGATTCGTCGTGAACCGCCTGCTGGCGAAGGTCATGGGGGAAGCGGCCCGCGCCGTGCACGAGGGCACCCCGATCGTCGACGTCGAGAAGGCGTTCGGTCCGCTCGGCCTGCCGATGGGTCCGTTCCAGTTGATCGACCTCGTCGGCTGGAAGGTCGCCGCGCACGTCCAGGACACGATGGCGACGGCATTCCCCGAGCGTTTCTACGCGAACGAGAACTTCCACGCCCTCGCAGAGCTGGACGCGATCGTCGAGAAGGACAAGGGCGGCCGGGTCACCGGCTGGACGAAGCAAGCCGAGAAGCTGCTGAAGCCCGCCGTCGGTTCCACGCCGGCATCGGCCGCGACGATCCTGCAGCGCGTGCAGGACGGCCTGGCCGACGAGATCAAGCGGATGCTCGACGAGGGCGTCGTCCCGGAGGTGGAGGACATCGATCTCTGCCTGATCCTCGGCGCGGGCTGGCCGTTCATCGACGGCGGCGCCTCGCCGTACCTCGACCGGGAGGGCGCGTCGGATCGTGCCTTCGGAGGATCGTTCCACACCCCGCAGATCCGGGGCGTCGAGAACCGCTGATCACGCGCAGCGGAGGGGGTCGTGCAGCGCGCACGGCCCCCTCCGTCGTTCTCCACGCGCTCGGCTGACGGTCGGTCGTTCCGACCCTGTCTCGTATCCGTCCAGCGGCGGTCGGGCGAACACGCACCGAACAGCGCATGAACAGCGCGCCCTCACGCCCGTTCACGGCACTCCGATCGCGGACGAGGGGGCACAGTGGTGTGCATGGACATGCTCCTCTCGATGCTGGGTGGCAAGGGACTCTCGGGTCTGCTCAAGACCGGGACCGCGATCCTCACGATCCTGCTGGTCGTTCCGGCGCTCCTGAAGATCTTCATCGTGACGGTGGACGAGGGCTGGGCAGCGATCCGCACCCGCAACGGCAAGCCGATCATCCGGAACCGCCCGCAGCGGCGTCCGAGCAGTCGCGGCGGTGCTGTCGGCGAAGTGGTCGTGCTCCATCCCGGGTCGCACGGCGCGTTCCCGCTGTTCTACTGGTACAGGCTCGTCGACGTGCGTTGCCGCGCGACCGACCTGCCCGCCCGCGAGATGACGGGAGCGAAGGGGCACCAACATCGCGTCCACGCGTCGTTCGAGTGGAGACCGATCCCCACCGGCCGCGATCTCCGGGTGTTCGAGCTCGACGTCGTGAACGTGAAAGAGCGCGCGTCGAACATCGTCGGCGCAGCCTTGCGTGACGTGATCCGCGGCTTCGACGGTGCGGAACTCCCGCACAACGACGAGATCAACACCCGAGTCATCGCCGCGAGTGCCGACGAGGTACGGCGAGCCTGCGGCGTCGAGCTCGTGCGCGTCATGGTCACCGGCGATGCGCTCACCGACGGCTACCTGCTGTCGACGGCGCTCCGCGACACCGATCGCGACGCGCAGGCGGTCGCCGCGCTCCACGCGCTCAACTGATCAGCGCGGGTGTCAGCGCTTCTCGTGCAGCGGGAGGTCGATCGTGCCGGTCTCCCCGGCGCTCCGTGCGACGGGGATACGTGTTCCCAACACCTGCGCGACGACGTCCTGCGCGATCTTCGACGCGGTGAGACCGGCGTCCGCCAGGATCTGCTCCCGTGAGGCGTGGTCGAGGAACTCGTCGGGCAGACCGAGCTCGTCGACCGCCGTATCGATTCCTGCCTCGCGCAGCACCTGACGCACGCGCGTGCCGATCCCGCCGACGCGGATGCCGTCCTCCATCGTGATGACGAGACGATGACGTGCCGCCAGAGCGACGATCGACGGCTGCACCGGGATCGCCCAGCGCGGATCGATCACCGTCGCTCCGATCCCCTGGGCGCGCAACCGCTCCGCCACGTCCATGGCCATCGCCGCGAACGGGCCGATCGCCACGATCAGCACGTCTTCGCTCTCGCCTCGCGCGAGCACGTCCACGCCGTCGTGGAGGCGGTCGAGCGCGGGCAGTTCGGCGGCGACCTCGCCCTTCGGGAAGCGGATGACCGTGGGCGCGTCGTCGACCAGGACGGCCTCTTCCAGCGCCTCCGTGAGCCGGACGCCGTCGCGCGGAGCCGCGATACGGATGTGGGGCACGATCTGCAGCATCGCCAGATCCCACATGCCGTGATGGCTGGGCCCGTCGGGACCGGTCACCCCGGCACGGTCGAGCACGAACGTCACGCCTGCGCGGTGCAGCGCGACGTCCATGAGCACCTGGTCGAACGCACGCCCCATGAAGGTCGCGTACACCGCGACCACGGGGTGGAGTCCCCCGTATGCGAGACCAGCCGCTGACGCGACGGCGTGCTGCTCGGCGATACCGACGTCGTACACGCGCTCGGGGAATCGCTCGGCGAACGGCGCCAGACCGGTGGGGCGGAGCATCGCGGCCGTGATCCCGATGACGTCTTCGCGGCGCGAGCCGATGTCGACGAGCGCATCGGAGAAGACATCCGTCCATCCGCGACCGCCCGACGAGAGTGTCTCGCCGGTCGCGGGGTCGATCTTGCCGACGGCGTGGAACTGGTCGGCGTCGTCGTCGCGCGCCGGCTGATAGCCGCGCCCCTTCTCGGTGATCGCATGAACGATCACCGGAGCGCCGTAGGACTTCGCGAGCTCGAGGGTCTCGAGGAGGGCGGGGAGGTCGTGCCCATCGACGGGCCCGAGGTACTTGATATCGAGGTTCGAGTACAGGGCCTCGTTGTTCGTGAAGCGCGAGAGGAAGCCGTGCGTTCCGCCGCGGACGCCGCGGAACACGGCGCGCCCCACGGGACCGAAGGCGCGGAAGAGCCGATCGGACTTGTGGTGCAGGTCCTTGTACGCGGCGGCGGTGCGCACGCGGTTGAGGAAGCGCGACATGCCGCCGATGGTCGGGGCGTAGGAGCGCCCGTTGTCGTTGACGACGATCACGAGGTTGCGGTCGTTGTCGTCGGAGATGTTGTTGAGCGCTTCCCAGGTCATGCCCCCCGTGAGCGACCCGTCGCCGACGACCGCCACCACATGGCGGTCGGCGCGTCCGGTGGCCGTGAGGGCGCGGGAGACGCCGTCTGCCCAGCTCAGCGAACTGGACGCGTGCGAGGACTCCACGACGTCGTGCGGGCTCTCTCCGCGTTGCGGATAGCCGGCGAGACCGCCGCGCACGCGGAGACCCGAGAAGTCCTGGCGCCCGGTGAGCAGCTTGTGCACGTACGACTGGTGTCCGGTGTCGAAGATGAACGGATCGTCCGGCGAGGAGAACGTGCGGTGCAGCGCGATCGTCAGCTCGACGACGCCGAGGTTCGGACCGAGATGCCCGCCCGTGCGGGAGACGTTCTCGACGAGGAAATCGCGGATCTCCTGCGCCAGATCGGCCAACTGCTCGGCGCTCAGACCGTCGAGGTCCCTGGGCCCTGAGATGCTCGGAAGAATGGGCATCGGCACCTCCTCACCTGCTGTGTCGTCGGTCGCGGACTCGGTATCCGGGGCCTCATCGATGGTACCGCCAACCCCGGAGAATCCCCCGGGAGGCGCACCCCCTGGCATGACGAAGGGGACCCGGCTACGATGCGCCGGGTCCCCTGTCGGAGTGCTCAGACGAGCGAACGCAGAACGTACTGCAGGATGCCGCCGTTGCGGTAGTAGTCCGCCTCACCGGGGGTGTCGATGCGCACGACCGCGTCGAACTCGATGGCCTGCTTGCCCTCGGGCGAGTGCTCGCTCGGCGTGGCCGTGACGCGCACCGTCTTGGGGGTCACACCGTTGTTGAGTTCTTCCAGGCCCTCGATCGAGACGATCTCGGTGCCGTCGAGGCCCAGCGACTCCCAGCTCTCACCGGCGGGGAACTGCAGCGGGACGACGCCCATGCCGATCAGGTTCGAGCGGTGGATGCGCTCGAAGCTCTCGGTGATGACCGCCTTGACGCCCAGCAGGCTGGTGCCCTTCGCCGCCCAGTCGCGCGACGAGCCGGAACCGTACTCCTTGCCACCGAAGATGACGAGGGGGGTGCCCTGCTCCTGGTAGTTCATGCTGGCGTCGTAGATGTACGACTGCGGGCCGCCCGGCTGCGTGAAGTCGCGGGTGAAACCACCCTCGACCACGGCACCGTCGTTGACCGCCGACACCATGAGGTTCTTCAGGCGGATGTTCGCGAACGTACCGCGGATCATCACCTCGTGGTTTCCGCGGCGCGAGCCGAAGGAGTTGAAGTCCTTGCGGTCGACGCCGTGCTCGGTCAGGTACTGCGCGGCCGGCGTGCCCGGCTTGATGTTTCCGGCGGGCGAGATGTGGTCGGTGGTGACCGAGTCGCCGAGGGTCGCCATGACACGAGCACCCTGGATGTCCTTCACCGGGGTGAGCTCCATCGTCATGCCCTCGAAGTACGGCGCCTTGCGCACGTAGGTCGAGTCCTCGTCCCACTGGAAGATCGCGTCTTCGGGAGTGGGCAGGCTGCGCCAGCGCTCGTCACCGTCGAACACGGTCGCGTACTGCTTGATGAACTGCTCGCGCGAGATCGACGAGTCGACGATCTCCTGCACCTCGTCGGGCGACGGCCAGATGTCCTTGAGGAAGACGTCGTTGCCGTCACTGCCCTTGCCCAGGGAGTCGTTCTCGAAGTCGAAGTGCATCGAGCCGGCCAGCGCGTAGGCGATCACGAGCGGCGGGCTCGCGAGGTAGTTCATCTTCACGTCGGGGCTGATGCGACCTTCGAAGTTGCGGTTGCCCGAGAGCACCGCGGTGACGGCCAGGTCGTGCGAGTTGATGGCCTCGGAGACCTCCTCGATCAGCGGACCGGAGTTTCCGATGCAGATCGTGCAGCCGTAGCCGACGGTGTAGAAGCCGAGACCCTCGAGGTCCTTGTCGAGACCGGACTTCTCGTAGTAGTCGGTGACGACCTTCGAACCGGGGCCGAGCGTGGTCTTGACCCACGGCTTCTGCTTGAGACCCTTCTCGAGCGCCTTGCGTGCGACGAGACCGGCGGCGATCATGACCGACGGGTTCGACGTGTTGGTGCACGAGGTGATGGCCGCGAGCGTGACGGCACCGTTGTCGAGGATGTACTTCTCGCCGTCGGGGGTCGTCACCGGAACCGGCTTGGAGGCGTTCGCCGGTGCTCCGCTGTTGATGTGGACCGGACGCGTGGTCGGCTCCTCGTCGCCGGGGGCCTGACCGGGGTCGGACGCCGGGAACGAGTGCTTGGACTCGAGGTCGACGATCGAGTCGGAGGTCGACGGGGTCGCGTATCCGAGGATGTCCTGCTCGAACTGCGACTTGGCCTCCGACAGGAGGATGCGGTCCTGCGGGCGCTTCGGGCCGGCGATCGACGGGACGACGGTCGCGAGGTCGAGCTCGAGGTACTCGCTGAACACGGGCTCCTGCGAGGGGTCGTGCCACAGCTTCTGCGTCTTGGCGTACGCCTCGACGAGCGCGACGGCCTCTTCGCTGCGGCCCGTGAGGCGCAGGTAGTCGAGCGTGACGTCGTCGATCGGGAAGATCGCGGCGGTCGACCCGAACTCGGGGCTCATGTTGCCGATCGTGGCGCGGTTGGCGAGCGGCACGGAGGCCACGCCCTCGCCGTAGAACTCGACGAACTTGCCGACGACGCCGTGCTTGCGCAGCTGGTCGGTGATCGTGAGGACGACGTCGGTCGCCGTGACGCCGGCGGGGATCTCACCGCTGAGCTTGAAGCCGACGACGCGCGGGATGAGCATCGACACGGGCTGACCGAGCATCGCGGCCTCGGCCTCGATACCGCCGACGCCCCAGCCGAGCACGCCGAGACCGTTGACCATCGTGGTGTGCGAGTCGGTGCCGACGCACGTGTCGGGGTACGCGCGCAGCACGCCGCCCACCTCGCGGTCGTAGATGACCTTCGCCAGGTGCTCGATGTTCACCTGGTGCACGATGCCCGTTCCGGGCGGCACGACCTTGAAATCGCTGAAGGCCGTCTGACCCCAGCGGAGGAACTGGTAGCGCTCGCCGTTGCGCTCGTACTCGATCTCGACGTTGCGCTCGAGGGCGTTCTCGGAGCCGAACAGGTCGGCGATCACCGAGTGGTCGATGACCATCTCGGCCGGCGAGAGCGGGTTGATCTTGTTCGCATCGCCGCCCAGGGCCGTGACGGCCTCGCGCATCGTGGCGAGGTCGACGATGCAGGGCACACCGGTGAAGTCCTGCATCACGACGCGCGCCGGCGTGAACTGGATCTCGGTGTTCGGCTCGGCCGCGGCATCCCACGATCCGAGCGCCTCGATCTGCGCCTTCGTGACGTTCGCGCCGTCCTCGGTGCGAAGGAGGTTCTCCAGCAGCACCTTGAGGCTGAAGGGGAGCTTGTCGAAACCGGGCACCGTGTCGATGCGGAAGATCTCGTAGTCGGTGCTGCCGACCGTCAGGGTGCTCTGGGCACCGAAGCTGTTCACCGTGGACACGATTCCGTCTCCTTCTGATCTGATGGAAGCGACAGGCGATTCCATCTTGCTCGCCTGGGAGGGGCCGGGGCTAGCAAGGCGGACCTAACCAGTCTGCGCCTTCGACCCTCCAGGCAGAAGCCCTGCAATTTATCTTGATGTCAAGATAAATCTATCACGCCTCGGACGTCGTCTCCGCCGCCTGCGCCTCGCGCTTCTCCGGCGGGTACAGCGCGCGCACGACGAGCCACGTCACGGCGACCATCGGGGCGAACAGCGGCAGCCCCATGATCAGCTTGAGCGTGCCCAGCGCCGTCACCTCGCCCGCGAGGTACAGCGGGAGCTGCACGGCGAGGCGCGCGAAGAAGAGGGCCGACCAGGCCACGCCGAGCCAGAGGAACGCGCGACGCTTGCGACGATCCTGACGCCACGCCATCCCCTCCCCCATGAGGAAGCCCGCGGCGATGCCGATGAGCGACCAGCCGACGAGTGCGGTGACGAGCAGGACCGTGCCGTACGCGGCGTTCGTGATCAGCCCGGGCACGAAGTTGTCCTGCCCGCGCCCGGTGATCAGCGCCAGCGCGGCGGCCGCACCCGCGGCCACCAGCCCGCCGATCGCCGCGGACGGCGGCGACTTCTGCACGAGACGGACGATCGTGAACACGGCAGCGAGCCCCACCGACACCCCGAGGGCGAGGATGAGCGGCTCGGGGCGGATCGTGAACAGAACGACGAACGCCAGACTGGGCAGGACGGACTCGAGGATCCCGCGCCATCCGCCGATCGCCGACCAGACGACCGTGTGCGTGTTCGCACCCTCGGCGGGGTCGACACCGGCGCGGCGCGCCGCTCCGCTGAGCGCCGCGCCGAGGATCTCCGAGGCCGACTGCTCGCGGTCGCCCTGCGGGGCCGCCCCGCTCACGCCGATCCCGGCGTGGCCGGCATCTTCAGCGGAATGAGGTCGCGAGGCGGCATGGGCGAGCCGCCGCGCACGACGACGATCGAACGGAAGAGATCCTCGACCTTCGCGGCGGCGTCGGGGTCGGATGCCGCGGCACCGCCGATCACGCCGCGCAGGAACCACCGCGGACCGTCGATTCCGATGAAGCGCGCGAGGCGGAGCCCGCTGCCCTCGTTCGCGGCGGCGGGCACCTCCGCCAGCAGCTCCTTGCCGAGAGAGCCTTCGCGCTCTTCAACGCGGCCGCCCTGGGCCTTGACCTGGTCGCGGAGCTGGACCCGGGTCTCGTCCCAGAGTCCGCCGGAGCGAGGCGCCGCGAAAGGCTGCACCTGCAGCGAGGAATCCGCGTAGTCGAGACCGACGGCGACGATGCGCTTGGACTGCTCCTCGACCTCGAGGCGGAGGTTGAGGCCCTCGCGCGGCAGGATCTTGATGCCGCCGAGGTCGATGTAGGGCCGGACCGGATTCGCCTCGGAGTCGTCGAACGGGCCGTCGACGGCACGGTTCAGCGGTGCGGACTCCTGGGGAGTGGGGGTGTTGTCAGTCATTGCTCTTCCCTGCCTGATATCCGGTGGATCCGAATCCGCCCTCGCCTCGAACGCTCTCGGGCAGTTCGTCAACCGGGTGGAACACGGCACGCGTCACCGGCATGATGATCAGCTGCGCGATACGATCGCCGACCGCCACATCGTACGCGCTCCGGGTGTCGGTGTTGATCAGACTCACCTTGATCTCACCCCGGTAGCCCGCGTCGACGGTTCCCGGCGAGTTCACGATCGAGATGCCGTGCTTCGCTGCGAGTCCGCTGCGCGGCACGACGAAGGCGGCGTAGCCGTCCGGCAGCGCGATGCGCACACCCGTGGCCACCAGCGCGCGCTCGCCCGGCTCGAGGTGCACGGCCTCCGCGGCCGTCAGGTCCGCGCCGGCATCGCCGGGATGCGCATAGACCGGCGGCTGAGCGGCGATAATGGGGACATCAACGGAATCGGTCACCCCATGAGGCTAATGCAGAACCCCACCACCGACGCACGATCGCGCTACCGCGAGCGGCTCTCGCCGAGCCTGTGGCTCCTGGTCACGGTCGCGCTCGCCGGCCCCATGGTGGCGCTCATCTTCGTCCCGGTCGGCGCGACGATCGCGCTCGTCGCCGGAGCAGTCGTCTCGGCGCTCCTCGTGGCGCTTTTCATCCTCATCACCCCGGTCGTCTCGGTCGAGGACGGGGTGCTCCGAGCCGGCCGTGCACACATCGACGTCGCCCACCTGGGTGCTCCACTCGCGCTCACGGGCAATGATGCGAAGGACGCCCGAGGAACGGGACTGCCCGCTCGCGGATGGCACCTGATCCGCGGCGGCATCGACGGCATCGTGGTCGTCCCGAACGACGATCCCGCCGACCCGGTGACCGCCTGGACGGTCTCGACCCGCACTCCCGACCGCCTCGCCGCGGCCATCCGCACCGCGCAGCGCTGAGCGCGCCGCCCGCGATGGAGTACCACGCACAGACGACAACGCGCCCCTGACCGCGAGGGTCGGGGCGCGTGATTCGTCGCGCTGAGCCGTCAGGCCGCGCATTCCTTGCAGATCGGGCCTGCGGCCTCTTCGTGGTCGAGCTGCGAGCGGTGCTTCACGAGGAAACAGCTCATGCACGTGAACTCGTCCTGCTGCGCGGGCAGCACGACGACGTCCAGTTCGAGGTCGGAGAGGTCGGCCCCGGGGAGGTCGAAGCTGGACGGGTTGTCGGCGTCCTCGTCTCCGGTCGATCCGGAGAGCTTGTCGGGAACGCGCTCCTTCAGGGCTTCGATCGACTCGGAGTCGTCTTCGCTCTTACGGGGGGCGTCGTAGTCGGTTGCCATGCGGTTAGATCTCCACATTCATGGTGCGAGTGGTGGTGCGCCGTCGGGTATTCGGCGGCCATAGTTTGCATGACCGAGAGGCATTTCGCAAATGCCGGTGCGATCGACAGAGCAAACTCGCGGCGCGCCCACGGTATTCCCGCCCGGACCGGGCCACGCGTGACACCATGAATGCACACCCATCAGAGGGGCATTCGCATGGAAAACGTCACCATCGTCGGCACCGAGGCAGGAGTCCTCGTGCTCGCGACCGAGTCTGGCGAGCGGTTCGCGCTGGCCATCGACGACGTGCTGCAGCGCGAGCTGCGCAGGGCGACCCGGCAGGCCGAACCGGCCGCCCAGAAGCTCGCCGCCAGCCCGCGCGACATCCAGGCGCAGATCCGCGCCGGTCTCACGGCATCCGAGGTGTCCGCGCTGCTCGGAATCAGCGTCGACGACGTCGTGCGCTTCGAGGCGCCTGTGCTCGCCGAGCGCGAGCACGTCATCGGACAGGCGCTCGCTGTCCCCGTGCTGATCGGCAGCGAAGTCGAACCCGACGCGCAGCCCACGTTCGGCACGGCCATCCGCGCCAAGCTCTCCGACGTCGCGGCGACCGCCGAGCGTTGGGCGAGCTGGAAGGAGGAGTCCGGCTGGATCATCAAGCTGGAGTTCACGGCGAACGAGGTCGATCACGACGCGCGGTGGAGCTTCGATCCCCGCCGCAGCGCTCTGTCGCCCCTGAACGCCGACGCCACCCAGCTCTCCCGCCAGGGGTCCCTCCCCGACGGGCTCATCCCGCGTCTGCGCGCCGTGGAGTCCGACCGCACCTCCTCGCCCTACAAGGACGACAGCCGGTTCGACTCCGGAGCGTTCGGCCCGCGTCTCGTGCCGGCCCCCGAGGTCTCCGTCGAGGAGCCGTCCGCTCCCGAACGATCGAACGCGGCGGCGCAGGCCGCGGCGATCAATCGCGCGCCCGAGACGCAGAGCACGAATCCTGAGACGGCCGATCTGCTGGAGGCGCTCCGTCGTCGCCGCGGACAGCGCGAGGCTTCGCCGGCCATCGACGACGCACCGACTGCCGAGCAGAGCCCGCCGGCCGCAACCACCGACGACGAGCCGGATCGCAACCTGATCGCGCTCTTCGAGGACGCCTTCGAGCCGGAGCAGTCCGACGAGCCCCGCACGGATGCTCCCCCGTCCCCGCGCGACTCCTCCGATTCGAACGAATCCTCCTCGCGGAAGCGGCGCCGGAACGCGATGCCCTCCTGGGACGAGATCGTCTTCGGAGCGCGCACCGACGAGTGACGCTCGTGGGTTCAGTGCGCGAACGCACCGAGCCCGATCAGCGGAACCTGACGCTCCTCGGGAGTGAGTCCGCCGTGCTGTCCCACCATGCCGCGACCGCGTTGATCGGCGGCAGTGCCGTCGTAGATCGCCCCGTTCCCCCGCGGGACGGCGAGCAGGTCGCCGATGCGCGCCGCCGCGGCATCCGCGACCCGCGGTCCGAACAGGCCCGCGGCGATCGCCTCATCCCGTGAGGCGACGTCGGCGAGGCCCGCGAGGTCGGAGCGCCACCGGGCGATGACCTCCTCGGGGTCGGCTGCGGGGTCGAGATAGGCGTGGACCATGCGCGGCTCTCCCCCGACGTGCCGGATACCCGTCAGATGAGCCTCGTCGAGAACGATCTGCCGCCGTTCGGGAACATCGATCATGCCGTGATCCGACGTGACCAGCACTCCCACGCCGGACGGCACGCGCGCGGAGAGTGCGGCATCGACGTCCTCGAGCGCGGCCAGCCACTCCGCGGAGGCCATCCCGTGCTTGTGCCCCGCCTTGTCGACCTCGGGCAGGTAGCAGTAGACCAGGGAACCGGGGTTCTGTTCGGCGAGGGCGTAGGCGAGACGCACGCGGTCGGCCGCACGCGCCTCCGCAGCGAAGGCGGCGCCGCGCATCGTCGCGCGGGTGAATCCGCTCTGCGCATAGGCGGCGAGTCCGACCGCGAACGCCCCGTGCCCGGTCGCTGCCGCACGCTCGAAGATCGTCGGAGCCATCTGCCAGGTCGCGGGGTCGAGCCCCTCGCTCTCCCATCCCGTGAGCTGATTGACGAGCAGGTCACGATCCGGGTCGACGACGCGGTAGCCCATCAGACCGTGCTCGCCCGGCCAGACACCGGTGAGGATGCTCGTCAATGCGGAGGCGGTCGTCGAGGGGAACACCGATGTCGCGACGTCGCGCTTGGTCATCTGCGCCGTCAGGTTGCGCGCATGACCGGCGTGCGCGCGCAGTCCGATGGCACCGAGTCCGTCGATCACGACGAGCACGACCGACGCCGCTCGGGGAAGACGCCCGGCATCGCCGCTCAGCGCGGAGAACACGTCGTCCGCCACCCCGACGATGCTCCGGGCTGACGCGGACTCGGACGGTAGCATGAGGGACACCCGAGCCAGTCTGACACAGGCTCCCGCACGCCCTCAGGAACCCCATGCCGAAAACGCCGCCGCCCGAGCCCGTCGAGGAGCGCATCCAGGACATCGATCTCTCCAGCGAGATGCAGGGGTCCTTCCTCGAGTACGCGTACTCCGTGATCTACTCGCGCGCCCTCCCCGACGCCCGCGACGGCCTCAAGCCGGTGCAGCGCCGAATCCTGTACCAGATGGCCGAGATGGGGCTGCGCCCCGACCGCGGACACGTCAAGAGCGCCCGTGTCGTCGGCGAGGTGATGGGAAAGCTGCACCCGCACGGTGACTCGGCGATCTACGACGCGCTGGTGCGTCTCGCCCAGGACTTCGCGCTCCGCGTGCCGCTCGTCGACGGGCACGGCAACTTCGGCTCCCTGGACGACGGGCCCGCGGCCGCCCGCTACACGGAGGCGCGCCTCGCCGCTTCCGCCCTCGCCCTCACCGAGAACCTCGATGAAGACGTCGTCGACTTCATCCCCAACTACGACGGCCAGTTCCAGCAGCCGGCCGTGCTGCCCGCCGCGTTCCCCAACCTCCTGGTCAACGGCGCGAGCGGTATCGCCGTGGGTATGGCGACCAACATGGCGCCGCACAACCTGATCGAGGTCGTGGCCGCCGCGACGCACCTGCTCGAGAACCCGGACGCCACGACCGAAGAGCTCATGGAGTACGTGCCGGGACCGGACTTCCCGTCCGGCGGAGTCCTCATGGGCCTCGACGGTGTGAAGGACGCCTACACGACTGGTCGCGGCGCGCTCAAGGTGCGCGGGAAGGTCTCGATCGAGCCCCTGGGCCCGCGTCGCACCGGCATCATCGTCTCGGAGCTGCCCTACATGGTCGGCCCCGAGCGGCTGATCGAGAAGATCCGCGATGCCGTCCAGGCCAAGAAGCTCCAGGGCATCAGCGACGTCACCGACCTCACCGACCGCAACCACGGCCTGCGCGTCGCGATCGGCATCAAGACCGGGTTCGATCCGAACGCCGTGCTCGAGCAGCTCTATCGCCTGACCCCGCTCGAGGACTCGTTCAACATCAACAACGTCGCCCTCGTCGACGGCCAGCCCCGCACGCTCGGCCTCAAGGAGATGCTCAGCGTCTACGTGGCCCACCGGCTCGAGGTCATCACCCGCCGGAGCCGCTACCGTCTGGCGCGGCGCGAAGAGCGCCTGCACCTCGTCGAGGGCCTCCTGATCGCGATCCTCGACATCGACGAGGTCATCCAGGTCATCCGATCGTCCGACGACTCCGAGCAGGCCCGCACCAAGCTGCGCGACGTGTTCGATCTCAGCGAGCTCCAGGCCGAGTACATCCTCGAGCTTCGACTGCGTCGACTCACCAAGTTCTCGCGGATCGAACTCGAAGCCGAGCGCGATGCGCTCCTCGCCGACATCGCGGCGCTCCGCGAGCTCCTCGGCAGCGACGCGCTGCTGCGTCGGGCGGTCGCCACCGAACTCGACGCCGCCGCGGACGCCTACGGCACCCCCCGCCGCACGCTGCTCATGAACGCCGCACCGCCGAAGCCCCGCGCGACGAAGGGCGCCGTCGACCTGCAGATCGCGGATGCGCCGACCGTCCTCGTGCTGTCGACGACCGGGCGCGCGGTGCGGGTCGACCTCGTCGACGGACAGGAGCTCACGGTTCCCGCGCGCCGCAGCAAGCACGATGCGATCCTCGCGACGGTCGAGACGACGGTGCGGGCGGAGATCGGCGCGCTGACGAGTGCCGGGCGCGTGGTGCGCTTCTCCCCCGTCGACCTGCCCTCGGTGCCGTCCAGCTCGGTGCAGCTCGCCGCAGGCACGCCGCTGCGCGACTACCTTGGGATCACCACCCGCGGGGAACGCATCCTCGGATTCGTCCGCTTCGACAGCGAGACCCCGATCGCGCTGGGGACGGCGCAGGGAACGGTGAAGCGCATCGTCCCGACCTCGATTCCGGTGCGTCCGGACGTCGAGGTCATCGGGATGAAGGCCGGGGACTCCGTCGTGGGTGCCGCGGACGCACCCGACGACTCCGAGGTGGTGTTCATCACCACCGACGCCCAACTGCTGCGGTTCTCGGCCTCGGCCGTGCGCCCGCAGGGCGCCCCCGCAGGCGGCATGGCCGGCGTGAAGCTCGGGGCGGGAGCATCCGTGCTCTTCTTCGGCGTCGTCGGCGCGGGATCGGATGCCGTCGTGGCGACGGTCTCGGGCTCCGACAGCATCCTTCCCGGCACCGATGCGGGGCGCGCGAAGGTGTCGTCGTTCGAGGAGTACCCGGCGAAGGGCCGCGCCACGGGCGGCGTGCGCGCGCACGCCTTCCTGAAGGGTGAGGACCGGCTGACGGTGGCCTGGGTCGGGGCCAGCCCCGCGCAGGCCGTCGACCCCACCGGCGCCGTGCGGAAGCTGCCCGAGTCCGGAGCTCGACGCGATGCCTCGGGGCAGCCGACGGACGGTGTCATCGGCAGTATCGGACGCACGCTGGTCTGACCTCCACCGCGCTCATCGCATCGCGGCGACGAAGCGGTCCTCGGCGAGGATACCCAGGAGTGCGGCGGACGTCTCGTCCGGCGCATCCCAGGTGACGACGTGTCCGGCGTCGGGAATGACGTACTCGGCGATCTCCTCGACATCCGCCCATCGCGGCATGGCTGCGGCGATGTTGCCCGTCCGATCCTCGGCCCCGCGAATCAGTCCGAGGGGCACCGGCGAGCGATAGGCCGGCTCGGGCGCGACCAGGGATACCGTCGCGCGCCAGACATCGAGGAAGACCGGCTTCGGCATCCGGGCGAACGTCTCCTCGGTGCGCGCGATCGCGGATGCCGACACGGCCGAGGCACGCGCCATCATCCCCGGCAATCGACGAGACGGCACCAGAGCGAGCATCGGAGCGGCGAGACGAAGAGCGAGGCGTTCGACACTCGACAGCGGTCCCGCGTTCCAACTCGCATCCATCACGATCACTCCGCTGACCCGGTCGGGCTGGGCGGCCGCGTACGCCTGGGCGAGGTTGCCGCCGAGCGAATGGCCGACGATGACGGCTCGGTCGATCCGGCGCTCCGCCAGCAGGGCCGCGATGTCGCCGAGGGCTGCGTCCGCCGAGAACCGCGCCCCCTCGTCGAGGGAGGACTCCCCATGCCCGCGGAGGTCCGCACGCAGCACGCGCAGGCCGGCAGCTGTGAGAGTCTCCGCCTGCGCGTCGAACATGGTGTGGTCCATCCCGGCACCGTGCAGGAGCAGCACCGGGTGCCCGTCTCCCCCGCCATCGGCGAAAGCGATCATGGCTCCGGGCCGGTCGAGACGTCGGTCGAGAGCGCTCATGCTCCGACCCTATGACGATCTCGGCGTCGATCGCCTCGCGCGACGGACGGTCGGAGGAGTCGATGATGAACTCGCGACGTGGAGCGACGCGACGCCTCGAGTCAGCCGACGGACGGTGCCGTCGGCAGTATCGGACGCACGCTGGCCCGATCTCCACCGCGCTCATCGCATCGCGGCGCGGCCTCTCGGGTAGCCTCGGAGGGTGGGAAAGAAGATCGGACTCATTCTTGCGGGCAGCGTTCTCATGGGAGTCTTTCTCGCCTGGATGCTCGCCAAGGGAACGGACGAGGCTCAGGCGTGGATCGATCCGAATCCGTGGCTCGGCTTCGTTGTCTGGGGCCTCGCGTTGCTCTGCCTCCTCGGTGGTGCCGCATTGATCGCTCGCGTCGTGTTCCGCGCGGACGCAGGTCGAACGGACGAGGTCGGCCCCTCTCGATGAGCCTTGTTCGCGGAAACGCGACCTAGGCGTCGATCGCCTCGCGCGACAGACGGTCGGAGGAGTCGATGATGAACTCGCGACGCGGAGCGACCTCGTTGCCCATCAACAGTTCGAAGACACGACCGGCGGCTTCGGCATCCTCCATGCGCACGCGTCGGAGCAGACGCCCCGAGCGGTCCATCGTGGTGTTCGCCAACTGCTCGGCATCCATCTCACCGAGACCCTTGTACCGCTGGATCGGCTCCTGCCAGCGCTTGCCGGCCTTGCGGAGCTTGGCCAGCAACGCGTGCATCTCCTGCTCGCTGTACGTGTAGATCGTCTCGTTCGGCTTGGAGCCCGGGTTCATGACCACGACACGGTGCAGCGGCGGCACTGCGGCGAACACACGACCGTGCTCGATGAGCGGCCGCATGTAGCGGAAGAAGAGGGTGAGCAGCAGGGTGCGGATGTGGGCGCCGTCGACGTCGGCATCGCTCATCAGGATCACCTTGCCGTACCTCGCGGCGTCGATGTCGAAGCTGCGCCCCGAGCCAGCACCGATCACCTGGATGATCGATGCGCACTCCGCGTTCGACAGCATGTCGCCGATCGACGCCTTCTGCACGTTGAGGATCTTGCCGCGGATGGGGAGCAGCGCCTGGTACTCGCTGTTGCGCGCGTTCTTCGCCGTCCCCAGGGCCGAGTCGCCCTCGACGATGAAGAGTTCGCTGCGCTCGACCTCGTTCGTACGGCAATCGACGAGCTTGGTCGGCAGCGTCGACGACTCGAGAGCGTTCTTCCGACGCTGCGTCTCCTTGTGGGCGCGCGCCGAGACGCGGGCCTTCATCTCGGCGACGATCTTGTCGAGCAGCTGCGTCGCCTGACTCTTGTCGTCGCGCTTCGTCGAGCTGAAACGAGCCGCGAGATCCTTGCGGATCACCTGGGCCACGATCTGGCGCACGGCGGGCGTGCCGAGCACCTCCTTGGTCTGCCCCTCGAACTGCGGTTCGGGCACGTTGACCGTGAGCACGGCCGTGAGCCCGGCGAGCACGTCGTCCTTCTCGAGCTTGTCGTTGCCGACCTTGAGGCGACGGGCGTTCTGCTCCACCTGTGCGCGCAGCACCTTCAGCAGCTCCTGATCGAAGCCCTGCTGGTGCGTACCGCCCTTGGGCGTCGCGATGATGTTGACGAACGACCGGGTCGTGGTCTCGTAACCCGTCCCCCACCGCATCGCGATGTCGACCTTGCACACGCGCTCGACCTCGGTCGCCACCATGTGTCCGTCGGCCTGCAGCACGGGAACCGTCTCCTTGAAGGTCCCTTCGCCCTGCACGCGCCAGGTGTCGGTGACGGGCGGGTCACTGGCGAGGTAGTCGACGAACTCCGAGATGCCGCCCTCGTAGTGGTAGCTCGTCTCGACGTTCTCCTCCGCGCGCTCGTCGCGCACGACGATCTCTAGCCCCGGCACGAGGAACGCGGTCTGCCGAGCGCGCGTCTCGAGGTCGCCGAGCTGGAAGGCGGCGTCCTTGGTGAAGATCTGACGGTCGGCCCAATAGCGGATACGCGTGCCCGTGACGCCTCGCGGAGCCTTGCCGACGACCCGCAGCTCGCTCTTCTGCTCGAACGGGGTGAAGGCCGCGTCCGGTCGCTTGCCGTCGCGGTCGTCGAAGAGGCCCGGTTCGCCGCGGTGGAACGACATCGCGTAGGTCTTGCCGCCGCGATCGACTTCGACGTCGAGACGCTCGGAGAGGGCGTTCACGACGGAGGCTCCGACACCGTGCAGACCGCCGGAAGCCGCGTACGACCCTCCGCCGAACTTGCCACCGGCGTGCAGCTTGGTGAAGACGACCTCGACACCGGTCAGACCGGTGCGCGGCTCGACATCGACCGGGATGCCGCGGCCGTTGTCGTGCACCTCGACGCTGCCGTCCGGGTGCAGGATGACATCGATCTTCGCGCCGTTGCCGGCGACGGCTTCGTCGACGGCGTTGTCGATGATCTCCCAGAGGCAGTGCATGAGCCCGGGCGATCCGTTCGAGCCGATGTACATACCGGGACGCTTGCGGACAGCCTCGAGGCCTTCGAGCACCTGGAGATGATGGGCGGAATACTCGGCGGTCACAATCTCCGATTCTATGTTCGAATACCCCGCACGGCCCGCCGACACTCCCCGGACCGGCCCACCGCGTGCCGCGCGCGTACGCGGTGAGCGAAACACGCCGTGATCCGGGCATGCTCCCACCCACTCCGTGGTTGTATTGAGCACGCTCCCCAGCGAACCCGAATCGAGGAGGCACCGAGATGAACGCAACGACCGAACGTGAGACCTCCGTGGTCGAGTTCCGCCTGACCGCAGCAGACCGCTGCGACTCGTGCGGCGCGCAGGCCTACATCGCAGCCGAGGTCAACGGCTCCGAGCTCCTGTTCTGCGCCCACCACGGACGCAAGTACGAAGAGAAGCTCCGCGCCATCGCAACGAGCTGGCACGATGAGACCGCGCGTCTCGTCGAGGCCGTCTGACCCCGACTCCACGAAGGCCCTCCCGCGGTGACGCGTCGAGGGCCTTCTGCATACCTTCCCGCGGTTCCGCGTCTCGGCGTCAGACGACGACGCGGCGCACGCGCGAGGTCAGCCGGGTGAGGATCTCCTCGCCCACGGTGTCGATCCGCTCGGCGAGAGTCGTCGCGGACGACTCCCCCCACTCGCCCGCTCCGAAGACGCGCACGACGTCGCCCACCGCAGCGCCCGGCCACCCGGCGACGACGCTCCGGGTGTGATCGATGCTGCGCAGCTCCCGCGCACCCTGCGGTGTGCCGACGGCGACCCCCGCGAGCGTCGAGGGTATGCCGTCGAAGCTCCCGATCGCGACGACCGCATCGCCGTCGACGACGTCGACCACCGAGGCGGTCAGCGTCGCGACCGGACGGATGCCGTCGAGCTCGGGGCCGTCGGCCGAGCGGACCCCGTAGCAGAACGCGCCGATGCGCGACAGCGTGCCGCGCAGTTCGGGCCGCCACCACGAGGCCGCAGACGCCGTCAGATGGAGGAAGGTCGGAGCGGCGCCGGTGCCGCCCACCTGCCGCACGGCCTCGAGGAAGACCGCCTGAGCCTCGTCGTCCTCGGCATCGCTCGCTTCGGCGATGTGGCTCCAGATGCCGACGAGTTCCAGCACGCCTGCCGCCTCGGCCGCCCGCGCGGTGGCGACGGCATCCGCCCAGTCCTCCGGCAGGATGCCGTTGCGGTGCAGCCCGCTGTCGATCTTGAGGTGCACGCGCGCACGCACCTCGATCGCCGTCGCCCGGGCGATCACCCGGTCGAGGTAGTCCGCCGTGCCGATGCCCAGATCGACATCGTGCAGCAGCGCCTCGTCGATCTCCGCGTCGGTGGACGTGACCCAGGCGAAGATGCGCGCGCCGCCGCCTGCGACCCGCCGCACATCGATGGCGCTGCGCACGTCGAAGCTCCCGATCCAGGTCACGCCGGACTCGATCGCCGTCTCGACCGCCCAGGGCAGCCCATGGCCGTACGCGTCGTCCTTCACGACGATCATGAGCTCGGACGGCGCGATGCGCCGCTGCACCGCCGCGATGTTGGCGCGCAGAACGTTTCCGTCGAGCCGCAGTTCAGGACGCGTCACGCCTCCCACCCCCGATCCGCGTGGATGCCGGCGACGGTGATCAGCTCGGGCATCGTGAGCCCCGTGACCTCCGACCATCGCGCCAGTCCGGGAGCAGCGGGACCCGTGCCGCCGAAGTAGGTCGCCTCGGTTCCGACCGCGGCATCCGCCCCGCCGAGGTCGACCACGCAGACATCCATCGCGACACGCCCGACGATCGGTCGTTCGTGTCCGTCGATCTCGACGGACGCGCGGTTGCCGAGCGCCCGCATGATCCCCTGGGCGTAGCCGCCCGTGATCAGCGCCACCGTGGTGTCGCTCTCGGCCCGGAACGTATAGCCGTACGACACCGCATCGCCTGCCCGCAGGCGCTTGATCGAGAGCACGAGACCGTGCAGGCGCATCACCGCGCGCACCGGCATCAGGCCATCGCGATCGGGAAGGCCGTAGAGCAGTGTCGAGTCGATATCGGCCTCGCCGTCGAGCGTCGCCGCGATTCCCTCGAGAGCGAGCGCCTCGAGCACGCCCGGCGAATCGACGAGCACGCGCTCGGCTCCGACCGCCGTCACCGCGTGCGCGACCGCGAGCACGCCGTGCCCCCAGGCATCGCGTCGCAGGTCGGCGACGTGCCCGCCCGCGTGGACCGCGGCGGCAGCGCCGGAGGCCAGAGCGGAGCGGGAGATCATCGCCCGCGGCCGGGCACTCGAAGTCGTCTCACGCACGGTTTCCAGCCTATCGGTGTCTCCCAGGAGACGATCGGTGCCCACCGTAGACTGGGGAGAACCCCCTCTCACCTTCGGAGTCACATGTCACGTCTTTCCCTCGCGCCCCGCATCCGCTACCTGATCGGACGCGCACGACGCATCGACGTCGGATCGGTCGTCGAACGCGCGAAAGAGGCGTCGGAGCAGCACCACAAGGCCGTGCCCGCGATCGTCGTCGACATGCTCTGGTCGGCGGCACGGCACAACGTCGGGTTCCAGGACTACATCGACTACGACTTCGCGATGCTGACCCGCGCGGAGCGCGAGACGTACATGACCCACCCCGTCTCCAACCAGCTCTCGCAGCGCTACGACCACCCGGACTTCCGGTGGATCTTCCAGGACAAGGTCGAGTTCGACAAGCACTTCTCCGCCCACCTGCACCGGGAGTGGCTGGTGGTCGAGGAGGGCAATGCCGACGCCGTGCGTGAGCTCACGCAGCGTCTCGGCACGATCGTCACCAAGGAGCCGGTCGGCCAGGCCGGCACCGGTGTGCACCGCTACCACGCGGCCGACATCGAGGACTGGGACGAGTTCCACCGTGGACTCCTCAACAGGGGCGAACTCCTCATCGAAGAGGTCATCCGCCAGCACGACGCCCTCGCCGCGGTCTGCCCCGGCACCGTCAACACCACGCGGATCACGGCGTTCTTCGACGGCGAGAAGGCGCACATCCTCGCGATGGCGCAGAAGTTCGGCCGCGGGGCGGTCAGCGACCAGATGACCTTCGGCGGCTTCTACACGATGCTCGACGAGAACGGCCACGCCGTGGGCGCCGGCTACGACTCGCACGGCCATGTGCACGAGACGCACCCCGACTCGGGCTTCCGGATCGCCGACTTCCAGCTCCCCTACATGGACGAGGTGCGCGCCTTCATCGATCAGGTCGCGCGCGTCGTCCCGCAGGTGCAGTACGTGGGCTGGGACATCGTCGTCTCCCCCGACGGCCCCGTGCTCGTCGAGGGCAACTGGGGTGCCGGCGTGTACGAGAACAAGCCGAGCGTCACCGGCATCCGCACCGGACACAAGCCGCGCTACCGCGAGGTCATCGGCTTCTGAGACACCGACGAAAGGGCCCCGGATGCCGAAGCATCCGGGGCCCTTTCCCGTGTCGTTCTCGCAACCGGTCAGATCTCGCGGACGATGCCCAACGGCGTGGACTCCAGGCCCTGGCCGAGGGGGTTGTCGCCGAGGATCTTGACGAGCCGACGTTCGCCGTCCTTGTCGAGGGTCGATCCGAGGATGTTCCCGCCGATGTCGTTGATGTCGACGACGGCGACCTCCGCCGTGCCGCCCAGCAGCGTCTTGAGGCGCGCAGCGACCTCTCGCGGGTTCTTCGGCCCGAGCACGACCGCCTGGTTGTAGGGCGGGATCGTGTGCTTGGTGGGGCCGTCGATCGCGCGCACCTTGTCGCCGGCGATGCGGTAGAAGTCGCCGCGTCGGCCGAACGCCTTCGTCACTGCGGACACCGCGGCGGCGAAGAGGATGCGCGGGGTTCCGCATTCGCGCAGTGCCATCTCCATCGTCTCCGGCATGCCGAGCCCGATCCCGTAGGGGGTGCGGGTGACGTATTTCGACAGGAAGAGTGCGAGCTTGCGCGGCTGGATCTCGTCGAGACGGTACGAGCGCCCCTGCGTGATCGCCACGATCTTCTCGGTGACGAAGAGCAGATCACCCGGCTGCACGGCGGACGCCGCATACTCCGTGATGACCTGGTCGATGTCGTCGTTCGGCATCACGACGCGCGTGCGCAGCGGAATGCGCGCGAACGTCTTCCCGTCGACGCTGGTCTCGAGCGCCTTGCCCTCGTTCGCCTGCATCACTCGAGGTAGTCCCGCAGCGACTGCGAGCGGCTCGGGTGGCGCAGCTTCGCCATCGTCTTGGACTCGATCTGACGGATGCGCTCACGCGTCACGCCGAAGGTGTCGCCGATCTGGTCGAGCGTCTTGGGCTGACCGTCGCCGAGGCCGAAGCGCATGCGGATGACACCCGCTTCACGCTCGGACAGCGAGTCGAGCAGCTGCTCCAGCTGGCGCTGCAGCATCGTGAAGCCCACCGCGTCGGCGGGGACCACGGCCTCGGTGTCCTCGATGAGGTCACCGAATTCGCTGTCGCCGTCTTCACCCAGCGGGGTGTGCAGCGAGATGGGCTCGCGCCCGTACTTCTGCACCTCGACGACCTTCTCGGGCGTCATGTCGAGTTCGCGGCTGAGCTCTTCGGGGGTGGGTTCGCGTCCGAGATCCTGCAGCATCTGGCGCTGGACGCGGGCGAGCTTGTTGATGACCTCGACCATGTGCACCGGGATGCGGATGGTGCGGGCCTGGTCGGCCATGGCACGGGTGATCGCCTGACGGATCCACCAGGTGGCGTACGTCGAGAACTTGAAGCCCTTGGTGTAGTCGAACTTCTCGACCGCGCGGATGAGACCCAGGTTGCCCTCCTGGATGAGATCCAGGAACTGCATGCCGCGGCCGGTGTAGCGCTTGGCGAGCGAGACGACGAGACGGAGGTTGGCGCCGAGCAGGTGGCTCTTCGCGCGCTGACCGTCACGGGCGACCCACTGCAGGTCGAGTCCGAGCTGGCTCGTCTTCTCGGCAGCGGTCATCGCCGACAGCTTCTCTTCGGCGAAGAGACCCGCCTCGATGCGCATCGCGAGCTCGACCTCTTCGGCCGCGTTCAGCAGCGCAACCTTTCCGATCTGCTTGAGGTAATCCTTGACAGGGTCGGCCGTCGCGCCGGTGATCTGCGTGGAGTAGACCGGGACGTCCTCGTCGTCGTTCGACGAGATGACGATCGCGCCGGTCGGCAGCGGCTCGGTGAACTTCGGCTTGCTGTCGTCGTCGTCCTCGTCGTCGCCCGAGGCATCGTCGTTCGCGGCGGCGGGGGCCTCGTCTTCTTCGACGACGTCATCCGCCTTCTTCTTCTTGACCGGAGCGCGCTTCGCGGCCGCGCGCTTGGCGGCGGTCTTCGGAGCAGCCTTCTCTTCGACCTCGGCCTTCACGTCGAGGTCGGCGTCGTCGGCAGTCTTCTTCGTCCGGGATTTGTTGGTCGTGGCAGGAGTCACGTTTCGCCTTTCACGGAGCGGCAGAGCCCCTCCGGGACATTTCGGACACTAGTAAGACCCTTGTCAAGTCCGCTCCCCGGAAGGAACGATTGACAACGGGTCAGACACCCAGTATCGCACACGCAGAAGGATGCGGGTGCATTCGCGCCGAGATCGTCGCGTCGAACGTCACCCGCGCCCCGACTTGTCGTCGTCTCCCGACGGCCGAGAGGCGAGGTAGCGCTCGAGTTCGGCGGCGAGCTCGTCGGCGCTGGGGAGGTCGCGCTCGTTGAAGCCGCCCTCGTCGTAGCTGCCGTCCTCGGGGTTGCGGCCGGCCATGTAGGCGTCGTAGCGACGCTCGAGGTTGTGCACCATCTGCTGCAGTTCCTCGTTGCCGATCACCTGCTCGTCGATCTTGGCGAGGTAGTCCTCGCGGCGTTCCTGGATCTCGTCGAGCATGAGCACGAGCCCGGTCGACGCCATGAGCTTCTCGGCCGCCGCGATCACGGCGTTCGGGTTCTCGGTCTCGGCGAGGTAGTGCGGCACGAGCAGCACGAACCCGACGGCGCGATCGCCGCGCTCCGCGAAACGGAACTCCAGGAGGTGGCCGGCCGTCGCCGGCACCTGGGTGCGCGGGCGCCACACCGAGTGCACGACGCTGAGGTCGCGACGGTTGCCGCTGACGGTGGTTCCGATCGGGCGCGTGTGCGGCACCGGCATCGCGATCGAGTGCACCCAGTTCAGTCCGGAGACCTCGAACTCGGTGGCGAGATCGAGCACCGTGCGGGCGAAGGCGTTCCACGCGAAGTCGGGCTCGTACCCGGCGAGCAGCAGGAACGGCTGCCCGAGGGCGTCGGTCGCGAGGGAGAGCTCGAGCGTGGCGGGGCGGAACTGCGTCAGGTGATCCTGATCGAACGAGATCACCGGACGGCGGGCGCGGTAGTCGAGCAGCACGTCGTTGTCGAACACCACGACGGGCTGCGGGTCGGCGGTCTCGCGGAGGTGCTCGATGAGTCCGGAGACCGCGTTGCCCGCATCGGTGAAGCCGGTCAGCAGCATGACCAGCGGAAGTCCGGGCGGCACCGCCGGAGCGTTCGCGACTCGTTCGTGGATCTCACCGGAGAAGGGCATTCCTCCATGCTACGAGCACGGCGGCGCGCAGGGGCTGGCGGGGTCTTGCTGAGAGCGAACACACGCCCGCCCGTCCGCGCCCGCGCCGCCTGCGGCTTGCCTAGGATGGAGGACATGACGCTTCCCGTGCTCTCGCACACCCCCGATCAGTTCCCCGGAAGCGCTGCCGATGCCGCAGTGCTCGTCGTGCCCGATCTCGCCGATGCGGCGACGTCGCTCGAGTCGTATCCCGGACTCGCCGAGGCCCTCGCGGCGGTGGGCTTCACCGGTTCGGCGTCCGCCTTCGTACGGGTGCACGCCCCCGAGGTGACGAGCCTGCCGTTCGCCGTGGTCGGCATCGGAGCCACCCCGTCGGCCGAAGCCGTGCGGAACGCCGCGGGCGCCGCCCTGCGTTCGCTGACCGGGTTCGAAACGGTCTCGCTGGCGCTGGCACCCGGCCTGGAGGAGTACGCCGAGGCGGCGGCGGAAGGCGCCGTTCTGGGCGGCCACCGCTTCGACGGCTACCGCTCCAAGAAGCCCGCCGTCCGGGCCTCCGCCGTCGTCCTGCACGGTGCGCTCGACGACGCGTCGGTCGCCCGGATCCAGGCCACGGGCGATGCCGTGGCGCTGGTCAAGGATCTCGTGAACGTCCCGGCCGAGTGGCAGAGCCCGGCCGATCTCGCCCAGAGCGCGGTCGACAGCGTCGCCGACCTCGACGTCACCGTCGAGGTCCTCGACGAGTCGGCTCTGACGGAGCAGGGCTACGGCGGCATCCTGGGCGTCGGACAGGGGTCCGACCGCCCGCCGCGCCTCGTGCGCCTCGACTACTCCCCCGCCGGCGCGACGCAGCACATCGCCCTGGTCGGCAAGGGCATCACCTTCGACACGGGCGGCCTCTCGCTGAAGCCCGCGGCATCGATGGTCGGGATGAAGTTCGACATGGCGGGTGCCGCCACCAGCCTCGCGGCGCTCCGCGCGATCGCGACGCTGGAGCTCTCCGTGCGGGTCACCGCGTGGCTCTGCATCGCCGACAACATGCCCTCCGGCCGGGCGACGCGCCCCGGTGACGTGCTGCGGATGCTCGACGGCACCACGGTCGAGGTGCTCAACACGGACGCCGAGGGACGCCTCGTCATGGCCGACGGGCTCGTTGCCGCGAGCCGGGAGAACCCCGACGTGATCATCGACGTCGCCACCCTCACCGGTGCGATCGTCATGGCTCTCGGGCACCGCCACACCGGCGTCATGGGCGACGACGACGCCGTGACCCGATTCCTCGCGGCGGCCGAGTCCGTCGACGAGCCGGCCTGGCGGATGCCGCTGCCGGACTACATGGAGGATTCCCTCGACTCGCCCATCGCCGATCTCATCAATGCGAACATGAGCGACCGCGCGGCGGGCGCCTCGTTCGCGGGGCTGTTCCTCCGTCGATTTGTCGGACGCGTCTCCGACGATGCGGACGCTCCGCGCATCCCCTGGGTGCACCTCGACATCGCCGGTTCCGGCGAGAACGGCAGCGCGCCGTTCGGATTCACCGAGAAGGGCCCGACCGGGGCGATGGTCCGGTCGATCGTCGCCTTCGCGGCCGCATCGGCACAGGAGGCCTGACATGACGACGCACACCTTCGACATCGTGGTCCTGGGCGGCGGCAGCGGCGGCTATGCGGCCGCGCTGCGCGCGAGCGAGCTCGGCAAGTCCGTCGCCCTGATCGAGAAGGACAAGGTCGGCGGCACCTGCCTGCACCGCGGATGCATCCCGACCAAGGCGCTGCTGCACGCCGCCGAGGTCGCGGAGCACGTGCGCGACGCGGCCGCAGTCGGTGTGACGGCGTCGTTCGACGGAATCGACACCGCGGGCGTCCGCGCCTACCGTGAAGGCATCGTCGCGAAGAAGTTCAAGGGCCTCGAAGGCCTCGTCAAGGCCCGGGGCATCACGACCGTGGCGGGCGCGGGGCGCCTGAACGCCGATCGCAGCGTGAGCGTCGGGGACGATGTCTACGTCGGCGCTGACGTCGTTCTCGCGACGGGCTCGTACAGCCGCACGCTCCCCGGGCTCGAGATCGGCGGGCGCATCCTCACGAGCGAGCACGCACTCGCCCTCGACGAGGTTCCGAAGAGCGTTCTCATTCTCGGCGGTGGCGTCATCGGCGTCGAGTTCGCGAGCGTGTGGCGCTCGTTCGGCGCCGACGTGACCATCATCGAAGCTCTGCCCCATCTCGTCCCGAACGAGGACATCGCGATGAGCAAGGGCCTCGAGCGCGCCTTCCGGCGCCGCGGGATCCAGTACTCGCTCGGCATCCGCTTCCAGACCGCGACCCAGGACGACGCCTCCGTGACCGTGACCCTCGAGGACGGCAAGGAGTTCACCGCGGACTACCTGCTCGTTGCGGTCGGCCGAGGCCCGGTGACCGCCGATCTCGGCTTCGAAGAAGCCGGTGTGGTGCTCGACCGCGGATTCGTCACCGTCGACAACGACCTGCGCACCGGCGTTCCGGGGGTGTGGGCCGTCGGCGACATCGTGCCGGGCCTGCAGCTCGCGCACCGCGGATTCCAGCAGGGAATCGCGGTCGCGGAGCGGATCGCGGGCCTGTCACCCGTGAACGTCCCCGACAGCCAGATCCCCAAGGTCACCTACTCCAGCCCCGAGGTCGCCTCGGTGGGCGTGACGGAGGAGGCCGCGATCGCCGAGCACGGTGCGGATGGGATCGTCTCGTACGAGTACAACCTCGCCGGCAACGGCAAGAGCGAGATCATCGGCACCGGTGGCCTGGTCAAGGTCGTGCGCCGAAAGGACGGGCCCGTCCTCGGCGTGCACCTGCTGGGAGATCGCGTCGGCGAGCTGATCACCGAGGGCCAGCTGGCCGTCGCGTGGGAGGCCCACCCCGAGGACATCGCACCCCTCATCCACGCGCATCCGACGCAGAGCGAAGCGCTCGGAGAAGCCTTCCTCGCCCTCGCGGGCAAACCCCTGCACGCCCTCTGAACACCAACCGGTGCCCAGGGTCACTAAGCTAGACAAGCGTTTGAACAACTTTCTGAAGGAGACTCCGTCATGAGCACATCCGTTATCCTCCCCCCGCTCGGAGAGAGCGTTACAGAGGGTACGGTCACCCGCTGGCTCAAGCAGGTGGGTGACACTGTGCAGGCGGACGAGGGCCTGCTCGAGATCTCGACCGACAAGGTCGACACCGAGATCCCCTCGCCGGTCACCGGCGTGATCGAGGAGATCCTGGTCGCCGAGGACGAGACCGTCGAGGTCGGCGCCCTGCTCGCCCGCATCGGTGACGGCAGCGCGTCCGCACCGGCGGCCGACGCCCCCGAAGCCGCAGCTCCCGCTGCCGAGGCCGCTCCGGCCGAGGCCGCCGCTCCCGCCGCGGAGGCCGCTCCGGCCGCGGAGGCCGCTCCGGCCGCAGAGGCCGCTCCCGCCGCCGCTGCTCCGGCCGGTGACGCCAAGGACATCGTCCTGCCCGAACTCGGCGAGAGCGTGACCGAGGGCACCGTCACCCGCTGGCTGAAGCAGGTCGGCGACGAGGTCGCCGTCGATGAGGCCCTGCTCGAGATCTCGACCGACAAGGTCGACACCGAGATCCCGTCGCCCGTCGCCGGTGTTCTGCAGGAGATCCTCGCCGCAGAGGACGAGACGATCTCCGTCGGTGCCGTGCTCGCCCGCATCGGATCGGGCGCCGCTCCCACCGCTGCGCCGGCCGCACCCGAGGCCGCTGCCCCCGCACCCGCACCCGCACCCGAGGCCGCCGCCCCGGCGCCCGCGGCTGCACCGGCACCGGCCGCTGCCCCCGCACCTGCTGCCGCTCCGGCACCTGCTGCCGCTCCGGCACCGGCTGCCGCTCCGGCACCGGCTGCCGCTCCGGCACCGGCTGCGGCCCCGGCTCCGGCCGCCGAGAACGACAACCTGTACGTCACCCCGCTGGTGCGCCGCCTGGCTTCGCAGCAGGGTGTCGACCTCGCCTCCGTGACCGGCACCGGCGTCGGCGGACGTATCCGCAAGGAAGACGTGCTGAAGGCCGCCGAGTCGGTCGGCTCCGCTCCGGCCGCCGCGGCTCCCGCCGCACCCGCTCCTCTGGAGGTGTCGCCGCTGCGCGGCACGACCCAGCCCATGTCGCGCCTGCGCAAGGTGCTGGCGGAGCGCGCTGTCGCCTCGATGCAGCAGACGGCGCAGCTGACCACCGTCGTGGAGGTCGACGTCACGGCTCTCGCGGATTACCGCGACAGCGTGAAGGCGTCGTTCCTGCAGAAGACCGGTGACAAGCTCTCGTTCCTGCCGTTCTTCGCTCTGGCCGCCGCTGAGGCGCTGCGCGCCTTCCCGATCGTGAACTCCACGGTCGACGGCGACCAGATCGTGTACCCGGCGACCGAGAACCTCTCGATCGCCGTCGACACCGAGCGTGGCCTGCTGACCCCGGTTCTGCGCGACGCCGCGTCGAAGAACATCGCGGAGATCGCGCACGAGATCGCCGATCTCGCCGCCCGCACGCGCGACAACAAGCTGAAGCCCGACGAGCTCGCCGGCGGCACGTTCACGCTGACGAACACCGGTTCGCGCGGCGCGCTCTTCGACACCCCCGTCGTCTTCCTGCCGCAGTCGGCGATCCTCGGAACGGGAACGGTCGTCAAGCGCCCCGGCCTGGTCAAGGTCGGCGGTTCGGACGCGATCGCGATCCGCTCGTACGTGTACCTCGCGCTCTCGTACGACCACCGCATCATCGATGGCGCGGACGCAGCCCGCTTCCTCGGTGCGGTGAAGGCCCGCCTCGAGTCGGCGCAGTTCGCCGCTCAGCTCGGAGCCTGACGACCGACGCCTCATGATGGCTGGTCCGCGACGTCGTACACGTCGCGGACCAGCCATTTCTCATTCATCCGCACGAGGACGAGAATGCGCGGTGCCGCCGGAGACTCCGCACGGATCACCGCGACGTCACCGTACTCGTCGACGGGAGAGATGGCGGGTTCGGTGCCGGCGATCTCGCCCAGCTCCACGACATCGACCGTCGATCCCTCGGCGATCACGTCCGGACACGATGAGGCCCCGGCTTCGGCGCAGGAGGCTGCTCCGATGAGCAGCGATGCAGCCGCCGTAACCGCCGTCTCGTCGGACGCGGGGGTAGTCGTTCCGAGATCCTCGGCCGCCGGCGTCGGGCTCGGAGACCCCGCCGTCTCGTCTGCGGTCGCCGGCTCCGTGGCCGTCGCGCTCTCGGACGCCGTCCGAGACGGAGCGCCGTGCCCTTCGGCAGCCTCCCCCGACTCGCCGCCGGGCCACAGCAGGCCGCCCGCCAGCACCGCGACCGCCGCCGCAGCGGCGATCAGAAGGCTCCGACGACGTGAGCGGGGCCCGACCCGCTCGTCGGTTCGATTCCGTGTGCCACTCGCTGACGGAGAGGCCGAGCGTCCGGCCAAGGACTGCGGGTCCCGATCCGGTAGCGCACGAGCGACGCGCCGCACCGCCTCCGCGACGCTCCCCCGGAGCGCTCCGAGCGCCTCACCGACGAGGCTGGGCCGCTCCGCCCTTCTCGCCCGACGCGACTCCACCGATCCGGTCCACGCGATTCCTCGGCGCCCCAGTGCCTGCCGCTCGCTCGGACGGGCGTTCGCCGCTCGGGCGACGTCTCGCGCGCGCTCGGGCGTGAGCACGTCGCACCGCAACGGGCGCGGTGACGCGATCTGCAGGAGAGCCTCCTCCCACTCCTCGATCCGACGTTGTGGTACGCGTGGCTGCGCCTCACCCAGATGCAGCCCCATCTGCACCTGGGCGAGGACGCGCCCCATTCCCCTGTCGCGGCACCCCTCCGCGACGAGCTCGACCACACGCGCCGCGCCCGCGCACGCGGCCTCCCCCTCCTCGACGACGAACACGGGGCGTCCCTCCCCGGTGACCCACCAGGTGCCGCTCTCGCGTGCCCCCGGCTCCCCGAGTTCGTCGATCCCCCGCAGCACGCTCGCCACGAGCGTGCTGCACTCCCCCAGCGACAGATGCTCGTCGACGACGTGTCGACGCGCGAGAAGGCTCGTCACCCTCTCGGTGCACCACGGCAGCAGCACGTCGTGCCCGTCGCGACGCCGCACGACGTCGAGCGGTGCGGCGACGTGCTCGGCGCCGGCGAAAGCCCAGCCGGCCCATCCCGCCAGCGCCCCGGCATCCACCTGCACCGCCACGCCCTCCCCGCGGGTGACGAGCAGACCGCCGAACGGAGTCTCCGCCGCGTCGAGCGAGCGGACGACCCGGTGCGCATCCGGCACGAGCGGTGGCGTCGGGGTGCCGGCTGCGTCATCTGTCATGTCCCCATGACAGCGCACTGCCAGGGGCACGACAGCGGGAAACGGGCTGATGGGGATGGATCCGCACGATCCGTGCTCTGTGCAGGAGCGGTCGACGCCCTGACGATCGCGCTCCGCTCGGCGCGAACGACGGCATCAGCGGCACCGGGGACTCGGTAGGCTTGTCCCTATGGCAAAGACTCCCGAACCCGAGAAGCGTCCTGGGTTCTTCTCCCAGATCAAGTCCCTCTTCAGGTTCACGAAGGAGGCGTACCCCTGGCTGCCCTGGGCGCAGCTCGCGATCCTCATCGGCGGCATCCTCATCGGACTCGTCGTCGGGTACCTGATCCCCCCGCTGCAGTGGTGGACTCTTCTGCTCTGGGGCATCACCGGACTCATGCTCGGCGTCCTCGCCGCGATGTTCCTCATGACGCGCCTGTCGACCTCGGCGATGTACACGAAGATCGACGGCATGCCCGGCGCCACCGGCCACGTCATCAGCACCAGCCTCGGACGCCGCTGGCAGGCATCCGACACCCCGGTCGGCATCAACCCCAAGACCCAGGAGGCCGTCTACCGCGCGGTCGGCCGCGGCGGCATCGTCGTCGTCGGCGAGGGTGCGCGCGGACGCCTCACCCGTCTGATCAACGAGGAGCGCAGCAAGGCCCAGCGCGTCGCCAACGGCGTGCCCGTCACGGTGCTCTACGTCGGACACGGCGATGACGAGGTCGCGATCTCCGACCTCGCCAAGACGATCAAGAAGATCCCGAAGGCGATCGACAAGGCCACGATGGCCGCCGTCATCCGCCGCATCGAGTCGGTGTCGCAGTCGCTGTCGTCGCTGCCGATCCCGAAGGGGATCGACCCGACCAAGGTACGCGCCCAGCGTCCGCGCTGAGCGCCGACGGCCGAAGAAAGACGAAGCGCGGCCGTTCCCCTCGGGGGACGGCCGCGCTTCTCTCATTCCGAGAGGGGCTGGCGAGGCAGGCGCCGCACCTTGGCGCGCCGGCGGCGACGCTCGGGCACCATCGAGCGCATCTCGTCGAGCTTCCCGAAGCAGAACAGCCGGTCATCGGCCTCGAGCACGACGTGCTTGCGCGGGTTGGGGATCACCGTCACCCCGCGGTGCAGCGTCAGCACGGTGATGTCGCGTTCCCACAGGCCCGCCTCGCCGAGCGTCTTGCCCACGAGGTCGACGGCACCGTGCACCATGAGCTCGGCGACGCCGTACCCGGTCGAGACCGTGAGGCGCTGACGCACATCGATCTCGGGGAACGCGACCTGTCCGGCGATGTAGTCGATGATCGCTCCCGCGACGTCGAGCTTGGTCGCCGTCTCGATGCCCTGGAGACCCGGCGAGGAGTTCACCTCCATCACGAGAGGGCCGTCATCACCCTCGAGCATGTCGACGCCGGCGACGCGCAGGCCCATGATCTGAGCGGACCGGACGGCGGCGCGCTCGTACACCGGATCGAGCTCGACCGCCTCGACCGATCCGCCACGGTGCACGTTCGATCGGAACTCGTCGCCGGCCGCCGAACGGCGCATCGCCGCGACGACGCGATCGCCGACGACGAGCGCGCGGATGTCGCGGCCCCGGCTCTCGGCGATGAACTTCTGGATCAGCACGTTCTGCTTCGTGGAGTGCAGCGTTTCGATGATCGCCTCCGCCACCTTGACCTGCGGGGCGAGGATCACGCCGATCCCCTGCGTGCCCTCCAGGAGCTTGATGACGACGGGAGCCCCGCCGACGCGCTCGATGGCCGGGCGCACGTCGGCGCGGTTGCGCACGAAGGCAGTGGGCGGCATGGCGATGTTGTGCCGCGACAGGATCTGGTTCGCGCGCAGCTTGTCTCGGGCGCTCGAGATTCCGTTGGCCGTGTTCGGGGTGTAGACGTCCATCTGCTCGAACTGTCGCACGACGGCGGTGCCGAAGTACGTGATCGAGTTGCCGATGCGGGGCAGGATCGCGTCGTAATCGCTGAGCTGACGCCCCCGATAGTGCAGGTCGGGTTCGTCCGCGGTGAGATCGATCGCGAAGCGCAACGTGTTCAGCACCTTGACGTTGTGCCCGCGCTGGAGCGCGGCGGCACGGAGGCGCTGGGTGGAGTACGCCTGGGGCGCACGGGAGAGCACTGCGAGCTTCACGAAGATTTCCTGCCAGGATGGTCGGGTGACGAAGACATCCCATTCAAACACTCTTACGGGGTGGCGAGAATGGGTGAGCCTGCCCGATCTCGGCGTGGACTGGATCAAGGCCAAGATCGACACCGGCGCGCGTACTTCATCGCTCCACGCGTTCGACATCCACGAGTTCGATCAGGACGGCGCGCCGTGGGTCAGATTCAAGGTGAAGCCCTGGCAGGACAGTCAGGCGGATGCCGTCGTCGTCGAGTCCCCCGTGCACGACCGTCGCGCGGTGCGCAGCTCCTCCGGCCACGCGCAGGAGCGCCTCGTGGTGGAGCTCCTCATCCGCCTCGTCGACCGCGAGGTGCTGGCGGAGGTCACGCTGAGCAACCGCGACGAGATGGGCTTCCGCATGCTCATCGGCCGGGAGGCGCTCCGACAGGGGTTCTCGGTCGACCCCGCGCGATCGTTCCTCGGGGGCCGGGCGCCACGTGACGCCCGTCGCCGGAACCGCGGCAGGATCTGACCGTTCAGGTGCGGATCAGCACCGTGCCCACGACCTTGTCGTGGAGTCCGCGCTGGTCGGCATCGAAGATCACCGCGGGGATCACGACGATGAGCAGCGCCGTGCGCACGATCGGTCGCCACAGGCCCACCCAGCCGCCGTCGAGGCGCACCACGCGCATCCCCAGGATGCGGTGCCCGGGGCTTCCTCCCGCCGTGGGGATGAAGAGGATCTGCAGCAGGGCGAACACGGCCATCGGGCCGAACTGGCTGAGTCCCGCCTCGGCGGGCAGGGCGAACTGGTCGAAACCGAGGAACGCGGTGGCGATGATCGTCGCCGCGACGTAATCGATCAGGAGCGCTCCGATGCGTCGTCCGAGGCGGCCGACGCTCCCCGTGCCCGACGCGGGCAGTCCGAGGCGTTCACCGGGGTAAGCGTTCACAGCATCCGTCACCATCCCAGCCTACCGAGGGCCGATATGCGCTCCGACCGGCGAGGCGCTGTAACACGCCCGAAACAAAGTCGATACCGTGGAGAAATCCCCCGACCGTACTCTGCGAGTGGCCCCGAAGCCATCGATCCGTCTTACAGGAGTCGTACATGTTCAAAGATTCGTCCGAGGTTCTGAGCTACATCAAGGAGAACGACGTCAAGTTCCTTGACATCCGTTTCACCGATCTCCCCGGTGTGCAGCAGCACTTCAACATTCCTGCATCGACGGTCGACGAAGCGTTCTTCACCGAGGGCCAGCTGTTCGACGGCTCCTCGATCCGCGGCTTCGCCAGCATCCACGAGTCCGACATGCAGCTCATCCCCGATGTCACCACCGCGTACATCGACCCCTTCCGCGAGGCGAGCACCCTCGTGATGATCTTCGACATCTACAACCCGCGCACGGGTGAGATCTACTCGAAGGACCCGCGCCAGGTCGCCAAGAAGGCCGAGAAGTACCTCGCCTCCACCGGCATCGCCGACACCGCGTTCTTCGCCCCCGAGGCCGAGTTCTACATCTTCGACGACGTGCGCTACTCCGTCACCGCCGGTGAGAGCTTCTACAAGGTCGACTCCGAAGAGGCCGCGTGGAACACCGGTCGCGAGGAAGAGGGCGGAAACCTCGCCAACAAGACCCCGTACAAGGGCGGCTACTTCCCCGTCAGCCCGGTCGACAAGACGGCCGACCTGCGCGACGACATCACGCTCAAGCTGATCGACGCCGGCTTCATCCTCGAGCGCTCGCACCACGAGGTGGGCACCGCAGGTCAGCAGGAGATCAACTACCGCTTCGACACGATGGTGCACGCGGCCGACGACATCCTGAAGTTCAAGTACATCGTCAAGAACACCGCCAACGAGTGGGGCAAGGTCGCGACCTTCATGCCCAAGCCGCTCTACGGCGACAACGGTTCCGGCATGCACACGCACCAGTCGCTGTGGAACGACGGCAAGCCGCTGTTCTACGACGAGGCGGGCTACGGCCAGCTCAGCGACATCGCGCGCTGGTACATCGGTGGCATCCTGGCGCACGCGCCGGCCCTGCTCGCCTTCACCAACCCGACGCTGAACAGCTACCACCGTCTGGTCAAGGGCTTCGAGGCGCCGGTCAACCTGGTCTACTCGGCGGGCAACCGCTCCGCCGCGATCCGCATCCCGATCACCGGCTCCAACCCCAAGGCCAAGCGCATCGAGTTCCGCGCGCCGGATGCCTCGGGTAACCCGTACCTGGCCTTCGCCGCGCAGCTCATGGCCGGCCTCGACGGCATCAAGAACCGCACCGAGCCGCACGAGCCCGTCGACAAGGACCTCTACGAGCTTCCGCCCGAGGAGGCCAAGGGCATCCCGCAGGTGCCGAACTCGCTGCTCGACTCGCTCGACGCTCTCGCGGCCGACCACCAGTTCCTCCTCGAGGGCGGCGTGTTCACCAAGGAGCTCATCGAGACCTGGATCTCGTACAAGTACGAGAACGAGATCCTCCCGATGGCGCAGCGCCCGCACCCGTTCGAATACGAGCTGTACTTCGGGGTCTGATCCCGGATCGAGAAGAGCGCCCCACCGGCTTCGGCCGGCGGGGCGCTCTTTCGTTCTGCAGCGGCGTCACCCGCGCGGCATCGCGAACGCGTGGAGGCCGAGCTCCCGGCTCAGGACCTCGCTCACGTGATGTCCGCGCACGCTGGTCCCCTGCTCGTCGAGTGGCGGACTCACCACGGCCGCTCCCAGAGCCGCCGGCGCCGCGAGGACGATCGCGCCGGACACGCTCGACTTCGCCGGCACACCGACCTGGCGCATCCACCTCCCCGATCCGTCGTACACGCCGCAGGTCGCCATGACCGAGATGACGTCGCGTGCCACGTCCGCCCCCACGACCTCGACGCCGGTGAGGGGGTTCCGCCCTCCGGCGGCGAGCGTGGCGCCCATGGCCGCCAGGTCGCGCGCGTCGACGAGAACGGCGCACGCGCGGGCGTAGACGGCGACCGCCTCGTCGGCGCCGACCTGCAGCGTGCCCTCCGAGCGCATCAGGTGAGCGAGCGCGTGATTGCGATCACCGAGCAGGTGCTCGCTCTCGGCGACGCTCTCGGAGACGCTCAGGTCACGACCCGCGAAAGCCGACAGTCCCGCGAGGATCCGTCGACTCCTGGCGGCGGCATCCGCGCCGTCCACCAGCGCCGAGGTGAGCAGCGCGCCGGCGTTGACCATCGGGTTGGGCGGGCGACCGGTGCCGCTCTCCAGCTTGATCGCGTCGAAGGCCTCCCCCGTCGGCTCGATGCCCAGACGATCGAGAGCCGCGGCTCCATGGTCCTGGAGCGCCAGGGCGAAGAGGAACGGCTTGACGGCGGATTGGATGCTGATCTGCACGTCGGCCTGAGCGGTCACCCTCGTCTCGCCGTCGAGCGTGACGAGCGCGATGCCCAGCAGATCGGGGTCGGCATCGGCGAGTTCCGGGATGCTGTCGTCGACGACGCCCCCTCGCTCGCGCAACGCCCGGTCGCGCACGCCGTCGAGATCGTAGGAGAGGGGATCGACCGCGGAGTTCATGGTCCCAGCCTGTCACGCCCGGGCCGAGGCTCGTCAGCTCGCCGGGTCGTACCCGAACTCCCGGAGCTCCTGAGGGCACCGGCATGCGTGCGCGACGCGCGCAGCCCAGTCGACGGCATCCGCTCGCGTGGGCAGCTCGAGGACGAGGAATCCTCCGGTGATCCGCGACCCGGGGTACGTCTCGTCGCTCACGGCACCGCGACCGGTCACGAGCACCGGAGCCACGTCCTCGTCGATCCCGCCGCCGAAGACGTAGACGCCCGCGGCCTTCGCCTCGTCGATCACGGCGTGCGAGGTCTCGACGACTTCCGGGAACTCCTCCTCCGTCAGATCCATCGCTTCGGCGGGGAAGGAGATCAGGTACTTGGTCATGCTCCGATGGTGCGTCGCGGGACGGGAGTGCGCAAGAGCCAGTCAGCGCGTGACCGCGGCCGGGTGATCGATACGTCCGTCGACGAGCTGGACCACGGAGTGCATCCGTGGCAGATGGACGAGATCGTGGGTGACGAGCAGCGTCGACGTGCGCCGCTCGTCGGTCAGACGCAGCAGCAGGTCGATGATGCTCGCGCCGCGCTCCTGGTCGAGTGCGCTGGTCGGTTCGTCGACGAGGAGCACGCTCGGTTCGTTCATCAGCGCACGCGCGATGTTCACGCGCTGACGCTGTCCTCCCGAGAGCTGGTGCGGGCGCTTGTCGAGGTGCTCTGCGAGGCCGACATCCCTGAGGAGCGATTCGGCACGTCGGGTCGCGGCCGCACGGCGTCGCCGCGGACGACCGCCACCGAGCTCGTTCATGACCACGAGTTGCTCGCGAGCGGTCAGGGACGGGAGGAGATTCGATTGCTGGAAGACGATCCCGATGGACGTGCGGCGCAGTTCAGACGCCCGATCTGCCGTCAGGGTCGTGGCATCGACGCCGTCGATCACGACACGACCGGAGTCCGGCCGGATCAGCGTGGCCGCGACCGCCAGCAGGCTCGACTTGCCCGAGCCGCTCGGCCCGGTGATCGCCGTCACCTCGCCCGGGGATGACGAGAGCGTGACCTGGTCGACGGCGGTGATGCGATCGCTTCCGTCGGGGAAGGTGAGGGTGATGTCTTCGAGGCGGATCATCGGTTGCTCCCGAGTGCGGTGAGGGGGTCGGCGGAGGTGACGGAACGGAGGGCGAACGCGGCGCCGGCGAGACCGAGAACGATCATGAGCACGGCCGGAAGCACGGTGGTGAGCGGACTCAGGAGGAACGGCAGCGCGGCACCCGCAAGACTCCCGAGGATCGACACGACGCCGATCCCGACGCCGATGCCCACCACGAGCACCAGCGCCGCCTGTCCGAGCGCATCGCGCACGAGCACCGAAGTGCGGGCGCCGAGGGCCTTCAGGATCGCGATGTCGGGTGTGCGCTGCATCGTCCACACGGTGAAGAACGCGCCGATGACCAGCGCCGAGATGCCGAAGAGCATCGCGACCATGAGGAGCAGGGACCCGATCTCCGAACGGAAGGCGCTCAGCGCCGTCAGAGAGCCGACGATGGTCGTGGATCGAGTGCCGATCCGGCTGTCCGCCGCGTCCCACTCGGGTGAACCGGTGACCGCGAGCACCGTGGCGAAGGCATCCGGATCACCGGTCGCTTCCGCGTACGCCTGCCAATCCGCGAGGGTCATCCGCACGACGGGCGTGTGACTGTACCAGTCGTCTCCCCCGATACCCACGACCGTGTACGCGGTGCCCGCGATCGTGACCGGGTCGCCGAGGTGCGCGCCGAGCTCGTCCGCTGCGGGACTCGAGAGCACGAGCTCTCCGGAGGCGACCGGCGACTGTGGTGCGAAGTCGGGCTGCACGCCGAAGACGGCGATCGATGCGACGGTGTCTTCCGACTCCGCTCTGGTCTGACTGATGCCGAGGGGGTGCACGGATTCGACACCGGCGGTGGATTCCCACTCGGATGCCTGCTCCGCGGTCACTCGTGACTCGGCGAAGCTCGGGCCGTCGTCGGCACCGGGATCGGCGAAGACCACGCGGTCCCCGGGGATGCCGACCACGGCGGAGATGTTCTGGACGGCGAGGCCGCCGGTCAGGCCACTGAGAAATCCGACCAGGACGGTGATGAGCGCGACGACGGTGCCGATCAGGACGAATCGTCCGCGGGCGAAGCGCAGGTCGCGGAGGGCGATGTACATGCGGGGTTCCTCTCCTGCCGTCGGAATGACGACGCTTCCACTCTCCTGTCTCGGTGGTCCGCGCTCATCGGCCGTGTGCATGGTCCTGACCGGCCGTTCGGTGGGGGACGGAATCGTCCTTTCGGACGATGCGGTGCGCACCCCGAAGCGTAGGATTCGAGGCATGGCCCACACCCCGCTCACGCCCGTCTTCACGGGGTTGCGGACGGGATTGCACCTCCTGTTCGTCGCGCTGTGCGGACTCGTCATCGTGCGGGCCTTCCTCGCTCCGACCTCGACGAGCATCCCCGCGATCGCCCTCACCGTCGCGCTTCTGGCGACATACGGGTGCGGGGCTGCGCTGGCTCGCTCGACCTCTCGCTCGAGCTGGCTCACGGGTGTGTGGCTCGCGGCGGTCAGCGTCGAATGGGTGCTCCTGGTCTTCCTCACCGCCGAGGCCGCGTATCTGGTCTTCCCGCTGTTCTTCCTCTACCTGCACGTGCTCGGGCGCCGATGGGGCACGCTCGCCCTGCTCCTGGCGACCGGGGTGGCGATCTGCACGCTCGGTCTTCACAGCGGCTGGACCGTCGGCGGGGTCGTGGGTCCCCTCGTCGGCGCCGGCGTCGCCCTGCTGATCGGCCTCGGCTACGAAGCCCTCGCTCAGGAGGCACGGCAGCGGGAAGATCTCATGCGCGAACTGCTCGCGACCCGCGACCGATTGGCGACCACCGAGCACGAGTCGGGAGTGCTGGCGGAGCGCGCACGTCTCGCACGGGAGATCCACGACACGCTCGCGCAGGGGCTGTCGAGCATCCAGATGCTGCTCCATGCCGCCGAGCGGACGGATCCGGAGCGCCCGGGGATCGAGCACATCCGCCTCGCCCGTGAGACCGCCGCGGACAACCTCGGCGAGGCGCGCCGCTTCATTCGCGAACTCGCTCCCCCGGACCTCGATGACCACGGTCTCGCGGGGGCCCTCCGCCGTCTGGCCGACGACCACTGGTCGACGCAGGGACTCGACGTCGACGTGCGCGTCTCGGAGGCGGTCGATCTCCCCATGCACGTGCAGACCGCGCTGCTGCGGATCGCCCAGGGAGCGATGTCGAACGTCGTGCAGCACGCCGATGCGCGCAGCGCGACGATCGCCCTCACCCTGAGTCCCGGCGACCTGGAGTTCGTGATCTCCGACGACGGCCGCGGGTTCGACGCCGGCCTGGACGCCGACCGCCCCGCCCGTTCGGACTCGTTCGGACTGCGCGCGACGCGCGAGCGCGTCGATCAGCTCGGCGGCACCCTCGACGTCCGTTCCCTTCCGGGTACGGGGACCACGCTGCGCGTCTCCTTGGCTCTCGAGGGCCGCGCATGATCCGCCTCCTGGTCGTCGACGACCATCCCATCGTCCGCGCCGGACTGGTCGCTCTGTTCGCCCTCGACGACGACATCGAGGTCATAGCGGAAGCCTCGACCCCCGACGAGGCCGTCGCCGTCGCGGAACGCGCGAACCCCGATGTCGTGCTCATGGATCTGCAGTTCGGCGCGGGAACGGCCGGATCCGGTGCCGGGGCCACGCGGAGGATCCGGGCACTCGACGCACCGCCCTACGTGCTCGTCCTCACGAACTACGACTCCGACGCCGACATCCTCGGAGCGGTGGAGGCGGGCGCGAGCGGCTACCTGCTGAAGGACGCGCCGCCGCATGAGCTCTCCGCGGCGGTCCGTGCGGCCGCGGCCGGGGAGAGCGCACTCGCGCCCGTGATCGCCACCCGGCTGCTGCAGCGGATGCGCGCCCCGAAGGCGAGCCTGAGCGCGCGCGAGATCCAGGTGCTCGAACTCGTCGAAGCCGGCCGCACCAACACCGAGATCGCGAGCGAGCTCTTCGTGAGTGAGACGACGGTCAAGTCGCATCTCGCGCACATCTACACGAAGCTCGACGCGACGTCGCGCACGGCCGCGGTATCGGAAGCCCGGCACCGCGGCATCCTGCGCTGACCCGCCATCTACAGGCACAGAACAGTGGCCTGCGCAAGCCCGCGTGTCCTTGCTTGACCCGGGTCGGACGCGGTGGTCAACTGAGAGGTCTGCACTACGAGGGGATCCATCATGCGCCGCAGGAAATCAGTCACGAGGACCGAGACCATCGAATCGGGCCCCGCGACGGGCCGCACCTCGCGACAGGTCAGCTCGGTCACGGCCGCGGCCCGCACGAATCCCTTCATGTTCGGACTGCTCGGCGCACTCGGCGTGCTGGTGGCCCTCGCGATCGGCGGGATGGTCGGCCAGCTGGCGACGGTGTTCGTCTACATCGGCGTCGCGATCTTCCTCGCTCTCGGACTCGACCCCATCGTCTCGTTCATCGAGCGCAAGCTCCCGCGGCCCGCCGCCGTCGCGATCGTCGTCGCCGTCGTGGTGCTCGCCTTCGCGGGCATCATCCTCGCGATCGTCCCGATCCTCGTGGAGCAGATCACCAACCTCGTCAACGACGGCCCGCAGATGGTCGAGGATTTCATGGCCAGCGCCTGGTTCAAGGACGTGACGGCGCAGTTCGGATCGACCTTCGAAGACGCGGCCCAGGGGGTTCTGAGCTTCGTGCAGGATCCCGGCAACATCCTCAACATCAGCGGCGGGGTGTTCGCGGTCGGCGCGGGTATCGCCGGCGGCTTCACGGGCGTGACGATCGTGCTCATCCTCACCCTCTACTTCATGGCCTCGCTGCGCAGCATGAAGAAGGTCGCGACGCGCTTCGTGCCCGCCTACCAGCGCGACACGTTCAGCGGCCTGCTAGAGGACGTCTCCGGCGCCGTCGGGCGCTACGTCATGGGTCAGGCGAGCCTCGCCCTCGTCAACGGCATCCTGAGCCTGATCTTCCTCAGCATCATCGGTGCGCCAGTGCCGGCACTGCTCGCCCTCATCGCCTTCATCGGATCGATGATCCCGCTGGTGGGCACCCTGGCCGCGTCGATCATCAACTCGCTGATCTGCCTGTTCATCAGCCCCGTGACCGCGCTCATCGCCATCATCTACTACCTGGTGTACATGCAGGTCGAGGCCTACGTGCTCTCCCCGCGCATCATGAACAAGGCCGTTGCCGTGCCCGGCGCGCTCGTCGTGATCGCCGCCGTCGCCGGCGGTGCGCTCGGCGGTATCCTCGGAGCCCTGGTCGCGATCCCCGTGGCGGCGAGCATCATCATCATCGTGCAGAAGGTCGTGTTCCCCGCTCAGGACCGCAAGCAGGTGCCGCCGGCGCTCACCGCACCGTGAGAGCGCCCGGCTGCACCCGCACCGCGAACTGAGTGATCTCGCCCATCTCCTCACCGTCGATCTCGAAGACGAGCGGCTGGGCGAGCGAGACCGCGATCCTCTCCACGGCGAGATGCTGCGCCGAATCGGTGCTGACCGCCTCGTCGCCACCGGTGAGCAGCCGCCGGATGCCGTTGTCCCACACCACCGAACGCAGGGTGTTCATCCACTGGAGCGCGCCCTCCGAGCTGATGAGGAGGATGTCGAGCAACCCGTCGTCGAGCTGCGCATCGGGGAGCAGGCGGAGTCCGCCCTGGAGCATGCCGCAGTTGCCGATGAGCATCGTGTGCCCGCGCACCTCCTCGGGTTCGCGATCATCCACGGTCACGGTGATGTCGGTCATCTCCGTGCCCGCCAGCGCGCGCCCCATGGCTTCGACATACGCGAGCCATCCCGCCCGGTCCTTGAGGTCGTCGTTCGTCTCGACCAGCATCTGCGCATCAATCCCGAACCCCACCATGACGGCGAACGCGCGAGTCTCGCCGTTGAACTCCACCCAGCCCAGGTCGATGTGCTGCGGAGTGGCATCGCGCACGCGCTCGAGGGCCGCGACCATACCGGTCAGCGGCACTCCGAGGTTGCGAGCGAGCAGGTTGCCGGTCCCCTGCGGAACGATCCCCAGAGCGACCTCCGTGCCGGCCAGGGCTTCAGCGACGGCACGGACCGTCCCGTCACCGCCCACCGCTACGACCACCTCGCACCCGTCCGCGACGGCCTCCGCGGCCATCCCGCGCCCCGGATCGTCGATGCTCGTCTCCCACCACCGGATCGGGGCATCCGTTCCAAAGACCTCGTCGACCGCGGCGCGCACCTCGTCTCCGTCGATCTTGGACGGATTCCACACGATGCCGATGCTCGAGACGCTCATGAGGCCAAGCCTGGGGCCGAACGCGTCTCGCCGCAAGTCGACACGGGTCTAGCCGTAGAACTCCTGTTCGAACGCCTTGCGGGCGCGTCGAGTGACGCCCAGGTACTCCTCCTCGAGCTCGGTGGCCGAGCGGTCGGGATAGCCGAGGATCCGCGCGATCCCGTCGAGCTCGCGGCGATCCGCGGGGAGCACGTCGCTGGTCGTTCCGGTGAGGATCGTGATCGCCGAACGCAGACGGCTCGACAGCAACCAGGCCTCACGGAGGCGATCGGCGACCTCGGCCGGGAGGAGTCCGGCATCGACCGCCGCGCCGAGCGCTCCCAACGTCGACGTCGTACGCAGGCCCGGCACGGCGTGCGCGTGCTGCAACTGGAGCAGCTGTACGAGCCACTCCACATCGCTGAGCGTCCCGGGGCCGAGCTTGAGGTGGCGACGCGGGTCGGCCCCCTGGGGAAGCCTCTCCCCCTCGACGCGCGCTTTGATGCGCTTGATCTCGCGGGTGCCCTGCAGATCGATCGACGCGGGGTAGCGGATCGTGTCGGCCAGCTCGGTGAAGCGCGCAATCAGCTTGGCGCTGCCGGCGACGCCACGCGCCCGCAGGAGCGCCTGCGCCTCCCACGACAGCGACCAGCGGCGGTAGTACTCGGCATACGCCTCGATCGATCGCACCACCGGACCGTTGCGACCCTCCGGGCGCAGTCCCGCGTCGAGATCGAGCGGAAGCCGATGGTCGGTGACCTGTTCACGGAGACCGGCGACGATCTTCGTCGCGAGCGTCTGCGCGCGGTCGGGATCGACGCCGTTCGCCGCGTACACGTAGAGGATGTCGGCATCCGATCCGAAGCCCAGCTCCGCTCCCCCGAACCGGCCCATGGCGATCACCGCGAAGTCGAGCGCATCGTCTTCGGGCGGCACGACCTCGCGCAGCACCGCACGCAGCGCGGCCTGGATGGTCGCCTCGGTGATGTCGGTGAGAGCGGTCGCGACGTCCTCGATCGTCAGGACGTCGAGCACCCCGCCCATCGCGGTGCGCAGCAGCTCGCGACGCCGCAGCGCGCGCACGGCACGCAGCGCGTCGCCGATCGTCTCGTGCCGCGTCTGGATCGCCCTGGCCTCCTCCGACAGCGCGGCGCCGCCGCGCGGACGCAGAGCCTCGGTGCTGTCGAGCCAGGCCACGGACTCCGGGATCCATTCCATGAGTTCGCCGATGTACCGCGACGTCGACAGGATCCGGGTGAGGCTCTCGGCCGCCCCCGAGGAGTCCCGCAGCATCCGGAGGAACCAGTGCGTGTTGCCCAGGCGCTCGCTGATGCGGCGGAACGCGATCAGGCCGTAATCGGGGTCGGTGCCGTCGGCGAACCATCGCACCATCACCGGCATGAGGTGGCGCTGGATCGTGGCCTTGCGGCTGAGTCCGCTCGTGAGCGCGCCGATGTGTCGCAACGCGCCCGCCGGATCGCGGAAGCCGATCGCCGCCAGACGATCGTGCGCCTGCGCGGTCGACAGGGAGCGCTCGCCCTCGGGCAACGCGGCGACCGCACTGAGGAGGGGACGGTAGAAGAGTCGCGTGTGGATCTCGCGCACTTCACGTCGCACGCTCTCCCAGCGCGCCCAGATGCCGTCACCGCTGTCGGCCAGCGCCGTGCTGCGCGCGAGGACCCGGAGTCCCGCGGGCGTCCGCGGCAGGAGGTGGGTGCGGCTGAGCTCCTTGAGCTGGAGCCGGTGCTCCATCAGTCGCAGGACCCGGTAGTCGTCGGCGAAGGTCGTCGCCTCGACCCGCCCGATGTACCCGCCCTCGACGAGGGCCTCCAGGCTCTCGAGGGTGCCACGGGTGCGCAGGGTGGCGTCCGTGAGTCCATGCACCAGTTGCAGCAGCTGGACGGTGAACTCGATGTCTCGCAGTCCGCCCTCGCCGAGCTTGAGCTGGTACGGGGCATCCTCCGGATCGATGTGCTCCTTGACGCGCTCGCGCATGCGCTGCACGCTGTCGACGAAGTCCTCGCGGGCCGCGCTCGACCAGATCTTCGGCTGCACGGCGCCGATGTACTCCGCCCCCAGCTCCGGATCGCCGGCGAGGGGCCGCGCCTTCAGCAGGGCCTGGAACTCCCAGCTCTTCGCCCAGCGGTCGTAATAGGCCAGATGGGATCCGAGCGAGCGGACCAGAGCACCCTGCTTGCCCTCCGGCCGCAGGTTCGCGTCGACCTCCCAGAGAGGCGGCTCCTTCTCGATACCGCTCAGGCCGCGCATGGTCTCGCGGGCGAGCTTCGTCGCCAGATCGATCGCACGCGACTCGGAGACGATCTCCTCATCGGCCGTGCCGCCGACGAAGATCACGTCGACGTCGCTGACGTAGTTGAGCTCCCGCGCACCGGCCTTGCCCATGCCGATGATCGAGAGGCGGACGGCCGCCACCTCGCGCTGATCGACGGTCTCGCGCAATCGGCTGCGCGCCACGGCCAGCGAGGCCTCGAGCGCCGCACCGGCCGCGTCCGCCAGCGCCGCCGCCACATCGGCGAGAGCCTCGACCGGTGCGGTCCGGGTCAGATCGTAGGCGGCGATCGCCGCGAGGCTGCGGCGGTAGGCGACCCGGAGCGCCACGACCTCGTCGTCACCGCCGGACCGTGCGAAGCCGTCGACGGCGCCGACACCGGCGAGCATCGCCCGGGTGAGGTCGTCGGCCGTCGGCAACGCATCGACCTCGTCGGCGAGCACCGCGAGCTCCGCGGGGTTGCGGAGAAAGAACTCCGCCAACCCCTCGGATGCCCCGAACACCCGCCAGGTGCGGCGCTGGGTGTCTCCGCCGTCGAGCAGGGCCGCCAACGGCGCGGGATCGCGTCGCGCCACCCGCAGCATCCCGCGCACGGCCGCGTCGGGGTCGGCGGCATCCGCCCCCGTCAGCAGCTCGGCACGCGAGCGACCGAGCAGTTCGGCGAGCTCGGCGAGGGCCTCCGCGGCCTCGCCGAGCTCATCGAATCCGAGTCGAGCCAGCGCGGACAGCGAGAAGGAATCGTCCGGACGGGCCATGCGCACGGCTCAGAGCAGCTCGAGGTTGTTCTTCAGCTCGAGCGGCGTGACCTGGCCGCGGTACGCCTCCCACTCCTTGCGCTTGTTGAGCAGCACGTAGTTGAACACCTGCTCGCCCAGCGTCTCGGCGACGAGCTCGGAGTCCTCCATGTACTCGAGGGCGTGGTCGAGGCTCGCGGGCAGCGACGAGTAGCCCAGCGCGCGGCGCTCGGCGTCGCTGAGCGACCACACGTTGTCCTCGGCCTCGGGCGGGAGCTCGTACTCGTCCTCGATGCCCTTGAGGCCGGCGGCCAGCATGAGCGCGTACGCCAGGTACGGGTTCGCGGCGGAGTCCAGCGCGCGGTACTCGACGCGCGACGACTGCCCCTTGTTGGGCTTGTACATCGGCACGCGCACGAGCGCGGAGCGGTTGGCGTGCCCCCACGTGACGAAGCTCGGGGCCTCGTCGCCGCCCCACAGGCGCTTGTACGAGTTGACGAACTGGTTCGTGACAGCCGAGATCTCGTTCGCATGGCGCAGGAGGCCGGCGATGAAGTGACGCCCGGTCTTCGAGAGCTGGTACTTCGCGCCCTCTTCGTAGAACGCGTTCTGGTCGCCCTCGAACAGCGACATGTGCGTGTGCATGCCACTGCCCGGGTGGCCGCTGAGGGGCTTCGGCATGAAGGTCGCGTACACGCCCTGCTCGATCGCCACCTCCTTGATCACCGTGCGGAACGTCATCACGTTGTCGGCGGTGGTGAGGGCGTCCGCGTAGCGCAGGTCGATCTCGTTCTGACCGGGTCCGCCCTCATGGTGGCTGAACTCGACCGAGATGCCGAGGTCTTCGAGCATCCGCACCGAACGACGACGGAAGTCGTGCGCCGTGCCACCGGGCACGTTGTCGAAGTACCCGGCGGAGTCGACCGGAACCGGTCCCTCCGGACCGTACTGCGACGACTTGAGCAGGTAGAACTCGATCTCGGGGTGCGTGTAGAACGTGAACCCGGCATCGGCTGCCTTCGCGAGCGTGCGCTTGAGCACGTGGCGCGGGTCGGCGACCGCGGGCTGGCCGTCGGGCGTCGTCAGGTCGCAGAACATGCGGGCGGTCGGATCGATCTCGCCCCGCCACGGCAGAGTCTGGAACGTCGTCGGATCGGGCTGCGCGAGCAGATCGGACTCATGGCTGCGCGTGAGCCCCTCGATGGCCGAGCCGTCGAAGCCGATGCCCTCGGCGAACGCGCCCTCGACCTCGGCCGGCGCGATGGCGACCGACTTGAGCGTGCCGATGACGTCGGTGAACCACAGGCGGACGAACTTGACGCCGCGCTCCTCGATCGTCCGGAGGACGAAGTCTCTCTGCTTGTCCATATCGTGCGGAGCCTCAGCCCTTTCCTTCGTCCCAGCCGGATTCGGCCGCTTCTTCATCGGCCCAGGCGCGGGAGCGCGCCTTCAGCGTCTCGGGTGCGTTCGCGGCCTCGGCCTCGGTGTCGAACGGGCCCACGCGGTCGATCGACTGCGAGATCATCCCGAATTCGACCTGCTTGGTCTCGAGGTTGTACCAGTACTTGTGTTCGCCGTCCGACATGGCCCGTCCCTTCGTCGTCTGATGTCATCGATCCTACTGGCGCGAACGCCTGTCGCTATGCTGTGGGTCATGGCAAAAGCGATCGGCGTCGACATCGGCGGTACCGGAATCAAGGCAGGAATCGTCGACCTCGAGCACGGCACGATGGCGTCCGATCGGGTACGGGTGCCCACACCCGAGGGCGCGGCTCCCGGCGACGTGCTGCAGGCCGTGCAGACGGTGCTGAAGACCCTCGACGTGCACGAGTCGACCCTCCCCCTCGGCGTGGCCTTCCCGGCCATCGTGAAGCGCGGCAAGACGCTGTCGGCCGCCAACGTCTCGAAGGAGTGGGTCGACTTCGACGCCGAGCGCTTCTTCCGCGACGGCCTCGGCCGCAACATCGTGTTCGTGAACGATGCGGATGCCGCCGGCGTCGCCGAGGCGCGGCACGGTGCGGCCCGCGACGTGCGCGGATTCACCCTGCTCACGACCCTCGGCACCGGCATCGGCTCGGCCTTCATCAACGACGGCGTACTGCTGCCCAACACCGAGCTCGGGCACCTCAACTTCCGCGAGTACGAGTCCGTCGAGCAGTGGGCCGCGACCTCGGCGCGCGAGCGCGAGGGGCTCACCTGGGCCGAATGGGCCGAGCGCCTGCAGGCGTTCTACTCGCACATCGAGTTCCTCTTCAGCCCCGACCTGTTCGTGGTCGGCGGCGGCGTGTCGAAGAACGCGGGCGACTTCCTCCCGCTCCTCGACCTGAAGACCCCGATCGTCCCGGCGATCCACCGCAACAACTCCGGCATCATCGGTGCAGCCTCGCTCGCGGGCGACTGACACCCTCGAGACCGCGAAAAGGCCCGGTGACCTGATGGTCACCGGGCCTTTCACGTCGAGGCGAATGGGCCGACCTGTACGCCGGGTTCTGAACAGGGATAGTTGCCCATGATTGTCACTTCATGTTACTGCGCTCTGACCAGGCTTTCTTATGATGCTCGTTGTTGCCGTTTGATGGCGCCGTGTGCGAGTTCTGCGGACTCTGCGCGGACGCTGATGAGGTCTACGCACACCCATGGACGCAGAAAAGACCCGCCCCAGCCGAAGCCAGGACGGGCCTTTAGACGGGCCTTACGCCGCGTCGTTTGATTTACGGGCCAGTCGAGCGATCCAATCCGGAGTCGACGTCTTCTGGCGGGCGTCTACGTAGACGCGAATTTCGGCCGCTACTCGCCGCTCCTCCGCGGACGGCTGACGGCGATTCGTCCGAATCTGCCTGTGCGTGTGAACCGTGGTCATGTTGCGCCTCCTCTTGGATCAAGTATGTACTCTCGGACTGGGAATCGTCTACATCTTCCCCGGCCCCGTCCCCTGCGAGTTCATCTGGAAAGTCGTCGGTCTCGTCTCCATCGGCCTTCGGGTCAAGGAACACGCCAGTAACAGCTCGAACGACGTTGTACTGGTCGTCTTTGACGTGCTTGCTCTTCGCCAAGGCCTGCACCACCCGCAGTCCAACGACACCCTGCCTAGAATCAGGATCTTGATCCTCGAGCGCGAGGTCTACTGACCACCGAATCGTTTCCCACCAGGACTCACGTCGCTTCTGCGACCTCGCGCTAAAGAACGCGATCACAGCCGCGGCGACCGCAGCGGTTCCCGCGAATCCTGCGCTCTGCATCCAATCCGAAATCCAGGGCCACCCTGCATCATTCCACCAAGGATGCAGGCTCTCCCACCAACCGACGAAGTCCATGTCGCGAGCATAGCCAGAACGAGGTGGCTCATTTGAGCCACCTCGAACATCTCGCTTCACCTGACCCGTCGTGTAACTCGTCGACGCTTTCTAGCATCACCTCGCTTGGAGTGCCCGAGCCGGCCGTACTCCCTCGAGCGTGCTGGCGATCGCCGAAGCCATCTGGTCGTGTGCGTCTGCGATTAGATGGCCGTACGTGTCGATCGTGGTTGTGATCGACTCATGCCCAAGACGAGCTTGGATGTACGGCAGGGGGATGCCCTGAGCGATCAACCAGGACGCGTGAGTGTGCCTGAGCCCGTGGATCGTCGGTGTGCGCAGCAGCGGGTCTCGACCCGCCTTTCGGCACTCATCTGCATCCATCGCTTTCTGCAGGGCCGGGAGCCACGTTCGCGTACTGAACACACCGTGCCACATGTGCCCGCCCTGAGGTGCAGGGAAAACCCATTCGTCCGCTGCCCCCGGTTCCCCCATGATCGCCACCAGGTCCGGGAACAGTGACACGGACCTGCGAGACTTCGATGTCTTCGGGTAGCTGAGCAGTGGCCCACCCTTGGCCTTCTTCCAGGCGCGGGTGACGCGTACGGTTGGCGGGTTTCCGTATAGGTTCACGTCGGCCCAGGTGAGGGCCGTCGCCTCACCCCACCGCAGGCCGGTGCCTGCAAGGAAGAGCACGAAGCGCTGATAGTGCTCGGGTACGAAGTGAAGTAGCGTCGCAAATTCTGTCGGGGAGAGGAACACGGTCTCCTTTTTCACGCCCCGCGTGATGCGGATCTTGTAGGCCGGATTGTTGCTCAGGAGTCCCTCACCGACCGCGGAGCGCAGCACGGCGGAGAGCAACGCGTGGTAGTTCCGAACCGTCTTCGAGGAAATGGGGCGCTGCTGATCGGGTGGCTTCTGCCTGTCGCGCCAAGTCGGTTGCTGTTCCTGCCAGGCGAGCCACGAGCCGACATCGGGTTTCGTGATCGCGTCGATCGGGAGTTCACCCAGACGCTGCAGGAAAGACCTCTCAGCCTCGGCCTCGTAACCCTCACGCGTACCGCGCTCCACGCCCGTAAGAAGGCCGCTCTCGGGCGACAGGTAGCGGGCGGTGTACTCGCGGAGGGTCGGGACTTCTACCGACCTCTGAGCGCGCGCCTGGCGGACCTGATCTGCAGCATCCCACCCGACACGATCCACGAGTGCCGCGAACTGATCGGCGCCCTTCTTCTCAAGGAACGTCGCCTGCTTCATTGAGCCATCGAGGCGCGCCTGCACACGCCAACGCACCTCACCAGATGTTGTGGTGCGCGGGGTAACACTCGCCATGGCGGGCGTCCTTTCATTGGTTGAGTCTCAGCACGATACTCAGAAATCGTGCCCGTATGTACTGACATAGAGGCCCGAAGGCGAGCGACGGGCCACCCTCGATTCAGAATGGCCTATCTTGAGCAGGCGCTCATTTCCAGATCAGCTCGATCCTGTTCGCGCTAGCCTCTCGACTTCCCTTGCGCCCTGCCGCCAGACGATGCACGACAGGAGTGACTACGCGGCGAATCACCCTGCGTTGCGCTGCGATGTCGAGGGACTGCCAGGTCGTGGCACGGTCACTCGATCGCAGAAGTAGTTCGATGCTCGGGTCGATGGGAAGCGAGTTTTGCAAGGCGCGTCGTGCGCGCTGGATGATTGGCCGCACTCGAGCCTCTTGATCAAGTAGAAGGTCGACGCGTCGCACAGCAGCCGCCTCCGCCCGAACCTCCTCAAGGTAGTTCTCGCTCTCAGAGATCGTCGCCAGCAAGGTCGCTCTACGGGCGAGGCTCTCCGTATCCACTGGATCGGGTGTGAGGAAGAGATCGGGTTGCGTCATCCGAGCGAAAAGCTGCTCAAGCACCGTGCGTTCCAGAAACGATGCTCGGATGCTGGCGTGCCATCCTTTGGCGTCGGAGCCTCGTGGAATCCCCGGTATTCCGTAGCAGAAGTAGTACAGAACCGTTCCCTCGCCAGCGGAACCGCTGACCTGTCGCCCACGGGGCTGGGAATTCCATGACCTTAACGGCTGTCGACACACCCCACATTGCGCGATGTTCGACAAAAGGTGTTTCGCTGTGTGGTCCCGCGGCCCCTTTCGACTTGGCCCCGCCATGATGAGTTGCAGGTGCTGCCAGTCCACAAACGCTATGAGGGCATCCCACATGCCGTCGCCGACGATCTCTCCCTTGTAGTCACGTTTGCCGGCGTATGCCGGAATACGCAGCATCTGCTTCACGATGGACGGTGTCCAAGCGGCTGCCTCGTGCGAAGGCAGGCGCCGTGAACCCCGAGTGGGAACCGGGCGGGCGTTGATGTCGCGAGCGATCTGGTAGAAGGAGTCCCCCTCGAGCACGCGGCGCGCCGCCTCGATCACGACTGGCGCCTCTTCCGGGTGCGGCTCCACTCGGAGCAGTTCTCGCGTGAACTCGTCGTACACGCGGAGATAGCCGTAGATGTTCCTTCCGTGCGGGCGCCCAGCGTCGGCTGAAGCCCGAGCGCTTCGTCGGCGCCGCTCAGACGTCTTATCAGACTCATACTCCGCGTCCACAGCGTCTTCAAGAAGGCTGCGACGATCGCGAGCGTTTGCAGAGTCATAGATGCGGTTATGCGTGGTGACCCAGATCCGCACGTTGCGCTCCCGGCAGAGGTCGACGAGATCTACCCACTCACCGACTCGACGCGATCCGCGGCTCGACTCCCAGATCGCAAGAACGTCTGCGTCAAATTCGTCAGACTCGAGGTCGGCGACCAGCCGTTTGAAGTCCTCACGTTCCTTCTTGGCGTACCGGCTCGCACTTCTGTCAGCATCCCTATACGGCGGGAGATCGTGAAGCCGCCACCCCTGTTCCTCGATCGACTTCTTGTTCTCGCTGTGCTGTTGATCGGGGCTTCTTCCCGTGCCGTGGACGTCTCTCGAGACTCTCAGGTACTCGCGAACTGTTAGCTGTTTCATCCGCCAAGCAGACACCCGTCTCCGAGGGTGCGCAATGCATGACGTCGGAGCCGAGACGTACAATCAAATCTCTCTCGGCCGGAGGAAGGAAACTGCCGGCTATGGGGAACCCTGGGGCGACGCTCTCCGCATACCGTGACATGCAATCGCAGGCGCGATCGATTCTTGAGGCCGCGAAACACGGTCCACTGCAGAGCCTCACCGATCGTGAACTCGACATCCGCGAGCAGCCCGTCACGATATATCCGCGACCAGCATCAGTGCGCGCATGGGTGCGTTTCGGCCCCGAAGCCGTGCGCGTCGAAGCGAAGGTCATGCGCTCCACACCCCTCGCCGCCGGCATCGAGTTCCGCGCCGGCGACCAGACGTTCCGGTGTTGGGTGTGGGGCAACGCCGTTTCCCTAGTGCAGCAGACTTAACTTGGCCTGGTGGTCGATAGGCTCCGAGTCGTGATGAACGAACGAGGCCGCAATCTTTCAGGCAGCATCCCCGCAGGCACGCGGCGAGCAAGCCTCGAGATGTTCTGGACGACTCTCCAGCAGACCGGGTCCACCGCGACGCTACTGATGTGGAAGTTCGTTCCCTTCCGGTGCCTGGTGCTCCTAGCCGGCGGGTTACTCGCCCTGGAGATCCTCGCCTTCCTATTCCTGGGGATGCCGATGGGAGCCCTGGCGATCGTCCTTCTGGTGCTCGCGATGCTCGTCGCAGGCTTCGTCGTATACGCACTCCACACTGCGTGGAGGCTACGCGACCCGCATCGTCTAGTCCTCTTCGCCCCAGATCTAGGTTCGAGCGTCGACGTGATCTTCAAGAGCCGAAACCGAGTATCCCTCGCCAACCACGGCAGAGCATTCGGAGCCACCAGCGCCCCGGCGCTACGCGACTCTGTCGCCGCGTGGCTGAACGGACTCGACGGCTGCCATCTCGATATCCGAGCGCAGAACAGGCGCGTGGCCAACCACTACATCGCCCAATTCCCACAACTCAGAATCTCTGGTCGCGACTGGATGGGCCACTACCGCCTCTCCGCAACCACACCGCCGCCCGTGTCCAACTGAACGGTGCTGCACTTCCGCCAGATCTTCCGCTGCTGGGTATGGGGCAACGCGGTGAGCATTGCGGTCGACTAGCTGTGTCGGATGCTTGAGCGTGGCAAACTCTCGTCATGTCAAACGATGATGGTTCGATCCGGTTGCTCATCTCTCCCGGGTTCCATGGGCATGAAGAGCTTGAGCTGAGCTTCCCGCCCGAGTTCAGCGATGAGCTATTGGAACTCCTGGACGAGCACGGTATCGAGCACAGCTCGATCCTCAAGCTGTCTGCCGGTGAGGATCTATGGTTCGAGAGCGTGCGGGTGCTGGGAGCGTCAGGCGGGTTGGGCGCCCTCGCGTCAATACTTCATACCTTCATGCACCGGCATAGAGGCAAGAAATTCACGATGAAGGACGGAGAGTTCGGTGCCGAAGGGTATTCGGTGAGAGACATCGAAAAGCTGCTTGAGCTTCGGAAGTCGGAACAGGCGGATCTGGACGCTAAATGGAAGGCTGTCGAAGAGGAAGAGTAGGAAAGCAGACGAACCCTTTTCGCTCGAACGGACGAAACGGTCAGGCGTACACTGCCCAGGCTCCAGCAACCGCGCCAACAAAAATAAGACTCCAGCCGATCGCGCGGAGAGTGTCTCTGGTGTCGTCCTCCCCAACAACGATCTTGATCGACGAGGTGTCTGCCGCGTCAGTTGCTGGCTGTCCTTCAACTGTGATCAGCTTCGATGGAATCTGAATCGTCTTGTGCTTGCCCACCAGCGGAGTGTCGTTCTTTCTCGAGACATCGAGCAGGATTTGAGCTACCGTTCCGCCAGCGACCATGACCGCGGCGTAGGCGCCCGCAAAGCTCTTGCCACTAGCCGCAGCGTGCCAGCCGAGGCCTAAGGCCGCGAGCGGCGCACCGACGATGCAGGCGAAGTAGAGAACCTTCGCTCCATTGCTCCGGCTCATGTGGAGCGCCGCAACTGTGACACTGACCGCAAGCACTACTGCAGTAACGATGCCCCATCCGATAAACGGGCGCCATATTTCGTCGATCATACGGTGAGAATACAGTTCGCCCGACGCATCCGTTCAGGCGATGACCCTCACTGCGTTTCCGAAGCCTGGCAGTCCATCGGGTCGCTCCCGCACAAGACTCATGGCATTCGTGGCCACTGGCTCTCGCTCTTTTGACAGTTCCCACCAGCTCTCGATCTTTGTGCAAATCTCGTTGCAAAAGAGAAGTAGATCGACTTGCTGGACACCATCAACAGAGTTCTGATGGACGACCCAACCTGCTTTCAACGGGACTGTGAACACGACACTGGGTGTCTCCTTCAGGCGGCCCTCGTGCAATATTCCGCACCGAAGCTGCCACAGATAGTCGGGGTGGATGGGGCTTGAGCCTATCCAGTCCGCCGCCCACTGCTTAAACCTGGCGCCGGTGGTCCTGCCGTCCTCTGAGTTCAGGGCGGCGCAGATGTCGATTGCTGCGAGCGATGCTTGAAGCGCCACGTGCCACAGACCCACCCGGGTAGCTTCACGAATCTCATTCGTCAGGTAGTCCACGAGGTCCAGCGTATGCCCTGGCTCCGGTCACCACTGAGGTGCTGAAAACCCTAAACTGCGCAAACGTTCATCGACCGCTACCCAACCAGGATGGTCGAGGTACCAACCCTCTTGACGCGCCTTTGCCACCAACTCCACGACTTCCTGTGCGACGTCCGGAAGAGCATTGTTCAAAGATTCTTTCCTTTCCTTGCAGAGGAGACGACAAGGGGCAACGGAAGTAGGCGGGGCACGACCAGCGTCAAGCCGGATCGATCCCCGCCCGCCCCCTACTCCTCCTCTGGGTCAGACTCGGACCCGCTTACTCCGACCCCGTCCTGCTCGAGCAGATCGACGAGGTTGCCGATCCCGAACGCGAGGTTGTGCACCTCTGCTGTCAGCTTGGCGATCATGGCGTGCTGCTGATCCGACGAAAGACCAGGCCCACCGTTCTCTGTGTGCGACTGGTTCAGCTCCAGGCTGAGCTGCAGCGCGTTCGTCTGCGCGTTGGAGATGATCGTGCGGATGTCGTCGTACTTCTCACTGAACATGAGCGTCCCTTCAATCGTGGTGCAATGAAAACGCAGGGTGTCCGACATCGGTCAGGCTGCGCGGTAGAGCTTCCCGTTCGACGGATCAATCAGAACCGCCTTCGCCCCAGACGGTGCACCAGTCGGCAGCGAGTCCAGGATGATCGTCGGCGCCGCGATACGCGCCTGAGCCGTCGTCACCGAGATCGCCGCGCCCGTAGCCCGCAACCATGCCGTGAGCGTATTCACAGAGATATCCGCAGACCCACCCGGCAGTAGGCCAATGCTCGACGCACCCCCAGTGAGACCCACAGCGACCTTCGCGCCATTCGACAACACCAGCTCACCGTTCTCCAACCACGCAGACCCCACAGTCACCCGGTTCGGCTCAACCGTCACGTTGCCAGCAGTAACCTTCCCGCCACCCGTCAGAGTCACGTTGCCCTGCTGCGTCGTGTTCCCGGTCTGATTCACATTCCCAGTGATCGTCCCCGGACCCTCAAGACGCCACGGCCCCACCCACCGGAACTGACCCTCCCCAAACAGTTGCCCGATCACCTGCAGCGTGCCACCCGAGTCGATGAGCAACAGCCCACCGATGAAACGCAGCCGGCCATTCGTCACCGAAGAGTTCTCGAGAGGACGCGCGTTCTGCAACCGACGCACATCCCTCTGCAGCGACCGGATACCCACGAACGCATCCGAAATATCATCAGCCATCTCATACCTCCAAAGTCATAAGTTCCTTCAACGTCATACGGGTGACAGCCCTGGCCACCCACCCCCTCCCCCTGCCCCTCAAGTCGCTCCCAAGGCATTGCGAGATTTACGCACGCAGGGGTCGAAACGATCGGCCCTCTAAAGCCCGCCGTGAGCGATTTCCCATGCCGGGTCGAAGGGGGCGTTGGGGATCGGGTGGGCCTCGTCTTCCTCTCGCATTCGGGCGAGATCTCCACCAGGCCACCCGTGCTCAGCGGAGTGCTGTTCTCGACGCTCCACCCACGATCGGCGGCGCTCGAGCCAGAGTTCGAACTGCTTTTTTCGCAGCACGTAAGGCAACCCCGGGTCATCGACAGGTGCGGGCGGCAGCGCATCGACTCCGAGCAATTCGGCGTCCACCCCGAGGTCAGTTGTCTTCTTCCGCCGCACGATTCACCGCCCTCGATCCCGAATGGCCGTCGTTTCGGATCGGTGGCCACGGCAGGCCACCCGCCCGCCGCCTCGCGGCGACCGCACGCATCAGAACGTCGACCGGCGTTTCACCGCGTTCATCGCCCCGCCGTTTTGGACTCATCGGTCCTGCCCTTCATCGAGATCCGGGTACGGCGCCCGACGCCCCATACGGCGTGCACGCACATTCGCCCCCGGCCCCAAGACCGCGATGATGTCCGGCCACGCGTTCGGGTTCCTCTCCCACCACCGCTTCCGCGCAGCGAGCCAGTCCTGCAGCGGACCAGCATCGTCGAACACGCGTAGCTCTGCCGGCACGGGCGTGGAGCTGTCCACACGCTTCCGACGCATCAGGCGACCTTCCGCATCCGGTAGACGCCACGGGCGCCTGACGACGACGGTAACGCGTCCTCCTCGAGCCCCGGAACCTGCAGAGTCGCCAACAACCGGGCTAGAGCCAGTTGGTGCTGTCGGATCTCAGCAATCGCTGGATGCAACCGCATGCCCTGCGATGATGCGAGCATGGTCCCGTCGTCGGCGAGCTGTCGACGTAGCGTGACGATCATGTCGCGCACCCGGCACGCTTCCTCGAGCTGCGCGAGCTCATGGCCGGCGAGGTCGAAGTCCGCCGTGATCGCGTCCCACAGTTTTCGTCCAGCGGCGTTCAGCCCGGACGGTCGTTTGACTGTCATGACCGATCTCCTTTCTGCCCTTCAAGGGCCAGTCGTTTCGTGAGCCGGGGAGGGATGCTCGCAATGCCTTGGGTGCGAGATGGGCACCCCGGGGAGGGTGGGGTGCCCATCTCTTTCACCAAGAGCTGATGCCGCGGTTCGAGACAGATACCGCACGCCTCGGACGGTTGCCGGCTTCGATGATGGAGGCGGGTTTGGCGGCTTCGAGCCCCGCGAAGTCCCCTGTGATCTGCAGGCTGATCTCCGTCGCTGGCGTCACCGCGATGAGCAGATCATCCGTCGGCGAGATCCAACCGCCTTTGCGTGACTGGATCATCGCCGCCTCTCCCAGCACGCTCGCTTCCTCGTCGGGGAGCTCGAAGACGTGAGAGCCGATCGTCACGACCCCCATCAGTCGATGACCGATCCGTACGCCATCGATCGGCTGAGGACGTGACGAATGTCGTTGAGCGAGGTGTTCAGTGCGCTGATGTCATTGACGACGCCAGCGGAGGCGGGGTAGCTCTTGCTGACCTCATCGATCACATTCGGCCAGTAAGCGTCGAGCGACCGCCGCAGAATCGCGTTGGTCATCGACCGGTCACCGCTGCGCACGCTGCGTTCGATGAGACGCAGCGCTTCAGCTTCGTCCTTGATGTTGTCGGCTCGATCCTGAGCGTCTCGTTCCGCGATGATGTCACTCGACGAGATAGTCGACCCGAACAGCACTCGCTGCGATGACTCGAGCTTCTCGTTGATCAGGCGCAGTTCCTCCGCCTGAAGTGCCGAAATGCGAGCGTCGGCGCGAGCCTTCGAATCCTTGATCTGCTCCTGCTTGCCCTGGAGGCTCAAGCTCTTGTCGTTGTGGACGGAGTCGCGAAGACTGCTGTGCGCTGCCCGAACTGCTGATGCTTCCGAACGCAGCCCGTCGAGCTTGCTTTCGAGGTAGTCAAGTGCCATTGGTTTTCTCCTTAGTTGTTCATGTGGTCTGGGCACTGGTTGGTCCATGTGCCGTTGGTGTTGGTGGATGTCCACCCGTCTTGGTGTGCCTGTTGGATGAGCTGGTAGTTCGCGATCCGCTCCGTTGAGGCGAACACCGCATCGCACGCATCGCACAAAACTGACTTTCTGATCACGTCATCTCCGTTAGTTGGATGCGTGGAAGTCGAAGTAGGGGTCGAAGCCTGATCGCACGAACTCTTGCCCTTGGGGTGAGAGGTGTTCGACGTTGGGGTCGGATTCGTCGAGCCCGCCGTCGTAGTTCCCTGCCCGCCCGAACCTGCTGTAGTAGTCGCGGATGAGGTCGCGGGCCTGCTGCACTGTGAGCGCCCGCCAGGCTTGTTCCACTTCTTGGTATGGAAGATCGCCGCTGATGATGATCCAGAGGTCTCGGAGCAGGGTTCGTTGCTTGGCCGTGGCTCGGCTCTGTCGGAGGTTTGTGAATGTTCGGCTGGTGCTACTGCTCGCAGTCGCACCTACTGTCTTGTAAGAGGTTCTTGTCATAGGTTCTTGTTCCTGGTTCCCTTTTGCCGGGGTCGAGGTTCCCTTTTGCCGGGGTCGAGGTTCCCTTTTGCCGGGGTTCACGTGCTGGGCACGTGTTCGGTGGGTAGCTGCACCTTGTATCTGTTGATGCCTTGGCGTTTGCCTTGACGCGGTTGATGCAGCCTGTGGATAAGTCCCACAGTCTCGAGGGTGTCGAGCGCTGGGGCGAGTGTGCGGCGGGTAACGCGTGCCTCGGCGAGTAGCGTCAGCCATGAGACGGTCGCTTCCCCCGTGCGCCGATTACGCCGGGATAGCAGTACGAGATAGACGATCTTCTCTGCCGCAGTCAGCGGGGCTTCCCAGAGCCATCGCCGCGGCAACCGATAGAACCCGCCCTCGCGCGGCATCTCGTTGACCCGGTAGTAGCTCGCGATGCCGTCGTACAACTGCCTCTGGACGACGATTCCCGCGGAGGTGAGGCGCGGGATGACTTCGCGCGTCGTCCGCACCGAAACACTCGCGCCCTCGGAGATCACCGATTGACTTGCGACTACTGTGCCGTCGTCTCGGTATGGCAGACACAGCAAGGCGACGTAGACGAGAAGCTCTGTCTTCCTCCACCCGAGCCGAAACAGCTCGTTGGGGATCGGCGCCCACGCCTCATTGGGCTCCATCGCTGGCGGGGTGCCTTCTCTTCGACTTGTCACGGGCGGCGGCGATACGCTCTTGAGCCTCCCGGAACTTACGCATCCGCAGTTGTGCGGCGTTCTCCTTAGGTTTGTCGATCATCTGGTCCCCTCTCTGGGGTCGGTCTTCAGTTGAAATGGATCGCCGCCCCCCATCAGGCCGGTGATGAGGGACGGCGGGGCAGGTGAAACATTTGACTCACCTGCGGGTCTAGTGGTCGATTAAGCCGCAGCGTCTGCGTTCTCGATTCGGTTGGCCCACTCCAACAACTCTTCGGCGCGAGCCCGGATCTTGTCTGGGTCCGCGTCATCGATGCGCACGCGAAGGCTGTCGCGTGCGGTGCCCCTGCTCAGATCGATTCGCCGTTCGTACTCGATGCCGGTTTCGCTGCGGGTTTCGTAGTCGACGTATCGCGGCGAGAATCTGGTGTTGAGCTTGTGCTCCCACCTCGGCGCGAGGTCACACTGCAGCGGTGACGAGGGGAACTCCTTAAGCCACACGTCCTTGCGCACGTAGTGCACGACGTCGCCGTAGATCGCCTCGACGATGTAGTCGCCCCGGTTCACGGCCAGGTTGCCGTTGCGCATGATCCCGATTGCGTGCGGCGTGCGGAGGATGTCGTAGCCGCGGATCTGGTTCGCAATATCACCGCGTGGAACAACTTGACGCCCATCCGGGGTGTAGATGTTCCACCACCTCGTCTCTCCAAGAACCTCTTTGCTGTGCCCCGGCTGGACCTTCGTCATCCGCTTGGGTAACGGCGCATACAAAGGCTCGCCCTCCTCGAGCACCCAAAAGCTGTTGCGCGGTATGCCCTTGATTGCCTCGAAAGCCCACCGCACGGCATCCGCGAACTCCGGTGCGGCGCTCATGCGTCCAACTCCCGGAGCTGCTCGTCAACGCCTGCGGGCCTGCGCAACAACTTCGGTTCGGCCCGCAACAAGCCGGCGGCGGTGATGAGGTTCTGGGCGACGTCGAGCATCCAACGAACGGCATCGTCAGCCGTGTTGAAATCGTTCTCTGCAGGGAGATACACATTCGGTGCGCCAGCGTCATCGATCCGCACCTCGCCTGTCTGCAACAACTTGCCGCAGCCATACAGTTCGACGACACCGACCTCTGCGGAGAACGAGAAGATCGTGTCTTCAACGTCGCACTCGATCGTGGAGAAGTCGATCTCCTCCGTCCAGAACGGCACCGCTGCAGAGATCTCCGGGTGGGCCTGCAGGAATTCAGCGGCGTACTCCTCGAAACCATCTTCCAGGCGGTTTCGGGGCGGAGCTGCCTGATTACTCCCCGCCCCGTCTTCCAACAAGGTGCGGCGAGCGAGCGCGTCCGATACCATCTGTGTACTAGTCATTTTCGGGTCCCTTCGGATTGACTTCACCCTCGCTCTGGTCAGCGGGGGCGCCTCCACCCTGGTCGGTGGAGGCTTTTTTCTTGTGTGCGCGAATCGAGTTACCTCGCCGCGATGGTGCGAATGTGACGCGTCGGCCGATCAGGTCAAGCAACAAGGCGGAGTTCATGATGAACACCTCTTGACCGTTGAGGCAGACAGTTACGTCTTGGCCCGTCAACAACTCGACGACGCGATTACCCGTGGGGTCGGAGTACGGCAGGGCGCCGGAATCTTCCGCGGGTACCCGGCTCGAGGCATCGGGCGAATGGTCTGAGGGACTCATCTTGTGATCAACCGGCCTCCGCGAACGCCTCTGAGATCAGGCGGTCTATCTCAGCCGCAGCGACCACGATGCGTCCACCGATCTTGCCGGTCTTGATCTGACCGGTATGGATCATCCATCGGATGGAAGCCTCTGACCGTCGAAGCTCGGTGGCGACCTCGTTCACGAAGTAGAACCGCTTCTGCGGTTCATCTACGGCAAGCGACATGTGTCCTCCTCGATGCGTTTTCGGAAGAGCCGATCGCTCAACCTGTTCGAAATCACCATACATGCACCTTGCTGGACATGCAAGTCTTTTCCGAACACCAGTCGGGAGATAGTGTGTGAATTGTGAATAATGCCCCCAAGTACTCCCTGGAACCTCTCGACGGCGATGAGTGGGAGGTTCGCCGCACGAAGCAGATCTTGCGCGCAGTCCAGCGAGACAAGGAGGCGCGCCGTCTGACGACTGAAGCACTGGCTGAACGGTGCTCGCGTTTTCTCGGCGAGCCCGACTCAGTAAAGAAGGCGACCCTCAACGGTCTCTTCGCGGGCAAGAGGAAGACGATCTCAATCACCGAGCTGACGATGCTCTCTCGCGCGCTAGGTACGCCACTGTGGGACCTGATCTATCCGGTGGGTGAAGACATAGAAGTTCGTCCGGGTGTGGTCATGAGTTCGGCGGACGCGCTAGTAGCCGATTCGTTCCTGACGTTCCCGTTGAGCGGGGCCGGCGAAAACAACAGGCTGCATCTTCCGGGCCGGCTGGTCGACACTTCTCAGCTGATCACTCAGAGTGAGGTGCTCGCTGATCATGTCGTCCGTGCCATTGCTCATCTCCGCGCGGGCGTTGGACTTGGTCACCACCTCTCCTCGGCCGCTTACCAGGCGTTTGAGCTTCGCCTGAAAATCGCAAGCTACGAAGAGCGTTACGGCGAGATCCCGACACTGAACTCGGGCGTTCGAGAGGTCGCCGAGCTGAGATTTAATCGGAACGAGGTAGCTCAGGGCGGCGACGCTGCGGATCAGTTTGCTGCTCAACTTCTCGCAATAGAGCACCTTTTCGCGGGAGTTTCGATTGGGAACTACCAACTAGGTGCTTCCGGCGTGGATAAGGGGGAGGAGTGACCATCGCATGGTGAGGCAGTACGTCGAGGATCGATGGCATCGTCGCGAAAACGGCAAGCGAGAACGGTCCAGTCGCTACGGGGTGGGGATGCAGTACCGCGCTCGATACTTCGATGCCGCGGGTAAAGAGCACGCGAAGAGCTTTCCCCAGAAAAAGCTGGCGAACCGTTGGCTGAACGAGGTGACGGCCTCTGTCGTTACAGGTCAATACATAGACCCGAACTCTGCAAAGGTCACCTTCCGGGCTTACGCAGAAGCCTGGCTTTCCGCGCAGGTTCACAAGGATGCGACGTCGCTCCTCTACCGTGGGCATCTCGAGCGCCACGCGTATCCAGTTCTCGGGGATCTCCCGATGGGGAGCATCCTTACGACGACGGTTCAGGGCTGGGTCAAGCGATTAGCGACGGGTGATCCGGAGAGCGGTCGCAAGCCACTGGCGCCGGCAACGGTGGGCGTCGTGTACACGGTCGTCGCTTCGATCTTCCGAGCGGCTGTGCACGATCGTAAGCTTGCGAACTCGCCCTGTACACGGATCAAGCTGCCCACGGTCGAGAAGACGCGCATACGCCCTCTGACGACCGCTCAGGTCGATCAGCTCGCTGACTCTCTCCCCACCGAGCTTCGGGCGCTGGTGATCCTCTCAGCGGGCACAGGGATGCGGCAGGGGGAAGTGCTCGGGCTCACGCGCGACAGGTTGCGACTACTGGGCAAGAATCCGTCTGTGACAGTCGATCGTCAGTTGGTGACAAAGCCTGGCGGGCTGACGGATTTCGCGCCGACAAAGACTGAGGCGTCACGCCGGGTGATCCCGCTGCCCCGTGTCGTCGTCAAAGCTCTGAACGATCACCTGGCGAGTTACGACATCGGGGACGCGGGTCTGTTGTTTACGTGGCTTGGTCAGCCGCTCACCCGGCAGCGGTTTGGGCACATATGGCGACCGGTCGCAAAGACGGTCGGCCTGACCACTGAGACCGGCACAGGTATGCATGCGCTCCGGCACTACTACGCGAGTCTGCTGATCCGATACGGCGAATCGGTGAAGACGGTTCAGGCGCGGCTCGGCCACAAGTCAGCAACCGAGACCCTGGATACCTACGGGCATATGTGGGCGGACTCTGACGATCGGACTCGAGAGGCCGTGGACAGCGTTCTTGGGAATTCTGCGGACTCCTCGCGGACGCTGCACGGGGTCGGCTAGTAAAACACCTGATCAAGTCGGTTTATGCGAATGGGCCGACCTGTACGCCGGGTTCTGTTCCGGGGTTCTTCGCCCCTTCGACGGCCATCTCTCTCGGCGACACGTTGCCGCGCCGCTCCAGCGGTCTACCCGAGGACTCGGCGAGCCGCGTCAACATCCTCTGTCTGACCTTGCTCCGGGCGAGGTTTACCTGGCGGGACATGTCACCATGTCCCCCGGTGGTCTCTTACACCACCCTTTCACCCTTACCCCCGGCGAACCGGGGGCGGTCTGCTCTCTGTGGCACTGTCTCGCGGATCACTCCGGGTGGGTGTTACCCACCGCCCTGCCCTGTGGAGCCCGGACGTTCCTCGGTGCGGTTGCCCGCCACGCGACCGTCCAGTCGACCCATTCGCATCTGCCAGTCTACGACGCCCGGCCGCGCCTCATTTCTCGGCGGACTCGGTGATGCGCAGATCCAGTGGCACGTCGATCGGGAACGTACCGAACAGGCGTGTGGTCGCGACGGCCGCCGCCTCGCGCACGGCGTCGGCGGCGGCATCCGCGAGCTCGGCGGGGACGTGCAGGATCACCTCGTCGTGCAGGAAGAACGCGAGGTGCGCGGCCTCCGCGAAGGGGCCGGATGCTGAGGCCGGCGTCGCAGCGGGCGGCAGGCCGCGCAACCGATGACGGATCTCGGCCAGCCAGATCAGCGACCACTCCGCCGCGGTGCCCTGCACCACGAAGTTGCGGGTGAAACGCCCCCAGTCGCGAGCGCTGCGCCGCGCCTGCGCGACCAGCGCCGCGTCGACGTCCTCTCCGGTGGCCGCGGACTGGAGCGCTGCCCACTCGGGTGACGGCTTCGGCGACGAGCGTCCGAGCCAGGTCGAGACCACCCCGCCGTCCTCCCCCGCGCGTGCGGCGGCATCGACGAGCGCCATCGCTCGCGGGTAGACCTTGCGCAGTCGCGGCACGAGCCGGCCGCTGTCGCCCGTCGTCGCACCGTACATGGCACCGAGCACGGCGTACTTGGCCTCTTCGCGTGTCGCCACCGCGCCCGAGTCGACGACTCCGGCGTACAGATCGGTGCCCTGCGCCGCACGCGCCATCGCGGCATCCGAGGCCATCGCCGCGAGCATGCGCGGCTCGAGCTGGGCGACATCGGCGACCACGAGAGTCCACCCGGGGTCCGCCCGTACGGCGGGGCGCAGACTGCGCGGCAGTTGCAGCGCTCCCCCGCCGGCCGATGCCCAGCGCCCGGTCACGACGCCACCGGGGATGTACACCGGGCGGAACCGCCCGCGGTGCACCCAGTCGGCGAGCCAGACCCACCCGTTGGCGCTGAGCAGACGCGACATCTTCTTGTAGGCCAGGAGCGGTTCGACGACCGGGTGCTCGTACTGCGCGAGCTCCCATTTGCTCGTCGACTCGACGGGGACCCCGGAGCGGTGCAGCGCCCGCAGGAGCTTCGGCTGGCTGTCGAGATGGAGGGTGGCGTCGCCGAGGATCGCGCGCACCTGTTCGCCGAGCGCGACCATCTTCGCCGGGAGCCCGCCGGCGAGCGATCGAGCGCCGAGCGTCTCGGTGAGGATCTCGTCGTGCACGCCCTCGTTCCAGGGCACCCCCGCCGCGCGCATCTCCTCGGCCACCAGGCCGCCGGCGGATTCCGCGGCGCAGAGCAGGGCGAGCCGGCCGTCGGATGCCGCGGCGATCACCCCGCGCTGCGCGCGGTACTGCTCCAGGGCGTCGGCGACCGGATCCCCGCGCGTCGAGTCCGTGTCGAAGAGATCGAACAGCCCGGGTGCCGCATCGGGCGCCTCGCGGCGCATCCAGTCCTCGGACGGCTCCAGAGGGTGCGGGACGGATGCCGTGTCGCGGAGGATCGCGTGGCACAGGACCAGATCATGGGTGCGTCCGACCCGCACGCCGTCGGCGAGCAGCGGTGCATAGGTCTCGCGCGCGCTGCGGATCACCCAGCGCGGCGCGTCGCGCTGCTCGGACTCGGCCACCCAGCCCGGCAGATCGCGCTCACTCAGGCTCTCTCGGCGGATCTCGACGTCCGCGGCATCGAGATCGACGGCGACGTATGCGCCGCTGCCGTCGGCGACCAGCAGAATGCGTCGCTCGGACGATGTGGGCGACGCGCTCACGACGAGAGCGCCGCGTGCATCACAGTCCCGATTCCTCCGTGCGCACCAGGATGCAGCCGCACTCGGGGCAATACACGACCGCGTCCTCGGCGGCGCGACGGATCTCGGCGATGTCGGTGCTGGGGAGCATCATGCGGCACCCCTCGCACGTGCCACGGGTCAGCAGGGCCGCACCCGCACTGTTCGCGGCGCGACGCGTGTACTCGGCCAGCAGCGGCGCGGGGATGCTCTCGGCCACGGCTGCACGATCGCGGGCGAGCTGGACGCCGAGCTCGGCAGCGGCGGCGACGTCGGCCTTGCCCTGCGCGCTGAGCGTCGAGCCCTCGGCGGTCGTGATGTCGATGAGCGCCTGCTGAGCGGCGACCGCGGACTCGGCTTCTTCGACCCGCCCCATGACGTCGAGCTCGGCGTCTTCGAGGTCGCTCTGGCGGCGGGTGAGACTCGCGATCTCGTGCTCGAGGGCCTGCGCCTGCTTGGGGTCGGTCGCGACCGCGAGACGCTCGGCGTCGCGTGCCCGGCGCTGCTCGACGAGCTTCACGTCGGACTCGAGACGGGTCAGTTCGGTGCGTGCGTCGTCGCGGGTGCCGGTGAGCGCGGTGAGCTCGCGCAGCTGCTCCTGACGGATCGCCACCAGCTCGTTGATGCGCGCGGCCTGCGAGGGATGGGTGCGGGCACGATCGGCCTGCGCGATGCGCCGGTCGAGGTCGGCGATGTCGAGCAGGATGCGCTGATGTTCGGAGCTGGCGTTCACGCTGTCCAATCTATCGTCTGGCGGGGGCCGCCATCACAGCAGGTCGCCGTCGACGTACAGCCACCGGCGCTCCTCGCGAACGAACCTGCTGCGTTCGTGCAGCACGCCGCGGGCTCCGTTCTGGAGCCAGTGCGCCGCGAACTCCACGACCCCGTCACGATCGAAGGGGCCGCCCGCCTCCCGGTCGAGCACCACGAGTCGCCGCCAGCGCAGGTCCGGTTCGATCTCGATCGATGCCGGTCGCGTGGCGGCGTGCCAGGTCGCGCGCAGGTGGGCGACGTCGCCGATCACGAACGCCGTGTAGCGCGACCGCATCAGCCGCTCGGCCGTCGGGGCGGTGGTCTCGGCCCGAAGGATCGGACCGCAGCATCCGCCGAAGAGGTCGCCCGATCCGCAGGGGCACCGGGCGGAATCCGTGATCGCTGCGTCATGCGGCGCCATCTCCGCCTCGGGTGTCATCCCTCCAGCGTACGCTCGAGACACCGACCGAGAAGGAGCACCGTGAGCACTCAGCCCGCCATCCCCACGTTCACCGCCCACAACGGATTCGCCCTGCCGGCGATCGGCCTGGGGACGTACGCGCTCAACGGCGATGCCGGGGCGGATGCCGTGACCGGCGCCATCGGTGCCGGGTACCGCCTCATCGACTCCGCCTTCAACTACGAGAACGAGGGTTCCGTCGGACGCGGGGTCGCGGCGTCCGACATCGATCGCGACGAGATCATCGTGACCACGAAACTTCCCGGTCGCCATCACCCCGCCGAGAAGGCCCGGACGAGCATCGAGGAGAGCCGGTCGCGTCTCGGCCTCGACATCACCGACCTGCACCTCATCCACTGGCCCAACCCGAGCCAGGACGAGTACGTGCAGGCGTGGGCGGCGCTCGTCGACGCCCAGCAGCGCGGGGTCGTGCGCCAGATCGGCGTCTCGAACTTCCTGCCCGAGCACCTCGAGCGCATCGAGCGCGAGACCGGGGTGCGTCCCGTCGTGAACCAGATCGAGGTGCACCCCTACTTCCCGCAGAGCGAGCAGCTCGCGTACCACCGGGAGCACGGCATCCTCACCGAGGCGTGGAGCCCGCTCGGCCGGGCGAAGGAACTGCTCGACGAAGACGTGATCCGCGAGGTCGCGGCCTCGCACGGCATCACCCCGGCACAGACGGTTCTCGCCTGGCACGTCGCCCGCGGCACGGTCTCGATCCCGAAGGCCTCGTCGCTCGAGCACCAGGTCGCGAACCTCGCCGCCGCAGAGGTCGCGCTCGACGAGGCGGAGGTGCTGGCGATCACGGGCCTCGGGCGTGCGGACGGGCGACTCTTCGACGCCGATCCCGCGCACCACGAGGAGTCCTGACCGAGGATCAGACCTTCTGCGTCCCCAGCACGCGCAGGAACTCGAGCTTGCTCGCCGCCTCGCTGCCCGGCGCCGCGGTGAGCACGATGAGCGCCTGGGACTCGTCCTCGGTGAACAGCGCCTGACAGTCGACCTCGATCTCACCGAGCTCGGGATGGATCATCGTCTTGTGCTGCTCGAAGCGCCTGCTCACCTCGTGGTTCTCCCAGAGCCCGATGAACTCGTCGCTGCGCGCCGCGAGTTCTCCCGCGATCTCGCCGGCCCGCGAGCGCGCCCCCATCACGCCGTGCGCGGCGCGCAACGAGGCCACCAGGGCGCGGCTCTGGCGAGCGTGGTCGGCCTCGGGATAGCGCCGCCGCTCGGTCTCGGGCATCGCGAACCACCGGTAGATGCCGCTGCGTGCGAGTCCCGTCAGCGCGCTGGCGTCGCCGAGGAGGGCCCGAGCGGCGTCGTTCTGCACGAGCACCTCGTCGAGGACCGAGACCACGAACGCCGGGGTGTCGTGCAGGCGGTCGAGCACGCGCAGGATGCCCGGCCGCACGTACTCCGTGACGTGCGCGCGATCGGGGGCGCTGTAGCCGCACAAGCGGTAGAGGTAGTCGCGCTCGTCTTCGCTGAGCCGGAGCGCACGAGCGAGCGATGAGAGGATCTGCGCGCTGGGCTGCGGTCCACGGCGCTGCTCGAGGCGCGTGTAGTAGTCCGTCGACATCGTCGCGAGCTGAGCGACCTCCTCGCGGCGCAGCCCGGCCGTACGCCGACGCGGCCCCGGCGACAACCCCACGTCGTCGGGGGTCAACGCCTCCCGGCGACGGAGGAGGAAGTCGGCCAGCGCATCACGATCCACCCCCCGAGTATCCCGCGAGTCGCCGACCCGATCCAGGGATCGCCGCTCCCTGGATCAGCCGTCTCTGGAGCGGTCCATGCGATCGACGGAGGCTGGACGCATGAACATCAGCGGAAACACCATCTTCATCCCCGGAGCGACGAGCGGCATCGGCCTCGCCCTCGCCCTTGCCCTGCGCGATCGCGGCAACACCGTGATCGTCGGCGGCCGGCGCACCGACCGTCTGGAGGCGATCGCCGCCGAGCACCCGGATCTCGGCACCGTGCGGATCGACACCGCGGATGCCGGGAGCATCGAGGACGCCGCCCGCACGGTGCTCGCCGAGCATCCCTCCCTCAACGTGCTCGTGACGATGGCGGGCATCATGCGCACGGAGGACTGGCGCACGCCGGACGGCTTCCTCGCCACGGCCGAGGAGATCGTCACCACGAACGTCCTGGGGCCGATCCGCCTCATCGCGGCGTTCGTCGAGCACCTGCGCCGTCTGCCCGACGCCACGATCATGACGGTGTCCTCCGGGCTCGCCTTCGCTCCACTACGGGTCACGCCGACGTACAACGGGAGCAAGGCGGCGATCCACATGCTCAGCGAATCGCTGCGTCTCCAGTTCGAGGGATCGAGCGTCTCGGTCATCGAGCTCGAGCCCCCGGCCGTGCGCACCGACCTCATGCCCGGACACGCCGAGAACGACGCGGCGATGCCGCTCGACGAGTTCATCGCGGAGGTCATGACACTGCTCGAAACCCGGCCCGACGCCTCGGAGGTGCAGGTCGAGCGAGTGAAGTTCCTCCGCTACGGCGAGGCACGCGGGGACTACGCACAGGTGGTCGCCGCACTCAACAGCACCGACCCGCACGGGAAATGAGAGCGGCCGGGGCACCGGCCCCGGTGCCCCGGCCCACATTTCCGGGGGCGGATACGGTCAGGAGCGCAGGGTCGCCGCGGCCGAGCGGAGCGCGTCGGCGGATCCGCGCAGCAATGCCAGCTCGGAGTCGGAGAACGACGTGTTCCGGATCGGCACGGCACCCGAGGCGCTGACGATCGACGGCACCGAGAGTGCGACGCCGTCGATCCCGTGGAAGTCGTCGAGCACCGTGCTCACCGGCATCACCGCGTGCTCGTCGTGCAGGATCGCCTCGACGATGCGTGCGCTCGAGAGACCGATCGCGTAGTTCGTCGCTCCTTTGCCGCGGATGACCTTGTAGGCCGCGTCGCGGACGTCGACGGCGATCTCGTCGAGCTCGGCGAGCGTGAAACGGGGATGCTCGGGGGTCTCCCATTCGAGGATCGGCACGGTTCCGATCGTTGCCCGCGACCACAGGGGGAACTCGGTGTCGCCGTGCTCGCCCACGATGTGCGCATGCACGCTCGCCGTCGAGACGCCCGCTCGCTGCGCCAGCTTCCAGCGCAGCCGCGAGGTGTCCAGCACGGTACCGGACGCGAAGACGCGCTCGGGCGGCAGACCCGTCTCCTGCTGGGCGATGACGGTGAGCACGTCACAGGGATTGGTGACGATCACGTACACGGCGTTCGGGGCCACCTCGAGGAGTTCCGGCATCATGCGTCGGATGATCCCCGCGTTCACGTCCGCGAGCTCGATCCGCGTCTGACCGGGCTTCTGCTTCGCCCCGGCGGTGATCACGACCACGTGGGAGCCTGCGGCGACGGAGACGTCGCTGCCGCCGATGATGTCGCTCGTTCCCGTGAACTGCGTACCGTGCGCGAGGTCGAGCACCTCGGCCTCGACCTTCTCGGTCGCGATGTCGTAGAGGGCGATGTGCCGCGCGGACCCCCGGATGAGCGCCGCATAGGCCACGCTCGATCCGACGCTGCCTGCGCCGACGACCGTGAGCTTCGAGTTCTCGATGATCTCCATTCGCCCAGTGTGGCAGGTGGCCGGGTGGATAGCATGGGGCGGTGTTCGCCGGCATCCGCATCGCTCCCCCGGCGGCACGCGCGTACTTCGCACTGCAGGCCGTGGCCGGCGGATGCTGGTGGCTCGGAGTGCTCCTGCTCCCCGCGATCCGCACGGCGACGCTCGACGGACTCCCCGTTCTCCCGATCGCGATCGCCGACATCCCTCTCTTCGTCGGAGGGTCGGCGCTCGCCGCGTGCGGCGTGCGAGCGGCGGTCTGGGTCGTCACCTCCTGGACCGTGCTCGTGGCCGCCGGGATGGTCGTGCACGCGACCGTCACCGGTCTGGCCGGGTGGGGTGCGCTCCTCATGGTGGCCGCCGCGGCGGGGAGTCTCGCGGCCGGCATCGTGATCATCGTCGGCCGGGCACCGTTCGAGTGGATCGCCCGTGGACCGTTCGCCTTCCGTACCTCCCGCGCCGAGGGGCGCGCCCGGGTGATGGCGCGCACGGGACTTCAGACCCTGTTCTTCTGGGGCGTGTTCCTCGGGCTCCTCCCTCTGCTCATCGCCATGGTCGAGGCTCGGTGGGGACTTCATCTCGAGATGCCTCCCGCGCTCCGTCTGACCGGTGTCGCGCTGTTCCTCGCCGCGACCGTCCTGGGCCTCTGGTCGGCGATCACGATGTCGCTTCTCGGCGAGGGAACGCCGCTCCCCTCCGAGATGGCGCGCCGTCTCGTCATCGCCGGTCCCTACCGTTTCGTGCGCAACCCGATGGCTGTCGCCGGCATCGCCCAGGGCGTCGCGGTCGGGCTGATGCTCGGCTCCTGGCTGGTCGTCGTCTACGCGCTGTGCGGCTCGCTGGTGTGGAACACGGTCGTGCGTCCGATCGAGGAAGCCGACCTCGCGGAGCGGTTCGGCGACGACTATGCCGACTACCGCCGCCGAGTCACCTGCTGGGTGCCGCGGTTCGCCGGCTGACGGTTCGCGCGCACCCTGTCGAGCGACCCGAGTGCACGTAAACGAAGAGATTTCGGCCCCGACACGCCGTTTCTCGCTTGTCGTCCGGCCCAGAGACGTGAAATGGTATCCCGGGCGGATCCCCCACCGCTCGTCCTCCGGTTCCTGCGTGACTCCCCTACTCGTCGGAACCTCGTGCTCCATCCGTGCCGCTCCGCCCATCGCGGGCAGAGCGAGTCACCGAGCGAGCCACGAAACCCCACCGATCGACCATCGGGGAGCGAAGGAGGAGGGTGTGGCCAGCACTTACATCGAGACCGGCGGTCACGTGCGGGTGTACGACGACGCCGTGCGCACCCACCAGGCGTTCCCCCTGGGGACCTATCGGGTCAGCTTCACCTCGAAAGAGGGCTTCAGCCTCGTGCGCATCGATGATCTGACCGTCGGAGCGGAGCGCGTCTACGGAGGCCGCGATCGCAAAGTCGCCAAGATCTTCCGCTCCTACGCTCTCTCCGACCGCAGCCTCGGGGTCATGCTCTCGGGCGACAAGGGCATCGGCAAGTCGCTGTTCCTGCGCATGGTCGCCGAGGCCGCGCGCGAGCAGGGCCTTCCCGTGGTGGTCGTCTCCGAGGACCACGACGGCATCGTGGAGTTCCTCGACAGCCTCGACGAGTGCCTCATCGTCTTCGACGAGTTCGAGAAGATCTTCCCGGCGGGCCGCCGAGGAATCACCGACGGGTTGAATCGGCAGAACCAGTTCCTGTCGCTGTTCGACGGCCTCTCCTCGGTGAAGCGCGTCTACTGCCTCTCGGTGAACGCGATCGCCGACGTGAGCACTTATCTGGTCAACCGCCCCGGCCGGTTCCACTACCACCTGCGCTTCGACTACCCGGGCCCCGACGAGGTTCGGCAGTACCTTCTCGATCAGGCACCGAACGCGCACCCCGACGAGATCGAGAACGTGGCGTTGTTCTCGCGGCGGGCGCGGCTGAACTACGACCATCTGCGGGCGATCGCCTTCGAGCTGCAGCAGCCCGACACGCTGTTCGCCGAGATCGTCGACGATCTCAACATCAAATCGGTCGAGCCCGGCACGTATCGCATCGAGGCGCGCTTCCCCGACGGCAAGGTCTGGTTCGACGAGGTCGAGATGAACCTGTTCGAACGCGGAGACGTCGGGCGCACGTTCGAGCTGCGCAACGGCACCCGTTCGCTCTTCGCGTCGTTCGTGCCGCGCGACCTGATCTTCGAACCCGACGGCAGCATCTTCGTGCCGATTGATCGACTCGATCTGCTCGGTGACGACGACGAGGAACCGGAGGTCTATCCGACGACCGTCAGCCTCGCGCTCGTCGCCCCGGCGACCTACGGATTCGGACTCTGACGTCCGGGCCCGTGTCGTTCAGTCGGTGACGTCGGTCAGTCGGTGACCTTGACGCGACGATTGACCTCGCGGGTCGCGGAGAACTTCAGCACCGTGTAATCGGTGACCTCGCCGGTGCCCTCATCCTTGCCGAACTGCACGCGGTGTCCCTTGTGGGTCTGCGGATAGAACTTGCCGAAGTTGGTGAGGGTGACGGTGTTGCCCTGGCTGACGAGATCGAGGAGTTCGTCGATCATCGCGTTGTACGCCGTCTGAGCGGCGAAGACCGAGATCCCTCCGCGTCGCGCGAATCGCTGTACGAATTCGCGCTTGCTCACGCGATTGGCCTCGAGCGTCTTGGATGTGCTCATGCTCTGTACCGTCCCCTGGTGTGTTCGCTCGTCGCCGAGCATCTTGCGCTGCGCCCCTGACAGCTGCACCGGTGATTCGTCGAAGGCCCCCCCTGCGACGAACCGGGATCAGCGAGGCCCCAGCCCTTACCCCTCAGAGGATAGTGCCTCTTCCTTGGTATATGCGGTGAACTCCGGTTTCACCTGGTTCTTCCGTGTTTTCGCGATTCCTCGGGCCGAGCGTGCGGCGGCGGTCGACATGTCGATCTGCGTACGGATGTCCAGGCCGCGTTCGTCGGCGCTCACCGAGAGCTCGGTCGGCTCGAGCGTCTTGGTGTTCACCACCACGTCGCCGTCGTTGATCAGCAGATCAGCCTTCACACCGTAGGCGCGGCCGACGACCGTCCCGCGCGCATCGAGCAGCGACGCGGTGTTCTCGCCGGCGGCCTCGGCGATCGCGGCGAGTTGGGCCGCGGTGTACCGGGCCGAGTTCTCGAACTCCGCATCGGACGGCTCCTCCTTCGAGGGGACGAGTGCGAGTTCGGTCTCCCCGGGTGCCCGACGGTCGCCGGGGTGCACCCGCGCGTCGAGATGGTGAACGGCGCCGTCTGCATCGTCGCCGACGATGAGGCGGTCATCGTAGGCGAGGACCACGAGGTTGACCCCCTTCGTCGCACCGGGACCGTGCGTACGAGAGCGAAGATCGACCATCCGTCACCGTCCGCCGAGAAGCGAACGGATCGGGTAGGTCTGATCCTCGAGGATCACCTGCACCGCGCGCCCGTTTCCGGGGTGGACGATGATCGGCGCGCGCAGATTCACGTGCACACCCTCGTCCCCGGGGTTGGCCACGACCAGCATCCGAAGCGCATCGTCTGAGGATGCTCCGATCTCGGCGCGGACGGATGCCGGAACCTTCGGCGCGTACGCACGATCGACGAACGGCGCCTCCACCACGAACAGGCGCACCTCGGCATCCGTCGCCCGGAGCGCGTACAGACCGTCGGCCCCCTCGATGCTCTCGAGGGTGAACGTCGTGTACGGGGCCAGGCCGAGCATCGGCGAGGTGAACTCGATCACGCGGGCTGCCGACTCGATGTTCGCTCGGGCGGTCGTCGCGGTCATCGCAGGAACTCCAGGAGGTTGGTCTGCAGCGACTTGGCGGTCACCTGCAGGGCGGATTGGAAGACGAGCTCGGCGGACTGCAACCGCACGAGGACCTCGAGGCTGTCGACGTTCTCGACCTCGGCACGACGCGCCTCGAGGTCGGTGGAGGTGGCGAGGTTCTGCGAAGCCGCGCGCTCGATCTGCACCTGCCGGGCACCGGTCGTGCCGCGCGCGGCGATGACGTCCTTCAGGCGCGCGTCGATGTCGTCGAGGCGCGGGCCGACGTTCGCGCCGCTGCGCAGTTCGGCCGCGATGTCCCTCAGAAGCGCGAAGGCGCTGTTCGCTCCCTCGCCGAAGGCCTGCGAGCCGTCGAAGTCGACGCGAACCGTCTCGTTGTCGCTGATACGTCGCTGCACGCCGTCTCCCGGGCTGCCGTGGAACGCGAAGGTGTCGGGGTCGAACGCGGCACCGGCATCGCCGGTCCCGGCGAAGACGCTGCGTCCCAGCACCGTCGTGTTCGCCTGAGCGAGCAGCTCCGCGCTGATCGTCTCGAGCTCCTGCGCGATGGATTCCCTCGCCGTCGGGCTCAGCGCCCCGGAGTTCGCTCCCTGCGCCGTCAGATCGCGGGCCCGGTTGAGCAGGTCGGTGCTCGCTCCGAGCGCCGTGTCGACCGTGGTGACCCAGGCCATACCGTCGCTCAGATTCCGTGCGAACTGTGCGACCCGCGCCTGTTCGCCGTGCACGCCGAGCGTCGTCGCGGCGGCGGCGGGATCCTCGCTCGGCGAGCGGAAGGCGCGCTGCGAGGCGGCCTGGTTCTGCAGGCGCTCGCGGTCCGCGAGGTTGGTCTGCAGCGTGCGCAGCGACTGCTGCGTCATGGTGCTGCTCGTGATGCGTCCGATCATGGTCGACTCCCGGGTCAGCGGCCGACCAGGCCGGTGCGGTTGATGAGCAGGTCCAGCGCCTCGTCCATCGCCGTCAGCACGCGGGCGGCGGCCTGGTAGGCGGTCTGGTAGGTCAGCAGGTTGATGGTCTCCTCGTCGCCGTCGACCGAGGCGTTCGACTGCTGCGCGGTGACCGCGGCCACGGCGCCCATGTCGGCGATGTCGGCCCGCTGCAGATCACCGGCGACCGCGACCGCGAACCCGGTGACGAACGTCGCCCAAGTCTTGCTCGGCCCCGTGGCGGAGGCACCGAGAGCACTGATGCGGTCGGCGATCGTGGTGTCCTTCGCTCCGGCTCCCGGCGCCGCCAGCGCGAGCTGATCGAGCCCGGTGGGCACGACGCTCAGTCCGAGCGCCGCGGGCCCCGTCGTGTCGAGGGCGAAGAAGTCGCCCCCGGCCGCACCGCCGGCCGTCACCCCAGTGCGGTGCACGTCGTTGACCGCCGCGGCGAGAGCGGCTGCGGTGTCGTTGTACGCGGCGGCGACGCCGGCGAGCGTGCCACCGTCCGCCGCCGGGGCGAGTGCGCTGATGGTGCCGCCGATCACGCCGCCGCCGACGGCGACGGGAACGTCCGGCCGATCGGCCCACGACACGACGATACGACCGGCATCCGAGATCTCGCGCGGACCGCTCACCTGGAGCGATCGGCTGCTGTCGCCCGAGACCAGCGCATTCCCGTCGACACGGAGGGTGAGAGTGCCGTCCGATTCGACGACGCCCGTCGCCCCGATCGCCGAGGACAGCTGCTGGGCGAGCACGTTCCGCTGATCGATCAGTTCGTTGGCGTTGCGTCCGGCGTGCAGCGCGTCGCGGATCTGACCGTTCAGCGTCGCGACCTGACCCGCCACCGCGTTCACGTCGGCGATGTCGCGATCGACCTGTCCGCGCAGATCGCCCCACTGGCCCGCGACGGCCTGATAGCCCGCCGCGATCTGACCGACGAGCACCTGAGCGTTGGTGAGCACGACCTGCGCCGCCGCCGGTTCCGGGGTGTTCGCGAGATCCGACCATCCGGCCCAGAAGCGGTCGAGGTTCGCGGCGAGGCCGTCCGCGGTCGGCTCCGCCATCGTGCTCTCGGCGCGGGCGGCCGCGGTCGCCCGCGCGCTCCAGAATCCGGAGGTCGAGAGGGCATCGCGCACCCGCGCGTCGAGCACGGCATCCCCGAGGCGTGCGACACCGGTGACGGAGACGCCTCCGCCGATGCCGAGGCCGCTCTTCCACAGTCCGGTCTGACCCACGCCGGAGAGCGGAGCCTGATCGACCCTCTGCCGGGTGTACCCGGTGGTCGTCTGATTGGCGATGTTCTGACCCGTCACGGTCATCCCCGCGCGGGCGGCGGAGAGGGCGGATTCCGCCAGACGAAGACCTGAGAACGAAGACATGGTCACCTCACATCCGGGTGTCGAGAAGTCGGGCGTCGCCGCCGCGGACGACGTCGCCGCTGGGCGTGTACTCGCCGGTCGGCTCGCCGAGCCCGGCGATGGTCTCCTGGGTCACGCGGATCGCCGTGCGCAGACGCTGCTCGTTGACCTGCTTCATCTGCTCGATCTCCTCGGCCAGCGCGGTCATCGCGGAGAGGTGACCCTCGAGCACCTCCCGCCATCCGTCGGAGGGCGCCGCGGCGATCAGCTGCCGCAGAGTCGTCGCCTCGGGTGCACCCCACTCGTCGGCCACGGCCACGACGAGTGCATCACGCGAGAGCGCGACGGTCGGCATGGCGGCGAGCACGCGCTCGATCTCGGTCGACGCGTGCCGGATCCACCGGTTGCGGCCGGTCGCGAGCAGCATCTGCTGCTCGTCCAGTTTGAACAGCAGCGTCTCGAGCAGCTCGCGCTCGCGCAGCAGGTGCATGCTCAGGTCGTGAGCGGCCACAGGGCGTCACCTCGTCGGGTCGGGTCGTCGATGACGGGAATCCCCGTCACATCTACGACTATCGCGACATCGCGGAGGCGAGTAACTCGACACGGATGGGGAGAACTCCCCATTGACACCCGTCAGGAAGCTCCACTCAAGCGTCGCAGGGCACCGAGGAGCGCGCTCTCCGCCGACTCGTCACCCGCGGTCTGCGCCGCCTGCTGGTTGGCATCTCCGACCGCGAGCACGATCTCCGCACGGTTGATGCGGGTGTCGCGAGGGGCGTCGATCCCGACCCGGACGCCGCTCGGGGTGACCGCCAGGATCGTCACCGTGATGTCGTCGCCGATCACGATGCTCTCGTTCGCGCGCCTCGTCAGAACCAGCATGTCCGTCCGCCTTCCCTGGCTGCGGCGCACTCGCGCCATCCTCTTCCCCAAGGTAGTGCATGCCCTCGTAAACGAGCGGAATCTGCAGATCAGCCCGCCGCGCTGGGGAGAGCGGACGGAGCGATGCGCACGACCCCGACGACGTCGGTCGCGTGACCCGCCGCCCCGGCCTCGTCGTAGGAGAGCACGGGGAGCGACTCGACCTGCGGTGCGAGCATTCGTCGTACCGCCTGACGCAGCGACGGCGCGCAGACGAGCACCGGTTCGGGCCCCGCCTGCGTGAGCTCCGACACCGTGCGGCGCACGCTCTCGAGCACCTGCAGCGTCGCCTCCGGCGTGAGAACGATCTGGGGATTGCCGTCGACGACGCGCATCCCCTCGAGCATCTGCTGCTCCAGCATGGGATCGAACATGACGACCCGGATGCGCCCGTCCTCGGCGAAACGTGCGGCGATCGCGGGTCCGAGCGCCGCACGCGCGGCATCGATGAGTCCGGGGATCTCGGTCGAGGTCTTGCCCCGGAGCACGAGCGCCTCGTAGATGCGCGCGAGGTCGTTGATCGGCACGCGCTCCGCCAGCAGTCCGGCGAGCACCCGCTGGATCGCCGCCAGCGAGAGTACGGCGGGAGTGAGCTCCTCGACCGTCGTGGGGCTCGTCTGTTTCAGGTGCTCGGTCAGCTGGCGCACGTCTTCGAGTGAGAGCAGGCGGTGCGCCTGGCTCTGCACGATGTCGGACAGGTGGGTGATGATGACGCTCGCGCGATCGATCACCGTGGCCCCCGCCATGTCGGCCGCGTGCGACATCTCGGCCGGCACCCACTTGCCCTCGAGCCCGAACACCGGGTCGACCACGGCCTCGCCGGGGAGCTGCTCGAGCCCCGCGCCGATCGCCAGCACGTGACCGCGGGGCACGGCTCCGCGACCGACCTCGACGCCGGCGATGAGGATCGCGTAGGTCTGCGCCGGCAGGTCGATGTTGTCGCGGGTGCGCACGGGAGGCATGAGGATGCCGATGTCGAGGGCGAGCTTGCGACGGAGGGACTTGACCCGGGTGAGCAGATCCCCCGAGCCACCGGCGGCGAGGTCGACGATGTCGGTGGAGAGCGAGATCTCGAGCGCGTGGACCCGCATCCGGTCCATGAGGTCGTCCGGTCCCTCCGCGCCGGCCTCGGCGGCTTCCTGCTCCAGCGCATCGGCCGCGCGCGCGGCATCGCGATCCTCGCTCGCCTTCACGCGCGACGCGGCGAAGAGCAGCACGGCGCCGATGCTCGCGAACACGAGCAGCGGCATCCCGGGGATGAATCCCATCGCGACCGCCGCCAGCCCGGTGATGACGAGCGCGTTGCGCGACTGCAGCAGCTGTCGCGCCGCGGCCTGCCCCATCTCTGCCTCGACGTTCTCACGCGTGACGATCATGCCCGTCGACACCGCCATCAGCAGCGCGGGGATCTGCGTCACGAGCCCGTCGCCGATGGTCAGGATGCTGTACGTCTCGAGCGCCTCCCCCATCTCCATGCCGTGCTGCGCCATCCCGATGATGATGCCGCCGACGAAGTTGATGACGACGATCACGATGCCGGCGATGGCATCGCCCTTGACGAACTTCGACGCGCCGTCCATCGCCCCGTAGAAGTCGGCCTCCGCGGCGACCTCGGCCCGGCGCCTGCGCGCCTCGGCGTCGGTGATGAGCCCGGCGTTGAGGTCGGCGTCGATCGCCATCTGCTTGCCGGGCATCGCGTCGAGGGTGAAGCGCGCGCCGACCTCCGCGACGCGCTCCGCGCCCTTGGTGACCACCACGAATTGGATGACGGTGAGGATCAGGAAGATCACCGCACCGATCACGAGCGACCCGCTGATCGTGATCTGCCCGAACGCCTGGATCACCTGGCCCGCGTGCGCCTCACTGAGCACCAGGCGCGTGGACGCCACGTTGAGTCCGAGGCGGAACAGCGTGGCGACGAGCAGCAGGCTCGGGAACACCGAGAAGTCCAGCGGCTTCTTCACGAACATGGCCGTGAGCAGGATCAGGAGCGCGAACGAGATGTTCACGACGATGAGCACGTCGAGCAGCGGCGTCGGGATCGGCACGATGAGCAGGAGGATGATCCCGACCACCCCGACGGGGACGGCTCCCTTCGACAGCAGCTGACCGATCATGCGTCCTACCTTCTCGTTTTCCGTGTCTGGGGTTCGGGTCAGAGCCCGCGGTCGCGGGTGCTCGCGAACGGCATGGTGTGGGTACCGCGCGCCGAGCCGCGCCGCTTGAGGTGCTCGATGAACGCCAGCACCTGGGCCACCGCGGTGTAGAGCTCCTCGGGGATCTCGCGGCCGATCTCGCAGGCCGCATGCAGGGCGCGGGCGAGCGGGATGTCACGCACCAGCGGCACCCCCGACTCCTCGGCCCGCTCGCGGATCTTCTGCGCCACGATGCCGGCGCCCTTCGCGACGACGCGCGGGGCGGACTTCCCGGGCTCGTACCGCAGCGCGACGGCGACGTGGGTGGGGTTGACGAGCACGACGTCGCTGTCGCCGACCGCCGCGATCATGCGGTTGCGACTGAGGGCGATCTGGCGCGATCGCCGCTGCGAACGCACGAGCGGGTCGCCCTCGCTCTTCTTGTGCTCGTCCTTCGCCTCCTTCTTCGTCATGTGCGTGTGCTTGCGGTTGCGGCGCAGCACGACGGCGACGTCGATGGCGGCGAGCAGGATGCCGACGACGACGGCGACCTGCAGGAGGGCCATCACTCCCCCGGCCGCCTGCTCGAGGAGCCAGGTGATGTTGTGGCTGCCGCTGGCCATGAGCACGGGGACCAGGCCGGACACCACGATCCAGAGCGCGAGACCGATGGCCGTCGTCTTGAGCAGCGCCTTCGCACCCTCCCAGAGCGCCTGCCGTCCGACGACGCGCTTCAGCCCGGTGACGAGGTTGAACTGCTCGGTGCGCATCGTCACGCCGCGCAGGTGGATGCCGCCCTGTGCGACGGCGGTCGCGGTCGTCGCGAGCAGCACGACGACCAGCATCGGCAGCAGGATGCCGCCCATCGACGTCAACGCCGCCCCCAGCACCTCGACCGCGGCGTCGGCGGTCGGATGACCCGCCACCGGCGCCACCCGCAGGAAGAGCTCGGTGAGCACCTGGGTCGCCGAGGCGATCGCCGGGAGCGACATGATCGCCGCCGCTGCGATGCAGACCCAGGCCGTGAAGTCCTGGCTGCGACCGATCTGGCCCTTCTTCCGCGCCTCCTTCAGGCGACGATCGGTCGCCTTCTCGGTGCGTTCTCCGGTATCGGTCTCGCTCATCGGGTCACCTCCAGGAGCAGCCGGGCGGCGTCGTCGGCGATCGCCGCGACCACGCCGGGGAGCGCCGCGTACACGAAGCCCACGAGCAGGAGGGTGAGCCCGATCTTGATCGGGAAGCCCATCGCGAAGGCGTTGAGGGCCGGGGCGACGCGGGTCACGAGGCCGAGTCCGACGTCGGCGAGGAAGAGCACGATCAGCAGGGGGCCGGCGATCTGCACGGCGCTGAGCATCATCTGCCCCGCCGCTCCCACGAGCGCTTCGGCGGGATGGGCGAGATCGATCATCCCCGTGACCGGCACCGCGTCGAACGAGCGGAAGAGTCCGCCGAGAACGAGCTGGTAGCCGTCGGAGGCGAACAGCAGCACGATCGCGGTCATCTGGAACAGGCGGGTGAACTGGGCGCCGTTCACCGCCATGCCGGGGTCGAACGCCTGCGCGAGCTGGAAGCCGCCGAAGGTGTCGACGAGGTAGCCGGAGCTCTGGATCGCACTGAAGAGCACCATCACGAGGAAGCCGAGAAGCGCGCCCGTGAGGGCCTGCCCGACCAGTGCGAGCAGGAATCCTCCGGTGTCCAGACGCTCGTAACCCGCTGTGACGACCGGTGACACCGCGAGCGCGAGACCTGCGCCGAGCATGGCGCGAATGCGCATCGGCACCGTGCCGTGACTGAACGGCGGCGCGATCACGAGGAACGCCGTGATCCGCACACAGGCCAGAGCCGTCGCCTCGAGCCAGGTGAAATCGATCGGGATGTGCATCAGCCGCCGTTCAGCAGCGACGGTATGCGTGCGAACAGTTCGTTCGAGAACGCGATCATCTCGGAGATCATCCAGTGCCCGCTCACCAGCAGCGCGATTCCGACGGCCACGAGCTTGGGCACGAAGGAGATCGTCATCTCCTGCACCTGGGTGATGGACTGCAGCAGCGAGATCGCGAAGCCGACCACGAGTGCCGTGATCAGGAGCGGGGCGCACAGCTTCGCCGCGAGGATGAGCGCCGCCTGGCCGATGTCGATGACCGCTTCGGGATTCATCCCCCACCTCCGGCGTAGGACTGCACGAGGGCGGTGATGACCATCCCCCACCCGTCGATGAGCAGGAACAGCAGGATCTTGAACGGTAGCGAGATCATGACGGGCGGGAGCATCATCATGCCCATCGACATCAGGGCGCTCGCGACGACGAGGTCGATGACGAGGAACGGCACGAAGATGATGAAGCCGATGAGGAAGGCTGCCCGCAGCTCGCTGAGCATGAACGCGGGCACGAGCGTCTGCAGGGGGATGCTGGACGGGTCGCTGGGGTTGTCCATCTGCGCGGCGCGGTGCATCAGCGCGATGTCCTCTTCGCGCGTGTAGGCGAGCATCCACTGCCGCAGCGGTTCCTGGGCGAGTTCGAACGCCCGGCCGAAGTCGATCTGCCCCTCGGTGAACGGGGCGACGGCGACCGTGTTGATGTCGGTGAGCACCGGCCACATGATGAACAGGGTCAGGAAGAGGCTGAGGCCGGCGAGCACCTGGTTCGGCGGGATCGACGGCAGCGACAGGGCGTTGCGGGTGAGGGCGAGCACCACGAAGATCTTCGTGAAGCTCGACATCATCAGCAGCAGCGCGGGTGCCACGCTGAGCACCGTGATGCCGAGCAGCGTCACGATGCTGTCGGACGGCGTGCCGTTGATGCCGTTGATCGTCACGCCCTCGCCGTCTCCCGACTGCGCGGGGACGACGGATGCCGCGGCGTGGGCGCCCGTGGCGCCCCAGAGCACGAAGACCGCCACGAGCAGGAGCACGACGGCGGCGAGGACCCCGATCCGGCCGCGGGCTCGCCGCGCGTGCGCCATCGGCGCGGCGGCGAGGGCTGATGCGGGCACGGCGGCACTCCGAAGATGGGTGTCGTGGCCGATCCGTAGCCAGGGGGACGAGCGATCCGTGCTCACACGCGACTATCGCGACAGGGGTTCTCCCGCGTAACCGCGCGAAGGGGCGAGGACGCCGATCAGGCGACGGAGGTGAGCGGCGGGCGCTCCGTTTCGTCGCCGCGCTCGTCGTCGATCGTCTCGTCGTCGATCCTCTCGTCGATCTCGGCCGGAGCCTCCTGCGTGTCGACCACGCTCACACCGCCCTCGGTGACGCCGAGCACGTAGCGGATGCCCCCGAACTCGGCCACCACCAGCTGGGCCTTGGCACCGATCCCGGTGCGGGCGACGACGGTGATCTTCTCGGGACGCGGCCGCGCGGACTTCGACGCCGAGGATCGCGGCGGACGGAGCACGGACAGCCGCCCGAGCTTCTTCGGCAGGAGTCCGTCCAGCGGGCTTCCGCCCTTCGCACCGGCCTTCTGCAGACGTCGGCTGAGGAACAGCAGCAACCCGAGCACCGCGGCCAGGGCCACGATCATCCGCAGCGCGACGAGGACGTCGTCCATGTTCAGACGCTCTCGGCGCCGTCGAGGATGCGTTCGACGCGGATCGCGAAGTCGCCGTCGGCCACGACCACGGTGCCATGACCGATCAGACGCCCGTTGAGCTTGATGTCGGCGGGAGAACCCGCAGCACGGTCGAGCTCGACCACGTTGCCCGGCTCGAGCGCGAGGACGTCGCGCACCGGCATCCGCGTGCGGCCGATCTCGACCACGAGCTCCATCTCGACGCCGGCGATGCGATTGATGCGCTGCGGCCCCGCGGAGCCCGAGCCCGTACGGTCGCCGTCGATGCGCACCGAGGCGCGCGCGGCGATCGCACCGGTCGAATCGACCAGGTCGAACACCTGCGTACCCGGAGCGGCGAACACCTCGGTCGCCGCGACGGTCTCCCCGGAGCCGAGAGCCCCGGGCCCGAGCACGATCGACGCCGCCTCGAAGATCGGATGCAGCCGGTCGGCGAGATCGGCCTTCTTCGATCCGTCCTCCAGCTGCGCGGGATCGATGACCTGGATGGCGAGCCGTGCCCCCGGTGTGCCGGTGAAGGTCACGGCGATCGCCTCTCCCACCGCGCCGGGGTCGGTCGACGGCGTCGGGATGACGGGGAAGCCGAACGGCAGCTTGCCGGCGATCGCCGCGGCGATGGCGGTCTCGTGGAAGGTGCTCATCAGTGGTTCTCCTCGTGGGTGGTCGTGATCGTGCAGGCGAGGCGCGATCCGCGGCTGCCGGGCGTCGCGCGCGCGATTGCCGTGTCGCCCGCCATCAGTTCGTAGGGCATCGTCTCGGGGTGGGGCAGGCGCAGCAGATCGCCCGGGGCGAGGTCGAGCACCTCCCCCGCTCCGATCGTGATCGGAGCGAGACGCAGCGTGATCTCGAGCGGAGTGCTGTGCACCTGGTCGCGCGTATGACCCGCGCCGCGCGTCGCCGCGGCATCCGCCCCCGCCTCGGCGAGATGGTCGACGACCGCGGAGGCCGGCAGCATGATCGAGGCGACCGTGCGTGTGTCGCCCAGGCGCATCGTGTATCGGGCGACGATCACGGCGGCCGACGCCGAGATGACCTGGAGGTACTGCGGGTTGTAGTGCACACCGCCGAAGACGGGCTCGCCGGGGAGCAGCGGACCGAGGCTCGCGGACAGGTGCTCGAACGTGCCCTCCATGAGGTTGCGCACCAGGGCGAGCTCGATCGGCGTGAACGTGCGGGCATCCGGGAGGGAGGTGCTGCGCCCTCCCATCATCTGCACGACCCAGAGCAGTGCGCTGTCGAGCCCGAACTGCACGACGCACGGCTCGTCGCGATCGGCGAAGGCGCCGGCGACCATGGCCGTGGTGCTCGGCAACGTCTGCGCGTACTCCTCGTACGACACGAGTTCGACGTCGTCGAGGGTGAGGTGCGTGCGCACGCGGATCTTCGCGGTCAGCTGCGACGACCACAGGCGGGCGAAGGACTCGAACGACGCCTCCAGCCGGCGGATGCTGTCGCGCCCGAGCTGCGCGGGGCGACCGAAGTCGTACGCCGGATAGCGCCCGGCGGGGTCGTCCGGCACGGCGTGCGCGGTCATGGCGGTCTCCTCGGAGATGGTGGACACGTCTCAGCCCTTCCCGGCCGCGTCGGCGAGTGCGGGGAGCAGCGCCCGCACCTGGTCTTCCTCGGTGGACTCGACGACGATGTCGACCCGTCGGTTGCTCGCGAGCGCCTCCGGGCTGTCGCCCTCGACGAGCGGACGCGTGTCGGAGAACGCGGTCGCCTTCACCCGCGCACCGCCGACGAGTTCGTGCTCGACCAGGAAGCGCGCCACCTGCGTGGCGCGACCTCCCGACAGCTCCCAGTTCGTCGGGAAGGGCGCGGCCGAGAGACGCCGATCGGCATGCCCCTCGACGCTCACCTGATTGTCGACGGTCGTCAGCACGTCGCCGATCGCGTCGAGCACGGCGTCGGCCTTGGCCGAGAGATCCGTGCTGTTGTCGCCGAAGAACGTCTCCGCGCCGACCAGACCGACCTTGAGCCCCCGGTCGTCGATCACGAACTCGACCGTGTCCTGCAGCCCCTGGGCGGCGAGCGATGCCCGCATGCGCTCCCGCAGCTCCTCGAGCGACTCGTACTCCGCCGCAGCGCGCTGGGTGAGGTCGGGCTCGCCCTCCTCGTCGAGCATCTCCGGCGGGATCACCAGCCCCTCGGAGATGTCGGCACCGCCGGTGGTCGTCTCCTCCTGCCCGAAGCCGGTCGCGAGGCTGTTCGCCAGCAGCTCGAACTTGGTCTTGTCGACGTTCGAGACGGCGAACAGCACGATGAACAGGCACATCAGCACCGTGACCATGTCGGCGTAGGACACGGCCCAGCGCTCGTCCGGCTCGTCGTGCGATTCGTCCTCGTGGCCGCGCCCGCCCGCGCGGCGGGCCGTGCTCACAGGCCCTCCTCCGAGCCCTGCGCCTCCGCGCCCTTCGTCGCCTTCGGAGCCCGTCGCTTCGGCTTGACGGTCGACAGCGCCTCGAGGCGCTCCTGCAGCAGATGCGGCGCGCTGCCCGCCTGGATGGCGAGCATCCCCTCGCTGACGATCATCATGCGCTCGAGCTCGACGGCCCCGATGCGGTTCAGGCGCCCGGCGATCGGGTTCCAGATGAAGTTGGCCGAGAGGAGCCCCCACAGCGTCGCGACGAACGCCGCCGCGATCATCGGACCCAGGTGATCGGGCTCGTCGAGCTTCTCGAGCACGTGGGTCAGCGACACCACCGTGCCGACGATGCCGATCGTGGGCGCGTAGCCGCCGAGCGACGAGAAGAACTTCGCGGCGATCCGCGTCCGCGACGAGGCGGCCGTGATCTCGTCGTCCATCATGAGGCGCAGGTCGTCGGCATCCGTCCCGTCGGCGAGTGCCTGGAGCGCCTGCCGGGTGAACTGGTCGGGAGCCGAATCGAGCTCCTGCTCGAGGGCCAGCAGGCCGTCGCCGCGGGCCTTCTCGGCGTAGCCGACGAGGAACGGGATCACGGCTTCGGGCGTCGAGCGGGGCCCGCGCACCATCCGGCCCAGGCTCTGCACGGCCAGGCGCGTGTCGCGCAGCGTGTGGCTGGCGATGCCCACGCCGATCGTCGAGCCCAGCACGAGGATCATCGGTGCCGGGATGAGCAGCGCCTCGAAGCTCGCGCCCTCCATGGTGATCATCGCGACGAGAGCGCCGAACGCGAGGACGACGCCGATGAGGAATGCGGGATCCACCGTCAGTCCCCCGACTTCCGGCCGAGCGCCTGGGCGGCGTCGAGCACGCGGGCACGATAGGCGACGATCAGCTCGACGACCGTGTCGAGGCTCTCCTCGACCACGTACACCCCGCCGTCGATCATGTGCAGGGTCGTGTCGGGCGACGAGTACACGCGCTCGATGAGATCGGGGTTCACCGCGAACCGTGTGCGGTCGAGGCGGGTGACGATGATCATCGAGGAGTCTCCGGGCGAGGGGCGTCGGGTGAGAGGCGGTTCAGCCCCGACTATCGCGACGTGGCCCGCCCCGGGTAACCAGGGCGGGCCACGTGCGATGCGGGATCAGCGCTTGAGCTGGGTGAGCTCCTGCAGCACCTCGTCGCTCGTGGTGATGATGCGGGCGTTCGCCTGGAAGCCGCGCTGCGCGACGATCAGGTTCGTGAACTCCTGCGAGAGATCCACATTGCTCATCTCGAGCGCACCGGAGACGAGGCTGCCGAATCCGGCCTGGCCCGCCTCGCCGATCTGCGCGAGGCCCGAGTTGACCGAGAGGCGGTACGACGAACCGCCGGCCTTCTCGAGCCCTTCGGGATTGGCGAACGTCGCCATCGCGATCTTGCCGAGGGTCTGGGTCGCGCCGTTGCTGAACGTGCCGACGATCGATCCGTCGCCCGTGATGCTGTACGACTTGAGCGTGCCGGCCGCTGCACCGTTCTGATCGGTGACGGCGACCGTCGACAGGCTCGCGTACCCGGTGACCGCGGTGAGGTCGACGGTCACGGCGCCCGCGGTGAGGGTGAGCCCCGGGCCCGTCTGCTTGCCGTCCGTGAACGCGAGGGCACCCGTCGCGCCACTCACGGGCTCGGAGACGTCCCAGCCCGCGGCCGTGCGCGTGAACGTGAGGCTCAGCGTGGTCGGCGTGCCCTGGGCGTCGAAGACCGTGACGTCGCGCACGACCTCGTCACCGGCGGCGGCGGTCGAGGGCAGGTTCCCGGTGACCGTCGCTCCGGTCGTGGCCCGAGCGGGCGAGACGGCATCGAGGGGCAGCACGATGTTGCCGACGGCCTGGCCGGTGTTGACGACGCCGTTCTGCGCCGACCAGCCCTGCACGATCGCCCCGTCGGCGGTGACCATCTTGCCGGTCGGGTCGAACGAGAATCCTCCCGCACGGGTGTACAGCGTCTCGCCGCCCGCGCGCACGGCGAAGAAGCCGTCGCCCGAGATCATGAGGTCGCCGCCGCGTCCGGTGGCCTGTGCGGAACCCTGGGCGAAGTTGGTGCGCACGCCCGCGACCTGCACGCCGAGACCGACCTGGGCGGGGTTGCGCCCGCCCACCTGGTCGTCGGGGATGCCGGCGTTGCCGATGAGCTGCGAGAGGGAGTCCTGGAAGACCACGGACGAGCCCTTGAAGCCCGCGGTGTTGACGTTGGCGATGTTGTTTCCGGTCACGTCGAGCATGGTCTGGTGCGAGCGGAGTCCGGAGATGCCGGAGTAGAGCGAGCGGAGCATGGTGTTCTCTCTTCCTGTGTGTCAGGTGGTCGGTGCGGTCGGGGTGGCGACGCCCGTGATGGCGTCGAGTGCGATGGTCTTGTCGCCGATCGTCACCTGCGGCACGGGGCCGTCGAACGAGACCTTCGTGACGATGCCGGTGACGGCCTTGCCGTCGGCGTCCTCGTAGCTCGCCTCCTGCCCGATGAGGGCGGCGGCGGCCTGGCGCATGTCGAGTGCGAAGGCCTCGGCGCCGTTGTCGGCGAGGGCCGTGAGCTGCTCCATCATGGCGAGCTGCGTGGTCTGCGAGATCATCTCGTTGGTGTCCATCGGACTCGAGGGGTCCTGGTGGGTGAGCTGGGTGACGAGCAGCTTGAGGAAGACCTCGCCGTCGAGCACCTGCTTTCGGGCGGCGGGATCGGTGGTGCTTCCGGTGTGGATCGCGGTGGGTGCGCTCACGGCGTCGACGGTCACGGGGTGTCCTCTCAGGCGAAGGTGTCGAGACCCGCGCCGGCGACGGCGAGGGCGGAAGTCGGGACGGAACGTCGATCGGGCGCATCGACACGAAGACCCGGGGCGACCACGGGGCCACTGCCGCGCCTGTCGCCCGCCTGTCCCCCGGCGCCGGGATCGGTTCCGGGCTGTGCGAACCGATCGGAACCTCCGGCATCCGTCGACGATGCGGATGAGGAGGTCAGCGAGAGGCTCGCGTGGGGCAGGACGGCGGCGAGGTCGCGACGCAGATCGGAGACGATCGCACGCAGCGCTTCGCGCCCGGCGTCGGTCGCTCCGACGAGCTCGACGCGCACGTCCCCGTTCTGGCCGATGTGCGCCCGCACGGTCACGGGGCCGAGGGTGTCGGGACTCACCGTCATCGTGAGTTGGTGGCTGCCGGCCGGGCGCTGGGCGATGTTGACGACGACCGGGGACACCTGGGTGGCGACGGATCGGGCGGATGCCGGGGGCTCCGGCGGCGAGGCGACCGCGACGGCGGGTGCCGACGCGGTCGCCGCGGGTGCGACGACCGGGGCGGACGGCGTCGCGGCCGCGGGGCCGGCGGGCCGATCCGAGGGGTCTGCAACGGTGCTGGGCGCAGGTGCGGCAGCAGTCGTGACCCCGGATGCCCCGGTCGACGATGGTGCGGACGGCGCAGCGGCGGGAAGAGCGGATGCCTCCACCCGCGTCGCGGCAGGCGCGGGGGCGAGGGTCGTCGGTGCAGCCATGACCGGCGGGACACCGTTCACCGGCCCAGCGGCGGACGACGGGCCCGTCGACGGCACGGAACCGGTGGGGTCCGGCGCCGCGGACGCGCGAGCGGGAGCTGCGGCGCGGTCGAGCGGGGCATCGGCATCCTCTCCCCCGGTCGCCGACGTCGGCGGCGCGAAGAGCGTGGAATCGATCCCGTCGTCGGCCGTCGCGTCGGAGCGGGAGGCGGAAGCGGTCTCCGTCGTTCCGGGCGTCGATCCATCGTCGGCGGCGAACGTCGTGGCCGTCGGCGCATCGGCGGGAACCGCGGTCGGGGCCGGCGTCGGAGCGGGAGCCGTGGCCATCGCGCTGATCATCGAGACGGCGTCGACGGGGACCGCACTCACCGATGTCTCGCCCGGCGCCGACTCCGTCGCATCCGTGGCGTGCTCTCCGGCACTCGGAGCGGCCGCGAGCTCCGTCGTCACGGTCGGCGCGAGGCGCTCCGATCCGTCCGTGCCGGTCGGGGCGTCGAGCATCCGTTCCGCGAGTTCCAGCGCGGCCCCGAACGACCTCGTCTCCGCGGGCGTCCCGCGTCCGGTCGGGGCCGCGCCCCCGGCGACGAGCGCGGCGAACGGGTCGGACGACGCCGTCCCTGCGGCGATCCCCGCCCTCATGCGGTGCGCTCCTCGCGCCGGCTGCGCACGACGGCGATCTCGTCGAGAGCCGTCTGCTCCGCGTGCTGCGCGATCCGGGCGCTCTCGACCCGGTGGGCGTCCTCGAGGCGTTCGAGGCCACGGAGCTCGCGGCGGGCCTCGACGTGGGCCGCCTTCGCCTCCGCCTCCTCGGCACGGCGCATCTCGGTGAGCGCCTGCACGTCGCTCAGGGCACTGCGTCCGGCGGCGCGAGCCGCGGCCATCGCGAGCAGGGTCGGCGCGTCGTCGACCTGTGCGCTGATCTCGGCGAGACTCACGACCGCTCCCTGTTCGGCGGTCTCGGCCTGCAGCCGCGCGGATGATGTGCGGGACAACTGCTCCGCGGCGACGCGCTCCTGCGCATCGCGCACGCGCAGGAGGCCGGCGAGGGGGAACGTCATGGCGTCAGTCCTCCGAACTCGGTGGTGAGGGCGGCGAGGAGCCGCCAGGAATCCTCGGTTGTGGTCAGATCGTCCATGCGCTGCGTCAGGAACGCGGCGATGGCCTGCTCGTTCGCGAGGGCGGCATCGACCAGTGGATTCGCCCCTGGCCGGTACGCACCGATGTCGATGAGGTCGTTCGCGCTGCGACGCGCGGCGAGCACGCTGCGCAGCGCCACCGCATGCGCTCGCTGCTCGGAGGTCGTGATCTTCGAGACGACGCGCGAGATCGACCCCAGCGCATCGACGGCCGGGAAGTGGCCGCGCACTGCGAGGGCGCGGTCGAGCACGACGTGCCCATCGAGGATGCCGCGGGCCGCGTCGGCGATCGGCTCGTTGTGGTCGTCCCCGTCGACGAGCACGGTGTACAGGCCGGTGACGGATCCGACCGGCCCCGTGCCGGCACGTTCGAGCAGGCGGGCGAGAACGGAGAAGGTCGACGGTGGATACCCGCGGGTCGCCGGTGGCTCGCCTGCGCTCAGCCCGATCTCACGCTGAGCCATCGCGACACGCGTGAGGGAGTCCATCATGAGCACGACGTCGTTCCCCTCCGCCCGGAAGCCTTCGGCGATGCGCGTGGCGACGAACGCCGAGCGCATGCGCACCATCGCCGGCTGGTCGGAGGTCGCGACGACCACCACCGAGCGCGCCAGGCCCTCGGGCCCGAGGTCGTCCTCGAGGAACTCACGCACCTCTCGACCGCGCTCACCCACCAGAGCGATCACGGTGACGTCGGCCGTCGAGCCGCGGGCGATCATCGACATCAGCGATGACTTGCCCACCCCCGATCCTGCGAACAGACCGAGGCGCTGTCCCGTGCCGACCGGGGTCAGCGTGTCGAGCACGCGGACGCCCAGTCCGAGTTGGCGGTCGATCCGCTGACGGTTCAGGATGCTCGGAGCCTCGTGATCCAGCGGGACGAACGCGGTGTCGCGGCCGAGCGGCCCCTTCCCGTCGATCGGGCGGCCGAGACCGTCGAGCACCCGCCCGAGCAGTGAGCGACCGGTCGGCACGCGCAGGCGCTCGCCGGTGTGCAGCACGCGGGCCCGCGCGGTGATCCCGTCCAGCGGTCCGAGCGGCATGCACCGCGCCGATCCGCCATCGACCGCGACGACCTCGGCATCCACGCGGCGTCCGTCCGCCACGTCGATCCGCACGCGGTCGCCGACCGCGGCATCGATGCCCACGACCTCCGCTCCGAGACCGAGCACGGACTTCACCGTGCCCGATCGCTCGGGGCGCGCGGCGTGGAGCACGCGCTCCCACGACACCGTGCGCGCAGTCATGCGAGAGCCTCGCGATCGCCATCGTCATCGCGGTCTTCGCCGCTCAGTGCAGCGCTCGCCCGACGCAGTGCCTCCGCGACGCGCACGTCGACCGCGCCATCGGCGATCTGCACGATGGCGCCGCCGGGCGAGACGGATGCATCGTCGATCATCTCGACGCCGTGCAACGCGGCCACGGCATCCGCATCCGCGCGCAGGATCTCGCCGTCCCGTGGATGCACGGCGACGCGCGTCCACCGGTCCACGGGCATCTCGGCGAGGGCCCTGCGGAGCGCGTGCGCGGCCGAGCGCGCCGGGTCCGACAGCTCCGCGCCGAGGATCGCGGCCGCGAGCTCCACCGCGAGCTCCTCGATTCGGTCCGCCGAGAGAGCGCTGGTCGTCCGGACGCGATCCGCCACCGCCGATCGCGCATCGTCGAGTGCGGTCAGGGCGCTCTCGTACCGCACCGCCTGCGCATCGCGCTCCTGTTGGAGCCGCTCGGCCTCGGCGGCCCGCTGCGCCCGCGCCTCGTCGAGCGCGATCCGGCGCCCCTCCGCGAACCCTTCCGCATAGCCGCGCGTGCGCGCCCGAGCGGCCTCGTCGCGCACGTCGGTCGGGGTCTCCCCCACGCGCGGCACGACGAGCGGGGTGAAGGCGGTGTCGGAGAGCGTCATTCGATCAGCTCGTCCTCGTCCTCGCGGGAGATCGTGATCTCCTCCGCCGCCTCGAGCTCGCGGATGATGCGCACGACCTCGGCCCGCGCCTCGTCGACCTGACGCACGCGCACCGATCCGAGCACCCGTGCTTCCTCGGCGAGGTTCTCCTTGTTCCGCTCGGTCATGTTGCTCGTGACCTTGAGAGCGATCTGCTCGTCCGCCCCCTTGAGAGCGAGAGCCAGGACCCGCAGATCGATCCCGCGCAGCACGCGCTGCGCATCCCGGTCCTCGAGACGCGTGAAGTCGGCGAACGTCACCATGCGGCTGCGGATGTCCTCGGCCAGGGCGAGGTCGCGTCCCTCGAGGCTCGCCAGCAGCGACTTCTCGAGCGCGGTGTCGGAGCGGCTGATGATCTCGACCAGGGGCTGCACGCCGCCGATGGACTCGTGATTGTCGCGCATCGCGAAGACCCCGGTGCGCGTGCGCAGGGAGTCGGCGACGATCGAGATGGCCTCCTGCGTGGCGGTGCCCATCGTGGCGATCGCCTGCGCGACGTCGGTGCGCAGCGGATCCTGCAGGGCGGCGAGCACGGCGGCGGCACGATCCGCCCGCAGGTTCGCGAGCACGACCGCGACCGTGGTCGGCAGCTCTCCCTCGAGGATCGTGGCGAGCTGGGCGGGATCGGCCGCGTTCAGGAAGTCGAACGACACCGCGCCCTGCGACATCACCCTGCCGACCATCCCGACCGCCTTCTCCCGGCCGAAGGCGGTCTCCAGCAGTCCGGTCGCGAGCTCCTGCCCGCCGCGCGAGGGCACCGATCCGCCCGTCGCGATGCGGGTGAAGGCGGCGAGAGCGCGGGCCGTGGCGGCGAGGTCGACGCCGCCGAGCTGCGTGAGCTCCGCGGCGAGCAGCTCCGACCGGTCCTCGCCGAGAAGACGGAGCACCTCGGCGCTCGCCTCGCGGTCCATGTTCAGGAGCACGATGGCCGCCTGCCGCAGTCCGCTCATCGGAGCGATCGCCTGACCGGACGCGGCGACGACGGCCTCCGTGATCTGCTCGGTCGGGGCATCCGGGGATTCGATCTGCATGCTCATACGGTCGACTCGTCCATCAGGCTCGCCAGCGCGGTAGCGGTGGCTTGGGGTTCGCGGCGGGCGATGTCGTCGATCTCACGGCGACGACGCTCGACGAGGATCTGCTCCCGCTCGGGCTCCTCCTCGACGTCGAGGAGGGTCGGTGAGACCTGCGGCAGCAGCGGTGCCGTCAGGGCTTCGCGGTCCTGCAGACCCTTGAGCGACTTGAGCTTCTGCTCCTCGCTCTCGGTCAGGGTCGCGAGGTACTCGATCGGGCCCTCGTCGGTGTAGGCGATGCGGCGCTTCATGCGCAGGCGGATCGACAGGAAGACGACGAGGATGATCACGGCGAGCAGGATCGAGCCGCCGATGATCGCCGACCGCACGAGCTCCTGCTGGAACTGCGCGGCCTGCTCGGCCTCGGCCGCCGCCAGTGCGGTCTGCGCGGCGTTCGCGCCGGCGCCGGCGAACTCCACGAACTCGACGGCGATCGTGTCGCCGCGCTCGACATCGATGCCGGCGGCCGAGGCGACGAGGGTCTCGATCTGCGCCGCGGTCACGCCCGTCACGGTGCCGCGGTTGAGCGCGATGCTCACGGTCTGCCGGGTCACCTCGCCGGCGGGGGTGATCGTCTTCTCGGTCGACTTGTTGACGGCGTTGTTGCGCGAGGTCTCCTCGAACTCGTACGCGCCGTCGCCGTCCGCACCGTTGGGCACCGCGATGTTGTCGGGGCCGAGCACACCGGTGCCCCCGCCCTGCCCGCCGGTGTAGGTCTCGGTCTTCGTCTGCTCCGAGGCGCTCAGGTCGCCCTCGGGGGCCGAGTAGGTCTCGTCCATCCGCTCGGAGGTCGAGTTCGCGACGTCCGCCGACACCGTCACGGTCGCGTTCCCCGGTCCGACGATCGTCTCCAGCATCCGGTTCACCGACGCGGCCACCCGGGCTTCGTGCTCGGTCGCCTGCTTCGACGAGTTTCCGGCCACGCCCGAGCCGACGGCCGAGAGCACCGTGCCGTTCTGGTCGGTGACCGCGACGTCCTCCGGCGTCATGCCCGGAACCGACGCGCTCGTGAGGTGGATGATCGCCTCGATCTTCTCGTCGCTGAGCGTCGCCCCGTTGCGGGTCTTCACGAACACCGATGCGGTGGGGGTCTGCTGCTCCGAGACGAACACGCTCTCCTCGGGGATGGCCAGCTGCACCGACGCCGTGCTGATGCCGTCCATCGCGCCGATCGTGCTCGCGAGCTCGCCCTCGATCGCGCGCTTGTAGGTGACCGACTGCTGGAACTCGCTCGCGGTGACGCCCATCTTGTCGAGCAGGGTGTATCCCTCGCTCGTGTCACCGGGGAGCCCGGCGGATGCTGCCGCCAGCCGCTGCGCGTAGACCTGGTCGTCGGGCACGAGGATCGTGGCGCCGCCCTCGGCGAGCTCGTAGCCGACCCCCGCCGACTTGAGCTGGTCGACGACCGCCGAGGCGTCGCCGGCGCTGAGTCCGGTGAAGAGCGGGCTCATCTGCGGCTTGGTGAGCCAGGCCCCGAGTGCGACGGCCCCCATCACCAGCAGCGCGACGCCGATGATCGCGATCGTGCGCTGAGCGATGCTGAAGCCCGAGACGATCAGCTTCACGCGTTCGAAGGAGTTCGTGATCACCTTCGGCATGATCAGGCCTGCATCCGCATGATCTCGTTGAACGCCGAGACGCTGCGGTCACGGATCGCGACCACGAGGTCGAGCGTCACGCCGGCGCGGGCGGAGGCGATCATGGCCTGGTGGATGTCCTGCAGGTCACCGGTGACGGCCTGCACGGCGAGCTCGTTCGAGGTCGACTGCAACTGCTGCAGGTTCTCGATCGCGCCGGACATCGAGGTCGCGAAGGCGCCCGCCGAGGCGGACGATCCGGTGCCGTCGGCACCGGATTCGAAGCTGAGGGCCGACATCGGACTGACGCCGGCGGCGGAGATCGCGTCGATGGGGGTCGACATCAGTTGCGTCCGATCTGCAGGGCGGCCTCGTAGGTGGTCTTGGCGCGGTCGACGACGGCGGCGTTCGCCTCGTAGCCGCGCTGGGCGAGGATCAGCATGCTCATCTGGTCGCCGAGTTCGACGTTCGGGTACTGGACGTACCCGTCCTCGTTCGCATACGGATGCTCGGGGTCGTAGACGAGCTTCGCCTCGGCCTCCGATTCGACGACCCCGGCGACGAAGACGCCCGGGCTCTCGGTACCCGCCTGCACCGTGACGAACTTCTCCCGGAACGCCTCTTCACCGGCCGGTGTGGCGGTGTTGACGTTCGCGATGTTGTCGCTGAGCGCGTCGAGCCACTTGCGGTGCACGTTCAGTCCGGTGCCGGCGATGCCGATCGCGTCGAAGGTCATGCGGATGCCTGGCCGATCGCCTTGGTGATCGAGGCCGCCTGGCCGCCGATCGCCTGGCTGGCGAACTGGAACCGGAGCACGGTGTCGATGTTCGACAGCGTCTCGGTGTCGAGGTTCACATTGTTGCCGTTCAGGCGGGTGGGCTCGAGCGAGCGCTCGACGGTCGCGGCGACCGACCCCGATCCGCCGTCGACCGCGCGACGCAGCTCGTCCTCGAACTGCACCCGCTTCGCCTGGTAGCCGGGCGTGTTGACGTTCGCGATGTTCTCGGCGATGGAACGCTGGCGCAGGGCCAGACCGTCGAGCGCGCTGATCAGCGCGGAGGATGTTACGGATTCGAGCACGGCGGCACCCCGGATGTGTGGTGGAGAAGCCGATCCGTGGCCTGCGTCGAGCGATCCGTGCTCGTGGCCGACTATCGCGACAGTGCGGTGCCGGCGTAACCGCCGCCGCTCATCCTTCGACGTCGAGGTACGCGGGAGCGTCGGGCGACCCCGTCGGCACCCGACGCAGCGCGGCGAGTTCACGCGCCACGTTCGCCCGCGAGGCGGTGAGTCCGCGGATCATCATCTGCTGACGCGCCAGCACCGCCTCCGCGCGTTCGCGCAGCTCTTCGGGCACGGGTCCGGGAGGCCGCTCGAAGGTCGGGTCGAGCTGGTCGTCGGCGGCATCGAGCGCCCGCTCGAACGTATCGAGCACGGCCAGCCACGACGCGAGGTTGTCGGTCATGCGGCTCAGCCCAGCGCGGATGCCGGGGCGGGAGCCGCGGCCGAGGTCACCGCTGCGGCCTGGTGCCACGCTTCGCGGAGCGGCGCGACGAGTTCGCGGCACTCCGCAGTGGCCAGCCGATCGCGGCCGATGTTCGCGGTGATCAGGCGCCCGCTGACGTAGGTGTACACCGCGCGCAGGTCGGCCGCGCCGTCCCAGGCGTCGGTGAGCGACCCGCTCAGCTCGGCGACGATCTGCTGGGCGTGGGTGAGGTGGGTGCCCGCGGCCGCCCAGTCCTCGGCATCCTGCGCGGCCCCGGCTCGATCGATGTCGACGAGCAGGCGGTCGTACAGCAGGGTGAGCAGACGCTCGGGCGAGGCCGAGGCGACCTGCTGCTCGAGGTACTGCTGCTTGGCGCGTTCCAGGGATGTCAGGGGCATCGCTTGTCTCTCCTCGGCGATCAGGACTTGGTGGCGGTGAGGGCGGCGAGCTGCCCGGTGAGCCACGACGACTGGGATTCGAGCTTCGACAGCTGCACCTCGAGCTGCGAGTACGTGCGCTCCAGGGTCGCCCGACGCTGCTCGAGACGGACGTCCCACCGCTCGACCTGCGTCTTGAGGGTCTTGACCTCGGACTCCTGCCCGGTGATGCGCTGCGTGAGCAGACCGTCGTACTTGTCGGAGTAGGTGTCGGCCACGCCCTCGAGGCGACCGGCGACGCCCGAGAACAGCTCCTGGGTCTTCTCGGGATCGTCGGCGAGTGCCTGGGCGAACTTCTCGGCGTCGAACGACAGCACGCCCTTTTCGTTGATCGAGATGCCGATGCTCGAGGGCGAGACCCCGTCGATCGGATGCTGCACGGCGTTGGCCAGGGCTGTGCGGAGGTTGCGCACGGTGCTGTCGCCGGTGAACACGCCGAGGGTGGTCTTCTCCCCCACCGCGCCGACCGTGGCCTTCGAACCGTTGTCGATGCGGGTGAGGAGACCGGCGATCTCCTTGATGAACGCCTCGGCCGTGGCCGTCTGCGCCTTCGCATCGAGGGCGACGGTGACCGTGACCGGGTCGGCGCTGGGCTTCGTGACCGTGACGGTGACGTCGTCGCCGACGGTGATCGTGTTGCTCGCGCTCGTCAGCACCTGCTCGGCCGAGGTCCCCGCGAAGAGGCGGATGCGGGCGTCGGCACCGGCCGTCAGCACGGCGGCTCCCGGCTCCGTGCCGAGGTCGATCGCGGTGCCCGCGTCGAGATCGTCGCCGTTGCCGCGGTGCAGCGTGAAGGTGTTCTCGGCACCGGTCTCTGCGGCGTTCAGTTGGATGCGCGAGAGCGGGGCGCCGTCGGCATCCGTCCCGGCGGGCACGACGGTCGCCGTTACCCCCGCCTTCGCGGCGTTGATGGCTTTGGCGAGATCGTGGGGCGATGCACCGGCGGGCGCGATCTCGGTGCGGGTCCCGTCGGCGGCCACCAGCGTGAACGCTCCTCCCCAGGAGCTCGCGCCCCCGGCCGCGGTGACGACCGAGTGCGCGGTGGCGACGGCGTCGACGACGATGCTCGTCGAGAAGGCGCTCGCCTTCGGCCCCGCGTTCACGGTGACGCTCTCGGACGACGACGTGGCGGTGAAGGCGGCCAGCGAGGTGGCGGACGCCGCGGTCTTGGCCTTCTCGACCAGCGCCTGCAGCGAGGTGTTCAATGACTGCAGGTTCGTGATGATCGAGGTGCGGTCGGTGATCTTGGTGGTGATCAGCTTCTTCGGGATCGCCGACACGTCCATGAGCGCGTCGATGAGCTCGCCGGTCTTCAGTCCGGAGACCAATCCGTCCAGTTTCATCCTCGGATGCCTTCCCTCGGGGCGTGTCGCAGGTCTTAGGGGAAGGCGCCCGGGCGGAGTGTCCCCCGCCCGGGCGCCCGGTGCGCCTCAGGCGCGGCGGCTCAACGGAGCAGCTGGAGAACGCCCTGGCCGGACTGGTTCGCCTGCGCGAGCATCGCGGTGCCCGCCTGCTGCAGGATGTTCGCAGCCGTGTACTTGACCATCTCGGCCGCCATGTCGGTGTCGGCGATGCGGCTCTTGGCCGCCGAGAGGTTCTCGGCCGAGACCTGCAGCGAGTTGATCGTCGACTCGAAGCGGTTCTGCACCGCACCGAGGTCGGCGCGGGCCGACGAGACGCTCTTGATCGCGGCGTCGACCGTGTCGATCGTCGTGGCGGCGACGGTCGGGTTGGCGAAGCCATCCGCAGTGGTGAGGATGTCGTCGCGCAGGTCTGCCGCCAGCGTGGCGATGTTCGCCGTGCCGAGGTTCACGGTGATCTGGCTCGAGGCGGAACCGTCGGCGCCGACCTGGAAGCTCAGCACACCGTTGCCCGCCGCGCCGGCGGTGCCGTCGAGCAGCTGGATGCCGTTGAAGTTGGCGCTCTCGGCGATGCGGTCGAGTTCGTCCACGAGCTGCGTCACCTCGGTGGTGATCGCCTTGCGCGAGTCCGCGTTGTTCGAGTCGTTACCGGCCTGCACCGCGAGGTCGCGCACGCGCTGCAGGATGGAGTGGACCTCGGTGAGCTGGCCTTCTGCGGTCTGGATGACCGAGATGCCGTCCTGAGCGTTGCGGGCTGCGACGTTCAGGCCGTTGACCTGCGAGCGCAGGCCCTCGGAGATGGCGAGGCCGGCGGCGTCGTCTGCCGCGCGGTTGATGCGCAGGCCGCTCGAGAGCTTCTCGAGCGACTTCGAGACGTCGTTCTGGTTGCTCGACAGGTTGCGGTACGAGTTGAGCGCGCTGACGTTGGTTGCGATCTGAAGACCCATGAGTATCCTCCGTGGTTATGGGACTGGAAGCGGGTCCATCCGTGGACCTGCACATCCCACATTCGCGACACCTCGCGCGGTCCGTAACCGGTGACCGACGGGAAAGTCAGATCGCGGGGAGGAGGTCTTCGCTGCGGTGCGCGCTCGCGGGCTTCTCCGGTCCGAAGAGCGCTCCGAAGAACTCGGCCTTCGCGGGGCTGGTGCGGTCGCCGGCGGTCCCCTGCTCCCAGGCCTCCATCGCCTCACGCATGAGAGCGAGACCGCGCGAGCGCAGCTTCGACACGTAGGCGTGGCTCACCTCCATCTCGTCGGCGAGGTCCTTGACCATGCGATCGTCGAGGTAGATCCCGCGGATCACCCGGCGCATCGCGTCCGGCAGCGCATCGAGCACGCGCACGACCATGTCACGCGTCTCGTTCTGCTCCGCGGCGAACTCGGGGAGCACGATGCTGTCGGTGAGATCGACCGCCTGTCGACCCGATTCGGGATCGAAGTGCTCCTCGAAGCTCGTGGCCGTGCGCACCATCGCATCCAGGTGCAGCATCTCGGCGACCGCCGCGATGTCGAGACCCGCTTCCTTCGCGACCTCGGTGGGTGTGCCGGCACGACCCGTGCGAGCGAGCACGGCGTCGCCGGCGGCGCGGATCAGCTCGATCTTGTCTCGCCCGCGCTCCCCGGCGGGGTCGGCGCGACGCATCTCCGAGAGCATCGCCCAGGTGATCTGCGTGCGGGCGAAGGCACCGAAGGGGATGCCGCGCTCGGGTTCGTAGGTCATCGCCGCGCGCGCGAGTCCGAGCCGAGCGGCCGACATGAGGTCGTCGAGGTCGACGTGCTCCGCCGTGCGAGCCTTCTCCAGCGCGAGGAACGTCGCCAACGCCATGTTGTCCCGCGCGAGCCGCTCGGCGGTGGCCGGGGCCGTCGCGCGCGATCCGGAGACAGCAGAGGAAGCAGAATCCTGCAGCAACGTGGCTCCTTGAGTTATCAACTGATTTACGTGTGAAGCTAGCAGGTTTTACACGTAGACAAGTAAATAATTGATTTCGCAGGAGTGTCGGATCGACTTCGCCACTCGTCGCGATGCGCGGACGTTCGACAGATGTCGTAGCGCGGCCGTCGCCCATCCGCTTGAATGACCCCACACGAGCGAAGGCAGGCGAGCATGAGTGTGATCTCCCGCGGATTCGGAGCGCGCAGACGAGAGTCCGATGAGCGGCTCCCTCCCGGTCAGTATCTGACCGGGGACTTCCCCGTGCTGTCGGCCGGACCGACGCCCCGGATCCCGACCGAGTCCTGGGAGTTCGTCGTCGTCGGTCGCGACGGGATTCGGCACACCTGGACGTGGGAGGAGTTGCACGCGCTCCCGATCGAGACGATCACCACCGACATCCACTGCGTGACCCGCTGGTCCAAACTCGGCACGCAGTGGCGCGGCGTCGCGGTCGAACGCCTCCTCGACGCAGTCGGCGACGATGCGGCATTCGCCGAGGTCTTCTCCTACGGCGGGTACACGACCAACCTCTCCCGCGACGACCTCGTCGGAGGGCGCGCATGGATCGCGCTGGAGTTCGACGGCGAGCCCCTCGCCCCCGAACACGGCGGGCCCGCACGCCTGCTCGTTCCGCACCTCTACTTCTGGAAGTCGGCGAAGTGGGTGCACGGGCTGAACCTGCGCGAGCACGATGCACCGGGATTCTGGGAGCAGAACGGCTACAACATGCACGGCGACCCCTGGAAGGAGGAACGGTACTGGTGACGACCGCACCGCTGTGGCGCCCGGCGACCGTCGTCACGACACGCAGCGCCGGCAGCCACGGGCGCATCCTCGGACTGCAGGTCGACGGCTGGCCGGGCAATCTCGCCGGGCAGCACGTGGACGTGCGCCTCACGGCCGAGGACGGCTACCAGGCCGTGCGGTCGTACTCGCTCGCCTCCTCCGGCCCCGGCGAGGTTCTCGAACTCGCGGTCGACGAGGTTCCCGACGGCGAGGTCTCCCCCTACCTGGTCGAAGACGTGCGGCCCGGCGATCAATTGGAGATCCGCGGACCGATCGGCGGCTACTTCGTCTGGACCCCCGATCGCCCCGAACCCGTTCAGCTGATCGCCGGCGGATCGGGCATCGTTCCCCTCATCGCCATCGCCCGTGCACACGAGCGTTCCGGCAGCAGCGCGCCCATGCGGCTGCTGTACGCCGTGCGCTCGGCGTCGGACGCCTTCTACCTCGACGACATCGACCGCCTCGTCGGCAACGGCCTCGTCGTCGACTGGGCCTATTCGCGCGTCGCCCCGCCCGGCTTCGCACGACCCGCCGGACGGGTGGATGCCGCGACCATCGTCGCTTCGACGTTCGCCTCGTCGCTCGAACCGTCGGTCTACGTGTGCGGCCCGACCGGTTTCGTCGAGGCCGTCGCCGATCTCCTCGTCCTGGCGGGGCACGCCCCCGACCGCATCCGCACCGAGCGCTTCGGAGGAGCCTGATGGAACACACTCCCGAACCCCGGACCGTCCGGCGCGTCGACGGCAACGCCGCCGGCGGGTATCTGCTCGAGATCTTCGGCAGGGACATGACCGGCGCGCGAGCGCGATGCGCGCACTGCCTGCGCGCCGCGGTGGTGGCGGATGCTGTCGCTGAACTCGATGACACCGGCATGATCCTGCTCTGCCGCGGGTGCGGTCGCACTCTGCTGACGTATCTGCGCGCGGGCGGGAGCGCGACGCTCACGATCGGCACCCTCACCCACCTCGAGTGGGACGAGGATCGTGCGATGGATTCTGAGGTGGGCCCTGCCGGGATCGAACCGACGACATCCACGGTGTAAACGTGGCGCTCTACCAGCTGAGCTAAAGGCCCTGGTGCGTCCAGTGTATCCGTATGCGGATGCGCACCCGCATGGTGGAAGAGGACTAGGCTGAGGACGGCGCGCGTTGTGCACAGCCGACAAGGCTGCCCGCGTCGCTTCCCGTTTCCTTGGCATGACCTGCCAGCTTGACGAAAGGCTCCCCGTGACCGTCCACGACCAGGATCCGTACTCTCAGGACTCTCTCGACAGCGACCCGGAAGAGACGGGTGAGTGGCAGCAGTCGCTCGATGAGCTCGTCGATGCCAAGGGCCACGGCCGTGGGCGCGAGATCATGCTCAGCCTTCTGAAGCGCTCGAAGGAGCTGCACCTGGGCGTGCCGATGGTTCCGACCACCGACTACATCAACACGATCGCACCCGAGAACGAGCCCGAGTTCCCCGGTGACGAAGAGGTGGAGCGCCGCTACCGCGCGTGGATCCGCTGGAACGCCGCCATCACGGTGCACCGCGCACAGCGCCCCGGCATCAGCGTCGGCGGGCACATCTCGACCTACGCGTCGTCGGCCGCGCTCTACGAGGTGGGCTTCAACCACTTCTTCAAGGGTGCCGACAACCCCGGCGGCGCCGACCAGATCTTCATCCAGGGCCACGCCTCGCCCGGCACCTACGCCCGCTCCTTCCTCGAGGGCCGACTGAGCGAGGACCAGCTCGACGGCTTCCGCCAGGAGAAGTCGCACGCCCCGCACGGCCTGCCCTCCTACCCGCACCCGCGCCTGATGCCGGAGTACTGGCAGTTCCCGACCGTGTCGATGGGCCTCGGCCCGATCAACGCGATCTACCAGGCGATGTCGAACAAATACCTCGAGAACCGCGGCATCAAGGACACCTCGCAGTCTCACGTCTGGGCCTTCCTCGGCGACGGCGAGATGGACGAGGTCGAGAGCCGCGGACAGCTCCAGGTCGCGGCGAACGAGGGACTCGACAACCTGACCTTCGTCGTCAACTGCAACCTCCAGCGTCTCGACGGCCCGGTGCGCGGCAACGGCAAGATCGTGCAGGAGCTCGAGTCGTTCTTCCGCGGTGCCGGCTGGAACGTCATCAAGGTCGTCTGGGGCCGTGAGTGGGACGACCTCCTCGCCCGCGACACCGAGGGTGCGCTGCTCAACCTCATGAACGTCACGCCCGACGGCGACTTCCAGACGTTCAAGGCCGAGTCCGGCGGATACATCCGCGAGCACTTCTTCGGACGCGACGAGCGCGCCGCCGCCCTCGTCGAGAACTACTCCGACGACGACATCTGGAACCTCAAGCGCGGTGGCCACGACTACCGCAAGGTCTACGCCGCGTTCAAGGCCGCGACCGAGCACAAGGGCAAGCCCACCGTCATCCTCGCGAAGACCGTCAAGGGCTACGGCCTCGGTCCGCACTTCGAGGGCCGCAACGCGACCCACCAGATGAAGAAGATGACGCTGGACAACCTCAAGACGTTCCGCGACGCCATGCACATCCCGATCACGGACGCGCAGCTCGAGGAGAACCCGTACCTGCCCCCGTACTACAACCCGGGCCCCCAGGACGAGACCATCCAGTACATGTTGGAGCGCCGCAACAACCTCGGCGGCTTCCTGCCCGAGCGTCGTTCGACGCACGTCGGTCTCTCGCTGCCCGACGACACCGCCTACGCACTCCCGAAGAAGGGCTCCGGCACGCAGGAGATCGCCACGACCATGGCGTTCGTCCGACTGCTGAAGGACCTGCTGCGCTCGAAGGACTTCGGCCACCGCATCGTGCCGATCATCCCCGACGAGGCACGCACCTTCGGTATGGACGCGTACTTCCCGACGGCGAAGATCTACAACCCGAACGGCCAGCACTACACCTCGGTCGACCGCGAGCTCCTCCTCGCCTACAAGGAGAGCCCGCAGGGCCAGATCGTGCACGTCGGCATCAACGAGGCGGGCGCCCTCGCGGCGTTCACCGCTGCCGGCACGTCGTACGCCACGCACGGCGAGCCGCTGATCCCGATCTACCTCTTCTACTCGATGTTCGGCTTCCAGCGCACGGGCGACGCCCAGTGGGCGGCGGGCGACCAGATGGCGCGCGGTTTCATCATGGGCGCCACCGCCGGTCGCACCACCCTGACGGGTGAGGGCCTGCAGCACGCCGACGGGCATTCGCACCTGTTGGCCGCGACCAACCCTGCGACGATCTCGTACGACCCCGCGTACGGTTACGAGATCGCGCACATCGTGCGGTCGGGTATCGAGCGCATGTACGGCGGCGAGCACGAGGACCCGAACGTGATGTACTACATCACGCTCTACAACGAGCCCATCGTGATGCCCGCCGAGCCCGAGAACGTGGACGTCGACGGCATCGTGCGCGGCATCCACCGCATCTCGGTCGGCGAGGGCGAGGGCCACCGCGCCCAGCTCTTCGCCTCGGGTGTCGGACTCCCCTGGGCCCTCGAAGCGCAGGAACTGCTGAAGAACGACTGGGGCGTGATCGCCGATGTCTGGTCGGTCACCTCGTGGACCGAGCTGCGCCGCGACGGCCTCGCCGCCGACGAGCACAACTTCCTGCACCCGGAGGAGGAGCCCCGCACGGCCTACCTCACCCAGAAGCTGCAGGGCGCCGAGGGTCCGGTCATCGCGGTGAGCGACTTCATGCACGCCGTCCAGGACCAGATCCGCCCGTGGGTCCCGCAGCGTTTCGCGACGCTCGGCGCCGATGGCTTCGGGTTCTCCGACACCCGCGCCGCGGCACGTCGCTTCTTCAAGATCGACGGCCCGTCGATCGTGGTGCGCACGCTGCAGTCGCTCGCCGAGGACGGCGTCGTCGACCGCTCGCTGGCCGCGCAGGCCATCGCGAAGTACAGCCTTCACGATGTCAACGCCGGAACCAGCGGCAACGCGGGTGGCGAAAGCTGAGTCATCGGTGACAGGTTCGTCTCCCGCCGGCATGGACAAGGCCGCGACCCTCGCCTGGCTGCGCCGGATCTCCGGTGACATCGCCTCGGTGACGATCAAGCGCCTGGAAGACACGCTGCCCTGGTACGCCGACATGCCACCAGCCCGCCGCTCTGCGGTCGGGCTGGTGGCCCAGGCGGGCATCACATCGTTCATCCAGTGGTACGACGACCCCACCTCGACGCCGTGGATCGCGGCCGACATCTTCGCCGCCGCTCCGCGGGAGCTGCTGCGCAGCGTGAGTCTGCAGCAGACCCTGCAGCTGATCCGCGTGACCGTCGAGGTCACCGAGGAGCGCGTCGCCGGCAAGGGTGAGAACATCCGCGAGGCGATCCTGCTCTACTCCCGCGACGTCGCCTTCGCGGCCGCCGACGTCTACGCTCGCGCGGCGGAGGCCCGGGGACTCTGGGATGCCCGACTCGAGGCGCTCGTGGTCGACTCGATCCTCACGGGCGAGGCCGACGAGGAGCTCCCCAGCCGGATCGCCGCCCTCGGGTGGCACGGTCACGGTGAGGTCGCCGTGCTCGTGGGCACGACTCCCCCGCAGTTCGACGTCGACCAGGTGCGGCGCACCGCCCGCAAGCTGGCGGTCGACGTACTGATCGGCGTGCAGGGGTCACGACTCGTCCTCGTACTCGGCCGCGCCCGTGACGAGGAGCAGGAGACCGACGACGACGAGCTCACGTTCCTCGAGATCGCGTCTCGACTGGAGCCCTCGTTCGGCCCGGGCTACGTCGTGCTCGGTCCCGCCGTCGTCGCGCTCGTAGACGCCAGCCAGAGCGCCCGCGCAGCACTCGCCGGTTTCGCGGTCGCCCGCGCCTGGCGCAGCGCCCCGCGTCCGGTCGAGGCCGACGATCTGCTTCCGGAGCGGGCACTCGCCGGTGATCCGCTGGCCAAGCAGACGCTCATCGAGCGGATCTACCGCCCATTGCAGGCGCATTCGACCGACCTGGTCACGACGCTCTGGAGCTATCTCGACAACGGCCGCTCGCTCGAGGCGACGGCCCGCGAGCTCTTCGTGCATCCGAACACCGTGCGCTACCGGCTCAAGCGCGTCAGCGAGGTCATCGGCTGGGATGCCACCGGCCCGCGCGAGGCGTTGATCCTGCAGACGGCCCTGATCCTCGGTTCGATCGGCGCCGCCGACCAGTCCCGACGCCGCCCGTCGCAGCGTCGGGTGCCGCGCTGACCCGCGTTTCCCGCGGCGCTGTGCGCCACACACAAGCGTTCTTCGGAATCTTGTGATGAATCATCCACCGCTTGCCTCCGATCATTGGCAGACTGGGGATGTGATTGTCGTCGTATGCCCTGGTCAGGGCTCGCAGACCCCCGGTTTCCTCGCCCCTTGGCTCGAGCTCGACGGGGTGGCCGAGCGCCTCGCGTCGTACTCCGACGCAGCAGAGGTCGATCTCCGCCTCCACGGCACAGAATCGGATGCCGACACCATCCGCGACACGCGCATCGCGCAGCCGCTGATCGTGGCCGCATCGCTCATCGCGGCCGACGCCCTGAACGCCCGCGCCGGGCGCCGGGCCGACGGCATCGCCGGCCACTCGGTCGGCGAGATCGCCGCCCTGGTGGGCAGCGACGTGATCGATGCCGAGACGGGCATGCGCCTGGTCGGCATCCGCGGACGGGCGATGGCGGATGCCGCGGCGCAGACCCCCACGGGCATGAGTGCGGTCCTCGGTGGCGATGAGACGGCTGTCCTCGCTCGACTCGACGACCTCGGTCTGTCGCCTGCGAACTACAACGGCGGCGGCCAGATCGTCGTCGCGGGCGAGCTCCCCGCGCTCGAGGCCCTCGCCGCAGAACCCGTCAAGGGCACCCGGGTGATCCCGCTGCAGGTGGCCGGTGCCTTCCACACGACCTACATGGCTCCCGCCGTGGCCGTGCTGCGGGACGCCGTCGCCGAGGTCACCCCCGCCGACCCGACGCTGACCCTCTGGACGAACCGCGACGGATCGGTCGTCACCCGCGGCGCGCAGGCCCTCGACTACCTGGTCGACCAGGTCTCGTCGCCCGTGCGCTGGGACCTCTGCATGGCGTCGTTCGCCGATCAGGGCATCACCGGCCTGATCGAGCTCGCTCCCGCCGGTGCGCTCACCGGACTCGCCAAGCGCGGTCTGCGCGGCGTTCCGAGCGTCGCCGTCAAGACCCCCGAAGACCTCGATGCGGCCGTCGCGCTGCTGAACGGAGAAGCCGCATGAGCGCCACCCTGACGCAGGCCACGGGCCCCGCTTTCACCCGCATCTACTCGTACGGCGCCGCGCGCGGCGAGAACGCCGTGCCCAACGACGACCTGATCGGTCCGATCGACTCGAGCGACGAGTGGATCCGCCAGCGCACGGGAATCATCACGCGTGTGCGCGCCGACAAGGGCACGGACGCGATCGACCTCGCGTCCGAAGCCGCCGCCGAGGCGATCGAGAAGGCCGGGATCCCGGCCGACCAGATCGACCTCGTCATCGTCGCGACCATCAGCAACCCGAAGCAGTCCCCCTCGGTCTCCGCGATCGTCGCCGACCGCGTGGGTGCGAACCCCGCAGCGGCCTACGACATCAACGCCGCCTGCGCGGGATACGCCTACGCCGTGGCCCAGGCCGATGCCCTCATCAAAGCGGGGGCCGCGCGCTACGCGCTGGTGATCGGCGCCGAGAAGCTGTCCGACATCGTCGATCCCGCCGATCGGAGCATCTCCTTCCTGCTCGGTGACGGCGCCGGCGCCGCCGTGATCGGCCCGAGCGACACCCCCGGCATCGCGCCCGCAGTGTGGGGTTCCGACGGCTCGAAGGCGGATGCCGTGGGCATGAACGGCACCCTGACGCAGTTCCGCGACGGCGAGGTGCCGTGGCCGACCCTCCGCCAGGAAGGTCAGACGGTTTTCCGCTGGGCGGTCTGGGAGATGGCGAAGGTCGCCCGCGAGGCGCTGGACCGCGCCGGCGTCGAGGCATCCGACATCGCCGCCTTCATCCCCCACCAGGCGAACATGCGCATCATCGACGAATTCGCCAAGCAGTTGAAGCTCCCGGAGACCACGGTGATCGCCCGTGACATCGAGACGACGGGCAACACCTCGGCCGCATCGATCCCGCTGGCCAGCCACCGTCTGATGGCCGAGCACCCCGAGCTCTCGGGCGGACTCGCCCTGCAGATCGGCTTCGGCGCGGGCCTCGTGTTCGCGGCTCAGGTCGTCGTGCTCCCCTGACCGGGGCCCGACTTTCCCTAGACTGTTCCACGGTTCCGAAAACAACCCGTAAGAAAGAGGAAGACCACATGGCTTTCACCAACGATGAGGTCCTCGCCGGCCTCGCAGAGCTCATCACCGACGAGACCGGCATCAACGCCTCCGAGGTCGCTCTCGAGAAGTCGTTCACCGACGACCTCGACATCGACTCGATCTCGATGATGACGATCGTCGTCAACGCCGAGGAGAAGTTCGGCGTCACCATCCCCGACGACGAGGTCAAGAACCTGAAGACCGTCGGCGACGCCGTCAGCTTCATCGTCGCGGGCCAGGAGTAATCCACGAGGGATGCCACCCCCGCACCGTCGGGGCGTGGCATCCTCCGTCCTGCCCCCCACCCTGCTCTGAATCCCGTCCGACAAGGAACCACACCATGACCAAGCGCATCGTCGTCACCGGCATCGGCGCCACGTCCGCCATCGGCGGGACAGCTCCGGAGAACTGGACCAACCTCCTCGCAGGCGCCTCCGGCACCCGCGCCCTCGAGCACGACTGGGTCGCCCAGTACGAGCTCCCCGTCACCTTCGCCGCCGAGGCGATCGTGCGGCCCGAGGAGGTCCTCCCGCGCCACGAGGCCAAGCGCCTCGACCCGTCGTCCCAGTTCGCCCTGATCGCCGCCCGTGAGGCCTGGGCCGACGCGGGCTCCCCCGAGGTCGCCCCCGAGCGCCTCGGCATCGACTTCGCCACCGGCATCGGCGGCCTCTGGACCCTCCTCGACGCATGGGACACCCTGCGTGAGAAGGGACCCCGCCGCGTCATGCCGCTCACCGTCCCGATGCTCATGCCCAACGCCGCGGCCGGCAACCTCTCGCTCCAGTTCGGCGCCCGCGCCTACGCGCAGACCGTCGTGAGCGCCTGCGCCTCGAGCACCGAGTCGATCATCCACGCGTTCCACCACCTGCAGGAGGGGCTGGCCGACGTCGTCATCGCCGGTGGCACCGAATCGGCGATCCACCCGATCACGATGGCCTCCTTCGCCTCGGCACAGGCCCTGTCGCGTCGCAACGACGACCCCGCGACCGCTTCCCGTCCCGGCGCGATCGACCGTGACGGCTTCGTCATGGGCGAGGGTGCGGCAGCGCTCATCCTCGAGACCGAGGAGCACGCGAAGGCCCGCGGTGCGAAGATCTACGGCTACGTGCTCGGCGGCGGCGTGACGGCCGACGCCTACCACATCACCGGCAACGACCCCGAAGGCACGGGTGCGGCGCGCGCCGTCACCCAGGCGCTCGAGGAGGCGGGCATCACCGCCGATCAGGTCACGCACATCAACGCGCACGCGACGTCGACCCCGGTCGGAGACCCGAACGAGTACGTCGCGCTCAAGAAGGTCTTCGGCAACCGCATCGACGAGATCCCCGTGTCGGCGACCAAGGCATCGACCGGTCACCTGCTCGGCGGCACCGGCGCACTCGAGGCGATCTTCGCGCTGCTCGCGCTGCGCGACCGCGTCGCCCCGCCCACCATCAACATGACCGAGCCCGACCCCGCCGTGCCGTTCCGCCTCTCCGGCGAGCCGACGCCACTGGGTGACGGCCCGCAGTACGCCATCAGCAACTCCTTCGGTTTCGGCGGTCACAACGCCGTTGCAGTGTTCGCAGCGGCCGACAACGACTGAGTCCCGCACACGACGACGGCCCCCGGAGATACTCCGGGGGCCGTCGTCGTGTGTCGGGGGCGCGTTCAGCTCGGCACGGACGCCGCGGGCGGGGCGAGCCGCTGGGACCGTGCCACGCGCATCCGGGTGATCCGCGGCAGGAACCAGCCGATCAGCGGACCGACGCCGAAGGCGAAGAGCACCGTGCCCACGCCGACCGGCCCACCGAGCACGAAGCCGACCAGCAGGACGCTCCCCTCGATCAACGTCCGCACGATCCACACCTTCCAGCCGGTGCGGCGCACGAGTCCGGTCATGAGTCCGTCGCGCGGTCCCGGGCCGAAGTCGGCGGCGATGTAGAGTCCGGTCGCGAAGGCGAGCAGCAGCAGACCGAGGATGAACATCGGCGCTCCGATCCAGACGGTCGGCGGAGCGGGCAGCACGAGCAGCGTGAGGTCGGCGGCGGGGCCGACCATCAGTGCGTTCAGCAGCGTGCCGAGGCCGACTCGCTGCCGCAGAGGGATCCACAGCAGCAGCACGACGATCGAGACGAGCACGGTCACGGTGCCGTAGCCGATGCCCGAACTCCCCGAGACGCCGAGTGCGAGCACATCCCAGGGAGCGACGCCGATCCCGCCCCGCACCATGAACCCGAGCGCCACGCCGTAGAGGAAGAGACCGAGCACGAGCTGCCCGAGGCGCTCGACGAGGTCGCGCCGACTCGTGGCGGTGACGGGCAGGAAGACGGCGCGCAGGTGCATCTCTCCATGGTGGATGCCGGTCACGCTCCGAATCCGAGTCCACTCCCCCAGAAGTGGCCTGCAGAAATCAGTCCACTTCTGCGCCATGCTGGAGGCATGGGATCACGACTCGTCGAACAGCTCGGAGCGCAGAACGCCGCCGGCGCCACGGCGTCCGCCCTCGCCGACCAGATCCGCGCGCTCGTGCTCGACGGTCGCCTGACCGTCGGCGAGCGGCTTCCGAGCGAACGTGCGCTCGCCCTGGAACTGCGCCGCTCCCGGTCGACGATCACCCGCGCGTACGGGCTCCTCGAGGCAGAGGGCTATGTCGCCCGGCTGCACGGCGGGAGCACCCGCATCACCCTTCCGCACGCCGATATCGTGACCATCCCGACCGACGACGACTCGGCCATCGACCTGTCGATCGCCTCGATGGACTCCACCCCCGGCCTGTACGACGCCACCGTGCGCTCCCTCCCGCGCCTCGCCGCGATGCGGGGCACGAGCGGCTACTCGTTGCGCGGCCTCCCCGAGCTCCGCGAGGCCGTCGCCGCTCGCTTCTCCGAGCGCGGCGTCGAGACCTCGGCCGACGAGATCATGATCACCTCGGGCGCTCTGAACGCCCTCAACCTGGTCCTCGCGACGATCGGACGACGCGGAGAGCGCGCCCTCGTCGAGCAACCGACATTTCCGCATGCACTGGAGGCGCTTCATCGTCACGGCTACCGGCTGGTGCCGACCCCCGTCGACGTCGAGGGCTGGGATGCCCGACACCTCGCCGAGACGCTCCTGAGCGTGCGCCCGCATCTCGCCTATCTGATCCCCGACTTCCACAACCCGACGGGCGCGACGCTCCCCGATGACGAGCGATCGCGCCTCGTCGCCACCGCGCGCAGCGCCGGGACCACCCTGATCGTCGACGAGACGACCACGGAACTCGACATCGACCGCGGGTGGGCGCCCACACCGATGGCGGCGTACGACCCCCGCGTCGTGACCGTCGGCTCGATGTCGAAGATCGCCTGGGGCGGCATGCGCATCGGCTGGATCCGCGCCGAACGGTCCCTCATCACTCGACTCCTCGCGGTGCGCCCCTCGTTCGAGCTCGGCACGGCCCTGCTCGAGCAGTGCATCGCCGTCGAGCTTCTCGCCGACATGCCGGCCCTCACCGCACACGTGCGCACGCGCTTGCGGGCAGGACGCGCGGCGGTCGAGGCGGGACTCGCCGCGCTTCCCGGCATCCGGATGCCGTCGACGCCCGGCGGCCTCTCGGCGTGGGTCGATCTCGAAGCTCCGGTCTCGACGGCGCTGTCGCTCGCGGCGCGCGAGCGGCAGCTCATCCTGCCGCCCGGGCCGCGGTTCACCACCGGAGGCGTGCTGGAGCGCCGGCTGCGCATCCCCATCACGCTGCCCCCGGAGCGGACGGCCGAGGCGATGTCGCGCGTCGCCGAGTCCTGGGCGCATGTGCAGGGCGGGGCGGCTTCTCGCGGCGACGACCTCCGCCACGCCGCGGTGATCTGACCGGGCCGCCGGCTCTCCGACGACGGCACCTCCGACGACGAAGACCCCGCCGCTGCGAACAGGGGCGGGGTCTTCGTCTATGGAGCGGGGGACGTCTTCTCAGCGTCCGGGACGAATCACCGGCATCCGATACTCACGCCTCCCGCGCTCCAGGTCTGTGTGTCGGCGGCATGTCAGCCGACCTTGTGCAGCCACACGACGCGGGCGTCGTCGCTCGCGTGCCGGAACGGCTCGAGCTCGTCGTCCCACGCGGAGCCGAGGGCGACGTCGAGCTCGCGCTGCAGCTCGATCGCACTGCCGGCGGCGATCTCCATCGCGTACCGGATGCGATCCTCGCCGATGACGATGTTGCCGGCGGCATCCGTCTGGGCGTAGTGGATGCCGAGGTCCGGGGTGTGCAGCCAGCGTCCACCGTCGCTGCGGGGAGTCGGATCCTCGGTCACCTCGAAACGCAGGTGCTCCCACCCGCGGATCGCGGTCGCGAGAGCGGCGCCGGTGCCCACCGGGCCATCCCAGTAGAACTCGGCGCGGCGCGCGCCGTCGAGCACGGGCTGGTCGGCCCAGTCGAAGTTCACCGCACGCCCGATAGCGCGACCCACCGCCCACTCGAGGTGCGGGCAGAGCGCGCGAGGCGCCGAGTGGATGTACACCACTCCGCGTGCGTAAGCCGTCGCCATGATCTCTCCGTTTCATCAGGTGCGTCTTCCCCAACGACCTGAACTGAAATCAGCGACGATATGCGGTTATGCGCCCATTCTCGCCCACGATCCTGGAAATCACAAGCATGTGATTCCACGGGAAAGGCCCCGGTCGCGACGACCGGGGCCTTTCGTGGAGACGGGTCTCCGAGGTGCAGAGGATCAGGCCTCGCTCATCGCCTGCTTGACCTGCTGGCCCTTGGCGGCGTAGTACGCGGCGCGCGCGGCATCCTTGCGGGCCTGCTCGGCGTAGCCGTGCTCGAGCACCTCCTGCGGAACCTCGACGTTGGGAACGTCGTCGGTGCCGTGGTACTTCTCGATGTACGCGTCGAGCTCGGGACCCGACGTCCACGAGGTGATGAGGCAGTAACGCGGCTCGGTCCCGTTGTGCGTCGCGGCGTGCCACAGGCGCTGCGTGTCGACGATGAGCTGCGCGCCGGCCGGAAGCGCGATGCGGTACTCGATGCTCGGGTCGGTGCGGTTCTCGCGCAGGACGAAGTAGCTGTCCTTGTCGTCGGTGAGGTTGAAGAAGCCGCGCACGACCCAGCCCGTGCCGTCCGGGTTCAGACGGTTGTTGTCATCCTGGTGCAGGTTGTAGAGGCAGTCGCCGTACGGGGTCGGCTGCAGTTCGATGACCCGGCAGCGCCCGACGTTGGCACCGGGCTCCTGCGCGCGGCGCGTGAGGTTCGGGGCCTTGGCGGTCTGCGAATCGATCCAGACGCCGTCCTTGTCGGTGCGCGGCGGCTTGTGGTTCCAGAAGCCGTTGCACTCGATGTCTCCGAAGGCGCTGGCGAGCGGCGCGAATCGCGTGTCGCCCGAGGACTTCCAGTCGTTGTACTCGATGTCCAGCCACTCTTTGGGGTCGAGTTCCTGGTTGTAGCTGTCGAGGACGACGAAGCCCTTCTCCTCCAGCGCTTTGGACTTGATGTATCCCATGATCGAGTCATGTTCCTTTCATCGGGGGCCAGCACGTTTTAACAGGCCCTGATAAGGCAAGCCTAACAGCGAGCCGTGCGTACGCTTCGGAGGCGACCGTGAATAACCGAATAGACTGAAAACGGTGCCGGGTTCACCCTCGACATCGCGCGCTACGGGAGGACGAGACACCAGTATGAGCACCGCCACCAACGTCGAGGCGACAGCAGTCAACACGATCGAGTGGCTCGCGGCGGGGTCGACCACCATCGTCGTCCCCGTGTACCAGCGGCAGTACCGGTGGGACATCGGCGGGTGCGAGAGACTGCTCTCCGACATCCGCTCCGTGGCGGACGCCGACGAATCCCACCGTCACTTCATCGGCTCGATCCTCTCCGCGCAGGACGGCGCGACCGACGACGACCTGATCCTCATCGACGGGCAGCAGCGCATCACGACGCTCACCCTTCTCATCGCCGCTCTGCACCACAGCGTGCGGGGCACCGACCCGCAGCTCGCCGCCGAGCTCGAGAGGGTTCTCGTGCGCGCCGACGATCCGTCCCGCACCAAGCTGCGCCCGCACGACGCCTGGGCCGGGCTGTACGAATCGGTCGTGCTCGATCGGCGCGACGACGCCGACCGGGAATCCCGCTTCGATGACAACTACGCGTTCTTCCGGAGTCAGGTGCACGCCGACGAGGTGGCACGCATCTGGCGCGGGCTGCAGCGACTCGAGCACGTGTCGATCACGCTCGGCGCGCAGGCGAACGCGCAGCAGATCTTCGAGAGCCTGAACTCGACGGGTGAACCCCTGCGCGACCACGAGCTCATCCACAACTACATCCTGATGGGGCTCACCCACGCCGAGCAGCTCGACGTGGAGGCCCGGTTCTGGCTGCCGATCGAACGCCACACGGGTGAGACGATCGGCGCATTCTGGCGGCACTACCTCGTGATGACGACCGGGCGCGAACTCGCGGCGAACGGCGAGCACGGCGTCTACAGCGCCTTCCGCCACTCGTTCCCCCGGGTCGATGCGGAGCGGCTGCAGGCGGATGCCGAGGTCTGGCGCCACTACGCCGAGATCTACGGCATCCTCCTCGACCCCTCGCTCGAGAGCGATCCGGAGATCGCCCGACAGCTGCGCTTCGTGAACACCTTCGGCAGGGCGGCCTACCCGCTCCTGCTCAGCGCCTACAGCGACCACTCCCGCGGGGTCATCGAGCGCGACGAACTGATCGAAACTCTCGAATGGATCCAGGCGCTCTACCTGCGCCGCACCCTCGTGAACCTGCCCAACGAGCGCCTGGTCGCCCGGCTCTGCCGCGCCCGCTCGCAGGGGCGGGAGGCGCTGGCTCGCGCATTCGCACGCATCACCCCTTCCGACGAGCGGGTCAGCGCGGTGCTGAAGTACAGCGAGCTCCCCTACGCCGCCTACGTGCTCGGCCGACTCGAAGGCGTCGAGGATCCCCTCGAGTTCGACGTCGAGCACATCGTGCCCACCGTCCCCGGCGACGCCTGGTCGGGGGACGGGGCGCGCACGTGGAGCGAGTACAGCGAGGACGAGCAGAACAGCCACCGCGCGCTCGCCCCGACGCTGGGCAACCTGACGCTGCTGGAACAGCACCTCACCGAGAGCGTCTTCGGCGCCTCGTTCCCGGTCAAGCGCGCGGATGCCTACGCGCGGAGCAGCGTCGCCGCGACTCGGGAGCTGGATGCCATCGACCAGTGGAACACCGCGGCGATCACGGCCCGCACCGTGCGCCTGACCGCCGAGCTGCTGCAGATCTGGGCGCGGCCGGCCCTGCCCGAGATCGACGACGACGGACTGACCCCGATCCTCGACGCCGTCCGCCGTCGCGGCTGGCCCGCCGGTTGGGAGCGCGAGTTCGACTACGTCGAGTACCGCGGCGAGCGGTGGGAGGTGTACGACGTCAAGCATCTCTTCAACCGGGTCCTGCGTCGCGCCTGGACCGACACCCGTGCCGCCGCCCTGTCGTACTCGGCAGCGCACGGCGGCCCCATCTACGACGGCATGGCCTGGAAGGGGCAGTGGGACGAACTCACCGACGGCCACCACCTCTACATGGGCTGGGACTCGAACTACATGATGAGCGCCGTGCAGGGGGTGCTCGAGGAGGCCGGCATCGCCGCCGAGGTGTTCGTCAAGTACTCCTACATCGGCAACGTGATGTAGCACCGGCTGCGCCTTCGTCCTAGGCCGCTGCTCGATAGGATCGAAGACGTGACTACCGTCGTGCGCCGCCTGCTGGATCTGACCGTCGAAGAGCACACGCTCACCGTCCCCCTCGTCTGGGGTGATCCCGCCGACAGCCGCACCATAGACGTGTTCGCCGCCGTCGTCTCACGTCCCGGCGGCGAGACGCTCCCCTACCTGGTGTTCCTCCAGGGCGGCCCGGGCAGCGAGGCGCCCCGCCCGTTCCACGCCGCCACCTCGCCGGCCTGGCTCGACGAGGCACTCGCGCACTATCAGGTCGTGCTGCTCGATCAGCGCGGCACGGGGCGCTCGACTGCCGTCTCCGATGGCGACCTGGCACTCGGTTCCTCGGTCGTCGCCGAGCACCTCACCCATCTGCGGGCCGACGCGATCGTGCGCGACTGCGAGGCGATGCGCCAACACCTCGGCGCCGAGCAGTGGAGCGTGCTCGGCCAGTCCTTCGGCGGCTTCACGACCCTCGCCTACCTCTCCACCGACGCCGACTCCCTGACCGACGTGTTCATCACGGGAGGGTTGAGCGCGATCGGACGCCACCCCGACGACGTCTACGCCCTCTGCTACGACAAGATGCGCGATGCCTCGGAGCGCTACTACCGGCGCTTTCCTGAGCACCGCGACGCGATGCGGCGCCTGGTCGATCGTGCGGCCGCCGGTGATATCGTGCTCCCCGACGGCGAGGTCGTCTCGGTCTCCCGCCTCCGCTCCTTCGGGTCGGCCCTCGGAACGGATGCCGGATGGCAGACGGTGTGGTCGCTTCTCGAATCGGATCCGAGGAAGAACGCGTTCCGCTACGACCTCATGAATGCGATGCCCTACGGCGGACGCAACCCGCTCTACTTCGCCTTCCACGAGTCCAGCTACGCCGATGGCCACGCCACGCGGTGGTCGGCCGAGCGCACCGAGCCCGCGGACTTCCGCGACGACCCGACGCTGTTCACCGGCGAGCACATCCGCCGCGAATGGACCGAGACGGTGCCGGCCTTCCAGCCCTGGCGGGACGTCGCCCTCGAGCTCGCCGAGTTCGAGTGGCCCTCGGTGTACGACGCCTCGGCGATCGCCGCGTCCGAGGCGACCGGCGCCGCCGCCGTCTATGTGAACGACGTGTACGTGCCCTACGAGTTCTCGCTCGAGACCGCGAAGCTGCTGCCGGGCGTCCACCTGTGGCAGACGAGCGAGCACGAGCACAACGGGCTGCGATCGGGCCCCGTGCTCAGCCGTCTCATCGACCTCGCGCACGGTCGACGCATCCGCTGAGCATGTCCGTCGCTCGGCGGATGCCGACGACGTGAACGCACGTCGTCGCGAGAACGACGAAGGCCCCGCTCTCCGAGGAGAACGGGGCCTTCGAGGCGGGGGTCCTTACTTGGACGATCCGCCGAAGCCCTTGAAGCGCTGGTTGAACTTCTCGACGCGGCCGGCCGAGTCCATGATGCGCTGCTTGCCCGTGTAGAACGGGTGCGAGGCCGAGGAGATCTCGACGTCGATGACGGGGTACTCCACGCCGTCCAGCTCGATGGTCTTGTCGCTCGAGACGGTGGAGCGGGTGAGGAAGGTCTCGCCCGAACCGAGGTCGCGGAACACGACTGCCTTGTACTCGGGGTGGATGTCAGTCTTCATGGGATTCCTTAGTTGCTGCCCTGGATTGTGCCAGGGACGAGGGAAGTCTGCGGTGCAGAGTGCACCAAGGGTCGATCTTATCAGATGACGGATCAGGATGCCGCGCGAGCCGCGTAGCGTCCGTCCTCGCTGCTGAGCGTGATCGGCATGCCGAACGCTTCGGTGAGCGCTTCGGCCGTGAGCGTCTCGTGGATCGGACCGGCCGAGACCACGCGCCCTTCACGCAGCAGCATGACGTGCGTGAATCCCACCGGGATCTCCTCGACGTGGTGGGTGACCATGAGCATGGCCGGAGTCGTCGGCGACGAGGCGTAGCCGCTGAGCAGGGCGAGGAGCTCCTCGCGCGAGCCGAGGTCGAGCGAGGCGGTCGGCTCGTCGAGCAGGAGGAGTTCGGGGTCGGTCATCACGGCGCGGGCGATCTGGACGCGCTTCTGCTCGCCGTCGCTGAGAGTGCCGAAGGTGCGATCGGCGAGGTGGTCGAGCTTCCACTCCCCCAGCACGCGCAGCGCGCGGCGCTCGTCGATGTCCTCGTAATCCTCGTTCCAGCGCCCGAGCACGGAGTACGCGGCGGTGAGCACGGTGTTGAGCACGGTCTCGTCGCGCGGAACGCGCTTGGCCATCGCCGACGAGGCGAAGCCGATGCGCGGGCGCACCTCGAACACATCGGTGCGACCGAGGGTCTCGCCCAGCACCGTCACGGTTCCCGAGGTCGGGTGCATCAGCGTGTCGGCGAGCTGCAGCAGCGTGGTCTTGCCCGCGCCGTTGGGTCCGAGGACCACCCAGCGCTGGTCGTCCGCGACCTGCCAGGTCACGTGGTCGATGATGTTTCGCCCGTCGCGGCGCACGACGACATCGGTGAAATCCAGAGCGATCGGCATGCGACCAGCCTATCGGCTCAGGCGGTGAGCTCCGCGTAGAGCGCGCGGGTCGCGTCGGCGATCGACGACCAGCTGAACTCGCGCGTGGCCCGGTCCCGTCCGGCATCGCCGTAGACCCGCGCCTGCGCCGGATCCATGGCCACCTCGGTGAGCACGGCCGCGAGGTCGGCGACGTACCGATCGGGGTCGACCGGGGTACCGGTGCCGTCCTGCACCTGCTCGATCGGCACGAGGCGACCCGTCACGCGGTCGGCGACCACTTCGGGGATGCCTCCGGTCGCGGTGCCGACCACGGCCGCACCGCAGGCCATGGCCTCGAGGTTGACGATGCCCAGCGGTTCGTACACCGAGGGGCACACGAAGGTCGTGGCGGCGGTGAGGATCGCCGAGAGCTCGTCGCGCGGCAGCATCCGCTCGATCCAGATCACGCCGTCGCGGGTCTGCTGGAGCAACCGCACGCCCTCCTGCACCTCGGCCATGATCTCGGGGGTGTCGGGAGCTCCGGCGCAGAGGATCAACTGCACCTCGGGCGGCAGCAGCCGCGCGGCCTGCAGCAGATACGGGAGTCCCTTCTGGCGGGTGATGCGCCCGACGAAGACCACCGACGGACGGTTCGGGTCCATACCGACGGATGCGAGGAACTCCGGGTTCTGCACGGGGCGCCAGCGTTCGACGTCGATCCCGTTGTGGATCACCCGGACCTTCGCGGGGTCGACCTGCGGGTAGCTGCGCAGGATGTCCGCCCGCATGCCCGCGCTCACGGCGATCACGGCCGCGGCGTTCTCGTAGGCGAGCTTCTCGATGCCGCTCGACACGGCGTAGCCGCCGCCGAGCTGTTCGGCCTTCCACGGGCGCAGCGGCTCGAGGCTGTGCGCGGTGAGCACGTGCGGGATGCCGTGCAGCTGCGCGGCGAGGTGTCCCGCGAAGTTCGCGTACCAGGTGTGACTGTGCACGACGTCGGCGCGCCCGATCGCGGCGACGATCTCGAGATCCGTTCCGAGCGTCTGCAGCGCGGCGTTCGCGGAGGCGAGTTCGGAGGGCGTGGAGTACGCGGCAGTACCCCGCTCGTCGCGCGGCGCACCGAAGGCGCGGACGCTCACGTCGATGCTTTCGCGGAGCGCCGCCACGAGCTCGGCCACGTGCACCCCGGCACCGCCGTAGATCTCCGGCGGATACTCCTTCGTGATCATTTCGACTCGCATGTCTGAACGCTAGTACAGCGGGCCGGATCGCACCTAAGGTGGAGCCATGTCCGCTCCAAAGAAGATCTTCGGCATCATCCTCGCCGGCGGCGAGGGCAAGCGACTCATGCCGCTCACGGCCGATCGCGCGAAACCCGCGGTGCCCTTCGGCGGACAGTACCGATTGATCGACTTCGCGATCTCCAACCTCATCAACTCGGGCCTGCGGCAGGTCGTCGTGCTCACGCAGTACAAGTCGCACAGCCTCGACCGCCACATCTCGCAGACGTGGCGCATGTCGGCGCTCCTCGACTCCTACGTCACCTCCGTTCCGGCGCAGCAGCGCCTCGGCAAGCGGTGGTTCTCGGGCTCGGCCGACGCGATCCTGCAGAGCATGAACCTGCTCAACGACGAGAAGCCCGACATCGTCGTCGTGATCGGCGCGGACCACGTCTACCGCATGGACTTCCGGCAGATGATCGACGCGCACATCGCCTCGGGCGCGAAGGCCACCGTCGCCGGCATCCGCCAGCCCCTCGCTCTCGCATCGCAGTTCGGCGTCATCGACACCGATCCCGAGGATCAGGGCCGGATCCGTGCGTTCCTCGAGAAGCCGACCGATGCCACCGGTCTGCCGGACGCACCGCACGAGGTGCTCGCCTCGATGGGCAACTACGTCTTCGACGCCGACGCTCTGATCGCGGCTGTCGAGACCGACGGCGAGTCCCCGACCTCCGGCCACGACATGGGCGGCGACATCATCCCCTACTTCGTCGGGCGCGGCGAGGCCGGTGTCTACGACATGAAGCGCAACGAGGTGCCCGGTTCCTCGCCGCGAGATCGCTCCTACTGGCGCGACGTCGGAACGATCGAGTCGTTCTTCGACGCCCACATGGACCTGATCTCGACCCTGCCCGTGTTTAACCTGTACAACACCGACTGGCCGATCCACTCGCAGACCGTGAACTCGCCCCCCGCGAAGTTCGTGCGCGACTCGGTCGGCCGCATCGGCAACGCGATCGATTCGATCGTCTCGCTGGGGTCCGTGCTGTCGGGAACGCACCTCGAACGCAGCGTGGTGGGTCCGTGGACTCTCGCCGGGGGCGGATCCACGATCACCGATTCCGTCGTGTTCGACCACGTGCACGTCGGAGCCGGATCCCGCGTGCATCGGGCGATCCTCGACAAGAACGTGGTGCTCGCCGACGGTGCGACCGTCGGCGTCGATCGGGAACGCGATCTCGCCCGCGGGTTCACGGTCACCGAGACGGGCATCACGGTTGTCGGCAAGGGACTGTACATCGAGCGCTGAGCGTCATCCGTCCGGCGGCGACGTCCGCGCTCGGTAGGCTCGACGTCGTGACCCCTGCGCGCTTCCTCGTCGTCCTCGATGCCGATTCGACCCTCATCCGCAACGAGGTGATCGAGCTGCTCGCCGACGAGGCCGGGCGCCGCGACGAGGTGCAGGCCGCGACCGAGGCCGCGATGCGCGGCGAGGTCGACTTCGCCGAGAGCCTGCGCACCCGTGTCGCGGCGCTCCGCGGCGTCTCGGTCGATGCCTTCCCCCGCGTTCTCGCGCGCATCGAGCCCACGCCGGGCGTGCGCGAGCTGACCGCCGCGGTGCACGCACGCGGCGGAGTCGTGGGCGTCGTGTCCGGAGGGTTCCATGAGATCCTCGACGACGTGGCCCCGACCCTCGGCGTCGATCGCTGGCGGGCCAATCGGCTCCGCGTGGCCGACGGGGCGCTGACCGGCGAGGTCGACGGCGCGATCGTCGACGCCGCAGCCAAAGCCGAGTCGCTCCTCGAGTGGGCCGCCGAGCTGGGTGTCGCCCGGCACGCGACGATCGCGATCGGAGACGGGGCGAACGACCTGAAGATGATGGCGGCGGCCGGCCTCGGACTCGCTTTCAACGCCAAGCCCGCCGTGCGCAACGCGGCGAGCCTCGTGGTCGGACCGCAGGACCTCGCCGAGGTCATCGCTCTTCTCCCCTGATCGGCCCCGCGGGGTTCGGTGGTGTTCTGCGACCCCCTCGCGGATGTCGGAGGCCGGCGCTAACGTCGGCCCATGGACATCATCCTCATCCCGGGCCTGTGGCTCGATGCCGAGAGCTGGAACGACGTGACACCCGTGCTGACGCGCGCGGGCCATCGCGTGCACCCTCTGACCCTGCCGGGCGTCGGAGCACCCGCGACCCGATCCGCCGACATCGGCATCGCCGACTGGGTCGACGCCGTCACGCAGAAGATCGACGAGCTCCCCGGAGAGCGGGTGGTCGTCGTCGGACACAGCGGCGGGGGAAACGTAGCCTGGGGCGCGGCGAACGCTCGCGCCGACCGCGTCTCCCGCGTGGTCTTCGTCGACACCGTTCCGCCGCCGCCCGGTCACGGCATCAGCGAGTTCGAGGTCGTCGACGGTGTCGTGCCGTTCCCGGGATGGGACTTCTTTCCCGATGAAGACGTGTTCGATCTCGATGCCGACACGCGTGCGCGCACCGCGCCGACCGCGAAGAGCGTCCCCGCGCGCGTGCCGACCGACGCGATCGCCTTCGAGGGCGATGCGCGCTTCGGAGTGCCGGTGACGATGCTGATGGGCGGACTCGACCAGGAGACGCTCGAGTCGGAGATCTCCGACTGGGGTCCCTACGGCGACGAGTACAGCGCGATCGACGACATCGAGGTCGTGCGAGTCGGCTCCGGTCACTGGCCGCAGTTCACGGTGCCCCAGCGCCTCGGCGAACTGATCCTCGCCGCCGTCGCCCGCTGACCGACCGTCGGGTCGCGGTCAGCGGCGAGACCGCTCGGAGAATCGAGGGGAGATCAGCGCGAAGTGCGTCAGTGGCCCATCCCGAGGCCGCCGTCGACGGGGATGACGGCGCCCGAGATGTACGCCGCGTCGTCACCCGCGAGCCAGGTCACGACGCCCGCGACCTCGTCGGGGCTCGCGAATCGTCCCGCGGGGATGTTGGCCTTGTACTGCTTCTGGGTGTCTTCGGGCAGCTCGGCGGTCATGTCGGTCTCGATGAAGCCGGGAGCGACGACGTTGGCCGTGATGCCCCGGCTGCCGAGTTCGCGCGTCAGCGAACGCGCGAAACCGACGAGGGCGCTCTTCGACGCCGAGTAGTTGATCTGGCCGGCCGAGCCGTACAGCCCGACGACGCTCGAGATCAGGATGACGCGACCGAAGCGTGCACGCAGCATCCCCTTCGACGCGCGCTTGACCACGCGGAAGGTGCCGCCCAGGTTGGTGGCGATGACGCTGTCGAAGTCGTCCTCGCTCATGCGCAGGAGCAGCGTGTCCTTCGTGATGCCGGCGTTCGCCACGACGATCTCGATCGGGCCGAGCTTCTCCTCGACCTCGGTGAACGCGGCGTCGATCGCGGCGGCATCCGTCACATCCGCGCGCACCGTGAGCGTGCCCTCGGGGCCCTCGCCGCTGCGTGCGGTGACGGCGACGCGATAGCCCTCGCGCACGAATCGCTCGGCGATCGATCGGCCGATGCCCCGGTTGCCTCCGGTGACGAGGACGACGCGCTGCTCACTCATGTTCATTCACTCCCGCTGTTCACGACGATCCGGCATCCGAACCGACACCGATCCTACCGAGGATGCTCCCCCGAGTCGGGCGCGCGGCGTTTGACACCCGCGCAGCGGGCTGGGAGCCTGATCTCGACGAAAGGGTCTCCGCGTGAGCGACAACACCACTCCCCCTCCAGCCGGCGGAACGCCGTACACTCCGCCGCCCGCCCCTCCCGTGCAGCCCACCCAGGCGTACCCGGGAGCCGCTCCCGTCTACGGCGCACCTGCCGCCCCCGGCTATGGGCAGCCTCAGTCGCCGGTCCAGCCCGGCTACGGCGCGCCCCACCAGCCGTACGGCTACGCGCAGAATCCCTATCCCGTCTACCCGGCACCGCGTCCGACCAGCGGACTCGCGATCACCTCGCTCGTCTGCGGCATCGTGAGCTTTCTGTTCAGCTGGCTCTTCCTCCCGGCGCTCGCGTCCATCGCCGCGGTGATCACCGGGCACATGGCGCTGAAGAAGACGAAGAACGACCCGACCGTCGGCGGACGCGGAATGGCGTTCGCCGGTCTCATCCTGGGGTACGTCGTGCTCGGTATCGGCGTGCTGACGATCGCGATCTCGCTCATCAGCCTCCTCGCGTTCGGAGCGTTCACCCTCCCCTTCCTCTATAACAGCTGATCGCTGCACGAAGGCACTCCCGCCCCCGCCCACCGGCGTAGGCTGGAGGCATCGTGAATCGCAAGCACACCGTCCCCGCCGTGACCTCTCTGCCGCAGTCGCCGGCAGCTGAGTCCGATCACCGCGTGCGCCGCTATGCGATCACGATGACGATCCGCATCGTGTGCTTCGGCCTCATGGTCTTCGTGCAGCCTTACGGCTGGTACACATGGGTCTTCGCCGCCGCGGCCGCGGTGCTCCCGTACATCGCCGTGGTCTTCGCGAACGCCGGCAGCGACAGCACCGAATCGGGGGCGGAGTCCCCTCGGCAGGAGATCGAGGCGACACCGGCGGTCGTCCCGGAGCCGATCGAGGAAGCTCCCGGCATCATCACGATCCACGAGAAGCCGCAGGATCGCACGTGACCGATCTCATCTGCTCGCGCGCCGGCTGCCGGAGCGCGGCGACGAAGCAGGTCGTCTGGCGCAATCCCCGCATCCACGCTGCGGACCGCGAGAAGATCTGGCTGGCGTGCGACGAGCACGTGGACTACCTGCACGACTACCTGGCGGCCCGCGACTTCCCGGTGACCGTCCGAAACGGAGTACCCGCGTGAGCAAGCGCCTGACCCGTTGGATGGTCTACGTCCTCATCGCGATCGGCTTCGCGGTCGCCTGCGCGTTCCTCTCCAACTGGCAGTTCGAGAGGAACGAGTCCCGCGCCGAGCAGATCGAACTGGTCGAGCAGAACTACGATGCCGACCCGGTCCCGCTCGGAGACCTGATCGGCGACGACGACCTCCTCCAGCCCGGCGATGAGTGGCATCCGGTGCTGCTCCGCGGCGAGTACCTCTCCGACCAGCAACTGCTCGTGCGCAACCGGCCGCACGGCGGCACCAGCGCCTTCGAGGTCCTCGTGCCGTTCCGTGACGTCGACGGTCGCGTGTTCATCGTCGACCGCGGCTGGGCTCCCCCGGGCGACGGCGACACCCCGGATGCGGTTCCCGAGGCTCCGAGCGGCACCGTCGAGGTCGTCGCGCGACTCCGCCCGAGCGAGCAGGTCCCGGCCTCCGGGCGCGGTGCCCCCGAAGGGCAGGTGCCGACCATCAACCTGCCGACGATCGCCGGCCTCGTGGAGGGCGATGTCATCACCGCCGCCTACGGACAGCTGATCAGCGAGGATCCCGCGGGTACGCCGCTCGGAGGCTTCACGTCGCCCACCGACGATCCTGGGCCCCACCTGTCGTACGCGATCCAGTGGATCCTCTTCGCGATCATGGGTTTCATCTTCATCGGCTACATCATCCGCACCGAGATCGTGAAGCACCGCGAGGAGGTCGAGGGCCGACCGGCCCCCGTCAAGGAGAAGCGTCGCCGTGACGAGGACGCCGACGTCGAGGACGAACTTCTCGACGCCCGCTGAGGTCAGATCCCCGCCGCCCCGGCATCAGTTCGTCCCCATGCGAGGCCGTCGCGCTCGTAGACGACGCGGGTGTGCCGACGATCCTGCGAGCCCTGCCAGAACTCGATGCGTTCGGGCACGAGGCGCCACAGCACCCAGCCACCCGGCTCGATTCCCGCGCGGGCGGCGGGCGAGCGCGCGGAGAGGTCGGCGGCGCTCTCCTCCCTCGCGGCTTCGACGACCCGCCCGCGCACGCGGACCGCACGCACCAGGGGCTGCCACCAGAAATTGAGCGCGGCAGCAGGATGCGCCGACAGCTGATCGCCCTTGCGCGACGCTCGAGGACCGGCGAACGCCCAACCCCGTTCGTCGACGTCCTTGAGGATCAGCGCCCGCGCGTCCGGGATGCCGTCGGCGCCGACCGTCGCCAGCGTCGCCACGTGGGGCTCGGGCACTCCGGCATCCACGGCCGCGCCGATCCAGTCGCGGAACAGCTCGAGCGGAGAATCCGGCAGCAGCGTCGCGTCCCAGATCGGTGCGTCGCCGATCAGAGTGGGTTGCGCCCGCAACCAGGAGGAGATCGTGCTCGGCGGGGTCGGCATGCTCTCGACTATGCCACCGATCCCTCTCGCTCGTGTCAGGCGAGCTCGATCAGGTCCTGGTACTCCTGGTTCCAGATGTCCTCCACGCCGTCAGGGAGGATGAGCACGCGCTCGGGATTCAGCGACTGCACGGCGCCCGGGTCGTGCGAGACCAGCACGACGGCCCCCTCGTAGTGCGCGAGGGCGTCGAGGATCTCCTCGCGCGACGCGGGGTCGAGGTTGTTCGTGGGCTCGTCGAGAAGCAGCAGGTTCGCCGACGACACGACGAGGGTCGCGAGCGAGAGACGGGTCTTCTCCCCGCCGGAGAGCACACCCGCCGGCTTCAGCACGTCGTCCCCCGTGAACAGGAAGGAGCCGAGCACGCGGCGCGCTTCCGTCTCGGTGATGTGCGGGGCGGCCGAGACCATGTTCTCGAGCACCGAACGATTCACGTCGAGGTTCTCGTGCTCCTGCGCGTAGTACCCGACCTTGAGGCCGTGGCCGGGCTCGAGCTGTCCCGTGTCGGGCTGATCGACGCCCGCGAGCATTCGCAGGAGCGTCGTCTTGCCGGCACCGTTCAGACCCAGCACGACGACCTTCGAACCGCGATCGATCGCCAGGTCGACATCGGTGAAGATCTCGAGCGAACCGTACGACTTCGACAGCCCCGACGCCATGAGAGGCGTCTTGCCGCAGGGCGCGGGCTTCGGGAAGCGCAGCTTCGCGACCCGATCCTGCTGCCGCACGTCGTCGAGCCCGGCGAGGAGCTTCTCGGCGCGCGCGACCATCTGGTGCGCGGCCGCGGCCTTCGACGCCTTCGCCCCGAACCGCGCGGCCTGCAGCTGCAGCGTCGTCGCCTTCTTCTCGGCGTTGGCGCGCTCCTTCTTGCGGCGCTCCTCGTCGGCCACGCGCTGACGCAGGTAGTTCTTCCAGTTCATGTTGTACGTGTCGATGACCTGGCGGTTGGCATCGAGGTAGAACACGCGGTTGACGGTCTCGCCGACCAGTTCGACGTCGTGGCTGATCACGATCAGCCCGCCCTTGTACGTCTTGAGGAACTCGCGCAGCCACACCACGCTGTCGGCGTCGAGGTGGTTGGTCGGCTCGTCGAGGATCATCGTCTCGGCATCCGAGAAGAGGATGCGGGCGAGCTCGATGCGACGACGCTGACCACCCGACAGCGTCGACAGCGGCTGGTCGAGGATGCGGTCGGGAAGCGAGAGGTTGTGGGCGATGGATGCCGCCTGCGCCTCGGCGGCGTAGCCGCCCTGCGCCTCGAACTGCTCGGTCAGCGCCGCGTAGCGCTTCATGGCCTTCGCAGCGACGGCGGGGTCGTCCGATCCCATCGCGAGCGACGCCTCGGTCATGCCGAGATTGAGCTGGCCGAGACCACGGGCGTCGAGGATGCGCGTGCGCGCCAGGTCCTCCGGGTTGCCCGAGCGCGGGTCCTGCGGCAGATAGCCGAGCTCCCCCGAACGCGTCACGCTGCCGCCGGAGGGCAGGACGTCGCCGGCGAGCACCTTGGTGAGGGTGGTCTTGCCCGCTCCGTTGCGGCCGACGAGACCGATCTTGTCACCGTCGCCCACGCGGAACGACACGTTCTCCATCAGGAGGCGAGCGCCCACGCGGATCTCGAGTTCGTGCACGGCAAGCACAGCGGGATGTCCGTTCGTTCGGGAGGAAGGTGGCCGAGCGGCCAGCCTCCCAGTATAAGCGTCCCGACGGGACGGCCATCCCAGGAAGATCACTCCCCGGTGTGACGCGGTCGATACCGCAGAGGGATGACCGTCCTGCCACCCGGTTCGTAACGTTCGAGGGTGGACGTGATCAATGACCTCATTCTCCAGGCCGTGGCCTCGCCGTGGCTCGTGCTCGTGCTCTTCGCCGTCACGGTGATCGACGGCTTCTTCCCTCCCGTGCCGAGCGAGACGGTGCTCGTCGCCGCCGCGGCCGCGTCGGTCTCGGGCGGAGGCACGAATCTGCTCCTCCTCGGCGTCGTGGCTGCGCTCGGCGCCGCACTGGGCGACAACATCGCGTTCCTCATCGGTCGGCGTCTCGGTACGTCCCGCGCGGGCTGGATGCGACGGCCGCGCGTCCGCGCCGCGTTCGCCCATGCCGAGCGCGCGCTGGAGACCCGCAGCGCCGCGCTGATCCTCGGCGCCCGCTACATCCCGGTCGGTCGTGTGGCGGTGAACATGACGGCCGGGGCCCTGCGCTTCCCCTGGCGCCGGTTCCTGCCGCTCAGCCTCGTCGCGGGCGCGAGCTGGAGTGCGCTCAGTCTCGCGATCGGTCTGCTCGCCGGCAGCTGGATCAAGGATCAGCCGCTCCTGAGCGCCGGCGTCGGCATCGTCATCGCCCTGCTGATCGGCATCGTGATCGACCGCGTGTCTGCCGTCCGACGCCGCCGGAGCGCGCCCGCCCACCTGGCAGGATGAAGATCATGACCCGTGTCCGGCGTGCTCCCCGTCACTCCCGGCGGACGATCGCGTTCGTCGGGCTCTGGACGGTGACCGTCGGCCTCTACTCGGTGTTCGTCCCGGTCCACGCCGCCCTCTACGGAACCCCGGTCGCACTGGCGTTCCTGCTCGGCGCTGCGGTCTGCGGCGCCCTCCCCCTCTCGATCGCCCGCCCGCGCACGGCGATCGTGGTGTTCTGCACGGCGGTCCTCATCGTCCCGCTCGTCACCGACACTGCCCTCGCTGCGACCGCGCCTTGGCCCTGGTCGGTCCCCGCCACGCTCGCGTTCGTCGGCCTCGTCGGGCTCGTCACCGGTATCCACGGGGTGCGGCCGGGACTGCTCCTCCTCGTGCTCGCGCTCGTCGCATCGCTCACCGCCCCGCTGCTGCGCCCCGACATCATCGAGACGGCGAACGTCGCGGCGACCGCGACGGCCGATCTCATCGTCACCGCGTCCGTCGCCGCGGCCGCTTTCCTCCTCGCGCTGCTGATCGCCAGCCGCCTGCGCATCGGCGTCGAGCTCACGCGCGAGCGCGAGCATTCCGCCCTCGAGGAGTCGCGGCGCGCCCTGATCGAGGAACGCACCCGGATCGCCCGCGAACTCCACGACGTCATCGCGCACAGCATGTCGGTCATCCAGGTGCAGGCGTCGACGGCGCGATACCGCCTGCCATCGATCGACGACACCGCCGCGGCCGAGTTCGACGACATCGCCGCGACCGCGCGCACGTCGCTGAGCGAGATGCGACGGATGCTCGGGGTGCTGCGCACCGAGGATCAGGCCGTGGAACTCGCTCCGCAGAACGGCATCGACGACATCCCCGCGCTGGTCGACACCATCCGCCGCGCCGGCGTCGACGCCGGTCTCTCGCTCGTGGGAATGGATGCCGCGACATCCGCTCCCCCGGCCGTCCAGATCGCGGCCTACCGGATCGTGCAGGAGAGCCTCAGCAACGCGGTACGGCATGCGTCCGGCAACGCGGTGACCGTTCAGCTGCAGGCGGATGCCGGCACTCTCCGCATCCGCGTGCGCAACGCCGCCCCTGCGGAGGCGCAGGATCGCGGCGCCGGGCACGGCCTGCGTGGAATGCGCGAGCGCGCCGAGGTGCTCGGCGGCAGTCTCTCGGCGGGCCCCGCTCCCGACGGCGCCTGGCTCGTCGAGGCCGCCCTTCCCCTGGCCGGAGGGCGCGACGATTCGCCGTCCCCGGCATCCGCCCCTCCGAAGGAGAACCCGTGACCATCAGCGTCCTCATCGCCGACGATCAGGCCATGGTGCGCGCAGGCTTCGCCGCGCTCCTCGACGCGCACGACGGCATCCGTGTCACCGGACAGGCTTCCACGGGAACCGAAGCCGTGTCGCTCGCCGCACGGCTCGACCCCGACGTGATCCTCATGGACGTGCGGATGCCCGACCTCGACGGGATCGAGGCGACCCGCCGCATCCTCGGCTCCTCGTACCCCGCGGCGCATGTGCCCCGCATCCTCATGCTCACCACCTTCGACATCGACGACTACGTCTACGACGCTCTCGAGGCGGGGGCGAGCGGGTTCCTGCTCAAGGATGCGCTCCCGGAGGAACTGGTTCACGCCGTGCGCGTCGTCGCCGGGGGCGACGCGCTGCTCGCCCCGAGCGTGACCCGCCGGGTGATCGCGCAGTTCGCCGGACGTCGCCCCCGTACGCCCCGCGCGGCTTCCGCCCTCGCCGAGCTCACCGACCGTGAGCGCGAGGTGCTCGTGCTGATCGGCCGCGGGCGGTCCAACGGCGAGATCGCCGCCGAACTCTTCATCGCCGAGCAGACGGTCAAGACGCACGTCGGCAAGGTGCTCGCGAAGCTCGGGCTCCGCGACCGTGTGCACGCGGTGATCCTGGCCTACGACACCGGTCTCGTCGAACCGTCCTGACCGCACCCTCCTGGCCGTGCCCCTCAGCGACGGCGGCGCCCTCACCCCTCGGTACGGGGTCGAACGGCACCGCGGGGTGATGCCCTCCGCCGCACCGCGTCCATAGCCTCCGGGAAGACCGTTCCCCAGGAGGATTCATGGCCATCGTGCAGGCACCCCCCGTCCGAGACATCCCGCGCGCCGAGGCTCGCGGCACCCGCGACACCGGCATCGATCTCGTCCGCTCGCTCTGCGTGATCGGCGTGGTGCTGCTGCACGCGATCATGGTCGGCGTCTCCGTGATCGACGGACGCCCCGTCTTCGACAACGCCAGCACCGGCACGTGGTGGATCGTGCCCGTCAGCTGGGCGCTGCAGGTCATGCCCCTGTTCTTCGTCATCGGCGGGTTCTCCGGACTGCTCGCCTATCGTTCGGTGCTCGCCCGCGGGGGCGACGCGCGGAGCTTCATTGCGGGGCGGGTGCATCGACTGCTGCGGCCCGCCGTGGTCACGATCGCCGTGATCGGCGTCGCGCTGTGGGCATTGACGCTTTTCGGGGTTCCCACGGACCTCATCGCCGTCGCGGGTTACCGGTACGGGCAGCCGCTGTGGTTCCTCGCGGTCTTCCTGCTGTGCCAGGCGCTCCTGCCCGCGCTCGTGCACCTGCACCGGACTCGGCCGCTCCTGATCCTCGCCGGGCTGGTCGCAGCCGCAGCCACCGTCGACGTGGCAAGGGGGATCAGCGGTGTCGATGCCCTCGGGTTCCTCAACCTGGCGTTCGTCTGGCTCGCGCTCCAGCAGATCGGGTTCTTCCTCGCCGACGGCAGCATCGACTCCCTGCCCCGTCGCACCCGAGTGCGCATCGGCGTGGGCGCAGCGCTCACCCTCCTTCTCGGTTTCGCCACCGGCCTCTGCTCTCCCGACCTGATCGCGCACATCAACCCGCCGACCTCCGCGCTGATCCTCGTCGGTATCGTGCACACCTGCGCCCTGTCGCTGAACCGCCCCCGTCTGTCCGCCCTCAGCGCTCACCCTCTTGCCGCGGCCGTGAGCGGATTCATCGGCCGACGGACGATGACGATCTACCTCTGGCACATGCCGGTACTGCTCGCCATGGCGGGCGTGACGGCGATCGTCGCGATCAGCGACGGCAGCACGCTCCCGGTGGCGGGAAGCGCCGCGTGGTGGGCGGATCGTCCGCTCTGGCTCGCGACGGCACTGACGCTCACCGCCCTCGTGGCCGTCCCGTTCACACGCATCGAGACGCGTCGTCCGCCGATGCCGACCGACGCGACCCGGCGCATCGCGCTCTCGGTGCTGAGCGGTCTGATCGGCGTGGTGCTGCTGCTCGTGACCGGCACGACACCCGTCACGGCGATGATCGCGGTCGGCCTGCTCGTCGTCGCTCTCCGCCTCGCGGCTGCGCCGGTACATGGCCGATGGATCCCCCGGTCGGCTCTCAGGAGCGTTCGGCCGCGTGCCCGAGCCTGAGACCCGGGATCGCCGCTGCCCCGACGAGCGCGAGGCAGAACACGAACACGACCCAGAACGTGCTCGCTCCGCCTCCGAGCGTCGCGACGGCGAGACCGGCGAAGGCGATCGTGACCGCCGAGCCCGTCGAGTCCGAGATCGAGAGTGCCGAGGAGTTGAATCCCTGGTTGCTCTCATCGGAGTACGCGAGCGTGAGCACGATCAGCCGTGGGTACAGCAGGCCCATTCCGCCGCCGGCGAGGCCCCATCCGATCACGACCACGAGCGGCGAGATCCCGAACAGGGCGGCGAGGAGCACGCACAGCAGGGCCACCAGCAGCAGCGAGAGGCTGATCACGGTGATGCGGTGGTTTCCGAGCCGTTCGCCGTACTTCCCCTGCAGTGCGGATGCCCCGGCCCACGCGAGCGCGGCGAACATGAGGGCGATGCCGGCCCAGGTCGCCGTGAATTCGAAGCGCTCCATGAGCAGGTACGGGATGTACGCCTCCGCGGCGAAGAAGGCACCGGCGACGATGCCGCGCATGAGCACGACGCTCGGCAGCCCGCGTCCGGCCCGGAGCGCACCTCGGGGCAGCAGCGGGAGAATGGCGATCCCGATGACCGCCAGCGCGCCGATCGCGACCGGCCAGCGCACCTGCGGCACCATGTCGGCGGTGAAGCCGATCACGACGGCGAGAACGGCGACGACGACCGCGAGCAGCAGTCGGGTCGCGATCGTCCGCCGGTCCTGCGGCTCACCGTGGCCGAGATCGACTCCGCTCAGGCGCACCGCGATCACCGTGAACGCGATACCGGTGAGCACGGCGACCCCGAGGAACGTCCAACGCCAATCGATGTGCTCGGCCACCGCTCCGGCGAGGAAGGGGCCGATCATCGACGGCACGACCCAGGCCGCGGCGAACGCCGCGAAGATCCGCCCGTGCAGGTGCGGCGGATACAGCCGCGCGACGACGACGTAGAGCGCGACGGTCTGGCCACCGGCGCCCAGCCCCTGCACGAGTCGCCCGACGAGGAACTGGTGCATCGTGACGGCGAAGCCCGAGATCAGGAGTCCCACCAGGAACAGCGTGACCGCGACGTAGAGCGCACCCCGCGGCCCGCGGGCGTCCGACCAGGCGCCCGCGGCGACCATGCCGATGACACCGGTCGCGAGGGTACCCGAGAAGGCGACCGCATACAGCGCTCCGCCGTCGAGGGCCTCGCTGACGATCGGCATCACCGTCGTCACCGCGAGGGCCTCGATCGCGGCGAGGAAGATCAGCGCGATCGCGCCGGTCGTGACCCAGATGCGGCTCCGGTCCCAGATCGACGCGACGGGCGACGGGGCCGTCATCGCCCGACGAGCGCCGCGATGCGCTCGATGGCCTCGGTGAGGATCTCAGGACTCGTGCCGAAGTTCAGGCGCGCGAACCCCGTGCCCTCGTCGCCGAACGCCGAACCGTTGTGGAGGGCGACCTTGGCCTCGCGCAGAATGCGTCGCGAGGGGTTGTCGCCCCACCCCAGGGGTCGCAGGTCGATCCAGGCGAGGTATCCGGCATCCGGCAGGCGGTAACGCGCCCCCGGGAGATGCCGCACGAGGAGATCCTCGAGAAGGATGCGGTTCTGGTCGAGCGTGCGGAGCAGACCGTCGAGCCAGGGGTCGCTCTCTTCCGAGAATGCGGCGACGGCAGCGATCAGACCGAACTGTCCCGTGCGCCAGACGACCTCGATGGGCAGGTCGCGCAGGACGGCGTACGTCGTCTCATCGGCTGCCACCATGAGCGCGCACTTGAGGCCGGCGAGATTGAACGCCTTGCTCGCACTGACCACGGCATAGCCGACCTGGCGGGCGACATCGTTCACGGCGAGGAACGGAGTGAATCCCGTGCCGGGCTGCGCGAGCGGTGCGTGGATCTCGTCGGAGACCACTGCCGCACCGAACTCGGCGGCGAGATCCGCGAGGGCTGCCAGGGCGTCGCGATCGTGCACCGTCCCGGTCGGGTTGTGCGGGTTGCAGAGCAGGATGGCGGTGGCGCCGTCGTCGAAAGCCGAGCGGATGCCGTCGAGATCGAGTTCCCAGCGCGTACCGGTGTCGCGCAGGGGCACGCGCTGGACCTCCGCGCCGGCCTCCGCCACGAGGTCGTAGAAGGGCGGGTACACCGGAGGGGTGACGACGACGCGCTCCCCCGGTTGGGTGACCCGGCGGAGGATCTCGACGATCCCCATGCTCACATCCGCCGTGCTGCGCATGAGCGACGGGTCGGGCGCCCACCCGAACCTACGCTCGGCGAACGCCGCGTAGGCCTCCTTCAGGGGAGTCCGCGACGCGATGTACCCCGTGTCACCGAGATCGAGCGCACGCTGGAGCGACGCCGTGATCTCCGGTGCGAGCGGGAAATCCGTCTCCGCCACGAACAGCGGCAGGACGTCCTCGGGGTACTCGCGCCACTTCTCGCTCGTGCGTCGGCGCAGCTCGGAGAGAGGCAGCGCCTTCACCTCGAGCATCAGATGGCGAAGCCGAGTGCTCGCATCATGTCGCGGCCGTCGTCGGTGATCCGCTCGGGACCCCACGGCGGCATCCATACCCAGTTGATGCGGAAGCGGTCGACGACCTTGTCCAGGGCCTGCGCGGTCTGCTCCTCGAGCACGTCCGTCAGCGGGCATCCGGCGCTCGTCAGCGTCATGTGGATGACGAGAGCGTCGTTCTCGTCATCCCACGCCAGGTCGTAGATGAGTCCGAGGTCGACGACGTTGATCCCGAGCTCGGGATCCATGACGTCCTTCAGAGCCTCGGTGACCTCGTCGTACTTCTCGTCGGTCAGCGTCGCGGTCGCGGTCATGCGGTCAGCCTACGCCTCGATGGGAGCGGCGGGGTCGAGGAAACGGTCGTATCCCTCGTCTTCCAGCCGGTCGGCGAGCTCGGGACCGCCCTCTTCCACGATCTTGCCGGCGACGACCACGTGCACGAAGTCGGGGCGGATGTAGCGGAGGATGCGCGTGTAGTGCGTGATGAGGAGCACGCCGAGGCCGGTGGCCTCCTTGGCGCGGTTGACGCCCTCGGAGACGATCTTCAGCGCGTCGACGTCGAGGCCGGAATCGGTCTCGTCGAGGATCGCGAACTTCGGCTGCAGGACCTCGAGCTGGAGGATCTCGTGACGCTTCTTCTCGCCGCCGGAGAACCCCTCGTTGACGTTGCGCTGAGCGAACTTCGGGTCCATGCGCAGGTTCGCCATGGCCGCCTTGACGTCCTTGGTCCACGCGCGGATCGCGGGGGCCTCGCCGTCGAGCGCGGTCTTGGCGGTGCGCAGGAAGTTGGTGACCGTCACGCCGGGGATCTCGACGGGGTACTGCATCGCGAGGAACAGACCGGCGCGTGCGCGCTCGTCGACGCTCATCTCGAGCACGTCCTCACCGTCGAAGGTGATCGACCCACCGGTGACGGTGTACTTGGGGTGGCCGGCGATCGTGTAGGCCAGCGTGGACTTGCCCGAGCCGTTGGGGCCCATGATGGCGTGGGTCTCACCCGTGTTCATGGTCAGGGTGATTCCGTTGAGGATCGGGGTGGCCCCCGCCTCGGTCTCGACCGTCACGTGGAGGTCGCGGATCTCGAGAACAGACATTCAGATTTCCTTCGTCACAGTCGGGTCGATGAGCACGTCGTCGCCGTCGATCTCGACGACGTAGACGGGGACGGGCTCGTAAGCAGGGAGGTTCTGGGGCTTGCCGGTGAGCAGGGAGAACGCCGAGCCGTGGGCCCAGCACTCGACCGTGTCACCTTCGACGAAGCCCTCGGAAAGGGAGATGTCGCCGTGGGTGCAGGTGTCGCCGATCGCGTGGATCACGCCCTCGCCGTCCTTGATCACGGTGATCGGGACGCCATCGGGCTCGACGCGGATCGGCATGTCCTGCTCGAGCTCCGCGACACCGCACACGCGCTGAGCGCTCATGCCGAGACCGCCGCGAGCTCCGCCTCGATCGCAGCGAGGAGTTCGGACTCGAGCGCCGGGATGCCGAGGCGCTGGACGATGTCGGTGAGGAAGCCGAGCACGACGAGACGGCGTGCCTCTTCCTCGGTGATGCCACGAGCCTGCAGGTAGAAGAGCTGCTCGTCGTCGAAACGACCCGTCGCGCTCGCGTGTCCGGCGCCGAGGATGTCGCCCGTCTCGATCTCGAGGTTCGGGATCGAGTCGGCGCGGGCGCCCTCGGTGAGCACGAGGTTGCGGTTCGCCTCGTAGGAGTCGGTGCCGGTGGCATCCGGGCCGATCAGCACATCGCCGATCCAGACGCTGTGGGCGCTCTCGCCCTGCAGCGCGCCCTTGTACAGGACGTCGCCCTTGGTGTGCGGGCCCTTGTGGTGCAGGTAGACCTGGCTCTCGAGGTGCTGGCCGGCGTCGGCGTACGACAGACCGTAGAGGTAGCCCTCCGAGCCTGAACCCGCGAGCTCCACGTTGGGGTTCACGCGCACCACACCGCCACCGAAGCTGATGACGAAGTGCTTGAGCACGGCATCCGCATCGACACGGGCCTGGTGCGCCGACGTGTGCACCGCGGCATCCTGCCACTGCTGGAGGGTCACCACGGTGAGACGCGACCCGGCGCGGGCGATGATCTCGACGTTCTGCGCGTACTGCGCGGCACCGATGTGGTTCAGCACGACGGTCGCCGAGCTGTGCTCGAGAGCCTCGATCACGATGTGGGCGTCGGCGCGCTTCTCGGCACCGCGACCCTCGATGGTGAGGAGGATCGGCTCCGCGACCTCTTCCTCACGCGGGATGCGGATGTGCATCGCCTCCGTGGCACCCTGCCAGGCAACCGCGCCGGTGATGTCCTCGCCGCGGAAGAACTCGCCGCGAGGAGCCGCGCCGATCGCGAGCGGTGCCGCGAGGTACTGCTCGCCGGCGGAGAACTCGTAGGCGACGCCGTCGTTCTGCGCGGCGGTCTCGAAGAGCGCCGTCAGCTTCGCGACGGGGGTGTGCTTCCAGTTCACCTCGCGACCCGTCGGCACGCCGAAGTCGGCGGGCTCGAAGGAGTGCGGACGTTCGGAGCGGGTCTGCACCGGCACGAAGCCGGCGTCCGCCACCTGCGCCGCCGGGTCGACGTGCGCGCTCGAATAATGCGACGCCGTAGGCGTCGTCGTCTGGGAGGTCATCTCAGCCGACCGATCCTTCCATGCCCATCTCGATGAGCTTGTTCAACTCCATCGCGTACTCCATCGGCAGCTCGCGCGCGATCGGCTCGATGAAGCCGCGCACGATCATCGCCATGGCCTCGTCCTCCGGCATGCCGCGCGACTGCAGGTAGAAGAGCTGCTCCTCGCTGACCTTGGAGACGGTGGCCTCGTGACCGAGCTGCACGTCGTCGACGCGGATGTCGATCGCCGGGTAGGTGTCGGAGCGCGACTTGGTGTCGACGAGCAGCGCGTCGCATCGCACGGTGTTCGCCGAGTGGTGGGCGTTCGCATCGACGCGGACCTCGCCGCGATATCCCGCACGACCGCCCCCACGGGCGATCGACTTCGAAACGATCGACGACTGCGTGTACGGAGCCATGTGGATCATCTTCGCGCCGGCATCCTGGTGCTGGCCGGGGCCGGCGAAGGCGACCGAGAGCGTCTCGCCCTTGGCGTGCTCGCCCATGAGGTAGATCGACGGGTACTTCATCGTCACCTTCGAGCCGATGTTGCCGTCGACCCACTCCATCGTCGCTCCCTCGTGCGCGACCGCGCGCTTGGTGACGAGATTGTAGACGTTGTTCGACCAGTTCTGGATCGTCGTGTACCGGACGCGGGCGTTCTTCTTCACGATGATCTCGACGACGGCCGAGTGCAGCGAGTCGGACTTGTAGATCGGAGCGGTGCAGCCCTCGATGTAGTGCACGTAGCTGTCCTCATCCGCGATGATCAGGGTGCGCTCGAACTGCCCCATGTTCTCGGTGTTGATGCGGAAGTACGCCTGGAGCGGGATCTCGACGTGCACGCCCTTGGGGACGTAGACGAAGGAGCCGCCCGACCAGACGGCCGTGTTGAGGGCGGCGAACTTGTTGTCGCCGGCGGGGATGACCGAGCCGAAGTACTCCTCGAAGAACTCGGGGTGCTCGCGGAGAGCGGTGTCGGTGTCCATGAAGATGACGCCCTGCTGCTCCAGGTCCTCGCGGATCTGGTGGTAGACGACCTCGGACTCGTACTGCGCGGCGACGCCGGCGACGAGACGCTGGCGCTCGGCCTCCGGGATGCCGAGGCGCTCGTACGTCTCGCGGATCTCGGCGGGGAGGTCCTCCCACGACTGCGCCTGCTTCTCGGTCGAGCGCACGAAGTACTTGATGTTGTCGAAGTCGATGTCGCTGAGGTCGGCGCCCCAGGTCGGCATCGGCTTGCGGCCGAACAGCTGATAGCCCTTGAGTCGGGTCTTCAGCATCCATTCGGGTTCGCTCTTGAGCGCCGAGATACCGCGGACGACCTCTTCGGAGATCCCGCGTTTCGCGACGGCGCCGGCGGCGTCAGCGTCGTGCCAGCCGAACTCGTACACCCCCAGGCCATCGAGCTCCGGGCGGTCGATCAGCACATCCGACATCACACTCTCCTCATTGGGCCTCAACGGTGTCATCCGCCCCGACACACCTGATCCCCGTCGAGTCTGCGGGGAGCGGGTGCCGCTGGTGGGCCCTCATCACCGGCGCATCCTTCGCGCCTAAACTGTTATCGATGCTTCCGCGCCCTCGAGCGCGCATCGCAACAATCCGATTCTACAGGCTCCGCTTCGCGGACGGGCCGCCCGTCCTGCGCGAAGCGCGCCGGAGGCCCCATGCCCGACACCGCCACGCCCGCCCGCACCACCGCCGCGGAGCTCGATCTGCGACCCGCAGCATTCACTTCGCCGTGGGGACGCGTCCTCCGCGTGTTCGCGTGGCTGTCGTTCCTCACCGAGACGATCATCATCGGGACGGGTGGGGCCGTGCGCCTGACGGGCTCCGGACTCGGATGCTCGGAGTGGCCGCTCTGCACACCGGAGTCCCTCGTGCCGATCCTGGCGGACCAGGGCATCCACGGCGCGATCGAGTTCGGCAACCGGCTGATGACCGGCGTCGTGGGCGTCATCGCGCTGGTGGTCGTGCTGCTCGTGCTGCACCTGACCGACGGATCGCGCTCGGTCTTCCGCGCGCTCCGCTATGCGGCGGGCGGCATCGTGGCGGCCGCGGCCGCGTTCGCTCTCGTCACCTTCACCGGCCTTCCGGTGCCCGCGTTCCCCGTGGCATCCGCGGTCCTGCTCCTCGCGGTGATCGCCGCCGCGATCCACACGGCGCGTCGCACCTCGACGCGCCGCGATCTCCTCGTCCTGGCCTGGGTCGTGTTCGCCGGCGTCATGGCGCAGGCGCTCGTCGGCGGCATCACGGTGCTCACCGGCCTGAACCCGTTCATCGTCGGATTCCACTACACGTCATCCCTGCTCCTGGTGTGCGTCACGGCCGCATTCCTGGTGCGCCTCTACGCGGCTCCGGGACCGCGCGAGCGCGCGGTCCCGACCTGGTTCATGATCCTCAGCCACGTCACCGGGCTGGCGATCGCGGTCACCATCCTGTTCGGCGTGCTGACGACCGGATCCGGCCCGCACTCCGGCGACCAGGACGTGCTGCGGCACGGATTCGACGCGACCGTGCTCGCGCACGTGCACTCCTGGCCCGGGTACATCCTCGCCGCTCTCGTGCTCGCCCTGACGATCGCCGCGTGGGCGCTGCGCCTCCCGCCGCGGAAGTGGCTCGTCGTCCTGGTCGTGGCCATCGCGGTCCAGGTCGGCGTCGGGGTCTGGCAGGCGCGCGCGGGACTCCCGCCTCTGCTGGTCGGCATCCACATGGTGCTCGCCTCGCTCTCGGCAGCGAGCTACACCGTCGTCGTGCTGAAGCTGAAGCGCCCGGTCGCCGACGAGGAGCGGACCTCCTCCGCCGGCTGATCGCACGTCTCAGAGTCCGCGGACAGCCGATCCATAGGCTGCGCATACCGGAGTCATCAGCGCGTCCGTGATCGTGGTCGGCATGAACAAGTCACTGACACGCAGCATCGGATTCTGGCTGCTCCTCGTGCTCGCACTCGCCTCGACCGCGGTGGGTGGGTGGCTCATCTCCGGGCAGATCGGGACGATGACCACGACGCTCCTCGACAACACCGCGACGGGCGTCGACGTCTACGTCGGTCAGTCGCTGGTCGTCGTCGGCTCCGCGCTGCTCGGCGCGGGCGTGCTCGGCATCCTCCTCGCCGTCGCCCTCGTCGCCGTGCAGTCGCTGATCCCCGCGGCGACGCCCGTCGTCGTCGAGCCGATCGACTGGACGGCCGAGGTCGACGACACGACCGCTCCGGTGGGCGACGCGACGGTCACGGCCGTCGACGAAGAGACCTCAGCGGATGGGACCCTCGGCACTCCGGTGAACGACGACGTCGAGGCGGATGCCGAGACCGACGATCAGAAGGGCAGCAGCGGGTCGACCGCGACCGCGACGAAGATCAACGTCAAGTAGGTGATCGAGGCGTGGAAGACTCGCATCGGCCGCGCCTCGGTCCCCCGCACCGCACGGTTGTACAGGCGGTGCGACTCGTAGACGAACCATCCTCCGAAGACCAGGGCCGACACCGTGTAGACGAGGCCCATGTTCGCGATCGGCACCAGCAGCAGAGAACAGGCCAGCGTCGCCCAGGCGTAGAGGATGACCTGGAGTCCGACCTGCGAGGCGTTGCGCGTCACGCCGAGCATGGGCACGTCGACGTCGTCGTAGTCATCGCGGTACTTCATCGACAGCGGCCAGTAGTGCGGCGGAGTCCACAGGAAGATCAGCAGGAACAGGATGAACGCGGGCCAGTCGAGCGATCCGGTCACGGCCGCCCAGCCGATCAGCACCGGGAAGCACCCGGCGATCCCGCCCCAGACGATGTTCTGCTCGGTGCGGCGCTTGAGGAGCATCGTGTAGATCACGACGTAGAAGAAGATCGCGAAGGCCGAGAGAGCGGCCGCGAGCCAGTTCGTGGTGACCAGCAGCCAGACCGTCGAGAACACCGCGAGGGTCCAGGAGAACACCAGCGCGCCGCGCGGCGTGACCTCGCCCGTCACGAGCGGGCGGTTCTCGGTACGGTGCATGTGCGCGTCGATGTCGCGGTCGAGGTACATGTTGAACGCCGCGGCGGAGCCGGCGCTCATCGCGCCGCCGATCACGGTCGCCAGCACCAGCCACAGATCGGGCATGCCGCCGTACGCCAGGAACATCACCGGCACGGTCGACACGAGGAGCAGCTCGAGGACGCGCGGCTTGGTGAGGGCGACGTACGCCTTCACCGTGCGACCGATGGACCGCTTCCCCACGGTCTGATCAGACATCGTCGAGATCTCGATCGCCTCCTCCACACGCGTCATGACAACCCTTCCAGTCTAGGGCACGCGGCGGGGCGGACTCGGAGCGTAAGACGGGGTCTGGGGTCGGACCCACCCCGCTATGCTGAAAACACTCGCGCCCGGCGCTGTGCACACTCTCCGTGACGATGCGGAGGCGCAGGGAATACGGGCGCCCTCGAAACTGTCGGAAAGGGCATGAACGTGTCGGAATTGCAGTGGGATGAGATCGATCGGCGCGCGGTGGACACCGCTCGCCTCCTGGCGGCGGACGCCGTGGAGAAGGTCGGAAACGGGCATCCCGGCACGGCCATGAGCCTCGCTCCTGCCGCCTACCTCCTCTACCAGCGCGTGCTGCGGCACGACCCGACCGACACCGATTGGCTCGGTCGCGACCGCTTCATCCTCTCGGTCGGACACTCCTCGCTCACGCAGTACGTGCAGCTCTACCTCGGCGGCTTCGGCCTCGAGCTCGACGACCTGAAGGCGCTCCGCACCTGGGGCTCGCTCACGCCGGGACACCCCGAGTACGGTCACACCAAGGGCGTCGAGATCACCACCGGTCCCCTGGGCCAGGGCCTCGCGTCAGCCGTGGGCTTCGCCTACGCCGCCCGCTACGAGCGCGGCCTGTTCGACCCCGAGGCGGCAGCGGGCACCAGCCCGTTCGACCACTTCGTCTACGTCATCGCCGGTGACGGCGACCTGCAGGAAGGCGTGACGAGCGAGGCGTCCTCGCTCGCAGGCCACCAGCAGCTCGGCAACCTCATCGCCATCTACGACTCGAACCAGATCTCCATCGAGGACGACACCAACGTCGCCTTCACGGAAGACGTCGCGAAGCGCTACGAGGCTTACGGCTGGCAGGTGCAGACGGTCGACTGGAAGAAGACCGGCGAGTACGTCGAGGACGTCGCCGAGCTGAACGCGGCCATCGACGCCGCGAAGGGCGAGACCTCCAAGCCCTCTCTCATCATCCTCAAGACGATCATCGGCTGGCCGTCGCCCGGCAAGCAGAACTCCGGCAAGATCCACGGTTCGGCGCTCGGCGCCGACGAGCTCGCCGCCACCAAGAAGGTCCTCGCCTTCGACGCCGAGGAGACGTTCGTCGTCGCCGACGACGTCATCGCCCACACCCGCGGTCTCGCCGACCGCGCCGCCGGCATCCGTGCCGAGTGGCAGGAGTCCTTCGACGCCTGGGCCGCGGCGAACCCCGAGCGCAAGCAGCTCCTCGACCGCCTCGAGGCGGGCGAACTGCCCGCCGACATCCAGAACGCCCTGCCGGTCTTCGAGGCCGGCAAGGACGTCTCGACCCGTGCGGCCTCCGGCCAGGTCATCAACGCCCTCGCCGCCGAGCTCCCCGAGCTCTGGGGCGGATCGGCCGACCTCGCCGAGTCGAACCTCACGACGATCAAGGGCGCCCCGTCGTTCATCCCGGCCGAGTGGTCCACCCACGAGTGGTCGGGCAGCCCGTACGGCCGCGTGCTGCACTTCGGCATCCGCGAGCACGCCATGGGCGCGATCGTCAACGGCATCGTGCTGCACGGGAAGACGCGCGCCTTCGGCGGTACGTTCCTCATCTTCAGCGACTACATGCGCCCCGCCGTGCGTCTGGCCGCGCTCATGAACGTGCCCAGCGTCTTCGTCTGGACCCACGACTCCGTCGCGCTCGGCGAGGACGGACCCACGCACCAGCCGATCGAGCAGCTCGCGACCCTGCGCGCCATCCCGAACCTCGCGGTGGTGCGCCCCGCCGACGCGAACGAGACCTCGGCCGCCTGGCTCGAGATCCTGCGTCGCCAGGCGGGTCCGGCCGGCATCGCCCTCACCCGTCAGAACATCCCGGTGTTCGAGCGCGGCGAGGGTGACGCGGAAGGCGAGATCTTCGCCTCGGCCGACCGCACCGCCCGCGGTGCCTACGTGCTGGCGGAAGCCGCGAACGGCACGCCCGACGTCATCATCGTCGCCACCGGATCCGAGGTGCAGCTCGCCGTCGAGGCCCGCGCCGCACTCGCCTCCGAGGGAATCGGCGTGCGCGTCGTGTCGGCCCCCTCGCTCGAGTGGTTCGACGAGCAGGACGAGGCCTACCGCGAGAGCGTGCTCCCCGCCGCCGTCACCGCGCGCGTGTCGGTCGAGGCCGGCTCCGTGCTCACGTGGCGCGGCATCGTCGGCGACCGCGGACGCTCGGTCGGCATCGACCACTTCGGCGCATCCGCCGACTACAAGACCCTGTTCCAGAAGTTCGGTATCACCACGGAGGCCGTGATCGCGGCCGCTCGCGAGACCATCGCCGCACACAGCACCAAGGAGAACGCATGAGCACCCCCACCGCACAGCTCGCCGCCGCCGGCGTCAGCATCTGGCTCGACGACCTCTCGCGCACCCGCATCTCCTCCGGCAACCTCGCCGAGCTGATCGAGACGCGCAACGTCGTCGGTGTCACCACGAACCCGACGATCTTCGCCAACGCGCTCACCGACAAGAGCAACACGTCGTACGACGCCCAGGTCACCGAGCTCGCCGCCTCCGGCGCCTCCGCCGAGGAGGCCGTGTTCGCGGCCACCACGCAGGACGTCGCCGCCGCACTCGACGTGTTCCGTCCGGTGTGGGAGGCCTCGAACCACGTCGACGGCCGCGTGTCGATCGAGGTCTCCCCCGACCTCGCTCACGACACCGACGGCACCGTCGCGTCGGCCAAGGAGCTGTGGAGCAAGATCGACCGCCCCAACCTCCTCGTCAAGATCCCCGCGACGAAGGCGGGCCTGCCGGCGATCACCGAGGCGATCGCCGCGGGCATCAGCGTCAACGTCACCCTGATCTTCAGCCTCGAGCGCTACGAAGAGGTCATCGACGCCTACCTCGCGGGCCTCGAGCGCGCGCAGGCGGCGGACATCGACCTCGCCGGCATTCACTCGGTCGCCTCGTTCTTCGTGTCGCGCGTCGACACCGAGACCGACAAGCGCCTCGACGCGATCGGCACCGATCAGGCGAAGGCCCTCAAGAGCAAGGCCGGCCTCGCCAACGCGCGTCTGGCCTACGAGCTGTTCGAGAAGAAGTTCGCCGAGAAGCGCGCGCAGGATCTCCTCGCCGCCGGCGCGAACCTGCAGCGCCCCCTCTGGGCCTCCACCGGCGTCAAGGACCCCTCGCTGCCCGACACGCTCTACGTGACCGAGCTCGTCGCGGCCGGCGTCGTGAACACGATGCCGGAGAAGACGCTCGAGGCGACCTTCGACCACGCCGTCGTCACCGGAGACACCATCACGGGCGGTTACGCCGAGGCGCACGCCGTCTTCGACGCGCTGGCGGAGGTCGGAATCGACCTCGTCGACGTCACCCAGGTGCTGGAGGACGAGGGCGTCGCGAAGTTCATCGACTCCTGGCACGACCTGCTCGCACAGGTCGCCGAGACGCTGGAGGCACAGCGATGACCTTCGGCATCCACGCCTCCGGCGACGCTCGCGTCGCGATCGACGAGGTCGTCCCCGCACTCGTGCGCGACCTGGTCGCCTCGCGGATCACCGGCGGAGACCCGACCCTCTGGGGTCCGGCGGCCGAGGCCGAGGCCTCCATCCGTCTGGGCTGGGTCGAGGCCGTCTCGGTCTCGCGTCCGCTCGTCGACGAGATCGTCGCACTCCGCGAACAGCTCGCCTCGAAGGGCGTCGACCGCGTCGTCCTCGCGGGCATGGGCGGATCGTCGCTCGCCCCCGAGGTGATCGCTCAGACCGCGGGCAAGCCGCTCACGATCCTCGACTCGACGGCACCGGGCCAGGTGCTCGCGGCCCTCGACGAAGGACTCGCCGACACCGTGCTCGTCGTCTCCTCGAAGTCGGGCTCGACCGTCGAGACCGACTCCCAGCGCCGCACGTTCGAGGCCGCCTTCCGCGACCTCGGCATCGACCCGCTGGAGCGCATCGTCGTCGTCACCGACCCGGGCTCCCCGCTCGACGTCTCGGCGCGCGAGACCGGCTACCGCGTGTTCAACGCCGACCCGAACGTCGGCGGACGCTACTCCGCGCTGACGGCGTTCGGCCTCGTGCCGTCCGGCCTCGCGGGCGTCGACATCGACGAGCTCCTGAACGAGGCCGAGGCCTCGCTGCTCGAGGTCGCGGTCGACTCCGCCGAGAACCCCGCACTGCGCCTCGGCGCGGCCATCGCCGCGACCAATCCCCGCCGCGACAAGCTCGGCCTCATCACCGACGGCACCCATATCAAGGGCCTGCCGGACTGGATCGAGCAGTTGATCGCCGAGTCCACGGGCAAGGACGGCACGGGAATCCTCCCCGTTGTGCTGCTGCCGGTCTCCCCCGAGCTCGATTCGAAGCCCGCCGACCTCCAGATCGTCCGTCTCGTCGACGACGCCAACGAGTTCCACCTGCACGAGCGTCACGAGGGCGAGATCCTCGTCAGCGGCTCGCTCGGCGCGCAGCTCATCGTCTGGGAGTACGCCACCGCGATCGCGGGCCACCTGCTGCGGATCAACCCGTTCGACCAGCCCGACGTCGAGTCGGCGAAGGTCGCGGCCCGCGGTCTTCTCGACGCGCGCCCGGAGCCGACGGCTCCGGCGTTCACCGAGAACGGCGTCGAGGTGCGCGTGTCCGACCCGGCTCTCGCCGTCTCGGGCACCGTCGAAGGTGTGTTGGACGCCCTGTGGGCGCAGCTCGCCGAAGACGGCTACGTCTCGATCCAGGCCTACGTCAACCGCCTCGAGGTCCCGCAGCTGCAGGGTCTCCGCGAGCTCGTCGCCGCCGACTCCGGTCGCCCGACGACGTTCGGCTGGGGACCGCGTTTCCTGCACTCCACCGGTCAGTACCACAAGGGAGGCCCCGCCCAGGGCGTCTTCCTGCAGATCCTCGAGCGCACCGACGTCGATCTCGAGATTCCGGAGCGACCGTTCACGTTCGGCCAGCTCATCGAGGCTCAGGCTGCCGGCGACGCCGCAGTCCTGGCCGAGCACGGTCGCCCCGTCGTCTCCCTGACGATCACCGACTCGTCGGCCGACGTGCTCACCCTCTTCGAAGCCGCACAGAAGTAGTCAGCAGGAGAATCCCCCACCGATGTCTGTTCCCCTCTCCCGCGGGCACAACCCGCTGCGCGATCCCGATGACCGCCGTCTCAACAGGATCGCCGGGCCCAGCGCCCTGGTGATCTTCGGCGTCACCGGAGATCTGTCTCGCAAGAAGCTCATGCCGGCGGTCTACGACCTCGCCAACCGCGGTCTGCTCCCGCCCGGCTTCGCACTCGTCGGGTTCGCCCGACGCGATTGGGAGGACCAGGACTTCGCCCAGGTCGTCTATGAGGCCGTCAAGCAGCACGCGCGCACGCCGTTCCGTGAGGAGACGTGGGCGCAGCTGCTGCAGGGCATCCGGTTCGTCTCGGGCGAGTTCGACAACCCCGAGTCGTTCCAGAAGCTGAAGGACACCGTCGACCAGCTCGACGTCGAACGCGGCACCATGGGCAACCACGCCTACTACCTGTCGATCCCGCCGAAGGACTTCCCGCTCGTCGCGAAGCAGCTGAAGGACTCGGGACTGGTCGGGGAGGATGCCGACGAGGATTCGCGCTGGCGGCGCGTGGTGATCGAGAAGCCGTTCGGGCACGACCTGGACTCCGCGCGTGCGCTCAACGCCGCGCTCGAGGTCGCGTTCCCGGCCGACTCGATCTTCCGCATCGACCACTACCTGGGCAAGGAGACGGTGCAGAACATCCTCGCTCTGCGCTTCGCCAACGAGCTCTACGAGCCGATCTGGAACCGCAACTACGTCGACCACGTGCAGATCACGATGGCCGAGGACATCGGCGTCGGCGGGCGCGCGGGGTACTACGACGGGATCGGCGCCGCGCGCGACGTCATCCAGAACCACCTGCTCCAGCTGCTCGCGCTCACTGCGATGGAGGAGCCCATCAGCCTCTCCGCCGAGCACCTGCGCGCCGAGAAGGAGAAGGTCCTCGCGGCGGTGCACGTGCCCGACGACCTCTCGCAGGCGACCGCGCGCGGCCAGTACGCGGGTGGATGGCAGGGCGGCGAGAAGGTCACCGGCTTCCTCGACGAGGAGGGCATGAACCCCGAGTCGACCACCGAGACGTACGCCGCGATCAAGCTCGAGATCGACACGCGCCGCTGGTCGGGTGTGCCGTTCTACCTGCGCACCGGCAAGCGTCTGGGCCGCCGCGTCACCGAGATCGCCGTGGTCTTCAACCGCGCTCCGCAGCACCTGTTCGGACGCGGCAACGCCTCGGAGCTCGGTCAGAACGCACTGGTCATCCGCGTGCAGCCCGACGAGGGCGTCACGATCCGCTTCGGCTCGAAGGTGCCGGGCAGCGGGTCGAACGTGCGCGACGTGACGATGGACTTCGGATACGGCCACGCCTTCACCGAGGCCAGCCCCGAGGCCTACGAGCGCCTCATCCTCGACGTCCTGCTGGGCGATCCGCCGCTGTTCCCGCGGCACGAGGAGGTCGAACTCTCGTGGAAGATCCTCGACCCCGTCGAGAAGTTCTGGGCGTCCGAGGGCGGCCCGGTTGAGCAGTACGCACCCGGTTCGTGGGGTCCGGCATCCGCCGACGCCCTGCTGGCCCGCGACGGACGAGTCTGGAGACGACCGTGATCATCGACCTTCCCGACACGACCGTCAGCCAGGTCGCCAAGCAACTCGTGAAGGTGCGCGAAGAGGGCGGCGCCGTCGCCCTCGGCCGCGTGCTGACCCTCGTGATCTCGGCCCGCAACGGCGTCGCCGAGGCGGCCATCGACGCGGCCAACGACGCATCGCGCGAGCACCCGATGCGCGTCATCGTGCTCACCACGGGCGAGGGCGAGTCCCGTCTCGACGCCCAGATCCGCGTCGGCGGGGATGCCGGAGCGAGCGAGGTCGTCGTCCTGCACGCTTACGGCGACGCCGCGAGCAACGAGGAGAGCCTCATCACGGGCCTGCTGCTGCCGGATGCTCCGGTCGTGGCCTGGTGGCCGGAAGAGGCACCGACCTCTCCGTCGTCGTCGCCTCTGGGCCGGATCGCCCAGCGCCGGATCACGGATGCCGCGACCGCGCACGACGTGCGCGACCGCCTCGCGCTGCTCGGCAAGACCCACGCCCCGGGTGACACCGACCTCGCGTGGACCCGTCTGACGCACTGGCGCGAGCAGCTCGCGGCCGTGCTCGATCAGCCGCCGTTCGAGCCGATCACCGCGATCGAGGTCCGCGGTGCCGCCGCCTCCCCGTCGACCGCGCTGCTGGCCGCCTGGCTGCAGCTCGCTCTCGAGGTTCCGGTCCGTTGGTTCTCCGAACAGCCGGAGATCTGGCACGACGGCATCCGTTCAGTGCGGCTGACCCGCGAGTCGGGCGACATCCTGCTCGAGCGCCCGTCGCCCGGCGTCGCCCAGCTCACGCAGCCCGATCAGCCGAACCACGACCTGCACCTCCCCCGGCGCACCCTTCGCGAATGCCTCGCCGAGGAGCTGCGCCGCCTGGATCCCGACCTCCTGTACGGTCGAGTGATCACCGAGGGCTGGGAGAAGCTGGGCCCGCCCGAGACAGGAGAGTGACGACGTGAGCGACGCAACGTCCGCAGAGAAGCGGGTCGTGGTCGAGGCCACCCCCACCGACGTGGCCGCACGGGTCGCCGATCGTTTCCTGACGCGCCTGCGCGCCCGTACCGTCAACGGTCGCGTCGCCCACGTCGCCCTCACGGGCGGTTCGATGGGCGGCGCGGTCCTGACGGCAACGCGCGAGGACCCGCGGGCCGCGTCGATCGACTGGTCGCTCGTGCACTTCTGGTGGGGCGACGAGCGCTTCGTGCCGCGCGACGACGCCGATCGCAACGCACTCCAGTCGCGCAACGCGCTGCTCGACCACATCCCGGTACCGCCCGAGAACATCCACGAGGTCGCCGGCTCCGATGACGGCCTCACCCTCGACGAGGCGGCGGCCGCGTACGCCGCCGAGCTCGCGCGCTTCGGCACCGACGAGAACCCGTGGCCCGCGTTCGCGGTGTGCTTCCTGGGGGTCGGGCCCGACGGGCACATCGCCTCGCTCTTCCCCGATCGCGAAGAGGTCACGGTGACGGATGCGGCCGCTCTCCCCGTGCGCAACTCGCCGAAGCCTCCGCCCGAGCGCGTCACGCTGACGCGTCCGGTCATCAACACCTCGAAGCGCGTCTGGCTGGTGCTCACGGGCGCCGACAAGGCGTCGGCGCTGGGCTTGGCCCTCGCCGGTGCGAGCTACACGAGTGTTCCGGTCGCCGGTGCCCGCGGGCGCAAGCGCACGGTGTTCTTCGTCGACGAGGCCGCGGCCTCCGAGGTCTCGCCGGATCTCATCGATCAGGCGTACTGATCGGGCGGACCGAGAACCGCTCTACGGACGATCCGTCTCCTCGGACCCCGGTGCCTGCTCGGCGCCGGGGTTCGTCGTTGCGGTGCCGCCGTCGCTGCCGCGCGTGATGCCGATCTCCTGGCTCTCGCTGAGCACCTGCGGGTGGTAGCGGGCGAGATTGACCACGCCGTAGACCGCGATGGCCCCGGCGACGCCGTAGATCACGAGCGCCCATGGCGGTGCAGCGGCCGCCTCGCCGAGGATCACCATTCCGATGAGCACGGCGATGAGCGGGTCGACGACCGTGAGGCCGGCGATGACGAGGTCGGGCGGGCCGGAGCTGTAGGCGGTCTGCACGAAGTACGCCCCGACCGCCGCGGCCGCGACGAGGGCGATGACGCAGATCGCGGTGATCCACTCGAACTGCCCCGCCTCGATGCGCTTGATGACGACCTTCGCCAGGGTGGCGACGAAGCCGTAGAGCACACCGGCGCCGATCACGTAGAACAGGGCGCGCATGCGGTGCCGCAATACGAGCCAGCAGGCGCCGAGCACGATGATCACGACGAGGAGGATGGCGAGGATCACGAACAGTTCGCGATCCTGCACCTCGCGCTCGGTGGCGAACAGCGCGGCGAAGAAGACGAACAGGAAGATGCCGCCGACACAGCAGATGATCGCGGTGATGGATTTCTTCGTCGGCGAGTGCCCGGAGATGCGGGCGTTCAACAGTGTCGTGATCACCAGCGCGATGGCGCCGAGCGGCTGCACGACCATGAGCGGAGCGCGCACGAGAGCGGCGAGCTGGCACACGATCGCCAGGCCCAGCATCAGGGTGCCGATGATCCAGGAGGGGCGTGTGAGCAGCCGGCGGAGCTGGTCGAAGCTGAGGCCCGACGTCCCCTGCGAACCGCTCAGGCGCTCGACCTTCTCGACGCCGCGGTGCTGGTACTGCGCGCCGAGCGACATGAACACCGCACCGGCCAGCGCGAGCGGGATGCCGAGGAGCAGCCCGGGGTTCTGGAAGACACCGACGAGCTGCTCGCCGACGTCTTCTACCGAGTTCACTTCCACACCCCTGCGCTCACCCTACGACCCTACCCGTCGCAGTGCGCCCAGTAGGGTTGTGACGTGGCTGTACTTCCGATTCGCATCATGGGCGACCCCGTCCTGCACTCCCCCGCTTCTCCCGTCGACGAGATCACCGATGAGATCCGCACCCTCGTCGCCGACATGTTCGACACGATGGACATCGCTCCGGGTGTCGGTCTGGCCGCACCGCAGGTCGGCGTCGCCCTGCGCATCTACACCTACTCGTACGTCGATGACGACGATCAGCCCTGGCGCGGCGTGATCATCAATCCCGAGCTCTGGATCACTCCGATCGAGCCCGGCTCCCCCGATCCCGACCTGGAGTCCGAGGGATGCCTGTCGTTCCCGGGCGAGCGCTTCCCGCTGCGCCGCTCCGAGCACGTCCGGGTCACCGGCATCGACCTCGAGGGCGCACCGGTGTCGATCGCGGTCGACGGATGGCGCGCACGCATCATGCAGCACGAGTTCGACCACCTCGACGGCATCCTCTACGTGGACCGCCTGTCGGACGGCGACTGGAAGACCGCGCAGAAGATCGCCCGTAAGCGCGGCTGGGGCCGGCCCGGCGCCAGCTGGCTGCCCGGCGTCGACGACCTGGAAGGCTGAGGCCGCACATGACCCGGCATACACACCGCGGCCTCGCCGCGCTCGCACTCACGGCGACTCTCTCACTCACCCTGCTCGGATGCAGCAGTTCGGACGAACCCGAACGCGATTCCGGGACCGGTCAGGTGACGGAGGAGGCCACCATCGACATCGTCGCCCTCGAGCTCGGCGACTGCATGATGGACGCCCCCAGCGGGCTGCGCGAAGACATCGACGTGGTGCCCTGCACGGAGCCCCACGACCAGGAGGTCTTCCACGAGATCACCATGCCCGACGGCGACTTCTCGGAGACCGACATCGACGCGGCGAGCATGGAGTGCATCGGAGAGCCCTACACGGCGTTCATCGGTCTCGAGAAGGCCGAGTCGGTGTTCGAGGTGTTCCCCCTCATCCCGAGCGAGACCTCGTGGGACGAGCACGACGACCGGACCATCCAGTGCGTGATCTTCGACCCCTCAGGCCCCGTGACCGGCACGCTCGCGGGAGCTTCCCGCTAGAACGTCGCGGTCGTCGGGTCGGAGGTCGAGCCGGCGCAGGAGCTGGGCGTTGAGCGCGACGACGACCGTCGACAGCGACATCAGCACCGCACCGACCGACATCGGCAGCACGAACCCGATCGGCGCCAGCACACCCGCGGCCAGAGGCACGGAGAGCAGGTTGTATCCGGCCGCCCACCAGAGGTTCTGCGACATCTTGCGGTAGGTCGCACGCGACAGCTCGATCACGGACACGACGGAGCGCGGGTCGGAGCTGGCCAGGATCACCCCGGCCGAAGCGATCGCCACGTCGGTGCCCGCCCCGATCGCGATCCCGACGTCCGCCTGTGCCAGCGCGGGAGCATCGTTCACGCCGTCGCCCACCATCGCGACGATCCTGCCCTCCCGCTGCAGCTCCGCGACCTTCGCCGACTTGTCCTCCGGACGCACCCCCGCGAACACACGTCGGATGCCGAGCTCCGCGGCGACGGCATCCGCGACCGCCTGCGCATCTCCGGTGATCATGACGACCTCCACGCCGCGACGACGCAGGTCGTCGACCGCGGTACGGGACTCGGCGCGCACCTCATCGGCCAGCGCGAATGCGCCGATCACCGTACCGTCGACCACCGCGTGCAGGATGATCGCGCCCGTCGCCCGCCATGTCTCGGCGACGGGCAGCTCGTGCGCTCCGATCTCATCGAGCAGCTTCGGACCGCCCACGCGCACATCGGCACCGTCGACGGTCGCCCGGACCCCGACCGCCGGCGACGACGAGAAGCCGACGGCCGACGGGGTGTCGAGTCCACGCTCCTCCGCCGCGCGGACGATCGCCCGGGCGAGGGGATGCTCGCTGTCACCCTCCGCCGACGCCGCCACGGCGAGCACACGGGCCGGATCGACTCCGGCGGCCGCCGCGATGTCGGTGACGACCGGCTCGCCGCGCGTCAGCGTTCCGGTCTTGTCGAACAGCACCGTGTCGACGGTGCGCATGCGCTCGAGCGCCAACCGGTCCTTCACCAGGATGCCCGCGCGAGCGGCGCGTTCGGTCGCGATCGAGACCACGAGCGGGATCGCCAGACCCAGGGCGTGCGGGCAGGCGATCACGAGGACCGTGATCGAGCGCACGACGGCGGCATCGACGTCGCCGACGGCCGACCACACCACGGCGGTCACCGCCGCCGAGATCAGGGCGAACCAGAAGAGCAGCGCCGCCGCACGGTCGGCGAGCCGCTGAGCGTGCGAGGTGGAGTTCTGCGCATCCTCGACGAGTCGACGGATACCGGCCAGCGCCGTGTCCTCACCGACCGCCGTGATCTCGACGCGGAGGCCCGAATCGGTCGCCACCGTGCCCGCCGTGACGATGTCGCCGGGCGTACGGGTCACGGGACGCGACTCCCCGGTGATCATCGACTCGTCCATCGCCGCGCTGCCGTCGACGATCCGGCCATCGGCGGGTACCCGTGCGCCGGGACGCACGACGACGAGATCGCCCACGCGGAGTTCGTCCGGCGGCACGCGCACGGTGCGCTCGCCCTCGATGCGTTCGGCCTCGTCGGGCAGGAGCGCGGCCAGCGAGTCGAGCGCCGACGTCGTCTGCGCGAGTGAGCGCATCTCGATCCAGTGACCGAGCAGCATGATCACGATGAGGAGGGCGAGCTCCCACCAGAACTCCAGCTCGTGATGCAGCACCCCGAGCGTCGCTCCCCACGAGGCGAAGAAGGCGACCGTGATCGCGAGGGCGATCAACAGCATCATGCCGGGGCGTCGCGCGCGCAGTTCGCCGACGGCGCCCTGGAGGAACGGCCTGCCGCCCCACACGTACATCACCGAACCGATCACCGGGGCGACGAAACGCACCGGGCCGTCGGGGATCTCGTAGCCGATGATCATCGCGAACATCGGGGAGAGCAGCACGACGGGGAACGCGAGCACCAGGTTGATCCAGAAGAGTCGCCGGAACTGGCCCACGTGGTCGCCGTGGCCGGAATGACCGGCGTGCCCGGAGTGTCCGGCGTGCTCGGGGTGTCCGGAATGGTCGTCGACTTTCGCCTGGCCTCCGTGGGATGGCATCTCGTGTTCGTGCTCCCGGTGCGCTCGGGGGTGCGTCTCGCTCATCGATCTCTCCGCTCGTCTCGTGCGCCACTGCGGAATCCGCGCAGGCGCAGACTGTTGCCGACCACGAACACGCTCGACAACGCCATCGCGGCGCCGGCCAGCATCGGGTTCAGCAGCCCGAGGGCGGCGACCGGGATCGCCGCCACGTTGTACGCGAAGGCCCAGAACAGGTTCGTCCGGATCGTGCGCAGGGTGCGGCGCGACAGGCGGATCGCGTCGACCGCGCTGCGCAGATCCCCGCGGACCAGCGTGATGTCGGATGCCTCGATCGCGGCATCCGTTCCCGTTCCCATCGCGATGCCGAGGTCGGCACGCGCGAGCGCAGGCGCATCGTTGACGCCGTCGCCGACCATCGCGACCGTTCGTCCCTCGCTCTGCAGCCGCGCGACGACCTCGGCCTTCTGCGCGGGGAGCACCTCGGCGATGACCTCGTCGATGCCGACCTCGCGAGCGATATGACGCGCGACGGCCGCGTTGTCGCCCGTCAGCAGCACCGGGGTGAGGCCGAGCGCCTTCAGCTGCTCGACCGCTGCGGCGCTCGTCGGCCGCACGGCATCCGCCACGACGAGCACGCCTCGGACCGATCCGTCCCAGCCGACCGTCACGACCGTGCGCCCCGCCTCCTCATGGGAACCGTGGATGGAGTGGTCGCGAGTGCTCGTCGCTCCGGCGAACATCGTCGCGCGGCCGACGCGCACGCGATGCCCGTCCACGACGCCTTCCACTCCGATGCCCGGGTGGTTGACGAAGCCGTCGACCGCCGGAAGCGTGCCGGCTTCGACCTCCGCCGCCTGCGCGATCGCCCGTCCGATCGGATGCTCGGAGGCGGCCTCGAGGGCACCGGCGAGGCGGAGCAGTCGTGTGCGATCCGCTCCCGGCTCGACGATCACGTCCACGAGGCTCATCGCACCCAGGGTGACCGTTCCCGTCTTGTCGAGCACGACCGTGTCGACCGCGCGCGTGGATTCGAGCACTTCGGGGCCCTTGATGAGGATCCCCAGCTGGGCTCCGCGACCGGTACCCACGAGCAGCGCGGTCGGCGTCGCCAGGCCGAGGGCGCACGGGCAGGCGATGACCAGCACCGCGACGGCCGCCGTGAACGCCATCGTGGCCGACGCACCGACGGCGAACCAGGTGACGAGCGTGCCGAGCGCGATCACCAGAACGATCGGCACGAAGACACCCGAGATGCGATCGGCCAGGCGCTGCACCTCGGCCTTTCCGGTCTGCGCCTCCTCCACCAGTCGCGCCATCTGCGCGAGCTGGGTGTCGGCCCCGATCCGTGTCGCCCGGACGACGAGGCGGCCGCCGGCGTTCACGGTCGCGCCGGTGACGGAGTCTCCCGCGGCGACCTCGACGGGAACGGACTCGCCCGTCATCATCGAGGCGTCTACGGCCGAGGTACCCGACACGACGATGCCGTCGGTCGCGATCTTCTCACCGGGGCGCACCACGAACTCGTCGCCGATCCGTAGATCGTCCGCCGGGACGCGTTGCTCGACACCTCCCCGGAGCACCGCGACGTCCTTCGCTCCGAGCTCCAGCAGAGCGCGCAGCGCCGCACCCGCACGACGCTTCGACCGCTTCTCGAAGTAGCGACCGGCGAGGATGAACATCGTCACACCCGCCGCGACCTCGAGGTAGATCGCATCGGCGCCGTCGGTCGGCGTCAGGACGAATTCGAACGGATGGGTCATACCCGGCATGCCCGCCATGCCGAAGAACAGCGCGTAGAGCGACCAGAGGAACGCCGCGATCGTTCCCATCGACACGAGCGTGTCCATGGTCGCCGCACCGTGTCGGAGGTTCACCCAGGCCGCCCGGTGGAACGGCCACCCGCCCCACACCACGACGGGAGCCGCGAGCGTCAACGAGGCCCACTGCCAGTAGGTGAACTGAAGCGCCGGGATCATCGCCATCGCGATGACGGGGACGGCCAGCGCGACGGAGACCCACAGCCGGGTGCGCAGGCCGTCGAGCTCGGGGTCGCCCGCGGCATCCGGTTCGGCATCCTGTGCGCGGACGGGCAGCGCCGCCGTGTACCCGGCCTTCTCGATCTCGGCAATCAGGACGGCCGGGTCGTAGCCCTCCGGCGCCGCGACCGACGCCTTCTCGGTCGCGTAGTTGACCGTGGCGGTCACCCCGTCGAGCCGATTCAGCTTCTTCTCGATCCGCGTCGCGCACGACGCGCACGTCATCCCGCCGATCTCGAGGTCGACGCCGATCGCCCCGGCGGCCATCAGACGCGGACGGCCGAGTACCCGGCCTCGGATACGGCCGAGAGGATCTGCGCATCGTCGACGTCCGCAGCGGTGATGCGCAGCATGCCGGTCTGCGCGCTGACGTCGACGATCTCGACGCCCACGATCTGCTCGACCTCCTCGCGGACCGACATTTCGCAATGGCCGCAGGTCATCCCGGTCACCCGGTAGTCGGCGGTGGTGTCGCTCATGAGAACTCCTTCGGAGTGTTCGTGGATACCCCCTGGGGGTATTAGATGCAACGCCACTCTACCCCTCGTATTCCCCGAGCGCACGCGAGACCGGCCGGACACCCTCGCCGAACGCCTGAGCGGCGAGGCGAGGAGGGCCGACCGAGAAAAGGGAAAAGCCCCTCCGAAGAGGGGCTTTTCATTGGCTCCCCGGCTTGGACTCGAACCAAGAACCTGCCGGTTAACAGCCGGCTGCTCTGCCAATTGAGCTACCGAGGAATGTGCTCCGCTGCGCGGGCAACTCGACAAGCTTAGCAAACTCCGAGCGGTGCACGTGACACCGGAGGCGGTTATCGCGCTCTCGGGCGTGTCGCGCTCAGCGCCGGGAATCCGCCTCCGCGTTCGGCACCCAGAGCAGGTCCTTCCCGACCCCCCGCGCGACCACGTGCCCGGCGCGCAGCATGAGCGTCTCGGCGTTGAGCTCACGGATGAAGTCGGCGTCGTTCGTGACGAGCAGAGCCGCCATCGACTGCTCCTTCCGGCGGCGGGTGATCGCATCGAAGACCACCGGACGCACCTCGAGATCGAGGTTCGCGAGGATCTCGTCGGCGATGAGCACCTGCGGTTCGAGCACGAACGAGCGGGCGATCGCCACGCGCTGGCGCATTCCCGCGCTCAGCTCGTAGGGGAACTTCGCCGCGGTGCCGAGCGGGAGATGCAGCTCGTCGAGCAGCGTGGCGACGCGAATCGAGAGCGCCTTGCTGTTCACGCGCTTTTCGCGCATCAGGATGGGTTCGGCGATCACCTCGTTGACGGTGAGCCGGGGCGGAAGATCGGCTCCGGCGCCCTGCGGCACGAAACCCGTGCGGTAGGTGAGCACGCGGTGCTTGCGACCGGGACGCCGCGCGTCGACGCCGCAGACCTCCGCGCGGCCGCCGACGACCTTCACCGAGGGATCGGTGGATCCGGCCAGCGCCGCCACGAGGCTCGACTTACCCGACCCCGTAGGACCGGCGATGCAGAGGAGCGCGCCCGGGGCGAGCGAGAACGAGACGCCGTCGACCGCACGCGTCGGAGAGCCATGCCCGATCCGGTCGATGACCAGATCGGAGCAGTCGATGGCATGGGTGGAGGCGTGCCTGCGGGACATGCATCCCATCCTGCCCTCCCCCGACGGCCGTGGGGGGTTACGACTCGACGAACCGCTGACGCTCGATGTCGATGTCGCGCAATCGCATGCGGAGCGCACGACCGCCGTCGGAGTCGGCGGGCACCCGCTGGACCGCGCCCAGGAGCTCCTGCTTCTCACTCTCGAGCTGCCGCATGATGAGGCGTCGCGCGAGATCGGTGGTGCTGGCCACGGCGCCCTCCTCGTTGCGCGCGGGGAAAGGCATCATGAGCAGTTCACCCGCGAGCGTGCGGTACGGCTCGCGCACGCTGTTGACGGCATCCGTCGCCCACCCCGCCCGCGTGCGGTCGGCAGCGGCGGCCACGGCCTCGCGCACGGCATCGAGGGCCGGGGTGCGCAGGGGGGCGCCGAGCGCCCGCGAGAGCAGCGGCTGGTCGATCTGGTGACCGTACTGCAGCGCTCCCATCAGCGCATCGCGCTCCACGGCGACATCGGCCGAGCGCGGCAGGCTCGCGAGCGTGACCGGCGCGATTCCGGATGCCGCTCCCTCACCCCCGCCGGACGGTACCGTCTCGCGCCGCGACGGGGCACTCTGCGAGCCGCCCCGCGCCGAGCGCTCCACTTCGGTGTGCACCTCGGTCGGATCCATGCCCAGACGGCGGGCGAGCACGCGCTCGTATCCGGGACGCAACAGGCGATCGCGAATCTCGGCCACGATCGGGGCTGCCGCGCGCAGAGCACCGACGCGCCCCTCCACCGTCGCCAGGTCGAAGCCGGCGAGCTTGCGGTCGATCGCGAACTCGAACATCGGCACCTTGGCGTCCATGAGGCCGCGCACCGCGGCATCACCGCGCTGCAGCCGCAGGTCGCAGGGGTCGAGGCTGTCGGGGGCCACGGCCACGAACGTCTGCGCGTTGAAGCGGTCGTCCTCGGTGAACGCGCGCAGCGCCGCCTTCTGTCCCGCCTCATCGCCGTCGAACGTGAACACGACTTCGCCCGAGGCGTTGTCGTCGCCCATCACCCGGCGCAGCACCTTGATGTGCTCGGCGCCGAAGGCCGTTCCACAGGTCGCCACCGCCGTCGTGAGGCCGGCGAGATGGCACGCCATGACATCGGTGTAGCCCTCGACGACCACGACGCGCCGCGGATCTCCGCGGGAGATGTCGCGCTTGGCGAGATCGAGACCGTAGAGCACCTGCGCCTTCTTGTAGATCGGCGTCTCGGGGGTGTTGAGGTACTTCGGCCCCTGGTCGTCGTCGAAGAGCTTGCGCGCGCCGAACCCGATCGTCTGGCCCGACACATCGCGGATCGGCCAGACCAAGCGCCCGCGGAACCGGTCGTACACGCCGCGCTGCCCGGTGGAGACCAGGCCCGCGGTGCTGAGTTCCTCGCGCGTGAAGCCCTGGGCCGTCAGCGCCTTGAGCATGCCGTCCCATCCGCGCGGCGCGAAGCCCACGCCGAAGTGCGCGGCGGCACCCGCGTCGAAGCCGCGCTCGCCGAGGAACCGTCGCCCCGCCTCGGCATCCGCCGACAGCAACTGCGCCCGGAAGAACTCGGCCGCCGCGGTGTTCGCGGCATAGAGCCGGCTCCGACCGCTCGTCTCGGGAGCCGCACCGCCGTCCTCGTAGTGGAGGGTGTAACCGATGCGGCCGGCGAGGCGCTCCACCGCCTCGGTGAAGCTCACGTGGTCCATCTCGCGCAGGAACGAGTAGACGTCTCCCGACTCGCCGCACCCGAAGCAGTGGTAGTACCCCACCTGCGGGCGCACGTGGAAGCTCGGGCTCTTCTCGTCGTGGAACGGGCAGAGTCCCTTGAGCGATCCGACACCGGCGGATTTCAGCGCGACGCGCTCCCCCACGATGTCGGCGATGTTCGTGCGCGACTTGACCTCGTCGACGTCGGCCTGCCGGATGCGGGGCATCAGCGGGCCCCTTCGACGACGGTCGACCTCTCGGCGTGCGCGCGCGCCCCGGGGCGTGCGTGACGGGGGGTCCAGATGCCGACCTCGGCCGGGTCGATCTCGCCCACGAGTCGGTTGTGCCAGTCGATCGCGCTCTGGTCGGTGAGGCTGGCGATCTGGTCGACGATGACGCGGGCGCGCTGGTCATCGGTCTCGGCGTCGTGGAAGTCCGCGGCGAACGCCGGTTCGAGCACATCGGCGCCGGCCGACCACAGTGTGTCGGTCTGCCAGAGTGCGTCTGCGAGACGGGTGAGCACTCGGCGCTGCTCCTTGTAGACGCCCTTGCGCGCCTCGATCGTCACGATGGCCTGGCCCATGATGCCCTTGAGCACGGCGATCTCGGCCTCGACCACGCGCGGCACGACGACGTGTGCGTTGTAGCGCACCAGGGCCTTGCTGCCATAGGCCTCGCGGGTCGCCGAGACGGCCGCGCGGGCGAAGCGCCCGATCAGGTCGCTCGTCAGGTTCTTCAGACGCGCGAGCGACTGGCGGCTGCGGTCGAACGACGAGAGCCACATCGACTGCGACGAGAGACGGTAGAGCGCGTCGGCCAGCTCCTCGCGCGTGAAGTCGTACCCCACCCACTGCTGGATGCGTCCGAGCAGGGCCTCGTGCTCTGACGGATCCGAGAGCTGGGCGACGTCGAGGTAGCCGTTGACGATCGCATCCTCGAAGTCGTGCACCGAATAGCCGATGTCGTCGGAGAGGTCCATGATCTCGGCCTCGATGCAGCGCAGACGCCCGGGCGCACCCTCGCGCATCCAGCGGAAGACGGCCTCGTCCTCGGGGTACACGCCGAACTTGAGCCGGCCACCGGGGTCGGGCACCGGGCTGTCGACCGTCCACGGGTACTTGCACGTGGCGTCGAGACTCGCGCGTGTGAGGTTGAGTCCGACGGAGCGCTCGTCGTCGTCGAGCACCTTCGCCTCGAGACGGGTGAGGATGCGCAGTGACTGCGCGTTGCCCTCGAATCCGCCGATGTCGGCCGCCCATTCGTTGAGCGCACGCTCACCGTTGTGGCCGAAGGGCGGATGCCCGAGATCGTGACTGAGGCAGGCGGTGTCGACGACGTCGGCCGAGACCCCCAGAGCGGTGGCGAGTTCGCGCCCCACCTGCGCCACCTCGAGCGAGTGGGTGAGGCGGTTGCGGGCGAAGTCGGCCGTGCTCGCGGGGCTCAGCACCTGCGTCTTGGCGGCGAGGCGGCGCAGGGCCGCCGAGTGCAGGACGCGGGCCCGGTCGCGGGCGAAATCGTCGCGCTCCGAACGATGGGTCTCGGCGAAGAAGCGCTCGGCGTCGCGCGCGTCGTATCCGTCGCCGCGAGGTGCGCGCGCCGGTGTGACCGCGTCACCCACCGCTGTTCTCGATCTCTGCTCCGCGCATCATCTCCGAGGCCGATGCGGCGATCTCGCGCGAGTCGAGCCACTTGTCCGGAAGCGCCGGGCGCTTGGGACGGCCGGCGCGTCCGCGCTGGCCCTCGGCATCCGCTCCGGGATAGGGCGCGGTGTGATCGAGGCGTCCGAGCAGGTCGTCGATCTCGGCGAGGCTCGACGCCGTCGCGAGTCCGGTGCGGATGTCGCCTCCCACCGGGTAGCCCTTGAAGTACCAGGCCACGTGCTTGCGAACGTCGCGGCACCCGCGGTCCTCGTCCTCGAAGAACTCGACGAGCAGCTCGGCATGCCGGCGGAAGGCATCGGCCACGAATCCGAGGGTCGCGTCGACCGAGTGGCTCTCGGCGCCGAAGGCGGCGGCCAGTTCGCCGAACAGCCAGGGGCGGCCGAGGCATCCGCGTCCGACGACCACGCCGTCGCAGTCGGTCTCGGCCATCATGCGCACGGCGTCGTCGGCCGACCAGATGTCGCCGTTGCCGAGCACCGGGATGCTGGTGACGGCCTGCTTGAGTTCGCCGATCGCGTTCCAGTCGGCGTTGCCCGAGTAGAACTCGCTGGCGGTGCGGGCGTGCAGGGCGACCGCGGCGACACCCGCGTCTTCGGCTGCGCGCCCGGCGTCGAGGAACGTGAGGTGGTCGGGATCGATGCCCTTGCGCATCTTCACCGTGAGCGGAACGTCGCCCGCAGCCTTGACGGCCTGCGTGACGATGTCGCTGAAGAGCGAGCTCTTCCAGGGGAGCGCCGCTCCCCCACCCTTGCGCGTCACTTTGGGGACGGGGCATCCGAAGTTCAGGTCGATGTGATCGGCGTGGTCCTCGGCGACGATGATGCGCACGGCCTCGGCGATGGTCTTCGGGTCGACGCCGTAGAGCTGGATCGACCGCGGCGTCTCGCTCTCGTGATGGCGGATCAGACGCATCGTCGTCTCGTTGCGCTCGACGAGCGCGCGCGAGGTGATCATCTCGCTGACGTAGAGGCCGGCGCCGTACTCACGGCACAGACGACGGAAGGCGGTGTTCGTGATCCCGGCCATGGGCGCGAGGACCACCGGCACGTCGAGGTCGATGGGACCGATGCGAAGCGTGCGCGCGGATGCGGTGGCGAGAGTCATGTCCTGACCATTCTCCCAGACGCGGAGCCTGTGGTGCCCCATCGACCTAAGCTGTGGAGTATGACCGATTCCGCGCTCCGTTCGATCCCCTTCACCGATGCGCAGGGCAACGAGAAGACTCTCGATGACCTCGGCGCCGATGTGCTGCTGGTGGTGAATGTCGCGTCGAAGTGCGGACTCACCCCGCAGTACGAGCAGCTCGAGGAGCTGCAGCGTCTGTACGGTGATCGCGGCTTCAGCGTGGTGGGCTTCCCGAGCAACCAGTTCCTGCAGGAGCCCGGTTCCGTGGAGCAGATCACGGAGTTCTGCTCGACCACCTACGGCGTCACCTTCCCGGTGAACGACAAGGTGAAGGTCAACGGCCGGAATGCCGCCGAACTCTTCAAGGCTCTCAAGGAGACGCCCGATTCGAACGGCAAGGCCGGACGCGTGGAGTGGAACTTCGAGAAGTTCCTGGTGCTGCCCGACGGCGAGGTCCTCCGGTTCCGGCCGAAGCAGAAGCCGGACGACCCCGCGATCGTGAGCGCCATCGAAGGCGCGCTCACGCGTTAGACGGCGGCGGCTTCGGCCTCCGCGTCGCCCTCGAGCTCGGCGTCTCCGCGCTTGGACCACAGGTCACGCAGCACGTTCTCGAATGCGGCCGGCGGCTGCGCGCCGCTGATCCCGTACTGCCCGTCGATCACGAAGAACGGCACACCCTGGATGCCGTAGGCGCGCGCCTGCGCCTGGTCCTGACGGACGGCGGGAAGGTACTGCGCGGTCTCGAGCGCCTCCCGCGCGGCGTCGGCGTCGAGGCCGACCTCCACCGCGAGGGCGACGAGGTCGTCGATGCGGCCGACGTGCTTGCCCTCGGTGAAGTAGGCCGACATCAGTCGCTCCTCCAGCTCGTGCTGGAGGCCGTGCGCCTTGGCGAAGTGCAGCAGCTCGTGCGCCTTGACGGTGTTCGTGTGCTGCAGCAGATCGAAGCGGTACTGGAGGCCCGCCTTCTCGGCGACGCCGGTGACGTTGGCGAGCATCTGCTCGACCTGGTCGCGCGGCATTCCCTTGTGGCCTGCGAGGAAGTCGATCTCGTCGCCGTCGAAGTCGACGGGGGTGTCGGGCGAGAGTTCGAACGAGTGGAAGGTGACGTTCACCTGCGGGGCGTCGTCATCACCGGCGACGGCTTCGAGCCCCTTCTCGAGATTGCGCTTGCCGATGTAGCACCACGGGCAGGCGATGTCGGACCAGATGTCGATGGAGATGGGTTCGCTCACACCCTCATCCAACCCCATCACTCCACCCCGTATTCCGGCGTCGCTAGGATCGACGGATGCTGTCCGCCGACGATCCGCTCCCCTGGGCGCCGCAGCGCGTGCTGGTGGCGGGGGTCACGGGTTCGGGCAAGACGACCCTGGCCGGCCGCGTCGCTCGGCTCTGGGGGCTGCGCCACGTCGAGATCGACGGGCTCTTCCACGGCCCGGACTGGACTCCGCGGCTGGAGTTCCTCGACGATGTGCGGGCCTTCGCGTCCGAGGACCGGTGGGTCACCGAGTGGCAGTACACGAGCAAGGGCACCGATCGGATCCTCGCCCCGCGCGCGCAACTCGTGATCTGGCTCGACTACCCCTACAGAGTCGTGCGCTCGCGACTGCTGCGTCGCACGATCGGTCGCAGCATCCTGCGCACCAAGATGTGGAACGGCAACGTCGAGAAGCCGATCTGGCGCATGTTCCGCGGTTCGCCCGAGGAGAGCATCCTCGCCTGGCAGATCGCGACGCTCGACAAATGGACGGAGCGGATGCCCGTGGCCGCCGCCGCGTTCCCGCATCTCACGATCGTGCGTCTGCGGCATCCGCGCGCGGCGGAGCGGTGGCTCCGCGCTCAGGCCGAGGCGTCGGGCGCGTCGATCGCGCCGCCGAAGCGTCGGTCGCGGGACAGGTAGATCCCGATCGCCCGCCAGAGCTCCTCGCGGGAGAAGTCCGGCCACAGCGTGTCGAGGAAGACCATCTCGGCGTAGGCCGACTCCCAGAGCAGGAAGTTCGAGGTGCGCTGCTCACCCGAGCTGCGCAGGAACAGATCGACGTCCGGCATGTCCGGCACGTAGAGGTTGCGACGGATCATCTTCTCGGTGATCGCGTTCGGCTTCACCCGGCCGGCGGCGACATCCGCCGCGATCGAGCGCATCGCATCGACGAGTTCCACGCGTCCGCCGTAGTTGACGCACATCGTGAGCGTCAGGACGTCGTTGCCGCGCGTCAGCTGCTCGGCGTACTGCAGCTCCTTGATGACGCTGCCCCACAGCCGCGGCTTGCGGCCCGCCCAGCGCACGCGCACACCCCACTCGTTGAGCTGATCGCGACGCCGGTGCAGCACGTCGCGGTTGTATCCCATGAGGAAGCGCACCTCCTCGGGCGAGCGTGCCCAGTTCTCGGTCGAGAAAGCATAGACCGAGAGGTGCTTGACCCCCGCCTGGATGGCACCGGCGACGACATCGAGGAGCACCTCCTCGCCGGCCTTGTGGCCCTCGACGCGGCTCAGTCCCCGACGGTTCGCCCAGCGCCCGTTGCCGTCCATGACGATCGCCACGTGCTCGGGCACCGCGCGGAACGCCGGCGGCTGCACCCCCGTCCAGTCGAGGGGACGGTACGCGACGGCGTCCTTGTGCGTGTAGGGCTTCGGGGTCACCGTGCTCCTCCGGGGATGTCGGATACGTGCGCGAGCGAGCGGATGCCGCGCTCGAGGTGCCATTGGGCGTAGGCGCTGATGAGGCCCGATGCGGCGGCGGTGTCGGCGGCGGACGCCGCGTCGACGGCATCCCACTCGCCGGCCATGAGCGCGCGCAGCAGACCCAGCGCCTTCTCGCCGATGCGCGGGCTGCCCGCCGGCGCGCACGACGTGCACACCAGGCCACCCAATTGAACGACGAAGGTCGAGTGCGGGCCGGGAGTACCGCATCGGGCGCACTCGCCGAACGAGGGTGCCCACCCCGACAGGGCCATGACGCGCAGGAGGTAGGAATCGAGGATGCTGCGGGGGGCGTGTTCACCTCGTGACAGCGCGCGCAGACCGCCGACGAGCAGCAGGTACTGATCGGGAGTCGCCTCGGCATCGCTCAACCGATCTGCCGTCTCGACCATCGCGTTGGCGGCGGTGAAACGCTCGTAGTGCGCGACGATGTCGGCGCCGTAGGAGCCGAGCGACTCCGCCTGCTGCACGATGTCGAGCGAGCGCCCCCGATAGAGCTGCACGTCCGCGACCATGAACGGCTCGAGCCGCGAGCCGAACTTCGACGATGTGCGCCGCACACCCTTCGCGACCGCGCGGATCTTGCCGTGCTGCCGCGACAGCATCGTGACGATGCGATCCGCCTCCCCCAGCTTGTGGGTGCGCAGGATCACCGCTTCGTCTCGATAGGTGGGCATCCCTCGATTATCCTCCGTGCGAGACAATGGACGGGTGACCGAACCGCTCTTCATCATCCCGTTCTGGGCGGATCTGCTGGGCGTGGGGCTCGGCGGCGTCCAGGGAGCCCTGTTCGCCTCCGGTTTCCAGGGTCAGCGACGCCTCGACTGGCTCGGCGTCGCGATCATCGGGATCATGATCGGGATGGGCGGCGGTCTCATCCGCGACATCCTGCTCGGGCAGACCCCGGCGACACTGCAGAACCAGTGGTACCTCGTGACGGCGACCGGAGCCGCACTCTTCGGAATGCTGCTCGCCGGGCTCTTCACACGTCTGAACAAGGTGATCGTCGGGCTCGACGCGATCGTCATCGGCATGTTCGGCGCTTTCGGCACGAGCAAAGCCCTCGCCCTCGGCATCCCCGAGGTTCCCGCCGTCTTCATCGGCGTCTGCGCAGCGGTCGGCGGCAGCGTGCTGCGCGACATGCTCATGGGCCTGCCGACCGCGATCATGCACGTCGGCTCGCTGTACGCCGTGGCCGCCGGTGGCGGATGCGCGTTCATCGTCATCGCGCACGCCCTGGGCATGTCGATCCCCCTCGCGGCGGTCATCGGCATCGCCGTCACCGCGGTGATCCGCGTGCTCGCGGTGAGCTTCGACGTCTCGTTGCCCGAGCAACGGCGCCTCTACCGCCGCAAGGTCGCCGCCGAGACCGGGGCGATCCCGATCGTCAAGCCCTGAGGCCTCGCTGACGCATTCGCGCGCTCGTGGTCCGTCAACGCCCACCGGCATCACGGCCATACGCCATCTCGGATCTTCGGGTGGCGCGCCGGACATCCTTCAGAGCAGTCTCCGCTTCCCGTCCGACGGGTCCTCGCCGAGCTCGATCAGACGAGCCTCGAGGTCCCGCCCCTCCTCTTCCAGGCGAAGTTGCGTGTCACGTAGTGCGAGTCCTCCTCCGAGACTCATGCCGCCCAGCCACGCCTCGTGATGGAGACGGCGGACCTCGTCGAGGCGACGACGCAACTCGTGAATCTCGTCGGGCTTCTGCCGGGTCATGGCCACAGCGTACTCACCCGCGAAGTCCTGCGGGCAGCGCAGTGATCCCCAATGCGCGGAAGGGGGCCGGGAAGCGCCCTTCGTCTCGCTCCGCTCGCTCAGGAACCGGGCCCGACTGCGAACTCCGCTCGCTCAGGAACCGGCCTGAAACCGGTCCCTGAGCGAGGAACGGAGCGACGAGACGAAGGGTCGCGTCACGAAACCGCTCAGACGGCGGCGAGCTCGCCCTGCCGAGCGCGGATCGAGCGGTTCACACCCGACACGATGGCCTTGAGCGACGCGGTCGAGATGTCGCCGTCGATGCCGACGCCCCACAGGCGCTGATCGCCGATCTGCAGCTCGACATAGGCTGCGGCCTGCGCGTCGCCGCCGGCGCTGAGAGCGTGCTCGACGTAGTCGTAGAGCGTGATGTCGAAGCCCTGCGCGCGCAGCACCTCGATGAAGGCGGCGATCGGTCCGTTGCCGTTCCCCGCGACAGCCACCTGCTGGTCGTCGTCACGGAGAGTGACGTCGAGCACCACGTCACCCGACATGTCGCTGCGGGTCTGCGTGGCGAGCAGTTCGAAGCGCCCCCACTTGTCCTCGCTCGATGCGGCCGGCAGGTACTCGTCGTTGAAGATCGACCAGATCTGGTCGCTCGTGACCTCACCGCCCTCGGCATCCGTCTTCGTCTGCACGACGCCGGAGAACTCGATCTGCAGCTTGCGCGGCAGGTCGATCGCGTGGTCGGCCTTCAGCAGGTAGGCGACGCCACCCTTTCCGGACTGCGAGTTGACGCGGATGACGGCCTCATAGGAACGACCCAGATCCTTCGGATCGACCGGCAGGTAGGGCACCGCCCATTCGATGTCGTCGACCGTGACGCCCTCGGCGTCGGCCCGCACGGCCATTGCCTCGAAGCCCTTCTTGATCGCGTCCTGGTGCGACCCGCTGAACGCGGTGAAGACCAGGTCTCCCGCCCAGGGGCTGCGCTCGGGCACCGGCAGCTGGTTGCAGTACTCGACCGTGCGCTTGACCTGGTCGATGTCGCTGAAGTCGATCTGCGGGTCGATCCCCTGCGTGAACAGGTTGATGCCGAGTGCGACGATGTCGACGTTTCCCGTGCGCTCCCCGTTGCCGAACAGGCATCCCTCGATGCGGTCGGCACCGGCCATGTAGCCGAGCTCGGCCGCGGCGATCGCGGTCCCGCGATCGTTGTGCGGGTGCAGCGAGAGGATCACGTTCTCGCGGTGGTTCAGGTGCCGGCTCATCCACTCGATCGAGTCGGCGTACACGTTCGGCGATGCCATCTCGACCGTGGCGGGCAGGTTGATGATGACCTTGCGGTCGGGCGTCGGCTCGAAGACCTCGATCACCTGGTTGCAGATGTCGGCGGCGAACTCGAGTTCGGTACCCGTGTAGCTCTCGGGCGAGTACTCGTAGTAGACCTGCGTCTCGGGGATGCGCTTCTCGAACTCGCGGCAGAGTCGTGCACCCTCGAGGGCGATGTCGATGATGCCCTGCTTGTCGGTGCGGAAGACGACCTCGCGCTGCAGCACGCTCGTCGAGTTGTACAGGTGGACGATGGCCTGCTTCGCGCCGGCGATCGACTCGTAGGTGCGCTCGATCAGGTGCTCGCGCGCCTGGGTCAGCACCTGGATCGTGACGTCGTCAGGGATCAGGTTCTCTTCGATCAGCTGGCGGACGAAATCGAAGTCCGTCTGGCTGGCCGACGGGAAGCCGACCTCGATCTCCTTGTATCCCATGTTCACCAGGAGCTCGAACATCACGCGCTTGCGCTCGGGCGACATCGGGTCGATGAGAGCCTGGTTACCGTCACGGAGGTCGACGGCGCACCAGCGCGGCGCGGTCGTGATGCGGGCATCGGGCCAGGTGCGGTCCGGGAGGTCGACGGTGATCTGCTCGTGGAACGGCCGGTACTTGTGGATCGGCATCCCGGAGGGGCGCTGCGTGTTCTGCATGATGGGCTTCTTCTCTTCGTCAGAATGTACGGGCCAACACAAGCGCCGCGACGAGGAAGGCCCTAGCTCTTAGGACTCGTCGCGGCAGCTAAGAAGAAGCAGACCGCCGAAAGGCATGTGGTCATGCTAGCAGGATGCCCCGTCCGCCGTGCACGTGAGACGAACGCCGTCTCGACGACACTGGTGGGTATGAGCACACCACTGCGTCGCCATCTCCTCTGGTCCGCTGCCCTCGCGACGGCGCTCGCGTCGACCCTGACCGCCTGCGCGACGGGTCCCGGCGCGGGTGGGTCACCGACGAGCAGCGCCGACCCTCAGGCGCAGGACTTCTCAGGCATCGTCTCCGAGCCGCCGACGGGACGCGTGCGCGGCACCGGCACGGTGCTCGACGTCGACGGAGAGGTGCAACTGTGCCTCGGCGGCGTCGCCGAGTCGTACCCGCCGCAGTGCACGGGTGTGCCGCTCATCGGATGGAGCTGGGACGGCGTCGACGGGAGCGAGACCAGCGGTAAGACGACCTGGGGCGCCTACGCGGTGACCGGACGGTACGACGGCGAGAGCATCACCGTCACCGACCCGCCCGTGCTGCTGGCCCTGTACGACCCGGAGCGACCCGACGATCCGACCGGAGGCATCGAGGGAGATGCGACCGCCGCCGAGCTGACGGAGATCCAGGACGATCTGAGCTCACGCCTCGGCAGCGACGCACTGACCCTCTGGACCGAGCGCGGCTACGTCTGGGTGCAGGTCGTCTGGGACGACGGACAGCTCCAGCGGGCGGTCGACGCGGAGTACGGTGACGGCACGGTCATCGTCCTCCCCGCTCTGAACGAGTTCGACGCGTCCTAGGAGGACGATGGGCTCAGAGGACGCAGCGGACCGTCTTCGCCGTCCCGCCGACGTTCACCCATCCACCGGCGTTCGCCGTCGCGAGCACGCCGCCCGCGCTGTTGCGCGCCTGGGCGTAGCCGGAGCTCCGGGCATTGGCGAGGGATCGGGGCACGAAACCGCTCGGCACCGTGAGCGTTCCGCACGTGCCCCAGGACACGCTCGTCCCCGACAGCGAGCCGGCGCTGAAGGCGCAGATCCGTCCGGACGCGCAGTTTCCCACGGCGGCGCGGGCGAAGAGCCCACCCGGGCCCGACGGAACCGTGACCTCCATGTCGAGCGCCGGCCAGACCGCGCGATGCGCGTCGATGAGCACGCCCCCGGGAATCTCGTCGAGCATCTGCGCGATCTGCGGATCGACCTCGTCTCCCCCGGTCGCGGCGGAAGCCGCAGCGGGGGTGGCTACCACGAGCAGGCCGGCGACGATCAGGGCCGAGAACACGGCACGGGGAGGCCTCATCACAGAATCCCTTCGATGTCCCAGAGCTGGTACGAGATGATGGCGCCCGCGGCGAACGCCTCGTTGTCGAGGAGGTTGGTGCGCTCGACACCGACGATGCGCCCGGTGTCGGCGGAGAGCAGGACGACATCGCTCGAGGTGCCGTCCGGTGACGGGACGCGCAGCGCGGTCACGGGTCGCTCCAGTCGATCGGTCGAGGTGCCCAACGCCTCGACCCCCGGCACCTGCTCCAGGATGCCGAGCATCTCGGACTCCTGGGCGTTCGTGAGCGTCCACTGCCCCTTGGCCGAGCTGATCGCGGCGACGACGTCGAAGCCGGTCGGATCGCTCGGCAACCAGTAGGCCTCGAGCACCGCCCGCATGTTGTCCGGCGTGGCAGCGGGCATGTCGACGACGGGCGCGGCGAACTCGCCCGGCGCCATATCGAGCTCCCACGCGACCTCGCCGCTGCTCGAGATCTCGGAGCCGACGTTCGCGGCGGCATCCGCGGGATCGTAAGGCACGCCCTCGATCGCGACCGTTCGCCCGGACAGATCCGGATTCCAGGTCGTCGTCACGAGCTGCGGCACGACCTCGGTCTCGCGGGTGCCCATGTCCACCGCGAACGACCACGATGCGGACTGGACGGCGCGTTCCGCTCCGGCGGGTCCGTCGCTCGTCGCGAGGGCGGCCTGCGCGTCGTCGAGAATCTGAGCGGCCGTTCCGCCGGCATCGAACTCGAGCGGGAGGGGTGTGCCGGCCACGGCCGCGTTCTGCGGAACCATGACGGCGACCGCGACGACGGCGGATGCCGCAGCGACGGTGAGCCCCGACGCCCATCCGGCGACGACCGCGCGGCGCTGGCGCGGGGCGCGCGTATCGCGCAGGATCCGATCCCGCAACGCGATGGCTCGCAGGTCGGGTGCGGATTCCCGCGGTGTGCGCGCCGGGTCGGCGTCGGTGAGCACGCGCTCGAGCAGAGCACTGTCAGTCATCGACGATCACCCCCTCCGATCTCAGCGCTTCGCGCACGTGTTCCTGTGCGCGAAGCAACGTCTTGCGCACACGGGCCACGGAGATCCGCGCGAGTTCGGCGATCTCCCCCACCGACAACCCATCCCAGTACGTGAGCACGATGATACGCCTCTCGCGGGCCGGGAGTACAGAGAGAGCACGCAGAACGGCCGCCTGCTCGGTCGCATCCGCCTCGTCGCGCGGACCGCGGATCCCCTCGTGCACCGCTGCCGCCGTGCTCGATCGGGTGCTCGCGCCGTGCGAGCGCGCGCGCAGCGCACGATCGGCGGCGCGCAGGAGCCACACGCGCCCCATCGGCTTGCGCGGATCCAGTCGAGCCCAGGCCGTCACGAAGACCTCAGAGACGATCTGGGTGACCTCGCCGTCATCGACGACGACGCCTTCGATGTGGTGACGGATCGCCGCCCAATGAGCGTCGAAGACCGTGGAGAAGACCTCGTCCCGCAGCGATTTCGGGTCGTCGCTGCCGGTGATCATGCGCTCGGGGGTGGCGGTCCCGCGCACGCCGCCTGAGTCCCTCGGGAAATCATGTCAGAATCCGAGCCGGCCCAGCTGCTTCGGGTCGCGCTGCCACTCCTTCGCGACCTTCACGTGGAGGGCGAGGAACACGCGGGTGCCGAGGAGCTCCTCGACCTGCGCGCGGGCGCGCGCACCCACGTCACGTAGGCGCTTGCCCTTGTGCCCGATGATGATCGCCTTCTGACTGTCTCGCTCGACGATGATCGATGCGTGCACATCGGTGAGGTCGCTGCCCTCACGCGGGGCCACCTCGTCGACGACCACCGCGATCGAGTGCGGCAGTTCATCGCGCACACCCTCGAGCGCGGCCTCGCGGATGTACTCCGCGATCCGGTCGTCCTGCGACTCGTCGGTCGTGATGCCCTCGGGGTACAGCGCCGGCCCCGTGGGCATGAGGGCCAGGATCTGATCCGAGAGCACGTCGAGCTGATCGCGCGTGAGCGCCGAGAGCGGGACCACAGCCGCCCAGTCCTCGCGCAGCGCATCGACCTCGAGAAGGCGCTCGGTGATCTCGTCGCGTCCCGCGGCATCCGTCTTCGTGACGATCGCGACCTTCTTCGCGCGCGGGTATCCGTCGAGCGAGGCGGCGATCCGCCGATCGCCCGGGCCGATCTTCTCGGTGGCCGGGACGCAGAAGCCGATCACGTCGACGTCGCCGAGCACCTGCTCGACGAGATCGTTCAGACGCTCGCCGAGGAGCGTCCGCGGCTTGTGGATGCCGGGGGTGTCGACGATCACGAGCTGGCCGTCGGGGCGGTTGAGGATGCCGCGGATCGCGCGCCGGGTCGTCTGCGGCTTCTCGCTGGTGATCGCGATCTTCTCGCCGACCAGGGCGTTCGTGAGAGTCGACTTCCCGACGTTCGGTCGGCCGACGAAGGTCACGAACCCGCTTCGGTTCTGCTCAGTCATCGTGTCGTTCTCCTTCGTCGTCCGCAGCATCCTCGCCACGCGCTGCTCTCTCCACGAACACCGTGGCGATCCCTCTGCCGCGTCCTCGGGACGCGCCGCCCGTCAGAACGAGCCCGTCGACGACGGCCGTCGCACCGGGCTGCGGAACCTGCCCGAGCGCCTTGCCGAGGAGGCCGCCGATCGAGTCGACGTCCTCGTCCTCCAGTTCGAGCCCGAACAGATCGCCCACGTCCTCGAGCGAGAGGCGGGAGCTCACGCGGTAGCGCCCGTCGCCCAGGTCGAAGAATTCGGCGGATACCCGATCGTACTCGTCCGATATCTCACCGACGAGTTCCTCGATGAGGTCCTCGAGCGTCACGAGTCCCGAGATCCCGCCGTGCTCGTCGATCACCAGGCAGACGTGCACCGCATCGCGCTTCATCTGCTGCAGGAGCGTCTCGGCGCGCATCGACTCGGGAACGAAGGTCGCAGGCCGCGAAATGGGGCGGATGGACGCTCCGCGCCAGGCACCCTCGTCACGGTAGGCGAACTGCACGAGGTCCTTGAGGTAGAGCACGCCCACGACGTCGTCCGCCTCGTCGTCGACCACGGGCATGCGCGACACCCCTCGGTTGAGGAAGAGTTCCATCGCCTCGCTGGTCGACGCCGTGGCATCGACGGTGACCATCTCGGTGCGCGGCACCATGACGGCGCGCACGAACTGGTCGGTGAAGTCGAACACGGAGTGGATGAGGTCGCGGTCGTCGGCCTCGATGAGGTCGTTCGACGCCGCCTCGTCGACCATGCTGAGCAGTTGCTCCTCGGACGAGAAGGAGCTGCGTCCGGCGCCCGGCGTCACGCGGTTGCCGAGGAGGACGAGCCCCTGCGCGATCGGGCCCAGGATGATGCGCAGGCCGCGCACGATCGGGGCGTTCGCACGCAGCAGCCCGTCGGCGCGGTGACGTCCGACCGTGCGCGGGCTCGCACCGACCAGCACGAACGTGATGCCGGTCATGAGCACGGCGGCGGCGAGCATCGCCCACCAGATGTTGTCGAACAGCGAGGTGAACGCGACCGTGACGAGCACGGCCGCCGTCACCTCGGCGAGCACGCGGATGAAGGCGACGGAGTTGACGTGGGCGTCGGGATCGGCGGCGATGCGCGCGAGCTGAGCGGCGTTGCGCCCCTCGGTGCCCATCTCCTCGAGGTCGGCGCGCGACCGCACGCTGAACGCGGCGTCGATCGCCGACATCAAGCCGCCGAAGGCGACGAGGAGGACGGCGGCGGCGAGGAGGGAGACGGCGACGAGCGTCATCGCCGACGCTCGGCCGCGGCGAAGCTCTGGATGAGCTCCTTCTGCAGGCCGAACATCTCACGCTCCTCATCGGGCTCGGCGTGGTCGTAGCCGAGCAGGTGGAGCAGGCCGTGCGTGGTGAGCAGGATGAGCTCGTCCATCAGGGTGTGCCCGGCGGCCTGGGCCTGAGTCTCGGCGACCTGCGGGCAGAGCACGATGTCTCCGAGCAGACCGGGAGCGGTCGGACGATCCTCGGTGCCGGGGCGCAGTTCGTCCATCGGGAAGCTGAGCACATCGGTGGGACCGGGCTCGTCCATCCACTGCACGTGCAGCGCTTCCATGGCGCCCTCGTCGACGAGAACGATCGCGACCTCGGCATCCGCACTCACGTGCAGTTGAGCGAGGTTGTGGTCGGTCAACCGCTGCAGCACGGTCTCGTCGACGTCGATCGCCGACTCGTTGTTGATCTCGATCATGAGAGTCCTCGTTTCGGCATGCGGTCACGGGGACCGGGTCGTTGCGCGCCACGTCGGTCGGCGCGGTTCGCGAACTCGGCGGCCTGCTCGCGCTCGAACCGCTGCGCCGTGCGCTTCTCGTCGTACTCGCTGTAGGCGTCGACGATGCGGCCGACGAGCGAGTGGCGCACCACGTCGTCGCTGGTCAGTCGGGAGAAATGGATGTCGTCGATGTCGCCGAGCACGCGGGTCACCATGCGCAGACCGGACGAGCCCTGCGGGAGGTCGACCTGGGTGATGTCGCCGGTGACGACCATCTTCGTGCCGAACCCGAGACGCGTCAGGAACATCTTCATCTGCTCGGGGGTGGTGTTCTGCGCCTCGTCGAGCACCACGAACGAGTCGTTGAGCGTGCGACCGCGCATGTAGGCGAGCGGCGCGACCTCGATCGTTCCCGTGGCCATGAGCCGCGGCACGATCTCCGGGTCCATCATCTCGTTGAGCGCGTCGTAGAGCGGTCGCAGGTAGGGGTCGATCTTGTCGGTCAGGGTGCCGGGCAGGAAGCCCAGGCGCTCGCCCGCCTCGACGGCGGGGCGGGTGAGGATGATCCGCGTGACCTCCTTGCGCTGCAGTGCCTGCACCGCTTTGGCCATCGCCAGGTAGGTCTTGCCCGTTCCGGCGGGACCGATGCCGAAGACGATCGTGTTCTCCTCGATCGCGTCGACGTACTCCTTCTGCCCGAGAGTCTTCGGGCGGATGACCTTGCCGCGGGTCGACAGGATCGCCTCGCCGAGCACCTCGCTCGGACGAGGTCCCCCGTCGCGGAGCATCCGGGCGGAGCTGGTGACGTCGCTCGGAGCCAGATCGGCGCCGCCCCGGGTCATCTGGAGCAGCTCCTCGACGAGCGTCTTCGCCGCGGCGACCGCCGATGCCGAACCGCTGAGCGTGATCTCGTTGCCGCGCACGAGGACCTGCACATCGCGGTGCTCCTTCTCGAGCATCCGCAGGAGCCGGTCCTGCGGACCGAGCAGCTGCACCATCGCGACGCCGTCGGCGTAGATCTTCTCGACGGACTCCGGAGCGGATGCTCCGCTGCGGCGTTCCGGGATCTCAGGACTCTGGTCGTGGTTTTCAGGCACCGACACTCTTCTCGTTCAGTCCCCCGCCCAGCACGTGGGCGTGGACGTGGAACACGGTCTGTCCGGCGTTCGGGCCGGAGTTGAAGACGAGGCGGTAGTCGCCGTCGTCGGTGTGCTGCGCGGCGAGTTCCTTCGCGAAGGAGACCATCTCGGCGAGCAGCGTCGGGTCGCCCGCCGCGATCTCGGCGACGTCGCGGTACTCCGCGGTCTTCGGGATCACCAGGAGGTGGACCGGCGCCTGGGGCGCGATGTCACGGATGGCGAACACGCGTTCGGTCTCACCGAGGACCTCTGCGGGGATCTCACCGTTCAGGATGCGCGTGAAGATCGAGGGTTCGCTCATGTTCCCAGTCTAGCGGCGGGGTCCGCCGGCACGGCGGTGCGCTCACCAGCGCCGGAGGGCGACGGAGAGCACCGCGATCGCCGCGGGTCCGGCCGTCGAGGTGCGCAGCACCGTGTCTCCCAGCAGCACCCGCTCGGCGCCCGCCGCGGTCAACCGGGCGATCTCGTCGTCCGAGACGCCGCCCTCGGGTCCGACGACCAGCACGATGTCGCGGTCGTCCGCGGTGATCTCCGACAGCCGGGTCGTCGCCGACGGGTCGAGGATCAGCACGCGCTCCGCGCCCGCGCGGGTCGCCAGCTCCCCCGTGCTCGCGGGAGCCGCGACCTCGGGAACCCACGGCCGATGAGCCTGTTTGGCGGCCTCGCGAACGATCGTCGCCCACCGCTCACGGCCCTTCACGGCCTTGGGCCCCTCCCAGCGGGAGACGCTCCGGCTCGCCTGCCAGGGCACGATCTCGTCGACGCCCAGCTCGCAGGCGGCCTGCACCGCGAGCTCGTCGCGATCACCCTTCGCGAGCGCCTGCGCGAGGACGATGCGCGGGGTCGGCGACGGGTGCACGGCCCGATCGGAGATCCGCACGTCCACTCGTGCGGGAGCGACCTCCTCGGCGACGCCCTGGAGCCAGACGCCCCGACCGTCACCGATCGTCACCTGCTCCCCCACGCGGAGGCGACGGACGACCGCCGCATGCTTCGCCTCGGCACCGGTCAGCGACACGAGGTCGCCGGGCTCGGCATCCGACGACGTTTCGACGAGGAAATGCAGCGCCATGGCTCAGTGCGTGCGGAAGCGGTCGCGGAGCTTGGAGAAGAGACCCTGCTGGAACTGCGCCAGCTGGGGCCCCGGAGCCTTCGCCTTCTTCGCGAAGTCCTCGATGAGCGCCCGCTGCGCGGAGTCGAGCTTGGTCGGAGTCACCACCTGCACGCCGACGCGCAGATCACCCCGCTGCGAACCGCGCAGCGGCGTGATGCCGCGTCCCTTGATCGTGAGCACGTCGCCGGACTGCACGCCCGCGCGCACCTCGAGATCCACCGCACCGTCGAGGCCCTGGATCGAGGTCTCGGTGCCGAGGATCGCATCGGTCATCGACACCTCGAGCGTCGCGAGCAGGTCGTCTCCGTCACGGCTGAACGCCGCGTGCGGGTTGACCGTGACCTCGACGTACAGGTCGCCGTTCGGGCCGCCGGCCTTACCGACCTCACCGGAGCCGGGCAGCTGCAGGCGCAGGCCGGTCTCGACGCCGGCGGGGATGTCGAGCGAGACGGTACGACGAGAGCGCACGCGCCCCTGACCGCCGCAGGTACCGCACGGGTACGGGATGGTCGTGCCGTAGCCCTCGCACGTGCCGCAGGGCTGCGAGGTGACGACGTTGCCGAGCAGGCTGCGCACCGTGCGCTGGACGTGTCCGGAGCCGCCGCAGATGTCGCAGGTGACGGGCGACGTGCCCTCCTGGCAGCAGGAACCCTGGCATGTCTCGCAGAGCACAGCGGTGTCGACCTCGATGTCGCGATGCACACCGAAGACGACGTCGCCGAGGTCGAGGGTGACCCGCACCAGCGCGTCCTGCCCCCGTTCGCGGCGGGAACGCGGGCGCGCACGCCCTCCACCCTGTCCCGCGCCGAAGAACGTCTCGAAGATGTCGCCGAAGCCGCCGAAACCTCCGCCGAAGTTCCCGGCCGCGCCGTCTCCCCCGCCCATGTCGTAGCGGCGGCGGGAATCGTCGTCGCTGAGCACGTCGTACGCGTGCGTGACGAGCTTGAACTTCTCCGCCGCGTCCTCGCCCGGATTCACATCCGGGTGCAGCTGACGCGCGAGGCGCCGATACGCCTTCTTGATCTCGTCGGTGGAAGCGTCCCGGGACACCCCGAGAACCTCATAGTGGTCCGCCACGATCGCCTTTCTGCGTTGTTCTTCGTCGACGGCCGCTCAGCGGCTCGTCTCGTCTTCGTCGAGCATCCGCGTCAGGTAACGGGCCACGGCCCGCGCCGCCGCGAGATTGCTCGGATAGTCCATGCGCGTCGGCCCCATCACGCCGACCCGCGCCGTGCCGCTGGGGGCGGCGTAGTTGCTCGCGACGATCGACGCCTCGCCCAGCCCGAACGGGGCGTTCTCGGTGCCGATGCTGGCCGCGAGGCCGTGCTCGTCGGTGACCATCTCGCTCATGAGCCGCAGGAGCGTCACCTGCTCCTCGATCGCCTCGAGCAGCGGATGGATGCTTCCGCGGAAGTCCTGCTCGCGACGCGCGAGCGTCGCGGCCCCCGCCATCACCAGGCGCTCCTGACGGAACGTACCCAGCTCGTCGACGATCACGGTGGCGAGAGCCCGCAGTGCGGCATCGCCGGGAGCGGCCTCGGGCGCCGCCAGCAGCGTCTGCAGACGGTCGGCCGCGTCACTGACCGCCTGCCCCGTGAGCAGGGCGGAGAGCCGCGCGCGAAGCATGATCGCATCACCGTCGTCGATCTCGATCGGCAACGGGGCCATCCGCTGCGAGACGCCGCCGGCGTCGGTGACGAGCACGACAAGCATGCGGGTCGGGGCGAGCGGCACGAGTTCGATGTGGGTGAGGTGCGCACGGGCGAACGACGGGTACTGCGCGAGCGCGACCTGACCCGTCAGCTGCGTCAGCACGCGCACGGTGCGCACCATCAGGTCGTCGAGATCGCTCGGCGCCGCCAGGAACGACTCGATCGCCGTTCGCTGAGCGGACGAGAGCGGGCGCAGCTGGGCGAGATGATTGACGAAGACGCGGTACCCCTTGTCGGTGGGCACGCGGCCCGACGAGGTGTGCGGCGCGGTGATGAGCTCCTCGTCCTCGAGGAGCGCCATGTCGTTGCGGATCGTGGCTGCGGAGACCCCGAAGGAGTGGCGGTCCACGATGGAACGGCTGCCGACGGGTTCGTGGGTCTCGACGTAGTCCTGCACGATCGCGCGGAGAACCTGGAGTCCTCGCTCTGTGACCATCGCCCTTCCCTTCCGTTGGCACTCGGACGTTCAGAGTGCCAATCCTACCCCGCCCGCGGCTCGTCTCGTCGGAGGTCGGGGCTCCGCCCTAGGATGACGACCATGACCGCCCCCACCGCCGAGCTGTCCACCGGAATCGTCGAGGGATCGAGCGAGGGCAGGGTATCCCGGTTCCTCGGCATCCCCTACGCCGCCCCTCCCTTCGGCGAGAACCGGTTCCGGGAACCGCGGCCGGCGACTCCGTGGACCGGCGTGCGTCCCGCCACGGCCTTCGGGCCCACGGCCCCGCAGTCGCCGTATCCCGGCGCGATCGGCGAGCTGCTCGGATCGGTCAGGATCGACGGTGACGACATCCTGACCGCCAACGTCTGGGCGCCGACGGATGCCGAGCGCGCCCCGGTACTGCTGTGGATCCACGGCGGAGCGCTCGAGCGCGGCACCGCGGCGCTTCCGCTCTACGACGGGGCCGGCTTCGCCGCCGCAGGGATCGTCTTCGTGTCGATCAACTACCGCCTCGGCTCGGAGGGTTTCTCGGTGCTCGACGACGCCCCGCGCAATCTCGGCCTCCGGGACGCGGCCGCAGCTCTCGAGTGGGTGCATCGCGAGATCGGCGCGTTCGGCGGCGACCCCGCACGTATCACCCTCATGGGCGAATCGGCCGGAGGCGCGATCGTCGCGGGCCTTCTCGCGCGCGACGACTCCCGCACCCTCGTCGCGCGCGCGATCATCGAGTCCGGCCCGTTGGAGGCGCAGCCGCCGCAGAAGGCGGGGCGGGTGACCGCGGCTCTCGCGAAGCGGCTCGGCATCCGCGCCGATCGTGCGTCGTTCGTGTCCGTCCCTCCCGAGAAGCTGCTGGAGGCGCGTCGCGCGCAGTCCGCGGGTTCGTCGCCGCTGGGCGGAGCGCCGGGGTTCCAATTCGCGATCGATCCGGACAGCCTTCCGCGCTCGCCTCACGAGGTCCTGCCGACCATCGACACGCCGCTGCTCATCGGCAGCAACACCGATGAGTACCGGCTCTGGTTCACACCCGAGACCCTCGCCGAGATCCGCCCGCTCAAGCTCTTCATCGCCCGTCTGGCCCTGGGAATCCCGCGCCGAGCCGTATCCGAGTACCGGAAGGCGTTCCCGAAGGCATCCACCGGCGAGATCTTCGGACAGCTGGCGACCGACGTGATGCTGCGCGCGCCACTCTCGCGCGCGGCGCGCGCCCGCCCCGCGCTCACCTTCGTCTACGAGTTCGCGTGGCCGAGTCCGGTGCGCGACCTGCGTGCCGCGCACGCTCTCGAGCTCGGATTCGTCTTCGATCGTCTGGCGGATGCCGAGGCGCAGCGCCTCGCGGGCGCCGACGCACCCCAGGCTCTCGCCGACGAGATGCACGCCGCCTGGATCTCGTTCGTCACGACAGGTTCACCCGGCTGGGCGGCGTACGGCGCCGACCTCACGACACGAGTGTTCGACACGACGAGCGGCACGCTCCCCCAGCGGCGCACCGCCGGAATGGATCTGCTCCCGGCCCGGAGCTGACCGCCTCGGTCCCGCGTCAGTCGGTGAGCTCGCGCACGACGGCATCGGCCAGGAGCCGTCCGCGCAGCGTCAACTGCACCCGACCCTGCACCGCGGCGCGGGCGTCGACGAGACCGTCGGCGATGAGACCCGCGACGTTCGCGCGATTGCCGACCGGCAGGTCGGCCACCGCGATGCCCTCGACGAGGCGGCTCTGCAGCAGCACCCGTTCGAGCATCCGTGCGCCCTCGTCCGGACGCTCGGTGCCGGCCGCCGGAGAATCGGATGCCGACAGCCGCTGCGCGTACGCCGCTGGATGCTTGACGTTCCACCAGCGGAGTCCCGCGACGTGGCTGTGCGCCCCCGGCCCGAAGCCCCACCAGTCGCTCCCCCGCCAGTAGGCGAGGTTGTGACGCGAGCGCTGTGCGTCGCTGCGGGCCCAGTTGCTCACCTCGTACCACTCGAAGCCCGCCGCGGCGAGGCGGCGATCGGCCAGCTCGTACATGTCGGCCTGCAGATCGTCGTCGGGCGTCGGCACCTCGCCACGCCGGATCTGGCGAGCGAGCTTCGTGCCGTCCTCGATGATGAGCGCGTACGCCGAGATGTGATCGGAGTCGAGTTCGAGGGCCGCATCCAGCGACGCCTCCCAGTCGGCGAGGGACTCGCCCGGCGCGCCGTAGATCAGATCGACGCTGACCGCGAGCCCGGCCTCCTTCGCCGCGGCGACGGCCGTGCGCACGTTGTCGGGGTCGTGCGTGCGGTCGAGCGCGGCGAGCACGTGCGGCACCGCCGACTGCATGCCGATCGAGAGACGCGTCACCCCGGCATCCGCGAGTGTGCGGGCGACCTCCGGCGTGACGGTGTCGGGGTTGGCCTCGACCGTGACCTCCGCGCCCTCGGCCAGGCCGAAGGCCGAGACCGCGGCGCCGAGCATCAGCGCGAGATCGCCGGCGGGGAGCAGCGTGGGTGTTCCCCCGCCGAAGAAGACCGTGTCCATCGGGCGCAGCGCACCCGCCTCGTCGAGCACGTTTCGCGCGAGATCGATCTCGGCGAGCAGCGTGGAGGCGTAGTCCTCCTGACGGGCGCCGCGCAGTTCGCTCGAGGTGTAGGTGTTGAAGTCGCAGTATCCGCACCGCACGCGGCAGAACGGGATGTGGAGGTACGCCGAGAAGGGAACCGAGGGATCGATCGGCAGATCGGCCGGCAGGCGGCCGTCGGACGGTGCGGGATCGCCGAGAGGAAGGGGCCCCGCCATCAGAGGGGGGTCGCGTAGAGCGGGGAGATCGCCCGGAGATAGCGGGCGAAGAGCTCGCGACGGCGACGCTTCACGAGCGGCGGCACCGTTCGGTAGAGCAGGGAGTTGGGGGCGTCGAACGCGCGCACCGTGAACCAGACCTCGTCGTTGTCCTCGCGCCAGTCGACGTCGAAGGACTCCTCGCCGCTGACGACCGAGCCGCCGACGGTGCCGAGCACGAAACCGATGCGTCGAGCCTCCTCGGTGACCGAGATCACACGCAACTCGGCATCCGCGCGCATGCCCGACAGACGACCGCGCACGCGCAGCGTCATGCCCGGGCCCACGAACGGAGTCCCTTCGGCATCGTAACGGGGCTCGACGTCGCGCTTGCTGGGGGCGATCGGGTTGCCCTCGGCATCGAAGCTCACGCCCGCGTACGCCGGGCCGGGCGCGGGGCGCACGTCTTCGATCGCGAGGCCGGCCGCGCGCTGCGCCGTCCACGACAGCAGAGCTTCGCCGGCGGTCTGGAACCGCTCCGCTCCGGATCCGATCCGCCAGGACTCCTCCGCCGGGAAGCTGCGCTCCGGCGGGTACTGCATCAGATCGGGCGCGTGGGTGGCACCCACGGCCGCATAGTCCACCGTGTCGTCTCGGAAGTTCCCGCGCCGCATGAGATCCAGCCTACTGGCGGTTGCCTGGACGAACACCCCACTCGCGCGCCTCGGCGGCGACGATGCGGGTGTACCGCGCGTGGGTGCGGCGCTGGATCAGCCTCAGCGCGGGCGACAGCAACCACCACGCGAGGGTCGCGGGGCGCGAGATCGAACGGGCGGTGAACACGCCGTCGTCGAGCACGAACGATTCCTCTCCGTAGATCGGATGACCCGGGCGCGTCTCGTACCCGAAACCCCGCTCGTCCGCCCACACCACCCGGATCGGTTCGGAGAATCGGATACCGAGCACACGCTTGGCCAGCACGCCCTCGGCGTTCGCGACCGGCGCGGACGCCGGGCCGTCGAAACCCGCCCGACGCTTGAACTCCCAGGAGCGGATCAGCGTGCGCACGGCATCCTGAGCCTCCGGAGCGACCGCGATGCTGCGCTCGGACAGGTGCATCCCTGCCGGCACGTCGACGATCGGATGCCGCGTCACCCCGCGCATGTACGGCGGGAGCGGCCTCACTACTTCTTGTCCTTGCCCTCGACGTCGCCCGACAGCGCGGCGATGAACGCCTCCTGGGGGACCTCGACGCGGCCGACCATCTTCATGCGCTTCTTGCCCTCCTTCTGCTTCTCGAGGAGCTTGCGCTTGCGGGTGATGTCACCGCCGTAGCACTTGGCGAGCACGTCCTTGCGGATGGCGCGGATCGTCTCGCGAGCGATGATGCGTGCACCGATCGCCGCCTGGATCGGCACCTCGAACTGCTGGCGAGGGATGAGCTTGCGCAGACGCTCGGCCATCATGGTGCCGTAGGCGTAGGCCTTGTCGCGGTGGACGATCGAGCTGAACGCGTCGACCTTCTCGCCCTGGAGCAGGATGTCGACCTTCACGAGGTCGGCCTCCTGCTGCCCCGCGGGCTCGTAGTCGAGCGAGGCATAGCCCTGCGTCTTGGACTTGAGCTGGTCGAAGAAGTCGAAGACGATCTCGCCGAGCGGCATCATGTAGCGCAGCTCGACGCGCTCCTCCGAGAAGTACTCCATGCCGAGCAGCGAGCCGCGACGCGACTGGCAGAGCTCCATGACCGTGCCGACGTAGTCCTTCGGGAGCAGGATCGCGGTCTTGACGATCGGTTCCGACACGGAGCCGATGCGGCCGTCGGGGTACTCGCTCGGGTTCGTGACCGTCACGGTCTCGCCGGTGTCGGAGGTCAGCACCTCGTAGATCACGCTCGGCGCCGTGGTGATGAGGTCGAGTCCGAACTCGCGTGAGAGCCGCTCGGTGATGATCTCGAGGTGCAGCAGCCCGAGGAAGCCGCAGCGGAAACCGAAACCGAGAGCCACCGACGTCTCCGGCTCGTACTGCAGGGAGGCATCCGAGAGCTTGAGCTTGTCGAGGGCTTCGCGGAGTTCGGCGTAGTCGCTGCCGTCGATGGGATAGATGCCCGAGAAGACCATGGGCTTGGGGTCGGTGTATCCGGACAGCGCGTCGGTCGCGGGCTTGCGTGCCGACGTGACGGTGTCGCCGACCTTCGACAGTCGCACATCCTTCACGCCCGTGATGAGGTACCCCACCTCGCCGACCCCGAGTCCCTTGGTCGGGATCGGCTCGGGGCTCGACACGCCGACTTCGAGCGCCTCGTGGTTCGCGCCGGTCGACATCATCTGGATGCGCTCGCGCGGCGACAGACTGCCGTCGACCATGCGGACGTAGGTGACGACGCCGCGGTAGGCGTCGTAGACGGAGTCGAAGATCATCGCGCGCGCCGGAGCATCCGCGTCACCCACCGGAGCGGGGATCTCCTTGACGAGTCGATCGAGCAGCGCCTCGACGCCGACACCTGTCTTGCCGGAGACGCGGAGGACGTCTTCCGGCTTGCCGCCGATGAGCGAAGCGAGCTCCTTGGCGTACTTGTCGGGATCGGCCGCCGGGAGGTCGATCTTGTTCAGCACCGGGATGATGTGCAGATCGTTCTCGAGCGCGAGGTAGAGGTTCGCGAGGGTCTGCGCCTCGATGCCCTGCGCCGCGTCGACGAGCAGGATCGCTCCCTCGCACGCGGCCAGCGAGCGGGAGACCTCGTACGTGAAGTCGACGTGGCCCGGGGTGTCGATCATGTTGAGCGCGAACGTCTCGCCCTCGATCTCCCACGGCATGCGCACGGCCTGGCTCTTGATCGTGATGCCGCGCTCACGCTCGATGTCCATGCGGTCCAGGTACTGAGCGCGCATGTCTCGGTCGGAGACGACGCCGGTGATCTGCAGCATGCGGTCGGCGAGGGTCGACTTGCCGTGATCGATGTGCGCGATGATGCAGAAATTTCGGATCTGCGTCGCGGGCGTCGCGGCAGGCTGAAGCGGAGTGAGAGCGCGTGGGGACATGTTGCGTCGATTCTACGGTGAGGGAGGCCTAATGCCCGATTCCGCCGATCCGGTGGTAACGTCGCCCAGGTCTCCGGCGTGGAACCGAGTTCCACGGAGGAAACGACCCCGTAACATCTTTTTGGTATACCGGAACGTGCGAAGAGGCGCGTCCGGAGTGAAGCACATTGATCGGATCCGCAACGGTGATCCCGTTCGGCTCTGGTGAAGAGAGAGATACCGACCTTGATCAAGTACCTGCTGCGTCGAGCACTGGGCTGGCTGCTCATGATCGTCGTGGCGACCAATGTCACCTACTTCCTCGCCTGGTCTTTCCTGGACCCGCGGAGCAACTACGTGGGTCGCCGACCTCCACTCTCCCCGGATGAAGTCACTCGCATGCTCGAGCCGCTGAATCTCAGCGACACGGTTCCACTGGTCGAGCGGTGGTGGACGTGGTTCAGCGGGATCCTCTTCCGCTGGGACTGGGGCCAGAGTCCGGTCGGTCAGTCTGTGAACGACCAGATCGCGTATCGGGCACTGATCTCGGGAGAGCTCGTGATCGGCGCGACCATCCTCGGTGCCGTCCTGGGAATCGGCCTCGGTGTCTACACGGCTTCGCGCCAGTACGAGCTGGGCGACCGCATCGGTCAGGCCACCTCGATCATCACGATGAACGTCCCCATCGTCGTGGCCGCGCTCGGCATCGTTCTCTTGGCGATCGCCTTCAACGAGTGGGTCGGCGTCCGAGTCTTCTACGTCACGGGGGCGGGTGGCAAAGACGTGGACGGCTTCTTCCCCTTCATCGTCGACAAGCTCCAGCACCTCACCCTTCCGACGATCGCGCTGGTGTTCACCGGATACGCGAGCTATCACCTTCTGCAGCGCTCCCTCCTCCTCGACAACATCAAGGCGGATTACGTGCGCACGGCGCGCGCCAAGGGCCTCACCAAACAGCAGGCCATCCGCAAGCACGCGCTGCGCCCTTCCCTGATCCCGGTCGCCACGCAGCTGGCCTTCACGATTCCGACGGTGTTCACCGGCGCCATCCTCACCGAGACGATCTTCGGTTGGAACGGGATGGGAAAGTACTTCGTCGACACGATCAGCAAGAACGACGTGCATGGTGTTGTGGCCATCGCCGCCTTCGGCGCCGTCCTCACCGCCATCGGTGCGGTCCTGGCGGATATCGCTGTCGTGGTCCTCGATCCTCGAGTGAGAGTGAGTTGACATGAGCACCGAAATGATCGACCCGACACTGCACCCGGAGTCCGAAGTCTCTGCCCCCGTCATCGCGCAGCGGAAGCGCACCTCGGTGTTCGGGCTGTACTACCGCCGGTTCGTGCGCAATCGTCCAGCGGTCGTCGGCGTCTTCATCTTCATCGCACTCGTTCTCTTCGCCATCATCGGCCCGCTGGTGGCGAAGTACGACCACATTTTCCTCGACTTCCTGAACCTCGGTACTGGGCCCTCCGCCGAGCACTGGTTCGGCACCACCCCCGCCGGGAACGATCTGTTCGCGCAGGTGTCGATCGGCCTGCAACGCTCGCTCATGATCGCGCTCACGGTTTCCGTCGGAACAACCGCGCTCTCGGCAATCGTCGGCACGGCGGCGGCATACTTCGGCGGCGCTCTCGAGCGATCAACTCTTCTGGTGATCCACTTCCTGATGGTCATTCCGACGTTCCTCATCCTCGCCCTCGTCTCCAACACCGCGGGCGGTGACTGGCGAGTCATCGCACTCGCCTTGATCTTCGTCGGATGGTTCTTCCAGGCGCGAGTCATCTGGACAATGGCGCTCTCGTTGCGCGAGCGCGAGTACGTGCACGCGGCACGCTATATGGGCGTGCGGGGCATGAAGATCGTGTTCCGTCATCTGCTGCCCAACATCGGTTCACTGCTCGTGATCAACTTCACGTTGGGCGTCGTGGCCGCCGTGATGACCGAAACCGGGCTGTCCTTCATCGGCTTCGGCGTGAAGATCCCGGATGTCTCGCTCGGATCCCTGATCGGCAGCGGCGCCAACACCATCACCAGCGCTCCCTGGGTGTTCTACTTCCCCGCGGCCGCTCTGACTCTGCTCACCGTATCGATGGCGCTCGTCGCCGACGGTCTACGGGACGCCCTCGATCCCACTTCGGCGGCTGGAGGCCGCGCATGAGTATCACTACCGCATCCACCGTCCTGTCCGTGCGCGACCTCCGAGTCAGCTTCCCCTCCGAGGCCGGACGGGTCGACGCCGTCCGAGGGGTGTCCTTCGATCTGGAGGCGGGCAAGACCCTCGGAATCGTCGGCGAGTCGGGGTCGGGAAAGTCCGTGACCTCACTCGCCATCATGGGACTGCTCGACGAGAACGCGAAGGTCACCGGCTCTGTCGTGTTCGACGGTCAAGAGCTCCTCGGCAAGACCGACAAGCAGATGTCGATGATCCGCGGCAATGGCATGACGATGGTCTTTCAGGACCCGCTCACGTCGCTCACCCCGGTCTTCACCATCGGGGACCAGCTGATCGAAGCCCTCACGGTGCACCGCAAACTCGCCAAGAAGGACGCCTGGGAGCGCTCGGTCGAGCTCCTCGCTCTCGTCGGCATCCCCGAGCCGGAGAAGCGCATGAAGGCGTTCCCCCACGAGTTCTCCGGGGGTATGCGCCAACGCGTCGTGATCGCCATCGCCATGGCCAACAATCCGAAGCTCATCATCTGCGACGAGCCGACCACCGCACTCGACGTCACGATCCAGGCCCAGATCCTCGAGTTGATCGAGAAGGCGCAGAGCGAGACCGGTGCAGCGGTCATCATGATCACTCACGATATGGGGGTCGTGGCTCGGACGGCCGACGACGTCATCGTGATGTATGCGGGCAAGCCCGTCGAGCAAGCCGAGGCCCGGGAACTCTTCCATCACACGCGGATGCCGTACTCGATCGGCCTACTGGGCGCGATCCCCCGCGTCGACAAATCGGAGAAGCAGCCCCTGGTCCCCATCAAGGGCAACCCGCCGCTGCTGATCGATCTCCCCGACGCCTGCCCGTTCGCAGACCGCTGCCCGATCGTCATCGACGCGTGCCGGAAGAGGGAGCCGGAGCTGCTGCCTGTATCGGCCGATTCCGCGGCGACACACAGCGCGGCCTGCATCCGGTCGCAGGAGATCGAAGACGGTGGCCTGATCGGCGGCATCCCCGTGTATCCGATCCCGGTGATCCCCGAGAGCGATCTCACGCGCACGCCCCGTGAAGATCGTCCGATCACGCTCGAGGTCCGCAACATGACCAAGACCTTCCCTCTGATGAAGGGCGCTCTCTTCAAGCGCAAGGTCGGCGAAGTGCACGCGGTGAAGGGCATCAGCTTCGACGTGCGCGAGGGCGAGACCATGGCCATCGTCGGCGAATCCGGCTCCGGCAAGACGACGACTCTGCTGCAGATCATGGACTTCGAGCGACAGAGCGATGGCGACATCGTGATCGCGGGCACGAGTGTCGACGACATCAGCAGCGGGCGCCAGGAGCGCGCGCTCCGTCGCGACATCCAAATCGTGTTCCAGGACCCGATGGCCGCACTCGACCCGCGCATGACGGTCGCCGACATCATCGCCGAGCCGATGACCGCGATCGGCACCTCCCGTTCGGATGCGCACGTCCGTGTGCAAGAGCTCATGGCTCTCGTCGGACTCGACCCCGCACACCTCGATCGTTTCCCGAGCGCCTTCTCCGGTGGGCAGCGACAGCGAATCGGAATCGCTCGGGCGCTGTCGACCAATCCCAAGATCGTCGTGCTCGACGAGCCGGTCTCCGCACTCGACGTCTCGATCCAGGCCGGCGTGATCAACCTGCTCGACGAGCTCAAGGTCAAACTCGGCCTGTCCTACCTCTTCGTGGCGCACGACCTGTCCGTGGTCCGGCACATCGCCGATCGCGTTGCCGTGATGTATCTCGGCGAGTTCGTCGAGCACGGCGATGTCGACGACGTGTTCGACCACCCGCAGCATCCCTATACTCAGGCGCTTCTGTCAGCGATCCCGGTTCCGGACCCCGACGTCGAGCGCACGCGGCAGCGGGTCGTGTTCGACGCGAAGACCATGACCACTCAGCCGCTTCTCTCCTGACCGGCGCTCCGGTAACGGTTAAGCCCCATTCACCGACAGACCCGAGCCATCCGGACAGAAGCGAACTAACCTCCCCTTTATGACACGCCGAAAGGCGAAAGGAGCACCATGAAAACCACCACGAAGCTGACGGGCATCATCGCCCTCGGCGGCGCTCTCGCACTCGTGATCAGCGGATGTGCGGCGGGCGGAGACAACGGCGGCGCCGATGGCGGCAACACGCCTCAGGAGACCAAGCAGGCGGACTACAACCCGCAGCCCCGTGAGAACCTGCAGGAGGGCGGCGAGGTGAACTTCGGTATCAACGAGGTCACGCCGCAGATGAACCCCTTCAACGGCAACGCCAGCGCCGACACGACGCGCCTCGCGCAGTGGTACAACCCCCAGGTGTTCCTGATGACGCCTGAGGGCGACGTCTCCGCGAACCCGGCGTACCTGGACGCGTGGGACATCACCACCGAGAACGGCAAGACGACCATCACGATGAAGGTCAACGAGAAGGCGGTCTGGAACGACGGCACGCCGATCGACTACACCGCGTTCGAGACCACGTGGAAGGCCAACAGCGGCGAGGACGAGGCGTACGAGACGAGCTCGACCGACGGATACAAGGAGATCGAGTCGGTCACGAAGGGCGCCACGGACAAGGACGTCATCGTCACCTTCAAGGGCGAGTTCGCGTGGCCCAAGATGCCGTTCCTCAACGGCATCCTGAACCCCGCTGTCAACTCGCCCGAGGTGTTCAACACCGCGTACATCGAGAACGCGCACCCGGAGTGGGGCGCCGGCCCCTACAAGCTCACCGAGTACGACGTGAACGGTCAGCGGGTGACCTTCGAGCCGAACGAGAAGTGGTGGGGTGACAAGCCGCTGCTCGACAAGGTGACGTACACCGGCCTGGACGCCGCAGCGTCGATCAACGCTTTCAAGAACGGCGAGATCGACATGGTCGGCACCAACACCAAGGACCGCCTCGCGCAGGTGGCGGACATGGAGGACGTCGTCACGTACCGCTCGCAGCAGACCGCGAAGACGATCGTCATCCTCGACGCCGAGAAGCCTCAGCTTCAGGACCTCGATGTCCGCGAGGCGTTCTTCATGGCGATCGACATCGACCAGCAGAAGCAGATCGCATGGAACGGCCTCGATTACGAGGAGGCGCCGGCAGGCTCGCTCAACATGTACGACTTCCAGGACGGCTACAAGGACTCGTTCGCCGAGGCGGGCCTGAAGTTCGATGTCGACGGCGCCAAGAAGCTGCTCGACGACGCCGGGTGGACCGAAGGTGAAGACGGCATCCGCGAGAAGGACGGCGTGAAGCTCGAAATCGTCTACCCCATCCACAGCGACGACCCGACGATCGAGGCGCTCGCCAAGGCACTGCAGCAGCAGGAGAAGGCCGTCGGTATCGACCTGCAGATCGAGAAGCGCTCCCCCGCGGACTTCTCGACCGACTTCAGCACGAAGAACTGGGACGCGTTCTCCCTGCGCTTCACGGACTCCGACCCGTTCGGACCGCTGTACTTCTGCCAGCTGTACTGCTCCGACAGCAGCCTGAACCTCTCGGGAGCCGGCACGGCCGAGATCGACGAGAAGATCAAGTCCGAGGTCGAGACGCAGACGACGGCGGAGGACTGGACTGCCGCCACGATGAAGCTCGAGCCGGAGATCATCGCGGACACGTGGGGCGTCATCCCGCTCTACAACGGTCCGTCGATCTACACGGTCAAGGAGGGCCTGGCCAACCTGACCCCGGAGCCCTACGTGGGCCTCGATCTCTTCGGCGTCTCGCCCGTCGAGAACGTGGGCTGGGAGAAGTAATTCCCTCATCCGAGGCGGGGTCGGTGGTCTTCCACCGGCCCCGCTTTCTCGTGCGGTGCGCGGGCTGCGCACCTAGGCTGAGAGCGTGAGCGTCCAGATCGTCTTCGTGCACGGCATCCGCACGTCGGCCACCATGTGGCGTTCGCAACAGGCGTTCCTCGACGCGCGGGGGTACGCGCACACCGCGGTCGACCTGCCGGGGCACGGCGCGCGCATCGCCGAGGACTTCACGCTCCACGAGGCCCTGCACACGATCGATGCCGCCGTCCGCGATGCGGCGACGCGCGGACCGGTGCTGCTGGTCGGGCACTCCATGGGCGGGATCCTGTCTCTCGCCTACACCGGAGGCGGGGAGACGACACCGGTCGCGGGTCTGGTCGCGGCGTCGTGCACCGCGTTGCCCGTCGGTGCCGGGCTCGCCGCCTATCGCTGGCTCGCGCGCGCGATGGATTCGCTGCCCGACCGCGGACGCTGGCTCTCGGATCGTGTGCTCGACGCGACGATCCCCCCTGAGACCCGCGAGGACTTCGGCGCGGGCGGCTACGCGCTCGACGCGCAGGACATCGCCCTGGGCAGCCTCTCGGCGCTCGACCTCGCCGCGGCGGTCGCCCGCATCCGACTGCCGCTCTGGTTCGTCAACGGCCAGTACGACCAGCTGCGCCGCCACGAGACGCTCTTCTGCTCGCTGGCCCCCCAGGCCGAGCTCATCGTGGTGCCGCGCACCACGCATCTCGTCACGGCGATGCGACCTCGCGTCTTCAACGCCGTGCTGCAGCTCGCGATCGCGACCCTCGAGAACGAGAGCTCATGACCTCTGCGGCTGCCTCGCGAGGCCGGTGAGCACTCCGCCTACGAGTGACAGCACCGCGGCGGCGGCGAAGACGAGCCAGAATCCTCCCACCAGCGCCACGAGTCCCGCCCCGATCACCGGACCGATCAGCTGGCCGAGAGCGGCCGTGACGTTCACGATGCCGAGATCGCGGGCATGGTCCTTCTCATCGGGCAGCAGATCGGCGGCGAACGCGAGGCCGACGGTCGAGAACGCGCCGTAGCCGAGCCCCATAAGGGCGGCGGCGACCATCGTCATCTCGAAGGTCGGCACGAGCGCGATCGCCACACCGGATGCCGCCTGCACGACCGTGGCGATCACGGCGAGCCGGCGCCGGTCGCCCGTGCGGTCCGACAGGATGCCGGTGAGAACGGATGCCGCGACCACGAACAGCGTGTAGACGACGATGAGCAGCAGCAGGTTGTCCTGCGCCGTCGACGACGGCTGACCGAGTCCGTGCAGCAGGAAGAAGAGGAACAGCGCGGTCCCCAACGCGTTGCCGACATTGGTCACGAGGCGCCCGGCGAGCATCCACGCGAAGTCGCGATCGCGCAGCGAGGCGAGGGGCCGACGGTCGCGGGTCGTCGGCCGCACGGCCTCCGACGCGGAGGGATCGGGGAGCAGCAGGGCCACCGCAGTGCCGACCGCCGCGATCACGGCGGCGAGCAGCAGATAGCCCGAGACGATGTCGAGCCCGAGGAGAACGACGAGACCGACGCCCAGCACGATCCCGACGGCCTGGCTCGACCCGACGGCCGCGGATGCCACGCCCCGCTGGGTCGTGGGCAGTTGGTCCGCGATCATCGCGGTGAAGGCCGCCGACGACACCGCGACACCGATCGATACACCGACCCACGCCCCACCGACCGCCCAGGGCCCCTCGGAGAAACCGGTGAGCACCAGGAAGGCCGCGGTCGTCCACACGCCCGCCAGCGCCCACGGACGCCGTCGAGGGCGCCCCGGTCGAGCACGATCCGACAGCGCCCCGGCGAGCGGTCCGGCGACGATGCCCGCGAGTCCGCCGATGCCGAGGACGAGCCCCGAGGAGACCACTCCCCGGATCCAATCGTCTTCGGGGGTGTCGAGCTGCAGCGGCAGGAGGAGCTGCACGGGCGTGAGCTGCACGGTCCAGATGGCGAGCCAGGCGAGGGTGAACAGCGACATCCATCGCGCGCCGACCCGCGTCGCCGCGGTCATTGCACGCTCCGCTCGATCGCCACCGCGGTGCGCGTGCGGGCGATGGCGTCGCGGTACCAGTCGTACGAAGCCTTGGGTGTGCGCTCCCCCGTGGTGAAATCGACGTGCACGAGGCCGAAGCGCTGGGTGAATCCGTCGGCCCACTCCCAGTTGTCCAGGAGCGACCAGACCGTGTACTCCTCGACGGGAACGCCCGCGGCCATCGCCTCGCCGACCGCCGCGATGTGCGCGGCGAGGTAGTCGATGCGTTCGGCGTCGTCGATGCGGACCGCGCCGTCGGGCTCGGGGAACGAGGCGCCGTTCTCGCCGATGATCACCGGCGGCATGTGCGGATGCCGGCGATGGAGGTCGATGAGCAGATCGCGGAGCGCCTCGGGCACGATCGGCCACTCCGGGCCGAACCCGGTGACGGGCGCCCCGGGCGTCGGCACGATCTCGAACGGCAGTGGTCCCGCCGGATCGGCGGCGGTCACCGTCGTCGGGTTGTAGAAGTTGATGCCGTAGAAGTCGATCGACGCCGCGATGCGCGCGAGTTCACCGTCGAGCACGGGCATCGGCGGCAGGCCGAACGCCTCGAGGTCGGGGTACTCACCCGCGAGCAGGGGTTCGCTGAACAGCCCGTTGTGGAGCGTGTCGTACATGGTCGCCGCCACGAGGTCTTCCCGCGATGCGGTGAGCGGCAGCACGCGGGTGTGATTGTTGACGAGTCCGACGGCCGTCGCGCCGCGCGAACGCAGCGCCTCGGCGGCGTACGCGTGCGCCAGGAGCTGATGGTGGACGGTCGGCAGGGCGTGGAAGAGCAGCGGTCGTGCGGGGGCGAGCGCCCCGGTGCCGTACCCCTGCAGCGTGGTCATCGCCGGTTCGTTGAGCGTGTACCAGTGGGTCACCCGATCGCCGAGCCGATCCGCCACGATCGCGGCATAGTCCGCGAAGCGTTCGGCCGTATCGCGGACGAGCCAGCCGCCGTCGGACTCCACCGCGCTCGGCATCTCCCAGTGGTACAGCGTCGGGAACGGGGTCGCGCCGACCTCGAGCAGGGCATCGACGAAGCGGGAGTAGTGATCGAGCGCGGCGGTGCTGGCCGGGCCGCGCCCGTCCGGCTGCACCCGCGCCCACGGAATCGAGAAGCGATAGCGGTCGATGCCGAGGTCCGCCACCAGGGCGACATCCGCCTCCGGATGCCGATAGCTGTCGCACGCGCGTTGCGGCGTCGAGGCGTCTCGCACCGCACCCGGCACATCGACGAAATCGTCCCAGATCGAGCGTCCTCCCCCGTCGTCGGAGGGAGAGCCTTCGATCTGGATGGCGGACGTCGCCGCGGACCAGCGGAGACCTGAGGGCAGAACGGTATCGCGGGAAGCAGAACTCATGTCGCTCCTTGGCGTCTGTGTCGGGTGATCCTGATTCTGCACCCGGTACCGCGTTTCGCGCGACCGAGTTCCGCGATCGGCTCGTCGTGTCGGACTCCGGACGCCACCCGAGAGGCGTCGTTTCGCGTGATCCGCCCGACTGCTGGTAGAGTTGCTTCTTGGCTTGCGTGTGGGTTCTTCCCTCACGACCGTCGTGCAGCAGCCCTCTTCTGCTGCCGGCACTCCGAATCACTCCTGTACAGAAAGCGTCCACACGTGGCAAACATCAAGTCGCAGATCAAGCGCAACAAGACCAACGAGAAGGCTCACGAGCGCAACAAGGCCGTGAAGAGCGAGCTCAAGACCCTCGTTCGTCAGACCAAGGCAGCCGTCGCCGCAGGCGACAAGGCAGCCGCCGAGGCCACCCTCAAGAAGGCCGCCGTCAAGCTCGACAAGGCCGTCAGCAAGGGTGTCCTGCACAAGAACCAGGCGTCGAACCGCAAGTCGGCCATCGCCAAGTCGGTCGCCGCTCTCTGAGCCAGCACCGCTGAGAAAGGCCCGTCCCGTTCGCGGGGCGGGCCTTCTTCGTGTCGGTGACGCGTGCAGGCTTCTCCCCTGACGCGACGGAGCGGAGTGGCGGACTACTCCTCGCCGAACGGGCGACGGGTGGCGATGACCGTCACCATGCGCTCGAGCGCGAAGATCGGGTCGCGCGATGCGCCCTTCACCTCGGCATCCGCCCGTGCCGTCGCCTGGATCGCGAGCCCGAGCGAGCGCTCGTTCCACCCGGCGAGATCGCGTCGTGCACGATCGACCTGCCAGTCCTTCATGCCGAGTCGCTGGGCGAGCTGACGGCTCGGTTCCCGGTTTCCCGCGACACGCGCCATGGTGCGCAGCTTCATCGCGAAGGCCGCGACCATCGGCACCGGATCGGCGCCCGACGACAGCGCGTGCCTCAGCGAGATGAGCGCCTCGCCGTAGCGACCGGCGATCGCCGTGTCGGCGACGACGAAGGCGGAGACCTCGACGCGCCCGCCGTGGTACTTGGTGACGATGTCGTCGGTCACATCACCCTCGACATCGCCGATGAGCTGCTGGCAGGCGGCGGCGAGCTCGGTGAGGTCGTCGGCGAAGGCCGAGACGAGCGCCCGCAGCGCGGAGGGCTGGATGCGCTTCTTCGCGGCCTTGAACTCACCCGCGGCGAAATCGACGCGGTCGCCGTCGCGCTTGATGGCGGGGCAGGCGATCTCGATGCCCTCGCCCGTCCCGGCCCGCAGAGCGTCGAGAAGCTTCTTACCGCGCACGCTGGCTCCGGTGTGCCGGAGGATCACGGTCGCGCCGTCCTGCGGCTGGTCGAGGTACGACACGGCCTCCTGCAGGAAGGCATCGGAGCAGCGCTCGACGCCCGAGACCCTCACGAGCCGCGGCTCGCCGAAGAGCGACGGCGACGTCATGGCGAGCAGGGTGCCGGGTGCGTAGTCGTCGGCGCGGATGTCGCTGACCTCGAGGGCCGGGTCCTCCGCGCGCAGGTAGTCGCGGATGCCGGCGATCGCACGCTCGGCGCAGATCTCCTCGGGCCCGGACACCAGCACGAGCGGGGCGGGACGCGGTTCTCGCCAGGAGACCTGGGGGATCTTCGACGGCTTGGCGGCGGTGCGGGAAGAGGATCGCGGAGCTGCCATGGATCCAGCCTACTCGCGGGCACCGACGTCGGATTCCGTCCAGACCGCGATCCGGCCGTCGTCGATCCCCAGCAGGATGCGTCCCTGTCGATCGGTGCGCAGAACGTGCGCCCCGACCGCCGTCAGCAGGTCGAGCGTCTCCGCGCGCGGATGGCCGTAGTCGTTGTCGATGCCCGCGCTGAAGACCGCGATCGCCGGACGGATCGTCTCGTAGATCGCGGGATCCTGATCGGCACTGCCGTGATGGGCGACCTTGACCACGTCGTAGGGTCCCGTCAGACGGGCGTTGCGCGCGAGCATCCGCTGCGCTTCGGCCGACAGGTCGCCGAGGTAGAGCGAGCGCGGCACGCCACCACCGGAGACCTCCATCACGACACTCGCGTCGTTGCCGGAGGGGAACACCGCCGACTCGCGGAGCGGCCAGAGCACCCGCCAGGTCGATGCGCCGAGCGTGCCGCGCATCCCCGCCGTCGCCTCGGTGACAGTCGCACCACCGGCCCCCAGCCCGTCGAGGATCCGCTGTTCCTCCGCCTCGACGACGGGTCCGTGGAGCACCGCGTCGACCCGTCCGCGCACGGCGTCCGCTCCCCCGACATGATCGAGGTCGAAGTGCGTCAACACGAGGAGGTCGATGCGGTCGATGCCGAGCGACCGCAGGCAGTCGCCGAGCGGGCCCGGCTCCGGACCGGTGTCGATAAGTGCGACTTCTCCTTCCGATCGCACGAGGAGCGCATCCCCCTGCCCCACGTCGCACGCCGCGATCGACCAGCCGGATGGCGCCGCCATTGCAGCGAGCGGCCCCTGCAGAGCGAGATGCGCGCCGCCGAGCGAGAACGCCACGATGAGCACCACCGCCGCGACGCGGTACGTCCAGGAGAACCACCGACCTCGGCGGCCGCCGACGCCGCTCGTTCCTCGGCGCCCGCGCACGATGATCCCCAGGGCGGCGCTGAGCACCGCGACGAGCACGGCACTGCCGATGCCGGGTACCAGGGATGCCTGCGCGAGCGGCAATCGCGCGCTCACCGTCGCGGTCACCGAGATCCACGCGGCCGGCAACCAGGCGGATGCCGCGAGAAGATCGGCGAGCATCGGGATCGGGGCAGCGAGGCAGGCGAGAAGACCGATCACGGTCGCGATCGGCGCCGCGGGAGCGGCGAGCAGGTTGGCGGCGATCCCCACCAGGGACTGCTGCTCGGCGAACAGCGCGATGATCGGACCGCAGGCCAGTTGGGCGGCGAGGGGCACGGAGATCGCGAGAGCGAGCGGCTGCGGCATCCACCGAGCGAGTCCGCGCGCGAGCGGAGGCGCCAGCAGGATGAGCGCCCCCGATGCCGCGACCGACAGGGCGAACCCGGCCGTCGCGGCCAGCCAGGGGTCGGCGACGAGGATGCCGGTCGCGCACAGGGCGAGCATCCCCGCGCCGGCGCTCGGACGGCCGAGGAGCACCGTGAGCATCGCGACCCCGGCCATCACCGCCGCGCGGATCACACTGGGTTCGGGGGTCACCAGCACCACGAATCCGGCCAGTGCGAGAGCGGCGACGACGACCCGCAGACGGCGCCCGCCCCCGCACACGGCCACGAGCCAGAACGCCGCCGCGACCACGATCGCGCAGTTGGCGCCCGACACGGCCGTGAGGTGACTGAGGCCGCTCGTGCGCATGTCGTCGTTCAGCGCGTCGGAGACCGCCCGGGTGTCACCGACGGCGAGACCGGGCAGCAACCCCGCACCCGGCTCGGGCAGGCGCGTCACTCGCTCGATGAACGCGCTGCGCGCGCCAGCCGCAACCGCGAAGACCCCCGAAGCCGGGCGCACGATCTCCGCCTCGCTCGCGAAGACGACGGCTGCCGAGCGCTCCCCCGGATCCGTCGCCTCCATCTGCCCCGTCACTCGGATCGTCGCGCCGAGATCGAAGCCTTCGGCTGGCTCGATACCGATACGCACCGGCGCCGAGACCGCTGCTGTACCTTTCGCCGATTCGATAGAGCGAGACTGCGCCTCGAACCAGAGGCGCCCGTCCTTCCCGACCGACGCCGACGACGACACGTCCGCGACGACCTCGACCGCGAACGCCTCCCGCTCGCGAACCGCCTCGCGCGCCGGCATGGCGAGGCAGACTGTCGTCGCCACCGCGGCCGCCGCCGCGAGCACCACGATCACGAGTCCCCCGCGCTCCGCTCCACGAGTGCGGGAACACCTCACGACGACCCCGGCCACAATGGCCGCGAGCATGCAGGCCGCAGCCGCTGCGCCCGCGATCTGCGGGAGGAACACGCACAGCAGCCCCGCCGCCCAGGCTCCCCCGGCGATCGGCAGCAGTCGGAGGTCGCGTCGCCTCACACCCGCACCCCGTCGCGTAGACCCTCGAGCAGCTTCTCGCCGATGCCCGGCACGGCGAGGAGGTCGTCGACGGTCTGGAAACGCCCGTTCTCGTCGCGCCACGAGATGATGCGCTCGGCCAGCGCGGGGCCGATGCGCGGCAGGGTCTCGAGCGCCGCCTGATCCGCGGAGTTCAGGTCGATCCGGTCGTCGCCCGGAGCGGTCGACCCCGAGCCCGGAGCCGTGCCGGAACCCGGTTCGGGAACGGTCGCGCCGACGACGGGCACGACCACCTGCTCGCCGTCGGTCACGATGCGGGCGAGGTTGATCGCGGCGAGGTCGGCCTCCTCGGTCGTTCCGCCGGCCGCAGCGAGGGCGTCGACGATCCGAGCATCGATCGCGAGCACGTACAGTCCCGGCTTCTCGACGGCGCCGAGGACGTGCACGTAGAGCTCCCCGCCCGGCGCGGTGGCGCCCGCGGCACCCGTCGCACCGGTCGACTCGTCTCCGATCGATTCGTCTCCGATCGACACCGTCTCGACGGGCGCGGCCTGCCCGCGGAGGATGCCGAGCCCGACCGCGGCCGAGAGCACGACGAGGGCGAGCACGACCGCAGCTCCGATGCTCAGGCGCAGGCGCCGGGGCGCCGACGGAGGATCCACGAGCGCAGCATCCACAGGCAGGTCTTCATCGGGAAGTGCTTCGGTCGGCGGCATCCGCCCACGCTAGGCCGCCCGATTCCGCCGCCCCGCATCGCTTCCCGCACACCGTGGACAACTCCGCACATCGGTCAGCCGTGCAGAACCACACCCGCCGGAACGCCGAGACCGCCGCCCGGCATCCGGACGGCGGTCTCGATCGAGAGAGCGGATCAGCCCTTGACGACGAAGCTCACGATCTTGGGCGCGCGCACGATGACCTTGACGATCTCCTTGTCACCGATCGCCCGGATCACGCGCTCATCGCCGCGGGCGAGAGCCTCAAGTTCCGCCTCGCCGATGCGTGCGGAGACCTCGAGCTGAGCGCGCACCTTGCCGTTGACCTGCGCGACGGCGGTGATGGTGTTTTCGACCAGCAGCGCCGGGTTCGCCGAACGCCACGTGACGAGACCCACGGACGGCTCGTGTCCGAGGATCTCCCACATCTCCTCCGCCGTGTGCGGGGCGATGAGGTCGAGCATCACGGCGACGGTCTCGGTGGCCTCGCGCACCGCCGGGTCGGCAGCGCCGTTCGCACCGTTGTCGATCGTCTTGCGGATGGTGTTCACCAGCTCCATCAGGCGGGCGACGAGCACGTTGAACTTGGTCTGCTCGACGAGCGCCGGCGCTTCGGAGAGAAGCTTGTGCGTCGTGCGACGCAGCGTGGCGTCCCCGCCGTCGAAGACGACGTCGACCGGGCTCGAGACCTCGCGCGCGATGCGCAGCGCCCGCGACAGGAACTTCTGGGCACCCGTCGTCGAGACGTCGGCCCAGTCCTTGTCGTCTTCCACGGGCCCCGCGAACGCCAGGCCCACGCGCAGCGCGTCGGCGCCGTGCGCGTCGAGCTCCTCCTGGAAGAGCACGAGGTTGCCCTTGCTCTTCGACATCTTCTGGCCGTCGAGGAGAACCATGCCCTGGTTGATCAGGTTCGAGAACGGCTCGGTGAAGTCGATCAGCCCCATGTCGAACAGCACCTTCGTGATGAAGCGTGCGTACAGCAGGTGCAGGATCGCGTGCTCGACTCCTCCGATGTAGGAGTCGACCGGAGCCCATCGTGCGGCCTGGGCAGGGTCGAAGGCGACCTGATCGCTGTTCGGCGAGAGGAAGCGCAGGAAGTACCACGAGCTGTCGACGAAGGTGTCCATCGTGTCGGGGTCGCGCAGCACGGGCTCACCGGTGGCCGGATCGACCGTGCGCACCCAGCCCTCGGCACCGCCCAGGGGCGAGGTGCCCTTCGGCTTGAGATCCAGGCCCTCGATGCTCGGCAGACGAACCGGCAGCTTGTCCTCCGCGACCGGGATGATGCTGCCGTCTTCGGCGTGCAGCATCGGGATCGGCGTTCCCCAGAACCGCTGACGCGAGATCAGCCAGTCGCGCAGACGGTAGTTCTTCGCGGCGCGACCGGTGCCCGATGCCTCGAGCTGCTCGATCGCGCGGGCGATCGCGTTGCGCTTGGATAGGCCGTTGAGCTCGCCCGAGTTGATCAGACGCCCCTCACCCGTGAGCGCGATGCCCGTCGACGCGGGGTTCTGGTCGTCGAGTGCGCCGGTGTCGATCGGCACACCCTCGTCGTCGACCTCGATGACCGGCATCGCTCCCGTGATGGGCGCCGTCGTATCGACGACGACCTTGACCGGCAGGTCGAACGCGCGGGCGAAGTCGAGGTCGCGCTGGTCGTGCGCGGGAACCGCCATGACCGCACCGTGACCGTAGTCGGCCAGTACGTAGTCGGCAGCCCAGATCGGCAGCTTCTCGCCGTTGACCGGGTTGATCGCGTAGCGCTCGAGGAAGACACCCGTCTTGGGGCGATCCGTCGCCTGGCGGGCGATGTCGGTCTCCTTCTGCACCCCTTCGAGGTACGTCTGGAAGCGCTCGCGCACCTCGGCCGGAGCATCCGCCGCCAGCTCGGCGGCCAGGTCGGAATCGGGCGCGACGACGAAGAACGTGGCGCCGTGCAGCGTGTCGGGGCGCGTCGAGAACACGGTGACCGGCTCGTCACGGCCCTCGATACGGAAGTCGACGTCGGCGCCGACCGAGCGACCGATCCAGTTGCGCTGCATCTGCAGCACCTTGTGCGGCCAGAAGCCCTCGAGCTGGTTGAGGTCGTCGAGCAGACGGTCGGCGTAGTCGGTGATGCGGAAGTACCACTGCGTCAGCTTCTTCTTGACGACCTCGTAGCCGCAACGGTCGCAGCGACCGTCGACGACCTGCTCGTTCGCCAGCACCGTCTGGTCGTTCGGGCACCAGTTGACGGCGCTCTTCTTGCGGTAGGCGAGACCGCGCTCGTGCATCTTCAGGAACAGCCACTGGTTCCAGCGGTAGTACTCGGGGTCGGACGTGTGCAGCACGCGCGACCAGTCGAACGAGACGCCGTACGCCTGGAACCCGACCTTCTGCTGCGCGATGTTCTGATACGTCCACTCGCGCGGGTCGGCGCCCTGACGGATCGCCGCGTTCTCGGCGGGCAGCCCGAAGGAGTCCCACCCGATCGGGTTCAGGACGTTGTGCCCGCGGTGACGCCAGAAGCGCGCCACGATGTCGGAGTACAGGTAGTTCTCGGCGTGCCCCATGTGCAGGTCGCCGGACGGGTACGGGAACATCGCGAGCACGTAACGCCGGGGGCGCGTGTCGTCATCGCCGCCGGTGAGGAACGTCTCGTTCTCCGCCCAGTACTTCTGCCACTTGGCCTGGATGGCATGAGCCGACGACGTCTCGTCCTCGGCGGGAGCGGTGGACAGGTTCTCAGACAACGAACGCACGACCAATCTGAAAGGAAAATCGGGATCAGTTCAGGATATCGGAACCCCAGGCCCCGGGCAGGACAGCGCCCAGCGCCGCGAGCGGCGCACGCGCTTTGGTCGCGACCTCGGCGACCTCGGCCGCGGCATCCGATCCCCAGGTGATCCCGCCACCGGCGCCGACGGCCGCCCGCTCGCCATCGATCACGATGCTGCGGATGACCATCGCGAGATCGACGGCGCCGTCGATTCCGATGTAGCCGAAGCACCCGGCGTAGATCCCGCGCGGACCGCCTTCGAGCGCGTGCAGGCGCGTCATGGCCGACAGCTTCGGGGCTCCGGTCATGCTGCCCGCCGGGAATGCGGCGTCGAGGAGTGAACCGACGGTCGCACCGGGCGCCGCCGTGCCGCTGACGGTGCTCACGAGCTGGTGCACCGCGGGATAGCTCTCCACGACCCACAGCCCCTCCACGCGGATGGACCCTGCGACGCAGACGCGGGAGAGATCGTTACGCATGAGATCCACGATCATGACGTTCTCGGCGCGTTCCTTGGGGTTGACGGCGAGCTCGGCAGCGAGAGCGGCATCCTCGATCGGATCCGCGGATCGCGGCCGCGTGCCCTTGATGGGCCGCGTGCGGATGACGCCGTCCGCGGCGAGGAGGAACTGCTCGGGGCTCGCGCTCAGCAGCGCACGCCCCCGGATCCGAACGAAACCTCCGTGGTGCGCGGGCGTCGCGGCGCGCAGTCGCGCGTAGACCGCGACCGCATCACCGACGCCGGTGGCCGAGAAGCGCGTCGTGAGGCAGAGCTGATACGCGATCCCCTGCCGGATCAGGTCTCGGCAGCGCTCGATGAGGCCCGCGTACTCCGCCGGTTCGTGCCGGGCCTCGGCCACGACACCGTCGACCGGCGCGTTCGGCAGGTCGGGAAGAGCGGATGCCGCGACCGCCGCCTCCTCGACGAAGGACTCCCACTGCGCGAGGTCCCCATCGGCCTGCACCCACACCCGCCGACGCTCATGGTCGAACGCGGCGAAACGCCGCACACGCATCCACGACGCCCGGTCATCCGCGTCGCCGTCGTCGGTCGGGGCACCGGCCGCGGCCGCCCCGGTCTCGTAGTCGTGCCAGCCCACCCATCCGCCGCGGAACGGCGGTCGTTCATCGTCGGCCGCTCCCCCGTCGGCGGGAGCGCCGCGGACCTCCCCGAGCGCCACATCAGCGGGCAGCGCCGACGGTTCGCCGACACCGACGAAGCTCCACCCGTTCGCCGTATCGGGACCCGCGTCGAGCCAGAACACCTCCGGCGACGAGGCGTCGAGAACACGGAAGACGTCAACGGGCTCGACCCAGACGGAAAGGGGACGAGCGGGTGGACGATGGGGCACCTTGTCAGCCTAGAACCTGGCCGCTCCCGTATTCTCGTGCTGTGGATGACCTCTTGACCTGGCTGTTCGAATTCATCCGTTCGATCGACCCCGTCACCCGCACTCTCATCGCCGGCGTCGCCGTCATGCTCGAGACCAGCGTCCTCATCGGACTCATCGTGCCCGGCGACACCGTCGTGATCATGGCCTCGATCGGCGTCCGAGGTCCGGTCGAGGCAACCGCGATGGTGATCGCCGTGGTCATCGGCGCGCTGATCGGCGAGAGCATCGGTTTCGCCCTGGGTCGCTGGCTCGGCCCCCGCATCCGGACGTCGTGGCTCGGGCGCCGGATCGGCGAGAAGAACTGGGTGCGTGCCGAGCGATATCTGCAACGCCGCGGCGGAATCGCGATCTTCCTCTCGCGATTCCTGCCCGTACTGCACTCCCTCGTGCCCCTCACGGTCGGCATGAGCGCCTACTCGTACCGGCGTTTCCTGGCGTGGACGGCTCCCGCCTGCGTGATCTGGGCGGTCGCGTACGTCAGTGTCACCTCTCTCGCCGCGCTGACCTTCGACGAGATGGTCGATCGCGTGCACTACGCCGGATATGTCTTCGTCGGCATCATCGTCGTCTTCCTCGTCGTGGTCTACCTCGGCAAGAAGCTCCTCGAGCGCTCGGAAGCCCGCCACCTCGAGGCCCACGACGCGGAACCCGAGGCGGACGTGAAAGACTGAGCCAATGGCTTCCGCACCCCCGGCGCCCCGGATCCACTGGTTCGCCCGACTCGAACACCGCTTCCATGTGTGGCGTGAAGTTCGTGCGCGCAAGCGGGGTCGCACCGCGACGGTCGTGCCGTTCCCGGGCTATGGCGGACCCGGCTGGGTGCGCGTCGTCGGGCGCGTCCTGATCGTGCCGCCGCAGCGACGCGGCAAGGACGGCGAGCTCGCGAGCATCCGCGGCTGGCGAAGCTTCGTCGGCATCCCGGTGAGCTTCGCGAAGGTCTCGGTGCACGTCGGCGACACGGTTCACCAGGTCGTCGCCGATCGCGGCGGCGTCGTGGACGCCGTGATCCACGCGGATCTCGACGCCGGATGGCAGACGTTCCGCGTGTCGACGGAAGAGCAGGAGCCGGTCGAGGCGACCGCCTTCGTCGTCGGCGAGTCCACCACGTTCGGGGTCGTCTCCGACGTCGACGACACCGTGATGGTGACCGCTCTGCCGCGTCCGTTCATCGCGTTCTGGAACTCCTTCGTGCTCGACGAGCACGCCCGCATCCCCGTGCCCGGCATGGGAGTGCTCCTCGACCAGTTGCTGCGCCAGCACCCCGGCGCTCCGATGGTGTACCTGTCGACCGGCGCATGGAACATCGCGCCGACGCTCCGTCGCTTCCTGAGCCGCCACCTCTTCCCCGCGGGTTCCATGCTCCTCACCGACTGGGGCCCCACGCACGACCGCTGGTTCCGCAGCGGCCGTGAGCACAAGCTCACCAACCTGCGTCGGCTCGCCGACGAGTTCCCGCACGTGCGCTGGCTGCTCATCGGCGACGACGGGCAGCATGACGAGGCCATCTACTCGACCTTCCTCGAGGAGCATCCCGAGTCCGTCGCCGGCGTGGCGATCCGTCGTCTGCTCCCCGCGGAGGCCGTTCTCGCCGGTGGGCGCACGGATGCCGAGCCGCACGGCGACGAGGACGTGCCGTGGGTCAGCGCCGAAGACGGCGCCGGACTCCGCGACCGGCTCGGCGACGCCGGCATCCTGGACTGACATGCCCCTCCCCCTGGACGAGGTCGACTGGCGCGTGCGGGAGCACGCCCACCAGGAGCGCGCCGACGCCCTGACCGCCGAGCACCGCTCGCGCGCCGCGGCCGGGGAGAAGCACCCCGTGTGGGACTTCCTCTTCACCTACTACTCGTACAAGCCCGCGCAGTTGCGTCGCTGGCATCCCGGCGCGGGCGTCGAGCTCGCCGACGCTGCGGAACGCGCGGGCTGGCGTTGGTACGCCGCGGGATCGGCTCCCGGCAGCGTCGTGCCCGATGCTCCGGCTTTCGCGCGCGAGAAGCCGGAGCTCGCGGGACTCGTCGAACGGATGCTGCGCCGCACCGCTTCACGGCCCGGACAGTTCGGCTGCTTCGGTCTGCACGAGTGGGCCATGGTCTACCAGGCGGACGAGCACCGCCATCCCGTGCCGCTCCGGCTGGGACGAGAGGGCACCGACGCGGTGGTCGAGGCGCACGATCTGCGCTGCACGCACTTCGATGCCTTCCGCTTCTTCACTCCCGAGGCCGTGCCCCTCAACCGCTCGGCGCTCACGCGCGAGGAGCAGCCGCTGTTCGAGCAGCCGGGCTGCCTGCACGCGGGGATGGACCTCTACAAGTGGGCGACCAAGCTCGGTCCCCTCGTTGCGGGTGACCTGCTGCTCGATGCGTTCGAGCTCGCACGCGACATCCGCCTGCTCGACATGCAGGCCGCCCCCTACGACCTCTCGGCCTGGAACGTCGAGCCGGTGCCGATCGAGACGAGCGAGGGCAAGGCGGACTACGTGCGCCGCCAGCGGGTCTTCGCCGACCGCGGTGCGGCATTGCGCACGGCGCTGCTCGATGCCTGGCTCGGAGACGCGGAGACCGCGGCCGCGTAAGGCGAGCTCAGCCGGCGGGCGTGCAGTCCGCGCACACCGACCAGTCGGCGGTGTCGGCGGCCAGCTCGAGGCGCAACTCCCTGACGCGCGTCGCCGCATCGGCGAGTCGCTCTGCCGGCAGGTCGCCGGACTCCACGGCGGCGACCAGTCCCGCGACCATCCGACCGGCGGTCTCGGGAGTGGACCCCGCGATCATGAGCACGAGGTCGTTGCCCGCGGCGATCGCGGCGACGCCGTTCGCCACCGGATCCGCGTAGGCGGGGTCGCCCGACGAGAGCAGCATGCCCAGATCGTCGGTCACCATGACGCCGTCGAACCCGAGTTCCTCGCGAGCGATCCGATGCCACTCGGCCGACATCGACGCGGGCGCGGCATCGACTGCGGTATAGGCGAGGTGTCCGAACATCAGCAGCGAGGCACCCGCATCGATCCCGGCGGCGAACGGGGGCTCGTCGGCCGTGCGCCACTGCTCCTTCGACATCGGCGTCGTCGGGATCGCGTGATGCGAATCCCCCTCCGCCGCTCCGTGTCCCGGGAAGTGCTTGAGGGTCGAAGCGAGGAACTCCTCCTGCGCCGTCGTCGCCGCCGCGACGCGCTCCGAGGCCGATGACGGGTCGGTGCCGAGAGCCCGCCCGTAGATGAAGGATGCGGAATCCGCGGTGACGTCGGCGACGGTGCCGAAGTTGACATTGACCCCGGCGCGGGCGACCAGTGAGGCCCGCGCCGTGAAGGCATCCGTCGTTTCTGCCACCGGCGCGGACTTCAGGGTCGTCGATGCCGCGAACGCGTCGGACGGCAGACGCGAGACGATCCCGCCCTCCTGGTCGATCGCGATCAGCGGAGGAAGCGACTCGTCGACCGTCAACGCGGAGGTGAGCGCGCGCAGCTCCGGCTCGGTGGCGGGGATGTTCGAGCCCATCAGGATGAAGCCGCCGAGTCCCTGCTGCATGTACGCGTGGAGAGCCGCGGGATCCGCCACCGGGATGTGTCCCATCACGACGCTCGCCGCCTGCTCGGCGACGCTCATGCCGCGCACCTCTGCCTCCGCGCGCGCAGCGGGTCCGAGAGCCGCCGGGGTCGCGGCATCCGTCTGCAGACGAAGAGCGGTCGGCCGCGGATCATCCGACGGCGTCTGCGCCGCCGCGGGTGCCGCGACCGCCGCCACCGTGAGGGCGGCGACGGTCGCGAGCATCCAGCGACGCAGCGCTCTCATCCGATCAGCTCAGCGCCTCGGCGATGGGCAGGGCGGCGTCGGCCGCTCCGTTGCCGAACCGGATGGTGCGCCCGAACGTCGACGGCTCGACGAGCGCGGCAGCGATGACCGCGGCGACATCCGCACGCGACACCTCGCCCTTGCCCTCGGGGTCGAGCACGATGCGACCGGTCGGGTCGTCGAACGTGAGGGTGCCGGGGCCGAGGATCGTGCCATCGAGATCGGTGGAGCGCAGGTGCTCGTCGGCCGCCCACTTCGCGTCGGCGTAGGCGAAGAAGCCGTCGCTCTCGGGCACGCCGTGGTCGGCGGTCGAGCCGATCCACGACACCATCACGTAGCGGCGGACTCCCGCGACCTCGGCTGCGTCCATCGAGCGGATCGCGGCATCGCGGTCGACCGCATAGGTGCGCTGCGCGTCTCCCCCACCGGCGCCGGCCGACCAGACGACCGCGTCGTGACCGCGGATCAGATCGGCGATCCCCGCGACATCGAGCGACTCGATGTCGGCCACGAGCGGACGCGCGCCCGCGGCTTCGACATCGGCGATGTGCTGGGGGTTGCGGATGACGGCGGTCACCTCGTCGCCGCGGGCGACCAGGAGCGGGGCGAGCAGCAGGGCGATACGGCCGTGCCCTCCGAAGACGATGATGCGGGACATGCGATTCTCCTCACTCCGGCAGCTGAGAGCTGTCGATCACGAAAGCTTGCGGATGGCTCGGAAGGTAGCGTACGACCACACCCTGACCGCCCGGTATGTACGCATCGCGGTCGGGGAAGACGGCCGGGCTGAAGAAGTTGCTCTCGAGGGTGTACTCCACCCCGTCGCCCGTGGTGAAGGTGACCCAGTCGCCGTCGAGCGTTCCCACGGTCGGGCGGCCGTTGTCGTAGATGTACGCGCGCGTGACCGGCACACCGGTCAGGCTCAGGATGCCGATGACGAGGTTCGCGAGCATCACGAAGGCGAGGATGCGGAACAGCACGCGCATGGTCGTTCCTCCGATGTCGCGGCGCGTCGCGCCGCCCTCCGAGCGGAGACCCTCGCGCTCCCGCACACGGCGCAGCGCCGCACCCGGACTCGTGCGTTTCGCCGAGATCGCGAACAGTCCGAGGATCGAGAAGCCGGCGATGAAGACCATCGCGTAGGCGTGGGACGCGGGGAAGTTCAGCAGCCAGAACAGAGTGTCGAGGGGGTTCATCGCCCGGCCTCCTTCTCGATCGTCACGGCCACGGTCTGCGGATCCTCCCGGCGATAGAACGCCCAGATCGGGGCGCCGACCTGCAGATGCGGGATCGCCTGCGGGTACACGAACACCGTGGTGTCGGCCTCCCAGGTCTCCCCGCCCTCGGGTGCGAGCAGCACCCGCAGCGCGAGTTCGGACTGGCCCTCGCGACGGCGCCCGGTGGGCCGGATCTCGAGAACGGATGCCGGAACCTGCGTACCGGTCGTGCGCGCCCGCACCTGGCGCGGATCGATCAGTCCGCGGTCGATGCGCCACTGCAGCAGCGCCTCGCTCACCGCCGGATCGGACGGATCAACGAGTTCGAGGGCGTCGTGGTCGCCGGGCCGGTACCGCACCGCGAGGGGCTGGCCGACCTGCAGCGCCCCCACGTCGGCGAGCGGCACGAGGGTGCGCAGCTGTGCCACGAAGTCGTCGCCATCGGTCGGGGTCACGCGGAGGAAGATGTCGTACTGAGGCACGTCGTTGATGGTCGTTCCCGTGGTCTCGACCTCGACGATGCGTCCGATACCGATCCGTGCGTCACCCGCGCGTGCGAGTCGTCGGCGGGCGGGGCCGAGCATCACGCCCCCGAAGGTGAGGAGAAGCCCCCAGGCCACGCCGATCATGATCGGGGCACCGAGGCTGTCGCCCCCGAAAGGGAGTATCGACTGCCGCTGATCGATTCCGAAGAGCCCCTCGCCCGTCCAGATCACCAGCCAGGCGGTGAGCAGCAACCAAACGATCAGCAGTGCGAGGCGAAGCATGCCTTCAGCGTATCGAGGGAACGTTCGCCAGCGCTCGCCGCACTCCGGTCGCGGCAGAGCGCCCTGCACGGTTCGCCCCGATCGTGCTCGCCGAGGGCCCGTAACCCACGAGCTGGATCCGGGGATCGGCGACGGCCGTCGTTCCTCGTCCGCCACGATCGAGCTGGATGCCTCCCGCGGCGCTGCGCAGATGCAGCGGGGCGAGGTGACCGATCGCGGGCCGGAACCCGGTCGCCCACAGGATCACGTCGACGCGCTCGAACGATCCGTCGGCCCAGCGCACGCCGTCGGGTTCGATACGCGTGAACATGGGTCGCCGTGCAGAGTATGCTCCCAGGCGCTCGGCTTCTCGCTCCTGTTCGCGGAGCATGAGCCCGGTGACGCTCACGACGCTCTGCGGCGGCAGCCCCTGCGCGACGCGCTGCTCGACGAGTGCGACTGCTGCCGCGCCCGCCTCGGGCGTGAAGTCGTCGGTGCGCCAGACCGGCTCGCGCCGCGTCACCCAGAGGGTGTCGGTGATCGGGGCGAGCGCGCCGAGGAACTGGACAGCGGATGCCCCGCCCCCGACCACGAGAACGCGCTTCCCTCGGAAGTGCTCGGGGCCGGGGTAATCGATCGTGTGCAGCTGCTCGCCGAGGAACGTCTCCATGCCCGGGTAGTGCGGCAGGAACGGATGCGTCCAGGTGCCGGTCGCATTCACCAGGGTGCGCGAGCGCCACTCCCGCTCTCCTGCGCGTGTCACGAGCACGCCGTCCTCGTCGTCCACGCGATCGACCGTGACGGGTCGGATGATCGGAAGGACATGGGTTCGCTCGTAGGCGGCGAAGTAGGCGGGCACGACGATGTTCGCGCGCTGGCCGTCACGCGGGGGCGGAGTGTCGCCCGGGAGCTCTGCGACCCCGTGCACGTCGCGCATCGTCAGGGCATCTCATCGGTGCTGCCAGGCACCGCCCGGCTCGGCGTCGGAATCGAGCACCACGTGCGAGATGCCGAGCCGCGTCAGGTGGTACGACGCCGAGAGTCCGGCCTGACCCGCGCCGATCACGATGCTGTCGAGGATGCTCACGCTGACGTGAACGTGCGCGCACCCGCCGTTGTTCCCCGGGGCTCTCGCGCCTCGGCCGCATCACGACGCGCCCGGGCGGCTCGAGCCGATTGGTGTTGAGCTCGCGACCTGTAGTACGCTTTTCGAGTTGCCCCGGTCAATCCGGAGCGATTCTGGGCCTGTGGCGCAGCTGGTAGCGCACCTGCATGGCATGCAGGGGGTCAGGGGTTCGAGTCCCCTCAGGTCCACCGAAGATGAGAAGCCCCGCGAGAGATCGCGGGGCTTTTCTCATGCCCGGCGCGGCGACGATGATAGCGGGAGTGACAAGAATCCTGTTTCCTGTAGGATTCTTGCGACCATGACCCTCGCAACGACGCAGGAGCCCTCATGAACGCTTCCCCCACTACCCCCACGAAGAAGAACTCGATGCTCGGCGTCGGCGCCGCAGCCCTCGTCGGCTCGGCCCTCGAGTGGTACGACTTCTACCTGTACGGCACGGCCGCAGCGCTGGTCTTCAACCGGATCATCTTCGTCAATTCCGACCCCGTCGTGGCCACGCTCGCCGCCTTCGCGACCTTCGCCGTCGGTTACCTGATCCGCCCCCTGGGCGGTCTCATCTTCGGCCGGATGGGTGACACCCTCGGACGCAAGCGCGTGCTCGTGCTGACCCTGCTGATCATGGGCGTGGCGACGTTCCTGATGGGGCTCACCCCCTCCTACGAGCAGATCGGCATCTGGGCACCGATAATGCTGATCGTCCTCCGCCTCGTGCAGGGCATCGGTGCCGGCGCGGAGTTCGGCGGGGCGGCCATCTTCTCGGTCGAGCACGCCGACCCGCGACGCCGCGGCCTGCACGGCGCCTGGCCGTCGGCCGGCGTCTACCTCGGTCTGCTGATGGCTTCGGGGGTCTTCGCCGTCGTCACCCAGCTGCCCGAGGATCAGTTCCTCGCCTGGGGCTGGCGCATCCCGTTCCTGCTCAGCGCCGTCGTCGTGATCGTGGCGTTGATCATCCGTCTCCGCCTCGCCGAGAGCCCCGCATTCGTCGCGATGCAGTCCGAAGAGCACGCTCCCGTCTCCCCCGTGAAGACCGTCTTCGCGCAGGAGAAGACCGCCATGCTCACCCTCTTCCTCGCTCAACTGCCCCAGAACGTCGTCTCGTCGATCAACCTCGCCTTCATCACCGCGTACCTGGTCGGAAACCTGCAGCTGTCGGCATCCGTCGGCCCCGTCGCCACCACGATCGGCACGGCCGTGACGATGGTGCTGCTGCCCGTGTTCGGCGCCCTTTCCGACCGCATCGGCCGACGTCCGGTGATCCTGTTCGGCATCGTCTTCTCGGGGATCTTCGCGTTCCCGTACTTCTGGCTCATCGGCGGCGGAGAGGCACCGGCACTCGTCGTCGTGGCGATCGTGCTGAGCCTGGGCCTCGGGGTCGGCGCGATGTTCGGCCCCCAGGCGGCCTACTTCGCCGAGCTCTTCACCGGCGGTGCTCGGTTCACGGGCCTCGCGTTCTCGCGGGAACTCGCCGGTGCCGTCAGCGCGGGCACGACACCGCTGATCGCCGTGGCCCTCGTCGCCGCGACCGGCGGTGCGACCTGGGCGGTCTCGCTGTTCATCGTCGCGGCGTGCGTCGTGGGAGCGATCGCGGTCTTCTTCGGCGGCGAGACGCGTGGGCGCCGGATGAGCGCGACGACCGTCGCCGATCTGAGGGCATCCACCGGGTCGTTCGAGCGCTGACGCGCGGCTTCCTCTCAGACGAGGGGATCGAACCTTGACGGCCCCATGCGCAGTCTGCCGATGCGCGTCGTCGCGATAATGCTGAGTGCTGCGCCGCCGCCGATCATGAGAGGCGACCACCAGGCGTAGAGCGCCGCGGACAGGCTGAAGCCATCCATGAGCGAGAGGACGAGACCGAAGACCGCGACCGCAGCGGCGAGCGACCCCCAGCCGATCTGCGTAATCCGCTGTGCTCGCTGCACCTTCTCCACCGTGGTGGGCGCTCCTCGGTACGAGAGGTGCGATGTCCAGGACGAGCCATCCCACCAGCGGGCGACCCGGCGGATGCCGCTCGCGTACCAGCCCGGAGGCGGAGCCTGCGGCGGGACGGGACTCACGGGTGGCCGCGGCGGCGCCGTGTGTGCGGAACCGGGCACGAGGGTGGGGAGCCGCCCGGCGGCGAGGGGCGCGGGAGAGGGCATGGGTGGCGCGGGATACTCGTAGGCCGGCGGCAGTCCGGCCGGCCCGCTCCGCCCACCACGCAACTGCTCATCACCGCTGGGCGGCAGGGGTGCCGGGGATCCCTTGCTCCGGAGAACCTGCACGAGGATGAAGGCGACGATGCCGACGACTCCGAGGAAGCTGAGGCCCAAGAAACCGATGTACAGGGCCATGGGATGCCAGAACCATGAGATGACGTCCATTCGGCGGCCTTCCGCGTCCGTCGGGATCGCACTCTCCCGAACTCGTGTCCTCCACTATGCCCGGGATGCCTCGTCGGGCACGAACGACCGACCGAAGTCAACGACCTCGACCGCAAGCCTGTCCACTCGGAATGATGATGCCCTTCACTCGAGACAGGAGATCAGATGAGCACCCCCGATTCGCCCGAGACCGACGACCCGCGCACCTACGACGGCCCGGATTCCGACATCGCCGCAGGGAACATCACCGACGCGGACTTCACCACCGATGCTCCGGAAGGCACATCCCCCGAGGATGAGGCGGACGCGGACGGCGGAGCATAGGAGGGCTTCGGCTCTGCCTGCCGTACGGGGCGCGCTGAGCGCAAGGGGGAAGACGATGTCGGCGGCACGCCCTAACGTTCACGTTGTGAACGATCCTGATCAGTACCCCGACGACGTCCTCTGGGCGTGCGTCGAAGACGGATTCCATGTCGGCAGTCGCGGTGGGGACTTCCTCGGTTACGTCGACCGGCGGGCGGACGGGCAGTACGCCGCTTTCGATGCGCGATCGCGGGAGATCGGCGCGTTCGCGTCGCTCCACGAAGCGACGGATGCCGTCACCGCCTCGTCGACGCCGAGCACGCCCCTGTCCACCGCGGGCGACGAACTCGTCGGAGGTGACAGGTGAGCGCCGACCTGATCTCCGTCGTCTACACGAGCACCGCGTCGCAGCCGTTCCGCAGCTCCGCTCTCGAAGACCTCCTCACGACCTGCCGACGCCTGAACACGCAGAGAGGTGTCACCGGCATGCTCCTCTACCGCGACGGGCGGTTCATCCAGATCCTCGAGGGGGCGCCCGACGTCGTCGATCGTCTCATCGAGACGATCCGTCGCGACCATCGCCACCACGACCTCCGGATCCTTCTGCGCGACGGGATCGCGGAGCGTCGCTTCAGCGACTGGACCATGGGTTACCGGCCCCTCCGCGATTTCTCCGGCCGCATCCCCGAGGGGTACCGGGATTCGTTCGACGACCTCGACGAGGGAGTGGATAACGAGACCGCTCGGCGCGCGCTGGCCGAGTTGACGCTGTGGTTCCGCGTGCGGTCCGTCCCCTCCGTCACCCGTGCATAGCGTCGTACCCGGATCGGAACGACGGGAACTCGAGCGGCCCGACGACCCTGCGAAGGAGTGCACCGTCCAACACATGGCCCGAATCGCGGTGGGCCCCGGCATCCGGCGGCGGCTCCACACCGAGTAGATCGGCGATGTAGGTCACGACCTCGCCGAGCCGGACCGGCTCTTCGTCGACGGCGTGCAGAAGCACGGGTGGAGAGGCCATGCGCAGAAGCGTGTCGATCGTGCGGACGAGATCGCTCTCATGGATGCGGTTGGTCCAGCGCCGATAGTCCACCTCCGCGTGATCCCGCACGCGGCGGATCAAGAAGTCCCTGCCCGGGCCGTAGATGCCCGCAGGGCGGAGCACGACCGCAGACAACAGCTCCTGCGCGGCGAGCTCTCCATCGCGGATCGCCTGCGCGCGCTCGGTCTGCGGGTGCGGCAGCGTGCGCTCCGTCAGCACACGGTCGGGCTCCTCGCCCGCGAAGACCCCCGTCGAGGACACGAAGACCGTACGCTCCGGGATCGCCGGCAGCGCACGGACGATATGGCCGAGCGCTACGCGGTACGCGTCGACCCCCTCTCCCGGCGGAAGGGTGACGACCAGCGAATCGATCGCCGGGAGCTCGACGGGCAACGGCGACGCGACGTCTGCCTCGATACCGATCACGCCGGCGGGCAGGTCGGATGCCGAGCGGCGAAGCGCGAACACCTCGCTCCCGTCCGCGATCAACGAGGGTGCCAGCCGAGCGCCGAGCTTGCCGAATCCGACGAGCAGGATGCGTCGAACCGGCCTCGTCTCGTGAGCGGGGAGGGTGTTCATCCCTCCAACCTGCCACAGAGCATCAGGGGCGGTTGCTAGGTTGGACACTCACGGTGCGCGAGCGCCGGCGAACGGGAGGAAACCGATGGGACTGTTCCGACGACCGGAGATGCCGAAGCCCGCCGAGCCGGGGCTCTGGTCCCGAGGATTCGGTGTCGTCGCGACCCGCAGCCTGCAGACCCTGATCGTGCTCGCTCTCGTCGCCGTCGGCGTGCTCGTGATCACGCAGCTCTCCCTCGTCTTCATCCCCGTGACGATCGCGCTGATCCTCGCGAGTGCGATCCATCCGCTCGTCGCCCTGATGCGCCGTCGCGGGATGCCGTCGATCCTCGCCACCTGGATCGCCTTGATCGGCATCCTCGCCGTGCTCGGCGGCGTCGTGTGGGTCATCGTGCTCACCGTGCGATCGCAGTGGGACGACCTCGTCGACTCCGCCACCGACGGCATCGCACAGGTCACCGACTGGCTCGGCACCCTCCCGTTCGACTTCGGTGCCATCGACCTCGACGATGTCTGGGCCAACGCGCAGGACTTCCTCACGAGCGCCTCGTTCGGTCAGGGCGCCCTGGCCGGTGTCTCGGCCACCGCGAGCTTCTTCACCGGCCTCGCACTGATGATCGTCGTGCTGTTCTTCTTCCTCAAGGACGGCCCCCGCATCTGGGAGTTCCTGCTGCGCCCCTTCACCGGCGAGAGCTACGAGCGGGCGCGCCGGATCGGCGACAAGACCGTCGACGTGTTCGGCGGCTACATCCGCGGCACGTCGATCGTCGCCGCGGCCGACGCGCTGGGTATCGGCATCGGCCTCGCGATCCTGCAGATCCCGCTCGCGATCCCGCTCGCCGTGATCGTCTTCCTCACCGCCTTCATCCCCCTGGTCGGCGCGACGGCCGCCGGCATCCTCGCCGCTCTCGTCGCCCTCGTGACGCACGGCCCGGTGGCGGCGCTGATCGTGGTCGGCATCGTGGTGCTCGTCAACCAGCTCGAAGGCAACTTCCTGCAGCCGGTCGTCATGGCGCGGTCGCTGAAGCTGCATGCCCTCGTCATCCTGCTGGCCCTGACCGCGGGCACGATCCTCGGCGGCATCGTCGGCGCCGTGCTCTCGGTACCGCTCGCCGCGGTCGCCTGGGGAATCATCACCGTGTGGGACGGACCGCACACGCCTGCTCGCCCCTTCCGCAAGAAGCGGTCCGAGACCGTCTGACGCGGGCTCGACAGCCGACGAAGCACTCCCCGTCCTTCGTCGGATGCCCCGTGCCGGGCGATATGGGGAGATGGAGGAACGCAAGGACGACACCGGGAATCCTGCGTGGCTCTCCCCTCCACCCGGCACGAACGAAGGATCCCCTCATGGCTGTCACCGTCCGCTCCGACCTGGTGCTCTCCCACGCCGTCGTCACCTCCGATGTGACCGGCAACTTCGACGACGTCGACATCGAGTCCTGGCTCAAGAACCTGCCCACCCACGAGTACCAGCGCTGCGCGCCCGGCGACCACAAGGCGGCCGGCTACACGGTCGACGACGACGGCACGCCCATGTCGATCAACGTCGAGGTCATCGGAACCGGCCTCGTGATCCAGCAGTACCGCTACGAGGTCGCGAGCAAGCACTACTGCAAGATGGTGTCGATCTCCGACATCCTCACCCCGACCGGTTGGACCACCACGCAGGTGATCTGGGAGCTGGGCATGGAGCAGCTGGAGGGCGACCAGCTGCGCTACGTCAACACCGTCACCTCGCACCCGACCGAGGAGTTCCTCGAGTTCATCACGGCCAGCGGCGCGACGTTCGAAGAGGCCGCCGCGGCACGCCAGAAGGCCTCCGGTCAGCACTGCGAGCTCGAGACCCCGCACTACGCGCAGAGCATCATCGCGTACGCGAAGAGCAACCCGGCCACGGCCGCCGCCTGAGCGTTCCCGCTCGCACCCGATCCGAGAGAAGGCATCCCATGACCTCCGCCATCCGTTTCACGCACCCGGGCCCGCCCGAGGTGCTGCGTCTGGTGCCGATCGCGCGGCCCGAACCGGCCGCCCACGAGGTGCGCATCCGCGTGCATGCGGCGGGGATCAACAACGCCGACCTGCTCGAGCGCCGGGGCCACTATCCGGTCCCTCCGGGGGCACCGGAAGGCCCCGGCCTCGAGTGCGCCGGCGTGATCGACGCGGTGGGTGCGGATGTCGACGGCTGGAGCATCGGCGACGAGGTGTGCGCCCTGCTCGCCGGGGGAGGCTACGCCGAGGAGGTCGTCGTGCCGGCGACGCAGGTCATGCCGAAGCCGCGCTCCCTCACGATGGTCGAGGCAGCGGGTCTTCCCGAGGTCGCCTGCACGGTGTATTCCAATCTCGGCATGATCGCCGGTCTCACCGCTGGGCAGACCGTGCTCGTGCACGGCGGAGCGGGTGGCATCGGCTCGTTCGCGGTGCAGTGGGCGAAGGCGATCGGCGCCAGAGTCATCGCCACGGCCGGCAGCGACGCGAAGGCGGCGGCGGCCCGCACGTTCGGCGCCGACGTGGCCATCAATTACCGCGATGAGGATTTCGCCGCGGCCACGCTCGCCGCCACGGACGGACGCGGCGCCGACGCCATCCTCGACATCGTCGGCGCTCCGTACCTCGAGCGCAACATCGAGAGCCTCGCACTCGACGGCCACCTCGTGATCATCGGAGGGACGACCGGGCCGACTACGCTCGACCTGTGGGAGCTGATGTCGCGCCGGGCGAGCGTCTCGGCCACGCTCCTGCGTGCACGGCCGGCCGCGCAGAAGGCCGCGATCGTCGCCGGCGTCATCCGCGATGTCCTCCCGCTCGTCGACAGCGGTGCGATCCGCGGCGCCGTGGATGCCGTCTTCCCGCTCGCCGAGGCCGGCCGCGCGCATGCGCTGCTGGAGAGCGGGACGACCGTCGGCAAGGTCGTGCTCGATGCGACCGCCGAGCGGCTCTGACGGCACGCGCGTGGACCGCCCGCCCGAACCGAAGCCCGCGACGGGTGACCGCCCCGTCCCGAACGATCCTGCGCACGACCGCATCTGGGCGCCGCTCGCCGTCCCGATCTTCCGCGCACTCTGGATCACCGCGCTCGTCAGCAACATCGGCACCTGGATGCAGACCGTCGGCGCGCAGTGGTTCATGGTCGAGCAGCACACGCATCCTCTGCTCATCGCCCTGATCCAGACGGCATCCGCCGCACCCGTGCTGCTGCTCGGCATCCCGGCCGGGGTGCTCGGGGAGTTCCTGAACCGCCGATCGCTGCTCATCTGGATGCAGACGCTGCAGGTCCTTCTGAGTGCTGCTCTGGTGACTCTCACCGCGACCGGCGAGATGACGCCGTACCTGCTGCTGATCATCACCCTGCTGCTCGGCGGGGCGACCGCGGTGCAGTTGCCGGCGTACCAAGCCCTTGCGACCGAGATCGTGCCGGTGCGGCTGGTGCCGATGGCGGCGTCGCTGAGCGCGGTCTCGGTCAACATCGCCCGCGCGATCGGTCCCGCGATCGCCGGAGTACTGCTGTCGGGTTTCGGCGTCGCCTTCGTGTTCGGCATGAACCTCCTCTCGTTCGCCGCGTTCCTCGTTGTGCTCGTCACCTGGCGCACCTACCGTCCGGACGCGCGACAGGCCGAGCGGTTCGTCGATGCGGCACGCGCGGGAGTCCGCTACGTCACCCGCGCCGCCGTCGTACGACGCATGTACGTGCGGCTCGGGGCGTTCGTCGTGCCCGGCAGCGTTCTCTACGCGCTCCTCCCCCTCATCGCGACCGAGCGGCTGGGGCTCGACTCCGCCGGCTACGGACTGCTGCTGGCGGGGATCGGCGTCGGATCGATCGGCGCGGCCTTCCTCATGCCCGTGTTCCGTTCGTGGGGAGCCAACCGCACGGTGCTCGCGGCATCCGTCCTCTTCGGCGCGGCCACCATCGGCGTCGCCCTCTCGCCGACGATCGTGCTCGCCCTGCCCCTTCTCGCCCTCGCCGGTGCCGCGTGGATCGGCGTCGTCGCCACGCTGAACGGCGCGGTGCAATCGTTCCTGCCGGTGTGGGTGCGGGCGCGGGGCCTCTCGGTGTACCAGATGGTGCTGTACGGCTCGATGGCGGCGGGCGGGCTTCTCAGCGGTGTGGTCGCCGGCTGGGTCGGTGCCACCGCGGTGACCGCCGCCGCGGGCGCGGTCACGCTGCTGGTCGCGGCCACGCAGCTCTTCTGGCCGCTGCTCGAGACCGCCGACAAGAAGCGAGAGACGTTCGCGCTCCCTCTCGCCGAAGCCTCCGTGGACGTCGATGGCACGAGCCCCACCCTCGTTCTCGTGCGCTACGACGTCGCGCCCGAGAACGTCGATGCCTTCCGCGCTCAGATGCGCCTCGTCGAGCACAGCCGGCGGCGCACGGGCGCGCGCACCTGGGCGCTCTACCAGGACCGCGAGGACGGCGACTGGGTCGAGGCCTTCGGCGTCGGCAGCTGGGACGAGCACCTGCAGCAGCACCGAGCACGACTGACCCGCTACGACCAGACGGTGATCGAGACGGCGGGCGCGCTCGCGAACTCGGTGGAGGTCGAACATCTGGTCGAGACGGCGGATGCCGCAACTCCCCGCCGCGCCCATCATGCGGGCGCTGCGCACCACTCCCCACCCCACCCCGCCGCGCCCTCATGAACCGGGCCGCCCGGACGCTCCGCGAGCTCACCGCCGTCGTCCCCTCGCCGGGTTCCTGGGTCGCCGCGACCCAGGCGACGCTCGCGGTCGTCCTGCCCGCCGTCGTGTTCGCCGCCGCCGGCGCCGCATCGCTCGGTCTGCTCGCCTCGTTCGGCGCTCTCGTCGTCATGTACCTCTCCGGACGCAGCCGTCGCGAGCGCGCGGCCAAGCTCCCCGTGATCGCGGCGGGCTTCGTCCTGGGATCCCTGCTCGGAATCCTCACCGGCGATTCCCTCACCGCGAGTCTGCTCGCGATCGGCGCTGTCGCGATCGCGTTCTCCTTCCTGAGCCTCGCGTTCGATGTCGGACCTCCCGGAGCGATCTTCCCCGTCCTGACGACGGGGTCGATGGGGCAGCTCACGGCGCCCGCCTCGTCCGGTGGGGCCGCGATGGACCCCGGCGTCGTCCTGGCGACGATCGTCGTCGGGATCCTCGCGGGCTATGCCGCGGTCGTCGCTCCGCTGCTCGTCCCCGCGGTGCGGCGACGCGATGCCCTCGCCCCGGCGGATCATGGCTGGACGTTCACCTTCACGCCGGAGTCGGCGCGCATCCTCGCACGGCTCACGGTCGGGATCCTGCTCGCCCTGCTCGTCAGCGCCGCGCTCGGTCTGCACCACGCGGCCTGGGTGCTGCTCGCGGTGCTCGGCATCCTTCAGAAGGATGCCGACGTGCACCGCGGCACGATCAGGATGGCGCAGCGCGTGCTCGGCACCGCCCTGGGCGGCGCACTCGCGCTGCTCTTCCTCCTCTGGACACCGGAGCGACTCGCGCTGCTCACGATCGTCGGCGTGCTCGTGTTCGGCTTCGTGGCGCTGGTGCGACGCAATCTGCTCTTCGCGTTGATGCTGGTGACGCCCATGGCGCTCCTGCTCGTCACGGGTGGAGACCGTGACCGCCTGCTGGAATCGGTGCTCGCGCGCGTCGGCGACACGGCGATCGGAGCGGTGGTCGCCGTGCTCGTCGTCGGTGCTGTGCTCCTGAGCCGCCGCGCGGGTCGGCGCCTTCCCGCCTCCCCGACGCACACGAAGGGGGCGGTGTGACCTGTCGGTCGCACCGCCCCCTTCGTCCGGTGCTCAGCGCAGCGGGGTGATCCCCTGCGCCCCGCGCGGGAACGTCGCGAGGATCGCCGGGTCGATGTTGAGATGCGCCGAGACGAGCTGCGGCGGAACGTGCGAGAGCCAGTTCGCGAGCGAGATCTCCTCGTACTTGTCGGTGCGGAACACCTCGAGGAACTGCAGCACGTCGTCACCGGTGTTCTCGATGTAGTGACCGAAGTTCTTGCGCACGACGCCCACATCGCCCGCGCGGAAGTCGGTCGTGTTGGCGTGCGGCCCCGTGTTGAACACGGTCATACGGGCGGAACCGCGCAGGTAGTACTGCCATTCGTCGGCGTTCGGGTGCCAGTGCAGTTCACGCATCGAACCGGGCTCGACCGTCACGAGCGCCGCGGCGACCGTTGACGAGTACTTGTAGTTGGTGGAGTCCGCGATCTGGATCGATCCACCCGAGTTCTCGTAGAGCGGCTTCGACCGCGAGAGGCGGAAGATCACCGGCTCCATGCCCCACTCGACGCCCGCGGCGGCCTGATCGACCTCGAGGGCCGGCGGCTCGTCACCGGGGAAGATCCAGAGGTTGTGCAGCGGGATGTCGGAGAACACCTCCTGCGCCACGCCGAAGTTCTTGGCGAGCACCTCGGGAGGCGTGTGCGCGAACCAGTCGGTGAGCAGCAGCGTGTTCGACTCGGACTGGTCGCCGTCGTCGAACGCGAGCACGAACTCCGCGCCGTCCGGGCCCAGTCCCTGCAGGGAGTGCGGGGTGCCGGCCGGGAAGAACCACAGGTCGCCCTCCTCCACGTCCTCGACGGCGGGAAGACCCGAACGGCTCAGCGTCGTGACGCGCGCCTTGCCCCGAGTCATCACGGCCCACTCCGCGGTCTGGTGCCAGTGCAGCTCGCGGATGCCGCCGGGCTCCAGGTACATGTTCACCCCGGCGATCTCGTCAGAGATGTGGAAGTCCTGCTTCGTGAGCTCCCGCGCCCACCCGCCTCGCTGCACGCGCCGCGGGGAGATGTTGAACGACGACCAGAAGAACGGCTGCGTGCTGATGTCGGTCGCCGGAGCGTGCATCTGATTGGGGAACTGCGACTCGATGACCTCGTTCTGCGGCCCGCCCATGGTGTTGCTCTGCGGACGGTCGGCGATGTTCACCTCGCCCTCCTGCGGCAGGTCGGGGTTCCCGAGTGTCGGGACCTCGTGCCCCAGCTCGGCGTTCTCGGACGTGTCCATGCGGTGCTCCTTCGTGATGGTTCCGGACGATACCGAGGAGTCTGCTCCTTCGCCCATCGCCGGTACACACCCCCGTGACGAATCGGTTCTCGACTCTCGTCGGACGAGGTCCATCCCGCGCGGCGCTTGCATGGGGGCATCCCTGGAGGTCTTCATGTCGTCATCGACCGTTCGCACGCCCCGCCCCTATCCCCTGCTCGAGAGCGCGCCCGCCGCTGCCGCGCTCGCCCTGGTCTCGGGCCTGCTCAATGCCTGGACGTTCGGGCAGATCGGCACCTTCGCGACCGTGCAGTCCGGCAATCTGCTCTCGATCGGCTACTTCGTGGCCGACGGAGACCCGTCGAGGGTGCTTGCGGCTGCGGCATCCGTCCTGTCGTTCGCCCTCGGTTCGTTCCTCTGCACGCTCGTCGTGCTGTGGCGGGCGCGAGCCGGGCGCGGGTACTCGGTCGAGGTGCTGCTGTGCGAGGTGATCGCGCTCGCCGCGCTCGCCCTCGCGAGCGTCACGGGGGCGGTGGGGCCGGAGTGGATCGCCGGCGCGATCAGCTTCCTCGCCGGCGTGCAGGGCAATGCCTTCCACCGCGAGACCGGCATGCTCTACGGCAACATCGCCGTCACCTCGGTGGTTCAGATGGCCGCGAGCCTTCTCGCTCGAGCCGCGGGGAGGACGATCGCCTCCGACGGCGAGCCCCACCTGCGTCCGGCGGCGGCCTACACCTCGGTGCTCGTGGCGTTCGCGGCCGGCGGCGGCATCGGATTCGCCCTCGATCTGGCGTGGTCGTGCGCGTCGATCGTCGGTGCCGCAGCGGTCCTCGGCATCCTCCTCCTCGTCGCCCGCTCCGCGCGGGGTGCGGTCGATCCCTCTCAGAACGCGCCGACGCCGTGACATCCCTCCTCGACACCTGTCTGGTCGAGTCCGGACGCGCGCCCTAACCGGCGGCCACCGGAGGAAGGGAGAGTGGAGCCATGACAGACACCCCTGAGACCGAGGGCCGCGAACGGATCCTCACCGCCGGGACCACGGCACCCGACTTCACGCTTCGCGTCACCGCCGATCAGTCGCTGCGGCTCGGTGAACTCCGCGGTGCGCCGGTGGTCCTCGCCTTCTACCCCGCCGACTGGAGTCCGGTGTGCGGGGATGAACTCTCCGTCATCAACGCCGCGCTGCCGATGCTCCACGAGCGCCGCGCGCAGGTCGTCGCCGTGTCGGTCGACAACGTGTGGTCGCACGAGGCGTTCTCGTCCGCGCACGGGCTGCACTTCCCGCTCCTGAGCGACTTCGAACCGAAGGGCGCGGTCTCCCGCCTCTACGGCGCCTACGACGACAGCACCGGGGAGAGCCGTCGGGCCCTCTTCGTGATCGACGCGGCGGGTGTGATCGCCTGGAGCTATCTCTCCCCCGTCGCCCTCAACCCCGGCGTCGACGGCGTGCTGGACGCGCTCGACGCTCTCACCCCCGATGAAAGGAGAGGATGATGTCCTCGCTCCGCATTCCCGTCTCGACCGACGACCACAGCACCGGACCGGACGACGCCTCCGTCGTGCTCGTCGAATACGGCGACTACCAGTGCCCCTACTGCGGCGAGGCGTACCCGGTCGTCAAGAAGCTCCTCGCCGAGCTGGGCGACCGCGTGCGCTTCGTGTTCCGCAACTTCCCGCTCGCCGAGATGCATCCCGAAGCGGTCGATGCGGCATTCGTGGCGGAATTCGCCGCATCGCACGGCGCCTTCTGGGAGGTTCACGACCTGTTGTACGAGAACCAGTCCCGACTCGGATCGCCGCTCTACGCCGAGATCTGCGCGAAGCTCGCCCTCCCCGTCGCCGATCTGCGCGCGGCGGTACAGGAGCAGCGTTACCTGTCGCGCATCCGCGCGGACGAGGAGGGCGGCATCTGCAGCGGCGTGAACGGCACGCCCACGTTCTTCCTGAACGGGGAGCGGCTCGACGGCGGCACGGCCGAGCTGCCGGACGCCCTGCGCACGGCGGTGCAGCGCGCGTCGGTCCAGCGCGCGTCCTGAGCGTCGAGACACCATCTCCGCCTCGAGACGTCACGGCACACGTGATGTCTCGAGGCGTTCGTGGTGTCTCGACACGCGCGGCGCGCACCGCGCAGTGCGCTCAGCGCGCGATGCGTCGCATCCGCAGCGCCGCCACCACCGTGACGACCGCCACGAGCACGACGAAGACCAACAGCACGACGAGTTGCGGCACCACCGTGAGGGCGGCGCCGATCGCCAGCACCGGGACGGCGAGTCCGCAGTAGGCGACCAGGAAGATCGCGGCGAGCGTCTCGCCTCGGCGACCCGGCTCGGCGATCTCGGATGCCGTGGCCAGGGCGCACTTGAACAGCGCCCCCACACCCGCACCGGCGACCACGCCGCCGACCAGGAACAGGACGAACGACGGCAGCACGGCGCCGAGCGCGATCGCCGCGAGACCGATCCCGCAGGCGAGTGCGGCGAAGAGCAGTTGCGAGCGCCGTGACACCCGGGCGAGGAGCACCTGGGCGGCGGCCGCGGAGCCGAAGACGAGGAAGACCGTGACACCGGCGACGAGATGACGGGTCTCGCTGAAGGTGCCGACGAGCAGTGTCGGGGCGAGCGAGGTGAACAGGCCGAAGAGGGCGAACCCGGCGAAGGCCGCGAACCCCGCCGCCACGAATGCTCCGCGCGACGACGCGGGGACCGCGATCCGCTGCGGCCGGTACTGCCGGTGCTGCGGCGCGACAGTCTCGGGCACGAGCGCCACGGAGATGGCCAGACAGATCAGCACGATCGCGAACACGGTGTGCGGCAGATGCAGCGGATCGGGGAGGTAATCCGCGAACACCCCTCCGATGAGCGGCCCGAGCGCGAGTCCCCCGAGGTTGGCCCCGCCGGCCACCGACGCCGCGACGATCGCGTTCTCGTCTGGTCGGGCTCGAGCGCGCAGCTCGCCGAGGTGCGCGGTGGCGGTCGCCGTGAGGATGCCGATGCTCACGCCGTTCACCACGCGGGCGACGAGGAGACCGGCGACGTCGGTGAAGACCATGAAGAGCACGGCGGAGAGCGCCGAGACGAGGATGGCAATCACCAGCATCCGCCGGCGCCCCATCCAGTCGCTCACATGACCGAGCAGGAACAGACTCGCGACCACTCCGACCGCGTAGGCGGCGAAGACCACCGTGACCACCGACACGGGGAATCCGTCGAGCTGCTGGTACAGGGGATACAGCGGCGTCGGCACGGTCGAGTACGCCATCACCAGCAGGAAGGCGACGGCGACGACCCAGAACCCGGTCGCTCGGCCGGCAGGAGCTTCGATATCGGTCACAGCGCTCATTCTGTCAGCGCACGGCGTCGGCGGCGTCGACGATCAGCCGGGCGACATCGCCGGGGTGGGTGTGCAGCACGAGATGCGGACCGGGCAGTTCCACGAGCTCGCGCACGCCCGCCCGGTCGAGTCCGAAGCGCACCGCCTCGGGGTTGATGAGGCGGTCGGCGGTCGCCACGACGCCCCACGACGGTCGGTCGCGCCAGGCGGCGACCGTCGCGGGTTCCGCCAGCACCTCCGCGTCGAGCGGGCGCTGGGTGACGGCGAGCACGGCGGCCTCGTCTGCGGGGATGCCGAGGGCCGTGAGGAAGGGGAACTCCTCGATCCTCACCGAGATCTCCGCGGCATCCGCCTCTCCGGGCACGGGATAGGCCGCCTCGTCGAAGTACGGCATCGCCTCCGGGTCCGGGAAGCGGCGGTGCACGTCCTGCGCGCTCTCCCCCACCTCGAGCACGTACCCCTCGATGAAGACGAGGCCGCGGACGTTCGCCGCATCGCCGGCGACACCCGCGACCGTGGCACCGTACGAGTGCCCGACGAGCAGAACCGGGCCATCGATCCGTTCGACGAAGGAGCGCACGTACGCGGCATCCGCGGCGAGGCTCCGATTCGAGATCGCCGGCACCCGTACCTCGAGGCCCTCGCCGAGGAGCCGCATCGCGACCGGCGACCAGCTCGCCCCGTCCGAGAACGCTCCGTGCACCAGCACGACCGTGGGCTTGATGGCCATCTCACACTCCCTTGCGCCGGATCTCCGGCTCTCTTCCCCGACGCTACGGCAGAGGAGGCTCGGCCCTTTCCGACCGCTTGTCGTCAGTGCATTGGACGACTGTCGAGTGCGCCGTGCTCGACCTCGCGGAGGAACGCACCGACGACCGCGTTGAACGCCTCGGGGTTCTCGAGGAACGGGAAGTGCGAGGAGGCGATGTCGCGCGGGAAGACATGCACGCGAGCGCCGGGGATGCGTTCCGCCAGCCACCGCTGCGACTCCGGGGGCACATGGCTGCCGTCGCATCCGATCACGAGGGTGGGGACGCGGATGCCGCGCACCACGTCGCGCCAATCCTGGGTGCCGTGATCGATGAGCAGGGGCACCGCGGCATGCGGCGGCGTGCGGGCGACCTCGCTCATGACGAAGGACCAGAGCTCCTCGTCCACCGGGCCGGAGAACATGCCGCGCACGAACGCCCGCACCGCGCTCTCGGCCTCCGGACCGGCGACGGCATCGGCCAGGGCCACGAGGCCGTCGACGGGCAGGATGCTCCCCGCCCGCACACGCTCCTCCTCGCTCATCCAGGACTGCGCGATGACCGCGGCGGGCTGGTCGACGACGACGAGGGAGCGCACGCGCGCGTCACCGAAGAGTTCGAGGTACGACCAGGCGACGGATGCACCCATCGACCACCCGAGCAGATCGACGCGATCCACGGCGAGCGCCTCCAGCACATCCCGCAGGTCGGCGGCGAAGCGGGCGATGCGGTAGCCGTGGGTCGGCGCCTCCGAGCCTCCGTGCCCGCGCATGTCGAAGCTGATCACGCGGCGAGCGCCGAAGCCGGTGAGCTGGTGGCGGAACATCTCCTGCGATTGCGACCAGCCGTGCAGGAGCAGCAGGGGGACGCCGTCTCCCCCGGTGTCGTGGGCGCGGAGCACGACACCGTCGCTCGTGGTCACCTCGATGCGGCGAGCGCTCATCGGATGTGACCCGCGTTCTCCCAGTAGGCGGCGAGCTTGAGCCCGAGGTGCAGGGCGCTGCGCTGCATGCCGTCGTCGAGGGCGTCACGCACCACCTGGGGCATGTTCTCGAGCCGGTAGTACAGCGTCGTGCGGTGGATGTGGAGCACCTCGCACACCTGTCGCACGTGCCCGGCGTTGTCGAGGAGCGCCTCGACGGTCTGCCGGCGCAGCGGGTCGGCGTCCTGCACGAGGGCGAAAGCGGCGGGCGAGTACCAGGAGAGTCGGCGGGGGTCGGTCAGGACGTCGGAGATCAACAGCCAGGGACCGACGTCATCGGCGTGCAGGCTTCTGCCGAGTTCCGGGAGGAGCTCTGCGACGGTGGCGGTGGCGATGGCCCGCTCGGCGACGGGATGCAGGTCGTTGTCGGCGTCGGAGAGCCCGGCGGCGCCGATGGCGCGCAGGAGCACCCCTGCGCGCTCTGCTTCGGCGACGACGGCGGCGTCGAGGCGTTCGGTCTCGCCGCGGCGGCCGAGGAACAGCAGCGCAGCGCCGATCTCACCGATCAGTACGAGCGCGGACCGAGTGGCACTCTCGACGGCGCGGCCGAGTGCGGCGCGCTGGACGACGCCTGTGTCGTGGCCGATCGCGACGGCCCGCACGAGGGTGTCGGCGTCGCGGGTGACGCCGTGCGCGCGCACCGCCATGCTCAGAGCATCGCGACGGGCGATGGGGTCGGCGGCCAGTAGCGAGCGCATCACTCCGTCCCGAGCCGTGAGTGCGGTGCTCTCGCTCTGGGCGGCGAGGACGGTGCGTACGACGTCGACGGCCGCGTCCAGGGCGCGGAACTGCTCCTCACGCAGCGGAGGCAGCCCACCGGTGATGAGCCACAGGATTCCCAGGAGGGTGTCGTCCGACCAGATCGGGACCGCGAGGCGCTCATGGGCGCCGAACTCCGCGAGGTCCACGGTCCGCGGCCTCCGGGACTGCGTCAGGCGCAGGCTCTCGACGTACGCCCGTTCCCGCGGCGGGGTGACCCGACGCAGGAGTGCCCGTGCGCGGAGCTCGTCGATCTCGTCGCCCTGCGCGCTGGCGACGATGGGGCGGAATGCGGGGTCGTTGATGACGATCGAGCGGTCGAGTGTCTCGGCGAGCTCGTCGACCAGGTCCTGCAGGTTCATGCCCACCACGCGTCCGGGTACGGTGAGGAGGTCGCCTCCGGATGCCGCGGGGTGATGGTCATGCTGCTCCTCCCGGCCCGCGTCGTCGGGCCTCGCGCCCGACGCTACGGGAGCGAGGGCGAGCGCTGGGAGGCCCGCGTCGTCCCACCCACCGCTCATGGTCATCGCGCCGCCTCCACGGCATCGGCGCCGATGCCGCCGGGCAGTTGATCGGCCAGTCGGGCGAACACGGCGGCGGTGACGGCGCCCGGCGGTGCCGAGAGCACCGTGAGCTGATACCCGGGCATGCTGCGCACCGCGAAGTTCTGGGCGTCCACCGGGATCTCCCCCACTCCCTCTACGAGGATGTGGAACGTGGCATCCTCGGGGCCGGACACGTCGTGCCGCGCCCAGATGCGCACGAAGTCGGGATCCGACGACAGCTCGGCCACGATCTCCCGCAACCGAGGAGACTGCGGTACGGCGTCGCGTCTCAGCGTGGCGACGGCTGCGCGGCTCATCGCCTCCCACTCCACGAGCGTCTCCTTCATGCGAGGCACGAACAGATGACGCAACTGATTCCCGCCTGCAGAGAGACCGCCGTGCCCGAACACGGTCGCGAGAGGGTTGGCGGCGACGATGTCACGGTGCGGATCGGTGACGTACGCCGGGGTGTGCGTCCACGCGGACAGCGCGCGCACGATGCGGTCGGCCGAGTCCCGGGGAACGTGAGCGGGGGTGTGCAGCCGTCCCGAGACGAGGCGGAAGGCGTAGGCGGTCGCCTCGTGGTCGAGCCGGAGCGCCCGGCAGAGAGACAGGAGCACCTGGTCGGAGGGGCGGGCCCCGCGGCCCTGCTCCAAGCGCAGGTAGTACTCCCTGCTGATCCCGGCCAGGGCGGCGACCTCGTCGCGACGGAGGCCCGCGACCCGCCGTCCGGGGGTGGGAACGATCCCCACGTCCTCGGGCTGGGTGACGGCGCGGCGGGCGCGGAGGTACTCTCCGAGAGAGGTCGATGCATCGTCCACAGGGCGGGCTCCGGTCGTCGAGGGGATGGGGCGTCTGCGACGCTACCCGCGCGCGAGGGAGCGCACATCACCCGCCCCGGGGGCGCACATCCCCTCCCTGCTGTCGCGTGGCCGTTCGTCATCTGTCGGATGCGCCGCACGCCGCGTTCCGCGAGACTGGCGCTGTCACAGTCCACATGGGAAGGATCGGCGCGTATGACGGATCAGGACCCCCGGGGTGCGGTGCAGGCGGTCGCATCGCCCCTGACGGCGAATGCCGTCTTCCTCGTCGTCGACGTCGCCCCCGGCGCAGCCGATCGGGTGCGCGACGTCCTCGCCGATCTCGCCGGATCGATCAAGTCTCTCGCCTTCCCCTACTCCGATTCCGCGCTCACCTGCACGGTCGGGATCGGGAGTGCGATCTGGGACGAGCTCACGGCGCTCCCCCGTCCGGCTCAGTTGCGCCCGTTCACCCCCGTGGTCGGCGCGCACCACACCGCCCCGTCGACCCCCGGAGACCTGCTCTTCCACATCCGGGCCGAGCGTGCCGACGTCTGCTTCGAGTTCGAACGTCGTCTGCTGGAGTCGCTCGGCGACGCCGTCCGCGTCGTCGACGAGACCGTGGGGTTCCGCTCCTTCGACCGGCGCGATCTCCTGGGATTCGTCGACGGGACGGCGAATCCGATCGGTGCCGAACTCGACGCAGCGGTGCTGGTCGGAGACGAGGACCCCGCGCACCGCGGTGGCTCGTACATCGTCACGCAGAAGTACCTTCACCCCCTCGCCGCCTGGCGTGCCCTCCCGACCGAGACGCAGGAGGCGATCATCGGGCGCACGAAGCTCGAGAACGTCGAGCTCGACGATGCACCGTCGGGTCAGCAGTCGCACAAGTCCCTGGCGACCATCGTCGACGAACAGGGCGTCGAGCACGACATCCAGCGCGACAACATGCCGTTCGGCCGCCCGGGCCATGATGAGTTCGGCACGTACTTCCTCGGATGCTCCCGCGATCTGAGCGTCATCCAGCGGATGCTCGAGCGCATGTTCCTCGGCGATCCGCCCGGACTGCACGACCGCCTCCTCGATTTCTCCACCGCCGTCACCGGCTCCGTGTTCTTCGCCCCGCGACCGGAGGTTCTCGCCGCTCTCGGGGACGGCTGACCGCCACTCGGAGAGCGACCCCGCGTCCGTTCGACGGCGTGATCAGCTTCGCCGTGCGCATCCGTCATAATCGGATCATGCACGATACATCCGATGGCGGAGCCGTCGGATCCGACCGCGCTCTCCTCGCCGGCTCCCCCGCGGCGCACGCGGCTCCTCTCCGCGGTCGCGACGACGCTCTGACGGACATCCTCGACGTGCTCACCTCCGTGCGCGACGGCGCCGGCGGTCCGGTTCTGGTGCGCGGCATGCCGGGCATCGGTAAGACGCGATTGCTCGCCGAAGTGCTCGCCCGCGCTTCGGTGTCCGACTGGCGCACGCTGGTCATCGCCCCGGACGTCGACGAATCGACCGTGCCTCTCGCGGCCCTCCTCGAGGCGTCGCTGCGCGGATCCTCCCCGCTGCTGACACCCGCCGATCTGAAGCCGGTGCTCTCCGGCGGCGAGCACCGGTACTGGGTCACCCGTCTGCTCCTCGACCGTCTCGAGCAGGCCGCGGCCGAGCATCCTCTCCTGATCGTCATCGACGACCTGCAGTGGCTCGACACCGCATCCGTGACCACGCTCATTGCGCTCGTGCGCGGACTCGCCGACCAGCCCGTCGCGTGGCTCGTCGCCGCACGCGACGGCGTCCTCCCTTCCGCGCATGCTCGTGCGGCAGCGCACATCGCCGCGGAGGGTCTCGTCATCGAGCTCGCTCCGCTCGACTCCTCGGCATCGGCGGAGATCGCCGCCGACATCGCCGGTGGTACCCCCGGTCCTGTGCTGCGTGCGGCACTCGACCAGACGGCCAACGTTCCCCTCCTCGTCGTCGAACTCGTGCGCGGGCTCCGCGAGGAGCACCTCCTGGCCCGACACGCGGGGTCCGTCGACGCGGTGGATGCCGCCGTGCCGGCGAGGTTCGGTGCGGCCGCGCGCGAACGACTCTCCTCGATCTCACCGGCCGCCCGGCGATTCGCGCAGGTGGCGAGTCTGTTCGGACGCAGGTTCCGCCTGCGCGACGCGCTCCGCGTGCTGGACCTCTCGGCAGCGGCCGCCGCGCCATCGGTCGACGAGCTTCTCGCGGAGTCGATCCTCGTCGGGGACGGCGCGGCTCTCGCCTTCACCCACGACACCCTGCGGGAAGCGGCCGATGCGTCGATCGCGTCACCCATTCGCCCCGCGCTGCTCCGAGAGGTCGTGCGGGTGCGCCTGTCGTCGGGCGAGCCGGCATCGGCTGTCGCGCCCGCTCTGATCGAGGCGGCGGAGCCCGGCGACGAGGACTCTTTCGTCCTGGTCGCCGAGGCCGCTCGGGACATCTCGGCGACCGACTCCGCGTTCGCCGCCGATCTGGCGGCCGCGGCGATCCGCCTCGCGCTGCACGTCCCGCGACTGGTCGTTCGCGCCGCCGAACTACTCCCCCTCGTGTGGACCGACGGCCGCCACGACGAGGCCCAGGCGGTCACGACCGCCCTCGCGCCCTATCTCTCCGCCGATCTGCGCGCCCGCGCTCTGCTGGCCGTCGCCCGACGCCAGACCGAGTTCTCGTTCGATCGAGCGATCGCGACCTGCGACGAGGCACTTGGCATCCGCGGGATCGCACGCAGCACTCGGGCCGAACTCCTCGCCGTCCGCGCGCTCAACTGCGCGAACCGCGCCGACTTTGCCGGCCTGGAACAGACGCTCGCTCTCGCGCGGGAGGTCGCCGATCCGGAGACCGATCATCTCGCCCTGGCGACCATCGACGCGACCGATTCGGTCTATCAGTTCAACAGCGGCCACCACGATCGGGCGGTGGAGCTCATCGACGCCGCACTCCGCCGCGCCGAGGAAGCCGGACTCGTCATATCGCGCTGGCTCCCCGAAGGCCTCTGGCCCGCATTCCTCCACAACTCGCTGGGCGATCCCGAGTATGCCCTGCAGCTGGCCGACCTCGGCCTGTCCGAGGCACGCGCAGCGGGCAGCGCGGTGGCCGAGGCGTTCTGGATGATGGTGCGCACCCGGGTGCTCTACGACGGCGGCCGGATCGACGAGGCCCGTGTGCTGGCCGAGGCCGTGCTCGCGCTGTCCGCCGAGCTGGGGTTGGGAGACTTCGCCAACGCCACGGCCGGGGTCGTGCTCTTCCGCATCTCTCTCCACACCGGCGACGCGCAGATCCGCGCGCAGGCCAAGCCGATCGTCGAGGCACTCGCCACGAGCACGGCCGTGACGAAGGCCGGCCGCTGGCTCCTCGCCGTCGAAGCCATCGATGAGGGGCGACTCGACGATGCGGTCTCCGCCAGCGATCTCGCCCGGGCGGGGCTCGACGCACCCGTGCCTCCCATGACGACCCCGTCGGACTTCTCCGACGACATCGTGCTCGCCGACCTCGCCGTGCGCACGAACGATGCGGAGACCATCGCCGCCGTGCTGAAGCGCACGAGTCGTCGCTGCGACCTCAACCCCGACAGCGTCTTCTCCCGCGCCGTGCACGATGCCGTGGTCGGACGCACCCGCGCAGACCCCGCCGCACTCGACGCCGCAGCATCCGCCCTGCGCGAACTGTCGCGTCCACTGGTGCTGGCCCGAGTGCTGGAGCTGCGCCCCCTCGTGGGCGGCGACGAACAGCAGGCACGACGAGCACTCGACGAAGCGCTGGAGATCTACGAGTCCCTCGGAGCCGTGCGCGACGCGAGTCGAGTGCTGCGCGCGCTGCGCACGCGGGGTGTCCGCCGCCGGCCGGCCCGGCGCGGCGCGCCCGAACTGCTCTCGACCCGCGAACGCCAGGTCATCGAGCGCGTGGCGCTCGGGGCCACGACCCAGCAGATCGCCGACGCGCTGTTCATGTCGCCGCACACCGTGGTCTCGCACATCCGACACCTCTACGCGAAGACCGGCGTCAACTCCCGCAGCGCACTGCGCCTCTGGTACGCGAACGCCAGTGAGGAGCGCGAGACCGCCTGACGCCGCGGTGCCCGCTCAGGCGTGCACCTGATGCCAGGTGCAGATCCGCGAGCCGTCGAGGCGGAAGCTCCCGAACCCCAGCACCTCGCACCTCTCGCCCTCCGGGAGGCGCAGGTGCAGCACCTGCTCGGTGAGCACGGTGTCTCCTGCCACCGCGACGGTGACGAGCACCGTCGACCACTCCGCGAAGCGCGACCTGATCTCCTCGATCATCGCCAGCATCTCCCGGCGGCCCGTCACGCCCCGGTTGTGCGAAGGACGGTAGACGACGTCCTCGGTGAGGAACGGCAGCAGTTCGCCCACGCCGCCCTCGTTCAGCACCGCGACGAAATCACGGACGATGAGCTCTCGCTCCATCTGCTGGATCCCGTCCAGCGCCTCTCGGCGGATATCTTCCACGGCGATACCTCCCTTCCCGTGCCCCTCACGCTAAGAGCACGGGGTGGGCCGGGCATCCGACGTGCGTCGAAAGTCCGAAGGACGGATGCCGGATCGGTGCGTCGCCGGCGTCGGTCACCCGGCGACGGCGGGAGACCGGCGCGCCATGAGGTCGTACGCATCGCGTACGGCATCCGCCGTGGTCTCGACCTCTTCGTAGTAGTGGGTGAACCCGCGCTCGTCGCGGACGACGAGCGAGACGCGGACCATCCCGGTGCGAGCGGGTGCGGCGGACGGCAGGGGGACGACTCCAGTGGGGGACATGGAACTCCTTCGTGATCGTGCGAGCCGGAGGAGTCCACACCGTCCGGCCCCACTAGGAAGACGCCGCGAACGCCGGTTCATTACGCCGACACGCGAGAATTCCTCGGCGATCGGGATCGCCACCACTGACCTACCGCCCGAGGCCGCACACGTCAACGGCCTCTTCACCGCCATCGCCGAATCCTAGGCTGAATCACCTCACCGACGAGAGGAGCATCCGATGTCCAATCCCCCACCGATCCCCCCGATCCCGTCGCTCGGAAACGAGTCGGACGATGATCGCGACGGAGTCCCCACGCTCGAGGTCGACGGCGCGGAAGAGGTCGATACTGATGTCGACGGCGCGCAGGTCGACAGCGCCGAGGCCGATCGGATCGCCGCAGAGGGCGAGTGAACGAGATGTCCGACGGGCGGGTGCGAACCATCGCATCCGCCCGTTCCGGATGCCGACTCAGTTGGCCAGCAACGGCGGGAGATGAGGAATCTGCACCGGGCGGGTGGCCCGGCTCGATCCGTGCATGCGCTCGACGTCGGCGAGCACCTCGAAGGCGTTCGAATAACGCATCGCGAGCGGCAGGTCGCGCACCCACACCACCTCGACCTCGGTCTCGGCGTATTCGTAGACGCACGCGACGATGTGACGCGGGTCGTTCGCAGGGAAGCGCTGGTCGTTGATCACCCATTCGGTCGGGGTGATCCGACGCAGCACGTAGCGCGGTTCTGGATCCTCTGTCATGTCGGCCCTCCAAGACTCTCTCCCCTTAAGAAAGAGTGTGCGCGCCGGTATACCGCCGGGGAAGACCCTTGACAGAATCCATGCAGGGTGCCGCGCCCGGCTCTCGCGGGCGCGGCAGGGGGTCACTCCCCCGCGACGGGCTCCGGGAGGTCGATCGGCACGACGGGGCAGTCCTTCCACAGGCGCTCGAGCCCGTAGTACACGCGCTCCTCCTGGTGGAAGACGTGAACGATCAGGTCGCCGAAGTCCATGAGGACCCAGCGCGACTCGGCGCGACCCTCGCGCCGGACACGCTTGTGGCCCTCCGCGATGAGACGGTCCTCGATCTCGTCGGCGATCGCGGCGACGTTGCGCTCGCTGTTTCCCGTGACGAGCAGGAAGATGTCGACGAGCGGAAGCGGCTCCGAGACGTTGAGCGCGACGAGGTCTTCACCGCCCTTCGAGACGGCGGCTGCGGCAGCGATCTGCAGCATGGCTTCAGCGGTTTCAGGTGATTGCATCAGAACACATTCGTGGTGAAGGCGACGACGAGGACCACGCCCAGTGCGAGGGCGAGACCACCCGCAACGATCGCAAGGATGAGCATGAGTTTGTTGCCCTTTTCGGGGGCGGGCGGTCGGATGACCTCGCCGGCGGGCTTGATGGTGCTGACCGCCGAGCTGGCGGCGATCGGCGTGGGAGAAGAGGCGGGCGGCAGTTCGCCGTCGATGAGGACGGCATCGACGTCCTTGCCGTCGGCGACGCCGTGGGCGTGACCCTGAGAGCCGATGCCGCGCGGGAGTTCGTAGGAGCCGGTGACGAGGATCTCGCCGGTCGATGCGACCGGTCCCGAGAGCGATCCCTCGCCCGGCGAGGGCGTGAAGATCAGCGCGCTGGGAGACGTGTGCTGAGAGCCGCTGGAATCGCCGACCGTGAGCAGCTCGTCGAACGACGGTGCGAACGGCTTCTGCGTCTTGTCGATCACGGACGCCCCGAACGCCGGGTTCACGGTGGGGCGCTCATCGGGAGCGATGACCTCGTCGTCGTCTCCGACGTCGGCCAGCACGTCGTCGGTGTCCGAGAGGGCGGGTTTCTGGTCGAGGCCCAGAACGGCATCGACGTCGTCGACGTCCTCCTGCGGCTCCTCGGCTGCCGCGTCGAGAGGCATCTCACCCACGGATGCGCTCGCGCCGGCGGCGCTCACGGGCGTGATCGCGACCTCCGCGTCGTCTTCATCGATGTCGTCGTCGGTCGAGACGGCCGGTGCCGAGAACTCCGGCACGGCGGAAACGATCGGCGTCCGATCGGCCGGGGGCTGCTCCTGCGGCTCCGGCTCCTGTGCCACCGGTGCCGGCGGCTCCACCGGAGCGAGCGGCGTGGCGTCTTCGGGTTCGACGACGGGAACGGATGCCGTGCGCACGCGCTCCTGGTCACGCGCCTGGCGGCGGGTGAGTGGGGCGGCCGCGGATGCGGGAGCGGCTGCTTCTTCGGCGACGGGAGCGGGCTTCGCCGCAACGGGCTTCTGCGCGGCGGGCTTCTCGACGGCGGGCTTCTGCTCAGCAGGCTTCTGCGCGGCGGACTTCTGCGCGGCGGGCTTCTCGACGGCGGGCTTCTGGACGGCGGGCTTCTCGACGACAGCGTCGGGCTCCCGCGTCTGCGCGGGCGCGGCAGCCGCCTCCTCGTCGCTGATGACGGGCGTCGATCCGGTCAGTCGGATCTCACGCAACTGCTTGCGTGTCAGCGGACCCTGGCCGTGCTGATCCGATGTAGTCATGACTTGCTCCGATACAGATGATGCTTCGCGATGTACTGGACGACCCCGTCGGGAACGAGATACCAGACCGGCTGGTCGTCCCGGACCCGCTCTCGGCAGGCGGTCGACGAGATCGACAGGGCCGGCACCTCCAGCTGGCTGACGTTGTCGCTCGGGAGGCCATCCGTGCTCAGGACGTGTCCTGGCCGGGAGACCGCGACGAAGTGGGCCAACTCCCACAACTCATCATGGTCCCTCCAACTGAGAATTTGCGCCACGGCATCCGCTCCCGAGATGAAGAAGAGCTCCGCATCCGGTCGGTCCCGTTTCAGATCCCGCAGGGTGTCGATCGTGTACGTCGGCCCTTCGCGATCGACGTCGACGCGGCTGACGGTGAACTGCGGGTTCGATGCCGTCGCGATCACGGTCATCAGGTAGCGGTGCTCGCTCGGGGTGACGTCCGACTTCTGCCAGGGGCGCCCGGTCGGGACGAAGACCACTTCGTCGAGATCGAAGGAGTGCGCGACCTCACTGGCGGCGACGAGGTGACCGTGGTGGATCGGGTCGAACGTTCCACCCATCACACCGATGCGCGGAGCGCGCGAGGTCACGGTCTTCATAGTTCCTTAGTGGCCGTGCCCTGCCCCGTGGCCGTCCTTGCCGTGCTTCGCAGCCCAGGCCTCGGCCTTGGCCGAGTGACGGTTGGCGACGTTGCGGTACGACAGCGTCACGAGACCGAGGAAGGCGAAGATGATCGCGGCGATCACACCGAAGATCACGGTCTCGAGGGCAACGTTGCCGTGGTGCTCGGTTTCCGCAGCGGCCATCGCGACCTGTGCGATGAGGTTCATCGTTTCTCCGTTTCGTGACCTGAGTCAGTGCAGCGCGATCCAGTCTAGCCCTCAGCCGCGCGTCTGCCCCGACCCACGCGCCAGCCATTTCGTGCTCGTGAGCTCGGCGAGACCCATCGGGCCCCGCGCATGCAGCTTCTGCGTCGAGATGCCCACCTCGGCGCCGAAGCCGAACTCGCCGCCGTCGGTGAAGCGGGTGGAGGTGTTGACCATGACGACCGCGGAATCGACCTCGGCGAGGAAACGCTCGGCGTTGCGGGTGTCGGTCGTGATGATCGACTCGGTGTGACCTGTGCTGTAGCGGCGGATGTGCGCGAGGGCCTCGTCGAGGTCGTCGACCACCTTGATCGCGATGTCCAGGCTGAGGTACTCGGTCGCCCAGTCCTCCTCCGTGGCCGGGATGACGTTCGACACGAGCCCGGCGACCATGTCGTCGCCGTGGATCGCCACGCCCTCGCTCTGCAGCGCACTGGCCACGAGAGGCACCAGGCGCGGCGCCGCCTGACGATGCACGAGAACGGTCTCGACCGCGTTGCAGACGCTCGGCCTCTGCACCTTCGCATTGACCACGATGTCGCGGGCCCAGTCGTCCGGCGCCGACTCGTCGAGAACGATGTGCACGTTCCCGGCCCCCGTCTCGATGACCGGAACGGTCGATTCCGTGACGACGGTCTCGATGAGCCCTGCGCTCCCGCGCGGAACGAGCACGTCGATGTAGCCGCGTCCGTGCATGAGCGCCGTGGCTCCGTCCCGACCGAAGTCGTCGACGGTCTGGATCGCCTCGGCGGTGACGCCGGATCGCACCAGCGCCTCCCGCATGACCTCGACGAGAACGGTGTTCGACTCACGCGCGGCGCTGCCGCCCCGGAGAACGGCCGCGTTTCCCGAACGCAGTGCGAGAGCGGCGATGTCGACCGTGACGTTCGGCCGCGCTTCGTAGATCGCGCCGACCACGCCGAAGGGCACTCGGATCTGCTCGAGGGCGACACCGTTCGGCATCCGATGCCCGCCCACCACGCGACCCACCGGGTCCGGGAGCGCGGCGACCTGGCGAACGGCGGCGGCGAGAGCCGCGACGCGCTTGTCGTCGAGGCGCAGACGGTCGATCAGCGAGTCGCCGATCCCGTTCTCGTTTCCGCGCGCGATGTCGAGCTCGTTGGCGGCGATGATGCGCTCGGCGTCGCGTTCGAGTCCGAGGGCGATCTCCTCGAGAACGCGCTCCTTGTCGCCGCTGGTCAGAGCGGCCGTCGCGCGCGACGCCTCCTTCGCGCGCTCGAGGCGCACCTGCGGGGTCTGATCGGTCATCCGCCCAGTCTAGGGCGCACCGATCCCGCTCAGACGGCGGGCTCGAACCAGGTGCCGACCTCGGCGCCCGAGAGCGCCCGATCCACCAGATCGGCACTCGTCACGAGCACGCCGATCCCCGACGCGGCCGCGAGCCGGGCGGCGGAAACTTTGGTGGCCGCTCCCCCGGTGCCGACGCTGTTCACGACCGTCGCCCCGAACTCGAGTCCGCTCAGATCGGCATCCGCGGCGATCACGTCGATCGGCTCGGCACCGGGATCGGAGGGCGGGCGCGTGTAGAGCGACTCGATGTCGCTGAGCAGCACGAGAGCGTCGGCTTCGATCAGCTGAGCGACGAGGGCTCCCAGGCGGTCGTTGTCGCCGAAACGGATCTCCTGGGTCGCCACCGTGTCGTTCTCGTTGACGATCGGGAGCACGCGCAGCCCGAGAAGGCGCTCCATCGCGCGACGGGCGTTGCTGCGCGAGGTGGGGTTCTCGAGATCACCGGTCGTCAGCAGCACCTGGCCCGCGACGATGTCGAACGGACGCAGCGCCTCCTGGTACCGGTAGACGAGGATGTTCTGACCGACGGCCGCGGCCGCCTGCTGGGTCGCGAGATCGGTGGGGCGGGCGTCGAGACGCAGGAACGGGATGCCGGACGCGATCGCACCGGACGAGACGAGGACGACCTCGGTTCCCCGCCCGTGCGCGGCCGCGAGGGCCTCGACGAGAACGGGGATGCGCCAGGACGCCTCACCGCTGATCGACGACGATCCGACCTTGACGACGATGCGCGCAGCCGTGGCGAGGTCTGCACGCGAGCGTGCGGTCACTCGCCCTCTTCGCGATAGGCGGCGAGGCGCTGGGCCTCGACCTCCGCGCGCGCCGCGGCCTTGGCATCCATTCGCTCGTAGTAGTTCTCACGACGCTCCGACGTCGTGCGTCGCGCATTCGGCGCGAGACGCGGGTCGGTCCCTCGCGGGGCCGTCATGAGTTCGGCGGCCGAGGTCATCGTCGGCTCCCAGTCGAAGACGATGCTGTCGCCCTCGCCGATGACGACGGTCGATCCCTGCACCGCACCGAGGCGGAAGAGCTCGTCCTCGACGCCCAGCTTCTCGAGCCGGTCCGCGAGGTAACCGACGGCCTCCTCGTTCTGGAAGTCGGTCTGCTGCACCCACCGCACGGGCTTCTCGCCGATGATGCGGTAGACGTTGCCGTAGGTGCCGCCCTCGACCCGGATCGTGAACTCCTTCTTGGAGCCACGCGGACGGATGACGACGCGCTCACGGGGCACCTCGACGGCGGCCTGCTCGGCGCGCACCTTCTTGACGAGCTCACCGAGAGCGAAGGTCAGCGGACGCAGACCCTCGTGCGAGACGGTGGAGATCTCGAAGACGCGGAATCCGCGCTCCTCGAGATCGGGGCGGACGAGCTCGGCGAGATCACGCGCCTCGGGCACGTCGATCTTGTTCAGGGCGACGAACTGCGGGCGCTCCAGCAGAGGGGTCTGCCCCTCGGGCACCTCGTAGGCGGCCAGTTCGGCGAGGATGACGTCGAGATCGGAGAGCGGGTCGCGCCCCGGCTCGAGCGTGGCGCAATCGAGCACGTGCAGCAGCGCGGAGCAGCGCTCGACGTGGCGCAGGAACTCCAGTCCGAGACCGCGCCCCTCGCTGGCGCCCTCGATCAACCCGGGCACATCGGCGACGGTGTAGCGCGCGTCGCCGGCCTGCACGACACCGAGATTCGGGTGCAGCGTCGTGAACGGGTAGTCGGCGATCTTCGGCCGTGCGGCCGAGATCGCGCCGATCAGGCTCGACTTGCCGGCCGAGGGGTATCCCACGAGCGCCACGTCGGCGACGGTCTTGAGCTCGAGGACGACATCGCCCTCGTACCCCGGCGTACCCAGCAGCGCGAAGCCCGGAGCCTTGCGCTTGGGCGACGAGAGAGCAGCGTTGCCCAGGCCGCCCAGGCCGCCCTTCGCCACCACGAAACGCTCGCCCGGGATGATCATGTCGATCAGCACGTCGCCGTCGGTGTTCTTCACGACGGTTCCGACGGGCACCGGAAGCTCGAGGTCCTCCCCCATGAACCCGGCACGGTGATCGCCCATGCCGAATCCGCCGTTGGGCGACGAGCGGTGCGGAGAGTGGTGGTACGAGAGCAGCGTGCCGGTCTGCGGGTCGGCGACGAGCACGATGTCGCCGCCGTCTCCGCCGTTGCCGCCGTCCGGGCCACCGAGAGGCTTGAACTTCTCGCGGTGCACCGAGACACAGCCGTTGCCGCCCTTACCCGCGCGCAGGTGCAGCGTCACGGTATCGACGAACGTGACCATGTGTCGGTCTCCTCAGGTGGTAGCTGTTGCCCATCGGAATCGGTGGGCAGATACACGGACGGGGCGAGCCGAAGCCCGCCCCGAACCGGATGTCTGTTGCTGTGCGGCGATTACTCGCCTGCAGCGACGATGTTGACGACCTTGCGGCCGCCCTTCGCGCCGAACTGCACCGCACCGGCGGACAGCGCGAACAGCGTGTCGTCGCCGCCACGGCCGACGTTCACGCCGGGGTGGAAGTGGGTGCCGCGCTGACGGACGATGATCTCGCCGGCGTTGACCTGCTGGCCGCCGAAGCGCTTGACGCCGAGGCGCTGAGCGTTGGAATCACGACCGTTACGGGTGGAGCTTGCGCCCTTTTTGTGTGCCATGTCCTGGTCTCCTCGGTCTTACTTGATGCCGGTGATCTTGACGCGCGTGAGCTCCTGACGGTGGCCCTGGCGCTTCTTGTAGCCGGTCTTGTTCTTGTACTTCTGGATGATGATCTTCGGGCCGCGGAGGTTGCCGATGACCTCGGCGGTGACCTTGACCTTGGCCAGCTTGTCGGCGTCGGTGGTCACCGTAGCGCCGTCGACGAGCAGCACAGCGGCAAGCTCGATCTTCTCGCCCTGGGCAGCCTGCACACGGTCGAGCTGAACGATCGTGCCGACCTCGACCTTCTCCTGCCGCCCACCGGCGCGCACTACTGCGTAAACCACTTCATACCTGTTTCGTTGGGGAGCTCGCGGCTCCGAGAATCTCACGGGAAGACTGTTGCTTGCATGCGCCGCGGGGCGACGGGTGCGAATGCAAGACTCTCCGCTTCGACCGACGAGGACGACGCGGCATACGCACCAAGGGACTACTTTACCGGATGCCGGAGCCACTCGCAAAGTGAGCCGAGGGGTGTGTCCGGTCATAGGCTTGCGGGATGACCGTTCTCGTCGACGACCCGCTCTGGCCCGCGCACGGACGCCTGTGGGCGCACCTCGTCAGCGACGAGAGCCTCGACGAGCTGCACGCGTTCGCGCTCAGCCACGATCTCCCCCCGCGCGCCTTCGATCTGGACCACTACGACGTGCCGGAGGAGAGCATCCCCCGGCTCGTCGCCGGCGGCGCCCAGCACGTCGGCGGCAAGGAACTCGTCCGACGGCTGATCGCCTCAGGCCTCAGGATCCCCGCTCGCGACCGGCGCTGACGCCTCGCCGTTCACCGACACCGGGGTTCCGGTGAGCGCCGCGGTGCTGACACGACGACGTCCACGACCCTGTCCCGGTGCCTTCGGCTCCGGGAGGGCGTCGAGTACCGAGTCGAGCAGCTGCTCGGCCTGGCTGCGCGGCGCGGGCTTGCGATCCGACCCACGCTTCTTGCGGGGCTTCTTCGCGCGCTCCGGCGCCTCGATCGGCGCCTCGTCGACGACGACCGCATCGCCGGCACCCTCGGCGGGAGCCTTCGTGGATGCCGCGATCTGTGCCAGGGCCGACTTCGCACCCTCGGGGATGCTGTGCGTCACGTTCGCAGCGGGCGGGGCGCTCTGGCTCTGTCCGCCACCGTTGCCACCGCGCTGACGGCGGCCGCTCTGGTTGTTGCCGTTGCCCCCGTTGCCGTTCCCACCGTTTCCGTTGGAGCGGTGCTTGACGACGGGGTCGTGGTGCACGATCACACCTCGGCCGGCGCAGACCTCGCACGCCTCACTGAAGGTCTCGAGGAGGCCGAGGCCGAGCTTCTTGCGGGTCATCTGCACGAGACCGAGCGAGGTGACCTCGGCGACCTGGTGCTTGGTGCGGTCGCGGCTGAGGCACTCGATGAGACGGCGCAGCACGAGGTCGCGGTTGGACTCGAGCACCATGTCGATGAAGTCGACCACGATGATGCCGCCGATGTCGCGCAGGCGCAGCTGGCGGACGATCTCCTCGGCGGCCTCGAGGTTGTTCTTGGTGACCGTCTCCTCGAGGTTGCCGCCGGAGCCGACGAACTTCCCGGTGTTGACGTCGACGACGGTCATGGCCTCGGTGCGGTCGATCACGAGCGAACCGCCCGACGGCAGCCATACCTTGCGGTCGAGCGCCTTCTCGATCTGCTCCGTGATCCGGAACGCGTCGAAGGGGTCGGCGGCGTCTTCGTACGACTCGACACGCTCGAGGAGGTCGGGGGCGACGCTCTCGAGGTAGGAGCGGATCGTGCGCTGCGACTCCTCGCCCTGGATGAGCATCTTCGTGAAGTCCTCGTTGAAGACGTCGCGGACGATCTTGACGAGCAGGTCGGGCTCGGCGTGCAGCAGCGCGGGAGCCTGCTGGCTCTCGACCTGCTTCTGGATGTGCTCCCACTGCGAGGTCAGACGCTGCACGTCGCGCGTGAGCTGGTCCTCCGTCGCGCCCTCCGCGGCCGTGCGCACGATGACGCCGGACGACTCCGGCAGCACCTCCTTGAGGATGCGCTTGAGACGCGCGCGCTCGTTGTCGGGCAGCTTGCGGCTGATGCCGTTCATCGAACCGCCGGGGACGTACACGAGGTAACGGCCGGGGAGCGAGATCTGGCTGGTCAGGCGGGCGCCCTTGTGTCCGACCGGGTCCTTGGTGACCTGCACGAGCACGCGGTCCCCCGGCTTGAGGGCGAGCTCGATGCGACGGGGCTGGTTGCCGGTCTCGACGCCGTCCCAGTCGACCTCGCCGGAGTAGAGCACGGCGTTGCGGCCACGGCCGATGTCGACGAAGGCGGCCTCCATGCTCGGGAGCACGTTCTGCACACGACCGAGGTAGACGTTGCCGATGAGGGAGGCGTCCTGGTTGCGCGCGACGTAGTGCTCGACGAGGACCCCGTCCTCGAGGACGCCGATCTGCGTGCGGCCGTTCTTCGATCGGACGACCATCTTGCGGTCGACGGATTCGCGGCGGGCGAGGAACTCGGCCTCGGTGACGACCGGACGACGGCGACCGGCGTCGCGTCCGTCACGGCGGCGCTGCTTCTTGGCCTCGAGACGCGTGGAGCCCTTGATCGCCTTCGGCTCGGTGATGTACTCGACGACGCGCTGGCGCTGACGGGGAGCATCGCGCTGGTCGTCGCCCTCGGATCCGCCACGACGGCGGCGTCCGCGACGACCGCCGTCGGCATCGTCGAGCTCGCGCTCGGGAGCCGGGCCACGACCGGGGCGTGCCGGCAGCGGCACGATCTCGGGGGCGTAGAAGTGCAGCTGGGTGGAGACCTGCGACACGAACACCTCGGGGAGCAGACCCAGCGACACGGCGGTGACCGCGGCGGGCTCCTCGGGAGTGGCAGGTGCCTCGGGAGCGGCGGGTGCCTCGACCGAAGGCTCCTCGGCGACGGGCTCCTCCTCAGCCGAGGGCTCCTCGGTCGCGGGCTCTTCCTCGACCGCGGGCTCTTCTTCGACCGCGGGCTCGTCCACGACGGTCTCCTCGACCTGTGCGACCTCTGCGGGAGCATCCGACTCGGCCGGGGCCTCGTCTTCCGGAGTCTCGCCCTCGGGAGTCGGGGACTCCGTCAGCTCTTCCGCGGCGTCAGCCGAGAAGTCGAGGGTAGGGGTGTTGTTGTCATTGTTCTCATCGGCCATCTCTGGCTTGCTCCCTGCGCGGATCACCGGAGTGTTCCGCGAAACTCATGCGGCACCCGCGGGTGCCGCGAACTCACTCGATCTGCGACCGGCTCGTAGCTCTGGTCGCGTGGGGCATGGGCCCCGAAGTCTGCGTCGACACGTGTCACGGCTGGGCCGCTCATCGCGTCACAGGCCATTATCGCACCAAGTTCCGCAGAATGCGGCATCCGTGCACGTCCGGAGATTTTCTCCGGCCCCGTTCTCGCCCGATCCATAGCCGTCGCTGAGATAATCCTCAGATGAGCGAGCAGCGCACCCGCCCCGTCATCTTCGCCGTCTGGCTGATCATCGCGAGCGTGATCGGCTGGTTCGCCGCCTTCCAGCTCACGGTCGAGAAGTTCGTGCTCCTCGCCGACCCGGACGCCGCGCTGTCGTGCGACCTGAGCGCCTTCATCCAGTGCGGCAAGAACCTCGAGTCCTGGCAGGGATCGGTGTTCGGCTTCCCGAACCCGATCCTCGGCCTCACCGGGTGGATGGCACCCCTCGTCGTCGGTGTCGCGATCCTCGCCGGCGCCCGCTTCCCGCGCTGGTTCTGGGCCCTCTTCGGCGTCGGCATCACCTTCGCCTTCGGCTTCGTCTGCTGGCTCATCTCGCAGAGCATCTACGACCTCATCGTCCTGTGCCCGTGGTGCATGGTCACGTGGGCCGTGACGATCCCGACGTTCTTCGCCACCATGCTGCATCTCACCCGCAACGGCACCTTCACCCGCCACGAAGCGGCGCAGCAGCGGGCCGACAAGCTCATGGCGTGGGTGCCGCTGGCCACGGTCATCGCCTACGCGATCATCGTGCTGATGGCGCAGACCAAGGGCATCGACTTCCTCGGCGAGATGGTGCGCATCATCACCGGCGGCTGACTCCGCACACGAGAAAGGCCCGTCCGCTTCCGCAGCGGACGGGCCTTTCTCATGGAGTGCGACTCAGTCGAACCAGATGCCGAGCTCGCGTGCAGCGCTCTCGGGGCTGTCCGAGCCGTGCACGAGGTTCTGCTGGACCTTGAGGCCCCAGTCGCGGCCGAAGTCGCCGCGGATCGTGCCGGGGGCTGCGGTCGTCGGGTCGGTCGTGCCGGCGAGGGAACGGAATCCCTCGATCACGCGGTTGCCGGCGAGGCGGATCGCGACCGACGGCCCCGACAGCATGAACTCGAGGAGCGGCTCGTAGAACGGCTTTCCCTCGTGCTCGGCGTAGTGCGCGGCGAGCAGGTCGCGGTCGGGCTCGACGAGGCGGATGTCGACGAGCGCGTAGCCCTTCGCCTCGATGCGGGCGAGGATCGCGCCGGTGAGGCCGCGAGCGACGCCGTCGGGCTTGACGAGGACGAGGGTTTCTTCGGTGGCCATGTCATTCACTCTCTGTCTGAGTCTCGGTCGAGGGCTCGGTCGGGCGTTGTGCATCCACCCGCGCCCCCTTGATGGTCGCATACGCCCACATGCCGCCGAAAATCAGGACGACGAACAGGATGGACGGAACCAGGATCGCGGACAGGGCGATGATGACCTGCACGATCCACCCTGCGGTGATGGCCCAGGGCCGGGTGATCATCCCGGCGATGGCGATGCAGACCAGCGCCATCACGATGCCGCCCACGATCCCCCACCACTGCGGGATGGCCGGCGGGAGCGAGCGCAGTCCGAAGATCGTGAGTCCGACGAGGAACACGACGATCGACTCGAAGCCGAGCACGACCGGCGCGAGCTTCTGCACGAGGGTACGAGGCGGACGGGGCGGGCGTGGAGCGCGTCCGCCGGCGGCGCTGGAGGTCACGCGCGCCACCCGGACTTCCAGTCCTCTTCCTCGGCGAGGGCGATCGCCTCGCCCGCGAGCACGACCGATCCGGCGATGACGACCGCTCGGCGGTCGTTGGACGCGGCCCACTCCCGCGCGGCATCGGCCGCATCGGCGAGGGTCGGATGCACGGTGGCGCGCTGTCCCGTCTGCTCGACGAGGTCGGCGATCACATCGGCGTCCGACGCGCGATCGGAGTCGGGGGCCGTGGCGAAGACATGCGCCGCCGCAGGAGCGAGCTGCGCGACGATGCCCGCGGCATCCTTGTCGGCCAGGACCCCGAGCACCACACCCCACTCGTCGAAGTCGAAGCTGTCGTCCAGCGCCTGCACGAGCGCTTTCGCGCCGTGCGGGTTGTGGGCGGCGTCGACGACGACGGTCGGGGCGACACCCAGCAGCTGCAGGCGGCCGGGCGACGTGGCGCCCTGCAGACCCTCCGACATGATGTCGTCGGCGATCCGCTGCGACGCTCCACCGATGAGCGACTCGACCGCCGCGACGGCGAGGGCGGCGTTGTGGCCCTGGTGGGCGCCGTAGATCGGCAGGTACTCCTCGACGTAATCGCCGGCCAGGCCGCGGATCGTGAGCAGCTGCCCACCGACCGCCAGCTTCTGCTCGGCGAGGCCGAAGTCGTCGCCTTCGAAGGCGATCGTCGCTCCCCGCTCGGCGGCGACTCGGCGCAGCACCTCGGCTGCCTCGGCCGGCTGCTGCGCCGAGACTACGGCTGCGCCGTCCTTGATGATGCCGGCCTTGACCTCGGCGATCTTCGCGATCGTGTCGCCGAGGCGGTCCGCGTGATCGATGTCGATGGGCGAGTACACGGCGACGTCGCCGTCGGCCGTGTTGGTCGAATCCCATTCGCCGCCCATGCCCACTTCGAGCACGAGCACGTCGACCGGAGCATCCGCCACGGCGACGAAGGCGAGCACCGTCAGCAGCTCGAAGAACGTCAGCGGCGCGTCGCCCGCGGCCTCGAGCTCGGCGTCGACGATCTCGACGAACGGGGCGATCTCGTCCCAGGCGTCGGCTACGGCGGCGTCGTCGATCGGCTCGCCGTCGATCATGATGCGTTCGGTGAAACGCTCCAGATGCGGGCTCGTGAAGAGTCCCGTGCGCAGACCGTGCGCGCGCAGCAGACTCTCGATCATCCGGGCGGTCGACGTCTTACCGTTCGTCCCGGTGATGTGCACGACGCGGTAGGTGCGCTGCGGGTCGTCGAGGAAGGCGAGGATGCGCGCGGTGCGCTCCTTGCGCGGCTGCACCCAGCGCTCGCCCGCGCGCCCCAGAAGGGTCTCGTAGACGGCATCCGCCCGTTCGCGAGCACTCATGCGGCACCGCCGATCCGGGACACGGCGATCGTGAAGGCCGCACGGTTCGCGTACGTGCCCTTCGCGATGCCGGCGATGAACTCGGCCCCTGCCACGGGGCGGTCCTCCCGGTGCAGGGAATGCTCGACGGCCAGCGTCTCCCCCGCCACATCCGCGATCTCGAAGGCGGAGGCGACGGCATCCGCGTCCTCCTCGCTCGCGAACCGCAGATCCAGGCGGATGCGGTCGCTCACGTCGAAGCCGGCGTTCTTGCGCGTCTCCTGCACGGCGCGGATCACATCGCGCGCGAGGCCCTCGGCCTCGAGCTCCGGGGTCGTCTGCGTGTCGAGCAGCACGAAGCCTCCGGTGGGCACGATCGCGAGGGCCTCGCCCTCGGGGCGACCCGTCGTCTCGAGCACCAGCTCGTACTCGTCCGGTTCCAGGGCGATGCCTCCGGCCGTGACCACACCGTCGACCTCCGACCAGTCGCCGGAGCGCGCGGCCTGGATGGCCTTCTGCACCTCTTTGCCGAGGCGCGGTCCGGCCGCTCGCGCGTTCACGCTGAGGCGGTGGTCGATGCCGTAGTCGTGGGCGGTGGTGTCGGCGAGTGCCACGAGCTCGACCGACTTCACGTTCAGCTCCTCGCGCAGGATGTCCTCGAACTGCCCCAGCGTCGAGGCGAGCGGCGACACGACGGTGAGGCGCGCGAGCGGAAGACGCACGCGCAGCTTCTCCTTCTTGCGCAGCGCGTTGCCGACGCTCGAGAGTTCGCGGACGGCATCCATCGCGTCGCGGATCTCGTCGGCGGCGGGGAACGCCGCGGCATCCGGCCAGTCCTGCAGGTGCACGCTGCGCCCGCCCGTGAGTCCCTGCCAGACGCGCTCGCTGATGAGCGGCACGAGGGGCGCGGCGACGCGGGTGAGCGTCTCGAGCACGGTGTAGAGGGTGTCGAAGGCCTCGCGGCTCTTCGGGTCCTCGCTCACACCCACCCAGAAGCGGTCGCGCGAGCGGCGGATGTACCAGTTCGTCAGCACCTCGGCGAAGTCGCGCAGGCGACCGGCGGCCGTGGTCGAGTCGAGCCCTTCGAGGTCGGCGCGCACCTCGCGCACGAGGTCACCGAGGCGCGCGAGGATGTAGCGGTCGAGCACGTCGGTCGAATCGGTGCGCCACGACGCCTCGTACCCGTCACCCGATGCATTCGCGTAGGTGGCGAAGAAGTACCACGAGTTCCACAGCGGCAGCAGGAACTCCCGCACGCCCGAGCGGATGCCCTCCTCCGTCACCGCGAGGTTGCCACCGCGCAGCACCGAGCTCGACATGAGGAACCAGCGCATCGCGTCGGAACCGTCGCGATCGAGCACCTCGGAGACGTCGGGGTAGTTGCGCAGCGACTTCGACATCTTGTAGCCGTCGCTGCCGAGCACGATGCCGTGGCAGCTGACGCCGGTGAAGGCCGGGCGGTCGAACAGCGCGGTCGACAACACGTGCATCACGTAGAACCACCCGCGGGTCTGCCCGATGTACTCGACGATGAAGTCGGCGGGTGCGTGCGTGTCGAACCACTCCTGGTTCTCGAACGGGTAATGCACCTGGGCGTACGGCATCGAGCCCGAGTCGAACCACACGTCGAACACGTCCTCGATGCGGCGCATCGTGCTCTTGCCGGTGGGGTCGTCGGGGTTCGGACGGGTCAGGTCGTCGATGTACGGGCGGTGCAGGTCGATCTCACCCTCGGGATTGCGCGGCAGCGTACCGAAGTCGCGCTCGAGGTCCTCGAGCGAACCGTAGGCGTCGACGCGCGGGTACTCGGGGTCGTCGCTCTTCCAGATCGGGATCGGCGATCCCCAGTAGCGGTTGCGGCTGATCGACCAGTCGCGCGCGCCCTCGAGCCACTTGCCGAACTGGCCCTGCTTGACGTTCTCGGGCACCCAGGTGATCTGCTCGTTGTTCGCGAGCATGTCGTCCTTGATGTCCGTCACGCGGATGAACCAGCTCGACACGGCCTTGTAGATCAGGGGGTTCCGGCAGCGCCAGCAGTGCGGGTACGAGTGCTCGTAGCTCTGCAGACGCACGAGGCGGCCGTTCTCGCGCACCAGACGCACGAGCGGGGTGTTCGCGTCCATCCAGAGCTCACCGGCGACGTCGGTCACGCTCGGCAGGAAGCGCCCGCCGTCGTCGAGCGACAGGATCGTGGGGATGCCGGCGGCACCCGCGACCCGCTGGTCGTCCTCACCGTAGGCCGGGGCCTGGTGGACGATGCCGGTGCCGTCGCTCGTCGTGACGTAGTCGTCGACCAGGATGCGCCAGGAGTTCTCGGTGCCCCAGACCTCGGCATCCGCGTAGTAGTCGAAGAGCCGGTCGTACGTGACGTCCTGCAGCTCGGATCCGCGAACGGATGCCTCGACCGCTGCGAGCGCCTCCTCGGCGCTCTCGTAGCCGAGATCCTTCGCGTAACCGCCGAGCAGTTCGCGGGCGAGAAGGTAGCGGTGGGCGGAGGCCTCGACCGCGGCATCCGCGGATCCTGCGACCTGGTGCACGTCGGCCGCTCCGTTCGGGCCGGCCGGCACGACGACGTACTCGATGTCGGGACCCACGGCGAGCGCGAGGTTGGTCGGGAGGGTCCACGGCGTGGTCGTCCACGCGAGGGCGCGCACGGCGGTGAGGCCGAGTGCTTCCGCCTTCGCGCCCGTGAGCGGGAACGTGACGGTGACGGACGGGTCCTGACGCATCTGGTACACGTCGTCGTCCATACGCAGCTCGTGGGCGCTGAGCGGGGTCTCGTCACGCCAGCAGTACGGGAGCACGCGATAGCCCTCGTAGGCGAGGCCCTTGTCGTACAGGGTCTTGAACGCCCAGAGCACGCTCTCCATGTACCCGAGGTCGAGCGTCTTGTACCCGCGGTCGAAGTCGACCCAGCGGGCCTGGCGGGTGACGTAGTCCTGCCACTCGCGCGTGTAGGCCAGCACCGAGCTCTTCGCCTTGTCGTTGAAGACGTCGATGCCCATCGACTCGATCTCGCTCTTCTCGGTGATGCCGAGCTGCTTCATCGCCTCGAGCTCGGCAGGGAGCCCGTGGGTGTCCCACCCGAACACGCGGTCGACCTTGTGACCGGTCATCGTCTGGAAGCGCGGGAACACGTCCTTGGCGTAGCCGGTGAGCAGGTGGCCGTAGTGCGGCAGGCCGTTGGCGAACGGAGGGCCGTCGTAGAACACCCACTCGGGCGAGCCCTCACGCTGCTCGATCGAGGCGCGGAAGGTGTCGTCCGTCTTCCAGAACTCGAGCACCTCCTCCTCGATCCGGGGGAAGCGGGGGCTGGGCGCGACGGAGGCGTCGGCGGCGGGGCCGAAGGAGGAACGCGGGTAGGTCATCGTGTCTCGCAGTGGTCGTCGTGGCGGATGCTCCTGCGAGGACGACCCTGCCGGGCCGCGGTACCACCTCGCGTGCGTTCCCGCCCCTCTCGGTGCGTTCACGCCACTCTCACTGCGGCTGTGACGGGCCTGCCCCGCTCGGTTCTACTGAGCCCGTCGCCGGGCCGTTCTTCCGAGAGCTCCCCGGTGATGCCGGATCGATGCTCGTGCTTCCAGTGTACGCGCCCCGGCGGGCCTGCGGGATCCCGTGAGTGTCGGCGCTCCGCCCTACGCTCGAGGAATGGCCCGCTCCCCCGAGACCCCCGTCGCACCTCGCGTCTCGCCTCCCGACCTCCCCGATCACCTCGACGCCGCCGTCGCCGCGCGCAACGCCGACCTCATCGCCGCACGTATCGAGCTCGCAGGCGACGCCGACCTCGCCTACGCCTCGCTCGAGCAGTGCGTCGTGACCGCGGATGCCGACACGATCGACCTCACGGGGGCCACCGTGCTCGACGTCGACGTCACCGGCATCCGCGCCGCGTCGGTCAAGCTCCGCGGCGCCGGCATCCGCCGCCTGCGGGTGACCGGCGGCCGCATCGGCACGCTCGATCTCAGCACCACCCGGGTGTCCGAGCTCGAATTCCGCGATCTCCGCATCGACTACCTCAACCTGGGAGCGGCCCGCGTCGAAGACCTCGACGTGATCGGATGCCGCATCCGCGCTCTCGACATGCCCCAGGCGGAGCTCACCCGGGTGCGCTTCACCGATTCGGCGAGCGACGAGGTCGACACCCGCGGCATGCGGGCGACCGATGTCGATCTGCGCGGACTCGACGCCCTCGCCTTCCTCGACGCGAACAGCCTGCGCGGCACGACGCTCACGGCTTTCCAGGTGCAGCAGCTCGCCCCCGTGTTCGCCGCGGGGCTCGGCATCCACGTCACCGACTGAGCGACCCGATCAGGGTCGGCGGACGCCGCTCGCCGCGAGCATCTCCCGGGTGAACGGATGCTGCGGAGCCGCGAACACCTCGGCGACCGCCCCCTGCTCCACGATCCGGCCGCCCTGCATCACCAGGACGTCGTCGGCGACCGCCGCCACGACGTCGAGGTCGTGGGAGACGAAGACCATCGTCAACCGCCTTTCGCGCTGCAGCCGGTGGAGCAGACGCAGCACGCGCTCCCGCACCGAGGGATCGAGCGCCGAGACCGGCTCGTCGAGCACGAGTACGTCGGGATTCGCCGCGAGCGCGCGGGCGATCGCCGCGCGCTGCCTCTGCCCGCCGGAGAGCTCCGACGGGCGACGCCGGGCCAAGGACGGATCGAGATCGACTTCACCGAGAAGGGCCGAGACGCGCTCCCGACGTTCGGCACGCGGTACGCCGCCCGCCGCGAGCGCCTCGTGCAGGGAACGGCCGACGCTCCAGCGCGGATCGAAGGCGCCGAGCGGATTCTGGTGAACGAACTGCACCCGGTGCGCCCCGTTCCAGCGGATGCTCCCGGTATCCGGCGCCTGCACCCCCAACAGCACCCGTGCGAGCGTGGTCTTGCCCGATCCGGATTCCCCGACGATCCCGAGTGTCGTTCCCTGACGCACGTCGAACGAGGCATCGACGACAGCGGGAACCCCCGCGAACGCCACCGAGACCCGCTCGACCGAGGCGACCGTTTCACCGCCGGCATCGCCCGCCTCACGGGGCTCGTGCAGGGTCGCGGCGATGAGTTGCCGGGTGTACGGATGCTGCGGATCCTCGAGCACCTCGGCGACGGCGCCCTCCTCCACGATCTCTCCGTCGCGCATCACCAGCACCCGGTCCGCGAGCAGGCGCACGGCGGCGAAGTCGTGGCTGATGAAGAGAACGGCGGTACCGGCATCCGCGATCTCCCTCAGCAGACCGAGGATCTTCGCCTGCACGGTGGCGTCGAGCGCCGTGGTCGGCTCATCGGCGATGAGTGCGGCGGGCCCGGCGGCGAGCGCCGAGGCGATGAGCGCCCGCTGGCGCAGACCGCCCGAGAGTTCGTGCGGATACTGGCGCACGCGTCGCTCGGGGTCCGGCATCCAGACCCGGCGCAGCAGCGCGAGCACCCGATCCCGCAGGGCGCCGCCCGCCCGCGCGTGCAGGCGCAGAGGCTCCGCGATCTCCGATCCGATGCGCTGCAGCGGGTCGAGGGCCACGAGGGCGTCCTGCGCCACCAGGGCGACGCGCGCCCCGCGCACGCTTCGCCATCCGCGCTCGTCGAGGCCGCGCACGTCCGTGCCGCCGACGCGCATCGCGTCGGCGGTGACGGCGGCTCGGCGGGGAGCGAGCCCGAGAAGCGCCCGGGCGGTGAGAGACTTCCCCGCTCCGGACTCACCCACGATCGCGACGCACTCGCCGGGTGCCACCGTGAGCGACACCCCGTCCACGACCGCGGCACCGTCGATCGTGATGCGCAGGCTCTCCACCTCGATCACCGGCACTCTGTTCTCGCTCATCGCCCGCTCCCCTCCGCCCGTGCCCGCAGCACGCGACCGACGATCGTCGCCGCGACCACCGTGACGGTGATGGCGATACCGGGGAACACCGAGATCCACCAGGCCTGGCCGAGCACGTTCCGACCGCCCGCGAGCATGAGGCCCCACTCCGGTGTCGGCTCCGCCGGCCCGAGTCCGAGGAAGCTGAGTCCGGAGGCGGCGAGGATGCTCGACCCGATGCCGATAGTCGCCAGCACGCTCAGCGATCCGAGCACGCCGGGGAGGACATGGCGCCAGAACGCCACCAGACGCGGCACGCCGAGGATGCGGGCGGCCTCCACGTGCTCGGCGACGCGGAGGGTGCGCGTCTGCACGCGGGCGAGTCGGATGTACACGGGCACGGCGGCGAGCGTCACGGCGATCGCGACGTTCACCGGCCCCGGCCCGAGCACGGCGATCACGACGAGCGCGACCAGGAACTCGGGGAATGCCATGAGCACGTCGTTCACCCGCATCAGCGACACGTCGACCCAACGGGGTGCGAGACCCGCGACCGCTCCGATGGCGAGCCCGGCCACCAGCGCGATCGCCGTGGCGAGCAGCCCGATACCGACCGAACGCGCGGCGCCGAACACGACCCGGGAGTACACGTCGCGGCCGCTCTGGTCCGTGCCGAAGAGGTGGTCCGCACTCGGCGGGAGCAATGCTCCCCGCACATCGGTGAGCACGGGGTCGTGCGTCGCGAGGACTCCGGGAAAGGCGGCGGCGAACGCGATGAGGCACAGCACCCCGACGGCCGCCCACAGCAGCACCCGCTGCGCGCGGCTCATCGGCTCGCCCCACGGTCGACCGCGCGCACGCGCGGGTCGATGAGCGGATGCACCAGCTCCACCATGACGTTCACGATCACGAACACGAGCGCACTGAGCAGGATGATGCCCGAGATCACGGGGAGATCGCGGTCGCTGATCGCGGCGAGCGTCACCCGTCCGAGCCCCGGCCGCGCGAAGACGGTCTCGACCAGCACCGCCCCGCCGAGCACCGATCCGGTGAGGTAGGCGGTCAGCGTCACGGCTCCCGCTGCCCCGTGGCGCAGACCGTGCCGGAGCGTGAACCACCCCGCACTCGCACCCCGAGCGCGCACGGTCTCGGCGAACGGCATCCGCTCGGCCTGCACGAGGCCGTCGCGCAGCACCTGCCCGAGCAGTGCCGCGACGGGCAGGGCGAGCGTGATCGCCGGAAGCACGATGGTGGCGGGGTTGCGCGCGCCCGACACGGGGAACCAACCGAGCCCGAACGCGAACACGCTCAACAGCACCAGCCCGATCCAGAACACCGGCGACGAGAGCACGACCAGCTCGACACCCGTCGCGACCGCACGCGCTGTCTCGCCACGCACGAGCAGCGCGACGGAGAGAGCGATCACGACGGCGATGAGCAACGCGAGCGCCGACAGCTGCAGGGTCGCCCCGAGCTGCCGACCGATGACCTCCGCCACCGGCATCCGCAACTGATACGACTCCCCCAGGTCCCCGCGCACCAGCCGGCCGAGATAGTCGACGTACCGCTCGAACGGTGGACGGTTCAGACCGAGGTCTTCCCGGATGCCGTCCTTCACCGCTTCGCTGACCTGCGCCTGGGGGCCGAGCATCACCGAGACCGGATCACCGGGGATCACGCGGAAGGCCAGGAACGCCACCGTCGCGGCGCCCCACAGCACGACCACCACGGATGCGACGAGACCGGCGATCTTCGCGAGCGCAGCCTTCACCGCTCTCCTCTCACCGCCGTGCGTCGACCCGGGTCAGCCGACCGTCACATCGTAGAACAGCGGCCGACCGTAGAGGTCGTACGAGAGTCCGTCGATGCGCTCGCCGACCGCGGTGATCGCTGACGGGCTGTAGAGCGGCACGATCGCCGTGTAGGTCGCGTTCCATTCCTGCAGCTGCGTGTAGATCGCACTGCGCTGGTCCTGATCGCTGGTGGCCACGGCCTGCTCGAGCAGCCCGTCGACCTCGGGATCGGTGACCTGCGAGGCGTTCTGGAATCCGTCGGTGTGCAGGTGCGCGCGCAGGAAGTCGGGGTCGACGCCCGAGAAGCCCCAGTCGGTCAGGTCGAATGTCTTCGGTCCGTACTGCTCGTTGTAGGCGCCCGGCTCGAGCACCTCGCGCTCGACCTCGAAGCCGATCTTCTTCAGGTCGGACTGGATCGCGTTCGCGAGGGCCGCGCGGTCGTCGGGCACCGGCGTCCAGGCGATCCAGCGTGCGGAGAGACGCGCGCCGTCCTTCATGCGGATGCCGTCGGTGTCGCGCTCGGTCCAGCCGGCTTCGTCGAGGAGGCGGTTCGCCTCGTCGGGGTCGAACGCCCAGGTGCCCTCGAGAGCCGCGTCGTAACCCGGCGTCGTCGAGCTCAACACGCTCCAGGCGCGGGGGAACTGGCCGAAGAAGATCTCCTCGACCGCGGGGTCGATGTCGATGCCGCGGGCGAACGCCTGGCGCACCTTCTCATCGGCGAACACGCCGTACTTCTCGTTGAGGTAGAGCGAGTACGGGAGCCCCGGGTACTCGACGGAGTCGACGCTCACACCGTCGCCGAGGTCTCCGGCGAGGTTCGGCGGGATGTTGCTCGCGAGGTCGGCCTCGCCGCTGGTCACGACGCCCGCACGGACGGATGCCTCGGGCTGGATCTCGACGCGCAGCGTCTCGAACTTCGGGGCCCCCTCGCCGTGCGGCCCCCAGGCGTAGTCGTCGTTGCGCGTGTACACGAGCTCTTGGTCGGGCGTGTACTCGGTGAGCTCGAACGGCCCGGTGCCGACGGTGATCCCGGGGCCACCGGCCTTGAGCTGATCGGCGGAGTCGGCGAGGACGGCCGGCGAGTAGAACCCGAGCTGGGGCGTGCTGGCCGCTTGCAGGAAGGGAGCATAGGGCTGGGTGAAGCTCACCGTCACCGTGTGGTCGTCGACGACCTCGGTACCCGCGTAGAAGTCGGCGCCGAGCATGCTCGCCGCCTGCGCGGATGCGGTCTCCGGGTCGACGATGCGGTCGAAGTTCGCCTTGACCGCCGCCGCGTCGAAGGGCTCGCCGTCGGTGAAGGTGACGTCGTCGCGCAGCGTGAAGGTGTACTCCGTGCTGTCGTCCGACACGGTCCAGTCGGTCGCGAGCCACGGGGAGAACGTGCCGTCCTCCTCCTGGAAGACGAGCGAGTCGAGCACCGCGCGCTGCACCGTGCCCGACACGTCGAGCTGGCTGACCTGCGGGTCCATGTGACCGGCGGAGAGGTTCGCACCCTCGATCGACCACACCACCTCGCCGTCACCGTCCTGCCCACCGGGGGTGGCGCAGGCGCTGAGCGCCAGGGCGGTCACGGCGACGATCGCCGCGGCGGGGAGAAGACGGCGCACGGATGCTGCGGGCATGACGATTCCTCAGAACGAAAAATGGGGGTGAGATCAGTCTAGGACCGATTCTTGGACTGGGTCGATTTGCGACGGCATCCGCTCGCGCGCGCCCTCGCTAGACTGGTGGGTACACCCACACTCAGGCACGCTCACACAGTGCCGCATACATCGCTCGAGGAGACCCTTCATGCCTGCTTCCGAAATCGCGCAGAACCAGATTCCCGACAAGCCCGCACTCGAAGGTCTCGAAGCGAAGTGGGACGCCGCCTGGGCGGAGCAGGGCACCTACCTCTTCGATCGCCTGCGCGCCGCGCAGTCCGGCCGCGACGGCGTGTACTCGATCGACACCCCGCCGCCGACGGCATCCGGCAGCCTGCACATCGGTCACGTGTTCTCGTACACGCACACCGACGTCAAGGCGCGCTTCGAGCGCATGCGCGGCAAGACGGTGTTCTACCCGATGGGCTGGGACGACAACGGCCTCCCGACCGAACGCCGCGTGCAGAACTACTACGGAGTGCGCTGCGACCCGTCGCTGCCGTACACCCCCGACTTCACTCCCCCGTTCGAGGGCGGCGACAACAAGTCGAGCCGTGCCGCCGACCAGCTGCCGATCAGCCGCCGCAACTTCATCGAGCTGTGCGAACGCCTCACCCTCGAGGACGAGAAGCAGTTCGAGGCGCTGTTCCGCCAGCTCGGCCTGAGCGTGGACTGGACGCAGACGTACCGCACGATCTCGGACGACACGATCCGCCAGAGCCAGCTCGCCTTCCTGCGCAACATCGAGCGCGGTGAGGCGTATCAGGCCCTCGCGCCGACGCTCTGGGACATCGACTTCCGATCCGCGATCGCGCAGGCCGAGCTCGAGGACCGCGAGCAGCAGGCGGCCTATCACACGATCGAGTTCCCCTTCGCGGACGGATCGGGGTCGATCGCCATCGACACCACCCGCCCGGAACTGCTCCCCGCATGCATCGCGATCGTGACGCACCCCGAGGGCCCGCACAAGCACCTGATCGGCACGAAGGTGCGCACGCCCTTCTTCGGCGCCGAGATCGAGATCCACGGTCACCACCTCGCTCAGCCCGACAAGGGCACGGGAGCCGCGATGGTCTGCACCTTCGGCGACGTGACCGACATCATCTGGTGGCGCGAACTGCGCACCGCCGCCGGCGAGTCGCTGCCGAACATGACGACGATCGGCCTGGACGGTCGCTTCCTGCCGGAGGCGCCCTCGACCGTCGCCGACGCCGACGCCCGCGCCTGGTACGCCGAGGAGGTCGCCGGCAAGACGGTCTTCAGCGCCCGCAAGGCGATCGTCGAGAAGCTGCAGGAGACCGGCGACATGACCGCGGTCGGCAAGCCGTTCAGCCACGCGGTGAAGTTCTTCGAGAAGGGCGACCGCCCGCTCGAGATCGTGTCGACGCGCCAGTGGTACATCCGCAACGGCGCGCGCGACGGCGACTTGCGCGAGCAGCTGCTCTCGCACGGCACCGAGCTGAACTGGTACCCGGACTTCATGCGCGTGCGCTACGAGAACTGGGTCGGCGGACTCACGGGCGACTGGCTCGTTTCGCGTCAGCGCTTCTTCGGTGTGCCGATCCCGCTCTGGTACGGTCTCGACGAGAACGGCGAACGCGACTACGAGCGCGTGATCGTGCCGGATGCCGCGTCGCTTCCGATCGACCCGACCACCGACGTGCCCGACGGTTACACCGAGGACCAGCGCGGCGTCGCGGGGGGCTTCGACGCCGAGGCCGACATCTTCGACACCTGGGCGACCTCCTCGCTCACCCCGCAGCTCGCCGGCGGCTGGCAGCGCGACGAGGAGCTGTGGAATCTCACGGCCCCGTTCGACCTGCGCCCACAGGGCCAGGACATCATCCGCACCTGGCTCTTCTCGACCATGCTGCGATCCGTGCTCGAAGACGGCCGCTCGCCGTGGCGCAACGCCGCGATCAGCGGTTTCATCGTCGACCCCGACCGCAAGAAGATGTCGAAGTCCAAGGGCAATGTGGTCACGCCCGCCGACATCCTCGAGACGCACGGATCGGATGCCGTGCGCTACTGGTCCGCATCGAGCCGCCTCGGCGCCGATGCCGCCTTCGACCCGCAGAGCCCGACGCAGGTGAAGATCGGTCGTCGTCTCGCGATCAAGGTGCTGAACGCGGCGAAGTTCGTGCTGTCGTTCCCGGTGCCCGAGGGCGCTCAGGTCACGCACGCCCTCGACGCTTCGATGCTCAGCGCGCTCGACGGAGTGATCGCCGAGGCCACCGCCGCGTTCGAGAACTACGACCAGGCCCGTGCGCTCGAAATCACCGAGGCATTCTTCTGGACGTTCTGCGATGACTACCTCGAGCTGGTGAAGGAACGCGCCTACAACCAGAACGACGTGGGGCAGGCATCCGCCGCCCTCGCGCTGCGCCTCGCCCTGTCGACCCTGCTGCGGCTGCTCGCCCCCGTGCTGTCGTTCGCGACCGAAGAGGCGTGGTCGTGGTTCGAGGAGGGCTCGGTGCACACCGCAGCCTGGCCCGAGGCTCTCGGCATCGAGGGCGACACCGCCGTATTGTCGGCCGCGAGCGAGGCGCTGATCGGTATCCGCCGCGCGAAGACCGAGGCCAAGGCGTCGCAGAAGACTCCGGTGTCACGTGCGGTGATCGCCGCGCCTGCCACGAAGCTCGTTGCTCTCGAAGCCGCCGCCGACGACCTGCGGGCCGTGGGCCGGATCGCCGAGCTGGAGTTCGTGGAGGCGGATGCCTTCGCGGTCACCGCCATCGAGCTCGCACCGACCGAGGCTTCCTGATGCAGCTGGGCACGCGCTGGGCGACCGGTTCCGAGGCTCCCGCATCGGTTCCCGCGGCTCTCCGCCCCGCGATCGCCGAGGTCGAGTCGCGCGGAGTCACCGGTCACTGGACACTCACCTGGCTCGAGGGGCGTGCGATCGCCGAGCTCGACGCCGGCTGGGAGGTCCTGCAGTCGGCAACGGGTGAGGTCATCGCCCGCCCGTTCGAGGACTGACGCCCTGCAGTCATCGTGAGAGGCCCCTCCGCCCACCGGCGGAGGGGCCTCTTGCGGTTTCTGCGGGAAGCCCCGACGATGTGGGCATGACCGCCTTTCCTGACAGTCCGTTCGGCGCGATGGAGCGCCTCACCGTCGATCCCGCTCCTCTGGCGGTGATCCGGCACGAGGGCATCCGCATCGCTGACCTGCGCGACGCCTTCGACACCGGGTACGGGGCGATCGCCGCCTACTTCCACGACGGCACGCTCGTGCCGGCGGGGCCCGCCGTGGCGATCTACTACGGGGACCCGATGGGCGTCTTCGACCTGGAGCTCGGCTTCCCCGTCGCCACGGCGCCGACGGATCCACTGATCACCGCGAGCGGCGCGTCGGTGCAGGCGTCCACCCTTCCATCCGGCGACGCCGCCGCGACGACGCACATCGGCTCGTACGACGGTCTCGGGCGGGCGTGGATGGATCTCGCCGAGAGAGCCGGCGCGAAGGGCCTGCACCACCGGGGGATCTGGATCGAGGTCTACGTCTCCGACCCCACCGAGGATCCCGAAGAGCTGCGCACCGACCTCATCCTGCCGGTCGCCTGAGGTCCCGTCGTCCGGAGGAACTCCTCCGCCTTGTACCAGGTGAGCTGGTGATAGCTCTGATGCAGGTGCTCGGCGAGGCCCTCGAACGGAACCACATGGACTCTGATGTCCTCGTTCTCGTCGAGCGACTGCGCGGACGTCGATTGACAGCCGAGCGCCACGAAATGATGCACGCGGTTCGTGTGGTTGCCGAAGTTCGCCCACGTCGCACCGAGCGCGATCATCGACGCCGCCTCGTATCCGGTCTCCTCTCGGAGTTCGCGGGCGGCTGCGACGGCCACGTCTTCGCCCTCGGCTACGCCACCGCCGATCGTGCCCCACGCGACGATGCCGGCCCCGTGACGATATTCCTCGACGATGACGGCGTCGCCGGCGGTGTCGATGGCGAGCACGGACACCCAATCGCCGTATTCGAGAACGTAGTACGGCGCGATCGTCCGCCCTCGGGCATCGACGCAGTCATCGGCACGCACCGAGATCCACCGATCGGAGACGATGGTTTCGGACCGGCGGGTCTCCCAGGGTTCGGGCGACGACGCCCGCTCCGACGTCACGCGCTCTTGCGCTTGCGCTCCATCACGATGGTGGGAGGCGCGCCTTCGTCGACGGCGGCACGGGTCACGATCACCTTGGCGACGTCTTCGGCCGAGGGGATCTCGAACATGATCGGACCGAGCACGTCTTCGAGGATCGCGCGCAGGCCCCGAGCGCCGGTCTTGCGCTCGACGGCGAGATCGGCGATCGAGCGGAGCGCGTCGTCTTCGAATTCGAGCTGTACGCCGTCTAGCTCGAACATGCGCTGGTACTGCTTCACGAGCGCGTTGCGCGGGCCGGTGAGGATGTCGATCAGGGCATCCTGGTCGAGCGGTGAAACCGAGGCGATCACGGGCAGACGGCCGATGAACTCGGGGATCAGACCGAACTTGTGCAGGTCGTCGGGCAGCACCTCACTGAAGAGATCGAGATCCTTGCCCTTGTCGTGCAGCGGGGTGCCGAAGCCGATGCCGTGCTTGCCGACGCGTGCCGAGACGATGTCTTCGAGACCCGCGAACGCTCCGGCGACGATGAACAGGACGTTCGTGGTGTCGATCTGCAGGAACTCCTGGTGCGGATGCTTGCGCCCACCCTGGGGCGGCACCGAGGCGACCGTGCCCTCGAGGATCTTGAGCAGCGCCTGCTGCACGCCTTCACCCGAGACGTCGCGGGTGATCGACGGGTTCTCGGCCTTACGGGCCACCTTGTCGATCTCGTCGATGTAGATGATGCCCTGCTCGGCGCGTTTGACGTCGTAGTCCGCCGCCTGGATGAGCTTGAGGAGGATGTTCTCGACGTCTTCACCGACGTAGCCGGCCTCGGTCAACGCGGTCGCATCGGCGACGGCGAACGGCACGTTGAGGCGCTTGGCGAGCGTCTGGGCGAGATAGGTCTTGCCGCACCCGGTCGGCCCGATGAGCATGATGTTGCTCTTCGCGATCTCGACCTCGTCGGCCTTCTGCTCCGCTGGCTGCAGCGTGCTGTGCGCGCGAGTGCGCTTGTAGTGGTTGTAGACGGCGACGGCGAGCGCCTTCTTGGCGGGCTCCTGGCCGACGACGTACTCCTCGAGGAACGAGAAGATCTCCCGGGGCTTGGGCAGATCGAAGTCCGTCACTCCCTCGGCGGAGGACTCGGCCATCCGCTCCTCGATGATCTCGTTGCACAGCTCGACGCACTCGTCGCAGATGTACACACCGGGGCCAGCGATGAGCTGCTGCACCTGCTTCTGGCTCTTTCCGCAGAACGAGCACTTGAACAGGTCAGCGCTTTCACCGATACGGGCCATGCGCGTCCTCCTATGGGGGATCCAGAGATCGTGCTTCGAGCCTAACCTCTGCATCGGACACCGGGACGCATTGGGACAGGGGCCGTGTCAGAGAGCCTCGGTTCGGAGCGCTCGACACGACGAAGGGCCAGCCCGCAGCATCCTGCGAACCGGCCCTTCGTCGAGCGATCGGATCAGGTCGGATCAGATCATGCTCTTGGTGTGCCACACGGTCTTGACCTCGGTGAACGCCGCGATGCGCTCGGGCGAGGCGACGACCTCACCCGGTGCGATCACGCGCTTGAGCGTCTCGGCGGCCGCGATCTGCAGGTCGACCCACTCCAGCGCACCGGCACCCGCGAGGTCGAGCGCGTTCACGTCCTGATGCGAGGCGAGCCATGGCGCGATCTCGGCCGGCGAACCGGTGAGCACGTTCACCACGCCCCCGGGCACGTCGCTGGTCGCGAGCACCTCGGCGAGGCTGATGGCCGACAGCGGATGCCGCTCACTCGCGATCACGACGACCGTGTTGCCCGCGACGAGCGCCGGTGCCACGACCGAGACGAGACCGAGCAGTGCCGAGTCCTGCGGTGCGACGATCGCGACGACACCCGTCGGCTCGGGAACGGTGATGTTGAAGTACGGACCCGCCACGGGGTTCGCGTTGCCGGCGACCTGCGCGTACTTGTCGCACCATCCCGCGTACCAGACCCAGAGGTCGATCGCCTCGTCGACCTGCGAGGCTGCGGCCGATGCCGACAGCCCTTCCTGGGCGACGATCTCGTCGATGAACTGCGCGCGACGGCCCTCGAGCACCTCGGCGACGCGGTAGAGCACCTGGCCGCGGTTGTACGCGGTGGCGCCCGACCAGCCCTTCACCGCGGAACGCGCCGCGACGACGGCATCCCTGGCGTCCTTACGCGAACCCTGCGCCGCGTTTGCGAGGAAGGCTCCCTTGGGCGAGACGACCTCGTAGGTGCGTCCCGACTCGCTGCGCGGGAAGGCGCCGCCGATCGCCAGCTTGTACGTCTTCGGCACGGTCAGTCGCTTGCTCATGCTGCCGATCCCTTCAGGTAGGCGGTGAGACCCTGGCGGCCGCCCTCGCGGCCGTAACCGGACTCCTTGTATCCGCCGAACGGGCTCGACGGGTCGAAACGATTGAACGTGTTCGCCCACACCACGCCCGCGCGCAGGCGGTCGGCGACGGCGAGGATGCGCGATCCCTTGTCCGACCAGATGCCCGCGGAGAGGCCGTAGGGGGTGTTGTTGGCCTTGGCGATCGCCTCGGCCGGCGTACGGAAGGTCAGCACCGAGAGCACCGGTCCGAACACCTCGTCACGGGCGATGCGGTGCGAGGCCTCGACGCCGGTGAAGATCGTCGGGGCGAACCAGAAGCCCTTCTCCGGGATCGCGCAGTCCGCGGTCCAGCGCTCGGCGCCCTCCGCCTCGCCGATGTCGCTGAGCTCGCGGATGCGTGCCAGCTGGGCTGCGGAGTTGATGGCGCCGATGTCGGTGTTCTTGTCGAGCGGGTCGCCCAGACGCAGGGTCGACAGGCGCGTCTTGAGCCGATCGATGACCTCGTCGTGGATCGACTCCTGCACGAGCAGGCGGCTCCCGGCGCAGCACACGTGCCCCTGGTTGAAGAAGATGCCGTTGACGATCCCCTCGACCGCCTGGTCGATCGGCGCGTCGTCGAACACGATGTTCGCGGCCTTGCCGCCGAGCTCGAGCGTGAGCTTCTTGTTCGTGCCGGCCACCGCCTTCGCGATGTCGCGGCCGACGCCGGTCGAACCGGTGAAGGCGACCTTGTCGACGTCGGGGTGACGCACGAGGGCCGCGCCCGTGGACCCGGCACCGGTGATGATGTTGACGACACCGGCGGGCAGGTCCGCCTGCTGCAGGATCTCCGCGAAGATCAGCGCGGTGAGCGGCGTCGTCTCGGCGGGCTTCAGCACGACCGTGTTCCCGGCCGCGAGAGCGGGGGCGAGCTTCCACGCGAGCATCAGCAGCGGGAAGTTCCACGGGATGACCTGACCGGCCACGCCGAGCGCACGCGGGTTCGCGCCGAGGCCGGCGTGATCGAGCTTGTCGGCCCACCCGGCGTAGTAGAAGAACCAGGCGGCGACCAGGGGCACGTCGACGTCACGGCTCTCCTTGATCGGCTTGCCGTTGTCGAGGCTCTCGGCCACGGCGAGCTCGCGGGCGCGTTCCTGCACGAGGCGGGCGATGCGGAAGAGGTACTTGCCGCGGTCGCGACCGCTCATCCGCGACCACGTCTTCTCGTAGGCACGGCGTGCAGCGGCGACGGCGCGGTCGACGTCGTCATCGCTCGCGGTCGCGATCTCGGCGATGCGCTTCTCGGTCGCGGGCGAGATGGTGGTGAAGCTGTTGCCTGATCCATCGACGAACTCACCGTCGATGAAGAGGCCGTAGCTGTCCTTGAGGTTCAGCAGCGCCGTGGATTCCGGCGCAGGGGCGTATTCCAGAAATGACATTTTGCGTATCCCAGTCAGTCGATCGTGACGTAGTCGGGGCCGGAGTAGTGGCCGGTGGTGAGCTTCTGACGCTGCAGCAGCACGTCGTTGAGGAGGCTCGAGGCGCCGAAGCGGAACAGGTGCGGCTGGAGCCACTCCTCCCCCACGGTCTCGGCGACGGTGACGAGATACTTGATCGCGTCCTTCGAGGAGCGGATGCCGCCGGCCGGCTTCACACCGATCTTCTCGCCGGTCGCGCGGTGCCAATCGCGCACCGTCTCGAGCATGAGCAGCGTCGTCGGGAGAGTCGCCGCCGGCTGCACCTTTCCGGTCGAGGTCTTGATGAAGTCGCCTCCGGCGAGGATGCCGAGCCACGACGCCCGCTTGATGTTGTCGTACGTGTTCAGCTCACCGGTCTCGAGGATGACCTTGAGCGAGGCGTAGCTGCCGTCCTCGCGGCGGCAGGCTTCCTTCACGCGCGCGATCTGGTCGAACACGAGCCCGTAGCGCCCGGAGAGGAATGCTCCCCGGTCGATGACCATGTCGATCTCGTCGGCTCCGGCGGCGACGGCCTCGGCCGTGTCGGCGAGCTTGATCTCGAGCGACGAACGGCCGCTCGGGAACGCCGTCGCGACGGCGGCGACCGAGATCAGTCCCTCGTCGGGATCGCCGTGCAGGGCACCGAGTGCGGTCACCGCATCTCCGACCATGTCGCCGTAGACGCACACCGCTGCGACCTTCGGGGTCGTGGGGTCCGCAGCATCCGGGTTCTTGGCCTTGGCGACCAGAGAACGCACCTTGCCGGGGGTGTCGGCCCCCTCGAGAGTGGTGAGGTCGATCAGCTTGATGATGGTGTCGAGAGCCCACGCCTTCGACGTCGTCTTGATCGATCGCGTGCCCAGGCCCGCGGCGCGCTGCTCGAGGCCGACGGCGTCGACGCCGGGGAGGCCGTGCAGGAAGCGGCGGAGCGTCGCGTCGTCGGGATCTCCGCCGAGCACGTCCACCGCCGTTCTGCGGGTCAGTTCATTGGTCGTCATCGTTCCTCCAACAATGCTCGTGCTGTGGTCTCATCTGTCACCAGTACCCCGCACAGGCCGCTGGTGACGACGGTGCGGGCGATGTCATGCTTCGCGGGGCCGGCGGTGACGAAGATCGCCTTCTTCGCTCCGCGCAGGCGGTCGAGGCTCACGCCGACCGTGCGGGCGTCGAGCTGCGCGTCGACGATGTTTCCTTCGGCGTCGACGTAGCGGCCGAGCACGTCTCCGACGGCTCCGCGTCGGGCGAGTTCATCGACGTCCTCGGCGCTGAGGTAGCCGTTCTCGACGTGCGCCGAGGAGGCATCGCACGGACCGGCCGTGAACAGGAAGGCCTGCGCGTCGGCGGCCTCCTCGAGGATGCCGGCGACGGTGCGATCGGACTCGATCGCCTGCTTGGTCTCGACGCGCTCGAGGATCGCGGGGCTCGGCAGCAGCGACACCTGCCCGTTCGCGCGCTGCGCGATCGTCACGGCGAGCCCTGCGGCCCCGCCCGAGCGGCGGTTCAGGCTCACTCCCCCGTTGAGCTGGACGACGGTGACGCCGTTCGCCCACCCGTCGGGAAGGGCTTCGGCCACCGCGCGGAGAGTGCGCCCCCAGCTCACTCCGAGCGTGCGGGGCACGGGACGGAGCGCGGTGAGGAAGTCTGCCGCGGCTTGGGCGACGCGTTCCAGCGTGCCGTCATCGCCCTCGGGGGCGGGCACCACGACCGCGTCGCTCAATCCGAAGCGCTCGACGAGTTCCCGCTCGAGGCCGAGACGCCGGGCGCGCGGGTGGATGATCTCGATGCGGACGATGCCGCACTCGCGCGCCTGGGTCAGCAGACGGCCGACCTTCCAGCGCGAGATCTTGAGGAGTCCGCCGATCTCGTCTTGCGTCTTGTCCTCGTCGTAGTACAGCTCGGCGACCCGGACCATGAGCAGTTCGTCTTCCACGGCATCCTCCTTCCGTGATCCAGCGTACGACGCTTCCCGCGTTGGTGCACGCTCATGCTCATATGAGCAGTGAGAGGCATCCGTCCGCACATCTGCCGGGTACGACGAAGGGGTGTCGGTCAGATGACCGACACCCCTTCGAAGAGAGTGACTCAGGCGCGCTTGCGCGAGGTGAGCACCTGATCGACGATCCCGTACTCGCGAGCCTGCTCGGCCGAGAGGATGTTGTCGCGATCGATGTCGCGGTTGATCTGCTCGACCGGCTTGCCGGTGTGCTTCGCCATGGTCTCTTCGAGCCAGGTGCGCATGCGGAGGATCTCCGCCGCCTGGATCTCGATGTCGGATGCCTGCCCCTGACCCGCCTCGCCCATCGCGGGCTGGTGGATCAGAACGCGAGCGTTCGGAAGCGCGAGACGCTTGCCCGGCGCGCCGGCGGCGAGCAGCACGGATGCCGCGGAAGCCGCCTGGCCCAGGACGACGGTCTGGATCTGCGGCGCGACGTACTGCATCGTGTCGTAGATCGCCGTCATCGCGGTGAACGAGCCACCGGGCGAGTTGATGTACATCGTGATGTCGCGCTCCGAGTCCTGGCTCTCGAGAACGAGGAGCTGGGCCATCACGTCATCGGCGGATGCGTCGTCGACCTGCACGCCGAGGAAGATCACGCGATCCTCGAACAGCTTGTTGTACGGGTCCTGGCGCTTGAAGCCGTAGGCCGTGCGCTCCTCGAACTGCGGGAGCACGTAGCGGCTGGAGGGCAGGTTGCCTGCGGATTGGAAAGTGGGCGTGTACATGGTGTCCTTTCGAATCCGGATTACGCGGCGTCGTCGGCCGTGCCGCCGCCACCGGTGACGTCGCTGGCGTGCTCGCGGATGTGGTCGACGAAGCCGTACTCGAGCGCCTCCTCGGCCGTGAACCAGCGGTCCCGGTCGCCATCGGCGTTGATCTGCTCGACGGACTTGCCCGTCTGTCCGGCGGTGATCTCGGCGAGGCGCTTCTTCATCGAGAGGATGAGCTGCGCCTGGGTCTGGATGTCGCTCGAGGTTCCACCGAAGCCGCCGTGCGGCTGGTGCAGCAGCACGCGTGCGTTCGGGGTGATGTAGCGCTTGCCCTTGGTGCCGCTGGTGAGCAGCAGCTGTCCCATGGAAGCGGCCATGCCGATGCCGACGGTGACGATGTCGTTCGGCACGAACTGCATCGTGTCGTAGATCGCCATTCCCGCGGTGATCGAGCCACCGGGCGAGTTGATGTAGAGGTAGATGTCCTTTTCCGAGTCCTCTGCGGCGAGAAGAAGGATCTTCGCGCAGATCTCGTTGGCGTTCTGGTCACGCACCTCTGAGCCCAGCCAGATGATGCGATCCTTCAGCAGCCTGTCGAAGACGCTCGTCGCGACAAGGGGTTCTGCAGCCATTTCAGCTCCTGTTTCCGTGTTCGTGCTTCGAATCTACCGGCGACCGCGCAGCCTCCAGGCCGTTGTTCGCCGTCGGCATATCAGCGTGGCGGGTCGACCAGTTCGCGGGCGTATCCGGTGACCGAGCGCGTGTACCGCGGCAGGTGCGGCGCGAGCGCCTCCAGCGCGATGGCGGCACCGCGCACGGGATCGCCGCTCGACACCAGTGCGAGGGCATAGAAGGCCGACGCCGCATCGCCGAACGCGCCGCCTCGCTCCCGCTCGGCCCGGAGCATGTCCAGCGCCTCGTCGGTGTGCCCGAGGTTCCGCAGCGTGCTCGCGAGCTGGATGACGGCCTGGGGCCGATGCTCCTCGTCGAGACCTTCGGCGAGAGCACGTCGGTAGAGCACCTCGGCCTCCGCCTCGATACCGGCGGAGTCACGGGCCCCCGCCCGCTCGAACAGAGCACGGGCATCGTCGTCGCTCCGCTCCGCCGCGAGAGCGTCGATACGCGTGATTCGCTCCGCATCGGTCAGGGCGTCGTCCGCCCACACGGCATCGATCCGCGTGTCCCAGTCATCCATCGGTTACTCCGTCGCTGATGAGAAAGGGGCGGATGCCGCAGCATCCGCCCCTTTCATCGTGATCGTGAGATCACTCGGCCTTGTCGGCCGCCTTCTTGGCCGGGGCCTTCTTGGCGGCGGGCTTCTTCGCAGCCGGCTTCTCGTCGGCGTCGGCATCGGCCGCCTTCTTGGCGGGAGCCTTCTTCGCCGGAGCCTTCTTCTCGGCGGGAGCCTCCTCGGCTTCCGCTGCCTCTGCCTCGTCATCGGTCACGATGAAGTCCGACAGATCGACCGGCTTGCCGTTGGTGTCGACGACCTTGACCTTGCCCAGGGCGACGGCCAGCGCCTTGTTGCGCGCGACCTCTCCGACGAGGGCGGGGAGCTGGTTCGACGACTGCAGAGCCTCGACGAACTCCTGCGGGGCCATGCCGTACTGCGCAGCGGACTGCACGAGGTACTGGCTGAGCTCCTCCTGCGAGACCTGCACGTCGGCCTGCTCGGCGATCGTGTCGAGCAGCACCTGCGTGCGGAACTGCTTCTCGCTCGCCTCGGTGACCTCGGCACGGTGGACGTCGTCCTCGAGGCGGTTCTCGCCCTCGAGGTGGTTGTGCACCTCATCCTCGATGAGCTGCGGCGGAACCGGGATCTCGATCTGCTCGAGCAGCGTCTCGACGAGCTTGTCGCGCGCGGCCGACCCCTGGGTGAAGACGCCCTGCTGCGACACGCGCTCGGCGAGGCTGGCACGCAGCTCGGCGATCGTGTCGAACTCGCTCGCGATCTGCGCGAAGTCGTCGTCGGCCTCGGGGAGCTCGCGCTCCTTGACGGCCTTGACGGTCACGGCGACCTCTGCCTCGGAACCGGCGTGGTCGCCGCCCACGAGAGCCGAACGGAAGGTGGTGTCCTCACCGGCGGTGAGCGACTCGATCGCGTCGTCGATGCCCTCGAGCAGCTCGCCCGAGCCGACCTCGTAGGACACGCCCTCGGCGCGGTCGATCTCGGCGCCGTCGATGGTAGCGACCAGGTCGAGCTCGACGAAGTCGCCCTTCGCTGCGGGGCGGTCCACCGGGACCAGCGTGCCGAAGCGCGCGCGCATGTTCTCGAGCTCGGCATCGAGAGCGGCGTCATCCGCCTCGACAGCGTCGACAGTGAGGGTGATGCCCTCGTAGGAGGGGAGCTCGATCTCGGGGTGCACGTCGACCTCGACGTCGACGAGCAGGTCGCCGGAGAAGTCCTTCTCGCTCGGCCACTGGGTGATGTCGGCCGACGGACGACCGACGATGCGCAGCTTGTGCTCGGCGCTCGCCTCGCGGAAGAACTTGTCGAGACCCTCGTTGACCGCGTGCTCGATGACGGCACCGCGGCCGACGCGCTGGTCGATGATGGGAGCAGGGACCTTGCCCTTGCGGAAGCCGGGGATCTGGACGTCCTGAGCGATGTGCTCGTAGGCGTGAGCGATGCTCGGCTTGAGGTCGTCCGGGGTGACCGTGATGGTGAGCTTGACCCGGGTCGGGGTCAGCTTCTCGACGGTGCTGTTCGCCATGCTTGTGTGTCTCCTTGTGATTTCCGCGGTGCACCGCGGCCGTGAGCCTTGGGGGCCGTGTCGGGGCGACAGGAGTTGAACCTGCGACCTCCCGCTCCCAAAGCGGGCGCTCTACCAAACTGAGCTACGCCCCGGGGAATCCGCACGCAGATTCAGCCCCACCGAGTCTAACGGACAGGAGCATGCCTCAGAGTCCGGTATAGTCGATGAGTCGGCAACCGAGCTTCCAGGCTCGTTTCCGGGGCTGTAGCTTAGTGGTAAAGCCTTAGTCTTCCAAACTAATGATGCGGGTTCGATTCCCGTCAGCCCCTCCATATCACGAAGGCCCTCGTCGCGAGACGAGGGCCTTCGTCGTCCGCGGCATCTCCTAGACTCGAGGGCATATCCACGTGGTGCCACGACGAGGGGGATGCCGGTGAGCGACGGGAATCGACCTCCGAACGGGCTTGCCCCCGCGAACGGCCACCACCATCTCCCGTTCCGGTTCTCCGGCGGAACCGAGGCGGTCGTCCGTCGCCGCCGCTCCGCACCGAAGGCCCTCGTCTTCGGAATCGTCGGAGCAGCCCTCGCCGTCGGGGCGTTCACGACGGTTCACATCGGCGCCAATCTCCGCTTCGATGATGCGGCCGATTCGTACCAGGCGATCCGCACCGACACGATCTCTGCGCGCACGGCGCTCGACTCCGGTGTCGACGGGCTGACCGCGACCACCACCTCCGCCGATCAGCTGATCGCTGCCGACACCGGCGTGTTGATGGACGGTATCCCGCTCGACGATCTCACCACGGCGATCGCTGACGCGAAGGACGAGACCGCGACCGCCCAGGAGCTGACGGCGCAGGACCCGCCGCGACTCGGTGAGAAGCCGGGGTGGTTCTGGGAGCTGTTCGGCACTGCGGATCTTCTCGATGCGCAGGCCGACGACGCCGACGCGCTCCTGACCGAACTCGACGCGCAGCTCCCCGTGGTGGAACAGGCCGACGCCGCGATGGTCGACGCCGCCAGCACGATCGTCACCGGTGCCGCCGCCGCAGTTCCCGCTTTCGAAGCCGCGCATCTCTCCGCGAAGAACCTCGACATCATCTCGATGCGCACGGCCGCCGAGGACATCGCTCCTCTCACGACGCTCGACGAGGATGCCGTGGCTCGCTTCACCGCACTCCAGGCGTCCGCCGCCCAGGTCGTCGTCTCTCAGGATGCGGAGATGGCGGAGAAGGCCGGCCCGCTGCTCGGCGCCCGGCTCGAGATCGAGGCGTTCGCTCGTTCGCTCGCCCCGGGCGTGCTGCTCGAGTTCGACTGGGCCCCGATCGTGAACGGTGCGGGCGACAACGGGAGCATGGGCGGCTACACGACCTGGTGGTGGGACGAGCCCGACCGCTCCGTGATCCTGCTGTCGAACTCGGTCGCCGAGCAGTGGCCTGCCGATCGGAGCAGGGCGCTCGTCGCGCATGAGGTCGGCCACGCGATCAGCGTGAAGTGCGAGGACATGTACGACTCCTCCACCCAGGACAGCATCGAGAAGTGGGCGACCGCCTGGGCGATCAGCATGGGATTCTCCGATGATGCGAACGGCGTCTGGGCCTACGGCTACCCGCCGGAGAGCTACATTGCCGCGGCCGCCGGTTGCCGCTGACGCTGCGGCGCGGGGCGAGAGACGACGAAGCCCCCGCGATTCGATCGCGGGGGCTTCGTGATGTCTGTCTGCGGAACTACTGCCCGCGACGCTCGCGCAGCTGAGTGAGCGCATCGTCGAGGAGCTGGACGGCCTCCTCGTCGGTGCGACGCTCCTTCACGTAGGCGAGGTGCGTCTTGTAGGGCTCCGTCTTCGCCAGCGCAGGCGGGTTCTCACGATCGCGCCCGGCCGGCAGACCGGACTGCGGGTGATCGATCGTGTCGGGAATCTCCTCTTCGGGCAGGCCTGCCGCGAAGTAGCGAACCGTCTCGTTGCCGAGGCCGTCCCAGTACGAGACTGCGATGCGGTCGGCGTGGTAACCGTGGTCCTGCTCGCCCATGGGGCCGGAGCCGACGCGGGTGCCACGAATGGCGTTGCCACCGGTAGCCATCAGATCACCTCGAACTTCGTGATGAGTCCCAGCGCGACGATCGCCACGAACCAGGCCAATGCCAGAACGACCGTGAAGCGGTTCAGGTTGCGCTCGGCGAGACCGGACGAGCCGACAGCCGAGGACATCCCTCCACCGAACATGTCGGAGAGGCCGCCACCGCGACCCTTGTGAAGAAGGATGAGAAGGGTCAGCAGAACGCTGGTGATGCCCAGCACGACCTGCAGGACGAACTCGAGAATTGCCACGAGGAAGAGCCTTTCGCTGGGGCAGGAGTGCCCCCGTAACGGTCAAGTATACGGTGCAGCGGGGCCGAAGCCCCGCTGCACTCACACTCCGACGTGCTTCTCGAAGCGGATGATCGCAGCGAACTCGTCCACGACGAGGCTCGCGCCGCCGACCAGTGCACCATCGACGTCGGGCTCGCGCATGAAGCTCGCGATGTTCGCGGACTTCACCGAACCGCCGTAGAGGATGCGCGTGCGGGCGGCCGCATCGTCGCCGAGGACCTTCGCGACGACACCGCGCAGCGCGGCGCAGACATCCTGCGCCTGCTGCGGCGTCGCGGCCTGTCCGGAGCCGATGGCCCAGACGGGCTCATATGCCACGACGATGTCGGCGGATGCCGGCACGTTCTGCAGCGCGACCTCGAGCTGACCGGCCGGAACGGCGCTGGCGCCGAACTTCTCGAGGTCCTCCGCGGTCTCGCCGACGCAGATCACCGGCACGAGACCGTGCTTGAGCGTCGCCTGCACCTTGGCCGCGACGACCTCGTCGGTCTCAGCGTGATACTCACGACGCTCCGAGTGGCCGAGGATGACGTACTTCGCATCCAGCTTGGCGAGGAACGCACCGGAGATCTCACCGGTGTACGCACCCGAGTCGTGCGCCGAGACGTCCTGCGCGCCCAGGGCGAACGGGATCTTGTCGGCGTCGATCAGCGTCTGCACGCTGCGGATGTCGGTGAAGGGCGGGAACACCGCGACCTCCACGGAGCCATCCTCGTGCTTGGCGTCCTTCAGCGTCCAGTGCAGCTTCTGCACGAACGCGACCGCCTGCAGGTGGTCGAGGTTCATCTTCCAGTTTCCCGCGATCAGCGGGGTGCGGGCGTTCAGGCCCATCCGAGCACCTCCAGGCCGGGTAGTTTCTTTCCCTCGAGGAACTCGAGGCTGGCGCCGCCGCCGGTCGAGATGTGGCCGAAGCGGTCATCGGCGAATCCGAGCTGCCGCACGGCCGCCGCGGAGTCTCCCCCACCGACCACGCTGAGCCCGTCCACCTCGGTCAACGCCTGCGCGACGGTCTTCGTACCGTTCGCGAAAGCGGGGAACTCGAACACGCCCATCGGGCCGTTCCAGAACACCGTCTTCGATCCCCGGATGACCTCCGCGAACCGTGCAGCGGTCTCGGGACCGATGTCGAGGCCGATGCCCGACGAACCGAACGCCGTCGACTCGATCGCATCGGCGGCCGTGATCTCGTGCGCCGCGTCTGCGGAGAACGAGGCAGCCACGACCACGTCGGTCGGGAGCACGAGCTCCACGCCGCGCTTCTCGGCCTCCGCGATGTAGCCGCGCACGGTGTCGAGCTGATCTTCTTCCAGAAGACTCGAGGCCACGTCGTGGCCCTGCGCCTTGAGGAAGGTGAACAGCATGCCGCCACCGACGAGGATCCGATCGACGCGCGGCAGCAGGTGCGAGATGACGCCCAGCTTGTCGCTGACCTTCGACCCGCCGAGCACGACCGCGTACGGGCGCTCGGGGTTTTCCGTGAGGCGATCGAGCACGTCGAGCTCGGTCGCGATCAGCAGACCGGCGGCCGAGGGCAGGATCTCTGCGAGGTCGTAGACGCTCGCCTGCTTGCGGTGCACGACACCGAAGCCGTCGGAGACGAGGACGTCGCCCAGCTCCGCCAGCTCGGCCGCGAACGCAGCACGGGTCGCGTCGTCCTTCGAGGTCTCCCCCGGGTTGAAACGCAGGTTCTCGATCACGACGACGTCGCCGTTCTCGAGCGACTCCACGGCATCCTTCGCGGACTCGCCGACCGTGTCACGCGCGAAGGCGACCGGCTTGCCGAGCAGCTCGGACAGTCGCTGAGCGACCGGCTCGAGGCTGTACTGGGGGTCGGGCGCGCCGTCGGGGCGTCCGAGGTGCGAGCACACGACGACGCGGGCGCCGGCGTTGATGAGGGCGTTGAGGGTCGGCAACGAGGCGCGTACACGGCCATCGTCCGTTATGACCCCGTCCCGCAGGGGGACGTTCAGGTCACAACGGACGATGACGCGCTTGCCCTCGAGCGAACCCAGTGAGTCCAGGGTGCGCAGAGTCATGGGGCGATGCTCAGAGACGCTCTGCCACGTACTCGGTCAGGTCGACGAGACGGTTGGAGTAGCCCCACTCGTTGTCGTACCAGCTGGAGAGCTTGACCTGGTTGCCGATGACGCGGAGCAGGCCGGCGTCGAAGATCGACGAGTGCGGGTCGGTGACGATGTCGCTCGAGACGATCTCGTCCTCCGTGTACTTGAGGATGCCCTTGAGGGGACCCTCGGCGGCAGCCTTGTACGCGGCCTTGATCTCGTCGACCGTGACCGGGGTCTTGGTCGTGATCGTGAGGTCGGTGATCGAGCCGGTCGGCACCGGCACGCGCAGCGCGAAGCCGTCAAGCTTGCCCTTGAGCTCCGGGAGGACAAGGCCGATGGCCTTCGCCGCACCCGTGGAGGTCGGGACGATGTTGATCGCTGCCGCGCGAGCACGGCGCAGGTCGCTGTGCGGGCCGTCCTGCAGGTTCTGGTCGGCCGTGTAGGCGTGGACCGTCGTCATGAGGCCGGTCTCGATGCCGAACGCGTCGTTGAACACCTTGGCGAGCGGCGCGAGGCAGTTCGTGGTGCAGGAGGCGTTCGAGATGATGTGGTCGGTCGCCGGGTTGTAGGTGTCCTCGTTCACGCCCATCACGATGGTCGCGTCGTCACCCGTGGCGGGAGCCGAGATGAGAACCTTCTTGGCGCCGGCGTCGATGTGCTTCTTCGCGAGCTCCGCCTTGGTGAAGAAGCCGGTCGACTCGATGACGATGTCGACACCCAGCTCGCCCCACGGGAGGTTGGCGGGGTCGCGCTCGGCGAAAGCCTTGATGACGTTGCCGTTGACGGTGATGCTGTTCTCGTCGTAGCTCACCTCGGCGTCGAGGCGACCGGTGATCGAGTCGTACTTCAGCAGGTGCGCCAGGGTCTTGTTGTCGGTGAGGTCGTTGACCGCGACGATTTCGATGTCTGCTCCCTGCGCGAGAGCCGCGCGGAAGTAGTTGCGTCCGATACGGCCGAAGCCGTTGATACCGATCTTGACAGACACTCAGGTCTCCTGATTTCTCGTGCGCTTGCGCGCGGTTTCTACTAGAGAAGCGTGGACAACGGCGTCCCGACGGGCGAATCGTCCGTCGGGACGCCCGTCTTGTTTACGACAGTACCAGCAGGCCAGCGGTCTTCTCGCGGGCCACCTCGAAGCGCTGGGCGACGTTCTCCCAGTTGGCGATGTTCCACGCGGCCTTGACGTAGTCGGCCTTCACGTTGAGGTAGTCGAGGTAGAAGGCGTGCTCCCACATGTCGAGCTGGAACAGCGGAACGGTGCCCTGCGCGGTGTTCGCCTGCTGGTCGAACAGCTGCTGGATGATCAGGCGGGCGCCGATCGGGTCCCAGCTCAGCACGGCCCAGCCGGAACCCTGGATGCCGGTGGCCGCCGCCGTGAAGTGAGCCTGGAACTTCTCGAACGAACCGAAGTACTCGTCGATCGCAGCCTTCAGCTCGCCCTCGGGCTGGCCGCCGCCGTTCGGCGAGAGGTTGGTCCAGAAGATCGAGTGGTTGACGTGCCCACCGAGGTTGAACGCGAGGTCCTTCTCGAGCTTGTTGACGTTCGCGAGGTTTCCGCTGTCGCGCGCCTCGGCGAGCTGCTCGAGCGCGGTGTTCGCACCGGTCACGTACGCCTGGTGGTGCTTGTCATGGTGCAGCTCCATGATCTTTCCACTGATGTGCGGCTCGAGAGCTGCGAAGTCGTAGGGGAGGTCGGGGAGCGTGTAGGTCGCCATATCGCTTTCATCCAATCCGCGCCGCGCCGCGGCGCTTGCCGATCCTCCGCGCCGCCGAGATGCGGCGAGGAGCGGACGTAACTCATCCTACTGACGCCAACGCCCGACGGCATCGGATCCTTCCGCTGAATGACGAAGAGAGCCGACCCTTGACAGGGCCGGCTCTCTTGTGTGCGAGGAACGGGTCAGACGTCGAGCCCGGCGGGCACCGCCGCCTCGGTCCCGGGGATCCCGTCGTGCTGCGCCTTCTTGTCGGCCATCGCCAGAAGACGACGGATGCGACCGGCGACGGCATCCTTCGTCAGCGGCGGATCGGCATGGTGTCCGAGTTCGTCGAGACTCGCATCGCGGTGTGCGAGACGCAGCTCCCCCGCCACGCGGAGGTGGTCGGGGACCTCGTCGGCGAGGATCTGGAGCGCGCGCTCGACGCGCGCGCAGGCGGCGACGGCGGCCTGCGCCGAACGACGCAGGTTCGCGTCGTCGAAGTTGACGAGACGGTTGACGCCGGCGCGCACCTCGCGACGCTGGCGCAGTTCCTCCCAGGCCACGGCGGTGCGGTGGGCACCCATCTCGCTGAGGATGGCACGGATCGCCTCACCCTCGCGCACGACCACGCGCGGCATTCCGCGGACTTCGCGGGCCTTCGCGGCGACGCCCAGGCGATGCGCGGCACCGACGAGCGCCATCGCGGCCTCCGACGACGGGCAGACGACTTCGAGCATGGCGGAGCGGCCGGGTTCACTGAGCGAGCCGGCGGCGAGGAACGCCCCGCGCCAGAGACCGGCGAGCTCCGAGCGCGAACCGGTCGTCAGGCGGTTCGGGAGTCCGCGCACCGGACGACGACGCTGATCCAGGAGACCGGTCTGACGGGCGAGGGTCTCCCCCGAGTCGATGACGCGCACGGCCCATCGGGCGCCTTCATTGGCGGTGCTGGACTGCACCTGGGCGATCTCGGGACGAACGCCGTAGATCTCGGCGAGATCCCGGGCCACGCGACGCGCGAGGGTCTCGGCATCCACTTCCGCTTCGACGGCCACCCGGCCGGCGATCGAGTGCAGGCCGCCGGCGAACCGCAGGATGGCGGTCACCTCCGCGACTCGCACCGTCGGGGGTGCATTTCGGATGCTGACCAGCTCGGCCTTGACGTCGGTGGTGAGTGCCACGGGACTCCTTCTACGTTCACGCGCCGGGTCGCGACGCAAACGTCCAGCTTACCGGCTGGGCGCTCCCCTACTCGCGCCCGAGGTCGCGATGACGGACGTTGACGGCCACCCCGGGGATCGCCGCGAGACGCCGAGCGAGCTCCTCCGACATGGCGACGGAGCGGTGCTTGCCTCCGGTGCAGCCGATCGCGATGGTGGAGTGGCTCTTGTTCTCGCGCTGATACCCCTCGAGCACCGGAGTGAGAGCCGCAGCGTAGGCCTCGAGGAACTCCCCCGCCCCCTCGCGAGACAGCACGTACTCGCGCACGGGCTCGTCCTGCCCGGTGAGACCGCGCAATTCCTCGTTCCAGAACGGGTTCGGCAGGAATCGCATATCGGCCACGAGATCGACGTCGGTCGGCAGTCCGTACTTGAACCCGAAGCTGAGCAGCGTCACGCGATGACGAGCCTGCCCCTCTTCGGAGAACAACTCCGAGACCTGTGTCGCCAACTGGTGGATGTTCAGTGTCGAGGTATCGATCACCATGTCGGCGGACTCGTGGATCGGCGCGAGTCGGGCGCGTTCGCGCCGGATGCCGTCGAGGAGCGTGCCGTCGTTCTGGAGCGGGTGCGGCCGGCGGACGGCTTCGAAGCGCCGGACGAGCACGTCATCGGACGCTTCGAGGAACAGCACCCGCACGGAGCCGCGCGAGCGGAGCAGGCGCGCGACCTCCGGGAAGTCGTCGAAGAGGCTGCGTCCGCGCACATCGACGACGGCTGCGACCTTGGGCAGGGCATCCCCGCCCATGTCGGTGAGGTCGATCAGCGGTCGCAGGATCTGCGGCGGGAGATTGTCGACGACATACCAGCCGAGGTCTTCGAGGGCGTTCGCCACCGTCGTCCGGCCTGCACCGGACATACCTGTGACGATGAGGAACTCGCCCTTCTCGGACTCGGTCATCTCTCGCTCATCCCTTTCGCCTGGGACACCAGCCTATCGAGTGGCGAGGTGCGTGTGGATGTTCTGCGCCAGCACCGGTCCGATGCCCTGCACCTCCTCGATCTGTCCCGGCTCGGCCGCCCGCAGAGCCGTCACGGATCCGAAGTGCTTGAGCAGTACCTTGATGCGAGCGGCGCCGAGCCCGGGGACCTCGGCGAGCACCGTGGTGATGTCGTTGCGGCGCTTCTTGCGCTGATGGACGATCGCGAACCGATGCGCCTCGTCGCGCAGGCGCTGGAGCAGGTAGAGCGCCTCGCTCGTGCGCGGGAGGATCACGGGGAAATCCTCGCCGGGAAGCCAGACCTCCTCGAGGCGCTTCGCGATGCCGCACACGCTGATCTCCGGGTGCCCCGCATCGCGCAGAGCACGCGCGGCCGCTTCGACCTGGGGCTTGCCGCCGTCCACGAGGAGCAACTGCGGCCGATAGGCGAAGCGCGGCTTCTTGCGACCGGGCTCGCCCTCGACCTCTCCCTCGACGCCGTCGAGCAGCGGGTCGCTCACGACGACCGGGTCCGGGCGGTCGAGATACGCCAGTCGACGGCGCAGGACCTGGTACATCGAGTCGGTGTCATCCGTGGTCTCGGCGATGCCGAAGGAGCGGTACTGGTCCTTGCGCGGGAGGCCGTCTTCGAAGACCACCATCGAGGCTACGACGTTCGTCCCGCCCAGATGCGAGATGTCGAAGCACTCGATGCGCAGCGGAGCCTCGTCCATGCCGAGAGCTTCCTGCAGGTCGGTGAGCGCCTGCGTTCGAGCCACGTAGTCGCTGGTGCGCCGCGTCTTGTAACGGATGAGCGCTTGCTGCGCGTTCAGCGTGGCGGTGCGCATGAGATCCGCGCGCTGGCCACGCTGGGCGACGGCGATCTCGACCTTCTTGCCGCGACGCTCGCGGAGCCACTCCTCCATCTCGGGAGCGTCGTCCGGCAGCGAGGGCACCAGGATCCGCCGTGGCACGTCGGCGGCATCGCCGTAGGCACGCTGGAGCACCTGATCGACCAACTCGGCACCCGAGATGTCGATCTCCTTCTCGATCGTCATCGCCCGGACGCCGCGCACACGACCCCCACGGATCACGAAGTGCTGAACCGCCGCGGCGAGCTCGTCCTCGGCGATGCCGAAGAGGTCGGCGTCCTCATCGGACGCCAGCACGAGGGCGCTCTTCCCGAGCACCGCCTCGATCGCGGAGAGCTTGTCGCGGTACTTGGCCGCCGCTTCGTAGTCCATGGCCGCGGAGGCATCGAGCATCCGCTTGCGGAGGTCGCGAGTGAATCGCTCGTCGCCTCCGGCCATGAACGCCACGAAGTCGTTCACCATCGCGCGGTGCTCCTCGATGGTCACCGTCATCGAGCACGGCCCGCCGCACTTGCCGATCTGCCCGGGGAAACAGGGGCGTCCCGTCTGCATGGCGCGCTTGTAACTCGCGTCGCTGCAGGTGCGGATCGGAAACGCCTTGATCATCAGGTCGATCGTCTCGTGCACCGCCCAGACCTTCGGATACGGGCCGAAGTACCGCGCCCCCGGAATCCTGCGATTTCGGGTGACGAGCACGCGCGGCGCCTCGTCGCCGAGGGTCACCGCCATGAACGGGTAGGACTTGTCGTCCTTGTAGCGGACGTTGAACGGCGGATCGAACTCCTTGATCCACATGTACTCGAGCTGCAGTGAATCGACATCGGTCGAGACGACGGTCCATTCGACCGAGGAGGCGGTCGTGACCATGCGCCGAGTGCGCTCATGGAGCGTGCGCAACGGCGCGAAGTAGTTCGAGAGCCGCTGGCGGAGGTTCTTCGCCTTCCCGACGTAGAGCACCCGCCCATCGGCGTCACGGAAACGGTACACACCGGGATCGGTCGGGATCTCTCCCGGCCGCGGCTTGTACGGCAGCACATCGGCCATCAGCTGGCCTTGCGCGCGGCGCGCCCATCCCCGAGGATCTCGGCGAGGAACTGCCCGGTGTGACTCTCCTCCACCCGGGCGATCTGCTCCGGGGTGCCCGTCGCCAGGATCTCGCCACCGCCGGAACCACCCTCGGGACCGAGGTCGATGACCCAGTCGGCGGACTTGATGACGTCGAGGTTGTGCTCGATGACGATCACGGTGTTGCCCTTGTCGACGAGTCCGTTCAGCACTTCGAGGAGCTTGCGCACGTCCTCGAAGTGCAGACCGGTGGTCGGCTCGTCGAGCACGTAGATGCTTCGACCGTTGCTGCGGCGCTGGAGCTCGGTGGCGAGTTTCACGCGCTGCGCCTCTCCGCCGGAGAGCGTCGTGGCCGACTGGCCCAGGCGCACGTATCCGAGTCCCACGTCGACCAAGGTCTTCATGTAGCGGTGGATCGCCTGAATGGGCTCGAAGAACTCAGCGGCCTCTTCGATCGGCATCTCGAGGACCTCGGCGATGTTCTTCCCCTTGTAGTGCACGGCGAGCGTGTCGCGGTTGTACCGCTTGCCGTGGCACACCTCGCAGTCCACGTACACGTCGGGGAGGAAGTTCATCTCGATCTTGATCGTGCCGTCGCCCGAGCACGCCTCGCAGCGGCCGCCCTTGACGTTGAAGCTGAAGCGACCCGGCTGGTAGCCGCGCACCTTGGCCTCGGGGGTCTCGCTGAAGAGCGAACGGATGCGGTCGAAGACACCCGTGTAGGTCGCCGGGTTCGAGCGCGGCGTGCGGCCGATCGGCGCCTGATCGACGTGCACCACCTTGTCGAGATTGTCGAGACCGGTCACGCGGGTGTGCTTGCCGGGCACGGTGCGGGCACCGTTCAGCCGGGACGCGAGCACCTGGTAGAGGATGTCGTTGACCAGCGACGACTTGCCCGAGCCGCTGACGCCGGTGACGGCCGTGAGTACACCGAGCGGGAAGCTCGCATCGACGTTCTTGAGGTTGTTCTCGCGAGCCCCGATCACGTTGAGCATGCGCTTGCGGTCGAGTTTGCGCCGCTTGGTCGGCGTCGGGATCTCACGACGACCGGAGAGGTACTCCCCCGTCATCGACGATCGGTCGTCGAGCAGAGCCTCATAGGGACCCGAGTGCACGACCTCGCCACCGTTGACACCGGCCCCCGGGCCGATGTCGACCACCCAGTCGGCCGCCTCGATCGTCTCCTCATCGTGCTCCACCACGATGAGTGTGTTGCCCAGGTCGCGCAGCTTGAGCAGGGTGTTGATCAGACGCCGGTTGTCGCGCTGGTGGAGGCCGATGGACGGCTCGTCGAGCACGTAGAGCACACCGGTCAGACCCGATCCGATCTGCGTCGCCAGCCGGATGCGCTGCGCCTCACCGCCGGAGAGAGAACCGGCCGACCTGCTCAGGTTGAGGTACGAGAGCCCCACCTGAAGCAGGAAATCGAGTCGCAGACGGATCTCGCGCAGGACCTGAGCGGCGATCTTCGCCTCTCGCTCCGTGAGGGTCAGCGTCTGCATGAAGGACTGCGCATCGCTCAGGCTGAGGTGCGAGACCTCGGCGATGGAGTGGCCCTGCACCTGGACCGCGAGGACCTCCGGCTTCAAGCGATCGCCGTCGCAGACGGGGCACGGCACCTCGCGGAGGTACTCGCCCCACCGACCGCGCTGCGTGTCGGACTCGGCCTGCAGGTACTGCCGCTCGATGTAAGGGACGACGCCCTCGAACCCGGAGGCGTACCGCATCTCGCGCCCGTACCGGTTCTTCCACTTGACGGTGACCTTGTAGTTCTCGCCGCGCAGCACCGCGTCCTGGATGTCAGAGTGGAGCTCGCGCCAGGGGGTGTCGAGCGAGAAGTCGAGATCGCGGGACAGACCTTCGAGCAGGCGCTCGTAGTACTGGAAGAGACCCTTGCCCTGCGTCGTCCAGGGGATGATGACGCCTTCGCGGATCGAGAGATCCTCGTCGCCGAGCATCAGGTCGACATCGACCGACATGCGCGTGCCCAGCCCGGAGCACGCGGGGCAGGCGCCGAACGGTGCGTTGAACGAGAAGGTGCGGGGCTCGATCTCGGTCAGGCTGAGCGGGTGCCCGTTCGGGCAGGCGAGTTTCTCGGAGAAGGACTGCCACGCGTCGTCGCCCTCTTCGTCGACGAAATTGACCTGGACGACGCCTCCGGCAAGGCCCAGAGCCGTCTCGACGGAATCCGTCACGCGCCCGAGGATGTCATCCGACGCGACGAGGCGGTCGACGACCACGGCGATGTCGTGCTTGTAGCTCTTCTTGAGGGTGGGCGGCTCGGCGAGCTGGATGAGATCGCCGTCGACGATCGCACGGGAGTATCCCTTGGCGCCGAGCTCGCGGAAGAGGTCGACGAACTCGCCCTTCTTCTGCGACACGATCGGAGCGACGATCTGGTAGCGGGTACGCTCGGGCAGCTCCATGAGCTGATCGGCGATCTGCTGCACGGTCTGCCGCTGGATCTTCTCGCCGCACTCGGGGCAGTGAGGAATGCCGATGCGCGCCCAGAGCAGTCGCATGTAGTCGTAGATCTCGGTGATCGTGCCGACCGTCGAGCGCGGGTTCCGGTTGGTCGACTTCTGGTCGATCGACACCGCCGGACTCAGCCCCTCGATGAAATCGACGTCGGGCCTGTCGACCTGACCGAGGAACTGGCGCGCGTAGGCGCTCAACGACTCGACATAACGGCGCTGCCCCTCTGCGAAGATCGTGTCGAACGCGAGACTGGACTTGCCGGACCCGGACAGGCCGGTGAACACGACGAGCGAGTCACGGGGAATGTCGATGTCGACGTTCTTGAGATTGTGCACGCGGGAACCGCGAACACTGAGTTTTCCGGGGGTGGCGACGGGGACGATAGGCACCGGACAAGTCTACGAGGGGCCACCGACATTGGCTCCGCAGGGCCTGGATGCTCAGGCGCCTCCGAGGCGCCGCCCCGCGAACGGCCCGAGCCCGTCACGGAGCGCCGACACTTCGTGCACGTCCATCCCGACCGCGGACATCACCTGCGCCGGCACCTCCAGCGCCCGCTCGCGCAGAGCGCGTCCCGCATCGGTGAGGGTGATGTCGAGACGCCGCTCGTCCTCTGCGCTGCGCTCCCGCGCGACGAGCCCGTCGGACTCCAGTCGCTTGACCAGCGGCGACGCCGTGGCCGGCTCCATCGCGAGATCGGCGGCGAGATCGTTCAGGGTGCGAGGCGATCGTTCCCAGAGCGCCAGCATCACCAGGTACTGCGGGTGGGTCAGCCCCAGCGGCTCGAGGATCGGTCGGTAGATCGCCACGACGTTGCGCGCCGCGGTCACCAGCGCGAAGCACAGCTGGTTCTCGAGCCGGAGGAGTTCGTCGGATGCGTTCATCCGGCCAACTATACAACTGCCCTAATCGTTAGTACACTAATCAACATGGCACATGATCCGGAACGGGCTCCCCTGCGCACGCGCATTCGCGAGGCGGGAGGGCTGTACGCCTGGGTGAACACCAACCTCATCCGCTTCGCCGGGCCGGCGTCCGTCGGCCCCTACGAGAAGACGCCTCCGCCGAGCGCCGCAGAGCGCGCGGAGCGCGCGTGCCCCCTGTGCGGAGCGCCGATGACGGCGCACGAGATCGACCGGTCCGGACCCAAGCCCCTCATCCACTGCCCCTGAGCCAAGGAAGCGCCTGCGGCCGGCGCGCGAACGGTCGACGCGCCTCAATCGGCTCCGGCCCGCGCCGCATCGATCCAGAACAGGAGTCCGTCATCGTCGGCGATCGCGGATGGGGCGACGTCGATCCATCGCGCGCTCATGGTCCGGGGGCCCATCACGGCGCGCTCGGCTCCCTCGCGCAGGAGTAGCACTGCCTCGTCTTCGGCTGCGACCTTGATCAGCAGCACACCTCCCGGTCGGGCCCCCGCGAGAATCCGGCCATCGAGCAGGAATGCTCGGGTCCCGAACATCCTCCGCTCCTCGATGCCGGATGCGGGCGCGACGATCGCGCGAATCCGGTCGGCGAGTTCTTCGCCCGCAGCATCCATCCGCGCCGCCTTCACCTTCCGAACGCCCTCAGGCGTGACCGGCCCGCTCCATGGCGCGCAGTTCCTTCTTGAGGTCCTGCACCTCGTCGCGGAGTCGCCCTGCCAGCTCGAACTTAAGCTCGGCGGCAGCCGCCAGCATCTGATCCGAGAGGTCTTGGATCGTCGCCTCCAGCTGCTGTGCTCCCTCCGCGGCGATCCCCGTACGTCGGAGGTTCGGCGTGGGCGACTTACCCTTGCCCGTCGCACGCCCCCTCCCCGACATCAGCTCGGCGGTGTCCGCCCCCTCACGTGCCAGAACGGCGGTGATGTCGGCGATCTTCTTCCGCAGCGGCTGCGGGTCGATCCCGTGCTCCTTGTTGTACGCGACCTGCTTCTCGCGACGACGATCGGTCTCCTCGATCGCCTTCGCCATCGAGTCGGTCATCTTGTCGGCGTACATGTGGACCTCGCCCGACACGTTTCGCGCCGCACGCCCGATCGTCTGGATGAGCGACGTCCCGGAGCGCAGGAAGCCCTCCTTGTCGGCATCGAGGATCGCCACGAGCGAGACCTCGGGGAGATCGAGACCCTCACGCAGGAGGTTGATTCCGACCAGCACGTCGTACACCCCGGAACGCAGCTCGCTCAGCAGCTCGACACGACGCAGGGTATCGACATCGGAGTGCAGGTAGCGGACGCGAACTCCGTGCTCGCCGAGGAAGTCGGTCAGTTCCTCGGCCATCTTCTTCGTGAGGGTCGTGACGAGGATGCGCTCGTCGCGCTCCACGCGCAGACGGATCTCTTCGAGCAGGTCGTCGATCTGCCCCTTCGAGGGCTTCACGATGATCTCGGGATCGACCAGGCCCGTCGGGCGGATGATCTGCTCGACGATCCCGTCGGCGATCCCCATCTCGTACTTCCCAGGCGTCGCGGAGAGGTAGACGGTCTGCCCGATGCGGTTCTTGAACTCGTCCCATCGGAGCGGACGGTTGTCCATCGCACTCGGCAGACGGAATCCGTGGTCGACGAGCGTGCGCTTGCGCGAGGCGTCGCCCTCGTACATCGCACCGATCTGGGGCACGGTGACGTGCGACTCGTCGATGACGAGGAGGAAGTCGTCCGGGAAGAAGTCGAGCAGCGTGTGCGGCGGCTCCCCCGGAGCGCGACCGTCCATGTGGCGCGAGTAGTTCTCGATGCCCGAGCAGAATCCGAGCTGCTGCAGCATCTCGAGATCGAAGGTGGTGCGCATGCGCAACCGCTGCGCCTCGAGCAGCTTCCCCTGCTTCTCGAACTCGGCGAGCCGCTCTTCCAGCTCTGTCTCGATCGTGCCGATCGAGCGCTGGATCACATCGGTTCCCGCTACGTAGTGCGACGCGGGGAAGATCGGCACGGCGTCGAGCTTCTCGATCACCTCACCGGTGAGCGGGTGAAGGGAGTACAACGCTTCGATCTCGTCACCGAAGAGTTCGATGCGGATCGCGTGCTCCTCGTAGACGGGGATGATCTCGATCGTGTCGCCCCGCACGCGGAAGTTGCCCCGCGAGAAGTCGACGTCGTTGCGGTTGTACTGCATCGCGATGAACTGACGGATGAGCGCGTCCCGGTCGTACCGCTCCCCCACCTGCAGGGCGACCATCGCACGGAGGTACTCCTCGGGAGCACCGAGTCCGTAGATGCAGGAAACGGTCGAGACCACCACGACGTCGCGGCGGCTGAGCAACGAGTTCGTCGTCGAGTGCCGCAGCCGTTCGACCTCGGCGTTGATGGACGAGTCCTTCTCGATGAAGGTGTCGGTCTGCGGGACGTACGCTTCGGGCTGGTAGTAGTCGTAGTAGGAGACGAAGTACTCGACCGCGTTGTTCGGCATGAGCTCGCGGAACTCGTTCGCGAGCTGAGCCGCGAGCGTCTTGTTGTGCGCGAGGACGAGAGTGGGGCGCTGCACCTGCTCGACGAGCCATGCGGTCGTCGCCGATTTTCCCGTACCCGTCGCCCCCAGCAGCACGACGTCCGTCTCCCCGGCGTTGATGCGCGCGGCGAGCTCGGCGATGGCCTGTGGCTGATCACCGGCGGGCGCGTATTCGCTGATGACCTCGAACGGGCGAACGCTACGGGTGGGTTCCATACGTCCAGCGTAGGCGGGGCCACCGACATCGGGGCCCGCTTCCCCTTCGGGCGAACGGCTCTCAGACTCTTCCGGAAGGAGACGCGCGCAGAGCGAGCGCCGCGATCGCCGCGGATGCGGCGCACATCGTGAGGATGCCGGCGATGAACCACTCCCATCCCAGCCCTCCGAAGACGAGACCGAGGATCCATCCGAACAGGCTCGATCCGGCGTAGTAGCCGAAATAGTAGAGCGACGACGCCTGCGCGCGCACCGCCGGATCGGCATCCGTCGGCACCCACCCGGAGGCGATCGCATGGGCACCGAAGAACCCGGCGGTGAACAGCACGAGTCCGGTGAGCACCAGTCCCGTGCTCGGCATCGCCAGGAGTACCGCGCCCGACGCGGTGACGCCGATCGAGACCAGCAGCACGGGGTAGCGTCCGAACCTGCTGGCGAGCGATCCCGCCCAGGGCGAGGAGACCGTGCCGGCGAGGTAGGCCACGAACAGCAGGGTCACCAGCCAGGCCGGGAGCAGGAACGGTGGAGCCGCGAGATGGAAGCCGAGATAGTTGTAGACCGCGACGAAGGCACCCATCAGAAGGAAACCCTGCGCGTAGAGGGCGAGCTGTGGCGCGGAACGCAGCGGACGCAGAAGTCGCGCGAGGATCCCCGGGCCGCCGCCTCGCGCCGCAGGAAGGAAGCCGCGGGCGCGCGGCGTGAGCCAGAGGAACAGAACGGCGCAGACGATGCAGACCGCGGCGACGCCCCAGACTCCCGCACGCCACCCGCCCGCCTCTCCGATGCCGCCGGCCACGAGGCGCCCCGTCAGCCCACCGAGCGTGGTGCCCGCGATGTAGCTGCCCGCGGCCGCCGCCGCGTGCGAGGAGCGGACCTCTTCGCTCAGGTAGGCGAGGGCGACGGCGGGCACGGCGCCCAGCGCGATGCCCTCCCCCAGCCGCAGGATCAGCAGCGGGAGGATGCCGTCGCTCAGCGGCGCGCAGATGCCGAGCACGGTGGCGATGATCACCCCCGTCGCCATCGCGGGGATCCGTCCGATCCGATCGGCGACCATCGACCAGGGGACGACGGCCGCCGCCAGCCCGAGCGTTGCGGCGGACACGCTCAGGGCCGCCGACGCCGGTCCGATCCGGAGGTCGGAGGCGATCTGCGGAAGGACGGCCTGGGTGGCGTAGAGCTGGGCGAAGGTCGCGACGCCGGCGAAGAAGAGCCCGATGATCAGTCGGCGATACTCCCGTGATCCCGGAGCATGGCCGGTGAACGGTTCGCTCACCGCGCGCGGATCCGCTCCCACAGGGCGTCGGTGCGGGCTTCGGTCTCGTCGAGAGATCCGGACGTGTCGATCACCGCGTCGGCGATCGCGAGACGCTGATCGTCGGACACCTGGGCGTCGATGCGCTCCTTCGCCGACTTCGGGTCCATTCCGCGGATCTCGACGAGGCGACGCAGCCTCTCCGTCTCGGGAGCGTGCGCCACGACGATGAGGTCCCAGGGGTCGTCGACGCGCGCCTCCACCAGGAGCGGGACGTCGTAGACGACGACCGCGTCCTCATCGGCTGCGAAAGCCTCTTCGAAGCGCCGCTGGGACTCGGCGCGAACGGCCGGGTGCACGATCGCGTTCAGGGCGAGGAGCCGCTCGGGGTCTCCGAAGACCTGCGCACCCAACGCCGGGCGGTCCAGCGACCCGTCGTCGGCGATGACGCCGTCACCGAACTCCGCGGCGATCCGACGGAGCACGGGACTCCCCGGCACCTGGACGTCACGCACGATCTGATCCGCATCGACGAGGATCGCACCGTGCGAGGCGAGCCGTCGGGCGATGGTCGACTTCCCGGACGCGATGCCGCCGGTGAGCGCGATGAGGGGCATGGTCTCCATCCTGTCACGCGGGAGAACGCGGAACGGGCCGCCACCCGAAGGTGACGACCCGTTCCTGACGTGATGCTGCTTAGGCGTTGCCACCCGAGAGCTTCTCGCGGAGAGCCGCGAGAGCCTCGTCGTCGGCAAGCGTGCCCGCACCAGCGGTCTCGCTCGAGAACGACTGTCCGCCGAAGTCCTCGCCGGCCGCCGCCTCGGCCTCGGCCGCCTTGGTGACCTGAGCCTTGTGCGCCTCCCAGCGAGCCTGGGCAGCAGCGTACTCCTGCTCCCATGCCTCGCGCTGGGCGTCGAAGCCTTCCTTCCACGCACCGGTCTCGGCGTCGAAGCCCTCCGGGTACTTGTACTCGCCGTTCTCGTCGTACTCGGCGACCATTCCGTAGAGGGCCGGGTCGAACTCGGTGCCGTTGGGGTCGACCGACTCGTTGGCCTGCTTCAGCGACAGCGAGATGCGACGACGCTCGAGGTCGATGTCGATGACCTTGACGAACACCTCTTCGCCGACGGAGACGACCTGCTCGGCCAGCTCGACGTGCTTGCTGGAGAGCTCGGAGATGTGGACGAGGCCCTCGATGCCGTCTGCGACGCGCACGAACGCACCGAACGGAACGAGCTTCGTGACCTTACCCGGGGTGACCTGACCGATCGCGTGGGTACGGGCGAAGACCTGCCACGGGTCCTCCTGCGTCGCCTTCAGCGACAGGGAGACGCGCTCGCGGTCGAGGTCGACCTCGAGGATCTCGACGGTGACCTCCTGGCCGACCTCGACGACCTCGGAGGCGTGCTCGATGTGCTTCCAGGACAGCTCGGAGACGTGCACGAGACCGTCCACGCCGCCCAGGTCGACGAACGCACCGAAGTTGACGATCGACGAGACGACACCCTTGCGGACCTGGCCCTTGTGGAGGTTGTTCAGGAACGTGGTGCGCGACTCCGACTGCGTCTGCTCGAGCAGCGCGCGGCGGCTGAGAACGACGTTGTTGCGGTTCTTGTCGAGCTCGAGGATCTTGGCCTCGATCTCCTGGCCGAGGTACGGCGTGAGGTCGCGGACGCGGCGGAGCTCGATGAGCGAAGCCGGGAGGAAGCCACGGAGGCCGATGTCGACGATGAGGCCACCCTTGACGACCTCGATGACGGTGCCGGTGACGACGCCGTCGTTCTCCTTGATCTTCTCGACGTCTCCCCAGGCGCGCTCGTACTGCGCACGCTTCTTGGAGAGGATCAGACGGCCTTCCTTGTCCTCCTTCTGGAGGACGAGGGCCTCGACCAGGTCGCCGACGGCGACGACCTCGTTGGGGTCGACGTCGTGCTTGATGGAGAGCTCGCGCGAGGGGATGACACCCTCGGTCTTGTAGCCCACATCGAGGAGGACCTCGTCGCGGTCGATCTTGACGATCGTGCCCTCGATGATGTCGCCATCGTTGAAGAACTTCAGGGTCTTCTCGACCGCGGCCAGGAAGTCCTCAGCAGATCCGATGTCGTTGATGGCGACCTGCTTGGTGGCCGGGGCGGTCGTTGCGGTAGTCATGTAGTGGGTTGTCCTTGTGAATGGGAACTCAGGCCGTGAACAGCGACCGCGCACGGCCGATATCCTGCTTCACAGCGATTGGATTGGATTGATCGTCACGAGAGCATGCGCATGCACGCCACGAGTGACGCTTCAGATTACCAGATCTCGGGATGCTGCGGGGGCTCGGGTGCGGGATGCCCGTGCGAGACTGTCCCCGTGACCGATCGCCTGATGCTGCTCGATACCGCCAGCCTCTACTTCCGTGCGTTCTACGGGGTGCCCGACAAGGTCACCGCACCGGACGGCTCCCCCATCAACGCCGCCCGTGGGTTGCTCGACATCGTCGCGAAGCTCGTCACGCTCTACGAGCCCACCCAGGTCATCGCCTGCTGGGACGACGACTGGCGTCCGCAGTGGCGCGTCGACCTCATACCCAGCTACAAGGGCCACCGCGTCGTCGAGGTCGTCGCGGACGCCCCGGACGTCGAAGAGGTGCCCGATCCGCTCGAGGCGCAGATCCCTCTCATCCGTCAGACGCTCGCGGCTCTCGACATCCCCATCATCGGCGTCGCGACGCACGAGGCCGATGACGTGATCGGCACGCTCGCCACGGCATCCGCCCTTCCGGTCGACATCGTCACCGGGGATCGCGACCTCTTCCAACTCGTCGACGACGCGAGCGACGTCCGCGTGATCTACACCGCCCGCGGCATGAGCAACCTCGAGATCGTGACCGACGCGACCGTCGTCGCCAAGTACGGAGTACTCCCCAGCCAGTACGCCGACTTCGCGACCATGCGCGGCGACGCCTCGGACGGCCTTCCCGGCGTCGCCGGCGTCGGCGAGAAGACCGCGGCGACGCTCCTCCAGACCCACGCCGATCTCGACGGCATCCGTGCGGCGGCCGCCGCGGGCGAGGGGATGAGCGCCGGCGTCCGTGCGAAGATCCTCGCGGCGAGCGACTACCTCGACGTCGCCCCCACGGTCGTCGCGGTGGCCACCGGACTCGACATCTCCGCGCCGGGCACGCCGCTGCACCCGCTCGACGACGTCGCCCGCGACGCGGCCGATTCTCTCGCCGCGAAGTGGAATCTGACCTCCTCGATGAACCGCGCGATCGCCGCGATTGAGAAGGTCACCGGTTCCGCCTGACCCTCATTCCGCCCACGCGAGCAGACGCTCGAGCCCCCAGGTCGTCACGATCCGGGATGCCGGCACCCCCCCGCGCTCCGCTCGCTCGGCGCCGTGGTCGAGAAGCGACAGCTGACCGGGGGCATGCGCATCCGAGTCGATCGAGAAGAGGCATCCGGCTTCGAGAGCGAGCGCGATCAGCTCGTCCGGAGGATCCTGACGCTCCGGGCGGGAGTTGATCTCGACGGCGACGCCGTTCTCGGCGCAGGCCGCGAACACGGCGGCCGCGTCGAACTCCGACGGCGGGCGCGTGCCGCGCTCACCCTGCACGAGGCGTCCCGTGCAGTGGCCGAGCACGTTCACCCGCGGGTGCGCCACCGCTGCGAGCATCCGACGGGTCATGGAGCGGGCATCCATCCGCAACTTCGAGTGCACGGACGCGACGACGATGTCCAGATCGCCGAGAAGCCCGTCCTCCTGGTCGAGCACGCCGTCGTCGAGGATGTCGACCTCGATGCCGGCCAGGAGCGTGAAGCCGTCGCCGGACTCGGCCCGGACGAGAGGGATCTGCTCGCGCAATCGCTCCGCCGAGAGCCCGCGTGCCACCCGCAGGCGCGGCGAATGATCGGTGATCGCCTGATACTCGTGTCCCTGTGCGCGCGCTGCGGCCGCCATCACCGCGATCGACGTCGTCCCGTCCGACCAGTCGGTGTGCGCGTGGAGATCGCCGCGCAGCTTCCGCCGCAGGTCGGAGATGCGCTCCGGCTCCACGTCGCCGCGGAGCTCGACCAGATAGTCGGGGACCATGCCCTCCTGCGCCTGACGGATCACCGAGAAGGTAGACGCACCGATCCCCGGGGCCGCACGGAGACGGTTCGGATCTGTGCGCACGTCCGCGGGCAACGACTCGAAGACCGCGGCCGCCTGTCGGAAGGCCTTGGCCCGATATCTCGACGCCCGCTCGCGCTCGAGAAGCGAAGCGATCTCGAGCAGTGCGGCGACCGGTTCCATGATGCGCCTCAGCCTGCGGCGAGCTCCCGGCTCACGCCGATCCACTCGTCGAGCTTCGACAGCGCCCGCCCGTCGTCGATCGCGGCGGCCGCACGCTCGTACGCGCTCCGCAGGCGTTCGAGGATCGGACGCTGCACCTGAGCCGCGTCCTGGGAGAGCTCGAAGGCGACGATGCCCGCAGCGGCGTTCAGCAGCACGATGTCGCGCACCGCGCCGCGCTCCCCCTCGAGCGTGCGACGCAGAATGGTCGCGTTGTGCTCCGGCGCCCCTCCGAGAAGGTCCGAGAGTTCGGCGAGCGGGATGCCGAGGTCACGCGGATCCAGATCGTGCTCGTGCACATCTCCTCGGGTGACCTCCCAGATCCGGCTGTGGCCGGTGGTGGTGAGCTCGTCGAGTCCGTCATCGCCGCGGAAGACCAGCGCGGTGGCGCCGCGCGTGCGGAACACTCCGGTGATCAGGGGCACGCGCTCGAGCTGCGCCACGCCCACGGCGTTCGCCTCGGCGCGAGCCGGATTGCAGAGAGGGCCGAGCATGTTGAACACGGTGGGTACGCCGAGCTGCGATCGCACGGCTCCCGCATGCTTGAAACCGGGGTGGAACGCACCCGCCCAGGCGAAGGTGATCCCCGTGCGGTCGAGGATGGACGCCACGGCGGCCGGATCGAGCGTGAGCTCGAGCCCGAGAGCGCCGAGCACATCGGAGGAGCCGGACGCCGAACTCGCCGCCCTGTTGCCGTGCTTCACGACCGGGATGCCCATCGCACCGATGATGATGGCCGCGGTCGTCGAGACGTTCACGGTGCCAACACGGTCCCCACCCGTGCCGACGATGTCGAGGACGTCCGGCGACACCGGGAGCGGGACGGCCGCTTCGAGGATCGCATCGCGGAAACCGACGATCTCGTCGATCGTCTCGCCCTTCGCACGCAGCGCGATGAGGAATCCCGCCAGTTGGGCCTCGCTGACATCGCCCCGCATGATCTGACGCATGGCCCACGTCGACTCCCAGACGCTGAGGTCGCGACGCTCCAGGAGAGTGGTGAGCACATCGGACCAGGTCAGGGATTCAGCCATGTGTGCGATCCTATCGGCGCCGAGAAAACGTGCATCTCGTCCGTCACCGGTGCCGACGGCCGGAGCACCCGCGATTTCCCGCGGATTCACCGACGATTCGCAGTGTTTTCTTAGGGTTGCCTAAGTGAAAAGCTGGCGAAACGAGGTGCCCGGGTGCAAGAATCACCCCCGGGAATCGGCCATAATGGAATGGTGACGACCTCAGCGACGTATGCCCCGGCGGCGAGAACCATCAAGCGGCCCAACCCGGTAGCTGTCGGCACCATTGTGTGGCTCGGCAGTGAAGTGATGTTCTTCGCGGGACTCTTCGCGATCTACTTCACGCTCCGAAGCACCTCCCCCGAACTCTGGGCCGACCGGACCGAACTGCTGAACGTGCCGTTCGCATTCGTGAACACCGCGATCCTCGTGCTCTCGTCGTTCACCTGCCAGATGGGCGTCTTCGCGGCCGAGGACCTCCAGGCCTACAAGATCGGCAAGGGCCAGAAGAACGGTGCAGGCCGTCGCCGCCTGTTCGGCTGGGGCATGGTCGAGTGGTTCTTCCTCACCTTCGCCCTCGGCGCGGTCTTCGTCTCGGGTCAGGTCTGGGAGTACGCCCAACTCGTCGCCGAGGGAATGCCCATCAGCGCCGACTCGTACGCTTCCGCGTTCTACCTGACCACCGGCTTCCACGCACTGCACGTGACGGGCGGGCTCGTCGCGTTCCTGCTCGTCATCGGACGCGCGTTCGCCGTCAAGAACTTCCGGCACAAGGAGGCGACCTCCTCGATCGTGGTGTCCTACTACTGGCACTTCGTCGACGTCGTCTGGATCGTGCTGTTCGTCGTAATTTACTTCCTGAAATAAGAGCGGAGCTGATCCCCGAGATGGCACGAGAGAAGAAGCGCCGTTCTGGCGGTCGCCGCAGCCCCCTGGCTGCCGCGGCCCTCATCGGAGCAGGCCTGATGATCACCGGCGCCGTGTACGCCGGCGCATCCGCGGCCTTCGCCGCGACCGACACGCAGACCGCGGCGACCACGCTGACCGTCGAGGACGGCGAGAAGCTGTTCCAGGCGAACTGCGCCACCTGCCACGGCCTCGACCTGCAGGGCACGCCCAACGGGCCGAGCCTCTACGGTGTCGGCGAGCTCGCCACCGAGTTCCAGCTCTCCACGGGCCGTATGCCCCTGCAGATGCAGGGACCGCAGGCTCCCCAGAAGGAGCCGCAGTTCACCGAGGACCAGATCCTCGCGATCTCGTCGTTCGTGCAGTCCACGGCCCCCGGCCCGACCTTCCCCGAGGAGCGCATCCTCGACGGTGAGGGCGACGTGGCTCACGGAGCCGAGCTCTTCCGCGTCAATTGCGCGATGTGCCACAACGTGGCCGCCGCCGGTGGAGCGCTCACCGAGGGCAAGTACGCCCCCGCCCTGACCGAGACCAGCGCGCTGCACATGTACGCGGCCATGGTGACGGGCCCCCAGAACATGCCGGTCTTCGGCGACATGAACCTGTCGGACGAAGACAAGCGCGACATCATCTCGGCTCTCCTGTACCAGCAGCAGTCCGTGCAGATCGGCGGGTTCTCCCTCGGATCGCTCGGACCGGTCTCGGAGGGCCTGTTCGTCTGGATCTTCGGCATCGGCGCACTCGTCGCCATCACCGTGTGGATCACGGCGAAGTCCAACTGACGCTTAATCATCGAAGAGGAACGTACGAGGAGCACCATGGCACACGACGACGACTCGCAGGCTCTTGACAGGGCCTACCAGCCCTCTCCGGGGCTGGGCGTCGCAGTCAGCGACCCTGTGCAGAACCCGGGCCTGCCGCCGCACCGCGAGCGGATGACCGACAAGGACCCGCGCGCGGAGAAGGCCGCGGTCCGCACGGTCTACACGCTGTTCTACCTGTCTCTCGCGGGCAGCATCTGGGCGGTCGCCGCCTACATGCTGTTCCCGATCGAGAGCGGTGCTCTCATCGACATCCGTCAGAACAACCTCTTCATCGGACTCGGCATCGCTCTGGCGCTGCTGTCCCTCGGCCTCGGAGCGATCCACTGGTCGAAGGCGCTCATGTCCGACAAGGAGCACATCGAGCACCGTCACCCCACGCGTGGCAAGGACTCGACCCGCGAGGCCGCGATCAAGGCGTTCTCCGACGCCAACGAGGAGTCCGGCTTCGGACGCCGCACGATGATCCGCAACTCGCTGTTCGCAGCGCTCGTCGCGTCGATCATCCCCGGCGTGACGCTGTTCCGCGGCCTGGCCCCGCATGCCACCCCGGAAGACCCCTACGCGGGCGACCCGGTGCACCTGCTCAAGCACACCATGTGGGAAGAGGGAATGCGCCTCGTCCGCGACCCGGACGGCACGCCGATCCGCGCCGCCGACGTCACGCTCGGTTCCGCCTTCCACGTGATTCCGGCCGACCTGGCCGAGCTGAGCCACCACGACGGCTACCTCGAGGAGAAGGCGAAGGCCATCGTGCTGATGATGCGTCTGCGCCCCGAGCAGCTGATCGAGGCCGAGGACCGCAAGGACTGGTCGTACGACGGCATCGTCGCTTACTCCAAGGTGTGCACCCACGTCGGATGCCCGGTCGCGCTCTACGAGCAGCAGACCCATCACCTCCTCTGCCCCTGCCACCAGTCGCAGTTCGATGTGACGGATCACGCCAAGGTCATCTTCGGACCGGCCGCGCGCCCGCTGCCTCAGCTGCCCATCACCGTCGACGACGAGGGCTACCTCGTCGCGCGCAGTGACTTCACCGAGCCCGTCGGCCCGAGCTTCTGGGAGCGCCATTGAGCACCGCAACGCTGTCCAAAGAGGACAAGGACACCAAGGCGCCTCTCGGCGGCCGATTCGTCGGCGCCGCGTCGAACTACATCGATGAGCGCACCAGCCTCTCCGGCTTCGTCAAGGAGCTGGGACGCAAGATCTTCCCCGACCACTGGTCGTTCATGCTGGGTGAGATCGCCCTGTGGAGCTTCGTCGTCGTGTTCCTGTCCGGAACCTTCCTGACGTTCTTCTTCCAGGCGTCGATGGTCGAGACCCACTACACCGGTGCGTACGCTCCGATGCGCGGCATCGAGATGTCCGCGGCGCTCGAGTCGTCGCTCCACATCTCGTTCGACCTCCGTGGCGGTCTGCTCGTCCGTCAGATCCACCACTGGGCCGCCCTGGTCTTCGTGGCCGGTATCGGCGTGCACATGCTCCGCGTGTTCTTCACCGGCGCGTTCCGCAAGCCGCGCGAGCTCAACTGGGTGATCGGCTTCGTGCTGTTCATCCTCGCTCTCGCCGAGGGCTTCACGGGATACTCCCTCCCCGACGACCTGCTCTCGGGTAACGGTCTCCGCATCATCGACGGCATGGTCAAGGGCCTCCCGCTCATCGGCACCTGGACCTCGTTCCTCCTCTTCGGCGGCGAGTTCCCCGGTACCGACATCGTCGGGCGCCTGTACTCGCTGCACATCCTGCTGCTGCCGATGCTGGTGATCGCCCTGATCGTCGTGCACCTCATGCTCATGATCATCAACAAGCACACGCAGTTCGCCGGCCCCGGCCGCACGAACGACAACGTCGTGGGCTACCCGATGATGCCGGTGTACATGTCGAAGATGGGCGGATACCTGTTCATCGTCTTCGGCACCATCGTGCTGATCGCGACCTTCTTCCAGATCAACCCGATCTGGAACTACGGTCCCTACGACCCCTCCCCCGTGTCCGCCGGAACCCAGCCCGACTGGTACATCGGCTTCGCGGACGGCGCGCTGCGTCTGGCGCCCTCGAACTGGGACGTCGTCTTCCTCGACCACACCTGGTCGTTCGGCATCCTCGTTCCGGTCGCCGTGCTCGGACTCTTCATCGTCGCCGTCGCGATCTACCCCTTCATCGAAGCGTGGATCACCGGTGACAAGCGCGAGCACCACATCGCGCAGCGTCCGCGCAACGCGGCGACCCGCACCGCCATCGGCGTGGCCGGCGTCATCTTCTACGCCGTGCTCTGGGCTGCAGCCTCTTCGGACCTCATCGCGACGCACTTCATGCTCACGATGGAGGGTGTCATCCACACGCTCCAGGCGCTGCTGTTCCTCGGGCCGATCCTCGGTTACTTCGTGACCAAGCGCATCTGCATCGCGCTGCAGAAGAAGGATCGTGAGATCGTTCTCCACGGCTTCGAGTCGGGTCGCATCGTCCGCCTTCCCGGTGGCGAGTTCATCGAGGTGCACCAGCCGGTCGATCAGTACGACCGGTGGAAGCTCATCGACGTCGACGGCTACGAGCCGCTCGTCGTGCGCCCCAACGCCAAGGGCCGCATCCCGTGGACGGAGAACCTCCGGTCGTCGATGTCGCGCTGGTTCTTCGAGGACCGTCTCGCGCCCCTCACTCAGGCCGAGGTCGCAGCCGCGGATGAACACCAGCACCACGTCACGGCTCACAACGATGAGACCGAGGTCGCCGAGATCCAGGGAGCTCACGAGCGCGCCGGATTCCCGGATGCCCCGATCGAGGCGACCGAGGACCACGTCGACGAGACGCCGAACACCCCGAGCACGGTCATCGCGACCGAGCCCGTGAAGAAGCCTCGCAAGAAGAAGTCGGAGGACGGCGAGTAACGTCCCGCCGCTCCCCTCTCGAAGGGCCCTGTCCACGCGGACAGGGCCCTTCGATGTTCCCGTGGGAGGATCGAAGCATGACGTCCGTAGTCCGACTCATCCGTTCCGACTCCCTCGCCGACACCCCGTACGCCTATGCCGCGACGGCTCCCGCCGGCTCACGCCTCATCTTCCTGGCCGGCGCCTGCCCGCTCGAAGACGATGGCTCCACGACCGCCCCGGGCGACTACGCTGCACAGGCAGCGCGCTGCGTCGAGACCCTGCGGGGCGCTCTCGCCGCGTCGGGCGCCGCACTGACAGACGTCATCAGCACGCGCGTGCTGGTGGCCTCCACACGCCAAGCTGACCTCGTCACCGCCTGGAACGTCGTAGAAGCGGCATTCGGATCCCACGATGTCCCGAGCACCCTTCTCGGTGTCACGGTGCTCGGGTACGACGACCAGCTGGTCGAGATCGAGGCGATCGCCGCGGTGCAGGGAGACTGACGGTGAGCGGCACAATCCGCCCTGCGATCTCGACCGACGCCGAACACCTGCAGGCGATCGAGTCGGCAGCGGATACCCTTCTCATCGACGCTCTCGGCGCCTGGGAGTGGCCCGACGCAGAAGACGGCGCGGCCCGCCTCGCGGCTCCCGGGTTCACCCTGCTCCTCGAAGACGAGGACACGCGCTCCCCCGTCGGATTCGTGCATGTGCTCGACGCGGACGGACACGCGCACCTCGAACAGCTGTCGGTGATTCCCTCGGCGGGACGGCAGGGGCACGGGCGCGCTCTGGTGCGCGCCGCCCTGCGTGAAGCGCACGAACGTGGCTACTCCCGTGTCACACTGCGCACGTACGCCGAGGTGCCCTGGAACGCACCGTTCTACGCCACCTGCGGATTCCTCGAGAGCGTCCCCGAGACGACTTTCCAGCGAGCTCTGATCGACACCGAAGCACAGCTCGGGATCGATCGCTACGGTCGCCGGGTGCAGATGACGGCCGAGGTCGACGAACGGACGCACCTGGCCGGAAAAGACCCACGAGCGACCGATTGATGAGCGCGGGCAGACCTGTGCCTGTCCTACTCTGAGAGACATGATCGATCGCGCCGACTACTTCGCCGCCAAGCTCGCCTACGAGACCGACGCCAGTGACGTCCATGCCGACCGTAGAGCGGGGAAGCCGCTGGTCGTGATCGACGTGCGCTCCGCCGAAGCCTGGACCCAGGGACGCGTCGCCGGCGCGACGCACATGCACTACAGCGAGATCGAGACCCGAGCGCCTGCAGAGATCCCTGCCGACAGCGAGGTCGTCGTCTACTGCTGGAGTCCCGGATGCAACGCCGGCGCGAAGGCGGCCCTCGCCTTCGCCCGCCTCGGCTACGCGGTGCGCGAGATGATCGGCGGATTCGAGTACTGGGCTCGGGAAGGTTATCCGGTGGAGGATGCGGATGGCGTGCACCGCCGGCCCGTCGACCCGCTCACCGGAATCCCTCGGATACGCAGCCGTTCGTGACGCAGAAGAGGCCCCCGGGAATCCCGGGGGCCTCTTCATTCGTTCGCGCGATCAGCGTGCGAAGTTACCGCGGTAGTACTCGTACACCCAGCCGACGATCGCGACGACGAAGATCGCCAGGCCGATCGGCAGGAGGAAGTGTCCGACAGCCAGACCGACCACGAAGACACCGGCGGAGGCGGCCAGCACCAGCGGCCACCACGACCACGGGCTGAACTCGCCGAGCTCGGGGTCGCCGTCGTCGATGTCCGACGTCAGGATGTCTTCCGGCAGCTCACCACCCTGCGCATTGTGCGTGCGGTCGAGGTAGAACGCGATCATCGCGCCCATGAAGGCGGCGAAGAACAGTGCGGTCGTGCCGACCCACTCGATCCGCATGGCGAAGTTGTCGTCCGGCGTCGCGAGGATGTGCCAGCCGGTGTAGATCACTCCGACCAGGGCGAAGAAAGCGGTGAGAATCCACCAGAGAATGACGTTGTCGCGCATGGCTCAGTGGACCTCTCGCTCGCCCGGAGCCGTGGTGGCGAACTCCGCTGCTTCGGGGTGATTCAGGTCGAAGGCCGGGCGCTCGCTGCGGATGCGCGGGATCGACGTGAAGTTGTGACGCGGCGGCGGGCAGGAGGTCGCCCACTCGAGCGATGCTCCGTAGCCCCACGGGTCGTTGACGGTGACCTTCGGCGCCTTGCGGGCCGTGATCCAGACGTTCAGGAAGAACGGCAGCATGGACGCGCCGAGGATCATCGCACCGATCGTGGAGACCTGGTTCTGCCAGGTCCAGCCATCGGCAGCGGAGTAGTCCGCGTAACGACGCACCATGCCGTCGACGCCCAGCCAGTGCTGGATGAGGAAGGTCATGTGGAAGCCGATGAACAGCATCCAGAAGTGGACGTAGCCGAGACGCTCGTTGAGCATGCGTCCGGTCCACTTCGGCCACCAGAAGTAGAAGCCGGCGAACATCGCGAACACGACGGTTCCGAAGACGACGTAGTGGAAGTGCGCCACGACGAAGTAGGAGTCAGACAGAGCGAAGTCGAGCGGCGGGGCCGCCAGGATGACACCCGTCAGACCGCCGAAGACGAACGAGACGAGGAAGCCGAGCGAGAAGACCATCGGAGTCTCGAAGGTCACGGACCCTCGCCACATCGTGCCGATCCAGTTGAAGATCTTCACACCCGTCGGCACGGCGATGAGCATCGTCATCAGCGCGAAGAACGGGAGCAGCACGGATCCGGTGACGTACATGTGGTGAGCCCACACGGCCACGGAGAGCGCGGCGATCGCGATCGTCGCGTAGACGAGCGTCTTGTAACCGAAGATCGGCTTGCGGCTGAAGACCGGGAAGATCTCCGAGACGATGCCGAAGAATGGCAGCGCGATGATGTAGACCTCGGGGTGCCCGAAGAACCAGAACAGGTGCTGCCAGAGCAGGACGCCGCCGTTGGCCGGGTCGTAGATGTGGGCACCGAGCACGCGGTCGGCGCCGGCGGCGAAGATCGCGGCCGCGAGGACCGGGAATGCCATCAGGATCAGGAGGCTCGTGACGAGCGTGTTCCAGGAGAAGATCGGCATGCGCCACATCGTCATGCCCGGTGCACGCATCGTGATGATCGTGGTGATGAAGTTCACCGCGCCGAGGATGGTGCCGAATCCCGAGATTCCGAGTCCGAGCATCCACAGGTTTCCACCCGCTCCCGGCGAGAACGAGGCGCTCGCGAGGGGCTGGTAGGCGAACCATCCGAAGGATGCCGCGCCCTGAGGGGTGAGGAAGCCGGCGACGGCGATCGTCGATCCGAACAGGAAGAGCCAGAAGGCGAAGGCGTTCAGACGCGGGAACGCGACGTCGGGGGCGCCGATCTGCAGGGGCAGGATCGCGTTGGCGAAACCCGCGAACAGCGGCGTCGCGAACATCAGCAGCATGATGGTGCCGTGCATCGTGAACAGCTGGTTGTACTGCTCCTTCGTCGGGATGATCTGCATACCCGGAGCGAAGAGCTCGGCGCGGATGACGAGGGCCATCACTCCTCCGAGGAGGAAGAACAGCACCGACGCGATGAGGTACATGTACCCGATCGTCTTGTGGTCGGTGGAGGTGATCCACTTGACGACGATGTTGCCCTTCTGCTCGACGCGCGAAGAGCTCATGAGCGAGGCCTGGCGCGGGGGCAGAGTCGTGGGACGGGAGCGGTTCGCCTCGTCGGTGCGGGGTGCTTCAGTCGTCGACATGGCTTACTCCTCTCCTTCTTCGGAGTCGTTCTTCGGGGTCGTGCCGGGGTAGTTCGACAGACGGTCGTAAGCGTCCGTGATGTCTCCCGTGTTGCCCTTGTCCTTGAGGGTCTCGAGGTACGCGTCGTACTCGTCCTGCTCGACGACCTTCACGTTGAAGAGCATCATCGAGTGGTACTCGCCGCAGAGCTCGGCACACTTCCCGGCGTACTCCCCCACGCGGGTGGGGATGAACGACCAGGAGTTGTCCTTGCCGATGTACATGTCCTTCTTGTAGAGGAAGTCGATGATCCAGAAGGAGTGGATGACGTCGCGGGACTGCAGCTTGATCGTGACCTTCTGGTCGACCGGGAGCACCAGGGTCGGCAGCTGCGACTGGTCGATGTTGCCCTCGGCGTCGGGCTGGGCCTGAATACCCATCGTCCAGACGGTGTCGTCCTCGGAGTCGGCGTCGTACTGGAAGTCCCACGCCCACTGCTTCGCGATCGCGGTGATCTCGACGTCGGGGTCGTCCCACTGCGTCTCGATCGCGGCCTGGTCGCGGGCGGTGAAGAAGAACATCCCGAGCACGAGGATCAGCGGCACGATCGTGTAGAAGATCTCGATCGGCATGTTGTAGCGCATCTGGACGGGAAGACCCGTCTGGCCCTTGCGACGGCGGTATGCGATCGCAGCCCAGGCCATGAGGCCCCAGGTGATGACACCGACGGCGAGAAGGACGATCCAGGAGTTCACCCAGAGCGACGACACGCGCTCGGTCTGGTTGGTGGCAGCGGGGCCATCATCGACGAAGCCGGGGAGATAGCCGTTCAGCTCGGCGGTGGTACATCCCGCCAGGGCCACAGCTGCCGCGACTCCCAGAGGGAGTGCGGCCCAACGAAGGCGGCGGCGTTTCGAGGGCACGATGCACCTTTCAGATTGCGGATAGGGCACACCCAAGTCTAGAGCAACCTCACACCCGATTCATGCCAACCACGCAGGTTGACGGGGTGGTTCCGCTCAGTGGAAGCTGTCGCCGCAGGCGCAGCTGCCGGCCGCGTTGGGGTTGTCGATCGTGAAGCCCTGCTCCGAGATGGAATCCTTGAAATCGATGGATGCACCATCGAGGTACGGCACGCTCATGTTGTCGACGATGACCTCGACGCCGTCGAAGTCGACGGTCTCGTCGCCCTCGAGGTAGCGCTCGTCGAAGTAGAGCTGGTAGATCAGGCCGGAGCATCCGCCGGGCTGGACGGCGACGCGCAGGCGAAGGTCGTCGCGACCCTCCTGCTCGAGCAGGTTCTTCACCTTGGTCGCGGCCGCGTCGGTGAGGCTGATGCCGTGGGCCTTGGTGGTCTCTGAGGTCAGGGTGGTGTCGCTCATGTCGCTCCTTGTGACGGGCCGCAGTCGCACGGCTTTCCCCGCAATTCTACCGCCGCCCTCGGCGAAGTCGGCGAGATCCGGGGAGAACCATGCGACTGAGGGTCACTGCGGGAGCGTGAGAGCGTTCATCCGAGCCAGCAGGAGCGCTTCGGTCGCGACCGCGTTGCGGAAGGTATCGAGATGCAGCGACTCGTTCGGGCTGTGGGCGCGGGAGTGCGGATCCTCCACGCCGGTGACGAGGATCTGCGCCTCGGGGAACTCCCGCACCAGGTCGGCGATGAACGGGATGGAGCCGCCGACGCCCAGATCGACGGGAGGGACGCCGTACCCGTCTCGCATGGCGTCGCGTGTGAGCGCGACCGCCCATCCGGAGGTGTCGACGAGGAAACCGTTACCCAGGTCGACGTCGGAGAACGTCAGCTCCGCGCCGAACGGGGCGTGCGCACGCAGGTGACGTTCCAGAGCCTCGTACGCTTCCTGCCCGGTCTGGCCCGGTGCGACGCGGGCGCTGATGACGACCGTCACTTCGGGGAGGAGCGTGTTGGATGCCGCGGCCACGCTCGTGGCGTCGATGCCGATCACGGTGACCGACGGCTTGTTCCAGATGCGGCTGAGGATCGTGCCCCCGCCGATGGGCATCGTGCCGGGCAGGAGCCCGGCCTCATCGCGCAACGTCTCCTCGGTGTACTCCGGTGTCGCCGCTTCCCGTTCCGTCATCCCGTCCACGGCCACCGAGCCGTCGGCGTTCCACAGCGTCGAGAGGAGCGTGACGGTCGCCATCATCGCGTCGGGCACCGCCCCACCGAACATCCCCGAGTGCGAGGCGTGGTCGAGGGTGCGGACGCGCATCGTGAACCGCGCGTTCCCCCGCAGCGACACGGTGAGTCCGGGCGTCGTCGAATCCCAGTTGCCCGAATCGGCGACGACGATCGCATCGGCACGCAGAGCTTCCTTGTTGTCGGAGAGGAACTGCGCGAACGAGCGCGAGCCGTACTCCTCCTCGCCTTCGATGAACATCGCGATCCCGAGATCGAGGTCGTCGCCGATCACCTCCGCCGCGGCGCGGATGGAGGCTATGTGCGCCATGATCCCTGCCTTGTCGTCGGCCGCTCCCCGCCCATAGAGGCGACCGTCGCGCACGGTCGGCTCGAACGGCGGTGTCTCCCAGAGCGCGTCATCCCCGGGAGGCTGCACGTCGTGGTGCGCGTAGAGCAGGATCGTGGGACGCCCGTTCCGGGCCGCACGGGTCGCCAGGACGGCGGGCTGTCCCTGCTCGTCCGTTCCGGGGATGTCGGCACGGAGGATGCGCACCTCGTCGAAGACGCCGGTGTCCGTCGCGAGCGCCGCTACGGCCTCGGCACTGCGCTCGAGCTGGGTCTGATCGAACGCCGGCCAGGCCATTCCCGGGATGCGGACGAGGTGCCCGAGGTCCGACAGCGCGGCCGGGTTCCCGGTCGCCACCGCCTCGAGGATGTCCGTTTCGGAGACAGGGGGAATCTCAGCAGAGGTCATGCGAGTAATCTTAAGGTGATCCCCCGTCAGCGAACCGAGGAACCTCGTGGCCACTACTCCTGCATCCCCTTCGACGAACGACGACGCCGCCGAGACGCCCGCCGTAGGAAAGGGCCGGGCGACGCCGAGCCGCGCCGAGCAGGAGGCCGCCCGCCGTCGCCCCCTCGTGGCCAACACCAAAGAGGCCAAGGCCGCGGCCCGCGCCGAGCTCAACGAGCGACGAGCCCGCGCACAGGCCGGTATGGCCGCGGGTGAGGAGAAGTACCTCCCGGCCCGCGACAAGGGCCCGCAGCGCCGCTGGGTGCGCGACTACGTGGATGCCGGCTGGCACCCCGCCGAATTCGTGATGGCCGTGATGGTGCTCGTGATCCTCGCGACGCTCGTGCCGTTCAGCACTCTGGTCTCCTACTACGCCTACCTCGTGATGATGGCGTACCTCGTCATCGCGATCGGCGGCATGATCCTCCTCGGCATCCGCGTGAAGCGCAAGGTCGCCGCGAAGTTCGGACAGGAGCGCATGGAACGCGGCCTCGGCTGGTACGCCGCGATGCGTTCGCTGCAGATGCGCTTCATGCGCCTGCCGAAGCCGCAGGTCAAGCGCGGCCAGTACCCCGACTGATCCGGTCCCGTTCACGAAGGAACGCCTCGTCTCCCTGCGGAGACGAGGCGTTCCTCGTAGGGGCGTCAGCCCTGCGACAGAGGTAGGCGGTTCCGGAGTCCGCGATTGATCTGACGGGCCCAGAGCGGACCGCGGTAGAGGAACGCCGTGTATCCCTGCACCAGCGTCGCGCCGGCCGCCAGGCGCTCCTCGACGTCGGAGGCCGTCTCCACTCCCCCCACCGCGATGACGCAGAAGTCCGCGGGCACCGCGGCGCGTACGACGCGCAGCACCTGGAGCGACCGTTCCTTCAGCGGCGCCCCCGACAGTCCGCCCGCTCCGGCCGAGGCGACGATCGCGGGGTCGGTGCGCAATCCGTCTCGACTGATCGTGGTGTTGTGGGCGATGATCCCCGCGAGTCCCTCGGCGACGGCCATCTGAGCGATCGCGGTGATCTCCTCGTCGGGGAGATCGGGGGCGATCTTCACCAGCAGCGGCGTCGCACCCGAGGCGTCGCGCACGGCGCGCAGCAGCGGGGCCAGTGTCTCGACCGCCTGCAGACCGCGGAGTCCCGGCGTGTTCGGCGACGAGACGTTCACGGCGAGGTAATCGGCGAGCGGCGCGAGCCGGGTGGCCGAGGCGACGTAGTCCGCGGTCGCGTCCTCGACGTCGACGACACGGCTCTTGCCGATGTTCACGCCGATGACGGTGTTCGGGGTACCGCGCCGCAGCCTCGAGAGCCGCCGTGCGGCGGCATCCGCTCCCTTGTTGTTGAAGCCCATCCGGTTGATCACCGCACGGTCGGGCACGAGCCGGAAAAGCCGTGGCTTCGGGTTCCCGTCCTGCGGGATCGCCGTGATCGTCCCGACCTCGACGTGACCGAATCCGAGTGCAGCGAATCCGCGCACGCCGACCGCGTTCTTGTCGAAGCCCGCAGCGATGCCGAACGGCGACGGGAAGGTCAGCCCGAGGGCCTTCACCTGCAGCGACGGATCGGGATGCGTGAGCGAGCGGGTGACGGTCGAGAACGGCGGCACACCGAGCACACGGATCACCGCCATGCCGGCGTGGTGGGCGAACTCGGGATCGAAGCGCGAGAGGACAGCGCGGAAGAGCAGCGGATACATCACTGCCAGATTACCGGTCGGCGGACTCCGCCTTCGCGTGGTCGGCTCGGAGATCGGTGATCGCGGATTCGAAGTCCTCGAGCGAGTCGAAGGCCTGATACACGCTCGCAAAGCGGAGGAACGCCACCTCGTCGAGATCGCGGAGCGGGCCGAGGATGGCGAGTCCGATCTCGTTCGTGTCGAGCTGCGAGACACCCGTCTGTCGAACGGCCTCTTCGACGCGCTGCGCCAGGATCGCGAGGTCCGCTTCGGTGACCGGTCGGCCCTGGCAGGCCTTGCGGACACCGGAGATGACCTTCTCCCGGCTGAACGGCTCCATCACGCCCGAGCGCTTGATCACGTTCAGGCTGGCTGTCTCAGTGGTCGTGAACCGTCCACCGCACTCGGGGCACTGTCGGCGTCGGCGGATCGAGAGGCCGTCGTCGCTCGTGCGCGAGTCGATCACACGCGAATCGGGATGACGGCAGAAGGGGCAATGCATCCGTACAACCTACTCCGTGAATCGTGCTTCGATCGCCTCGCCGTGCGCGGGGAGGATCTCGCTGTTCGCCAGCGCGACCACGCCGTCGCGCACCTCGGCGAGAGCGGTCCGGTCGTAGGAGATCACCTGCTGCGGGCGCAGGAACGTGTAGGCGCCGAGGCCCGGCGCGTACCGCGCCTGTCCCCCCGTCGGCAGCACGTGGTTGCTGCCGGCCATGTAGTCGCCCAGGCTGACCGGCGTCTGGTCGCCGACGAAAACGGCGCCCGCGCTGGTGAAGGCGGATGCCGCGGCCTCGGCGTCGGTGAGGTGCAGTTCGAGGTGCTCGGGTGCGTACGCGTTGCTGAAGGCCGCCGCCATCGCACGATCGTCGACGAGCACGATCGCGGACTGCGGTCCGTCGAGAGCGGCGGACACCCGGTCACTGTGCCGGGTGGCAGCTCCCTGAGCCGCGACGTCGTGCGCCACTCGAGCGGCGAGGTCTTCGGAATCGGTGACGAGCACCGCGGAGGCCTGCTCGTCGTGCTCGGCCTGGCTGACGAGGTCGGCGGCGACGAGACGGGCGTCGGCGGACGCATCGGCGACGACGAGGATCTCGGTCGCTCCCGCCTCGGCATCCGTCCCGACCACACCCGCGACCGCCCGCTTCGCGGAGGCCACGTAGTTGTTGCCCGGACCGGACACCACGTCGACGGGATCGAGCCCGACGCCGGGGACGCCCCACGCGAACGCGCCGATCGCACCGGCGCCTCCCATCGCGTAGACCTCGCTGATGCCGAGCAGTGCGGCCGCTCCGAGGATCGTCGGGTGGACGCGCCCGCCCTGGTCGGCCTGAGGCGGCGAGGCGAGGGCGATCTGCGTGACGCCGGCGACCTGCGCCGGAACCACGTTCATGATGACGCTCGACGGATACACCGCCTTGCCCCCGGGGATGTACACACCCACGCGGCTGACGGGCTGCCACCGCTGCACGATGCGCGCACCCGGACCGAGAAGGGTCGTCTGATCCGCGGGCACCTGGGCAGCGGAGGCGAGACGCACGCGGCGGATCGCCTCTTCGAGTGCGGCGCGCACCTCGGGTGCGAGCGCGTCGAGCGCTTCCGAGATGTGCTCGGCCGGAACGCGGATCGCGTGCTCGGTGACGCGGTCGAAGCGCTCCGCCTGATCACGCAGTGCGGACTCCCCCTGCGTGCGCACGTCGTCGACGAGCCGCGCAGCCGTGTCGAGCGCCTCGGCGCGTGCCTGGGTCGCCCGCGGCACGGCCGCAAGCATGTCTGCCGGCGAGAGCTCGCGCCCCCGCAGATCGATGATTCGCACTTCAGCCCTTCGTGATGCCGGAGATGTCGTGGAGGTATCCGATGCGGCCGTCATCGTGCCGGACGACGAAGGCGCCACCGCGGTCCTCGATCACGAGCGCCCAGGCCTGCGGGCCGATGCGGAAGATCGCCTCGCCGCGCTCGTCGTGCACGTCGCGCTCGGACGGAGCGAGGATCCAGAAGGGCTGCGCGGCCTGCGCGTAATCGCGGGGACGGGTCGCCTCGGGATCCGTGACGACGGACTCGTCGCCGAACACGTCGGTCGGGTGCTCCGCTGCCGCGCTGGCCGGAGCCGGCACCGGTTCGGCGACCTCTTCGAGGAAGGACTCGATCTCACCGGTGTCGGAGATGATCTCGGGGGTACGGGAGCGACGGGAGTACGACGGGGTGTATTCCTCCTCGGCGACCGCTTCCTCGGTACCGGTTCCTCCACCCGAGGCGTGCGCGACCAGCGGCACCTGCTGCGGCAGATCGAAGCGCGCGATCTCGTCGGTCGCATAGCCGTCGGGGGTGTCGGTGTCGAGAGCGGCACGTCGCGTGGTCGGCGGCTCTGCACCGTCCCAGGATCCGTCGTGGGCCGAAACGGAATCGGGCGCGACCTGCTCGTTCGCGTCCGGCTCGGGCGCGAATGTCTCGGGTGCGAATGTCTCGGGTGCGGCGGCGCCCTCCGCATCGGCGGGGGCGGCGCGCTCGGCCCGCGGGCGGGCGATCACCGGGCGCACCGGGTTCGCGTTGCGATGCGCGAGAGTGACGAGCCGGCCGTGGAAGTCCTCTTTCAGGCCCGGGATGATCGGAGCGAAGACCGTCAGCGCGACCAGCGCGAGGGAAGCGAGGAGCTGCACGATGCCGACCCAGTTGAGGGTCCAGACACCGAACTCGATCGCCGCGGCGATCGATGACCACAGCGCGCTGATCCACGTCACCGCCGAGACGGTGAAGGCGACCGATGCGAACTGATCGATCCCGAGGGAGCCGACTCGGCGGATGCCGTCGGGCGAGAACCGCCGCAGCACGAGCAGGAACACGGCTGCCGTCGGCACGCCGATCGGCAGGATCCACTGGATACCCGCTCCCCAGATGGAGGTGCCACCGGTCAGCGGGAAGAAGGAGACGACGAAGGCGATGAGCCAGACGCCGGCGATCGAGAGCTCCCGGAGGGTGAACCCGAGGATGCCGAACTCCGGCGTGACCTCTTCGTCGTACAGGACACCGTCATCATCGAGGAACGCCTCGTTCTCGGCATCCGCGTTGTCGGGGATATCGGTACTCATGGGTCTTCCTTTCGTCACGACGCGCAGAGGGGGAGGCGCGTTCCGACGCGTCCTGATACTACCCGCTCAGCCCAGGCAGCCCGGCCCGAGGAGCGACTTGAGGTCACCGAACAGATCGGCGGAGACCTTCACGGGCATGGGCACTTCGAACACCTTCGCGGTGCCGCCGCGATGCACGCGCAGGAGGACCTCGGTTTCACCCGAGTGGCGCCGGAGCACGTCGGCGAGCTCGTGCATCACGCGCTCCGTGGCACGCTGCTCGGCGAGCACGAGGGCGAGCGGCCCCGCGGCGTCGAACGACCCGACGTCGGGAGCGAATGCGGACTGCGCGTGGAGGTTGAGCCCGTCGTCGCGTCGCGAGACGCGCCCGCGCACGGCGAGGATCGAATCCTGCTGGAGGACGTGCTGGAACTCGGTGTACGTCTTTCCCATGAACATCACGGTGACCTCGCCGTTGAAGTCCTCGACCGTGATCATGCCGTACGGGTTCCCGCTCGCCTTCGCCACGCGATGCTGGACACTCGTCACAAGACCCGCGACGGTGACCTGGTCGCCGTCCTGGAGGTCCTCGGAGTTGTTGAGGTCGTGGATCGAGATGGAGGCGTGCTTCGCGAGCGGAACCTCGAGTCCGGCCAGCGGGTGATCGGAGACGTAGAGCCCCAGCATCTCCCGCTCGAACGCGAGCTTGTCCTTCTTGATCCATTCCGGGCGCGCCGGGACCTTCGCCGGCGCAGCCTCCTCCATACCGTCGTACAGGCTGTCGAAGTCGAAGCCGATCGCGCCCTGGGCTTCGTTCCGCTTGCGGTCGACGGCGGCCTCGACGGCGTCCTCGTGGATCTCGACGAGCGCACGACGGGAGTCGCCCATCGTGTCGAAGGCACCGGCCTTGATGAGAGACTCGACCGTGCGCTTGTTCGCGACGTGCAGCGGGACCTTGTCGAGGAAGTGGTGGAACGAGGTGAAGCGCTCATCCTTCCGCGCCTGCACGATGCCCTCGACGACGTTGGTTCCGACGTTGCGCACCGCGCCGAGCCCGAAGCGGATGTCGTCGCCGACGGCCGCGAAGTAGTTGATCGACTCCGACACATCGGGCGGCAGCACCTTGATACCCATGCGGCGGCACTCGTTGAGATAGAGAGCCATCTTGTCCTTGGAGTCGCCGACGCTGGTGAGCAGCGCAGCCATGTACTCGGCCGGGTAATGCGCCTTCAGGTAGGCGGTCCAGTACGAGACGACTCCGTAGGCGGCGGAGTGCGCTTTGTTGAAGGCGTAGTCGGAGAACGGAAGCAGGATCTCCCAGAGCGCATTGACGGCCCCGTCGGAGTATCCGTTGGCGTGCATTCCCGCCTGGAAGCCCGCGAACTGCTTGTCGAGCTCGGACTTCTTCTTCTTGCCCATCGCACGCCGGAGGATGTCTGCCTGACCGAGCGAGAACCCGGCGACGCGCTGGGCGATCGCCATCACCTGCTCCTGGTAGATGATCAGACCGTAGGACTCCTCGAGGATGTCTGCGAGTGAATCGGTGAACTCCGGGTGGATCGGCGTGATGGGCTGCTGGCCGTTCTTGCGCAGCGCGTAGTTCGTGTGAGAGTTCGCCCCCATGGGACCCGGGCGGTAGAGCGCGATGAGCGCCGAGATGTCACCGAAGTTGTCGGGCTTCATCAGTCGCATGAGCGACCGCATCGGTCCGCCGTCGAGCTGGAACACGCCGAGCGACTCTCCTCGCGCGAGCAGGTCGTACGCGCCCTGATCATCGAGAGCGAGGTGCTCGAGGTCGAGCTCCTCTCCCCTGTTCATACGGATGTTGTCGAGCGCATCGGAGATGATCGTGAGGTTGCGCAGCCCCAGGAAGTCCATCTTGATCAGGCCGAGCGACTCGCACGACGGGTAGTCGAACTGCGTGACGATCTGCCCGTCCTGCTCGCGGCGCATGATCGGGATGATGTCGAGCAGCGGGTCGGACGACATGATGACACCGGCCGCGTGCACGCCCCACTGGCGCTTGAGGCCCTCGAGACCGAGCGCACGGTCGAAGACCGTCTTCGCCTCGGGATCCGTGTCGATCAGCGCACGGAACTCGCTCGCCTCTTTATAGCGGGGGTGGGCCGAGTCGAACATTCCGTCGAGGGGCATGTCCTTGCCCATCACGGGGGGCGGCATCGCCTTGGTCAGACGCTCGCCCATGCTGAACGGGAACCCGAGCACGCGCCCCGCGTCCTTGAGAGCCTGCTTGGACTTGATCGTGCCGTAGGTGACGATCTGCGCGACGCGCTCCGAGCCGTACTTCTTGGTCACGTACTCGATGACTTCGCCGCGGCGACGGTCATCGAAGTCGACGTCGAAGTCGGGCATCGAGACACGATCCGGGTTGAGGAAGCGCTCGAAGATGAGACCGTGCTCGAGAGGGTCGAGGTCCGTGATCCTCATCGCGTACGCGACCATCGATCCCGCACCGGAACCACGACCCGGACCGACCCGGATGCCGTTGTCCTTCGCCCAGTTGATGAAGTCGGCGACGACGAGGAAGTATCCGGGGAAGCCCATCTGGAGGATGATGCCGGTCTCGTACTCGGCCTGCTTGCGCACCTTGTCGGGGATGCCGCCCGGGTAGCGGTAGTGGAGACCGGCCTCGACCTCTTTGACGAGCCAGCTGTCCTCGGTCTCGCCGTCGGGCACGGGGAAGCGCGGCATGTAGTTCGCCGCGGTGTTGAACTCCACCTCGCAGCGCTCGGCGATCAGGAGCGTGTTGTCGCACGCCTCGGGGTGATCGCGGAACAGCTGACGCATCTCGGCCGCGGTCTTGATGTAGTAGCCGTCGCCGTCGAACTTGAAGCGATTGGGATCGTCGAGCGTCGATCCCGACTGCACGCACAGTAGGGCCTCGTGGGCGTCGGCCTCGTGCTGGTGGGTGTAGTGCGAGTCGTTCGTCGCGACCAGCGGGATGTGGAGGTCTTTCGCCAGACGCAGCAGGTCGGTCATCACCCGACGCTCGATCGAGAGCCCGTGATCCATGATCTCGGCGAAGTAGTTCTCCTTGCCGAAGATGTCCTGGAACTCGGCGGCCGCCGCGCGCGCCGCGTCGTACTGCCCGAGGCGCAGTCGCGTCTGCACCTCGCCCGACGGGCATCCGGTCGTCGCGATCAGCCCCTTGCCGTACGTCTGCAGCAGTTCTCGGTCCATGCGGGGCTTGAAGTAGTACCCCTCCATGCTCGACCGCGAGCTGATGCGGAAGAGGTTGTGCATGCCCTCGGTGCTCTGGCTCCACATCGTCATGTGGGTGTAGGCGCCCGAACCCGACACGTCATCGCTCTTCTGGTCGGGCGATCCCCACTGCACGCGCGTCTTGTCGCTGCGGTGGGTGCCCGGCGTCATGTACGCCTCGAGCCCGATGATGGGCTTGACCCCCGCGTTGCGCGCCGCATTGTAGAACTCGAAGGCCGCGAAGGTGTTGCCGTGATCGGTGACGGCGATCGCCGGCATGCCGTATTCCGCGGCCGCCTGGGTCATCGCGTTGATCTTCGCCGCCCCGTCGAGCATCGAGTACTCGCTGTGCACGTGCAGGTGGACGAAGGAGTCGGATGCCATGGTTCGAGTCTACTTTCGGCGTCCGACATCGGGTCGCCGATCGGGCTCCGCGGGTGTCAGTCCGACAGGTCGAGCCGCATCAGCACGCGCGGGAATCCGTTCAGACGCGAAGTCGTCTCGGCCGACTTCTCGAAGCCCGCCCGCTCGAACAGCGCGCGCGTGCCGACGTAGGCCATCGTCAGGTCGACCCGCTCCCCCGCGTTGTCGACCGGATACGCCTCGATCGCTGGCGCCCCTTGTGCGCGTGCGAAAGCGACCGCCCCGTCGACCAGGGCGTGCGAGATGCCCTGCTTGCGATGCCCCGGACGCACCCGGATGCACCACAACGACCAGACGTCGACGTCGTCGATGTGCGGGATCCTGCGATTGGTGACGAAACTCGTGTCGCGTCGAGGATGCACCGCCGCCCAGCCGACCGGCTCGTCGTCGAGATAGGCGATCACCCCGGGAGGCGGGTCTTCCGCGCAGAGACCGCGCACACGCTCGGCGCGTTCCTCGCCGCGGAGCTCCTGGTTCTCGGCGTTGCCGATCCGATAACTCAGGCAGAAGCAGACGTTCGACGTCGGCTTCTTCGGGCCGACCAGGGTCGCGACGTCGGCGAAGACCGTGGCGGGCCGAACCTCGATGTCCATGACCTCAGTATCGCCCCGGCATCCGACATCCGCCGGAGCGACGAGCGATCACTCGCCGCGGAGGACCGCCAGGGCGTGCTGGAAATCGGTCGGATACGGTGACTCGAACTGCACCCAGTCGCCGGTAGCCGGATGCGAGAACGCGAGCTGATGCGCATGCAACCACTGCCGCGTGAGACCGAGGCGGGCAGACAGCGTGGGGTCGGCCCCGTAGAGAGGATCACCGACGCACGGATGCCGGTGCGCGGCCATGTGCACGCGGATCTGGTGAGTGCGTCCGGTCTCGAGATGGATCTCGAGAAGCGACGCGCCGGGGAACGCCTCGAGCGTCTCGTAGTGGGTGACCGAGGGCTTGCCGTCGGGGGTGACCGCGAACTTCCAGGAGTGGTTCGGGTGCCGACCGATCGGCGCATCGATCGTACCCGCGAGCGGGTCGGGATGCCCCTGAACCACCGCGTGATAGATCTTCTCGACCGTGCGCTCCTTGAAGGCGCGCTTGAGGTTCGTGTAGGCGGTCTCGGTCTTGGCGACGACCATCAGGCCGCTCGTGCCGACGTCGAGCCGGTGCACCACGCCCTGACGCTCGGGCGCACCGCTGGTCGCGACCCGGAAGCCGGCGGCCGCCAGCGCACCCACCACCGTCGGCCCCTCCCAACCGAGGGAGGGATGGGCCGCAACACCGGTCGGCTTGTCGACCACGACGATGTCGTCATCATCGAAGACGATCCCGAGTTCGGGCACGGCGATCGGAACGATCTTCGGACCTTCCTTGGGCTGCCATTCGACCTCGAGCCAGCCCCCACCGCGCAGCCTGTCGGACTTGTCGAGGGTCACGCCGTCGAGGCGCACGCCGCCCGACGCCGCGACCTCCGCAGCGAAGGTTCGCGAGAAACCGAGCATCTTCGCGAGAGCGGCGTCGACGCGCGCGCCCTCGAGGCCGTCGGGCACCGGCAGTGAACGCGACTCCACGATCAGCGCTCGTCTTCGACCGGCGCCGCCGGTCGTTCGACGACGTCGCGTGCCGCGAGTTCCTGCTCCGCTGCCGCGGCCTCGGCCTCTTCCTCCGTCTCGACGGGCGCGTGGTCGCGCTCGCGGGAGCCATCGAAGCGCAGCCCGAAGACGACGAGCAGTGCGACCGAGATCATGCCGCACACGATGAAGATGTCGGCGATGTTGAAGATCGCGGGCATCATCCAGGGCATCGAGATCATGTCGACCACGTGTCCCACCGGGAAGCCGGGGTCGCGGAAGAGGCGATCTCCGAGGTTGCCGAGTACACCGCCGAGCAGCGCGCCGAGCACGACTGCCCAGAGCCGCGAGCGCAGACCGAACGCCTTCCAGACGATGACAGCGGCGACGACCGCGAGGGCGATCGTGAAGATCCAGGTGACGTCCGACCCGAGCGAGAACGCCGCTCCGGGATTGCGGACGTAGTACAGCTGAAGGAAATCACCGAGGACGGGAACCGGCTCCTGGTAGGGAAGGTTCTCGGTGGTGAGGTACTTCACAAACTGATCGGCGGCCAGCACGAGCGCTGCGAGAATCGCAACGATCGCACCGGCCGCCGACCGACGAAGGGGAAGGCGTGGGCTCAAGACCTACGACCTACAGTCCGATCGCGGAGACGGGCGTCGAGTCCGTGGAGGCCGACTTCTCGTCGAGGTCGCGGAGCTGACCCTCGATGTAGCCGCGCAGCTGCGAACGGTAGTCGCGCTCGAAGTTGCGGAGCTCGGTGATCCGGGCCTCGAGCGTGTTGCGCTCGCGCTCGAGTCGAGCCGACTCCTCGCGCTGCTTCGCCTCCGCCTCGGTGCGGATACGGGCCACCTCGGTCTCGGCGTCGGCGATGAGCTGGTTGCGCTTCGCCTCACCCTCGGCGACGTGCTCGTCGTGCAGACGCTGCGCGAGCTCGATGATCCCGGCGGTCGCCGTGGCGGAGCCGGAGGGAGCGGCCTCCGCGGGAGCCTCCGCGACGGGTGCCGGAGCCGCAGGCGCGGGGGCCTCGGCGACCGGAGCGGCCTCGGCCGACTCTGCGGCGGGCGTGGCGCCCGACTCGTAAGCGGCCAGTTTGGCCTTGAGTTCGACGTTCTCCTCGAGGGCCTTGCGCCACTCGATGACGATCTCGTCGAGGAAGTCGTCCACCTCGTCCGGGTCGAAGCCGTCCTTGAAGCGAACGTGCTGGAACTGCTTGGTGACGACGTCATCCGGGGTAAGTGCCATGATGGCTCCTCTTTCGGTGAGTTCGGTTGCCAGTGTCGATATGGCGTGGTCGTGATGTGGCGCGAACCCGGGGCGCGCACCTGGGAGCCAGCATAGCCCCCGCACCTTGGCACCGCGATGTCACGACACCCAGGAGTGAGAACTGGCAGGGGTCAGATGAAGAGCCGGACGATGTTCATCAGGATCAGCACGATGAGCATCGTCAGGGCGAAACCGAAGTCCAACGACAGCGTGCCGATCCGCAGGGGCGGGATGATCCGCCGGAAGAACCGGATGGGCGGATCGGTCACCGTGTAGGCGGCTTCGGCGACGACCAGGCCGAAGCCCTTCGGTCGCCACTCCCTGTTGAACAGCGGGATGTAGTCGAGGATCAGCCTCGCGAAGAGGACGAAGATGTACAGCAGCAGCACCAGATGGATGATGCTCGCGGCGATCGAGACCAGCTGCACGGCTTACTACTGATCGAAGCCCGCGGACTCCGCGTCCGCGTGCGCGATACCCCCCTGGCCCGAGACAGCGATGTTCTCCGGCGAGAGCAGGAAGACCTTCGAGGTCACGCGCTCGATACGACCGTAGAGGCCGAGGGAGAGACCGCTGGCGAAGTCGATGAGACGGCGGGCGTCTGCATCGCTCATCTGGGACAGGTTGATGATGACCGGAACGCCCTCGCGGAAGCTCTCGGCGATCAGCTGAGCGTCGCGGTACTGCTTGGGGTGGACCGTCAGGATCTCGTTCACGGCACCCACCGAAGGCTGACGGACGGCGACGGGGCGGCGCAACGGGGTGACGGGAGCCGGTGCCGGCTCTTCACGGTCACGGTCGCGGTCGCGCTCTCGGTGAGCGCGAGCGGGTGCCTGCTGCTCTTCTTCATAGGCTTCTTCCTCATCGGCGAGGCCCAGGTACACCATGGTCTTCTTTAGCGGGTTACCCATCGTGTCCTCCGGTTCGAACGATACGGGTTGGTCTTTGTAGAGGTTAACCCCGGTCGGGGCGGGGGCCGGTGATTGCCGACCCGATCCGAAGGTGTGTCGCGCCTGCGGCGATGGCCTCGGCGAAGTCGCCGGTCATCCCCGCGGAGATCCACGTGGCGTCGGGAGCGACGCCGCGCACCTCCTCGGCGACGCGGTGCAGACGCGCGAAAGCGGCTCCCGGTTCCTCGTCGAGAGGGGCGACGGCCATGACCCCGCGCAGTCGGAGCGACGGGAGCGCGAGGACGTGCTCGGCGAGAGCTGCGGCCTCGGCGGGCTGGACGCCACCCCGCCCGGCGTCGGGCGTGAGATTGATCTGGACGAGCACGTCGAGGACGCTGTCGTCCTCGGCGGCACGATGCAGCGCGTCGGCGAGGCGCACCCGATCCACGGAGTGGACGATGTCAGCGCTGCGACGGATCGCCGCCGCCTTGTTCGTCTGCGCCTGACCGATGAAATGCCAGGTGAGGTCCAGCGCCTCGAGCTCGTCGCGCTTCGCGGACAGCTCCTGCTGCCGGTTCTCCCCGACCTCCCGCACCCCGAGAGAAGCGAGCTCGCGCACGAGCTCTGCGGGATGGAACTTCGTCACGACGATGCGGGTGATCTCGGTCGCATCTCGCCCGGCCCGGCGCGCGGCGTCGGCGATCTGCTCGTCGATCGCCGACAGCCGCGCTCCCAGGTCGGTCACTTCAGGAATTCGGGGATGTCGATGTCGTCGTCGGCGAACGCCGGCTCGATGCTGGTCGTGTGCGTGCGCTGAGGAGCCGCGGAGGGCTCGGTCTCGGTGGTCTCTTCCTCCGCCACGGCATCCTTCTCATCCGAGAGCGCGACCTCCGGCAGCGTCGCGGTCGCCGGACGCGATACGACCATCGGGTCGAGGCGCAGGGACGGTTCGCCGCCGTCGAAGCCGGCGGCGATGACCGTCACACGCACCTCGTCGCCGAGGGTGTCGTCGATGACGGTACCGAAGATGATGTTCGCCTCGGGGTGCGCCGCTTCCTTGACGAGATCCGCGGCATCGTGGATCTCGAAGATGCCCAGGTTGGAGCCACCCTGGATCGACAGCAGCACACCGTGGGCGCCCTCGATGGATGCCTCCAGCAGCGGCGACTCGACGGCGAGCTCGGCAGCCTTGATCGCGCGATCGGCGCCTCGAGCGGAGCCGATGCCCATGAGCGCGGAGCCCGCGCCCTGCATGACGGACTTCACGTCGGCGAAGTCGAGGTTGATGAGACCCGGCGTGGTGATGAGGTCGGTGATGCCCTGCACACCGGCGAGGAGCACCTGATCGGCCGTCGCGAACGCCTCGATCATCGAGATCCCGCGGTCGCTGATCTCGAGGAGACGGTCGTTCGGCACCACGATGAGGGTGTCGACCTCTTCCTTGAGCTTCGCGACACCGGCCTCGGCCTGGCTCTGACGGCGGCGGCCCTCGAACGAGAACGGCTTGGTCACGACACCGATGGTGAGAGCGCCGATCGATTTGGCGATGCGTGCGACGACAGGGGCGCCACCCGTTCCGGTACCGCCTCCCTCGCCCGCAGTGACGAAGACCATGTCGGCGCCGGTGAGGGCCTGCTCGATCTCCTCCGCGTGATCCTCGGCGGCACGACGACCGACCTCCGGGTCGGCTCCGGCGCCGAGCCCGCGGGTGAGCTCGCGTCCGACGTCGAGCTTGACGTCGGCGTCGCTCATGAGCAGCGCCTGCGCGTCGGTGTTCACCGCGATGAACTCGACTCCGCGGAGACCGAGGTCGATCATGCGGTTGACGGCGTTGACGCCGCCACCGCCGACGCCGACGACCTTGATCACGGCGAGGTAGTTCTGGTTCTGGCTCATGGCCGGCCTCCGAGTTTTTCGAGCCTGGATCGGGCTAAACCTTAAACCTCAAGTAGAGGTGTAAAGTATTTCCCGGTATTGCGTTCTCTTGATCGAAGGTATGCGCCGCATCGGCATGCGCGCGCAACGGGATGGGCGTGTCGCGCGTTTCCTCGCGAAAGTCGTCAGCCGACGACGGCGGCGTTCGGGGACGAGACGTCGATCGTCCCGGCGCCGGGGTTCGCGGCGAGGGCCCGCGCGAGCACGATGCCCTTCGTCGCCGACTCGTCTTCGCTTCCCCACACCACCGTCAGGCCGCTGCTCAGCGTCAACGTCACGTCATCGGCGGTGGTCGCACGCACACCCGTCAACTGCGCGCGGACGTCCGCCGGGAGCGAGCGCACGACGAGGCCGGCACTCTCGAAAGCGCTCGAGTCGGTACCGCCTGCGATGTCGAGAAGGGGTTGCCCTGCCGGCTGGTCCGTCGTGGTCGCGAGTGCCACGCCCGCCGCGTCGACGAGCGTGTACCCGGCATCCGAACGGAGCACGCCCACAGGGGTGCGCTCGACGATGCGCACCGTCAGGTCGTGCGGCGGGCGAGCCTCGAGAGCGTAGGTCTCGATGAGGGGGAAGCCGATGAGTGCCGCTTTGATCTCACTGCTGTCGACGAGCGCGAGCGGCGTGCCGATCTGATCGCCGAGCGCCGCTTCGATGGCGGCGGGGTCCAGGGTGGTGGCGCCGACGATCGTGATCTTCTCTACGGCGAAGAGCGGGCTGTAGGCGGCGGCGACACTGCCCCCCACCAGCAGGAGGAGGGCACCGGCGATGCTCCATCCGACGATGCGTCGCCGACGGGAGCGCTGGGTGAAGCGGCGGATCTCCGCCCGCAGCGCCTTGCGACGAGCCCGGGCCGCGCGCCAGACGTCACGGGTGGACGTCGGCGCATCGCCCGGTGCGTCGGTCGGCGCATCGATCAGCGCATCCGCTCCTGCTTCGCTACCGGGATCGACGCTCTCCGGCGTCGTCTCCGCACCGACCGGTTCGACCTCGCGCGGCGCGCGGGGCCGTGACCGGGACGTCGACGGGCTCGCGCCCGCACCCGGTTCCTTCGGCCGATCGGTCGGAAGCGGAGCTGGACGTCGCACCTGCTACGCCCCGTCGGTCCGGCTCAGCGCCTCCAGCACCTGCGGGATCATCTGGTAGACGTTCCCGCAGCCGAGGGTCACCACGACGTCGCCGTCCCGCGCGACCGTCGCGGTGTAATCCGAGGCCTGCTGCCAATCGGCGACGAAGTGCACGTGCGAGGGATCACGGAACGCGCCACTCACGAGTTCGCCCGTGACTCCGGGAACCGGGTCCTCCCGCGCGCCGTAGACGTCGAGCATCACCGTGTGGTCGGCGTACGTCTCGAGGACGTCGGCGAACTCCTGGTACATGTGCTGGGTGCGCGAGTACGTGTGGGGCTGCTGGATCGCGATCAGGCGGCCGGATCCGGCGATGCCGCGCATCGCCTCGAGCGCCGCTCGGACCTCCGTCGGGTGATGCGCGTAGTCGTCGTAGACGCTCACGCCCCGGGCGATGCCGTGCAGCTCGAGGCGCCGAACGGTACCGGCGAAGCCCTCCACCGCACGCACGGCGTCCGCGAGCGGGTAGCCGAGCGCGCCGAGCACGGCGACCGCGCCGGCCGCGTTGATCGCGTTGTGCACGCCGGGGACGGCGAGCTGCATGCGCACGCTCTCACCATCGCTCGTGAGCGTGGCGGCGACCCCGCCGGCGGTCTCGATCTCGGTCACACGCAGGTCGGCGTCCTCGGCCTGGCCGAAGGTGATCACCCGGGGGTGCGAGAGGTCCGCACCGACGCGGAGCGCTCCCGCGTCGTCGCTGGAGATCACGACCGCCTCGGACGCGCCGTCCGCGAACCGGACGAACGCCTCGTGGAACGCCTCCTCCGAGCCGAAGTGGTCGAGGTGGTCGGGGTCGACGTTCGTGATGAGCGCGACCGCCGTGTCATAGAGCAGGAACGTGCCGTCGGACTCGTCTGCCTCGATCACGAAGAGGTCGCCGGATCCGGTGGCGCTCGACGCGCCGAGCTGCTCGATCACTCCCCCGTTGACGAAGTGCGGGTCCGCGCCGAGATCGCGCAGCGCCGTTACGATCATCCCGGTGGAGCTCGTCTTGCCGTGGGCTCCCGCGACCGAGACCAGTCGACGGTCGCCGATCAGCCAGTGCAACGCCTGGGATCGATGGATCACGTGGAGTCCCCGCTCCTTCGCGGTGACGAACTCGGGGTTCTCGGGCCAGATCGCTCCGGTGTGCACGACGGTGTCGGCATCTCCGAGGTGGGCCGCGTCGTGCCCGACGTGCACCGTCGCACCCGCCGCCGCCAAGGCCCGCAGGTTGTCGCTGTCGGCCCGGTCGGATCCCGAGACGCGGATACCCGCGTCGAGGAACATCCGAGCGAGGCCGCTCATGCCCGAACCGCCGATGCCGATGAAGTGCGCGGCGGTGATCGAGTCGGGAATCGGCAGGGAGAGGTCAGGTCTGATCATGTCGTGCCCAGTCTACTTCCGGGCGCTCAGCGAGCGATCGACCAGTGCGATGACGTTCTCGGTACCGCTGCGGGTTCCCGCCTTCTCGGCGGCATCGGCCATCTGCGCCAGACGCGCGCGATCCGTCAGCAGGGGCACGACCTCCCGGCGCACGGCGTCACCGTCGAAGGTCCCGTCGTCGAGCAGCCGGGCGGCCCCCGCGGCGACGGCGGACGCCGCATTCAACCGCTGCTCGCCGTTGCCGACGGAGTACGGGACGTACAGTGCCGGGATCCCCAGCGCACTGATCTCGCTGACCGTCGCGGCTCCCGAGCGCGAGACGATGAGATCGGCGAGGGCGAAGGCGAGGTCCATGCGATCGACATAGCGCCGCATCGCGTAGCCGGGAACCCCCGGATCGGCGAGGTCGCTGCGCTCGCCCGTGACGTGGAGCAGCTGCCACCCGGCCGCGAGCACGTCACCCCACGAGTCCGCGAACGCCTCGTTGAGACGCTGGGCCCCGAGCGAGCCGCCGAACACGAGCAGCACGGGCGCATCGGAATCGAGGTCGAAGTGCCGCGCCGCCTCGGCACGGGTCGCCGCACGGTCCAGTTCGATGATCTCGCGACGCAGCGGCATGCCGACGACCTCGCTCCGGCGCAGCGGTGTTCCCGTGAAAGCGACGCCGACCGCGGCCGCCCCGCGCGCTCCGAGCACGTTCGCGAGGCCCGGCTTGGCGTTCGCCTCGTGAACCACGAACGGGATGCCCTCGCGGCGCGCGGCCACATAGGCCGGCGCCGAGGCGTACCCGCCGAAGCCGACGACCACGTCGACGGCGTGCGTGCGGATGTGCTGGCGCACCTGCGCGATCGCGCGGCGGAAGCGCTGCGGGAACCCCAGCGCCTGGCGGTTCGGGCGGCGCGGGAACGGCACCTTGTCGACGACGAGCAGCTCGTAGCCGCGTTCGGGCACCAGACGCGCCTCGAGCCCCTCGGCCGTTCCGAGAACGAGGACGGTGGCGTCGGCGTCACGCGCGACCAGTCCATCGGCGACGGCGAGCAGGGGGTTCACATGGCCGGCGGTACCACCGCCGGCGAGAAGGTACGAGGTCACTCCGAGACCCTACCCCGCCGCGCTGCGCGCACCCCGCGAGCTCGGGTGCGTGACGCGGTCTCCTGCTTCTCGCCGCTCGGGAGCGTACGGGCGAAGGCGAGGAGCACCCCGCATGCCAGGAGCACGGCGAGGAGAGCGGTGCCACCCTGCGACATGAACGGGAGCGGAACGCCCATCACGGGGAACAGCCCGACGACGACGCCGACGTTGAGGACGGCCTGTCCGGCGATCCAGACCGTGATCCCGCCCGCGGCGACGCGGATGAACGGATCGTCGGTCTTGCGGATGATGTGGAACGCGCCGACGGTGAAGAACGTGAAGAGGGCGAGCACGACGATGCATCCGATCAGGCCGAGCTCCTCCCCGACGATCGCGAAGATGAAGTCGTTGCCCGGAGCGGGGAGCCACCCGTACTTCTCCTGGGAGTTGCCGAGCCCGAGGCCGAAGATGCCGCCGTTGGCCATCCCCCAGATGCCGTGGATCGACTGATAGCAGTCCGTGTTGTAGAGGGCCATGTCATCGCAGTTGGCGGTGATGCGCCGCATGCGGTCGGTGCTCGAGAGCGCGTACGCGAGCACTGCGGCGACGCCCAGGAGCACCGGGATGATGAACAGTCGCAGCTTGACCCCGGAGAAGAACAGGCACCCCAGGAGGATGAGGACCAGCACCATCGCGGTGCCGAGGTCCTTACCCGCGAGCACCGTGCCGATCGCGAGCGCGCCGACCGGCACCACCGGGATGAAGACGTGGTGCCAGGTTCCGAGCATCGCGTGCTTGCGCAGCAGCACGTACGCGATCCAGAGCGACAGCGCGAGCTTGAGGAACTCGGAGGGCTGCATCTGGAAGCCGGCGACCTGAATCCAGTTGCGGTTTCCGCCGTCGGCGACGCCGAGCGGGGTGAAGACCAGGAGCTGGAGCGCGACCGCTCCGAACAGAGCCGGCCAGGCAAGCTTCTTGAGGAAGCGCACCGGCAATCGACTGATCAGGAACATGAGCGGGATGCCGAGGATCGCGAAGATCCCCTGGCGCAGTGCGCCGCTCATGGGGTTGGAGCCGTTCGCGACGGCGGTCGCGCTCGTCGCCGAGAGCACCATGACGAGCCCGAAGAGGGTGAGGAGCAGCGCGGTCGAGGCGATCAGCAGGAACTCGGTCGACACCGGCGTGAACCGGCGCCCGAGCGAGACCCGAGCGGCGAGACCGCCGGACTCAGAACGCGGAGGGCGAGCCACCTGCGTCATCGGCACTCCCCCGGTCGATCCACGTGCGCACCGCCTCGGCGAAGCGATGGCCACGATCCGCGTAACTGGTGAACTGGTCGAAGGATGCCGCCGCCGGGGCCAGCAGAACCGTGCCCTCGTCGTCTACGATCCCCGCCGCGATCTCCACGACACGATTCATGACATCTCCAGTGTCGCCAGCATCCACCTCGAACACCGGCACCGTCGGCGCGTGTCGTTCGAATGCCGCGACGACAGAGGCTCGCTCGACTCCGATCACGACCGCGGCGCGTGCCGTCCCGCCGGAGCTCGCGACGAGATCGGCGATGTCGACGCCCTTCAGATCTCCCCCCACGACCCACACCGAACCGGGGTACGCGCGCAGCGAGGATGCCGCGGCGTGCGGGTTCGTCGCCTTCGAGTCGTCGATCCAGGTGATGCCCGCGTGCGTGGCGATGACCTGGATGCGGTGGGCGTCGAGCCGGAACGATTCGAGTGCCGAGTGGATCGCCTCGGGTTCGACGCCGAGCGAGCGCGCGAGCGCGCTGGCGGCGAGGATGTTCTGCACGATGTGCGGAGCGGCGAGGCCGACCCGCTGCAGGTCGGCGACCGTGGTGATCTCGAGTGCGCTGCGGGCCCGGTCGTCCAGGAAGGCGCGGTCGACGAGCAGACCCTCGACGACTCCCAGATCGCTGGGTCCGGGCGTTCCCAGGTCGAACCCGATCGCGCGGGCACCCTCGACGACCTCTGCTTCCTCGACCATGCGCCGGGTGGCCTCATCGGCCTTGTTGTAGACGCACGCGACGCGGGTGTTGCGATAGACCAGGGCCTTCGCGTCGCGGTACGCCTCGGCGCTGCCATGCCACACGAGGTGGTCGTCGGCGAGGTTGAGGCAGACGGAGGCGTACGGGAAGAGTTCCCCCTCCGGCTGCGAGAGCCCGAGGTACCAGAGCTGATGGCTGGAGAGCTCGACCACGAAGACGTCGAATCCGGCGGGGTCGCGCACGGCATCGAGCACCGGCACGCCGATGTTGCCGCAGGGCGCGGCGCGCAGCCCGCCCTCGACGAGCAGTGCTGCGGTGAGCTGGGTCGTGGTCGTCTTGCCGTTGGTCCCCGTGATGAGCACCCACTCGGCCGGAGTGCCGTCGTCGCGCACGACCTTGTCGCGCACGCGCCAGGCGAGTTCGATGTCGCCCCACAGCGCGATCCCGGCTTCCTGCGTCCACCGGATGATCGGATGCGCGGGCGCGAAGCCGGGCGACGCGACCACCACCTCGGGGTCGAAGTCAGTGAGGGCCGCAGGCACCGTCGCGAGCGATCCGATCTCGAGACGTGCGCCGATCACGGGGACCAGGCGTTCGTACTCCTCGTCTGCGGACTCGCTGAGCACGAGGACGTCGGCACCGAGCTCGGTGAGGGTGTCGGCGACCGAGAACCCGGTCATCGAGAGTCCGAGGACCGCGACCCTCAGGCCCGTCCAGTCGGCGTTCCAGCTCGTGAGGGTGCGCAAACGCTCGTCAACCGACACGGGTGAGCCATTCGACGTAGAAGAGCCCCACGGCCGAGACCGCCAGGAGACCCGCGATGATCCACAGTCGGACGACGATGGTCACCTCGGCCCAGCCACGCATCTCGAGGTGGTGATGGAAGGGACTCATGAGGAACAGACGCTTGCCGCGCGTGAGCTTGAAGTACGCGCGCTGCAGGATCACCGATCCGGAGGAGAGCACGAACACACCCGCGATCACGAAGAGGAGCAGTTCGGTGCGGGTCAGGATCGCGAGGGCGGTGATCACACCGCCGATCGCCATGGAACCCACGTCGCCCATGAACACCTTGGCCTTGGGCGCGTTCCACCAGAGGAACCCGATGAGGGCACCGGCGAAGGACGCGGCGATGATGGCGAGATTGAACGGGTCGCGCACCTCGTAGCAGCCGGCGAGAGCACCCATATCGACGCCTTCACCGACGCAGGGCTGCTTGTACTGCCAGAACGCCATGAGGCTGTACGCCCCGACGACGATGACTCCGGCGCCTGCCGCGAGGCCGTCGAGCCCGTCCGTGAGGTTCACGCTGTTCGAGGTCGCGACCCCGATCACGGCGATCCAGATGAGGTAGAGGGCCCAGCCGATGATCACACCGAAGGCGAAGAGGTTGAGCCAGGTGATGTCGCGGAACAACGAGATCGACTCGCTCGCGGGCGTCTGCCCGAACTTGTTGGGGAAGTTCAGCGCCACGATCCCGAAGGGGACGATCACGAGGAGCTGGCCGATCACCTTCCGCCAGCCCGAGAGACCCAGGCTGCGCTGACTGCGCACCTTCATGTAGTCGTCGATGAAGCCGACCGCGCCGAAGCCGATCATGAGCCAGATCACGAGGAGGGCCGAGAGTGCGGGCACCGCGCCGCCGACGTACACGCCGGTGAAGTATCCGACGATGGTGCCGATGATGAAGATCACACCGCCCATCGTCGGTGTGCCGCGTTTCGCCTCGTGACTCGGGTTCTCGAGCGCTTCGGGGGTGCGGATGACCTGCCCCCAGCCCCACTTGCGGAAGAGCCGCAGGAAGACGGGAGTCAGGAAAAGGGTGAAGGCGAGCGAGATCGCCGCCGCCATGATGAGTGACCTCACGAGAACAATTCTCCCAGACGATCGCCGAGATGCCGGAGGCCCACGGAGTTTGATGACTTGACGAGAACGCGATCGCCGTCGCGCAGCTCGGAACGCAGGTACTCGAAGGCGGCATCCTGATCGGGCAGGTGCACGGCTTCACTGTCCCACGACCCCTCGCCCACGGCGGAGAGGTAGAGGCGGCGGGCCTCGGGGCCGACGACCACGATGCGGCGGATGTTGAGGCGCACGGCGAGCAGACCGATGCGGTCGTGCTCCTCCCCCGCGCTCTCACCGAGCTCGCTCATGGCACCGAGGACGGCGACGGTGCGCTCGTCAGGACCCGTGATCTGCGCGAGGGTGCGCAGGGCGGCCGCCATCGAGTCGGGGCTCGCGTTGTAGGCGTCGTTGATGATGCGCACGCGCTCGTTGCCGAGGGGCTGCATGCGCCAGCGCTCCGCGATCTCGACGGTCTCGAGGCGAGCGACGGCGTCCTCCGCGGACACGCCGAGGACTCCCGCGGCGGCGATCGCGGCGAGGGCGTTGGTGATGTGGTGCGCGCCGAGCACCCGGAGATCGAGAGGGATGCTCCGTCCCGCAGTCTCGATGACGCATCGGGTTCCCGAGGCGGACACCTCGATGTCGCGCGCACGCACCTCGGCCACCGGGCTCTGCCCGAAGCCGACCACGCGCATGCCGCGGGATTCGGCGAGGTCGCTCATCGCCGCGACGCGCGCGTCGTCGACGTTGAGGACGGCGGTGCCGGTCGCCCTGGCGGCGGCGACGAGCTCGGACTTGGCCTTCGCCGTCTCCTCGATACCGCCGAAGCCGCCGGCATGCGCCATCCCGACCATCAGCACGACCGCGACGTCCGGCTCGACGAGGCCTGCCAGATGCGCGATGCTGCCCGGCGCGGCTGCGCCGAACTCGCTGACGAGGAAACGCGTGGTCTCGGTCACGCGCAGCATCGTGACGGGGGCACCCACCTCGTTGTTGAACGATTTGACGGGGGCGACGGTCTCGCCCTCGTCCGACAGGATGCGCGCGAGGAAGTTCTTGGTGGTCGTCTTGCCGTTCGAGCCCGTGATCCCGACGATCTTGAGGTCGCCCTTCTCCCGCACACGGCGCACGACCTCCCGTGCGAGCGCGCCGAGCGCGCCGACGGCATCCGCCACCACGATCTGGCTCACCTCGACGTCGACCGCGTGCTCGACGATCGCGAGCGCGGCCCCCGCGTCGACGGCGGCACCGACGAAGCGATGGCCGTCGGTCTCGGCACCGGGCTTCGCGACAAAGATCGAACGCGGACCCATGGTGCGGGAATCGGTGTCGACGGTGCCGTCGACGACGGTGCCGGCCGTATCGGTTCCGGCAAGGCGCAGCTCACCGCCGATGGCTTCGGCGATCTCAGCGAGCGACAGGGCGATCATGACATCTCCAGGCGCGGCTCTCGCCGGCTATTCGAACTTGGGCAGCAACTCGTCCATGGGAGTCGAGGACGGCATCACGCGATAGGTCTTCATCACCTGCGTCATCGCCTTCTGGAAGGCGGATGCGGTTGCCGCGGACGATACAACCTTAGTCGGCTCGTCGAGGGTGACCACGACGACGTACTGCGGGTCGTCGACCGGGGCGAACCCGACCATGCTGGTGAAGTAGACACCGGCCTTGTAGCCGCCCTTGCCGTCGGGAACCTGCGCGGTACCGGTCTTGCTCGTCACGCGATACCCCGGAACCTGGATGCGATCGGCGTTGCCGCCCTGCACCGCCACGTTCTCGAGCATCCGGGTGAGGTCGGATGCGGTCTGCTCGGTGATGATCCGGTCGTGCTGCGGCTCGTCGGCCGCGACGACCGTGCCGTCGGGCTGGGTGCACGACTCCACCAGCGAGAGGTCGATCTTCTCGCCTCCGTTCGCGATCGCCTGGTAGGCGCCCGCCACCTGCGCGGCCGTGACCGTGAAGTACTGACCGAAGGTCGTCGTGTACAGCGACTGGCTGTCCCACTCGCTGACGGGATGCAGGATTCCGGAGACCTCGGTGGGGAATCCGACGGTGTCCTCCCCGACGCCGAATCGCTGCAGGTAGTCGTAGCGCACCTCGGGGCTGACCATGGTTCCGAACTTCGACAGCGCGACGTTGGAGGAGTCGATGAGGCCGCCGGCGAGCGTGTAGTTGTACGCGGGGTGGGTGAAGGCGTCGTTGATCACGGCGCCGTTCGGGAAGGTCTCCTTCGATGCGGCGCTGACGGTGCTCAGCGGCGTGACGCCCGCGCCCTCCATCACGGCTGCGGCGGTGATGGCCTTGAACGTCGAGCCGGGCTCGAAGTCGCGGTGGAAGATCTGGCTCCCCCACGACGACGGGCTCGCGCCGTCGAGGTCGTTGGGGTCGAGCGAGGGCCACTCCGCTGCGGCGCGGATCTTGCCCGTCTTGACCTCGACGACCGTGACGGTGCCGCCCTTCGCGCCCTGCGCCTGTGCCTCCTCGGCGATCATCTGCTGCAGGTACCAGTTGAGGTCGCTGTTGATCGTGAGCTGCACGGTCCCGCCGTCGACGGCATCCGTGATCTTCTCGCTGCCGGGGATGACGACACCGTCCTTGCCCTGGCGGTAGGTCTTCGCGCCATCGGTCGGCGCGAGGCACGACTGGTCCATCTTCTCGATGCCCGCCTGCGCCTCGCCGCTGCCGTTGAGGAAGCCGACGATGTTTCCCGCCACCGCGCCGTTCGGATACACGCGCGTCTCGCGCGCGGTCTGGTGGAGGTAGGCGAGCTTGAGGTCGCGCAGCTCGATGTGCTGCTCGGTGGTGAGGGATTTCTTGAGCTCGACGTACTGGCTCTTCGGATTCACGGCCAGAGCGTCGGCGACGCGCTTTCGCACCTCATCGCCGGTCTGCCCGGTGATCGCGGCGATCTTCTCGGATGCCTCGGCCCACGGCAGCTCCGGATCCTTCTCCTCGAGCTCGGTGATCACGAACGGGCTGAGCTCCGCGTCGTAGACCAGCACGCTCTCGGCGAGCGGGATGCCCGCGGAGTCGACGATCGTGCCGCGCTGGCCGGCGATCGTGTTGCTGCCGCCGATGTAGCTCTGCGAGTCGGCGACGTGCGCGTCGGCGCTGACCACCTGGATGTCCACGAGCCGCACGACGAAAGCCGCCAGCACCGAGAGGATCACCGCGAGTGCGACGACAGTGCGTCGCCGCGGTCCGCGTGTGGCGCGTGTCGTCATGGGATCTCTCCGTCAGTTCGTGGTCAGTGCGTCGTGGGGCTGGGGAGGCCGTCGGTGATGGCGGGCGGGAGATCCTGGCCCGAGGTGGGGGCGTCCGCATCTCCATCCGCAGTCGCCTCCTCCGCGGCGGGCGGCGGTGTGATCAGCGCGTTGCTCACGGCACCCGCGCCGTTCGGATCGACGGTCGAGGTCCAGTCGGCTCCGGCTCCGGTGCCGAACACCGCCCCGTCGCTCAGACGGAGGTACGACGGGGAGCCCGCGACGACCATCCCGAGCGCCGCGGCGTCGGTCGCCAGTTCCTGCGGAGAGCTGAGACCGAGGAGCTCCTCCTGGAGGGCGCTCGCCTGGAGGTCGAGTTCCCGCTGCTGCGAGCTGAGCCCGGCAAGCGTGAAGGAGTCCTGCGTGATCGCCAGGGAGAGCGCGATCTGCACACCGCCGATGAGCAGCGCACCGGCGAACGCGACGAGGGCGTAGGCGAGCTTCGGCTTGCGGCGGGTCGCGGGAGCGGTGACGGGCTGGAGCCGGCGGGGGGACGCGGTCTTCGGAGCGACCGGCTGCGCCGGACGACGAACGACGGCGGGCGCGCTCATGCGGTCTCCCGAAGTTTCTCGGCGGCCCGCAGACGCACCGGAATGGCTCGCGGATTGCGGGCGCGCTCCGCCTCGTCGGCGAGTTCAGCGCCCTTGGTGAGCACGCGGAATCGCGGGGCGTGCTCGGGCAGTTCCACGGGAAGCCCCTGCGGAGCCGTCGATGCGGATGCCGCGGCGAACGCCTGCTTGACCAGGCGGTCCTCGAGCGACTGGTACGACATGACGACGATGCGCCCACCGACGCCGAGTGCGTCCATGGCCGGCGGGATGGCGTCCGCGAGCACCGTCAGCTCGGCGTTGACCTCGATGCGCAGCGCCTGGAAGACCCGCTTGGCGGGGTGACCGGCTCGCTGGGCGGCCGCCGGCGTCGCCGCCTGCAGGATGTCGACGAGTTCGGCCGAACGCGTGATCGGCTTCTTCTGCCGCGCGTCGATGATGAACCGGGCGTAGCGGCCGGCGAGCTTCTCCTCGCCGTAGCGCTCGAAGATCCGGCGGAGATTGCCCTCGCTGTAGGTCGCGATGACGTCGGCGGCCGTGACGCCCTTGGTCTGGTCCATCCGCATGTCGAGCGGCGCGTCCTTGGAGTAGGCAAAGCCGCGGTCCGCCTCGTCGAGCTGCAACGACGACACCCCCAGATCGAACAGGATGCCCGAGGCGCCCTGCGCGTGCAGACCGATCTCGTCGTAGACGGTGTGGACGAGGGAGATGCGGTCGGCGAAGCGCTCGAGCCGCTGGCCGGCGATCCGGAGCGCATCGGTGTCGCGGTCCAGACCGATGAGACGGATGTTGTCGAAGCGCTCGAGGAACGCCTCGGCGTGCCCTCCCATTCCCAGCGTGGCGTCGACGAGCACGGCTCCGTCGGCCTGGAGGGCGGGAGCCAGAAGCTCGACGCAGCGCTCGAGCAGGACAGGGGTGTGGATGTCTCGGAGGTTCATGATCTCTCTCGGGTGACCTTCGGCTCTGATCCCCCTCCGCTTCGCGACCCGGCACCGGGGAAGTGTGTCGGGGCGGGAGCGGCGGGGCATCACAGCCGTGGTCAGAACAGGCCCGGAATCACCTCCTGCTCCAGATCGGCGTAGGTCTCCTCGCCGGCGGCGAGGTAGGCGTTCCAGCTCTCGGCATCCCAGATCTCGGCGTGTGCGCCGACTCCGGTGACGATGAGCTCCTTCTGCAGTCCCGCGTACTGACGCAGGTGGGGCGGGATGGTGATGCGGTTCTGGCTGTCGGGCATCTCCGCACTGGCACCGGAGAGGAACAGGCGCATGAAGTCACGCGCCTGCTTGTTCGCGAGTGGCGCCTGGCGGATCCGCTCGTGCATCGCCTCGAACTCGGCCGTGCTGAAGACGTAGAGGCAGCGCTCCTGACCACGGGTGACGACGATGCCGCCACCCAGATCTTCGCGGAACTTCGCGGGAAGGATGACCCTTCCCTTGTCGTCCAGCTTCGGAGAATGCGTCCCCAACAACATCAGCCATCACCCCCTCTCCGTCCGGCCAACTCGAGGTGCGCCCCACTTTACTCCACTTCCCTCCACATTCCTACGACTATTCCGAGTATTGTCCGACCGAAATGGGCACAGAGGTCCGAAGTTCCGCATGATTCTGCGGTGGAGGAGGGTGGAGGGCCAGTGGAGGGGCGGTGGAGGGGCGGTGGAGGGAAGAGGGAACACCGAGAAACGCGCAGAGCACGAAAAAGGCCCGGATGCTCAGAGCATCCGGGCCTTCAGAAGTGAGTGGGGTCAGTTCCCCTCGTGGCGGCGATCCCATCGATCGTTCATCCGGTCCATGAAGGACGCGGAGTCCTGCCGCTTGGCAGCCGGCTTCTCGGAGGGATTCGCGGCGGGTGCGGAACGGCGCACAGGAGTGACGGCCAGCATGACGCCGGCGAGCATGGCGGCGAATCCGACGACGCCGATGACGATTCCCCAGACGTCGCCCACGATCACGCCGGCGACCAGACCGCCGACGCCCGCGAGTACCAGGAGAGCCCCGTAGACGAGGTTCCGATAGCTCAGTGCGCGATCGCCCGAAGGCGCGCTCACGACGTCGGCGTCGTTGTGGAGGAGATGGCGTTCCATCTCGTCGAGCAGACGCTGCTCCTGTTCGGAGAGTGGCATTTCGTCCCCCTCGGGTATCGTGCGTTCCATTCTACGCGCGCGCGGCGCTCGGAGGCTAGCCGTTCGCCCCCTCATTGCTTTACGTATGCTGGGAGTCGTGTCCTCCCCCGCCCAGATCGTCGAAGCCGTCGCCTCCCGCCTGGAGCAGTTCGTCGAGAGGATGCGCACCGAGTCGACCGAGTACGGCCCCGATGCCGTCGCTCTCATCGACGCTGCGGCCGACACGCTCGTGGGCGGAAAGCGGTTGCGTGCCCGGTTCTGCCACGCGGGATGGCATGCGGTCGCGCGTGCGGCCGATCGTCACGCGACCGAAGGCGAAGCGCTCTGGAACACGTGCGCGGCGCTCGAGATCTTCCAGTCGGCAGCGCTCGTGCACGACGACATCATCGACAACTCCGACACGCGTCGGGGCCGACCGGCCGCGCATCGCGCCCTGGAGAGCGCGCATCGCTCGGCCGGGTGGAGCGGAGACGCCGAGGCGTTCGGGCGCGCGAGCGCGGTGCTGCTCGGCGACCTGCTCGTGGCGTGGAGCGACGACCTCGTCGAGTCCGCCATCACCGATCACGCTCACGCCGCAGACGTGCGGCGCGAGTACGCCCGCATGCGCAGGGACGTGACGGTCGGGCAGTATCTCGACATCGCCGAGGAATCCGCGTGGAGGGTGAACGACGACGCGGAGCACGCGCACCGCGCACTCCGCGTGGCCTCCCTGAAATCGGCCAGATACAGCATCGAGCAGCCGCTCGTCCTCGGCGCATCGCTCGCTGGAGCGGATGCATCACAGCTGACGGCCCTGCGGAGCTTCGGCCACCCCGTCGGCATGGCCTTCCAGTTGCGCGACGACGTGCTCGGCGTCTTCGGCGACGAATCGGTCACCGGCAAGCCCGCGGGAGACGATCTGCGCGAGGGCAAGCGCACCGTGCTGATCGCCCTCACCCGCGAAGCCCTCGACCGCCCCGCCCGCGGGGTCGTCGACGAGATGCTCGGCGACCCGGAGCTCGAGCCTCGGCAGGTCGAGTACCTGCAGGCGACCATCCGAGACACCGGCGCGCTCGATCGTGTCGAAGCCATGATCGCGGACTACGCCCGCGAGGCCGACCGCGCTCTGGTCGGGGCGCGCCTCGACAACGCCGCCGTCAGCGGCCTCCGCGATCTCGCTCGGGCAGCCACCGTTCGTACCGCCTGAGCGGTTGCGCAAAGCTCTCAGGCGAGGGTGCGTGCGATTCGGCGGACCTCGCTCTTGTGGCCGGCGAGCAGCGCCGCGATCGGCGAGCGCCCCATCGATTCCTCCTCGGCGAGGAGCCAGTCGATCAGCTCGTCATCGGTGAACCCGGCATCCTGCAGCACGATGACCGTTCCACGCAGTGAACTGAGCGGACGCCCGTCGACGATGAAGAGCGACGGAACGGCGAACACGCCCGTGCGACGCGAACCGACCAGGTGGTGTTCGTCGATGAGGCGACGCACCTTGCCGAGCGGCTCGTCGAGCACCTCGACGAGATCGGGCAGCGTCAGCCACTCCAGGGCGGGGGTTCCATCAACGTTCTCAGACACCCAGCAACTATCTCATCTCGAAGCCGCACGTGCATTCCGAGATGCCTTCTTTCACAGACGTCACTTCTTTCACTCCTGTTGACTTCCGTTTACTTCCGTGTCAGCGTGGCAGGGTTCGAAAAGGGGGCCCCTCGTGACACCGAACACCTCTTCCCGTCGCCAGCGGTACGCGACGCTCGGCCTACCCGCCGCCGTCCTGGGTGCACTCGCCGGCGTGCTGGTCGCCGCCCCCGCCGGAGCCGATGTGGCCGTCGACTCTTCGTCCACCGCTCGCCTCAACGGTGTTCCGCACCGCATCGCACCGGCGGAAGCCCCGCCGACCGACTATGTTGTCGCCCCCGGCGATACGATCTTCGCCGTCGCTCAGCGCTTCGGCCTGCGCACCGCGGACGTGCTCGCCTGGAACGGGCTCGACGCGAGCTCCGTGATCCTCCCCGGACAGGAGTTGCGGCTCGATGCCCCACAGGCAGCTGCGAGCACACCTGCGCCCACTGCTCCTCCCGCATCCGCTCCCGCGACGTACACGGTCGCCGCCGGAGACACCCTCTTCGCCATCGCCCAGCGCCACGGCATCCCGCTCGACGCTCTTCTCTCCACGAACGGGCTCGACAGATCCTCGATCATCTATCCCGGGCAGAGCCTCACCGTCTCCGCATCCGCCCCGGCCGCACCCGCTGCCGCGCCGGCACCGGCCCCCGCGCCGGCTCCCGCCGCCGCGCCCGCCACCTACACGGTCGCCGCCGGAGACACCCTCTTCGCCATCGCCCAGCGCCACGGCACCTCGCTCGACGCCCTCCTCTCCGCGAACGGGCTCGACAGATCCTCGATCATCTACCCCGGCCAGAGCCTCTCCGTGAGCGCCGCGGCCCCGGCAGCGGCGCCCGCACCTGCTGCGGCTCCCACGACCGTCGACGCCGCGCCCGCGCAGAGGTCCGCCGACCTCTCCCCCGAGCAGGCGGCGAACGCCGCACTGATCATCCGTATCGGACGCGAACTCGGCGTCTCCGATCATGGCATCGCGATCGCACTGGCGACGGGGATGGTCGAGTCCGACCTGCGCAACCTCGACTGGGGCGACCGCGATTCGCTCGGGATCTTCCAACAGCGACCGAGCACCGGCTGGGGCACGCCCGAGCAGATCCGGGATGCGGAGCGCAGCACGCGCGTCTTCTACGGCGGTCCGAGCGATCCGAACGGTCGGACGACCCGAGGGCTTCTCGACGTTCCCGGCTGGGAGTCGATGGCGTTCACGGACGCCGCCCAGGCCGTGCAGATCTCGGCCTTCCCGCTCCGCTACGGACAGTGGGAGACAGCGGCCCACCGTTGGCTCGCCTTGTATCAGTGACCGCGCGTTCTGAAATCGGGTTGCCCTCAGGGGTGAGGCGCTCCCCGGCCTTTCAGGCAGTTCTCCATAGAATTCTGACGTGACGTCCAACCAGCAAGCCGACCCCCTCATCGGGCGGCTTGTCGACGGCCGATACCGCGTGCGTGCGCGCATCGCCCGCGGCGGCATGGCCACCGTCTACGTCGCGACCGATCTGCGCCTCGAGCGCCGCATCGCTCTCAAGGTGATGCACGCGCACCTCAGCGACGATTCGGCGTTCCAGAGCCGGTTCATCCAGGAAGCCCGGTCCGCCGCTCGGCTGGCCGATCCGCACGTCGTGAACGTGTTCGATCAGGGGCAGGACGGCGAACTCGCCTACCTGGTCATGGAGTACCTTCCGGGCATCACGCTGCGCGAACTCCTCCGCGAGCAGAAGCGTCTGACGATCACGCAGACGATCACGATCATGGATGCCGTGCTGTCCGGGCTGTCCGCCGCGCACCGGGCGAACATCGTCCACCGCGACGTGAAGCCCGAGAACGTGCTCCTCGCCGAGGACGGTCGTATCAAGATCGGCGACTTCGGCCTCGCCCGTGCGACCACCGCCAACACGGCGACGGGTCAACAACTCCTGGGCACGATCGCGTACCTCGCTCCCGAACTCGTCACCCGGGGCACCGCCGACGCGCGCAGCGACATCTACGCCCTCGGCATCATGCTGTACGAGATGCTGGTCGGCGAGCAGCCGTACAAGGGCGAGCAGCCGATGCAGATCGCCTTCCAGCATGCGACCGAGTCGGTTCCGCGCCCCAGCGCCCGCAACCCCGGCGTGCCCGAGCAACTCGACGAACTGGTGCTGTGGGCGACCGAGAAGTCCCCCGACGAACGCCCCGACGACGCGAAGCAGATGCTCGACCGCCTGCGCGAGATCGAGCGCGAGCTCGGCGTCTCCCCCGCCGCGGCGACCACCTCGCCACCGGTGCGATCCGCGAGCGACTCCGGGGATCTCACCAAGGTCATGCCCGCGACGGTGGCCGTCACCGATCCCGTCGCCCCCGTGCCGCAGACCGTCGACAACGCCACGCTCCTGCGGCGGCGCGCGTCGCGACGGCGCGCACGTGGCGCGTTCCTCCTCACTCTCGTCCTGCTGCTCGCGGTGCTCGCCGGCGGCGTCGGCTGGTGGTTCGGCTCCGGACCCGGCTCGCTCGTGGCGGTTCCCGGCGTCGCGGGTATGACCTACGACGAGGCGGCGGACGCACTCACCGCCGACGGCTTCTCCCCTCGACAGGAGGACCGCTTCTCGCTCGACGTCGAGCCGGGCACGGTGATCGAGACAGATCCCGGTGAGGGCCAGCGCCTCGACAAGGGAGCGGTCGTGTCGGTGATCGTGTCCGCCGGACCGACTCCGCACACGGTCGAGACTCTCAACGGGCGGGCGGAGGAGGATGCGCGCGATTATCTCGCGAGCATCAACGTGAACGTCGCGGAGACGACCGTCGTGCTCTTCTCCGATGCCGCCGAGGGCATCGTCATCAACGCCTTCGCCACCCCGCGTGCCGGCGGCGAGGCCTACGCCTGCGCTGAGGGCTGCGACCTCTTCGAGGCCGACACGATCGAGCTCTACATCTCGGCGGGCGCCTTCCCCGATGTCTCGGGGATGTCCGTCAGCGAAGCGAGTTCGACCCTCACCGACCGCGGTCTGGTCGTGGGCGAGTCGTCGTACGTCTTCAGCTCGGACGTCGACAAGGACATCGTGATCGGCGTCTCTGACCGCGCCGAAGAGGGCAACTGGCGCCCCGGTGACACCGTCCAGCTGATCGTCTCGAAGGGGCCGGAGCTGTTCCCGGTTCCCGATGTGACGGGAATGACCCGTGATGAGGCCGCGCAGACCCTTCGGAATGCTGGGTTCGAACCCACATGGAACGTCATCTGGAATGCGTTCCCGAATGACTTCACGGAGGTGTCGGGGACGGACCCCGCACCCGAGTCCGAACGCCGGAAGGGCGCTCAGGTCACTCTGCAGATCAAGAGCAGCGGTTTCTAGATCCCCGGCCTCGGCATCCGCCGTTCCCTGGACGAAGGCACACGACGACGAAGGCCGCACCACCGGGATCCGGGGTGCGGCCTTCGTCGGTCGAAGATGCGGTGTCAGCGCTTTTCGAGCTCCTCGGCGACGAGGAACGCCAGCTCGAGGGACTGCATGTGGTTCAGGCGCGGGTCGCAGAGGCTCTCGTACCGGGTCGCCAGTGCGGCCTCGTCGATGTGCTCGGATCCGCCGAGGCATTCGGTCACGTCGTCGCCCGTGAGCTCGACGTGGATGCCGCCCGGGAACGTGCCGACGGCGCGGTGCGCCTCGAAGAACCCGCGCACCTCGTCGACCACGTCGTCGAAACGACGCGTCTTGTATCCGGTCGGCGTCGTGATGCCGTTTCCGTGCATCGGGTCCGTGACCCACAGCGGGGTCGCGCCCGAGTCGCGCACGGCCTCGAGGAGAGGCGGGAGCGCGTCACGGATCTTTCCGGCACCCATGCGCGTGATGAAGGTGAGGCGTCCCGGCTCACGGTTCGGGTCGAGCTTGTCGATGAGCTCGAGAGCCGTCTCGGGCGTCGTCGTCGGCCCCAGCTTCACTCCGATGGGGTTGCGGATCTTCGAGAAGTAATCGACGTGCGCACCGTCGAGGTCACGCGTGCGCTCCCCGATCCAGAGGAAGTGCGCCGACGTGTTGTACGGCGTGTCGGTTCGCGAGTCGATGCGCGTCATCGGGCGCTCGTAGTCCATGAGCAGACCCTCGTGGCCCGTGAAGAACTCCACGCGCTTGAGCTCGTCGAAGTCGGCGCCGGCCGCCTCCATGAACTTGATCGCGCGATCGATCTCGGCCGCCATGCGCTCGTAACGCTGGTTCGCCGGGTTCTGCGCGAAGCCCTTGTTCCACGAGTGCACCTCACGCAGGTCGGCGAACCCGCCCTGCGTGAACGCGCGGATGAGGTTCAGCGTCGATGCCGCCGTGTGGTACCCCTGCAACAGGCGTCCCGGGTCGGCCTGGCGCGAGCCCTCGGTGAAGTCGTAGCCGTTGACGATGTCGCCCCGGTACGCCGGCAGCGTGACGTCGCCCCGGGTCTCGGAGTCGCTCGAGCGGGGCTTGGCGAACTGCCCGGCCATACGGCCCATCTTGACGATGGGCATCGAGGCGCCATACGTGAGCACGACGGCCATCTGCAGCACCGTCTTGATGCGGTTGCGGATCTGCTCGGCGGTCGCACCGGCGAACGTCTCGGCGCAGTCACCGCCCTGGAGCAGGAATGCGCGGCCGGAAGCCGCGCGGGCGAGACGGTCGCGGAGGTTGTCGACCTCGCCGGCGAAAACCAGCGGCGGCAGGGCCGCGATCTGTCGAGAGACCTCGGCGACGCGCTCGGCGTCGGGCCACTGCGGCTGCTGCTTGATCGGGAGCGAGCGCCACGCGTCCAGGGCGTCGATATCGTGCGGGAGCATCATCCCAGCCTAGTGGTCGTGCGGCGCGTCGTCGGCGTCAGGAACGTCGTGTGACGCGGACCGGAAGACGGTCCTTCACGGTCGATGCGTAGACGTCCTCGTACTTCTGCTCCCCGAGCCGCTGCAGCGCGACCATGATCTCGTCGGTGACGGAACGGAGGATGTACCGATCGTTCTCCATACCCGCGTAGCGCGAGAAATCGAGCGGCTCGCCGATCACGATACCGACGCGCACGATCCGTGGCAGTCTCTGCCCGATCGGCATCGCCGTATCGGTGTCGACCATGATCACGGGCACGACTGGAACCTTCGCCTCCAGCGCCATCCGCGCGATGCCGGTGCGTCCGCGGTAGAGCGTTCCGTCGGGGCTGCGCGTGCCCTCGGGATAGATGCCGAGCAGGTCTCCCCCACCGAGCACCTGGAGCCCCGTGTTCAGCGACGCTTCGGATGCCTTGCCACCCGACCGGTCGATCGGGATCTGTCCGGTGGCGCTCATGAAGAACTTGGTCGCCCATCCCTTGAGACCGCGCCCGGTGAAGTAGTCGCTCTTCGCGAGGAACGACATCTTCCGGTCGATGACCAGGGGCAGGAAGATCGAGTCGGCGAAGGAGAGGTGGTTGCTGGCGAGGATCGCCGCACCGCTCGCGGGCACGTTCTTGCGGCCCACGATCCAGGGACGGAAGATCGCCTTGACCACGGGGCCGATCACGACGTACTTCATCAGCCAGTAGAACACCGTCGTGAGTCTAGCGCCGTGATCGCTCTCCGCCGGAAACTTCCCAGGAACAAGCCTCGGGAAGCGACCCAGTTCCACCAGGTGTGCGACCCGGTGTCATGCCCTAGACTCGGGAGGAACCCGTACCCGACCGGTACCGAAGGAGCTGCCGTGGTCCAGTTTGAAGTTCCCGCCGTCGTCCCCGCCGACCCCGACGCGAACGTCGCCGACCTCCTGGTCGAACGCGTCCGCGCCACTCCCGACCGCGCTCTGTTCGCCGTCCCCGACCGGGACGGATGGCGCGACATCTCCGCCGCCGACTTCCAGACCGCCGTGATCGCGCTGGCGAAGGGCTTCGCCGCCGCCGGCATCCAGCCCGGCGAGAAGGTCGGCTTCCTCGCCCGGACCACGTACGAGTGGACGCTCGTCGACTTCGCCCTCTTCTACGCCGGCGCCGTGATGGTGCCGATCTACGAGACGAGCTCGCCGTCGCAGATCCAGTGGATCCTCGAGGACTCCGGAGCGATCGCCCTGATCGTCGAGTCGCCCGAGCACTTCGCCCGCGTCGACGAGGTGCGCGGCGACCTCCCGCTCATCCGCGAGGTCTGGCAGCTGCACCTCGGCGCCATCGACACCCTCACCGCCCAGGGCGCGTCGGTCGAGGATGCCGAGATCGAACGTCGCCGGTCGCTCGCCGTGGGTTCGGACATCGCGACCCTCATCTACACCTCGGGCTCGACGGGTCGCCCCAAGGGTTGCGTCCTCACCCACTCCAACTTCGTCGAGCTCTCACGCAACTCCGCCAAGGCGCTGGACGAGGTCGTGCAGGTGCCGGGCGCCTCGACGCTCCTCTTCATCACCACCGCTCACGTGTTCGCGCGATTCATCTCGATCCTCGACATCCACGCCGGCGTCCGCACGGGTCACCAGCCCGACACCCGCCAGCTCCTTCCGGCGCTCGGGTCGTTCAAGCCGACCTTCCTGCTCGCGGTCCCCCGCGTGTTCGAGAAGGTCTACAACTCCGCCGAGCAGAAGGCAGAGGCCGGCGGCAAGGGCAAGATCTTCCGCGCGGCCGCCGATGTGGCGATCGAGCACTCCAAGCTCGTCGAAGAGGGCAAGAAGATCCCGTTCGGCACGAAGCTCAAGTTCGCCCTGTTCAACAAGCTCGTCTACAGCAAGCTGCGCGAGGCGATGGGTGGCAACGTCGCCTACGCCGTCTCGGGCTCCGCCCCGCTCGGGCCGCGCCTCGGGCACTTCTTCCACAGCCTCGGCGTCGTCATCCTCGAGGGCTACGGCCTCACCGAGACGACCGCCCCCGCGACCGTGAACCTCGCGGACAAGTCGAAGATCGGCACGGTCGGCCCGGCGCTCCCCGGGGTGGGCGTCCGCCTGGCCGACGACGGCGAGATCGAGGTGCGTGGGATCAACGTGTTCAAGGAGTACTGGAACAACCCGGAGGCGACGGCCGAGGCGTTCAGCGAGGGCGGCTGGTTCCGTACCGGCGACATCGGCAGCTTCGACTCCGAGGGCTTCCTCACCATCACGGGTCGCAAGAAGGAGATCATCGTCACCGCCGGCGGCAAGAACGTCGCCCCGGCGGCCCTCGAGGACCCGATCCGCGCGAACCCGATCATCGGTCAGGTCGTCGTCGTCGGCGACCAGAAGCCGTTCATCTCGGCGCTCGTCACACTCGACTCGGAGATGCTGCCGACGTGGCTCGCCAACAACGGCCTCGCCGCCGACATGACGCTCGCGGATGCCGCGAAGAACGATGCCGTGCGCGCCGAGATCCAGCGAGCAGTCGATGCCGCCAACGCCCGTGTCTCCCGCGCGGAGTCGATCCGCAAGTTCACCGTGCTGGAGTCGGAGTGGACCGAGGCATCCGGCCACCTCACTCCGAAGCTCTCGATCAAGCGGAACGTGATCATGAACGACTTCGCGGACGAGATCTCGGCGATCTACGACGAGCCCGTGTCGACGACGAACGTCGCGATCGGCGGCTGAGCTCTCCCCGAGATCACCCCTCCGGAACAGGAGAGCCCTCTGCGCACGTCGCGCAGAGGGCTTTCTCGTTCGGAGAAGGAGGTACCGGCGTCAGAACCAGTCGCTCTCGCGCACCTGGCGCATCGCCGTGCGCCGCGTCTCGGGATCGAGACGCGAGAGGTAGAGCTTGCCGTCGAGGTGGTCGGTCTCGTGCTGCAGAGCCTGCGCGAGCAGCCCCTCTCCTTCGAGCACGACCGGTGCGCCGTCGAGATCGATGCCCTCGACGCGAGCCCAGGGGTACCGCAGCGCGTCGTGCCAGAGGCCGGGCACAGACAGGCACCCCTCACCCGTGGGCACGGGCTCCCCGCGCACCTCGGTGAGGACGGGGTTGATCACGTATCCGATGTCGCCGTCGACGTTGTAGCTGAACGCCCGCAACGCGACACCGATCTGCGGCGCCGCGACGCCGGCGCGCCCGGGCAGCTCCACGGTCTCGACGAGGTCGGTCACGAGAGCACGGACGCCGTCGTCGATCTCGTCGATCGGTGCGCACACGGTGCGCAGCACGGGATCGCCGAAGATCCGGATCTCACGGACGGTCATGCGGATGCCTCCGTCCGCAGTCCTTCGACCAGCAGCGCGGCGAGTTGACGCGCCGCGAGACGCGTCTCGGGCTGCAGGTTCGCGAACACGATCGCACCGCCGGCGGCGAGCTGCGCGTCGTAGGGCATCTGCACCACGCTGCGGACGCGGGAGGCGAAGTGCGCCTCCAGCTCGTTCACCCGCACGAGCGGCGTGCCGGGCGTGGAGTGGTTGAGCACGACGATCGCCTCGTGCGCGCGATCCTCGAACCCGTTCGTCTCCAACCAGGTCAGGGTCTCGGACGCCAAACGCGCCTCGTCGACGCTGAGGCCCGAGACGATGACGATACGGTCGGCGAGATCGAGCGTGGCCGCCATCACCGAGTGCACGATGCCCGTACCGGTATCGGTGAGAACCAACGAATAGTAGTGCGCGGCCAGATCCGCCACGTCGCGGTAGTCGGTGTCGCTGAACGCTTCGGCGATGCGCGGATCGGTGTCAGAGGCGAGCACGTCGAGCCGCGTCGCATCGCGTGCGACGACCGCCGAGATGTCGTGGTACCCGGTCACCTGATCGTGGATGCGCACGAGATCGCGCACCGACTTCGTGTGCTGCGGACGCACGATCCGATCGGCGAGCGTTCCCCGGTCGGGATTCGCGTCGATCGCGATGACACGGTCGTCACGAGCATCCGCCAGCGCCATGCCCAGCAGAGCCGTGATCGCGGTCTTCCCCACCCCGCCCTTGCGGGAGAGCACCGGGACGAACCGGGCTCCGCCGGGCAGCGGAGCGGCGATCCGAGCGGAGAGCGCCTTGCGCTCGCGCGCGCGACGCCCGTCGCCGATGTTGATCCGTCGGCCGGAGATCGAGTAGAGCAGGTGGCTCCAGGCGCCCTCGGGTTCGGGCTTCGTCACGCGATGCGGATCGAGCAACCGGTCGGTCGTGAGCAGATCGGCGGATTCGCGATTGGCGCCGCTCAGATCGCCGAGTCGCTTGGACGTCAGCGTCACCTCCGGCGGAGCGGTGCGTGGTGCGACGGACTTCTTCGGGCTCTCCACGGGAGCGGTCTCCTTCACGGGGGTGGGAGCAGGCACCACAACGGGCTCGGGCTCGGGCTCGGGCTCGGGAACAGGCTCGGCCTCGGGAACAGGCTCGGCCTCGGCGACGACCTCCTCGACGGCGGCGGCGATCGGTGCGGAGGACACCGCGATGACGGCATCCTCCAGCACGATGTCGGCGATGACGGCCTCGTCGACCTCGCCGTCGATGACCTCTTCATCGGCGAGATCGTCATCGTGCTCCTGCGGCATGACGACGCTCACCTGGGCGGTTCCGCCGAGGATGCCGATGCCGGTCGTCGCGACGGACGCGGCGTCGTCGAGCACCCCCATCGCGTCGTCCTCGCGGGGATCAGGGGTGTTCTTCGGGGTCACTGTCTCGCTCCAAGCATGCGCAGGCGAGGGCGCGCCACATCGTGCGCTGCCCCCGCCCGGACAAGGTTAGTGCGCGGGACGGATGACGACCAAAAGATCGCCGGCGTCGACCTGCTGCGTCGACGAGATCGCGTGGCGCTCGACGACACCGTCGACGGGTGCCGTGATCGCGGCCTCCATCTTCATCGCCTCGATCGACGCGACGGGCTCACCGGCTCGGACCGTGGCCCCGATCTCGGCCTTCAGGGTGACGACTCCCGAGAACGGAGCGGCGACCTGACCGGGAACGGAGGTGTCGGCCTTCTCGACCTCGTGGGCGTCGACGGAGATCGCGCGATCTCGCACGAAGACCGGTCGGAGCTGGCCGTTGAGAGTCGTCATCACGGTGCGGATGCCGCGGTCATCGGCGTCGCCGATCGCCTCGAGCCCGACGTACAGTTGCACGCCACGGTCGATCTCGACCAGATGCTCCTGCCCCGCCACGAGGCCGTACAGGTAGTCGCTGGTGTCGAGCACCGACAGATCGCCGAAGAGTTCGCGCATCTGGCTGAACTCCTGCATCGGCGCCGGGAAGAGCAGGGTGTTCAGTCGCGAACGTCGTGTCGCGCTGTCGCCCGCGAGGGCCGACTCGTCGTCGGCCGTGAGCTCGGTCAGCCCGACGCGGACCGTGCGCCCCGCGAGCACCTTCGATCGGAACGGCTCCGGCCATCCGCCCGGCAGGTCGCCGAGCTCTCCGGCCATGAAGCCGACGACCGAGTCCGGCACGTCGTACTTCTCGGGGTTCGCCTCGAAATCGGCCGGGTCGGCCTTCACCGCGGCGAGGTGCAGGGCGAGATCGCCGACCACCTTCGACGAGGGCGTGACCTTCGGCACGCGACCGAGGATCCGGTCGGCGGCGGCGTACATGTCCTCGATCAGCTCGAAGTCGTCGGCGAGGCCGAGCGCTTTGGCCTGCTGACGCAGATTCGAGAGCTGGCCACCCGGGATCTCGTGGTGGTACACGCGCCCCGTGGGCCCCGGGAGACCCGACTCGAACGGCGCGTACTGATGCCGTACGGCTTCCCAGTACGGCTCGAGATCCGAGACGCCCGCGAGATCGATGCCGCTGTCGCGGTCGGTGTGCGCGAGCGCGGCGACCAGCGCCGACAGCGAGGGCTGGCTCGTCGTGCCCGACAGCGGAGCGGATGCGGCATCCACCGCGTCGACACCGGCGGCGCTGGCGGCCAGGAGCGTGGCGAGTTGCCCGCCCGGGGTGTCGTGCGTGTGCAGGTGCACCGGGAGGTCGAAGCGCTCGCGCAGCGCGGAGACGAGTTTCGCGGCGGCCGCCGGACGCAGCAGGCCCGCCATGTCCTTGATGGCGATGATGTGCGCCCCGGCATCGACGATCTTCTCGGCGAGGCCGAGGTAGTAGTCGAGCGTGTAGAGGTCCTCGGCCGGATTCAACAGGTCGCCGGTGTAGCAGAGCGCGACCTCCGCGACCGCCGTCCCGGTGCGCCGGACCGCCGCGATCGCCGGACGCATCTGCTCGACATCGTTGAGGGCGTCGAAGATGCGGAAGATGTCGACACCGCTCGCGGCGGCCTCGGCCACGAAGGCATCGGTGACGGCCGTCGGGTACGGCGTGTAGCCGACCGTGTTCCGCCCGCGGAGAAGCATCTGGATCGCCACGTTCGGGAGTTCCGCGCGCAGCTTGTCGAGGCGCTCCCAGGGGTCCTCGCCCAGGAACCGGAGCGCGACGTCGTAGGTCGCCCCGCCCCATGCCTCGACCGAGAGCAGGCCCGGTGTCAGTCGAGCGACGTAGGGAGCGGCCGCGACGAGGTCCTTCGTGCGCACTCGCGTGGCGAGCAGCGACTGATGCGCATCGCGGAAGGTGGTCTCGGTGATCGCCAGCGCGCTCTGCGCGCGCAGTTCGGCCGCGAACCCTTCCGGTCCGAGTTCGAGGAGGCGCTGACGCGAGCCGGGCACCGGCTCGGCGGCGAGGTCGATCGCCGGCAGCTTCGTGCGAGGATCGACGGCCCCCGGGTGCGCACCGTTCGGCTTGTTGACGGTGACGTCGACCAGCCAGTTGAGGATCTTGGTGCCGCGGTCCTTCGATACCCGTCCGCGCAGCAGTTCGGGACGCTCGTCGATGAACGAGGTGCTGAGGTCACCGGCGACGAAGGCGTCGTCGTCGAGCAGCGCCTGCAGGAACGGGATGTTCGTCGAGACGCCGCGGATGCGGAACTCCGCCAGCGCACGACGCGCGCGGGCGACCGCCGCGGGGAAGTCGCGCCCGCGGCAGGTCAGCTTCGACAGCATCGAATCGAAGTGGGGGCTGATCTGCGCTCCCTGGTGCACCGTTCCGCCGTCGAGACGGATGCCGGCGCCGCCGGGCGATCGGTACGTCGTGATCTTCCCCGTGTCCGGGCGGAAGCCCTGCGTGGGATCCTCGGTCGTGATCCGGCACTGGAGGGCCGCACCCCGCAGCTGCAGGTTCTGCTGCTGCAGGCCGAGCTCCGCCAGCGTCTGACCGGAGGCGATGCGCATCTGGCTCTGGACGAGGTCGACATCGGTGACCTCTTCGGTGACCGTGTGCTCGACCTGGATCCGTGGGTTCATCTCGATGAAGACGACCTCACCCGCCCGCTCCCCGGCGGTCTCGAGCAGGAACTCGACCGTGCCGGCGTTCTCGTACCCGATCGACCGCGCGAAGGCGACGGCGTATCCGTGCAGGGCGGTGCGGATGCCGTCGTCGAGGTTCGGCGCCGGGGCGATCTCGACGACCTTCTGATGACGGCGCTGCACCGAGCAGTCGCGCTCGAAGAGGTGCACCGTCTCACCGGTCTTGTCGGCGAGGATCTGCACCTCGATGTGACGGGGACGCACCACGGCCTGCTCGAGGAACATCCGTGGGTCGCCGAAGGCGCTGTCCGCTTCGCGCATCGCCTCGGCGAGTGCGGGGGCGAGCTCGGCGGCGCTCTCGACGCGACGCATTCCGCGCCCTCCACCGCCGGCCACGGCCTTCGCGAAGAGGGGGAAACCGATGTCGGCGGCCTGCGACACCAGCGCCTCGACGTCGGCGGATGCCTCGGTCGAGCGCAGCACGGGCACACCGGCCTCGACGGCGTGGCGCTTGGCCTCGACCTTGTTGCCGGCCATCTCGAGCACGGCGGCGGGCGGACCGATGAACACGATGCCGTTGGCGGCGGCCTTCTCGGCCAACTCCGGGTTCTCGGACAGGAAGCCATAGCCGGGGTAGATCGCGTCGGCGCCGGACTCGAGCGCGACGCGGATGATCTCGTCGACGTTCAGGTACGCGCGCACCGGATGCCCGCGCTCGCCGATCTCGTAGGCCTCGTCCGCCTTGAGGCGGTGCACGGAGCCCCGATCCTCATGCGGGAAGACCGCGACGGTCCTGGCTCCGACTTCGTAGGCCGCGCGGAAGGCACGGATCGCGATCTCGCCGCGGTTGGCCACAAGGATCTTCTGGAACATGCACACCTCTGGGAGCTCGATGTGCGCGTGGATGCGCGCACATGGGGCGGGGCTGAGTGTCCCCCCAGACTAGGGCAAGGTAACGTGGAGTCCGTGCACGTACTCAGCGTCAGCTCTCTCAAGGGAGGCGTCGGCAAGACGACCGTGACCCTCGGCCTGGCCTCAGCGGCCTTCGCCCGGGGCGTCCGTACTCTCGTCGTCGACCTCGACCCGCAGTCCGATGTGTCCACCGGCATGGACATCCAGGTGGCAGGACGACTCAACATCGCCGATGTCCTGGCGAACCCGAAGGAGAAGGTCGTCCGCCAGGCGATCACCTCCAGCGGCTGGGCGAAGGTGCACCCCGGCACGATCGACGTGCTCATCGGCAGCCCGTCGGCGATCAACTTCGACGGCCCGCACCCCAGCGTGCGCGACGTGTGGAAGCTCGAGGAGGCTCTCGCGGCCGTCGAGGCCGACTACGACCTCGTTCTCATCGACTGCGCGCCGTCGCTCAACGCCCTCACGCGTACGGCCTGGGCCGCGAGCGACCGCGTGATGGTCGTCACCGAGCCCGGCCTGTTCTCGGTGGCCGCGGCCGACCGCGCCCTGCGCGCGATCGAGGAGATCCGCCGCGGACTCTCCCCCCGCCTGCAGCCGTTGGGCATCGTCGTGAACCGTGTGCGCCCGCAGTCGATCGAGCACCAGTTCCGCATCAAGGAACTGCGCGACATGTTCGGACCGCTCGTCCTCTCCCCCCAGCTCCCCGAGCGCACGTCGCTCCAGCAGGCGCAGGGCGCCGCCAAGCCGCTGCACATCTGGCCGGGCGACTCGGCGCAGGAACTCGCCGCCGACTTCGATCAGCTCCTCGATCGCATCATCCGAACGGGGCGCATCCCGGTCCCCGAGACCGGACAGCAGGCGTAACGCCTCGTCGACATGAGAAACGGCCATCCTCAACGAGGATGGCCGTTCTTGTGTCCGTCGGACGGTGGGTCAGGCGGAGCGCTTCGAGCGGCGGCTGGCCAGCTCGTCGACGGGGTCCGGAGCCGTGGGGTCGAACTCCACCAGGGTGGACTCGACCTCGCGGAGCACCTTGCCCACGGCGATGCCGAACACGCCCTGGCCGCGGCTGACGAGGTCGATGACCTCGTCGTTCGAGGTGCACAGGTACACCGAGGCACCGTCGCTCATGAGCGTGGTGCCGGCGAGATCGCGGATGCCGGCGCGACGCAGCTCTTCGACCGCGGTGCGGATCTGCTGCAGCGAGATACCGGTGTCGAGAAGGCTCTTCACGAGCTTGAGCACGAGGATGTCGCGGAAACCGTAGAGACGCTGCGAGCCCGACCCGCTGGCGCCGCGGACGGTCGGAACGACCAGTTCCGTGCGGGCCCAGTAGTCGAGCTGGCGGTAGGTGATGCCGGCGGCACGAGCGGCGACCGCTCCGCGGTATCCGACCTCGTCGTCCATCGCCGGGAGACCGTCGGTGAAGAGGAGTTCGGGCACGAACCGCGGGTCGCCTGTGAGCTCATCCGCATTCATTTCAAATCCTCCCTGGAACGGTTACCTCCACGCTAGAGCAGCACCCCCGGGGCGGCAACGACATCCGCGACACCGCGAAGGTGTGTCGCAATCAGTTCGTTACGAAAGGACGCGCGTGAGCGCTTCCTTGACGAAGAGCCCGCGGACCTCGTCGATCTTCGACGCCAGTTCCGGCGCCAATTCGCTCGCCTTGGCGCGCGATGCGGCGTCGGTCCGCCGCAGCAGCGCGGAGAGCGCGGACTCGATGAGAGCGACCTCGCGGTCCGCCCCCTGACGCAGTGCGCGCAAGTGCCGCGGCTCGATGCCGTGACGGTCGAGGGCGACCAATCCGCGCAGCAGGGCGACCGTGGCTTCGGGGTATGTCTCCTGCGCGGTGATGACGCCGGTGCTGATCGCGTCGTTCAGCAGCTGAGGGCCCGCACCCGCCGCGGAGAGCAGCTCGGTACGGCGGTAGCGGCGCGGCGTCGGGGTGATCGACGGCGGAGGCGTAAGGGCAGCGGACTCCGTGCTCGCCTCGTCCAGCTGCTCGCGGATCACGCTCAGCGGAAGGTAGTGATCGCGCTGGAGCGTGAGACCGAGACGCAGGCGCTCGATGTCGGCCTGCGAGAACTTGCGGTAGCCCGACTCCGTGCGCGAGGGGGTGACGATGCCCTGTACCTCGAGGAACCGCAGCTTGCTGGAGGTGAGATCGGGGAAATCGGGCGTCAGACGTGCGAGGACCTGACCGATGCTCAGAAGACCCGCGGACGCAGATCGTTCGCGGGCCGGGGAAGCCGCCATCAGGCGTTGGCCGCTGCGCGGTCGACCGGGGAGGCGAAGAAGTTCAGCCGGAACTTGCCGACGCGCACCTCTGCTCCGTCGACCAGGGGGCTGCGGTCGAACCGCTCGCCGTTGACGTACGTGCCGTTCAGCGACCGCTGATCGATGATCTCGAACGCCGCGCCGTTCCGAGTGACCTCGGCGTGCCGACGTGAGACCGTCACGTCGTCGAAGAAGATGTCGGCCTCGGGGTGACGCCCGATCGTAGTCACGTCGGTGTCGAGGAGGTAGCGTGCACCCGCCAGCGCGCCGGAGCGCACCAGCAGCAACGCGGATCCGGAGGGAAGCGCGGCGATCGCCGACTGCTCGACCTCGGTCAGTTCCACGCCGAAGGGAACGAACGACAGGTCGGAATCGTGCCCGAACGTCTGCGTCACGTCGTGCTTCTGCTCGCCGGATCGGTGAATCGCCGCTTCTGCGGCCGGTCGGCTCTCGCTGTCTGTCACTTTGCCCTCCTGATCGACCAGACTATCGGATGCCGAGGCCCCCGCGGGAGCCGCATCCACAGTCGATTCCCACATTCAGGCATCGCACACCGGATATTCCTAGGGTGGTGGGGTGCAGACCACCATTCTCCGGCGCTCGACCGCGCCCTTCGCTCTCGCCGCGGCCCTTCTCGCCGCCTTCCTCGTGCTCTTCGCGCCCCTGTCGGCTTCGGCCCACGACGACCTGATCTCCTCGTCTCCGGCGGCGGACTCGACGGTTGATGTGCTCCCTCCGGAGATCGTCCTGACGTTCAGCGCTGATTTGATCAGCGGCGGGAACGGAACTGAAGTGCGGGTTCTCGACGCGAACGAGAATCTGGTCTCGAACGGAGACCCCACGGTCGAAGGAGCGACCGTAACCCAGCCGTTGCTCGCCGAGGCCGACTCCGGCCTGTACCGCGTGCAGTGGCGGGTGGTCTCCAGCGACGGGCATCCAACGTCGAAGGAGTTCACCTTCACGGTCACCAACAGCACCATGCCGACCGCCGATCCGACGCCGACCGCGACGGAGTCGGCTTCCGCACCGTTCGCGTCCCCGACCGCGACCGCGACGCCCACCGCGACGCCGACCCTCACGGCCGACGACCCCGCGGACGCCGCATCCTCACCGGCCTGGATCTGGATCCTCGTCGTCCTCGGCATCCTGGTGATCGCTGCCGGGATCACGCTGGCCGTCATCCTCTCGCGGCGTCGCCGCAGCGCCTCGCCGACCGGTTCCGACGACTCCGCGGCGCGATAGGCTTAACGCATGCCTCATTACGACGTCGTCATCCTCGGTGCAGGTCCTGGTGGATACGTCGCTGCGGTTCGCAGCGCGCAGCTCGGCCTGTCCACCGCCATCATCGAGGAGAAGTACTGGGGTGGTGTCTGCCTCAACGTCGGCTGCATCCCCTCCAAGGCCCTCCTGAAGAACGCGGAGATCGCCCACACCCTGAAGCACAAGGCCGACTTCTTCGGCATCTCGGGCGAGTTCTCGCTCGACTACGGCAAGGCGTTCGACCGCAGCCGTGTCGTGGCCGACGGCCGCGTCAAGGGCATCCGCTTCCTGATGAAGAAGAACAAGGTCACCGAGTACGACGGCCGCGGCACGTTCACCGGCCCGAAGGCCATCTCGGTCGCCAAGTCCGACGGCACGACCGAAGAGGTAACCTTCGACAACGTCATCATCGCGACCGGTTCGACGGTGCGCCTGCTCCCCGGCGTCACGCTCAGCGAGAACGTGGTCACCTACGAAGAGCAGATCATGAGCCGCGAGCTCCCGGAATCGATCGTCATCGTCGGTGCCGGCGCGATCGGCATGGAGTTCGCCTACGTCATGACGAACTACGGCGTGAAGGTCACGATCATCGAGTTCCTCGACCGTGCCCTCCCCAACGAGGACGCCGACGTCTCGAAGGAGATCGCCAAGCAGTACAAGAACTACGGCGTCGATATCCTCACCTCGACCAAGGTCGAGACGGTCGTCGACAACGGTTCGTCCGTCACGGTCACCTACACGGGCAAGGACGGCCAGTCCGGCTCGATCGAGGCCTCGAAGGTGCTCATGTCGATCGGCTTCGCCCCGCGCGTCGAGGGCTTCGGCCTCGAGAAGACCGGTGTCGAGCTCACCGAGCGCGGCGCGATCGCGATCGACGACCACATGCGCACCAACGTCGAGGGTATCTATGCCATCGGCGACGTGACCGCCAAGCTGCAGCTGGCCCACGTGGCCGAGGCCCAGGGTGTCGTCGCCGCCGAGACCATCGGCAACGCCGAGACCATGACCCTCGGCGACTACCGCATGATGCCGCGCGCGACGTTCTGCTCGCCGCAGGTGGCGTCGTTCGGCCTCACCGAGCAGCAGGCGAAGGACGAGGGGCGCGACATCAAGGTCGTCAGCTTCCCGTTCATGGCCAACGGCAAGGCGCACGGCCTCGGTGAGCCGGTCGGCTTCGTCAAGCTCATCGCCGACGCCGAGCACCTCGAACTCATCGGCGCCCACATGATCGGCCCCGACGTCTCGGAGCTGCTGCCCGAGTTGACGCTGGCCCAGAAGTGGGACCTCACCGCGCTCGAGCTGGCGCGCAACGTGCACACGCACCCGACGCTGTCGGAGGCACTGCAGGAGGGCTTCCACGGCCTCGCAGGACACATGATCAACTTCTGATCACCCGCGCGCCTCTCGAAGGCGCCGCCACGAAGGCCCGGTCCGCGCTCGCGCGACCGGGCCTTCGTGCGTATGGCGGCCGTGCCTGCTCAGCCGAGCGGATGCTCCCACCGCAGTTCGAGCCGAGCCGGCAGCGCCGATCGCACGCGCCACCCCTCGGTGGTCACCGCGTCGAGCTCAGCCGCGGTGTAGGAGCGGCGGATGCTGCGCAGGCCGTCGATCCGGATGAACGAGTCTGCGAGGAGGTTCTTCGCGAACAGCGCCGTGCCCGCGGCGTAGAGCGCATAGGCGGCACGTCCCCGCGCGATGTCCTGATGTGCGACGACGCCACCCGGCTCCGCCAGCTTCTCGCTGTCGCGGAGGAGAGCCGTGAGTTCGGCGGAGTCGAGGTGGTGGAGCAGATGATTCGAGACGACGATATCGAACCGCTCTCCGGCATCCGCCAGCGTCGCGCTGTTTGCGCATCGGTACTCGACCCCGGCCGTGCCGTCATGGGCGCGTGCCCAGTCGATCGCCCGCTCGTCCGGGTCGAGCGCCGTGATCCGAGCCGACAGCCCGTCTCGTCGAAGGCGTCCCGCCAGATACCGGCAGAGGTCTCCCCCGCCCGCCCCGATGTCGAGGATGCGCACCTCGCCTCGTCGTGCGCGCGGTCGTACGTGCCGCCGATAGAGCAGCCCCGGTCGCGACACCAGCGCGTTGACGACCGCGAAGCGCCGATACGTGCGCTCGAGCATCCGCAGATCGGCTTCGGGGTCGTCCATGAGTTCTCGCAGGCCGACCGCCCGCTCCCGGAGGTCAGGCGCCATGACCGCGCGGCGTCTCGACCGTCATCAGCGCGCTCTCCGCGGTGAGCCCCGGGCCGAAGGCCATCGCCGCGACACGATCTCCGCGCTGCGCGCCCTCCTCCTCGAGGATGCGCTTGAGTACGAACAGGATGGTGGCGCTCGACATGTTGCCGTTCTCGCGCAGCACGGCGCGCGCCGGATGCAGCTGTGCGTCGCTCAGATGGAGACGCTCCTGGATCCGGTCGAGGATGCTGCGTCCCCCGGGATGGATCGCCCAGTGCGCGACCCGCTCGCCGATCGCGCCCTCCTCGAACGCGATCGACATGTCGTGCTCCCCGACGTACAGCGGGCGCAGCGCTCCGAGAATGGTCTCGCCGATGATCTGCGGCACAGCGGTCGAGAGGATCATCTCGAAGCCCTCGTCACCGATCGTCCAGGCCATGTCCTTCTCACCCTCCGGCGCGATCGCCGTGTGGAAACGGTCGAGACTCAGCGCCGGCACCTCCGACGGCAGCTGGCGGGCCGTGACGATACCGGCCGCCCCTCCGTCGGCGAACAGCGAGGTCGCGACGATCGTGTCGGGGTCGTCGGAAGACCGCAGATGCAGGGTGCAGAGCTCGACACTCACGACGAGGACGACGGCATCCGGATCCGCCGCGCAGAACTGGCTCGCCGCGCGCAGGGCCGGCATGGCGGCGTAGCAGCCCATGAAACCGAAATGGAAGCGCTGCACGCTGTCGGCCAGTCCGAGGGCACGCACGATCTCGTACTCGGGTCCCGGGGCATGGAAGCCCGTGCACGAGACGGTGATCACGTGCGTCACATCGGATGCCTGAAGGTCGGGATCCTCCTCGATCGCCCGCTGCGCGACCTCCACGAACAGCCTCGTCGACTCGCGCACGTAGATGTCGTTGCGCGCCCGGGTGCCCGGCGCGAGCAGCTGGCGCGTCGCCGGGGCGAAGAACACGGGCTCGTCCGTCTCGTGCAGCGGCGAGAACTCCTCGATCACGGTGTGTCGGGTGTCGATGCCGGAGCCGTCGAAGGATGCCGTGACGATCCGCTGCGCGAGCCGCCCGAGACCGGGCTGCTGCGCGAAGACGTCTCTCACAGCGTCCTGCGCGATGACGGTGTCGGGAACGATCGTCTGCAGCGAGCGCAGGACGGCGGGACGGCTCATGGTGTCACTCAAGCACGCGGCCTGTTCCCGGGGGAAGGGGGTTGTGCCGTGTCGCGACCTCTGCGAAGGCTCAGAAGCCGAGTGCGCGGGCGAGCTTCGATCCGGAAGAGGCGTCGCGCCCGCCGGCCGTGCGCACCGCGGCCTCGACCGCGGAGAAGAAAGCCTCGCGCCCGTCGGCGTCCGCGGGCGCGGCCGGCCCCAACTCCATCTCCCACTCGCGCCACGCGCGCTCGACCCCCTGGCGGAGGTCGGTGGCGCGGACCCGGTCGTCGACGAACTCGGCGATCACGCCGTCGGGTCCGGTGAGGAGATACGCGGTCCGGTCATTGCGGATGCGCGCCAGGGGCGTCAACGGGTCGGTGGCCCAACGGGCGACCGTGGCGGCGACGGCATCCGGGATGCCCTCGCCGTCTCCGAGCGGCCATCCCAGCTCGAGCCGGCCGTCGCCCTCGCGCGGACCCTTGACGTGCCAGCCCGCATCGGGACCGCCGGTGCGTCGACGCAGCGCCACTCCGGAGCGCGACAGCGCCCCGTCGGCCGTATCGAAGTACTGGGCGTCGAGGTCGCGGGACTCACCGTCCGTGACGGTGTCGACTCCGGGGATCGCGTCCCAACGAGGGAGCGGCGTCGCATCGTCGACGTCGAACTTGCGCTCGACTTCGACGGTGCGAGACGGCTCAGTCATCGTTGGACGTGAGGTCCTCGAGGGACTCGTCGTACCAGTAGTCGATCTCGGTGGGGCCGTCGTCGGAGCCGGTGTTCTGCGGCTCGCCGCGACGGTTGTACACCACCTGCGTCTCGCTGTAGGGGACGATCAGCTTGTCGTCCGCGTCGCCGAGAGGAATGATCTGCCCGTCCAGCGGGCCGCCGTGAAGTCGTGCGAGTGCCATGCCCTCACCCTATCGCCGCGCTCCGACCTTCGGGCGGAGAACCGGCGGGTCCGGGTCAGACGGCGAGGACACCGAGCACCGCACCCACGATCATCCAGGGACCGAAGGCGATGCGCGTGGTGCGATCGGCCCGCCGGAGCGCCATGAGCCCTAGGGAGTACAGCGCGCCGAGCACGAAAGCGGATGCCGCGCCCACCGCGAGGGCCGTCCATCCGTGCCAGGCCAGCACCAGGCCGATCACGGCCGCGAGCTTCACGTCGCCGCCTCCCATGCCCGAGCGACTCAGCAGACGCAGCAGTGCGTAGAAGCCGCCGAGCACGATCATGCCCAGGAGCGCGCGGATCGACGGCGCCAGGTCGCCGGTCGCGAGTGCATCGACGAGTGCGAGCAGCAGGAGTCCCGCGAGGGTCGGGAGCACGATGCGATCGGGCAGGCGGTGGGTGCGCGCGTCGATGACGAGCAGCCACCCGCCGATGCCGAGCAGCATGAGGTGGACGAGCCCGATGAGGGCGAAGCGCGTATCCATCCCGGAAGGCTAGGAGATTCCGGTTCCGTCCCGCGGGGCGCTGTGGATAACCTCGGCCTGCCGCCCGGACTCCCGTTCGCGCAATGTCCGATGTACGAATTAGCATCGACTCCATCACTTGATTAATTCGAATATTCGTTCGAGGATGGAAACCATGGGGATCGGGCTCGATGCGGTGACCGCGCTCTCTCCGAACAGCGATGCGCGTGCGGGAGAGGTGCTTCGTCTGCGCCGCGAGATCAGTCGGATGCAGCGTCGCCGCAGCGACCAGGCGGTGCTCCCGCTCGACCCCGCTCTCTCCTCCATCCTCCCCGACGAAGGTCTCCTCGCAGGCACCGCGTACACGCTCTCCCCCTCGCCGAGCCTCGTCCTCGCCCTTTTGAGCGCGGCATCGCAGAAGGGGCACTGGTGCGCCGTCGTCGGTATGCCGACGCTCGGCGTCGAGGCGGCCGCGGGCTTCGGAATCGATCTCGACCGGCTGATCCTGGTGCCCGATCCCGGCGATCGCTGGTTCGCCGCGACCTCCGCCCTCGCCGAAGTCGTGCCGCTGATCGCCGTGCACCCCGGAACACGATTGCGCGACGCCGACGTCTCCCGCCTGAGCGCCCGGCTGCGCGATCGTGGCTCCACGTTGCTCGTCACCGGCGTCTGGCCGCAGAGCGAGGGGTCCATCCGCGTGCACGACCCGCAGTGGAACGGCCTCGGCGCGGGCTGGGGGCTGCTGTCCGACCGCACGGTGACCGTGACCGCGCAGACCCGCCGACGTCCGCTCGCTTCCAGCGTTCGCGTGCGACTGCCCGGGCGTGACGGTGCGCTCGAGTCCGTGACGACCGAGCTCGCCGCGCTCCCCTCTCTGCCCGCGCGCACGCAGAGCCCTGCGCCGGCGCCCGAGCTCCTCCGTTGGGCGGAGGCCGGATGAGCGCCCCTCTCCGCGTCCTGGTGCTGTGGTTCCCCGACTGGCCGCTGCGCGCCGCACTGGGCGACGCGCTCCCGCACCCGCCGACGGCCCTGATGCAGGCGAACATCGTCGTCGCCTGCACCGCTTCCGCCCGCGAGCACGGAGTGCGGGTCGGGCAGCGCCGTCGCGAGGCGCAGGGGCGCCTCTCTTCCCTGCGCGTGCTCCCCCACGACCCCGACCGCGACGAGCGTGCTTTCCTCCCCGTACTGCAGCTCATCGAGGAGCACGCCCCCGGCGTCACGCTGCTGCGCCCGGGACTCGCGGTGCTCCGCGCTCGCGGGATCTCCCGCTATCACGGCGGCGAGGAGGCTGCCGCGGCCTGGCTCGTGACGCAGCTCACGGAGGCCGGGTTCCCCGAGGTGCGCATCGGCGTCGGCGACGGCCCCTTCACCGCCGAGACCGCCGCCCGCGGGCCGCAGCGCTGCACCGTCGTGCCGCCGGGTGAGGCACGGGAGTTCCTCGCACCGTTCCCCGTGCAGGTGCTGCGCGACGAGCAGATCACCGGCCTCCTCCTCCGCCTCGGGGTCCGCACCCTCGGAGAGTTCGCCGCCCTCGGCCCCGTCGACGTGCGCGATCGCTTCGGCGAGCGCGGCGCCCGTCTCCGGGCGCTGGCCGCGGGCGCGGACTCGCAGCGCCTCGCGCCCCGTCCTCCCGACCCCGAACTGATGCGGAGCGTGGAGTTCGAGACCCCATTGGGTGGCGCGGATCAGGTGGCCTTCGCCGTGCGGCAGACGGCCGATGCGGTGATGCTCGCGCTGGGCGAGGCATCCGTCGTCTGCACCGAGGTGCGCATCGACCTGACCGACGACAACGGGCAGGTGTTCTCCCGACCGTGGCTGCACCCCTCGTGCTTCGACGCCTCCGACCTGGTCGACCGGGTGCGCTGGCAGCTGGAGGCCCTGGCGGCGCAGACCGCGAAGGATCCCGTCGACGAGGCACGGGCGTTCGGCGGGATCTCGGCGGTGCGGATCGTGCCGGTCGCGGTCGATGACGCCGCTCACCACCAGCCGGGGCTCTTCGGCTCCGGCACGGACGAACGCCTGCACCACGCCGTGTCTCGCGTGCAGACCATGCTGGGGCACGAGGGCGTGGTCACCGCCGCGCTCGCCGGCGGACGGTGGCTCGCCGACCGCCAGGTGCTCACTCCCTGGGGTGAGCGCGCGGTCGCTCCGCGTGACCCCGCCTCCCCCTGGCCCGGGAGCCTGCCCGATCCGCTTCCCGCCGAGGTCTTCCGCCCGCCCCGCCCCCTCGGGGTCACCGGAGCCGACGGTGCCGCGATCCGCATCGATGAACGCGGCGCGCTCTCCTCCGACCCCGCGTTCATCGACGGCACCGCCGTGCACGCGTGGGCAGGACCCTGGCCCGTTCACGAGCGTCGCTGGGCCTCGGGCGGAGGTAAGAAGGGGCATCGCTTCCAGGTCATCGATGACCGGGATCGCGCCTGGCTGGTGTTCTGCGCCGGAGGGCGCTGGTGGGCCGAGGGGCGGTACCGCTGATGGGCTTTCACAACCCGCCACTGAAGTGGGGCGAGCTGGCTCGCACTCTGAGCGGCGAGCCACCGCCCGCGAGCGCCGAGCCCTCCGGGGCGCGGGCCGATCCGGGCCCGGTGAGCAGGCGACGCAAGAGCATCCCGCCGTCGTCCGTGCCGCGCCCCGATGACGCCGTGCCCTACGCAGAGTTGCACGCCCACTCCTCGTACTCGTTCCTCGACGGCGCGTCCTCCCCCGAGGCGCTCCTGATCGAGGCCGAGCGCCTCGGACTCAGCGCCCTCGCGCTCACCGACCACGACGGCTTCTACGGTGCCGCGCGCTTCGCCGAGGTCGCCGAGCTCATGGACGTCCGGCTGCAGACCGTCTTCGGAGCAGAACTGTCGCTCGATCTCCCGGCCCCGCAGCGCGGCATGCCCGATCCGGCCGGCGAGCACCTGCTCGTCCTCGCCCGCGGGATGGAGGGCTACCACCGGCTCTCCGGAGTCATCACCGCCGCGCAGCTGCGGGGCGGCGAGAAGGGGCGCCCCGTCTACGATCTCGACGAGCTCGCGGCGAGCGCCGGAGGCCACTGGACCATCCTGACCGGATGCCGCAAAGGTGCGGTGCGTCAGGGGCTCGAACGCGGTGACGCCCGGGCGCCGTTGCAGCACCTCGTCGACCTCTTCGGCGCAGAGCACGTCGCCGTCGAGCTCTTCGACCACGGAGATCCGCTCGACACCCGTCGCAACGACGTGCTCGCGGAGTTGGCGGGACGGATGCACCTCCCCGTCGTCGCGACGAACAACGTGCACTACGCAGCCCCGCAGCAGGCGCCGCTCGCCGAGGCCGTCGCCGCGGTCCGGGCGGTGCGCAGCATGGATGAGCTCGATGGATGGCTCCCCGCGCACGGGGGCGCGCATCTGCGCAGCGGCGCCGAGATGACGGCGCGCTTCCGGCGGTACCCCGGAGCCATCTCCTCGGGGCTCGAGCTGGCCGCGGCATCCGCCTTCCCCCTGCGTCTCGCCCGCCCCGCCCTCCCCCGGCAGAAGGTCCCCGAGGGGCACACCCCGATGAGCTGGCTGCGCCGACTCGTCTGGGACGCCGTGCCCTCGAAGTACCCCCGCATCGATGACGCCGGGCGGAGCCGGATCGAACGCGAACTGAACGTGATCGAGGAGAAGGACTTCCCCGGCTACTTCCTCATCGTTCACGGCATCGTCGCCGAGGCCCGTCGCCGAGGCATCCTCTGCCAGGGGCGCGGGTCGGCCGCGGCGAGCGCGGTCTGCTACCTGTTGGGGATCACCGCCGTCGACCCCATCCTGTACGGGCTGCCCTTCGAGAGGTTCCTCGCGACGACCCGTCAGGAGGAGCCCGACATCGACGTCGACTTCGACTCGCGACGCCGGGAGGAGATCATCCAGTGGGTGTACGCCGAGTACGGCCGGGAACGCGCCGCACAGGTGGCGAACGTGATCCAGTACCGGCCGAAGAACGCCGTGCGCGACATGGCCAGGGCGCTCGGGCACTCCCCCGGACAGCAGGACTCGTGGTCGCGGCAGGTCGACGGCTGGGGTGCCGGGCTGGAGCCCGCAGAAGGGCACGACATCCCCGAGAACGTTCTCGCCTACGCCGGTGAGCTGATGAAGGCGCCGCGCCACCTCGGCATCCATTCGGGCGGGATGGTGCTCACGGCACGTCCGGTCGGCGAGGTCGTTCCGGTCGAGCACGCACGCATGGAGAACAGGACCGTCATCCAATGGGACAAGGACGACGCGGCGTTCATGGGCCTGGTCAAGTTCGACCTGCTGGGTCTCGGGATGCTGGCGGCCCTGCAGCACTGCTTCGACCTGATCCACGAGGCGACGGGCGAGCTCTGGACGCTCGAGACCCTGCCCAAGGAGGAGCCCGGCGTCTACGACATGCTCTGCCGCGCCGACTCGATCGGCGTCTTCCAGGTGGAGTCCCGGGCGCAGATCGGGTTGCTGCCCCGTCTGCAACCGCGGAGCTTCTACGACCTCGCGATCCAGATCGCCCTCATCCGTCCGGGCCCCATCCAGGGCGGGGCGGTCCACCCGTTCGTGCAGCGCAAGATGGCGAAGGACAGGGTCGACGAGGAGAACAGGGAACGCGCGGCCCGAGGTGAGGCGCCCGTCGACTTCCCGATCCCCTATCCGCACGCGGATCTCGAGTCGATCCTGAAGCGCACCCTGGGCATCCCGATCTTCCAGGAACAGCTGATCCAGATGGCGACCGCGGTCGGCGACTGCACCGCCGACGAGGCCGACCTGCTCCGTCGGGCGATGGGATCCAAGCGGGGCCTGGAGAAGATCGAGAAGGTGCGCGAGAAGCTCTACGCGGGCATGGCACGACGCGGACTCGATGAAGCGGCATCCGATCGCATCTACGCGCAGATCCAGGCGTTCGCGAACTTCGGCTTCGCGGAGTCGCACTCACTGTCGTTCGCCCTCCTGGTCTACGCCAGCTCCTGGCTGAAGCTGCACTACCCCGCTGCCTTCCTCGCCGGCCTCCTGCGTTCGCAGCCCATGGGGTTCTACTCCGCGGCGACGCTGACGGCGGATGCCCGTCGGCACGGCGTGGAGGTGCGGCGCCCCGATCTGCAGGTCTCCGGGGCCACCGAGACGCTCGAACCGCTCACCGGAGCAGAGGGCCGGATGCCGACGGGCCGCGACTCCTGCCGCGTCATGCCCCAGCCGCCGACGCTGCGCTTCGACCGCGATGCCCCGGACGAATCCGATGCCCATCGTCGCGATGGCGGCTACGCCGTGCGGATGGGGCTCAGCGGGGTGCGTGGGATCGGGGTGCCGATGGCCGAGCGGATCGTCGCGGAGCGCGAGGCGCACGGCCCGTATCGCGATCTGAACGATCTCGTGCGGCGCACGGATGCCACGGCCGCGCAGCTCGAGGCGCTCGCGACCGCCGGGGCGTTCGCCTGCCTCGGTCTGGAACGCCGTGAGGCCATCTGGCTCGCGGGGGCGGCGGCCGATGACCGCTCCCGCTTCCTGCCGGGGACCAGCGTGTCTGTGCAGCCTCCCCTGTTCGCCGATCAGAGCAGCTACGAACGCCTCTCCGCGGATCTGTGGGCCACCGGGGTCTCGACCGACGACCACCCGATGCTGCACTTCCGCGCGGCGTTGGGCGAGCGCGGCGTGCTCACCTCCGCCGATCTGCGCACCCACGAGACGGGCCGCCGTGTCGAGGTCGCCGGCCTCGTCACCCACCGCCAGCGACCGGCGACCGCGGCGGGCGTGACCTTCGTGAATCTCGAAGACGAGACGGGACTCGTCAACATCATCTGCTCGGCGGGCGTCTGGAACCGCTACCGCCGGGTCGCTCGGGACTCCCCCGCACTGATCATCCGGGGAATCCTCGAACGATCCGAGGAAGGGGTCATCAATGTGCTCGCGGATGCCTTCGACGATCTGCGCACCGGCCTCTCCCACCGCTCGCGGGACTTCCGATGAGTACCCGTGCGCCGGAGGGTCGTCCACTCACCAGAAGCGCTCGGACTCCTCGACGGGCGGCGGGCGATCGGATCCGCCCCAGCGGTCGGCTTCGGCTTTGGCGGCGTCGGCTGCGGCATCCGCCTCGCGCAGCGCGACCTTCGCGCCGACCGGACCCGGTCCGCGGACATCCAGACGCAGCTCCGTGCGCGAGCCGGTCGACGACACGCCGATCGTGCAATCCAGCACCCTGCCCAGCCAACGCACCTCATCGACGCCGGCAGCCTCTTCGACGAGCCAATAGCGGATGTTCGTCTCGAGATCGCGAACGGCGATCGCGAGCGTCTCGCCACTGAGCGGATCGAGCTGCTCGGTCACCTCGACGCGGTGGCCCTGCGCGATGGCGATCTGCCCCGGAAACACGATCGATCTGTCCATGACTCCACCTTAGGAAGCATCCGCTCGAGGCGGTAGGGACCCCGGAAAATCACGACTTTCAAAAAAGTTTGTCCCCCAAATGGCGGACAAGACAATTTCGGGATATTCTGATATGCGTAGCGGGGGCTACAGGGGCTGAGGACTGGGGAATCAGCCCCAAGAGAGAGCAGCGAGTTTTCATCGCCGCCTCCCCACCGTCCGGGAGGACGGTGAAGCCCTCTCGAGAAGACCTGCGTGGGGCAGACGACTCGAGAGGGCTCATCCCCCGTCGCGCTAGATTTCCTCCTGGAGCATCCGCTGACGGACGTCCTTCCGGAGAACCTTCCCGATCAGCGACCGGGGCAGATCGTCCATCGGCACGATCCGTCGCGGAACCTTGTAGGCCGCGAGCCGGGTGCGGCAGTAGTCGCGGAGCGCCTCCATCTCGATCGCCGCCAAGGCGTGCAACACGACCGCGGCCGCCACCATCTCGGCACCGTCGCCGCGTGGGAGAGCCACGACCGCGGCATCCTCCACGTCCGGGTGCGACCGCAGCGCCTCCTCCACCTCGCTGGGCGAGACGTTGAATCCTCCGGTGATGATGAGCTCTTTACGGCGATCGACCACCGTCACGAAGCCGTCCTCCGACACGGTGACGATGTCTCCGGTGCGCACCCAGCCTCCCGGCAAGAGGGTCTCGGCCGTCTCCTCCGGGCGCCCCCAATAGCCCGAGAACACCTGCGGCCCGTGGATGAGCAACTCGCCCGGATCGCCGGCTGCCACATCGATCTGTGGATCGTCGGGATCGACCACGCGGATGGTCGTGCTCGGGAACGGAACTCCGACGGTTCCGGGGCGCCGCGTCGGACCGACGGGGTTGCCGAGGGCGACGGGCGAGGTCTCGGTCATCCCGTAGCCCTCCACGAGGAGGCCGCCGGTGACCTCCTCCCAGCGTGCGACCGTCGATACGGGCAGGCTCATCGCCCCCGAGATGGCGAATCGCACGGTCGAGAGATCGAGGCCGTCGCGGGATGCCGCGCGCGTCAGACGGTCGTAGATCGGCGGCACTGCGGGAAGGAACGTGGGCGGCGACTTGCGGACCGCCGTCGAGACGAGGCCGACGTCGAACGTGGGGAACAGCACGAGCTTGGCTCCGATGCCCATCGCGAACGTCAGGCAGAGCGTCATCCCGTAGGCATGGAACAGCGGCAGCACGCCGTAGACCGTCTCCTCGCCCTCACGGAGGCCGGGCAGCCAGGCACGACCCTGCATCGCGTTCGCGCGGAGGTTGCGATGGGTGAGCATCGCGCCCTTGGGCTCGCCGGTGGTTCCGCTCGTGTACTGCAGCAGGGCGATGTCGTCGAGTTCGGGGCCGGGTGCGCGCCGCGGCAGCGGCCGGGAGCGCTCGATGCTCTCCCACTCGCGGATGCCGCGACCCCGCGGTGCTTTGGCGGTCAGAGCCGCGCGCGCGTCGCGCGCCCGTGGGACCGGCAGACGCAGCGCCAGGCGTTGCGCGGCCGGCATCGCCCGCGTCAGATCGACGGTGAGGATGTGCGCCGGGCGCACGTCGGACGGGAACGCCGCAACGGTGTCGGCGACCTTGTTCCACACGATGGCGAACGTCGCACCGTGATCCTCGAACTGATGGCGCAGCTCGCGCGGCGTGTAGAGCGGGTTGTGCTCGACGACGATCGCGCCGAGTCGCAGCGCCGCGTAGAAGGCGACGACGTGCTGAGGGCAGTTCGGGAGGACGAGAGCGACCCGGTCTCCCTTTCGCACGCCGAGGCTCCGGAGACCGGCGGCCGCGCGCCTGACCCGCTCGTCGAGATCGGCGTAGCTGGTCCGTGCGCCGAAGAACTCGAGCGCCGTGCGCTTGGCGTGCTTCTTGGCGCTCTGCCGGAGCATCTCGGGGAGGGTCTGAGTCACCTCGTCGATCTCGTGCGGCACGCCCTCGGCGTAGGCATTCAGCCAGGGCTTGGCGTCGGAAAGTGATTCGTGGTCCATCCGGTCCTCCTCGGCACGGGCGCCGTGCTGCCCAGTCTAGAAGCGGGAGGAATGGGGATGTTGAGTCCGTGAGCGCGGGAGCGCCCAGGTCACGATTGAGTGGTCAGTTCCGCCCGGATCGGGAGCATTGATATATCGGTGATAGGCAGGCGGGAGGTGCCGACCTGTTGACCCCCGTCGATGACGAGCCCTCCTGAACGGAAGGAACGTCATGTTCCCCTCGCGTAGACCCGCCATCATCCTCGCGGCGGCCGTCGCCGCCGTCCTTATCGTCTCCTCCCCGAATGCGGCATCCGCCGACACGACGATCGACGGCCCGATCGACCTCGGTACCGCAACCCCGTTCGCCGTGCTGGCAGCCGCGGCGGTCACCAACACCGGACCCTCGGTGCTCGACGGCGATCTCGGACTCAGCCCCGAGACCTCGATCACCGGCTTCCCTCCGGGAACCGTGAACGGCACTGTGCACCAGACCGACGCCGTCGCCGCGCAGGCGCAGCTCGATCTGACGACGGCATACGATGTCGCCGCCGGCCTGACGCCGACCATGTCCGGGCTGGGCGATCTCACGGGGGCCTCGCTCACCCCTGGCGTCTACGCGGGTGGCGAGCTCTCGCTTTCGCGTGCGCTCACTCTCGAGGGTACGGCAGAGTCCGTCTGGGTCTTCCAGGCCGCATCCACTCTCACGATCGGGACCGGCGCGACCATCATCCTGACGGGCGTTGCGAGCGCCTGCAACGTGTTCTTGCAGGTGGGGTCGTCCGCCACGATCGGCTCGGCAGCTCAGTTCATCGGCACCGTCATGGCAGACGTCTCCGTCACGGCGCAGACCGCCGCGACCGTCGAGGGCAGGTTGCTGGCTCGCACCGGCGCCGTGACCCTCGATGACAACGTCATCGTCGCTCCGAGTGGCTGCTCTGCTCCCGGCACGGTGAGCACAAGCCCCGAGGTCACCTCCGGCGCACCGGCGAACGGCGAGACCGATGTGGACTACACGCACACGATCACCGCCACCGGTACCCCGGCTCCGACATACGCGATCGCCGAGGGCTCCCTGCCTCCCGGACTCGCGCTCGATGGGATCACCGGCGTCATCACCGGAACGCCGACCGCACCGGAACCTTCCCCTTCACCGTCGTGGTGAGCAACGGGACCTCGCCCGATGTCGTGGTCGCGTATGAGATCACGATCGCGCCCGCGGTCGTCGCCGCACCGCCGGCAGGACCGGTCGTCGGAGCACCTCAGGCGCCGGTTGCACCGGAGCTCGCCGAGAGCGGCCTCGATCTCGGTGCCGGGCCGTTGGGCGGCGTTCTGCTGGTTCTCGGAGCGACCGCGCTTCTGCTGCGAAGGCGTGCACGCATCGACGCCTGATCCGCACGACGAGATGTATGCACACCGATATACCTGTGTGTATCCTGAGCGCGAGACTCCATGGCGGAGTCCGTTCAGGGGAGAAACATGCGCAATCGCGTACGCATTGCGGCGGTGTCCGTCGCGCTCGTCATCATCGGCTCCGCAGCGCCGACCGCGGCGATGGCCGCGCCGCCCGCAGGGCAGGAGGTCCTCGTCACGGATCTGCTGAACGAACTCAGAGTCGAGGTGCCGTCGGGGCCTGCCTACAACCGAGACCTCTACTTCGAGGGCCAGGACCTCGACGGCGACGGATGCCGCACACGCCAAGAGGTGCTCATCGAGGAGTCCCAGATCCCGGCCGTCGTCGCCGAGGGATGCGATGTCGTGAGCGGTCAGTGGCTCTCGGCGTACGACAACGTCCTCCACGTCGACCCGGCGGCGGTGGAGATGGATCACCTCGTCGCGCTGAAGGAGGCGTGGGTGTCGGGCGCATGGACGTGGACCGACGCGCAGCGCACGGCGTTCTCGAACGACATCGGCGATGCGCGGTCGCTGCGTATGGTGACCGCGGCCGTCAACACCGCGAAGTCCGATAAGGATCCGGCCGGATGGCTGCCGACGGCCTCGCTCCCTGCCGTCCGTTGCACCTATGTCTCCGACTGGGTGGCCGTGAAGTGGCGGTGGAATCTCTCCATCGATGAGGCGGAGAAGGCCGCGGTGCAGAACGTGCTTGCCGGATGCGGGCCGCAGACGGCCGTCGTTCCGGCGCTTCCGGACGACCGCCCTGCCACACCGGCATCGCCGACCGATTACTACATCACGAAGTACGACGGGACGATCTGGGCGGTCACGGGCACATCCATCACCGCCCTCACCTTCGCGCAGTGGAAGGCGGCGGGCACTCCCACTCCTCGACCGGCACCGACCAGCTATGTCAAGTACGCGTGGTCACCCACCATCAGCGCCGTCACGATCTTCGGCACCGACAGGTCGCGCTGGATCTGGAAGCACGTGAGCGCAGCCGAGTGGAAGAAGGCGGGCAACCCGAAGCCGCGCAACGCCGGGTGGATCGAAGGGTCGACCTACTATCAGTGGGCCGGATCCTCGCAGATCTTCGTCCAGGATGTGGGCGGAACCAAGCATGCGCTGACCGGCGCGGAATGGGCGGCAGCCGGGAAGCCGGCGTTCGAGAAGCGCTCCAATCAGGGCTTCGTCAAGCTGTCGTGGAACTCCAGCATCGCATTCCTGACCGACTACGCACAGGGGTTGGGCTCGCCCGTGAGCGCGGCGCGCTGGAAGGCGGAGGGGAGCCCGACGCCGGTCGTGCGCACGAGATTCCCGAACGACAAGGTCTGGCAGAACTACGGCAGCGGCACGATCTATTACTCCGGCCCGACGGTTTCGAAGGCGCTCACGGCCGCTGAGTACAAGGCGCTGGGTTCACCCCGCCCGGAGATGAGGGGAACACCTCCGAAGCCGACCACTCCCCCCAAGCCGACCGCGCCGCCGAAGCCGAACTTCGATAGGAACTGCCCCGACTACCCGTCGCAGGCGGCCGCCCAAGCAGATTTCGACAAGTACTACCCGTGGTACGGGGATGTGTTCGGGCTCGACCGTGACAAGGACGGAATCGCCTGCGAGTCCAACTAGACGCGGGATGTTCGGCGGCTCGTCAGCAGGAGGCGGACGAGCCGCCGGGCACGAAAAAAGCCCCGGAGTTCCGCCTAGTTCAGCGGCTCTCCGGGGCTTCTATCTGGTCGGGCTGACAGGATGTGAACCTGCGACCCCTTGACCCCCAGTCAGCCCCGAGCGAGTTTTGAACTCGTACCAGTGCTGCCCGCAGCGAGCCGATTGCGGCCAGTTTCCGCCGATCTCGGCGCGGTCCGAGCCCTCTCGTGGTCAGCCTCGGTCATCGTCGGCGAGCCCTGGCCATGCGCGGTCGGAGGGGTTCCGGAGGGGCGCTCAACTTGCGCCTACAGCCCCACTTGTTTGTTCCAGTCACGCATCGAGATGCCTATGCGTTCGATATCGGGAAGATCTAATGCACCGCTGTGCATGATGACGTTACGAGAGCGCTCGATCGAACCCAAGATGAAATTCGCCCACTCCTGACTGCGAACGGTCGGCTCAAAAAGTTCGAAATGCTGGCCCATGATCTGCCCCAAGTGCTTCAGCTCCGTGTAACTGAGCAGATCGGTGCCCCGCACTCCGTGCCACTTTGTCTTCTCTTCCTCATCCCGGCGCGACTCGGCGAACTTTCGGATCTTTTCGGAAACGCCCTTCTCCCACCATTCCTCTCCAAACGCGTCGATCAGCACCCGCGTAATGAAGGTTCGGACGGAAAGCTCGAAGGCCGCGATCGCAGAGTAGACGACAGACATACGTTGTGCAGCCGCGAGGTGCTCCGCGTCGAAGAGTTCGAAGCTGAGAGCGGCAGTGATGTCGCTCTCGCCCATGGAGTGGCGTTGGGGACGACCGGCGATGTCCAGTGCTTGCTCGGTGAGCTGACCTCGATAGACGAAGTCGTAGAGCGGCCCTACGAGATCACTCATTAGCCCAGGTGCTCTCTGAGGGCCTTGAACAAGGCGTCGTAGACGGCAGGATCCCGCGACTCAGGCAAGACGATGTTGACGCTGTAGACAAGGTCACCAATGCGAGTTTTGCCGCCGTTCTTGCGATCCTTCTGTCGCTCCTCCTTCTCGTCTTCAATCTGATTTTCGCCATCCTGCTCGTCGTCCAAACCGCCGCCGCTAGGCCTGCCGTTGAAATCGGCGTGCTTCACAAGGGTCGTGAAGGTCCCTGCCATTTGCGTCAGCACCCGATCGGTGAACTGACCTTCCGACAGCGTCTTCATCTTGTTCTTGACGTCAGTGGCGTTCATGGAGTTCGCGTTGATATTGACACGAAAGAGATCTGCGTAGGCCTCACGGATTCCCTGCGCCAACACGATAGCGCTTTGCGTCTGATCGAGGTACTGGTGATAGCGACTTGTCGGTACGCCTGAGTCATCGAGAAAGCCGAGCGCCTTCAACACGTTGATCATTGTGCGATCGTTGGTGCTTGGAAACCCGAGGCCCTCAAGGAACTTCTGGGTAAACCGAGGCGGCGCTTGGGCCGATTGGATCGCCTGCAAGATGTCGCCGGTGTTCTTGTAGGTCGTGAGATATGCCGTCGGAAGACTCATGGCCAGAGCATAGCGGGGCGAGCGATTCGCATGGGCGCCGGACCGAGCACCCGCTACCTGGACTAACCAATAGCCTTCGTCGCTCACCCACAAGAAGGAGAACTAGACCATGCCCATCAAGCGGACCTTGACCAAGCACGAGCTGGAAGCTCACTGGCGCAAGGGGAACCGATGGGTGAATGCCTTCACCACGTTCACGTTCCTCACCGCGGAGGAACGCGAGGTTCTCCAGACCTCGCTGGACAGCAACGAGACCACCGAGGACTTCCTCGCGCGCTTCGGCTCTGACTTGGCGGAAGTGGACCGTGACGTGCTCACGAGCGAGTGCGACCTCGCACGCAACCGGCGCATCTCGGCAGCGCGGCGACGTGACCTGGAGACCCGTTGGCGAGAAGAGGACGAGGCGGCTCTGGTGCGCGAAAGGCAGCCGGTGTCCCCGACGAACCCGTTCGGCGCATACCTCGACCCGCGCCACGACAACCCTCCCGAGTACCCCGCGATGGGGCACACGCAGATCGCTCGGCTCGAAGAGGCCGAGCAGAACTACACCCAGGCCGCGCAGCTTCTGGACGACGCCTTGGAGGCCATGACCGATGACTTCGCCGATGCCTTCGCCAAGGAGGACGAGCGCCGCGCCGTCAAGGAGCGGATGAAGAACACCGCTAACCCACAGATCTTGCAGGATCACCGCAAGATCATGAATCGGATCGGCTGAGAGGAACCACACCATGACCGCGCTCGACATGCACGAGCTATCCCGAGCGATGGGCCACGCGAGCTACGCCATCACCGACAAGGTCTATGTGCACGTCCGCCCGCGCGACTTCAGCGCGCACCGTGCCGCGTTCTCTGCGCATATCTCGGCCGCGAGTTCAGCGGCCGCGCCGCTCTTTCTCATGAGCGGTTAGGCCTCGCTCGAAGGAGCAACCGCTGCAGGCTTGGAGTCATCAAGGTCTGAGCTGGCACCCTCCGCGGCGGATTGAGCGTCCGCCGCAGCTGCCTCGGCCCTTTCAGCGGCCTGCTCGGCGTCCCATGCCCGAGCAGCCTCCTCCGAATTCTTGATCATGTGATCCTCCCAGTCGGCGTATTTCTTTTTCGCCTCCCGCAAGCCTTCGAGCGCCGATGCACGCACGGGCTTGTATGGATCGCCACGCAGGAAGCCGCCCATCACATCAATGCCTTCACTTGTGACAATCTCCACGATCCTTCGAACTCCCACGTTCAAGCCGGGACTCGGGAACCCGTCTTCACGGCTCAGATTCGTGGCGTTGTCGAGAAAGTCGAGAAGCTCCAGGAGCGCCGATCGAACATCGATGTCGGGAAGCAGCCGAGTGCGCACGTCGAAGCCAAGACTGCGTGTCGTTGTCCACATCGCTCGCCAGTCTTTCGACCATCCCTCCTTGCCCTGGATCTGAGCCCAAGTCAGCGGCTTCTCCTGTATCTCCCGTGCAAGTGAAACGAAATCTTCGAATAGGTGCTTCGCGTCTTCCCTCGAAGCTTGATAGCGCGCAGACTCTTGCGCTCGCTCCCAAGCGTCCTCATCACGGTCACGCTGCACCGACATCGACTGACGCTGTCCCCAGAGGGTGAAAAGACCACCGACTAGCGCGCCGAGAAGCGCCGCGAGCGTCGGGCGCAGCCAGTCCCACACGGCGTTGTCCCGGGTCCACGCCCATAGCCAATCCCAGATAGTCACGACACTCAACCCCGGCTCAACGACACTCACGCCGCCAGCGCGTCGGCGACGACGGCAGGCAAAGAAAGTTCGAGAAGGCTCTCGCGAACAAACTCGACGGCGTCCGGGTTTCGTCTGAGCACCCCGGCCACTACCGGCGCGTACTCCGGTTTACGCAACGCATCCTCGACCACCGCGATGAAGCGACCTCGCACGTACCACCGATTATGTGTGTAGCCCAGAACTAGCAGTCGTTCGATGACCAGCTCATGAACGCGGAAGTCGGACGTCGAGCGGTATACGGCTGCCAAGAAGCTAGCCAAGGTGTCCGTGTGATCCCATGGAAACCCACCATCCGCGTAGCGATCGAACCTCGCGATGATGTTCAGGAACTGGTCTGGATCCAACATCGCAAGTTTTGAGATCACTGGTTCAGGTGCGTTGGGCAGAACCTGCGTATACAGCAATAGATCATCGCCGTTCTCGATGAGGACCCGCCCCAGCTCCGACAGCTTCGTTACGTCACCGGCGGCAATCTGACTCATCAAGCTGGTAACCCGTTCAGCGGGTGCTAGGAGATCGTCGGGCTCGTTGCCCAGAAGGCTGACTTCTCGGAGCATCTCGGTCACAGAATCAAAGCGACGATCTGGATCCTGTTGCGTCGCTTTGTTGATCAGAAATCGGTACTGCGCGGGAATTGCGTCAAGGTCAATCCCGTGAAGCGCCATCCTTCCGGTGAGCATCTCGTAGAAGACCCGACCCAGCGCATACACATCCGCGCGCACATCCGCACTGTGCGCGTCACTGAACTGCTCCGGTGCCGAGTAAGCGAAAGTACCCATCGCCGCATTAGTGACCGTCAGCGTCGTGCTGTCAGAGTACATACGTCGTCCAAGGCCGAAGTCCGACAATTTCACTCGCCCGTCCATCACTAGGATGTTCTCCGGCTTGATATCGCGATGCAAGACGCCTTCCTTGTGGGCGTAGTCAACGGCCTCTAGTACGTCGATGAACATAGCCACGGCGACGTCCTGAGCGAATCCATGCGGATTCGAGCTGAGCATATCGCGCAACGAGCCGTCAGCGAGGGGCATGATGAAGTGGGGCTCTGCCGAGCTGATGTCCATGCCGAGTATCGGCAACACCCCCTCGTGCGTCAGAGAGCTCTGACAAGTTATCTCACGTTCGAATCGACGCAAGTCTTCGGCTTTCTGAGCTTCATTGCCGTTCAGCAAGAGGTACTTCATCGCGACTTCGTAACCATCTGGCGCGACTCCGACCCAGACCTCCCCCTGCCCGCCAGCGTTAATACGCCTCACTCGAGTAAATATCGCCACGGTCCGCCCCTCCCGGTCAATGATGCGAGCATAGCGGAGGGGTTTTGGAGGGGCTCGCGATTCCCGGACATGCATAAGGCCCGGAGACTCTCGCGAGTTTCCGGGCCTTATCTGGTCGGGCTGACAGGATTTGAACCTGCGACCCCTTGACCCCCAGTCAAGTGCGCTACCAAGCTGCGCCACAGCCCGTTGTTCTGCACTCTCGCGCAGGCAACTCATCCATCTTAGCCTGACGCCGGGGCCTCCGCGAACCACAGGCGTTGCGAGTGTCGGATGCCCGGCGTAGCGTGCCGCCCATGACCACGATCACGACCGAGTTGGCCACCAGCGCCCGGTGGGACGACGTGCAGCGCGCGCTGACCGGAGGCGGTGACGGCGCCAGCTGTCAGTGCATCTGGCCGATGATGCGCAACAAGGACTGGAACGAGACGACCACGCCCGAGCGCACGACGATGCTCCGCGAAGAGATCGACGCGGGGCCGCCACCGGGACTGATCGCCTACGTCGACGGCGAGGCCGCCGGATGGATCCGCATCGGCCCGCGAACGGTGCAGCGCCGGCTGGAGCACACCCGCGCGATCGACGCCGCCACCGAAGAGCCGTTCGACGACGACTCGGTCTGGGCCGTGACCTGCTTCGTCGTGCGACGCGAGCACCGGGGACAGGGCCTCAACGGCGCCCTGCTGCGCGCGGCCGTCGACTATGCCCGTACGGCGGGCGCCCGCCTGATCGAGGGGTACCCCGTCGACACCGGCGGCACGAAGCAGCAGGCGAACGAGCTGTTCCACGGCATGCTCACGACCTTCCTCGCCGAGGGGTTCCGCGCGCGCCGCGAGCTGAAGACCGGGCGTCCGCTCGTGACGCTCGACCTCGCGAAGTGAGCGTGGACGCACCTGCGTCGACCGATAGCGTGGAGCCATGAGCGACGAGCATCCGATCATCGACGACGCCGAGCTCGGCACCTTCACCCGCGCGACGACCGGACTCACCGACGGCACGGTGCTTACACACGACTGGTACGGCGGATCGCTCGTCCGGGACGACTCCTCGATCGAGCTCATGCTCGAGGGGACGTCGGCGGAGGAATCCCGCGCACGACTCCCCCGCCTCCGCGCCGTCGTCGCCGACATCGACTCGATTCAGCGCCGCGCATCCGATGCGGTGGTCACGGCCTTCAGTCAGGGCGACCCCGAACCGTTCGAACTCGACGAAGCGGCATCCGACCTGGCGCTCGAAGCGATCGAGGCGTCGGCCGACGGCACGATCGTGCTCCACCTGACCGACACCTGCGGCACGCACTTCCCCGAGGGCTACTGGCCCGCCGCCCATCTCGGCGATGACGACACCCTCACGCACGTTACCGTCGAGTCCTGACCTATCGAGTCCTGACCCGTCCGCCGGCCCGCCGCGACTCTACGATGGGGGGATGCCCCGACGCGTCCTCTCCCCCGCGCTGGTCTGGGCCTTCACGCCCTACGCCATCGTCTCGGTCGTGCACGTCATCCTTCTGGCCATCGACAGCCCGGCGGCGGGACCGACGAAGATCCTGCTGATGCCGCTACTGGCCGTCCCGCTGATCGTCTTCGCGCGGCGGATCGGATCCCCGCAGGCCACGTGGCTCCTGGCTGCGGCGCTCGTCTTCTCGTGGCTGGGCGACAGCGCGGGCGCCTTCTTCCCCGCGCTTCCCGAGCTGCCGCTGATGCTCGGCTTCTTCGGTCTTGCTCACCTGGCCTACATCGCACTCTTCCTTCGGCTCCTTGCCCAGAGGCCGCTGCCGTGGTGGACGCTGGTCTACGCCGTCTGGTGGATCGCGATGCTGACGATTCTCGGACCGCACACCGACGGACTCCTCCTCGCTCTGGCGATCTACGGCCTCGTCCTCGCGGGGACCGCGGCCAGCTCGGCACGCAGCACCTCGACCATCGCGGTCGGCGGCGCCTTCTTCCTCGCGAGCGACACGGTCCTCGCCTTCCGCCTCTTCCTCCCCGAGGTCGTCTCCCCCTGGGGCAGCCCCGTCGTGATGCTGACCTACACGCTCGGGCAGGGCCTCCTCATCGCCGGCACCATCGCCGCTCTCACCCGCAGGAGCACTCCATGAGCACCACCGCACGCGTCGACAGCTGGCTCTGGGCGGTGCGCGTCTACAAGACCCGCTCCGCTGCGACCACGGCGTGCCGTGCAGGGCATGTGCGCGTCAACGGCGACAAGGTCAAGGCGGCGCAGGCTCTCAAGATCGGCGATGAGGTGCGCATCCGCATCGCCGGATTCGACCGCATCCTCTTCGTGCGGCAGCTGATCGTCAAGCGCGTCGGCGCACCCCTCGCCGCCGTCGCCTACGATGACCGAACCCCCGAGCGCGAGCCGCAGGCGGCACTCGGCCTCCGCGACCGCGGGGCCGGGCGCCCGACCAAACGCGAGCGTCGGGAGATCGATCGCCTGCACGCGCGGTCCGAGCGCGGATCGGACGATTTCCTCCGCTGACGTCCGCTCCGGGAACACCGCAGCGGCGGACTCGTTCAGAGTCGCTCGAGCAGCCATCCAGCCGAGCGCACCTGCGCCGGCTCGGTCCGCCGGATGCGGTCGGCGAGCTCGCGGTCGCTCGTGACCCCGAAGACGTTCGCTCCGGAACCGACGCGCTTCTCGACCTCGGCGACGATGGCGTCATCACCGGCGGCATCCGCGCGCACGATCGAGACTCCGTGCGGATGCGCGTCGAGCGCGCGCGCCTGGCCCTCGACCACGAGCGACACCTCCGGGAACCATTCGGTTCCGCCGACGCCCAGCTCGGGGGCCGCGATTGCGACGCCGTCCAGCCGCCCGGCCAGTCGCTCGGCGGCGCCGGCACGATCCTTCCACCAGCCGTCGGGAACCGACCCGACCACGTTGGCCGCATCGACGACGAGGGCCACGCGCTCTTCCAGAAGGCGGCGCAGCTCCGGCCAGGCGCGGGCGAAACCGGGATGCAGCGGCCGGGACTCCACGTCGTCGATGGCCACCCACTCGAGCGCGACGCTCTCCGGGTCGCTGATCACAGGCTCGAAGGGTGTCTGCACATCGGCGACGACGGTCGTGTACGACCAGATCTCGAGATCGAGCACGCTGGTGAATCGCGGGCGGACGGCGCCATCGGGCACTCCCGCTTCTTCCCGTGCCTCGCGCAACGCGCCGACGATCGAGCTCTCGCCCTCGTGCAGCGCGCCGCCCGGCAGGCCCCAGGTGCCGCCGAAATGGCTCCAGGCGACGCGGTGCTGCAGCAGCACCCCGCGTTCGGCATCCACGGCCAACAGCCCGGCAGCGCCGAAACGCCCCCAGTACCGCTCCCCCGAGTCGGCGACGACCCAGGCATCCCCGGGATCGCGCGGCCCCTCCGGGCGGCGCGGCTCATCGAAAGCGGGGGGAACGATCGTCACCCCTCCACCCTGTCACAGCCGCCGCGTCCGGGCATCGAATCGGTCACAGAGAGAAAACAGCGCTCGCCCGATGGAGCCCGCCGCAGAAGCCTCTGACATGCGACAGCGGGCGCAACCTCGGAGAGGATGCGCCCGCTTCAGGAGAACGAGGATCAGCGCTGGCGCTTCTCGCGCACGCGCATGTTGATGACGATCGGCGTTCCCTCGAAGGAGTACAGCTCACGCAGGCGGCGCTGGATGAACCGGCGGTAACCCGGGTCGAGGAATCCCGTCGTGAACAGCACGAACGTCGGCGGACGCGTCGACGCCTGCGTCCCGAAGAGGATGCGCGGCTGCTTACCACCGCGCAGCGGGTGCGGGTGCTCGGCCACGAGCTCGGCGAGGAAGGCGTTGAACTTACCGGTGGGGATTCGGCGATCCCAGTTCTCCAGCGACGTCTCGAGCGCGGGCACCAGCTTGTCGAGGTGACGGCCGGTCTTCGCCGAGATGTTCACGCGCGGCGCCCAGGCGACGTGCGCGAGATCCTGCTCGATCTCGCGCTCGAGGTAACGACGACGATCGGCGTTCTCGAGGTCGTCGTCATTGAGACGGTCCCACTTGTTGAACGCCAGTACGAGCGCGCGGCCCGACTCGAGCACGAGATCGATGATGCGCACGTCCTGCTCGCTGATCGTCTCCGAGACGTCGAGCACGACCACGGCGACCTCGGCCTTCTCGAGAGCGGCCGAGGTTCGCAGCGACGCGTAGAAGTCGGCGCCCTGCGCCATGTGCACTCGACGACGGATGCCGGCGGTGTCGACCAGCGTCCACAGCTTTCCGCCCAGCTCGACGATCTCGTCGACCGGGTCGCGGGTGGTGCCGGCGAGGTCGTTGACCACGACGCGCTCTTCGCCCGCGGCCTTGTTGAGCAGCGACGACTTGCCGACGTTCGGGCGGCCGAGGATCGCGACGCGACGCGGTCCGCCGATCTCGGCCTTCGCGACCGCGGAGACCTCGGGCAGCTTCTTGAGCACCTCGTCGAGCAGATCCGCGACGCCACGTCCATGGATGGCCGAGACCGGGTGCGGCTCGCCGAGACCGAGGTTCCAGAGGGCTGCGGCCTCGGGCTCCTGGCGCGCGTCGTCGATCTTGTTGGCGACGAGGAAGACCGGCTTGCCGCTCTTTCGCAGCAGCTTCACGACGTGCTCATCGGTCGACGTGGCACCGACCATCGCGTCGACGACGAACAGCACGACGTCGGACAGATCGATCGCGACCTCGGCCTGCGCGGCGACGGAGCGATCGATGCCGCGGGCATCCGGCTCCCACCCACCGGTGTCGACGAGGGTGAAGCGGCGATCCGCCCACTCCGCCTTGTAGGTGACGCGGTCGCGGGTGACGCCGGGGGTGTCTTCGACGACGGCCTCGCGGCGGCCGAGGATGCGGTTCACGAGCTGCGACTTGCCGACGTTCGGGCGCCCGACGATCGCGACGACGGGCAGCGCGGGCAGGAACTGGATCCCGTCCTCGCCCAGCTCGACACCGGCGAGGAGCGCGGCATCCTCGTCGTCGAGCTCGTAGTCGGCGAGGCCGGCGCGCAGCGTCTCGGCGCGCTGTTCGGCGAGGTGCTCGTCGAGCTCCTCCATCTTCTCGGCGAGACGGTCAGGGCCGCCTTCGTATTCTTCGTCAGCCACGGTGTGCTCCTCGGAGTCGTTCGATCACCGTGAGGACGGCATCGATGGTCTGGGGGAAATCGAGCTCCGTCGAGTCGACGACCTCGACGCCGTCCGCGGCGTTGAGGAAGTCGACGACGGCGCTGTCGGAGGCGTCGCGCTTGTGCAAGGCAGCGGCGACGGCATCCGCGTTCTCGCCGGCGAGTTCACCGGCTCGGCGTGCGGCCCGCACTTCGGGGGCGGCGGTCAGCAGGATGCGGACGGGTGCGTCGGGGGCGACGACCGTCGTGATGTCGCGGCCCTCGACGACGACGGCCGGATACGGCGCCTCGGCGACGAGGGAGCGGAAGAGATCGTTGACCTGGGCCCGCACGGCGGGCACGCGGGCGACACCGCTCACGGCGCCCGACACCCGTGGTTCGCGGATCGCATCGGTGATGTCGACGTCGCCGACGCGCACGGTGCGGTCGTCGGGGTCGAGCCCGAGACGCACGGGGAAGTCGGATGCCGCGGCGAGCACCGCGTCGGCATCCGCCGTGTCAGCGCCCCGGTCGAGCACGTGCCACGCGAGCGCCCGGTAGGCGGATCCGGTGTCGAGGTAGCCGAAGCCGAGGCGCCGCGCGACCGCCTTCGACACGCTCGACTTTCCGGAGCCTGCGGGACCGTCGATCGCGATGAAGTCCACGGCCGAGGTGTCGGCGGCGGACCGGTCGAGAGAGGTGTCAGTCATTGGTGTTTCCCGCAATCCGCCATCCACGTTCCTGAAGCCCCGAGATCGCGCCGTGCAACGACGCCGGTTCGACGCTGATCTCGGCGAGGCCGAACTGCGCGCCCGGCGAGTGCTCGAGACGCAGGTCCTCGACGTTCACGCCGAGCTCGCCGAGCTCACCGAACAGGCGGCCGAGCTGACCGGGGGTGTCATCGATCATCACGACGAGCGATTCGAAGCGCCGGTTCTGGCCGTGCTTGCCGGGGAGCCGGTCGACGCCGTCATTGCCGTGGCGGATCGTCTCCGCGACGACACGACGGGCACCCGCGGCGCCCGGGTCGCGCAGCGCGTCCGACACCTCACGCAGGTCGGCGGCCAGGGAATCGAGGATCTCGACGACGGGCCCGGCGTTCGCGCCGAGGATCTGCACCCACAGCTCCGGAGCGGATGCCGCGATGCGCGTCGTGTCGCGCACGCCCTGGCCCGACAGTCGGAGGGAACCCTCGTCGGCCTCGGCCAGGCGCCCGGCGAGCAGGCTCGCGACGACCTGCGGAACGTGCGAGGTGAGAGCGACCGACCGATCGTGCTCCTCGGGGGTCATCTCCAACGGCATGGCGCCGACGTCGAGGGCGAGCGCCTCCACGAGAGCGAGGTCGGCGGCGGCGGTGTCACCGTCACGGCACACGACCCAGGGGCGCCCGATGAACAGGTCGGCGCGCGCGGAGATCGCTCCCCCGCGCTCGCGCCCGGCGAGCGGATGCGAACCGATGTAGCGAGCGAGATCGACACCGCGTTCCTGCAGCTCGCGGAACGGCTCGAGCTTCACGCTCGCGACGTCGGTGACGACGGCATCCGGGTACTGCGCGAGCTCCGCCTGGACGACGTCGGCCGTCACGTCCGGCGGCACGGCGACCACGATGAGGCGGGGACGATCGTCTTCTGCGGCGAGGCGGCCGGCGCCGTAGTCGACGGCGAGACGCAGCTGCGCGGGCGACGAGTCCGTCAGGACGACGTCGATGCCCTTCGCCCGAAGCGCGTGTCCGACGCTCGCGCCGAGGAGTCCGGCGCCCACGACACGAACAGTCCCCGACAGACGCGGGGCGACCGCCGATCGTTCGGATCCCGGACGACGAGCAGCGTCGACGGACGTCGATCGCACGCTGGACGCACTGGACGTGTCGGTCACTCGTTCTCCTGTTGCTCGCCTGGCGCCGAGGCGACACCGGAATCACGGCGCGACAGAGTGAGCAGCGCGCCGAGTTCGATTTTACCCAGTTCGCGCGACTTTCCTGCCGGGAGCGTTCCCAGGTGGAGCGGCCCGAACTGACGACGTACCAGTTCGGTGACCGGGTGGCCCACCGCGGCCATCATGCGACGCACGATGCGGTTGCGGCCGGAGTGCAGCGTGAGCTCGACGAGACTCGATCCGCGCGAGGTGTCGAGGAGGCGGGCCTTGTCGGCGCGGATGTGCCCGTCCTCGAGGTCGAACCCGGCCGTCAGCTTCGCGATGGTCTGCGCCGTGACGGTGCCCTCGACCTTGGCGATGTACACCTTGGTGACACCGAACGACGGGTGGGCGAGCACGTGCGCGAGCTCCCCGTCGTTCGTGAGGATCAGCAGACCGCTGGTCTCCGCGTCCAGGCGTCCGACGTTGTAGAGGCGCTCCTCGTACTGGTCGGTGAACCGACGCAGGTCGGGACGACCGCTCTCGTCGCGCATGCTGCTGACGACGCCGGTGGGCTTGTTGAGCATGACGTAGCGCTTCGAGACGTCGAGCTGGATCGCCGTGCCGTCGACGTCGACCAGATCTGTCTCGGGGTCGATGCGGCGTCCGAGCTCGCTCACGACCTCGCCGTTCACGCGGATGCGACCCGCGACGATGTACTCCTCGACGACACGACGGGAGGCCACACCGGCCGCGGCCAGCACCTTCTGCAGGCGGACGCCCTGCGGCGCTTCGGAATCGGTCATCGGATGGTCCCTTCGTCGAACCCATCGGCACCGTCGTCGAGCAACGGAGAGATGGGGGGCAACTCGTCGAGCGAGTTGATTCCGAGATGCTGGAGCAGCGCCTCGGTCGTGCCGTAGTTGATGGCGCCGGTCTCGGAATCGGCGAACAGTTCGGTGATCAGGCCACGGGCGAGCAGCGTGCGCACGACCGAGTCGACGTTCACCGCGCGGATCGATGCCACTTGGCTGCGAGTGACGGGCTGCTTGTAGGCGATCACGGCGAGGGTCTCGAGCGCGGCCTGCGACAGTCGCGCCGGCGCCTGCCCGCCGACGAACTCGGCGATCAGGTCATCATGGTCCTCGCGCACGTAGAGGCGCCAGCCCCCACCGACCTCGCGCAACTCGAAGCCGCGCCGGGGCCCCTGTCCGCGGCCGTCGTAGTCGTCGACCAGCGTCTCGAGCGACTGCCGAACGGCCGGCACGGGCGACCCGACCGCGGCGGCGAGGGCCACGAGTCCGATCGGCTCGTCGATGATGAGCAGGATCGCCTCGATGCGCTCCGTCAGGGGCGTCGACGGCGTCTGCTCGGTCTCGGTGCCACTCGCGGTCTCGGGGCGGCTCACGGTCTCGGCGGCGGTCACGTCATCGGTCATAGTCGGCCCCCAGGCTCGCGAGTGTCTCGTCCGACCAGGAGTCGGCGGCCCAGCGCAGCGTCAGCTCGCCGAGCGGTTCCAGTTGTTCGAAGGAGAGTGCCGCGTGCCGATAGAGCTCGAGCACCGAGATGAACCGGGCGACCACGATGCCGGGTTCGCTGACCCCCGCCACGAGCTCGCGGAAGCTCAGCGACTCGGTGCCGCGGAGGAGCGTCACGACGATCGCCGCCTGCTCGCGGATGCTCACCAGCGGCGCATGCAGATGATCGAGGCCGACGTGCGGGATCTCCTTCGGCGCGAACGCGAGGAGCGCGAGCGCGGCGAAGTCGTCGGCGGTGAGCGACCACACGAGCTCGGGCGTCTTGCGACGGTGCTTCTCATCGAGCCGCACCGCGCGCACGTGCCGACGGTCCTCCCGCTGGAGGCAGCGCGAGAACCAGGCCGACACCTCCTTGAAGGCGCGGTACTGCAGCAGACGTGCGAAGAGCAGGTCGCGAGCCTCGAGCAACGCCACGGCCTCGGCATCCACCAGTTCGCCCTGCGGCAGCAGCCCCGCCACCTTCATGTCGAGGAGCGTCGCCGCGACCACGAGGAACTCGGAGGCCTGGTCGAGCTCCTCATCGCCGTCGAGGTCGCGCAGGTAGGCGATGAACTCATTGGTCACCGCGCTCAGCGAGACCTCGGTGATGTCCATCTCGTGCTTGGAGATGAGGTTCAGGAGCAGGTCGAACGGTCCATCGAAGTTCGACAGCGAGACGCGGAATCCGGGATCCGATGCCGACTGCTGCTCGATGAGAGCGGCGTCGGTTTCGGGCGCGAGTGAAGCGCCTTCCGGCGCAGGGGCGGTGCCGTCGGGCGCGAGGGTGGCGTCGTACTCGGAATCAGGCGACGGCGCCACGGGCGACCAGCTCCCGCGCCAGTCGCAGATACGCCTGTGCGGCGGCGTGCTCCGGCGCGAACTCGGTGATGGGGACACCCGACACCGATGCATCGGGGAACTTCACGGTGCGACCGATCACGGTCTCGAGCACGTCGTCGCCGAACGCCTCGACGACGCGTTCGAGCACCTCGCGCGAGTGCAGGGTGCGCGGGTCGTACATCGTCGCGAGCAGGCCGTCCATCGTGATCGAGGGGTTGAGCCGATCGCGCACCTTGTCGATCGTCTCGATCAGGAGCGCGACACCGCGCAGCGCGAAGAACTCGCACTCGAGCGGGATGATCACGCCATGCGCCGCGGTGAGAGCGTTCACCGTCAGCAGGCCGAGCGACGGCTGGCAGTCGATGAGGATGACGTCGTATTCCCCCGCGACCTGGCGGAGCACCCGGGCGAGGATCGTCTCGCGGGCGACCTCGTTCACGAGGTGCACCTCGGCGGCGGACAGATCGATGTTCGCGGGCAGGACGTCGAGGTTCTCGACGCTGGAGTGGACGATCGCGTCGTTCGCGTCGCGCTTGGTGTCGAGCAGCAGGTCGTAGATCGTCGGCACGTCGTGCGTCTGGATGCCCAGGCCTGCGGAGAGGGCGCCCTGCGGGTCGAAGTCGACCGCGAGCACCTTGCGCCCGTACTCGGCGAGGGCTGCGGCGAGGTTGATGGTCGTCGTCGTCTTACCGACGCCACCCTTCTGGTTGCACAGCGCGATGATCCTCGCGGGACCGTGGGAGCTCAACGGTTCGGGTGTGTCGAACCCGTGATAGGGCCGTCCGGTGGGTCCCATGGGTGTCTCGTCGACCTTCTTGGCCGTCGCCCTGGACTTCGCCGCTTTCTCCGCCACCGGTTCTCCTGCTCCTTCGTGCTTGCTCGATTCTAGCGGTCGCCCTCTCCCTCACACGCCGCGCAACGCGGCGACCGGCTCGATGCGTGCGGCGCGCCGTGCCGGATACCAGCCCGATCCCCATCCCACCAGCGCCCCCAGGAAGATCCCGGCGACGGCGATCAGCGGGTCGGTGACCGGCGACCACCCCTGGACGGCCGCGACCACGATCACCGCGACGACCCCGAGGGCGGAGCCGATGATCCCCCCGATGAAGCCGATCACGATCGACTCGACCATGAACTGCCCGCCGATCTGGCGGCGCGTCGCGCCCAGCGCCCGACGGAGACCGATCTCACCGACGCGCTCCATGACCGAGAGCAGGGTGACGTTCGCGATCCCGAGCCCACCGGCGAGAAGCGCGATGATCCCGAGGATGAGGAAGACGACGTTCACATCGGCCTGCACGTTCTGGCTGAGGTCGGAGGATGCCGCCGGCGCGCGCGCGTCCAGTGATTCCGGGTCGTCGGGCTGGAGCGCGAGCACCGACTGCTCGGCGACCTGAGGCCCCGCACCGACGACGATGTGGATCGCCAGTTCCGACGGCGCGGCCAATCCGAAGTCCGCGCGTGCCGCTCCCTGCGGGATGATCACCCCGTCGACGAACTCGGAGCGCCTCTCCATCCCGTCGATGATGCCGATGACGGAATACGACACGCCGGCGATGAAGATCGACGGCTGGGAATCGACACGATTGATCCCCATCCGCTCCGCGGCGCGCTGGCCGAGAACCGCCACGCGATCACCCCGCTCGTCGTGACCGTCGTCGAAGAAGCGTCCCGTCACGAGTTCCCCGTCGACGGCATCCGGCAGGTCCTGGGTCGTCGCGAACAGCTTCGGCGAGGCCGTGATCGGGGCCGAGGGATCGTTCACCGGCACGGCCGTGATCGTCTCGCCGTCGGCGAGTTCGACGTCGGCGATGAGAGCCGCGCTGTCGACACCGGCGAGGAGTTTCACGCGCTCCGGGGCGTCCCAGGGCAGTCGTCCGGCAGCGACGGTCGTGTTCTCCCGGCCGGACTGCGCCTTCGCCGGCGTGACGACGACCTGGGTCGCTGCGACTCCGTCGAACTGCGCGGCGATCTGCGCCGCCGCCGTCTGGGCGAACCCGAGCGTCGCGACCAGCGAGGCGATGCCGAGCACGGTTCCGAGGATCGTCATCACCAGACGGGCGGGCCTCGATCCGATATCGGCCGTCGCCTCGGCGACCAGGTCCTGGAACGTGAACCGATCGGCATGCTTCACCGACGGCAGGAGCGCCGTCGCCGCGTTCTCGGGCGCCGCGTTCTCGGGGGCTGCGCTCTCGGACGCGGAGTTCTCGGCTGTCGTGCCCTCGGCCGGAACGTTCGTCGACCCGGCATCTCTGCGTCGACGCCGGAGCAGGCGCATCACAGCTCGCTCAATCGGCCGTCGGAGATGCGGATGCTCCGCCCGGCGCGGCGCGCGACCGCATCGTCATGCGTGATGACGATGAGAGTGAGCCCGTCCGCGTTGAGCTCCTCGAAGAGTTCCATGACCTCGCCGGAAGTGCGCTGGTCGAGGTTGCCCGTCGGCTCATCGGCCAGCAGCAGCTGGGGTCCGCTGACGACCGCGCGCGCAACGGCGACGCGCTGCCGCTCGCCGCCGGACAGCGAGTTCGGGAAGAAGTCGATGCGGTGTCCGAGGCCCACCCGGGAGAGCGCCTCGCGCGCCCGGTCCTCGCGTTCGCGCCGCGGCACACCGCTGTAGAGCATGGGCATGAGCACGTTGTCGAGCACGCTGCGTCGAGGAAGCAGATGGAACGATTGGAAGACGAAGCCGATGAATCGGGCTCGCACCGCCGCACGCTCGTCGTCCGACAGGTCTCCCGTGAGCGATCCTGCCAGCCGATACTCCCCGACGCTGGGCCGGTCGAGCAGCCCGAGCAGGTTGAGCATGGTCGACTTGCCGGATCCGCTGGGTCCGACGATCGAGATGTAGTCGCCCGCCGCCACACTCAGCGTGGCCGCTTTCAACGCCTGGACCTCGGGCGGCCCGGGGAACGAACGCGTCACGTCACGGAGCTCGACCAGCGGCGGCGCGGCCGTCACCGGCCCACCACCACGAGATCGCCCTCGTCGAGTTCACCATCGACCGGGGTCACCTCGACGGCCCCCTTGGCCGCCAGACCGGGCTCGACGACGACGAGGCGTGTCGTGGCGTCCTCGCCCTCTCGGGGATCGGACTCGACCACCTCGACGCGCGACTCACCCCCGGGGCCGGCGGTGAGTGCCGCGAGCGGCACCGAGAGAACGTCGCCATCCGTGGCTCCGACCGCGATCTTGACCCGGACGTTGCTTCCCTGGAGCTGGCTGATCTGCTCGGGCGTGAGCGGGTCCGGTTCGAGGATCACCGACCACCGAGCACTGCTGTCCTTGCCCTCCTTGAGCGTCGCGATCACTGCACGGTGCTCGGTACCGTCCGGCAGCTCGAACGCCGCCTCGGCTCCCGCCTCCAGCAGACGGGCATCGGCCTCGGCTGCAGCCCCGGTGAGACGAACGGTCGCGCCCGACACGGTCATCGCTGCGCCCTCGACGATCGAGCCGCGCTGCACGTTCACCGCGTCCACACGACGCGGAAGTTCGGTGAGGTACAGCACCTCGCTGGCAGGCAGGAAGGGAAGCGCCTTCTGACGCGCCTCCTCGAGCGCCTCGTTGGCCGAGGTCACCGCGGCGCGCGCGCTCTCCAGAGCGGATGCTTCACTGCTCGTGTCCCGCGGCGCCCAGATCGCATCCCGTTCGAGGTTCGCCGTGTGCAGGGCGCGCTCCGCGGCAGGGACTCCTTCGCCGGCGGCGCGCGCGGCGTCGAGCGCCTCCACGGCCGTCTGCACCGCGACGTCCGCCTGGAAGGCTTCGACCGGGGTCGGGCCCGCTCCCGCGGCGGTCAGCGCCTTCTCGGCGTCAGCGACTCCGGACTGCGCGGAACGGACGGCCTCTTCGGCGGACCGCACGCCATCGGCGGTCCCCTCCTCGGATTCCGGCACCGGGTACCCGGCCTGCGCGTAGAGCTGCGCGATCCCCTCGGCGGTGGCCTGGTCGAACATGTTGGAATTCACGTCGCCGGCGCCGATGCCGACGCTCGCGAGCGCCTGCTTCAGCTGCAGAACATCCGGACCCGAGACGCCGAAACGCAGGGTGCGATACGCCGGAAGTTCTCCGGGCAGGACGATCACCGGGCGTCCGACGATCTCGAGCGCGACCGACAGCGGTTCGAGCGTGGCACCCACCTCCGGCGTCTTCCCGGTGACGACGGCGCCGCCGGTGAGCGTCGAGGTATCGATCTTGACGTCGACGGCATCCGCGTATCCGACGTCCGCCCGCAGGGTGACGTCGTTGCTCAACGGACCGAACTCCACCGGAGCGGTCACGAGACCGGGCTCGGGCGCATCCGCGCTCGACGCATCGGGCGAGAGCAGGAAGCGCCCGACCAGCAGCCCGGCCACCAGGCAGACCACCGCCCCGAGCGCCACGATCCAGAGGGTGCGGTTGCCGCGGAGCACGCGGCCCCACCCGCTCACCCGCGAAGTGTTCGTCGTTCCCGCGACGTCGTCGGCGGTGCCGTCCGCGGAATCCGCGCTCGCACCGTCGGGACCGTCGATCAGGTCGGTGAACGTCGTCGTCTCCCCCGTGGCAGAGTTCTCCCCCGCCCCGGCGTCGCTTCCCTCTGCGGGGATCTGAGTCGTCGGGGTCTCGTCGTCGCGCATCACTTGCTCTGCTCGGCGGCGGCCTTGAAGGCGTCGAGGTCGGCCTTGTTGGCGGCGATGAACTTCTCTTCCAGTGCGAACTGGATCTCCATCGACTTCTTCGTGAACGACGTCTTCTCGCGGCACTCGAGATCGACGAGGGCGAGGGCGATCTCCCGCTCACCCAGTTCCTTCATCTCCGGGCTCTCGCTCGGGTCGACGAAATCGGGCGAATCGAGGTCGACCTGCTCGGAGCCGTCACCGTAGGCCGCGTCGTACAGCGCGTTCTGATCGTCGATGATCGACTGACCGGCATCCATCTGCTTCTCGAATCCGGGCTCGCCCTTGTCGGCCATGCAAGAGGCCCACTCCGCGTTCAGATCGACGAGCTCGGGTGCGTCCTGCGACGTCGTCCACAGCTCTTCCATGTTGGCGCGCAGCTCGGCGAACTCCTCGGCCTGCCACGGGTCATCGCCCTCGAGCTCGTGCTGCGCCCAGCCCTGGCATCCGGCCGTCTCCCAGTTGTACTCGTAGCTGCCGTCCTCCGACATCTCGGACTCCTCCTGCGGCGGGCCGTACAGCACCTCGTAGAACGCCGTCTGCTCGGACTCCGAGAGCGACGAGACGTAGTCCGCGTTCGGGTCGACGTACTCCTGGTCGGTGGGGCCCTCGTCCTGCTGCTCGGCGAACGGGCTGTTGACGTAGCCGTAGCCGTACTTCTCGACCCATTCCCGCTTGTCCGGCTCCCACTCGCCGCCGTCGCTGGTCATCACGCCGCCGCTGCTGGTGTTCGGGACGTACTCGAATCCCTCCTCCGACATGCACTCCGAGATCAGTTCCTCGACCTTGACCTGCTGCTCGTCGAACTTCTTCTGCTGCTCCTCGGGCGAGAGGTCGCTGCCCCATGCCGCGGCGAGGTACTCGTTCAGGGGCGAGTCCTCGTAGGACAGCTCGTCGGAGGACGCGCCTCCGCAGCCCGAGAGGACGAGCACCATGGCGGTCGCCGCGAGCGCGGCGAGAGGAACGGTGGAACGCATGTCAAGACTCCTTTGTGCGACCGACGATGGCCGGAAGTATCCACAGTAGAGAGTGAGGCGAGATTCTCGCGTCCGCCGAAAGGATGACTTGACGCTTTTCTGCTCTCCGTGCATCGCACGTTGGAGCGGCCTCGGGGCGCCGCTGCGAGGTGTGCTCCGCGTCAGCGGGCGCGCGGGTGCGAGGTCGCGTAGATGTCGCGGAGGGTGTCGACAGAGACGTGCGTGTAGATCTGGGTGGTCGCCACGGAGGCGTGCCCGAGGAGTTCCTGCACGACGCGCACATCCGCTCCGCCCTGGAGGAGGTGCGTGGCGAACGAGTGGCGCAGCGTGTGCGGCGAGACCTCGGCGGTGATCTGCGCACGCTCGGCGGCCGAACGGATCACCAGCCAGGCGCTCTGCCGCGAGAGCGGCGCCCCCCGCGCTCCGAGGAAGAGGCGCGCCGATGCCCGCCCCTTCGTAGCGAGCCCCGGACGCACCCGAGTGAGATAGGCGTCAACGGCGTCGCGGGCGAACGACCCGATGGGAACGATGCGCTCCTTCGACCCCTTGCCGCGCAGACGCAGCACATCGCCGTGGGCCAGGTCGTCGACGTCGAGTCCGACCGCCTCCGACACGCGCGCACCGGTCGCGTAGAGCAGCTCGAGAAGCGCACGGTCGCGGATCCCGATCGGCTCCTCCGACGGGGGCGCCTGGAGCAACCTCTCGACCTGGTCGATCGTCAGCGCCTTCGGCAGTCTCCGCGGGGCTTTCGGCGGCCGCAGGCGCCCGCTCGGATCGTCCTGTTCGATACCCTCGCGGGCAACGTACCGGTGCCATCCGCGCACGGACGACTGCAGTCGCGCGAGGCTGGTCGCGGCAGGCGGCGGCACCTCCGAGGAGCGCTCCTCGATGAACCGGCCGATCACCTGGGCCGTGACCTCGGAGGTGTCCGTGACACCTTGCTCCGACAACCAGGCGATGTATCCGTCAAGGTCCCGCCGGTACGCGGAGACCGTGTGGTTGCTCAAGCCGCGCTCGATCGTGACGTGACGCAGATAAGAGTCGAGGGCGCGCGCGAGCAGCATCCTCAGCCCCGGTCGCGCAGCCTCAGCGTCGCCGCCATCACGCCCAGGCTCAGGATGCCGTTGCGCATGCGCCCGGCGAGCACCGCGTCGACGGCATCCGCCAGAGGAACCCACTCGACTCGGATGTCGGCCTCTTCGTCTTCTCTCGCATGCGGAGTCTCGGCATCCGAGAGTCCCGTCGCGAGGAAGATGTGGATGAGCTCGTCGTTTCCGCCTGGAGTCGTCCACGAGGCGACGAGCGGCACCCACTGGGAAGCGGTGAGGTCGGCCTCTTCGGCGAGCTCTCGGCGAGCCGCTTCCAGCGGCTCCTCCCCCGGCACGTCGAGGAGCCCGGCGGGCAGCTCCCAGTCACGGTGACGGATCGGATGCCGGTACTGCTGGATGAGCAGCACGCGCTCGTCGTCGTCGAGCGCGAGGATCGCCACCGCACCGGTGTGAGCGACGTACTGGCGACGGATCTCACCGTCGCCGTAACGCACCCGGTCGTCGCGGACGTCCCACACGGCGCCCTCGAACGCGAGGTCGCTCTGCAGGACCTCGGGTTCGAAGGGCTCGTCGTGGAGATCGCCCGCGTCGACGTGAGTCTCAGGCATCGGCGGCCGCGTCGACATCGAACAGCTCGCTCGCGCGGTGGCGATCGATGGCTGCGCCGACGAGACCGCGGAACAGCGGGTGCGGGTCGGTCGGGCGCGAACGCAGCTCGGGGTGAGCCTGGGTGGCGATGTAGTACGGGTGCACGTCGCGCGGCAGCTCGACGTACTCGACCAGGTCGAGTTCGGGGTTCAGACCCGAGAAGACCAGGCCGGCGTCGGACAGACGACCGCGGTAGGCGTTGTTCACTTCGTAGCGGTGACGGTGACGCTCGGATGCCTGCGGCGCGCCGTACACCTCGCGTGCGAGCGACCCCTCGGCGAGAGCCGCCTGGTAGAGGCCCAGACGCATCGTGCCGCCCAGGTCGCCGCCGTCGAGGATCTCGACCTGCTCCGCCATCGTCGCGATGACCGGCTCGGAGGTCTCGGGGTCGAACTCGCTCGAGGACGCACCCTCGATGCCGGCGACGTGGCGAGCGTACTCGATGACCATGCACTGCAGCCCGAGGCACAGGCCCAGGGTCGGGATGCCCTGCTCACGGGCGAAACGCAGGGCGCCGAGCTTGCCCTCGATGCCGCGGATGCCGAAGCCGCCGGGAACGCAGATGCCGTCCAGCTGCGACAGCTGCTCCTGCGCACCCTCGGGCGTCTCGCAGAGATCGGAGGGGATCCAGCGGATGGTGACCTTCGTCTCCTGCGCGAAGCCGCCCGCCTTCAGCGCCTCGGTGACCGAGAGGTACGCGTCGGGCAGGTCGATGTACTTGCCGACGAGCCCGATCGTGACCTCGTGCTTGGGGTTGTGGACCGCGTGCAGCACCTTGTTCCAGCGCGTCCAGTCGACATCGGCCGCCTTGGCGTCGAGTCCGAGGCGGCGCACGATGTAGGAGTCGAGGCCCTGGTCGTTGAGCGTGGACGGGATGTCGTAGATGCTCGGCAGGTCGACGGTGTTGATGACACCCTCGACGTCGACGTCGCACATGAGGGCGATCTTGTTGCGGTTGCTCTCGCTCACCGGGCGGTCGCTGCGGAGCACGAGCGCGTCGGGCTGGATGCCGACCTGGCGGAGGGCCGCGACCGAGTGCTGGGTCGGCTTGGTCTTCTGCTCACCCGAGGCTCCCATGAACGGGACCAGGGAGACGTGCACGAAGAAGACGCTGTCGCGACCGAGTTCGTGGCGCAGCTGGCGGGCCGCCTCGAGGAAAGGCTGCGACTCGATGTCGCCCACGGTGCCGCCGACCTCGGTGATGATGACGTCGGGGCGCGGGTCCTCCGACGCCTGCAGACGCATGCGGCGCTTGATCTCGTCGGTGATGTGCGGGATGACCTGGACGGTGTCGCCGAGGTACTCCCCCCGGCGCTCACGGGCGATGACCTGCGAGTAGATCTGGCCGGTCGTGACGTTCGCGGCCTGCGACAGGTTGATGTCGAGGAAACGCTCGTAGTGGCCGATGTCGAGGTCGGTCTCGGCGCCGTCGTCGGTGACGAAGACCTCGCCGTGCTGGAACGGGTTCATCGTTCCCGGATCGACATTGAGATACGGGTCGAGCTTCTGCATCACGACGCGCATTCCGCGAGCCGTGAGCAGGTTTCCCAGGCTCGCTGCGGTGAGCCCCTTACCCAAAGACGAAACGACACCGCCCGTCACAAAAATGTGCTTGGTGGTGTCGTTGTTGGGTCCCGCAGAAGAAGAGTTCATCACGGGCTTCTATCCTAACAGTTCGTTCAGCGACCGAGGCTGAGTAGTTCACGGGCGTGGGTCAGTGCGGCGTCGGAATCGGCGAGTCCGGAGAGCAGACGAGCCATCTCCGCCTCTCGATCCGCACCGTCGAGCCGCCTCACATTCGAGGCGGTGACTGCTCCGTCGTTGGACTTCACGACGGACAGGTGGTTCGTGGCGAACGCGGCGACCTGCGCGAGGTGCGTCACCGCGATCACCTGCGACTTCTCTGCAAGCCGGGCGAGTCGCCGCCCGACCTCGATCGCCGCTGCGCCGCCGATGCCGGCATCGACCTCGTCGAAGACGAAGGTCGGCACGGGATCGGTCGCGGCGATGACGACCTCGATCGCCAGCATCACGCGGGAGAGCTCTCCTCCCGAGGCCCCCTTGGCGACGGAGCGCGGTTCGGCGCCGGGATGCGGGGCGAGCAGGATGGCGACGTCGTCACGACCATGGGTGCTCTCGGATCCCGTCGATACCGCGACGGAGAGACGCGCATCCGGCATCGCCAGCGCATGCAGCTCGTCGGTCACGGCGGCGCCCAGACGTTCCGCCGCCTCGGTGCGCGCCGCGGTCAGACGATCCGCCGCGACATCGAGCTCTTCGCGAGCGGCGTCGCGTTCGGCGAGCAGCCGCTCGAGGCGGTCGTCATCGTCGTCGAGCTCGGCCAGCCGGGCCGAGCCCGTCTGCCACACCTCGAGCGCCTCATCGAGGGAGCCGTGCGCACGGATCAGGGTGCCGAGGGCGGCACGCCGCTCTTCGACGGCCGCGAGCTCGTGCGGACCGGACTCGTCGAGGTCGGCCAGGTACGCGGAGAGGAGACCGGCGACATCGGTCAGGCGGTAACCGATGTCGGCGAGGCTCTCGGAGATCGCCGACAGCTTGGCATCGGTCACCCGCTCGAGCACGCGTCGTGCCTCGGCCACCAGAGCAGAGGCGTCGGGCTCCCCCTCTTCGTTCGAGAGCGCCCCATGAGCGACGGATGCCGCGAGCCGGAGTTCTTCGGAATTCGCGAGGCGCTCCGCCCGTTCGGCGAGTTCCTCGTCTTCCCCCGCCTCGGGCGCCGTCGCCTCGATCAGGGCGAGCGCCTCCCTCAACCGGGTCGCCTCGTCGGCGCGGCGGTCGCGATTCTCGCTGATATCGGAGATCTCGGCATCCAACGCCCGCCAACGCTCGAACGCAATGACGTAGGCCTGGAGTGCGGATGCGATCGGCGCTCCACCGAAGCGGTCGAGGGCGTCGCGTTGAGCGGCCGCGGATCGCAGCCGCAGCTGCTCGGACTGGCCGTGGACCACGACGAGCTCGTCGGCGAGTGCCGAGAGCACGCCCGCCGGGGCCGCTCGTCCGCCGACGCTTGCGCGGCTGCGCCCTTCGGCGCTCAGCGTGCGCGACACGTAGAGCTCGGAGCGACCTGCGCCGGCCGGTTCGAGTTCGCCACCGGCATCCGACACGATCTCCGAGACCGGTCCGGTCTCGGGCACGATCCATACGCCGGCGACGGATGCCTGGGCGGCCCCGGCGCGCACCGCGCCGGAATCAGCGCGCTGACCGAGCAGCAGCCCGAGGCCGGTGACGACCATGGTCTTTCCCGCACCGGTCTCGCCGGTGATCGCTGTGAAGCCGGGACCCAGCGGCAGCACGGCATCATCGATGACGCCGAGTCCCTGCATCCGCATCTCTTCGATCACGACGGCACCTCCTGCCCTCTCCATCCTTCGACCGGGAGCTGGAACTTGCGCACCAGGCGGTCCGTGAACGCGGTCGGGTGAAGACGAGCGAGTCGCACGGGCCGCGACGAGCGGCGCGCGACCACGCGCGCACCCGGCGGAAGTTCGTGGGATCGACGTCCGTCGCACCAGAGGATGCCGGAGCCGTCCGTACGCTCGAGCATCTCGATCGCGACGGCGGCGTCGGGGCTGACGACGAGAGGCTTGGCGAACAGCGCGTGTGCCGAGAGTGGCACGACGGCGATCGCTTCCACACTCGGCCAGATCACGGGACCGCCGGCCGAGAAGTTGTACGCGGTCGAGCCCGTGGGCGTGGAGATCACCATTCCGTCGCATCCGAAGCTCGACAGGGGGCGCCCGTCGATCTCGAGCACGACCTCGATCATGCGCTCACGGCTGGCCTTCTCGACCGTCGCCTCATTCAGCGCCCAGGTCTCGTAGACGACCGCGCCATCCGCATCCTTGACGCGCACCGAGAGGGCCAGACGCTCTTCGACCTCGTAGTCGCGAGCGATCACGCGCCGCACGGCGTCGTCCATATCGTCACGGTCGATCTCGGCGAGGAAGCCCACGTGGCCCATGTTGATGCCGAGGACCGGCGCCCCGGTCTCTCGCACGAGCTCGGCCGCCCGCAGTATCGTGCCGTCCCCGCCGAGCACGATCGCGAGCTCGAGAGTTCCGGGATCGACGGTGGTGCCCAGCTCGGCGACGTCGGCGAAGAACGCGTCGACCGCGGCGAGCTCGGAGCGGTCGTCCGACGCCAGCACAGGTCGCGCGCCCGCACCGCGCAGGGATTCGATCACCCGCCGTGCAGCCGCGACCGTGTCGGCGCGACCGGCGTGGGCGACGACCAGGATGCTGCGCTCGTTCATCGTCCTCCTGCCAAAGCGTTGATGCGATCCAACCATTCTGTCGGATTGCTACCGCGCCCCGGCGCGAGATGGACGAGGTATTCGGAGTTGCCGTGTGTTCCGAGAATCGGGGAGGGAAGGATGCCCAGCATCCCGAGCCCAGCGTCCCACGCGCTCCACACGGTTCGCGCCACGGCATCGGCGCGGGTCGCCGGATCGGTGACGAGTCCACCGCGCACCGCGGTGCGGCCCACTTCGAACTGCGGCTTCACCAGGAGGACGATGTCTGCCGTCGGGGCTGCGACTCCCGCGACGGCCAGGAGCACGAGCTCGAGGGAGATGAACGAGAGATCACCGACGATGACATCGGGCAGCGCCTGCTCCCCGGTCGCCTCCGCGAGATTCCCGGGGGTCATGTGGCGGACGTTGTACCCCTCGACCGGGACGACACCGGCGTCCGCCGCGATCGACGGCGCGAGCTGTCCGTGACCGACGTCGACCGCGAGGACTCGACGAGCACCGCGCTCACGGAGCACCTGGGTGAAGCCGCCGGTGGATGCCCCCATGTCAAGGGCGAGACGCCCATCGACGCCGACATCGAAGCCGTCGAGCGCGGCGATCAGCTTGTGCGCGGCCCGACCGACATAGTGATCGGCGCCTGCGATCGAGATCTCGGAGGAGTCCGTCACCGCGGTGGACGCTTTGACGACGGGCGTGCCGTCGACCGACACGAGTCCTTCGGCGATCAGAGTGGCGGCGTGCGTGCGCGAACGAGCGAGTCCCCGCGCGGCGAGGGCGGCATCGAGGCGCGTCATCGTTTCGGCGTCTCCCGGGGGTCGAGTTTCGCCCCGCTCTCGAGGCGTCGGGCGAGGTCGTCGTGCAACGCCGAGTAGGCGTCGGCGCGCGCGGGCAACGGCTGTCCTTCGATCAGACGCAGCCGGCTCCACAGACCGTCGGTCGGGGTGCTCGTCTTATCTTCGCTCACGGATTCCACTGTACGCGGCGCCTCGGACAGCGGCGGTCGCCACGGCGCAGGCGACGAACCGGGCTCCGGTTGCGATCAGGGACGGTGGAACGGATCGTCGTAGAGGTGCTCGGGCACCCTCAGGACGAACACCGGGGTTCCGGACGCCCAGATCGCTGCTGCTCCCGCCCGGAGCAGATCGATCTGCTCCCCCTCGTCGGCGACGATCTCGACATCGGCGCCGTGCACGCGCACCGCGGCCCCGTTCACGTGGAAGACGCCGTCGCGCTCGACGGTCGCAGGGTACGGCTGGTGCAGCTCCCGAAGGTCGCTCACGATGAACGTCGGGCGCGATCCCTCTGGGGCCGCCAGAACATGCTTCGGACGGTCGATGCCGGTCAACACGAGCACGGAGTCGATGCCGACGCGATTGGCTCCCATGATGTCGGTATCGAGCCGATCACCGATGAAGAGCGCCTTCTTCGCGTCGAAGCGCGCGATGGCCTCGTCGAAGATCGGCGTCTCGGGCTTTCCGGCCACGGTCGCGAGCCGACCGACCGCCGTGTGCACTGCCGAGACGAGCGTGCCGTTGCCCGGGGCGACGCCCCTCTCACGCGGGATCGTCCAGTCGGTGTTGGTGGCGATCCAGGGGATGCCACCCTCGTCCTCCGGCAGCTGCAAGGCGAAGGATGCTTCGGCGAGATCCGTCCAGGCCACCTCGGGTGCGAAGCCCTGCACGACGGCCTGCGGAGAGTCCTGCGCGCTGCGGGTGACGGTGTATCCGGCTTTCTGCAGCTCGTCGACGAGGCCGTCTCCCCCGACGACCAGAATCGTGGCGGGAGCGGGGACGATATCGGCCAGAAGCCGCATCGCCGCCTGAGGGCTGGTGACCACGTCGTGCGGCGCGACCTCGAGACCGAGGCTGGTCAAGTGGGCAGCGACCGACGCATCCGTGCGGGACGCATTGTTGGTGATGTACCCGAGACGCACACGACGTGCCGCTTCGTTCAAACTGTCGACCGCGTACGGAAGGGCTCCGGGACCGGCGTAGACCACACCATCGAGGTCGGCCAGGACGGTGTCGACCCCGTCGAGCGGGGTCACTGCCGCGCGCTTCTTGGAGAACAGCGCCACTCAGGCCCCCGGCGTCTCGGAGTCGTCGTCAGACTCGCCGAGGAGCTGGCGCACCTCGTCGTCGACGGATGGCTCGGCGTCCACGGCATCCGACTCGGGAACCGAGTCTTCTGACGCTTCGGACTCCGAAGTCGCTTCGGCGGCGGTCTCGTCCTCCGTGTCGGCGTCTTCGGCGTCGTCATCGAAGTCGCCCTCGATGAGGCCGTCCTCGATGAAGATCTCCTCGTCGCCTGCCTCGTCGATACCGAGTGCTTCGGCGGCGACCTCCGCGCGGTGCGCCCAGAACGCCGCCTCGTCGTCACGACCGAGATCCTCGAGCACAGCGGCGCGGGCGGCGAAGAGTGCCGGGCTCCACTCGAAGGCGCGATCGGGGTCGAGTTCGGGAATCTCGAGTTCACCGAGAGCGAGCTCGAGGTCGCCCTGGTCGAGACGAGCACCCGACATCGCGATCGCCAGCGCGACCCGCACGGGAGTCGCCAGCGTGGAACGGTCGACGGAGCGTCCGGTCTCGAGCGCACGGTCGGGACGACCGATGCCGCGCTCGCTGTCGACCATGAGCGCGATCTGGTCGTCCTTTCCGGAGATGCGACGGAAGGTGCGAAGCTCGCGCAGTGCCAGGGCGAAGTCCGCGGTCGCGTAGGCCGTGATCCCAAGGGTTTCACGAACGATCGCGATACGTCCGGCGCTCCGCGACGCGGCAAGAGCGTGCTCGTGTGCCAGCGCGGGGTCTTCGTCGATGAGTCGCGACGCCATCGCGAGATGACGCGCGACGTGCTCGGCGTTCTCCTTGCTCAGCGTCTTGAGCTCATTGCGCGCGGCGCCGTTGAGATCGCGCGCGGTGACCTCTTCGGGAATCTGCGGCTCGTCGAAGCGAGGACGCTCGTTCGTCGCCTGCACAGGACGCTCACGCCCCGCTCCCCCGCGCTGCGGGTAAGAGCGGCCGGCACCGGTGCCTTCGCGGCGGGGCGCGCGGTCGCGGTCGTATCCGCCTTCGCGACGGGGGGCACCGCCGTCGCGGTTGTACCCGCCTTCGCGACGGGGCGCAGCACCATCACGGTTGTAGCCACCTTCACGGCGCGGGGCACCACCGTCGCGGTTGTAGCCACCTTCACGGCGCGGGGCACCACCGTCGCGGTTGTACCCACCTTCACGGCGCGGGGCACCACCGTCGCGGTTGTACCCACCTTCACGGCGCGGGGCACCACCGTCGCGGTTGTACCCACCTTCACGGCGCGGGGCACCACCGTCGCGG